>CAVTXO010000006.1:0-130593 GCA_963738695.1 uncultured Actinomycetota bacterium | reverse complement strand
CATCGGGCCGAGCCGGTCCAGCACGCTGAGCGCCTTGTAGTCGGTGGGGTGCAGGCCGAGTTCGGTGGCCAACGCGGAGTGAAACAGCACGGTCGCGTCGCTGTGTTCGCGGCCGACTCGCCGCAACTGGTCGAGAAGCTCTGCCCGCGAGAGGTTTTCGGTCACGCGGCCGCCACCAGGCCGACGAGCGCGGCCACGCACGTGACGACGTCGAGGGGCATTCGCAGCAGACTGCGGCGGGTCCACCGGGATGCGGCGGCGCGTTCGACGGTCGGCCGGGTCGGTCTTCTCGAACGCGACGGCCTTCGGGATGAAGTCGACCAGGGACCACACCCGCACCACCACGTGGCTCGCCAGCGCTATGAGCATCGGTGTTCGCACGTCGGGGTGTCCCCACGTGATGACGACTGCGACGATGAGCACCACCTCGAGAGCGCTGTGTACGGGGATCCAGAATCGCCGACGCGACACTCCTCCGTGTTGGGATTGGATGATCCCGGGGCGGTTGGGCCAAACTGGGTCGAGGACCAGGTGTTCGTAGATGCCGCCGCCGAGGGATGCGCAGGCGAGGAAGGCGACGACGCCGAGCAGGATCAGAGTGGGAGTCGACACCACCCCAGTATTACGATGCGCCAAACCGCGCGTCGAAAGTGCGGTTGTTGTACGGCCGACTCGCGATTCGTGTACACCAACCGTACGTTCGGCGGCAGTTTTGGTGGCACGACGTTACAGGCCGGCCTGCTCGAGCGCGGCGTCGAACTCCTCGGCGGCGACCTTCTCGGGTTTCCCGGCGGCGATGTCCCGTTGATAGGCCACGAAGAGGTCCGCCCCGACCCGGGCATAGCGGCGGGCCCACGCGTCGGCGTCGCTGCGCCAGTAGCCCATGACATCCAGTTGATCCGATTCCCAGTGTCTTTCGCCTCGCAGGTGTTTGCGCACCGCCCGCGCCTGGGTGGCTTCACCGCCCAGCCAGCAGTAACCCCACCCCGTCGTCGGAGCGTGTTCGGCCACCAGCCGGGCCAGGGCGCTCTCAGTCTGTCCGTTACCCGTGCCGACGCTCGTGACGAGCTGGACGTTGTCGCGCTTCGGCAGATAGTCGACGTGGCGGCGGTCCGGCACCTCCGCGATGGCAATGGCGCTGGCGTCGGGGGCGAGCTCGTCGATGATCCTCGCCAGTGCGGGCAGGCCAGCCAGATCGGCTGCGAGAACCTGCCATTCGGCGCGTAGCGGTCGGTACCAGGAGTTTGCGTGCGCAAGCCCGACCTGGTCACCGGGGGCGGCTCTGCGTGCCCAGGCTGCGCCAACGCCGCCGTTGCCGTGAATGACGACGTCCACCGTGACGCGACGGCCCGTGCCGTCGCACTCGCGCACGGTGTAGGTGCGTCCCGACGGGTCGGTCGAACCGGTGGAGAAATAGATGCCGACCGCGGCGTCCGCATCGTCGGGAATGGCAAGTCGGGCCAGGTCGGGCACGTGCAGGACCACCCTGTGCAGGTGTGGCGTCAGTGGCACCGACTGCGCCACCGTGCCCGCGACGTATTCCGACTCCACCGGCAACAGGTTAATGTCGGGCTTCGACTTGGCCCGAGCAGACGCGACAGCGTACATTCGTTCACCGAGTCGGGAGTCGATTGCTCGCTCGCGCGACTCCGATGGACCGGAGCTGACCCCGAACTCCCTGAAAGGACAACCAGCGCCATGACGTTTTCGCTCGAGCCGTCCGAGGACGTCATCCAGGTCCGCGACTGGGTCCACGAGTTCGCCGTGGACGTGGTCCGGCCTGCGGCCGCGGAGTGGGACGAGCGCGAGGAGACGCCGTGGCCGATCATCCAGGAGGCGGCCAAGATCGGGCTGTACTCCATGGAGTTGTTCGCCACCCAGGCCGCCGAACCGAGCGGGCTCGGCATGCTGACGGTGTTCGAGGAGCTGTTCTGGGGTGACGCGGGCATCGCCCTGTCCATCCTCGGCACCGGGCTCGCGGCGGCGTCGCTGGCCGCGACCGGCACCCCCGAGCAGATGGGGGAGTGGCTGCCGCAGATGTTCGGCACCATCGACGATCCGCAACTCGGCGTCGTTCTGCGCGTCGGAGCCGGGCGCAGGCTCGGACGTCGTCGGCGATCATCACCCGCGCCCGCTACGACGAGGCCACCGATGAGTGGGTCATCAACGGCACCAAGACGTGGGCCACCAACGGCGGCATCGCCAACGTGCACATCGTCGTCGCCTCGGTCGATCCCGAGCTCGGGTCGCGCGGGCAGGCGACCTTCATCATCCCGCCCGGCACAAAGGGTTTCAGCCAGGGCCAGAAGTTCAAGAAGCACGGTATCCGGGCGTCGCACACCGCCGAGGTCGTCCTCGACGACGTCCGGATTCCCGGCCGGCTGATCATCGGCGGCAAGGACAAGTTCGACGAGCGCATCGCACGGGCCAGGAAGGCAAGAGCTCGGCGGGCCAGGCGGCGATGAAGACCTTCGAACGGACCAGGCCCACCGTGGGTGCGATGGCGCTCGGCGTGGCCCGTGCCGCCTACGAATACGCCCTCGACTACGCCCAGGAGCGCGAGCAGTTCGGGCGCAAGATCGGCGACTTCCAGGCCATCGCGTTCAAGCTGGTCGACATGAAGACCCGCATCGACATGGCACGGCTGCTGGTGTGGCGGGCAGGCTGGATGGCCCGCAACGACAAGCCGTTCGTCAACGCCGAGGGATCGATGGCCAAGCTCGCCGCCAGCGAGACCGCGGTCTACGTCACCGACGAGGCCATCCAGATCCTGGGCGGCAACGGCTACACCCGCGACTACCCGGTCGAGCGGATGCACCGCGACGCCAAGATCTTCACGATCTTCGAGGGCACCAGCGAGATTCAGCGGCTCGTCATGGCACGGGCCATCACCGGGCTTCCGCTGAAGTAGCCGGCCCGCTACTTGGTGCCGAAGATGCGGTCGCCGGCGTCGCCGAGGCCGGGCACGATGTAGCCGTGCTCGTCGAGCTGCGCGGTCGATGGCGGCGGTGTAGATCGGCACGTCGGGATGGGCGTCGTGCAGCGCGGCGATGCCTTCGGGGCAGGTCAGCAGGCAGACGAACTTGATCGACTTGGGGCTGAACTCCTTGAGCCGCTCCACCGCCGCGACGGCCGAGTTGCCGGTGGCCAGCATCGGGTCGACCACCACGACGTCGCGCTCGTGCAGATCGCCGGGCATCTTGAAGTAGTACTCCACGGCCACCAGCGTCTTCGGGTCGCGGTACAGGCCGATGTGGCCGACGCGCGCGCCCGGCACCACGGTCAGCATGCCGTCGAGGATGCCGGTGCCGGCGCGCAGGATGGACGACGAACACCAGCTTCTTGCCGTCGATGACCTTGCCGGTGGTCCGTCTCCAGCGGCGTCTCGATCTCGATCTCGCTGCATCGGCATGTCGCGCAGCACCTCGTAGGCCATCAGCGCCGACATCTCGTTGCAGCAGGCGCCGGAAGCTGTTGGTGGAGGCGTCCTTGCGGCGCATCAGGGTGAGCTTGTGCTGCACCAGGGGGTGGTCGATCACGTGGACGTCGTTCATGGCGTCTAGAAGACCGTGCCGTCGCTGACGATGCGTCAGCGGCGGCAGCCCGCCGCGCAAGCCGCTGTGCCAGCGCGCGGCCGGCGGCCCAGGTGCCGCCCTCCAGCACGCAGGCCAGCGGCATCCGCTGCGCGTCGACGCCGAGCCGGGCGCGCACCAGCGGGGCGAGTTCGTCGAGCAGCGCCACCGTCAGCGCGCGCCACTCGACGACCAGCTCGTCGCCCGACCGTCCAGTCGCGCGTCGGCCCACGCCGGGTCGCGCAGGCGCAGCACGCCGGTGTCGAGCAGCAGGCCGCCGTTGCGGTACTCGGGCAGGCCGGTCAGCGCGTCGAGCCCGTCGACGCGCACGCCGGCCCACTCGAACGGTTCGAGCAGCGAGTAGCGTCAGCCACTGCGACAGCTTGTGGAACGGCATCCAGCCTCGCGTCAGGCCCGGGCCGGGCACGGCGGCGTGGCGCCAGCAGTCGCCCAGCGGCTGATCGCCGATGCGCGTTGTCCGCGGGCCAGATTCGCCGACAGCGAGGTCAGCAGCTGCGACAGGATGTCGTGCGCGTGCGACCGGTCGGTCCGGCCGTGCGGCGCGACCAGCACGTCGAACAGGCCGCCGGGCCGGCCGTCGGCGCCGAACACCTCCGGCTGCGCGGCCAGCGCCTCGCCGAGCCGGCGCAGCAGCGCGACGCGACCGTCGAGGCCGACCAGCGGATTCGTCTGGCCCGACCTGGAACGCCTCGGCCAGCCGGTCGGCGTCCAGGGCGCGCAGGCCGGCGGCGTCGACCTGCAGCGGATCGGTCGGGTCGCTGGAGAACAGGCCGCTGGTGAAGGCGTGCAAGCTCGCCACGCCGAGGCCCTCGGAGCGGGTGAAGCGCTGGCCGGTCGCGGCCTCGACGTAGCGCCAGTCCGGGCCGGCGCCGGCGTCGAGCAGCACGCTGACCACGGCCAGGTCGATCATCGCGCGGGCGCGTGCCGGGTCCGCCCGACGTGCGCCAGCGTCGGCCGTGCGGTCGACGCCGCCGGCCTCGAAATGGCGCCAGCGGCTGTGGTACGGGATCGTTCAGGTCGGGGTAGCGCGTCGCGCGTCGACGTCGGCCACCTCGGCGGCGGCCGCCGGCAGCGCGTCGTCGTCGACGCTGAACCAGGCCGAGTCGCCGCGTGCGCGCGCGCGCGAGCAGGTGCCGGGCGCGCTCGCGCACGGCGGTCGTGGTGCGCAGCGCGGCGGCGGCGCCGTCGGCGCGGTCCGTGTCCAGCGTCGGGTCGGCGGTCCGCACCGACGCTCATCCGTCCAGACCCCGGCCCTTGGCCTTCTTCAGCTCGTCGGCGTCCGGCACCGCGCCGGGCGTGAAGTAGCCGGCGGCCATCTTGGCGTCCATCTCGACGCGCGCGTCGGCGGGGATCAGCTCGTCGGGGATGTTGACGCGCTCGCCGACCTCGATGCCCGAGCCGGTGATGGCGTCGTACTTCATGTTGCTCATCGAGACCAGGCGGTGGATCTTGCGGATGCCGAGCCAGTGCAGCACGTCGGGCATCAGCTCCTGGAAGCGCATGTCCTGCACGCCGGCCACGCATTCGGTGCGGGCGAAGTACTGGTCGGCGGTGTCGCCGCCCACCTGGCGCTTGCGCGCGTTGTAGACCAGGAACTTGGTCACCTCGCCGAGCGCGCGGCCTTCCTTGCGCGAGTAGGCGACCAGGCCGACGCCGCCGCGCTGCGCGCCCTGGATGCACTCCTCGATCGCGTGCGTGAGGTAGGGCCGGCAGGTGCAGATGTCGGAGCCGAACACGTCCGAGCCGTTGCACTCGTCGTGCACGCGGGCGGTCAGCTCGACCGCGGGATCGGCCAGGTCGCGCGGGTCGCCGAAGATGTAGACGGTCTGCCCGCCGATCGGCGGCAGGAACACCTCGAGGTCGGAGCGCGTCACCAGCTCGGGGTACATGCCGCCGGTCTCCTCGAACAGCACGCGGCGCAGGTCGGTCTCGCTGCAGCCGAAGCGCTGCGCCACGCCGGGCAGGTACCAGACCGGCTCGATCGCCGCCTTGGTGACCAGCGCGGCGCCGCTGGCAGTGAGGACCTTGCCGTCGGGGCTGCAGCCGGCCCTTCTGCACGCGCCTCGATGACCTCGGGCAGGATCACGTGCGCCTTGGTCACCGCGATGGTGGGGCGGATGTCGTAGCCGGCGGCGAGCTCGGCGGCGAACACGTCGGCCACCATGGCGCCCCACGGGTCGAGGCTGACGATCTTGCCCGGCTCGCTCCACTGCGGGTACGGGCCGATGACGTCGGTGGGCGCGGTGTTGGTGAGGTCGGCCTTGTGCTCGCGCGACAGCGCGCCGGCCGCGACGGCCAGCGCGCGGTAGACGCTGTAGGAGCCGCTGTGCGTGCCGATCACGTTGCGGTGCGCGCGCTTGGTGGTGGTGCCGACCACCGGCCCGCGCTCGGCGGCCGTCGGCGCGCCCCAGTGGATCGGCAGCGCGCCGAAGCCGCCGCTGTGCGAGGTCAGTCGGATGTGTCCGGCGGCGGACTTGGAGCACCGTGGCAGGCGAAGGCGACGGCAGCACCGGCATCCGTGGGCATGGTCGCTCCTCGTTCGAGTCGGAATCAGCCAGCCTAGCGACTGCTGCGTTTGCGGGCCTTCTCCTTGATCTCTTCGGGTAGCGCGTCGATGCCGAGGAGGCCGGGCAGCAACTCGGGCTCGCGGGTGATCGCGCGAAACACCATCCCGACCGTCACGTCGTGTTCGGGACGCTCCGACACGACCACCTGGTCACCGGCCCGCACCGTGCCCGGGGTGATGACCCGCAGATAGGCCCCGGGAATCGCGGCCTCGGTGAACGTCTTGATCCAGCCGGACAGCTCCAGGAAGGCCGCAAACGTCCGGCACGGGACACGCGGAGACGTGACCTCGAGCACGAGTCCGTCCGACCCGACCTGCCATCGCTCGCCGATCCGGGCATCGGTCACGTCGACGCCGGACGTGGTGAAGTTCTCGCCGAAGTTGCCGTTGGCCAGCGGGCGGCCGATTTGGGCCTGCCAGTCGTCGAGGTCTTCCCGCGCATAGGCGTACACCGCTTGGTCGTCGCCGCCGTGCACCTGATGGTTGCCGATCACGTCCGAAACGAGTCCGCTCCCAGCACCACCGTGCATCGGGCCCGGCGGCCGTACCGCGACGACGTCGTCGGTCGGCAGCTTGTCGATGCCGGTGATGACGGACTCCTTGTCGGGGTTCGGCCGTGGCCGGGCCAGGTTGACCGTCAATACGCTTGGCATACTCCCAGGATAAGCCGGTAGGGGCTGCAGGCGCGCGGGCCGGCCCAGGCTCGGTTGCTTACCCTCTACACAGCCTCTACACAGGGGTCCCGGCGTAGCGTTTAAATCGGGAGCCGGTAGCAGCAGACATCGGTCGAGTTTGAAGATTGGGCCTCGCCGCTTCCGTTATCCCGGAACGCCTTTGGACCGTCTGGCGGTCCGAGGGCACCGTTCATCGATACGAGTTGTGCAGAGGTTGGGATGACTAGTTTCAAGACCATCGCGGCAGGGATCGCCATCGCCGGATCACTCGGGCTGGGCGCCCTCGGACTGGGCTCGGGCGTGGCGAATGCCTCACCATCGCCCGTCCTCAACGGGCCTGGTTTGGCGCTGGATCGGGGCTGGGGACACGGGGGAGGACCCTGGGGCGGCGGCGGTGGTTGGGGCCATCGCGGCTGGGGCGGACCAGGCTGGGCCCCACCGGACTACGGCTACGGCGGCTACGGCGGCTACGGGTACGGCGGTTACGGCGGCGGCGGCGGCTGCGTCAGCGGTCCGCTGGGACTGCTGCACTTCTGCGGCTAGTGATCCGTTTTCGACGTCGAGCGCACGCTTGTTGAACACGATCGCTCGAGTAGCGCCGTAAACAAGCGTGCGTTCGGCGAGCTTTCACCTAATCATTGGGTGGCGTGGGCCGCCGCTGGATCCGTAGAACCTGAGTCGAATCCTGTTTGAGCCGAACGATTCTCGGCACCGTCGTGTGTTGGGGCCGTTGGAGGACGGCGGTCGCGGCGGCCGGTACGACGGTCGTCGGCACGGCGGTGGTCGGGACGTCGCGACGTCCCGCGGCGCCCCACCAGGTAGCCCGCCAACGGCCCCGTGACCAGAACGGCGACCACGATGACCAGGCTGAGGACGCAGATCGCGACGTCGAACGTGCTGGTGATCTGTTGGGCCAGATCGTTGCCGTAGATGACGTCGGGGCTGCGGGGTACCGGATCGGAGTACCGCGGGGCGAGCACGACGCCGATGACCAGCTGGGCGGCCGTGAAGACGAACAGCGAACCGCTGAACGCGGCGATGACGGTCGACGACAGCCCACCCTTGGCGAGCTGGCGTCGCAGCCAGATCGCGATGCCTCCGGTGACGAGGTTGAACGCGGTCAGGGCGACGCTGTCGTAGATGGCGCGCGGCAGGTCGAGCGAGAGCGCGATCACGTAGTCGGCGACGCGCAGTCCCGCCGCCGCGAACGTCCAGAAGGCGATGAGCGTCAGGCACTTCACCGCCGCTCCGCGGTAGACGCCCATCGTGGGCGGCGTGACGAGGAAGACGGCGTACAGCGTCGTGGGTGCCACGATCGCGGCCGCCGCGGCCCAGGCCAGGTAACCCTCGTAGCCGACGGCGGCGGTCGACGTGTTCTCGGCGATGCCGTGGAATGCGTCGACGTCGCGGCCGACGCCCGCCACCCAGACCAGCACGCCTGCGACTGCGCCCGAGATGCCCAGCGCCGTCGTCGCGAGCCGGGCCGCGGCCGTCTTCTGAAGGCAGCCAGCCCGAACCGATCACCAATGCGACCATCGCCACCGCGCCGTACAGGAGCGTGGTGATGACGACGGCGACGTCGTGGCCGCCGACGTTCACGTCGGTGACGAAGAGATAGCGCAGGCGCCAGAACAAGTTGAAGGCCACCGACAGCGCCGCCAGCGCGATCGAGACCATGCCGATGATCCGCACCGACGCGTACCAGCCGCGAAAGTCGTTGTGCTTCAAGGTGGTACTACTGATCACGGGTTGCGCCGCGAGCAGGGCGCCCGCGGTGCCCAGCCACATGCCCGGTCCGACGCCTGGCGGTACCTCACCGGTGCCGCCGTCGCGCACGGTCTGCACGAGGTGGAACGCGAGAAACCCGAGCACGCAGAAGAAGATACGGTGCGTTGAGCCAATAGCGAACCGCGGCCGTGCGGCGGGCGTTGGCCTTCGGCGCGGTGAGCCGCCACGGTCCGACGTACGGTGCGAGCGCGGCGGCGATCGATAGCAGGGTCACGATGCCGACGACGACGAACACCATCGCGCTACTGCCGGGGACTCCCACCCCGAACTCGATGCTCCACGGCAGGAGCACGGCGACGACGAGCAGCGCTACGGCGATCCCGTCGCGCACCCGGTTGGCCCGCGCGGCGTGCCGATCTTCGCTCACGTGACGTGTCCTCTCCGCTGACGCACGATGGCGAGGTGCTGTTGAACGTACCCGTTCCGATTCCCGTCCGAGCGCATGAGCTGGCTACCGCGGTCGCGGAGACGCCAAGGATCCTCCAAGGGTGTGCGGTAGCGTTGTCGGCGTCGAATCGCGAGGCTCGGCGCGTCGGGGTGGCGGTCGCAGAACGGTGAGCGGGAGTTCACTGGGCATGCGTAGGACACGTTGAGGCAAGGAGTGGTCCGGTGGACGTAGTCCTCGGGGTGGCGGTTACCGGTCCGGTGGCCCGATTGGCGCTCGTCGAAGCGCCCTCCGCTGGTGGTCGGGTGTTCGACCAATACGAACTCGACCTGCCCGCCGGCGCAACGACGGATCTGGCGGACACCATCGTCGGCACCCACCGTGCGGTGGCCGAGTCGGGCAACCGGCTCTCCGCGACGCGGCTGTACTTTGCCGATCCATCACAGGCCGACACCCTGCGGCAGGGTCTGCTGACCGCCGGGGTCGAGGACGTCGAGGTGGTGTCGGAGGCCGAGGCGGCAACGGCTCTGGTCAGGAGCACCGACGGCGACGCCGCGCTGCTGCTGGTCGACGACGACACCGCAACGCTGACGGTCCTCCGAGCGGACGCCATGGCGACGTCGGTGCTTGCGTCCATGCCCATCGGTGCCGCCGGTGCGGCCGTCGCGTGCGCGTCGGTGTTGGAGGGCATGCAGGGGCAGCCGGAGGCGCCCGTGCGCGTGATGCTCGTCGGGCACCGAGACGACCTCGAATCCGTGGCCGCCGACCTTCGGGGCCATTCGCCGGTGCCGGTGGAAGTGCCCACCGATGCGAGCTTCGCGATTGCGCGGGGTGCGGCGAAGACCGTTGGGTGGTTCGCCGTCGATCCGGCGGGCCCGGCGACGCAGCTGGCGCCGGCGCGACGCGACGGCGACGCAGTTGGCGCCGGCCGCTGAGGCGACGCAGTTGGCGCCGGTGAGCCCGGCGCCCGATGCGGAGACCGCGCTCGGCGCGGCGGCCGGCCCGCAACTGGCCTACTCGATGGCCGATTCCGACCCGTTGCCCATGGAGGTGGGCGATTACGGCGATGCCGGCTACGGTCCGGGCTCCGGGCTGGTGGATCCGTGGGACGAGCTGCTCCCCGAGCAGGACGACGACGCGACGACGTACACCGCCGCGGCGCCCCCGCCGCGGATGTTGTTGATGGGTAGCGCGGTCGCGTTCCTCGTCGTCAGCTTCGCGACGTTGGCCGTCGCCGTCGCGATCAGCGTCCGGCCGACCGCGTCGGCCAGTCAGCAGCCGACGCCCGCCCTCCAGTCCGACACGGTGCCGGGGCGTTACCTGCCTCCGGTTCCGCACGAACCCGATCCGGAGGCCAAGCCGGTCGCGGTGTTGACCCCGCCGCCTGCGGCCCCGCCCGCGCCCGCGCCCGCCAAGCCGAACTTCACCCCGAGGACGAACACCGGGCCCGTGATCGACAATGCGCCATCCGGCCCGCCGGTCGAGCCACCCGTTGAGGCGCCGCCACCGCCGCCTGCCGAGGTTCCGCCTCCGGCGCCGCAGGTGCCGCCAATCGGCATCCCGTACATCCCGCTGCCGCCGATCGTCATCTTCCCGCCGTGGAGTCCACCGTCGACCCCGCCGTCATCTCCGCCGCCGTCGAGCCCGCCGTCGTCGCCTCCGTCGTCACCACCGTCGAGCCCGCCGTCGAGTCCCCCTTCGAGTCCACCGTCTTCGCCACCGTCTTCGCCGCCGTCATCTCCACCGTCGTCGCCTCCGTCGACGTCCGCCGTCATCCCACCGTCGTCGCCGCCCTCGTCGCCGCCGTCGTCACCACCCTCGAGTCCGCCGTCTTCGCCTCCGTCGAGCTCGCCTTCGCCGCCGCCGTCCTCAGCACCGCCCGTCGTGCAGTACACGCCGCCCGCAGTCGAGCCGGTGACGCCGAAACAGGAACCGGCCTACACGCCGGCGCCGGAGCCGGTGTACACGGCGCCCGCCGCACCGGCCTACACCCCGCCTGCGGCGCCAGCACCAGCACCAGCTCCGGCCATTCAGCAGTCGCCCGTGCAGCAGGCGCCGGTGGTGCAGGCGCCGGTGACGACGGTGGCCACGCTCCCGTAGCGCAGGCGGCACACGAAGTGCCCACCTCCCAGCGACTACCGAGTGACGAGTCGCTCCTGAGCGGGCAAGTCATACTGACGCGGTGGTTGAGGCGCCGCTTGATCCGCTGCTTCTGGGGCAGCGTGTGGTCGCGATCCTCGAGACCGGCCAACGAACCGCCACATACAAGCTGGCCCTGTTGATGGCGCTCCTGGAGCACTGTATTGAGAACCTGCCCGAGCGAACCGACGACGTGCTTTCGGTACCGATATCGGCGTTGGCGCATCGTGTCCTCGCGATCTATTGGCGCCAGGTCCGCTCGTTCGACGGACACGACCTGGTCCAAGTTCGGGGGAGTACCGGGCGAATCACCGACGCCGCCAAGGCCTTACGAGCTGCTGCGCAAGCCGGCAACACCGGACTTTCTCTTGAAATGGCGATGCTGCGGGCACCCGAGGCCTACGAGCAGGCGATCGACAAGATCGTCATGGCGTTGGCCAAACAGCCGCTGCCGCGCCTGCAGAAACTGCCCGGGTCAGCGACCAGTGATGCCTTCCTGTACGACGACTCATTCCTCGGGGAGGACGTCTCTCGAGCGCGCCTTCGCGCCCATGGCGATGCGATTGTGCTCAAACCCGGCGTCGCGCGCGGGCTGGCCCGGTTGGCCGGATTGCTCAAGCCCGCGTTGGAGATCATGTGGGTCGACGATGTGCGCCGCATGAACAAGTTCCTCGATGAGCAGGTGCCCGACGTTGCCGGTCATCTCTTCGGCCGCGAGCGCACGGCCCTTGCCGCGGTCCGCGAGCCGTTCAGGGAAGCATTCGGACCGTACTGCTTCTACTGCGACGTGCCGCTCGCGGTCAGCAGTCCGATCGATCATGTCCTGCCGTGGTCCATGGTCGGAATCGATGGTCTTGCCAATCTGGTGTTGGCATGTGCCCGGTGCAACGGGGACAAGGGTGGCGCAATGCCGGCAGTCCCAATCATCGACCGGGTGCTCGGCCGGGACCTGGCGGTGCTGGAGCAGGTCTCATCGGAACTCGCCTGGCCAGTCCAGCGCGATCGAGTCATCGCCGCGGCACGTGGTCTGTATCGCGGCAATCCCGGGGTACCGACTTGGGCTGGCTTCAAGCAGAGCATCCGCCTCGATGTCGGCTTTCCACCGCCCTGGATGGTGTTCCCAGAGTCAGAACAATAGGGCGCTCCCGAAGCGCAGGCGGCACACAAAGTGCCCACCTCCGAGCGACACATGAAAGTCGCTCGTAGGTGGGCACTTTGATTACGTTTAGTGGCTCCCCTCTCGCCAGCAGCGTGGCCGGTGGCGAGAAGGGAGCCGGACTGCGGTCATCTTCACCCGCCGGGCGCTCACTCCAGCAGAAGTATCGAGTACTGCAATACGCGCACCGGTCGGCGGCACCCGGCGCACCCTGAGGGTTAGGCCCCGAAGCATGTCTCGAAGGGAAACGTCGATGACCGCTCAGCAGCAGCAAGCACTCGATTCGTTCTATGCGCTCGACAACGTGATCACGGTCAGGATCACGATGCCGCAGGCCGACTGGGATGCGGTGCGCACCGAGGAACCCAGGGGCGGGCGGTGCAATTTCGAATGGACCGAAGGCGCCAGGTACACGTGGCGCAAGGCGACCTCCGTCGAGATCTCCGGAACGAGGTTTCCCGCGACGACCACGTTCGCAGACGTCGGCGTCAAGAAGAAGTCTTTCTGCGGCTCGATCGACGCCGACAAGCCGTGCCTGCACGTCGACTTCGGCAGGTTCGGAGGCGCCAACGTCCCCGGGATCGAAGCCCTGATCGGGTCGCGGTACGTCACGCTCAACAACTCCATTCAGGACAAGTCCTACGTCAAGCAGACGCTGGGCTACCGGTTGATGGGCATGGCGGGGCTGCCCCATTCGCGGTGCAACTACGCCCGGGTGTTCGTCAACGGAACGCTGATCGGCCAAGGCGCCGGTGGCGTCAACAGTCCCGGCATCTACGTCAATGCCGAGCCGGTGATGAAGCGCTACATCGAGCGGAACTTCAACGGCAATATGAAGGGCAATCTGTACGAACTCGAGCATCACGACGATTTCCTCGACCAGCGAGTGCGGTTCATCGGCGTCGAGGACCTCTCCAAGTTCGACGACAAGGCCGACCTGAAGTTCGCGATCAATCACATCGAGGCGAACGGGCTGGCCGGGGCGGATCAGATGCTCGACATGGACCAGTTCCTCAAGGTCTATGCGATGGAGTTCTTCCTCAAGCATTGGGACGGCTACGCCGACAACACCAACAACACCTACATCTACAACGACGTGGCCGCCGTCGCCACGCCCGGCGTGGGCAACGTCAAGTTCAAGATGATCCCATGGGGAATCGACCAGACGTTGCAACGAGGCAGGCCGTTCAAGCTGGGCCGTGACGGGGTGATCGCCCAGCTCGTGCGCAACGACGACACCCGTCGTCAGCAGTTGTTCGACCAGATCCGGGCGTATCGGGAGAGCCTGTTCAGTCGCGAGAAGCAGCAGACGGTCGTGAAACCGTTGCTCGACCAAATGCAGGCACTCCTCACGGGGTTCGGGGTGCCCAATGCCGTGGCGGAGATCGATTCGGTGCGCCAGCAACTACGCCTTGCCGAGTCGGCCGGATACCTGGCCGCGGGTCTGCCTGGCCCGGCGAACCCGGTCTACGTCCTCAAGCACGACAGCAGTGCCTGCCTGCATGCCAGCAATACCGAGTCGATTCCGCCGGGCATACCCGCTCCGGCGAACTTCGAGGTCTACCACCAACCGCTGCGGGACGACAACGACAAGACCGATCTGTGGGTCCTCGACGACCTCGGCACCGGAAAGTCGCTGACCAATCAGGCCTTCAACCGGGTTCTTCATGCCAGCGGTACCCAAACCACGCCGCAAGGGCACAAGTATCTCTACACGTGTGCGCCGAACAACGGCTCACACGCCGAGGAGTTCACGATCGTCGCAGTACCCGTCCCCGTCACGGACCCGGCCAACCCGCCGGGCCGTTTCGCGTACACCGGTTACTTCAACCTGGTCAGCGTGCGGACGAACGAGATGGCGAAGTTCGGGTTCGACATCACGCCCGGCGGAAGGGCCAGGGTCCACCAGGAGCTTCCCGGGTCCAACCTCTACTTCTACTGAGCCACCCGCGGGTAGTCGAGGACCGCATAGCCACCGCCGTCGTCGACGATGAGGATCTTCGTCTGGTCGCCGCTGCGGAACGTCGCGACGCCCTCGGGTTTCATCGAGCGATGGAAGGCGACGTCCAGCAGCCCGACCTCGTCGCTGCGGCCGTCCCAGGCGCACAGCTGAAACGGTTCGTCACCGCGGCTCGTCGAACGCCCGAGCAGAATCAGGTAGTCCCCGGTCTCCTCGTCGTAGGAAACGTCGCGGATGCCCTGTCTGGCCGTTGAATTCGGTACGCGGACACGGACGATGGAGGGCTCCCCGAGCGACGACGTGGTCCACGAGGCGCTGCCGGCGTCGACGGGAACGCGGATCAGCGCGATCGTGCCGGGATCTGCCGGCCCACGGAGGCCGAACAGAAGCGCACCCGTGTGCGGATCCCATGCCAGCCCTTCGACGTTCAGCCCGCCCGCGTCCGGTTCTCGGTCGCCGGCCATCGCCAGCGCGGGTTCGTGGCGCAGTAGCCACGCACGGAATCCGACCATCGGTTCCGCGTGCAGCTCACCGTGAGCCGTGTGGCGCGCCCGCACCAATCCGTCGGACCGGTTGCCGCCCGCCACGCAGAGCGACGATGCAACGATGAGGAAGATCTCGCCGTTCACGTCGACGCGGGTGAGGCCTTCGGGATCGCGCAGTGCTCCGCCCGCGACGCCCGCCAGGGGGCGCCGCGCGATGCGTTCGGCGTCGGCGTCGTCGTCATCGAGTACGAGTTCGAAGAGTGCCGACGGATCGTGGTTGTCGACGAAGACGAATTGGTGTGGGCCTACCTGCGCGACGCCCGAGGCATTGAACCGCGTCTGGCCGTTCTTCTCGTCGAACGGTGTCGGTTTGATCTTCTTCTTCCGCCGGCTGAGCCGACCCGCGGCGCGTTCAACAGCGTGCAACGCGTCGCCGAGTCTGTCGGTCCAGTGCTCCACGTCGTCCTCCCCGTCAAAGTATGGAGCGGAGGTCGCGTCTCCTGCAGTAGGCGCGGGTGCCGTTAGTGTCGCCAGGGTGAACTCCGAGCGCGAGGGCGCGCAGCGCGATGCGATGCTGACGATGCTCGTCCGCGGCGTCGCCAGCGCACCACTCACCTTCGCGTGGTTGTTGGTTCTGCTCGTCACGACGCGAGCGCAGCGGTCGGCCGGGCGACGGGGATGGCGGCGAATCCAGCGCCGCCACTCCACCAACCTGCACCGGCTACGCACCGAACCGCATCGGGTCCTGGCGACCAGCCTGTTCTGGCTCGACGACCGCAAGTGGTGGCCGTACGTGCCGCTGTTCGTCCTGATCGTCGCCCCGGCTGAACGGCGGTTACGTTGGTGGCGTTGGCTTTTGGTCGGCGTCGCAGCGCACGTCGTTGCGACCTACGTCGGCCAAGGACATCTGCACACGCTCATCCGGATGGGCAGGGCGCCCACGCGGCTGGTGAATGCCCGCGACGTCGGGGTGAGTTACTTCGTCCTCGGAGTGACGGGCGCGTTGTCGGGGCACGTCGAGCGGCCGTGGCGGTCCCGATGCCAAGCGGCGGCGTTGCTGGCGTTGGTCGCCAACGTTGCGGTGAGGCCGACCTTCACGGAAGTGGGGCATTTGACGGCGTTCGGCGTCGGGCTGGCCGCCGTCCCGCGCACCCGACCGCGATGTTTGACGTGCTCGTATTCGGCAACCCTGCGAGATAAGCGCTCAGCCCATGCGCTCCCATTCGATGAATCGTGTAATCAAAGGTAGTTGCCGTGGTAGAGACATTCGTTCGATCGACTCGTGACGTAGTCGAGTTCCTCAAGGGACAGCACAATCAGATCAATGACATGTTCGACGACGTGCTCTCCGCGTCGGAGTCGAAGGCACGGGAGAAGGCGTTCGTCGACCTGCGCCACTTGCTGGCCGTGCACGAGACGGCCGAGGAGATGGTGGTCCATCCGCGTGCGCGCGGTGAGCTCGACGGCGGCGACGCGATCGTCGACGCCCGACTGCACGAGGAGCACGAAGCCAAGGTGCAGCTGTCCAAACTCGAAGGCATGGACATCGACTCGAAGGAGTTCCTCGACGACTTGAGGGTGTTCAGGGACGCGGTCATCGAGCACGCCGAGCGGGAAGAGCACGAGGAGTTCGATCAGTTGCAACGTGAACTCGGTCCCGAAGAGCTCAAGCGGATGGCATCCGCAGTGCAGGCCGCCGAGGCCATCGCTCCGACCCGACCACACCCGGGCGTCGAGTCGGCCAAGCTGAACTTCGCCGTCGGACCGTTCGCCTCGATGCTGGACCGGGCTCGCGACGTGATCTCCGCTGCGCTCAGGTAGGCCGGACGACCGTCGGTCAATCTTGCGTCGACGCTACGTGTACTCAGTCAGGCTGGCCCGCCCCGAGTTTCGGGGCGGGCCCTCCTACTAGGCGGCGGTCAGCCGGATGGCTGCCACCCCGAGCCGGTTCGCTGCTTCGGTGAACTCCTCGACCGACGGAATCGCATCGCCGCGAAACTTCATGCCCATCGACCGCTGCGCCTTCTTGGCGCCATAGGAGGTCGCGACGCGGTGGGAGAGTTCTGCGACGGCCGCGGGTTCGGTGATCAGCTGGCCCTTCATGGACGTCGTCTTGCCGGCGTAACGCACCTCGGCCGGCAAACCGTCGCGGAAGTTGTACTTCCAGCGCGCGCCGAGCAACACGTAGAGGTCGCCGTCGACGTTGTGCGCGCTGACGGGGATGGCGAAGGGCCGCCCGGTCTTGCGACCCTTGAAGCTGACGACCATGAAGTCCTTGAGCCCGGCGCCGAGCGGACTGCGCAGCAGTGAGGCCAAGTAGCGGGTTGAAGACGCGAAGCACAGCTTGGGGCGGATGGGAGATCTCGACCGCAGACGATTGTTCAGACATGTCCTCACGGTAGCCCGTCACCGTGAACGAGTGAGACCGAAGCTATGGCGCCGCTGTGAATCGATGAGGTACGCGATTCGTTCGGCGGCCGAGGCGTAGCTCGCCCTCACAATGGCTATATGAGATGGACTAACCATCGACGGCGAGCGAGGACGAAGGCATGACGGCAACGATGACCGGGCCGCCGCAACCTCCGACGCCACCGCAGCCGGCTGACGCCGAGGTGGCGGCTCCCGAAGCGCAACCTGATCTTCACGGCCGTGCTGCTCGGGATGCTGCTGGCCGCGCTGGATCAGACGATCGTGGCGACGGCGTTGCCCACCGTGGTGGCCGACCTGGGCGGCGCGGGCCACCAGGCGTGGGTGGTGACCAGCTATCTGCTGGCGTCGACCGTCGTGACGGCGATCGTCGGCAAGCTCGGCGACCTGATCGGCCGCAAGACCGTCTTCATCGCCGCGGTGCTGTTCTTCATGGCCGGTTCGGTGCTGTGCGGCCTTGCCGGCTCGCTGCCCATGCTGATCGCCGCACGCGCCCTGCAGGGCATCGGCGGCGGGGCCATCATGGTCACCGCGACCGCGGTGATCGGCGAGGTCATCCCGCTGCGCGAACGCGGCCACTACCAGGGTGCCCTCGGGGCGGTCTTCGGGGTCACCACGGTGATCGGCCCGCTGCTCGGCGGCTTCTTCACCGACCACCTGAGCTGGCGCTGGGCGTTCTGGATCAACGTTCCCGTGGCCGTCGTCGTGATCGTGGTCGCCGTCGTCGCCATCCCCAACCTCGGCCGGATGGCGCGTCCGGTCATCGACTACGCCGGCATCGTGCTGGTCGGTCTGGGCGCCACCGGGCTCACCCTGGCCACCAGTTGGGGCGGCAGCAGCTACCCGTGGGGTTCGACGATGATCATCGGACTCTTCGTCGGATCCCTTGTGGCCCTTGGCGCATTCGTCGCCGTCGAATTGCGGGCCCAGGAACCGATTCTGCCGATGCGGTTGTTCCGCGAGCCGGTCTTCGCCGTCTGCTGCGCGCTGTCGTTCGTCGTCGGCTTCGCGATGCTCGGCGCGCTGACGTTCCTGCCGACGTTCATGCAGTTCGTCGACGGCGTGTCGGCGACGACGTCGGGGCTGCACACCCTGCCGATGGTGGTCGGGATGCTGACGATGTCGCTGAGCAGTGGTGTGATCGTCGGCCGCACCGGGAAGTACAAGATCTTCCCGGTGGTCGGAACAGCGGTGATGGCAATCGGTTTCGTGTTGTTGTCGCGGATGGGTCCGGACACGTCGACTCTGCTGCAGTCGCTGTATCTGGTGGTGCTCGGCGCGGGCATCGGCATGAGCATGCAGGTGCTGGTGCTGATCGTGCAGAACACCGTCGACTTCTCCGACCTGGGCGTCGCGACCTCCGGTGTCACGTTCTTCCGCACCATCGGCAGCTCCTTCGGCGCGGCCGTGTTCGGCTCGCTGTTCAACAACTTCCTGCACCCCCGGCTCGCGGACGCCATCGCACAAGAGCGGCGCACCAGCCGAGGCGGCGCAATCACCCGATGCGCTGCACCAGTTGTCGCCGGACATGGCCGCACCGATCGCGGCCGCCTACGCCGACGCCCTCGATCAGGTGTTCCTGTTCGCGGCGCCGGTCGCGGTGGTCGGCTTCGTGTTGGCCCTGATGCTCAAACAGGTTCCGTTGCGCAACATCGACGTCAGCACCGCCGTCGACATGGGCGAGGGGTTCGCGATGCCGACGACCGACTCGCCGGACCAACTGCTGGAGAACGCCGTCGGTCGGCTGATTCGCCACGGCTCCGGTATGCAGCTGCGCGCCATCGCGGAGCGTCCGGGCAGCAAGCTCGACATCGGCCGGCTGTGGGCGCTGCTGCAGGTCTACCGCTTCGGGCAGGCCGCCGGACAGGCCCGGATCGGCGACATCGCCGAACACGTCCGGGTGCCACGCGAAATCCTCGAGCCGGCCTTCGACCGCCTCGCTGCCACCGGATACGCGCAGCGCAACGGAGACGTCTTCTGGCTGACCCCGGCCGGGGCGCACGAGGTCGAACTCGTGCGCGCGGAGACGATGGATTGGCTCACCCGAGGGCTGGCCCAAACCTCCGGGCTGCAGGTCCGCCCGGACCGCGGCCAGGTGCACGAGGCGTTGGAGCGCATCTCGCAAGACGTTCTGGTGCAACGAGATTGGACAGACGACGAGACGCAGGCGATGCGGATGCGTCCGCCGCGCAGGGCGCCCCAGCCGCTGAGGAGCGCGCCCCAGCCGCCGAGGCCACCGGCGCCGCCAATGCCTCCGCGCCCGGCTGCCCCGGATCCCCGCGGGCGTCCCCGCGGTCCCGGACCCGGTGAACCTCCCACCACCCGCCTGCGGCCACCCGGTCCGCCGCGTGGAAACCCGCGACCTCCGCATCGGTAGGTTGTGCGCGGCCTCACTCTGGAAGCAGGAGACCGCCGTGCAAATCGACACAAGCGAACGCCTAAATGCACCAAGGACAGTTGATTCACGAGACGGAGTTGGACTCCGCCGATCCCGCTCACGGCATCCGGTCTCGTTACCGGTGCTTCCGCGTGCTGGTGGTCAAAGGAGACCGGTGGGTACTCATCCCGGCGGCGTGGGAGGCTCCGCACGGCTACGCCCTGATGATCAACGCTGATTCATCGGTGCGCATCGCGTTCACCAAGCACCTCGGCATCGATGCGACCGCCGCCAGTGACTGGAGCGCCAGCTCAGGCGAGAATGGCTGGCCGTGCCCCGAGGTGGGACCGCATTAGCGCCGCTACTGCTACCGCTGTCGCAGGCACCCGGCCGGATTAGCGGACCGCGATCTGTCGGCCGTTCCAGTTCACGAGCGTCCAGCCGTCAGTGGGTGGTGATCGGCGGCGTGCGCGGCGGGCAAGACGTGGACTGGCGCGCCAAAGCCGCGCTACACGGCAAGCCACCGGACGGGCTGCGGGCGTGTCCAGACCCGCTCGCGTCGTTCGGAAGGAGGCTTTCTCAGAGTGCATTGACGACGGCGAAGCCACCGGCATCGTCGACGAAGAGAATCTTGCGCGGCCCGTCCCCGGGAAACGCCGTCACACCTTCAGGTTTCATCATTGAATCGAATTTGACATCCAACACAGTCACCGTTGACGCTGTACCGTCCCAGGTGCAGAGTTGGAACGGCGCAGCGCCAAGACTGACCGACCGGCCCAGTAGGACCAGAAACTCCTGCCGGGCCGCGTCATAATCGATGTCGCGGATACCTTGTGGCGCAGCGAAATCGGACTTCTCGATCGATAGTCCCGCACCGACCTGCAGAGCCGCGGTACTCCACGGCCCGTCGGTGTCCACATGGACGCAGAGCAGCCGAACCCGACCCGCGATGACTGGAGAACGAAGACCGAACACCAGGACGCGACGCGCTGGATCCCAAGCGAGACCTTCTACGTTCAATCCCTGTTTGTCCGGTGGGAGTTTCGCGGCGTCGGCAAGCGCAGGGTGACCGGCGATCAGCCACTCGCGAAATCCGGCCATGGGCTCGGCGTGCAAGTCGCCGTCGTGGGCGTAGCGAATCCGCACCAGCCCGTCGTGGGCAAAGACTTTGCCAGCCACGCCGAAGTTTCTGACGCTCAGTGATGACGCCACGATCAGGTCGATCTGGCCGTCGCCGTCGATGCGCGCGATCCCTTCTGGATCAGACAGGGCGCCCCCTGCTAGACCGATGAGGGGCCGACGCACGATCGGGCCGTGCTGTGTGCCATCGGGATTGAGGTTGAGCTCGAGAAGCACGGTGGGATCGTTGTTGTCGATGAAAACAAACCGTGACGAGCTCACCGGTACCACACCTGAGGCGTTGATGATCCGTCCGTCGTGCTGCGCGGTGACAAACGGTGTGGATCTAACGGATATCATGCGTCTCATCGCCCCCATTCCAGCAGTGTTGAATTGGCCTGTTATCCCTGCAGTTTTCGCGCGTGACGGGCGGCCGTGGTCGGACTCCGCATCCAAGGCGCTCATGACAAAGCCGTCCGAGGCGATCGGGGCGACGCAAGGTGGGTGACTCGCAGATCCCCGCAAGAAGATCCCGCCGCACGGCCCGAAAACATAACCGGCATAGTCGATCACGATCCCGAGAAAAGAAGGCGGTCGCGTTCGCGCTGGCTACCCCCTTCATAGAACTTGGCGAACCACGACTCCTTCGCGTTCGATATGGCGATCGGTTTGTCCAGTTTGAGCTCATCGTGGCTGTCCTTTCGGCATCCGCTGACCTCCGCGGGTCATCGCTGGCGCGTCGACCGGATTCGGCTCGTCTGAACGGACAGTAACGCTGGGGAGTGGGTGTCACGCGAGTAGTGGGATACGCGTTCTTGGCAGACGGACGGCCGGCGATGCCGAAGTGGGCGGCCGGGCTCGCTATACCTGGTCGCGCCATCAACGGCACCTGAACTAAGTAGTGCACTGCGTGCCGCCTGCGTCGCCGCTCCATATGCTCTCGTTCGAGGCCGCGAAGCCAACCGGATCGGCGTACTCATCGAAGATGAATGGGGGACCAGCAAACGAATGCTCGGTCTTATCTTCCACCAAGCCGCACCACCGGGGTAGGTGCCTGTCGTTCGGCGAAGACTCATTCCGCAGGCGCGGCTACGAGGTCTTTGGTCAGGACGATGACGATTACATGATCGTGGGGCGGAAAGGCGACGTGAAGGTGCCGGCCACGGCGGTTCCGCAGAGCGACAACACTGGGTGAGCATGAGCGCATTTCACCCGACTCCTCCGTTGCGGAACAAGCGCGAACCACCGTGCGCGAAGACATCGTGAGGTCACAAATCTTCGATTGATCATTGGGTGCGGCGATTCGTGCTAGTCCGACGTAGGTCTCGTGCGCTTCGTGCCGACGATCACCTGGTCATGGCCGCTGCGCCTCAGCGTCGGTGTGGACTACGAGCTGTCCGATGCTGTGGCGATCGACGGGTGTGACCGCGTCGGCGCACCGTGTCGGCGCGGCGCGGACCGCTGGCGGAATCGGTGTCGAAGTCGTCACCGAGCTGCCACCGTCGGTAGGCGGCGATCGAGACAAATTCGAGTACTGCATTACTCATGTAAAACACACGCACGAGCGCGATGATTGACGCTGGCGCAAGGGCGCCCGGGGGAGGCGGCGGGCGATGTCCTGGCACCGGACGAGCGACCGGCCGCACCAACGGCGAAGGGGGCACGACGACGCTATTACCGCATTCGAATCTCGATTGATCGGCACCTTCTAGTAGCACCATCGGTGGCAACAGGGCGGCAGCACACCGAGCGGGGTGATTCACCCCGTCGCCCTGGCGACACACCGCGCGTGACTCCGTGCTGACCACCCGACACGAAGAAGCAATGATGGATACGAGCCGAATTCCTGTTTCATGTAACTGTTTCTACGGCGTGCAGGACAGCGGAGGAGTCGTTCTGCCGCCGGGCGTCCGCTCATCGACGCCGGGCAGGGTGGATGGAGTGACGAGGCGCACGCGCAACGCCACCGTGACGCACGCCGCGGCACCCTGCATTCATGAACGCCACGACGTCGGGCGTCCTGCTCGTCCGAGTCGAGGTGCAGTCCTATGGATTGCGCCTCACAGTGATCACCGACCGCCACGATGGCTATCCGCCCGTTACCTACGAGTGCCGCGACATCGACGGCGCCGTTTGCGCGGTGCGCGACTTCTTGGTGACCTACCTTCCTCGAGCATTCGGGCCCGATGCCCATTGAGGCAAGCTCCGGTGCCGACCCCGGAGCCACTGCACGCCGGATATGGCTCGTTCCCGCGGTGGAGAGAACGGGAATGACAACACCCGACACAGCAAACACAGCAATAAGTGACGGTGATGGCGTCGGATGTCGCCCCGTCCTGCACGTCTTCAAAGGGCCGTTCGTCACGGTCGCAGACGAACGCCGGCGAATTCCCGAGTCGTGCGAACGGCTGGTGGTCTGGCTGGCCTTGAAACGGTCCCACGTCGACCGCGGCGTGGCCGCGGGCGTGTTATGGCCGGTAGTCGACGACCGCCGGGCCGCGGGAAATCTCCGTTCCGCGCTATGGCGACTGCGCGGTGCAGGTTTCGACTTGATCGAATCCAGCGGCTCGTCGCTGGCGTTGCACGCCGACGTGACCGTCGATGTGCACATCGCCGCTGACTGGGCGCGACGCATGATCGCGGGCACGGTCAGCGCGAGCGACCTCAGGGTGGTGCCCTGGTTTGCAGATTCGATCGCGCTGCTTTCGGGGTGGGATGACGATTGGGCGATTCTTGAGCGTGAACGGTTGAGGCATCGCATGTTGCATGCGTTCGAGTACCTCAGCCGCATGCTTTGCCAGGCGGGCAGGTGCACCGAAGGGCTTGATGCGGCGCGGACTGTTGTTGCCGCGGATCCGCTTCGGGAGACGGGACAACTCGCTCTCATCGAGGCGCACTTGGCCGCCAATGACGTCGCTGCATCGCGCAGGGTGTTCGAGGCATACCGCAAACTTCACCGGCATGCGTTTGGAGTCGATCCGTCACCAAGAATCAACGCAGCGATGACAACTGGCGAATCGAGGAACGAAAGCGCGTCATCGGCCGCCGTCTGCTCCCCAGCCGGTGACCCGTCAGCGGGCCTGAACGGCTCGCGCGCGCATCATGACGTGCGGTGACGCGAGTGTGACAGTCAGACGCCTACGGTTTGTCACCGACATCAACTCATCGGGGGGCCGCACAGTGTGTCAGTGTGCTTCGCGCGAGCAAACCTCAGCGGGACGACGGCCGGTTCTGCATGTGTTCGGTGGCCCATTTGTCTCCGTCGGAGATCGGAGGGTGGATCCACCGGAGGGTTGTAAGCGGCTGCTCGCGATCCTTGCGTTGCAGAGCAATGGCGTGACGCGGCACTTGGTGGCACGACAACTGTGGCCCGATGTCGATCGCCACCGCGCAGACGGCAACCTCCGCACTGTGCTGTGGCGACTGCATGGCACCGGTCTAGACATGGTCGATTCTGACAGCCAGGCTTTGGCGTTGCAGACGACCGTGGCCGTCGATGTGAAAATTCTCCAGGAGTGGGCGAACCGCATTGTCGCCGGCCAGATGCGCTCCGACGACCTGCGGCTGATCCCGACGGTTGAGGAAGGCCTCTGCGTGCTGCCGGGTTGGTACGACGACTGGGTGATCATCGAACGAGAACGCCTTCGCCAAACCCTGCTCCACGCACTTGAGGTGCTGAGCCGGCGCCTCTACCAAGTAGGCCGATTCGCGGAAAGCATCGAAGCAGCGTTGATTGCCGTCGATACCGACCCATTGCGGGAGACTGCCCAACAAGCGCTCATCGAAGCGCACCTGGCCGAGGGCAATCTCATCGAAGCCCACCGTGCGCGCGATGCTTATCGTCATCTTCTACGGCGCGAACTCGATACGGAGTTGTCACCGCTGATGTGTTCGCTCATTTCGGGATACAACCGCGCTCGCTCGGTTGACCTGGCGCTCGTGCGTTAGCAGGCTGCGCTAGGCGTCACCGTGTTGTCCCCCGATGAGAGTGCGGGCGGCGGTCAGTCAGGCCGCATCGACACGTACGAAATAGACCCGCGGCGATGATCACGCGAAGTGCAAGGGCCACTGTGTATTCCGTGACGCGTCGGTGACGGCATCCTGTTCATAGTCAAGGCGTGCCTGCGACTCTCCGACTCGATTCACCGGCAGAACGATGACCGTTCTGTCCATCGACGCGATGAACGATGTGACCAAGTGGTCTGCCGTTCAGCCAGACGGTGCAACGCCGTCAACTGAGTTGACGATGGTCACCGATGCAGAAGTCTTCGGCGAGGGCGCAGATCATGTCAGCGCCCTCGTCACCGCGACCAGCGACGCTGCTGGGCACATGTTGCGGCGAACGGCAGCTGCGGTGGATCTCAGCGGATATCGCGAACTGCGGATGTCGATCCGAGCCGATGGCCCGCCTGTCGTTGGTGCACAACGCTTCCTGCTTGAATTGCGATTGGCCTCCGACGCAATGCCGGTGAATCACGTGGCCAACACCTGGCACCGACTGATTCCCGTCACCACGATGCGGCATTGGGAAACGGTTCGAGTAAGCATCGAGGATTTGCCCAAGGCAGCTGCCGCCGCGATGACTAGTATGCAGATGCGTTGTATTGGTGTGCCTTTCAGGATCAACATTGACGACATAGCTGCGTTTCTTCCGCAAATGGCGCTCGATTGCGACCGGGCGTTCATCGCGGCGCTGAGTGGCGTGACCATCGACGACAAAGTGGTGACGGTCGCGGTTCGTGCGCCCGAGGAGGCGGTTCCAGAGGCGCCGGGGCTCAACATTCGCCACGTCGACGCGCGGTATGCGCCGAAAAGGGTCATCAACGGGCCGGGGCGCAGGGACTACACCGCGACCGGATACCGCGAAAGCCATGCCGGCATACCCTATGACCTCGACTACGCCATCTCACCCGTGGCGGCCAACCGCGGACATCAAGCCGCACTGCTGGATGCAGTGCTAGAGCGACTGCCCCCCACCGGCGAACTGATCATCGACGGCGACTCCCACCCGATCGAATTGCTGACCCTACCCGGGGGGGACCGCATTGGTGGGGCCCTAGGTGAGGTTCCCGTTCTGGTGTATCGGATCGGAATGCGGTCCCCGACACGTGTCGGGCCGCCGGTGTCAGAGGTCACCGCCGTCAACGTGTCGGCCGATGTCATGGTGACCGCATGAGCATCAGGCTGGCCAACACAACCGCAACCCCCGTGGAGTTGCACCTGAGTGCTGACGTGGTGATCGTCAGCGCCGAGGACAGCATCGTGGTGAGCGACGACGACGCCGCGCTCGGCCAGGTTATGGCGTTGTGCCGGCAGGGAATTCTGGTCGTCCAAGAGCTTCCCGAGGACCGCCCTCCTACGCGGTCCTCGACGCCACGATCCCGAGCCCGTCCTACCAGCGGGCGCCGAGGCAAGAAGTAAGGAGAGGTACGCATGGCATTCGACATCGGCATTAACGTCGTCGAGGTCGACGGCTCCGCCACGCCGTCGATCACCGGTGCGGCGACGTCTGTCGCGGGCTTCAACATCCTCACGCAACGCGGCATCCCCAACCAGCCAGCCCAGGTGACTAGCTTCCCGCAGTTCGTCGAGCGATTCGGCGGCTACTTCAGCGGCGGCAAGGGCGCGTATATGGTTCGCGGGTTCTTCGACAACGGTGGTCAGATCGCCTACATCAATCGAATTGTCGACCCCGCCGCGGCGAAGACAGCGAAACGCACGCTGACCGACGGCGCGGACGCCAACACTCTGTTGGCCGAAGCGGGCTTCCTGGGCGCCAAGGACCCCGGCTCGTGGGGTCGCGACCTCTATCTGCGCATCACCCATACCTCGTCGGCGACCAGCGTGCTTCGCGAGAAAGCCCGTGCCGTGGTGACAAGTTCGCAAGCACTCGCCGACACGATCGACATGTCGGGTGCTCCGCCAGACTTATCAGTCATCATCGATGAGGCACCGGTGGCCACGGTGATCAAATTCGCGCCCGCGACCGACTTCGCACCCGATCCCACCAAGGCGACACCCCAGCAGATCGTGACGGCGATCAATTCGAAAACTCCGCTGTTGCAGGCCAGCATCGCCGCCGACAAGAAGCTGGTGCTCACCTCCACGGGATTGAACGCGTCCCACACCAGTCTGCAAGTCAACAAGGCCAACGACAAACTCGGCTTTGCAGCCGCGGCCAACCCCACCCAGGGCACGCCGGAGGCGCTGACCGATTCCGGCGCGGTGCTGGCGACACCGGGCAAATTCACCCCGGGCGACGCGCTGGTCATCACCGGCCCAGGCACCGCCGCGGGCAGCACCGTCACGAAGAACACCGTGCTTTCCTCGGTGGATCCGATCAGCGGTGTGGTGACGTGGGACCCGAAGCTGACCGCCAACCAGTTCGGCGATGACAACGCAATTTCTGTGTCCAACGCGGAATTCGACCTGTCCATCGCCAAAGGCGCGGGGGACGTCGACCACGTCGTCGAGACCTACACATCATTGACGATGCAGAAGCAACGGGCCAACAACGCTCTGACCCGCCTGAACCATCCGCTGACAGGATCGAAGTTCATCCTGCTCACCGATTTGGCTGCGGCCGATGCTGATTCGCGCCCCAAGCCCACCAGTGGCAGCACGTGGCTGCCGCTGGACAGCGACGGGATAGACGGCGCGCCACTGACACCTCACTTCACCGGCGACCAATCGGCCCACACCGGATTCTTTGCCTTCGACCCCTACGCCATCCAGCTGCTGTGCTGCGAACGTGACAACAGCGACATCGTCCAGCAAGCGCTCACCTACTGTGCCAACCGAGGTGACGCGATGTTCATCGGCGCGGTTCCGCAGGGCATGATCGCAGCACTCGACCAAGCCATCCAATACGGTAGCAACCTACAGTCGGCCAAGGCATATGGCGCGCTATACGGCCCATGGATCGTTGTTCCGGACCCCATCGGAGTCGGCGACAGCCCTCGCATCACGATCGCGCCGACCGGTCACGTGATGGGCGTATACGCGCGCATCGAGACGACGCGGGGCATCTGGAAGGCCCCAGCGGGCGACGAAGCCAATCTGCGCGGCGTCCTTGACGTGGAGACCAGGCTCTCCGACGCCGACCACACCGCGCTGGTCAAACAGGGCTGCATCAACGGCATCCGGGCCGTACCGCGCGCGGGCGTCATCATCGATGCGTCCCGCACCCTGAGTAGCGACCCGCGGTGGACCTACGTCAACGTGCGATTGCTCTTCAACTATGTGAAATCGAGCTTGCGCGACGGACTGCGCTGGGTGCGCCAGGAGCCCAACACCGACGCGCTGTGGCGCTCGATCAGGGTCAGCACGGTGACACCGTTCCTGCTCGGCCTGTGGCGTCAGGGCGCATTCGGGACCGGAACGCCTCAACAGACGTTCACGGTGATCGTCGACGAGACCAACAATCCGCCCGATCAGGTCGACCAGGGCATGCTCAAGGTCGAGGTCTACTTCTACCCGTCCCGGCCAGCTGAAACGATCGTCATCCTGGTCGGTCAACAGCCCAGCGGGGCAACCGTTTCCGAAGCCTAGCCGCGATCCGAAGGAGTCAACATGGCAGACGAATGGCATGAGGGGTATCGGGCCAGCGAGTTCATCCTGGAGGTCGGCGGTGTCAAAAGCCCAGGCGTCAGCAAGATCTCCGGACTCAGCGAGGGTGAACTCGACACCATCGAGCAGCCCGACGGAAAATCCGGTCATGTGTACAAGATCTCGGGCGCCAAAGTGAAGTACGAGGCGTTGACGATCGAGCGTCGCGTCGACGGCAGCGAAGAGGACAAGCAGTTTCTGGACTGGTTCACGGAGACCTTTCGGCCCAAGGAGCGCACGCCGTCCGGCTCCACCGTCCGGCGCGACGGCAACATCACCAAGTACCACTTCGGCAAGCCGGTACTGATGTTCTCGTTCACCGGCGCCTGGGTGAAGTCGTCCAAGTTCACCGATTTGGAGGCCGGATCCACCAACCTGCTCGTGCAGACCATCGTCCTGGAACACGAAGGCCTCGAACGAGAACCGATCAGCTAGAGCTCGATCCCTGAGAAAGGACACCACCAATGACCACACTGGACGAGGCGCCCGCCCTTCCGCGAGCCGGCGCACGCGAGGTCGAAGTGACTCTGCCCATCGGATACGTTCACTCCGACGGCCACCACCACAAGCACGTCATGCTGCGCAAGATGACGGGCCGAGATGAGGCGCTGCTTGCCGATCCGATCAACCAACGCAACGGCGGCAAGCTCGTGACGGCGCTGCTGGAAAGCTGCATGCGGCCCGTCGGGGACGCGGCACCCCTGGGCCGGCGCGACATCGATGACATGTACTCGGTTGATCGCAACTACCTGCTGATCAAATTGCGGTGCGTCACCTTCGGCCCGGAACTGGCGGCCGCCTACACGTGCCCGGCGTGCGGCGAACGGTTCGAGACGGTGGAGAACCTCGACGAATTGCCCACCAGGACACTGCCCGACGGTGATCTGCCCGAAGACGTCGCAGTCGAGCTGGACGACGGCTACCTCGACAAGGACGGCTCGCTGCACACCTGGATGACATTGCGACTGGCCCGTGGCAACGACGAGTCGGCCGCGGCCCCCCAGATGCGCAAGAACGCGTCGCTGGGCAAGAACGCGTTGTTGGCCCGATGCCTGCGCCGGCTGGGCGATATGCCCGAGCACCGTTCAGAGGCGTTGGGTACCAAGATCTTCGCCGATCTCACCCTCGGGGACCGCCGGCTCATCGACCGCGCCTTCAACGACGCGGCACCCGGGATCGACCTGATCCGGGAACTGGAGTGTCCGGGGTGTGGCCACGAGATCCGGGCCAGTCTGGACATGACGAATTTTTTAGCTCCGGAGTAAGCCTGGATCAACTGCAACGAGAGGTGTTCTTCCTTGGATACCACCTGCACTGGTCCTACGCCGAGCTGATGGACATGGCCGTCGGTGAACGCCGCGACTTCGTGCGTCTGCTCGCCGAGCAGATCGAACAGGAGAACGCGCGCATCACCTCCGCGCACACCCGATAGAGCGCAATGCGAAAGGAGTCCCATTCGATGCCGATCGCGTTGCTGTTGCAGAGCCCCTTCGTCACGCTGCCGACGCTGCTGGCGGCGGCAAAGGCGCTCACCCCCTGGATCGACATCGCCCGTATCGAGTCGACCGTGCTGGCCCGCGCACGCGGCGCTTTCATGGTGGGCTGGTTCGGGCGATCGTTCCCACGCGACGGTGGCTATGCGCTCATCGCGATCCAGAACCGCGCCGAACTGGACACCCGGCTGACCGCAGCACTGACGGGGCCGTCGACGGCCGGTGCGGCATCGACGACCACCCCAGCCGCAGCCATCGCAGGCTTCGTCTCCGGTATCTGGTTGAGCCCGGCAGGCCTGGCAGTGGGTCTGTGGCGAATCTTCCGGCACGGCGAAGTCGGATTCGGCGCCGTGGCGATGGCGGTGGTAGGTCTCGCGTTTTGGGTCGGCGCGGTGCTGTTCGGGCCGGTCGTCGTCACCGGTATCGCAGTCAAGGGAGTCATCGCCGTCGGTGCGGCGGCGGGGCCGCTCGCGTTGACCTTCCTGCGTGAGCAGCTCGAAGCGATCCTGCGCACTGCGGCGGCCGCGACACGCGCGATGAGGGCGATCACCGCACTGTTTCCCCAACTGCTGGGCCCGCGCGCGGCGCTGCATAATCCGCTGCTGAAGGCATTCGTGGAATTCGGTGATCGGCTTGGCGGGTTCGGCGCCCAACTGCTGGGCGCGGTCGCCTTCGTCATCGAGTACGTCACGCCCCGGATCGTGCCGAGCGCGCTCATACTCGTGGCGATCCGGCAATCCGCAGCAGTCGCCCTCGGTGCATTCGGAGCGGCGGTGGAGACATTGCGCGCTCAAATGAACCGGCTGAAAAGTGGAGACTTTGCCCTCTCACAGCTGTTGAGCACTTTCGCTCGCCTGGCCCGCCAAGCCGCCGCAGCGGCGTGGGCGGCGATCTCGGACGGCATCGACCTGGCGAGAGCCACCATGCTGCTCGGGTTCGACACGCTGAGCGCGCACCTCGAAATCTACCTCGGCGATGCGAAGCGCTATCTGGCCGCGCTGTTTACGGAGCACCCCGTGGCGATCAGAATGAAAGCGCTGACGGTCAAGGCCCAGTCGCTGAAGAGGCCCCCGTCCAAGCCCTCGCCCATCCCAGAGCTCAACGTGTCCGATGCGATCCTGGCCACCGTGCCCGACGTGGCTCTACCCGATCTGGAGGGCATCTGGAAACAGTTCACCGCCCCGGCGCTGCCCCCGGTCACCGCTGACGCGATAAACGACGCGATGACAAAGGAATTCGCGCGCGACCTGATGGCCGCACCGGTTGGCGGCTGGTCCGACGCCCTGCGTGCCAGTATGACCCTCATCGGACTGGCAGACCGGCCGAGCGTCTTCGCCGCCGAACGCGCCGACCAGCAGAGGGCCCTCGGCGAAAACCACGTGAGGCTCGGCGAGATGACCGACACGATGTCAACGCTGATGCGTGACCGCCTGACTCCGGGGCTGTGGCACCAATACGAGCCGCTGCTGGCAGAACACATCGACGCGTTCCTTTCGTTCCTCTACCCACTTCCCGTGAAGCGTGCCGATCAACCGCTACCAGTGCAGCCCAAGATCCATCGGCTGCGCATCGTTGCCCCAGCAGCGTCCGAGACGGAGCTCCGCACGCTGCGTGACAAGCTCACACAGCGGCTCTTGGCGGAGGACTACGCCGTCAGTCCAACCCGCTTGGGGCGGTGACATGCCGATCGACTTCGTCGCCGCCGCGACACATCTCGCCGCCATCGCATTTCAGGACCGATTGGCCAACACCTCGGGCCGGCTCATCGAGGCGGCATTGCTCAACCGAACGGTCAATGCCCGTGCAGCCGACGCGCGCACCGGTGACCTGCCGACGTTGTGGTTCCAGGACGGTGCGCTGGCGGTGCGGGTGCTCGTCGCCAACCGCCAAGACGCGGCGCAGGGTGTGAGCGGATTTCCCGGAACGGCACAATTCGAGGCCGGCTTCCAACGATGGTGGCGAGCAGCGACGGATCTGCCCGACCTCATCACGGCGGTCGACCAGGTGCTGGGCGCCGTCGATGCGTCGATCGCACGCTACGCGGCCCCGACGCCTGATGTGTTCGACCCGCAGCGGCGCACGATATTCGACCTATTCGGGGTCGCAGGCGCATTGCTGACCGGGATACGGGACGCAAACCTTCCAGGTGGCGCGTTCGACCGCATCTGTGATGCCCTCCGTACGTCGGCCGCCATGCTGCGCAGCCCACCGCCGTCCCAGGCGACAGCGTCAGGTGCGGGCGGCACCGGCCCGTCCGCGGCCGCGGACCCCACCGAGTCCGTCATCCTGGCCGCGACGCTGGCGTTCGCCGCGCTGCCAACCATGGTCTGCATTGTGCTCAGCGGCCTGGCAGTTCGCATCCGGATACTGGCCCTCGAGCAGTTGCAGATGGTTGAAGGTGTGGTGCGGGGGTGGATCGCGTCGACCTATCTGGGCGTGTTCAGCATCTTGCGGGGCACGGCACGGGGACTCGTGCTGCTGATGCGGGCCCTCCAGCAGGTTGTCGGCCGATTCGCAGACGCCAGCGTCAAACTCGTGCTCGGATTGGGCGGCGCGCTCGGCTCCGCCGTCGGTGGGTTCGTGTACCAGGTGGCGCACTTTCTTCGGGCGGTCGTCATATTGATGGCGCTGCTGGTCGAGATCCTTGCATTCCTGGGCCTCGACTGGGACGTGCCAAAGCCACCGGCGGTGAATCTCGCCACCGGTTTCCCCAACATCGGGACGAGCCTCTTCGGCGCGGACGTGCGTCGCAGGGTGGGCGAGATAATCCAGCAGACCGATGTCGGCGTGCGATCAACACTGACAAGCGGATTCGGCCAGCTCGCAGACGGACTGGACAAGGTAGCCACCGGATTCACCCAAGCTGCGCCGGGCGCGGAGCTCGGCACCTTCGCGCCGCCCGTGCCTGTCGACGCCGACCGCATGGCCGCCCTTCTGTTGCCGACCGAAGCGACTCGGCGAAGCCACGATCAGATCGCCCAACCCTTCGAAGCTTGGCTCGCCGATCGCCAGACTTGGCATTCGCCAGCAGAATCGGCGGCCGCCGGCGGGGCGGCGGGCACGCTCATCGCCGTCTTGGATGGCTACGCCAGGGAGGTGGCGCAACTGTGGCGCGCCCGCCGCGCCGACGAGCCGACCGACACTGGGCTGCAGGAGGGGACACCCACACCCACGTCACCGCATATCCTGCGACGGCACGCCGCGGTCGGGCAGGTTCAGGTGCCGAGGGTGCTGATCCGCGTCGGCGGCGCGACCGACGACGACACGCTCGACCGGGTCGCTGCAGCCTTCTCAGAGACGGTGCGCGACGCCTACCGCCAAGGCGCAGCGCGATTCGAACCCCGGCATCGAGGGCGGTGAGCCGTGGACGACGTGGTCACCCAGCTCGGCCTGCTTCTCACCCAGACTCGGTTTGCGCGCCGCGCGCTCGAGGACATCGAACGAGCCACCACGCGCTACGGCTCGGTTGTGTTGTCCTCCTCGGCCACAACGTCGGGAGCGCCATTCGGCGCCCCGCCCCTGCTGGACGGCGCCCTGCGCGTATATGTGGTGAACATCGGCGACCTGAGTCCGGCCACCGGGCTTTTCGACGTCGTCGCGGGTGTGCTCGGCGGGATCGGCAGTTTCGTCGGCAACCTGATTGGCGGCGCCGTCGGTGGCGCGGCCGCAACACCGCTGCTGATCGCCTACCTACCCACACTGAACACGATCGTGGGGCGTGTCGAGACGATCATCGACAAACTCGGCTTCGCGAAGGCTGCGCCGGAACCAGCTGCGGCCGCGGCAGAATCGGCGAAGGCGACCGCGTCGACCACCCCGGCCCCTCCGGCAGCCGGCGGTCAGATGGACTTCATGGCTCAGTTGAGCACATTACAAGGCAAGTTCGAGATGGTGGCCAAGCTCTTCGAGGCCGCCAACGGACCTGCCCCGAACGGCGCGGCGGGCGGCGTGGCGCAGACCGCTCTGGATGCCCCGGACGCGAAACGTTATCGGGAATGGGTGGATTCGCTGACCGCGGCCCTGGAGACCGGCTCCCGGCTGGCCCGCGGGCTCACCGTCGTCATACCCATGGCGGTCGCCGCGCTGTCGTGGCTGCTGGATCGTCTTCCGGATCTTCGCAACGCGATCACCGAGACGCTGCAGTTCATCGTGCGAAGTGTGCTGGTGCTGCGCGGTGTCGTGATCGTGCTGGCCTTCGAAACGATCGCGATGATCGCCAGAGTGGCGGCCGCGACCGTGCGCATCCTCGCCGCGACGGTAAACGATGCACTGGCAGCGCTATTCGCGGCACTGGGCAAACTGCTGAACGCTGTGCTAGACCTCGGTGAGGTGCTCGGTAAGGCCGTCGCCGACACCGTCAACCAGCTGCTCGACTGGCTCTCGGTGCGGGTGTACAACCTATTGTGGACGTTGGGCGAGCTCAGGCTGTTCCGGGTGGTCGAGAAGCTGGTGGACTCGATGGCCACGATAGCCAGCGCATTCAAGAAAGACGCCACGAACACGCCGCCCGCCGGTCCACCGAAGCCTCCGGCACCGCCGGCACCGCCGAATCTGGCGGAGATCATGCAGACGGCCCGCGCGGGCGTGAAGACAGCGACGGACAGAATAACCAGCGCGTCAAAGGAATTGGTGAACAAGCCGACCTCTGCACTCGCGGGGGGACTGGGCGATGTGGCGAAGGCGCTCGACGATGCCGCGGCCAAAGAGGTGAAGAACTCCGACACCGCCCTGGCGGGGCGGCTGAAGTCGCTCGGCGAGAGCGCCACGGAATCCGCCAAGAACCTGCTGCCACTGCCGACCGACAAGCCAAAGGGAAACGTCTGGGACCGCGTCCGGGGCGAGACCGCGTTTCATCCGGTGGCGGAGGCGTACGGGCAGTGGCTGGCCACCGGCGGCCTAAAGCAGTTGTTGTACTCGATGACAACCTATTTCGACACGCCGCGATCCCGTCCCGGCGACACCCCACCGACCTCGACCGAGACGGTGCCGGTCGTACAGATCGACGAGGTCGTCATCGAGCTGGTGCCCGTGGGCGCGCCGACCGCGGCACCGCGGGGGAGTACTCCACGCGCCGGTGCTGTTCGGAGCTCCAAGTCGGACAGCTACCTTCTAGAGCGCCACGCAGCCGAACGCAGTCTGGCCATGCGTCGCGGCATCCGCGGGCAAGACCCGCAGTATGTCCCCATCTTCGACTTCGATGACCTCGATTAGGAGCGCACCATGGCAAAGGGATACCTGGCGAACGTGACGGCGATACCGCCGCTGATCTTCAAGTTCCAGTTTCATCCCGAGATCCTCTCGGAGAAGAAGAGTTTCGAGTACGTCGATGACGTGCCGATCGGCAAGTGGAAGTTCGCGGAGACGAAAGCAGCGGCCACCGATGCCGCTAGCAAAGGGGCGAGTTTGAGCGCCTTCGCCAAAGGGTCGGCTGCAACGGCGAGCGGCCTCGTCGAGGATTTCGCGAACTTCGGTCCGCCGCTGGTGGCGACCAACGCGATGCGGCCCAAAATCGGCAAGCCCCGCAGCTTTGCACTCGAATTCGCCATCGATGCCGAAAAGCCCGATGAGATGACGACTGGCAGCACTTTCGAACCCGTGGGGGAGATCGAGTCGCAGCTGGCGGTGCTGCGATCCTTCATGAACCCCGGCTTCGATGTGTTGCGCGACGTACCGGCACTGATCGGGGGCAAGGAGATCTGGAAGGCGCCGCCGACGTGCATGCTCAAACTCGGTGACGTCGAACTGACCTGCGTGATGAACGACCTGAACATCAAGGTCACCAAGTTCAAACCGGACCTCTCGCCCGGACGGGCGGAGATCAGCCTCACGCTGACCGAACACACGCAGTCGCTGTCGACGGTTGCCGATGTCTTGATGCGCAACATCGCGGTCATCCGCAGCTTTAGCCCTGGCGAAATGCTCAGGGCCATCAGCTAGTAACCACAGGACCAAGGGGGACTCATGGCCGTTTCGATCGGGTCACGCTATCGCCAGCTCAGCGCGTACTCCGCAGCCGCCGCCGACGGCACGGTGCGCCCGACATTGCCGATCCGGCGCACGCCCGTGCAAGGCGCAACCACCTACCGTCATCTCGTCAGCGGCGTAGAGGACATCGAGTATCTCGCCTGGCGTTACCTCGGGGACAGCCTGGCGTGGTGGGCGCTGGCAGATGCCAATCCCGTTTCCTTCCCACTGGATATAGCGCCGGGTGAGATTCTCGACGTCCCCATCGGCAGAATTCCGGTAGGCGCCGATCGCACTCGGATATTTCGATGACCAGCCCGGTGTCCACCGCGGCGGCCACCGTGCTCGTCAGCGCCGACGGCGCCGACTGGCGCGACGTGAGCGCACCGGTGTATTGGGTCAACGTCGAAGACGACGATCGGCTCACCGACAAGGCTGTCGTGCGGTTCGAGGACACCACCGGGCTGCTCGCCGACGCCTCATTCGAAGGACTGGAACTTCGGATCGCCCTCGGCGACACCGACAGCCGCACCTTTGTGTTCGAGGGTGTCGTCACCGGTGCGCGGGTCTCCGCCTCACCCGCACGCCAGCGAGTCGAGCTGACGGCGCTCGACTTCACCTGGCGGATGAGTTCACGCAACTACGATCCCGCCGAGTGGCGGCCGGGGGAGGCACTGAGCTCGGTGCTGACCCGCATTGTCAGCCGCCCGGAAAACGACATCACCGTCTTCCAGATCGACCCGGCTGTCGACGTCGCGCTGGACAAACGGCGTACCGCGCGGCAGGCCAACGTCAACGAGTGGGAGTTCGTGCTCGACCAGGCGCAACGCCAGGCATGTCTGGCGTTCTGCGAGTTCGACGGCCGGGACTCGTCGAACTTCTACTTCGTTCCGATCACGAAAGTGCTTGCGGCCGAACCCATCGGGGAGCTGCACTACGGGCGAGACAGCGGCAACCTCATCGAGTTCCGTTACGAGCGCGACGCGGTGACGGCCGCCCCGTTGAAGTCGGCGGCGACGATCGACCCCGTCACGGGCACCGCGCGCACCACGCCACCGCCGCAGACCACGACGCGGCCCCCGTTGCCGGCGCCCGTGATCGACCGTGTCCCCGACCTCGACGCCGGCCGGCGCGCCGCGATCGAAGCGCTCGCGGATGTGGCCGCGGCCGCTGCCGCCAAGCTGGCCCAGCCCACCGAACGGGTCAGCGGCGAAGCGGCGCGCACCGCCGACGAACTGGCCCAAAGCAACCCCGTCGACCCCTCATCCACGCTCGGCTATCACGGGCACGGCGTCGCAGTCGGAAACGTGGCGTTGCGCGCCAAGTCGCGGGTGCAGATCTCCGGAGTCGCGGGTTGGGCGGAGGGTGACTGGTATGTGCGGCGGGTCAACCACATCTTGACTCGCTCCGAAAACGCCTCTTACACACCGTATTCCTCGGAGTTTCTCGCCACGCGATAGGAGCCGCCATGAACATCGACGAGAACAGCCGCCACGTCGGGCGGTACTACGGGAAGTATCACGCCACGGTGACCGACAACGCCGACGAGGAGAACCGTGGCCTGCTCGAGGTCGAGATACCCGACGTCTTCGGTGTCGGGGTCAAGGTTGCCGCCGAGGCCTGCCTGCCGTACGGTCAGTTCTTCGTACCTCCCAAGGGTTCTCAGGTGTGGTGCGAATTCGAGGCCGGCGATCCCGAGCGGCCGCTATGGGTGGCGGTCGCGCTGACCAAAGCCGACCAGACCAAGGCGAAACCCGACACCGTCCTGATCACGCACACCGGCGACGCCATGATCTCGCTGGACGAGGACGGCAGTGTGCTGTTGTCCAGTCCCTCGAAGTCCTACCTGCACATGGATGCCACGGCAGGCTCGATGACCCTTGCCGAAGGGCACAGCAACTTCGTGTCGATGGGGGAATCGGGGGTGAGCATCAGGAACAAGGACGGATCGGTCGTGAACGTCACCAAGGACACCGTGCACATCCGTGCCAGCAAGGTGGTGATCGAGGCGACCAGCGTCGCGCTGGGGGCCGGGGCAACCGACTCGACAGTACTGGGCACCGGCATGCAGGCGCTATGGACGCTGCTGGCCACCCACATGCACCCGACCGCGGCACCCGGACCGCCGTCGCCTTCGCCGCAGATCTTGGCGATCCCGAAGCTGATTCCCGGTGTACACCTCAGCAGTTCGGTCGTCGTGAAGTGAGTAGGTGCGCGTTTCCGCCATTGCCGACGATCGCGGTGCCGTTGCCTGCGGTGCCGGGGTTGCCGAAGATCCCCGACATTCCTGCGCTGCCGGAGGTGACGTTGCCCGATGTGCCGGGGATCAAGCTGCCGGCGTTGCCGACGGTTGCCGTGCCGTTGCCTGCGGTGCCGGGGTTGCCGAAGATCCCCGACATTCCTGCGCTGCCGGAGGTGACGTTGCCCGATGTGCCGGGGATCGAGCTGCCGGCGTTGCCGACGGTTGCGGTGCCGTTGCCTGCGGTGCCGGGGCTGCCGAAGATCCCCGACATTCCCGCGTTGCCGGCCCTTCCCGCCCTTCCGGCGTGTCCGCTCGACTGACAGGAGACACCCATGGCCGATCCACGCGGTCCATCCGTCCCGTTTCGCATCGACGCGCGCACTGGGTCGGCGGCGTGGACCGACGGCGCGGCCAAGATCGGGGAGGACGTGATGCTGCTGCTGGGCACGCGGCAGGCAGAACGCCTCATGCTGCGCAACTTCGGCTGCAACGTCGCGGCGTTGGTGCACGAGCCCGACGACGACGTGACCGCCGATCTTTTGCGGCGGCAGGCTCAGGAGGCGCTCATCCAATGGGAGCCGCGCATCCTGGTCACCAGTGCGCAGATCGACAGGTCCGGCGACCAGCTGAGGCTTGTCGTGAACTACGTGCAGACCGACGCTCCGCTGACCGGCCAGTTGATCGTTCCGCTTGCATAGCGTTAGGAGCAGGACCTGATGAGTGCGCCCGCAATCGACTACACCGACAAGGATTACGCGTCCCTGCGGTCCGCGATGCTGCGACTGGCCAGCCAGCGCCTACCCGAGTGGACAGACCGCTCGCCCTCGGATCTCGTCATGGTGCTGATCGACCTGTTCGCCTACTGCGGCGACATCCTGGCCTACTACCAGGACCGCATCGCCAGCGAATTGTTTCCCGAAACCGCGACCGAGACGGCCGGGCTCGTCGATCTGCTGCGACTCATCGGTTACGAACTCAGCCCCGTCACCCCGGCCCGGACGGATCTGCAACTGACGTTCGCGCGGCCGATCAAACCGGCCGATCCGCGCAATGTGACGATCCCGCGGGGTTGCCAGTTCCGCGCCGAAGTCCCCGACTACGGGCCGGTCGAATTCGTGTACCTGGGAGACGATCTCAGCATCGACTTGACTTCCGACCAGGTGCGGCCAGACCCTGATCCGGCCGCCGCGGTCCTTCACTACGACGTGCTCCCGGTCGAACAGGGCGTGCAGAAGTCGCTTGCCGCACTCGGATCGGGCACCGGTGAGCCCAACCAGACATTCGCCCTGCCCGATCCACACGTAACGCTCGACTCCGTGGTGATCGAGGTCCGTGACGGCACCGACTGGGTGCGGTGGTACCGAGCGTCCGACAGCACACCGTCCACCGATCAACTGGCCCGCGAATACCGCCTCTCCGTCGATCCGGCCGGCCTGCCTCGGCTGGTGTTCGCGGATCGGCCGCTACCCGTCGCCGAGAACAATGTCCGCGCCTCCTACCGGGTATGCCTTGGCGCCCGCGGCAACGTCGCCGCGGGCGCCATCAGCGAGGCGCGAACGGCGATCACCGCCCTCGTTGCGGTGACCAACGGCGTCGCCGCCGCGGGCGGAAGCGATATGGAGTCGGCGCAGAGCGCTGTCAGCCAGGCGCCGAGAGTATTTCGTTCCCAACAGCGTGCAGTGACCACGGCCGATTATGTTGCTCTCACCCGGCGAACCGGCGCGGTTGCCAAGGTCCGGGTAAGCAACCGGTCCTACAACCGGGTCGACCTCTACGTCGCCCCGGCGGGCGACACCGTGGCACCGCTTTCGGAATCGCTGCGCAACTACCTGCTCGCCTACTTCGAGGACAAACGCCCACTCGGCACGACCGTGCAGATACTCGGCGCGCGCGGCGCGCCCATCGACATCGGTTGCGCGATCGTGCTCGATCAGCGCTTCGCCGCCTCCACAGTGGTCGGCAACGTCCGCGCAGCCATCACCCAATTGCTGACGTTCTCGCAGGTCGACTTCGCCCAGACTCTCTACGTCAGCGACGTGTACGCGGTGGTGGAGTCGGTGGCCGGAGTCATCGGGGTGACCGTCGACCGTTTCCGGCGCTCCGACAACCCCCGAGCCGAAGTCGATGCCGAACTGGCCCGATCCGGGTTGCCGCCGCTCGCGCAATTGCCCGACTTCTTGCGCGCCGCCGTCTCGGGTGAGGTGGAGCCCACCGGCCGAATCGATGTGGGCGAGTTCGAGATTCCCGTGCTCGATGCGTTGGATGTGCGGACAACGACGACATGAGCATCGCCGACTTCACCGCATTCGCCGACGTCTACCGCGGTCGAATCATCTTGAACTGGACGGTGTTTCCCGATGAACACGGCGCGCTGCCGACGGTTGCCCTTCGACGAAAGCAGCGCGACTTCGACTTCCCCGCGGACGCGGCTCCCCACCTCATCTACGACAGCGCGATATTCCCGCCCACGGACGAATCCGGTGTGCGTGAGGTGCACCGGCTGCCCGAGCAGACCGGCAGCGCAGAGAAGTTGCAGTGGATACAGCAGACGTGGACGGTTTCTCGAATCGACAAGGGGCAGCGCACCGAGGTCCTCCGGCGCACCGAACGTACGTATGTGCGCCAGGACGGCGCACTAGCGCGCTGTGATGTCGAGCTGATCGACGCGGGCGACGACCACGACGCGCTGGAGGCAGGCAGCACCTACTACTACCGGCTCGATGTCGCTTCGGATCCCAGCGCATCGCTGCGTGCGACGGCGACTCCCACCGGTACCCATCGCTACGATCAGGTGCTGTACGACGCGCTGCCGGTGGTCTATCGGCGCCACGACACCGTCACGCGACCCACCGACTCGGCAACGGAACTGCTCCCAGAAGCCACCGCGGTCGGTGGGCAGCTGCGCCGCCTCATCGACGTGTTCGGCGCCACCGTCGGCGCATTGCGCGGCTCAGCCGATGGTCTGCGCGTGCTGCGCGACATCGACCTCACCGACGCCCGCTTCCTGCCTGTGCTTGCCCAGTGGATCGGCTGGGACATCACTGACGACGACATCGCGCGCCAGCGCAACGAAATCCTCGCTGCGCCATACCGCTACGGCACGGTCGGCACGTTGACCAGTATCCGGGACACCATCGAGCACTACACCGGCTGGAGCGTGCAGATCGCAGAATCCGCACAGAACATCTCGCTGACCAACACCCCGCCACAAGCCAATGTGTTCGCCGCGGTGGAATCGGTCGACGGCCGCTGGTCAGCCCCCGACGACGCGGCAGCGGTGCTGGGGCTGGCCGGGTTGGCCGGCCCTGAGATCACTGGCACGGCCTCGGAACCCTTTTCACTCACCGATGCCATGAGCATCGCGATCGCCGTCGACCACTGCGCGCCAATGACAATGCGGTTGTCGGCCTCCGACTTCGTCGACATCACCGCCGCGACGGCGCCCGAGGTTGCCGAGGCGATTGGAAAGACGGTGCGCGCCCTGGACTGCGCCGCCGTTGGCGGCAAGGTGGTGTTGCGCTCGCACCGCTCAGGCGCCGCGGCCAACGTCGCGATCGTGTCGGTGTCGGCGTCTCTCGTCACGCTGGACGGGGCAGCGCGTGGGCGTCTGTCGGCCCCGCCATCCGGGGCTGACGCCGCGAGCCCCGGGTGGCTCGCCTACGCGGCCACCACGACCGCAGGTGGCACACCCAGCCTGTGGCTGAAGGCACGCCTGCATGGTCGAAACTACGACGCGTGGCCCATCGGCTCCGACACCGAACCACAGGCCGACCCCGCTCTCGTCGCGACGAGTGGGCGGCTGTGGTGCGCGTGGGTAAGCGACCCGGACAGTGAGCGCTCTCGGCTGTGCTACCGAGTTGGGAGCACTGCTGAACTGACGCCGGCGCGGCTACGCGGCGACCGGCGGGAACCATTCCCGCTGGCCGACGGGCAGAAGCTGACGATCTCGGGATCCATTGGTGAGCAGACGTTTACGGTCGATGAGGCCGACTACCCGGACGTGTCGGCGGCGACTGCGGGACAGGTTCAGGCCGCCATGACCGCACAACTGGACGGCGTGGCAGCGCTGGTCACGCCCGACCTCCGACTCGAGCTCACCACCACCGGGGTCGGGCCGGGGACCACCCTGCGAGTGCGGCCAGAGAAGTCCACCGCAGCGCGGATACTCGGCTTCGGGGCGCCGGGTCTGGTGGGCCTCGGCGACTGGGACCCAGCGGTCCAGTGGGGCCCGGCGCACGACGTGCCAAATGTGGCGCCCGGCCGGCACGCCGACTGCACTGCGGTGGCCGAAGCCGATGGCGCGGTGCGCCTGTGCTGGAGCACCCACGACGGCACCGCTTGGCACCTCGTGACCGCCCGCTGGGCGCCGCGCGTCCTGGCAGCATCGGCGGCCGGGGTGAACATCGTCTCCGCAGAAGCCGTTTCGTCACTCACCGCGGCCGACGGGCTTCCCACGAACAACGTTCGCGATGCGGTCGGCGACGCGACGGGCGCCGTGTGGTTGGCCACCGCCGCCGGTGTGGCCGCACGCTCGCGAAGCGGCGCTGTGACGGTATTCACCACTGCTTCCACCGGAGGAGCGCTGGGCTCCGATGATGTCCGCTCGGCGGCGGCCGGCCCCGACGGCACCATGTGGTTCGCGACATCCGCTGGAGTGAGTCGCCGCACCGCCGCCAACGAGTGGCATGCGTACGGCACGCCAGAAGGACTGCCCAGCGGCGATGTACGCGATGTCGCGGTCGCCCTGGACGGGGCGATATGGGCGGCCACCGCTGCTGGTGTCGCCGTACTGCGCACGACCGTATGGCAAGCACACGGCGCCGAGGGCGGCGTGCCGGCACAGGATGCCCGCCGACTGGCCGCGGCAGCGGACGGCTCAATGTGGGTGGCAACGAGCGCAGGCGTCACCAGGTTCGGTGCCGATGGCGCTGTGGCGACGGTTGATTTGTCCGGCCTCGGTGCCGGCGCCACGAGCGTGCGTGATCTGGTCGCCGACGGCACCACCATGTGGCTGGCGACCGCGGGCGGAGTGATGGAGTTTCGCGCCGCTGACGACCGCGTGCTGCACGGCGTCGACGCCGGCATCGATGACCTGAACTGCCGGGCGATCACCGTGGCGGACGGCGAGATCTGGGTGGCCACCGGCACCGCGATCCTGGCCCGTGGTGGCGACAGGTGGAGCACTCGAGCATCGATTGCCGGTGTGACCGCGTTGTGCGGTCCATGGTCGACCCCGCTGTACATCTCGAATCACGGTGGAGGTGAGCGTGATCCGCATCTGGCGCTGGACGGGGCTGTGCTGTTGCTTGCCGCTGCGCGGCGCACACCCTCGGACACCGGCGGTACGTGGCGGCTGACGCTGCGGCGCCAGGACGCCGACGCATCGGTGTGGAGCGACGCCAACGAGCTCACGGCGGATGGGGCCATCGATCGCGAGCCGGTGATCGCACCGGTGTCCGGTGGCCGTCCCCAGGTGTATTTCCGCTCCAACCGCGGTGGCGGCGCTCGGATCTGGCGCCTGGACCTCGACGCGGACGGCCACGGGTCCGCGCCGACCGCGATCACGGCCGGCCCCAGCGTCGACACCAATCCCGCGGTGCTCCCCGGCTCCGGCGCCGCGCCACTGCTGCTGTTCCGAAGCGATCGCAACGTCGGCCTGTCCGCGATCGCCGAACTGTCGGATACCGATCTGCCGCAAGAGACATCGCTGCGGCGCTACGCCGGCGGAGCGACGGTGGTGCTCGGCGATGCCATCCGCAACGCCGGCCGCGGCAGCTTCGGCGAGCTGCTCGACTACACCCCGAACCGCCCGCGCGGGGACACACCAGCGCCCACCGAACGCTATACGCCAGGCACCATCACAGTCTTTTTCAACCGCGGTCGAGCCGACGAGCCGCTCGTGGCCGGCGACGCGCAGCGGCTGCGCCAGCTACTCACCCAGTTCTTGCCCGCGAACGTGCGGGTCGTCCCGGCCCCGATCCCGTGAAAGGACCTGTTCATGACGCTCATCTCGGCTAGCACGTTCAACCCACTCGCGCGCTACGTCAACGTCCGGTTGGGGCAGGGGGTGCCGATCGTTGACGCCGACATCAACGAACTTGACGACATCCGCCAGTTCGAACTGCGCGCCTTCCTCAAATGGTTTGTCGGGGACGGGGTTCCGGATGGAAACGACGGATTCCGCATCCAGGCCACCGGCGCCAAGAACGACTTCACCATCAGCGCGGGACGCCAAGCAGGCGGTGCGGTCGCAACCCCGGTCGAGCGCGGCCTGCGCAACGTCGGGCGCATCATCGTCGACGGCCTGGACGCGACCATCGCCGCCGACATCTCTTTCACCGAGCAGCCCTTGCACGAAGGCCAGGCAGGTGCCGACGCGCTCGCCGCCCGGCTGGGTGTGCCGAAGGTGGCCAAACTGACCAGCCCCGATCGGGACGGCACGGTCGCCGTCTACCTCGACGTATGGGAGACCCTGGTGACCGCCGACGACGATGCGCAACTGCTGCACGCAGGCCTGGGCATCGAGACGTGCTCGCGGGTGCGTCGCGACTGGGTGGTGCGGGTCCGCGACGGCGACACGGCGCCTACCCCAACAGATGCCGACGGTTCGTTCCGGGACGGTCACTCCTACAGCCTGCTCGCCGTCGTCGCGCGGCGTAGCGGTCACGACGAGATACGCGCTCTCGACGTCATCGACAGCAGACAGCGTCGACTGCAGATACCGCCCGCCACGCTGGTCGAGGACGTGATGGGCGGCACCGTGGCCGAATACCGCTCCACATCGCGGCGCCCGCCGATCAGTCTGCGGGAAGCACTCAACGCCCTGCTGCACGGCGAGTTGCCGATGACGCCCGATTCGCCCGTGGCGAAGGATGGTGGCCAGAATACTCAGGACACCATCGAACGGGCCTTCCTGCACGGTCAGGCCAACGATCTGGTGGCGGTGTTCACCAGCACTCGAAGTGGCACCACTCAGACGCACGCCAGCCGGATGAGCCTGGACGACACTTCACCGGGCTTCGGTGCGGCAGTACAGCTGACCACCGGTGTCGCTCATACCCGACCCTCGGCGGCCGAGCTGTCGGACGGCTCGCTGTTCGTGGTCTACCAATCGCAAAGTGGCCCCAAGTCCGACATCTTCTTCAAGAACGCCGCGTTCTCCGAGATCGGCGCCAGCCAGGAGTTGCCCGTCGCCGCGACACCCGACATCGCCGAGGACAGCCCGTTCGTCGTCGCCGCGGGAGCGTTGGCAACCGTGTTCTTTCGTAGGCCGGGCGCGGTTGCCCCGGGTGGTGCCGCTGGTGCTGCGCCTCCGTTGCGCTGGCACTACCGTCGCTGGAATCTCGAATCGAAGGACTTTGTCGAGACTCCCATCGAATTGGCGCCAAAAGACGTCACCTTGGCGTTGTTTCATGCCGCGCTCGACAACAACGCCAAGATCGTGACGGCCTTCATCGCCACCGACGGCATCTGGACCGTGACCCTCGATCCCGCCGACCCGAACCCGACGCCGCCGGTCAAACTGGCCGACCTCCCGGGTGGGGATACCGTGGCGCCCTTTGTGCTTTGCCCGCGCGGCGGCGACACGTCCGTGTTCTGGCACACCCCCGCCGGCATCATCACGAGCCGATTCGTCAACGGCGCCTGGACTTCGCCCGCGGTCGCGGTCGAGCACACCGCCGCAGGCGACCGAAAGCCCTGTGCGGTCGAGGATGCCGACGGATTCGTCTGGCTGATCTTCCATCGCGGTGACGTGAACCAGGGCGAGCTGTTCGGCACGCGGCGCGACGCGTTCGGGAAGTGGGGAGAGCCTCGCCCGCTGGTCACCTCTCCCGGCAACGACACCTCGCCGTTCGCAGTCGCCGGCTCAGACACCACCGTATGGCTGTTCTGGTCGAGCAGCCGCGACGGCCGAACAGTCATCTACGACAAGCGGCTTGTCACTGCCGTGTGAGGATCGGGTGGTCCAGGTGGCGGTGAAGTGACATTGCCACGGTCCGTGCGGGTGGTTCAGTGGGACAAGCGGAATATGCGGGCGTTGTTGTCCGCGCTGGCGGTGGCCAACAGCGTGCCGTCGGAGCTGATCGTGACATCGAGAACGGCGGCGTCATGGGACAGCGTGCGGAGCTGCTTGCCGTCGCCGATGCGAAAGACGCGCGCGGTCTGGTCGTCACAGGCGGTGGCCAACCGGTCGCCGTCAGCGCTGAACGCGACCGCATTGACGGGGCCGCCGTGCGCCAGTTGGCGCGGCGGGGTGCCTGCGCCCACCTCAAGCACGCGCGCCATACCGTCGGCGCAGGCGGTGGCCAGCTGGTGGCCGGTCGCGTCGAAGGCCACCGCATGCACGGCCGCGCCGTGGGCCAAGCTGAACTCGGCGCCGGTCTGGGTGTTGTAGATCCGCGCGGTCTTATCGGCCCCGGCGGTGGCCAGCCGCACGCCGTCAGGATGGAATGCCACATCGTTGACTGCTCCGCCCTGGGCGAAAACGAGCAGCGCGTCGCCGCCGGCCGCGGTGTCGAAGATGCGCGCCGCCCCGTCGTTACAGGCAGTGGCCAGCCGCGTGCCATCGGGACTGAAAGTCAGCGCGGTCACTGCATCGTCATGAGCAAGGGTGTGGCTGGGGATGCCCGCACCGCCGAGCGCGACCAGCTGCACCACGCCATCGGCATCGGCGCTCGCCAACCGCCGTCCATCAGAGCTGACGGCCACCGCGGTGACCGCGCTCTGGTGGACACCGACCGACACCGGTGCCGCCGGATTGGAGATGTCGAAGACGCGCGCCTTGGCGTCGGCACTGGCGGTAACCACCTGCGGCTGCCCGGGCACCCACACCGCGGCCACCACCTTGTCGCCATGGGCGAGCTTGGCCCGCTCGACACCAGTGCCGACGTCGAAGACACGCGCGGTCTTGTCCTCGCTTGCCGTCAGCACCTGGACACCACCGGGATCGAACGCCACCGATCGCACCGCACCGTCGTGGGCAAGCCGGAACAGCTCGGTCGCTAGCTTGAACACCGTGACCGTCTTGTCGACGGCGACAGCGGCCAACAACCCACCGTCCGGCCCGAACTCCGCCTTGATTCCGCCATTGTCGCTGTGGGCGAGAATGAACTGGTCTGCTCCAGTGGCGGCATCGCGCACGTGAAGGTCGGAGTCATTTTCCGCCGTGAATACCCACTGGGAATCGGGACTGAACTGGAATAGGGACGAAAAGCCGTCGGGTAGTTCCATCTTCATGCCGAACGTCGCCGCGTCGAACACCTGAATCGTCGGATTTATGCCGTTCCAAGTCGTGCTCACCACGCCAAGCATCGTGTTGTCGGCGCTAAAGGTGAGGCCGAAGATTTCGCGGAGGTTGCCGTGGTGGGGCACTCCCGGATTGGGCCGCACCCGCAACGCATCCGTTGCCGTATCGAAGATCCCGATCTCGGTATTGGCGCCGAATCCGAGCGACTGCCCATCGGGGGAGTAGGCGACCCGTGTTACACCCCCCGCCCGCGCGAATCGCTTCCGGATCGCGCCGGACACCGCATCCATCACCACCACCTCACCTTGGGTCGTGCTCGTACTCATCGCGATGGCCACACTGCGCCCGTCAGGACTGAACGCCGCGTGCCGCAAAGGGCTGGGTGGGTGGGCCGGCGGGCCGCCGGGGAGCTCGAAACGCCCTTTCTTGGCTCCTGAGCGTGCGTCGTAAACTTGCACCGCTACGGGGTCGCGAACCAGCACGTTGAGCCCGTCGGGGCTGAAGACGCAGACCAAGAAGCTCGCGGCATCCACCCGCCACAGCGGCGGGTTGGTCGGTGGGTCGAACACCAGAAGCACTGATTTGCCATGTATTCCGGGAATTTGTCCGCTGACCGCGACGATGCCCGTCGATCCGAATGTCACGCTGTCAAGGGGAATGTCGGCGGCCGTCACCGTCGCAACGAGCGCGTTGGGTTCGACGGTGAAGACCTGGACCTTCTGACTGTCAGAGGTTGCAATTCGTCGCCCGTCGGCACTGAACGCGACCGACGAGACGTTCGTGCCGTTGTCGAGTGTCGCAATGATTCGCGGGGGTATCGGCATTCGATCCTGCCTTAGATCTTCGTCTCGATCACCTTCGCATCATCACCCCATTCACGTCACCGCCCCGTCACTCGTCAGGCGTTGTCGATGGCGTAGATGCGGGCGCTCTTGTCGTCGCATGCGGTAGCCAACTGAGTGCCGCCCGGGCGGAATGCCACCGCGTTGATCGGCTTGCCGTGGCGCAGACGCGCCAGCTGGGTACCCGTCTTGTCGTAGAGGTAGGCGATGTTTTCTGTTGTGGTGGTTGCGATGTGGTTGCCGTCGGCGCTGAACGCGATAGCGGTGACCGACAGGGGGTGAGCCAGGGTCAACGACGTGGTGCCGGTCGCGACATTTACGACGCGGCACGTTCCGTCGGCGCTCGCGGTGCCCAATCGGGAGCCATCGGCGTCGAAGGCTACCGCTGCCACGGGGCCATCGTGGTCGAGCCTGAATTTTTCTGCGCCGCTGGCGGTGTCGTAGATGCGGGCGCTGTGATCGTCGCCGCCGGTGGCCAACCGGGTGCCGTCGTGATTGAACGCGACCGCGTTGACCGAACCACCCTGGCCGAAGGTCAGCAGCGGTTCTCCGCCGGCAGCCGTGTTGAATATGCGCGCAGCACCGTCGGCGCAGGCCGTCGCCAGCCGGCTGCTGTCGGGGCTGAACGTGACCGCGACCACCGAGTCATCGTGAGGCAGGCTCTGCGGCGGGCTGCCCGATCCCACGGTCAACACTTGCACGATCCCGTCCACACTCGCGCTGGCCAACCGGGTGCCATCCGAGCTGACCGCCAAAGCAGTGACCGCGGCACCGTGGGTGATGAGTGCGAGTTGCTCACCGGAGACTTTGGTCAGCCGAGCGGTGTTGTCGTCGCTGGCCGTGGCAATCGACAGCCCGTCTGGCCGGAAGGTTACGGCGTTGACGGCGGCGGTGTGCGTTATCTCGCCGATGCGCTGACCGGTACTGAGGTCGAATACTCGGGCGGACTTGCCGCCTGCGACCGCCAGTTTCCCACCATCGGGACTGAAGGCCGCCGCCTTGACCGCTCCGAGCGCAACGAAACTGAACTTGACCGTCAGCACCTGATCCAGGGTGGTGACCAAGGACCGCGGTGTCGCAGGGGCAGAACCGGTTTCGGTCACCACGATACTGCCGGCGTTGTCCCAGACCGCTTGTTTCAAGAAGTGCCTGGCTCCCTGCGGCGCCAGGTCGACAGGCGGCTGATGCTGCTGGGCCGACCCAGCGTTCCAACGGCTCGTCTGAAAGACGCCGACACCGGGATCACCAGCGCCCGGGGCAAAGCCGATCGCACCCGCGTAAATGAGGAAGGCGTCGTCGCCGCGGAACACGATCGCACCATCGAACAGTTCCATGTTGGCCACCGAAACGCTCACTGGCGCTTCCCACGCGGCCCCGGTCGGGTGTCTTGCCGCACCGATGACGTTATTGGTTGCGAATGTCGGGCCCTGACGCCACCACAGGGCATAGCTCGTACCGGTGGGGGAGACGGCTACTGCGCCCGCATTGCTCGAACTCGCCGTGGCGTTGGTGAACACGGCGGTCATCGGCTGCCAGTTGACGTCGGGGGTGGCGCGAGTCGTCATGTTCAACTGAGCGCCGATCTGGGTGCCCAGCACCGCTGCGCCACTGCCGTTGACCGCGAGGCGCATCGCTGATGTGGTCGCAGTCCCCTGCTCTGCGGTGAGGATTGCGGGCTGGCTCATCGCCTGTGTTGCGGCGTTGCGAATCACCACCCGAACCGAAAACATGTCGGGTTGTTTCTGCCACCGGTGCAGCCAGGCGATCGTCGCGTTGCCAGATCCGTCGAGGCCGAGGAGCGCCCATTCCGCGTGTGTGCCAGGTTGATTGACCTGCTGCGGCGGCGTCCAGGTGCCGTTGGGTGAGTGCGACGAGACGACGATCGAGGACAACCGGTTGTTGAAGTCGGGACCGTCGTGGCGATCGACCAGCACGACCGCGACGCCGTTGGCGGCCACCTGTACGTCGCGCACCGATGTGCGTGGCGATGTTCCCGACGGACCGACCACTTCGAAGGGGTCTTCCCAGGTGTCAGTGCCGGCCGGTCGGTACACGGCGCGGTGGCGAACCTGCGCGGTCTGGCTGTCGGTACTTGACCACGACGTGAAACAGGCCGCAGCCGAGCCGTCTGCGCCAACCGCGAGGGAAACCGCGATCGGAATGTCACCAGCAGTTGACAGCGTCTCGAATCCGTCGACCCATTCATCGCCGGACTGCGCGTCGGCAATCGCAACCCTGGTCGCCACCGGCGATGCGGAGATCAGCTGCGCGTAGGCCGCCGTAGCGCGACCGTGCGCATCGAACCCAATGGTCGGATCCGACCATCCTTCTGGCAGTGGCCTCGGCCCAGACCAGCTGTCCATCAACGCTCCTTGAGACGAACCGAGTGAGCGGTGTCGGGAAAACGCGTGTGCACGACATCGCCGCGTTCATCGTCTCTTGGCGGCCGTCACTCACTCGTCACCCGGACGAGCCATTGAGCACGGCGTTGTCCGGGTTTGTCAGGTGGGCAGACGATAGATGCGGGCGGTGTTGTCGTCGCTGGCGGTGGCGAGCAGGGTGGCGGTGGGGTTGATGGCGACGGCGTTGACGGGTTGGTCGTGGGTGTATTTGCGGATTTCGGCGCCGGTGGCGGTGTTGTAGATTCGTGCGGTGTGATCGTCGCTGGCGGTGGCCAGCATCGTGCCGTCGGGGGTGAAAGTTACTGCGGTGACCGCGTCTTCGTGCGAAAGCACGCGTGCGGGGCCGCTGGTGCCGATGGTTGCGATTCGCGCCGTGTGGTCGGCGCTGGCGGTGGCCAGCTGGGTGCCGTCGGCGCTGAGCGCCACGGCGAGTACGGCGTCGTCGTGGTTGATTCGGAGTTTTTCTGCGCCGCTGGCGGTGTCGTAGATGCGGGCGGTGTGGTCGGCGCTGGCGGTGGCCAACCGGGTGCCGTCGTGATTGAACGCCACCGCGTTGACGGGGCCGCCCTGCCCGAAGGTCAGCGGTTCGCCGCCGGCGGTGTCGTAGATGCGGGCCGCGGCGTCTGCGCAGGCGGTGGCCAGTTTGGTGCTGTCGGGGCTGAAGGCGATCGCGGTGACGGCGTCGTCGTGGGGCAGACTGCTTGGCGGGTTGGCCGACCCGATGGTCAGCACGTGCACCAGTCCGTCGTCACCGGCGCTGGCCAATAATTTGCCATCGGCGCTGACCGTGACCGCGTTGACCGCCGCGGTGTGGGTGATTCGCGCGCGTTCACCGGCGTTGGTGGGGTCGAAGATGCGGGCGGTCTTGTCCTGGCTGCCGGTGGCGAACCAGGTTCGTCCGGGGATGAATCCCACTGACACCACCGGGCCTTCATGGCCGCGTCGCGCCAACTCTCCGCCGCTGGCGGGATCGAGCACCCGCGCCGTCTTGTCCGCGCTACCCGTCAACACCCGAGCACCATCAGTGCTGAACGCCACCGCCCGCACCGGCCCGTCGTGCGACCACCGAAACACCTCAGCCACCGGAAGCTCGAACACCGCCACCACACGATCGGCGGCCACCGCGACCAACCGGCTATCCGGGCTGAACACAGCCCATCGCACGGCGGCATTGCCGGGTTTCAGGGTGAACTGGATATCACCGGTGCCGGCCTGCCGCACGTTGACTTGTTGGCCGCCTTCAGTTGTCAGCAGCCATCGCGAATCGGGACTGAATGCGAAGAATGGGGCAGTGCCCGGGTTCGGGAAGTCATGTACTTCGGCCAGGGTGTCCGGGCGCAGCAGCAGAACGCCGGAATCGTCGGCAACGGCCAACAGTTTGTCGTCGGGGCTGAACCCGATCCGAGCGATGTTGCCCGCGGCAGGCCGTGTCGCGACGATACCGGTTGTGGTGTCGAGCATTCCGACCGCGTTGTCGGCGAATGCCACCAGGCGACCATTGGATGACACCGCGGCCGCCCTGACGGCACGGCTGCGGGGCAGACGCTTGAACGGGTTCGACGACGCCGCGTCAAGCAGGTCGAGCTCTCCGCGCTCATTGGGCGTACCGACCGCAGCGCTGATGCAGGTCGCGACGGTCTTGCCGTCACGGCCGAACGAGGCGGATTCCAGTGTGACTCCGCTGACCAGGTCGACTCGCCATCTGATGGCACCCGAATTCGCGTCGCTCAATTGAGTGGACGAGAAATCGTAGGCAAGTACCTGCGCTCCGTCCGGACTGTACTCGCATGCCAGCTTGGTGCTGGGGGAGTCTTTCCGCCACTTTTGAACTCCGTGTACGGGATCGAAGACAACGGCCGACGACCGGTCTTGACCCAATGGGATCTTGGCGCCTGAGGCCGCGATTGTCGTGCCGGTCGGGGAGAAGAGCAACGCCGGGTAGGTGAAGCTGAAGGATGGCCGCACACTGACAGTGGTGTTCATCGTGGACTGGACTTGGCCACCGTCGACCTTGAAGACCGTGATCACCCCGGCCTCTGTGGCTGTCGCCAACAGTTTGGCGTCGGGACTGAACGCGACCCCGCCGACCGCCGTGTCGTGAGTGAATGGCCGCACTATGGGGAGGTTTTCTGCCGTCACGATGCTGCTTCCGCCGCAGGGATTTCACGCAACCCGGCGACTGACGACGCGCACGGGTGGCGGCGGATGAGTGTCACGCGGCCGAACCACCGTGGATGCGCTATGTGAACCAGGGGTGTTTCGATCGCACTCGTCCACGACGGAATAATGGCTTGCCCGCTGTCACCACGCCGTCACGCCACCTCGGCCCGGTCACAGCGTGTCGATGTGGGTGATCTCGGCGGCGCGGTAGTCGGCGATCTGCGCGGCGACCTCGTCCGGGGGGACGGAGCGGTCCTTGGCGAAATAGATGTAGTCGACCTGTAGGCGATACGCGCGATGGGTGGGGTTGCGCAGCAGACCGTCCGCTATGAACCACTGGTTGAAGTTGATGGACATCGGAGTTTCGGGGTAGTAGGGCTCGCCGTGCTCGGCAAAGATCTGGCCGTCGACGTGATAGGTGATGCGGTGATCGGCGACGTGAATCGTCAAGTCATGCCACCCCGCGTAGCTGGTCTGGTCGGCTGTGGTGGTGTTGAAGGCCTTCCAGGGTGTGGCCTGATACGTCTCCCAGGAAGTGGCGTAGAGAACGTTGACTGCAACGCGCCAGCCGCCGTTTGGCAGGTACTCGAAGTCCACCTCGCTGTAATTGGGGTCCAAGTCGTAGGCCAGCGGGGTGATGGTGAAGAACGCCTGGACCAACTGGTCGCCGGGCGGGCCCGAGATCGGGGCGTCGGCGAAACATACGCGCGCGGCGTACGTGCCCTCGCGGAACTTGCGTTGGTGGAAAACCTCGGTCTGGGTCGTACCGGATCCGAAACCATTGGTAGACGATTCGAGTTGCAACACATGGCCACCGTCCAGCCTGGGGAAGGTCACGGCGGCGGGCGACCAGGTGGCACCAGGTACCCCCGGGCCCCCGCCGCCGGACCGCACAGTCCAGCCACGCCGAGCTAGCCGGGAATCAGTCGACGCGCTGTAGTCGAAGTCATCGAATAGCAGACCGGTTGCCGGCGTGCTGGAAAGTGGCGACGTGCGGATCGCGCGGCCAGCACCGATCGCCACCGGATGGTCTACCGCCGGTCTTTCGTCCAGAGAACACCCCGAACACTCGCAGTCGTGGCCCCAATCATTCCGAAGCGTATAGGCCCGGCTTGAAGCGCTGCGGTGACGCTCACACGATTGGTTCGTCCTGCGGTCGTTTGACGCGCAGCCAGCGGTAGCGGTAGGGCTCGAGGTCGATCTCGACCCCACCGTGGGCGTCGAGTGGGATTTCGGTGACGCCATTGCGTCGTAGTACGTCTCCGAATGGGCACCGGCGATTTTCATGTACTCCTCGAGCACCAGGCTCTCGGTGCCGCGTCCGTCGGTGCCCGAGCGATACGGCGTCGACTTGATGTCGAGGGCCTGCGATACGCCGGGGACGGGCGGGTCTTGGACCGTGTTGACGAACTGGTCCCGCTCCCGGGTCAGCAGGTCGGACAGGGCCTTTTGGTCGGGGTAGTCGACCGGGAACTTCGTGTCGATCGTGTAGCCGGGCGTCTCGGTGTGCACGGTACACACCTGGTCGGCGCCGACGGTGCCGCCGAGGTCGGAGCAGGCCGACGACGCGGTAGTCATGATGGTCGGGGTCGTCGGTGGTGTCGTGATGGTCTCGGAGGGCGGGCCCGGCTTACTCGAGCTCGAGTTGCCGCAGGCGACCGTGCCGACGACGACGATGGCGCCGACGAGTGCGATCAGGGACGTGCGGGTGGTCACGGGGTGCCTCATCAGCCGAGGTGGACGGTCTCGCGGGACACCGAGAAGTAGTGGCCCGTGTTGTTGTCGATGCACGTGACGCCGACGGTTTCGCTGTCGCAGCTCAGCGAGCCGAGGGTCTGGATCTGGCCGTACGCGAGGGTGTGGGTGGGGGCGGGCATCTCCTGGCCGTAGCAGCCGAACACTGCGGTGGAGCCTTCCTCCAATCCGACGCGGTCACCCCAGTTCATTTGGCAGCCATCGGGTTGCGTGGCGACCCAGTCGTGCTCGGCGACCTCGCAGCGGACGGTGTGGCCGCCGGCGCCGTAGGTGGACATCGCGCACCGGATGTTGCCCGAAGGCGACTGGAATGGGCCGTCCGCGGTGACGTGCTGCCCGACGGGTGTTGCCTCGGAAGGCGGTGCCACGGTCACGATGACGGGTGGGGGTGCGGTGACCGTCACCGTCGTGGTGGACGTCGGGGGAGGCGTTGCCAGTGTGGTCGTCGAGATCACGGGGGTGAGCGTCGGGGCTTGCGCGGTGGTCGCGCCGGTCGATGGTGCGCATGCGGCGAGCGCCAGTGCGGCGAGCGCGATGACCCACGTCTGAGGTCGGCGTGCGATCGGCAGCGCAGCGTCATGGCCCAGGACGGCGGTGTTGTCGTGCGAGTTCTCGGTCATGTCGGTTCCCCTTTCGATGGACGTGTTGGTGTCCGATGACCGAAAGGGTGCGGTGTCGTTCTTGGCGGAATCTTGGCGTCGGTCCGTAGACACCAAAATGCCCAATTGCGAGCGATTACGAGAGTGAGGTCGCTCAAGGTGGGCAGTCTGGGCTCAACCGATCAGCCAAGTGGATCTGACCTCTGGGAATCTCAACGGACCGGCCGGGACCACCATGGTCGTGCGCCAAGTGCACTTGTCGCGGTTCCGCCATAGGTGGTTGCTGGTAGGCACTGTGGTTTTCTCACTGTCGGGTCTCAAAACCCTTGTCCCAGTCTCAGTTTCGTGTCATCGATCATACCACGGCAACAGAGAAACGACCTCTACCTGCGTCATCGCTGGGCTACCCTCAGCAATCCCGGGAAGGAATGACACGAGTTTGAGACATAACGCAGATGACATGGAGTGAGACGCCTTACATCGCCGCAGGTCAAGGGGACCGCGATATGACATCTGAAATGGGAACCGACATTCTCGACTATAGATTCTCAAACTCGATGTCCAATTCTCAAATGAAATGTCCAACGCATGTCCAATTGGACATTAGCGTGAGAAAGCTTGAATAGTCAAGATATAGTGCCGCCCACTAAGGTGAACAGGTGTCGCACGCGAGTCGAATTCGATCTTGCGATGACGCACCTGCATCGCCCTCGTTGTGAAAGCATGCCTAAGGAATGGGTATTGTCCTGTGCCTATCAACTGCAGATAGCCTACTTCTCTACGATCAGCCAGTCGCCGTTGTGCCAGTCGTATTGCACACGCGTGGCGCGGGTTACGGCGGCCACCCGGAAAGGGCCGGCCATTGTCGGTGATCGGCGTGGTTCCTTGTTGACCGTCTGACGTCCATTCCAGTGTTGCCATCCATTCGCAGGTGCACGTGTTGGTGACGGCGGCGAGATGCCAGACCTCCGGCTCTGAGCCGCTGACCGCATGGGGCAAGTCGACGGGCCGGTGCGCCTGGCCTTCAGCAACGGCAGGGTCGTCGGCCACAGCGGTAACCGACACCGGTATCGCGTCCAAGTCAGCCTGAAATCTGTACGGAACCAGCCCCGCTCCGCAAGGGAGGATGTTCCCCGGATACGTGCCGTGCGGCGGCTCGGTCCGCGAGACGACGTCGACCGAGATGCTGTTAACCACAACCGTGTGGCCATTCAGGCCCTGCAATGTGACCACTACGTCGTTTCCACTCGCTGTGATCCCCCCGTTGGCCGCCGCCCAAGTGTCGAGGTCGTCCAGGTCATTGTCGTGCAGCACCCCGGGCAAGCTTTGCGGATCCTTGTCGAACACCAATCCTTCACAACTGCCTGCAGGCGACGGAATGTCGACGGTAGCGGAGAGGTACTCCTCCGGGTTGACTTTGCTGGTGAGCCACTGCCCGGTCCACCCGGCGGCCCAGGCAACAAGCGGGATGACGATGGCCGTCGTCACTACACCCCCCACCCAGAGCCGGTGCTTCTTCCAGCGGGCACGCCGCCGCCCTCGCGCCGCCGAACCATGGTCCGGCCGCTGACTGGTGCCCTCCGCGGTGTTGTGGGCATGGGTCCCCTCTTTGAACTCGCTAGGCACTCGTCACAGGGATTGGGGTCACCCTAGGTAACTGTCGTTTGCGGCGGGCGCTGTGGAGCCAAAGGGCCAATTTAGGACCGCGGGACTCGACCTGGAGGAATATCAGCGCCTTTGGCGACGGTGTAGCCGGTGTCGCCCGGCGCTCTCCCACACGGCCGCGTCGACGGCTTTGGCGCCAACAGAAGTACGCGGCGGCGGGAGTAGTGCGCGGCGGCCGCCAAGGCCCGCATCAAGGTCATGTCAGACAGGGTCTTATCGACCTCGTTTCTCTAATCTGAGACATTTTGGCGGCGAAGAGTCGCGAATTCTTCGAGCAGTCCGGTGTAGCGCTCCTATCAACATCACAACTGCCGCTGGTTTGACGTCGTCGTCCGCCAGCACAACATTGCCGGCCGGTAACACTCTGTTGGATGAGGTGCGCACGTAACTCACTCACCGCGATGAACTCACTCGGTACGTCGGTCCCCGGCTTTTGGAGTGGCAACACCAGATTGGGGCATTGGCAACGCAGTATTGCTGAAATCTTTGCTCGGCGGACTCCAAACTGTCGCTGAAGAGGATGCAGCTAACTACAATTCTGGATCATAGGGAGAGCCGTTGGGCAAATACGCAATTAGTGGCAGAGGCGGCAAACCGTGAGAAATTAACCTCTTGACTACCGACAAGCGAAGACTAGTATTTGCTGAGGGCCCAGTTTCGCACGGAGTGGTTTCGTGCCACGCAGGGTGGGGGTTCAGCAACAGTGCTAGAGATGGACTACGGCTTTCACCGACTGTATGTGGAACGCGCATACACCATGGTCCTACTGATGCGTCACTGCACCAACGTTCTGGCAGCAGTCGTCACGCTCGCAGACCCTGCTTCCATCGCGAAGCCGACCGGCAAATGGTTGGTTGCCGCCCTTGGATGCTGGGCCGCCTATCGGCTCGCCACGCGATCGCATCGGAATATATTCGCTGCCATCGACTTTGGTTTTACGTTGGCAATCTGCGCAGCAGTTCCCTTGTTGACCACTAGCGCCGCGCTGGACCTGAATTGGGGTGCGACGGAGGCGATCGCGGCAACTGCCATTGTCAGTTTCGCCGCTAGCCTACCGGTGCGCGTCTCGTTGCCGATGACCGCAATCCTCGTCGCTACTTACGCGGCCGGTGCCGCATCGGTCGTCGGTTGGGCAAGCGTGCCTGCGATGGCTTCACTGCGTTACTTCGTGGTACAAGCCGCGATGTCCGCGTTAGTGCGGGTGGTGGTGCTACGAGCGGCTGGGACGATCGATCGGGCTCGCGACAGCCATCACCAAGCCGCTGAACTTGATAGGCGCGTAGCCGAGGCCGTCAAAAATTACGAGCGAGAGCAGTTCGCGCTGCTTCATGACACCGCAGCGTCCACACTGCTGATGGTAGGCAGCGAAACGCCGATTCCGCCGGATCGCCTTGCCGCCCAAGCCAGACGCGATCTCGCTGTGTTGAACAGTCGGCCCTCGACCCAAACGCGGCGCATTGAGTTGATAGCAGCGTTGCGCGAACAGACCAGCGGCATCCGCACCTCCGTCCGATTTCACGGAACACCCGCGCTATCGCTGGAGGGCGAACTCGGCATGGCCGTCGTAGCGGCCGCAGGCGAAGCGATGACTAACGTTGACCGGCACGCCGGCGCAACAGCGATCTCCGTCGAGGTTTGCCAGCATAGCGTCGTAGTCAGTGACAACGGCAGCGGGTTCATCCCGATGCTGTCGACAACTGGCCGTGGCATCGCCGAGTCGATCGTCGGGCGGATGGAGCGGGTTGGCGCCACGGCCACCATCCACTCGGTCCCGGGGCGCGGCACCGCCGTCGAGCTGTCCTGGGCCGACACTGCGCAGCGCGGGCGCACGCGGGAGTCGGGCCCTGACCCGGGTCAACTGATAGAACGCGCCCGCATTCGCTACGGCTACGCGTTGGTCAGCTTTGCGTTGCTCAATGTGGTCCTGACGGCGCCATTAACCCTCACTTACATCGTCCATCCGGCTCTTCAGTCTGGTTTGCTCGCGCTGGCGGCGCTGAGTTGCATAGTAGGTTTGCGCACTGTTAACGCCCCCCACAGCAAACTTCGTTGGCTTGCGGTCGCGGCTCTATTCGTAGTGACCATTGTGCAACCTGCCTCGATCCCGCCCCATCTGCTAGGCGACGCTGCGCAGTGTTCGCTGTTCACGGTCGGCTGGTGTCTGTCGGCACTGCTGCTCGGTTTGCCGCTCCGCACGGCCATCGGGATCCTCGGCGCCCACTGGGTCGTCACTTGTGCTGTCACGTTCGCCCGGGAGCCCTCCGCCAGCATTCTCGTCAGTCTGGCGTTCTTGGGCTCATATGTCGTCGTCATGCAGGCCTTCGCCCAGGTCGCCAACGCGATGATCGTTGACGCGGAATCGGCAACACATGCGGAAACGCAGGCCCGGTTCGATTTGTTCGCCCGGCAGAGGGTGGCCGCCGCGTTGCAAGCCGAATATCGACGGCGCTACGCCGACCTGAGGCGCAGCGTGATTCCACTGCTGACCAAGCTGAGCAGCGGCATACCAATCGATGCCGGGCTTCGACAGCAAGCGAGAGCCGAATTGCAGCGAATTCGGACGCTGTTGGATCGGGCCCACGCCTTTGACCACCCGTTGCTGCACGCGTTACGGCCGGCCGTGGACGCCGCCACCGACCGCAATGTCGACGTCGACGTGCAGGTTGACTCGAAGCTGCCTGACCTCGGCGAAGCCGTCATCGAGCAGCTGACCGAGGCGATCTCTCGCCTCCTGGACAAATGCACGGATGGGGCCCGCCTCGTCCTGGCCAGCACAAGCAAAGAATTGATTGTCAGCGTTGTCTGCCATGGTTACACAGCAGGGCCCGACGATGAGGAGTTCACGGTGGGAACCGGAACACACGAAGTCATTACGCTTAATGGCACCACCTGGCTGACAATCTGTCACCCACTACCGACAGCATCCGACGACATCCTCACCTACGACCATGCCGTCTGATATCGCGATAGCAGTCATTGATGACCACGACGTCATTCACGCCGGTATCGCGATCTGGTGCGGAGAGGCCGACCCACCCATCGATGTTGCCGGCCACTATCCCTCCGCAGAGTCATTCCTACACAATCACCCGCCAGGATCAACGGACGTTGACGTCGTTCTCGTTGATCTGGAACTCGACAGCAGACATGTCGACCTGTCGGGGGTTGACAAGGTCGTAATGGCCGGCCACCGGGTGGTCGTCTTTTCGCACATTGACGCCGACGAGATCATCCTGAAGTGCCTGGACCTCGGCGTCGCGAGTTATGTGGTGAAGACAGAGAGCAAGGACCATCTCATAGATGCAATCCGGGCTGCCTGCGTCGACATCCCACACGTCGCCCCCCGCATGGCAGGGGCGATGTTCAACGACCGAAGCCTTGGCCGACCTAGTCTGCCGGCGCGGGAGGAGGAAGTTCTGATCGCGTGGTTTCAGGCCGAGAGCAAGGATCTGGTTGCCGAGAAGCTACACATCACGCCCTCCACGGTGCGCACACACTTGCAGCGGGTGCGCGCGAAGTATGCGGCGGTCGGGCGTCCGGCAACCACTAAAGCCGCCCTGGTCGCGCGAGCCATTCAGGACGGAATCATCAACCTCGACGACCTGTAAGCAATCGAGATAGCACGGGTGCTGAGGACGGTGTTTTGGCCCGCCGGACTCATCCCAAGATGAGGCCGGAGGTGGACTTCGGTGCCGGCGGTGACGAGCACGTGCTCGACGTCGGGCACCTGGTTGACCGAGGTGCGCGGCAGCTGGCGCTCGCCCTCGGTGATGCCGTTCATGCCGTGGATGTAGGCCTCGCCGAGCTGGCCGCCGTGGGTTAGTCGGTAGGCGACCGCCGATCTCGATCGCGCCGTCGGCGATGAAGTCCTTGGCCTCGCCCTTGCCGCAGAAACCCTTCCCCTCTAACTGAAGCAGCGTGAACGGCGTGGAGTGGTCGTAGAGGATCGCGGTCCAACAGCCCGCAGCGGCTCGGCGATCTACCGCGAATTCTGATGATCCTCAATGGTTATCGGCTTCTCGTAGAAGTACGCCTTCGGGTTCTTCGCCGCGTGCTTGCGGTCGGCCACCGAGATCGCGCCGAAATCGCGGCTGGTCGCGCCGGACAGATGCATGTACTGCTTGGCGATCATCGCGACCTGCGCGGTCGGCGTGCTCAGGCCATGGGGATGGGGAATGAGTCATCAACGCCCGTTGCGGCGACCGCCATCCCTTGCACTCGGACCCGGAACTCGCTGCGGCAGCGGCGTTTCCGCGGAATTCGACCCATATAGCGTCATTCCTACGGCGCCCGGTTTCGCCGGTGTGGCGCGAGAACTTCTCCGACAGCGCGTCAAGCATTGCGGTGGACGCCGATCTTGGTCCTTTGGCGTCCAGCAGATCCTGCTGCATGTCGGTCGAGACCGTACCGGCAAGCGTCGCTCAGCGAGATCGCGGTGTTGCGGCGCGCGGATGCCGGTGGGACGAACGCTAGGGTCCGCCGCCTCCACGGACGCTGCGTCCGGAAGCGAGGGATCCTTGCGATCGCCGTAGTCCTGGGCTCAACCTGAACAAGTCAGCGCAGTTCGTCTGTGGATGTTGCGAAGTGGGCGAGGGTACCGGCGATTGCCCGCATGTAGTGGTCGAGCATGTCCCGGTTGACGTTGTCGATGTTGTCGCAAGCCTTGTGGTAGCAGCGGTCATAGGGCTCGCCGGCCTGCCCGCCCCAGGCTTTGGCCTGCTTGGCCGTCTTCCTCTTATCGTCGCCGTTCTCAGCGCCGCCAACCGGGATGCCGGCCTCGATGAAGGGTAATTCATCGTCCCCGACGAACTCGATGACCTCCGGGGTGGTCACGCCGGTCTTGGTCAGCTGGTCGGCGAGCACCCGCGCGATTGGGGCCGAACCCGGAGGGCCTGCCTCCTCCGCATCCCTGCCCTTGCCGCCCTGTACGAAGTATCCGCCGTTCGGAGAGGCCACCATGTCCACGTTCAGATACAGCTTGATCTTCTTGCGGTCGTCTGCGGACAACCCCTCCACGTAGCCGCTCGAGCCCTGGGCGCCGCTCTCCTCGTCGCCGAAGAACGCGAACCGCACCGTGTTCTGCACTGACGGGTCTGCACCAAGCTGGGTGGCGATCTCCAGCACACTCGCCACGCCGGAGCCGTTGTCGACAATGCCCGGGCCGTCTGAGACCGAGTCGAGGTGTGCGCCGATCATCACGACGTGGCCGGGTTCTCCGGTGCGGGTCTGCGCGATGACGTTGCGCTGGGGCCCGCTCGCGCCGACGCCGTCCTCTCCCGACGCCTCAAAGGTCGGGGTGCTGACCCTGAAGCCGGCGCGGTGCAGCACGCCGACCACGTAATCGACGCTCGCGTCGTAGCCGGGGGTCCCGGCGGCCCGGTTGCCGCCGTGCTCGTCGGCAATCTTCTGCAGTGCCTGAAGGTGCTTCACTGCCCTGGCAAGGCTCACCTCACCGGCCTGTTGCTGCACCGATGGCCTGTCAGACCTGGTGGCGTTATGGCTCGGCTGCGACTGCGGCGGGGTGGGGGGCGGCTCCACTACTACAGAACTGCAAGCCGTGGCGGCGAGAATGACCGAGATCCCCACGAGCGCGAGTCTGCTACGCGACCGGGTCATCAGCCCCAAGGTCGAAATCAGCACGAGCACCTCCATAGCGTTGAATGCCTAACACTTGAGCTGGTCATCATCGGGATTGATGGTGGCTAGCCACGGAATAAGCGCCGAGCGCAGCAGCCCGAGTGCGGTCTGACGGTCGTGGAGTCGCGCGAGAGGATCTGCTCGATCTCGTGATTGACCACATCACGCGTGCCGCCCATCGACTCGTAATTCGCCAGTGTCAGCTCCTCGCCGCACATCGATCCAGTTGGTGTACTGCCGGGCCAGGGTCAGCGACAGCAGCGGCAAGGTGTCGGCCCCTTCGGCAGTTCGCGAGATGTGATTCAAAATCTCCGCAATCAAGAATCGGTAGCGAACCGACTTGGGAAACTTAGGAGATTGATCGTGTATGCGTGGCTGCCAGTTTCGGCGACGCCCGTCGCAATGGCGCTTGGCGCGATGTCCCGCGGCGACGAGCCCGGATTGTCCGGCCCTGGAGGCGCGCGAGCGACTCGGTTTCGGCCGCCAAGAACCTCAGCGATTTCAACGGCAGGCGCGGTGATCCGCTCCAAGCACGACGTCGATGCCTGACAGACATTGCTCACGGCGGTCATACCGGCGTCCCGTCGGGTGGGATGGGGAGCCCTGGACACAACGCTACGTAGCCGAAGGCCGGGGACACCGAGTCAGCCCACTGTGCGCGGCTCATGTTGGTGGTGAGTTTGTCGCACAGCATTTCTGGTGAGGCGATGGCGGGCCAGATCCGCACCGTCGTGTCGGCGCTGGCGGAGGCCAGGCGGTGCCCGTCGGGGCTAAACGCCACACCGTACACCGCGCCGGTATGGCCGGTCAGCGCGGCGCCGAGGGGCTGGCCGGTATCGGCGTTCCACACCCGCACCGTGTTATCGGCGCCGCCGGAGGCCAGCCGGTGCCCGTCGGGGCGAAACGCCACACCGTACACCGCGCCGGTATGGCCGGTCAGCGCGGCGCCGAGGGGCTGGCCGGTATCGGCGTTCCACACCCGCACCGTGTTATCGGCGCCGGCGGAGGCCAGCCGGTGCCCGTCGGGGCTGAACGCCACACTCCACACCGCGTCGGTGTGACCCGTCAGGGGAACGCCGCCGGGAGGGCCGGTGCCAAGGCAATGTCGAGCTCGGCAAAGGGGTTGGCCGGTATCGGCGTTCCACACCCGGATCGTGGTGTCGTCGCCGGCGGTGGCCAGCCGGTGCCCGTCGGGGCTAAACGCCACACCGCGCACCGTGTCGGTGTGGCCGGTCAGGGGGGCGCCCACGGGCTGGCCGGTATCGGCGTCCCACACCCGCACCGTGCTGTCGTCGCCGGCGGAGGCCAGCCGGTGCCCGTCGGGGCTAAACGCCACACCGCGCACCGTGTCGGTGTGACCGGTCAGGGGGGCGCCCACGGGCTGGCCGGTATCGGCGTTCCACACCCGGATCGTGGTGTCGTCGCCGGCGGTGGCCAGTCGGTGCCCGTCGGGGCTAAACGCCACACCGCGCACCGTGTCGGTGTGGCCGGTCAGGGGGGCGCCCACGGGCTGGCCGGTATCGGCGTTCCACACCCGCACCGTGCTGTCACCGCTCGCGGTGGCCAGCCGGTGCCCGTCGGGGCTAAACGCCACACCGTACACATTGTCGGTGTGGCCGGTCAGGGGCGCGCCCAGGGGCTGGCCGGTATCGGCGTTCCACACCCGCACCGTGTTATCGCCGCCGGCGGAGGCCAGTCGGTGCCCGTCGGGGCTAAACGCCACATTCCACACCGCGTCCGTGTGGCCGGTCAGGGGGGCGCCCAGGGGCTGGCCGGTATCGGCGTTCCACACCCGCACCGTGCTGTCACCGCTCGCGGTGGCCAGTCGGTGCCCGTCGGGACTGAACGCCACACCGTACACATTGTCGGTGTGGCCGGTCAGGGGCGCGCCCAGGGGCTGGCCGGTATCGGCGTCCCACACCCGCACCGTGGTGTCCTCGCCGGCGGAGGCGAGCCGGTGCCCGTCGGGGCTAAACGCCACACCGTGCACTGCGTTGGTATGGCCGGTCAGGGGCGCGCCCAGGGGCTGGCCGGTATCGGCGTCCCACACCCGCACCGTGGTGTCGGCGCCGGCGGAGGCGAGCCGGTGCCCGTCGGGGCGAAACGCCACACCGCCCACCGCGCCGGTGTGACCGGTCAGGGGCGCGCCGACGGGCTGGCCGGTATCGGCGTTCCACACCCGCACCGTGCTATCTGCGCCGGCGCTGGCCAGCCGGTGCCCGTCGGGGCTAAACGCCAGACTCCACACCGCGCCGGTGTGACCGGTCAGGGGCGCGCCCAGGGGCTGACCGGTATCGGCGTTCCACACCCGCACCGTGCTATCTGCGCCGGCGCTGGCCAGCCGGTGCCCGTCGGGGCTAAACGCCACACCGAGCACCGGGCCGGTGTGACCGGTCAGGGGCGCGCCCAGGGGCTGACCGGTATCGGCGTTCCACATCCGGACCGTGCTGTCGCCGCTCGCCGTGGCGAGGCGGTGCCCGTCGGGACTGAACACCACACCGACCACCGCGTAGGTGTTGATGATCTTGAGTGTGGCCGCGCGGATGGCGACGGCGTGAAGCAGGGCGCCCTCGTCAGGTGTACCGCCCAGCGTCCGAGCGGCGAGCAGTTCCTGGAAGGCCAGAATGTCACCGCCGGTGATTGACCCGGCGAGCATGTCAGCGGCTTCTGAGGTCAGACGCAGCGCTGTGGCTTCGCGGAACATGTCATGGGTCTGCCGCTGCGCTGAGTTGGCCTGGTCCACGGCCACAATCGCGCCGACAACGGCGATGACCGCGGCGGCGGCCAGGAGGCGTGATCTGGCTTCGGCGGTTTGTTGGCGTTCTCGGGCGTGGCGCAGTTCGGCTTGACGGGGTTGTAGTTCGGCGGCCACCCGCTCATCCTCGACCGCGCGGCAGGCCATCAGGTACTTCTGCGGGACGGCCGGATTGCCGCCCCAGCGTGCGTACGGCGGTACCTCTTCGCCCTTCATCAGGAAGGAGTCCGCGGCGAGCACCGCGCCGTCGCCCATCGATACTCCGTAGTGGACGTGCGCGGCGGTCCCGAGCGTGCAGCCGTCGCCGATCGTGGTGTGCTCGGACTTGAAGGTGCCGTCCTCCTGCGAGTGCGACTGGATCTTGCTCAGCGCGTTGAGCGTGCAGTCGTTGCCGATGGCGGTGAGCGTGCGCTCGGTGATGTAGCAGCCGTCGTCGAAGACCCGGCGCCCGATCCGCACGCCCAGCAGCCGCCAGACCACGCTCTTGAACGGCGTCCCGTTGAACAGGTTGAGATATGTGTCGGGCACCTTCCACACGCGCTCGTGCCACCAGAAGTACGGCTCGTAGATGGAGCACAGCCGAGGCACCAGCCGCCGGAACCGCAGGATCAGCCGCTCGACCAGCACGAAGTACCCGGTGGTTAATACGAGTCCGACCACCAGCGACGCCCCGATCAGCGCGCCCCCGGGGATGTCGTGCACGACGTCCAGGTCGAAGGCCGCGAAGCTGACCACCGTGAGCACGAACGAGTGCAGCCACCGTACGAACAGCATCACGCCCATCGTGCGCAGGTTGTAGCGGTTCTTCGCGGTGAGCCTGCGCTGCAGCTCGTCCCCCTCGCGGAGGTGGTCGAAGCGGCTGTCGCGCTCCACCGACCGGGGAATCTCGAAGCACGGCGAGCCGAGCAGCCCCACGCCCTCGCGGACCTCGCCGTCGAGGGGGACCATCACCTTCGTCGCGAGCAGGCAATTGTCGCCGGTCCGGCTGCCCGCGGGATAGGCGATGTTGTTCCCGAGGAAGTTGCGCGGCCCGATCGACGCCCGCGAGACCCGGAAAGAGGTGCTGGAGAAGTCGGCGTTGAGGAGCGACAGCCCGTCGGCGACCATCGTGCCCCGGCCGACGGAGGCCAGGTACGGGGTCTCGTGCTGGACCTCCGTGCCGAAGTTCGATCCGGTCTGCTCGACGTGCGAGAGGTCGTAACCGATGGCGCGCAGGTAGTGGACGATGTAGGAGCTGTCCCCGCACAGCCACTTGAAGAACTTGATGTTTGTCATCCGCGCGATCGCCCGCTGCGCCGAGTAGTGCGCGCCGTACAGCGGATAGACCTTGTCCGGCTCGATCACCAGGTTGAGCACGCGGGGGACGAGGGACACGGCCGCCATACCGGCCACGACGACGCCGAGGAAGGCACGCAAGCGACAGGGCCAGCGCCTCGACGTAGAACCGCGCGGAGGCGATGTCGAGGGCGCTCGGGTTGACCAACGCCTCCAGCGACGGGGCGAGGGAGGCCATCATATAGCCGCCGCCGACGGTCAGCGGCACGTACACGAAGAGTAGCTGGAGCACGGCGGCCAGCGCGTAACCCGCCCGGCGCAGCGTGCCGCAGTCGGTCGGCGCGACCCGTACGTAGTCCACCTCGGTGCGCTCGGCGGGGGAGCCGTGCCAATGCTGTCCGGCCGGTACCGCGACGCCGCCGTACAACGCGGAGGAGTGGCCCAGTTGCGCCCCGTCACCCATCGAGGTGCCGATGTCGAGCACGGTCTTCTCGCCGACGAAGACGTCCTTGCCGAGGGTGACCGGGCCGGTCCGGATCCGCCCGGCGTACGCCTCGTAGCAGAGGAACGAGCAGTCCTTGCGGATCACCGTGCCGGCCCCGATGGTCAGCAGGTCGGTGCAGACCGGGACGGTTGGGGAGAGGATCGTGACGCCCTTGCCGATCCGGGCGCCGAGGGCCCGCAGATACAGCACGTACAGGGGGTTGCCGACGAACAGGCGCATCGGATTGGCGTTCAGCATCGCCTTGACGGTCCAGAAGCGCAGGTAGGCCGGGCCCCAGACGGGGAACTCGCCGGGCTTCCAACGGCCCACGAGCACCCACTTGGCCACCACCGGGAGCGCGCAGACCCCGAGGAGCGTGCCGCCGCCGAAGACGATCGACCGGAGGTAGACGTCCGCGACGCCCGAACCGGCCGAGATCCATGCGTAGCCCTGGGCGATGACCGCTCCGCTGAGCAGGCAGTACACGGCGAAGACCAGGAACTGCAGAGCCCCGCACAGGACGTACCGCCAGGTGCTGCCCGGCGCCCGGGGTTCGGCCAGTGCCTGGGCGGGCGGCTCCGCCGGAGCGTCGGTGAGCGCCGCCGCCAGGCTGCGGATCGTCGGATGACCGTAGATGTCCCTGATCGACACCGACGGCAGATCGTCCCGCTTTCTGACCCGGGCACAGAAATGCGCCATCACCAGCGAATTGGCACCTAGGTCGTCGAAGAAGTGACTGTCGACCGGCACCCGCTCGGCGTGCACGACACCGGCCAGCAGCTCGGCGAGGATCCGCTCGGTGCCGTTCGTGTGCGCCGTGGGCCCGGTGTCCTTTGTGGCACGAGTTGCTACCACCACTTGGGCTCCTTGGCGCTAATTTCCGTGACTCGAACTGTTCGGCGGTCGCGAACTCGCCTCGCCGCACCGGCGTCGGGCCCTCCGGCGGCCAGCACGCCGTACCGCAGGGTGCCGGTCGCGAGGAACAGCACATGGGCGAAGTAAGAGTTGACCCGCACGGTCAGGTGGGCACTAGGAGGCGGTGAGCAGCCGGCACCGGCCTGCCCGACCTCCACCGTGTGTCGGGGGTGAGCATGTCGTCTGGGAAGTGCTCGTCGAGCCAGTTGGGGCAGTAGATGGTGTCGAGGTAGCGCTCGCCGAAGTCGGGGGCGATCGCCACCGCGGTGAGATCGTGCCCGTCTCGCTCCGCGAGCCAGCGCAGCGCGCCGCTGATCACGGTGCCGGTGGAACCGCCGAACAGGAACCCGCGACGGGCGAGACGATGGCAGGCGCGGATGGCATCGGCCTCCTCGACGAGGAGCACCTCATCGACATAGGACTCATCGAGCAGCGGCGGGCGCACGCTCGTGCCGAGACCGGGAATCATCCGGCGCCCCGGTGGACCACCGAAAGTGACCGAGCCGACGGCGTCGACGGCCACGACCCGCACGTGGGGGTGCCACTGTCGCAGGTAGCGGGCGCAGCCCATCAACGTGCCGGTGGTGCCGGCACCGACGAACAGCACGTCGAGTCGCGGGAAGTCGTGGACGATGGCCGGTGCCGTGGTGTTGTAGTGCGCCCTCCAGTTGTTCGGGTTGGTGTACTGGTTGAGCCAGACGTACCGGCGGCCGGCGGCGCACAGGGCGCGGATGAAGTCGATGCGGGCGCCGAGCAAGCCGCCCTTCTCGGACGGGGTGGTGATCGTGTGCACCTTGCTGCCCAGCGCTTCCATCAGCCGCCTCGTCGCCCTGTTGCAGCGCGCGTCGGTCACGCACAGGAACCGGTAGCCCTTGCTCGCCGCGATCATGCTCAACGCCACGCCGAGGTTCCCGGACGAAGACTCGACGAGGATCGATTCCGGGGACAGCACGCCGGCGCGTTCGGCGGCTTCCACCATCTCAATCGCCGGCTTGAGCTTGATCGAGCCGGCGAAGTTGAAGCCCTCGCACTTCAGGTACAGCGATCGATCGAACACAGGTCGCAGGTCGACGTAGAGCTCCTCCTCGTGGAAGGTGCTGGGGGAGGACACGACTGCCATGACGATCTCCTTATCGCTGCTCGGCGCTGCTCGGCGACGGTCCGTAGCGGCGCAGCTCGTGGAAGAAGTCGTCGACGACGCGCAACTCGCCGGAGCGGTCGAGGTGGTCGTACACATATTTGCCGACGGCCAGGTCGAGAACGCCGAGGCCGAAGGGCGAGAACACCGCCGGCTTGGCCGCCGGCACCGTGACCCGCCCGGCGATCACATCGTCGAGGGTGCCGTGCACGAAGTCGCGGTTGCCGGTGAGCTGCTCGGCCAGGTGCGGCGAGGTGTCGGCCCTGAGGCAGTGCTCGACGTCGTCGACAATGTTGGTCGAGGCGAACACGATCTCGGGCGCTAGGTCGCGCAGCGACACGTGCAGCACTACCGGGTTGTGATCGAACCACGCCAGGTCGCTGACGTGCGGTCGAGCGGCGACGGTGGCGAAGACCACCAGGTCGCTGGAGCGGATCACGTCCTCGGCGCGGTCGTGGACGGTGACCCTGCCGGCTGTGGCCGAGGCTTCCAGGTAGCCGCAGAACCCGGCGGCACTCTCCGCCGACACGTCGTGCACGCCGATCTCGTCGAAAGACCAACCGGTCGCGGCGAGGAAGGTGTGCACGTAGCGGGCGATCAGTCCGACGCCGAAGAAACCGATGCGCGCCGGGCGCTGCCGGCTGCGGCTGAGCCAGTCGGCCGCCGACGCTGCCAAGGCCGCGGTGCGGGTGGCGCTGATGATCGACGCCTCCAGGCAGGCGAACGGGTAGCCGGTGTTTTGGTCGTTGAGGATCAACACCCCCGAGGCCCGCGGGATCCCGGCCGACGTGTTTTCCGGAAAGCTGGAGATCCACTTCAGGCCGTCGACCCGCACGTCGCCGCCGATCGAGGCCGGCAGGGCGATGATGCGCGCCGACGGCCGATCGGGAAAGCCCAGGAAGTACGACGGCGGGTTCACCGACTGGCCGGCGCTGTGCAACCGGTAGGTGGCCTCGACCAGCTCGGCGATCTGGCGTTCGCGGCCCTGCAGCGTGTGCTGCACTTGGGCACCGGAGATCACCGCGAGGGGCGCGACGGCACGGGATGCTGGCACCGCGGTCTCGGTGGCGAGCGCGGTGGTGGTCATCGCTCTACCTCCCGACCGTTGGCGAGCAGTCCGTCAGGCGCACCGCGTCGGCCATCGCCACGAGCACGTCGCGGTGCCCCTCGAACGGCTCCCTGCTGTGGGCGAAGCGGACGTTGTCGACGAGCAATAGGTCGCCGGGCCCCCACGCCACGCGGGTGGTGTTCGCCTCGTAGACCTCGTTGATCAGCTGGACCACGTCCGCGCCGATCGGGTCGCCGTTGCCGAAGCGGGTGTTGAACGGCAGCCCGTCAGCCCCATACTCGTCCACCAGGAACTCGTGCACCTCAAGCGCCATCGTCCACTCGTTGAGGAAGGCGATCTGGTTGAACCAGCTGCGGTGACCTGTGATCGGGTGCTGCACGACGGCCGAGCGACGCTGCCTGGTGCGCAGCCCGCCGTCGGGCTGCCACTCGAACTCGATGGCGTTGGCCTGGCAGTATCGCTCGACCTCGGTGCGGTCATCGCTGCCAAAGGACTCGGCGATGGTCGCCCCGATCTCGTCGTTGTAGCTGCGGGTGAGCAGCCAGCCCTCGCGCTCGAAGCGAGCCACCAGTGTGGTCGGCAGGGCGCCGAGCACTGCCGCAGCGTCGGCCACACCGATCGCCCCACCGATGGCGGGCTTGGCGATGCAGGCGAACATCATCAGGCCCGGGAACTCGAGCGCGTAGCTCAGCTCGTGGTGCATGCACATCGGTTGGTTCTCCGGCCACGGTGTGGATGCGTAGACACCGGCGGCGCGCGGCTGCCGTGGCGCGAACGCCTCGACCTCGGCGACCAACGCTCCGGTGAGCTGGTGGGCGACGGCTTCGAACCCCGGCGCGTCGTTCAGCCCGAGGCCTCGGATCAGCACCGGACCGTGCTCGGTGGCGAGCGCGCGGACCCCGCGGTGCTCGCCCGCCCACCTCAGGGCGTCGCCTCCGACGTCGGCCACGACCGTCAGCGGCGTGCTCGACTGGTTATTCCCGTCCGGGTAGGTGAGCAGGGATGAGGTTGGCATCTCGATTCCTTTCAGCCGGTGATCACCAGACGGGTCGACGTTTCGGCGTCGCCGAGCATCGCAGCGGTCTCCGCGCCGCCGTCGATGATCCGTGCGAGGTCGGCAAGCACCGGATGTCGTGTGACGTCCTTGAGCGACACTTCGCGGTTGAGGGCGAGCGCCAACTCGACCGCCGACAGCGACGTGCCGCCCGAGTCGAAGAAGTGGTCGCGCCGGCCGATCTGATGCTCGACGCCGAGCACCTTCGCCCACGCCGCGGCCACCCGCTGCTCGGTCGGTGTGCTCGGCGGCTGGCGGCCGGCGTCGGTGACCGCGAGCTCACCGGCGAGCGTCGTCAGCTTCTTCCTGTCGATCTTGCTGTTAGCGGTCAGGGGCAGCCGCTCATACCACTGGAAGGCTGTCGGCACCATGTACTCGGGAAGCGATGCACCCAATCGGTCGCGGAGGGCTTTGACGTCGAGTGGCTGTTCGGCGGAGTAGAAGGCGACGAGGTGCTTGCTTTGCCCGGCCCGTTCGGCGACCACAACGGCGCCGTCGTGGATCCCGGGCACCCGTAGCAGAGTGTTTTCGATCTCGCCGATCTCGATCCGGAAGCCGCGGATCTTGACCTGGGTATCGTGGCGGCCGAGGTACTCCAACTTGCCCTCGGGCAGCCAGCGGCCGTTGTCGCCGGCCCAGTAGAGCCGCTGGCCGGGACGGTGCGGATCGTCAAGGTAGGCCTGCCGGGTGCGTTCGGGATCGTTGACGTACCCTCGGCCCACGCAGACACCGGAGAAGACGATCGCTCCCGGTGCGCCGAGCGGCACCAGCGACAGGTGCTCGTCGACGACGTAGACGTAGACGTTGTTGATCGGGCGACCGAGAGGGACGTGGTCGCGATCCGGCGGGCGGTCCATCACCTCGTGGTTGGTGTCATCCGAGGTCTCGGTGAGCCCGTAGGCGTTGACCAGCTTGATCCCGGGCTCGGCAGCGAACCAGCGCTGGGTGAGCTCCTTTTTCAGCGCCTCACCAGTGACCGACACGAACCGCAGATCGGACAGCGCCCGCGGGTGCCGCTCCAACGACGTCAGCACGACCTCGAGGTACGACGGTACGACCTGGAGCACGGAAACTCCCCCGCGCACGATCGTCTCGATGAACCGATCGACGTCGAGGATCGATTCCTGCTCGACGAGCAGCGTCCGCCCGCCCACCATTACCGCGGCGAGCAGTTGCCACAGCGAGATGTCGAAACACTGCGGAGCGGTCTGGGCGACCACCTGCCCGTCGCCGATCTGAAGGTCGTCGATCTTGGCGACGACGTGGTTGAGGAAGCCGGCATGCTCGCACATCGCCCCCTTCGGTTCACCGGTGGACCCGGAAGTGAAGTAGATGTAGGCAAGCTGGTCGGCGGCGACGGCGACGCCGAGGTCCGAGGCGCCGTGGCCCTCCGCGTAGGCGGTGTCGACCGCCAGCGCCTCGACGTCCGGCATCGCCTCAAGGGCCTGGTCGAGGTTCGTAGTGCTGCCCTGCTCGGTGAGCACCAGCCGGCACCCGGCGCGCATCAGCGTGGCGGCGATGCGCTCGGCCGGAAAGTGGGGCTCGATGGGGAGGTACACCCCGCCGGCCTTGAACACCGCCAGCACCGCGGCCATCCAGTCGAGGTTGCGCTCGGTCACCACAGCGACGACGTCCTCCCGCCGCAGACGGCGAGCCAGCAGCGACCGTCCCAGCCGGTTGGCGCGGGCGTTGAGCTCGCGGTACGTCCACTGCCGCGCGCCCAGCACGGCGGCGACGGCGTCGGGCCGTGCCCTCACCTGCTGCTCGAACAGCTCGTGGACCCGACGGGCGGGCAGCTCCCGCCGGCGCCCGGCGAGACCTTCGATCTGGAACTGGAGCTCCTCGGCCGATAGCAAGCTGTGCTGAGCGTGATCGGCGTCGGGATCTAATGCGATCAGGCCGAGCGCGGTGAGATGGTAACCGGCGATCCTCGCCGCGCAGTCGATGTCGATCATCTCGGTCCGGTAGCGCAGTCGCAGCAACGTCTGGGCGCCACACTCCACGATCCCGACCCGCAGCACCACGTGCTCAGCGGGGTCGTCATCCGCGCCGGTCGGATCGAGCACGACCTCGAAAGGCGGCGCGGCCAGTCCCAGCTTGCTCCGCAGGTCGTCGACGGGGAAATGCTGGTGCGTCAGCAACCCGGTCTCGGCGCTGTGCACGTCGGCGAGCAACGCCCGCCACGAGCGGGCCTCGGCGCTCAACCGGCACGGCAGTGGGCGGCCGCCCGCGCCGACGTAGCCGATCGCCACCTCGCCGTCGCCCGACAACGCGGCGAGCACCTTGACATGCGCGGCGAGTAGCACGGTGCTACGCGGTACGGCCAGCTCGTCCGCCAACGCTCGCAGCGTCTCGACGACGCCGCCGTCGATCGTCGCGGTGTGCTCGGCGACACCGACCACGGGGCGGCGTGTCCACCGCGGGATCGACGTGGGTCCGCCGGCGAGGAGGACGTCGTGCCAGTACTGCCAAGCTTCGGTCGACGTTGCCATCACACGCTCCGCTCGCCGGGGGGCTGCTCGTAGGCAGGGTTGCGGCCCCAATGAGGGTGGGCAGGGACCTCCTCGCCCTTCATCAAGAACGAGTCGGCGGCGAGCACGGCGCCTTCGCCCATCGTCACGCCGTAGTGCACGACGACACCGATGCCGAGCGTGCAGCCCGGTGCCGGTATGTGGGAATGCGAGGTTGGATCGAGCATAAGCCAGACTCAATTCTTGAGTGTTGTTGGCGCGTTAGTGGGCGAACCCAGGCATGGATCCACGCTCAAAGCAATTTGCTGATTAGCGATTCCGACACTGAAGCGCTATGTCAAGGAACTCACTGATTTCGGACCGACCTCAATGGATAAAGAATCGGTCGAGGAGTGAACACGCCAACTTCTACAGTGCTCGTGTCCAGGCCGGCGCGTTGGCACGGCGGTTAGCTGGAGCGAGCGTGAGTTCGCCTAGCGCATGGCGCCGGAGGCGCGCGAGAGCCGTTGTCTCGACTACGGGGGCCTCCGGCAGCCGGAAAGCAAGCGGCGTTGTCTAGTGCGCGATTCCGGAACGAGGTTCCGACCTGAGCGTCATTGCCCTTACCAGCCACCCCGGCCACCCCGGGCCACCCCGTTGGCCTCGACTTGAGCACCCAGGCTATGTTGCGGGTCTCGTTTCTGACCGGAATGACCAGGCTTACGGTCGGATTTTGTCGAGCCAAGGTTGGGCGCGCTCGCCTATTGCTCGACCTGCGCACGACTGGTGCGGGAATCACGACGGGGTCTTCAACTGCACTATTCGCCAATTTCATTGGGGCAGAACCGTTTTCATACACATTCTCAGATAATCGATTGGTCATACTGATGAGGGCCGTAGCGAAGGCGTCGAGGCGGAAGGGTTTGGTGAGGAGGCGCAGGGGCAGCGCCGCCAATTGTGCTGACACAACCATCCCCCTCTCCCTCGACGTGGCACGCAGCCGACACATTGGCTGTGGCTATCTATTGGTCGATTGCTAATCAGGTGCCAAATTCTCCACAGTGATTGATTCCCCAATGCGATGGCGTGACACTACCAACTGGCAGAGGGCCCGGGCAAGCAAATTGAGGCAAAATTTTCTGGGTCGTTGCACGGGCCAAGAAAACCGCCTGACCTGCAGGGTCGGCCGCAAAGCCATTCCTGCTTTCTTAGCAGCTGAAAGACCTATTTCGTCGTCAATATGCGTCGTACGTTCGATTCACAAGTAACGTAGACACAACGGCTCCTAGCATTTCTAGCAACCCCGTCTAGCTTGGGCTTGCAACTCGAGGCTCCCGCTGCCGCGCATAATCACGAGGTCGTAAGAATCTGTGGCTTCCACGGATTACAGCAAACCCATACCGGCGCAGAGGCACAGTCAAAATTCCGCCCAGATTCGGGCGGCCAAGGGCGTTGCGGGCTTCTGGACTCGGCGACGTGCGAAGGACGCGCCATCCGCCGCTGCATCTGACGGCCCTGCGGCTTGCTTGCACCGGCCGGCGGAAGCAACGCATCGAGATCCGCCACGTTGCAGGTGAAGTACGAGATGCTGCGGGCGCGTCTGGACGGGCCTTCCTGTATCGGAAGCTGCTGCGGCACACGGTTATTCGCGGGCAGCGTTCTACCTGGTGGCGGCGGCGTTCGACCAGTCGGGGATGGTTGGGCTGGTGAACGAGCGGCGCGACCGCCGTGGACCGATCAAGCTGCGAGCCGAGATCGTCGACTTCATCCGCGCCGAGGCGCACGGATCGGGAGCGCAGATCGCCGAGCAGGTAGCCGACCGGTTCGGGGTGGTGCTGCACCGGCGCGCCATCGAACGGGTGCGCGGTCGGTGAGCGCCCGGTCGTACTGGCCGCCGAGCGAGGCGGCGCAGGTCGACTACGAAACGCAGCGCGCGCAGGTGCTTTGAGCCCGGCGGGGCTCCGCAGGTTCTGGCCGCGGCCCGCTTCGCCCGTCGCGGGTTGGCCGGATTGATCGCCTGGCCTGCCCCCGAGCCCCACACCATGGTCAACACCGGCAACTGCGTGGCGGTGCGCACCTGCCCGCCATCCACCGGCACCGCCACATCGAGAAACCAGAAATCGCACTGGGCGATCTCGCCGGCCGCATACGCCGTGCCGATGCCGGATCCGGGGGCAAATACACCGGGCGCAGCTCGGCCACCCGCGCCGAGAGCACCCGAATCGAGCGGGTCCAGCCGATCCGCTCAGCGATCACCGTGGCCCGGCATCCCCAGATACGCCTTCAGCAGCGCACGGATCCGCGGCTGCACCCCCATCAACGATCGAACCCTTCGGCCGCCGTTGATATTTCGGCGGCCCATCTGAGATCAACGCGGCCTTGGCGGTGTTCTTCGATACGCCCAACACCCGGGCGATCGCCTTAATCGGCAACCCCTCCCCCCGATACAGTCGACGAATCTCTGCCCAATCCTCCACAGACAACATCCCTTCTGGCCTCCTGGCCCGGGTAGGCGAGGCCACCGGACCGGGGGATCAAAATTCGGATGCCACGCCGGGGTCAGTTGTGACGTGCCGCCGACCGCCGTTTCGGTTGATCTGCTGCGGAGCTTTCGGTTGATGTGCCTTGGGAAGTGTCGTGCTGGTCTTCGCGTTTACCCGCATCGATGAGCCCGGTGACCTGTGACCCAAGGTCGGCTTCATTGGCCCGGTTCGCCGTTGATCCTCTTCCGGAAGTGCCGGTTGATCTGCTGGCAGAGCTTTCGGTTGATGTGCCTTGGGAAGTGTCGTGCTGGTCTGCGCGATTTCCCGCATCGATGAGCCCGGTGACCTGTGACCCAAGGTCGGCTTCATTGGCCCGGTTCGCCGTTGATCCTCCGCCGGAAGTGCCGGTTGATCGGTTGGCGGAGGTTTCGATTGATCTGCTGGCAGAGCTTTCGGTTGATGTGCCTTGGGAAGTGTCGTGCTGGTCTTCGCGACTTCCCGCATCGATGAGCCCGGTGACCTGTGACCCAAGGTCGGCTTCATTGGCGCGGTTCGCCGTTGATCCGCTTCCGGAAGTGCCGGTTGATCCGCTAGCGGGAGTTTCGGTCGAACCGCCGTCGGGGGTGCCGGTCTGCGGGACAAGCGGCGCCCCCCCGACGAGCTCGGTCAGCCGGGGCGCCAGGGCGGCCTCACCGCTCGCGTGGCCGGGCTCGCCGGTCGCGTCGGTGGTGCTGGCCTGCCCGACGAGCGGCGCCGTCCCGAGGAGCTCGGTCAGCCGCGGCACCAGGGCGGCCTCACCGCTCGCCTCGGTGGTGCTGGCCTGCCCGACGAGCGGCGCCGTCCCGAGGAGCTTGGTCAGCCGCGGCACCAGGGCGGCCTCACCGCTCGCCTCGGTGGTGCTGGCTTGCCCGACGAGCGGCGCCGTCCCGAGGAGCTTGGTCAGCCGCGGCACCAGGCCGGGCTCACCGCTCGCCTCGGTGGTGCTGGCTTGCCCGACGAGCGGCGCCGTCCCGAGGAGCTTGGTCAGCCGCGGCACCAGGCCGGGCTCACCGCTCGCCTCGGTGGTGCTGGCTTGCCCGACGAGCGGCGCCGTCCCGAGGAGCTCGGTCAGCCGCGGCACCAGGCCGGGCTCACCGCTCGCCTCGGTGTCGGCTTGCCCGACGAGCGGTCCCACCCCGAGGAGCTCGGTCAGCCGCGGCACCAGGCCGGGCTCACCGCTCGCCTCGGCGGTGCTGGCCTGCCCGACGAGCGGTCCCACCCCGAGGAGCTCGGTCAGCCGCGGCACCAGGCCGGGCTCGCCGCTCGCCTCGGCGGTGCTGGCCTGCCCGACGAGCGGTCCCACCCCGAGGAGCTCGGTCAGCCGCGGCACCAGGCCGGGCTCGCCGCTCGCCTCGGCGGTGCTGGCCTGCCCGACGAGCGGTCCCACCCCGAGGAGCTCGGTCAGCCGCGGCACCAGGCCGGGCTCACCGCTCGGTTCGGTGCTGGCCTGCCCGACGAGCGGTCCCACCCCGAGGAGCTCGGTCAGCCGCGGCACCAGGCCGGGCTCACCGCTCGGTTCGGTGCTGGCCTGCCCGACGAGCGGTCCCACTCCGAGGAGCTCGGTCAGCCGCGGCACCAGGCCGGGCTCACCGCTCGGTTCGGTGCTGGCCTGCCCGACGAGCGGTCCCACCCCGAGGAGCTCGGTCAGCCGCGGCACCACGCCGGGCTCACCGCTCGCCTCGGCGGTCGAACCGCTGGGGAGCGTTTCGGTCGATCCGCTTTGGGAATTTCCAGCCGATGCGCTGAGAAAGGCGCCCCTTGATCCACTGGGGGAACTCTCGGTCAATCCACTGGGGGAAGTCTCGGTCCATCCGCTGGGCGAAGACACGGAGGGTCCGCCTCCGAACGATTGAGCATCCGACGGCGGCAGACCCGGATCGGGCAGGCCAACCTTGAGCAGAGCCTGCCTCGGCAACTCCTGGAACTTGTGCTCCAAGAACTCAAGGAACATCACTACGGCCGCCAACAGTTCCGTGGGGACATCCGGCAATTCCCGGAACTTGTGCTCCAAGAACTCAAGGAACATCACTACGGCCGCCAACAGTTCCGTGGGGACATCCGGCAGTTCCTGGAACTTGTGCTTCAAGAACTCAAGCAACATCACCACGACGGGCAGCCCATACGCGGGGACACCCGCCGCGCCGCGACCCAAACCGCCACCCGAACCGCCACCCGACAAACCCGCCAACGTGTCCTTCAGGGACTCACGCAACGTGACCAAGGCCGGCAACTCATCCGTGGGGATACCCTTCAACCCGTCATCCACAAAATCCGCGAATTCGTGGTTCACGAACTCAAGCAACCCCACCAAGCCCGGCAACTCACCCGTTGGAACACCCGTCAACTCGCGATCGAAATCCGGGAACTCAAACAAGTTCGGAAAGTCGGGAAGGTTCGCAAAGTCGGGCAAGAAGGCCGGCAACGCAGGCGTGGGCGGAAATAGATCGAACGGCCGCGGTTGATTCGGTATGGGGTAGAGCGAGGTAATGAAAGCCAAGCCACTGGCGACAATCGCCGCAAGGACGGCGTTGAATTTGTCGTCACGATGCTGCCCTTGCCATTCGGGCGGCTTCATCCAGGAGGCCGAAGGGCTTGTCTGGTCGGGCATTAATCCGTCTCCTTACGTCATTGAACGAACTCAGGCATGAAGCATGAGTTTGACCGCGAAGGTTCGCGAGTATGTGATTCAGTATCCGGCGCAATGAATAAGCCGGTAATTGAACGGACTTCAGAACCGGACTTCAGAGACTTAGGACATCTATCGTGTATACGCAGCACGCCAGTTTTGGCGACACACTTCGCAACGGCGGTTCGCGCGATGTTCAGTGCCGCAACGCATTGCGGGGGACCGCCCCATCGTTGAGACGAGGGGCCGGGCCGGCACAGGGGTGCGCTAGCGGCTGGATTTCGGCTGCCAAGGACCTCAATGAGTTCGACGGCGAGCGCGGTGTTTCGCTTCAGGCATGACGTCGATGCCTGAAAGACATCGCTCGTCGCGGTCATCTCGGCATCCCCCTGACCAAGCTGAGCCTTGCGTGAGGACGACCCTTTGCCTTCTGCGAAGCCCACGCTAATGGCTTTGCTGTACTAACGTCAGGAGTAGAAGACAGATCCATCAAGCAAAATTTCGACTCTTTCACAGCGGCCGTCCTCAGGTCTCGACAACGGAGCCGGTGCGGCAAAAACAGAGCCTGGCTAGCTGACCTTTGCTGTCCGGCGTGATCACACGGATTGCTAAGAAAACCGACCCAGTGTGGTTGCTGGGCAATCGCTTTCGGCCGGCCCGCCCGGGCGCGAACCGGCTGGCCGAAATCCTCAGCGAGCGGCTCGTCGTCTCCGATGCTGTGCACGCCAGTGTGTTCCCCGGATCGGGCCCGGGCAAGCAAAAGTGAGGCAAAATCTACGCGGTCGTTGCATAGGCAAAAAAAACCGCCTGACCTGCAGAGTCGGCCGCAAAGCCGTTCCTGCTTCCTTAGCAGCTGAGAGACCTATTTCGTCGTCAATATGCGTCGTACGTTCGATCTACAGGTAACGTAGACACAACGGCTCCTAGCATTTCTAGCAATCCCGTTTAGCATGGGCTTGCAACTCGAGGCTCCCGCCGCCGCGCAGAATCACAAGGTCGTAAGAATCTGTGGCTACTACGGATTACAGCAAACCCATACCGGCGCAGAGGCACAGTCAAAATTCCGCCCAGATTCGGGCGGCTAAGGGCGTTGCGGGCTTCTGGACTCGGCGACGTGCGAAGGACGCGCCATCCGCCGCCGCATCTGACGGCCCTGCGGCTTGCTTGCACCGGCCGGCGAAAGCAACGCATCGGAGATTCGCCGCGTGTACTCTGCGCTGAATTCACGCCCGGGGCAATGGCGTTCATCCGGCTGAGCGTCGGTACGATTGCATTGACCGCCGTAGCGGCAATCTATCGGCCGCCATGGCCACGCGGACGTGGCCTGTTGTTGGTCATCGGCTACGGCCTGCTGTGGTTCGCCGCTTACACCGTGGTGCTGAACTGGGCGGAGCAGCACCTCGATGCCGGCACGTCCGCACTATTGGTCAACTTCGCGCCGATCCTGGTCGCCGTGTTCGCTGGATTCTTCCTCGGTGAGGGGTTTCCCCGGCCGCTGGTGGTCGGCATGGTGATCGCGTTCACCGGCGTGATGCTGATTGCGCTCGGCGGATCCGGTGTCGGTGTCAATGACCGCCTCGGCGTGGGACTAGGACTCCTGGCCGCGGTGCTCTACGCCGCCGGTGTGCTGCTGCAGAAGGTCGCGCTGCGGACGGTGAACGCCATCGCCGCTACCTGGGTCGGGTGTGCGGTCGGCATGCTGGCCACGGCGCCGTTCGCCGGTCAGGCCATCGACGAGATCGCCATGGCTCCGCCAGCGGCGTTGGCCGGGGTGGTCTTTCTCGGCGTCGGGCCGACGGCGACGGCCTTTCTCACCTGGGCCTATGCGCTGAACCGCACCGATGAACGAGCGATCTTCCGGCGCGAACAGGCGGTCGGCCTGTCTGCGTCGGCGTATCTGTTGGCGAAATCGGCGTGTACGGCGTTGCCGCAACACTGCAGACAGCAGTCTTGACCGCCATTGCCGTGATCGGGAAGGGTGCTCCCACACATGGAGCGGTGGTTCTCGGAAGCCCGATCGTGGAGTTCTACATCACGCTCGCCGTCACGGCAGCCATCGCCGCGATCAATGGGTTGGTCCTGTCGGCTGTAGCGAGGTCCCAGGATCAAATCCTGCCCATGCTCGTGATATCGGTGATGCTGTCAATCGTGTTGGCCGGCGGCCTTATTCCGGTTACCGGCCGCGTGGTTCTCAATCAGCTGTCATGGGCAGTGCCGGCACGGTGGGGCTTTGCGGCCCCCGCTTCCACCGTCGATCTCCGACACCTCACGGCGTTTGGTCCGGCGAATGAGACGCTGTGGTCGCACGATCCGAAATGGTGGCTTCTCGACATGATCATGCTGACTCTTCTAGGGATCGCCATGGCGGTATTCGTGCGGTGGCGGATCCGGCTCAACTGTAGTGGCCGGGTCGGGGCCTAACGGTAGGGTCGCCGACGAAGACGACATGTTCGCGGCGGGCGCGTCGACACACGAAATATTCTGTCGCATCGTAATTTTCAGTAACAAAGTCATCGCGCGGGCGCGAAACATTACTGCGCTCGTGCACCCCAACAACAGGAGGTCAAGGTGCAGAACGTAGTTCAAGCGGCTGATATCAATCCGCGGATTCCAGCGCGCCGCAGGCACACCGAGGTGTCGCGTGCGTACTGGCTCGCCCACCTTCCCAGCATTGGCGGTCGGATCGGCGTGGTATTGGTGGCGGTGTTGACATGCACGGTCATGCCGGTTGTCGCGCGGGCCTGGGCCGACTCGGATCCGTCGGTTGGCGTTTCGTCCCCTTCGCCGGCAGAAGTCTGGGTGCCTTCTTCGCCACCGGCCACCGCGACATCCACGGACGGATGGACGATAGCGGTCTCGGCGAACAATGAATCACAGACCCCCGCACCGCCGCTGGACCCCGCCGTGCCGTCGCTGGACTACATCGTCGGCGGAGTTTTCAGCGGGTCACTACACGCACCGAACGCCGAAACAACAGCACCGCCATCTGGCACTCTTGAAGTCGGGTATCAGGTTCAGTGTGTCGGCGGCGGCATGATGGCGGACCTCAAGCCCAACATTGTCAAGGTTCAGGTAGTCAAGCAGAGCTTCGTAGGGTTCAGCCCGTCGGTTGTGGTGACCGCGTTTCATGTGCAGCCCGACTGCGTGGGTCATGGGATGATTCGGTCGTATGCGATTCTCACCCGCTTGGCCAACTCTGCCGCTTCCGTCGCCTCCTATTACGGCGTTTCTGTGCCGGCGCAAGGATGACACGCACACTGCGCAAGCGGGCTGAAGACATCGAGACCGCCAAAGTGAGGATTGTGCATACTAGCTGGGCTAAAATGGCTGCGCGGTAGTACGATTCATCGTACGGACATCGAATCACAGTACACTGCAATGCATTTCACCAAGAATATAATGCTGACGAGCTGATCCCGTCGGCGCCTCCCTGGGGGAGCGGTCTGCGTTCGGGCTGACTGCGAGCGGGTTAAGTGCCGGGCGGGCAAGGTGATCGGCTACGGGTCTCACTCGACACGGTGGCCAATACGGGTCATCACCGGAGCGCGCGGCGGGCCGCATCGAATCCCGAGTGTCTCTTCGCGTTCGTAGGCCACCCGCAGTGAAAGCGCATCCCCACTTGTCTCTCGCTGGACTGCCAGTGTGAAAAATGCCCATAAGGGTAGGCGACGCACGCGAGTCGAATCGCTCTTGCGCTGCGATGCTGATCTGCTGCGCGACCTGCGCACTCGTACAGCGTTGGCCCCGTCACGGTGACATGCCTGCGCCGGTTGGCTCTGGGCTCGTCAACTCAGGTTGGCTGCTACTCGAGCCGTGCCCGCCGACGGGGAGTAGTCGAGGCGGTGTCTAGGACGGGCGGATGAATCCGATGTCGTCGTTGATGACGGTGGTGGGACCGATCGGCACCATCTCCGGGGTGCTGGGGCCGAGCGGCACTTTCTGGGGGTTCGCTCCGGCGACTTTGACGAATTGGAGTCGGTCCTTGGAAACCTTGCGAATCAGATCCTCGAAGGCCATGATGGTCAGCTGCTCGCCGGGGCAGCGCCGATAGCCGAACCCGAACGGTGCGAAGCCGGCGTAGTCGCACACGGGAAGCGGACGATCGTCGGCGACGGCGAACACCGTGCCGAAACCGCTGTTGCGCAGCGCTGCCTTGCGGCCGTCCTTGACGTCGAACGACGTTTGGTCGAACGGGCAGTTCGCCAGGCCCATCTGACGAATGCGTGCTTCGTCGATGTCCTGGCTGGTGGGCGCATGTTCATACCGTGATGGGTCGAAGTCATCGGGGTTTGGCCATTGCACGGGGTCGTGGCTGGTGGAGGTGTGGGGGCTGACGATGAAGCCGTGTCGCTCGAAGGCCGGCGGCCGGGTTTCGGTGATCGCCGAGATGCTTCCCGCGTTGGGCGAGATGGTGCGGAAGAGTTCCATGACGAAGCGTTCGAGCGGGGGAAAGGCTGAGCCGCCGGGGTTGTCGTAGTCAGTGGCCATGGTCTTGGTGAACCAGTCCTTGGTCTGACCGTCTCCGGTGTCTCGGCCTAGTTTGGCCATGATGTTGTACAGGGTGTTGCCCCATTGGCTGAAGGCCACGAAGTTGTGGAAGCACTCGAAGACGACGTCCTTGTGGTTGAAGTATTCGCTTTCCTCGCCGTTCTTGAGCCAGTACCAGGCGAAGGTCTTCTCGGGTTCGGGGGTTTTGCCGGATTGGATGTCTTTGAGCCGGTCGTCGATCCACGTCTTGAGGAAGTCGAGATTCTTGCGGACGGCCATGTAGTTGTCGTAGACGATCTTCTGGGTGGGGTCGCGGTAGGCAAGTACGGTGTTGAAGTTCTCGCCGATCTGCCGGACTTGTTGGGGAATGTCTTGTCCTTTGACGCCCAGATGCAGGTCCCAGTAGAGATCCCAGAATGTGTCCAGGTAGATGCGCATCAACGGTTTATTGGCGTTCTGGGCACTGAATAGTTGGTCGAAGAACTTAACGATCTTGGTCTGGTACATGCCTTGGTACAGATCGGGTGTCACCGCCGACATGTAGATCCGCTTACGGCGATTGTCGGGTCCGCGCTTCTCCAGTCCCTGAAGGAAGACCGTGACACCGTCTTGGGGAGCGGGTTTCCAACTCAAACTCAGCAGACCCCACATGTCGAAGGGCAGCGCGTTCTCCTTACTCAGCGCCACGTCGATCATCGGCAACACGGGACGCTGGCCGTCGAAGATGCTGTTCAGGAAACTTGGCAGGACGACATTGTCGACGTAGTCGGCATCGAACTGGGCGACGTACTGGGCACGCAGTTTGGCCGCCGCACCGTCCAGATCCCCAGGGGGCAGCGGCTGATCACTCGGAGGCGAGTTCGATGGCGAATTCGGAGACGATGCGTGCGCGCACCCAGTGAGAGCCGACGCTGAGGCCACCGCCGTGGCACCGCCTGCAAGGAATGCGCGTCGTTTCACTGGTTAACCTCTCTCGACTCCCGGGGCTGGAATGCCGGGAAATGGCTACGCCCAGGAAGGAACCACGTCGACGCTACGCTGATGGCAGCTGGCTACGACGCGGATTTCGTCGGCAGTTACCTAATCAGTGTTGGAGAGTCGGCCGACAGCGTAGAAGGTCTCAAGAAGATCTACGTAGAGCCGGTCAAGCGACCTCGCATCCTGCGCGGCCGGGGCGTCCGGCAGTGCCATCAATAACGGCAATGGGGTAGTGGGTCCGGCGATCGCTGCGGCACGTGCGGCTGCGTCATCGACGCCCCCTGCGCACTCGAGTGTCAGAGGTTGCTGATTCCCGTAACGAGCAGATAGATGCCCACCATCCCAGGCAACAATCCCATTACCAAACGCTGGCGGTTGGTCGCCCATGTATACAACCGATCGACCCATTTGCGCGTCGCGACCGGCGCCCGCACGAAGCTCACTATAGAAATCTCAGTCAGTATGAACGCAATGACGTTGAAGACAACAAGCGCTGCAATCGAGGAATCCAGCCGGACATCTGCGGCAAGTATGGCGGCTATCGCCGCCAGGTAGTACACGCTCGGTATGCCGACCGCGACACCAGCAATGCAGGCCACCCACGCGGACTCGCCCAGCACCGCGTTCTGAACAGGCTGCGGCAACTTCTGGAATGCGGGAAGCCGTTCGATACCTCGCGACGCCTCCTCAGCGCCGGTCTCGGCGGCGGCGCCCCGCGCGGCCGCGCGCCGCCGTATCCTGCTGCGCACCCGCCCCACAACACCGCCGGCCACCACAACCGCGACCACCAAAGCGAATACGCCCACCACAATTTCGATGTAGGGGGGTAAACCGCGGCGAAGGCCAACGCCCATTCCTTCCAACACGAAGAGAACCATCGCGCCGACGATCAAGCTCACGCCGAAGCCGCCAGCCAAGTAGGCAGCCAACAGGCGGACCGGTCGCGACTTGGACGAAATCACGATGACCGCGGCGATGCGCGCCGGGCCACGACTAGCTACGAGAGCCATCAACACGACTGTCGCCCACATACGCTGAGGATCCCACCCCGATCGTGCAGAGACTGATTATCCAGGATCGCGCGCTCAGGATCGCGGCATCGACCGCGTCGGTGAAAGGGGAAGATCACCATGTTGGTGGGTCATGCCGAGCGCGCTTGGCGGGGAGACAACGAACGGCAGACCGCCAAGAAGCTGGTGTGAACGACCCAAGTGCGCAGCGTCCCGGCGCACTTCCGCTACCTACCGGACCGCCTTGTGACAGAGCGTTGACGATTACGTCCGGCAGCCCGCAGGCGTCGGCCACCACCGGAATCGACAGCTCCCCGGCGACGATGAGCGGCCAAGACCGAGGCCCAGCGCGCGGCGCTGATCTACTTGATTGCGCGTGGCAAAGGCATGGCAGAACGCGCGCAGGAGGCGGCCGCCGGTGCAAAGAAGGAGGCCGACGACTACATCCGGCAAGCCGCGGCCGTTCGCCGGCGCAGGAAATCGCCGACGCCAAGGCGCTTTTGGAAGCCGGGACCATCACCAGGCCGAGTTCGAATCGCTGAAGGCCAAATCGCTCAGCTAGCCGCCCAGAACAGTCGGGAATCGACCAAGCGGAGGGCGCGCTCCTCGACAACCGCAAACAGGCGCGAGCGAAACCATTTGCCGCACAATTGAATGCAGGCTCGACGCCCCGATCCGCCACCGATATCGCAGCTCGGGAACACCAGTGGTCACGCCGTTAGTTCGTCGGGTTCACGCGGCGATCCGGCGACGAGTCGGTTGGTGTCGTTGCGGCTGAAGCGCCAGTCGAACGGTCGGGCGGCGGTGTTTGTAACGCGTTTTGAACGCGGTGAGTCGATCTGCCACCACATGACGCGCCGCGCCCGTTGACGTAAAGACATCGGCGGCCACGCGATTTCATGAGTTACACCCAGCCAGAACGGCGACTCTGATCCCATTGGACATGCGCTCTGGTATAACAATTTTCAGAAACCTCATCGAGGAGGGGGCGGTATGCGTAGTACCCGTTTGGTTGCACCGCTCGTGGCTGCGGGCGTTATCGCTGTGGGGATTTCGACAAGCACCGCCTGGGCGGGCGGGCCGGGTGGCGCTATCGAGGACTCAAACGATATCTCCGTTGCGGTCGGTACCGGTGTGTTCGTTGATGGCCTGGTGGGTTTCAAAGCGAGCGGCGCCACCAATGAAGAAGCCTCGGCGCAGGTGATCGCGCAGTGCCAGAGCGCGGGTGGTCAAGAGTGCACCAGCGATGAGGTGACCAACGATCGTCTCTGCATCGTGTCCGTTGGTGACGACAGCAACGAGATCGTGGCCGGCGGTGCCGGGGTGACTGTCGAAGCGGCCCGTGACGATGCGTTCCAGCGCGCGGCGGCCAACGGTACGCCCCTCGGTCCGACCGCCGCCATTGTCATATCGGATTGTCACTGATGGGTGAGCGGATGTCAGGGCGTGCAGCGAATGACCATTGTGGTACCGGCCTGGTAGCCCAAAAGGTGAAAGACACATGACAAATCGACGCAAGTCAGCACTGTTGATGGTGAGTTTGGCGGTGGTGGTGGGCGTTTGCGCGCCTGCCGCCGAGGCTCTACCCAGCTGCCAGGACTCGGGCACCACGTCCACCTGCCGAACCAACGGCAGCGTGGCGATCAAGGCTCGTCCCGGGACAGTGGCGTCCCCCGCGCAGCACCCCGTGATTCGGTGGGGGCGCCGCCGCTAGTACCCACTGTCAGTGAGTGGTCGGGTAGCGCGAAAAAGCAAGAGCACAGCGAGTGGAGGCCGCCGCTCAGGCAGTGACGACCAGCAACTCCTCGCCATCGTCGGGGAGGTCGGATGGCATCGTCGTGACGGGCTCCGCGTCGAACACGACGTATAGGGGGGAGGTGTCCAGACGAAGATAGGTGCCATCAGCGCGCCGTAGCTGGCACAGGTCGCCGGCCCTGAGAGACGGGTTGGCGTACCAGGCCTCTCGCTCGCGAATCCGCTCCGCGACGGCGAAGAACTCCCAGTAGCGCGCGCGACCGTGGGCACGCCAGCTTCGGTACCAGTCTGTGCCGCGGACGTCGATCGATGGATCATCGAGAGCCGTCGCCAGCTGGCCCGTCTTCTCCAGCGTGCGGATGACGACGATCTCCTGGCACCAGAGGCAGTAGGTGGGGGGATTGCGCCACCTCAGGTCGGTTCCGCCGTCTCCGAAACGGCCGCATGAGGTCGGCGGGTCGTTGGTCGGGTCGTTAGCGGCGACCGGTGTGTACGCGTAGTTGTGGTGTTTGCCATTCATCAGGCACTGGTACTCGCTGTGCCAGACGCCCTCGTCCTGCTCGCCCCCTCGCCACAACCAGCCCACGATGGGCGATGGTGAGATACCGGCGGCCTGGCGGGGTGTGCGTCCCCATGGACTCAGGTGCAGCCAGGGCACACGATTGACCTGTGTTTCGAAGCTGAGGTTGGACAGGTTGAACACACTGGGGGTGGAGGGATTTTCCGTCCGGGAAGCCTGACTGCCTCGCTCTGAGATGTACTCGTCTTCGAGGTAGGCGAAGGCGTGACCAAACTCGTGCAAGGAGTTCTCGCCAAAGCCGACATTGATTCCGGCAGACACGCGCGGCGCGAGATCGACTCTGCGGGTCATCCCGACGGGAGACATCGAGACTGCGACACCGCCGGATCCGTTCGGTTTCGCCCTCCTGACGAGCATCAACACGACGAGGTTCGAGAAAAGACCGGACAGCGTGTTATGGATGACCGCACTGTTGCTGAGTGTCTCGGGATAGCGGGTGGCGTTCATGTCCCCGAAGGCGCTGATGGAGTCCCAGAGCCGGTTCCGGAACCGGGCGCCGTCCTGATCGTCTTCCTCCCACCAATGCGGTTGACGGAGAATGTCTCCGTCATCGTCGATGGCGACGCGGTAGAACGAACGGCGGGCCATCGAGGCGGGCTCCTCAGAGCGGGTGAACAGGGCGCGGATCCGGAAGGCACCGCGAAGCCTGTCGTACACCTTGACGTCGAAGAAGGCCGCGATCCAGTCGTCCAACTTCCGGTGGAAGTCTGCTTCGGACTCGAACCCGTCGCCGAGCAGCAGCACGTCGATCCTGGCCTTCTCCGGAAGCCGGACCGGGCCGCCCCCGGCCAGGTCGGGCACCCAGCCGTGGCCGTCCTCGATGGTTGGTGCCCAGTTGCCCGCGCCGATCTCGTATCGGATTCGGCTGCTCGACAAGGGGCCGAGCGCGGTGACGGTGAGGTCGGCCATGACTACCTCAGAAAGTCAGGTCGGCGCGGATGATCCGGATGCCGTCTACTTCGAAGCTGTCGTTCTCCACCTTCTTGGGGAAGGGTAAGGCGCCGCCGTGGCTGACGCTCACTTGGAGCCCGCTTCGAAGCGCCTCAAGTAGGAGGGTGAGTTGAGCCATGTGCGAGGGCCGGTCGTCGGTCTCCATGTTCATGGTGAACCAGGCGCGGTTCGCGCCGATCTTGACCCAGCTCCCACCGGTGCTCTCCGACCGCAAGGAGAACCAGAGGCGGGCGACATCACGGGTCTCGGACTCAATCGTTCCTATGTAACCGATGGTGTGCGCCATGAGAAGCCCCCCCATAGTGCGGGCTGGGACCCCGCGGGCGACCAATGGTACTAAATCCCTGCGCGACTCGACATGCTCTTCCACGACCATGACTTCTGACGAGCGCTGCGAGGCACCGGGCAGCTTTGGCGGAACCGTCATAACGATTTCGCCCGCGCCAACGGGGTCGGTCAACGAGCCACCAAAGGCCGACCTCCGAGCGAATAGGTCAGGGCCGCTCGGAGGTGGGCAGTTTGGCTCAACCGATCAGCCACGTGGATCTGATCTCGGGGAATCTCAACGGACCTGCTGCGACCACCATGGTCGTGCGCCAGCTGCACTTGTCGCGGTTCCGCCATCGGTGGTTGCGGTTAGGCACTACTGTCGGTTCTCATTTCAGATGTCATCCGTATGTCATTTTGGACATGAAAGTGAGAATTTCGGAGGGCAAGGCGCGTAGCGGTGGTTGTTGCCGTTGTTGTTGTGCGCGCGGGCCTCGCAACCGCGCATTGTGCTGCGGATGCGGCGTGCTCCGAACCGTGAGCGCCTGGCACAACCGCTGGCGCGACCCCAACCGCACCCGCGACGACAACCAGTACCACGATGGCCGGCGCTGCATGACGACACTGACGTGCGCGGCGTGCAACGCCCTGACCCGGCACGCGCTTCTGCGTGACTTTCGGCACGACGGCCTCGACCGGATGACAGGTTCCGCGATATCGCGGAGACGCGTCTGTACCTCGAGCCGGACAGCGGTGTTGCAGTACACGGCTGACCTATTGCTCCCCATCGGCCCGCCACCCAACCCCCAACGGTGGCGGACCGAGGTTCTTTCGCCTGGTGGACTTGTCGGCGCTCTGGCTAGCATTCGGGCGTATGGGAAAGCGAAGAAACCTGACAAGGCCAAGAATGCGGGAAACGCCAAGGACGCGGGCGACCCCAGCGCGGGCGGCGCCACGCCACCTGTCGCCCTGGCATCCACGGCTCGATTCTGGCCCCAAAGCTCGCTATCCACATGGGATTTCCGGTCATGCGCCGCTCGACGCGGGGGAGGGAACAGGGTTGCGAAAGGTGAATCGTCTGCCTCGCGGAACGCCCAGCGAGCAGCAAAACCGGGTGTGAACGGTGTGTCTGTCGTTAGTCTTCGCCGGGCCGACCCTAAGGTATGTAAGCCACATTGTGGTGAAGTACAAAGTCGGTGCTTGAACACTGACAGAACGCACGAGAAGGGGTCAACGAACTTTGGCGGCACCGAAGTTAAGTTCCCGTTTCCCGTTTGTAAAGACCACGTTTAGAGTCTCAAACCGCAAGCGCGCCAATACCGTTCGCCCGAGATCCACCCCTCTAACGCCCGATAAGAGCAGGTGATTTGTCCCATTGCTCGTGGAGGTCACTGCACCGCACAGGGCACTCATGCGCAACGACCGACAGACCCTCGCTTCCTGACCAAGGCGACCAGGCGACGTCAGAGTGCCGGTGACGCTGGTCAGCGGGCAGGACTGGTCGCGTCTGGGCAGAGCTGGGAGAAGGTCACACGCTTGCTGGGTTAGGTGTCAGCTCAGTAGGGCCTTGGTGCGAGCCACTTCCGGCAGCGCGCTGTCGGCGGGTAGACGATCCGCGGCCGCGGCCAGGCCAGCCCGCGCATCCTCCCCACGCAGGTCGAAATCGTCTATCGCAGCGCGCAACTCGAACAACGGCGCGTCCTGGCGACGGGCCAGCTCGATGGCGGCAGCCAAATCGGCCGCACGCATATCTGGGTCGGTGTACGTGCGGGCCCGCACCCGAAGCAACTCGGCATCGTACACATGCATTCCGGTGTCCTCGGTCATCTGCAGCGCAGCGTCGACGCAGGCGCGAGCCTGGTCCGGCTGGCCCGCGGCGATCATCAGTTGCCCAAGAATGCCGTCGTGGCGCGTTTGGTAGGCATAAAGCCCGACGGAGCGCCAAAACTCGATAAACCCTGCCGTGACGTCGATCTGAGCCGACAAAGCAGCTCCGTCCGGCTGCTCAGTGGCCAACAGCTCGTACGCATCAATCAAACTTTGTTCGGTCGCACCGTAGATCTGCCAGAAATCGAATCCATACCGTTCAGCTCGCTCCAGCAGTTCCCCGATAAGCAGCCGGGCGGTACCGAACTGGCTTGCCCAAGCTCGCATCTCGATCTCGATGTCGGTTGCATAGACATGGTTGTATGGACCTTGCGGGAAACCGAGTTGCTCGGCATGCCTATACGCGTTGCGAAAGTCCGCCTCGGCGACTGCAAGATCACCGTGCAGCATATGGACCAATGCCAAGTGTTCATGCGCCAACGCCACCGGGTCGTCGGGGATGAACCACAACGCCTCCATGCGGTGTTCGTCGCCTTCGGCCACGCCCGCGACCGCCTTCTCAAAATGTCTCCGCGCAACTGCAAATTCACCCCGTTGGAAAGCCACCATCCCTAAGCCGCTCTCAATTGCTGGGGCAAGCCACTGCCGCTCCTCCTCCGTGCCGGCTTGCAAGACCTCTAGCAGTTGGGCTGCCCGCGACAGGTCGGCGCGCGGAATGTAATAGCTGCACAGCGCGAGCAATGTCGCGAACAGCTGGTCATCGCGTAGATCGGTGCCGGCCAGCTGCAGGCAGCGCTCGAAATCGGCCACCACAGACGGGCTTTGATACCCCTCGGCGGCCGCGGCGAGGAACCCACGCTCCAATCGCGGACCGATCTCGCGCCGGTCACGGCCATCATCGGGCGCAGCGCCCTCGAGTTGGGTGATGGCGCGCGTGAGGTAGGTGCGCGCCTCGTCGAGGGCGCCGCGGCGCCGGGCGTCGGTTGATGCCTGTTGGTAGGCAGACGCGGCGTCGATGTGGCGTTCGGCGTGTTCGTAGTGGGCGGCGACCAGTCGCCAGTCGGGGTCGCCGGCCGCGCCCTCGACCAGAGCGTCGGCGACTCTGGCGTGCAGCTCGCGCCGCACGCTGGGAGGCGCGAGTTCAGCGGCGACCTCGCGCAGCAGCTCGTGGCGGAACCGCCACGCGTCCGTGCCCTGCGGCTCGAGCACCTGGGCGTCCTCGAGCTCGTCGACGACATCGTCGACCTCGTCGGCACTCAGCGCCGACACGGCCTGTAGCAGGCCCCGGTCGACGTGGCGTCCGATGACGGCCGCGGCTTCGAGCACCGGCACCGCATTGGGAGTGGCGAGCAGCCGGGCGAACAGTGGCTCATAGAGGGGATCGGGTACCGGCGGCCGGTTGGCGTCAGCCGGTAACCGCAGCCCGCTCACGACTTGTTCGATATAGAACGGCACCCCGTCGCAGCGGCCCCGCACCGAAGCGCACTCGTCGGGGCTCACCGTCGGGTCCAGCGCGCGGATGAGTTCGTCGGACTGTGCCGCGGTCAACGGCGTCAGGTCGAACGCCTTCGCTGGCCAGCCGTCGGACAACCAGGCGCCGGGCCGCCCGGTGATCACCACAAGCAGCCGTCCTGCCGTCGAGTTGAGAAGCTCGCCAACAAGTTCCAGGGTCGACGGGTCAAACCAGTGCGCGTCCTCGGCGAGGATCAATCCTGACGCGCCGCCGAAGCAGGCGAGCAGATAGCCCTGGACCGCCTGGGCGATGAGCTCCTGCAGCTTGCGGCCCTCAGCCGGTGTCGGTGTGTAGCCATGCTCGGGGGCAATGCCCAACACCGGCGCCAGCAAGGGCACCGCTGCGGAATCCAGGCCGTGCGCGGTCAGCTCGGCGTGCAGTAGCTGTAGGCGCTGGGTCGGCTCGGTGAGCCGGTTGATGCCACAGCGGTGTTCCAACAGCGAGCGGACCGGATGCAGGCCGGCGTCCGGGTGAAGCGGCGAGCCCACCAGCTCCAGCACCGATCCGCCCTCGTCCTCCACCAACGCGGCGGCCGCGGCGGCGAGCCGGCTCTTACCAATGCCGGGCTCGCCGCGATACACCACCCCGGGTGTGGTCAACGTGCCGGCCTGGGCCCGGCCCCAGCTCTTCTGCAGCCGTGCGAGTTCACGTTCGCGGCCCACCAGCGGACCCGCCGCCGCCCGGGACGCCTCGACGCGCTCACCGACCACCCGGTGGGGGCGGATCGACCCGTCCACGGTGTGCAGGGGCGCGCCGGCAAGAGGCTCCATCTCGAACGCGTGGCGGATCAGCGGCTCCACCGAGTCGGAAACCACGACCGTGCCCGGCGGTGCCAGAGCGGAGACACGCGCGGCCAGGTTGGCGGCCAACCCGTAGACGTCGTCGTGGGTCTTGTCCAGATACACCAGACCGCGGTGCACACCCACTCGAATATCAATCTCGGTGGTGAACCGGCGTTTGGCCTGTTCGCTGAGTCGGGCCACGTCACGGGTGATGTCCACGCCGGCCTGCACCGCCCGGCGGACATCGTCCTCGTGGGCGTTGGGGTAGCCGAACACGACCAGCAGTCCCTCACCCTTGGCCGAACTCACGTGCCCGTCGTAGCGGTCCGCCACCTGCAGCACCAGGTCGTGATAGCGACCCACCAACAGGCGGTAGGTTTCCGGGTCGACCCGCATCGACAAGGCCGTCGAATCCACCAGATCGGTGGCCAGGATCGTCAACCGCCGAATCTCGCCGCCATCGGTGGGGGCAGACAGCAGGTCTTCGGCATCGGTGTTCCCGTCGTCGACCGCCAGCACCTGGTCGGCCAGGGCGGTGGCGACCGCTCGGTCACCACTGTTGATCGCCGACACCGCCCGATCCAACAAGTCATCAATGGAGGCGCCGGTGCTCACCGCGGTGCCGGCGCCGGGGGGTGCCGGAACGTCGTCGGTGGGGGCCTTCACCGTGTGCACCGAGAGAGACGCTGGCGGCGGCGCTCCCATGGCGTCCTGCCCGAGCGTGGCTGTCCCGGGAAAGGTCGCAGGCTGCGTTGAAGGTGGCTCCGTATTGTCGGCAGCGGGATTGGCGATCGACGAAAGCACAACGCGCGCGGCCTCGGCCAACTCCAGCGGCGTCTGATAACGCTCACCCGGATCCTTGGCCATCCCGGTGGCGATCACGCTGTCGAACCCAGCGGGCGCATCGTTGATCGTCGACGGCCGCGGGGGCGGGCTCGCCAGATGCGCCATCACCTGCTGCTCGACACCGTCACCCGTAAACGGCCGGCTGGCAGTCAAACACTCGTGCAACACACACGCCAAGGCGTAAACATCCGCCCGGGCGTCGGCCACGCCGCTGCGGAACCGTTCGGGCGCCATGTAATGCATCGTGCCGACAAAATGGCCGGAACTGGTCAACCCGGTCTCCTGGGCGGCACGAGCGATGCCGAAGTCGATCAGATAGGCGAAGTCATACCGGGCGATCAAGATGTTGGACGGCTTGACATCACGATGCACCAACCCACTTTGATGCACCGCATCCAACGCGCGGGCCACCTGCTCGATGATCGCGACCGCGCGCGCCGGAATCAGCGGACCCTCGGCCAGCAGGGCATGCAGGTCGCGACCCTCGATCAGCCGCATCTCGACATAGAGCCGACCATCAATCTCCCCGAAACTGTGGATCGGCACCACATGGGGCTCGTGCAGGCGCGCGGCGGCCTGCGCCTCACGGCGGAACCGCTGCTGAAAGATCTCGTCCTGCGCCCACTGCGGGGGCAGCACCTTGACCGCGACAATTCGCTCGGCGACGGTGTCATACGCCCGCCACACCTCGCCCATCCCGCCGCGACCAAGCACCTCGCGCAGCCGGTAGCGCCCGAACGCGGTGCCCTCGACCAAGCCGTCCACAGTGACCCCCGAGTCAACATTCAGCTAAGTCACAATAGGCCGCGGTTGCAAGCGACGCAGGCGGTTCGCGTCGTTCATAGAAAAGTTGGCAACCCTTGCGCGCGGTTGGATCGTGACGGCGAAGTCGCCCAGTTAACCGATGAGGAGTTGGCGGCGGTAGTCGCCGGCGTGCGACCGAGTCGGAGCAATGCAGGAGCACTGCGGGGGCGGCCATCGCCGCCTGCGCGAGCACATTGAGGCGTGGCTGAGGCGGGGCTTGACGTTGACGAAGATGCACACGGTGCTGGGACGCCCTGCTGTGGTGGCGGCGATCGTTCGTTGTATCGTTAGCCCACAATGGAATTAGCGTTTCGGCGGCGCCAGACCACGGTGCGGATGGCCGACTCTGAGGCCGGCGCGGAAGCGCACGTCAACTCAGCCGGCTCGGAATGCTCACCGATCAGGGGCGATGGTTGAAACTGCTCGTCCTGCGCCGAATGCGTGGGCAGGACCTTCACCGCGACCACTCGCTTGGTCGACGTGTCGCGGGCGCGCCAAACCTCGCCCATACCGCCGCGGCCAGCACCGCAAGGAGCAGGTAGCGCCCAAAGGGAGTGCCGTCCAGCCTGTGCCTCCCGCGGAACCCAACAGCCATTGCACAGCTAACGCACGATAAGGCCCCGAAGAAACTGATGCACGGGGCATTGGGTCGCGTCACTCGCGCCATGCCGGCGACGGTGCGCACCGACACCACCGGGGCTCGGACGCGCCTCGGCCCGGCCATCCCCTAGGCAACGGCCACGCTAAGTGTCGTGGCACACCTCGAACGTGAACTCGTGGCCGCCGATGCGGATGCGATCACCGTCGGTGAGTGTGGCGCTCGCCTGAATTGCATGGCCCTCGACTTTGACTCCGTTGGCCGAGCGCAGATCGGTGACCACGTGGCTGGTCCCGGTGTCGACGATCACGGCATGGTGGCGGCTGACATCGACGCCCGACAGAACGATGTCGTTATCCGTCGACCGGCCGATCCGGGTGGCCGCCGCAGGCAACGGATAGAGCTGCCCCGAACCGTCGCGCAGCTGCGCAACCGCCACACTGAGCGCCGCCACGTGTCGGTCGACGCTCACGACGGTGGCCGCCGCCCCCGTCGTCACGGCCTTTTTGACGTCGAGTGGCTCCTGGCGCAACATCTTCTCGTGCAGCTGCCGCAGGGCGGGGCTTGGGTCGATCCCGAGCTCATCCGCCAGTGTCGCCTTCAGCCGTCCAAAGGCGTCCAGCGCGTCCGATTGTCGATCGGCAAGGTAGTAGGCGGTGATCAGCTGCGCCCATAATGGCTCGCGAAAGGGATGCTCAGCGGCAAGTTCCTTAAGCTCACCGATCACCGCCTCGCCTCGCCCGCAGGCGATCTCGGCCTCCGCGCGGGCAATATGTGCCCGGACCTTCTCGTCGGTCATAGCGGTGGTAAACGCAGCGACGAACGCGAAGTCGCGCAGGTCGTCGAGCACCGGCCCGCGCCATTCGGCCAGCGCATCCGACAGGTGCCGGCTGGCGTCGTCGAACTTGCCCGCCGCGGCGGCGTGAACTGCGGCGGTCTTCGCGGCGACGAAACGCCCCAGATCGACCTCAGAGTCATCGACGTTGATCGCATAACCGGGGGCCACCTTGGCCAGCACCGCTTTCCCGTCGATACCGACGCTGTTCAGCAGCCGACGCAAGTTCGACATGTAGGAGTGAATATTCGCCCGCGCTCCCGCCGGAGGACTGTCCTCCCATGCGGCGGTCAACAGTGAGTCCACCGCCACCGGCCGATTGCGGTTCATCAACAGCAGCGCCAGCACCGCCCGCTGCTTGGGCGTGCCCAACGGCACCAGGATGTCGTCGACGCGCAACTGCAGCGGCCCCAGAAGGCCAAACCTCAGCTGCTTAGGCGTCATCCCCGCTCGACCCTTCCACCGGTTAGGGCTGTGTCTATCGGCAATTCTGACCGATCGACGCCGTCACGCGTGGCCGTCTCTCGAAACCTCGAAGGTCGCGCCCTCAGACTCCAGGCATTCAGTCATGAAAGGAGGTGAACACCGATGATTCGCAAGCTCACACGGCTGGCCCGCGCCATGCGCGTCCGGGGCTGACCGGGCTCGCCGACACCCTGACGAGGGTGGACGGGCGGTGTCGGGGGAGGCCGATCGTCATTGCCGGCACCGCCCCCACCGGGAAAAGGGCGCTCCTCCGGCGTCCGGGCAGGTCCCCAGAATTCCCTTCATTGCAGTCCCGACCGAATGACACACGAATGAAAGGTGGTGTGCCATGGTGCGGTTGGCGCCCGACTCCCAATACCGGGTGAGCAAGCGCGGGCTGGTGCTGGCCGCCGCCAGCGGTGACAGGTGCTGTTCGAGCATCCCCGCGCCGCTGAGCTTCCGCAGCTGCTCGCCGCGGATCCCGACCCGGCCGCGATTGCCGACCAACTTGGGCCGCCGCTGCAGCCCGGCCTGATCGACGAGCTGGTGGCGATGGGTATCCTCACCGCCGCCGGGCCCGCCCCCAACACCACCGCCGCCCGTCGCCGAGTCAGCCTCGGCCGATCCGGGTTGATGATCGCCGGGATCGATACCCCGGCCCGCTGGCTCAACCACCACCTGGTGCCCGCCATCACCCATCCCGCCGGGATCGCCGCGCTAGCCGCGATCCTGATCGGGGGAATCGCCGCGCTGCTGGCCGGCCGGGCCCGACCTGACGCCGGTCAGCGACACCCCCGCCCTGGAAGCGGCGCTGATGATCATGATCGGGCTGGGCGCCGCCATAGGCCACGAATTCGCCCACGCCGTGGCGATCGTGCACTACGGCCGCACCCCGCGCCGGGCCGGATTCGGATTCTAGGGGAGCGGTGTCGTTCTTCGTCGACTCCACCCCGGCGATGACCCTGCCGCGGAAGGCGCGGGTCATTCAGCCCTTGCCGGGCTGGGCGTGGACGCGGTCACGACCGCCGGCTTCGCAATCGCCGCGCACCTAGTCCCCGCCCCGCTGCTGGCGATCGTATTTTGGCGACTGGCCATCCTCGGCCTCGTCGACATCGCCATCAACCTGGCCCCCCGTCCTACAAGTGGACGGGCACTGGGCCCTCGCCGATCTGCTCGACGAACCCGACCTGGCGGCGCGAGCTCGCCGCGCACTTGGCCCTGCGCTCAAACGCCAACTCCCCCCAAGGGCAATCCTGGCTCGCCGTCTGCGGAGCGCTCAGCCTCGCGGTCGGGGTGGCGCTCATCGCGATGATGGTCACCGCGTTTTGGGCAACCACCCACGACTTGATCATCGACCTGCTCACCGGCAACCCCGCCGAAATGCTGCTCGGCATCTACTACGTCGGCCCGCTGCTACTTGGTGTCCTGTTCAGCACGGCCGGTCTACTCCTGGACACCCTTCACACACCGACGATCCCCCATCGGAGTCACCAATGACCCTCACCCGCAGGGCAATTGGCGCGTTGCTGACCTCCCTGCTCACGGATACCGCGCGGGACCGCGCATCCAACAACCAGTCCAGCGGATCAACGCCCGACCCCGCCGGCGCCGCATCACGGCATCACCGGCCGCGAACGGCAATCCAGCCACAGGAGAAACCGGACAGCGAAGACTCAGAGCGTCAACGAAACCACCGTTCCCACTTGTAGATGGCCATCGCGTGAGTCTCTGTGGTGAAACGACCAAGGATCACTACCGAGAGACACATCGCGATAGCCCTGGATCAGCCTGCCTTGTTGGAGGTGCTAGATGCACTACGCAATGCGAATGCCGCTGATCGGATCGCGCACGCCGCGAAACTATCTACCAGGCGCCTATCGATGCCAGCTGACCGCGCTGATCGGCGAAGCGCCGCACGAGCGGACCGCCAGCAGGACCAATCAGCGCAACGGGTCGTGGCCGTGCACGGTGTCGACGACGGTCGGGATCTGGAGTTGCGCATTCCCAAGCTGCACAGTGGATCGTTCTACCCGGCGTTCTGCTGAAGCGCCGGAATGGGGTGGATCAGTGCCTGTTCGCGGTGGCGGTGGAGGCCTCCCTGCACGGCACCTCGACCCGCAAGGTCGACGACCTGGTGGAAGAAGGTCTGGTCCACCAACCTGTTCGAGCGTCTCAATGCTTGATCTCGAAGTTGAATGTGGCCTGGCCGATACGGATATGGTCACCGTCGCTGAGGGCGGCGCTGCCGCGGATCTTCCGGCCCTTGCACCTCGCCCCATTGGCCGAGCCCAGATCGCAGGTTGATCGCGCAACCACGAGGTACTTCTAGCAGATGCCCTGACCCAGTTTTGTACCGGCTGATCACAATCTCGACGACTACGATCCGCTCGTCCAGCGCCACCAGGCCGCCGCTGGCCGACCGGCCTCATAGTCACCCTAGTCGGCTCCACAGACAACAGCGAGACCTTTACGGTTCGCCCGTTGTGGGCGCAGCGCTGGCACGCGACCGATACGTCATTGAGACGAAGCATCTGGCAACCCCAAGCATGCTGTCCGCCATCACTTTCCAGCACCCGTCCGAAAAAGGCAGCAAGGAGCGTGCCAATCGATGCCGACCCGGCGGTGGTCATCGAGGACTACCTCGACCGACGGGACTGGCGCAGCAAGGGTGTAAAACGGCCTGATCGGCCCGGTTGTCGGGGCCGGAAAGGTCGTCTGATGACCGAAACTGTCGTAGCTGTGGAGCCATCGCAGAATCCTGAAATTGAGGCCGCCGTTGCGGCAGCGACCGATGTCCCTGAAGCCGTGAGGTCGACGAAACTCGAGGTCGCCCGGGAGTTGGTGCGTCAGGACCGTGAGGCCGGCGTGGCTCTGACCGGGCCGGGTGAGTTGCTCAAGGCGATGTCAAAGACGGTCATCGAAAACCGCCCTGGATGAGGAGCTGTCCAAGCACCTGGGGTATGACCGCCACGATTCCGCCGGGTATGGAAGTGGCGACTCCCGCAGTGGAACCAGCCCGAAGATCGTGCTGACCGATGCGTGCGAGTCGGTCGCGTCGATGTCCCGCGCGGCCGTGCCGGCACGGCCGAGGCGCAGATCGTCCAGAAGCGTCAGCGGCGCCTGACCGACGTCGATGAGGTGGGGTGTTGTCGCTGTATGCCCCCGGGTTGACCACCGGCGAGATCAGCGCCCATTTCGCTGACATCTACGGTGCCCAGGCGTCCAAGGACACCATCAGCCGGATCACCGACCGCGTGGTCGAGGAGATGACCGCCTGGCACACCCGCCCGTTGGAGCGCGTCTATGGCGCAGTGTTCATCGACGCCCCGCACGTCAAGATCCGTGACGGTCAGGTTGATCCGCGGCCGGTCTACGCGGCCATCGGGATGGACCTGGCCGGCCATCGTGATGTGCTGGGGGCGAATCAGCCAAGTACTCGCTGGCCGTGCTGACCGAGCTGCGCAACCGCGGGGTGGTCGACATTTCCCTTTGGTCTGCGACGGGCTCAAAGGCCTACCGGCCTCGGTCGGCGCGGACTTTCACGACACGATGGTGCAGACCCGAGATTATCTGCAGCACAACAGTTTTACGCCACCACGACTATTTCGAGATATGCCCTCGGCGGCAGGGCCCGACGCGCAGGGATGTGGCTTTTAGAAATTGACAAGACACCGCACCGACACTCATCCCACCAACCCAACCCATACAAACAGGAAGGTGAATCGAATGAACGTCAAGCAATCCACATACGCAAGGGGCCGGGGGCCCCGACAACGCACATCCCCGTTAGTTGAGAAGGAGAAGATCGCGAAGATCGTCGCTGGTTTGCTCATCGCCGCAGGTGCGGCGGTGGGCCTGGCCCCGGTGGCCGGTGCAGGCCCTTCCATGTCCTGCATGGCTGCTCAGGACTGGCGCGACCACCACAACGCGATGTACGGCAACGTCGACTCCTCGTCGAGGGCGGCGGTGAACACCTACAACGCCGAGGCCCAAGCGATCAACGCCCAGCTCTCGGCATCGTGTCGTTAGACGCCTCCTCGGTCCTAGTCAGCAATCGCGAGGAGCTGTGGTTACAAGCTGGTCGGCTGAGGTACCCAGAGCCAACGTCGTGCCGATTGTCGGTGGGCCGCTCGCGGCCCACCGACACCTCTGCGTTTATGGGCTAGTGTCCAGAGGGTGGTTTCTAGCGGCGGTCGCAACACTTCTCTAGGTTCTGGAGGTTGTGTTGAGGTCGTCTCGTCGCGTGAAGAACGGCCCGGGCCGCCGGCCCCAACTGGCCAAGCGTCAGCGGTTATGGAGCTACGTGCCCGGGGCTGGTCCCTCTCGGCGGCGGGCCGCGAGCGGCCCACCGACAATCGGCACGACGTTGGCTCTGGGTACCGCCAAACGAGCAATCGATATCTGTCCGAAGAAGAGCGGATCGACATAGCCGACCTACGCCGCTCGGGACTGGGGATCCGCCGATGCTCACGTCGTTTGAGTCGCTTGTGTCGTCGCAGACGGTGGACATGGCGTGTGAGTTGTTCAAGACTGAGCGGCCGCAGCGGTTCGCGACGGCGAAACATGTTGAGCGGGTGGCGATGGCGTTTACGTTGCGGCGGATTGGCTGCAGCCGAGGCATCTTTGACGGCAACGAGATAGGTGTTCACGTTGGGATGCTGGGGTCTGGTACGGCGAAGTATCTGACCTCTGGTAGGTCAAGGCCTAAGCGGAAGCGTCCGCGTTTGGAATGGGATGAGGTGGTCGGTGTGTGGCGGCACCGTTTCCTGCCCTCGGCGGACAGCTCGCCGGAGACAGCTACTGCGGAAACGCTTCCGCAGCATGCGGTGGCTCGGCGCCGACGGATTCGCGCTGCGCAGTCGTATCCCGAGCAGCGGATTCGGTTGTCGCACCTTCTCGAGCATGACGTCGGCCGGCTCAGTACCGAGACTTCGTGCCGCCCACCGATGTTCAGTAAAGGCCAGCAGGCAGTTAGCCGGGCTTATCCAGGGTGAACTGGCGCTTGAGAAGCCAGCCGCCGAACCCTAGGACCACAACGGAGCAGCCACAAGCACCCCGGTGAGCAAGGGTGTTAACTCGGCCGCCTGGGTACCGGCGAACATGGCGAATGCGGCCAGCGTGAGAAGGGTGCCCGCAACCAGCCGCCAAATCTGCTTGCGGATGGCGAAGGTCAGGATGCATCCACACCCGACTGGGGGTGTGAGGTTGGGGATTTGGGTCTCCAACCGCACACCCGCATAGCGGGTGTTGATGGCAGCGTGGTGTCGATCGAGAAGCGTTGACACGTCTGAGCGTTCGGTCGGACGGTCAGCGGGCTGACCGACAGTTTGATGAGTTCTTCATCGTCGTCAAGGGGTGTCAGCTCGACGCGCGCATCATCGGGGACGTGCTGGACGTGGCCTTCGGGGGCGTAGGTCCACACGCAGATGTCGTACTTCTTGACTAACGTGCGCATGCACACGCATCGGTGGCATCGCGACTATCAGCTCATCAGACAGTCTACGGTAAGCCCTTGAAAGCTCACTGGACGTCACTCGCCGGGCCGGCGACCGTGCGTTATCTCGACCAGACGAGACTGATTCCGGCAGGATCGCTCCCGACTGGCGGCGGGCGGCGCCACATGCATGTCGACGTGGCTACGGGTCGCAGTCCGTGGCGCACTCGCGAGTTACACCGCCGCCGATCGCAGCTGTGCGGAGTCCATCGCCGGTGATGGTGACGGTGTTGCCGCTACCGAGTTCAGCGCTTGCCCTGCTGCCGTCGCCGGTGATGCCGACCCGGTGGTGGTCATCGAGGACTCACCACCGAGCACTTCCGGCGGGTCGGCCTCCACGGCTGACGTGACTTGGCTGGCTTCCGAGCTTATCTGCAGCACAACAGTTTTGCGCCACCGCGACTATTGCGGGGCATGCCCTCGGTGGCAGGCCCGACGCGCAGGGATGCGGCTTTTAGAAATTGACAAGACACCGCACCGACACTGATCTCACCAATCCAACCCATACAAACAGGAAGGTGAATCCAATGAACATCAACCAATCCACATACGCAAGGGGCCGGAAGGGGTTAGGAGGAGAGATCGGGACGGCACGTATTTGGACTGCCTTGGCTGCCTTGGCGGCGGCTGCGGTCCTGTCAGGGTGCGGAAGTCCAACATTGAAGGCGGACAAGATCGAAAGCACGCTCGAGAGGAATTTTTCCAAGACTCAATCACAGGAGGTCACTGTGGACTGCCCAGACGAAGTTGAAGCGAAATTCGGCACGGCCTTCGAATGCAAAATGACCGGAAGCGACTTCCAAACAGTCAATGTGATCCTTCGGAACGACGACGGATCGAAAATTTCCTTCTTCGCGAAATGGGGAAGTCCTGGCTTTAGCAGCGAATCCAGCGGTTTCGTGTCTGTGGGTAAGTAGTGGCGGCGTGTCGATGCACTGCCCCACCCACAGCGACCTGGCGATGTTCGGCGGTCGGTGGCGCCCCGACCACACCGATGCCCGTTCGGGCACAGACGGCGCTTCGCCTGTCAAACTTCGAACGCGATCATTTGCTCCGTCTAGGCGGCTACACCCCGCCGGCCGAGCACGCCCCAACGCTGTCCGCCGCTGTGCGGCGCCTGGTGGACCAACTCGACTCCACACCCGCGGCGATTTATGACCTGTGCTGGAATCCCCTGGCGTGGAATCCGATGTGGGCCGCGGTCAATGGCGACCCACTCAGCCGGCCAGCGCGAGCGCGAAACATGATGTGGTCCTTCATGACTGGACAGCCCAGCCGCATCAAGCGCCGTCCAGGCCAAGCTCTACGCATTCAACAACTCCTGGTCGGCGATCTGCGAGCACGCATGGGACAGCATGCCCGCGACGACCGGTTAACCAAGTACGTCGCCGACCTCAGCGCCGGAAGCGAGCACTTCCGCAACATATGGGCGAGCGAACACATCGCCGCCTACCGCCACGAAGAGAAGGTAATCGACCACCCCGACGCCGGGATCCTGACGCTGGACTGCGACGTTCTGGCTGCCGACAACAACGAATTGCGGCTAGCCGTCTACACCGCACGCCGTCGCAGCGAAACTAGCGATCGCCTCCAGCAGCTAGAAGAAGCCCTAGCCCAAACGCGCGATTCCCGACAACGTCCGCTGCAGGTGTAGGTGTAGGTGCCCGATTCGCAAATCGCGCCTTCCGCTCGGCGCCTTCGAAGCGGAGCTGAAATGAAATGCGCGCCATTCCGGCCGACAGCCGGGCGCCTCCCACGGGTCCGCCGTCCCGGCGGCGCAGATGGATCTCCTCAGCCATCGAAGCCAGGCCCGGTCAAAAAAAGACGCGGTGCCCGTTTCGCCGAAGGGTGGCGGTTCTGGGTGGTGTCACCCGCTTGGGTGACATGGAGATCGGGGCTAGCTCAGGACGCGGCGGCCGGGGCTCGCGTGGCCGATGCAAACGGTTCGGGCCTACTGAATGCCGACTGGGTGCTGGTCGGCGCGAACGGCGAGGTAAAGATGCAGGTCAGCGGTCGGGGACCCCGCGGGGCGGCGCCACAGATGCATCAGCGCCATCGAAACTGCTGATCAGCCGGTCGTAGGTGGCCGACAGATGGCTCCGGATTGCTCTTTCGCAGGATTCGACATTTCGACCCGCGATGACCCGCAGCAGCTCGTCGTGCTCGGCGATGACAGCGTCCCGGTAATACTCGTTGGATGCGTGCCTCTTTGTCAGCAACGAAAGCAGCACTTGCGATCTGATCGAGCTCCATGAGTTCCACAAGCGCTCATGGTGCGCGCTTCGGTAGAGCGCGTCGTGAAACTGGATGTCGAGTTTGATCAGGACGAAATCGTTCTCATCGACCAAGGCTTTGGACATGGCCTTAACCGCAGCGGCGAGATTGTCCAAATCAGCTTGGGTGGCGGCAACAGCGGCCTCCCTTATCGCGAACACTTCCAACACGGTCCGCAGGCTCCCAAGCTCTCGGAAGTCCGTCGCCGAAAGTTTCACGACGAAGGCGCCGCGATGCCAATCCATCGTGACGATGCCCTCTTGCTTGAGCTGCACGAGGGCCTCCCGGACGGGTCCGCGGCTGACCTGTAGGCGATCCGCTATGTCGACCTCGTTCAGGCGTTCACCTAGCCGGAGCGAATCGTCGAAGATCGCCTGGCGGATGTTCTCCGCGACTTCGTCGGTCAGACCCCTTCGCCGGGCCGGTTGCATGGTCCCCCCTGTTTACCCACTTCGCACCTCTTTGCAGATTGTTGACATCCAGAAAGTTAGCAATCTAAGGTGGGCCTTGTCTATCCTCCGACACCATGAATGTTGCTGGCGTTCGCTGGCCGTGAGCATCGAGGTGGAGACAAGCAACGTCATGCTCGGCATGTGCCCCAGTAATGCCGTCGCCGACAGTTCCCTCGCGTTCGTTTCGCCGCGAGGCCCCGGCACCGAAGGTACGGATTGACCCATCACTTTCTGGAGCCCCGCCCGGGCACGGTGCACGACTACTTCAGCCGTGCTCTCGCCCCAGTGCTCCACGTCGATTCCGGCGACACCGTCACGGTCACATCACTCGATGCCCGCGGTTATCTGGAGGAGCCCACGGCCCACGGCAAATTCAGTGAAACCTTCCTTCCCGGCGCCCGTGGACACGCCTTGTGCGGACCGATCTTCGTCCGATCCGCTCTGCCCGGCACCGCGCTCGCCATCAATCTCGTAAACCTAAGGACGGGCGACTGGGGTTGGACCATCGGTGGTGACCGGAAAGAAAGATTCATGGAATATCTGGACACCTCGACCGCGCCGATGGTCGCATTGCAGTGGCGGTTGGATTCGCAGATGCAGGTAGCCACCAACAATCTCGGTTTCAGCGTCGATATGCGTCCGTTTCTCGGCGTAATCGGACTAGCGCCAGCAGAAGACGGTGAGTTCTCCACTACTCCACCGCGGTATTGCGGCGGCAACCTTGACTGCAAGGACTTGGTTCGGGGCAGCGTTCTTTACCTTCCGGTCTCGGTCGAGGGGGCGCTGCTGTCGGTAGGCGATGGCCATGCACGCCAAGGCGATGGTGAGGTGTCCGGCAGCGCCATCGAGTGCCCAACCACCGCCGAACTCCAGTTGACCGTCGTAGCAGCGCCAGTCGTGACGACGCCCTACGCGAAGACGCCGAGCAGCCGGATCACCTTCGGTTTCGACCGCGACCTCAACCGCGCATCCGCCGCGGCAATGGATGCGATGCTTACCTGGATGGAGGGACTGTTCGCCGTCACGCGGAGTGAGGCTCTCGCTCTGGCGAGCACAGTCGTTGATCTTCGGATCACGCAGGTCGCGAACGGAGTGTGGGGCGTGCACGCCGTTCTCGAAGATGACGCGCTTCGAAGAAGTGCTGGGCAGTGCCCGGCGAGTTAGCACCGCCACGGATTCGCGGTCCGAACCCGCTCAGAGGGCGTCGAGTACTGCTTCGATGCGGTCGAGGCCTTCCTCAAGGTTCTCCATGCTCGTCGCGAAGGAAAGGCGGAAGTGGCCCTGACCCGATGGTCCGAATTCTGCTCCCGACCGGACGGCTACGCCGCCGGCGAGCAGACGCTCCATGACCACTGTGGCGGGTAACGCACTCCCGTAACGCGTGAAGTAGTAGAACGCGCCATCGGGCCGGTTGGCGTCGAGCCGCTCCATCCTCGAGATGCGAGCCATCAGGTAGTCGCGTCGGTCTTGGTAGGCGGCCAGCATGGGAGCGGCAAGGTCCGGTCCGAGCCGGATCGCCGCCAACGCTGCTCGCTGCACCGCCGCGTTCACCGAGCTGTTCATGGTGCGGTGCACGCGCCGGATCGACGCCGCGATCGGTTCGGCTGAGACAACGTAGCCAATGCGCCAGCCTGTCATTGCATACGTCTTGGACAGGGTCTGAATGTAGATCAGCCGTTCACGCAAGGACTGCACGGCCAGCGTCGAGGTAAAGGGACGAGCGTCGTAGACGATGTCGGCGTAGGCCTCATCGGCAAGCAGGAGGGTGTCGGTACCAGCTAGGCATTTTCCTAGGCGTTCGAGTTCGGTGGCACTGAAGACCACGCCTGTGGGGTTGACGGGATTGCACAGGACGATCATTCGGGCTTGATCCAACGCAGCTTCCAGGCGATCGAAATCCAAATGATGATCGGGCTGGCTGGGAACGAACACGGGTTGACCGCCTGCGAGTTCCACGGCGTCTGGATAGAGGGAATATGTGGGCTCCGGGATCACGACGCGGTCCCCGGGATCAACGGTTGCCAAGATTGCCGCGGTAATCGCTGCCGCTCCGCCATGGGTGACGAGGACAGCCTCGCGCGAATATGGCGTGCCCGATATGCGGGTGGCGGTCTCCGCAATCGCCTCGCGTAACTCCGGGTCACCGTTCATATCGCCGTAGCGCGTGTACCCGTCGCGAACCGCCTGGTTCAACGCATCGACGATCGGCGCGGGGGTAGGGAAATCCGGCTCACCCTGGGCGAGCGAGATCGTGCCTGGTGGGTGGGCTTCCCCCGGCCGGCCGAAGGGATGCCCGCGCCACTCGTTCGATGGCATTTGACTGTCGAAACAGCATTCTTCTTACCTGCGCAATCCTTGTTTTGCGGTCACGTTTCGCTTGGCAACCGGGCGGGATAGGGACTCCGGGCGGGACGTCCCACGGCGACGCGGCTGGATCCCAGGGGTGCCAGGGCCAGCCGTTCAACGCCGCGGGCCTCATGCAGGATCGGGTCGCCATCTCGACGGCGAGCCTTGACCCGATGAAGTCAACTCACTAACATTCCGAATGTTAACATTCGGTTTTTAACCCTGCTGACGACCTCGGTTTGGGCTAATGTCCCACAAATCGTGGTAGGCCCCGCACCGTGGCGAGGCAATTCGCGTAGGTCGATCCCTCGATTCCGTATCCGCTGGTTGTGGTGGCAGTAGCAGCCACCCGAAGACAGGAGCCACCGAGACTGTGCCCAGAAATCGCCGCTTGACCGCGGCCATCGCAGCGTCTGCCGCCCTTGGGCTCCTGGTATCGGCCTGCGCCGGCAAAACAGCAGAACAATCAGCCCCGCACACGGGGGGATCGTTGGTCCTGGGCGGCCTCGGTGACATCGACTTCATGGATCCCACCGCCGGTTACAACACCGACACACACACCGAAGAGCGGGCCTGGACTCGACAGCTGTTCAGCTATCCGGCAAGTGCAGACGCCAAGGTCGTTCAGAGTCCGGTCGCCGACGTCGCCAGCGATCTGCCGACGGAAGCGAACGGTGGAATCTCCAACAACGGCAGCACGTACACGATCCATCTGCGTGACGAAGTGATGTGGAACTCGTCACCGGCGAGGGCGGTGACGGCGGACGACTTCGTACGCAGCTTCAAGCGGATGTGCAATCCCGTTGCGCCGGTAGGTGCTCCGAGCTACTTCACCAAGACGATCAAGGGGATGGCCGAATACTGTCAGGCCGAATCGAAGATCGACGGGACTGCGGCCGCGATCTCCACCTACATCAACGGAAACGAGATCTCCGGCGTCTCAGCGCCGGATCCCAAGACGATCGTCTTCCAACTGACCCACCCGACCAGCGACTTTCTCGACATCATTGCGGAGCCGTTCGCGTCTGCCGTACCGGTTGAGTACCTGCAGTACGTCCCGAACAGCCCGGAATTTCGAGCACACCTGCTTTCCGACGGCCCCTACATGATCACCAACTACACCCCGGGAACGCAGATGGTTCTAGAGAGGAACCCGGCGTGGAAGGCGAGCAGCGATCCGCTCCGCAAGGCCTACGTCGACAAGATCACGATCAACCAGGGACAGACCCCGCAGGCAGTTCAGCAGCAGATTCAGGCTGGTACGACCGACATGGGCTGGGACGTGGTCGTCCCCACCCCGGATCTGCCCGGGCTGACCGGTGACCCCAACTTGTCCGTCAATTCGAGCGCGGCGGTGAACTACGCCGTCTTCAATCAGCAGAGTCCGAACGAGAACTCCGCGATGAAGAACGTCCAGGTGCGGCAGGCATTGGAGTACGCGATCGACAAGACAGCCATCGCGCAAGCCTTGGGTGGAAGCCAGATCGCCAATCCAACGAGTCAGATGCTCACACCGATCGACGTTGGGTACCAGCCATTCGATCTTTATCCGACACCGGGTAGCAAGGGTGACCCGGCAAAGGCGAAACAGCTGCTGGCAGCTGCCGGCTATCCGAATGGGCTCACGCTCAAGGTGCTCTTCCCCACCACTAATCAGAGTCCCAAGATCGCCGAGCTGATGCAGGCGGATCTCCAGGCCGCGGGAGTGACGGTCCAGCTGGTATCCGCTACCCAAACCGATTTCACGGTTCGATACATCTCCGACCCGACAAGCGGTCAGCGAGGGTTGTGGGACATCGCATTGCTGTCGTGGGTGCCCGACTGGTTCGGCAACAACGGCCGAGCAGTGTTGCAGCCCATGACAGATGGCCCGAACTATGGCCCGAACTCCGTTGATTACGGTGACTACAACAGCCCGATCACCAACGGACTTGTTGAGCAGGCGTTGTCCCTGCCGAACTCGGAACAAGCGAAGGTCTCCGACCTGTGGCATCAGGTCTCGGTGCAGAGCATGACGGACGCAGCGTTCATTCCGTTGGCGATCGTCGATGTCCCGCTCTACAAGTCCTCCCGTCTGATGAACACCCTTTACCTCCCCATCAACGAAAACTTCGACATCACCAACGTCTGGTTGAAGAACTGATGGGCTCGTCAACCGAAGGAGCGGCTGAGGCGGCCGGGAGGAAGGCATGTCGCTGCTCGAGGTAGACAACCTCTGCGTTACCTTCGCGACGCCCGACGGCATTCTATCGGCGGTGCGCGGGCTCAGTTTCGCCGTGGAGCAGGGAGAGACCCTCGGAATTGTCGGCGAATCGGGGTCCGGCAAGAGCGTGTCGACTCAGACGATCGTCGGGTTGACGCAGGGAGCGAGGGTCTCGGGCAGCGCACGATTCGAGGGCAAGGAACTGCTCGGGATGTCCGACGCTGAGCTGCGGCGGATTCGCGGGGCCGAGATCGGCATGATCTTTCAGGATCCACTGTCGAGTCTTCATCCTCACTATCGGGTGGGCTGGCAGATCATGGAGATGATCCGGGCCCATGAGCGGGTTTCCAAGAAGCAGGCCCGGCAGCGCGCGGTAGAGCTGCTCGGCCTGGTCGGGATACCGATGCCAGACAAGCGCGTGCACGACTACCCGCATCAGTTCTCCGGTGGCATGCGCCAACGAGCCATGATCGCGATGGCGCTTGCTCTCAACCCCAAACTGCTGATCGCCGATGAACCAACCACCGCACTGGACGTCACGGTGCAGGCGCAGATCATGACGCTGATCAAGCGGCTGCAGCATGAGTTCGGTACGGCCGTGATCATGATCACCCATGACTTGGGAGTCATCGCGGACATGGCTGACCGGGTGGTCGTCATGTATGCGGGTAAGCCCTGCGAGTTCGCCGACAAGCGGACCCTCTATCACCAACCGCATCATCCCTACACGGAAGGATTGATCGGCTCGCTGCCCCAGCACGCGGGGCGCGGCAGCACGTTGAAATCCATTCCGGGGCTGCCGCCCAGCCTGTTGCGGGTTCCGCCGGGATGCCCATTCCACCCACGGTGCAGCTATGCGATGGATGTCTGCCGCGTCGAGCAGCCGGGGCTCGTCGAGGTTGCTGGTGGACTTGATCACCGGTCGGCCTGCTGGCTCCCACCGGACGCGGTCGGTACGGCACCCGACGTGGTGATGCGCCGGCATCAGGCCGCTCGCGCCCACGGTCGTGATGAGCTGATCGATGCGGCCTCGACGCACCACGAGTCGGCGTCAGCTTGAAAGCACAGACCACACCGACAGCGGCCCTCTCGGCATCAACGGAGACGTTGCTGCAGTTGACCGACGTCGTCAAACACTTCCCGATCGCCTCGGGCGGGCTGCTGCGCAGAGCGCGGGAACATCTGCGTGCCGTCGACGGGGTCAGCCTCGAGATTCGCCGTGGCGAGACAATCGGGCTGGTCGGCGAGACCGGTTGCGGCAAGTCGACTCTTGCCCGATGCATCACTCGGCTCCATGACCTCACCTCGGGCACGGTTTCCTTCGCCGGCCAGGACATATCTCGCCTGTCGGCGCGCGAACTCCGTCCGTATCGCCAGCGGATGCAAATGGTCTTCCAAGACCCGTACGGCTCGCTCAATCCACGCCGCCGGGTCGGGTCGATCATCGCCGATCCGTTTGCTGCCAACGGGTTGGCCAAAGCCGCCGAGCGCAAGAGCAAGGTCTTGGAGCTGATGGAACTGGTCGGCCTCAACCCCGAGCATTACAACCGCTTTCCGGCGGATTTCTCGGGTGGCCAGCGACAACGCATCGGTCTTGCCAGGGCCTTGGCCCTGCGCCCAGAACTCGTAGTGTGTGATGAACCGGTCTCAGCGCTGGACGTCTCGATTCAGGCGCAGATCATCAACCTCCTGGCCGACCTCCAGGTGAAGCTCGGACTGACCTACGTCTTCATCGCCCACGATCTGTCCGTAGTTCGACACGTCTGTGATCGCATCGCAGTGATGTATCTGGGCCGGATCGTCGAGGTCGCAGAGACCGAAGAGCTCTTCCGTCGGCCGCGCCATCCGTACACCCAGGCATTGCTATCCGCGATTCCGACGCCGGACCCGGACCTGGTCAACGGAGATGACCGGATCGTCCTCAGAGGTGATCCGCCATCACCGATCCACCCGCCCTCCGGCTGCCGGTTTCATCCACGCTGTCCCCGGGCGCAGGGTCGTTGCGAGCTCGAAGATCCCGTTCTTGGCCAGCCAGACGGAGATGACCAAAACCATGCCGTGGCTTGCCACTTCCCCGTCGAGGATGGCGAAGCCTTGGCGCCCAGACGACGGGAGCAGCAATGACTCTGACACCGGCGGCAGCTCTCGAACCTGCCGCCCATGGTTCGACTGCGCCAGCCGCCGGCGAGGCCGTCGAGGGTCGTAGTCCGTGGCAGCTGGCCTGGGTACGGCTGCGCCACGACAAGGTGGCCGTCGGGTCGTCGATTGTGATTGGCGTGATCGTTCTGCTCGCACTGTGCGCCCCGCTGATAGCGCACCTCGTGGGTCATGGGCCGAATGAGCAGTTCCGTACGACGGGCCTCACTCCAGAAGGCATTCCCGTCGCACCCGGTTCGACCTTCCTGTTCGGAACCGACGACCTTGGGCGGGACGTACTGGTACGCGTGATCTACGGCGCCCGGATATCGCTGCTGGTAGGTGTAGTAGCTTCCGGCCTTGCTGTCGTCGTGGGAGTGATCGTCGGTCTCACCGCAGGATATTTCAGGGGTCCGGTCGACAGCGTGTTGTCCCGGTTCATGGACGTCGTCCTCTCCCTGCCGTACCTGGTCTTCGCGATTGCACTGGTCTCGCTGCTGGGCCCGAGCTTGACGATCTCGGTCGCGGTGATCGCCTTCTTCTCATGGGCGTCCGTGGGCCGCATCGTCCGCGGACAGGTGCTGTCGATAAAGGAGCGCGAGTTCGTCGAGGCGGCACGTTCGGTCGGCGCCAGTCACCTACGGATCATGTTCGTCGATATCCTGCCCAACGTATTGGCACCGACCATCGTGTACGCCACGATGCTGATCCCCTTGTCCATCGTCTTCGAGTCGACGCTGTCGTTCCTCGGTATCGGTGTACTTCCGCCCACAGCTACCTGGGGAAACATGCTGTCCGAGTCAATCGCCTACTACCGGGTGGCGTGGTGGTTCGTGGCGTTCCCTGGCCTGGCCCTGCTGATCACGACGATGGCGTTCAATCTGCTCGGTGACTGTTTGCGGGACGCATTCAATCCCGGCGGGAACCGACTGTTCATCGGGTCCGAAGTCAAGCCGTAGGGGATCGCAGACATGTTGCGCTTTCTGCTACGCCGAGTTGGCTTTGGCGTTGTGGTGATGTGGTTGGTCGCCACCACGGTGTTCATCATGTACTTCATCGCTCCTCATGATGTGGCGCGAACCTTGGCTGGCCGGCAGGCCAGTGAGGCGACGATCGCGGCGATCCGGCATAACCTCGGACTGGATCGACCGATCATTGCGCAGTACGGCAGTTTCCTGTGGCGCGCGCTGCACGGCGACTTCGGGTACTCGTACACCAATGCAGAACCAGTGACGAGCTTGATCAGCAACGGTCTGCCGGTGACGGCGTCGCTGGTGATCGGCGGTGCGGTCCTCTGGCTTTTCATGGGCGTTGGCATTGGTGTCCTAGCCGCGACGCGCCCACGTTCCCTGATGGACAGGACTTCGACGGGATTCTCGCTGTTCTTCTATTCGATGCCGACGTTTCTGCTCGGCGAGGTCTTGTTGCTGCTCTTCTTCTTCCGACTGCACCTAATCGGCATTGATTTGTTCCCCGGAGCGGGATACACACCGCTCCTGCAGGACCCAGTCGAGTGGGCCAGGCACCTTGTCCTGCCGTGGTTCACAATCGCGTTGGTCACCGCGGCGACGTACGTCCGACTCACCCGTGGATCAATGCTCGATGTCCTGGGTGAGGACTACATCCGCACGGCGCGAGCGAAGGGTTTGAGCCGGCGCAGAGTCATCTACCGGCATGGGTTGCGTGCTGGCCTGACTCCTGTCGTCACCCAATTCGGTATCGACGTCGGCACGCTCCTCGGGGGAGCGATCGTCACCGAGAACGTCTTCGGGCTTCCCGGGCTTGGTGAGCTGGCGATCTCTGCGTTGTCGAAGCAGGATCTTCCGACGGTGATCGGCCTCGTGCTACTGGCATCGGCGTTCGTCGTGATCGCCAACATCGTGGTGGACATCCTGTATTCAGTGCTGGACGCCCGGGTTCGGGTTTCCTGACATGCGTTGTGCTGCGCTGAATCGTGCGCATGGACCTATTCATTCAATCGAGAGGACTTGGTCTGCATGGACCTGCAATTAGCCGGTTTGAGGGCACTGGTAACCGGTGGCACCAAGGGAATCGGGCGGGCGATCGTAGAAACCCTGATCGAAGAGGGGGCTTCTGTCTCGTTCTGCGCTCGCAACGCCGACTCGGTATCGGACGCCGAACGTGAACTGTCTGGCCGTGGCGCAAAGGTGGTCGGCACAGCTCTGGATGTTGCCGACGCCGCGGCCTTGGCGGCTTGGGTGGAGGACTCCGCAACCCGCCTCGGCGGCATTGACATCGTGGTAGCCAATGTCAGCGCGATGCAGAGCGCGGATGATGAAGAGACCTGGGCCAAGTGCGTGCAGATCGACCTCATGGGATCCGTTCGGCTCGTCAATGCGGCGCTGCCTCACTTGGAGCGAAGCTCGGCTGGCTCGATTGTCACCGTCTCAAGTGTGTCGGGCCGGGAGATCGACGTCTTCGAAGGACCGTACGGCTCCATCAAGGCGGCATTGGTCCACTACACGCAGGGATTGGCTCATCGCCTCGCCCCAAAGGGAATCAGGGCCAATACCGTCTCGCCCGGCAACACTCTGTTCGAAGGTGGCAGCTGGGAGGACACGCAGCGGAACCGACCCGAGATGTTCGCGAATACCCTCGCCCTCATCCCGATGGGCCGAATGGGTACGGTGCAGGAGATGGCGGCCGCGGTGGCATTCCTGGCCAGCCCGGTGTCGAGCTTTACCAGCGGCACGAACCTCGTCGTTGATGGGGCTCTGACTCGCGGCGTGCAGCTGTGATCGACGACGTACTCGCCGCACCCGCAGCGACGGATTCGCAGGAAGTCCTTCTCGACCGACGTAGTCGCGCTGTGATAGCCGGCATCGAGGCGATAGACCCCGCGTTCGTCCTGCATTTGGCCAGCAGCACGCTGAAGATCGTGCTCGATCACTTCATCAGCGGTTCGGGCGCCCGTGACGGACGCCGAGTCTTCGCCATGCCTCGCGAGGAAGAGGGCATCTGCATCGCAACCGGCCTCGAACTCGCCGGTTCCCGGACGGTTTTGATCTTTCAGGACAACGGAATCGGCAACCTGCTGACCGCGCTGTTGACGCTGCCGCAGCCGTACCATGTGCCCCTGTTCGGCGTCGTGACGCGCCGAGGTGGTCTAGGTGAGTACAACTCGATGATTCACACGGTCAGTGAACGCAGCGAGGCACTGCTCGACGCCGCGGGTGTTCGGTGGTTCCAACTCGACACCCGCACGCCGATCGATCGCTGGGCAGTTGAGATCGAGCGGGCCTGGCAGTTCTCGCGGACCACTCATCGTCCCGTATTCGTGCTCGTAAATCTGATGGGTGGTTGAGCGATGGCCATTGAGCGTGCTGACGTACTGCGGCTTGTCGACGCAGCGTTTCCTGACTCCGCGATCGTGCTCACCCTTGGCGGAACTGCCAGGGAAATGCTTGCTGTGGCAGGGAGAAAGGCAAACCACCTCATCTGCCTCGACGCGATGGGCCAGACAGTTTCCCTAGCACTGGGACTCGCGCTTGGCCTGGAGGCGGAGCGGCCGAACGAGAAGCTGGTGGTGATCGAGGGTGACGGCGCGTTGATCATGGGCCTGTCGGTCATGAGCACAGTTGGCCACCTCAAGCCGCGAAATCTCGTCGTGTTTCTTCTGGACAACAACGTCTATCTGGCAACAGGGGGTCAGCCGACCGCGTCGCGCGACATGGACATGGTTGCCGTTGCCGAGGCCTGCGGATGGGCGACCGGGCGCGATGTGCGAACGGCGGACGAGCTTGCCGCCGCTGTTGCCTGGGCCGGGTCGGCCGACGGGCCGGTCTTCATCCGCGTGCACATCGGCGTGGCGCAGCTCCAAACCAACTACATCCTCGAGGACCCCGCAGTCCTGGCAGAGGATTTCCGGCGCTGGCTTAAAGCGGCCCAACAATCGCCGTCGTGCCTCAGATGATCGAGCCGCCGTTCATCGAGGGAGAGGGAATGCCGATCAAGATCAGAACCGATGCCGACGAAAACCGTGCAGACGTGACGGTCCTTCCGGTACTCCGGGATGGGGAGTTGCCTTTTGCCTTCCTGGCTGGGGATCAATGCCCAGCGTTGTTACCGGCGTACGGACAACCGCCGACCTGCTTTGCGTGCTCTGGTCAGTTGGTTGAACCCAACCGTGATCAGCCGGTCACCAAGCGACCCTTCCGGGGGTAACACTCCGATCTGGCGGGTGAAGGCGAGCTGGTCGAAGTAAACGGTGTTGCCCACCACCAGTCCATCTTCTATGCAAACAAGATCCATTCCGCGCAAATCGACAGGCTTGCCGGTCGCGGCGATACCGATGTAGGGGGCTCCCGTGAACGTGCCGGTGAAATGCCAGCGGACAGTGATACGTTCCCGTCCGGGCTCACCAGCGACCACAACGTCCTCGACTTCCATGTGCAAGTCAGGGATCGCGTCGAACAACGAGTGGAACCAAGCGATCACTTCCTCGCGGGTGTCCATCCGGAGGTTCTGCGGGACGATGAAGTAGTGCGGTCGCTCGACCCAGAGGCCCTCTGCACCGGCGAAGAACGTCTCGGGCTTGTTGAAGCGCTCGAATATTTCACGCACCAAGGGTTCGTCGAACGAAATTGAATCGCCATTGCCCATGCTCGCCCCCGTGTTGTCGTGAGATGTGACGCTATCAGTGCAGACCAATCCTCTGTGGCTAATCAATCGGGTCACGCGACGCCACGCAATTGTCAGGACCTGGGGATTGGGGTGTTCAGGCGACCTCCGTTTCGGTTGATTCGGCGCCAGGTTCGGGCGGTGTGATGTCGACGGGGCGTTCGAGGAGTTTGCCTTTGTGGAAGACCGCTCCGGCGCGGACCAGGGCGACCAGATGTGGGGCGTTGACGGCGCGCCAGCGGGCCTGTGCGGCGTCGATCAGCTTGTAGGCCATGGCAATCCCCGCTGCCCCTCACCGACCCCATCCACAGGTTTCGATCATTGCTCGACTTCGTCGAAGTTGCCTGCAAAGCAGCGGTACTTCCTTTCACTCATGGTTGAGTGTCCTAGGCGCCATTGGCGCTGGTGGGTTTAGCGGCACCACTTGTCCGCACGAATTCGGCGACGGCGGCGCCGATCTCATGGGGACTGTCTTCTTGGACGAAATGGGTTCCGTGGACGGTGGTTTCGGTAGTGATCCATTTCTTCGTCACTGAGTCGGCGCTGTATCGCGCCGGGCAGCACGCCCTCGACGAAGGTGTTCTGTTCGAGCACCATCGTCTCGCCGTCAGGGGAGCGGATGCCATGTCAATCGCTAGTTGAACGCACTGCGTAGTTGCGCATAGGCGTCGGCATAGATGCTCCATTTGTTCGGAAGCCCTTTGTCCAGAACGACTTCAAGCGCCCTCGCCAGGGGTGCCTTCAGGTCGTGATCGCCGGCGATGCCGCTGTAGTTGCCACGGTGATGCGGGTCGGCACCCATAAGCAATAAGTTGCGAAACTCCTCGATGTAGTGCGCGTACCAGGTCTTGTATAGGTACCCATCTGACATCTGATAGCCCTTGGCCGCCTGAAGGTATTCAACCAGCAAGGTGTCGATGGGTTCACCAAAGAGCCCTCCGCTGTTTGCCTCGATGAGGTGTTTTGCGGTCGTGATGGCCGTCTTTCGAGCGCCGCGCCTGCGGTCCTGCATCGCTTGAAGGTCGAACATGGCCTGTTCCAGGTCGGCACCGGATCGCAGCGCGTGGAGCGTAGTCCTGAAGCCTGAGCGGTAATCCTGGTTGATCTCGTTCATCAACTTGTCGATCGGCTCAATGTGGAATTCAAACCACTGATACCGGTTTGCGGCGAGCTGACCACGATCGGCAAGACCTTGCTGGTATGCCGATTGGAGTGCCACCATGGTCTGCTCAAATAGGCGCGTCTCTAGGTTTTCGAGGCTTGTGTGGGTGCGTTCGTGATTGAGTTGATTGGCCAGAGGCTCTAGCTCTGGTTTGGTTGTCGCCGCCGCAGTCTTTATTGCCACTATCCAAGCGTCGATGAATGCCTGGCTGAACACGGTGGGATCAAGCTCGACACCTATTTCATCGGTGAGCGCAGTCAACGTTGAGGTCGGAAGGTACTCGTTCGAAAAGCCCTCAACGGGAGCAGCTGCGCGAAAAACTGCCTGGCTCACGATGTACTGCAACGCCCCCGAAACCGTGCCGTGTTGATTCATGGCTGTCACGGGTGTGACGGTCACACTGTCTGTCAAGAACATGCCCAGGATGTCAATGACGTGATCGCGGTAGTCGTCGGCCTTCACGCCGAGGACGGCGTCAACCGCAGCCACGAGAGCTGCGCTGGTGGGCGCCCGTAGTGCGCGCTTGACGGGGTCGCCCAGGATCGCATTCGATAGGTATCTACCTGCTGGCTTCGCCGCAAAGCTCCCCAGTTGCTTGATGATCCAGATCGACACGGGGTCGGCGGCCATTGCGGCTCCTTCGCGAAAAGTGGATCACAGTTGAAAGCGTCTGGCGACCCGACGAGGGAATGTTGCGACAATGCGAAGGTTAACAAGACGCGCCTACTTCCATTGACCATTGACAAGACTTCGCCGCGGGTCATCGACAAGACGTTGGCATGCCGTCGGTGCTCGTGAGAGTAGATCAGCCATCAGTGCATCGCATCGAAATATGTTGGGCCGGCTGGGTGCAATTCAGAGAAGACCGCTGCCGCCCCTGTCCTGCATGCCGTCACCGTCGGTGGCCGAGTCGAGCCATTCCGGACGCGGGACGTGGGGCATCACCCCGCGCAGCGACGCTTTGTGTCCGGGTTGGCGCCGGGCGGCGGGCCGTTGCAACGATTGTTTCGAGGTGGGCGAGCTCAAGCCCTTGGCCAGCTCAGTCGTGTGTAGCAGTCTCGCTTCTGAATTGGTGTTGACGCTTACACGATTGGTTCGTCCTGCGGTCGTTTGACGCGCAGCCAGCGGTAGCCGTAGGGCTCGAGGTCGATCTCGACGCCACCGTGGGCGTCGAGTGGGATTTCGGTGAGGTCGTTGAGTAGGTCGACGAGGATGGATCCCGGTGGCAGATCGTCGACCTCGATTGCGACGAGGCAACTGTCGGCCGCGAAGTTGTGCAGTGCAACCATTGCCCACCCGGATTCCTCCCGGCAGACGTGGGCCAGCACGGCCCGGTTGGGCTGTTTGAGGATCTCGATGTTCGACCAACCGGTCTCCGGCTGCTCGCGGTAGGTGTAGATGAGGTTGCGCATGAACCACCAGAAGGAGCCGTGGTCGCGGCGTTGGTCGGCGGCGTTGACGCGTTCCGGTCCGAACAAGCCGTCGGGAAGCGGGCGGGTGAGCCGCCGCTTCGTGGCTCTGGAGAAGCCGCCGTTGTCGCCACCGGTCCACTGCATCGGCGATCGCACGGCGAGTCTGCCTGGGATGTCGAGGTTCTCGGCCATCCCGATCTCCTCGCCGTAGAACAGGACCGGAGTGCCCGGGAGCGAGAAGGCCAGCGAGTAGGCCATCTTCATCCGCCGCTCGTCGCCGCCGAGCATCGACGGCAGCCGGCGTCGGAGCCCGCGGCCATAGAGTTGCATGTCCGGGTCGGGGCCGAAGGCGTCGAAGACCTCTTGCCGTTCACCGTCGCTGAGCTTGTCGAGGGTGAGCTCGTCGTGGTTGCGCAAGAAGTTGGCCCACTGGCTGGTGATGTCGAGCTTCGGTCGCTGCCGCAGCACCTTGGCGATCGGTCGGGCATCCCCGCGGGCCATGGCGAGGTAGATGTTCTGCATCCCGATGAAGTCGAACTGCATGTTGAGCCCGTCGCCGTCGGGTCCGCCGAAGAAGGCCTTCTGGTCCTTGTACGCAAGGTTGACCTCACCGAGCAGGACGGCGTCACCGACGCGCCGAGTGACGAAATTCCGGACATCGCCAAGGAATTGGATGGGGTCGAAGGCGCCGGGCTTTCCCGGCACGTCGTCCTTGGCGAACATGAAGGGTACGGCGTCGACCCGGAAGCCAGAGACGCCGAGTTCGAGCCAGAAGCCGAGCGTGCGGGAAATCTCCTCCTGCACTTTTGGATTCTCGATGTTGAGGTCTGGCTGGTGCTTGTAGAAGTGGTGCAGGTACCACTGGTTGGTCTTGGGGTCGAGTTCCCAGATGCTGTCCTCCTGATCGGGGAAGACGACGTCCTTGGGGCTGGACTTGGGCTCCGTCGCGCTCCACACGTAGTAGTCGCGGTACGGATCGTCGGTGCTGCGGCGGGCGGACTTGAACCATGGGTGCGCGTCGGAGGTGTGGTTCATGACGAAGTCGATGATGATCCGGATGCCGTTCGAGCGGGCCGTGCGGACGAGCTCGACGAAGTCACCGATGGTCCCGAGGCGGGGATCGACGCCGAAGAAGTCGGTGATGTCATAGCCGTCGTCCTTGCGGGCGGTGGGGTAGAAGGGCATGAGCCACAAGCACGTCACGCCGAGGTCGGTGAGGTACTCCAGGCGATCGGTCATACCGCGAATGTCGCCGGTGCCGTCGCCGTCCGAATCGTAGAAGGTCTCGATGTCGGCGCAGTAGAACACCGCGTTCTTCCACCACAGGTCACCGGTGTCGGCACGTCTCATGCCCTGGTGCATACCCGTTATGCAGGGATAGGCGTCAATGCGAGGGTGGGTCGGTAGATGAGTTCTTGGATGTGACCGTCCAACGTGCGGTGCTCGACGAGCTCGAGGTCGTAGTCGAGCGCACCCTGGAAGATCGGGCTGAGCCCGGTCTGACCGGTGATGACGGGGAACAGCGTCACCTGCACGTGGTCGACCAGCCCGGCAGCCATCAGCGCCCGGTTCATCGAGAGGCTGCCGTGCGAGCGCAACGGCACGTCTGACTCCTCCTTGAGGCGGGCGACGACGTCGACGGCGTCACCGCTGGCGACGGTCGCGTCCGGCCAGTCCAGGGGTTCTTCCAGTGTCGTCGACACCACCGTCGTCGGCGATCTCCACATCGTGGTCACCCACGGGTCGCGTACGTCGGAGTCCTCGGTGCTATCGGCCAGCATTTGCGAGAATTCTCGATAAGTGTTGGCTCCGAGCACCATTCGTTGATCCGTGTCGTAGAGGCCGAGGCGGCGCTCGAGCAGCTCGGGGCCTTGCTTGCCCCAGTAGCCGGTCCAGTTCGAGCTTGCGGCACCGAAGCCGTCGAGGCTGGAGAAGACGTCGAAGGTGTAGGTCGCGGACATGTCGTTCCCCTCTTGTTCGGTTGACGGTGTTGTACGTACCGACTGGCGGACACCGCGAAACTCATCGAGGTCGGGCGACCCTGCGATGGGGACCGGTGTCGCCACGACCGGATGGTTTGCACGGGCGGCGGCGCGATCTAGTCGCCGCCAAATCCGGGCTGATCTCGATGGTCAGAACTCTAGGACGCGAACTGGCACCTGAGCAGATTATCGTCAATGCGGTGGCCCCCGGATTCACCGACACTCCCCAGCTGCAAGTGGACGCCGATCAATGAACCAAATTCCCTGGCCCCAAGGCAAGACCGCGGCAGCCGCATTCACCTTCGATGTGGACGCCGAGTCAGCCGTGCTGTGGGGCAACGACGCGGCGGCCGCGCGGATGAGCGTGATGAGCCACCAAGCCTATGGCCCGCTGGTCGGCGTTCCTCGCATCCTCGACCTGCTGGATCGTCATCAGATCGCGTCGACGTTCTTCGTGCCCGGGCACACCGCCGACCGCTATCCGCACGCGATCCGCAGCATCGTGGCAGCCGGACATGAGATCGCCCATCACGGCTATCTCCACGAGCAGCCCACCCGACTCACGCTTGAGCAGGAGATCGAGGCGATCGACTGCGGGCTGGCTGCGCTGGCCGACGTCACCGGAGTGCGCCCATCGGGTTACCGGGCGCCGATGTGGGATCTGTCATGGCGCACGCCCTCGCTACTGGCCGATCGTGACTTCCTCTATGACTCGAGCCTGATGGATTCCGACCACCCCTACGAGTTGGCGATCACGCCCGGTGCCGACCGCTCGCTTGTCGAGATTCCCATCCAATGGGCGCTAGATGACTGGGAGCAGTACTGCTATCTGCCCGACATCTCTGGAAGCGGTTTGATCGAAAGCCCACGGAAAGCCCGTGAAATCTGGCAATTGGAGTTCGACGGCCTCCGCCGGGTCGGCGGCTGTTGGGTGCTGACCAATCATCCGTTCCTCTCGGGGCGGCCCTCACGCGCAGCCGAACTCGACGATTTGATGCGTTATGTGCTCGATCACGATGATGTCTGGACCACGAACCTCGCCGCAATTGCCGAACACGTTCGGGCACTGAATCTTTCGCCACGAACCATTACGCCCCCCGATGTCGCCGGTCAATGACTCCACCGCCGTCCAGATTGATCCAGCATGCGAGAACTTGGGGGGCTGCGATGCGCCAGATTTTCCCCCGGCGGTCTTGACATCCGGATAACCCGATTGCCTCTTCTTTGTGCACTTGACCGCGCCAGTGCCGACGGCGCCGCGTCGATGCCGGGCCGGTTCACGCCGATGGATCCGCGCCGACACGAACGCCGCAGCGATCAACGGAGCGATCACCACAATGATCGGCAGCGATTCGGCCACGACAACCGCGGCACTCATGAGCAAAATGTACGCCGGGTTGCACCCGCCGCATAGGACGACCACCCGACGAGAAGTTGGTGACCGGGAGGTCCAACGGCCCGTCGTACGCGACCGTCTACGCGACTACAAAGACGACGATTTAGCAGATTGGCCAGCCACCCACGAGGCTGTCGGCTGAGCGGGTCCACGATAAAGAGATGGAGGAGCATCCCCGGCCGCGATCAGGCCAGCCCGGTTACGGCCCACCGCCGGGCACTCCGACATCGAAGGATCCTGGGCTGAGCCGATCCCGTGTGCGCAGCCCGCTGTCGATAGTCCTGATCGCGGTGATCGTGATCGGCTTAGTCGCCGCCGGCTTGCTCGCCGGTGAGCTGTACGCCCGTCACCGCGCCGAGAGCGTGGTGGCCGCCGCCACCGAATGCGTGGTGCAGGATAAGGCGAGTGTGTCGTTCGGCGCGACGCCGCTTCTGCTTCAGCTCGCGACCGGCCACTACAGGAACATCTCGATCCACACTGCCGGCAATCGGATCGGCAACGCCCGAGGCATGAAGGCCGACGTGCGGATCGACGATGTCCGGCTGGATGGCGACGCCGATGCCATGGGCACTGTGGGAGCTCTAGACGCCATGATCACCTGGTCTGCCGACGGCATGAGGCAGAGCATCCAGGAAGCGATCTCGCCGTTGCGTGGCTTGGTCACCGGGGTCCAGACCAACCCGGACGACGGCACCATCAAGCTGCAGGGCAACCTCGGCAGTGTCACCACCAAGCCGCAGGTTACAGACGGACGAGTGGCGCTGCAGGTGGTCGATGTCACCGGGCTGGGTTTGTTGCTGCCCAGCGAGATGGTGCAGTCGGCGCTAGACGCGTTCACCACCCACCTCACCGAGAATTATCCGCTCGGTATCCATGCCGATAGCGTGGAGATCACCTATGACGTTGTGACAGCACATTTTTCGGCCCGAGACATGTCGATCCCGCGGGGCAACCAGGGCAACCAAGGGAACAAGGACAACCAAGGGGAACAAGGACAACCAGGACCCCTGCTTCGCAGGCCTATAGGCCTGCGAGCATGGCGCGGCGGGGCGAAGGCGGCGAGCGCCTACGCGACCGCGAACAACCCGTCCACACCGGCCTCGGTGGCGGCAGGCGCGACGGGCGGAGGTCAAACTCGTCGTCCTCGCCGATGAACTCGGTCGGGTCGTAGGCGTCATCAGCGTCGTCTAGGGCGCTCGCCGCCCATACCGGTTGAGACAGTTAGACCTTCCGCGCATGCCATGTTGTTCCGTGGGGATGCATGAAGCGCCGCCCAGACTGCCCGAGACGCGACGGTGGGTTTGCCGATCCGGGTTGAATGGGTGGTGCTCGTGCACCATGAGCCCGGACGGCGTTAGCGGGTCGTGCTCCAATTGCGCCCCTATCTTCACGCGCACGACCTAGGGTGCGACAGATGAAGAGACCCATGAACCGCGCGAGCGGGACGGCGGGCGATGCCGGGCGATCGCCCGTGGCGGTGAATGTGCGGGTGCGTGTTTATCCGGGGACGGACGGCGAGGTCCACGGCACTGTGGCCGAGGATTTCGGCGATCTGGCGGGGCAGGCAGTGGATATCGGTGAGAACCACGTCGTTTCCCCCGCGCGGCGATGGGCGGTGACGCTTGACGCGGGCAGTCTGGTTTTCGTCGACAGCGACCAGTTGGTCGCCGAGTAGTTTTAGCTGTCGCGGTTGACTTGCCCGATCATCGTCATGGCATCGCCTCGGCCCACTTCAGGTGTCCTTCGATGTCAAGCGATTTCGCCATGGCGCTTGATCCCGGGCGCGACGGCAGCCACGGCGATCACGGTCACCCCGTCATCGTCGGCGTACTCGAAGCGGCGTACCGGAACTGTCGGTGGCACGACGCCTTTCGCGCAGAAGGGGTGCGCCCGGGTCGACGTCGAGAAGGGCGGCGTCCGAGGCCGACGCGAGGACCGCGTCGATGGTGTGCCTGCCTCCGTGCAGGTCGACACCCTGCCCGATGAGGTACGCGTAGATCGAACCGGAGTCGGGATCGAACCATCGACATCAACGGCGGAAGCCACCGGCACTGAGATCGGCGGAAGCTATTTCGCGAAAGCGCATGCGCAAGCGCTTGCCTTGTCCCTAGGCTCCTGCAAGACACGCGGCGCGATCGGTGTCGCATCGGGGACAAGGGAGTCCACATGTTCGGACAGCGCAACAGAAGTACGCACGTGGTCGCGGCAGTTCTCATGGCAGGCTCGCTGGTTCTCGGTCTGACCGCCTGCGGCGGATCGGGTTCGAACGAAATCAAGGTCGGACTGATCACCAAGACCGATTCGAACCCGTACTTCGTGAAGTTGCGTGAGGCCGCCCAGGCGCAGGCCGACAAGGACGGCGCCAAGCTGATCGCGCTGGCGGGTGCGTTCGACGGGGACAACGAGGGTCAGGTCTCGGCCATCGAGAACATGGTCGGCCAGGGCGTGAAGGGCATCCTGATCACCCCGAACTCCTCCACCGGAGTGCTCGACTCGATCAAGAAGGCGCGCGACGCCGGCGTCGTCGTCATCGCTCTCGACACCGCGACCGACCCTGAGGACGCCGTCGACGCCACCTTCGCCACCGACAACAAGGCCGCGGGCGTCAGCCAGGGCAAATGGGTGAAGGCCGCACTCGGCGCCGCACCGCCCCAGGTCGTGATGCTGGACGGAACCCCGGGTGGAACCGTCGACACCTTCCGCCACGACGGATTCCTCGAGGGCTTCGGCATCACGAACGACTCGCCGGAGATCGTCGGCCGGGAGAACACCAACGGCGACCAGACCAAGGCGCAGACCGCCATGGAGAACATTCTCCAGCGCGCTCCGGGTATCAACGCGCTCTACACCATCAACGAGCCGGCGGCCGCCGGTGCGTATCAGGCGATCCAGTCCGCCAACCGCACACGCCCAGATCACCATCGGATCGATCGACGGAAGCTGCACCGGTGTTGCGGACGTGAAGGCCGGAAAGGTCGGCGCCACCGTCATGCAGTTCCCGGCGAAGATGGCCGAGTTGGGCGTGCAGGCCGTGGTCAAGTTCGCCAAGGACGGCACCAAGCCCAGCGGATTCAACGACACCGGGTCGCAGCTGATCACCGACAAGCCCGTGCCCGGACTCGAGTCGCAGGACACCGCCTGGGGCGAAAAGAACTGCTGGGGCACAGCTAGCAAATGACCACTGGCGCACCCGCGACAGCGATTCGACGGCCAAGCCATCGGTATCGAGCCGGTTCAACGTAGGGACGATCCTGCGTGAACCCTTGCTCGGTCCGCTGGTGGCGCTCGTCGTCGCGATCATCATCTTCAGCTCCATCGCGGATTCGTTCCTCAACCCGCAGAACGTGTCGCTGATCCTCCAACAGTCCGTGGTCGTCGGCATTCTCGCCGTGGGCCAGACGCTCATCATCCTGACCTCCGGCATCGATCTCTCGATCGGCGCGGTTGCCGTCTTCGGAACCATCGTGATGGCGCAGAGTGCGGGTGCCAACGGGCCGGTCGTGGCGCTCGGGGCGACGCTCCTGGTGTGCGTGGTGTTCGGCGCGATCAACGGCGGGCTCGTCACGGTCCTTCGACTGCCGCCGTTCATCGTCACGCTGGGAACGTTCACCGCGATCCTGGCGGGCACCCGCCTACTCGCGGGCTCCGAGACCTACCGCGTGGAGGCAGGCCCGCTCACCTTCCTGGGTACGTCCTTTCGCATCGGGTCGTTCTCGACCACGTTCGGCGTGGTCGCGATGCTCCTGGTCTACCTGGTGATGTGGTACGCACTGTCCCAAACAGCCTGGGGTAAGCACATTTACGCCGTCGGGGGCAACCCACAGGCGTCGAACCTGTCGGGCATCAAGTCCGGGCGCGTGCTGTTCTCCGTCTACCTCACCACGGGTGTGATCGCAGCCATCGCGGCGTGGGCTGCTCTCGGCCGAATCCCCAACGCCGACCCGAACGCATACCAGAACGCCAATCTCGAGACGATCACCGCGGTGGTCATCGGCGGAACCAGTTTGTTCGGCGGCCGCGGAGGCGTCGGCGGAACCCTGGTGGGCACGTTGATCGTCGGCGTTCTCCGCAACGGTCTCACCCAGGCCGGCGTCGACAGTCTCTACCAGAACATCGCGACCGGCGTTCTCGTCATCGTCGCGGTGGCGGTGGATCAATTCACACGCAGGAGATCACAGTGACCGGTGCACCAGTGCTCGAAGCGCGCGGACTCGTCAAGAAGTACGGCAACGTGACGGCGATCAACGGGGCCGACTTCGAGCTCCGCGAGGGCGAGGTTCTCGCGGTCATCGGTGACAACGGCGCCGGAAAGACCAGCCTGATCAAGGCTTTGGCGGGTGCGGTGATTCCGGACTCGGGTGAGATCCTGATGAACGGAACACCCGTGTCGTTCAAGAACACCCGAGACGCCAGGGCAGCCGGAATCGAAACCGTGTACCAGGATCTCGCGGTGGTGGCGGCCCTCGACATCGCATCGAATCTGTACCTCGGACGCGAGGTACGACGAAAGGGCATCGCGGGCAGCCTGTTCCGCCGACTGGACATGCCGAGAATGCGCCAGGAGGCGTCGCAGCACCTCGCGGACCTGAAGATCGGCATCAAGTCCGTGAACCAGGCCGTGGAGACGTTGTCCGGTGGGCAGCGTCAAGGTGTCGCGGTGGCGCGGGCCGCCGCGTTCGGCCGCGGCGTGATCATCATGGACGAGCCGACGGCTGCTCTCGGCGTTCGGGAGTCGGGACAGGTCATCGACTTGATCCGGTCGATCCGCGACCGCGGTATTCCCGTGGTGCTCATCAGCCACGACATGCCGCACGTGTTCGAGGTGTCCGACCGGATCCACATCCACCGGCTCGGGCAACGTGCCGGCGTCGTCGATCCGAAGAAGCGCTCGATGTCCGAGGTGGTGGCGCTCATGACCGGTGCGGAGGAGCCGACCGATGAGGAACGCGCCGGTCTCTGAGAAGGCTCCGGTCGGGGTCTTCGTCGGGTTGGCCACTCTCGACGTGATTCACCGCATCGCGAAAGCGCCTGCGGTGAACCAGAAGATCACCTCATCCGCTCAGTTCGTCGCTGCGGGCGGACCGGCCGCGAATGCGGCCGTCACCTTCGCAGCACTGGGCGGCGACGCGATCCTCGTGACCGCTCTCGGCGACGATCCGGTCGCCGAACTGATCCGAGCCGACCTCGCTGCGTACGGCGTCAGCGTCGTCGACGCGGCGGCAGGCACCACCCGAGCGGTACCCGTCTCCGCTGTGTCGGTCGTCGAATCGACGGGTGACCGATCGGTCGTCTCGCTCGACGCCGTGAACTCCGACGCGCCGCCACCGGGAGACCTCGGTGACCTCGTGGCGGATGCCGACGTGGTGCTCGTCGACGGGCACCACCCCCTGATCGCCCGTGCTGCCGTTCGACATGCGGCGGCACGGGTGACGACACTCGTCGTCGACGCCGGCCGATGGAAACCGGTGATGAGCGACATCGTTCCGTACGCGACGGACATGGTGTGCTCCAACGACTTCCGAATGCCGGGCGCCGACGACCCGGCGTCCACCGCCGCGGCGCTGGTCCGCAGCGGTGTTCGCACCGTCGTCACCACGCACGGCGGCGATCCCGTCGAGTGGTGGTCGGATGGCGAGTCCGGGTCCGTGCCGGTGGAACCGGTGGTGGTGGTCGACACGCTGGGCGCCGGTGATGCCTTCCACGGTGCGTACTCGTACTTCTCGACCCAGATCGAGAGCAGTGTCGCCGAGCGCATCGATCGCTCGGCTCGCGTGGCGGCACTACGGTGTTCGGTGGTCGGGCCGCGGGCATGGCTGAGCGAACTCCCTAATGAACAGACTCGAAAGCGAGAACGGTGACCATCGAGCACGACGTGCAGGACGCCACCCTGGACCAGTTGGTCGAGTCGGCCAAGGCGCTCGTCGTTCCCGGCGAACGCCGCATTCTCGGTCTCACCGGAGCTCCGGGAGCCGGGAAGTCCACCGTCGCAGAGCAACTCGTCACCGCTCTGGGTCCGGACGTCGCCGTGCTCGTACCCATGGACGGTTTTCATCTGGCCAACGAAGTCCTGATCGACCTGGGGCGCCGGGATCGCAAGGGTGCGCACGACACGTTCGACGACGGCGGGTATGCACGGCTGATCGCGACCCTTCGGGCGCAGCGCGTAGACGACCCGGTCGTGTACGCGCCGCGGTTCCGGCGCGAGATCGAAGAGTCGATCGGCTCGTCCATTCCCGTCCCGCCCACGGTGCCGCTGGTCGTCACCGAGGGCAATTACCTTCTGCTGGAATCCGATGCGTGGCCTGCGGCGCGGGCCTGCATCGACGAGGTCTGGTTCCTGGCCCCCGACACCGACGTTCGCCACGCTCGGCTGGTGCGCCGACACGAGGCGCACGGAAAGTCGCCGGAGGACGCGGCGTTCTGGGCCCTCGGGTCCGACGAGCGCAATGCCCAACTGATCGAGTCGACCGCAGGTCGCGCGGACCGCATCGTGCGTCTCCGGTGACCACGATGGGCGACGTCGCCCGCATCGCCGGCGTCTCCGCGTCCACGGTCTCGCACGTGCTCAACGGCACGCGCAAGGTCGACACCGCCACGCGCTTGCGCGTCGAAGCGGCCATCGAGGAGACCGGGTACCGGCGCAACGTCGTCGCACGATCACTCGCGGCCGGGCGCACGCACACGGTCGGACTCTCGATCTCCGCGTTGACGAATCCGTACTTCGGGAGCCTGGTTCACGCCGTGGAACGGGCTCTGTCGGACGCCGGGTACGTGCTGATCGTCGGAGATTCCCACGACGACGTGGAGTCGGAGAAACGCGTCACCGACTCGCTTCTGGACCGGCAGGTCGACGGGATGATCGTGGCACCCGCGGCCGGGTCGGAGCGGGTCACCCTCCCCGAAATCACCCGCACTGGAACTCCTCTGGTTCTGATCGACCGCGGTGTGGACGTCGGGAGCGATCAGGTCGGCCCGGAGAACTTCTCGTCGGCACGGTCGTTGACCGAGCACCTGCTCGACCTCGGGCATCGTCGGATCGCCGTCGTGCGCGGCCTTGCCGGGATCTCCTCCACCACTGAGCGATTCGATGGTTACTCCGCGGCGCTCGCAGACCGCGGTATCGCAGTCGACGCCGATCTGGTCCTCGACGGCGACTCCAACACGGACGTGGCGGAACGCGAGGTGCACTCGCTGATGTCGGGTGAGAACCGACCCACCGCGCTGGTGTCCTTGAACAACGCCATGACCATTGGAACCCTCAAAGCCGTTCGCAGTCTTGGTTTGTCGATTCCGGCCGACGTGGCATTCGTGTGTTACGACGACTTCGAATGGTCGGACCTCTTCGAACCCAAGCTCACCGCGGCGGCGCAGGACGTCGAGACGATCGGCGCCACCGCGGTCGAATTGCTTCTGCGCCGCATTCGCGGACAGGATGGTGCGCCGCAACAGATTCGCGTGCCGACGACGTTCCACCATCGCAATTCGTGCGGATGCACTTGACGCTCACCGATAGGACTTTCGATCATGCCGATAGCAACCCCCGATCACTACGTTGCGATGCTCGATCGCGCCAAGGAGGGCGGGTTCGCATATCCGGCCATCAACGTGACCAGTTCCCAAACACTCAACGCTGCCCTGCAGGGGTTCGCCGAAGCGGACAGCGACGGCATCATCCAGGTGTCGCTGGGAACGGCACTCTATCTGTCCGGAAACGCGGTTCGGAACCGCTTCGCGGGGTCGAAGGCGCTCGGCGTACCTTGCCGCCCTCGTGGAGGGCTCGCTGGACCTCGCACTGGTCTCGGTGCCCGACCGATTCCCTCCTCAGCTGAAGATGCGCTGCTCTTCGAGGAGCCGATGGCGAACACGCCGGGGATGTTTATGGCCATGGTGGTGTCGACGACGATCTGGCGACCCTGCAGGGCCAAACCCCATGTGAGTAGCGGACCGAGATTGGCGATGTGGCCGAGCGCTGGGATGAGGGCCTGCGTCTTCACCGATTCGTCACCGGCGCCGGTGCGCACTGTGATCGCCTCGAGCCACTGGCTGCCGTGGGCTTCGATGATTTCGCTGTCCAGTATCACTCCGGCGTTGCTTTCGTGGAGTTGCTTGACCGACATGTGGTGTGCGGCAAGGCTTCGTCTGCGGTGGATCAGTGTCACCGACCTCGCCACCGGGCACAGCATGTTTGCCCAATCGACCGCACTGTCCCCGCCCCCGGCGATCACGACATCAACGTCCTGATAGGAGGCGATGTCGCGCACGGTGTACTGAACACCGCGGCCGACGTAGGGATCAGCTGGGGCGAGCTGGCGCGGGCGGAAGCTGCCGACACCGGCCGCAATGATGACCCCGCCCGCGCGTATCCGGTTGCCCTTGTCGGTGGTGACGGTGTAGCGGCGTGGCGGGCCGGAAGCCGCGACGGAGTCCTCCCGGGGCGGGATCGCGACCAACTCGGCGGACTGCTCGCCGAGAATCCACGTCGGCCGCGCCAGTTCGGCCTGGGTGATCAGCGACGTGACCAAGGCGGAGCCGGTGACTTCGGGAAGTCCAGCAGCGTCGTAGATCGGCTTGTCCGGGTAGAGCGCCATCAGCTGCCCGCCTGCCTCGGCGAGCGAGTCGAGCAGCACGACCGACAAACCGCGCAATCCGGCGTAGTACGACGCGAACAGGCCGGCCGGGCCGGCACCGATGATCAGGACATCGGTGTCGATCGCTGCGGTGTCGCGATGGTTCACCGCCTGTCCTCGATGAGGTCACCGGTAGGTGTTGCAGTCATGAGCGTTGATGGTCCTTTCCTGAGGGATCGTGGCGAGTCGCTTTTCAGG
>CAVTXO010000005.1:0-1262033 GCA_963738695.1 uncultured Actinomycetota bacterium | reverse complement strand
GAATGCGCAGGCCAATCGGCGCGACCAACAAGGCCATTGGTTCGGGCGCGTTTGCGGACGCGAGGACGCAGCTCGCGACCCTGCGCCAGAACTACTTGGCGATACAGACCTTCTGGCAGGAGAAAAAGAGAGACGACGCGAGCGGCATCGTCAAGGACGGGTTGACGCGGCTCGGTGCGTTGGAAAAAGTGCTCTCGGCGGCAACGGTCGATCAGATGGCCGCGCAGGCGGCCGCCAAGGAATTCGGCGGCACGTGCGCCGCGTGCCACAAGCTCTATCGCGAAGGCGACGCCCAGACGGGGTTCCGTTTCAGGCCAGCGTTGCTGTCGCGCCAGTCAACGCGCGCCTGTGGTGGGCACCAACGTCTGTCGCGTGAGCCGGAGGTGTGCAGCGCCGATCCTCTGCTGGATGTCTGGATCCGACTCCCCGCTTGCACCATTCAGGGCGGCGACAGCCTCCGGTCCACCGATGAAGCCGAGTGCGGTCGCGACCTCCCCGCGCACGAGGGGGTTGGAATCGCGAGCCGCGCCGTGACCGCCTTGACGTGCGGCTGGCCAGCTCCACCAGGTACGCCAGTGCGTCGTCGTCCTATCGCGGTTGGGTAAGCCGTCCACCACGCGGTCGACGCCATCGTGACCCACCGATGCCAGCGTGAAGGCCATCGCGATGATTACCCGCGTGTCTCTCGACCATGGCCGCCTCGATGCGTGGCGCTACAGCGGAGGCGCCGCCCGCGCGCCAGCCCTTGACGCTGCCCTTCGATGGCGGGAGACCCGGACGTGGCCTGCGCTTCGAACAGTGGAATCGTCGACGGGTGACCGATTGCCGCAAGGGCGCTCATCGTGGAGCGACCCGCTACCCCGCGTACGTAGAACCTGAACTGGTCGGTGAGCGCCGCAATCGCCGCATCGGCCCGGAGATCGCCGAGCCACGTATCGACGCCAGCCTGAAGTCCAGATCCTCGTCGTTGATCTCGACGATAAGCCGCATGCCGGCGCCCGTACTCCCCAGGCCGACCGCAGCGCCCGGGCAGCCGCGAACTCCACCGACGGCTCGCGGTCGCTCAGTGACGCCAGGATTTCGAACGCGACGGCATCCCCGACCGGAGGAGTCAGGACGATCCCCACGGTGTACGCCGCGTCGCGCCGGACGGATGGCTCCACGTCCGCGAGCGCCTTGACCAGCGCGGCCGACAGTTCCGGGGACGGACCATGGCTGATCATGGAACCGCGCGGCCTCGAAGGCCTCAGCCGCGCCGTGACGATCTATTCGCTCGTGGCTGCACGTAGACACCGATCACCCCGGCGACGGCGCCTTCGCGGATGTCGATTGGCATCGCCGACAAGGCCGGCGAGCAGCGGCAGCGTTTCGGGTCCACCGCGCTCGCGCAGCCCTTGTGAACGCCTGCCCGCCAATCTGCGCTGACGGACTGGCGATATCCTGTGCGACCTGCGGTAGCGGCGGAAGCGTGGACGCCTGGTCCGGCGACTGGTGGGCCGCCCATCCGGGAGCACTCAAAGCCAGCGCGACGAGCGATGCCGCCATGCCGCCATATAACAGGCGCAGTCTCGTCATTCGAGGCCGAACGATGAACGCGGCCACCGTCCGCGCCATCCGGGTGAGGCGTTCGGTCGGCATATGGCGACCACACAAGAGAAAATCGGCGATGAAGGAAGCGGCTGCGCGTGACGGCAGCCGCAGTAGGATCCGGAAGCTGACGGGTGTAGTCTTCGCATTCCGTGGAGCTAACACGACTCGATCCACTGCCTCGCAGGCGCAACCGCATCGTGCTGCGACGGCTTACGCTCCCCGCCAGCCTCCGGTCAGAGAGCGGTCAGCAGCGTGTACCCGTACTCTTGGGCACGATTCACCGCCACGACGCCGGCCGCGACCATGTGGCTATTGGGGATGGTGTTCGCCAGCAGTTCCTTGTAAACAGCATCGGGGTTCTCGCCAGACGCCATCGCCAGTTGCCGGGCAAAGAAGTGAGTGGCCATGTCGCAGACGGCGAATTGCGTCCCGCGTTTCACCACCGATGAGATGGTGTTGCCCAAGTTCGGTAGGGCCATCCCGTAGTCGACCGATTTCAGCAGGTTCGTCGCCGGAGCTAGCTTCGTCTTTGGATCGGTGAACTGCAGCATCGTGCTCAGTGTCTTGCCGTACTTCGCCCAGATGGCGTCGTCATACGCGAAGACGGTCGCGAAGTGGCGCAGGCAGACCACGACGGCGACATCACGTTCCTGAAGAGCGTAGCCTGGCTGGTCGGCCTCGTACAGGTTGTTCGCATAGAGCATCCCCTCTCCGGCGCTGTTCACTGTGGCCGCATCGATGAAGGTGCGACGCGCCTGCGACGCCATCCAGCCAGGCGTCCTGCTGGTGGCGGGCTGGCTGAACCCCCTGGCCGGTGTCTGTGCACCTGCGGTTCGAAGCCCGAGTGCGGCGACGGCTGCAGCGGCCCCCATACCCGACATCATCGAACGACGTGTCGACATCTTGTGTTTCATCTGTTCCTCCTCGTAAGCATGGCAGGTCGAACAGTCCCATTCTGTCGATCCCTACGCCCGCGGCCAGTCCCCGACAGACCTTGAGGGCGACGGCCACTTCAGGTTCGTGTCGATGGCCTTGTAGACCTCGCCCCTCCCGCCGTCGCCAATCTGGGCGATCACTTCATAGGCGCCGACGCGGGTGCCGGGGCTGAGTGCCATCTGATGGCGTGGATTATACGGGCGGGCGCGGGCTCGGACCGCATTTCCTGCCTTACGGCGATCTGGCGATCTGAGGCCCCCCGTGCGGGTCGCTCGATACTTGCGCGACTTGAACGAAGCCGCTGGCGCGGCGGCCGAGAGGCATTCCGGGTAATCCGTAACAGCATAGGGTTGGTCACAGAAGGAGGCTTCTGTGACCCCATTACTTCAGCGGATGCGCGAAGAGCTCGTGCGCCGCAACTACGCTGAGTCGACGATCTACACGTACCTACAGGCTGTCGACGCATTTCGACACCACGTCGGGAAGCGGCTCGACCATGTCGGCCCGGACGATCTGCGCCGCTACCACACGTACCTGATCGAGGACCGAAAGCTCGCCGTCGGTACCGTCGTCATGCAGATCTCCGCGTTCCGCTTTCTCTACGTCCGCGTGCTGAAGCGCCGAGACATGAAGGAGGACCTGCCGTATCCGAAACGGCCGAAGCGACTGCCGACCGTGCTGAGCCAGGAGGAAGTTCAGCGATTGATCGGCTCGGCCAAGAATCTCTTCCATCGCGCGATGCTGATGACGCTCTACGCCGCGGGACTGCGGCGGAGCGAATTGTGCCGCTTGAAAGTGCGCCACATCGATAGCCAGCGCATGGTGTTGCGGATCGAACGAGGGCAAGGGCGGCCTCGATCGTGACGTGCCGCTGAGCCCGACGCTTGCTGACGACGCTGCGTGAGTACTGGCGCTGGATGCGGCCCAAGACCTATCTATTCCCCGGCACGCGTCCATGGCTGGCGCGCCGACAAGCCCATCACCGCCAAGGTGGTCTGGGAGGCCGTGCAGTTCGCCACGCGCAAGGCCGGGCATCGACAAACACGTGACGCCCCACACGCTGCGCCACTGTACGCCACGCACTTGCTCGAAGCGGGCGCCGACCTGCGCACGATTCAGCTGCTGCTGGGCCACGCCGACCTGACGCACACGACGGTGTATCTGCACCTCTCGCAGCGACACCTGCAGGCCGCCCCGAATCCGTTGGAACAGATGCAGGTGGCGCGGCCGGACGCGATCCATCACTCACGACTGTTGCGCAAACCGGACCGGCCATGAGCCGGCCCGCCGTGGAGGTGGCCGATGTCCTCCACGCGCAGGGCGACCACTTCCTCGAGCGGCATCCGTGGCTGAGCGTGCAGCAACGCACCGTCCTGCGCGCGCTCCGGCGGTGTCGGACCGCCGCGCTCGGCGGTCATCTCGATCAGTGTGGCACCTGCGGACATCGGGCCATCTCGTACAACTCCTGTCGCAACCGGCACTGTCCCAAGTGTCAGGGACAGGCGCGAGAGCGCTGGCTGGCCGCGCGCGAGCGCGAGCTGCTCGACGTGCCGTACGTCCATGTCGTCTTCACGCTGCCGCACGCGCTCGATCCGCTGTGCCAGCGCAACGCCGCGCGCCTGTATCACCTGCTCTTTCGCGCCAGCGCGGCGACGCTGCTCGAAGTCGCCGCCGATCCCCGACACCTCGGTGCTGAGATCGGTTTCCTGAGCATCCTCCACACCTGGGGGCAAACCCTGGTCCAGCATCCGCACGTGCACTGCGTCGTTCCGGCCGGTGGCTTCTCGCCGGATCGCCGACGCTGGATTCGCCCGAAATATGCGGGCTTCTTCTTGCCGGTGAAGGTGCTCAGCCGGGTCTTTCGCGGCAAATTCGTTGAGGGGCTGCGTCGCGCGTACGCCCGAGGCGAGCTGGATCTCGGCGGCGCCACCGGGACCCTCCGCGATCCCGTCCGCTGGCACGCCTTCGTCGACCAGTTGTTTCGGCACCGACTGGGTGGTCTATGCGAAACCGGCCTTCGGCGGTCCCGCAGCCGTGCTGCGGTACCTCGGTCGCTACACGCACCGCGTCGCCATCAGCAATCACCGCCTGGTCGCGTTCGATGGCGAGCGCGTGACGTTTCGCTGGAAGGACTACGCCCACGACGGCCAGTGGCGCACGATGACGCTCACGGCGATGGAGTTTCTCCGGCGCTTCGTGCAGCACGTGCTCCCACGCGGCTTCGTGCGCATTCGGCAGTGTGGCTATCTGGCGAATGCGTGTCGCACCGTACGCCTCGCGCTCGCCCGCGCGACTGCTCGCGTCGCCACCGACGCCTCGTCGTCGCCCGACGGCACCCGCCGCCGTCTGGGCCTGTCCGCGGTGTGGGGCGCCCATGATCATCGGACTTCTCCTCACGGCGCGCCAACTGCTCCGCCCTGGGGCGCGGCTTCGATACGTCGTGACCGCCGACCGCCTCGCCGCATCGTCGCGCATCCGTCAGACGTGTCCACGCACGTCGGTGTCGTCGTCTGTCTTCGCGAGCCCGATCGTCCCTCACGACGCCCGCCGGCGCAGCCCGTCCCACCGTGCCGTCCGCGCCATCGAGGTCGCCTCACCGTGCGCCACGCCCGATCGCCGACGTCGCAGCAGCACGACCGCAAAGTCCGACTTGTGGCTCCATAGCGGCCGCCCCGCCAGCGGCTTCCTTCAAGTCTCGTTATCGAAAGTGCCTCGGCATCGGCATCGGCGCCACGGACCATCTTGGGCCGAGGCACTTCCGATGAACGCTAGCGACCAGGCAGGACCTGTCTTCGCGCGAGAGCTACTTCTTCGCCTCGGGATTCCAGTTCTGCAGCAGCGTGATCGGCGCGGCGGCGCTGTCCAGCACCGTGTTGATCAGGAAGCGGCCGTCGGGGGCGACGTCGTACTGCCGGCCCTGCCGACGCGTCCACGCCGCCGCCGACGATCCGCGTGGGAAAGAGCACCACCGGCGCGCCCGGCTCGAGCGTGGTCCCGGTGACGGTGATCGGCGCCGCCATCATCGCGCCCGCCGGGTTGAGGTAGTACAGCTCCTTGCCGTCGGGCCGCCAGAGCGGGATGGATGCCGCCCGCCGTCGACACCTGCCACTGGCCGGCAGCCGCCCCCGCGGCCGTGCCCGCCGCGCCGGGCGGGACAAACGGCCGCACGTAGATTTCCGTCCGCCCCGATTCGTTCGACAGGTAGGCCACCCACCGGCCGTCCGGCGAGAACGCGCCCTAGGCCTCGCGGAAGGGGGTCTTCAGGAACACCGATGGCGTGCGATCGCCCGCCATCGGCAGGACCCAGAGGTCGCCGTTCGTCTGCGGGTCGATGCTGAGATACAGGAGGAAGCGGCCGTCCGCCGACCAGCTGCTGGGGGCCTTGAGCTGGTCGGAGGCCACGAGCAGCTCCTCCGCGCCCGCGCCGCTGGTGAGCTTCTGGTAGAGGTCGCCGAGTCCCGTCCGGTTCGAGCGGAACACGATCCGGCTGCCGTCGGGCGACCAGATGGGGAAGCGGTCGACGGCCGCATCGAACGTGAACCGGCTCGTGCGGGTGCCGTCCAGCAGCCAGATGTCGGTGTTGCCCTGCACCGTGCGGTACACGGCCACGCGACGGCCGTCGGGCGACACGCGGGGATTGGAGAGACATTCTCGTCCGGCGTCGCCGACGGTGCCCAGCGCCGTGCCCGACCGGTCGAACCAGGTCAGTTGCCGCTGGCTGCCCGCCAGGTTCCGGTAGGCCACCAGCCCCGTCGCCGACACCGACACGGCGCTCGACCGAGCCGTCGACGGCCACCGTCGGCCAGCGTCACCGGCTCGCCGGTGAGCGCCGCCTGTGCCAGGTCCAGACGCTGGGCCACGAGCGTGCCCGCCCGCACCCACAGCAGCCATCCCCCGGAGGGCACGATCGACCAGGCCCGCGGGCAGATACGCCGGCGCTGTCGGCGGCGTCAGCCGCGTCGGGGCGCTCCCGTCGAGCGAGCCCAGGTAGATCCCGGCCGTGTCCGGCGCTGCCGATGCGCGTAGAACAGGAACTGGCGGCCGTCGGGCAGAAAGAGCGGACAGCGGTGGCTCGGCTGCTGCGGGCCGAGCGTCGTCACCGCGGCCGCCGCGCCCCCGGTGGCGGACACGCGCATCAAGCGGGCGTGTCGCGGTCGGCGCAAACAGGATGACGCCGTCCGCGTTCCACGTCCCGCCGCGACCCGTTGTCGGCCGGCGCCAGGGTCTGCGGCGCGCCGCCGCCGAGGTCGAGCCGCTTCAGCGCGCCCTCGGCGAAGAAGCCGACCGATCGGCTGTCGGGCGACCAGAAGGGAAAGGTGGCGCCCTCGGTGCCCGCCAGCGGCTGCGCCGTCGTCGTCGCCAGCGACCGCAGCCAGAGACGGGACGCGCCGTCACCCGAGGCGACGAAGACGATCTGCCGGCCGTCGGGCGAGAGCGCAAACGACGATCGGGATCGGTCGGTGGCGGGCGTGACGATGTCGACGCGCGTCTCGGGCGGCGCGGGTGGCGGCGTTTCGCGCAGATGCCGCACCGCGGGAATGGCGAGCGCGGCGGCCGCGAGCACGCGGCGACGGCGAGTGCGGCCATCCACGCCAGCCGTCCGCGTGCGCCGCGACGTGGCTGACGCCGTCGTCGCGGCGCGGCCGTCTCGAACGCGCCCTCCAGCGCCAGGCGCACGTCGCGCGATGTCGCCGCACGCGCTGCTTCGGATCCTTCTGCAGGCAGCGCGCGAAGCAGCCTGCCGGACGCGCGGCGGCAGCGTCGGCGGGCAGCGCGTCCCAGTCCGGCTCCGTCTGCAGCACGCGCGCGAGCGTGTCCGAGACGTCCTCGCCGGCGAACGCCCGCTGCCCCGTCGAGCATCTCGTACAGCACGCACCGAACGCCCAGATGTCCGCGCGCTTGTCGACCGGCTTGCCGCGCGCCTGCTCCGGGACCATGTACGCCGCCGTGCCGAGAATCATCCCGGCCTGCGTCATCGCCGGCGACGTGATCGTCGGCGACTGCGACGACGCTCGGCGCCGAGCGCGGCCGCCGGCTCCATCGCCTTCGCCAGCCCGAAGTCGAGCACCTTCACCGTGCCGTCGGCGCGCACCTTGATGTTCGCGGGCTTCAGATCGCGGTGGATGATCCCCTGCTCGTGCGCGGCTTCGAGCGCCTCGGCGATCTGCTTCGCGATCGGCAGCGCCTCGTCGACCGGGATCGGGCCGCGCGCGATGCGCTCCGACAGATCGTCGCCCTCGACGAGTTCCATCACGAGGGCGGTGCACGCCGCCCGATTTCTTCGAGGCCGTAGATGGCGGCGATGTTCGGGATGATTCAGCGACGCGAGCGTCTTCGGCTTCGCGCTGGAAGCGCGCGAGCCGATCGGCGTCGTGCGCGAACGCGTCGGGCAGGATCTTGATCGCGACGTCGCGATTGAGCTTCGTGTCGCGTCGCGCGATACACCTCGCCCATGCCGCCTTCGCCGATCTGGCGCGGTGATTTCGTAGACGCCGAGGCGGGTGCCGGGAGTGAGGGCCAAGTTGCGTGGATTATATGGGCGGGGCGGACGTCGCGCGGACGGATTAGTCCTGCCGTAACGATAGGACTCTATCGGGAGTGACCCGGCGCACGGACGCACGGGCTGAGCACGGACGTCGACCGCCGGGTCACTTTCGATAGAGCCGTTAGGACGAAGCCGCTGGCGTTTGCGGCGGACGCGGGGCACCCGCTATGTGCGTTGAATCGTGGGCAGGCGGCGCAGGGGCGCGCGTGACGATGTCGCCCAGCCTCGCGCGGTCGTCATCAGACGGGATCCGCGGTGGATGCCGCAGAACGGGTCGCCCGGCGCGTCGAGCGGATCTCGACGGGCGGGCACACCTCCGGCGATCGCGCGGCCGGCGCGGCTGTGGTCGACGGCCGGACGTCGCGCATGGCCTACGAGGTGTCATAGACGCAGCCCTGCGATCACGGCCTCGAGGAAGAGCTGGCGCGCGGTCAGCCGTTCGACGACGCGCATCGGCGCGCCACAGCGGGGGCACGGCCACGTGCGTCGGGCGTCGCGTGACGATGGGCGCGTCGGCCGGGGCGGGCGTCGGAGCGACGGCCAGGGCCTGGCGACACTGCGCCAGGTCGTGCGGTGCGGCACCGCGGCGCGAGGACGCCGAAATAGCGAATCCGGACGAAGCGCTTCGGCAGCACGTGCAGCAGAAAGCGCCGGAGGAATTCCTCGCGCGTCGAGGGTGAGCGTGCGGATCTGACTGCCGTGGCGATAGTCCTTCCAGCGAAACGAGACGGTGTCGTCGGTCACGGCGACGAGCCGGTGATTCGAGATCGCGACGCGGTGCGTGTACCGCGCGAGATAGTGCAGCACGTGGGCCGGGACTGCCAAAGGGCGGCTTCGCGTAGACCACCCAGGCCTGGCGATAGAGCGATCGGAGAAACGCGCGAAAGGCGACCGCCGTGGCGAGCGGCTGCAGAGCTCCCGGAAACTGCAGCCGGCCTTGAGCAAACGCCTCGCGCAAGCCGGCCACGAGTTTCCCGCGAAAGACCTGCCGCAGCACCGGGATGGGCAGAAAGAACCGCGGCCGCGCGTGGATCCACCGCGCGCCATCGGGGGCGAGACCGCCGGCGGGCACGACACAGTGGATATGCGGATGATGCTGCAGGCGCTGGCCCCACGTGTGCAGGACCATCAGCCCGCCGATGGCGGCGCCGAGGCGTTTCGGGTTGGCGGCGACCTGGAGCAGCGTGGCCGCGGCCGGCGCGGAAGAGGAGGTCGTACACGACGCGCTTGTTCACGAGCGCGAGCCGCGCGAGCACCTCCGGCATCGTGAAGACGACGTGCACGTAGCCGACGGGCAGGAGTTCCTGCTCGCGCGCCGCGACCCACTCGTCGCGGGCGGCGGTGAGGCACTTGGGACAATGCCGATCCCGACAGCTGTTGTACGAGAAGCCCGGCTGCGCGCACTGCTCACAGCGATCGCGATGCCCGCCCAGCGCCGCCGTGCGGCACTGGACGAGCGCCCGGAGCACGCGCCGATGCTGGCTGGTGAGCCACGCCCGGTGCGTCTCCAGAAACCGATCGCCGTGTCGGCGCACGATGTCGGCCACCTCGAAGGGTGGCCGCGCTCACGGCTTGCGCTTCAGGCGGGATCGCGGCGCGGTGTCGGGCGCCGAGACCGGCAGCGCATCCAGCGGATTGGCGACGGCCTGCAGATGCCGCTGCGACAGGTGGAGATAGAGGATCGTGTGCCGCAGCGACACATGCCCCAGCAGCAGTTGGATCGTGCGCAGGTCCGCGCCGGCTTCCAGCAGGTGCGTGGCATAGGAATGGCGCAACAGATGCGGCGAGACGCGCGTGCGCAACCCCGCGCGCCGGGCCGCCACGACGCACGCGTCCCAGAGGACCTTCGGCGTGATGGGCGTGTCGGCGCGCCAGCCCGCGACGGTCCCCGGAAAGAGCCACGTCTTCGGTCGCATCCAGCGGTAGTACGCGCGCAGCGTCGCGAGCAGCGTCGGGCTGAGCGGGACGTAGCGATCCCGCCCGCCCTTCCCCTGCTGAATGTGAATCAGCATGCGCCGGCTGTCGATGTCCGCGACCTGCAGATGCCGGAGCTCCGCATTCCGCATGCCGGTCGAGTACAGGACCATCAGCATCGTGCGATGCGAGAGGCTGTGTGCCGCGTTGATCAATCGCGTGACGTCATCGACGCTCAGAATCTTCGGGAGTCGACGCGGGGCCTTGGGGTACGGCGTGTCGTCGAGCGAGTACCGGCGCTTCAACGTCTTCACGAAGAAGAAGCGGATCGCGCAGACGTGGAGCCGCACCGTCCGCGGCGCCAGCTTCCGCTCACGCAGGAGATACGCCTGATACGTGCGCAGGTGGGTCGGCTGTCAGTCGGTCAGGGGAGCGCTTGAAGAACCGGGCGAACTGCTCGACGTGCTGGATGTAGTACGCGATCGTGGACGCGGCATAGTTGCGACGGTGGAGTTCCTCCAGCATCGCCTGTCTGAGATGGGTCACAAGACACCTCCTGTGACCCACACCCTACCCGGCTGATCGGGCGCGCCTCACGCGTAGCGTCCGCCGCGCCAGCGGCTTCGTCCTAACGGCGATCTGGCGACCTGGGGTCCCGAGGCGCGGGTCCGCTCTACACTTCGCGACTGATCGTTACCTACCGAGACTTTTCCCGGGACATCCACCGCCGTAGGCCACCGCCGGGAATGACAAGGGCAGAAAGGCCCAGCGGCACGCTCTTACAGCGGCAGTGCATCGCCGACGGAGGCGGAATAGGAATAGGATGGTGGCTCGAAGTACTTCGTGAGGTACCACGATGAATCTCAAGGCGAATGCCGACATCGAGGCGTTCAAGGCGGCCTTCAGCGGACAAGCATTGACGCTGGACCATTCGGACTATGACCGATCGCGCGCCGTCTGGAACGGAGCAATCGACCGCAAACCCGCGGTGATTGCGTGCTGCACGACCGCCGAGCAGGTCGCGGACGCGATCCGTTTCGCTCGCGGGAACGGGCTCGAGATCGCGGTTCGTGGCGGTGGTCACAACTACGCCGGGCACGCGGTATGCGATGGCGGACTGATGATCCATCTCGGCGCGATGAAGGGCGTCGCCGTCGATCCCGCGGCGCGGCGTGCGGTGTGTGGCGGCGGCGCGACCTGGGCCGACGTCGACGCAGCGACGCAGCAGCATGGGCTCGCGACGCCGGGTGGCTTCATCAGCCACACGGGCATCGCGGGACTCACGCTTGGGGGAGGAATTGGTTGGCTCACCAAGCAGGCTGGACTCTCCTGCGACAACCTGGTCGCGGCCGAGATGGTGACGGCCGACTCACGGATCGTCCGCGCATCGAGGGACGAGAATCCTGACCTTTTCTGGGCGCTGCGCGGGGGTGGCGGCAACTTCGGCGTCGTCACATCCTTCGAGTTCGCGCTTCACCCTGTGGGCCCGCTGGTCAACCTCGGGCTGTTCTTCTTTGGCCTCGAGAACGGACCGGAGGCACTCCGTTTCGCTCGCGACTTCATCAACACGCTGCCGCAGCAGGCCACCGCGTTCCTCGGAATCGGCCTGAGCGCGCCGCCTGCGCCGTTCGTCCCGGAACAGTACCGGTTCCGGCCCGGGCACGCGCTGCTCGTCGTGGGCTTCGGATTGGCCGAGGAGCACCTCGCCCTCGTGACGCCGATCCGCAGGGCGGTGACTCCCCTGTTCGAGCTGGTGACGCCGATGCCGTTCGTGGCGCTCCAGCAGATGTTCAACGAGAGCGCGACCTGGGGATTGCTCGGCTACGAGAAGGCCCTCTACCTCGATGAATTGTCGGATGCGGCCATCGCGGTCATTGGCGAGCACGTTCCGAAGAAGAGCTCCCCCTTGTCGTTCTGCCCCACGTTCACCCTTAACGGCGCCTATCGTAAGCCCGGCGAGGCGGACACGGCCTTCGGCGGAAGCCGCTCCGCCGGCTACGTGTTCAACATCGAAGCGGCCGCCCCCGATCGCGGGTCATACGACGCCGATCGCATCTGGGTGCGGAACTTCTGGGACGCGATGCGGCCGCACGCGACCGGGTCGGGCGGCTACGTGAACTTCATGGCAGAGGCCGACGAGGATCGCGTCCGCGCCTCGTACGGCGCCGCCAAGTACCTGCGCCTTGCGCGCGTCAAGGCCGAGTACGACCCCGGCAACGTCTTTCACCTCAACGCCAACATCAAACCTGCACCGCGGGATGCGTGACCCGGGCTCGCGGAGAGTTATCGAGCGGGCCGATCCTGTGAAGCACCCTGGCGATCTTCCGCAGGACCGGTTCGGGCACAACGTACGCTCCTGCCTGACGCCGAAGTGGCGACCTTAGAGCGGTTTCCAGATGTACGTAGTGTCCGCCTTCCGCCTTCGCGTAAAGCTTCGGCGGACCGCCGTAGCCTTGGCGGAGGCGGTCAGGCGGACCGTCGTGAAGTCCGGCTAAAGCCGGACACGACGTACTACACAGAATCGAAAACGGCTCTAGGCACCCCGGGCGGTCACTCGCCACTGCGCGACAACGGAGGAGTAACGAGTCGTTGTCGGTTGCTAGACTCACGCAGACGTGCGCTCAGCCCCTTCTCCCCGTCGACAGACCGGGACGCTTCACGGAGCCGGCTCGATGCGCAGCAGCGCGCCTTCGTCTTCGTCCGTGAGCAAGTAGAGGAAACCGTCGGGCCCTTCGCGCACCTCGCGGATGCGCTGCCTGAGCTCCCTCAACATCGACTCGCGCCGAATCTCCTCCATGTTCTCGTTGAACACGACGCGCTGCAGGTGGCCCGTGCCGGGGATGCGACCCTCCATCATCGCGCCGACGAACACGTTGCCTTTCCAGGCCGGAAACCGGTCGCCCGTGTAGACGGCCATTCCGGCGGCCGCGATGGCGGGCACCCAGACGACGAGCGGCGTGCTCGATTCCCTCTCGGGTCGGATGCTCGGACACGCGTCGGCCCGAATAGTCCCGGCCGAAGCTCACCTCCGGCCAGCCGTAATCGCGCCCCGGCAAAATGATGTTGAGCTCGTCGCCGCCGTTGGGGCCGTTTTCGTGTTGCCAGATCTCGCCGGTCGTGGGGTGGACGATCAGGCCCAGCGGTTGCGATGGCCCAGAGTGTAGATTTCCGGCCGATGGCCCTCGCGGCCCACGAACGGATTGTCGGGCGGCACGGAGCCGTCGTCGTTGAGACGCAGGATCTTGCCGCGCAGGCTCATGCGATCTTGCGCGACGTTCGCGACGTCGTTTTGCGACCTGCCGCCGGTGGACATGTAGACCTTGCCGTCACGTCCGAAGACGACGCGGCCGTTGAGACCCGAGTTGCCCTCGTAGAAGTCGGGGACGAGAAGGTCTTCCACGTCGACGAGCGCGTGGCCTTCGAGCCGGCCCCGAGCGAGCGCCGGAGCGCCCATCCCGTTTCCGACCGGCTTGGTGTAGGTGAGATAGACGAGGGCGTTACGTTCGAACTGCGGGATGCAGCGCAACATCCATGAGACCGCCGTTGCCGTCGGTCCGGATCGCGGGCAAGCCGGAGATGGCCTGTGGGTCCAGCACTCCGTCTCGAACGACGCGTAGGCGACCGCCGCGCTCGGTGATCAGCATGTCGCCGTCGGGAAGGAACGCGATGGCCCACGGATGCGAGAGGCCTTTGGTCACGACGCTGACGCGGATCTCTGTGCTGCTCGGCCGTATCGAACGACCCAGGGTCCCTCACCCAACGGCGGCTACCGGTACGCCGATAGGCGGTGGCTGCTGGGCGTGGCTGAGCGCGACCATGACGAGCAGCAACGCCGCGGCCCACCGAACGGAATGTCTGACTCTCATGCGAACCTCACTTGTGAGGCGAAATTGAGCGGTACTTCGCCCGAACCGATCTGGGCGGTGACTTCATACGGGCCGCGGCGCGTGCGGGGCGCGAGGGCCAAACGATCTTCGTGGATTATACGGGCGGGGCGTCGCCGATGAGAACGGAATCGGACTCGCGACAGGGAGCCGACCGGCGTCGGCTCCCTGAGACGCGCGGAGACGCGTCATGACGCAACTGCCCCCGCGCCGAGCTTCTTAAATCGGGTGAGGCCTCGAGCACGAGGTCGCCGATGCGATCGCTGGCCGCGGTACCTATGGTGCGCAAACGCAGCACACGCCGTAGACCGGTTCCCTGAAGGGGCCCGCGAGTCCGCCGAATGCCGAACAAGAGCCGGTATCCGCTGTTACTTCACACCTGGCAGAAGCGGAAGGCCCGACGCGCACCTGCGATACTGGCTTCGTACAGCCGCAGCTCGGAGGGTTGAATCCCTGGAGGCATATGGCCGACGTGCGAACCGGTGGGCCCGGGAGGCCTTGTGGCCCTTGGGGGCCGACCGCGCCGCGCTCACCAGCTGGACCCGCCGGACCCGCCGGACCCGTCGGCCCGGGCGGACCACCCTCCGGGCCCTGCGGTCCAGGAGGTCCCGGCGGACCAGGCGGGCCCGGAAGCCCATCACCGCCAGCCGGCGATACGCTGAAGTCGGAGTGATTCGTGCCGTTCATGACGGTCAGGAGGAACTCACCTGGCATGGCTGGCGGCGCCATCACCGTGAGAATGTCAAGGGGCAATGCCGCCGATCCGACTCCCACACACGAGATCGAGTTCAGCAAGGATGTTTGGTCGCGAGGATCGCGGAAGAACGTCAACGGCAACCCGCCGTCGCTCGGACACAGCCCCACTCCCGCGATCACGAGCGAGCTGCCCGACGTCTCGACTTGAAAGATCTTCGCACTGCTCGTTTGTGGGGGAACCACCCTGTCGGTCACGATGACGTTGTCGAGGGCTGGCCCGCAGCTGGAGGACGGAGCGTCCAGACTCGTGAACGCGAGTGAAGCAGCAGAATCGTCGGCCACAAAAGACCATGCGTGGGCGGTCCAGCCCATGTCCGCGCCCGAGCGGCCCGCCACATCGAATGTGAAGTCCGCGGCCTGGCCATCGGCTGACACTCGCATCGTCTTGATTTGCGGACTGCAAAACGGGTTGCCAGCGAGGTCGAAAGTGACGGTGTATCGAGTGCCTGGAACGGTACCGAATGCCTGCGCGATTCCCCCGCTCAGGGTGCCGCCAAGATCGAGGCTTCTCTGGCCGTGAGACGACAGCCACAGCGAAGAACATACGATGTCGACGTTCTCCTGATTAACCGTCCACCCACTGATGCTCGAATCGCCCAGCGGAAGCGTGATGTACCAGGCACCACCCGGGCAGGGGTCGCCGATTATTTCCTCGAAACTGCCATTTGCAACCAGCGAGGGCTGAGCGATCGCTGGACAGACACCCCCGCGAACAGAATGATCAGCAACGCGAACAATCGTACGAGAATGGATCTCATGGTGATTTTCCCCTCGCAAGCCGAGCGCTTGCTTTGAACCGATATTTCCGATTTGACGCCCCTCGATCGGTCGCATCGTCCACCAGCCATCGCGCGCGCACTCCTTTCACCCATCGATTTTTGGAGATCGAACGTCTCCGTGCGCGGAGACACGTGGTCGCCGAACGTACAGTGGGCCGTCGCTATCTATAAGTTATTGTTGATACGAGAGCTTACCAGGCGACAACATGGACCTGGCCGCGGGGCGAAATGTCTTTAGTACCAAGTACAAAAGTTGCCGTACGCTATGACGCCTGTCGTCCAGAGCCGTTCGGGAGCACGGAGGACTGTGAGGAAGAACCCGATGGACCGTCGCATCAGGTCGCCACGAACGTCATCCCGGAAGCGAAACAACCAGGGGCGGGCGCCGTTGATCGTGGGCACTTCCTACATTCCGCCCCGGGTCGGCTCCGACGTGCGCACGCTTCATGACCTGCTTCGTGACCGGCTGCGACGAGCCGATTATCGAGCCGACATCTTCGGTCTCGCAGAAGACCTGAACAAGCGCTGTCCCACCGGCGATAAGCATGATGGCTTCTTCCTTAAGAGCCGTGTCCTCGTGAGCGTCGTCCGAGACTATCGGGGCCAGGATGACGCGCATGAGGCCGTTGCCACGGGCGGGGCTATGCTCGACGACCTTGAACGGGGCGGGTTCGATTCCGGAGACACGCAGGAGGTGAGGCGAGAACAGATCCGGTTTGCGGCTCACTTCGTGCGCATGCACCACTATCGTCGCTACAGGCAGTACGACACTGCCGTCACGGCGTTGGGCCAGTGCCTGAAGTTGGCGGACAAGGTGAGGCAACCGCAGCAGTTTCCGATGTTCTCCACGCAGAGCGAGATTTCCTACTTCTTAGGCTGCGCTCTTCGGCAGAGCGGACGCTTGGAGGCTGCGGTCAAGGAGTATCACAATGCGACGGAGTGGGCACGACGGAGGGCGGAGTACCGCATAGAGCTATGCGCGCGCGGAATCGAGACGGCGACCGAGACATCGGAGCAGGTCATCGAGTCTGAACGGTCGTTTGCCCAGCACAGAGCTGCGGTCGTTTCGGCGCTGGGCCTCGGATGGGTAGCCTACACGCGTGGTCGGCTCGATCAGGCATTGAACGACTACGTGAATCCCGCACAGATCGTCTTCATGGGCAGTCGCGATCCGATTCACCGCGCCTACGCGGCTCTCATCCGCGGATCGATCCTGCGCGCGCTTGCCGGGACCTCTGAAATCGATCGACTCGAGGCGGCCCTTGCAGACATTAATGAGAGCTGGACAACCTTGTCCGCCGGTGAATACGACCATCCCGCCTATGCGACAAGAGCGGCGAGCGAGCTCGCTCAGTGTCACATCAGATTGTCCGAGGCGGCGATGCGGCAGCCGAATGGGAATACGGCGCGCCACCAGGACCACGTCAAACAAGCCGCCACGTTCATCAAGCACATGGAGCGACGTGCCGACGCTCGATGGGCGAGCAACGCCAAAATCCTTCGAAGTCGAATTGCACGCTACCTCAAAAACCCGAAGCCGAGTGCGTTGACCCTGGCTCAGGAGGCCCAAAGCCTGGTGGCGCACGACTCAGAGCCGCTCGCACGAGTCGATGCACTGATCACCCTCGGTGAAGCATACGCGGCCAAGGGCGACCACCAACAAGCCCGCGACCACTTCACCCAGGCACTGGCGGAATCTGAACGCAGTCTGCACGCATCAGATCGGAAACGGGAGCTCGACAACCCCAAGATCAGGGCCATCCTTCATCTCCATATCGCCAGAACTCATCTCGAGGAAGACAGGCGCCACTTCGCTCAAAGCTATCTCGAGCGTGCATCCAGTTTGTTGCCCGCGGTTGAGCACGGGTTCATTCATGAACAGATGAAGGAGCTCAGGGCACGGCTTGCCGACCCGTCAGGTTCGTTCGTCATCGCCAGCGATACGAAGGACCTGAAATACCACACACATCAAATGGATCTGCAGAGATGGCTCCTGCGCCAGGCGATCGAGCGTCTTAGAGGCTCCGAGGCCAAGAACAGCGAGATCGCCGAACTGCTCGGCATTACTACTCCGACTGTTGCCACCTGGCGCGCCGAGAGGCGTAGGCGCTCGGCGAATCCCGCCTTGAAGGTGGAGTAGAACCTTCTTTTAGAGCAGTTTCCAGATGTACGTAGTGTCCGCCTTCAGGCGGACCGTCGTGAAGTCCGGCTAAAGCCGGACACTACGTACTACACAGAATCGAAAACGGCTCTAGTCCGTCAGCGCGGGAATGCTGCCAGCGGCGGCCTCGTCGCGCCAGGGGGCAGAGGTGTTCGCGCGACGTTCATCACCATCGCCAGCAGGCTGTAGTAGCCCTGAAGGCTGGTGGCCTCGATGATCCCCGGCTCCCCGAACTTGGCGAGGGCGCGCGCGTACGTCGCGTCGCTGACGGCGTGGTTCTGTTGCAGCTCAGTGCAGAAGTCGTACAGGATCTCCTCGTCTTCCGCCATGTGGCTGGGGCGCCTCCCCTCCTCCACGGCCGTGATGATCTCCTGCTTCAGTCCGGCCTTGAGCGCCAGCGGGTAGTGAGCGTTCCACTCGTACTCCTGCGTCCAGTGCCGCGCGGCGACGATGATGGCCAGTTCGGTCAGCCGCTGGTCGAGCGCGCTCCTGAACTGCACGTGCTCACGCCACTTGAACGCCAGGTCCATCAGTTCGGGTACCCGGAGCATCACCGCAAACGGTCCCGTGGGGTCGGTCTTGCGGATCGCCCGGAAGTCGGCCGCCGATTTCTTCTGCGCGTCCGTCATCTTGTCGGCGGGGATGGGCGGCATGCGCCCTTGCGCGCCGAGGTTGACGGAGGCTCCGAGCGCCAGGATGAGGACGGCAGACGAGAGTCGCATGATTCACTCCTTTTATTTCGGGAAAGCCCCCGGATAAACCTTCAGCCCGATGTTGACCCGGTCCAGGTCGCCCTGGTTCACACCCTCCCAGCACGCGTTCTCCCACATCTCGTAACCCGGGTCCGCCTGGCGCCGCCACCCCAACGACATCGTCCAGGGCCGCGTGTAGACCTTCGGGTCGTCGATCGTGGCCTGGTAGTGAATGACGTCCGGGTGGATCATCGTGAAGCGTTCGACGACGTGCACGCTCTCGCTGTAGAAATTCCCGATGTGGTCGAGCCAGGTCTTGTCCGTCTGGTTCGTGACGTCGACGACCAGCGTGTTGCCGTCCCAGCGGCCGCGCGAGTCTCCCTCGAGGAGACGGATGTTCGGACCGAGATGCGGACGGCCATCGGTAGGGATGATGCGATAGGTATGGGAATACTCGTTGAGGATGAGCACATGCCCCGGCGTCTGAACGAGCTGGAAGCCCCCGGCCAGATACGACTGCGCCGGCGACCCGTGGGGAACGCAGTACCGGACCGGAGAACGGTAGATTGAAAAGTGGCCGTCCCTCTTCGCCGCGGCCCAGGGCTGGTACGGAATGCGGCCGTCCGGCGGGTCGACGATCGCGCTCGTTCCCCCGGACCCATCCATCGTCTCGGGATGTTCCTCGATGTTCTCCATGTTACGAATGGCGATTCGGGCCCAGAAGCCTTGAAGGTTGGGGTTGCCGTCCGCGGTACGGGGCGGCTTGAACACCTTCGCCTTCTCCATCGCGCACCGGTGAAATTGTCCGGGCTCTTCCGAACAGCCGCCCGACTGGCCATAGGGCCTCATCGGCGTGGGACCCGAGCCCGGTGCAGGGGTCGCAAAAGGGGCGCGCTGGCCGGCCGTTGGTACCTGCAGCAGCCCCACCACGAGCGCAACCATCAGCGTCCTCGGCAGCATGGTCACTCCTACTCCGCCAGGCCGTTCGCCGTCCGCAGCATCCGCCAGCCTTCCTTGAGCCGCTTGTCGAGGTCGGCCTTGCCGGTCGGAGAGATCCAGCAGACCACCTTGTGCTTCAGGCACGCCTGCAGGATCGACTGACGGGCGCCTTCCACCTCGGGCGAGCTCGCGGGCACGCCGTACGACGACGACAGATCGCCCCCGGCGGCGGCGCTCAGCGCCGTCACGCCGGGCACCTGCGCGATCGCGTCCACGTTCTTCACGCCCTTCTCGGTCTCGATGATCATGATCGCCATCAAGTCGCCTTCCGGATTGAGCGGCCAGACATCGGCGCGGCGGCGGTACTCTTCCTGCGGGATGCCCCAGGCCCAGACGGCTCCGCCCGGCGACCAGCCGCGAACGCCCACCGGCCCCTTGTGCGTGTTGGGGAACGCCTTCCACGGCGGGTACCGCATGCTCTGCACCGCGGCCTCCGCTTCCTCCTTCGTCTCGACGGTGTTGAACACGAAGCCCATCACGCCGATGTCCAGCGCCTGCTTGACCACCCATCCGGCGTTTTCCGAGGCGTACAGGCGGCATGCGCACGATGAGCGCCGACCGCGGTTTCGCTCCGTTCTTCACGGTGTAGGCCTTGTCGTTCATCGCCGCCACGAAGTTGGCGAACGCCTCCAGGTTGAACGGCGAGTGCTCCATGTCGATGAAGATGAAGTCCGTCTCGCGGCGGGCGACCACCCGGGCGTTCTCCCGTGAAATATCCTGCGTCAGCAGCCCGTAGATCTGCTTTCCCGAGGCCAGCTTCTCGATCGCCGGATTGAGGTGCGCCGGCGACAGGTGAGGCAGCTGGGCCGAGAGGTTGGCGGCCAGGAGGACACACACCGCGACAGCCAGGCCTACAGCGCTTTTCACAACGCCGTAGTAGGTAGTGTCCGGCTTTAGCCGGACCTGTCGGGGGTCCGCCTGAAGGCGGACACTACAGCGTTGTGAAAAACGCTCTATGTTTGGCGCTCGATTCATGATCGATCCTCCAGTTGACGATCGCGGGAATGAGGGGACGGGTGTGTAAGGTCGGCCGGACGGTTCCGGGCCCTCGACACGGGGCAAAAGAATCATGGCTGTGTCAGTGCGTCATTCCATAGACGACGTAGTTGATCATGAACTTGTACGCTTCGTTGGTCGCAAGGGGGTTGTACAAGTTCTCCCCCGACCACTCCACGTAGTCGCCGATGTCGATGTTGTAGTTGATCGAGACCATCAGCCGCCGGCGCGGATCGTTGTCCTCGTGGATGCCCATGAACTCGCCCATCAGCCCCTGCTCGCCGAGCCGGCCGGGATACGGCACCTTGAGGGACTCGATCTGGAAGAAGCTGTTGAAAACCGGATGCGAGCGGTCCAGGCGATCGATCCGCGCATTGGGCAGGACGCGCCGGATCGCCGCTTCGAAGACGTTCCACTCGTTCGGGAAGTGGAAATCGTCCGCGATCAGGAACCCGCCCTTCTGCAGGTAATCGCGGAGGCCCAGCACCTCTGCGTCGGTCGGAAACCAGTAGCCCGGCTCGGAGAGATAGGCGATCGGGTACTTCAGCAGCTCCGGGTCGTCGAAGGTGTTGATGTTGCTCACCTTCACGTGCGGCCGCAGCGACGTGATCTCGTGCAGGATCGTCGTCAGGTTCTGCTCCATCGTCGGGTAGTCGGCCGCCCACCCGCCGTACCTCGCGTACCGGATGCGGACGAAGGTGAAGCGGCCGTCGTACGGGACGTTCTCGGGCAAGCCGAATCGGGAGCCGAATCCGAAGCGCCCGCTACGCTGGGCCGCCGCGATCAGCGGCACAGCCAGGGCCAGCAGGAGGACCAGACCAATCGCACGGCGGCGGCGCGATCGCGTCATCAGTTCACGTCGTCCGGCGGAACGAACGGCTTGATGCGGCCTTCGTAGAAGGCCCGGTTGTTCTCCATGCACGCGTACTCGATCAGGGTCGTCCCGGGGTCGAGAGGCCAGGTGTCCTTCACCGTCCACGGACTCGTGTAGGTCTTCGGATCGGTGACGGTCAACGTGTGCTCGATGGTGCCGAAGTTGACGCGTCTGAACGTCTGCCTGAAGCGCGCCCGGGCGCTGAGCGGGTGCCCGATCGTATCCACTCGGGTGTAGCCGTTCATGTTGACTGTCTCGACGACCAGCGTATCGCCTTCCCAGTGTCCGACCGACTCGCCGAACCACGACGGTGGAAGATCCTTGGTGAAGGGACGGCCGTCAGTCGGCACGAGATGAAACATCGAGTTCTGCTCGAACAGCATCGCAAGATGATCGTTGTCCTGGATGATCTGCAAAGGATGCGGCCCGTAGATCGACCTCGTGATCCCGAACGGCAGGCAACTCCCGACGTAGTCGCCGTTGGTCTGCATGAACGCCGCGTAGCCCTCCCACTTGCTCTTGCCCCAGGCGGTATAGGGCAGCTCCTTCACGAACCCGGGATTGGCAGGGTCGGTCACATCCGCCCGGCGCGTGTTGTCCCACACCCCGGCCATGCTGGGTTTGCCGTTGGGCAGCCTCGGCGCCGGCCCTTTCAGATCCGGCGTGTGGGACTGCGTCTGCGTCCCGGTCGGAACCTGGATGAACAGCGCTGCGGCAACGAGCAGGACCCACGCCCTCATCGGGCACCACCAGACGATCCGGCGAATACCCTCCGGCCGTCAGGGAGCGTCACCCTGTTGGCGTTTGCCCGGAGGGAGCCATCCTTCGCCATGTTGCCTTCGACCGTCAGCGTGTCGCCGTACTTCACCGAGTCTTTTCGCCAGCCTTCCCGGAACAGGGCATTCGGCGCGCCGCCTTCAACCCCCCAGTTCGCGACCGTCCCCTTCTCGTCCTTCACATCCATGAAGATCCAGATGTGGGGATTTCCCCACTCGACTTTGGTGACCGTGCCTTTCAGCGTGACCGGCTTGGCGCGATCGAACTCCGCGTCGAATGAGTGGTGCGCGATCGCCGGTTGTTCGAGCAGCACCGCGGCCACGGCAGCCAGAACAATCATCCACCTGCGTTTCATGGGAAGTACTCCTTGTCGGCTTTTAGCTTACCCAACTTTCGATTCCGTACATCATGAACTTGAACGAGCCGATCGCCTGGCCGCGCCCTGCCTGCGACCGTGTAAGTGATAGGATCGCTTGATATTATTCGTCCTCCGGGAGGTGAAGATGGCGACACGAGCGCCGACGCAGACCAAGGATTGCACTTTTCCACACTGTAGCGGCCGGATGATCCTCGCGAGCTCCCCGAAGATCGACCCCGTCGTCGCGGCAGTGGCCGGCGAGGAACCCATCGAGCTCTACTGGTTCTGGCTGTGCGATCAGGAGCCCTCGCACACCGAGCCCCACAGGGGGTCATGAACATTTGGTGATTTGGTTATTTGGTGATCTGGTGATTTGATTTGCCGCCCCATCGCGCCTTCAGCTTCGCCCGATCGACCTCGGTGCCGCGCAGATAGACCCTGGAGATCTTTCTCGTATTCGTGATGTCGTCCAGCGGGTTGGCGTCGAGCACGACGAAGTCGGCGCTCTTGCCCGCCGCCACCAGTCCGAGATCGTCGAGTCCGAGAATCTCCGCGGACGTCCGCGTCGCCGCCACGAGGACCTGGGCCGGCGTCATGCCGGCCGCGACCATGTTCTCCATCTCCGTGTGCATGGTCCAGCCGATGAACTGGTCGCCCGCCTGCCCGCCGCCGTCGGTGCCGACGCCGATCCGCACGCCCGCGGCGTTGAGCCTCGCGATCCCGCGGGCCAGCCGATCCCAGGCCTGGCGGCCGGCCGCGAGCGCCTCCGGCGTCGTGCCGGCCAGCCGGTCCTGCAGCCGCTTGATCTGCTCGGGCGACACCGTCTCCGCCACGAGCGGGTGCGGCGGATTGAGCCACGGCGCGTAGATCGTCCGCCGCGGCGCGCCAAGGGCCAGCAGCACGGCCGTCTTCGGGTGCTGCTTGAACAGCGCGACGAGCTCGTCGTCCACGTCGCTGATCATGTGCGCGAACACGTCGATCCCGGCGCGCAGCAGATCCTTCGCGTCCGCCAGTCCCGTGGCGTGGACGACGACGCGGAGGTTGTGCTTGTGCGCCTCGTCGATGATCGCCCCGTACAGGTTGGGAGCCATCGTCTTGATGGTTCCGCCGCGGTCGTCCACCCAGGTCTTGATGAGCCTCACCTTCCGCGGAGCGAGCTCCTGAACGGAGGCGCGGGCGCCCTCTTCGGTCGTCACCACGAACGCGGAGTGCCGCATGTTGGCGGGGCTGATTTCCTCGATCGGCGCCAGGCCGCGGCCCGCCGAGAGGAACCGGGCGGCATCCGGGTACTTCCCGGCCAGCAGCTCGTCCCGGAGCTGGAACGGCATCTCGCCGAAGTCGGTGCCCATCGCCTGGCTGGCGGCGACGCCGAAGTACGCGAACCGATACATGTGGTCGAGGATGTTCTCGCGCGTGTAGTTCTGCGGCCCGCTGGTCAGGTTCTTCATGTACCCGATGTGGGAGTGCGCGTCGACGAGCGCCGGGATCACCGTCTTGCCGGTCAGATCGACGCGCGCCGCGCCGGCGGGGGCGGAGACCTCGCCCTTCCGGCCGACCCGCGTGAACCTGCCGCTCTCGACGAGGAACGCGGAGCTTTCGATGGGCGCGTTGCCGTCGCCGGCAATCAGCCGGGCGCCCTCGAACAGCGTCACGCGTCGCGGATGCCGCGGGTCGCTGGGCGGCGCGGCGCCGAGCACACCGCCGCGGCGAGCAGGCAACCGGCGATCGCCAGTTGGGTCTGGTTCATCCTCATCTCGCGGCGCGATCCTAGCACGGGGCCGCCTGGTCCTTGACGGTGACGAGGTATTTCCCCGTCCCTTTAGCACTACATTTGTCGCTTGCCGATCGTGTCCATTGGCCGAAGACATGCTGCAACCGCGACCTTGCGAGCGGCGCGACTCGCGCGACAGCGGGAAAACGGCTTCAGCTGCGGGCATCTCCGGTGCAACGCGTGGCAGCTGTTCGCTCGCGGCCGCCGTCGGCCGCTGTGCTATCCTCTTCGTCCCGGCGCATCCCCCGGAGGAAACGTCGAAACCGACGCGCGCATGACCTCGCAGGACCAGCGGCTGCGTAGCCCGGCCCGCGCGTTGCTGGTGATCGATCAGCCCGTGCTCGCCGAGGTCGTGAAGCTCGCGCTCAATCACGGCCACTACAACACGCGCGTGGCGCAGACGGTCGAGGAAGCCACGGCCACGCTCACCGACTGGCAGCCCCATCTCGCGATCCTCGACATGGACATCGCCGGGAGCGCGATCCTGGACCGGCTCCGCCCCGCGGAGCAGGCCGGCCACCTCCCGGTCATCGCGCTCACGCGACGAGGCGACCTCAAGTCCAAGCTGGCGGCCTTCGAGCGAGGCGTGGACGACATCCTCACCGTCCCGTTCTCCCCGGAGGAGTTCGTCGCGCGGGCGCTGGCGGTCATGCGGCGGACCTACCGCGACGCCGTCGTGTTCACGCCGGTGCTGCGGCTCGGGGACCTGGAGATCGACATCCTGAACCGTCGCGTGCGGGCCGGCGACACCGAGCTGCACCTCACCTCGCTCGAGCAGAGCCTGCTCTATCTGCTGGCCGCCAACGCGGGCCGTCTGCTCACGCGCGACGAGATTCTGGACCATCTCTGGGGCGCCGACTACGTGGCCGAGAGCAACGTCGTCGACCGCCACATCCGCAACCTGCGCGTCAAGCTGCAGAACCATTCGCGGCGGCCGCGGTACATCGCCACGGTTCCCGGCCGCGGCTATCGCTTCGTGCCAACCGCCGCGGACGACACGCCCCCGCCCTAGCACTGAGACGCGCCCGAAAATCTGAAACCTGAAACCTGATACCGAACAAGTCTGAAGAGTCGAAAGCGTGAGACTTGAAACTTGAGACTTGAGCTCTCAACTCTCAGCTCTCAACTCTCAGCTCTCAGCTTTCAGCTCTCAGATTATCGGCGCCTGAAATTTGGAGCCTGAAGCTTCACGCCAAAAGCTGAAATCTGAAACCTGAAGTCTGAGCTGATGGCTGAACGCTGACAGCTGAGTCAGCTGCCCACATCACCTGCACACACAATCTGCTCGGATGAGGAAACTTCATGACACCGCCTCGCCGGGTTCCTGATACTGCTTGTGCCCCCGTCGAAGCGCACGCGCCGAGGCTCAGCCGAAAAGCAACCGATGACGCCGACGTCACTCATTCTCGTCGAAGGCAACCGGCTGTTGCGTGAAGGCCTGACGGCCATGGTCCGCCATCAGGAGGACCTGCAGATCCTCGCCGCGCTCGGGGATCGCGACAACGTGCTCCAGAAGGTTCAGCAGCTGAAGCCCCGCGTCGTCCTGCTGGATCTCGGGCTTGCGCAATCAGGACAACGTGCGGCTCGTCGAGGCCATCACCAGGGAACACCCCGACGTCAAGGTGATCGTGATGGACCTGCTCCCGGCCCAGGCCGACATCATCGAGTTCGTCAGGGCCGGCGTCTCCGGCTTCCTCCTGAAGGATGCGACCTTCGACGAGTTCCTGAAAACGATCCGCCTCGTGGCGGGCGGGACCAACGTCCTGCCGCCGCCGCTCACCGATTCGCTCTTCTCGGAGATCGTCAACCACGAGGCGCGGCGCGAAAAGGCGCTCCTGTCGTCCGCGGTGACGCTGACCAAGCGCGAACGTGAAATCATCCGGCTCATCGCCGAGGGTCTGAGCAACAAGGAGATCGGGCTGCGATTGAACGTCGCGACGTTCACCGTCAAGAGCCACGTGCACAACGTGCTCGAGAAGCTCGCCCTGCGCACCCGCGTGCAGATCGCGTCCTACTACGCCAGAGAGGGCACGACGGCGATCGACACCGCCGCCGACGACTCCCGGATGCGACCCTGACCTAGAACCGCTCGCCGTCCAACGGCCTACGTCTTCTTTGGCCCGAAGGATGGATGTTCCCCGCGGGAATGGCCGCTAGACTGCTCGGCATTCATGCGAGCTGTACTCCGCGTCGACCCTCCCTTGCTTCGCGACGTGTTCGAGCACGCGCTGAGGACGGCCGGGATAGACGTCGTCGGTTCTCCGCCGGACTCCCTGGCGCTGCTCCTGGCCATCAAGGAACGCCGCGCGGAGGTCGTGTTCCTCACGGCCCCCGATTCCGACGACCCCTCGAAGGCGCCGGGCATCTGCAGCCACATCCTGAACGAGTTCCCGCAGCTGAAGATCGTCATGGTGTCCACCGACAAGTACGCGATCACCGACGTCGGCGTGCGAACGCTGCACTGCGACGATCTCAGCGTCGAATCCATTCACGCCTCGCTGCTGACGCTCCTGGCGGACTGATCGTACGAGCTAGTCCATCTTCCAATCTCCAGGCCGATCCCTTTCGCGCGCCGAACTTGTTAGCCTTCAGGTGCTCGCACCGGTCCCTCTCTTCGAGCCGGGGCCGCTTGGCAGGCACTGTAAGTGAGGGGGCGAAGCTCTACAGCAAGCCTCAGTTCAAGTCTCAGACCAAGCTCACTCAGTCCAAGTCATCCTAAGCTTACTGAGACTTGAGACTTGACTTAGACTTCAACGCATGCAGATCCTCTACATCGGCTGTCCGCCAGCGAGCGCGCGGAAGCCGAGCGCTCGCTGGCCGCGGCCGCGCTCGAGGTGCTGTGGGCCGACACGACGGCCGGCGCGCTCAGCAAGCTTCAGCGCCGCGACATGCCGGTGCTGCTCGATTTGTCCCGGGGCGCCGCGGCGCTCCGGACCGCGCGCGACCTGCGCATTCGACGCGCCCGCACGCTGATGTTCGCCGTCGTCGACATGGAGCGGCCGGATCTGACCAACGAAGCCGTCGTGTCGGGCGTGGCGGATGTCTTCGCGCGGCCGCTCGGGCCGTCGCGCGTGGTCAACGCCCTCGAGCGCGAAGGCGCGCAGCACAGAGGCCGCCGCCTGCAGCCGCAGGCCGGCGTCTGGGACGATCTGTACTGCCTGTCGCCCTCGATGCGCGACGTGAGCGTGCGCACCGCTCACGCGGGGAGGCTGCGTGCGGGCGTGATGGTGCGTGGAGAGAGCGGCACGGGCCGGCGCGTCGTCGCCCGCGCGATCCACGCGCATCAGCCGAAGCCGGCGCGGTTCGTCGCCGTGGACTGCGCGGCGTTCAACCCCGACGAGCTCGAGCGGGAGCTCTTCGGCGCATCGTGCCGGCGGCCCGGCGTCGACCCCGATCCGCTGGCGCGCGATCTCGAGCACGTGAGCCGCGCCAGCCGCCTCTACGACGCCATCGGCGGCACCTGTTACCTCCGCAACGTCGCCGCCGCCTCGGCCCGCGTGCAGGCGCGGCTCGCGCGCGTGCTGTGCCGGCGCGAGGCGCTGCTCGCCGAAACCGGCGAGCCCATCGTCATGGACGTGCGGCCCGTGGCCGGCGTCGATCCGCACTTCGACCAGGCCGTGCGAGAGGGCCGCGTGCGCGACGACCTGTACCGGCGATTGTCGACGATCCGGATCGACATGCCGCCGCTGCGGAGCCGGCGCGAGGACATTCCGGCCATCGCCAACTATTTCCTGCGCGGGATCTGCGCGAGCCTCGAGGTGGCGCCGAAGACGCTGTCGCGGTCCGCGCTGTCGTTGATGGCGGCGCTGCCCTGGCGCGGCAATGCGCCCGAGCTGCGGGAAGTCCTCGAGACCGTCGCGGGCTCCTCCGAAGAGACCTGCATCAGCCTCGAAGCCGTGCTCGGGAGCGTGAGGATCGACGGCGGGTCGGTGGCCTTCGCCACGCGCCGGACGCTCAGGCAGGCGCACGCGCAGTTCGAGCGCGAGTACATCGCGACCGTGCTCGAGCAGCATCGCGGCAGCGTGAGCGACGCGGCGCGAGCGCTGGGCATCGAGCGCACGAATCTGTACCGGAGACTGCGGCGTCTGCGGGTCGACGGTGACGCGGTCGCCGGCATCAGAAAGTATCGTTCGCGTCACATTGCATGAAGTCCTTGACCGCGCGCATCGACCCGACGATAGTGGCTGTGAGGTTGTCCATGTTGTCCCATGTTCCGCCGTCTGGTTCTGTCTGCTGCTGATTGCCGCCCTCGTCGTCCCGAGCGTCCCGCTGCTCGCAGCGCCCGCCCCCGCCGGGCAGGCTGCGACCGGCATCATCTCGGGCTCGGCTCGCAGCGCATCGGGCCAGGCGATGCCGAACACCACCGTGCGGTTGCGAAACCCTCAGACCGGCCAGCTTGCCGGCACGACGACGACCGGCGCGGACGGCCAGTTCAGCTTCGCCGCGCTCGCTCCCGGGAACTATGTCGTTGAAGTCGTGAACGCCGAGGGAGAGGTCGTCGGCACGAGCGCCTCGATTTCGCTGACCGCCACGGCGATGACGGCGACCGACCGTCACGGTGACGGCATCGGCCGCGCAATCGCTCGCGGCAGCGCGGCGGCGGTTCCTTCTTCACGAGCACCCTGGGCATCGTCACGATCGCGGCCGTCGGCGCCGGCGTCGTGGGCGTGATCGTCGTCGCGACCAGCGGACGACGCGAGCCCATCGAGGTAGAGCTCTGCCTGCTGAGCGGTTCACGGTCGTCCGCACAGGTCGTGACGTCCGCCTGCGCTCTGTCAACTTTAGCCGACCGTGACGCGGTCCGCCTGAAGGCGGACCTCCTTCCTCGCTGTCCCCTCGATTCCTGAGCTCCAGCACTCCTAGCCCCGTGGCCAAGTGCGCGTTGATTCACAGATTCCTGCTGCCCGTCCTGTTCCGGATGATCGCCACCCGTGCGTTCCCGCAGACCGCCGAGCGGCCGCCGGCGCGCCGGTCCGCATCGGACCGCTCGACCTGTACCCGACGCTCGCCCTGACCAACCTCGGCGTGGACAGCAACGTGTTCAACGAGCCGGATCAGGCCGAGCCCAAGCGCGACTTCACGTTGACCGTCACGCCGGCGACCGATCTGCGGATGCGCCTCGGCCGGGCGCGGCTGACCGGCACCCTCAAGGAGGATCTCGTCTACTACCAGACGTACGCGAGCGAGCGGTCGGCCAACAGCGTCGTCAAAGGCGGCCTGCAGTTCCAGCTGAACCGGGTGATCCTGAGCGGCGGCGGCAGCTATCTCAGCACCCGCGAGCGTCCCGGGTTCGAGATCGACGTGCGCACGCAGCGCTACGAGACCGGCGGCAACGGGGCGGTCGAGATTCGCGTGTTCCCGAAGACCTTCGTCGGTCTTCGAGGGACCCGGACGAAGATCGACTACGACGAGGACGCGGTCTTTCTCGACAGCAACCTGCACTTCGAGTTGAACCGCACGGTGACGATGGGGGCGTTGACCGCGCGGTATCGGCTGACGCCGTTGACGACCCTGACCTTCGATGTCGGCCTGCAGCAGCGATCGGTTCGAGTTCTCGCCGCTCCGCGACTCCGACTCGACCCGCATCGCGGGCGGCGTCAAGTTCGAGCACGCGGGCGTTGATCAAGGGGTCGGCGTCGTTCGGCTATCGCGACTTCCGGCCGCTGTCGTCCGATCTCCCGCCGTACCGGGCAGCGTCGCCGCCGTGGACCTGTACACGGCCCTCGGCCCGACGAAGCTTGGCCTCCAGGCCGATCGCGACGTGCAGTACTCGTACGAGCTGAACCAGCCCTACTACGTGCTGACCGGCGCGATCGGCGTCGATCACGCAGCACCTCTTCGGCCCGATCGATCTGATCGGCCGGTTCGGCGTCGCCCGGCTCGACTACCAGAACCGCATCACGACGGGTCCGACCCTCCCGGCGCGGACCGACTACGTGCGTTCGTTCGGCGGCGGCCTCGGGTATCGCGTGGCGCGGCGGATGCGCATCGGGTTCAACGTGGACGAGTATCGCCGCACGTCGGATCGTGGAGCTGCGGCAATACAACGGGCTGACATTCGGGACATCGGTGACTTATGGCTTCTGAGAACAGCAGACTCGAGATCGCGTTCACGCGTGAGCCGCGCGAGCTCCGCGTTGCAGAGCGAGTGCCCTAAGCTGTCGGTCGCTGCGTGTTCTGCGTGCTCTGCGTTCTGGCGTTGCGTCCGTGTGCCGTCGCGCAGGGCCCGGCGCCGGTGACCGACTACGTCGTCGGCCCGCAGGACGTGCTGACGATCACCTCCTACGACCAGGCGGACCTCTCCGGAAAGTTCGCCGTCGAGGCGGACGGCACGTTCACCTACCCGCTGATCGGCCGTCTCACGGCCGGCGGGCTCAGCCTGCGCGCGCTGGAGAGCGCAGCTGAAGAAGCGGCTCAAGGACGAAGGGTTCTTCAACGACCCGCAGGTGACCGTGGCCGTCGAGACCTACAAGAGCCAGAAGCTGTTCATCGTCGGCGAGGTGCGAATCCCGGGCAGCTACCCGCTGTCGGGCGACATGAGCCTGGTCGAGGCGCTCGCGCGCGCCGGTTCGACGCTGCCGACGGCGAGCGGCGAGGTGGTGATCGTGCGCCCTGCCGCCGGCAGGGCAGCGGGCCCGGTGCTGCCGACGCCGGACAACGGCGCCAGACATCGTGCGGGTGGACCTCAAGGCCCTGCAGAACGGCGCCCTTGCGGAGAACGCGGTCCTTCGCGACGGCGACACCATCTTCGTGCCGCGCGCCGAAAGCGTCTACGTGTTCGGCCAGGTGAAGAACCCCGGCGCCTACGCCCTGCAGCAGAAGGACACGAGCGTGCTGCAGGCGCTGTCGCTCGCCGGCGGCCTGACCGAGCTGGGGTCGACGTCGCGCATCAAGATCGTCCGCATCGTCAAGGGCGAGAAGCAGGAACTCAACGTGAAGCTGGGCGACGTCGTGCAGCCCGGCGACACGATCATCGTGCGCGAGAGGTTTTTCTGATGTCCGATCAAGCGCCGCTCGACCCGACCCGGATCGATCGCGCGCCGTCCGACGGCGGCGCAGCCGGACAACGGCCGCACGGCCGCATCGCGGCCGCGCCGACACGGCCGCCGCCGGATCCGCAGCGCCGCCGTCCGCCGGCGCGCGCCCGGCTACGGCTACGGCAGCAACCTGCTCGGCGACACGGACATTCACCTGCTCGACTACGTCAGGGTGCTCTACAAGCGGCGCTGGACGGCGATCACGGCGTTCCTGGTCGTCTTCGTCTCCGTCACGATCTATGCCTTCACGGCCACGCCCATCTACGAAGTCGAAGGTCCAGATCCTGATCGAGAAGGAGAACGCGAACGTCGTCAGCTTCAAGGAAGCGTTCGAGCAGAACCAGATCGCGGACGACTACTACCAGACGCAGTACAAGCTCCTGCAGAGCCGCGCCCTGGCCCGGCGGACGATCGAGGCGCTGCAGCTGTGGAATCATCCGCAGTTCAACCCGAAGCGCGACGACACGGTTCTCGGTCAGCAGCGATCGTTCGGCGCGCCCGTCGCCATGGTCTCCGGGTGGTTCAAGGCCGCACCGCCGACGCCGACGTGCCCGCGGCGGACGAGACGGCAAGCCAGTCGGGCGCCATCGACCGGTTCCTGGCCGGGTTGACGGTCTCCCCGATCCGCAACAGCCGGCTCGTGGACGTCAGGTTCGAGTCTCCCGATCCGGCGCTGTCGGCGCAGGTCGCCAACGCGCTGGCCAGGGCGTACATCGAGCAGAACCTCGAGTTCAAGTTCACCTCGTCGAAGGAGGCGTCGGACTGGCTCGGACAGCGCCTCGGCGAGCAGCGCAAGCAGGTCGAGGCGAGCGAGCAGGCGCTGCAGCAGTATCGCGAGCAGACCGATTCGGTGTCGCTCGAAGACAAGCAGAACATCGTCGTGCAGAAGCTGGCCGACCTGAACGCCGCCGTGACGCGCGCGAAGACCGAGCGGATCCAGAAGGAGGCGCTCTACAACCAGATCGCGTCGCTCCAGAGCGATCGGGCGGCGCTCGACACGTTTCCGGCGATTCTCACCAACACGTTCATCCAGCAGCAGAAGGGCGAGCTGGCGGAGCTGCAGCGGCAGCAGGCGCAGCTGTCGCAACAGCTCGGACCGCAGCATCCCGACATGCGTGAAGATCGGCCTCGCGATTCAGACCGTCGAGGCGAAGCTTCAGGGTGAAATCGCCAAGGTCGTCCAGTCGACGCGCAACGACTACCAGGCGGCGCAGGCGCAGGAGCAGAGCCTGATCGGCGCGCTCGAGCAGCAGAAGCGCGACGCGCTGGAGCTCAACCGCAAGGGCATCGACTACGGCGCGCTGCAGCGCGACGCCGCGAGCAACCGCCAGATCTTCGACAGCCTGATGCAGCGCACGAAGGAGACCGGCATCGCGGGCGAGCTGAAGAGCAGCAACATCCGCGTCGTCGACGAGGCGGAGGTGCCGCGGAGGCCGGCGAGCCCGAACAAGCCCGTGAACCTGGTGCTCGCGCTGTTCGGCGGCATCGCTGCTCGCCCTCGGGTCTCACCTTCTTCTTCGAGTACATGGACAGCCGCATCAAGACGCCCGACGAGCTGAAGGCGCATCTCGGGCTGCCGTACCTCGGGATGGTGCCGGCGCTCTCCGGCAAGGCGGCCGCACGATCCGCTGATCAACAACGGCGTGCCCGGGAACTTCGCCGAAGCGTTCCGGGCGATCCGCACCAACGTGCTCTTCTCGTCCGCCGAGGAAGGCGGGCGGTCGATCGTCGTGACGAGCACCGGCCCCGGCGAGGGGAAGACGGTCGTCTCGGCGAACCTGGCGATCGCGCTGGCGGAGGCGGGGCAGCGGGTGCTGCTGATCGACGCCGACATGCGCAAGCCGCGCGTGCACACCCTGCTCGGCGTGCAGCCAGGAGCCCGGGCTGTCGAACGTGATGGTCGGCGCCGTGAAGCCGAGCGAGGCGGTGCGGAAGACGAGCGTCGCCAACCTCTGGGTGCTCCCGGCCGGCATGCATCCCGCCGAACCCGGCGGAGCTGCTGGGCGCGAAGCGGTTCAAGGACTTCGTCGCCACGGCTGACGCAGCACTTCGACTGGGTGATCCTGGATACGCCGCCGGTGATGGCGGTGACCGACCCGTGCATCGTCGCGCACCTGGCCAACGGCGTGCTGTTCGTGGTCGGCGCGGAGATGACGAGCCGGCAGGCGGCGATGCGCGCGCTGGAGCAACTCGAGCACGCGAAGGCCAGGCCGATCGGCGCCGTGCTCAACCGCGTCGACCTTCAGCACAACGCGTACTACTACTCCCAGTACTACCGCCGGGAATACGCCGCCTACTACGGAGGAGCGGAGGCTTAGCCGTGAGACCTGTGAACAATCTCGACTGGTCGAAGGCGACGGTTCTCATCACCGGCGGGACCGGCTCGTTCGGGAAGAAGCTGGTCGAAATCCTCCTGGCCGAGAAACGGCCCAAGAAGCTGATCGTCTTCAGCCGGGACGAGCTCAAGCAGCACGAGATGCGCCAGAGTTTTCCCGAATCCGCAGACTCACCGATGCGCTACTTCATCGGCGATGTCCGGGACAAGGATCGGCTGACCCGCGCCTTCGACGGCGTGGACGTCGTGATTCACGCTGCCGCGATGAAGCAGGTGCCCGCGTGCGAGTACAACCCGTTCGAAGCGGTCCAGACGAACATCATCGGCGCGAAGAACGTCATCGACGTGGCGATCGACAACGGCGTGAAGCGGGTGATCGCGGTCTCGACGGACAAGGCCGTCAGTCCCGTGAACCTGTACGGAGCGACGAAGCTCGTCGCCGAGAAACTGTTCGTGCAGGGCAACGTCTACGCAGGAGGGCGATCGACGCGCTTCGCCTGCACGCGGTACGGCAACGTGGTCGCCAGCCGCGGCAGCGTCATCCCGCTGTTTCTTCGTCAGCGAGAAGAAGGACTGATCACGCTGACCGATCCGGCGATGACGCGTTTCTGGATCACCCTCGATCAGGGCGTCCGGTTCGTCGTGAAGTGCGCCGAAGTCATGAAGGGCGGCGAAGTCTTCGTCCCGAAGATTCCCAGCATGCGGCTGGGCGACCTGGCAGACGCGATCGGCAATGGCTGCCGGCGAAAGGTGATCGGCGTGAGGCCTGGAGAAAAGATCCACGAGATTCTGGTCTCGCCCGACGAAGCCGGCACGGCGTGGAGTACGACGACATGTACGTCATCTATTCGGCGAACCCGTGGCTCGAGGCGCCGCGGCGGAATGGGGGCAGCTCCCTGGCCAGTGGCTTCTCGTACGGGAGCGACACCAACGACCAGTGGCTGGACCTCGACCAGTTCAAAGCCTTGCTTCCGTGATCGTCGCGTCGAGCGTGCCCTGGCGGTCGATGGCGGGCGCCCGGTCCGGGATCGCATGCTGCCCTACGGCCGCCAGACGATCGACGAAGACGATATCGCCCGCGTTGTCGAGGTGCTCCGTTCGGACTGGTTGACGACCGGACCGGCGGTCGCGGCGTTCGAGCGGGCCTTCGCCGCAGCCGTTGGGGCGCGCGAAGCGGTCGCCGTCAGCAGCGGCACGGCCGCCCTTCACGCCGCGGTCTTCGCGGCCGGCATCGGTCCAGGCGACGAAGTCATCACGACGCCGATGACGTTTGCGGCCAGCGCCAACGCCGTCCGGTATCAGGGCGCGAACGTCGTGTTCGCCGACGTCACGCCGCGACACGCTGAATATCGATGCTGAGGACGTGCGCCGCCGAATCACCCCGAAGACCCGCGCCATCATCCCCGTGGACTTCAGCGGGCTTCCGGCCGATCTGGACGAGCTGACCGCCATCGCGGCGGAGCACGGCCTGACGGTGATCGAGGACGCCGCACATGCGCTGGGTGCCACCTATCGCGGTCAGCCAGTCGGCAGCGTCTCGACGATGACGACGTTCAGCCTGCATCCCGTGAAGCACATCACCTGCGGCGAGGGCGGCGTCGTGACGACGAACGATTCACGAGCTCGCCGCACGATTGCGCCTGTTCAGGAATCACGGCATCACCACCGACCACCGGCAGCGGGAGCGCGAAGGCTCCTGGCAGTACGAGATGGTGGAGCTCGGCTTCAACTACCGCCTCACGGATCTTCAATGCGCGCTGGCCGAGTCACAGCTCGAGAAGGCGAACGCGTGGTTGGCCAGACGTGAGGCGATCGCGGCCGCTTACACCGGTGCACTCGGCGGGCGGCCGGAGATCCAATGTCCCACCGTGTCGACTGACCGGCGCTCGGCGTGGCATCTCTACGTGATCCGCCTCAACCTGGACAGGCTTCGAGTTGGACGAGCCGAAGTGTTCCGAGCGCTTCGTGCCGAGAACATCGGCGTGAACGTCCACTACATCCCGGTCCCGTGGCACCCGTACTACGCGCAGCAGGGATACGTTCGCGGCGGCTGGCCGGTCGCCGAGTCGGAGTACGAGCGCTTGATCAGCCTGCCGATGTGGCCGGGGATGAGCGATCAGGACGTCTCGGACACGATCGTCGGCCGTCGGCAAAGTGATGGATGCGTACGCCGCGTGAGCGCCATGGTCGGCATCCGGGCGAATGCGAGCCCGTCGATCGGGTTCGGTCACATACGGCGTTGCCCGCCGCGGCAGTGCTTGCGGGTGCGATCATCGGCACGGTCATCGGCCCGATCCTCACCTATGGCGGCCGGATCGCCTCGTTGCCGTTCCGGGTCTTCGTCGATGTGGTGCGCGGCACGCCGGTGCTCGTGCTCATCCTCGCCACGTATTACATGCCGTCGGCGCTCAGCATCAGCCTCGGCCCGATCGAGGCGGGCGTCGTCGCGCTCTCGGTCTTCTGCGCATCCCATGTCGGCGAGACGCTTCGCGGCGCGCTGATCGCCATCCCCGCCGACCCAGATCGACGCGGCGCGCTCGATCGGCCTGACCTTCCCGAAGATGCTGTTCTTCGTCCTCCTGCCGCAGGCGATCCGGCAGATCGCGCCGAACTTCGTCAATACCGCCGTCGAGATCGTCAAGGCGTCGTCACTCCTGTCGGCGATCGGCGTCGGCGAGCTTCTCCTGACCACCCAGGAGATTGTCGGGCGCACCTTCATGACCATGGAGTTCTACGCGCTTGCCGGGGCCCTCTACCTCGTCGTTAACCTCACCATCGGCGCCGGCGGCTGGTGGGTGGAGCGGCGCTTCCGGGCGCAGTAGGAACGACCATGACGCCGATCCTCACCATCCGGGGGCTGACCAAGAGCTTTGGGCCGAACCGCATCCTTCGCGGCGTCGACTTCGAAGTGTTCCCCTCCGACGTGGTGGCGATCATCGGCGCCAGCGGCTCGGGCAAGACGACGCTCCTCCGCTGCATCGACCTCCTCGAGGAATTCGAGGCGGGCGAGATCCGCCTCGACGGCGAGGAACTCGGCTACCGCCATTCAGGGACGCGGTCGGGTGCGCCTCCCGGGCCGCCAGCTCGCCCATGCAGCGGGCGAGGATCGCGCATGGTCTTCCAGAGCTACAACCTCTTCCCGCACCTCACCGCGCTCGGCAACATCATGATCGGGCTGACCCGGTGCAGCACAAGCCGAAGGCCGAGGCGCGGGCGATCGCCGAGACCTGGCTCGACCGGGTCGGTCTTGCCGACCGGCGGAACCACCACCCCTCGGCGCTCTCGGGCGGCCAGCAGCAGCGGGTCGCCATCGCCCGCGCGCTGGCCATGGAGCCGCGCCTCCTCCTCCTCGACGAGGTGACCTCGGCCCTCGACCCCGAGCTCGTGCAGGAGGTGCTCGTGACCATCCGCCGCCTTGCGGAGGCGGGCACGACGATGCTCATCGTCACCCACGAGATGCGCTTCGCCCGCCAGGTCTCGACCCGGACGGTGTTCATGGACGAGGGCGCGATCCTCGAACAAGGTCCGCCGAGGACAGATCTTTCGGCAGCCCGAAGAGCGCCCGCTCGGCGAGTTCCTGACCAACGTCTCGCATTGACCGCGCGCGAACCGCCCAGCGCGAACAGTGCCGCCAGTTGTCCGCCGTCGAGCCAGTCGCTATCTTTGCACGTATGAGCACGCACACTGTTGCCGAGGCCGAAGGCCACCTGTCCGAACTGATCGACCGCGCCCTCGAGGGCGAAGGCGTGGTGATCACCCGCCATGGGAAGCCGGTCGTGGAGTTGAAGCCGGTACCTGCACCGCCCAGCCGGCGAAATCGCCAAGGCGCATGACGGAAGCTGACATCGAGTGGCTGCGTGCGCATCGCGTCGTTGGTAAAGCCGACGAAAGCGAGAACGCCGGTGACTTTTGTCAGTCGAATGCGCGACGAAGACGATCGGAGGTGAGTGTCTATCTGGTCGCGAGCGCCTTGTAGCGTTCCTCGTGGCCGATCATTTCTCGCTTCGCGCTGAGACTTTTGTCGCGGCCCAATCGTCGACTTCGTGAGCGACTTCGCCGGCGTCGAACTGGCCTCGGCATTGGCGCGTCACGTGCGCATCGGCAGGCTTACCACTTTCCAAGGTCATGCCGCGCTCGCGGCCTTTGACTCGTGGAGTGCCAGACTTGCCGATGAGGTCGAGGCGGTTCCGGCTGACATGATGGCCGCAGCCGCTATCCGGCTCGATCTGAACATCCACACCGCCGACGCGCTCAACATCGCGTTTGCGATGCGGCTCGACGCGACGCTCGCCACCTTCGACGAGCGCATGGCGGAAAATGCCCGCGCCCTCGGCGCGTCCGTCGCAGCCGCGTGACTACCGTGCCGTCCAGCCGCCGTCGATCAGCAGGTCTGCCCGGTGATGAGCGAGGCCGCGGGCGAAGCGAGGAACACCACCGCGCCCGCCACCTCGATCGGGGACGCCGACGCGATGGAGCGCCGCGATCCGCTCGATCACGTCCGCCCGGAACGCCTCGTCGCCACAGCGCCTCGGCGGTGCCGTCGGTCTCGATGAAGGTCGGGGCGACGGCGTTGACGTTGATGCCCGTACTTGCCCCATTCGACAGCCATGCACTTGGTCATATGCGACGACCGCCGCCTTCGCAGGCAATAGACGCCCTCGCCCGGCAGCGCGATGAACCCGGCCTGCGAGCTCATGTTGACGATCCGGCCGCCGCCGCGACTCCATCATGTGACGGAGCGACCCTCTGGCCGATGAAGAAGCTCGACTTGACGTTGAGCATCGACCGTCGCGTCGAAGTCGGCCTCGGTGACGTCAGGCGCCCACGCCTCGACCCCGCCGCCGACATTGTTGACGAGAATGTCGATGCCGCCCAGCTCGGCAATCGCCGTGTCGATGGCGGCGATAGGCCTCGGCGAGATTGTCACGTCCATCTGGAGCGGCACCACCCGCCGCCCCATGGCGGCGATCTCGCCGGCCGACCGCCGTCGGCGTTCGCCGATCGCGAAGCCCCAGCGCCACGTCGGCGCCGGCCTCGGCGAGCGACAGCGCGATCGACCGACCGAGCCCGCGGGCGGCGCCGGTGACGAGGGCGGTCTTTCCCCGAGATCGAAGCTGGGCAATTCCGACACGTCGTCCCTCCCTTTATAACCAGCCGGCGTCTCCGGCCGGCGGTCATGAACTCAGGCGCCCAGAATACCGAATTGTCTGATTATTGCCATCACCGGAGCTTCGCCATCAGCAGATCTGCCGCACGCGACCGCAAACGCGTCGTCGTTGATGTCGGTGTCGAGTTCCACCAGCTTCACGTTTTCCGCGAGATTGCTCTTCAGCGCACCGAAAAGCGCCGCGTCGGCGGCAGGGTCGTGGAACGGCTTGCCCTCGACGTCGATCAGCGACACGCCCCTTCTCGGCATCATGAACACCGTCGGCCCGGTCGCTTGTTCAACTTCTCGGCGATGATCCTGCCAAGCGCGGCGTTCTCCTCGATCGTCGTGCGCATCAGCGTGACCAGCGGGTTGTGCCGGTAGAAGGTGCGATCGGCATATTTGGCCGGTATGGTCTCCGGCGCGCCGAAATTGACCATGTCGAGCGCGCCGGCCGACACGATCTGCGGAATGCCCATCTCGCCTGCCGCTTCGAGCCGGTTCGGGCCGGCGCTGAGCACGCCGCCGACAAGTTCGTCGGCGAGTTCGGTGGTGGTGATGTCGAGCACGCCGGCGACGAAGCCGGCGCGGATCAGCGCCTCCATGGTCTGTCCGCCCGTGCCGGTGGCGTGGAAGACCAGCACCTCGTAGCCGGCAGCCTCGAGCACTTCGCGGGCCTTCGTGACGCAGGGCGTGGTGACGCCGAACATGGTCGCCGCGATCAGCGGTTTGTCCGCCGATGCTACGGCTGGAGGCATTTCCGCCCCTACCATCCCGGCGATGGCGCCGGCGGCGTTGCGAGGATCCGCGCCGAGAGGCGGTTGATGCCGGCGATATCGACGACGGCGGGCATCATCGTGACGTCGCTCACGCCGACGTAGGCGCCGGTTCGCCGCGCGAGCGTCGACAGACCATCAGCTTGGGAAAGCCGACCGGCAGCGCCTGCATCGCGGCGGTGGGCGATTGCGGTGCCGCCGCCGCCGCCCATCGCACCACGATGCCGTCGATCCGGCCTTCGCGGCCTGGAGCCCCGCCGCGACCACCTCGGCCGCGCCCTTCGCCATTGCCGCCACGGCCTCGCCGCGGTCTCCCTTCGCCCGGAGCGCGGCGAGGTCGGCGCCGGCGGCGATGGCCACCTCGTCGGCGCTCCACGTCGGGCGGGAAGGTGGGCGCGCCGAGTATCCCGACGTCGATCGTCAGCGTCGCTACGCCCGCCGCCTCGATCCGCGCCTTGAGGTAGGCGAATTCGGCGCCCTTGGTGTCGAGCGTGCCGAGGATCGCGACGACCTTGCCGCTCATCGCAGGCCCGACCGCACGCGCGGCAATGTCGGCGGAACCGGAAGCATCGTGGCCATCGTCCCCTCCCCGAAAGTACCGGCGAACCGTATTTGGCGCGCCCCCACCGGGCAAGGCCATGGTGCGCGCCGCGACGACAGGATCAATGGCGCGCTTTTCGTCCGCGCGGTAAAGGGCGGCATGGCGCTACGATCGTCGACACGCCGGCTCGTGCCGGCTCTGGCTCTGCTTCTGTCCTGGGTGGCTCCGGCGGCTGGTGAGGACACGCCGCCCACCATCGTCGACCGGGTCGAGCTGTGGCTGGAGTTGCCCGCACACGAGCGCTTCGTCGCCACGCGATCGGCGCCGGGTGCGGCGCTCGCACCCTTCACCACAGACGGCTGCAGCGGCGGCCTCTCCGCCGGCTGGACCTTCGCCGCCACCCACCTGCCGCAGCTCGCCGATCTCCACGGCGATCACCCGCCGTGGGAAGCGTGCTGCGTCACCCACGACCGCGCCTATCACAGCGCCCCCGGCGACGATGCGCTTGCGAGCTTCATGGCGCGGCGCGCCGCGGACAAGACGATGCGGTCCTGCGTCCTTGCCGAGGGCGCGGTCCGGAGGGAATTGCTGATGGCGGACTACGGGCTGAGCGCTCGAATGGTCGATGTCATCTACGAGGGCATCGCCGGAGCCATGTACCGCGCCGTCCGGCTCGGCGGCGCGCCGTGCAGCCGCCTCCCCTGGCGCTGGGGTTATGGGTGGCCGCAGTGCTGAGATACGGACGGGACCCATGCTCACGGTAAACGGCCGGACATACATGTTCCACGGCCACGCGATCGTCTCGGCCGACGACCGCATCGCCGACGCCACGGGTCAGACCCCGGCGAGCCTCCGGAACGACGCTGACTGGACCCGTTTCCAGGCGGCGCTCGACGCATCGGCGGTCACCGTCCTCGGCCGCCACGGTCACGAGGCCAATCCCAACCCGAAGCGGCGGAACCGGCTGGTGCTGTCGTCCGCCGTGTGTCCGGCGCTCGAGCGGCGCCCGGACGCCTGGTGGTGGAACCCGGCGGAGGCATCGCTTGCCGAAGCGCTTGCCGCCGTGGCGCCGCAAGGCGGCATCGTTGCCGTCCCCGGCGGCATGCGCGTCTTCGACCTGTTCCTTGCCGCCGACTACGACGCGTTCCACCTCACCCGCGTCGCCAACGTGCTGGTCCCCGATGGCACGCCGCTCTTCTCGGCCGTGAGCGTGGGTCTCACGGCGGACGCCCTTCTCAAGGCCCATGACCTCCGGCCGGCGGCCATGGAGATGCTCGACCCGCCGCCCCATGTGTCGCTCACGGTCTGGCGGAGAATTGGCGGGACGGCCGCGGCTGCTCGACGGAGTGCGCAGTACGCCCGAAAGTCCGGAGCAGCGAGAGGGGCCAGACCGCTATGGACGTCCGCGGCATTCTCAATTCGACCGCCTTCTTCAACGTCGTCCTCGATGCGGAGCAGCTTGATACGCTCGCGTCGGCGGTGAAGGTGGCGCTCAACGTGCAGGGCGAGTACGTCCACATTGATTAAGGCTAAGATCAGCCCCTGAACTGCGATAACGCCTCATGTGAGGCGAATCACACCAATGTCCCCTGCTATCGATACGGTTACGACACCGCAGGTCAGAGGGCTAGCAAACCGTAAAAGCCCAGCTCAGCTAGTTGTCGGTCCCATCGATCAACGTGTGCTCCATGACGACGCTGCTGGTCTGCCTACTCGCACTACTCGTCCTCGTCGTGATCGTCTGCGCCGCGGTGAGACTCTGCAACCTCGATCACGTCGATCTGAACGCGAACGTACTGAAGCTCGGTTTCAGTCTGCGCGTGAAGAGCCGACCGATACCACCTGAAAAACCGACGACTCGACCCCCGAGGTCTACGTCACCTGCAACTCGAAGTTGAGCGGTTTGCCGGCGTTCAGCACGAACCGAACACCCTTGTCGATCAACAGTTGACGGTGATCCTCGGTGCCCCACGCTTCCGCGTAGGTCTGCTCCAACTCCTCGGTGACCCACCCCGCCGCTCTAGTCGGCGTGGACTCCAACCGGTCACGCTTGGCCAGTAGCGCCGTCATCTGCTGGCGGTAGGTGTCTTCGTCGGCAGGCGTGGCGAATAACCCCATCGCACGGTCCTGGCGTAGAGAGTCGATGGTCGTGTTCGTCTTCTCTAGTTCGTGAGAGTGATCTTCACCCGATACGAACACACGACGTGTGACGAGCGCTGATCCGTACTCTTCGAGGAACGTCTCCTCTAGCAGCTCGTCTCCGTCCTCGGCTCTGATGTTGACCCCGTCGCATTTCTTCGGTGTTCGACCGCAGCGGTAGTACCGCCACGTCTTGTCGCCGCGACGAGTGATCTGCTGGCTCAGCGACGCTCCGCACCCGCAGAACCCAACCCCCAGCACCGGATTCTGCGTCACGGTTGGTTTGTTCTGGCCCAGCATTCGCAGCGCCGCAGCGTCTTGGATCTGTTTCCACGTGTCGTCATCGAACGTCTGTGGTGCTAGCCGTATCGGCTCGCCATCGGCGTCTAGAACGACGTTGCGCTGGTGCATCTTGAGACCTTGTGTGCGCGGCGACGTCAAGGTGTTTCGCACCGTGGCGACAGTCCACGGGTTGGCCTTCGGCTCACCGCCGTTGGCGACACGGGCACGATCCTTGTTCGTCAGTGCTCCAGTCTCGTTCAGCCACGTCGCTATGCGGACGAACGACCAACCGGCTAGGAGACGTTCGGCCATCTCGTAGAGAAGTACGTTGCCGTCGTCCTCGGTGTCTAGTGCCTTCCCCTTGCCGGATGGATGGTCAACGACCATGAACCCGAACGGCGGACAGCCGTTGGCCCACCGATCAGTGCCACGTAGGACTCGGTGAGCGTCCTTGGTTCTGGTCTGGAACCGGTTGAGTTCGAGCTGTGCGAAGAACGAACCGAGGTACACGAACAACTCCGCCATCATGGCGTCGATGCCCTTGGTTGCCCCGGGTTGGTAGTTCAGTGTCAAGCCGTCTTCGGCAAAAACGACGATCTTCTGATGCTCTTCGGCCCAACGTGCGAAGTCGACGCAATGCCTAGTCGATCTGAACGCCCGGTCCATCTTCGACCAGACGATGGCGTCCCAGCGGGATGCTCCCTCTTCGGTGAGCCACGGCCCGAGGTCTGGTCGCTTCTCAGGCGGCACCGACGCTGACACGCCAAGGTCTTCAAAGCTGCCGACGATCGCGTAGTCCTTGGACTCTGCCCACTTCGTGGTTGTTTCCAACTGGGCTAAGTGGCTGACCTTCTGCGGTCCCGAGAGCACACTGACACGGGCGCCTACCAGGGCGCGGGGTTGACTCATAGTTGTAATCGTATACTCTGCGGTGTGCCCGAGGACATCACGACCTCGATGCTGACCGATCGCGAGCTGGGCAGGCCGCTGGAGTGGGACATCCGCAACGGGGTCATCGCGCGCAAGGCCGCCGCACACGGCCTGGCCACCCCGATCAGCGACGTACTGGTTCCGCTTCTCGCCGCCGCGAGCGACGGACCCGGCTAGACGGCGCTACGCCGACGAGCGGTACGCCGTCACGCCGTAGCGGGCGTCAATGCAGGCCCGCCCAGCCCTCGCGACGATCCGCGTCCGGATCGTCGACCGATACGTCGCGAGCCGACTTGATGATCCTGGTGCGGCGCCGCTGGGTGTCGTAGAGCGGCCAGTCGTCCGACCATGGCGCGCCATCCCAGCCCTTGGTGGCGAAGTCCAGCCACGTCCGCTGCATGCGTCTGCCGACCGACGGCTGTACCCGCCTGCCGAGCGGATGGATCTTGCGGCCCAAGTAGGACGCGTAGCTGTGCTGGATGTGCACGATCTCGCTGCCATGGGTGGCGCCGAGACCTAGCGCCTTCAGCGTCCACGTGGTGTGGTCGAAGCGGTACACGTGGGTGGGCGCGTGGGCGCTGTAGGCGTCGGCGAGGGCCCACACGGGTGCGCCGAACATGGCGTCGGAGCCGATCGCGACCAGCGCCCTGCGGCGTGGGTAGTCGGGGTAGGCGGCCAGGACCCGCTGTTTGGCGTCGGGGGCCACCCGGTCGAAGTAGCCGTCGATGCTGGCGGTCGTCGTTGGCAGCATCGGCGGCTTGCCCCAGGCGAACATCGACGCCTCGTGGGTGTTGGTGCCGATGATCAGCGGCACCCGCAGCACCGCGCCGGAGCGCGCGGCCTCGATCGGATGCTGCGGCAGCAGATCGACGCCGTGGGTCAGCCCGTAGGCCAACCGCGGGGTGTCGCGCGCGCTTTCGGATTGCAGCATTCCGGCGGCGCGGCGCAACTGGCGCTGCGGAAGCAGCTTGACCTCGTCAGCGCCCGCACCGAGCACCTCCAGGAACCGTCGCGCCTGGCGCGCGCGGGTGTCCCGGTCGGCGATCAGCGGCAGCGCCGGGCTCTGCGCGATCGCGCGGGCGAACAGGCCACCCGCCGCCGGGCTGGCCAACAGCGCCAGCACCGACGTCGCACCCGCGGATTCACCGAACACCGTCACCCGTTCGGGGTCGCCGCCGAACGCGGCGATGTTGTCGCGCACCCAGTGCAGGGCCGCGATCTGATCGCGCAGGCACAGGTTGTCGTCGAAACCCGGGCCGAGGTCACCGAGTTCGAACCCGCCGAACACACCGAGCCGGTAGGTCACGTTCACCACGACGACGTTGCCGTTGGCGGCCAATCTCGAGCCGTTGTACAGCTGCAGCTGTCCGGCCCCGTAGACGAACGCCCCGCCGGGGATCCACACCATCACCGGCAGCGAACCCGAGACGTCCGGGGACCACACCGTGACGGTCAGGCAGGCCTCGTCGCGGATCTTGGGATCGTCGCGGCCACCACCGACGAACGACCTGCCCTGCGGTGGCAACGGCCCGTGCTCGATCGCGTCACGCAGTCCGGTCCACGGCCGCTCGGGAGCGGGCGCCAGGAAACGCCGTTCACCCACGGGTTGCTGGGCGTAGGCGACGCCCCGCCACACCCCAACGCCCCCCTCAGTGCTGCCTCGCAACCGGCCGAGAGAGGTGTGCGCGATGGTCGAAACTTCTGCGACAGCGGACACACCTGAAATCGTAGTGTGGCAAGCTGAACCCGGCTGGCGCCCAGCCTTCCCGGCGAGTGCAGACGGAGTGGTGCGATGACCTTCAACGAGGGCATGCAGATCGACACGAGCACCACCTCGGCGAGCGGCGGCGGGGGGCGCGGTCCCGGCCGGGGCGTCGCGATCGGCGGGGGTCTCGGGGGTTTGCTGATCGTCGTGGTGGCGCTGTTCCTCGGCGTCGACCCCGGCACGATCCTCCCGCAGGGCGGCACCAATGAGTACAACAGCCAGGGCGTCGAGTCCCCGGGATTCGACCTGAGCCAGTGCAAGACGGGCAAGGATGCCAACAACGTCGTCGAATGCCGGGTGGTTGCCACGGGCAACTCGGTTGACGGCGTGTGGTCGCAGCTGATGAAGGGGTACACCCGGCCGAACGTGCGGCTGTTCAGCCAGCAGGTGAACACCGCGTGCGGCCCGGCGACCACCGACGTCGGACCCTTCTACTGCCCCGGCGACAAGACGGCATACTTCGATACGTCGTTCTTCCAGACGCTCGTCGACCAGTTCGGTTCCAGCGGTGGACCCTTGGCACAGGAGTACGTCGTCGCCCACGAGTTCGGCCACCACGTCCAGGATCTCCAAGGCACCCTCGGCCGTGCCCAGCAGGATCCGCAGGGCGCCCAGGGCGGCGGCGTGCGCACCGAACTGCAGGCCGACTGCTACGCGGGCGTGTGGGCGCACTACGCAGCGATCACGAAGCAGGAGAGCACCGGGGTGCCGTTCCTGGAGCCGTTGAGCGACAAGGACATCGCCGATGCCCTTTCGGCCGCCTCGTCGGTCGGCGACGACCGGATCCAGAAGGCCGCGACCGGCCGGGTGAACCCAGAATCGTGGACGCACGGCTCGTCGGCCGAGCGGCAGAAGTGGTTCACCGTCGGCTATCAGACCGGTGACCCGAACAAGTGCGACACCTTCGCCGTGCGCGACCTGGGCTAGCACTGCCGCCGTTCGCCGGGCTAGAGCCATGAACGGCAACGGAATCCGCGGCATTGCTCGGATGAGCGCCAACTGCTCGTGATTCGCCGAAAGCGGATTCGCTTCCTTCACGTCACCGGCCCGTCCTACGGTCGAGACGTGGAAGCCCTCACCGTCACACCCGACCTGACCATGCTGCGGGTGAGGGATGGCAGGTGTACGTCTGGCGGGACGGCGATTCGGTGACGCTCATCGACACCGGAGCGCCGGGATCGGGCGCCGAGATCCTGTCCGCGGTAACGCGCATCGACCGCATCGTGCTGACCCACGGCCACGTCGACCACACCGGCTCGGCCGCCGAACTGCACCAGGCAACGGCAGCCCCGGTACTGGCCGGCGCCGGCGACGCGGCCGAGATCAGGGCGGGCACGAACCGTGGCGTCGTTTCGGCGTCTGTCCGCCCTCGACGTCGAGACCTCGTGCTTCGGCCACGGCGAACCGATCGCCTCGGGAGCCGGTGACCGGATACGCGAGGTGGCTGCCACACTGATGCCGTGAGCCCAGAGCCAATCGAGCCCGACGTCAAGGACTGGACCTGGGTGCTGGACCGGCCATGCCCCGAGTGCGGCTTCGACGCCGCGGCGGTGCATCCCACCGATGTCGGCGGCCGGATCCGCGCCGACGCCGCCGACTGGGACCGCCGACTGCGCGAGCCGGGTGCCGGCACGCGGCAGCGCCCAAACGTCTGGTCGACGCTGGAGTACTGCTGCCACGTCCGCGACGTGCACCGCATCTTCGACCGCCGCGTCCTGCTCATGCTGACCGAGGACGAACCGCAGTTCCCCAACTGGGATCAGGACGAGACCGCGGCGGCGGACGACTACGCCGCCCAGAACCCCGCCACCGTTGCGGCCGAACTCCTCGAGGCCGCGCACGCGGTGGCCGACACCTACGCGGGCGTGCCCGCCGACGGGTGGCCCCGGCGCGGGTTGCGCAGCAACGGCAGCACCTTCACCGTTTCGTCGATTGCGCTGTACCACCTTCACGACGTGGTCCATCATTCCTGGGACGTCGACCCGAAGGAGCAGCCGGCATGACCGATGGCGACACACCACTGGCCGGACGAGTCGCCTACGTGACGGGCGCGGCGCGGGGGCAGGGCCGCTCGCACTGCGTGCGGCTGGCCCGGGCAGGAGCCGACATCGTCGCGATCGACGCGTGCGGCCCGGTCGCCGTGTCCAACGGGTACCCGCCCGCCGAACCCGGGGACCTCGCCGAGACCGTCAACCTGGTCGAAGGCGAGGGACGCAAGATCCTCGCCAAGGAGGTCGACGTCCGCGACGCCGTGGGGCAGCAGCGGGTCGTCGACGACGCGATCGAGCAGTTCGGCCGCCTCGACATCGTGGTGGCCAACGCCGGCGTGCTGAATTGGGGCCGGCTGTGGGAGATTTCGGCGCAGCAGTGGCAGGAGACGCTGGACACCAACCTGACCGGGGTGTGGCACACCATCAAGGCGGTGGTACCACCGATGATCGAGGCGGGCAACGGCGGATCGATCATCACCATCAGTTCCGCCGCGGGCATCAAGGCCGTGCCGGGGTGCGGGCACTACTGTGCCAGCAAGTTCGGCGTCGTCGGGTTGACGAACTCGCTGGCGGTCGAGTTGGGCGAGTTCGGGATTCGGGTCAACTCGGTGCATCCCTACGGCACCGACACCCCGATGGGCAATGACCTGTCGATGTACAAGGTGTTCCAGGATCACCCCAACTTCATCCACAGCTACTCCCCCGGCGCCTTGCCGACCGATTCGCTGGCCGCGCCCGACCTCATCTCCGACATCGTGGTGTGGCTTGCCAGCGATGCCTCCTCGCTGGTGACCGCGGCCCAAATCCCCGCGGACAAGGGCTATCTGAAGATCTAGCCTTCCGCGAGCAGACACAAAGTGCCCCAATTCGCGGCGTGTCGGGGCCGTTTGTGTCTGCTCGCGCTACGGCAGTTACAGCCGGGACTCCGCGTCGATCGACGTGTCGGTGGTGCGCAACGGACGGATCATGGCGTCCTGCGCGAACGATGCGATGAGTTCGCCCGCCTCGGTGTGCACGGCGCCGCGCACGTAGGACATGCCCGCCCCGACCTGGGTGCTCTCGTGGGTGTAGAGGAGCCAGCCGTCCCACGTGACCGGTTCGTGGAAGCTGACCGAGATCGTCATCGGCGCCGTGGACACGGTCAGGTGCGCCTGGCTGGTGCCGATCCCGGCGTGTGCGCGCATCGTCGTCGAAATGCCAAGGTGGCCAGTGAAATACGCGACCAGAGCCTTGGCCAGATCGTCGCGCGCCGGAATCGGATCGTAGTGCAGCCAGGCGTACAGCTCCGGCGGCCCCACCTCGTCGGGGCTGTTGACGTCGACGACGTCGACGAGGCGCAGTTGACGCCCGAGCATCGGCATCTCCGAGACGTTCGCGTCGGCGGGCGCGGTCACGTCCGGTCGCGGGAGGTGATGGCGGATCGACGTCACCCGACGGGACGTCGGTGAACACCGTGACGGTGATGCAGCGCTTGCCGTTCTGCGTGGCCGTGACCACCGCGGTCGCCGTCGTCCGCCCTTCGGCGACGACGTCGATGGTCAGTTCGACCGGCGGGCCGACCAGAACGGCACGTGCGAACACCGCGTAGGCCGAGCGCACCGACTTCTCGCCGAAGCGCTTGGCCACCGCGACGATCGCCTGCGCCAGCACCTGAGTGCCCTCGACCACCTGACGTTCGTCGGCGCCGGCGATGCCGGTCTGGCCGACGAACCGGTCGGTCCCGTCGGGTTGCACGTCGAACAGGTCGAGCAGATCCGGCGACGGTCCACTGCGACTGATCGGATTCCGTGGTCATGATGCTCGAGCACCTCTCCTGGCGAGTGACGAATTCTGCCAAGCTCACCACAGCCTCTGCAAAAACGGTAACGTCATTCTCCATGGGGAAGCCGACCGAGCGGTCGACGGCCGGCGCAGCGGACACCGGGCGCCGTCGACGAGGAATCCCGCGCCAGCCGCTTCATGAGATCGGCGCTGGCCATCCTCGGCGAGACCGGGCGCACCGACTTCACCGTGCTCGAGGTCGTCGAGCGGTCGAAGACCTCACTGCGGTCGTTCTACCAGCACTTCTCCACCAAGGACGAGCTGCTGCTGGCCCTGATCGAGAAGATCATGGCCGAGTCGACGCTGAACTGGCGCGAGGCCACGGACGGCCTGGACGCCACGGCGGCGCTGCAGCTGCTGATCGAGCGGATCAGCGCGCCGGCATCGACGTCCACCACAGGACAGCATCAATCGTGGCCTGACCTTCTACAACGACCACCTCGCCGAGACGTTGCCGCGCGAATACGCCAGGGTGCTGTCCCCGTTGCACGTACTCATCACCGACATCATCAAGCGAGGCATCGACGAGGGCACGTTCTACGCCGAGGTCGACGTCGACACCACCGCCGCGCTGATCATGCAGACGGTGCTCGGCGCGCATGCGGCTGCGTGTGCTGGGCGCCGAACTCAACGATGTGCCCATCGAAGGCATCGCACATCTTCACGTTCTGCATCCGCGCACTCGCGAAGTGACGCATCAACCCGCTCTGACCTGCGCTGACACGACCCGCAGCGATCTGCTCGACGCCGGGGTGGTGTCGTCGTTCGATCCCGACGTGGTAACGTCATTACCACTTCGGAACAATGACACTTTCAGGAGCCGGATATGCCGTCACGCGAACTGTCCTATCCCGTCTTCGACGCGGACAACCACTTCTACGAGCCCAAGGAAGCGCTGACGCAATTCCTGCCGGATCACCGCAAGGGCGTCATCGACTACATCGACGTCCGCGGCCGCACCAAGATCATGGTCCGCAACGTGGTCAGCGACTACATCCCCAACCCGACGTTCGAGGTGGTCGCCCGGCCCGGCGCCCAGGAGGACTACTTCCGGCACGGCAGCGGCGGCAAGACCTACCGCGAGGTGATGGGCAAGCCGATGAAGGCCATCCCCGCCTTCCGCAACCCCGCGGCGCGCCTCGAGGTCCTCGACGGCCTCGGCCTGGACTACACGCTGATGTTCCCGACGCTGGCCAGCCTCGTCGAGGAGCGGCTGAAGGACGACCCCGACCTGATCCTCGACATCGTGCACGCGCTGAACCAGTGGATGTACGAGACCTGGCAGTTCAACTACGAGGACCGCATCTTCTCCACGCCGGTCATCAATCTGGGCAATCGTCGACCGCGCCCTCGAAGAACTCGAGTGGTGCCTGGAGCGCGGCGCCAAGACCGTCCTGGTCCGGCCCGCGCCGGTGCCCGGCTACCGCGGCAGCCGCTCCCTGGGCCTGCCCGAGTTCGACCCGTTCTGGGACGCCTGCGTCAAGGCCGGCATCCCGGTGTCGATGCACGCCTCGGACAGCGGCTACTCCTCAGTACCTCAACGACTGGGAGCCCGGCGACGAGTTCAAGCCGTTCGCGCCGACCTCGTTCCGGATGGTCGCGATGGGCAAGCGGCCCATCGAGGACACCATGGCGGCGCTGGTCTGCCACGGCGCGCTGACCCGCAACCCGGATCTGCGCATCCTGTCGGTCGAGAACGGCGCATCCTGGGTGCCGTACCTGTTCTACCAGTTCAAGGACGTCTACATGAAGATGCCCGACGCGTTCCCCGAGGACCCGATCGAGGCCTTCAAGCGCTGCGTGTACGTCGCGCCGTTCTGGGAGGACGACTTCAAGAAGATGGCCGACCTGTGCGGCATCGACCGCATCATGTTCGGCTCGGACTGGCCGCATCCGGAGGGCCTCTCCGATCCGATCAACCTGGTCGACGACCTCGAGCGCCACGGCCTCGACGACGAGGGCGTCCGAAAGGTCATGGGCGGCAACATGATCGACCTGTTCAAGGTCCCCAACAAGATCGTCCACAAGCCCGACGTGCCCGCGCTCGTCCTGACCTGACCGCGACCGCGAGCTGAAATGCCAGCACCGTGCAGCGTCACCCGAGCGCCTGCTCTTCGCGTCGACCGCTCAGGCCTTCCTGGAGAAGGAAGCCTCCCTGAGCCGGGTGCGCGAACTGCACGCCGCCGGCACCTCATTCGACGCCGACTGGTGGCGACGCGCCGCCGAACTCGGCTGGGCCAGCCTGCTGGTGCCCGAGGAACTCGGCGGCGGCAGCGTCTCCGGTGACGGCGTCGCGCGACCTCGCGCTGATCGCCGAGCAGATCGGCAGGACGGTGGCGCCTGGGCCGCTGCATCCGGTGAGCACCGTGCTGGCCGGGCTCGTCGACGCCGAGGATGCCGAAGGGCATTCGGCCACCATCGAATCGCTGGTGTCCGGCGAGCTCGATCGCGTCGTGGGCGGTCTACGAGCCGGGTCAGCCGTGGGCGCCGTTGCGCAGCGACGGTGACGGCCACGCCGACCGCCGACCGGATTCCGCATCGACGGCGTCAAGGACCGGGTCGAGGCGGGCGCCGAGAGCGGCGTCTTCCTGGTCGTCGCGCGCGATCGACGGACGAGCATCCGCCAGTTCCTGGTGCCCGCCGACGCCGCCGGTGTGACGGTCGAATCGCAGCAAGTCCATCGACATGGTGAAGCGTTATGCCCGAGTGAGTTTCGACGGTGTCGAGGTCGACGAGATCGGCAGCGGTGGGCACCGCCGATCAGACCGCGGCCCTGATCGCGCGGCAGAGCCAGATCGCGCAGATCCTGCAGTGCGCCGAGGTCGTCGGCATCCTCGACACCGTGATGGACTTCACCATCCAGTGGGCGCTCGGACCGGCACTCGTTCGGCAGGCCGCTGGCGTCCTATCAGGCGCTCAAGCACCGCTACGCGGACATGAAGATCTGGCTCGAGGCGTGCCGGGCGACGACGCGGGCGGCGGTCGCCGACGTGTCGGCCCGCGCACCAGGCGCCGACATGTCGGTCAGCGTCGCCAAGTCCTACGTCGGCGAGCACGCCGCTCCGATGCTGCAGCACTGCGTCCAGTTGCACGGCGGCATCGGCGTCACCTGGGAGCACGACCTCCACCTGTACCTGCGCCGGACTCACGTTGTACCGCTCCATGTTCGGCACCCCCGAGGAGCACAACCTGCGCGTCTACGCACTGACCGAGGAAGCTGGAGTCCGCCTCGATGACCGAGACGACCTCAGCTGCGGACCGAGACCGACGGAATCGGTCGACGACTTCGCCGCCGGGCACGCGCGTGGCTGGCCGACAACATGCCGCTCATCGACCCGGACAACCTGCCCGACGTCGACCGCGGCGAGGAAGAGCCGTGGCTGCGCGCCCGCGAACTGCAGAGGAAGCTCTACGACGGCGGTTTCGCCGGCATCTGCTTCCCCCGCGAGTACGGCGGGCTGGGGCTGCCATACGCGTACCAGAAGGCCTTCGACAACGAATCGCGCAACTACGAGATGCCGTTGATCCTCAATACGCCGACGTTCACGATCTGCGCGCGCGACCCTTCTGGACACCGGCACCGAAGAGCAGAAGCAGCAACGCATTCGGGCGGCTCTGCGCGGCGACGAGATCCTGGTGCAGCTGCTGTCGGAGCCCAGCGGCGGATCGGACCTGGCCGGTGTCATCACCCGGGCCGATCGCCGGGGCGACAAGTGGATCGTCAACGGCGCGAAGACGTGGAGCACCAGCGCGTTCGCCGCCGACTACGGACTCCTGCTGGCGCGCACCAACTGGGAGGTGCCCAAGCACGAGGGCCTGACGATGTTCCTGGTGCCGATCAACAGCCCCGGCATCACCATGCGGCGGATCAAGCAGGTCGACGGCGGCAACGAGTTCTGCGAGGAATTCTTCGACGACCTCGAACTCGGCGACGACGCCGTGGTCGGTGAGGTCAACGACGGGTGGGCGGTCGCCTCGCGGCAGATGTACCACGAGCGGCGCGCGGTCGGCGGCGGATCCGAATTCGCCAGCGGCATCGGCGCGGAAGGCGAGAACGAGCAGCCCATCGACTACCCGGCGCTGCTGGCGGCGACGGGGCAGTCCGACAACGAACGGGCTGCGGGAGATGGCGGGCCGGGCGCTGGTGCGTCGCGCCGTCAAGCAGCAGTTGATCGACCACGTCTACCACGCCGTCCTCGACGGTTCGTTGCCGCCGGCGGGTGGATCGATCATCCGCATCTTCCACGCCGAGACCACGCAGTTCGAGATCGACACCGCGCTGGCGATCACGGGCAGCGCAGGCGTCGTCGACGATCGACCGGACTGTCCCGCTACGGCGACCGGTACCTGTCCCGCCAGGCGGCCTCGCTCGGCGGCGGCACGAACGAGATCGCGCGCAACATCATCGGCGAACGCATCCTTGGCTTCCCGCGCGAGTACGCCCCCGACCGCGGGGTGCCGTTCAATCAGGTGAAGCGCAACCGCGACTAGCGGTCTGCGGCCTGAGCCGACGGTGCGGACCGTTTGGCGAGATCCGCCCGCGCACGTCCGCGCAGCCGCGATTCGAACACTCTCACGATGTCGTAGTAGTGGGTGGGCGCCAGCCGGGCCAGCGCGTCGAACACGTGGGCGTCGGGTCCGACCAGGATGCGCGCCTTGCCCTGCTCGACACCGCGGTGGATGACCTCTGCCGCCTTGGCGGGCTCGCGTCATGGTGACGGCGGCGAACTCGTGCCACCATCTGCTCCTGGCTGCGGCCACGTCCGTCCGGATCCTTGCGGAAGCGGGCGTTGCGCACGATGTTGGTGTTGATGCCGCCCGGGTGCACGTTGATGGCCCGCACGCCGGTGCCGCGCAGTTCCTGGCGCAGCGAGTCGGTGAAGCCGCGGACGGCGAACTTCGCCGCGCAGTAGGCACTCTGGTTCGGCATGCCGACCAGACCGAAGACGCTCGAGGTGTTCACGATGGCGCCGGAGTCCTGGGCGACCAGGATCGGCAGGAATGCCCTGGTGCCGTTGACGACGCCGTGGAAGTTGATGTCCCACAACCACTCGTCGTCCTCGACCACGCTGTCGAGCACGCTCGACGACACGGCGACGCCGGCGTTGTTGAACACCGCGCCTAGCGGTCGCGGGCGCCCAGTCCCGCACCTCGTCGGCGAAGGCGTGCTGCGCCTGCCGCGTCCCGTACGTCGAGCAGCCGGGTCAGTGTCGGGCCGGTGAGGCTCGCCTCGGTCTCCTTCAGGCCCCGCTCGTCGACGTCGGCGATGGCGACCGGACATCCGTGGGACGAAAGTCGTTGCGCCAGAGCCCGGCCGATACCGGATGCCGCGCCGGTGATGACCACCGTGCGGCCGCTGATGACGTGTGCCGGCTGACTTGCTCATCGTGTCTCCTCGCGAGTGGGTGGTTGGGACGGTCGAACTGCGACGTGGTCGGTGATCAGGTCGAGAATCCGGCTCCCATGCGCCGGCTGGGAGGTCGTGGCCCATGCCGGCGATGGTCTCCAGCCGCGCGCCGGGGATGGCGCGTGCGGTGGCGGCGCCGCCGGTCGGATTGACCATCCGGTCCCGGTCGCCGTGGATGACCAGGGTCGGCACGTCGATCTGCCGCAGTTCGGCGGTGCGGTCGCCCGAGGCGAAGATGCCGGCGAGCTGCCGGGTGACGCCGTCGGACGTGGGATCGCGATCCCAGGCGATTCCCGCCTTGTCGCGCACCCAGTCCTCGTCGAACGGGAATCCGTGCGAGGAGATGTGCCGGAACATCCGCACCGCCCCTTCGACCGCCTCGGACGGTTGCGCGGCGGGCTTCGCGGTCGCCATCCGCCACCACGTCGACGGCGCGGGGCGCCCGATGCGCGGCGCGCCGGTGGTCGACATGATCGACGTCAGCGTGCGAACCCGGCCCGGATGGTGGGCGGCGACGGTCTGGGCGATCATGCCGCCCATCGAGATGCCGACGAGGTGGGCGTCGCGGTAGCCGAGCGCGTCCAGCAGCCCGACGGTGTCGCGCGCCATGTCGCCGAGGTGGTACTGCCGCTCGTCGTTGCCGCCGCGCAGGATCGCCAACGGGATTCGGTGGAGGAAAGCTCGCGTGGGTCGATCGGCCGACGTCGCGATTGTCGAACCGGATCACCCGGTAGCCCCGACTTGCGAGCGTGGCGGCGAATTCCTCCGGCCAGGTGTGCTTCTGCTGGCCCAGCCCGGCGATCAGCACGACCGGCGGAGTCCGCCGGGTCTCCGAATGCGTCGTAGCACAATTCGATGCCGCGACCGACGTCGCACATGGTCTTCGCGCGTGCGTCACGCCGATGGCACCCCGTCCGCCGCACTGCTCCGCGTCGGCGGACACCACGCTCGGCGCGCGCGGCGGGCGACGGTAGACGACCGCCCGCCCACCACGGCCGGGAGCGGTCGCGACACCGCGGGAGTGCGCGGCCTCGCCCGCGGCGTAGGTGGTGCCGAACTCGAACTCCTGCAGCAGCGTTCGCAGCGTCACCATCATCTCCATGTTCGCGAACGCGGCGCCGATGCAGCGGCGGATGCCGCCCCCGTAACGGAATCCAGGCATGCGTGTCCGGCGGATTGTCGACGAAGCGGTCCGGGTTGAACGCCGCCGCGTCGGCGAAGCTGCTCTCGGCAGCGTGGGCCAGCGTGATGCTGACCAGGATGACGTGCCGCTCGGGAATCACCCACTCCCCCAACCTGATCCGCTGCTTGGTTCTGCGCAGCGGTGCCGTTGATGACGGGCCGGGTGCGTTGCACTTCGAAGATGGTGGCCTGCAGCAGGTCGGATCCTCCGGCGTCGACCTCCTCGGTGAGGCGGGCGAGCAGCCGGGGTGCCGCCGGAGCCGCTCGACGGCCCACGCCAGGGTGGTGGCCGTGGTCTCGTGACCCGCCGCGAGCAGGGTGAGCAGTTCGTCGGCCACGTGGTCGTCGGTGATCGGCGAGCCGTCCTCGTATCGCGCCTGCAGCATCAGTGCCAGCACGTCGCTGCGTTCCTCGAACGCGGGATCCCGACGGGCGTCGGCGATGAGCCCGGCGATGATCGCGTCGTAGCGACGGCGAAGCTTCTCCACCCGGCCCCATGGGCTCCACGGCCCGTAGTCACGCCGCACCGCCGGCGGCATCACCGCGAGCCGTGAGGCCTGCAGCACCATCGGCGGCAGCAGCTCGCGCAGTTCCTCGAGCGCCGCGCCGTCGGCGCCGAACACCGCGCGCAGGATGGCGTTGAGCGTGATCCGCATCATCGACGGCAGGGTCGCGAACTCCTCGCCCTCGGGCCAGCTGGCGATCTCGCGCATCACCTCTTCTTCGATGATGTGCTCGTAGCCCTGCATGCGCTTGCCGTGGAACGGCGGCACCAGCAGCTTGCGGCGCTGCCGATGCGCGGTGCCATCGCAGGCTGAAGGTGGAGCCGGGCCCGAGTACCTCGCCGAGCGTTGCCCGCCCGGTCGACCAGGTCGGTGTTCATCGTGAAGAGTTCCTTGACCAGGGCGGGGTCGCTGATCACCACGGTCTGCGCCGAAGATCGGCAGGTTGAGCGTGAACTCCGAGCCGTGGCGCCGGGCGACGGCGCGCGACCGCCTTGTCGCGGTTGACCAGAAACGCCGATGCCCTGCACCAGCCGCGGGATCCGCGGCGCGGGCGGCAGCCGCACCGGATCCGTCGTCGCCTCACCCATGTCCCCACCTCCAGTGTCGGTACGAAGATGTACCGGTAGTGACGGTACGCCAGGTACCGGTCGGCACAAGACCCTTTCCACACGTGTCGAATAGTGCTACCTTCGACCACGAAACCTTGGTACGTAGTCGTACCAAGGTAACCGGATGAGAGGTAAACCAATGTCGAGTGAGCCGATCGAGTACACCGACGTCCTCGTCGTGGGCGCGGGACTGTCCGGCGTGGGGGCGGCCTGCCAGCTGCGTCGCGAGTGCCCCGAGAATTCGGTGGTGGTCCTCGAGGCGCGCGATTCCATCGGGGGCACGTGGGATCTGTTCCGCTATCCCGGGATTCGCTCCGACTCGGACATGTTCACCCTCGGCTACCGGTTCCGGCCATGGACCGAGCCGAAGGCGATCGCCGACGGACCGAGCATCCTGCGCTACATCCACGACACCGCCGACGAGTTCGACGTGCAGCGGCTGATCCGGCTCAATCACGCCGTGCGCAGCGCGAACTGGAGCAGTGCCGAGGCGCGTTGGACCGTCGAGGTGCACCGCGCCGACACCGACGAGCTGGTCCGATTCAGTTGCGCGTTCCTCTACGTGTGCACGGGCTACTACCGCTACGACGAGGGCTTCAGCCCGCAGTTCCCCGGCGTGGATCGCTTCGGTGGCGCGGTGATCCACCCGCAGCACTGGCCGGAGGATCTGGATTACACCGACAAGCGCGTGGTCGTCATCGGCAGCGGAGCCACTGCGGTCACGCTGGTGCCGACGCTGGCGGAGTCCGCCGCCCACGTCACCATGCTGCAGCGCTCCCCCACGTACATCGCGTCGCGGCCCGCCCGCGACCCGATAGCCGACCGGTTGCGGGCCTGGCTGCCGCAGAAACTGGCGTACGCGATCGTCCGCTGGAAGAACGCCCTCCAGGCGATGGCGATCTTCGGGATCAGCCGCAGGCACCCGGAGTTCATGAAGTCGCTGCTGCGCAAGGCGGCCATCAAACAACTTCCCGACGGCTACGCCGTCGACACCCATTTCGCCCCGACGTACAACCCGTGGGACCAACGGATGTGCCTGGTACCCGACGGCGACCTCTTCACCGCGATCCGCGACGGTCGCGCGTCGATCGTCACCGACCAGATCGACACGTTCACCGAGACCGGGATCCGGCTACGGTCCGGCGCCGAACTGCCCGCCGACATCGTCGTCAGCGCAACGGGATTGAACCTGCTGGCGATCGGCGGCATGGAGCTCTCCATCGACGGGCGCGAGGTGAATCTGTCGGAGACGGTGTCCTACAAGGGAATGATGCTCTCCGGCGTGCCGAACTTCGCCTGGACCGTCGGATACACGAATGCGTCGTGGACGCTGAAGGCCGATCTGGTCGCCGAGTACGTGTGCCGCCTGTTGGCGCACATGGACCGGAACGGCTACGCCGCGATCACTCCCGACGCAAGCCACGTCACGGCGGAGATTCCGCTGCTCGACCTGGCATCCGGCTACGTTCAGCGCAGCATGGATCAGCTGCCGAAGCAGGGCGACCGGACGCCGTGGCGGCTACACCAGAACTACGTGCGCGACGTCCGCCTGCTCCGTCGCGGCCCCATCGACGACGACGTGGTGTTCACATCGCCCGCCCAGTCACGGGAGCAGGTGCGCCAGAGCGTGCACTGAACGGATCAGCGGTTCGCCGACCAGAAGTCGACGAGCACTCGGGCCGCACCTGCCGGATCCTGCGTCATCCACCAGTGGCCCAGTCCCTCGAGCGGCTCGATGCGTGCGCCCGCGCGGCGCGCGGAGCGGCGAGGCAACTCGATGCTGCCGACGAAGCCATCCTCGGTGGGCAGAAGGGCCATGCCCGGCCTGGCCGCGGCCGCCTCGAGGCGCTCGCCCGCCAGGGCGACCGCGGGTTGGGCGGCGGAGCGGTACAGCGTCAGAATGCACTGGCCCATGACGTCGTCGATGCCAGGAGCCACTCCAGCGGCCACGTCGGCGCTCATGCCCGCACCTGCCAGGAATTCGGTGCGTTCGGCCACCGACATCGCCGCGAACCCGGCGACGACGGCCTCGCCGACCTCGGGGGTCTGCCATTGCTGTGCCATGTCATGCCACACGTAATCCGGATCCAACACGCCGAGCACATCGGAGACCCAAGTGCGCATCAGGTCGGGGCGGCCAATCGCGACGTTCAACACGTGGCCGCCACCCCAGTCGTGGCCGAGCAGGTCGACCGGCGCGTCGATCGACTCGAGTTCTGCGATCAGCCAATCGCGGTAGCCATCCATCGTGGCCACGAAGCCGTCCGGAACGGGCGCTCCGAATCCTGGCGGCGACAGCCTGAGCGGGTCGGTCTCGCCGAGCTTGCCGAGCTCCTCGACCAGGGGATCCCACACTGCGGCCGTCTCGGGCACACCGTGGACCAGTACGACGGTCATTGCGTTCCTTCCGCTCGAACAACGTTGGCTGCGGAGCAACCACCATAGCTCGCAAGCAGATACGCTCCGCGCTGGTCGTCGACTGTCAGCGACTTGGGATGGCACGGCCGGCCATGCCGCGGGCTATCTGGGAATGTCGAATCTGGTGGAGTGGACTCCGTTGATGGTGGTGCCGCCCTGCTGGATGTCCAGCACGTGGGTCGCGAGCAGTTCGGCCGGGAAGTCGAGTTGCGGCTTGGTCGCCGCGTCGAGTTTGGCAAGGTGCTCGTCGGGGATGCTGACTTCAAGCGAGGCCAGGTTTGCATCGAGTTGCTCGACGGTGCGTGCGCCGATGATGGTCGAGGTCACCTCGGGCTGTTGACGGACCCAGGCCAGCGCCACGGCGGCCATGGGTGCACCCAGCTCGTCGCTGACCTGGCGGAGCACGTCGAGGACGACGAAGGTCTGCTCGGTCAAGAGCTGCGCGGAGAGAAACCCCCGTCCCGAGCCCTCTGGCGAGGTGTTCTCGCGGGTGTACTTGCCAGTCAGTACGCCGCTGGCCAGTGGGCTCCACGGCGTGACACCGAGGCCGAGTTCGCGTGCGGCTCCGAAGAGTTCGCCCTCCACGGTGCGCTGCAGAAGCGAGTACTCGACCTGGATGGCGACGACGTGTGCCCAGCCGCGCAGTTCGGCGATGGTCGCGGCGCGTGCGACCGCCCAGGCCGGCATGTCGGATAGTCCGATGTAGCGGATCTTGCCCGCGTGGACCAGGTCGTCGAGGGTAGACATCGTCTCCTCCAGCGGGGTGTGCCGGTCGAAGTTGTGCTGCCAGTACAGGTCGATGTAGTCCGTGCGGAGCCTGCGCAGCGACGCCTCGACCTGCTGCATGATCGTCTTTCGGCCCGCCCCACCGCCGTTGGGGTCGCCGGGGAACATGTTGGCCGTGAACTTGGTCGCGATGATCAGTCGGTCCCGCAGACCCGGGTGCTTGTCAAAGTAGGCACCGAGGGTCTCCTCGGAGCGGCCTTGGTTGTACATGTTGGCGGTGTCGATGGAGTTTCCGCCGACTTCGAGGTAGCGATCGAGCATCGCAACGGAGGTCTCGTCGTCTGCGCCCCAGCCGCCGTCGCCGAAGGTCATCGCACCGAGGGTGATCGGGCTGACCCGGAGACCGGATCGGCCCAGCGTGCGAAAGGAGTTCAGTGTCATGAGCGTTAAGCCCTCTCTGTGATGCGGGGGACGGCAACGGCCGTTGCCGCTAAAGTGGAGAGCGGAACCGGAGGCGCGCCCACTTAATTTACTATAAGTGGGCGCGCCTCCACTTAGCAAGTTCGGGACGAATGGGGGACCGCCGATGGCCGGGGATGCGGGCCGACCTCTGAGGGCTGACGCGCAGCGCAACCGCGACAGCATCCTCACCACCGCGGTGCGCGTATTCGCCGAAGACGGACTGAACGCGCACATTGAACGCATCGCCAGGGAGGCGGGCGTCGGGACGGCCACCCTCTACCGGAACTTCCCGACCCGCGAGATCCTGATCGAGGCCGCCTACCGCAACGAAGTGTCCCGGTTGTGCGACGCCGCCCCCGATCTGCTGGCCACGATGCCGGCGCACGACGCGCTGCGGGCCTGGATGGGCCGCTTCATCGACTTCTCCACCGCCAAGCTGGGCATGGCCGACGTCCTGCGGGCGCTGATCGAATCGGGCGCCAATCCTTATGCCCAGAGCCAAGACATGCTGCTGGCCGCCCTGTCGTCCCTGAAGCAGGCGGGCGTCGGCGCAGGCACCATCCGCTCCGACGTCAGCGAGGCCGACATGCTCGCGAGCCTCACCGGCATCGCACTCACCTCGAGCAAACCCGAACAGCGCGAGCAGGCCGAGCGGTTGCTCGACCTCGTGCTGGACGGACTGAGCACCGACCGCGCCAGACGAGCGCGTTAGAACAACGTCGGTTGCTGCTCGGCGACGACGGGCGGCGGCACCGGTGGCGCGCGGAAGGACCGCTTGTCCCCCGCCAATCCGTGTCTGACGACCAACGGCGCCACCCGTTCGTGCAACGTGTCGCGGTAGCTCGCGGGCAGATACGCTCCGCGCCCGTACAACTCGCGATACTTGGCCACCAACTCGGGATGTGAACGCCCCAGCCACGCCATGAACCAACCGCGCGTGGAACCGCGCAGATGCAGGCCGAACACCGTGACGCTGGTGGCGCCCGAGGCGGCGATCCGGCCGAGCAGCTCGTCGAGGCATTCCGATGAGTCGGTCAGAAACGGCAGCACGGGCGCGACCATGACGTGGCAGTCGAGCCCCGCGTCGCGCACCGAACGGATCAACCCGAGCCTGGCCTGCGGGGTGGGCGTGCCAGGTTCGAACTGGTGATGCAGTTCCGGATCGCCGACCGCCAGTGACACCGCGACGCTGGCGTCGACGCGTCGAGCCGCATCCGCGATCAGCGGCAGGTCGCGCCGCAGCAGCGTGCCCTTGGTCAGGATCGAGAAGGGAGTGCCCGAATCACACAGTGCGCCAATGATTCCCGGCATCAGTGCGTAGCGTCCCTCGGCGCGTTGATAGGGGTCGGTATTGGTGCCGAGTGCCACCGTCTCGTGCGTCCACGACCGGCGGGACAACTCGCGGCGCAGCACGTCGGCCACGTTGGTCTTCACCACGACCTGGGTGTCGAAGTCGGCGCCGCTGTCGAACTCGAGGTACTCGTGCGTCGGCCTGGCGAAGCAGTAGCGGCAGGCGTGACTGCACCCGCGGTAGGGGTTGACGGTGAACCGGAAGGGCAGATTGGCCGCATCGGGAACCTTGTTGATCGCGGACTTGCACAGCACCTCGTGGAACGTGATGCCCTCGAACTGCGGAGTGCGCACCGAGCGGACCAAGCCGATGCGCGCCAAGCCGGGCAACGCACCGTCGTCGACGCCGACCCCCTGACCATCCCACCTCATACTCTATTCGAACAATTGTTCGATATTCTGTCAAGGTGGACCGTTCAAGCTTGTTCAGAACCGCACCAGCGGTCAGTTACCACGCGTCGGACTCATGGGCACCGTCAAGTCGTAGACGGTCACGGATCCCACTTTCGTCGGCACATAGTTGTGAGCCACCCAGTCCGCGATGTCGGTGTGTGAATCGCGACCCACCGGGAACTGGTCGTCCTTCGGGTCGGGGACAATGTAATAACCGATCCGACCATGGGCGACGTAGTCCTGGAACTGATTCAGCGTTGGTACCGGATCGATGCCCAAGAAGCCTCCGATCGCCATGACGGGCGTACGGGTGGACAGTTCCAGGCCCGCCGCCGGCGCGGATCGCTTGATCGCCGCCGACCATTCGGTGCGGGTCGCGCGCAGCATCGCCTGCAGGTCAGGGCTGTCCACGTCGTGCCACCACGCGCCGCCGCCCATGCCGGGATCGCTGGAGGCCGGGCCTACCCACGCGCCACTGTCGCCGTGAGATTGGCCGATCGTCGCAACCGCGTAGGACGCCGGCCCGGCCAACCCCGCGGCCACCGCCAGTGCGAGCGCCACCGTGCCCCTGCGACGCCGAGCATCTGCAGACGCCGACATCAGCAACGTTGAGGTAGCGGCGACCGCCACCACCAGGACGGTCCACCGCAGTGGCGCGAACCACCCTGCGTTGCGGCCCAGGATCCACCCGCCCCACACTCCGGTCGCCAGCAGAAGAACCGCCAACGCAACCAGATGGAATCGACTCTCTCTCCTGCGCCACGTCTCGACGACGCCGATCCCGAACATCGCCGCCACGGCCGGTGCCACCGATAGGCAGTAATACGGGGGGATCATGCCGTTCATCCCGTGCATGAAACTGAGTACCACGCCGTTGAGCACCAACCAGCTGCCGAAGACGATGACGCCGGCGCGGACGACGTCGGTGCGAGGCGCCCGCCACCGCCCGATCAGCACGCACACGACGGCCAGCAGCGCCCCTGGCAGCAGCCAGCCGATCTGGAAGCCGAACTCGCCGGTGAACAACCGTGACAGTCCGTGCGATTCATGCCACCGTCCACCGGCCCGGAATGCCTCCGCGGCGGGCCCCGATGTCGGCGAGTCGAAGTCGAACTGTTGATGGCCGAAGACTCGCGCCAGGCCGTTGTAACCGAGCACCAGGTTCATGAAGCTGTTGTCGGTCGAGCCGGCCAGGTAGGGGCGCGACGACGCCGGCCAAGCCATGGTCAGCACCACGAACCATCCGGCGGACACGATGAACGCAACCAACGCAGCGAGCAAATGGCGAACCCGGCGCCACGCCGACGTCGGTGCGGCCACCAAATAGGCCAGACCCACTGCGGGCACGACCATCAACCCTTCGAGCATCTTCGCCAAGAAGGCGAAACCCAGGGCTACCCCGGCCAGCGCGATCCAGCGGCCGCTGGCCTGCGGTAGGGCTCGCACCGTGCAATAGGCGCTGGCGATCATCAACAGCACCATGACGGCATCGGGATCGTTGAAGCGAAACATCAATGCCGCCACCGGCGTAAACGCCAGCGCTGCGGCAGCGAGCAATCCAGCCGTCGGACCGCTGATCCGTCGGACCCCGGCGTAGAGCAACCAGACCGACGCCACGCCCATCAGGGCTTGCGGGATCAACATGCTGGCGCTGTTGAAACCGAAGACCTGCCCGGACAGCGCCATCACCCATTGCGAAACGGGGGGCTTGTCGACTGTGATGAAGTTGCGAGGATCCAGCGAGCCGAACAGCAGCGCCTCCGAGTTCAGCGAGCCCGACCACGCGGCTGCCGCATAGAACTTGTTGCCCATCCCGTTGATCGAGATGTTCCACAGGTAGAGCACTGCGGTGGCCAGCAGCACCGCCGCCAATGCGATCCGCTCCGCCACCCGCGGGGACACGACAACGCTTCGCCGACTCTCGGATTCGACGCTGACGGGAACGGTTTCATCCAATGTCGCCACGGGGCCATTAATCCACCGGACTCTGGACGACTGCTGAACGATCCTGAGCACCCCGTCGAACTCGGACTGGATCACGGCCACTTCGCGCCTTCGTGAACGGGCGCGATGCGTTGCCAGAAAGCCTCACGACGCGCGATCCCAAAAGGAACGGTCTTCGCAATCAGCGCAACCGAATTGGCCGCAGCTGACGACTACGAGGTCGACGGCTACCGACGGATCGCAGTGCCGTTGCGCTCGGACGAGCACGCGTGGGTCTACGTGTTCGCGGCCCCGCACCAGGAGCGTACTGAACGCGTCATGCGCGCCCCGCGTTGAACCACCGAGGGGCCGTCGAACCGAGACGGTCATCCAGAAGATCCCGACACGGCGTCCGGCGACCGTCGATGAGGTCGCCTCCACGGTGCTCTACCTGTCAGTGACGCCGCCGGGATGATCAACGGCCATCACCTCGTCGTCGACGGTGGAGCGAGCGTCACCTTCTAGCGAACCGCGGCGGAGAGCCACGATCGGGCCCCGACGTTCGCTAGGGCCAGATCACCACTGCGAAAGCAGGCACATCGGGCTGTAGGGATGATCCTGCTGCACGGCCACCTGACCGTCGATCGCGATCTCGCAGTGCGCGTTCGGCGCCCCTACTCCCCCGTGCGTGATGCTGCTCACCTGGAGGAATCCCCACTGCGGATCCGCGAGCGTGGTTTCGAACACCCACGGCGCATCCGGCCCGACGTTGATGGTCTCCCTCTTCATGAACGCGGACGAATCGGTGTTGAAGGCAGCCTTGCTCGGAGGTTGAGCCGTCAGGTACGAGAGTTGGAAGTCGTAGGGGGCGCCCGAGGTGAGCGTGTAGCGCACCTTGTGGCCTGCGGGGTCGGCCCCGGCCGTGGCCTGGCTGGTCGCCACGCCTGCGGACACCACCAGCGCCGCTAGTCCCAGTGCTGCCCCGACCTTGGATTTCGCTGTTCGCATGACCGTCACATCGCCGGACGGTACCGGAGCGTTACAACGCGCACCACCCGCCGCTGTCACGTTTCGGGGATCAGAGCTCCAGGAGCACCGTCACCGGCCCATCGTTGACGAGTTCGACCCGCATGTCGGCACCGAACACACCCGTCTCCACACGAGCGCCGAGTCGTCCGAGCGCGGCGGTGAACTCGTCGACGAGCGGTTGCGCCACGGGCCCGGGCGCTGCGCCGTTCCACGACGGCCTGCGGCCCTTCCTGGTGTCGGCATACAGCGTGAACTGGCTGACCACCAGGATCGGGGCGCCGACGTCGGCAGCGCTGGCTTCGTCGTCGAGAATCCGAAGTCGCCAAAGTTTGTCGGCCATCCGCCGCGTGACGTCGGCATCGTCGGTGTGCGTGATGCCGACGAGCGCCAGCAGGCCCTGGCCGTTTGGGCGGATCTCGCCGACCACGTCACCGTCGACCACCACCCGCGCCGATGTCACGCGCTGCACCAGTACCCGCACGGTCGCCGATGTTGCCACGTGCCCGCGGGGCCATGGCAGACTCCGGGCATGACCGGGGTCGTCGAACCGCGCATCGTCGCCGAGGTCGGTGGCCTGGCGGTGGCCGAGCAGGGACCGCTGGTGGTGGTCGTCGATCGGGGCACCGGGCCATGGGCGACGGTCGCTTTCGTGCTGGGGGTACTGGCGCTGGTCTTCGGCGGGTTCGGAGCGGTGACGCTGGCGCTGGCGGCAACCGGCAGTGCGGGCGTGCCGTGGTGGCTCAGCGCGATCTTCCTGATGGTCGGCGTCGTCTTCGCCGGTGCGACGCTGGGCGTGGCGCGCCGGATCCGTGGCGCGAAGACGAAACCGCTGAGCGGTTACCGTCCGGTGGCGGTCTTCGATCGAGCCAGGCGGGTGTTCGTCGACGCCGACGGTACCGTCCTGGCGCCGTTGGATCACGTCCGCTTCCAGACCCGTTCGCAGCTCACCTCGAGTTCCCCGATGCTGGTGGCGGTGACGCCGAGCGGTACGCAGATCCTCAAGCGCGGCAACCCGTTCAACGGCGGCCTTGGAAATCTGGAAGACGTCCTGACCGCGGCGGTGTTCGGGACCACGCGGTAGCCCGCGGCGCCACGGTTTGCCATTTGACCGCGGTCAATCCACGGCGCGACGCGACGGCTATCCGTCGAGTATCACAACACCGTCACGCCACGCGTTGACGATGTCCTCGACACGCTTGTGCACCTGCGCTCGAGCCGATTCGCGGTCAACACCCTCCATGAGCAGGTCGTCGTAGTTGGTGTCGACATGGCGGACGGAGGCGACGACGGCGAGGAGCACAGCGTCGCGGGCCAGGGCTCGGCCGGCGGCGCTTCGTCCGACCCGGCCACTGCCGCGCGCCGCGGCGTGAAGTGCGATTGCCTCTGCGCGGTCGACCGGACACCCTGGGAACTGCTCACGGATCGCGGCGGCGAACTCACCGCGAAATTGCACGTCCTGATCGGCCCGCCGGCTCTGATCGCGCGTCCTGCGGCGAGCGCGCACATCGGCGTCGGAGAGGCACTCCCGTGCGGCCTGTTCGATCGCGGCCGGCTCCGCCAGGATGCCTTGGCGCTCATAGCGATTGCGACGTGTGCTCCAGCGCACCACAACGGCCGATAGACGGCTGCCTTTCGCGGCGCGCCTAGTGAGCGCGGCGTCGCCGGACGGCAGAAACTCGAGGTGGCCAAGATCGGCGCAGTCCAGACACACCGCACCCGCCTTGTCCTTGAGGAGCAAATCGCCGGTGTCGCCACACGATGCGCACTCCCATGCGTTGTGCGGAGAGATCACGGTGATCCCTCGCGGACGTGTTGGGCGCTCGACGATCGGTTCAGCAACGTCGGTTGAGCCCCAATGGGTGTGGTAGGCGCGCTCGGCGCCAACGTCACCGTCGGCGGTGAACTGCAGATCTTGGTAGTCGACTTCTGACGGTGTGAGGCCGCGGGCCTCGGCCCAGTGCCGCAACGCTGCGAAGGCTGCCATGACCTTGTCGGAGTCGACACCTACGCATCGATCGATCGAAGGAACACGGCCGTGCTCCCACCGATCGACGTTCGGCTGAGCGAGCCAGCCGAGACCGACGAGCACATCGATGGGACGGACGGATCGCCGTTCCGCCAACAGCTCGTCAGCGATCCGTGCCACTCGTGTTTCGAGGCGTGCCATAGCGATGTCGACGTTACGTCTGCGGTGCGACAGATTCGGCCGGCGTCCGCCGGCAGTGGCCAGGATAGTGCTGTTGGCGCGTCAACAAATGCTGACGCCGCCAGAACGGCAAGTGTGGCTCGGCGAGGAGCCCAGTTTCGGTGCCGCAACCGACTCAGTCGCCTATTCGCGAATGTGAAGCTCGCCCGTGGCCGAAACCACCTGTGCCACCTCATCTCCGTGATCGACGCCGATGGACAGCTACGGTTCTGGCCGCTGTGGTGGCACCTCAGCAAGGCTTGGCATGGGCCGGCATTGCTGGACAAGCTGCCCGGCCCGGGAATCCGCCGGATCAAGCTTGGCAAGATCCCCGAAGGCGGTGCCCACATCGACATGCGTCGAAAGACGTTGGGAGTCTGGCAAACCGCCGACACGATGGGCTTCTTTCACGCGCTACCCGAACTATGGCCCGGGTGGCAGAACGAGGTCTGGGAGGACCGCTTCGAGGAGCATGTCAAACGGTGCGACGGCGCTTTGCGCGTCCCCGAACTGGACGTGGTCGCAGGCATCGACAGCGCGGAGGCGTGGATCCGCAAGCGGGTGTTCGAGAGCTTCGAGGACAGCCCGGCTGGACACATCGTCAAACTCGCGGGACTCCTGGCACCCGTCGCACCCGGCTTCGTGGTCAGCCCCGATGCCCTGGGCGACTGCGGCGTTCGCCCAACCAAGGCTGAGTGGTCCCGCTTCATCGGCGCGTGCGATCTGGTGCGATCGGTCGACGCCGAATCCGCATAACCGATTCGATCCTTGGTACCATTTAATAGGTAGAAAGGTACCAATGGCTCTGAACATCAAGGACGCCTCAGTCCACGAGGCGGTCAAGCGAATCGCGTTGATCACCGGAGAATCCCAAGCTCAAGCGGTGGCGACGGCGGTGCGTGAGCGGCTGGACAGGTTGGAGAGGGACGAACTTGCCGCCCGGCTCCTGGCGATTGGTCGCAAAACCGCAAGCCGCATGGGCGCCGACACCAAAGCGCTCGATCACGGCGCCCTGCTCTACGACGACAGGGGGCTCCCATCATGATCGTCGATACATCTGCCCTGATCGCGATCCTCACGGCCGAGGATGACGCGGAGATCTACGCCCACGCGATCGCCGATGCGGGCGTGCGACGACTGTCGGCAGCCAGCTACCTCGAGTGCGGGATCGTTCTCGATCACCAGCGAGATCCGGTCATCAGCAGAAGCCTTGACGAGCTACTTGCGGAGGCGGACTTGATCATCGAGCCGGTGACCGAGCACCACGCTCGGCTCGCTCGTGAGGCCTACGCGGACTTCGGCAGGGGCAGCGGTCACCGTGCCCGACTGAACTTCGGCGATTGCCTGTCGTACGCGCTGGCGCTAGACGCGCGCGAGCCGCTCTTGTGGAAGGGCGACGACTTCGGGCACACGGGTATTGCGTCCGCACTCGATCGGTAGGTGCGCAGCGCGCGTCAACAAAATGCTGACGCCGCCAGAACGGCAAGTGTGGCTCGGCGAAGAGCCCAAGTTTTCGGTGCCGAGAGACGAGATTCAGGCCAGGCGGGACAGGACCTCGGTGAGCACGGCGTCCGCCGCGACGTCTACCTGCTCACCCGTCGACAGGTCCTTGACGCCGACCGTGCCCGCCGCGACGTCGCGGTCACCGGCGACGAGCGCGACCGATGCACCCGACCGGTCGGCGGCACGCATGGCGCCCTTGAGCCCCCGGTCGCCGTAGGCCAGGTCGACGCGTACGCCGTTGGCCCGGAGCGCCGCAGCCAGTTTGACCAACTCCAGCTTCGCGGCGTCGCCCAACGGCACGGCGAACACGTCCACGGCGCTGGTCTGTCCGACCGTCTTGCCTTCGGCGCGCAGCGCGAGCACGGTGCGGTCGACACCGAGTCCGAAACCGATGCCGGACAGGTCCTTTCCGCCGAGCTGACCCATCAGCCCGTCGTAGCGCCCGCCGCCGCCGATGCCCGACTGGGCGCCGAGCCCGTCGTGGACGAACTCGAACGTCGTCTTGGTGTAATAGTCCAGCCCGCGCACCATCCGCGGGTTGATCACGTATGGCACGCCGAGCGCATCGAGGTTGGCGAGCACGCCGTCGAAGTGCTGCTTGGCCACGTCGGAGAGGTGATCGAGCATCACCGGCGCGTCGGCCGTCATCTCGCGGACGTGTGGCCGCTTGTCGTCGAGCACCCGCAGCGGGTTCAGCTGAGCGCGTGCCCGAGTCTCCGGGTCGAGATCGAGTTTGAACAGGAAGTCCTGCAACAGTTCCCGGTACTGCGGACGGCAGGTGTCGTCGCCGAGCGAGGTGATCTCGAGCCGGAAGCCGTCGAGTCCGAGCGACCGGAACCCCGTGTCGGCCACGGCGATGACCTCGGCGTCCAGCGCGGGATCGTCGACGCCGATGGCCTCGATGCCCACCTGCTGCAGCTGCCGGTAGCGACCCGACTGCGGGCGTTCGTAACGGAAGAACGGGCCCGCGTAGCGCAGCTTGGCGGGCAACGGCCCGCGGTCGAGGCCGTGTTCGATCACCGCGCGCATCACCCCGGCCGTGCCCTCTGGCCGGAGCGTCACCGACCGGTCGCCGCGGTCGGCGAAGGTGTACATCTCCTTGCTGACGACGTCGGTGGACTCGCCGACGCCCCGCGCGAACAGCGCGGTGTCCTCGAAGATGGGCAGTTCGACGTACCCGTAGCCGGCGAGGCGCGCAGCCTCGAGCAAGCCGTCGCGGACCGCGACGAACTGTGCGGACTCCGGCGGCAGATAATCCGGGACGCCCTTGGGCGCCTGAAACTCGGTCACTTAGGACAAACCTTCGAGGAACGGGTTGGAGCGACGTTCGGCGCCGATCGTGGTCTTCGGGCCGTGCCCCGGTAGTACCACGGTGGCGTCGTCGAGCACCAACAGTTTTGTCAGGATCGAGCCGAGCAGGTCGCGGCCGCTGCCGCCCGGCAGGTCGGTGCGGCCCACCGACTGCTTGAACAGGGTGTCGCCGCTGAACACCATCTCGGCGGGCCCGTCAGCGATGCGGAAGACGACCGAGCCCTTGGTGTGGCCGGGGGTGTGGTCGACGGTCACGGTGATGCCACCGAGTTCGACCTTGTCGCCGTCACGATCCAACTCGACGAGCTGGCGGGGTTCTCTGAACATCGCCGCGAAGGCGAGCTGAGCCAGCCGTGGACCGAAGCCCTGGATCGGGTCGGTCAGCATGTGCCTGTCGTCGGGGTGGATGTAGGTGGGGCAGCCGTAGGTGTCGGACACCTTCTGCGCCGACCAGATGTGGTCGATGTGGCCGTGAGTGAGCAGGACGGCGGCCGGGGTGAGCCGGTTCTCGTCCAGGATCCGGCGCAGCGGCCCGAAGGCGCGCTGACCCGGATCGACGACGATCGCGTCGGACCCGGCCCGCGGCGCGAGGACGTAGCAGTTGCACTGCAACACCCCGGCTGGAAATCCCTCGAGCAACACGGCGTCCAGTTTCCCACCCCGTGTTCACGTGGGTCGCAGCGCCCACGTACAGCGATGCCTGGCACACTCGATGCCGACTTCAGCGACGTCGCCCCCCGGGCGACGCAAATCATCACGAGGAGGACTGCTGCGGTGCCGACCAACGAACAGCGGCGGGCAACGGCCAAGCGCAAGCTCGAGCGACAGCTGGAGCGCCGAGCGGCGCAGGCGCGCAGGCGGCGACTCTTCACCATCATCGGGTCGGCGGTCGGCGCCATCCTGGTGATCGGCGCCGTCGTCGCCACGGTGATCGTCACCAACAAGGGTTCGAACGGCACCACCGCTTCGGCCTCGCCCTCCTCGTCTTCCTCCGCGTCGACCTCTGCATTGCCCGCCCCGCCCGCCGACGGAAAGCTGCCGCCGTTCACCGCGCCGGCCGATCTCGGCGCCAACTGCCAGTACCCCGGCGGCCGAGGCGGCGAGCAAGCCGAACAAGCCGCCCCGCACCGGCAAGGTACCGACCGATCCGGCGCAGATCAGCGCCAGCATGAGCACCAGCCAGGGCAACATCGGCCTGCAGTTGGACAACGCCAAGGCGCCCTGCACCGTCAACAGCTTTGCGAGCCTGGCTCAGCAGGGCTTCTTCAACGACACCCCGTGCCATCGGCTGACCACGGGTGGGCTCGCGGTGCTGCAGTGCGGTGACCCGACCGGGCAGGGCACCGGCGGACCCGGTTACCAGTTCGCCAACGAGTACCCGACGAACCAGTACCAGCCGGACAACCCGGCCCTGCAGCAGCCGGTGCTGTACCCGCGCGGGACGCTCGCCATGGCAAACGCCGGGCCTGGCACCAACGGCAGCCAGTTCTTCCTGGTCTACAAGGACTCGCAGCTGCCGCCGAACTACACGGTGTTCGGCACCATCGATGCGACGGGGCTGGCGACTCTGGACAAGATCGCCGCCGCAGGCGTCGAGGGCGGCGGGGCGGACGGCAAACCGGCCACGCCCGTCCAGGTCAAGTCGATCCAACTGGACTGACCCCGTCGTCAACCCGAAGCCGTCGGCGACAATGTCACCGTGAGCAACCCGCCCCCGCCGTACGGCCAGCACCCGCCGCCGCTTCCCGCTCCGCCGTACGCACCGGCGGGTGGCTACTACGGCTACCCCCAGCCGCAGCCGACGAACACCATGGCGATCGTGTCGCTGGTGTGCGCGTTCTTGTTCGCGCCCGCGGGCATCGTGTTCGGGCACATCTCGCTGTCGCAGATCAAGCGCACCGGTGAGGAGGGGCGCGGGCTGGCGATCGCGGGGCTGGTGATCAGCTACGTGTTCACGGTCCTCGCCGTGCTCGCCATCGTGGTGACCATCGCCTTCATGGCCCTTGCGGTGCGGATGACCGACGAGCTCGGCCGCCTCAACCCCGGACATCCCGGCTACCCGGGCTATACCGCGGCGCCGCTGCCGGACCGGCCCCTGCCGACGTTCACCCCACCGGCCACGCTGGGCTCGAACTGCCAGTATCCGGCCACCACCGAGCCGGCGAGCAAACCCAACACACCGCCGCGCACCGGCCGGCTTCCGAACACGCCAGCGACGATTGCCGCGACGATCGTCACCAACGACGGCCCCATCGGTGTGCAGCTCGACAACGCCAAGGCGCCGTGCACCGTCAACAGCTTCCTCAGCCTCGCGGGGCAGGGCTACTTCGACAACACGTCCTGCCACCGGTTGACCACCTCGCAGGTGCTCGGCGTGTTGCAGTGCGGCGATCCGACCGGCAAGGGCACGGGCGGTCCCGGCTACCGGTTCCCCAACGAATACCCGACCAATCAGTACAAGCTGTCCGATCCCGCGCTGCAGCAGCCACTGGTCTACCCGCGGGGCACGCTGGCGATGGCCAACGCCGGGACGGGCACCAACGGCAGCCAGTTCTTTCTGATCTACCAGGACTCGCAGCTGCCGCCGACGTACACCGTGTTCGGCACCGTCGACGCCACGGGCCTCGCCACCGTGGACAAGATCGCCGCCGCCGGCGTGCAGGGCGGCAGCGACGACGGCAAGCCGGCGACGGGCGTGACCATCGCGTCGGTGCAGGTCAAATAGCAACGATCCGTCTCCGGCCGTTCTAGGGTCGTGCTGTGCTACGTCCAGGTTCGCGATGAGCGACGGGAAGCGGTCACGCGTCGCGCTCTACGCGATGGCGGTCGGCGTGGTTGGCATGGTCGCCATCGTCGCCGTGGCGGTCGTCTTGACCAGGGGGATGTGGGCGGACCACCCACCTCGGGAACGCACCCGTGTCACGTTCGAGGCGCGGTCGTCCGACGGCTCACCTCCGTCGACCGACGCGCTGACGCAGACCCAGAAGACCGTCCAAGCGCGGATCGACGATCTCGGCATCCATGGCTCCGACGTGACGGTGGACGGCAACGACGTCGTGGTCACGGTGCCGGGCACCGACGTCGACCAGGTCCGCCGCGTCGCGGAGTCGGGCGTGTTGTACCTGCGACCGGTCGTGCACGCGATGCCTGCCGCGGCTTCGGCTTCCGCCAGCCCGACGCCGCCGCCGCCGAGCCTCGAACAACGCATCGCCGACGAGAAGGAACTGCGCCAGAGCACCGATCAATCGATTCAGGTCCTGGCACTTCAATTTCAGGCGAAGCGCTGCGGCGACGTGGACGCCTTGGCGGGGCATGACGACCCCAACCTGCCGTTGGTGACGTGCTCCGAGGACGGCCAGGAGGTGTATCTGCTCGACAGGTCCATCATCAGCGGGCAGCAGGTCGAACATGCGGGACAAGGGCAGCGAGAGGGGGAGTACGTGGTTGACGTCGCGTTCAATCACGAAGCTGCCGAAGCGCTTTCGACGTTCTGCGGGACCAACATCGGCAACCAGGTGGCATACACGTTCAACTCGCGGGTGTTCAGCGCCCCCGTGATCCGGGAGGTGATTCCGGACGGCCGCACCCAGATCACCGGTGCGTTCACCGCGGACTCGGCCCGCAAGTTCGCCGACGCGGTCAATCGCGGATCCCTGCCGCTGACGCTGACGTTCGAGTCCGCGGCAACCGAGACGGCCTCGACGCGCTAGGGACGGCAACCCCTAGCCCGACACGGCTTCCCGGTTCGCTTTCGCCACAACGGAATTCAGTAGTCCAGGAACCGCCTCATCGACCCGGTCGACCAGCAGCCTCTGGTGGGTGTGTCCATCGACCACCAAGCGCTCGGTGAGGCCGGCTTCACGAAGGATCTTGAAGTGGTGCGTGGCGGTCGACTTGTTGATCCCGTCATACAGCAGGGCGCATGGCATCGACGAGTCGGCGTTGCGCAGCCGACGCACCATCTCGAGACGGACGGGATCGGCGAGTGCGGTGAGCACCTGCTGAACGCTGCCGACGGGGTTCTCGTCGAGCTCACCGAGCCGCGGTGACGTCATGCTGTGGCCTCCATCACCGCAGGTTTGATGTTCATCAAACCCAGCGTAGCCTCGATCAGATTCGACGTTGGTCAAACCTACCGTGGCCAGGAGGTGCTCGTGGCGGTGATCGCGGCGGCGCGGTGAGACCATGTCGGCGTACTACCTGCTGGCCTACACGGCCATGGCGGTGCCGACCATCGTGGCGGGCTGGGCGGCGACGCGGTGGCCGCTCAGCTCGGTGTTCCCGTGGTTCGCCGGCACGGCCGTCGCGTGCCTGGTGGCCGGCGGCCGTCGGAGCGGTGAGCACCCGCATGCGCGCCTAGGCGGCCGACGTCACCCGGTAGACGTCGTATACGCCCTCGACGTTGCGCACGACGTTGAGTACGTGTCCGAGGTGCTTGGGGTCGCCCATCTCGAAGGTGAAGCGGCTGATCGCCACCCGGTCGTTGGACGTGGTCACCGACGCCGAAAGGATGTTGACCTTCTCGTCGGCCAGCACCCTGGTGACGTCGGAGAGCAACCGGTGCCGGTCGAGCGCCTCGACCTGGATGGCCACCAGGAACACCGACGACGGCGACGGCGCCCACTTCACGTCGATGATTCGCTCCGACTGTTGTTGCAGCGACGCGCCATTGGTGCAGTCGGTGCGGTGCACGCTCACCCCGCCGCCGCGGGTGACGAAGCCCATGATGTTGTCGCCGGGCACCGGGGTGCAGCACTTCGCGAGCTTGGTCAGCACGCCTGGCGCACCGGGCACGGCGACCCCGACGTCGTCGTTGGTGCGCTGCCGCACCGGCATGGTGGCGGGCGTCGACCGTTCGGCGATCTCGTCCTCGGCCTCGTCGTCGCCACCGAGTTGTGCGAGCAGGCGCTGGACGACGTGGCGGGCCGAGACGTGTCCCTCACCGACCGCGGTGTACATCGCGGACACGTCGGCGTAGCGAAGCTCCCGGGCCAGTGCGCCCATCGACTCGCCATTCATCAAGCGCTGCAAGGGAAGTCCGCTTCGGCGTACCTCGCGGGCGATGGAGTCCTTGCCCGACTCCAGCGCCTCCTCGCGCCGTTCCTTGGCGAACCACTGACGAATCTTGGCCTTCGCGCGCGGCGACACCACGAAGGTCTGCCAGTCGCGCGACGGCCCGGCGTTGGCCGCCTTCGACGTGAAGACCTCGACCACTTCGCCGTTCTCGAGTTTGCGTTCGAGCGCCACCAGCCGGCCGTTCACCCTGGCGCCGATGCAGCGGTGCCCGACCTCGGTGTGCACGGCGTAGGCGAAGTCGACGGGCGTCGATCCCGTTGGCAACGTGACGACGTCGCCCTTCGGGGTGAACACGAAGATCTCCTGCACCGCGAGGTCGTAGCGCAGCGACTCGAGGAACTCGCCGGGGTCGGCGGCCTCCCGCTGCCAGTCGAGCAGTTGGCGCATCCAGGCCATGTCGTCGATCTCGGCGGCGGCGTACCCGGCGGGAACTCCGTTGCGGCCCTTGGCTTCCTTGTACCGCCAGTGCGACGCGATGCCGTACTCCGCCGTCTTGTGCATGTCGCGGGTGCGGATCTGCACCTCCAGCGGCTTGCCCTCGGGACCGACGACCGTGGTGTGCAGCGACTGGTACACCCCGTACCGGGGCTGGGCGATGTAGTCCTTGAACCGGCCGGCCATCGGCTGCCACAACGAGTGCACGACGCCGACGGCGGCGTAGCAGTCGCGGATCTCCTCGCACTGGATCCGCACGCCGACCAGGTCGTGGATGTCGTCGAAGTCGCGGCCCTTGACGATCATCTTCTGGTAGATCGACCAGTAGTGCTTGGGCCGCCCTCGACGTCGGCGTTGATCTTCGATCGCGGACAGCGTGGCGTCGATCTCGGCTCGCACCTTGGCCAGATAGGTGTCGCGCGACGGTGCCCGGTCGGCCACCAGGCGCACGATCTCCTCGTACTTCTTGGGGTGCAGGATCGCGAACGACAGATCCTCGAGCTCCCACTTCACCGTCGCCATGCCCAGCCGATGCGCAAGCGGCGCAATGACTTCCAGCGTCTCGCGAGCCTTGCGGGCCTGCTTCTCCGGCGGCAGGAACCGCATCGTGCGCATGTTGTGCAGCCGGTCGGCGACCTTGATCACCAGCACGCGTGGATCGCGCGCCATCGCGATGATCATCTTGCGGATGGTCTCGCCCTCGGCCGCGTTGCCCAGCATCACCTTGTCGAGCTTGGTCACGCCGTCGACCAGGTGGCCCACCTCGGTGCCGAACTCGGCGGTCAGCGCCTCCAGCGTGTAGCCGGTGTCCTCGACGGTGTCGTGCAGCAGCGCCGCGATCAGCGTGGTGGTGTCCATGCCGAGCTCGGCGAGGATGTTGGCCACCGCGAGCGGATGGGTGATGTAGGGGTCGCCGGACTGGCGCAACTGGTCGGCGTGCCGTTGCTCGGCCACCTCGTAGGCGCGCTGCAGGATCGACAGGTCGGCCTTCGGGTGGATCTCGCGGTGCACTGCCACCAACGGCTCGAGCACCGGGTTCATCGCACCGCGCTGGGCGGTCATGCGGCGCGCCAGCCGTGCCCGTACCCGCCGCGACGCGCTGGTGGTGGTCTTCGGGGTCCCGGCGGGGGCGGCGTCCGGCGTGACGACCGGCATGGGCTGCGTCTGCGTCGAGGCGTGATCGTCGGCCACCATCACCACCTCCTACCGGACGAGCACTACTCGAGGATATCTCTCACACCACGTAGAGGCTGGTGACGGGCAGCGCTTGGAGCTTTTCGCGCCCGCCGAGGGCGGTCAGCTCGAGCACCACGGCGGCCGCCGGTGACGATGGCGCCGCCATGTCTCGAGCAGCTTGGCGGTGGCGGCCACCGTGCCGCCGGTGGCCAGCACGTCGTCGATGATCACGATGGTGCGGCCCGCGATGTCGATGCCGTCGGCGGGGATCTCCAGTGTCGCCGTGCCGTACTCGAGGTCGTAGGTCTCGCTGTGCACCGGCGGTGGCAGCTTGCCGCCCTTGCGGACGGCCAGCACACCGGTCCCGAGCTTGGTCGCCACCGCGGCGCCGAGCAGGAAGCCGCGCGCGTCGATGCCCGCCACCAGGTCGGCGCCCTCGCGAGCGCCGGCCAGTGCGTTGGTCACCGTCGCGAGGCCCCGCGCGTCGGCCCACAGCGGGGTGAGGTCCTTGAACTGGATGCCCGGCTCGGGGAAGTCGGCGACCTCACGGGTCAGCGAGGCGATCACCGCCGACACGTCCGTCGGATCGGTCGTCGCTCTCGGTCGTGCTCTTCGCGCAAGCGCTCATCGCTTCAACACCCATCGGTCCATGTTCCAGCCTGCGCCCCAGCGCGTCGGATTACTGCTCACGGCGTACATCTTCGTCGACGTCAGCAAGGTTCGCTGCTGGCGGTACAACGGCAGCGTCGGCATGTCACCCCACAGCACCGGGCTGCTCTCCCCCAGCAGCCGCGCCAGCTCCTTGGGATCCGACGTCACCGACAGCGCGTCGATGACGCCGTCCACCTGTTCGTTGGCGTAGCCCGACAGGTTGTTGCCGTTGCCGCTGTGCAGGTCGTAGGCGTCCATCGACGACGATCCGGTCGAGCCGCTGCCCGCCGCTCCGCCGGTGCTGGCCAGCAGCACGTCGATCTTGTTGTCGCGCAATGCCTGCGGGCCCACCGTCTCGTCGGCGGCGTCCTGCACCGTGATGCCTGCGGCGGCGCAGGACTTGGCGATGGTGCCCACCGTGGCGGCCAGCCGCGCGTTGGGGCTCTGGTATCCGATGCGCACCGTCAGCGGTTGCCCGTTGATCGCGGCGCGCGCGGCGTCCGGATTGGCCGTCGTTGAACTGGTCGGCCTCGGGTGAGCTCTCGGCGGCGGTGATCGAGTCCTCGGCCGCGGGGTTGAGCCTGCTGTTGGCGATCGGCATCGTCGGCATTGCGGGCGATCACGTCGCGCGGCGTGCACGAGCGCGACGGCGCGACGGGCCGCCGGATCGGCGAGCGGTCCCGCGGCGGCGAAGATCAGCTGCTCGATGCCCGCCGACGCGGATTCGGTGCGCACGTAGTCGTCGGGCAGGTTGAGCGTGCCCGACGATCCGGTGGCGATGTCGACGACGTCGAAGGCGCCCTGGTTGACGCGGTCCTGGATGTCGGCGCCGCGCGGCCACACGACGACCTTGCCGGTGACGGGCTTGGCGCCCCACCACTTGTCGTTCGCGACGAGCACCACCGCGCCGTCCTTGGTGACCGAGTCCAGCTTGTAGGGCCCCGAGGACGGGAACCGCTTGAGGTCGAGATCCGGGGTGAGGTTCCAGATGGTGTTCCACGCCTTGGCGATGCGGTCGATCGTCGGGGCGTCGCCCGTCTGCAGGGCGGTGGTCACGCCGCCATCGCCGACGCCGAGCTCGTCGGCGATCACGTGCGACGGCATCATCGTCGTCGCCGCGAACAGCTGGCCGAAGTCGACGAAGGCGCGGTCCTGGGCGAACGTCACCCTGGCCTTCTTCTGCCCCGGCGCGCAGTCGATCGTCGCGACGTCGCCGTAGCCGGCCCGGCTGGCCGCATCGAACGCCGGGAAGCGGCCCGACTGCGCCGCCCAGGCCAGCACCATGTCGTCGCACGTGATCGGCTTGCCGTCGGAGTACACCGCGTTGTCGCTGATCTGGTAGTCGAGCACCAGCGGCGCCCGGCCGACCACGGCGACGGTGCCGAAGTCCCGGTCGCCGACCACCTGGCCGTCGGGCCGTGGTAGTTGAAGCCGGTCAGCACCCGCGCGAACGCCTGCGGCCCGCCCGACGCGGCGCCGGCCACCGTGTTGGTGTTGTAGGTGACGAGCGTCCCGTCGACGGCGTAGTCGATCTCGTCGGCGGGGCCTCCCGAACACGCGGACAGGCCGAGCGCGCCGAGCAGCGACAGCGTGGCCGCCAGGATCGCGACTCGCCGGGACCGGGCAGTCATCGAGGCTTTACCGCCTGGGGCTTCGCTTACCCGACGGCCTCCCGGTCGGACGGATCGGCTTCGCCCCGGGCGCTGGCTTGTCGGGCGCCGCCACGGGCTGGTCACGGTCGCGCCGACGCGCCGCGGGCTCCGCGGAGGTGGCCGGCGGTGGCCGTGACCTCGCCACCGGTCTTGGCGGCCGCGCCACGGCGCCGGTTCTCACGCGGCGGGTGTGGCTGCGGACGAGTTCGGTCCGTTCGCGCAGGGACACCAGCAGCGGCGTGGCGAAGAAGATCGACGAGTAGTGGCCGATCAAGATGCCGACCAGCTGGACCAGCGCCAGGTCCTTCAGCGTCCCGACGCCGAGCATCCACACGGCGACCACCATCAACGCGCTGATCGGTAGCGCCGAGATCAGGCCGGTGTTGATCGACCTCATGAACGTCTGGTTGATCGCCAGGTTGGCCTGTTCGGCGTACGTGCGCCGGGTGGTGTGCTCGAAGCCGTGGGTGTTCTCCTCGACCTTGTCGAACACGACGACGGTGTCGTAGAGCGAGAAGCCGAGAATCGTCAGCAGACCGATCACGGTGGCTCGGGGTGACTTCGCACCCGACGAGCGAGTAGACGCCGGCGGTGCTGATGATGGTGTAGAACATCGCGGCCAACGCTGCGACCGCCATGTACGGCTCATACCGCACGGCGATGTAGATCGCAGCGAGCACGACGAACACCACCAGCGCGATGAGCGCCTTCTTGGTGATCTGGCCACCCCAGCTCTCCGACACCCCGGAATCGCTGATCGCCAGCTTGCTGGGTTGTCCGTCTTGGCCCTTCGGCTGGAAGGTGTCGAACAGCGCGGTGCGGACCTTGTCGACTTCGTCGTTCGACAGCGTCGCCGAGCGAATCTGCACCGTCGCCGAACCGCCCGTGCCGACGGTCTGGACCGACTGGGGATCCTTGTTCAAGGTCTTGGTGAAGACGTCCTGGACCTGTTGCACCGTCGCTGTGCCGTGCGCACCTGCGACGGGCAACGACACCTTGGTGCCGCCCTCGAAGTCGATGCCGAACGTGAAGCCACGGATCAGCATGCTGGCGATGCCGATAGTGATGATGAGGCCACTGATCGTGAACCACACCTTGCGTCTGCCGATGACGTTGAACGCCCCGGTGCCGGTGTACAGCCGGACGAGGAAGCCGTGCTTCGGTGCCGCGCCAAGCGGCGTCCGTCAGCTCCTCGACGCCGTCGGGGCGAGATCCAGCGTCCGTCACGTCGACGCTGTCGACGAGGTCACCCTCGTCGTCCTTCCCGTGTTTGGCGCATGTCGCTACCTCCCTCCCGTCGAGAGTCGAGGCGGCTCGCCGTTCCCGCGCGACCTGCTGCACCGCGCCGAGCCCGTTGAACGTCGGCTTGGACAGTGTCGTCGACTTCGACGCCAGGTAAACCAGCGGCCACGTCACCAGGTACACCACGACAACGTCGAGGACGGTCATCAGACCCGTGGTGAACGCAAAGCCCTTGACCTGTCCGACGGCCAGGATGTAGAGCACCACGGCTGCCAGCAACGTGACCGCGTTACCCGACAGAACCGTCTTGCGGGCCCGCGCCCAGCCTCGTGGCACCGCCGACCGGAACGATCGTCCCTCGCGTACCTCGTCCTTGATGCGTTCGAAGAACACCACGAACGAGTCGGCCGTGGTGCCGATGCCGATGATGAGGCCGGCGATGCCTGCCAGGTCGAGCGTGTAGTTGATGTATCTGCCGAGCAGCACCAGGATCGCGAAAACCATTGCGCCCGATACCATCAGCGACAAAGCGATCAAAAGCCCGAGTGCGCGGTAATACAGCAGCGAGTAGACCAGCACCAGCGCCAGCCCGATCGCGCCCGCGATCAGGCCCGCCCGCAGCGACGTCAACCCCAGTGTCGCCGAGACGGTTTGAGCCTCGGACGACTCGAATGACAACGGCAGCGAACCGTACTTGAGCACGTTGGCCAGTTCGCGCGCCGAGTCGGCGGTGAAGTGGCCGGTGATCTGCGTGCGACCACCGGGGATGGCCTCGTTGATCGCCGGGGCGCTGACCACCTGCGAGTCGAGCACGAACGCCGTCTGGGTGCCGACGTTGGCGGCGGTGAAGTCCGCCCAGACGTTGGACGGCGTCGCTCTTGAACTCCACGTCGACGACGTACTCGCCACGCTGCTGCTCGAGACCGGAGCTGGCGTCCTGGATCTGCTCGCCGCTGATGATCGACTTGTCAAGCAGATAGACCTCCTTGTGGTCCTGCGAGCAGGTCACCAGCGGCAGTTTGGGATCGTCGTTGCCTGCCAGCACGTCTTCGTCGTTGCAGCGGGTGGCCTGGAACTGCAACGCCAGCAGCTGAATCTGCTGATCGGTGCTCTGCCGGAGCTGCCTTCTCGTCGGTGATGCGCTGCGCGAGGTCGGCCTTCGGCTTCTCAGGAGTCGGCGGCGCGGTGCTGGGCGCCGGTCCGGGTGCAGGACCTGGCGCCGGGCGCCGGTCCGGAGCCGGGCTCCGGTGGCGGTGCCGGGGTGGGTGGCGGCGGATCCTCGGGGATAGGGCCGCGGCTGGGGTGCGGGCTGCTCCGGCGGTGCCTGCCCTTCAGCCGGCGCGGGACGGGGGCCCTGGCCAGGAGTGGGCGGCACGATCGGCGCCTCCGGCTCGGCGGGCGCGATGAGGGGCGGCATGCCGGGTGCGCCCGGCGCGGGCACCGGCTCCGGACGCCGCCGGGCGGTGCGCCGGGCACTCCGGGCCCCGGCGGGGCCTGCCCCGCGGGCGGTTGCTGACCCTGGCCCTGAGCCGGGATCACGTGGATCACGGGCCGGATGTAGAGCCGCGCGGTCTGGCCAAGGTTGCGGGCCTCGTTGCCGTCGTTGCCCGGCACGGTGATGACCAGGTTGCTGGCCGTCGACCACGACCTCCGAGCCGGAGACACCGAGCCCGTTGACGCGGGAACTGATGATCTCCTGGGCCTGCGCGAGCGCCTCACGGGTGGGCGCCGAGCCGTCCGGGGTGCGTGCCGTCAGCGTGACGCGCGTCCCGCCCTGCAGATCGATGCCGAGCTTGGGCTTGGCCTGCTTGTCTCCGGTGAGGAACACCAGGAGATAGGCACCGATGAGCAGAGACCAGGAAGAGCGTCAGGTAGCGGTACGGGTGCACCGGCGCCGAAGACGATGCCACGTTGCTTGAATCTCCTCAGGTCAGTACGTCAGCACCGCAAAGGGTACGTGGTCGGGCTGAGCCCGCAGCGGTCAGTCTTTCTTGACCTCGTCGGAATCAGCCGGTCGACTCGGTGGCCCGCGACGTCTCTTCGACGGCGCGTGTCGTCCTCGTCGTAGTCGTCATCGTCGTCATCGTCGAGTTCGTCATCGGCCTCGATGCGGTCGCGGACCGCCAGCTTCATCCACGTGGTGACCACACCCGGCGCGATCTCCAGGTCGACGCTGTCGTCGGAGATGCCGGTGATGGTGCCCTGTAGGCCCGGACGTGGTGTTGATGCGGTCGCCGATGGTCAGCGAGTCGTGCAGGTCGATGGTGGCCTGCATGGCCTTCTTCTGGCGGCGTGACGCGAAGAACATGAACGCGCCGAGGATGATGAGCAGGGGGAGGAAGACGACGAGGTCCATCTCGGCAACTGTCTTTCGTGTTGGTGTTGCGGTTGACGGCCGCCGGACGGATGTATCTCCGGGCGGCCTCTTGGTCATCCAGTGTGCCACCACGGCCGAGGGCCGACGTCCGGCCCCGTCACCCGTCGTGGCTGTTAGCGCACTAAGCTGGGCCGCCAGCGACCGCACCCCGTGAACCACCGAATTCGCGTCATTCATCCGCTTTGAGTGCGCATTCCACGGTCGGCGCTCTCCATACCGACGTTTCCGTTCGCGCCCATCGATGCGCCGACTAGGCTCTGCACAGACGCCTTGACGTCGCAGAGGGCGTCGTATCCCCACATCGCTGCCACCCCCTGCAGGAGTCAGAAGTGAGCACCCTCGAACAGAGCCGCTACCTGGCCACTACCATCCCCGGCCCGAAGTCGGCGGCACTGATCGAACGCAAGAACGCCGCCGTGTCATCGCGGCGTCGGAACCACCATGCCGGTCTACGCGGCGAGCGCGGGTGGCGGCATCGTCGAGGACGTCGACGGCAACCGGCTGATCGACCTCGGCTCCGGCATCGCGGTGACCACCATCGGCAACGCGCTCCCCGCGGTCGTCGACGCCGTCGCGGCGCAGGCCGCCGACTTCACCCACACCTGCTTCATGATCACGCCCTACGAGGGGTACGTCGCGGTCGCCGAGCACCTCAACCGGCTGACCCCCGGCTCAAGGGCGAGAAGCGCTCGGCACTGTTCAACTCCGGTTCCGAAGCGGTCGAGAACGCCGTCAAGATCGCTCGGACCTACACCCGCAAGCAGGCCGTCGTGGCGTTCGACCACGCCTACCACGGGCGCACCAACCTGACGATGGCGTTGACCGCCAAGTCGATGCCCTACAAGCACGGCTTCGGCCCGTTCGCGCCCGAGATCTACCGCGCTCCCCTGTCCTATCCGTTCCGCGACGCCGAGTTCGGCAAGGAGATGGCCACCGACGGCGAGCTCGCCGCCCGGCGCGCGATCAGCGTGATCGACAAACAGGTCGGCGCCGACAACCTGGCCGCGGTCATCATCGAGCCGATCCAGGGCGAGGGCGGCTTCATCGTGCCCGCCGAGGGCTTCCTGCCAGACGCTGCTGGATTGGTGCCGCGAGAACAACGTGGTGTTCATCGCCGACGAGGTGCAGACCGGATTCGCCCGCACCGGCGCGATGTTCGCCTGCGAGCACGAGGGCATCGAGCCCGACCTGATCGTCACCGCCAAGGGCATCGCCGACGGGCTGCCGCTGTCGGCGGTCACCGGCCGCGCCGAGATCATGGACTCGCCGCACGTCAGCGGCCTCGGCGGCACCTACGGCGGCAACCCGGTCGCCTGCGCGGCGGCGCTCGCCACCATCGAGACCATCGAGGCCGACGGTCTGGTCGCGCGCGCCCAGCGAGATCGAGACCCTGATGAAGGACCGGCTGGGCCGCATGCAGGCCGACGACGACCGCATCGGCGACGTCCGCGGTCGCGGCGCGATGATCGCCGTCGAGCTGGTGAAGTCGGGCACCACCGAACCCGACGCCGACCTCACCAAGGCGTTGTGCGCGGGCGCCCACGCCGCGGGCGTCATCGTGTTGTCCTGCGGGACGTTCGGCAACGTGCTGCGCTTCCTGCCGCCGCTGACGATCAGCGACGAGCTACTCGACGAAGGCCTCGACGTGCTCGCCCTGGTCCTCGCCGACCTCTGACCGCCTCGACTGAACGGGAGTTGATTTCGTGACCACCGTGCAGAACTTCATCGGCGGCGAGCTGGTCGATTCGGTCAGCGGGGCGACGATGCCGCTCGTCGATCCGACCACGGGCGAGCAGTACGGCACCGCGCCGATGTCCAACGAACAGGACATCGACAACGCCTACGCGGCGGCCGCCACGGCGTTCAAGGACTGGAAGCGCACCACGCCCGTCGCAACGGCAGAAGGCACTGCTCGGACTTCGCCGACGAGGTCGAGAAGGCCGCCGAGGACCTGGTCGCCGCCGAGGGCCGCAACACCGGCAAGCCCAACCACGTCACCATGGCCGAAGAGATCCCGCCGATGGTCGACCAGATTCGCTTCTTCGCCGGTGCCGCACGGGTTTTGGAGGGCAAGTCGGCCGGCGAGTACATGGAGAACCACACGTCGTGGATCCGGCGCGAGCCGGTCGGCGTGATCGGTCAGGTGGCGCCGTGGAACTACCCGATGATGATGGCGATCTGGAAGTTCTGTCCCGCCGTCGCCGCGGGCAACACCGTCGTGATCAAGCCCAGTGACACCACGCCCGTCACCACGGTGATGCTCGCCGAACTGGCGGCCAAGCACCTGCCGCCCGGCGTGCTGAACGTCGTCACCGGCGACCGGGTGACCGGGCGCGGCCGTCGTCGCTCACCCGACCCCGGAGATGGTGTCGATCACCGGATCGGTGGCCGCCGGTCGCGCGGTCGCGGTCAGCGCGGGCGGTCACCTCAAGCGCACGCACCTCGAGCTCGGCGGCAAGGCCCCGGTGATCGTGTTCGGTGACGCCGACATCGCTGCCGCCGCCGAGGGCATCGCCACCGCCGGGTTACTTCAACGCCGGGCAGGACTGCACCGCGGCCACCCGGGTGCTCGCGCACGCCTCGATCGTCGACGAGCTGACGGCCGCGCTGGCCGAGCAGGCCAAGGGCGCCGACGACGACGTTCGGCAAGCCCGCCGAGCGACGAGGACGCCTGGGTGCCGCCGCGTGAACAACGTCAACCAGATGGAGCGGGTGCTCGGCTTCTTCGACGACGTGCCCGGCCACGCCAAGGTCGCCGTCGGCGGACATCGTCAGGGCGACAAGGGTTTCTACGTCGAGCCGACGGTCGTCGGTGGTCTGCTGCAGGACGACCGGATGATCCAGACCGAGATCTTCGGACCGGTCATCACGGTGCAGTCCTTCACCGACGAGGACGACGCGCTGGAGAAGGCCAACGGCGTGGAGTTCGCCCTCGCGTCGTCGGTGTGGACCAAGGACGTCTCGACCGCGATCCGGATGTCCAACGCGCTGGACTTCGGCTGCGTGTGGATCAACACCCACATCCCGCTGGTCGCCGAGATGCCGCACGGCGGCTTCAAGTCGTCCGGGCACGGCAAGGACCTGTCGATGTACGGGCTCGAGGACTACACCCGCATCAAGCACGTGATGGTCTACACGGGCTGATCCTCGGCCGCTGTCGGTCCAGAATCGGTGCGCCGATCACGTGCCGGCTCCCGGACGCAACGCTAGTGGGCGCCACTCCGCGCTGCCGCATGGCTGTGGACCAGTCGCGCTCGTGCGCCTCGGCGCATCGCGCGCAGCACCTCGGGCGCCGCTCGACCGTCGCGACGGGTCGACGCGCGTACTCGACGTCGCGCACCGTGCGAACCGACAGCGGCCCAGGGCGAACGCGCCGAGGAACACGATCAACGCGCCGAGGCCATAGAAGTACGACAGCTCGAGCCAGACGCGCTGGGTGTCGCTCGACGCGACGGGCGTGCCCACGTCGCCGAGCGCCAGCGGACCGGCGAACGCCCGGCCGACGACGAACCACGCGCCGCAATGACGCGTCAGCCAGCCGCCCGAGCATGGCGGTCGCGCGGTTGCGCGACAGCAGCAGGAACAGCCCGCCCAGTACGGTGGCGACCCCGGCAGCACCTCCAGCCAGCCGCGGGCCGCCGACCAGTCCTGGCCGGGGCTGAAAGCGAAGTCGAAGTGCGGACCGACGAACGGAACCGCCGCGCCCCACACGCCAAGCAGGATCAGCAGGAAGCCACTCGCCGCGCCGCGGCTGCGTCGGCATGCGCAGACGGCCACCTCGGACGCGGTCGCGGGTATCGATGTCGTTCACGTTTGCCTCGTTCCTCCTCGGATCGCGCGTGCAGGCAGTACCCATCCGAGGCGCGAAGTGCGCCACCCGCAGTGCCGGGAAGCTTACCGCGAGCCGCCTGCAACTGCTCCGGCGTCGCCGGATACTTCGTCGAGCTCTGCTCGACCATGATCGACCGCAAGTCGCCAGCAAAGCCCGTATTCTGTCTGTAGCATGCGATAGTCGGGGCTGATGCCACGGCGAAGCTTCGCAACAGGGGGACCGTGCGCCCGCACCGTCTCGCGGTCAGGGCCAACGACCGCGAAGAGTGAGCGCACGACAGTGGACTGGATTCGCCGCTGGTGGCGACAGCCCGATCATTACGACTGGCTGTCGGCGTACCTGGCCGCCCGTAATCTTCAGCGTTTCACCCGCTTCATGATGGCCGGCATCGTCCTCGGCGCTCGGTATCGTCCCGATGCTGATCCTGTTCGAGCACGTTCGGCACCACTGACGTGCTGTTTCGGGTCATCGCGGTCGGCGGTGATCGCGTGGTGCGCGGTGATGGCCGTGCTGTGGCTGACGCGGTGGCCGACCGCAGTCCAGTCCATGACTTTCGCGATCGCCGCCAACGTCTGCATCGCCGCGATGTGCCTCGCGCCCAGCCCACCCCGGCTCGGGCATCCAGGGCGCTGTGCCGCTTCGCCGCGCTCGCCGGCTACGTCGCGTTCTTTCACACCAGTCGTCATCTGGCCTTCACGCTGCTGGCGGCGACGGGTACCGCCACGATCCTCGGGCTTCAGAGCAGTGTGTACGTCGACCTCGCGCTCGCCGTCGAGCAAACTTTTCGTGCTCGGTCGTGAGCGTCCTGGCGGTGCCGTTCTCCGCGCAGGTGCTGGTACACATCCTTGGCATCGACGCGGTCAAGTCCGACACGGATCCGCTGACCAGAGCTGCCCAACCGGCGTGGCTTCGACCGGTCCGTGCGCGTGTTGGCCACCGAGTCCGATCGGGAACGGCTCCGCCGTCCTCGGGGTCGTGATGGTCGACCTCGACGACTTCAAACGCGTCAACGACACGGCGGGCCACGCCGCGGGTGACCAGACGCTGATCGCGATCGCCGGCATCCTGCGGCACGTGCGCCGGGGCGACTCCGTCATCGCGCGCATCGGCGGCGAGGAGTTCGTCGTCGCCGTGGTCGGCGCCGAGCGGAGTCGTCGATCGGCACTTGCCGAACGACTGCGTCAGCGAGATCGCGGCGACGCCCGTTGAACGTCACGGCCAGCGTCGGAGTGGCGACCACGTCGCTGTGCGCGGGTACGCGAGGCCGAGGTTCGAAACCTCGTCCAGCAGTCTGGTGGAGTCCGCCGACCGCGCCATGTACAAGGCCAAGCGCTGCGGGCGGCGATCAGGTCTACGTCGTCGGCCGCCCGAACGACGACCTACGTCCGACAAGCCCGATGGCGAGCAGGACGACGGCCACCAACGGGAACGCGCCCTGGACCACCGCCGAGCGCGCCTTGTCCGGCGACGACGCGACCAGCACGATCGCGGCGGCCAGCATCGAACCGACACCGGCGAAGACCAGGGCCGCACCGACCGGCGTGCCCCCCGAGCTCGATGAACCCGATCCCCACCCCGGTCACGATCGCCAGGAAGAGGTTGTAGAACCCCTGGTTGAACGCCAGGACTTTGGTGGCCTCGGCCTCCTCCAGCGTGGTGCCGAACGTGGCGCGGGTCCGCGGCGCCGTCCACTGCAGCGACTCGAGCACGAAGATGTAGACGTGCAGCACGCGCCGCCAGTCCGCGGCGAATGACTCAACGCCTGCGAGTGACCATCGTCAGGCGATCCACGCTTCTGTCTCAGATCCGTGTTCGCGCGGCTACTCGAACAGGCCCGGCTGGCCCAGCCGGTCACCCGCTGGGTGGCGTACATGCCCAGGTGCGTCCACGCTTGCGCGGTGGCCACCCGGCCACGCGGAGTGCGGGCAAGCATGCCCGCCCGCACCAGGAAAGGCTCGCACACCTCCTCGACCGTCGTGGCCTCTTCGCCGACTGCCACCGCGAGCGTCGACACTCCGACCGGACCGCCGCCGAAGCTGCGGGTGAGCGCCGAGAGCACGGCGCGGTCCAGCCGGTCGAGGCCCAGCTCGTCGACGTCGTAGACCGCCAGCGCGGCCTTGGCGATGTCGCGCGTGATGACGCCGTCGGCGCGCACCTCGGCGTAGTCGCGGACCCGGCGCAGCAGCCGGTTGGCGATGCGGGGCGTGCCGCGGGAGCGCCGTGGCGATCTCGGTACCCGCCTCGGAGCCGAGTTCGATGCCGAGGATGCCTGCCGAGCGGAACAGCACTCGCTCCAGTTCGGCGGGCTCGTAGAAGTCCATGTGGGCGGTGAAGCCGAACCGGTCGCGCAGCGGTCCGGTCAGCGCGCCCGACCGCGTGGTCGCCCCGACGAGCGTGAACGGTGCCACCTCGAGCGGAATCGACGTCGCCCCAGGGCCCTTGCCGACGATCGACGTCGACGCGGAAGTCCTCCATCGCGAGGTACAGCATCTCCTCGGCGGGCCTGGCGATGCGGTGGATCTCGTCGATGAACAACACGTCGTGCTCGACGAGGTTGGAGAGCATGGCCGCCAGGTCGCCCGCACGCTCCAGCGCCGGGCCCGAGGTGACGCGCAGGGAGGTGCCCAGTTCCGCGGCGATGATCATCGCCAGCGACGTCTTGCCGAGGCCCGGCGGCCCGGACAGCAGGATGTGATCCGGTGTGCCGCCGCGGTTCTTGGCGCCCTCGATGACCAGTTGCAGTTGCTCGCGCACCCGGGGCTGACCGATGAACTCGCCGAGCGAGCGCGGCCGCAGACTCGCGTCGACGTCGCCCTCGCCAACCGTCAGCGCCGCCGACACCTCGCGGTCGGTGGTGTCCTCGTGGTCGTCCTCGTCGAACCGGCTCATCGCGTCTTACTTCCTGCCCAGCAGGGACAGCGCCGACCGCAGCGCGCTCTGCGTGGTCGCGTCGGGCTCTCCCGCGAGCACCTTGTCGGTGGCCTCCTCGGCCTGCTTGGCCGCGAACCCAAGTCCCGACAAGCGCTTCCACGACCGGCCCGCGCACGGTGTGACCGCTGGCACCGGCGAAGCCTCCGCCAGGGGTCACCGGGCCGATCTTGTCGCGCAGTTCGAGCACCATGCGCTCGGCGCCACGCTTGCCGATGCCGGGCACCCGGGTCAGCGCGGTGACGTCGCCGTCGGCGAGCGCCTGCCGCAGCGCCTGCGAGTCGTAGACCGCGAGCGTCGCCAGCGCGATCTTCGGGCCCGACGCCGGAGACACCGAGCAGCGTGCGTGAACAGGTCGCGCGATTCCGCATCGGCGAAGCCGTACAACGTCATCGAGTCCTCGCGGACGATCATCGCGGTGATCAGCCGGGCCTCGGTGCCGCGCCGCAGCGTCGACAGCGTCGTCGGCGTCGTCATGACCTTGTAGCCCACGCCGGCCGCCTCGATGACGGCGTGATCGAGCGCGATGTCGAGCACCTCACCACGAATCGACGCGATCATCTGGCCGCCTTGAGCTTGGCCTGTACGTGCGCCGCTGTTCGGCGGCCATCGCCTCGGCCGCGGCCATCCGGGCGATCATCGGTGCCCGCCAGCAGTGGCAGATCGCCAGCGCGAGCGCGTCGGCGGCGTCGGCCGGGCGTCGGCTTTGGTCTGCAGCGCAAGGATTCTGGTGACCATCTCGGTGACCTGGGCCTTGTCGGCGCGACCGTTGCCGGTGACGGCGGCCTTCACCTCGCTGGGCGTGTGGAAGTGCACGTCGATGTCGCGCCTGGCCGCGGCGAGCGCGATGACGCCGCCGGCCTGTGCGGTGCCCATCGCGGTGTTCGCGTTCTGGTTGGCGAACACCCGCTCGATCGCGAGGACGTCCGGGTGGTGGGTGTCCAGCCAGTGCTCGACGACGTCGCTGATGGCGAGCAGGCGCTTGTGCAGCGGCTGGTCGGACGGGGTGCGGACCACGTCGACGTCCAGTGCGATCACCTGGCGGCCGCGGCCGCTCTCGATGACCGACAACCCGCAACGCGTCAGCCCAGGGTCGACGCCCATCACCCGCACTGCGACTCCTTAACCACGCAGGCTCCCGACTCCCGAACAGCTGTTCGAGAGCCTAGCGGGCGGATCCGACCTCCACCGACACGACACGCGGCAACATCCGCACGCCCCGGTACCGCGGCGCGAGGACGCGGCCGACGGCCGACAACGGTTCGGCGTCACGCAGCGTCCGCGCCAACACGAACGCCCCCTCCAGCGCACTGACCAGCGCGACCGTGACGTCGCGGGCGGCGTCACGGTCAAGCCCGCGGGAGACGAAGTAGGCGGTCCCGCCGTCGAGCCAGCCGGCGAATATCGCCGCGGTGGTGTCGCGCAACTCCTCGACCGTGTCGGCGATCTCGGCGGCGACGCTGGCGACCGGGCACATGTTGGCGAAACCGGTGCCTGCCATGTCCGCCGCGGCCTGGGCGAACACGGATTCGATGGCTTCGGCGAGATCGTCGTGGGGGTCGACGAGCGTCGGGATGAGCAGTCCGTAGGCGGTGCCCGCGTTGATGAGGGCCTCGCGGGCGATCTGCACCTTGCCGCCGGGAAAGTGGTGGTACAGCGAGCCGATCGGCGCCCCGGAGCCCGCGACGATGTCCTTCATGCCCACCGCGGCGTAGCCCTTGCGGCGCATCAGCTCTGCGGCCGTGGTGAGAATCGATTCCCTGGTTGACCTTGCCAACGTCGCCTCCTCCCGACAGAGTAGAGCACACGTTCTAGAATCAATGTTCTAATGGAGGCAAGTGACATGAAGTCGGTGGAGGTCGCGGCGGGGACCGTCGAATACCGCGAGGAGGGTGATCCAGGCGGACGGCCGGTGGTGCTCCTGCACGGCGTGCTCATGAACGACCACCAATGGGACCTCGCGCTCCCCCTGCTCCCGCCCGGCCTCCGCTACCTCTTGCCCGTGCTGCCACTGGGCGGTCATCGCGTGCCGATGCGCGAGGATGCCGATCTGACGATGCCCGGCATGGTCGGCATCGTCGGCGACTTCCTGGACGCGCTGGACCTGGCCGACGTCGACCTCGTCGTCACCGACTGGGGCGGCCCGATCTTCCTCACCGACATCGGGCGCGACAAGCGGATCTCGCGCCTCGTCATCTGCCCGTCGGAGGCGTTCGAGAACTTTCCGCCCGGCTTCCCCGGCAAGGTCACCTGGGTGGCGACTCGGACCCCGTGGACGGTCTCGCTCGGCAATGCGCCAGCTGCGCCTCGCCTGGATGCGTCGCCAGTACCTGATGTTCGGCATGATGGCCAAGAAGCCGATCCCCCAACGCATCGTCGACGCCTGGGTCGACGCCGCGTTGCGGGACAAGCGAATTCGCGTCGATCTGATCAAGTACGCCCGCACCAAGTTCGTCAAGGCCGATCTGGTGCGGGCCACCGAGAAGCTGGCCGACTTCGACGGCAGCGTGCTGGTGTTGTGGAGTCACAACCCGGTCATGCCCGACGAGCACGCGGCGCGCCTTGCCGAGCTGACCCACGGCGAACTGCGCTACGTCGACGACGCCAACGTGCTGATCATGCTCGACCAGCCCGAGCAGACCGCCGAAGCGATCGGAGCCTTCCTTCGGCGTTCGCTGCCCAGCGGTGGGACCGGTTCTACGCCATACTGAACGATTCGTTCAGTATGCCGATCGCGAGGTGGCCGATGACCGACGACGAGTCGACGTCCGAAGAGTCACGGTCACGGCCGGGCCGCCCGCGCAGCGAGCAGTCGCGGGCGGCCGTCCTGCGTGCGGCGTCGGAGCTGATGCACGAGGTCGGCCTGCGAGGCGATGACCACCGAACAGATCGCCGTCCGCAGTGGTGCGAGCAAGGCGACGATCTACAAGTGGTGGCCGAACAAGTACGCGGTCGCGGTCGAGGCATTTCTGTCGGAGATGGTCGGTCGAGTCGGCCGACCCCGACACCGGTTCACGCCCTCGAGGACTTCCGCGGCGTCTGCGTGGCCTGTTTCACTTCTACACCAGCCCGAGCGGACGCGTCTTCGCGCAGCTCGTCGGCGAGGCACAGTTCGATCCGGTCGTGGCAGCCGAGTTACGGGACCACCTCATTCGTTCCCGGCGGAAGCAGTAGCCTGAAGATTTGGGCACGCGGCGTCGCTCGCGGCGAATTGCGCGCCGACGTGGATCCCGAGGTCGCGATCGACCTGATCTTCGGACCCGCGCTGTACCGCCTGGTCGCGGGCCATGCCGCGTTCGACGACGCGACCGCCGACGCGATCGTCGACGCGGCGGTCGTCGGTCTGCGCGCTGTGACTGATCGCACCCGGCCGGCCGGGAACACCATGGGCCGCCCGAACGCTGAATCAATTAGAAACTAAACGTCTCAGTTTCTAATCAAAGGAGTTCAGCATGAGCATCAAGCGCGGATTCATCGCATCGGCGTTGTTCGCGGCGACCGCGGCGGCATCCATCGCCGTCGCCCCGGCGGCATTCGCGGCCCCGACGTGTACCACCGACTGCAGCAGTTCGAGCACCCAGTGCGAATCGCCGGGCAACGCTCAGATCACTGCCACCCCGCCCTACGTGAATTACCAACAGCAGTACCCGTTCTTCGGCGAAGGCGGCCTGGTCATCCATCCACCACGGCCACGGGCGGTAACGACTACTCGGCACCCGATCCGCGCGGCCGGCCTCAGTCCTCGTCGAGGGCTGCGGCGACCTCGTCGGAGATGTCGACGTTGGAGTACACGTCCTGCACGTCGTCGCTGTCCTCGAGGGCGTCGATGAGCTTCAGCACCTTGCGGGCGCCATCGAGATCGACCGGCACCGTCACCGACGGCTGGAAACTGGCCTCGGCCGATTCGTAGTCGATTCCCGCGTCCTGCAACGCGGTTCGCACGGCGACCAGGTCGGTGGGTTCGGAGATGACCTCGAAGCTGTCGCCGAGATCGTTGACGTCCTCGGCGCCGGCCTCGAGCACGGCCGTCAGCACGTCGTCCTCGGTCAGGCCGTTCTTCTCCAGTGTCACGACGCCCTTGCGCGCGAACAGGTAGGACACCGAGCCCGGGTCGGCCATGTTGCCGCCGTTGCGGGTCATCGCGACGCGCACCTCGCCGGCCGCCCGGTTGCGGTTGTCGGTCAGGCATTCGACGAGCATCGCCACGCCGTTGGGTCCGTAACCCTCGTACGTGATGTTCTGCCAGTCGGCGCCGCCGGCCTCCTCGCCCGCGCCACGCTTGCGGGCCCGCTCGATGTTGTCGTTGGGCACCGACGTCTTCTTGGCCTTCTGAATGGCGTCGTACAACGTCGGGTTGCCCGCCGGGTCACCGCCGCCGGTTCGCGCGGCGACCTCGATGTTCTTGATGAGCCGGGCGAATTCCTTGCCGCGGCGCGCGTCCTTGACGGCCTTCTGATGCTTGGTGGTCGCCCACTTGGAATGGCCGCTCATGCAGGTACTACTCGCTTTCGTTCAACTGCGAAGTCCGATCGTCCAGTCTATCTGGAGGGTCGCGCCGACCTAGGTCACCCTCGACGTAGTGCTGCAGATTCGGGGCGACGGCCGCCACGATCTCGTCATCGCTCATCGACGCGACCGGCTCGATCTTCCAGACGTAGCGCATCATCGCCAGGCCCATGATCTGCGACGAGATCAGGCCGCTGCGCACCAGCCGGTCACGTTCGTCGACGCCGAGGTGCGACACGCCCATCAGGCTTCCCTCGACGACCCTGCGGAGCTTCTCTCGAGTGCCCTGGTCGTGCGCGGCGGTCTGCAGGATGGCGCGAAGGACTGGACCGATCTCGTCGTCCGCCCACGCGCCGAGCATCAGCCGCAGCAGTGCGGCGCCGAGCTCCGGCATCGGCGTCGTCCACGTCTTCGCCACGCTCTCCAGCCATCGCTGGGGCGGAGCGGTCGCCGCATCGAGCAGACCCTCCTTGGATCCGAAGTAGTGGTACACCAGCGCGGGGTCGACGTCCGCCTCGCGAGCCACCGCACGAATCGTCGTTCCCGCCAAGCCGGTCTCCGCGAACGCCTCGCGTGCCGCGGTCAGGATTCGCGCAGCCAGAACGCCGCGTTCGTCGCGTGGACCTGGCGTAATCGCCTTCTTGGCCATCAGATTCACCTTCCTCGTTAATTTCATCTTGCGTTGAAACTAGTTTCATCATACAGTGAGACTAGTTTCAACGGAACGTGAAAATCAGGAGAAGTCATGAGCGCCCCCCAAAACCCCGAAGTCGTCGTCGTCGGCGCTGGTCCGGTCGGCCTCGTCGCCGCTTGCGAACTGTCGCGCCGCGGTATCCGCGTTCGCGTCATCGACAAGCTGGCCGAGCCCACCACCGAGTCCCGCGCCATCGCGATCCACGCACGCAGCCTCGACATGTTCGATCGCATGGGCATCGTCGACGACCTCGTCGCCACGGGCGCGAAGTCGACGGGCATGAAGATGTACAGCAACGGCACCGAGCTCTTCCACGTCGAGTTCGACGGCGTCGACAGCGCCTTCCCCTGGTCGCTGCTCACCCCCCAGACCGAAACCGAGCGGGTGTTGTTCGAGCGGCTGACCTCACTCGGCGTGGACGTCGAGCGGGGCACCGAACTCGCCGACCTGACCCAGGACGACGGAGGCGTCCGGCTGACCGTGCGCCGTTCCGACGGCACCACCGAGACGATCGCGACCCCATGGGTGATCGGCGCCGACGGCAGCCACAGCACGGTGCGCCACCTGGTCGGCGCACACCTGACGGGCTCGTTCAAGGGTGAGCGCTTCATTCTGGGCGACTGCGACGTCGACAGCGACCTCGACCCGGCATCGATGCACACGATCTTCGCGCCAGAGGGCCCCGTCCTGTTCATGCCGATGCGCGACGGCCGCGCCAGGATCATGGCCGAGATCCGCGACGCACCGGGCGCGCCGCTCAACCTCAAACCCAGCCAGGACGACCTGCAACGTATCCTCGACCACCGGGTCGGCGGGATCACCATCACGAACAGCCACTGGCTGACCTGCTTCGAGGTCCATCACGGCCAGGTGCCGGCCTACCGATACGGCCGGATCTTCCTGGTCGGCGACGCCGCACACATTCACAGCCCCGCAGGCGGGCAGGGCATGAACACCGGCATGCAGGACGCGTTCAACCTGGTCTGGAAGCTGGCCGCGACGATCCGCGGCGACGGTGGCCAGGCCCTGCTCGACAGCTACCACGTGGAGCGTTATCCGGTCGCCGAGCGGGTCATCTCCTTCTCCAGCAAGCTGACCATCGCCGCCACGTTGCGCGGCGGACCCCGCGTCGTTCGCAACGCGATCATGAAGGTGCTGGGCAGCATCCCGGCGGTCGGCGACAAGCTCGCCACCCTCGTCGAGGAGATCGGCATCGGCTACCAGGGCAGTCCGGCGGTGCTCGACAGACGGCCGCGGCACGCCGACGTCGTCGCAGGCCAGCATCTCCCCCATCCCGCCGACCCCGAACTACGCAAACAGCTCAGCCGGGTGTGCTCCGCCGAGAACGCCGGCCACACCGTGCTCATCGTCGCGGCGGCAGGCGGTCCGCCACCCGCTGCGGGGCCGGCCGGACAGGTGCAGGTCCTCATCGCCTCCGACGACACCCCGGTCGGCGGATACGACGAGGTCATCGTCGATCCGGACGGTGTCGTCGCCAAGCGATACGGATTGCGGTCCGGCGGCCGCGTCGTCGTGCGGCCCGACGGTTACGTCGGAGCCGTGACCGAGCTGGACGATCTGGCAGGGGTCGCCGACTACTTCAGCCTGATCGCGCGGTGATCCGGTGTACACCTACGACGTCGACGCGCAGGCGATGTTCGACGACCGGAGCGTGCAGTTCGTCAAGTTCGGCGTACCGATCGACGACATCGAACGTGTGCGTGCGGCGGTCACCGACATGTGGTCCGACGAGCCCGGCGGCTGGGTGTTCGAGTGGTCGACGCTGGCCCAGCGGTACGCCGAACGGGGCGATCATCGGATGGCGTCCTTGGTCTACGGCTGTGCGAAGTTCCCCTGTTTGACCGACCAGGCCAGGGAGCGCGCACTGCAACGGCAACTCGAGCAGTTCCAGCTGGCCGCAAGGGATTTCCCCGTCCAATTCGAACGCCGCATCATCGAGGTGCCCCGTCGCGGGGGCAGCGTCGAGGTGCCGGTGCACCTCTATTCGGTCGACGGGTGATGCCGATGGTCGTCGACTGGCTCCGCACTGCGATTTAGAGGGAGGCGACGAACAGGCGGTGCACGCGGCGGTCGCCGGTCATCTCGGGGTGAAACGACGTCGCCAGCATGCGGCCCTGCCGGACCGCCACCGGATGTCCCGCCGCCACGGCGAGGACCTGGACGTCAGGACCGACGCGCTCCACCCAGGGCGCCCGGATGAACACGGCGTGCATCGGCTCGTCCAGCCCCTCGAATGCGATGTCGCCCTCGAACGAGTCGACCTGACGGCCGAAGGCGTTGCGCCGCACCGTCATGTCGATGGCGCCGAGCGGTACGGCCTCGCGCCCCGGCACGCCGGCGTCGGTGATCGAGGTGGCCAGCAGGATCATGCCCGCGCACGACCCGTAGGCGGGCATGCCGTCGGCCAGCCGGGCCCGCAACGGCTCGAGCAAATCGAACTCGCGCAGCAGGTGACTCATCGTCGTGGACTCCCCGCCGGGGATCACCAGCGCATCGACGGAATCCAGTTCGGCCCTGCGGCGCACCGTGACGGCCTCCGCGCCCGCTTCGCGTCAGCGCGGCCAGGTGCTCACGGGTATCGCCTTGCAGCGCAAGGACTCCGACGCGGGCGGTCACATGCGGTAGGCGTGCGGGCGTGGAAGTCACGCTGGTAACGGGTCAGCCCCTCCTGCATCACCGCCGCGACCATCTCGCCGTACTGGTTGAAGAGCTTGCCCTGCGTCAGCGCTCGACCGCCGCAGGCCGACGGCGAGGACTGGTCGTACAGCAGCCACTCGTCGGCGCGGAACGGCCGCATGAACCACATCGCGTGATCCAGCGACGCGATCATCAGGTGCTTGCGTTCGTCGGGATGGTTGACCTGCGCCGAACCGAGCAGCGTCAGGTCGCTCAGGTAGGCCAGCGCGCAGATGTGCAGCACCGGGTCGTCGGGCAGCGGATCGGTGTGCCGGAACCACACCTGCTGCTGCGAGGCCTTGCCCGGCAGCAGCGCCACCTCGTCGCGCGGCACGATGCGCACGTCCCACTCCGCGAACTGCGCGAACCCGGCATCGTCGAAGGCGCCGCCCGACCGGAAGCCGGGCAGATCGTCGGGCGGCGGCGCGGCACGGCATGGCGTCCTGGTGCTCGATGCCGCTCTGGTCGGTCTGGAACGACGCCGACATCGAGAAGATCGTCTCGCCGTGCTGGACGGCGTTCACCCGCCGGGTGGCGAACGAGCCGCCGTCGCGGAGCCGCTCGACCAGATACACCGTCGGCGCCCTGGCGTCGCCGGGCCGCAGGAAGTAGCCGTGCAGCGAGTGCACCTGGTAGCGCGGGTCCACCGTGCGCACCGCCGACACCAGCGACTGGCCCGCGACGTGGCCACCGAAGGTGCGCTGCAGAAAGCCCGGATTCGGGGCTGAACACGCCACCGCGATAGATGTTGACCTCGAGCTGCTCGAGATCGAGGATCTCTTCGATCGACACGCTATGGCTGTCTGCTCTTCGCGCAAGCGCTCATCGTCGTTACCAGCCGCGTTCGGCGAGCCGGTGAGGCTGCGCGATGTCCTCCACGTTGATGCCGACCATGGCCTCGCCCAGCCCGCGCGACACCTTGGCCAGCACGTCGGGGTCGTCGTAGAAGGTGGTGGCCTTCACGATCGCCGCGGCGCGCGCCGCCGGGTCACCGGACTTGAAGATGCCCGAACCGACGAACACGCCCTCGGCACCGAGCTGCATCATCATCGCCGCGTCGGCCGGGGTGGCGATGCCACCGGCGGTGAACATCGTCACCGGCAGCTTGCCCGCCCGCGCCACCTCGACGACCAGGTCGTAGGGTGCCTGCAGTTCCTTTGCCGCGACGAACAACTCGTCCTCGCGACAGCGAGGTCGAGCCGGCGGATCTCGCCGCCGATGGCTTGCGCATGTGCGTGGTCGCGTTCGACACGTCGCCGGTGCCGGCCTCACCCTTGGAGCGGATCATCGCCGCACCCTCGGTGATCCGGCGCAGCGCCTCACCCAGGTTGGTCGCACCGCACACGAACGGCACGGTGAACTTCCACTTGTCGATGTGGTTGGCGTAGTCGGCCGGGGTGAGCACCTCGGACTCGTCGACGTAGTCGACGCCGAGGCTCTGCAGGATCTGCGCCTCGACGAAGTGACCGATGCGGGCCTTGGCCATCACCGGGATGGTGACCGCGGAGATGATGCCCTCGATCATGTCGGGGTCGCTCATCCGCGACACGCCGCCCTGGGCGCGAATGTCGGCGGGGACGCGCTCGAGCGCCATGACCGCGACGGCTCCTGCGCCCTCGGCGATGCGGGCCTGCTCGGGCGTGACGACGTCCATGATGACGCCGCCCTTGAGCATCTCGGCCATGCCGCGCTTGACGCGCGCGGTGCCGGTCTGACCGCTCTGACCGACCCGTTGCTTCCAGGTGCGGATATCCACAGCTATCTCCTCCAAATAGGTACTGAACCAGTCTAGTGGCCGGGCCAAATCGATTTGATCCGCAGCTCAGCGGATGGACTGCAGATCGCCGCACCTGCTCGCCCGACCCGTCCACGGCCATCGCGTTGGCCTCGGCGAGCAGCTCGGCCGAGCTGCAGCGGGTACACCGTCTCGCCGCCGTCGGCCAGCTCGCCGATGGCCGCCTCGTCACACCATCGGTGCCCGTGGATGGTAGCGGCGTTCCAGCGCGGTGTGGCCGCTGGTCGACGGCTCGAACCGCGACGTGCGGTAGACGAAGAACATCTCCTCGCTGCGGATCACCGAGCCGTTGAACTCGAACACCGCGTCGCGCCGCCACACGCGGCCCGATCAGGTCGGCGGCGCTGACCCGCAGGCCCGGTCTCCTCGGCGATCTCGCGCACCGCGGCGTCGGGCAGCGCCTCCCCCGGTTCGACGGCGCCGCCGACGGTGAACCACCAGCGCGGCGCGGCCTGGACTCGGTCGCCGGATCGGAGCCGCAGAACAGCAGCACGCAGCCGTGTCTCGTCGAGCAGCACGACGCGCGCCGACGTGCGCGGGTTCGACCGGCCCGCCGGAACGCTGCGCGGCTCGCTCGGCGATCTCGAAATAGGTTGGCAGCGCGGCGGTTCCACCGAGGTGCAGCCATGCGCACCAGCGGCCGCTCACGCAGCGCGAGGGTGTCGCGGACGGCGTCGTTGTGGAAGCGACGGGCCAGCAGCACCCGCGCCTCGGCGTCGGCCAGCTCCGCCACCAGCGTCACCGGCAACGACGCGGGATCCACCAGCGCGAGCGCCGCGGACAGCTCGTTCTCGGCCGCCTCCCGCCCGGATCGCGGCGCCCGTTCGGCCGCGTCGGCCAGCGCCGGCCAACCGCCTGCCCGCGGCGGCTCCGGCCGTAGGCGTCGGTCGCGACCGCCCTCGCCACCACGGCGCGGCGCGCCAGCAGTCCGTCGAGCGCCTGCCACGACAGGTCGTAGCGGACGTGCAGGCGGTCGAGCCGGTTCGCGGTCTGGAAGGCCCAGACACCGCCGATCAGCAGCACCACGGCCAGGACGACGAGCGCGATCACCACGATCCAGGTGATCAACTCGCTCCGCCGAGCTCATCCGCCGAGCCACACCCCGGGTCGCTTCGCTCCTGCCCGCCGAGCCCGCCACCGCGAACCTTCGCGCCCGCGCCCGCCACCGTCTCGTACACCCGCAGGATCTGCCGGCCACCACCGACCAGTCGTAGCGGCGCACCGCCTTGGTCGCCGCCTCGACGTAACGCTGCGCGGGCCGCGTCGTCGGACAGCATCTCGATCAGCGCCGACGGCCAGCGCCGCCGGATCGTCGACGGGCACCAACCGGCCCGCGGCGCCGTCCTCGAGCACCCGGCGGAACGCGTCGAGGTCGCTGGCCACCACGGCGGTGCCTGCCGCCATGGCCTCGACCAGCACGATGCCGAAGCTCTCGCCGCCGGTGTTCGGGGCGCAGTACACGTCGGCGCTGCGCATCGCGGATGCCTTCTCGGCGTCGTCGACCAGCCCGAGGAAGCGCAGGTGCCCGGCCAGGTCACCGGCCTCCTCCGTCAGCTCCTCCTCGTCGCCGCGCCCGACGACGAGGACCTCGACGTCGGGAAACGCCTCGACCAGCGCGGGCAGCGCGCCGAGCAGGACCGCCATGCCCTTGCGGGGTTCGTCGAAGCGACCGAGGAACAGCACGGCCTTGCCGGGTCGCGGGTAGCCGTCGAGCCTCGGCGCCGACGCGAACGACGCCACGTCGACGCCGTTGGGGATCTCGACGGCGTCGGAACCCAGTGCCTCCATCTGCCAGCGCCGGGCCAGGTCGGACACCGCGATGCGGCCGACGATCTTCTCGTGCCAGGGCCGCAGGATGCCCTGAAAGACGCTGAGCGTCAACGACTTCGTGGTCGAGGTGTGGAACGTCGCGACGATCGGCCCCTCGGCGATCATCAACGCCAGCATCGACAGGCTCGGCGCGTTCGGCTCGTGCAGGTGCAGCACGTCGAAGTCACCGTCGACGAGCCACTTCTTCACCTTGCGGTGGGTGGCCGGGCCGAAGCGCAGCCGCGCGACCGACCCGTTGTACGGAATGGGGACGGCCTTGCCGCCGGAGACGACGTAGTCGGGCAGCGAGGCGTCCGGCGACGACGGGGCGAGCACGCTGACCTCGTGCCCGTAGCCGCGCATCACCTCGGCGAGTTGCAGCACGTGCGCCTGCACGCCGCCGGGCACGTCGAACGAGTACGGGCAGACCATCCCGATGCGCATCAGCCGCCCGACATCCCCGGTCGCTCCGTGCCCGCCGGCAAGCCGCGCCGCGTTCGTCGGACAGGTCGGCGAGCCACTGCGGCTGCAGCATGTGCCAGTCGGCGGGGTGGGCGGCGATGTTGGTGGCGAACTGGTCGGCCAGCGCCTGGGTGATGGCGTCGACGTCACCCGACGAGATGTCCAGCGGCGGATCGATCGACGGTCACCGTCACGTCGGGCTCGAAGTAGGAATGCATCGGGAAGCAGTGCCGCGCCGGTCTCCAGCGCCAACTTGGCCGGCCCGGCGGGCAGCCGGGTCGGCTCGCCGAAGAAGTTCACCTGCACACCCGACTTCGTCAGGTCGCGATCGGACATCAGGCAGACCAGGCCGTTGCCGCGGAGACGCTCGGCGAGGATCTCGAACGGTGGCCGCTCCCCGCCGGTCAGCGGAAGCACCTCGAAGCCGAGGCTCTCGCGATAGTCGAGGAACCGCTTGTACAGCGATTCGGGCTTGAGCCGCTCGGCGACGGTGGCGAAGCCGCCGTACGTGTTGGTCAGCCACACCCCGGCCATGTCCCAGTTGCCGCTGTGCGGAAGCGCCAGCACGGCACCGCGGCCGGCGTCCAGTGCGGCGGCGACGTGCTCGCCGCCCGTCGCGGCGACTCGTTCAGCCGGCGGGCCAGCACCTGGTGGTCCATCGACGGCAACCGGAACGCCTCCCGCCAGTATCGGGCGTACGAGGCCAGCGAAGCACGAATCAGGCTGCCCGGCACCTCGGCGGGCGGCACCCCGATCACGCGGGCGAGGTTCTTGCGCAGTTGTTCCGGGCCGCCGCCGCGGGACGCGTACAGCGCACCGGCCTCGAAGGCGTTGCGGGCGGCGAACTCCGGCATGGCGCGCACCACCCGCCAGCCTGCGGCGTAGCCCAGATCGGTCAGTTGACCGCCAAGCGGAACGCTGAACCCGCGCACGCTCGGCAGGCCCGCCGACGGCGTGCTCACGCTTCGCTCGCCTCGTCCGCGGAATCGGCGGGCGGCGGTGCCGCCGTCGTGTCTCCATCGGCTCCATCGCACCCGGCGACGTGCGCACGGCGTGCAGGCGCTGCCCCAGCGTGATCAGGCTGGCCACGGCCAGCAACCACATCGCGACGTGGACCAACCACGGCACGTGCAGGAACGACACCCCCGACAGCCCCGCCCCGACCAGCACGATGATCAGCCGCTCCGGGCCGTTCGATGATCCCGCCGTCGCCCTTGAGCCCGTTGGCCTCGGCGCGGGCCTTGATGTAGGAGATCACCTGCGAGGTGACCAGGCAGATCAGCGTCGCCACCACCAGCGAGGTGCTGTGCATGCCGAACGCGGCCCACCACAGCAGACCGCAGAAGATCGCGCCGTCGGCGATCCGGTCGCAGGTGGCGTCCAGCACCCCGCCGAACCGGGTGCCGAAGCCGCGTTCGCGCGCCATCGCCCCGTCGAGCATGTCGGCGAGGACGAAGACGAACACCGCGAACGCGCCCCACCAGAGCTGCCCGATCGGGAACAGCGTCAGCGCCGAGATGACGGTTCCCGCGGTGCCGATGATGGTGATGCTGTCCGGGGTGAGCCCCGTCCGCAGCGCCGCCTTCGCCACCGGCCTGCTGAGCTTCGCGTAGGCCGCCCGGGTCAGCAGGTAGAAGTCGCTCACGGCAGCTCCGCCCACGCCTTGGCCAGCAGCTGCGCGGGTGTCGCGCAGCAACTGCGGAATGACCTTGGAGCCGCCGATGATCGTGATGAAGTTCGCGTCGCCACCCCAGCGCGGCACGACGTGCAGGTGCAGATGCTCGGCCAGCGACCCGCCGGCCGACGTGCCGAGGTTGAGCCCGACGTTGAAACCGTGCGGCCGGGACACCCTCTTCATCACGCGAATCGCCTTCTGCGTGAACGCCATCAGCTCGGCGCTCTCCGCGTCGGTGAGGTCCTCGAGTTCGGCGACCCGCCGGTAGGGCACCACCATCAGGTGCCCGGGGTTGTACGGGTAGAGGTTCAGCACCGCGTAGACGAGTTCGCCGCGGGCGACCACCAGCCCGTCCTCGTCGGACATCGTTGGGGATGTCGGTGAACGGTTCGGACGACGGCGCCGAACCCGTCTTGATCGCGTCGGCGATGTAGGTCATCCGGTGCGGCGTCCACAACCGCTGCAGGTGGTCGGGCTCGCCGACGCCGTGATCGACGATCTCGTGGCTCGGTGGCGTCGTCCGTCACGGCTGGGCGCCCACCTCGAGCAGTTCCGCCGTGGGAGCGGCATTCTCGCGCCTGGCGATCCACTCCGCGATGGCTTCGACCGCGTCGTCGCGCGACACGCCGTTGATCTGGGTGCGGTCGCCGAACCGGAAGCTGACCGCGCCCGCCTCGACGTCGCGGTCACCCGCGAGCAGCATGAACGGCACCTTCTGGTTGGTCTGGTTGACGATCTTCTTGGCCATCCGGTCGTCGCTGGCGTCGACCTCGGCCCGGACGCCGCGCGCCTTCAGTTGCGCGACAACGTCTTCCAGGTACTCCGACGTGCCCGTCGGCGACCGGGATGCCCACCACCTGAACCGGCGCCAGCCACGCCGGGAACGCGCCCGCGTAGTGCTCGGTGAGGATGCCGAAGAACCGCTCGATCGACCCGAACAGCGCGCGGTGGATCATCACCGGGCCGCTGACGGCTGCCGTCGGCGGCGGTGTACTCGAGCTCGAACCGCTCGGGGAAGTTGAAGTCCAGCTGGATGGTCGACATCTGCCAGCTGCGGCCGAGCGCGTCCCTGCGCCTGCACCGAGATCTTCGGCCCGTAGAACGCGGCGCCGCCGGGATCGGGCACCAGCTCGAGGCCGGACTCCGCGGCGACCTCGGCGAGCGTGTTGGTGGCCTCTTCCCAGATCTCGTCGGAGCCGACGAACTTCTTCGGGTCCTTGGTCGACAGCTCGAGGTAGAAGTCGTCGAGGCCGTAGTCGCCGAGCAGGTCGAGGATGAACCGCAGCAGCGAGGTGAGCTCGTCGCGCATCTGATCGCGGGTGCAGAAGATGTGCGCGTCGTCCATGGTGAGGCCGCGCACGCGGGTCAAGCCGTGCACGACGCCGGACTTCTCGTACCGGTACACGGCGCCGAACTCGAAGGCGCGCAACGGAAGTTCGCGGTAGGACCGCCCGCGGGCCCGGAAGATCAGGCAGTGCATCGGGCAGTTCATCGGCTTGAGGTAGTAGTCCTGGCCCGGCTTGCGCACCGTGCCGTCCTCGTTGAACTCGGCGTCGATGTGCATCGGCGGGAACATGCCGTCGGCGTACCAGTCCAGGTGCCCCGAGGTGTGGAACAGCTGCGCCTTGGTGATGTGCGGGGTGTTGACGAACTCGTAGCCCGCCTCGATGTGCTTGCGGCGCGAGTAGTCCTCCAGCTCGCGGCGGATGATGCCGCCCTTGGGATGGAAGACCGGCAGGCCGGAACCGATTTCGTCGGGGAAGCTGAACAGGTCGAGTTCGACGCCGAGCTTGCGGTGGTCGCGCCGCTGCGCCTCCTCGAGCAGTTCGAGGTGGCGGTCGAGCGCCTCCTGCGACTCCCACGCCGTGCCGTAGATGCGCTGCAGGCTGGCGTTGTCCTGATCGCCGCGCCAGTACGCGGCCGAGCTGCGGGTCAGCTTGAACGCCGGGATGTACTTGGTGGTCGGGATGTGCGGGCCGCGGCACAGGTCGCCCCAAATCCGTTCGCGGGTGCGGGGATTGAGGTTGTCGTAGGCGGTCAGCTCGTCGCCGCCGACCTCCATCACGTCGGGGTCGCCGGACTTGTCGTCGACGAGTTCGAGCTTGTAGGGCTCGTTGGCCAGTTCCTCGCGGGCCTGGTCCTTGGACTCGTAGACGCGGCGGTCGAACAGCTGCCCGTCCTTGACGATCTGCTGCATGCGCTTCTCGAGCGCCGCGAGGTCCTCCGGCGTGAACGCGCGCGGCACGTCGAAGTCGTAGTAGAAGCCGTCGGTGATCGGCGGGCCGATGCCCAGCTTGGCCTCGGGGAACAGGCCCTGCACGGCCTGGGCGAGCACGTGCGCCGTCGAGTGCCGGATCACGCTGCGGCCGTCGTCGGTGTCGGCGGCGACGGGCGTCACCTCGACGTCGGTGTCGGGCACCCAGGACAGGTCGCGCAGCCGGCCTTCGGCGTCGCGAACGACGACGACGGCGTCCGGCGCTCCCCTGCTCGGCAGCCCGGCGTCACGAACCGCCGCCCCGGCGGTGGTCCCGGCAGCGACCCGGATCGGGGCTGCTGGGGCGGGGCTGGCGGCGGCGCTCATCGGTCGGATCTCCTGTCGCGGGGATGTTCGGGGCGTTCGGAACGCGACCATGCTATCGGTGAGGGTGGTCAAGACCCCATGCCGATGGGGCTCTTCAGCCAGGACCGCTCGATGCCGACCAGCCCCGCCGCCCAGGCGAGCGCTCCGAACAGCCACAGCGTCCCCACCACCACCGCGGCGGTGAACGACGACGCCGAGCGCCTGCACCCACAGTCCCTGGCGCTTGAACCAGGCCATCACCCGGTCGTAGCGCTCGCGGGTGAACTTCAGCGCCAGGCGCGCCCACTCGAACTCGGTGGCCAGGATCGCCAGGCCGACGAACACGATCGCCCAGCCGGGACCCGGGTACGGGATGGCGAGGATGCCGACGCCGAGCACGGCGAGACCGACGACCCCGACGACGACGCGGTAGGTGAAGTCGGCCGTCGGGCGGTCGCGCAGCCCGTCGCGCCACCGCGCCCAGCGCCGCTTGCGGTCGGCGTCCTGCTGCTGTCCTCGGTCGTCACGCTGCGCTGACGCCGGCTGGTCCGTCACGCTGGCCGGGTTCACGAACGAGCGCCTCGGCCTCGCACGAGCACGTCCTCGCCGTCGCACAGCCGACCGGCGACGAAGATCTTGCGACCCTCGATGCGGTCGATGCCGGCGTCCACCTGCAACTCCTTGTCGATCGGCACGATCTTGCGGTAGTTGACGTGCAGATACGCGGTGCGCTGCCGCTTGGCTCTCGCTGAGTTTGAACGCGGTGAAGCCGAGCAGCGAGTCGAACAGGATGCGCCAGCGCACCGCCGTGCACCGCGCCGTTGCGGCCGAGATGGAAGCGGCGGAAGCGCGCGGTGCCACCGATCCTGCCGTCGTCGGTGACGGCCAGGTCGACGGGCACCTGCAGGATGTTGCCGCGGTTGGGCAGGTCCATCCGCCGGCCCGACGGCGAGTGCCACTCGTCGGCGTCGTAGGGCGCCAGCAGGCGATTCAGCTCGTCGAGCGCGTCGGCGGCCTTGGTGATCACCTCGTCGGGAGCGTCTGCGGCGCGGGCGTGGTCCTGCAGCTGGCGGACGGCGTCGACGAACCGGCCGTAGTCGGGGCCACCGCGGGTGGTCGGTACCGGCGGGTTGAACCCGCCGCCGACGTGCTCGTCGACGTCGTCGCGACCAGTCGGGTTCGGCCGCGAATGCTCAGGTGCCACGCCAAGTACCGTATTGCCTCGGCGATCAGCCAGCCGCACCGGCTTTGCTCAGCGTCTCGAATTCCTCGTCGGACAGGGTGATCGCGGCTGCGGCGACGTTCTCCTCCAGGTGCGCGACGCTTCGACGTGCCGGGGATCGGCAGCATCACCGGCGAGCGCTTGAGCAGCCATGCCAGTGCCAGCTGCGATGGCGCTGGCGTGATGATCGGCGGCGACGCTCTGCAGCGGGCCGCCCGCGGCGGCGAGCGGTCCGGCCGCCAACGGGAACCACGGGATGAACCCGATGTCGTCCGCAGTGACCTTGTCCAGCAACGCCTCAGAGGTGCGCACGGTGAGGTTGTACATGTTCTGCACCGACACGATCGTCGCCACCTTCTGCGCGGCTTCGAGTTGCTCGACGCTGATCTCGGACAGCCCGATGTGGCGGATCTTGCCCTCCTGCTGCAGCGCGACGAGTTCGCCGACCTGGTCCTCGAGCGGGAACTTGTCGTCGATGCGATGCAGCTGGAACAGATCGATGCGATCCACCCCCAGCCGGCGCAAGCTCATCTCGCACTCCTGGCGCAGGTACTCCGGGAAGCCGCACACCGGCCAGACGTCGGGCCCGGTGCGAACCAGGCCCGCCTTGGTGGCGATGACGACCTCGTCCGGGTACGGATGCAGTGCCTGGTGGATCAATTCCTCGGAGACGTAGGGCCCATAGGAGTCGGCGGTGTCGATGAAGTTGACGCCGAGTTCGACGGCACGGCGCAAGCACGCGGATGCACTCGTCGGGGTCCGCGGGCGGACCCCAGACGCCCTTCCCGGTGAGCCGCATGGCGCCGAAGCCCAACCGATTCACGGTCAGATCGCCGCCGATGACGAAGGTTCCTGATTCCTGTGCGATGGATCGTGTGGTCACCTGTCTCGAACCTACTCCGGTGATGCCAAGGTGACTGAGTGAAACTTGGCGACCTGGCGACGCTCCCGTTGACCTACACCGAGGTCGGCGCGACCGCGGGCCCGCCGCCCGACGGCTACGGCCATCTGCACGCCTCGGCGGTGATCGGGCACGGCAGGCAGCGCTTCGAGGACGCCGCCGACGCGGTGATGCGGTGGGGCATGCTGCGCGGCGCAGGGGTGCGCGTCGAGGCCACGACGGACGTGGCCGCCGTCGGGTCGGAGGTTCTCGTCGGTCTCGGCCCGGTGCGGGCGCCGTGCCGGGTGGTGTACGTGGTCGACGAAGCCGACCGCCGCGGGTTCGCCTACGGCACACTGCCGGGGCACCCGGAGACCGGGGAGGAACTGTTCGCGGTCCGCTACGACCCCGCGAGTGATGCGGTGTACGCCGAGGTGACGGCGTTCTCGCGGCACGCGACATGGTGGAGTCGGCTGGCCGGCCCGATCACCTCACTGGCCCAACGCGTTATCAGCAAACGATATCTGCGAGCGTTGTAGATCCCTACAATCGCGCTGTGGTCACGGAACCACCCTTGCGCGCGCAGGGACAGGCCCTCGTCGGCGATGCCCGGTCGATCGTCCGATACTCGCTGCCGCTCGGAGCGCGGCTGATCGGCGTCGCCGCCGTCGCCGCGGTACCGACACTGGCCATCCACCTTGGCAGCGGTACCGACGACGAGCGAGTCGCGATCCTCGGCTCGTTGGCGCTGGCCGCCGCGGCCTCAGCGGTGGTCACCTGGGCGGCTGCCGTCGCGGTCGCCGGCCTCATCGTGATCATCCGAGCGCGCACCGGCGACGCGCGCAGGGACCAGACGAACCCCCATACCGAGTCCGTCCGGATCTTCGACGTCCTCAGCGAATCGCTCGACCGGATCAGCGATTCCACCTCGCACCTGGCCACTCTCGCGTTGGTTGCCGGCCTGGTCTCGTTGGCGATCGGCCTGCCCGCCACCTCGAACGGCAAATCCGTCTTGGACGAACTCCTTGCCGCACAGGTCGCAGTGTTGATCGCCGTTCTGGGTTTCGCGTTCATCGCCGAGGCGATCCGTTGCGGCGCCGTCCTACTCAACCCGGAGAAACCCAGCTGGACGGTGGCACTGACGTTTACCGCCGTGATCTGGGTGATCGTCACACTCTCCCCGCCATTCAAGACGACCAGGATGATGGGAATACTGCTCCGCGACTGGGATGACTCGGGTACCCCCGAAGCGAAGGCGGTCACCGATCTGCCGCCGCACGTTGGTTGGCTGGTCCCGGTGGGCGGCCTGGTCGTCATGATCGTCGTGCACGTGTTCGACGTGCGACGGCACGACAAGGCGCTGCGAAAGATCAAGCAACGCTGACCCTTTCGTCGACTCGCCCCTCAGAGCACCGTCCGTCGCAACCACTCCAGAACCGGCGGTGCGACGTCATCGAGCGCCGACTCGGCGATGATCCAGTGTGGCTTGCCGGGGTGGTCCTGATGCTCGGCGCCGTAGCGCCTGGCGATGCGGCGCGAAATCCACGGGGCCACGTTCTGATCCGAACCGGCGCTGACGCACAGCACGGGACAGGTGACGTCGGACGGCTTCACCTTGGTGGCCGCCGCACCCATGGACATCTCGCGGAACACCCGTCCGGAGTCGCGGACCAACCGGGGAATGAGCGCCTCCCGCTCGGCTACGGGCAACGTGTTGAGCGGAACCTCGCGCATGGTCCTGGCCGACGGAAGGAACGGTTTGCCCGCAAGGATTCTCGGCATGATCTCCGAACAGATGCGGCAGCGGGCGCAACTGCGGCCACAGCACTCCAGGCGGTACGGACGCCAGCAGCACCGCGGCTCGCGGGTTGCGCGCGGCAGCGATCTTCTGGGTGAGCAACCCGCCCATGCTGTGGCCGATCACGATCGCCTGCTCCCCGATCCGGTCGTACGCGTCGAGCGCGACCGCGAAGCAGTCCGCGATGCCGATGCCGGCGAGCACGGCCTCATCGGTGGGTTCACGGCCGGGCAGCGTCGGCGTGTGCACGGCGAATCCCTCGGCTTCCAAGAAGCGCGTCCAGGGTTCCAGCAGTGCCGGCCGGCCGAACACGCCGTGCAGGAACAGGATCGGTGGCTTGGGTCGCGTGATCGGATCGGTCTCCACGGGAACAACAGTGCACGCCACGCGTACGGATTTCGATTACCTCGGGGGTAATGAATCGGCGATGCGTTAGTCGCGCCGGGGTTTGACCAGGCGGAAGCGGTCGACCGGCTCGATGGCGCCGTAGAACCCCTTCACGGCGTAGTACGTCGCGTCGATGGCGGTCTGCGCCCCCGGTCCACTACCCGGATCCACCGAGAAAGCCACGAAGCCATAGGGATTGATGCGATCCCGAAAGGCCGACCACGGTGCGGCCTCGGTGACGTAGGTGGGCTTCTTCAGGCCGGTGGCGGGATCGACCGCTCCGACACCGGTCAGGACGCGGCAGCGAGGTTCGGGAAAGAGCACCCCGTTCGACGGAATCGACGTTCCGCCACCACCGATGACGAGGTGCACCGTCCCCTTCGTCGCGTCGATGACGTCGAGCCGGTCATCGACGGGGATCGGCATTCTGGTGTCCGTCGGCTCGGCTTCCCTGATCGGGTGCGACCGCTCGTAGTGATGTTCGTGGCCACAGACCACCAGGTCGACACCGTAGCGGTCGAACAACGGCAACCACTCCTCGCGGATGCCGAGATCGGCGCCGTTGGCGAGGGCGGCCGTCGAGACCGCCGTCTGGTGCATGCAGACCACCACCCAGTCGATGGCGGAATCCCGTTGCGCGCCGGCCAGTTCGGCCTCGAGGAAGCGCCGCTGGGCTCCCCCGGAATAGCCTCGCACGTAGGAGTTTCCGCCGTCCTGGTAGCAGATGTCGTCGTTGTTCAGGCTGATCACCCGCACCGACCCGGCGGTGAACGCGTACCAGAGACCGCGTGTCTCCGCGTCGGACTCGGCCTCGGGAACGGTGAAGTAGGCCTGATACGCGCCGTACCCGATGGGCCCGTTGCCGAGTTCGTTCTCGTGATTTCCCGCCGCGGGCATCCATGGCCGGTGACGCGCCGACCGACTGTTGTTGTCGAACCAGTCCGACCATGACCGAATCCGGTCGGCGGCCAGGTTGGCGTAGCACAGGTCACCGTTGACGAGATTGAACAGCGGCGCGATGCGCTCGATGCCGGTCGTCACGTCGGCCGCCGCGGGCGAGCCGCGGTGGTCGTTGACGAGTGGCTCCTTCTGCGCCGTGCTCAACGTCGGGGTCGACTGATCGCCGAAGCTGGTGAAGGTGAATGCGCCGCGGCCCCTGGGTGCGGTCCTGAATGCACCGAGTTCCGGTGACGCTCCATCGTGGACGGCCGCGTAGACGTAGTCGGTGTCCGGCGTCAGTCCCGTCAGCCGGGCGTGGTGAGTGCGCACCTCCACCCCCGAGTGGGCATCGCGGTAGGTCCGGGTATCGGCATCGACGACACTGCCGAATCCGGCCGAAGGCGTGCCGAACAGCACGCGCGGATGCCCGATCGCCTCCGCGGTGTTCCACGATGCGACGACTTCGGTTGCCGCGTCGGCGCCGAACTGCAGATGCAGCCCCGAAACCCGCGGCGCACCACTTCGACCGGGGCGTGACCAGAGATCGCCGCCGGCCTGAGACTGCGACCGCGTCAGTGCCACGGCTCCCGCGCCCAGCGCGGCGCCACCGACCGCGCTGACCACCCCGGCACTGATCACGCTGCGTCGGCTGAAGGTCGGGGCGTCGGGGCTTTCGGTGCCGTCGTCGGATGTGGTCACGGGTTCGTTCGTACCGCGACCGGGCGAACGGACGATGAACATCGCAGGTGACGCCCCGTCGTTGACGGCTCTTGCCCGCTCTAGTAACTTGTTGGTCAACCAACAACTAACGGAGGGGTGCTCGTGATCAGCGAAGAACTGCGCCAGACTCGCCTGGCGGTCGTCAAGGAGCACATGGACACCGAGGTGACACACGAGTTCGACCGCACGTTGGCCACCTTCAAATCCGAATCCGGGGGCCGCCCGCACTACGAGATCATGGCGACGGGCCAGGTGTTCGACGGCGACGGCGACGTGATGGGCTACTACCGGACCACCCGCACCGCCTTCCCCGACCAACGTCACGACAACTCGCGCTTCCACGTCGCCGACGACGCGGTGATCGTCGAATTCGACCTGCTGGGGACGAATCTCGGCGAGTTCTACGGGCTGCCACCAACCGGCAAGGCGTTCCGGGTGCCGATCGCCGCGGTCTTCTTCTTCGACGACGACCGGATCGTCAACGAACGCATCTACTTCGACTCGGCCAGCCTGGTTACCCAGATCGGGCGCCCCGAGTTGCTCGCACTGGCCGGCGTGCAGAACCCCGACGCACCGTGACCGACCTCCGCCGCTCGCAGGAGGAGCGCCGCAGTGAGGCCGAGCAGCGCCTGCTCGCGGCGGCGGCCGAACTCATCGGCGAGATCGGACCGTCACGCGTGACCCTTGCCAACATCGGCGAACGCGCCGGTTACAGCCGCGGTCTCGCAACGCACCACTTCGGTTCCAAGGGCGCGATGATGCAGCGTCTCATCGACTCGGTGAGCGTCGACTTCCGTGACGAGGTTCTCGCCGAGAGCGCGTCCGACTCGGCGCTCGACGAGGCGTTGGGCCTGGTGCGCGCCTACTTTCATTCGTTGGCGCACCCAAAGCCGGCGAACCGCGCGCGCCTGGTGTTGTGGGCCGACGCAGTGGCGGCCGGTTCGTCCGATGTGCGGTCGGCCGTTCTGGCCTCGGATCGGGAATTCCGCGACCAGATCGCCAAGCGCATCGAGCGCGGCGTCTCGTCGGGCGAGTTCGCGGGGTCGGTCGATCCCCGCGCGCTGGCCACCGTCATCATCGGAATGTTGCGGGGCATCGCATTGCAATCGATGCTCGACGACGGACTGGACCTCGACGCGTGCCGCGTCGAAGTGGAGACGGTCCTGACGGGGAGGCTCGCGCCATGAAGGTCCACCATCTCAACTGCGGCACCATGACGCCCCCCGGCGCGCCCGTCATCTGCCACGTACTGCTGGTGGAGACCGACAACGGCCTGGTGCTCGTCGACTCCGGCTTCGGCCTTGCGGACTGTCGCGACAAGTTCCGGATCGGACCTGTGCGCCATCTGATCCGCCCGATCTTCGACGTCGGGGAGACTGCCGTCCGCCAGGTGGAAGCACTCGGCTTCCGTCACGACGACGTCCGTCACATCATCACGACGCATTTCGACATCGACCACATCGGCGGCATCGCCGACTTCCCCGAAGCCCAGATCCACGTCACCGCGGCCGAGGTCCTTGGGGCGATGCGGCCCCCCACCGGCACGGAGAAGGCCCGCTTCCGCCCCGCCCAGTGGGCGCACGGCCCCAAGATCGTCGAACACGACCCGAACGGTGAGAGCTGGCGCGGGTTCGCCGCCGCCAAGGAACTCGACATGATCACGCCAGGGATCGTGCTTATCTCGATGCCGGGCCATACCCGCGGCCATGCGTGCGTCGCCGTCGATGCCGGACACCGCTGGGTGCTGCACGGCGGCGACGCGTTCTACTACCGCGGCACGCTCGACGGACATTCCAGCGTGCCGATAAGCGTCAAGCTCTTCGAGAGGATTGTCGCCTTCGATCCGAAGCGGGTGCGCGACAACCACGCCCGGCTGGCCGAGCTCTACGCACGCAAGGAACCAGACCTGTTCATCGTGTCAGCGCACGACCCGACCCTGTTGGCCGATGCGGTGGAGTCAAGCGCCTAGACATCCGCGCGTGACTCAGGCGATCGCGCCCGATTCCTTCAATGCCTCGATGCGTTCCCAGTCGATGCCCAGCTCCATCAGCACCACCTCGGTGTGTTCGGAAGCCTGTGGGGCCCGGGTGGTTTCGACTGGCTCGTGATTGAACTGAACCGGGCCACGCACCACCTTGAACGGTGCCCCACCGTCTGAGGCCTCGACCTCGACGATCATGTCGTTGGCGATCGCCTGCTCGTCGGTGCCCAGGTCCACCAGACTCTGGAACGGCGCCCACTGCCCCTTCATCGTCTTCAGGTGGTGCCGCCAATATTCGAAGGGCTTGCTGCGGATCGCGTCGGTGATCAAGGCGGCGGCCGCATCGGCGTTCGCGATGAGCGGGGGCACCTCCGAAAACCGCGGATCGTCGGCGGCATCCGCGAGTCCGAGGTGCTCGAACGCGTCGCGGATGTAGCCGGTCGGGCTCACGATGCACAGGTTGATGGTCCCGCCGTCGGACGTCTCATAGTTGCCGAGGAACGGGTTCACCGACGGTCCAGTCGAATTCGGCATGAGCGATCGCATCGTCTCGCCGGTCTCCATGCCCTGGGTCACGCTCGCGCCCGCCGCCCACCACGCGGTGCTGAGCAGCGACACGTCGATCTCCGTCGCCTCACCCGTGCGCTCGCGATGGAAGAGCGCAGCAGAGATCCCGCCCGCGATGTTCATGCCGCCGATTGAGTCGCCGAACGCCGGGATACCTTGGGACAGAGCACCGCCCAGTTCCGCGGGGGTCAGGGCGTGGCCCACCCCGCTGCGGGTCCAGAACGCGGTGCCGTCGAACCCGCCCACGTCGCGCTGGGGCCCCTTATCCCCGTACGCGCTGCCGCGGGCGTAGACGATGTCCGGGTTCACCGCACGGATGTGCTCGACGTCGAACTCGTGCCTCTGCCGCACCGCGGGCATGAAGTTGGTGAGAAACACGTCGGAGGTCTTGGCGAGTTCGTAGAGGACCTCCCGGCCGTCGGGCTTGGAGACGTCGATGCCGACGCTGCGCTTGCCGCGGTTGGGATGTTCCATCAGGGGATGGCGGTTCGGGTCCATCTGGAACCCGCCCATGTTGATGAACCCGCGCTGGGTGTCGCCGCGCACCGGATGTTCGACTTTGATCACGTCGGCGCCCCAGTCGGCGAGGATGGCCCCCGCGGCGGGCACGAACGTGAACTGGGCCATTTCGAGGACGCGAACGCCCTGCATCACCTTGGTCAACTCAAACCCTTACCGTATGGCGGACGGTTTCTCTCCCGATCTTCCCATCCGGGGGTGAGCGCCCGGGAGCGGGATCTCCAGCCGGCGCACGATGGCCCGCCGCGTTGCGCGACGGGCCATCGCGTCCGCTGATCAGCCGGCCATGAACTGGTCGTAGGCCGACGCGAGATCGGGCGGCAGAACCTGCACGTTGCATTGCCGCTGGGCGTCGCCGATCGGCGCGAGGATGCCCCGCAGCTCGTAGTACTCCTGCGGATTAGCGGTGAAGTAGCCCCGCACGTTGGCCGCTGCCTCCGGTCGTGGCTGGCCATACGCAGCCGTCACCACCTGGTTGGCCCCCGGATGGCTGGCCAGGTACTGGTGGGCCGAACCCGTCACCGAACTGACGGTGCCTGCCAGCGCGTCTGCACTGCACCGATCCGGTGCCGCCGACGCCGTGGGCGCGGCAATGGTCGCCGCCGCCAACCCACCGAGAAGGCAGGCCGCCCCCGCCCCGACGATGCGTCGAGGCGCGCTGAAAGCATTGAGTTTCATGATCGAATTCCTTAACTCGCGAAAGGTCACCTTCTCCCCGACCTGGACCCAAGCTACCCACGCGGCAGGACACGAAACCCCGTGCGAATGAACGGTCAGACGCCGAATGGCCAGCGTTACAGTCGCGAGGCGTGAAATCGATCGCGATATGACGGTCCCCTATGAGCCTGCGCTGAGAATTTGCTCCGATTCGTGAGAATCCTTAGCGTCTTCGCATAAAGGCGCGACGCGACCCGTAATCCAATCGTTATGTCGGAGATCGTAATTCGACGGCTAGTGGACCGCCACCGGAGGAATGCTCACGCTACGGGCGAGAGCGCCACGACCGGAATCGTGCGGGTGGTCTTCTGTTCGTAGTCGGCGAAGCCCGGGTAGAGGCGAGCCTGCTCCGCATACTTCTCGTCGCGTTCGGCGCCCTTCAACTCGACGGCTTCGGCGTCGAAGACGTCGTCGCCGACCTCGACGCGCACGTGCGGATCGGCGGTCAGGTTGAAGTACCACGCGGAATGGGTGTCGGCACCGGCGTTGGAGGCGAAGATCAGATACCGGTCGCCGTCCTTCAGATACATCATGATGTTGGTGCGCGGTTCGCCGCTGCGCGCTCCCACCGTGTGCAGGATGAGAAGCGGCGCCCCCTCGAACTGGCCGCTCACACGACCGTGATTGGCCCGGAACTCCGCGATGTTGTTCGCGTTGAAATCGCCACCGTCAGCCATCTCGGATCCCGTCTACGTCAGGAGACCATTCACCGCGTCCGACGATACCGTTCCAGCCCGAATCAGATCACCAGCATGACACACAACGCCGCGACGGCAAGGCCCTGCAGGGCGGCCCTGGCGGTGATGATCCGGTCCCAGTCACGTTGCAGAACACGCGCATTCGGTGGCACCTGGTCGGCGTCGGCGGCCGCGGTGAGCTGTCGGTTGATCGGCGCACTGACCCGTAGGTAGAGCACCAGCCAAACCAACAGCAGGACCACCGCACCCCCCGCGGCGATCGCTTCGGTAAATCGCCCAGCCGCCCCGGCGAGTACGGCACTCGCGGCCGCGGCGATGAGGCCGACCGCCCCGGGCAGTGGCATCCGCCGGTCGCCGTACGCGTGCACGTTTCCCATGACGGCGACGAGGGCCTGGTCGTCGACGCGGGCCAACGCGGGCCGCTGCACCATCGCGCAAAACACGTCGGTGCCGTACACGATCGCGGTACCCAGCACCGCGACCAGCGCGGCGATTCTCGCTAGGTCGATCACTGTGCGCCCCCCGCGTCGGCACCCGCGGGCAGCGCCCCAATCTGCTGGAGCACCTGCAGGATGTTCAGTTCGTCCCAGTGTTCGACGAACATGTCGTCCTCGACGCGCCAGATGTCGATCGATCGCATCTCGACGCGGCGACCGGTGGCCGGAATTCCCATGAATTCACCGGCGTGGGTGCCGCGATACACGAAGCGCCCCACCACCCGATCACCGGCGACGACCAGGTCCTCCATGGTCGCCGTCAGGTCCGGCAGGGCGGCGAAGAAGCCGGCCCAGAACTGTCGGTTCGCTTCGCGCCCGTCACCGACGAACACGTTGTGGTTCCGGTAATCGCGGGCGACGAATCGGTCCACCTGGTCCGGGTCGTGTTCGTTGAGCATCGTCACGAAGGCTTCGGCGAGGCCGTCCGCAGAGCTGGTCATATCATGGGCTCCCATCACGTCGTAGGTGTTAGCAATGCTAACCCCAGTGAGCTCGAGCGTCAATAGCAGCGCTATCGATACTAGCGGTGCTATATTGGGGCATGGCCATCGAGGATCGTCGAGCGCGTGACCGCGCTGCCCGCCGTCGGCTGATCATCAGCACGGCACGGAAGCTGGCGGAGTCGGAGGGGTGGGATGCGGTGACCACCCGCCGGCTGTCCACCGAGATCGAATACAGCCAGCCCGTGTTGTACAAGCACTTCTCGGGCATGGACGAGATCGCTGCGGCCGTGGCGATCGACGGATTCGGCGAACTCACCGAAACCTTTCTCGAGTCCAGCTCCGGCGCCGAGACACCCCAAGACGCCTTGCGACGAATTGCTCACGCCTACATCGACTTTGCCCGCAGGAATCCGGCACTGTACGACGCGATGTTCACCCGTTCCACCACGCTTCGATTCGCCGCCGACGACACTCCACCCGAATTGTCGGCGGGCTTCGCGGTACTCCACGACGTGGTCGCCGCGGTCGCTGGCGGACGCGACGTCGACACCCTGACCGAGGTCCTCTGGGCCGCGTTGCACGGATTGACCACCCTCGCCCTCAGCGACCGGCTGCGTCCAGCGCACGACGCCGACCGCGTCGAGCTGTTGGTCGCCCAATTCGCCGCCGCCCCCACGACCTCTGGTTAAGGTGGACCACTCCCCCGACGGCAGGACGGAAGCAGCGATGAGACTCGGCGGCATCCCGTGCGCACGGCGCCTTGGCCTGCCCTTCGCGGCGACCGCCGTCCTGGCGGCCGGCGGCCTGGCTCAGGCCGGCATCGCGAACGCCGTGCCGGCGACCTTCGACGACGAAGGGTATTCCCACTGCACGGCCACCAATGTGCCCGGCCCCGACGAGAGTCTCGACGGCGTCGTCACCGCCTGTTGCGTGCAGTACGGCGGCATCCCCGCCCCCACCACCTACGGGATGGGCTGCGTCGCACCCATGCCCGACAACCTGCCTGCGGACTTTCGCCCGACGATCGTCATGCCCACTCTGCCCATGCCGGACAGCGCGTTGAGCGACGGCGATCTGCTTGGGCCGCCGATCGAGGGGCTGGGTCCGCCCCTGCAGGGGCCAGAAGGGATGGCTCCACCCATCGACGGTCCGAGCCCGTAGTTATCCTCGCGACATGCGGCTGACCAACGACTGTTACCTCATCACGCTGGAGTTCGAATCCGGTGTGGAGCGTTACTACCGCGATGGCGATCGCTGGACGAAGCTAACGGCGCGCGGTCGCAAGATGCCCGCGACAGCGGAACAAGTGATGAACCACCTCCTGCCGGCTCTCGCCGGCGCCAAGCAAGGCATCGAGGTTCGCGTCCAACATCGCGACCTGAGCAGATCAGCGGCACAACTCCTGGATCGGTTGCGCGAGAAGCAGTCCCCGGTCAGCTGAACAGTGCCTGGGCGATGTAGTGACCCTCCTCCGGTGCGGGCGGGATCGCGAAGATCGCCGAGCCGATGTGGCGGATGTACTCGTTGAGCAGGTCGTGGGCGCCGAGCCGGTTCTGCAGTCGGACGAAGTGCTGCGGGTCGTTCTGGTAGGAGATGAACAGCAGCCCGGCGTTGAGCTGGCCGTCGGGGTCGAGGCCGTCGGTGTAGTTGTAACTGCGGCGGCGGATCATGACGCCGTCGTTGTTCTCCCGGGCGGCCAGAGCGACGTGCGCCAGCGGGTCGATCACCGGGGTGCCCGTCGGCGTCCTTCGAGCGCGAAGTCGGGAGTGTCGAACTCGGAGGCGCCCGTCAGGGGTGAGCCTTCCTGCTTGTGCCGCCCGATGATCCGTCTGCTGGTTGCCGACCCGGTCGGTGTCCCACGTCTCCAGCAGCATCCGGATCTTGCGGACCACCTGATAGGTGCCGCCGTTCATCCAGGGCTGGTCGCCGTTCTGGACCCACACGAACTTCGCGTACTCGTCGTCGGTGGCGACGTTGCGGGTTCCGTCCTTGAATCCCAACAGGTTTCGCGGCGTCTGCTGACCGGGGCCCGCCGAGGCGCGGCCGAAGCCCAGCACCGCCCAGGACGGTGAGACGATGCTGCGGCCGAGCCGGGCCAGGTTGCGCACCGCGTGATAGCAGACCTGCGGGTCGTCGGCGCAGGCCTGGACGGAGAGGTCGCCACCGGTGAACTTCGGATCCAGCGTGTCGCCGTTGAGCGTGGGCAGCGCCGGAGAACGAGCGCGGGCTTGCGCGGACGCGAGGCCGAAGCGTTCGTCGAACACCGACGGACCCAGCCCGATCGTCACGGTGAGGCTGGCCGGGCTGAGCCCGAACGCCTCGCCGGTGTCGACCGGCGGCTGCACCTCGCTCGTCGGGTTGCACCGACCCCACCGGTTTGCCCTGCTGCAGCACCGCCGCCGCGCGCCGACCAGCGGGCCAGCAGCGATCTGCAGCGATCTGCCTGGACGCGGTGTCGGCCAGGCGGAACGTCATGAAGACGCTGTGCCGCTGGGGCGGCGTCGCGATGCCGCCCTGATGACCCTGCCCGTAGAACGGGTAGCTGCCGTGCAGGTCGATGGTCGTCTCCGGTACGTGCGTGGCGACGACGCCATCGCAAAGCCTGCGGCGCCACCGGCGGCGGCACCGAGGGCGGCGCCGCCGAGCCCCGCCCACAACGCCGCCGAGAGCACGCCGCGCCGGGACACCCCCGGCGAGGCAGCGCGGGCGTCGCTGCCTCCCCAGGGGCTCGGTCGACGGCGAGTCGCCGTCGGCCGTCATCAGGTGGCCGAGACCACCTTCTGTGCAACGGTGGACAGGCTCTCGTGCAGCGGCTGGATCACGGCGGTCAGCTTCGGCGGCGTCGGTCGCCGCGCAGCTGCGGGGTCCACACCTTGTAGCCGCCGAGCGCTGTCGGGTCCCGGTAGCCGTCGAGCGTGGTCAGCACGGTCTGGAACTGCTGATCGAGCTGCGTGACGAGGTTGGCGTCGATCTTCTGCAGACCAGGCCGCAGCGAGGCGTAGGCCTGTTGCGCGCCTTCGACATTGCCTGCGAAGTCGACCAGGTCGATGTGGCTGAACGCTTCCTCCTCGCCGGTGATCTTGGTGTTCTGCACCTCTTCGATCAGGTCGGCGGCGCCGTTGGCGAGGTCCTCCGGCTTGTACTGCAGGGGTCCGACGACGCCGACGAGCTTGCCGACGTTGCCGACCAGTTCGGTGCTGAGCGCCTTGGTGCCCGGCGTGATCGCGTTGCCCTGCCACAGGTCGCGCTCGATGGCGTGGAAACCCTTCCAGCCCACCTTGGCGTCGACCGGGGTCGACTCGCGCATGTCGATGAGGTAGTCGAGGTTGCCCGCGTTGTCGTCGACGGCGAAGCCGGGCAGCACGAAGCCGTCGACGCTCGACTCGGCCCGCTCGTAGAACGGGCGTGCCTTGCGCGTAGGCGGTCTTGGCGGCGTCGACGTTGCCCGACTGAACGGCCGCGTCGAGTGCCTTGACGGCCGCGTTCAGCTGGTTGACCTGGTCGACCACGTACGCGGAGTAGTCCTTGGTGCCTTGGCGCAGGATCGTCGGCACGGTGCCGGCGGGCGCCGCTGCGGCCTGACCGGTGACGGTGAGAGTCGAGGTACTCGGTGCCCGCGCCGGGGCAGTACACCTTGTATGCGCCGCCGTCGAGGGTGACGGTGAACGAGACGGGGTCGAGGCCGGGTGCGAGGTTCTCCTTCTCGCCGACGATGCGCTGGTCCTTCAGCAACTCCACCTCGGTGATCCCCGGCGCGCTGGCGTTGGTCACCGTGAACGTCACCGGACCGGCGGGCACCGTGTTGGTGTCCAGCGAGCAGGCGTCCTTTCCAGCGTCATTGGCCAGCGTCACGCTTCACCGCGTTGACGCCATTGGCGGCGCTGGTGCTGCTCGACGAGCTCGGGTGCTCTTGGCGGTATCGGTGCTCGAACCGCACGCGGTGACGGCGAGAGCCAGCGCGGCGACGACGGCCGGTGCGGCCAGCCAGACCCTACGAGACAATGATCTCGTCACGCGGCGGGTGATTCACCATGATGTTGTTGTTTCTCTTCCTTTCTCGTTCCTTCGTGGAGATTCTGCGGCCACCGCGCGCTGCGGCGAGTAGGACAAGGCCACCGCAGCGATCGCCGAGGACGATCGGGCAGCCACACCGTCCACAGCGTGCGTTCGGTGCGGTCGTCGGCGGACTGGGTGATCCGCGCCGCGATCGCCGCGTCGTCGGCGGGCGAGGTGGCCCAGTCGCTGCCGAGGCCCCCGACGCTGACGATCTTCGGGCCGACTCAGGCCGCCGCCACTGCAGCGTCGCCACCCGGGTGCTGGCGCCCTCGGCCGCAACGACGCCCTCGCCGTGGGCCAGCACGGTGTAGACGGTGCTGGCGCTCCACTGTCGCGTCGAACGGTCCCGGGGTGCGCGCGTTGCCCAACCCCACCGGCAGACGTCCGCCGGTGAGATGGGCCAGCTCGCCGAGGCTGATCGGGTTCGTCGTGACGCCGGGGTCGGCGGGGACCTTCGCCTGCCACACGGTGACGTCGACGCCGTCGATCGATCTGCTGGCCCGCGTCGTCGAGTCGGATCTGCCGATCACTGCCGCCGGTGGACGCGATGCGCAGGACGCGCGACGTCGCCGTCGGTGGCGACCGTGACGGTCATGGGCCGGCCGTCCGCGGTGGTGGCCGCTCCTGGTCGGCCCCGGCGAACCATCGGCGCCGGCCGGGATGAACACCGCCATGGCCACCGCGGTCGCCGCGAGTCCCGCAGCGGTGCATACCAGGATTCGGCGCTTCGCCACCGGCTTCGGGGCGAGCCGGGTGGGCCACAGGAACACGATCAGCACCGGCACCGCGTAGAGCAGCCATCCGAGTACCTCGACCAGGCGGGGATCGGTCGGGATTCCGAACATTCCCGTAATCAACGCGCCGCACAACGGATTTCGTCGGATATCCAGGAGGAGAGGTCGAGTACCCGCTGCTGGCCGATCGTGATCCAGCCCGCCTCGTGCGCGGTACGGAGACTGCTCATCACCAGCCCCGCCGCGATGAACACCAGGAAGACGCCGGTGATGCGGAAGAACCGGCCCAGATTGAGTCTGAGACTGCCGAAGTACAGGCCCGACGCCGATGACGATCGCCGCGGCGATGCCGGCCACGCCGCCGAGCACGGCGAACCACCGACTGCCATGGGTCGCCTGGGCGGCCGCGAGCAGGAAGACCGCGGTCTCGAAGCCCTCCTTGAGTACGGCGAGGAAGGCCATCACGGCCAGCGCGAGCGTGCCGCCGCTGTTGATCGCCTGCGTCGGCTTCGCGCTCCAGCTCGCCCTTCATGCGAAAGGCGTTGCGGTTCATCCAGATGATCATCGTGGTCACGAAGACGACCGCGATGGCGCCGATGACCGTCTCGAGCATCTCCTGCTGCCGCTGGGGCAGCGACGCGGACACGATCTCCAGCCCGACGCCGACCACGATGCTGATGACGACGGCCAATCCGACGCCGATGAACATCGGGCGCACGGGCTTGTCGTTCCGCTTGAGGAACGCGCCGACGATGCTGACGATGAGCGTGGCCTCGAGGCCCTCGCGCAGTCCGATGAGGAACGTGCCAACGAAAATGCCCTGCACGTATCTCCCGTCAACTGAGGCGGACAATCGCTGAACCAACTCGGGTAAGGTTAGGCTTACCGGTGCTCCGCCTGACAAACTCGGGACCACATATCCAGACAACTCACAGCGATATCGCAGTAAGAACAGGCGGATTCGCGCTTCGGGCTCAGCGCGCCGCAGCGCCGCGGGCAGTGGCGCCCACGACGTTTTCGCGCATGTCATTGGCTGGAGCCGACCGTGCCCATCCGCCAGGCACCGTCGCCGAGCAGCTCGAGGTGGCGCTGATGGTGCTGTTCGACGGTGCTGTGGTGGCCGATGCTGACCACGATGGCGTCCGGCATTTCGGTGCGCACCTGTTGGTACAGCGCGAACTCCAGGTCCTCGTTCAACGCCGAGGTGGCCTCGTCGAGGAACACCGCCTTCGGTCTGCTGAGCAGGACACGCGCGAACGCGATCCGCTGCTGCTCACCGGGTGAAAGCACCTTGGCCCAGTCCCGCTCTTCGTCGAGACGGTCGCGCAGCCGCGGCAACGAGACCTGGGTGAGCACCTCGCGCAGCCGGCCGTCGCCGACGTCACCCGGCCATGCGGGATACGACACCACCGCGCGCAGGCTGCCCAGCGGCACGTACGGCAGCTGCGAAAGGAACATGGTCTCGTGATCACCGGCGGGCCGGTACCAGACACCGGTTGTGGCGGGCCACAATTCGGCGAGACTTCGCATCAGCGTGGTCTTGCCGGAACCCGAGGAGCCGGTGATCACCATCGACTCCCCCTGCCCCAGCTTCAGCCCGAGCCCATCGATCAACGGGTCGCCGGCGGGGGTGCGAACGTCGACGCCCTCCAGCTCGACCGAGTCATCGGGGCTGGGCTCCGTGCCGAGCACCGGTAGTTGCCTGGCACGTTCGTTCGCCTCGACGAGCCCGTACAGACGGATGATGACGGCGTTGTAGCTCGCGAATTGGCCGTACGCGTTGCGGAAGAACGACAACCCACTCTGGATCTTTCCGAATGCGGTGGCCGACTGGGTCACGTCGCCCAACTTGATGGTGCCCGCGAACAGCCGCGGCGCCTGCAGCACGAAGGGCAGCGGAAGGATCGCCTGGGTCGCCGAGAAGTTCCACCCGACGAGGCCGATCGTCCGTCGCACGTACGCCCGGTAATTGGCGATGATGGTGCCAAAGCGGAGGTCGAGTTGTTCGCGCTCGGCGTGTTCGCCGCGGTAGAAGGCCACCTGCTCCGCGCTGTCGCGTAGCCGCACCAGCGAGTATCGGAACGCGGCGTTCGTCTGCTCATTGCGGAAGCTCAGTCTGATCAGCGGATGACCGATCCAGAACGCGACGACCGAGGCGATCAGCACGTAGCCGAGCACGATGCAGAACAGCGCCTTGGGAAGGGTTACGCCGAATCCGGTCAGTGGCCCCGAAAGTCGCCACAGGATGACGGTGAAGGACCCGACCGAGATCAACGACTCCACCGCGCCGAAGAGCAGCATGCTGGTCGAGTAGTAGTTGGGCTGGTTGGGTCCGCTACCCACCCCCGTGGTGAACACGTCGATGTCCTGCTGGATGCGCTGGTCGGGGTTGTCGATGGGTGCCTCGCTGAACCGACCGCGGTAGTAGGCGCGTCCCTCGAGCCAGTTCGAAGTCAGGCGGCCGGTCAGCCACACGCGCCAGCGGATGATGAAGTGCTGGGCGAGGTAGGTGTCGGCCACGATCCGCACGAGGTGGATCGTCGCCAGGATGCAGAAGATCACGATCGCAAACCAGAAACCGTGCACGCCCGAGCCGCGCTGCGCCTCGTCGTGCGCACCAGCACCCTGGAACGCCACCTGAAGAGCCGAGTACAGGTCGTTCGAGTAGTAGCTCTGGAGTACCTGGATGCGCACCTCGACGATGACGGAGAACAACATCACCGCTAACAGCCACCACACCGGAATGCTTGCGGCGCCGGTAAAGTAGTCGCCCGTGACGCGCCAGAACTGCCGTCCCCACGTCGTGTAGCGGAGCAGCAGGGCCGCGACGAGTAGGGTAGCTGCGGCGGATATCGCCCAAGCGCCGAGGATCCACAGCGTCGAATGCACGAGCTCGTTGCCCCAGTTGATCGAGGGCTTGAAGTTCTCCAAGTGGATCGGCCTCCGGTGCGGTGGCGCCCTGGGCGTCCACGTCAGCATTCGAGGGTGAGTATCGACCCTCGTCCTGAACATCGTCGGAATTCACGAAGCAGGTAGCGGCCGCCCGCTGCTAGCGTTCGCAGCGACGTGCCCACCAAGAGAAGCTGCTGTCATGACGCGCTTGATTCGTGAACTGCTCCAACCGTACGGCCGGAGACTCGCGGTCATCCTGGCCGCAATGTTGGTGCAGACGTTGATGAGCCTGGCCGCACCGTGGCCGCTGAAGATCATCATCGACAACGTCGTGGGAAATCACCCTGCCCCGGAATGGATTAGCTGGCTGCTTCCGATCCTGGGTGGCGAAGGCAAGCTACACGTCGCAGCGGCGGCGGGGATCGTGACCGTGCTGATCGCCCTGGTGTCCGGAATCGCGTTCTACGTCGCCAACTACTTCACCGAGAGTTTGGGCCAGTGGGTCGCCAACGACTTGCGCGTGCGCATCTTTCACCGGCTGCAACTGTTCTCCCTCGGGTTCTTCGACAAGAACCGGGTCGGCAGTGTCCTGAGCACGATCATGACCGACGTTCAGACCATTCAGAGTTTCGCCTCGGTATCGACGTTGAACATGGTTACCGACACCTTCACGATTTTTGGAATGGTCATCGTGATGTTCGTGCTGCGATGGGATTTCGCGCTGATCGCGCTGACGGTGATGCCCTTCATCGCCTTCTTCGTATTTCGCGTCAACAGTCTGATCAAGAACGCCACCCGGGAGGTGCGCAGCCGTCAGTCCGATCTGATCTCGACTTTGCAGCAGGGCCTCGAGGGGATCGAGGTGGTTCAGGCGTTCGATCGCCAGGATCTGGAGGAGGAGCACCTGGTCCGGGCCAGCACTGACACCGTGCTGGCGTGGCTCAAGGCCCGCAAGGTCTCCTCGCTGCTCTCGCCGGTCGTCGGCCTCGCCGTTGCGATATGCACGGGGCTGGTGCTCTGGCGGGGCGCCGACCTCATCCTGACCGGAGTGACGACGGTCGGTACCCTCACCGTCTTTCTGGCCTATCTCGCCAAGTTCTTTCAGCCGGTGCGCGATATGGCCGTGATGACCAACTCCGTCGCAGCGGTGTCGGTGGCATTCGAGCGGATTCGAGCGATTCTCGATGCCGACTACGTGGTCCCAGAGCGGCCGGATGCGATATGTCCGCCACCGCTAACCGGCGAGATCACGTTCGAACACGTGGCGTTCGGCTATGACCCCGAAGTCCCGGTATTGCGCGACATAACCTTCAAGATCGCGCCGGGTGAAATGATCGGAATCGTCGGCCCCACCGGGAGCGGAAAGTCCACGGTCGTCAGCCTCGTCGCGCGATTCCGTGACTCCGACGCCGGAACCATACAGATCGACGGCGTGGACATCTGTGACTATCAACTGCACCCGCTGCGGCGCCAGATCGGTTTCGTACTCCAGGACACCGTGCTGTTCCGCGGAACGGTACGCGAGAACATTGCGTTCGGCCGCCCCGAGGCCACCGAGGAAGAAATCATCGCGGCTGCCAAACTCGCCAACGCCGACGAGTTCATCGTGCGCATGCCCGATGGCTACGACAGCGCGGTTGGCGAACGGGGCCACAGCCTGTCCGGCGGACAACGCCAACGCATCGGGATTGCGCGGGCCTTCATCCGCAACAGTCCGATTCTCATTCTCGACGAGCCGACGGCGGCACTGGACGCCGAAGCCGAGGAGTTGGTGATCGAGGGCCTGGAACGGTTGATGGAAGGCCGTACCACCATCGTCATCGCCCACCGCCTGAGCACCATCCGTGACGCCGACCGGATCGTGGTCATCAAGGACGGCGTCGTGGCCGAAGACGGTACCCACGACGAATTACTAACGCGCGGTGGGATTTACGCAGATTTGCATCGCATTCAGTACCAGTGACGTCGCACTGCCGTTCCTTGGCGTTCGTGCCGAACCTGGAAGGACCTCGTGAGTTCGTCAATCACGGGCTGAATGCGCCTTGCCCTGTTTCCGTTTTCCTCAGCTTTGGGCTCTTCGAAATTCCACCGGACGAAGGGGATCAGCGATGCTGGAGATGCGGGATCACGGCGTTGAGGACTACGTGGCGTTGCGCGACATGGACGCCACCGACGTGGGGACTTTGACCGAGGACGATCGGGCCTGCCTTAGGGAGCTCGGCCAGTATCTGGTCGACTCCGACGCCGGTCAGCGGTTCGCGGTCTGGTTGCTGCACAAGCACTTTGAGCCAGCCTCCGGTGAGGTCTTCGTCGAGCGCGCCATCACCGAACCGCGGCGGACCGAGACCACGCTCGTCGAGCGGTCCGCACTTCCGTCGCAGGCCTTGACCGCTACCGCCCTCCGCTTCGCCTACACGGTCGGCTCCGGTGTCGGCGTGATCGGCATGGAGTTCGCCGAACCGGCGGACTTGGGGTCGACGGCGCCGCTCAGCTCCGACGACGAAGCCGTGTTGGCGGGCATCGCCGAGCGGCTGGAAACCCTTGGCAAGACGGAGCGATTCGGCGTCAAGCTGATCCGCAATCCGCTCGGACTGTCCGAGCAGGAGCTGCTCCTCGAGACCTGCGACAGCACGGAGCGGGCACTGTACTGCGACGTCACCGACCGCGGCGAGCTTCCGGCCGACGCCACCATCATCGAGACCACCTGGAAGTACCGCCTGGTCGAAGGCGAGACCAAGCCCATCGTGATGCAGGACTGCACCGCGGGCTGCGTGGTCGTCCCTGGCGGACACGACGTGGGCCACAAGCACTCTCAGATCGACAACGACGACAACCCGATCCCCTAGCGCGTCCCTGGCGGGCAACGCCGCTCGCTGATTCGCCGACACCGACGCTGTGAAGTGGCCGTCCTAGCGCCACCAAGGATCCTCCAAGTGCTGCGGCGCAGACTCTGCGTACCCGCAACCACCCACAGGAACCGACCATGAACGAAACCTCGCACCACCAGCCGCTTCTTACCGCCCTCGCATCGGCGGCAGCCGGCGGCGACCCCGATCCGCAACTAGTCCGACGACTGCGGGCGGCCTACACCGGTCTGGCCGGTCAGACCCTTGCCCCGCCGTATGGGCAGCCGTACTCGCGTCGCACGCTGCACAGTGACGACGCCCTCGAGATCATGGTCGCCCGGTGGGCGCCCCGGGCGGCGTGCGCACCACACGACCGTGGGGGCTGCAGCGGTTTCGTGGTGGTCCTGAACGGTTCCCTGACCGAGACCGACTACACCTGGCGCGGAGACGATCTCGTTGCGGAAGCAACCAACCCGCGGGCCACCGGAAGCACCCGCTGGTTCGGGCCGGAAGTGATCCACGCAATGGGGGCCAATGCGCCCGGCGCCGTCACGCTGCACGTCTACGCTCCGCTCCCGGAACGCATGTACGTCTACGATCTGGTCCGACGTGAAGTCCTGGACCTCGTCGGGGACTTCGGTGCCTGGATCCCCGAGGGCGATCATCCGCGGACGCCGTTCGGACCGGCGGCGTTGGCGTCATGACCGAGATCATCTGGATCGGCCGCACCACCCGATACCGCGGTGGCTCAGTGGAATTCGGCATCGCTGCCCGGACCATGCGGCGCGAGATCGCGGCGCTTCAGCCGGACTGCAAGGTCGTGGTCGAAACGCTCGACGGCAAGGCCGACTTCCGCTGCGGATACTCGACATCGGCTGCGGCAACGGCGCGCTGCTGCGTGCGATCGATCAAGACGTGTTGATGGAATCCGGTGTTGGCGTCGATGGTTCACCGGCGATGGTCGCGGCCGCGAAGGCCCGCGGGGCGCGACCGGGAATCCGGTTCGCCCTCGTCGACTCCCCCGCGCTGCCTCTGCCGACCGTTCCGTGGACGTGGCCATCTCCTTCCTCTCGTTCCGGTACCTCGACTGGGATCCGGTGATGGCCGAGATCCGGAGGGTGCTGGCGCCGGGTGGGCGGTTCCTGGTGGTCGACATGGTGGAACGGCCCGCCACCGTGAGCGAGGCTCCTCGGCTGGCCAGGGCTACCGTCGCTCATGGCCGCGCACCCCGCGATCATCCCGAGTTCGTCCAGAACCTGCGTGCACTGACCTCGAACCCTGATTGGCAGGAAATGCTGCGTCACAACCCCATTCGTGCCGAGTCCGAATACCGGTGGTACCTGGAGAGTCGCTTTCCCGGAGCGAAGCTTCAGACCCTGACCGTATCGCCACGGAACCGGGTGGTTGCGCTCGATTCGGGACCCCTCGTCCCGTCGCAGCACGTGGCGATCAGCTTTCCGTGAGCGGCGAACGCACGCTGGGCATCGTGGACTGGGGAATCGGCGGGATGGGCCTGCTCCAACGGTTGGACGTCCGCGCATCACGACTGCCGGTCATCTACTGGTCCGACACCGGAGCGGTGCCGTACGGCAAGCAGGCGACGGCGGACTTGAGTACCCGGCTGCGGACCATCGTGGCGGAGTTGGCCGGACGGGGCTGCACCGACGCCGAACCATCTCATCCGGTGTGTATCGCCGGGCCTTGACCGCTCGCGGCGTGCCCACGATATCCCGTGTGGCCCAACCCCTGTCGGCTCACATCGAGGCGGGCCGGATCCCGTCGCCGGAGTTCCGCGCGGATCTGCGCAGGATCGTCGCGCCCATTCGGGGTGCGCCGGCGCTGATGCTGGCGTGCACGCACTACCCCGCGGCGGCCAGCGAGTTCGCGGCCGCGCTGCCGGGGACACGACTGATCGACCCCGCCGCACGGGCGGCGGCCGTCATCGCTCGCACTCCCTCGTCCGGCGTTCCGAATTCGCGGACCTTCCTCACCACCGGGGACGTGCATGCCATGGCGCGCGCGGCCAGGCTCGCGTGGAACTACCGCATCGACGCCGTGACCTGCGTCGACCTGCCCGCTGGCGGTTGAGATCCCCGTCGATTCGGCGAAGACGCCCCTCACCCGTTGGTGACAAGGTAAGCATCTAGGCATGGGTGCGGGGGCATACGTCGGGCGGATTGGCGGGCTGGCGGTGGCCCTCGGCATCGGGGCCGCGGTGATCACCGGACAGGGTGTGGCGTCGGCCGAGCCCTCGACGACCGGGGCCGGCTCGACGTCAGCGGGCGCACCTGGCTCGCCGGGCGCCGCGTCGAAATCGACGCGGGCACCGTCCACCAAGGACGAGTCGAAGACCGGCGCCGACAAACCGTCCCCCGACAAGCCGGGCGCCGACAAGCCGAAGGACGAGAAGCCGTCCGAGTCTAAAACCACTGGCGCCCAAGCGGATTCCCACGAATCCGATTCCGAGGACGCCTCGACGAAGCCCGCATCGAAACCCACCAAGCGGTCCAGCACGTCGCGGTCGGCCAGCATCCAGTCCCCGGAGTCGGCGTTGGCGACCCATTCGGTCACCAAGCGCCCCCCGACGGAGCGTGACGAACCGACGAAACCGGCCAGCACGACCCACGAATCCCGCGCCGCCGACGCCACCCCGAAGCCCAGCGTGGCGGTGTCGACGGCCACGGCCACGGCCGACGCGGTCACCGAGCATCCCGCGGCGCAGAAACCGGCGGAGGTCGTGGCCACCCCGCCGGCCTCGGTCGACATGGCGCCGGTCGGGATCCCCAGTCTGGTCGCGTCGCTGGTCCATTCGCTGACCGGCGACGATCCGGCGGCACCTGCCGATCCGCCGATGGCGTGGACGTTGCTGGCCGCCACGCGGCGGGAGACCTTCGGCGCGGCGCCGGCGCTCAAGAAGGTCGTCACGCCGGTCACGAACGGGCTGGTCACCACCGGCGCCACCGACGTCGACACCGCGGAACAGGACGCCACACCTCTGGCGGCGACGCTGGCCGCGCCCCCGACGCCGACTCCGGTCGTCGCCATCCCGCAGGTCGCGCCGCTGGAGGGTCTGCAACGGCTGCCGGTGCTCGGCGCCTTGCTGATCACTCCGATCGTCACGTTCATTCATCAGATCCCGCTGATCGGCGACATCCTGCACCCGATCATCGGCTACCCGCTGCAGAACGGCCTGCCCGCGGGTACGCCGCTGCCGCGCGACGTCAAGGTGATTTCGTTCGACGGCACACAGATCTACGTGCACTTCTTCCCGAAGACTGGACTTCAGGCCGGCGACAAGGCGCCGACGATCCTCGACGGTCCTGGTCTGGCGCTGCCCGGCTCGACGGCCTATCTCAGTCCAGAAGGACGAGCTGCTGCCGAACGACGTCATCGGCGTCGGGGCGCTGCGGGACGCCGGCTACAACGTGGTCACCTGGGATCCTCGCGGGGAATGGAGTTCGGGCGGCCAGCTGGAGATCGACTCGCCGGACTTCGAGGCCAAGGACGTGTCGGCGATCATCAGCTGGCTGGCGACGCAGCCGGAGGCCCAACTCGACCCGGGAGTCCTCGATCCCCGAATCGGCATGGTCGGCGCATCGTACGGTGGTGGCATTCAGCTGGTCACCGCCGCCGTCGACCACCGGATCGACGCGATCGTGCCGACCATCGCCTGGCACAGCCTCAACACCTCGCTGTACAAGAACGAGGCGTTCAAGAGCAGCTGGGGAACGCTGCTCACGGTGGCGCTGCGTCGGCACCCTCGCCCGCTCGAATCCCGCGCTCTACCCCGCCGCCATCTATCGGCGATCTGACGGGCATGCTGACGGCAGGCCGATCAGGACCTGCTGGATGCCGCGGCCCCGGTGACCTGGTCAAGGCCATCACCGCGCCGACCCTGCTGATCCAGGGCACGGTCGACACGTTGTTCACCTTGGACGAGGCCGACGCGAACGCAATGGCGTTGATCGGCAACCACGTTCCGACCAAGGTGGTGTGGTTCTGCGGCGGGCACGGCGCCTGCGTGAGCAGCGTCAACGACGGCACGCTGGTCATGGAGAGCCACCTTGAACTGGCTGGCTCGCTACGTCAAGGGCATCACGACCGTCGACACCGGCCCCCAATTCGAATGGGTCGACCAACGCGGGACACACGTACTCGTCGGCGACCTACCCGGTGGACCACGGGCGTTCCGGTCGTCGCCTCGACCGACCACGGGCGGCATGCTCCCGCTCATCCCATTGCTCGGCGGTTCCGGACCACAGCTCGGCGTGCTCGGGCACGGGGCTGATCGGTGCGTTGCTCGGGCTTCCGTCCGGGGCGTGGGCCGCCAACGCGCTGAACCTCACGACCCCGAAGTCGACCACGACGACCTACATCGTCGGCGCGCCGGAGCTGAGCTTCACCTACTCGGGCACCGGCACCAGCCGCCACGTCTACGCCCAATTGGTCGACGACACCACCGGCCTGGTGCTTGGCAACCTGGTCACCCCGATCGCGGTGACGCTGGACGGGCAAGTCACACGACGTCACCGTCGACCTCGAGCAGGTCGCGCAGACCCTCAAGCCCGGCGAGTCGGTGACCCTGCAACTCGTCGCCTCGGCCGTGCCCTACGAAACCGTGAATTCGTTTGGCGTGCTATCAGTGTCGAACATGAGGCTGGTGTTGCCGACCGCCGACGCGTCAGCGGTCACGGTTGAGGCTGACAAGGTCATCCCCAGCAACGCAGAAGCCCAATGGCGGCACAGGCGAGCGTCATAGACTCGCACCATCAGCTGAACCGGGCTCAAAGAGGAGCGTAAGCACATGACGATGACCGAACCCGACGTCGAGGCCAAGACACCGTTCGAGCAGGATGTCGCCGCCACGCAGCAGTACTTCGACAGCCCGCGCTTCGACGGGATCGTCCGCCTCTACACGGCCCGCCAGGTCGCCGAGCAGCGCGGCACGATCGCATGCGACTACACCGTGGCACGGGATGCGGCGGCGGCCTTCTACGCTCGCCTGCGCGAACTCTTCGGCGAGCACAAGAGCATCACCACGTTCGGCCCCTACTCCCCGGGCCAGGCCGTGACGATCAAGCGGATGGGCATCGAGGGCATCTACCTCGGCGGCTGGGCGACCTCGGCCAAGGGTTCGATGAGCGAGGATCCGGGACCCGACCTCGCCAGCTACCCCCTGAGTCAGGTGCCGGACGAGGCCGCCGGGCTGGTGCGCGCCCTGCTCACCGCCGACCGCAATCAGCAGTACCTGCGCCTGCGCATGACCGACGCGCAGCGCGCGGCCACCCCGGCGACCGACTACCGGCCGTTCATCATCGCCGACGCCGACACCGGCCACGGCGGAGACCCGCACGTCCGCAACCTGATCCGTCGCTTCGTCGAGGTCGGTGTGCCGGGATATCACATCGAGGACCAGCGCCCGGGCACCAAGAAGTGCGGCCATCAGGGCGGCAAGGTGCTGGTGCCCTCGGACGAACAGATCAAGCGCCTCAACACCGCCCGCTTCCAGCTCGACATCATGCGGGTGCCCGGCATCATCGTCGCGCGCACGGACGCCGAGGCGGCCAACCTGATCGAGAGCCGCGCCGACGAGCGCGACCAGCCATTCATCCTCGGTGTGACCAACCTGAAGATTCCCCCGTACAAGGCCTGCTTCCTGGCGTTGATGCGCAGCTTCCACGAAGCGGGTGTCACCGACCTTAGCGGTCACCTCCTCTACGCGCTTCCCGACGGCGAGTACGCCGCCGCCGACGCCTGGCTCGAGCGCCAGGGCATCGCGACGGCCGTCACCGAGGCGGCGGCATCGTGGCGCGACGGCAAGGAGCGATCGGTCGACGATCTCTTCGACAAGGTCGAGTCGCGGTTCGTCGACGCCTGGCAGGCCGACGCCGGCCTGGAGACCTACGGCGAGGCGGTGGCGGAACTGCTCGCGTTCCGCGAGCGCGAGGGCGAACCGCTCGACGATGAACGCCGCGGACTGGCGGCAGTTCGCCGAAAGCGCCTCGCTGTACGCCGCCCGCGAGAAGGCCAGGGAGCTGGGCGCCGACGTCCCGTGGGACTGCGAGCGCGCGAAGACGCCGGAGGGCTACTACCAGGTCCGCGGCGGCATCCCCTACGCGATCGCCAAGTCGCTTGCGGCGGCGCCGTTCGCCGACATCCTCTGGATGGAGACCAAGACCGCCGACCTCGACGACGCCCGGCAGTTCGCGAGGGCGATCCACTGCGGTGTACCCCGACAAGATGCTGGCCTACAACCTCTCGCCCTCGTTCAACTGGGACACCACCGGCATGAGCGACGACGAGATGCGGGCCTTCCCCGACGGAGATCGGCAAGATGGGCTTCGTCTTCAACTTCATGACCTACGGCGGACACCAGATCGACGGCGTCGCCGCCGAGGAGTTCGCCACCGCGCTGCAACAGGACGGCATGCTCGCGCTGGCTCGCCTGCAGCGCAAGATGCGCCTGGTCGAATCGCCCTACCGCACACCGCAGACCCTGGTCGGCGGGCCGCGCAGCGACGCCGCCCTGGCCGCCTCCTCGGGGCGCACGGCGACCACCAAGTCGATGGGCAAGGGCTCCACCCAGCACCAGCACCTCGTGCAGACCGAGGTGCCGAAGAAGCTCCTCGAGGAATGGCTGGCGATGTGGAGCGAGCACTACCAGCTCGGCGAGAAGCTGCGCGTCGCAGCTCCGGCCGCGGCGCGCGGGCGGTGAAGTGCTCGAGCTCGGCATCTACGGCGAACGAGACGGCGGCGAGGAGAAGCTCGCCAACGTGCTCGTCGACCCGATCAAGGACCGGCACGGCCGCAGCATCCTGACGGTGCGCGACCAGAACACCTTCGCCGAGAAGCTGCGCCAGAAGCGCCTGATGACCCTGGTCCACCTCTGGCTGGTGCACCGCTTCAAGGCCGACGCGGTCTACTACGTCACGCCGACCGAGGACAACGTCTATCAGACCGAGAAGATGAAGTCGCACGGCATCTTCAGCAACGTCCACGAGGACGTCGGCGAGATCGTCGTCGCCGACGTGAACCAGCCGCGCATCGACGAACTGCTGGCGCCCGATCGCGTTGCGCTGCAGCGGTTGATCCGCAAGGAGGACTAGAGCGGATCAGAACGGCACGTCGATTTCGCCGTTGGTGAAGTCGCCTTGGTCGTGGTTCGGGTTGACGTAACCCAGCCTGAACGGGACCTGGGGATCGGTGCCGTATGGCACTAGTGGATCGGGTCCGGTCTCGAACGGCGTCGGCGCACGCGTTGGCGAAGGGGCCGGATGACTGACGACCGTGTGCAGTGCGACTGGCGTGGCGGCGCTGGCCACGGGCGAGAGGACAATGGCCGCACCCATCGCGGCCGCGGTCAACCACGGTGCCACGTACTTGACGAGTGTCTTCATGATGTTTCGTGCCTCCTGGACCGCCATGTCTGGCTGAGACCAACTATCGGCCTCGGGCAATCCGGTGTCGCTGCGGCTAACAGCAGTTGAACGATGGGTGCTACCTGGAATCTTGAGATTCCCAGGCTCCTCCGAGTGTCCGTTGTGCCACAGCACATTTCGCGCACTATCCTGGTAGGGCTACCTCGACGGGGCCCTGCATGTCCACTCCGCCGCTCAGCGCGCTGACTCGCCACCGGCCGAACAAGGCGAGATCGCGCATCGTCTGCGTCGACCGTCGCGGGTGTCGGCGCGCCCAACTCCGGATCCCAATGCGCGCCAAGCGATTGGCCTCGCCATACCAAAGCCACTCGTACAGCTCATCCCGGTGCAGCCACCGCGCGATGGCCTCCGATTCGACGCCCTCGAGATACGGCCGCACCCAGGTCACGACGAGCCAAGCGTTGGACGCGGATTCGCCGTCCGGGATGGTGAACGTCCAATCGATCGGATCATCGCCGGCGTTCATCGTGGTGCGCCGTGCCGGCAGCTACGGGTTTCTGGCCGTCGTCGGTTTCCGGCAAGCCAAGAACGTGGATCGAGACGTTGTGGAAGGCCCCTGGACCGCCAACCTCGAAGCGGACGCGATACTCGTTCGGTTCCTCGACGCTTCCGGTGGGTTTGGCTCCATTCCCCGTCGCTTCGCTCGCCTCGACGGTGAACGCGATGACCCCGCCGATCCAAAACCACCGTGACACGACGAGGTGACCGACCACGGTGAGGATGCGCCGAGCAGCGAGTACCAGCGTCAGTGCCGCGACGGATATCGCGAACGCGCTTATCAGAAGCTGCACGGGGACAGCCTTACAGACATTCGTCGCGTGCGGTCCGAAAAGCGCAGGCCAGCGGCGCTACTTGCCCGTGCGGTCGCGGTGCTTGCACCCCGGCCAGCAGCAGGGCCGGCGCTGGCCCTCCTCCAGTTCCTCCTGGGTCCGGCGGATGCGGCGCTCCCGGGTCTTGTCTTGCTTGGCATCCTCGACCCAGCAGATGAACTCGTTGCGCGCCAACGGCGTGATGTCCTTCCACGCAGCGAGCGCCGTGTCGTTTCCGATCAGCGCCGTGCGCAGATCGGCGGGTAGCTCGTGCACCACCCCACCGGGGACCCGCCGACCGCTCATGGCCCCACGGTAGTTCAGGTGGGTCGGGCGATCAGACGGTTTCGACGTGCGCCGTGACGACCGTCCGCGCGGCATCCAGCCATCCCTTGGATGCCGCATAGTCGAGCATTCGCTCGAAATCGTTCTGCCACTGCGCCGGTCGTGACGACGTCTGCCGCCGGAGCCAATCGACGTTGACCGCCACCTCGTCACCGTCGACCTGACCGGCGCCCGAACCCGCCAACGAAGTGGCAAGCAGGTCGGGCGAGAGGCCCTCGGGGACCCGCACGCTGAACCGGGTCAGGTCGTCCTCATCGCGAAGGACCACGGCTTCACTCGCGAGTTGACCATCGTTGACTTCGACGTACATCGATTCGTACTCCTCGTCAGTCCTAGCTCACTCCGTCGACTTCCAACTCCGCGATATCCGCGTCCAGCTCACCGAGCACCCACTCGTTGTCCTCGCCACAGTACTCATCGTCACCAGTGGGACTCACGCGACTCCTGAGACCCCTGTGACGGAGCAGTCCCGACACGCGCCCGCGGCGCGCCCGCCGCGCACGTGCCATGTCGCCGCCGTGCCATATCTTGGACCGTCCGAGGTACGACACAGCCGGGAGGGGGCCAGGTGGACGACGACACGACGATGTCGGCTGCCGACCTCCTAGAACTCAATCGCGACATCCAGGGTTCGCCCACGCTGCGGCTGCTGGCCACCCTCAACCTGGGCGTGTATGCCACGCTGATGGACCGCCACCTGAGCGGCGGCGTGGTCCCCGAGACCGAACTCGTCGTCCGCCTGGAACGCGACCTCGAGGAACTGGATCGCCCCGGCGGCGAGCAATCCGGACTGGCCCTGATCAAGTCGTGGGCCAGCCAGGGCTGGCTGCATCGGGTCGCGGATCAACGCGCCGGCGTCGAGCGCAACCTCTGCTATCTGACGCAGGAGGCACGCCGGGCACTGGACTTCGTGCGCGGGATGCGCCGCCAGGACACCATCGCCACCGGCGGTTCGATCAACGGCATCGCGTCCCGGCTCAAACAGGTCGCACTGCGGGTGGGCAACGACCCCGACCGCATTCGTGCCAGCATCGAGGCCGAGATCGAGGCCCTGCACGCCGAATTGGACGCACTCGACAGGGCTGTTCAACGACGGCGCGACGGCCACCCCCGGCCCGAACCCGATCTGACCGACGTGTACGACGAGGCCCGTGCCATCGCCCTGCAGATGGAACGGCTGATCACCGACATCGGCCAGTACGGGACCATGATCGAGCAGGCCACGGCCGCCCTCGACGAACCGATCGACAGCAACGTCGAGTACCGCGACCGGCAGCGCCAGATGTACGCCGACTACCAGGTGGCGTGGGACTCTCAGGGCCGCGATTCGCACCGCGCCTTCCTGCGGATGATCAACGATCCCGATCAGCGCGCCGAATTCGAGGCCGACGTCGCTGCGGTCGCCGAGGCGCTGCCGGCCCTGGATCCGGCGCTGCGCAGGGTGATGGCCGGGTTCTTCGAACTGGTCGGCCACCAGATCGACGAGGTGGAGCGCATCCAGCAGCGCTGCGCCCAGCGGGTCAAGCGGTTCACCGCGTTCGGCACCCTCGAGCAGAGCCGCGGCGTGGCGCGTCAACTCAACGAGGCCATCGGTGCCGCCCGCGCCCTGCTGAAGGAATCCCTGACCGACTCGCGCCTGGACCTCGAACTCCCCCTCGCGCGCCACGCGTTCACCTCGGTCGGCGCCCTGAGCTTCCGGATCGGCGACCTGTCGAACCCCAAGCCGGCCACGGCATCCGACGGCGAGGTCGACCTGTCCAGCTTCGCCGCGCTGACGACGCAGGTCGACGCACCCGCGATGTCGGAGATGATCAACACCGCGATCAGCGACGGTCCGCTCTCCCTGCCGGACGCGGTCGAGAGGCTCGCCACCGAGGGACAAGGGGTGTATCTGGGTCACGTCATCGTGCTGTGGTCCTGGGCGCTCAAACAACCCGTCCAGACCGGCACAGCCGCCAACGCATCCGAGTCGGTCACGGTCCGCTTCCAGTCACTGGACGGACGCGATCGCGAGATGGAGGTTCCGCATCTGATGTTCACCGAACCGATCTCCAGCCTGCTGGAGGCCGCATCGTGACCACCGACGAACGCTTGCGCGAGGAGCAGGTGGCTGAGCAGTCCGCCGCCGACTTCGCCGGGTTCTCAGACCTCCCCCAGGTCGACCAAACGGCACGGGCTCCGCACCAGCGCAGGCCACGGTTCGACGGTGACGTCAGCGAGCTCCCCGACCGTGCGTGCTGGGCGCTGCAACAGCTGCTGACCCGCCGCTACATCAGCGCCGAAGCCGACCGCGATCTGTACACCTGGGTGCTGGAGTACCGCGCTCAACTCAGCGTGCGGCTATCCGAACTGGACCTGCTGCTGCGCATCGTGGACGGCTCCGACGTCGCGTTCGTCGAGCAGGCCCGCTACGAATCGGCAAGGGGTGTCAAGCTTTTGCGCCGCGAGCCGCTCGGCACCTACGACTCGATCCTGGCGCTACACTTGGCGCAGATGATGCGCGCTTCCGGCGATCAGACGGTCCTCATCAGCCGCGACGAAGTGCACGGGCTGTTCTCCGGGGTGCTCAACGACGTCGACCGCGACGCCGTCACGTTCACCGCCCGCATCGACGGCGCGATCGCCCGGCTCGCCTCGCTGGAGATCCTGCGCAAGAGCCGCGACGACGAGGACAGCTACACCGTCAGCCCGGTGATCAACGCCGTGATGACGGCGTCGGTGATCGCCGAGCTGCAGCAGCAGTTCGAGCTGCTGCAGAGTGGCGGCATCCCGCAGGAGCAGGACGAAGAGGACGAAGAGGAAGTGGCGGTCGATGCCTGAGCAGTTCCACCTGTCCCGGCTGCAGGTCATCAACTGGGGCGTGTTCGACGGGTATCACACCATCCCGTTCAGCGAAGGCGGAGCTCTGATCGCCGGCGCCTCCGGCAGCGGCAAATCCTCACTGCTGGACGCGATTTCGCTCGGGTTTCTGCCGTTCAACCGTCGCAACTTCAACGCCTCCGGCGACAACTCGGCCGCGGGCTCCAACGCCGGCCGACGCACCGTCGACAAGTACGTCCGTGGCGCCTGGGGGCAACGCAGCGACGGAAGCGCCAGCAAGGTCATGTACCTGCGCGGCGACGGCACCGCATGGTCGGCGGTCGCCGTCACCTACACCAGCAACACGGGGCGCACCATCACCGGCCTGGTGCTCAAATGGCTGACCGGCGAATCCCGTTCGGACTCGTCGAGCAGGTTCGTGCTGGCCGACGGCGACCGCGACATCGAGGACGTCTGCAACCGCTGGGCGTCGGGCCGTTTCGACTGCTACGTGTTCAAGGACGACGACTGGCGATTCTCCACCAAGGTGGAGTCGCAGTACCTCGCCCAGCTGTACGCCACCATCGGCATCCGCGCCTCCGATGCCGCTCAGCAGCTCCTCGGCAAGGCCAAGTCGCTGAAAAGCGTTGGTGGACTCGAGCAGTTCGTCCGCGAGTTCATGCTCGACGAGCCCAGCAGCCTGACCCGGCTGCCCGAGGCGCTCAAGCAGATCGACCCGCTGGTCGACGCCCGCGAACTGCTGGCCGTCGCGCAGCGCAAGCGCAAGATCCTCGGCGACATCGAGAAGATCCAGCAGCGCTACGGCTCGGAGTCCTCCGACCTGGGCATCATCGACCTGGTGGATCAGCCGATGGTGCGGGCCTACACCGATCACGTCCGGCTCGCGCAGTGCCCGGCCCAGATCGACTCGCTGGACGCCACCATCGACCAGCTCGGCAACGAGTACGAGGACGTCACGCGTCAGCTGAATCTCGCCAAGGCCGAAGGGGATTCGCTCAACGCTCAGATCAGCGGGTCCAGTGCCAGCATCGGGCCGCTGCAGTCGCAGGTGGCCGGCGCCGAAGCGCAGGCCGAGGAGGTGTCGCGCCGTCGCGCCGCCTACGAGTCGCTGATCACCGCGCAGAGCCTCGACATCCCGGACACCGCCGACGAGTTCTGGAATCTGCGTGAGGAACTCGGCACCTCGGCCACCGAACTGCTGGCCAGACTCGACCGGGGCAGGGAGGCGTCCACCGACGCCGAGTACGCCCAGAAGGTCGCGCGCATCGCCCGCGACGACGCCACCAAGGAACTGCGCCGCGTCGAACACGTCGGCTCGGCGCTGCCCGAGTTCGCGATCACGATGCGCGAACACATCTGCGCCGCAGTGGGTGTCGATCCCAGCGAGCTGCCCTACATCGCCGAGCTGATGGATCTGCGGCCCGAGCAGAGTCGCTGGCGCGTCGCGGTGGAGAAGGTGCTGCGCGGCGTGGGCCTGCGGCTGTTGGTGCCCGACAGCCACTACGCGGCGGTGCTGCGGTTCGTCAACGAGACGAACATGGGCGGACGGCTGCAGCTGCATCACGTCCGCGAGCCTCGGCGAGCGGCCAGCGAGGCCGAGCCGAACACGTTGGCGGGCAAGCTGTTCGTGGTCGACCCGACGCACGTCTGCGCCGCCGAGGCCGCCGACGTCATCGCCGCCGCCGGTGATCACGTCTGTGTCGACACCCCCGACCTGTTCCCGCGCTTCCGGCGCGCGGTCACCGATACCGGGCTGTACAAGGAATCCGACCGGCTCGCCATCAAGGACGACCGCCGTCCGCTGCGGCAGTCCGACTACATCTACCAAGGCGACGTCGCCGCCAAGATCGACGCGCTGACCGTCGACCTCGCCAAGGCCGAGGAGGCTTTCCAGCAGGCCCGCCGCGCCGCCGACGACATCGCCGCCGAGCGCCAGCAGTGGCGGGACCGGGCAGCGGCGTTCAAGGCGATCTGCGAGCAGTTTCCGCAGTGGAATCAGGTCGACACCGAGACCGCCGACGGGCACGCCGACCGACTGCGAGAGCAGTACGAACTGTTGCTGGCAGATCATCCCGACATCGAGGCGCTCAACGCGCGCGCCGATCAGTGCTGGGAGGAGATCCAGACACTGATGACGCGCCGCGGCGCCATCCAGACCCGCCGCGACGACCTCGACGGACGCAGGACCCGGCTGTTGGAACTGCAGGAGCGCCTCGCGCCGGCGTTCGTGTCCGAGCCGCTGACCGAACTGCTGAACCGCTATGCCGACGACGTGCCGGTGGCCTTGGAACTGCTCAACCCCGAGCCACACCGCGAAGCGGTCTTCAACGCAATCCGCCGCGAACGCGAGCAGCTTCGCGAAAGCCGCAGGCGCTCTTACGATGAGCTCGCCCGCATCCTCAACACGTTCGACACCGCGTTCCCCGATGCGATCCCCAACGACAGCGACGTGTTCGACGAGCGGGTGCACGACTACGTGGCGTTGTGCCGGCACATCGACGAGCGGGAGCTCCCCGAGGCCTACGAGCGGATGATGCGACTGGTCACCGAACAGGCACCTGATGCCATCCTCACCCTGCACCGGGTGGCCGAGCAGGAGGCCCGGCGCATCAGCGAGCAGATCGCGCGCGTCAACACCGGTCTGGGCTCCGTCGAGTTCAACCGCGGTACCCGGTTGACCCTGCGCGCCACCCCGCGCAGTCTGACCGCGGTCGCCGAGTTGACCGACATCGTGAAGGCCATCTCGCGGCGCATCGCCGAGGTCGGACTCGGCGACAAACAGGCGATCCTGGATCAGTACGCCGACATCCTGCGGCTGCGCAACCGTCTGGCATCGACCGCACCGGAGGACAAGGCGTGGACGCGCGACGCCTTGGACGTCCGTAATCGCTTCACCTTCGACTGCGCCGAGTGGGACGTCAGCAGCGAGGAGCTGATCCGCACGCACAGCAACGCCGGCGACAACTCCGGCGGCGAGCAGGAGAAGCTGATGGCGTTCTGCCTGGCCGGCGCGTTGAGCTTCAACCTGGCGAGCCCCGACAGTGCGGACAACAGGCCGGTTTTCGCCCAGCTGATGCTCGACGAGGCGTTCTCGAAGTCGGACCCGCAGTTCGCCCAACAGGCGCTGCAGGCCTTCCGCAAGTTCGGCTTCCAGCTCGTCATCGTCGCCACCGTGCAGAACGCCACCACCATCCAGCCCTACATCGACAGTGTGGTGATGGTGTCCAAGAAGGAGGCCACCGGCCGCGATGCACGTCCGGTGGCGACCGTGGCGACCAAGACGATCTCGGACTTCACGGCCCTGCGGCAGGACATGACGGCGTCCGCCGCCTCGGCGCGTGTACCGGCGATGGTCTGACACCACCGGCCCTTTGAGGGTAGGACCCGACGCGGAACCTGCTGCGAACTTTCGACTAGTATCGTCAGCTTGGCTGAAAGGCTGATATACCTACGGACAGCATCAAGTTCGACTGGGGGCTGGCGTGACTGGTGGGAATCTGGCAAAGCATGCTGCGGGCGGTACGTCCCGACGCACGAAGGCGCGGCACCGCGCCAAGCCGGAGCACGGTGTTGCTCATGGCTGGCTCGGCGCAGGCGCGATCACCCTGGGCGTCGGTGCGGCTCTGGCCAGCGGGTCGGGCCTCGCCCACGCCGACAGCACCGGCTCAGACGGTTCAGGCGGTTCCTCGTCGTCAAGCGGCGCTTCGAGCGCTCCGTCGCCTTCGGCGCACAAGTCGGACGAATCGGAGACCGCGTCATCGACCAGATCATCGCGGACGGCAGGTTCAGGCCACGGCCCGTCGTCGTCGAAGGGTGCGGGCAGGCACTCAGCGGACACCACCGGATCGAATACCGCCTCAGGTCCTTCACCCAGCAACGGCGACACCAAGCCGGCAGCAGAGGCAGGCACTCGGTCGTCGTCCACCGCGGGGTCGAGCGCCCCGGCCGGCCGGCACCGCTCACCCGCGCCTCCGACGCCGGGATCGTCGAGTACGGGCCCGTCTTTGGATTCAACCTCGCCCGACCCTGCCGCTCCGCCTGACCTGAGCCCATCTCTGGCGAGTGCATCGCTCCCGCTCGGCCGCCATACCAAGGCGGATGCGCTGCCCAAGGCGCGTAGCGCCGTCGACGCCGCAGCGCCGGATTCGTCGATCCGACGATCGGTGTCCCGCGTCGTCGCGGATGCCGGGTCCGCATCCACGGTGACCGCGGTCATGACACCGCATTTTGCGGTGGCGCCGACCACGGCCACGCCGCGCACTGCCGTGGCCGTGCTGCCGGCGGCCGCCACCCCGGTCGCCCCGCCCCTACCGGGCAACGCCATCGTGGGCCTGCTGACCGAAGTATTCTCCGCGGTGAACATCTTGATCGCACCGAATCCGGCTGTGCTGCCCACGAATCCGTTGCAGTTGCTGGCGTTCGAGGTGGTTCGTCGCATCGAAACGACCCTTGGGCTTCCGGTGGTGGGGACCGTCCCCGTCATTTCCTCCGACCCGGTGATCGGCACGAATCCGGTATCCACGGCCACCGGGGTCCTCACCCCCGGCGACGTGGTTCAAACTCCGTACGGAGACATCGGCAAGTGGCTGCTGGAGCCCAGCGGGCAGATCTCGGACTTCGGCGGGGCGCCTCTCGACGGCAGGACAGTCTTGGAACCGATCAACGTCATCATCCTCGACTCGACGTCGACCACCGCTGAGGAAGCCAAGGCGAAGCTCAACACTGACTTGAGTCTCGCCGGATTCCCTTCTCTGCCAGTGCACTCGACGGGATTTCAAGGCACCATCGACGGCGTCACGTACGGTCAACAACCCACCGGCATCCTGGATGCCTTCTCCAACAACCTCTTTCTGCTCCCCGACGACCACGCGCGCGCGTTCGGACCCGACCCCGTAGAAACCAGCACTGGGTACGTCTGGACGGTTGCGGCCAGCCGCGAACAGTTCGGTCTCGTCGGCCTTCTGCCGGCACATACCCTTGTTTCGTACAACGCGGCCCGCGATGAACTCGGCAGTCGGCTCATCCTCAGCGGCGCAACGTTGGTCGGCATCGTGCCCTTGAGCAACGCGGTTGACAGCGCCACTCAGACCACCGGCGACCACGACGGCTATGCGATCGTCATCCGGCTGAACAATTGAGAACTCTCGCCGCCGGTCAACCGGTGTGAGATCTTGGACGTGCCGGCGTTGCCGAAGCTTCGTCGGTGACGCGACGAGGTGCAGGAGGCGATCCACCGATGGTGGCCGACACCGCCCCGCTCGTCCCGCAAGCGCACGAGCCCTTGAGCCCACGGGAGCGGCGGGAACTGGGCAAGACGCGGCGCAAACAACTGCCGCGCTCGTTGCTTGCCGAGTACACGCCGGCCGCCGACCGACCCGACCCGGTGGCGCTGTTGGAGACGCAGGCCCGCAAGCGAGTGGCCGAGTTGGTGCCCATTCGCTACGGGAGGATGTTGGCGTCGCCGTTCTCGTTCTACCGCGGAGCCGCCTCGATCATGGCGTCCGACCTGGCAGCCGGTCCGCACACGGGTTTCCGGGTGCAGCTGTGCGGGGACGCTCACCTCTCGAACTTCGGTCTGTTCGCCTCCCCCGAGCGCAACCTGACCTTCGACGTCAACGACTTCGACGAGACGCTGCCCGGGCCGTGGGAGTGGGACGTCAAGCGGTTGGTGACGAGCCTGACGGTCGCTGGTCGCGACAACGGATTCGACGCCGCCGCATGCGAATACGTCACTCTGGCCGCCGCCGAAGGGTACCGCCGGCGGATGCTCCAGCTGGCGCAGATGGGCGAGCTCGAGGTGTGGTACGCCCACACCTACGTGAATGACGCGCTCATGGCCGGCGTCGACCGTGCCTTCGGTCGCCAGATTCGCCGCGAGGCGGCCAGGGCGCGGTCACGCGGCCAGCTGCAGGCGCTTGCCCAGCTGACCCGTGTCGTCGGCACGCGGCGGCGATTGGTCAGTGATCCGCCCCTGCTCGTCCCCATCGAAGAGCTCGTCGGTGCCGCCGACGCAGCGGAGCACGAACGGCACATGGGCACCCTCATGAGCAGCTACGCGCAGAGCCTGGACGACCACTGGCGGACGTTGATCGGCCGCTTCTCCTATGTGGAGATGGCGCGCAAGGTGGTCGGCGTGGGCAGCGTCGGCACCCGCGCTTGGATTGTGTTGTTGCTGGGACGCGACGATCAGGATCCGCTCCTGTTGCAGGTCAAGGAGGCGCAGCCGTCGGTGCTCGAGCAGTTCCTGCCGGCCTGCGACTACCCGAATGCCGGACAGCGGGTCGTTGCCGGGCAACGACTGATGCAGGCCAGCAGCGACATCCTGCTGGGCTGGCTGCGCGGCGTGGGGCCCGACGGTCACGAGGGTGACTACTACGTACGGCAGCTGCGTGACTGGAAGGGATCGGCAGACGTGGATTCGTTGAGCGCGCAGGTTCTGGCAGACTACGGACGCTCGTGCGGCGAGGTGCTCGCCCGCGCGCACGCCCGGACCGGCGACCGGATCGCCATCGCCGCGTATCTGGGTCGTAGCGATAAAGCCGATCGTGCGTTGGCCCAATTCGCCCGCACCTACGCCGAACAGAACCAGAGCGACTACGAAGCGCTGCGTGCCGCAGCCGCAACCGGGCGCGTTACGGCCGAATACGGCGTGTGAACGGGTAATCGTTGGTTGTCTTCGAACTCCTCGGGGCTCAGTTCGTCGAAGCTTGAGTACCTCGCCGGTGACGGGACTCGTCGCTGCGATAGCCATCACCAAATGATTGCGCGGTCGCATGCGCAGACCGACGTCACTAGCACAAGGCGATATCGTGGTGAGTTGGTCCGCGGTCGAGCCGCCAGGTGCCAGCCCGCGCCCAGTCGTCACCGTTGGGACTAGGGTTCCACGGTGATACGTGGTCCGGGTGCGCGCGTGGCAACGATGCTCGGTCGCGCCGGATGCGTTGCGGTGCTCGCGATCGCCGCGACGGCGGGCTGCGGCGCCGGAGAAACCCGAACAGAGGGCACCGCCGGCGGCGCCGCGGCGATCCCTGGCGCGTTCGTCCCAGGCAGCGGAGACCGCAGCGGGCTGGTCGACATCGGCGGCGGTCGCACGATGTATCTCGAGTGCAGTGGAACTGGTTCTCCCACAGTAGTTTTCGTTTCCGGCGCTGGGGTGGCCGCAGACAACTGGAGCTACACCGGTGTCCCCAATGACGAGGCCGATCCGCCCAGCCGCCGGGCCGATGCCGTCTATCCAAGGATGGCACGGGTCGGCAGAGCCTGCGCCTATGACCGGCCCGGGACCGGACGAATGGACGACTCTCCGAGCCGGTCGAGTCCGGTGACACAGCCGACCACGGCGCAGGACGGCGTCGCCGACCTCCACGCCGTGTTGACCGCCGCGGACGTCGCGGGGCCGTACGCGCTGGTCGGTCATTCCTGGGGAGGATTGATCGCGGCTACCTACGCCAGGACGTACCCCGACGAGGTCTCGGGTCTCGTTCTCGTCGACCCCGCCTCGCAATATCTGCAGTCGGCGTTGCCCGAGAAGGCGTGGCAGCAGTGGATGAGCGACATCGCAGGAAACGGGAACCGAAACCATGGCGCCGAGACGCCCGACTACCCCGCAAGCATCGAGGCCCTCAGAGCGATGACGCCGATGCAGGCGCTGCCCACGGTGGTACTCACCTCCGACAAGCCATTCGACTATCTGGGTCGCGGTGATCCGGACCGGTACTGGCGTCAGTGGCTCGACGCGGGCAGGCAATTGTCCGCCGCGCTCGACGCCACACACGTCACCCAAACGGCCAGTGGCCATTTCATCGAGAACGAGAACGCCCCGTTGGTGGTCACGCAGATCTGCTCGGTGATGACTCCGCCCCGCGCGTGTTGACGCGCGGGCCCGCGCGTCTCGCGAACCTACCCGGTTTAGTCGATTCTCGGCGTCGACGCGAGCGCTGAGCGCGGCCAATGCCGATTCAGCCGACGCAGCGATCTGGCCAAAGATGTTGTTGCGATAGCAAATAACGGTGGCGGCGGAGGCGGAGGCTTCCACGGGGTCGATCTGCATCAACCTGGCAAAGTGCTGTGCGTTGGTCCAAAGCGTCCGTCCGACCCGTCAGTTTGTTGTATTCCTGACGTGCAGGTGCCGGGTGCGAGATCGCCCTCGCCTGCGCGTTCAACGTCCGGGGTTCAATGGGGGGTTCCGTGGCAAAGGCGACATTCGCGTCGCACTCGTGAGTAATCGTGGCCGGAACGCAAGCTGCCTGCCGACCACAGTCGCCGACCTGCCGTCCGAGCACGGTGTCGGCCATCGGCGATGGCCACACCATCCGCGGCGACGTCTGGGATCCAGTGAAGGGACACCGCAGTGGGAGAAGACACAGCGAGTGAGATACGCAAGCGCCTACTCGAAAAGACCGGTGCACAGCCGACCGACACCGAAGAGCTGCTGAAGGCCACCGCAAGGGCCGTAGGCAAGAGCACGAGCTTGCAGGCCGTTTCGACCGAGCTTTGGGACTTGGTCCAATGGGGCGAGCTCGAGCTCAAGGGGAAGTGCGTCATCAAGGCACAAACCCCGACCCCCGCGAGCGGTGGCAATGGTCTTTCGCCCGCGCATTCGACGTCTCCGCGAGACGAACGATGCCGGGACGAGACGCGCAGAGGCCACAGTCGGCGAGCCGAGAGCCGGATCGATCGGGACAGAATTCTTCAATCGTGGGCATTTCGCCGACTGGAGGGCGTAACTCAGGTCGTCACGCCAGATCACTCCGGGCATCTCATGCACAGCCGACTGACGCACTCGCTCAAGGTCGGCCAGGTTGGCCGGCGAATCGTGGACGAGATCCTTCTGCCCGACAAGCACGACAAGGTCCACGAGGGATTGTTCGACAAGGGCGGCGGACTCGACGCCGACGTCGTGGAAGCGGCAGGTCTTGCCCACGACATCGGGCACCCGCCATTTGGCCATGCCGGGGAACACGTGCTCGACGAGTGGGCGAAAGGACAGGGCCTCAGGGATGGCTTTGAGGGTAACGCGCAAACCCTGCGCGTTTTGGCCCGGCTGGAGTTTCGCTTCTCAAATATGGCCGGAATGAACCTTACGAATGCCACGAAGGCGGCGATAATCAAATATCCCTGGATACGCTCTGATGTCAAGGGAAGCCTCGAATATAAGAAGTTCAATGCGTACGACGACGATGAAGAAGAACATCTACGACGACCTCGCGAGGCCTTGAAACTGGCAGGGACGGCTCAGACCCTCGAGGCGTCCATCATGGACATTGCAGACGACATCACCTATGCGCTGCATGATCTCGAAGACTTCTACACCGCCGGGCTCTTCCGCCGCAATCACATCGCCGCCATCTTGAACGACTACTCGGATCAACAAAGGGTGGATGGTGGTGATCCCCCGACGACGGATCAGTGGCAGGATCTGGCGTCGCACGGGGAGAAGCTCAAGGGTGAGAATCCCGACGTCTTCAAGAAGGAGCTGTTCGACGAGGCCGTGGACAAGGCATCAACCCTCGTCCGTTTCAGCATGTATCGACACTTCGACGGGTCCAAGGACGGCTTTGCGCTGATCCGAACGGCTTTCGCCGGCCGGATCGACTCGTACATCGAAGGGATCACGATACAAAGCCAGGACGGAAAAGCCGTAATCGCCCGACTCAGCGACGACGACTGGCACGAGATTCAGGTACTGAAATGGCTAACCCGGCAATTCGTCGTCAATAGAACCGAACTAGCCATCACACAACTCGGGCAGGCGCGCTTGCTAAATGAAACCCTCAATAGACTGCACGATTGGTGCACGGAGCGCTCCGAGAAAAACTCTGGTCACGAACTCCCCATCACCCTGGCTGAATTGGCCCAGCCGGCTACGAATGACACACAGCGGGCACGAGCGGTCGTCGACTACGTAGCCATGCTGACCGATGCCCAACTCCACTCCCTCTCACGCGCTTTGTCTGCCGCAGGTCCGCCGTCAACCCTCTACTTCGTGTGACTCGACCTCGCGTCCCTAGAGCGTCGCATTGCTGAGGTGAAACTCGCTGCGGCACAGCCAAAGCGGAAGGTTGGGCGGCGGGACCGAAGCCGACGGGTTGTCGCCATCCCACACATCGTCCAGGGGCGTACCGTCGGCGACGATCGTCCCGCTGTCCACGTTGCGCTGCCCGTGTCCGGACGATCCAGTAGGCGTGGCAACGATTCGTTGGTGTTCGCCCATGGTGGTCGGAATGTGCTGAGTCACTGCGGTTCAGGGCACACGGCTCCCGCCGGGCACAACGATGGAGGGCCAGTCGAACGCACCGTGCCCGATCAGAGGCTGATGTAGACCGACTTTGTGTTGAAGTAGGCCTCGAGACCCTTCTTGCCGCGCTCGCCGCCCCAGCCCGACTGCTTGTGGCCACAGATCGGCATCGAGGGGTCCGCCCCGAGCGCACAGTTCACCCAGATCTGGCCGCCGTGAAGCTCGTTCACGACGCGATGGGCGCGGCTGAGGTTCTCGGTCCAGATCGAGCCGGCGAGCCCGTACTCCGTGTCGTTGGCCGCGGCGATCGCCTCGTCTTCGTCGTCGAATGGGATGACGCAACCGACCGGCCCGAAGATTTCTTCGCGGATGAGCCGCATGTCGGGTGTGGTGTTGGTGACGATCGTCGCCTCGTAGAAGTAACCCTTGCGATCCATCGGCTGGCCGCCGGTCACCACTTGCGCGCCGCCGGCCACGCCGTCGTTCACGATGCCTTCGACGCGCGTGCGCTGCTTCGCGCTGATCAATGGCCCGAGTACCGAGTTGGGATCGTCGTTGCCACCCATCGGCAGCATCTTGGCGAAGGCGGCGAGACCGTCGGTGACCTGGTCGTAGATGCCGCGCTGGACGTAGATGCGCGAGGTGCACGAGCAGTTCTGTCCCGAGCCGGCAAGCAGGCCCATGCCCGCACCCATGATCGCCTTGTCGAGATTGGCGTCGTCGAACATGATCAGGGGGGACTTGCCGCCGAGTTCGAGCGTCAGCCGCTTGAGGTTGCCTGCGGCCGCCTTGACGATCAGCCGGCCCACCTCCGTCGACCCCGTGAACGAGATCTTGTCGACGTCCGGATGGGAGGTGAGCGCGGCGCCCGTGGTCTCGCCGTAGCCGGTGATGACGTTCAGGACGCCGTCGGGCAGACCCGCCTCGCGGAAGATCTCCTCCAGCTTGAGCGCGGTGAGCGGCGTCTCCTCGGCGGGTTTGAGGACGCAGCTGCAGCCCGCGGCCAGTGCGGGCGCGACCTTGAGCATCGCGACGAAGAAGGGGCCGTTCCACGGGATGATGAGGCCGACGACGCCGACCGGCTCGAGCTGGGTGAAGGTGTGGTAGGTCTCGAAGTGGCCGAGTAGTCCGTCGGACACGAGGTTGGCCGACTCGCCGTGGATCTTGCCGACCCAGCCTGCGTAATACATCAGCATGTCGACCGACACCTTGATGATCTGCTGCGCGCCCATCGCGGTCATGCCGTTGTCTTGGGACTCGAGCGCGGCGAGTTCATCGGTGCGTTGCCTGATGATCTCCGCGGCGCGGAAGAGCACCTCCGCGCGATGCGCGGCAGGCAGCTTGCGCCACACACCCGAATCGAACGTCTCGCGGGCCCGGGCCACCGCCGCGTCGACGGTCGCCTGATCCGAATCGGCGACCTCCGCGATCTGCTCCTCGGTGGACGGGTTGAAGACCGGAATGATCCCGGAGTTACGACTCTCGACGGCGGTGTCGATGGTGTTGGTCACTGTCCTTCGTCCTTTCGCCGCGCCGCTCCGACACGGAGAGGCTCGATGGCTTCAGTCGTTGGTAACCCTCAGCTCCGGGAACCCGGGTCGTTGCGGTCTGAAGTTACGCGCGTAAGTAACGAGTGTCCAGTACGTCTCGAAGTTCATTGCCGAGCGCTTCATCGGTGGCCTCGGCCGGGATCGAGCTGGTAAGCTTCTGCATGCGAGATAGTATGTAGCACAAGCAATTTCAGTTCTTGAATTCGCGTACACGGAGTGGTAAGTTGACTTCGAGAGTCGAACATGTGTTCTAATTGGCTCTCACCGCCAGCCCGCTCACTGCGGGCGATGTTCAGAAGGAGATCGCCGCAACGATGACCGTAGACACTCTGGCACCAAAAGCGCTGCCCACCGACTTCGACACACCCGATGAATTGGTTTCTTCGGTCGAGAGGGCGGCGCCTGGGAGTGCCCCGACGGCCGACGCTGAAGCCTCTGCCAAGGAGACGCCCAAGAAGGCGCCGGCCAAGAGAGCGGCCGGCAAGAAGACCAAGACCCTCGAGCTGACGCTAACGGTCATCGGTACCGCCGACGGCGAATGGCGCGCCGAGCTCAAGCAGGGCACCACCTACCTGGCCCGCGACCTCGCGGTCGCCGCCGCCGCCGTCTCCCGCGCGGCCAAGGAGCTGCACGAGGACCTCTCCACCCCGATCGACGAGGTAATCGAGGAGGCGCGCTCCCAGCAGGCCGCCAAGGTCTCCGCCCTCGAAGCCGAACTAGAAGCTGCCCGCAAGGCCCTCGCCGATCTGGAGTGAGATCCGTGAAGGTCCCGACTGGTATCGAACCAGCGACCTTCCGCGTGTGAGATCGACTGGTGCACTATGGATTACGTTCGTACTCGTCGCGACGCACCCACCTATCGAGCGCGGACTGAAGGACACCGTGCGAAATCGACCTCGACCGGCTGCCGATACGAGCGCTTCGGCCACGATGGAGTTTGGCTCACGCTCCAGCACGATCAGGCCGACCGCGGGGCCTTCTCCGTGTTGCACCATGGGTCGCGCGGCCAGTCCGTCCGGCACACCGAAGGCGTGGAGCCACGTGTGCGACGCCACGGTCGCCAACTCCAAGCCCGCGAGATGAGCGAACAGGGCCCCCACGGTGTCGGCCTCCATCACGGGATGAAACCGTGCGCCGTCGGCGGCCATGTTGCCGTCGATGATTCGGCGGTTCCGCATGGCCGGCGTCAGCGCGCACAGCGGCAACTTGGCGGCCTGCGACCACCGAATCTCGTCCTCGGCCACGATCGGGTGCCCGGCGGGGGCCAGTAGCACGTAACGCTCCCGATAGAGCTCGAATCGTCTTGTACCAGGCGGTGTTTCGTCGTCGAGGTAGGTCAGCCCGGCGTCGATCTCGAATTCAGCCAGACGCACGGCGATCTCCCGCGACGAAGTGTCCTCCACGCGAATCGTGGCCGCGGGATTGTTGCGCAGGAAGCGCGCGGTCAACAACGGGCTGGCCGGGACCGACGTCGGAATCGCGCCGACACGCGCCATCGCGCTGAGCCGCCCTCGCATGCGTTCCATATCGGCGAACAACTCGTCACGCTCGGCCAGGATGCGGTGGGCCCAGGTCACGACCCGGGTGCCCTCGTCGGTGAAACCCTCGAACCGATGGCCTCGCAGAACGATGGCGACACCCAGTTCGCGCTCGAGGCGCCGGATCGCCACCGAGAGCGTCGGCTGACTGACGTTGCACGACGTGGCCGCGCGACCGAAGTGCCCCTCGCGAGCCAACGCGGTCAAGTATTCGAGCTGCTGCATGAGCGCCTCACCATGCATGGACACTCCTGACGCCGAAGTCCATAGATTTTAACTATCGAAGCATGTCAGATATCGAAGATGAATCCCTTGTCGGTCTCGGACGGAGCGCGTTACGGTCAACTCAGTCGACGACCGGCACCATCCGCATCCTGATCAGATGCAGGTGGCACCCAGCCCGGACCCCGCGAGTGAGGTTTGGGCTTCGAGCTCCGCCGCTCAACGACCGAGGAAGTGACACCGTTGAGCGCCCGCCTGTGCCGAAACTCGTTCAATTCCAACGAATCCTGAGCCGCCGGACTCCCCCCGAGCCGAAATCACCACCACGAGACAAGGAACCGACAACCCATGGCCAAGATCATCTGCGTCCTCTACGACGACCCGGTCAACGGATACCCCAAGACCTATGCCCGCGACGACCTGCCAAAACTCGAGCGCTACCCCGATGGGCAGACCCTGCCCACCCCATCGGCGATCGACTTCACTCCCGGCGAGCTGCTCGGCAGCGTTTCCGGGGAACTCGGGTTGCGCAAGTACCTGGAGGGCCTCGGTCACGAGTTGATCGTCACCTCGGACAAGGAGGGCGAGAACTCAGTATTCGATCAGCACCTGCGCGACGCGGAGATCGTCATCTCACAGCCGTTCTGGCCGGCCTACCTGACCGCCGAGCGAATCGCCAAGGCCCCCAACCTCAAACTCGCCGTCACCGCCGGAATCGGCTCGGACCACGTCGATCTCGACGCAGCCATCGACGCCGGCATCACCGTCGCCGAGGTCACCTTCTGCAACAGCATCAGCGTGGCAGAACACGTCGTGATGATGATCCTGTCCCAGGTCCGCAACTACCTGCCCTCGCATCAGTGGGTGCTCGACGGTGGCTGGAACATCGCGGACTGCGTCGAGCGTTCCTACGACCTGGAGGGCATGCAGGTCGGCACCGTGGCCTCCGGCCGGATCGGTCTGGCCGTCCTGCGCAGGCTCGCCCCCTTCGACGTCGGTCTGCATTACTACGACAAGCACCGCCTGCCAGAAGAGATCGAAGCCGAACTCGGCCTGACCCACCACTCCTCGGTGCAGGAGATGGTCCCCCACCTCGACGTCGTGACAATCAACGCACCGCTGCATCCCGAGACCCGAGGACTGTTCAACGACGAACTGATCTCGACGATGAAACGTGGCGCCTACCTGATCAACACTGCCCGAGGACTGATCGTCGACCGCGACGCGATCGTCCGCGCTCTCGAGAGCGGCCAACTCGCCGGCTACGCCGGGGACGTCTGGTATCCCGCAACCCGCACCGGCCGATCATCCGTGGCGCAGCATGCCGCACCAGGGCATGACCCCGCACATCTCCGGGTCTTCCCTGTCGGCTCAAGCCCGCTACGCCGCCGGAACCCGCGAGATCCTGGAGAGCTACTTCGGCGGAACGCCCATCCGCGACGAATACCTCATCGTCGACGGTGGCGCTCTGGCCGGCACCGGTGCACGCTCCTACACCGCCACCCCGAAGTCCTGACAGACCCACACCGACGTACCCGGCCGTTCACGCGACGGCCGGGTACGCCGCCCCGTCATGGCCCCCGAACTCTAGGAGAAGACATGTCCCGAACGGTGATCGACAAAGTCGAGGCCGGACAGATCCTCGACGACGCACGGCTGGCCAAGGGCCTGACCTGGCGAGAAGTGGCCGACCACATCGACAAGCCCTTGGTCTGGACGGTGGCCGCACTCCTGGGCAAGCACCCGGTGCCACCGGAGAGCGCCAAGGCCGTCGCCGCGAAGCTCGACCTGGACGACGACGTCGTCTCTGCACTACAACGCCAGCCCTACCGGATTGCCGACCCAGACCTGATCACGGATCCGACCGTGTACCGCTTCCACGAGGCACTCGACGTCTACGGGCAGGCACTGAAGGAGCTCATCCACGAGGAATTCGGTGACGGCATCATGAGCGCGATCAACTTCTCCATGGACTTCGCCAAACACGAAGACCCACAAGGTGATCGGATCGTCGTCACCTTCAACGGCAAGTTCCTGCCCTACCAGTGGTGACGTAGGGGTCGTAAATCCCCTTGCCTACTCGCGGCGCTGCCAGTTCTTCACCGCATAACCCCATCTGGCCGCGACCGGACACAACACTGACCCGACGGATGACGACCCGCCCCACCGTTGGACGCCAAAATGCTTGTGCACCAGCGCCGTAACATTGCGGGATGGCTGCGCAGAACTCGCGGCTTCGATCAGCACGATAGTGGACTGGCGGTCGTCACGGCCACAGCAACTGGTGCGTCCACCCATCGACGTCACGTTCGTAGCGCACGCGGGTGTGCATGCGGTCCTTGTCCGCCTCTCAGAACTCGACGGTCATCGGCTTCACGGCGTATACCTGCCAGCTGAACGAGACCAGATCGGGATCGCCGACCAGCCGCAATTCGGCGGCCTCGACTGCCTGCTGACAAGTGACGCGGTCAGGCCGCATTGAGGCGGTCACCACCGAGGCACCGATGGGGCTAAGGGGATTCGAACCCCGACCCCGTCCCGCGTCATCGGTGATGAGGATCTGCCGGTCCTCCGGTGGCAGCACGCTGTACTTGACTCGATCAGCCAGAGACGTTGCAGCTCATGTGCCGCGTTAGGGCTTGCTGACGTTGTCGATCGCTATCTTGTTTGATTGGTTCAGGTACGTATACACAAGGTGAGCGCTGGGCAGATAGCCCTCGGTATGGAATCCCGACTCAGTCTTGACGTCGGCGATGTTTTGGTGGCTAGCAAGGTCGACGACTCCCATGACTCCCGCCTTACTCTCGCCGAGGAAGAGCAGCCCGTCATCGGTGTCCGCCGAGAGTTGGTCCATCCCCGATGCCGTCTTCACGGTGTAGACGACGCTTCCAGTGTCCGGGTCGATAGCGAGCACCTCCGGGTCAGACGTCCCCACCCAAAGCAAGTGATGCGCCTGGTCGTAGTACATATCCTTCGTTGTGACATCGGCGCTCACTGGAGTGAAGACTTTCTGGACCGTCCGGGTCTTCGCGTCGATGACGTCGATCCTGTTGTCGTCGGATTGATAGATCGTGTCGTTCGCGCTCGCATAGGTTCCCAGGTCGGGGCCGGTCTTGGCCTGCGCCGGGTCAAGGTTCAGCGTCCCTTGGATGGCGAAGGGAGCGGTCGCGGAGAACTGCTGCATGTTGTTCGAGTCGTCGTTGGAGACAAAGACGCTGTTTTCCTGCGGATCGTAGTAGATGGCGTCGGGTGTCTTTCCGCCCGACGGCACGGTGGCGATGACCTTCCAGGTGGGTTTGTCGATGACTGCGACGGCTCCCGAGTCTGCTTCCGTTGCAAAGACATACGAGTCGCTGAAGGCAATCCCATTGCCGCTCGCTATCTGGGGTACAACCGCTACGACAGCGTTGCTGGTCGTGTTGATGACCACAAGGTTATTGTCCGGACTTTGGGCAACATAAGCGGCGTGTGCCCCCGGGTCGACGACAACCTCGTCGCCGTGGCCTCCGACACCTGGGAGCGCGATGGTTTGCTGGGTGGTGATGTTCACCTTTCGGGTGGACGCGTTGGTGGTGAGCGCCACTGGGGCAGCGGTGGGCGCGGCGCAACTGACCGTGAGGACAGCGGCAGCGATCGGCACCACCCCCGCAATGGGTTTGAACATAAGTGTGAGGCCTTTCGCTTTATCGGGCACCGCATGTCGCATTGGCACGAATGCGCGATTACCCACCGCAGCACCGCGCACATCGTGGGTTATTGGATCCTGACTACTCCATACAGTATCCGGGGCTACGCTGTGACGCAAGACACAAAGTGGCTCGGCACCTACCGTCTGACCGGTGGGCGTTACAGAGGTCAGAGGGCGCCGTGAACGAAAGTCATAGGTGTTGCTGGGTCGAAGACGTCGACCTGGCAGCGCGGCGCATTGGGGTCCCGTGCTCCATCACGCAAGTGGGCCGCAAGCCCATGAAGTCAATCCCTAGAGCGCGGCCGGTCGACGGTCGATACCCATACCGCAACGGCTGGTACCAATACCGACCGAACGGCTTTCGGAACGGGTTCCCGGCGAGCCGGCCCCACCCCTCTCGTGTGGGGTCGTTCCCGACGGACGCACATCCGATGTAGTTATCGCCGTGGGCCGTCGCGTCGTCCTGCGAGAGCTTTCGGTTGGCTCGGGTCTGTTTCGGTCCGCGCGGCGCGGGTAGAAGCCAAGCGGGCACGTGCTCCCCGGCACGCTGGTTCGCCATTTGCCGAAAGCGTCTACCGTGAGGACACGCCGATGACCGTTACCCGAGACGTATCCGCCACCCGCCAGCAGGTATGGGACGTACTGGCGGACGGCTGGAGCTATTCCGGCTGGGTAGTCGGCACCAGCCGCATCCGCGCCGTCAGCGCCAACTGGCCCGCGCCCGGCGCGCGCATCCTGCACTCGATCGGCGCCTGGCCCGCCGTGATCGACGACGAAACCGTGGTCGAAAGCTGCACGAACGGAGAACGACTCGTGCTGCTGGCGAAGGTGCGCCCGGCGACCAAGGCCCGTATCACCATGACACTTTCCGACATCCCCGGCGGCTGTCGGGTGGCGATGACCGAGGTGGCGGTGTCGCGCCCACTGCGGTGGATCCCCAACAGCGTGCAGCTCGTCGGGGTGGCGCCGCGCAACAGCGAATGCACCTGGCGGTTGGCGCGGATCGCGGAGAACCGCGATGCCGACGACGAGCAGCACTAGGCTCCCGGCCCGCGGCGACGTCGACGCCGTCGTCATCGGTGCAGGGCACAACGGGTTGGTGGCGGCCGCGATGCTGGCCGACGCCGGCTGGGATGTACTGGTGCTGGAAGCCCAGCCCGACCCCGGTGGCGCGGTGCGCAGTGCCGAACTGTTTCCCCGCTACGTCAGTGACCTGTACAGCGCGTTCTATCCGATGTCGGTGGCCTCCCCGGCGATTCGTGCCATGCACCTGGAAGAACACGGTCTTCAGTGGGTCCACGCCCCCGCCGTGGTCGGGCACGCGCGAAGCGCGTTGGACGAGGATGCGCCGGTCATTTACCGTGACCCGGCCCGGACCGCGGCCGAACTGGCCCGAGGACAGATCGGCGACGGTGACAATTGGTGGCGCCTGGTCGAGCTGTGGCATGCGATCAGGGAGCCGCTGCTGCGGACCTTATTCACACCGTTCCCGCCGCTGCGCGCACCCCTGCAGCTGCTGCACCGCCTGGGAAGCGCCGAAGCACTGCGGCTGGCGCGGCTGCTGATATTGCCCGCATCGGTCATGGCCAGGGAAGTGTTCGACGGGGACGCGGCCCGGCTGCTGCTGCTGGGCAACGCCGTGCACGCCGACGTGCCCATCGACGCGCCGGGCAGCGGCGTGATGGGCTTCTTGATGACGATGCTCGCCCAGGATGTCGGCTTCCCGGTGCCGGCGGGCGGAGCCGGGCGGCTGACCGCGGCACTGGTCGTGCGAGGGGCTTCGGCGGGAGTCCAGCTGGAATGCGGACAGCAGGTCGATGCCATCGATGTCCGCGACGGCCGGGCGGTTGCCGTACACACCGCGGGCGGCCGCACGGTCCGGGTGCGTCGCGCGGTCGTCGCCGACGTCTCGGCCCCCCAGCTCTATCAGCATCTGATGCCCAGCAGCGTGGTGCCCCAACGACTTCGGCAGGACATGCACCGAAAGCGCCTGGGCCTATACGCATCTGCCTCGCGGCACCAACGACGTGCAGTCCGCCGATCGGCTGGCGGCCGCCGTCGATCGGGTACTCGAGGAACACGCTCCGGGCTTCGGCAGCCAGGTAGTCGGGCGGGTGGTGCAACGGCCCACGGATCTGGAGGCCAACGACGCGAACCTGTCCGGGGGCGCGATCAACGGGGGCACCGCGCAGCTGCAGCAACAGATCATCTTCCGTCCGACCGCCGGTTTCGGGCGCGCCGAAACTACGGTTGTCAACGTCTTTCTGGGCAGTGCCTCGGCGGCCCCCGGCGGCAGTGTGCACGGGATCTGCGGCCGCAACGCCGCCCTGGCCGCGTTGAAGTCCGACGGTTTGCGGGGATGGCCGCGCCGCCGGCTCAACCAAGCGGTCATCTCGCTGCTGGTGAGGTGACGCGTCGCGGCCGTTGCAGTCGTCGTTCACGCCCGGCGTAGCCGAACTCAACCGGTCCTGTGCTGTCATGGCCCCGCTTCGTTTCGGATGCCTGAGTTGATCGCTTCGATCCCCAGTTTCGGGGTACGTAGACAGTTCTCGTCCTGTGGACGGTGACGGAGGGGGCGACATGGGTTTGACCGATCGAATCGACGCCGTGCAGCAGCGACATCCCGTGTTCGGGTTCCCGCTGGCGGTGCTCTACAAGTACATCGATGATCAGGGTGGGTACCTGGCGGCGCTGATTGCCTATTACGCCTTCGTGTCGGTGTTTCCGCTGCTGCTGCTGTTGTCCACGGTGTTGGGGTGGCTGCTGGTCGGTCATCCCGCGCTGCACGATCACGTGCTGCATTCGGCTTTGAGCCAGTTCCCGGTGATCGGGCCGCAACTGGGCGAACCCGAGCAGATCAGCGGAGGCGTGACCGGCGTGTTGATCGGAACCCTGGGCGCTCTGTACGGAGGTCTCGGGGTGGCCCAGGCTTTTCAAAACGCGATGAACACGGTGTGGGGGGTGCCGCGCAACCAACGGCCCGACCCCGTCAAATCCCGTGGCCGGAGCCTGGTGCTGCTCGTCGTCGTCGGCGGGGCGCTGCTGGGGACCACCGTGTTGTCAGCGGTAAGCGGCGGTGCGGGCGCGTTCGGTGTCGGTGTCAAGGTGATGGTCCTGGCCGCATCGGTCGCGGTCAACGCCGGTGCATTCGTGCTGGCGTATCGCATCAGCACCGAGCGAGACGTGAGCGTCGGGCAGCTGGCACCTGGTGCGGTAGTGGCCGCGCTGGGCTGGCAGTTGCTGCAATCCTTCGGCGCCATCTACGTCGGGCACGTCGTGAAGAGCGCCACCGCCACCAACGGGGTGTTCGCGTTGGTCTTGGGGATGCTGGCGTTTCTATACCTCACCGCTGCACTCGTGGTGATCTGTGCCGTGATCAATGTGGTGCGCGTCGATCGGTTGCATCCGCGGGCGCTCTTGACCCCGTTCACCGACAACGTCGATTTGACCACCGCCGACCGAGACGTATATGCCAGTCAGGCCACCGCGCAACGTAGTAAGGGGTTCGAGAACATCGACGTCACCTTCGACGCTCCCCCGCACCGCGACGAGGCACCTCGCGACGACTCTGCGGGCCCGGGAGCGCCAACGTAGTCATCGATGCGGTCGAGGTGGGTGGGATCGGCCAACTCGTGCTGCAGGCTCGCCCAGTTCCTTTCCAGCCATTCAGTTTTCGGATTCCGAGCGCGGGCCGTGTCCCAATCAATGACCGCATTCCGGCACATCGGCGTGGATGCCCCGATCGGCCAAATCGCTGTATCACAGCAGCGCCCACCGGCCACCTCAGGCTGCGGGCGGGGTGAAAGCCCGTCTCAACATGGCGCACTGGCTGGTGAAGAACGATATGAATGCGTCGCTGCTTCGCGTTGGGCGGTTACGGTTTCAGGATGACCTTGACCGCGCCGTCCTGCTTCTTCTGAAAGATGTCGTAAGCGTGAGGAGCCTCGTCGAGGGGCAGGGTGTGGGTGGCGAAGGCGTCAACGCCCAACGGGTCGTCGTCGGTGAGTAGCGGCATGATGTCGTCCACCCATTTCTTGACGTTGGCTTGTCCCATCCGCAGCTGAATCTGCTTGTCGAACAAAGTGAGCATCGGCAGTGGGTCTGCCATCCCGCCGTAGACACCGATGAGCGAGATCGTCCCGCCGCGGCGCACGATGTCGATGGCGGAGTACAGCGCACCGAGGCGGTCGACGCCGGCTTTTTGCATGATCGGCTTCGCGATTGCATCGGGCAGCAAACCGGTCAGCTGCTGGGCGACCTTCGCGACGGGTGATCCGTGCGCCTCCATGCCGACGGCGTCGATGACGGAGTCGGTGCCGCGACCGTCGGTGAGATCGCGGATCACGTCGGCCAGCTTGTCGTTAACCTCCGTCAGATCGACGGTGCGCACACCACGCGCGTCGGCGCGGGCAAGCCGCTCGGGCACCCGGTCGACGGCGAGGACGTCGTAGCCCAGATGCTGAGCGACGCGGCTCGCCATGTCGCCGATGGGGCCCAAGCCGAGCACCGTCACCGAACCGCCGTCGGGAATGCCGGCGTAGGCAACGGCCTGCCAGGCGGTGGGCAGCACGTCGGAAAGATAGACGAAACGCGAGTCGGGCGGACCCAGGGGAACCTTGATGTGGGTGAACTGGGCCTGCGGCACCCGCAGCAGCTCGGCTTGCCCGCCGGGCACCGCGCCGTAGAGCTCGGAGTAGCCGAACAGGGCGGCGCCCATGCCCTGGTCACGCACCTGTGTCGTCTCGCACTGGGTGAACAACTGATGATCACACATATAGCAACTGCCACAAGAGATTTGAAACGGGATGACCACGCGATCGCCGACGACGAGTTCGGTGACCGCACTGCCGACTTCCTGCACGATGCCCATCGGTTCGTGGCCCAGCACGTCGCCGGGATTCATGAAGGCCCCGAGCACTTCATAGAGGTGCAGGTCGGATCCGCAGATGTTGGTCGATGTGACTTCGATGATCGCGTCCGTCGGCTCTTCAATCTTCGGGTCCGCGACGGTGTCGACGCGGACGTCGCGCTTGCCGTGCCAGGTGACAGCTTTCATGGCCCTCTTCTTCCTTCATGGCGCGAGTCGCTCCCACGTGTGCCGTGCGGTGAGGGCAGGGTGCCCGCCGCGCGGGGCAGAATTCATTCCGTTCGACTCGGTTAGATCGCTTTCAGCTCTTACCCGCACGCGGCGTTCTCAAACGCTGGTGCGAAGTCCGGTTGACTCCGACCGGGTAGCAGCCGCCGACACCACCACGGGTTCCATCGCTACGCCCGACCGCACCGTCGTCAGCGGGTCGTCCGATGCCGGCGTCGGCGCGCCCGCGCGGACGGCCTCGAGCTGCGCGGCGAACGCGACCCCGAGGAACAGCGCCACCGAGGACAGGTTCGCCCAAAGCAGCAGGGCGAAGATCCCGGTCAATGGGCCGTAGGTGGTGCCGAAGGACCCGCTCTTGACGACGTAGAGCGCGAGCAGGCCGGTCAGGAGAAGCCACAGCACGAGCGACACACCGGAACCTACCGCCAGCCACGTGTACCCCGGCTGCCGCCTGCGCGGCGCGCGCTCGAGGACGACCGTGAAGGACGCCCACGCCAGTGCGATTCCCGCCGGCCAGCTGCCGATCGTCCACGCCCTCTCGAACGTCTCGTCCCAGCCGTAGGCCGCGGCGAGCGCCTCACCCAGCGCGTCGCCGGCGACGATGACGAGGAATCCGAGCTGTAACAACAGGCCAGCGGTCAACGCCATCAGCAGAGCGCGACCGTACTTCCGCAGCGCGGGCCGGTCGCGTTCGATGCCGTAAATGCGGTTGGCGCCGCGCTCGATCTGGCCCATCGCCGTAGTGAGCGCGATGATCGCGGCGAGCAGACCGAGCCACAACGCGAGCTGCCCTCCGGTCGTCCCCTGATCATGGGTGCGCTGCGCGGCCTGCTCCACCATGTCGCCGTTGTTCTTGCCCGGCAGCACCCCACCGAGGGTCTGGACGATGATCTGCCCCACCTTCTCCTGATGCACCGCGCTCGCCAGGCCGATGACCGCGATGATCAGCGGGATGAAGGACAAGCAGAGCTGCAGCGCCAGGGCGCGCGCGTTGGTGAAGCCGTCGGCGTACCTGAACCGGATGAATGAGTTCTTGACCAGGTTCCAGCGCCCGTAGCGTCGCAGCGTTGTGACGGCGTCGTCCGCGGAGAGTTCGTCGCCGGAGATGGTGGTCGTCTCCGGCACCCTTGTCGCGGTGCTCATTTCGGGCTCCTTCGTCAGGCGGCCGTCGCCACCGGCTGTGGCACGCGGATGACCAGAGCGCCGGGCTCGATCCGCGCGTGAAGACTCCGCCCGTCATCGATGACCTCGCCATCCATCTGGCGGGGCACGATCCGGTCCGCCTCGATCTGGACTGTGCAACCGCGGAAGCGTTCGAGGTGCGGATGCTGGGTGCGATCGCGGCGAAAGACCCTCCATACCAACCGGATCCAGTCTCGCAGCGTCCGCGGTGCCACGACGACCACGTCGAGCAGGCCGTCGTCGACCATTGCGTCCGGCAGCAGCTCGAGACCGCCCTGCAGCCTTCCGACGTTGCCGACCAGCACCGTGCGGGCCCGTCGGCGCAGTGGCGGGTTGTCGTCGATCCGCAGCTGCACCCGCATCACCGGATCGCGCAGGTGCCGAAGCCCGCTGACCGCATAGGCAGGCCAGCCGACATGTTGTTTCATACCTTCGGAGGCGTCGGCCATCATCGCCGCGTCGAACCCGATGCCTGCCATGACCGAGAACGGCTGGTCGCCGACCCGGCCGAGGTCGATGCGCCGATCTTCACCGTGGACGGCCACCGCGAGCGCGTCGGCGACCTCGATCGGCACGCCGAGGTTGCGGGCGAGCAGGTTGCCGGTGCCGAGCGGGAGGAGCGCCACCGGCACGTCCGTGCCGGCCAGGGCGCCGAGGCAGGCCATTATCGTGCCGTCTCCGCCACAGATCACGACGAGTTGAACGCCCGCCGCCACCGCAGCCTCGGCCATGCCTGTGCCCGGGTCCTCAGGCGTGGTCTCCAGCCACATGGGCGTCGACCAGCCCGAATTGACCATGGTCTTCTCCACGGCCTGCCGCAAGGCCGATACGTCCGCCGTCGCCGGATTGAGGATGATCGCGGCGCGCGTCATCGGGTCACCAGACGCGCGTCGGCGTCGACGGCGGCATCGCGCCGGCCGCCGGCGTCACGGGTGCGCACATAGAAGATGACGACGGTCAGCCAGATCACGCCGAGCAGCACGCCGGCGAGCACATCGGTCGGGTAGTGCATGCCGCGATACACGCGGCTGCCAGCGATGGTCAGCGGCACCGCTGCGCAGACGAACACGGCTACGGCCTTGATCCACCGATGCCGGGTATGCCAGAGGATGATCACGGCAATCGAGCCGTAGAAGCACACGGCGGCGGCGGTGTGGCCTGACGGGAACGACGAAGTCGGCGGTGCTGCATCGAGTTTCGGCACGCTCGGCCGCGGGCGGTCTATCAAAAGCGTCGTCGCCATGAAGATGCTCGTCTCCCCGACCACCGCATAGATGACGACCAGCGACTCGCGCCACCGGCCGAACTTCCATCGGAACACCGCCGCGGCGATTGCCGTCAGGGCGACGATCGTCGGCGTCTCCGACAGCGACGTGATGAGCTTGCTTTCCGAGACGCCTTCCTGCTGGCGATACTCCACGAGCCGTCGCGGCACCTCGGCGTCCCACTTCCCGATCGCCGTGGACGGGAGCACGTCGGTGACGAGATACCCCAGCCCCACCATCACCGCAACGAGGCAGACGGCCGGAACCAGCAGCCACGCAACATCCCGGGCGATGCCAGCAAAAGCTCGTGGGCGCATCTACTAGAGATACCCACGCAGCCGTTAATTATTCAGCGATGCGCGGCGGGGCGCTCGGTGGTGCCTACCTCGGCCGGACGCTCAACCGGCTGCCCCGTCTCCCGCCGCCATGCGACGTAAACCGACGTCGTCACGGCCACCCAGCCAATGCCGAGGGTGATGCCGGCCAGGACATCGCTGACGAAGTGGACGCCGAGCACAACCCGCGCGAGCGCGACGGCGCAGACGATCAACGCGGCGACGACGACGGCGGCCACCCGTCCGCGGCGCGACAGGAAGCGCAGGGTGATCAACAACAGCAGGCAGCAGCCGATTGTCGCCCCCAGCGCATGACCGGAAGGAAAGGACAATCCTGGCGCTGCCGAGACAGGATCGGGCAGTACCGGGCGGGCCCGGCCGACGATCTCCTTCAGCGCGAAACCGAGTGCGGCACCACCGAAGACCGTGACGACGAGCCACGTCGCGTGGTGCCGTTCACCGTGGATCACGTAGACCACAGCGATCACCGTCAGCACGACGCGGAACACATTCGGGTCGAATACGTCGCTGACCACCTCGGCCGTCTTCGCCAACTCGGGCCGATCGGCGTCGATCCGATTGAAAGTCTCCGCGGCGGCGGTGTCGAGGCTGCGCAGCGGCCCCCAGCCCGCGCGAACGAGCAGCAGAAGCAGCGCGAACGTGACCGAGGCGGCGAGCGTGCCCGCCAAGCCCGCGCCGAGTCGCAGCCCGAAGCGCTCGTCGGCGGCGGACAGATGGCGGTGGACAGCGCGCCTCAGCCTCTGTGACATGCCTTTTCGTGTTCCCCGCCCGGCGGCTCAGTACACCCGTTCAGGAATATCGACTGAGCGCCACACGGCAGACTTCGTCCAGCACATCCGCGCCGCGGGGCTGCTCGAAAAGCACTTCGGCGCTGCGGCCGTCCACTTGAATCGTGGCGATGGTGTTTCCGAACAGAGGACCGCAGGTGTTCGCCCACGACAGCGGCAGTGCGGGGACGCCGCGTCGGCGTGCCCACCAACGGGCGAGCGTGGCCGCAGGACGGGACCAACTCAAGGTGAAAGCCGGTTTGAGGTACAGCGGCACATAGTTGTGCACCGGCGAGCACACCAGCTGATGCACAATCGCTCCCTGCGACTGCGCAGTTTCAACTTCCCACTCGGCGCGCGCGGCGTAGCTGTGGTGCACGTCCCCGGACAGCACGCTGACGGTCGCGGGTCCGTCGGGATGCCGAGCGACGCGGGCGATCATCTCGGCCAGCCGCACGAATGATTTATAAAATGCCGGCCAGTGTTCGAAATCAACTGCCCTGCGGGTCTTTTCGGCAAGAACTCCGCGTAGACCGTGCCGGTCGGCGTTTCGCTCATTGACCGCCTCCAGATCTCCGATGGCCGGCGGCATCAGCCACGGCACCGACGAGGCCAGCACCAGATGGTCCAACTCGTCGAGGCCGTCGGTGGCCTGGGCCTCCAGCCATGCGAACTCGCGTTCGCCGATCATCATGCGTTCGCCGGAATCGAGGATTCGACCGTTGCGAGAGTCGATCATGATGAGCCGACTGCGACCGAGGTCCCATCGATAGCTGAATCTGATGCCCTTGTTGCAGTCCACCTCTTGATCGGCACGGTCGGCGAGATCGACGAGATGCGGCCAGGTGTCGCCATCTGTCGCCACGAGACGCTGATAGTCCTCGTCGTCGGCCAACTCGGCCGGGCTCATGTTGCCCAGGTGCTGATACACCCAGTAGGAGGCCAGCCCGGCGCGGACCCGGTCACGCCACCACGGCTTCTCCTCCATGTCGGCGCGCCAGGACGCCGATGTGTTCCAGTCGTCCCTGATGTCGTGATCATCGAAGATCATCGCGGTCGAAACGGTGGACATCAGCCATCTGATCTCGGGGTCGCCCCACGCATGGCGGTACAGCCGTTCGTATTCGGCGAAGCTCACCACCTCGTCCGGCGGCCGCTGGCCGCGGCGATTTGTACGGGTGCGGCGGCCGGCCAGGCGTCGTCTCGACTCCGGGGTGAGTTCGTCGGCGTACAGCTGGTCGCCGAGCAGGATCAGCGCCTCCGGCCAGTCGTCGATCGGCTGCGTGGCCATTCGGGTGGCGTACACGTCAAGCGCATCGAGCCCGAGTTTGGAGTCGAGCTTCTCATCGTGGGTCTTCGGGTATCGGCAGGATCCGAAGATCGCCTGTAGCCGATGAGTCGATGCTGGCCCGCGGGTGCGGATGACGCTGGGCGGGAACGGCGAGGCCGCGAGCGGCCAGACCAATTCCCCGTCGACCTTCACGTCATATTCGGTGACGGTGTCTGGGCTCAGCCCGTTTACCGTGACGACGGCGTAGTGATGACCCTGCACCGCGAACGTCCGCGCGGAGCAGCCGAGGACCTCCACCGTTGCCGCGCTGTCGGTTTGCACCCAGACCAACGCCGTGGTGTCTGAAACGTGCCGGAGGGCCGGGCCGAGCAAGAGTGCCACTGCCCCACCGTACGGCTCTGCATCGCGGTCGCGCTGCCTGTTACCTGCGCGCCGTCTTTGCTCCGTCAATTAGTTTCGAATAGCTGCGGCGGTCCGCTGGTTATGGCGCTAACAGGCGGATAGTAATAGTCCCTATCCAAAACCAGTCGTGGTGACCTTCCGTTCAGTTCGGAGCTCGGCGTCAGTAGTGGATCGTCTTCAGTGGGCGCCGACGGCAGCCCATCCGGCAGTCCGTCAGGTGTTATTCGACGCGCTCAGCATGGCGCTTCTGCTTCTCGAGGCCTGCCAGCTCCTCGACCCTGTCCGCGTGCGCACGCTTGTTGTCGGCGTCCGTGCGCCTTGCATGAGCATCGTCGAGCTTTGACTTGGCGGCCGTAGCGGCCTTCTGCTCGTTCGCCCGAATTCTGGCTTGTTTTTCGCGCTTGGCCGCTTCAGCCGAATTCTTACGCTGGGCAGCCACGTCGTCGGCCTGCTTCTTCGCGGCGGCGGTACGCTGCGCGGCCGCCATTTCAGCCGCACGCTTCCGCTCTTCGGCTGAGCTCCAGGCTTCTTCGACTTCACGCTCCTTAGCTGCGCGCGCGTCCTGCTGCTCCGCGATCGCCTCGTCGCTCTTGGCTTTCAGATCGGCACTGGACTGCTGTCGTGCCTGATCCGCAGCCGCGTCGAGCTCGGCAGCGCGACGCAGCGCATCGCTACGCTCAGCGAGCGCACCGCCACGCTTTGCAAGCCGTAAGTCGCCCAGCGCGTTTCCTACGACCGCGTCCAACAATCCCAGTGAGCGCTCGTAAAGCAATCGCGCAGGCGCTTCCGAACCCATGCGAGCGACCAGGCGCTCCTCGATGATCTGAAGGGGAAACCGAACGATGCGGTACTGGAAACGCAGAACCGCTTGCGGGGCGTCGATGATTCTCATTGATAACTCCTGTGTCTTGCCGGTGCTCAAGGCAGGTCGGCTTCGTTGGTCAGTTTGTCGGCCCGCTGTCTGATGCGATCGGCTTCCGCCTCGGCGCTCGATGCGCCTTGCATCGCGGTCAGATGATCGTCGACGGCGTCGACGATTTCTTCAGCTGCGGAATCGATTTCGTGGCGCTCCTGGGCTTTGGCTTGCTGCACCTTGGCCTGCGCGTCGAGCTCGGTACGCGTTTTCTCGCGGGCAACGTCCTGTTGTCCGACCTGCTCGGCGGCGCGCTTCTGAGCGGCTTGCTGATTTCGGACGGAGCTCTGCACGGCCCCCGTCTGCGCGTTCACCGCGATTCGCTCTTGTGCGCCTTCGACCCGGGCTTCTGTCGCTTCGGCATGGGCCTGCGTGGCCTCGGCATCGGCGACGGCTTCGACGCTGTTGGCCTCTTTGCGCTCCTTGGCTTGGGTCTGCTCGAGTTGTCCCTCGGCGGTCAGTGACTCATTGCCGGTAACAGCGCCGACGATTTCCTTCGCCCTGCCCTTCACCGAGTCGATCAACCCCTTACGGGCCTCGTCGGCCTTGCTGTGCTCAGTCATCTGTCTCCTCTTGGTGTCAATCGACAACTCGAAAAGTGAGTTGCCCGATGGTGTTTTGGCTGCGGCCGCACCCCCGGGCGCCTGGGCAGCGACCCGGGGGCGGTAGCCGTTAGTTGTCAGACGCGTGGAGCGCTGGGACGGCCTGCCGCGGTGCCCGCGGTGACGTCGCGGTCGTTGCGGCGCTTCAGACCGGCCAGACCGAGCAGACCCAACAGGCCCGCAAGACCCCACAGGCCCGTGTTGTCACTGTCGCCGTCGTCTGTATCGGCCGCGATTGTGGTCGTGGTGGATGACGGCATCGGCCCGACGGGCGTAGTCGCCTGGGCGACGCCGGCACCGCCGAACAGCAGGGTCAGGGCAGTCAAAGACACACCAAGGATTTTGGGCATTGAGTTTCGCTCCAAAGGAATTGAATCGGTCCATGGCGACCGGGAAAAGGTCTGCGGACCAGCTGCTCTAGTCGTGAAGCGCCACCCCCATGACTCACTGGGCAGCTTCAACTCGCAGATCAGGGCATACCCCGCACCGGTAGGTCCAAACCTCCCCTACGGTGTGGGGTCGCGATCTCTGACCGTCGCGACCTTCGCGGCTGCGCCGATAGGCGGCGCGTCGAAGATCGCCGAGCCAGCCCGGAACCAGCTTGACCGGCTACCGGTGGCTGCGCCTGCGGCGACCCGAGGACGAGGCGATCATCTGAACAGGTGGACGGCCCCCGGAACACCCCTCTGACTGCAAAAACGCTACACCGGTCGCGCGCACGTGTCTGCTCGCCATGTGCAGGACGTTTGAGCTCTCGCCGCTGGGGCATTCAAAAATTGACACATACGTCGAAGCCGTGGTGTCCGAATGACTTTTTAGGAGGCCAGGGTGACATCCCCGACCGAGCAGCTTGCGCCTGCGCTAGATGTCGACGCCCGTCTCACCGAGATCGAGTGCGAAGTGAACCTCTTGCTCAACATGACGCCGGTCAATGCAGCAGAGGCATGGGCGGACTTCGAACGCAGTGATTTCGGGACGGTCCCCACTCTGCGGCTCAGACCGCTGGACTTCGAGCCGGACGTGGTGCGACGTGACCTCTACAACCTCGAGATCGAGAACGTCACCGACCCTGCGCTGCACACACTCTTCCGGGCGAAGCGAGACGAGATAGCAAGACAGATCACAGTTTTGGAGGATCGAGACACTTCACGGTTCGTGTACGGGTCGCTGCAGCTCTACGGAGGGATTGCCCAGCCTCTCGCGTCCGCCGCGGAGGACCTACTCGAGACCATCCCAGCCCGAGCTCCCACCACCCGGAGCGTGTCGGCCGGGGCGTTCGCGGAGGCGGCTCGAGCGGAGTTCGATCGATACCGCGCCGTGTATCCAGACTTCCCGGCTCACATCGAGGTGCGCGACGACATCTCCGAACTGATGGTGTCGTTGGGCCGGTTGCTCATCCCCGAAGCCGCCGCTTTCAGGGCGGACCGCGTGGAGCCCTTGCTGCATCACGAGATCGGCACCCATGTCGTCACCTATCAGAACGGCGCCAGGCAACCACTGACGCTGCTGACGGTCGGGCTGCCTGGCTACGACGAGACCCAAGAGGGCCTTGCCGTGCTCGCCGAGTACCTGACCGGCGGATTGGACCCGCGACGTCTGCGCGTGCTCGCAGCGAGGGTCGTAGCCATCGGCAAGGTGCTCGACGGCGCCGGATTCCTGGAGATCTTCGAATCGTTACGGGAAGAACGTCGGATACCGACGAGGACCGCTTGGTCGATCGCCATCCGCGTCGTCGTCGGAGGCGGCTCCGTGAAGGACGCGATCTACCTCCGTGGCATCACGCGCATCCTTGAAGCCCTCGCGGAGGGCAGCAGCCTCGATGTCCTCTTCGTCGGCAAGCTCTCGCTGGACCACATCCCGTTGATCCAGGACCTGCTCGACCGCGAGGTGCTCCGCGCACCATGGGTCCGTCCTCGGTGGCTGGACGTGCCCGGCGCTCAGGAGCGTCTCGACAAGCTGCGTGGGGGCGCGTCGGTCACCGACCTTTACGAAGGAGATGTGCCATGAGGCTTGCGTTCTTCGTCCTCGATGTCGCCACCGAGGTAGACGAGTACACGACTACGCGTCTGGCGAGGGCCGCGGTCCAGGCCGGGCAGGAGGTTTGGTACGTCGGGCTCGGCGACGTCGAGCACGGGGAAAACGATGGGCAGCTCTCGGCCCGGGCGCATCGCGCAGAGTTCGAGAAAGGCGACACGCTCGAAAGCTTCATGAAGCGCATCAAGGAGCGCGACGCCGAACGGATCGTCATGGACGACCTCGATGCCTTGTTCCTGCGAAACGAAACGGTCGACGATATGCAGGAGCGGCCGTGGGCAAGTCCACTGGGTGTGGTCTTCGGCCAGATGCTCAAGGCTCGAGGCGTGACGGTGGTGAACGACCCGATGTCCCTTGTCCGCGCAACGAGCAAGCTCTACCTGGAGGAGTTCCCCGAGAAGATCCGTCCGCGATCGCTCGTTACGCGCGACCCGGAAGCGATCGAGCGGTTCGTCGCCGAGGTCGGCCACTCCGTCGTCAAGCCTCTCTACGGAGCCAAAGGTCGGAACGTATTCATGATCAAGGACAAGGACGAAGTGAACCTCGCGCAGATAACGGAGGCGGTACTACTGGACGGCTACGCGCTCGTTCAAGAGTTCGTCGACTGCGTCGACGACGGCGACACTCGGATCTTCCTGCTCGAGGGACAGATCCTCGAGCGCGATGGGCAACTGGCCGCCTTCCGGCGAGTGCCTACGAGTAACGACCCGCGGGCCAACATCAGCACGGGCGGGCGGTCGGCCCCTCTCGAGATCGGTGACATGGAACGCGGCATCGTCGAAGCGATGAGCAAGAAGCTCGTGGCCGACGGCATGTGGTTCGTCGGCATCGACGTGATCGGCGACAAGGTGGTGGAGATCAACGCGGACAGCCCAGGCGGGATGCAGAGCGTCGAATGGCTCTACGAGATCGACGTCTGCCCAACCGTCATCGAAGCCCTGGAGCGCCGCACCGGCTCGAAGTCCTGAGCCATTCCACCATCAGGGAGCTGCATCCGCGTCCACCTCGAGCGGACTTCCCGGCGGGGTAGGCCGTCACCTTGCCGGCCAGGCCCTGGATCTTGAAGCTCTTTGGATTACTGCACGAACGCCTGAAGAAGCCATTCGCCGATGGTCTTGACCAACACGGTGCGATTCTCCCGCTTGACGATCGCGTGTCCCTCCTCGTCGAAGATCAGGCACTCGACGCGCCGCCCCAGCCGCTGGAGAGCCTCGAACATCTGCCGGGACTCGGTGGGCGGCACATTGGTGTCGTTGCCCCCGGCCACCAGACAGCAATGGCGCAGTGATCATCTCGACGCGCAGCAGCGGCGAGAGTCGGTCGAGGAGATCGTGGTCGTTGATCGGGTGGCCGTACTTCGGGTACGCCTCGGCTGCGGTCCACGGATCGGTGTTGCGGTAAAACGTGCCCAGGTCGCTCATGCCGCAGATGCTGATTCCCGCAGCGAACAGCTCGGGATGGAAGGTCAGCGAAGCCTGCGTCAGATAACCGCCGTATGACCAGCCCGCGCATGCGATTCGGTCTCGCAGCGGCGAGACCGCCGTCCACGAGAAAGCGCACGCAGTCCGCAACGTCGTCGATGGCGCCGAAACGCAAGTCCCTGTCGTCGGCGTGCGAGAAGCTGCGGCCGAAGCCGCCCGAACCGCGAACGTTGGGCGCGAGGACGATGACTCCTGCGTCCAGTAGTGCAGGGAAGATCTCGCTGTACTCGGGCCGGGACTGTCCCTCCGGTCCGCCGTGCAGGTAGATCATCGCGCCGATGGATTCTCCGCCGGGTGGCGCGTATAGCCAGCCGGTGAACTCGTTGCCATCCCGGGCCGTCATGCGGACCAGCTGCGGAGTCGGCGACGAATCGCCACCGGCAGGCTCGCGGTCGATGCGTTGCCATTCGCGCGACCGTGGGTCGACGAGCTCCACCGTCCGTGGCGTGGACGGACCCTGCACGGTCAACGCCACCATGGAGCCGCCTGCGCTGATGCTCAGCTGGCTGGCGACCGGGCCGGGCAGCGGGATTGGCTGGCTCAACGTGTTGTCGGCATACTCGAGAATCTGTAACTCACTGCGGCCGTCGATGTTCCACAGCAGCGCCACCGTCGTCAGGTCGTCGCTGACGGCGAACTCGTCGAGGTCGTATCCGGGGCGTTCGGCCACGACGTGATACGACACCCCATCCTCGGTGACGGTCAGCTCGACCAGTCGGGTGTGCTCCCCGCCGTTGTCGCTGCGGACGAGGGCGCGCACATAACCGCGCGTACTGTTCATCGGATACGTCTTCGCCGGATGGTAGAGCTTCATGACGTCGCCATCCAGACCGGAGCGCAGCCGGCGCGGCTGGTGGTCGTCGAGGATCACGCCTGCGTCGGTGGTGGAACCGGGATCCGATGGCAGTAGAGCGATCTCAGTCAGTCCGTGCAGCATGATCAGGTCCCGGTACCCTCGCGGGCCGACCCGTACGAGCGATGCTCCCGCCCACGCGTCGATCAGCTTGCCGAGCGATCGACGGTCTAGCACGATCGTGGTGCCGTCCGCGGGATTGATCAGACACGAGTTTCCGATGCCGTCCTGCCCGGTGAGAATGGCCGCGACCTGACTACCGTCCCAACCGACCAACTGCGCCGTGCCCTCTGGGGAACTGGTCGGCCAGTAGTCGATGCGGCGCGCGTCACGGTCGTCGGGATCTGTTGTCACCAACCAGATCTGGGTGTGGGTGCTGCCGAGAGGCGCGACCTCGCACGCCAGCCAGTGACCGTCAGCGGAGTGGATGACCTTGGTGACCGGTCCCTCGACGGGCAACTCGACGTCGCGGGACGAACTGGCCCGCCACCCGCTCAGGAAGCGCTGCACGGCGCGCGGGTAGCCGCCGTCGTCTACCAGATACGCGAATGCCGTCGCATCCGGTGACAGCGACGCACCGTACGTGGCGCGGACCTGCTCGGGCACCGCGTCAACCACCTTCCATGCTCTGCAGCCACATCTCCAGCACCGCAAGTTGCCACAAGGCGTTGGCGCCCAGCGTGGTTCGCGTGTCGTTCGGTGCGTCCAGCAGTCGGTCTCAGAGTCTCCTTGCGGTAGAGGCCCCGCGATTGAGCGGCGTCGTTGGTCAGCGCGTCGCGTACCATCTCCATGACGTCGCCATGCAGATGACGGATGCCCGGGACAGGAAAGTATCCCTTGGTTCGGTCGACGACGTCGGCAGGCAGCAGCATTCGCGACGCATCCTTGAGCACGCCCTTGCCGCCGGACGCCAGCTTCAATTCGGCGGGACACGTGGCGGCGAGTTCCACGAAGTCGTGGTCGAGGAACGGCACACGAGCCTCCAGCCCCCACGCCATCGTCATGGTGTCGACCCGCTTGACCGGATCGTCGACGAGCATCACCTGCGTGTCCAACCGCAGGGCTGCGTCGACGGCGGTCTCAGCGCCCCGACCGCTCTGATGACTCCTGACGAACTCCCAACTCGGATCCTGTTCAGCCGCCGCATACTCGGGAGCGAAGATGTCCAGCACGTCGGCATGGCCACGGTCGAAGAACACCTTCGCGTATGCCTCCGTGGTCTGGTCGCGGGCGACGTTCGCAAGGGGTGGGTACCAGTCGTATCCCGCCAGGATCTCGTCCGCACCCTGGCCGGACTGCACCACCTTGACCGACTTGCTGACCTCCTCGGAAAGCAGATAGAACGCGACGCAGTCGTGGCTGACCATCGGTTCACTCATGGCGGCAATGGTTTTCGGTACCGCGGGTAGCAGCCGGGAACCGTCGATGTGGATGCGGTGATGATCCGTGCCGAACGTCTTGGCCACCAGATCCGAGTAGAAGTACTCGTCGCCGGATTCCTCGCCGACCGAATCGAATCCGATCGAGAAGGTGGCCAGTCCACGCTGACCCTGCTCCGCGAGCAGAGCCACCACGATCGACGAGTCGATGCCGCCGGACAGCAGCACGCCGACGGGGACGTCGGCGACCATGCGGCGCACCACCGCCGTGCGCAACGCGTCCATCAGCGCGTCCTGCCACTCGCGATCGGTCCACGACGCCCGTGCCGGATCGCGCTCGAAGACCGGTGTCCAATAAACCGTGTCGGTATGCGAACCGTCCGGTTGGATCACTCGCACCGTCGCGGGCGGCAGCTTGCGAACGCCGCGGTAGATGGTGCGCGGCGCCGGAACCACCGAGTGAAAGCTCATGTAGTGATGCAGCGCCACTCGATCCAGTTCGGTATCGACGTCGCCGGCCCTGCAACAGTGCGCGGACGGTCGAGGCGAATCGCAACCGCCCGGTCGACTCGGCGAGGTACAGCGGCTTTATCCCGAGCCGGTCGCGGGCGAGCGTCACCACTCCCGTCGCTCGGTCGGCGATCGCGAAGGCGAACATTCCCTTGAAACGCTCCACGCATCGCGCGCCCCACCGATGGAACGCCTTGATCACCACTTCGCTGTCTGCAGTCGAAAAGAACCGGTAGCCAACGGCTTCCAACTCCTTGCGCAGAACCTCGTGGTTGTAGATGCAACCGTTGAACACCAGCGTGAGCCCGAGGTCGCTGTCCACCATCGGCTGGGCGCCGCACGCGGACAGGTCGATGATCGACAGCCGTCGATGCCCAAGAGCGATCGGCCCGTGGGCGACCACGCCGTCTGAATCCGGGCCGCGGGACACCATGGCGTCGGTCATCCGGGCCACCGCGGCGACGTCGGCAGACTGACCGTCGAAGCGGATCTCTCCGCAGATACCACACACGTTGTCTTCCGTTCCCCTACGTCGTCGCGCCGGTGCCCAGGATCCAAGTGTCCTTGCTGCCACCGCCCGACGACGAATTGACGATCCGCGAGCCGTGGGCGGCCACCCGCGTCAACGCGGCCGGCATGACCTCGGCCGTCACGTCGTTCGTCACATCGGGGCGAAGATGCACGAAGGCGCGCAGGTCGACGTGATGCGGATACATGCCTTCGCCGTCGAACGTGGGATGGGTGGACAGCGCGATCGCCTCCTGGGCGATGAAGCGCTCGGGCTGGGTCTGCAGTTCGCGTCGACGGGCCTCGAGCGCTTCCGCCGTCGCCTCCGGACCGATGACCACGCCGATGCCACCGAACCCGTCGATCGGTTTGACCACCAGTTCGGCGAGATGGTCGATCACGTAATCACGTTGCGCGCGTTCGGCACAGATCCACGTCGGCACCTGCGCCAGTGTCGGCTTCTCGCCGAGGTAGTACTCGATCATCGCGGGCACGTGGGCGTAGATCGCCTTGTCGTCGGCGATCCCGTTGCCGAGTGAATTGGCGACCGTCAACGTCCCACGGAGGACTGCGTCGAGCAGGCCGGACCGAAGGGAGGCGCCGTCGTAACCGGTGGACGACAGCAACATGTCCTCGTCCATCCGGGCGTACACGACGTCGACGGGACGAACGTCAGAACCGAGGTGCCGCACCAGCCGTCCGTCGCGAACCGACAGATCGGAGGACTGCACCAGCGCAATGCCCAGCTCGTCGGCCAGGAACGTGTGCTCGAACCAGGCTGAGTCGTCCCAGCCGCCGGAAAGCAGTGCCACCGACGGCTCGCCTACGCATCGCGCGGGCGCCGACGCGCGCAAGGTCTCCAACAACATCGACGGCACCCGATCGACGTCGCCGATGTCGCGAGGTCGTTCGATTTCGGGAAGGTGTTTGGTCAGCAACCGCCGATTCACGATCGCGTAGGCGGTGCCCGACGGGATGCGCAGATTGTCCTCGAGCACCATCCACTTCCCAGCGCGGTCACACACCAAGTCAGTGCCCGCAGATGTGGGCGCGTACGGCGTCTTTCGACAATCGTCCGGCCGAACGGAATCCGGGTGCCCGGTCCAGCGCATGAACGCCGATGACACCGTCGGCGATGATGGCCTGCTCGGAATAGACGTCTCGCAAAAACTCATTCAGGGCTTTCGCCCGCTGGCCGAGGCCTGCGCATATTTGCATCCATTCGTCGGCCGCGACGAGTCGCGGCACCAGGTCGAGCGGAAACACCTGGGCCCGGCCCTGGCCGCTGACCCGGAACGTGACATTCTCGGCGCGCTGATCCTGTTCGATGTAGCTCTCGCGTGCCCGCAGCACGGCCACCCCCAGACCCGCGACGGACCGCAGGATCTCCCGGTAGCCGGGCCGAGGCCGGCCGTCGGTGTCGACCGCTTCGTCATAGCTTGGCAGGGCGCTCTTGTCGGCGGGATCGAACGCGCGGTGGGGATGGTAGCCGAAGAGCAGCGTGGGGTCGTCGACAACGGCCGCGGCCGCACCGGGCCAGTGGCCCGCGGTTTCGTCGATCAACTGGTCGACGACGTCGGTGAGGCGGCCGCGCCGACGCAGCGCCCTGCGCTGCCGCGCGGCTGACGTGCCTGCGATCAGCACCCGGTGTGCCAGCTCGCTGACCACGTCCCAGTCCCCAGCCGCCTCCAACTGTGGGCGCACCAGGCGCACCAACTCAGTCACCACTTCGACGGCCGGGCGGCCACGCGGGCCCGTCACGTCGACGAGTTCGCCTTCTAGCCCGGAGCGGGCGGCGCGCCACAGAGCCGCGCGTCCCAACGGTGCGGAGATCGCGAGGGCAGGTTCGCCCGCGCGCAACCCCTCCACCTCGCGGTCGACCAGTGCCCGAAACAGGCCGGCGATCAGCACGATGGTGTCGACCGACGGGCAGCTGTCGCACACCCGTAGCTCGAGGGTCGGCGCCTCGACCGCTGGCCGGACGTCGAAGTACACCATGCCCTTGTCGGCGATCGCGCCGCTGCTGACCAGGTCGGCAACCAGCTGATCGAATTCGGCCGCCGTGGACACCGGTGCTGCCAGGCCCGTCGTCGGCCAGCGCTGCCACACCAGGGTCCGTCCGCTGGAATAGCCGGTGTCGGAGCCGTCGGCCCAGAACGGCGAACTCGTGCTCAGCGCAAGCAGTGTCGGGACGAACGGCGCCACCCGGTTCGCCACGGCGACCGACTCGTCACGGTCGTCGATGCCGACGTGTACCTGGGTGCCGCAGATGAGTTGTTCCCGGGCCAGCAACTGGTAGTCGGCGAGCATCTGTCGATACCGGGGCGTCTGGGTGACCTGCATCTCCTCCGGTACCGACAACGGCACTGCACCCGCCGCCACCACGCCGATGCCGAGCTTCGCCGCAGCATCCACCAGAACCCTTCGGTGGCCCTGCAGGTCGGCCCGTAGCCCGTCGAGCGTGTCGACAACACCGCTGTTCATCTCGACCACGCAGCGTTGCAGCTCGGCCACGTAGCTATCGGACAGCTCGGCCAGCAATTCGGGCGCACGGGCAGTCAGGCGCCTGGTCTTGAGGTCGACGAGGTGAAACTCCTCCTCCACGCCCATCGTCCGGAGCGTGACAGCGTCCATCTGATCACGTTAATTGACGCCCAAGCCCAATACATCGATGTTAAGCGGGGCCCGGCGCGATTCATTCGGGCGCGGATGCTCGCCATGAGCCAGATGTAGGCCGCCTGTTACGTCGCGACCGACGCAACGTCGCAATAGGTCGCATTGCAGCAAATGCGAACCTGTTCACAATGCCAAAGCACGCGGAACGACGCTGGCCGATCTGCGGATCCATCGAAAGGTGTCGACGCCGTCAACACCGCCAACCAGGATCGCTCCGTTGATGTCGTCGGCGCCCGAAGACGGACCGCATCCGAGCCAGTACTACCTGCACACCGCGCACTGTCGGCAAGGTCGGCGCGGTGTTCGTTCGCTTCGCTAAGCCGAAGCACCCATCGGGAGCAAGCCACGGAGCCGATCCTCCCTGTGTTCGAGCACCACGAGATTCACGTCCGCTGCACCCGGTTTACCTTCGCGGTACTCGAACGGGTTATCACTGCGCATATCTACGCCGACCTGTACGACGACGAGTAACGCTTCGGCACTGGACGCCCTCGACGATGTCCGCGGAGACGGCCGCTAAGTTTGGCCGGATTTTGGCCGGACAGACCTCGTGGCGGTGACGTCGGAGGACCGAATCCGGCCCTCGATTACGCCTCTGAACTGCGGTTTTGATGGGTGGTCCCGGCTGGTATCGAACCAGCGACCTTCCGCGTGTGAGGCGGACGCTCTCCCACTGAGCTACGAGACCTGGGAGACACCTCGATCAATGATCGATGGACGTCGAAGATTAACACGGAGGACCAGTCGACCGAGAATCCGAACGGCGGGCCTCGGTGTTCGACCGCCGGTATGTTCACCGCCATGACGCTTCGAGCTGGCGTTCTCGCGCTCGCTTTAGCCGTAGGCCTGCTGTCCGGCTGCGACGGTCAGCAATCCTCCGGCCCCGCGTCGACGGGCTCGATGCAACCGGCGACGGCCCAGGCGGCGCCGGAGACGTCGCCGTCAAGCCCCACGGGCAAGCAGGCTCCCGACACCGCCGAACCCGAGGCGATCACCGACCTCAAGGCGTTCACCTCAATCAGCGGCAACGTGGGCTGCTTCATCGACTCCAACAACGCGCGTTGCGACATCTCCGAGCGCGACTGGTCTCCCCCGCCACGGCCGGTCGACTGCGAGTTCGACTACGGGCAGGGCATCACCCTGTCGCCCGGCGAGAAGCCGGAGTTCGTCTGTTCCGGCGACACCGCGCTCGGCGGAGATCAGGCACTGGGGTATGGCCAGTCGATCTCGGCGGGAACTCTGCGGTGCGACACGGCCGAGTCGGGCATCACGTGCCGCGACACCAAGACCGGGCACGGCTTCTCGATCGCACGCGAGGCCTACACGTTGTTCTGACTCCCGCGGGTGGAGGGGATTTGTGTGCCGTTGCCCGGGTGCACTATTGTCGTCCTTCGCGACGGGCGACGATCTCGCCCGTGGCACGCGGATGTAGCGCAGTTGGTAGCGCATCACCTTGCCAAGGTGAGGGTCGCGGGTTCGAATCCCGTCATCCGCTCGAGGGTGCAGTGGCATCAACCCCCAGCGGTGGAGTGGCCGAGTGGTGAGGCAACGGCCTGCAAAGCCGTGCACACGGGTTCGATTCCCGTCTCCACCTCCGAGAATGACCCCGGCGCGATTAGCTCAGCGGGAGAGCGCTTCCCTGACACGGAAGAGGTCACTGGTTCAATCCCAGTATCGCGCACCAGGTTTGATGCAGGTAAGAATAGGTTTCCCGAACCGAAATCGGACCGCATGAACTCTATGTGAACTGGTCAGCCTGGGCGCTAGCAACCCGCATGAGAGGTAGCTAGCCATTACCACCACCGCTGCTCAAACCGAACAAGTCCCCGGGTGTCACACCCCCGGAGGACATTGCAGGCATGGCCACCACCGCTGCCGAGATCAACCCATACCCCGATATCGCCCTACCCGCCGGCGTCACCAGCTCGGGCGACTGGGGCGATGACGAGCCAGGGCGCATCATCTACGGCCAACGCCACGAAATCGGCGCCATCGTGACGGGCGCCTGGGCCTGCCAGCAACCCGACGGGTCTGTCCAGGGGGACGACGTCGGTCACGACGTATACGTGGACGAGATGGATCTTCACGGTAACCAATACGAGCGGCTTAACCTGTCCAGCGCAGAGGCCCGCCAGCTCGCTGAGGCACTCCTCGTGGCGGCAGATACGGCCGACGGGTGGATGGCGCGATCAGAAAATGTCTGAGAATGCCGTCGACGCCATCGCCCAGCTCTGCTTCGAGCTGGCACGTGACGAAGTGCGGGAGATCATGGGCGGAAAAGAGCACATCGTCATGCAGGACTGCACCCCCTCCGAGCTGATCGCAGTGCTGGCCATCGTGCGGCCGGTCTGGGAGCGGAAGCGGCTTGCCCGGAGGCAGCCGGCGCCGGTTCTCAAGTTGGTGACGCGATGACCTACCTGCCGAGGCAGTCGGAACCAAATACCTGCGTATCCAGTTGGCCGACCGCATCAAGCAGCATCCGCCAGACGACTGGTCGCCCGCCTTCCTCATGGCGCTGACCGCTGTGTTCGATCTGCATTTTGCCGAGCGTGGCACGAACAAGGCCCCGGTTCTGCGGCTCATCCGCCAGCACGATGACGGCGGGAGCACGCAATGACGCGGCGCCGCGAAAGTTGGTGGATAGACGGGCTATATCGAGACGAGTCCGACTATTACCGGTACGACGGCGAGATCGACGGGGCGACCTTCAGCGCCGCTCTGATGGGCGTCGGTCGCAACGATGGTCCAGCTTTGCTCTACGACCTCTACTCCGCGGGGTCGCTCTCGATCTATGAACACCCCCGGGGTAGTCGCGGAAGTGTGGTCCATGGCGGAGTTTCCGACCAACCGAACGCCTGAGGCCCGGTGGCGATGGAACCGGATAGCTCTACGCCGCGTCTGATTAGTTGGTTGGTGTTGAGATCCGACCAAGCGACTTCGCGATTTGAAATCGGGAAACCCTCGGCCCGTCACCACTCCCCGGTGACGGGCCGAGGTGCGTCGTCGGCCGAATGGTTCAAGGAGATCATCGGCGCATCCCACTACTTCGGGCCGCTACTCGGCTGCCTGAGTCCTGGCTTCTGGTGTGTTCCGACCGGACACCCACCCGCCGCGATCCTCTTCAACCTCGGAAGAGACATTGCCGGTCACCGACATTCACCGATGGAACCGAACCAGCTGCTACCCGCATTCGGACGCGATGAAGCAATTCCCGACTTTGACTTAACGTCCACTTCAGGCCGTGTTGCCATTACCTGGTGGACGAGCCGACTGAATCAGATGTTCGGATATCTTTGCGACCCAACGCTATTCAGCAACAAGCATGGCGTATACGATCCCTATGAACACCAACACTGGCTCCTCACATTCGGCCAGATCTTCGGCCTCACAACAGCGTTGCAGGCTTCCGGCCGCAACCACACGGTCTAACGCAATTTGATGAACACCCGGCTCGACACATACACAGATCGACTCAACATATGCTCCGATCGAACTACACAGAGCCGCTTCGAGCAGCTCTGTGCGTACGACACCGCCAAGGAAATAGCCGAAAACTTGCGCACCAAGATGCCTGAAATGGTTGCCGCGATTCTCATGCCGCTTGCTGATCGCGCTGTCAACAGCCTTCGACGTGTGCAGGACGGCTTCTTCTTCCGAGAACAGCGTGGCGACAACAACGTCGTCGTCAGCATTCCCGGTAACGATCATGGACGCCACCGAGCACCCGAATGGGCAGCGGCGATGCTGATGAAGATCCATCGGAACGCGACGCACGGCTTCGGAGGCATGCGGCAGCCCCAAAGCGAGCAGGACCTCGTCGCTGAACGGCTCCTAGCTCATCACACCGGCGACTTTCCGTCGGATCTGGTGTTCCTGCCCTACTTGTACCTGCTCGAAACGTTGTGTCACCCAGCCAGAATCCGCGAAACGATCGTCAAGCATGCCCGGGTTCGCGACTGAACCCCGCTAGACCGGCGGCCGATCTACCCAAGAAAGGGCTACTTCCTTTGCGCCCTCTGCAAGGGGAGTAGCACAGATCGCAAGTTCCGGTCCCACGACGAGGCCGCCACCGCTCATCGCCTGACTGGAACCGAATGACACCCGCCCGGCGTCTGATCAGTGTGGGCCAGACGCCCGCACCTCGGCCCGTCACCACTCCCGGTGACGGGCCGAACCACGTCGCCAGGAAGCTAGCTGGACGGTCGGCGGTTTCAGCGGTATCCCGCGGGTGTGCTTGCAGTCGTCACCGGGCTGGCTACGGACGTCACGGGTTCCGTCGGCGGCGTCGTGGTGGTAACCGTCGCCGGAGGAGCAGACTTAACGGTGTCCGTTCCGGCTTGCTCGTTAGCTAAGGCAACCGCTCCCATGACCACGACGGCGCTGGCGCCGATCACCGCCGATAGCAACTTGACATTCTTCTGCTGGTCCACTCTGACCACCCCATTCGGCCCAGGCTCGTCCGCCACCTCGGCGAAGCGTCCCTTTGAGGGTGAAGGTGCACAGTTCATACGCCTCTTACCCCGAGAAAGGATTCGACATCTTACGCCTATTACCCGTGAGAAGACCAGGGAGACTTCCTGTGTGAGATACCTGGTCGGCGTTTCTAACGCGACCCCTCGGCCCGTCACGACTCCCCGGTGGCGGGCCGACTCTTATGCAGAGGGTGGTTCGCGGCGTACCGTTTCGCGGAGCCGAACCGGGGGGACGGGTATGACAGCTAGCCCAAGCCGAAGGTTTCGTTATGCGCTTGCCGCGATGGGTGGTGCAGCTGTCGCGGGCCACCATTTCGTGGTGACGGGGCACACCCAGACTCTGCTGTTGGCACTTGCGGTGGGAGCCGTCATCGGTCTCGCGGGCATGGCCCTGTTCGACATCGCGGTCAACGCCCGTTACGCAATGGCTAATCGCGCGCTGGCGAAGCAGCGGCACCGACCCCGACCGCCGCGCGACGGCGAGTGAGGTGATTCCCGCCTACTGTTCGGCCCGTCACCACTCCCCGGTCACGGGGTCGAACCCCGTTTGGATGCATCGCAATCTTGTCGGGGCCTACCGCTACGCTGCCCGACCATGAAAGCCCTCCTCGGCTTCCTCCTCCTGGTCGGCTTCGTCGGCCTCTACTGGAAGTGGATCCTGGCCGCCGTCGTTGTGGTGCTGATCATCAGGGCTGGGCCGGTCGCGTGGCGGGAGTGGAAGGCGGAACGGTCGGTGTTGGCCCGCCGCCAGGCTGAGTTGATCGCACGTGCCGACCAGCAACACCGCTGGGCGATGGAGGGCGACGAGCGCGGGTTCTACGGCCTGTATCCTCCAGCGGCCTAGGGGGTTTCGAGGCGATCGGTGGAACCGGAGACGGAAACGACCTCGGCCCCGTCACCAGGGGGTAGGTGACGGGGCCGAGTCATCATTCGAGAGCTTCGGGGGGGACGCTCCCAATTGCAACATAGGAGAGTCCCCTGGCATCATGCTGTCGTCTCGCTGCCAGAACCCTTGGCCCGTCACCACTCCCCGGTGGCGGGCCGAGCTGCGTGTCAGAGGTACTCGCCCAGTGCGTACCCCCTCTGGCGGACGACTGCCCACGGTTTCCGGGAACCTGCGCAGTCAGAAGCTATCTAGAGCCTGGCGGGTCGGTCCCCATCCGTTCCCACCGCCCGCCTTGAACGTCAACGAAGGAGAAGCGGATCTGCTCTATCTCAGGAGAGTCGACACTCATTGGCCTGAACATCGTGGTTGACTCCCCCGGTCCAAGCATTGGCTCTTTAAGCTTGTCTTGCACTTCGGGTGTCCCCGAGCCGGGGTAGAGGACCAACTGAGACTGATCCTCCACCGTGGACACCTCGAGCGTCGACACGGGACCGTCGCTCCCGTTCTTTAATGACCCACCCGTTGTGGCCCATGATCACCGGCGCCGTCGAGATGTAGACGAGGAGGGCTTGCTCGTTCACCTCAGGTGCGTACCGCGCCTCCAGAGCCGTCGCGATCCGTCCTATGTTGGCTGCACCGCGCAGGACTGCGGGAGATGGCGATCGCCAGGCGCATCCGCCACCCCCACCAGGAGTGGGCTCGAGCCTGCGAGGACGTGCGCCGCGTACGGCACAAGTTCGCCCACATGCTCTACCTCAACGAGACCGAGGGCGACCGACCCAACCGCACTCTCTACTTCACGCGACTGGGAGAGGCGAACGAGCTCCGCCACGGCCGAGGCCATGACCTCGGTCTCAAGTGGCGCGACGAAGAGTGGACACAGCAGGGGCGTCACCGCGACTCAGTCACCGAGCAAGAAGTGTCGGACACCCTGACGAAGGCCAAATGGTCACCCTCGGAGCCAGGTCACCGCGTGGCCCACAGCGGCCTGACCACGCATCGACACCCGTTCTTAGCCCGGCCCCTCCCGCTCCCGAACCCGCGCGGCTCCGACCAGTTGCCGACGACGTCTAGGGGATAGACAGCCCCGCATTCGCGGCGAAGGATCAAGCGAGACGTACCTGACTGTCATGGCGACTGACCAGGTTCAGATGGCGGTCGGGCGCATGGGTGCGAGCCGAGGAGGAGTCATGCCCGCGACTGATCCGACGTTTTACCGCAGCCCGGGCGCCGCTGCCGCGGCTGCCCCCGAGCAACTCGCCTATGTTGCAGCGTTCGACCCCACGGGCCAGCAGAACGATGCACTAGCCGTGCTCGACTGCGAGCCGAACTCTTCGACGTACGGCGGTGTGGTCGGTTGGTCCGAGCTGCCGACGGCCGGCAACGAACTGCACCATTTCGGCTGGAACGCGTGCTCGAGCGCGCTGTGTCACGAGGGGCACGCCGGCCATCTTGAGCGGCGCTACCTGCTCGTCCCCGCCCTTCGCTCGTCGACGATCTATGTGCTCGACACCAAGCCCGACCCTCGCCATCCGGTGGTGACCCACACGATCGAGGCCAGTGAGCTTGCGGCCAAGGCCGGATACTCACGCCCGCACACGGTGCACTGCGGACCCGACGGCATCTTCATGTCGGCGCTGGGAGGCACCAACGGCGCTGAAGGTCCCGGCGGCGTGGCTCTGATCGACCACGACACGTTCGAGGTGATCGGACCGTGGGAGCTCGACCGGGGACCGCAATTCTTGGCGTACGACGTCTGGTGGCACCTGAAGTACGACACCGTGATCACATCCGAGTGGGCGACGCCGTCGATGATCGAGAATGGGCTCAATCCCGAGGACTTGCTCGGACGCAAGTTCGGACACCACGTGGACTTCTGGAGCATGTCCGAGCGGAAGCTGACCCAGCGCGTCGACCTTGGCGACCAGCACCAGATGGTGCTCGAGCTGCGCCCGGCCCACGACCCGTCCAAAGCGTGGGGCTTCGTCGACACAGTTATCAGCGCCGAGGACCTGTCGGCGTCGGTGTGGCTGTGGCACAAGAACGGTGATCAGTGGTCGGTCGATGAGGTGATCACGATCCCGGCCGAGCCCGCCGACGCCGACGACCTGCCACCGCTGTTCAAGCCCTTTGGCGCCGCGCCCCCGCTGGTCACCGATATCGATCTGTCGGTCGACGATCGCTGGCTGTACGTATCATGCTGGGGCACAGGAGAACTCAAGCAGTACGACGTCAGCGACCCGTTCCATCCGCGCGAAACCGCTTCGGTTCGCCTCGGCGGGATCGTGCGACGCGAGCCGCACCCGGCGGCTCCAGACCTGCCGCTCAGTGGTGGACCGCAGATGGTGGAGATCAGCCGCGACGGGCGACGGGTGTACCTCACTAACTCGCTGTACTCGGCGTGGGACGACGCGGTCTACCCCGACGGCGTCGGGGCGTGGATGGCGAAGCTTGACGCCGACATCTCCGCAGGAGGTCTTGTCCCCGACAGCCGATTCTTCCCGCACGGCGACGAGTTCCGCGGCCTGCGGGTGCACCAGACCCGGCTCCAGGGCGGCGACGCGTCGAGCGACTCGTACTGCTTTACCAGCTGAACGTCCGCCAGCCGAGGTCGATGCCGGCACCATCAAACATTCCGTCCGGCGCCGCAAAGTCGTTCTGCATGTCGATGACCACGACCGCCTTGTGCACGATGTCGACCCCGACGATCAGCTCGACGCATCAGCAGGCTTGTGGTGCGCTGCGACGTAAGTGCCCACCCTTTCCCGGCGCGCCGTTTTTGAGGCGGATGCCTCATGTGCCGCGATGGTTGTCCGGTCCACGATTTCCGCATGGATATTTTCGACACCGCACGCGAAGCCGCTCCCGCGATTCAGCGGCACCGTTGGGACAAGTGCCAACAGACGGTCACGGGCTTCAGAGATGCAGCCGAAAAAGGTTTGGGAGGCAGTCATGTTCACTCTCGATGAGCTGGCCAAGATTCCGCTCTTCTCGGCGCTTGAGGAGAAAGCGCTGGAGTACCTTGCCGGCGAAGTTGAGGACATCCACCTCACGCCCGGGGAGTACGTGGCCTACGAGGGCGAAGGTCGGGCCCTGGCGGTCGTGGTCGAGGGCAAGACCGAGCTGACGAAACTGGTAAACGGCGTCGAGCAGGTGATTGGCGTGCGGCTTCCTGGGGACCTCGGAGGGGAGATCCCGATGACGCTCGGTACGCCGTTGCCCGCCAGCATGCGGGCCGTCGAGCCGTCGCGCGTGTTGAAGGTGACCGTCGAGGTGTTCCACACGCTCGCCGCCATGGCCCCTGAGGTCTCCACAGCGGTCGGTGCCGCCGCGTTGGAGCGTATCGAGATGCTGAAAAACGCCACCGCGCAGCCGCTCGAGCCCGCGATGTTCGTGATTGGCCCGCGCCTCGACCCGGGGGTGCACGGCTGCGACAGCTTCCTTCACCGCAATCAGATTCCCTACGAACGCTTGGACCCGGACGATCCTCGCGCCATTGCACGCATCGGAGGTGAAGCCGCGGTAGCCGCCCCCTATCCGGCGGTGGTCCTTCGCGACGGCACTCAGCTGATTGCCCCGACGATGCGTGTGGTTGCCACGGTCGCTGGACTGACGGTCGCGCCAGGCCGGGCGCGCTACGACGTGGTGATCGTGGGCGGCGGGCCGGCGGGTCTGACGGCGGCGGTCAACGGCGCCTCCGAGGGCCTGCAGACAGGGCTGATCGAGTCCTTCGCCCCGGGCGGCCAGGCAGGCACCTCGACCCGGATCGAGAACTACACGGGGTTCCCGTACGGCGTCTCCGGGGACGAGCTCGCGAGCCGGGCGCTGCAACAGGCGAAGCGGCTGGGCGCTGAGATCGTGGTGACCCGCCGGGTCGAAGCCATCGACCCTGTCGACATGACCGTCACGCTGGATGGGGGCGAGGTTCTCCGGACGAGGTCGATCGTTCTCGCGACGGGCGTGGAGTGGCGGCGCCTCGAGGTCGATTCGGTCGATCGATTCGTTGGCTCCGGTGTCTACTACGGTGCGGCACGCAGCGACGCCGGTCTGGCGCAGGGAAATGATGTGTATCTGATCGGGGCGGGCAATTCTGCCGGGCAGGCGGCCATCTTCTTCTCCAACTACGCCCGATCGGTGACGCTCCTCGTGCGGGGCGAGTCGCTCGCAGAGAGTATGTCTCACTACCTCATTGAGCAGATCGCAACGAAAGCGAACATCGGTGTGGAAACCCGGTCCGAGGTTGTCGCGGTACACGGAGACGAACAACTCGAGGCGATCGAGGTCATCGATCGAAGGGCCGGCACGACATCTCGACGGGATGCAAGGGCGCTCTTCGTCCTGATCGGCGCCGAAGCGGCGACTGACTGGCTCCCCCCGGAGATCGCGCGCGACGAGCACGGCTTCGTCTTGACGGGAACCGACGCGATGAACGCGGGACAGTGGACGGCCGATCGCGAGCCGTTGGCTCTCGAAACGAGCGCCCCGGGGATCTTCGCCGTCGGCGATATCCGCTCCGGATCGGTGAAGCGCGTAGCAGCATCGGTCGGTGAGGGCGGTGTGGCGATCGCCCTCGTGCATCGCTACCTCCAGCACTCCTCGCGCGCGCAATCGGACAAGATCGCGCCGCCAACCGTCACCGACGTCTCAGACCGAAGGCGCTTCGAAATCGCAGTCGACGGGGCCGTCATGGGCTTCGCCAATTACCGACGCCGACCCGGCGTCATCTCCTTCATCCACACCGAGATCGACCCGGCGCACAAGGGCGAAGGCCTGGGAACACTGCTCGTCAAAGCCGCGCTGGACACCGCACGAGCGGAGGGGTTGGCGGTGCTCCCCTACTGCCCGTTCGTCCAGGGCTTCATCGACCGTCATCGCGAATACCTCGACCTTGTGCCGATGGAGCGACGCGCCAAGTTCGCGCTGGACAACGCCTGACGCCTCGCTACTCGGGCTGAGCGCGCCGCGGCGGCGGGTCCAGGGCGGCCAGTTCATCGAGCAGGACGCGTGGGACTCCTCGGTGCCGGACATGAGTCCCTCTACGGTTCGAAGGGATGGGGTCATTCGATCTCAGCAGTTCGAGACACCTGTCACCGGTGGGAGATTTGCCGTGCCAGCCGATCCGATGAGCGCCAGATTCTGTTGTGTACGTATCCATTACAGACTCGACAGGTAGTCGAACACCTTGGGCTGAATCGACGAGTCGGCCACATCGAACGAGCCCAAGGTCTTGGTGACCCGGAACCCGACTGGCTTGAGCCGGTTGACTTGCTGCGCAACACATCTCACAGCTGAATGTTGCTGCCCCGCAATGTTATTCGCACGCCGTCCCGTACCGGGACACTCACACATTGCCAGGCGCTCCGCACCCATCGATGCTCGTCGGTACGCTGAATCATGTTGCGCTTCAGCCACTCCAGGACATCGGACCAGCGGTAAAGCGCCAGGCTGCCATCCTTGATGAACTTCGGACCGGTGCCCTTGGTAGCGATCCTGGGCGAGAGCAGAGGTCGCGGTGTGGAGATGTTTGGCTACGTCGGCGGGCGTCGCCAACGCCGGAGGTTACGGACCTGAGGCATATTTGACAGATTCCCGCACCCAGGCCGTCGCATCGGTGAGCGCCACTCTGGTGCCGTCGGCGCGCTGGCGTACCTCGAGTTGTCCACCGGCGCACCGACGATCGAATCCGGGTGAGCCGGGCCGCTAGGCGACTTCGAGAAGAGATCCGGCGCTTGACGCCCTCGAACGGACGACGCGTAATCCCCGCGGACCGATGGCAACCAATGACCCCGATCGGACGACACCTAACGGCCCCGCACGGGCAAAGCGCGCGATGCCCGTCGTCCGCACTATGGAAGCGGCTTTGGCCTGCCGATATCCAATGCGCACCCCGGCTAGGGTAAGGATCACTAACCCGCCCAAGCCTGGCAGAGCCACAGCGGCCAGCGCCCACAGTGAAGCGGCTCGCGGGAGGTCGCTGAAGGAATGCGGGACAAACGACCGCAGACCCATCGAAATGGCGCCATTGGGCGCTGGCAGTAGCGTCCCGGGCAGCGCTGACGCTCGGGCTACCTCGCTCATCGCGCTGAAAATGGACGCCCCAATCCCCCTGAGCGTCGCAACCTCGACCTTGCCGGCCCGCTGCACGCCCGAGACACCGGCGCGTAGCAGGGCCAACCGCAATTGCGATACCACCGACGCATCCGCGGCTGCCGACCACTCAGAACCGTGGATTTCTCGCGATCCGTTCTCTACCGGCACCCCTCCGGTGAGGCCCATCAAGAACGCGTAGAGGTCGGACTGCAGTTGCGTCAGCGAGGCGATTGCACCGAAAACCGAGGTGAGCGTGTTCTGAACCCACGCGACCACGTCAGGCGCTGGCGCGATCACGACAGGAACTGGAGCGATCACGTCAGAAACTGGCGCGACCACGTCAGAAACTGGCGCGGCCACAGCAGACGGCGGTGCGGGGTCAGAAACTGAAGCGGCCACAGCAGACGGCGGTGCGGGATCGGACGCCGCTGCGGGGCCGGATGTCGGTGGGGGGTCGGACGCTGTTGGTGGGTCGGACGCTGGTCCGGGGTCAGAAACTGGAGCGGCCACAGCAGACGCCGGTGCGGAGTCGAATGTCTCTGCGGAGTCGGATGTCGGTGCGGGATCGGACGCTGGTGCGGGGTCGGACGGCAATACCCAGTCGAACACCGATGGCACATCGGAGATCGGTGCCGGGTCAGACACCGGTGTCACCGAGGTCGGAACCGCGACGACGGGGTCGGAGTGTTTGTTCGCGTCTTTGGTGTTGGAGCCGCTAGCCTCTTGCGTCTGCTCATTCGCGTCGCCCGAATGCCGATGGCTCGTTTTCGGGCCCGAGCCAGGCGTGCTCGCTCCGCGCCGGACGACGACGGGGTCGGAGTCTTTGTTCGCGTCTTTGGTGTCGGTGCCGCTAGCCCCTTGCGTCGGCTCATGCGCGTCGCCCGAATGCCGATGGCCTGTTTTCGGGCCCGAGCCCGGCATGCTCGCTCCGCGCCGAATCTTCGTCCGCTGGGTGTCAGTAGCGTCGTCGACCGGGCTGCTTGCCGTCGGACTGCCATCTCTTGACGCGTTGGTGCCGCCGTCGCTGGGCGCAGCAGAGTTGCCGCAATCGGCATTGGCAACGGCGATTCCTACCCATGCACTACCCACCAGCAGGCCCGCCGCAAGCACACAACTACCTGCAGCAAAGCGCAGATGAGACCGAACCACGATCTGCCCCCCCGGCCAGGGAACCGTTACCGGTCCAACGTTTGCCATATTCTGACATGAGTGCGGGCTTTTCAGGCCAAATCCGCGCGCAATGCCAGTAGCAATTCATTCCAACGACGCCTTGGGGCCCAATCCGCAGATCAGGGCAACGCTAACGATGGCTGCGTTCAGCGAGGCGAAGCCAGTCGGTGCCGCGCATGCTCCGCACCCGAATTTCAGCGACGGGCAGGCGCGGTTACAGCGCAGCAGAGACATGAACAGTTGGCCAATGGCGGGGTGCGTGCCCGTGCAAACGCGTGATCGTGTCCTACTACTGCGGCGGCACCATGAGTGTGTTGCTCGGCAAGGAAACATTCAGCACTTTGCGCGCCGTCTCGGCCCCAGCGACGGGAAGGCCGTCGGGATCGAGCAGACCGAGTTGGACGAGCACGCTGGCTTGGTCCCAGTAGATGTGCTCGTGCACGAGTTTGTCTCCCTGGAACTGCACGATGGCCACTGTCGGAATCTCCACCGCGCGTCCGGTGGGCTCGACGCCGGGCAGCATCCAGTCCATCCGAGTGGTGTGCGTGAAGCGGAGGATGAACTCGTCGACAAGGGAACTCTCCCCGACCGTGCGACTGACAGGGAGGAGTTCGAAGTCGGGAGGGTTCACCCCGATGAAATGGTGCGCGTAAAAGTGTCGCAAGTTCTCGAAGCCGACGCCGCCGGTCATGGTGGGAATGTGGTTGACATAGGGTTCCCCCACCATGGTGGACATCGTGGCGTCCACGTCCCGCGTTTCAAACTCATACCGACAGTGCGCATCCCACAACGCGGCAAGATCGTAAGCAGCCATCGCCACCACCTCTCGGGGAGTTCTCAGTGTACGGTCTAGCACACTGCTCGGGCTGAACCGTTAGCGCCGTCATATCAACCGGTCGACGGCAAGGTAGTGGCCGCCGGGTAGTTGCTCGACGGCACCGAAGGTGCCACTTCTGCGCGTCACGGGGTGCTCCCTCCGGCGATACCGACCTTGGCTGTCCGTGGGTTTCGGTTAGCCCATGGGCGATACGTGGGCCAACAATATCTCACTTGCTGCCGCACGCTTCCGCGTTCTTCGGCGTCAAAGTTGCTGCAACCAAGCACGTCTCATGTATGAGCAACACGGTAGGCAACCTGTCGTCAGCAAACGACAGAACATCTTCAAACCACGACATCGGTGGGTTCACTCTGCTTTGGCACGACCGTCGAACCGAGTTGAGCGGTGGCCACGTCACGTACTCATCCGAAGATCGTCCACAGCTTCGCCGTTGTCCGTGCAAAGATGCGGCAATGATCCGCCGGAACGATGTCATTCCCACGTTGCTGGCCGTGTGCCCGTCATTTGCACCGATCTGGCAAAGGCTCGAACGCGATCGTTCCATCGTGGATGAAGCAGGCGGAACCCGGCTGTATTACGTCGAGATAGGTGAATTCGCAATCCACCTCGTCGATCTCATGCGACGCAAGCAGGGTGAGGAGATCCGACGGTCGTTCGACGTCATCGAATCTCTTCACGTAAGGGGTGACGCCTATGTTCAAGAACTTGCCACCATCGGCCTTCTTGAGGGAGTGCAGAACCACGCCAGGAATTCATCCGACGTCACTCCTGATGACTTCCTCCCCTACCTCGGCACCGAGACGCGGCGTTGGTGGCGTGGCATCGATGCGTTCTGGTCAGGTGCCGCCTCAGCCGTACAAGCGGTCGAGGATTAGTGGCCCGCGACTGCTGCTGCATTCCTGCCAATCCCCCGAGCCCCCGCTGTGCGAAGGATTACATTCAACACGGCGCACCTACCGCGGCAAAGCCGAACTTGGCGAATACCTCGGAAAGTTGGCCGAGAAGTCCGTGACGGTGAAGCTCGACCGCCTCCTCGCAGACGGCGACATGGTCGTCGCGTTGACCGAAGTGGCTGTCGCCGGCGAAACAGGCTACGACGCCGACGTGTTCACCCTGCGCGGCGGCAAGACGACCCGCGTACAGGTGCACACAGACACGGCGATAATGGAACGGGTATACGGCAAGAAGCAGGTCGCAGCAGGCTAGCAAGTCGAGCCGGGGCTGATCTTTCCGATGAGACATGACACTCGTCGGGAGTCGGCCCCCGCCACCCACACGTCATCCGAGTGACACCGACTCCAAGGTCACGGGACGAAACCCGTTTTCCGGTCGTCGATTCGGGACTCGCCGATGAGGAAGTGCTCGGTAGCTCGTCGAGTCGGCAGCCGAGGCATCACCACCCAAAAGTGAGCAGATTGCAATACATAGCTTCTCGAAGCGGTTGCAATGTGTATGACGTCTCCACGCTTACTGAGATGGGTTATGACCGCAGCGACCGCACTGGCCTTCACCATCGCGCCAACGGCAATCCTCATGTCCGGCGACGTGTCAACGAAGGCCGACGGCTGCTACAACGGAGTCAACGTGCTCAACCCCTACGGAAGCAGCTGCACGGTTCCGGGTCCCGTCCACAAGATCCGCGGCTCGGCCCCTGACGCCAACGCCATCATCGCGTGCCGACACCACCCGGGCTGCCTCTCCTGGTACGTGAACAACCCCTAAGAACCAGTTGCGGTCTCGTGGATCGCAAATGTCCATCCAGGCCCCTGGGCCAGGCCCGGACTCTCCGAATGACTTCCGTGGCCTTATCGTTTGGTCGCCGTCAGCACTTCCAGGGTGACTGGTTCGGTGAACCGTCCATTCGGGTCGACCGCGAGCAATGCATCGGTGATTGCCTGTTCGAACGCGCTGCACCGATTGCCGAGGAGTCGGCGAAGCGGCAGCGAGGTGGAGTAGAGGTAACCGATGACCTGTTCGACGGTCCATGGACGTGCGGATTCATAGATCCGTCGCTGCACGTGCCGGAACGGTGAGCGAGCCAGTATCTCCTCATGCGGCCGGTGGTCGACGGCTGCGTTCATGCGGCCAGGCAGCGGGTCCGGCGGCACGAAGTCCGGAGGCAGGAAGTGACGTTGGATTTCCTCGATGGCTTGCTGCCATGCCGTGGTCGGCTGCACCAAGCAACTGTCGTTGGCGAGCACGATGCCGCCGACGTCATCGACCATGTCACCGAGGACTGCCAAGACTTGTTCGCGGTCCATCCAGTGAAACGAGCGGCCCATGGTGACCAGCCGGAAGCGCCCCAGATCGCCCGGGAGGTCCGTCGAGCTGCATTGTGCCCAGGTCACATTCATGATGTTGTTTGCCTTGGCCTGTCCGGCGGCTTCGGCGAGCATCTCGGGCTCGGGGTCCACGCCGACGGCTTCAGCGACGTGCCCTGCAAGCGGGAGTGTCAGCTGGCCGGTGCCGCAGCCCAGGTCGAGCAGGCGCCCGGTGCCGTCGAGGCGGAACTGCCGGGCAAGGTCGTCGAAGAACGCCTGCGGATAGCCTGGCCGATATCGCGCGTAGTGCCATGCGGTTCCTGCAAACAGGCCGCCGTTAGATCTGCCGAGTGAATCGGTCACGCTCTGCTCCCTGATAGCCCGCCCGCAACCGGCAACTTCGAGTAGTTGATTACTCGCGCACCGACAATGCCGATGATCGACTATTGAGCACGTTAACTGCGGATTCGGGAGCCTCGCGGGAGGAAGGGCCATGACGACGGACACAACGGCCACTTCGCGCTTCGACCAAAAGTCCGTAATCGGCATCAGTGCTTCAGTTGCGGCGGCAATAGCGGTTGGGCTGCTCTGCACCCTGATCGAGGCGCCGCCCCCGGTAGCCGGCGCTCTGGTCGCCGGTGCCACCGGACTCCCCGCTGCGATCGAGTACAGCCTTCGGGGTAGGCACCGCAACACAACGGATGACATCGCGCGCATCAGACAGGGCGAGTTGCGTCGACCGGTCGGACTCGTCGTGGTGATGCTGATAGCAGCGTTGTTCCTCATCGAGATGGCTGTTAGCGTCGCGCCGGCCATCCCTGGGCTCAACTACGAGGGCTTCGTATTCTTTAGCGGGTGCATTGCTGCGGCAATTGCGTTCTTCCCCTCGTCGTACGCCTCGCATTACCTCGGCAACCACCCGTACCGCTGGACCGTTGTGGCGGTGACTGCGGTATTCATCAGCCAGCTGCTCTTCGAGTTCCTCATGGCACAGGTCTTCGTGCCGTCGGAGGGTATGTCGGCGGCCTTTCTCCTTTGGTCGTCTCTCTACTTCCCGTACTACGTGATGGTGCTTGCTGGCTCCCTGGCCGGGGCTTGGTACGGCAGGCGCCACCACGACGAGTTCCTCGCGAGAAAATTGGTACGACTCGAGCAGAATGCGTCGCGGGCGGCCGCGCCGGCCCCGCCCTCGACTGTGCCCGACGCCGCGCCCGCAAGGGCTCATCAGGTCCCGAATGCCACCGCTGCAGAACAGCCGCCATCGCGATCGGGCTCAGATCCGATCGAACAGCTCAGGAAGCTCGGCGAGCTACGAGATGCCGGTGTGCTGACTGACGAAGAATTCCAAGCCAAGAAGGCTGAAATCCTAACCCGTATCTAGACGGGTGCGCCCCGCCAGTGTCAGACCGCGCGGAGCACGAAGCGCAGTATCGTCCACATCGGTCCATCAGTCATGCGCCCGTCCGACCATGGAGGAACACCCGCCGATGCCACCTGACGATCATGTTCTGGCCGGAGTCGGCGTACGGGCCGACGAATCAGTGCATCGGCCTGGCGGCCATCCTGCGCGATCGCGGCCACACCATCGTGTTCGCCGCCGAGAGCTCGTGGGCGGGCAAGCTCGAGCCGTTCGGCTTCGTCGAGGAACTCGTCGACCTGGCCGAACCGGCCGAGGACGCCGGCGAGGAGGACGCGGGAAAGTTCTGGACCGACTTCATCGCCGAGACCGCACCCGAGTTCCGCAAGCCGACCATCGAGCAGCTGGCATCGTTCATCCAGCCGACCTATCAGGCGCTCATCGACGGGGCCAAGTACTGCGAGCCGCGGCTGCGCGAGATCATCGCCAAGCATCGCCCGGACGTCATCGTCGAGGACAACGTCGTGCTCTTCCCGGCGCTGGTGACCTCGGGGGCGCCGTTCGTGCGGATCGTGTCGTGCAGCCCGCTCGAGGTGCCCGGCCCGGGCGTGCCGCCACCGTTCTCCGGGCTGCCCAGCGCCGACTCCTCGCAGTGGGAGGCCTATCGCGCCGAGTTCGACCGCACCCACCGCGCCATGTGGGCCGACTTCGACGCCTGGGTGCAGGCCCAGGGCGCCGACGCATTGCCCGAGCTGGAGTTCATGCCGCGCGCCAACGCCGCCAACCTCTACGTGTACCCGGCCGAGGCCGACTACCTCGACGCCCGGCCGCTCGACGACAGCTGGACCCGGATGGACTCCAGCGTGCGCGAGACCGACGAGGAGTACGCGCTGCCCGCCGAGGTCGCCGACCGGCCCGACGGCAGCGCGCTCGTCTACCTGTCGTTGGGTTCGCTCGGCGGGGCCGACGTCGAGCTCATGCAGCGCCTCGTCGACGTGCTCGGCACCACCCGGCACCGCTTCATCGTCAGCAAGGGACCGCAGGCCGATCGAATCACCCTGGCGGACAACATGGTCGGAGCTCAGATGCTGCCGCAGACCAAGGTGATCCCGCAGGTCGACCTGGTGATCTCGCACGGCGGCAACAACACCGTCACCGAGACGCTGCACTTCGGCAAGCCGCTGATCGTGCTGCCGCTGTTCTGGGATCAGTACGAAAATGCCCAGCGCATCGACGAACTCGGGTTCGGCGTACGGCTCGACACCTACGCGCTTCGCCGACGCCGAACTGACCGACGCCGTGGACCGGCTGCTTGGCCGACACCGAGTTGCGCACCCGGCTCGCCGACATCGGTTCCGCGATCCGCGCCCGCGACGGCCTGCGGGTGGGTGCCGACGTCATCGAACGAGTGGGTACCCAGCACCGAGCCTCGGTTGACTGAGCACGCTCGACGCGCTCGAACTCACTGAGGACAAACGTCTTTCGGTGGTCTCCGACGGCCGGACGGCCTGGCCGCCGTCCCGATGACTGCGCGGTACCGACGGGCACTGGCGTCGAGCCCGCCCGGGCGACGGCGTGGCCGAAGCCCTGCTCGGCACTGCTGGCCGCGGTGCCCGGATCGGCGACGCACGGCCGGTTCACGGTGCGCTCGTGGGCCCGGCACGCCGCGGCGGGCGAGCGCGCCGTCGGCGTCGACCAGACCAACGAGTCGGTGATCGTCGGCGACGCCGCCGTGGTCAAGTGGGCGACCCACCTGCAGGACGGCCCGCACCCGGCGCCGCGGCGGATCAGCGTGCTGCGCGACGCCGGCTTCGGCGGCATGCCCGCGCCGTGGGGCCTGGTCACCTGGCAGCCGCCGGACGGCGCCGAGACCCTGGTGGCCAACGTCGACGAGTACCTGCCCGGCGCGGTGGACGGTTGGACGTGGGCCGTCGACCTGATCACCGAGGCCGCCCGTGACCGACGCACGGCACCGCTCGTCGCGGCGACCGCCGACGTCGGCAGGCTGGTCGCCGAGCTGCACGCCGCGCTGTCCGGCACCGCCACCGTCGCCTCGCGCACAGGACGCGGCCCGGTGGCGCGACGACGCGCCTCGACGCCCTCGAAACCGTCTGTGCGCTAGGCGATTCCGCCAGCGTCGAGGTGTGCACGTGCGCGCCGCGGCGAGATCGAGGCCATCCTCGACGGCCTCGGCGCACTGGCCGGCACACCGGTCATCGAGGGGCACGGCGACCTGCACGTCGGCCAGGTGCTGCGCAGCCGGCGACCGTTTCGTGGTGACCGACTTCGACGGCAACCCCGTGCTGCCCGCGCCGCAGCGGATGCTGCCGATTCCGGCTGCGCTCGACGTCGCCGGGCATGTCCCAGTCGCTGGCGCACGCCGCGATCGTCGCCCGCAAGTACACCGACACTCGACGCCGCCGCACTGGCCGACGTCGACGGGGCCGGCCGCGCGGCGTTCCTCGACGCCTACGCGACGCAGGCTGGCCGAGCTCGGCCACGCGGACCTGTACGACGCCGGCTCCGCTGCACGCCTTCCGGATGCAACAGGTGCTGCGCGAGATCATCTATGCCGCACGGCATCTTCCTCGATGGATGTACGTCCCCGACGCGGCCCTGCCCGCTCTCCTCGACGAAGGGACGCAGACGTGAAGCCGGACGGTTTCGCTCGCCGACCTGCACCGCAAACCCGAGGTGCTGCAGCGGCTCGCCGCGACGCTGGCCGCAGGCAACCCGTGGGCGGACGTCGGTGCCGCCAGACGTCGAGCGAGTGGTCCTGCTCGGCATGGGGTCCTCGGCGTACGCCGGCGGCGTCGCCGCCGCCCGGATGCGCGCGCGTGGGCTGGTCGCCTCCTCGGAGCTGGCCTCCTCGCGACTGCTCCCGGATTGGGGGCCGGGAACACTCGTGGTGGCGACGTCGGCGAGCGGAGGCTCGGTCGAAACCCTCGACGCGCTGAGCCGGCTGCCCGACGGGGTGACGCACGGTCGCGTTGACCAACACGCCCGGCTCGGCGATCACGCAGCGCTGCGACGCCGTCGTCGAACTCGCCGCCGAGCCGGAGGTCGGCGGTGTCGCCTGCCGCAGCTACCAGCACACGCTGGCCCTGCTGATGGCGCTCGAATGTCACCTCACCGGCGCGCGACACGGCCGCGCTGAGCGGCGTCGATCACGTCGGCGGCCGACCGCGACCGCCCACCTGATCGACACCGAATCGGACTGGCGCCCAACGCTTTCCGATCTGCTCCTGGGTCCGACCGGCACTCACCTGGCCGCACCGGCGCACCGGTTCTGCTCGGCCCAGCAGGGCGCGCTGATGCTGCGCGAGGGCCCGCGGCTGCCCGCCGTCGGTTGCGAGACCGGCGACTGGAGCCACGTCGACGTCTACCTGACGAAGACCACCGACTACCGACTGCTCGTCTTCGCCGGGTCGGCGTGGGAGGCGCAGCTGGCAGAGTGGACCACCGCCCGCGGCAGCACCGTCGTCGGTGTCGGCGGGAGCGTCCCCGGCGCGCAGTACGAGCTGCGCTATCCCGGCGACTCCGACGACGACGTTCGGCTGCTCACCGAGGTGCTGGTACCCGAACTTCTCGCCGCCCGTGCGTGGCAGGGCTAGGAACCCGATGGGATCAGGTGAGTTCCAGGCCACCGTCGACAGTGAGAATCTGACCCGTCAGCCATGTGGAGGCAGGGTCCGCAAGGTGCACGATCCAGTCCGCGATCTCCTCGGGTCTGCCCCGCCGCCCGAGCGGAATCTGCGCCGCCTCATCGTGTTTGATCTTCTCGACCAACTCTGCCGGTAACCCGGCGGCGGCGAGGGCCTCACTCTCCGTGGGCCCCGGGGCGACCGCATTGACCCGCACGTTGTCCCCAGCGAGTTCCAGCGCCCAACTCCGGGTAAGCGATTTCAATGGCGCTCTTGCTGGCCGCGTAGTGAGATCCACCAGGCAGCGGCTTGTGGCCAAAGGTGCTGGAAACGTTCACGATCGAACCTTGTACCTCACGCAGATATGGCAGAGCCGCGCGCGCAAGCAAGCTGGGAGCGGTGACGTTGAGCGCGAACAGCTCCGCGATGCGAGCTCCGGTGACTTCACCGAGCGGAACGATCGCTGCGGCGCCGGCATTGTTCACCAGCACGTCGACTCTCCCCCACCGGCGGGCCGCTTCTTCGATGACGGCCTCGGGCGCGCCGTCGGCGCACACGTCGGCGACGAACGTCGTCACCCCGGGATGCTCGCTAGCGGTCTGCAGCAAGCTGGCCTCGCGGCGTCCGACGCCGAGAACACGAGCTCCCGCATTGGCGAAGGCGATCGCGGTGGCGCGACCGATCCCGGATCCAGCTCCGGTGACGATCACGGTCCTATCGGTGAGGCGAGTATCAGGCACCTTGGTGTCAACGCCGCGAGCAGCCGTCACTCATCCAGATGAGGGGGTGCTCGTTGAAGTGCGCCAACTCGGACTAACTCCGATGCTAATCCGACTTAATGATCCTAACTCGGATTAGTGGTATCGTTAGTCCGAGTTGGAAGGGCTTGATCGATGGCATCGGCTGGGAGTGTGGCGGGAGGACTGTGGCCTCCGCACGGTCATGAGGAGCGTCCGTGGACTCAGCGCCAGAGAGGCGGCACGCGGGAGGACAGAACGCTCCGCTCGATCACGGTTTCATTGCCTCCCATGATCGCCGACCTCGACATCGTCCTCGAGTCTGAGCTCGCTGCCGAACTGGAGGCGGCGATGCGTGAGATCTCCAAGCTCGATGGTGCACACGGCGCCGACCTAGCGGCCCTCGGGATGCTCCTTCTGCGAACCGAATCAGTTGCGTCCTCCAAGATCGAACACGTCGAAGCCAGCCTCGACGATTACGCTCGCGCTCTGCACGGGATCCGCTCGAACTCGTCGGCTGTCTCGATGGTCGCAGCCACGACCGCACTCGGCGCGATGGTCGACGCCGTCAGCCAGGACAACCCGATCGAATTGTCTGCGATCACTTCGGCCCATGAAGCTCTCATGCGAGACGAGCCGGGAGAGGCTCCCCATGCCGGCAGGCTACGCACGGTTCAGAACTGGATCGGCGGGAGCGACTACTCGCCACGCGGCGCGCTCTACGTGCCGCCACCGCATGAGACCGTCCCGGCCTATATGACCGACTTGATCGCCTTCGCCAACCGACAGGACCTCCCCGCCCTTGTGCAGGCCGCGGTCGCCCATGCCCAGTTCGAGTCCATCCACCCCTTCACCGATGGAAACGGCCGGATTGGCCGGGCACTGATCAACACGGTGCTGCGGCGACGCGGTGCGACGACGCAGTTCGTCGTGCCGTTGGCGTCGGCACTCGTGGCGCATCGCGACCGCTACTTCGACGTTCTAAACGACTACCGCGCTGGAGATCTCAGACCATTGATCGCCACATTCGCATCGTCGTCGCGCATTGCCGCTGCCGAATCACGGGTCACCGCCGATCGACTCGATGACGTCCCGCGCCAGTGGCGAGAGAACGTCGGGCCGACACGGCGAGGCAGCGCCGCCGCCAAGCTGTTGTCGCTACTGCCGTCGAATCCGATCCTGTCGACCGAGGATGCGGTGTCGCTCGTCGACGCCCCCAGAAGCAGCGTGTTCACCGCCATGAACCGGCTCCGCGATGCTGGCGTTCTGCGTCCGCTCACCAACCGCAAGCGCGATCAAGTGTGGGGTGCCAGCTTGGTGCTCGACGAACTCGACGACCTGAATGTCCGGATCGTGCAGGCAAGTACGTGAGAGGCGCTGCGCACTGATCGTCTCCGCCTATCAAAAGCCGCGCGGATTCTATTGGACGCATGGCGAATACAGCTCCTAGCCTGGCGGACATGTCGGAGACGGGTGGTCCGCGCGTCAAACGCCGCACCGTGCTCATCGCGACCGGCGACGCCACCTCCGTCGAACTCTTTCCGAAAAGGTTCCCCGCAAGACTCCAGCCCGACGCAAGACGATGACGACGGGCCGCATCCCTCGGTGGTCAGCCTTCGAGTCGGGCGCGGATGCTGGTGAGTCGTTGTTCCAGCTCCGCGTCGTCGATGACGCCGCGAGCGACCAGCGAGTGGGCCAGTGAAACCAGTTGGCTCTCGGGATAGGGCAGGCTGGAGTACACGGTGGCAGAGAGGACGTCTTCCTCGTCGCGCCGCTCCTTGAAGCTGGGGATGTCGGCGTCGCAGGCGGCGTGGTCGAGCGCATCGCAGAGGCCGTCCAGACTGGTCTTCCACGGGGGCACGGGGTTCTCGACGCCGTACTTGGCGGCCATCACGGGCCACACCTGATTGCGTTGCACGATGTTCTGCAACGGCGCAATGGTGGTCGGCTCGATCGAACCGGAATCCTCTGTCGTACTCACGTTTTCGTCCCTCACACGGCTAGGGGTGGACGGCGGGCCGGGTGTCGGTGATGACGTTGGTGGTGACGCCGGGCTTCGGCAGAGCGACGCCGATCAGACAGTCGCGCGTGATGATCTCGACCAGCTGGTCTTCGTCCCAGCCCTCGGTACCCTCGGGCTGCATCGGCATCACCATGAACCGATGCTTCTGATTGGAATCCTCCACCCGGACCTCGACGTCGTCGGGCAGATAGAGCCCGAACTCCGAGAGGACCTGGCGTGGCGAACGGACCAGACGGCGGCGGTAGTTGGGGGTGCGGTACCACTCCGGTGAATTGCCCAGAATCGGTCGCGGATAGCACGAACACAACGCACAGACGATCACGTGGTGCAACGTCGGCGTGTTCGCAAGGATCTGAAACGCCATGAAGTCGCTGGGCGTACCCCATCCCGTGGGTTCGAACCAGTCGACGCCGACTTCCTTGCTGGCGGCCATCGGGTCGGTGAGCGCAAGCTCCTTGAACTCCGGGTTCAGCCACGCCCGGGCCACCAGCCGTGCGGCGGGAGTGGGCCCGATCTGCTCGGCGAACTCGGTGAAGTGCCGATGATCCTCGAGAGTGAATATCCCCTTCTCGATGCACAATTCGCGCAATGCGATCTCGAGGACTTCGAAGTCGGTGATCTCATCCACCATGGGCTTCACGGTGCGGTCGTGATCGTGGTCGTGGTCGTGGTCAGTCATGTGGGTCCTCTCTGCAGGGCTTGAGCCGCGGGGGTTCTGGGTCAGTTCGCTGCTAGGAGTGCGCGCTCGGGAAGCTCCGTCTGCAAGGTGTCGGTCGCGGTCCCGGTGTAGCCGTACCAAAGCTCGGACTGGTTGAACCGAACGACGTACATCCATTCCGGCTTGGCGTCGGGGCGGTCCCAGGTCTCGTCCTCCGCCGCCGGGGTTTCGTAGGCGAGCGCGGCTATCTCACCCTTGGCACCCCGGACGTACTCCGGTGTGCGGGTGTAGAACAGGGCGGGCTCCTCACGAACCACCACCGGGTCACCGACCTTGAACTTGGCAGGGCCGGCCTGACCTGCGTACACCCCTGGGTCGCCCTTACCGACCGCTTCGATGTGGTGAAGGTTGCGTTTGACATTCGCACCGTCGCCCTCGAACTTCGGTTGCGCATCCACAGTCCTGCCCTGGATGCCGCCGGCGTAACGCGCCTTGACCTCCACCATCCGGTCATTCAACTCACCAAGGCTGATGTGGTGCTTCTCCACCAGGATGCGGCCGACCGCCCACAGCCATCGCGCGTAATACGGAAGCCCGAGATAGATCGCGCGCCCGACGTCGACATTGCCAATCCGGCGACGTTCCTCCGACAGCCAGATTCCGCGCGCCCCAAGGACTTCGCACATGACGTAGGTCAGTTCTTCCCACTTCTCGTACTGCTTGTTCTCGTACTTGATCGGCGCATCCGGCTCACCGCCGACGTCGTGGGAGGTCTTCATGTACGCGGTGAAGTAGTCGTGGTCGATGAGATCGGGTGTCGGCGCATCCACGATTTCCGGGTAGGACGACTTCAAGCGCGCTACCAGATCCAGGTGTGCCGCACGCTCCGCTGCAGTACTCATGAGGCTTCCTTACGGTCGGAGGAAATCTGGTGCAGACGTGATCTTGAATTCGGGGCGCAATCAGCATATGACCCTGGTACGAAATTTCGCGGGGTAAATCGGACGGCCGTCGACGCCGACCGCCCAGGTATGTGGCAATGTCGCGGGTCTGCTCGACGTGAAAGCGAAACCCCTCCGCGTCCGGGACGGACCAGCCGATGTCGCCATCCGGTCCTGCGATGAAACCGTCCAGCGAAACGCTCATCGAGTAGCTCACCGGCAGCATCACGTCCTCCTCAATGACTGCGCTGGTCAGCTCTCAACACCATCCTCGTTCAGCCCTAAACCGCAGGCGCCAGAGCGGCGGCATCTGCCGGACGGCTACCTCTGTTAGACAGTGCACATGCCGGTTCCCGATTTCATCGTTGAGCTTCGCCGGAAGATCGGACATGCGCCGTTGTGGTTGCCAGGCACGACCGCGGTGGTCATTCGCGGTCAAGAGGTGCTACTCGTCAAACGCTCGGACAATGGCGCCTGGACGCCAGTCACCGGCATCGTCGAACCCGGCGAGAACCCTGCGGACTGCGCCGTCCGAGAAGTGCTCGAGGAGACCGGCATCCACGCCGTTGCCAAACGATTGGCCTGGGTACACGTGACCCACCCAACCGTCCATGTCAACGGTGACCACGCTCAGTACCTGGACCACGTGTTCCGGATGGACTGGCTCGCGGGGGAACCGTTCCCCGCGGACGACGAAAGCGACTCCGTGCAATGGTTTGACCTCTCGAACATGCCGCCCATGTCTGGCAACATGCGCCGCCGAATCGAGCTGGCAACTGACGAGAGTGCCACCGCTGCTACGGTTTTCGAGACAATCAGCACGGATGCGGAATGAACAGAGCCCAACAGGTATTCGGTGGCTGCCACGGAGCCGGCGGCGGCGGATCAACGCCGTCCCAGACGGTGGGCGACACATTGCCCTGCCCGTAGTTGACGTAGTGATAGCTGTGGCAGACGCCCCAGTCCCAGTTCGGACGTCCGTCGCTACTCGTGACTGAAAGGTCCCTGTACGTGCCTTGGCGGATTCTTGGAAATCTGCCGAACACGATGCGGGCGCGCACAATGACGCCATGCATGACGACGACGTGCGAGATGGACTCCGGCGGCACTGGGCGGCCTCCGACGTCAACGACGTCGACACCGAGCACGACATCTACCGCGATGATGCGGTGCTCGAGTATCCGCAGTCGGGCGAGCGCATCCGTAGTCGGGCCAACATTCAGGCATCGCGCATGGCTCAGCCGAGCGACAAGCGCTTCACCGTGCGACGCATGCTCGGCAGTGGCGATCTCTGGATCACCGAACTCGTCCTCACCTATGACGGAGAACCGTTCTACGTCGTGAGCGTCATGGAATTCGAGGATGGAAAGGTCGTCCGCGAGACTCAGTACTTCGACGGGGCGTTCGAGCCCGGCCCATCCCGTGCTCAGTGGGTCGAACGCATGGAATGACAGTGCGGCATTGCGGGTTTCGGCCGACCTAACCAGCCCGGACGATCAGCGGCAACGCCGGTTCGTGACCGGTTTCGTGGGCATGGGTGAGCGCGTCGAGCACGACGATCGCTCTGAGTATCCGACGCGTACTCCCCTGCCATCCACATGTGCACTCTCCGGTCCACCGCAACCCCGGAGACTCGACGACGACCACCTTGTCCCGAACTGGGGTCGAATCTTCGTGCAGTTCGCGAGTACCCACGCCGCGTAGTTGATTCCGCTCCGTGGCTACGGGAAACGTGGTGGTGCTCATGGTGTTCTGGCGTCCTTTCCGAGTCTGATCGCGGTGCGCAGGTGGCACACGCGAAGAGTGCGGCAGGGTTCTTGGCGGATTCTTGGCGGCTGCATCCCCGTCCAACTGGACTAGCCATCACATCGTGTGGCCCACGGCGCGAATGGTCGCGAGTAGTCGACTACGCGAATCGGTGCCGCACTCGCAAAGGGTTCCGCCGACGCGGGTGGATTACCCGCCTTGCTGGGCGTTCTGGATGACCTGCGGGTCGCTCTCTTCGGCCTGGACCATGTCCTGGGTGGCCTGCGCTTGGGCTTCCTCGTTCTGCTCTTCGGCCTGTTGCTCCGACTCGATCATCTGTTGAGTGTTGAGTTCGGACTGCTCTTCATCCTGCTGTTGCTGCAGCTGAGCCGCGTCGTCCTGTTCCTCCTGCGCTTGCTCCGCTTCATCATCGGAATCGTCGGCCGTGACGTCGCCGCCACTGGCGTCGTCCCCGGCGACGGGCGGTGCAGGAACGGGGGGCGGTGCAGGCGGAGCAGGCGGATTGTTGGGCGGCACCCGTTTGTCGGGCGCGGAGTCCAACGTCCGCACCGTTCCGGACGCGATGGAAATCTGGCCCTCGCCCGGTCGCAGCACCTGGACGAAGGCACACAGCGCGACGATTGCCAACGCCGCGAAGACGGCCCGCAGGAAACCAGCGCCACCGCTGGCCGTGCGTGCGTCCCGACCACTGATTCGTCGTTCGCCAGACATTCCCATAACTCATGGTTGCGCGCGTTTCTAGGCCACCCTTTTGATTGCGTTAGCACTCCGCTGTGAATCAAACCGCCGCGCACGGTTTTGTGACGAGACACGCAATGGGTTTCCCGGACCGCGTTGCGAGGAACTCTGTCCACGAGTCCGGACACCAGCTCGGGCACGAGATCAGAGGAGATCGGCATGAGTGCTGTGGACAAGGCGAAGAACAAGGTCGAGAACCTGGGCGGTCAGGCCAAGGAAGCGGTCGGCAACGCCACCGGCGACCAAGACACCAAGAACGAGGGCAAGGTCGACCAGGTCAAGTCGAACCTGAAGGACGCAGGCGAGAAGGTCAAGGACGCCTTCAAGTAGGCGCCCAGCGCCTCGAATCACGACGCGGCCCGTCATCGCTACCGATGGCGGGCCGCGTCGTCTGTCATTCTTGGCCGGTGGACGTCGACTCGCTGCTGCAAACGATCCCGCCGTTCGCCGTGTACGCCGTGGTCGGCCTGATCATCGGGTTGGAAAGCCTGGGCATCCCGCTGCCAGGGGAGATCGCCCTCGTCAGCGCCGCCCTGCTGGCCTCGCGGCACACCCTCGACATCAACCCGGTCGGCGTCGGCGCCGCGGCCACCATCGGCGCGATCGTCGGCGACACCATCGGCTACAGCATCGGCCGCCGGTTCGGCATGGGCCTATTCGAACGGCTGGGCAAGCGCTTCCCCAAGCACTTCGGGCCCGGGCACGTCGCACTGGCCAAGCATTTCTTCACCCGCTGGGGTGTGTGGGCGGTGTTCTTCGGCCGGTTCATCGCGCTGCTGCGCATCTTCGCGGGACCGCTCGCGGGCGCTCTGAAGATGCCCTATCCACACTTCTTGGCCGCCAACGCATCTGGCGGACTCATCTGGGCCGGCGGCACCACCGCCGTCGTGTACTACCTCGGCATCGCCGCAGAACGCTGGCTGTCCCGCTTCTCCTGGGTCGCGCTGCTCCTCGCCGTGGTGATCGGTGTCATCTTCACGTTCGTGATGAAGGAACGCACCGCCCACGCGATCGCCAAGCTCGAGGAAGACCACGACTGGGAGACCCTCAAGCGCCACTAGCGGAACGAAACGACCGACGGCACCGCGACCGTGCTGACACGATCGTGGGCATGACCGACCGCATCGAAGTCCCGCGCACCATCGCCGCACCGGCCGCCGACGTCTTCGCCATCTTGTGCGACCCTCAGGGTCACGTCGCCATCGACGCCACCGGCATGCTGCAGGACGCCGACGGCGACGCCGGTCAGCGCGGCGGGCGACAGCTTCGTGGTGCACATGGATCGCGAGGCGCTCAACGACTTTCCGCTAGGGCGCTACGACGTCACCGTCCAGATCCGCGACTTCGAGCCGGACAAGCTGATCTCCTGGACGATCCTCGGTCAGATCCGGCCGCAGCTCGGGCACGTTTACGGCTACCGGCTGGAGCCCGACGGTCCAGGAGGCGAGGCCACCGTGGTGACGTCGTTCTACGACTGGTCCGACATCGACCAAAAATGGCGTGACGCCGGGATCTTCCCCGTCATCTCCGAAGGCGCGCTGCGGGCGACCCTCGGCATCCTCGACCGCACCGTCCGGCGCGGCTATCCGCGCGGGTAGCCGCTGCGTCAACTCATGGTTGACGACCACATCGCGTCAACCTACAGTTGACGCATGAGCCAGCCCAGCCAGATCACCAACCCCGTCCGTCTCGACGACCTCATCACCGCGATCAAGAAGGTCCACGACGAACCCCTCGACCAGCTCACCGACGCGATGCTCGCCGCCGAGGCCCTCGGTGACGTCGCCGACCACCTGATCGGCCACTTCGTCGACCAGGCCCGCCGGTCGGGAGCCTCCTGGACCGAGATCGGCAAGTGCATGGGCGTCACCAAGCAAGCCGCGCAGAAGCGGTTCGTCCCCAAGAGCCAAGCCGACCCCATCGACCCGAACGAAGGCTTTGCCCGGTTCACCCCGCGGGCGCGCAGTGTCATCGTCGAAGCCCAGAACAAGGCCCACGCGGTCGGAAACGACGAGATCACCCCCGCCCACCTCCTCCTGGCGTTGTTCACCGATCCCGGGTCCGTGGCGGCGAAGCTGCTCGCCGGTCACGGCGTGGACGTCGACGCCGCCACCGCCGCGGTCACGTTGTCGCCGAAGGCCGACGACATGCCGGCCCTGATCCCGTTCAGTGGCCAGGCACGGAAGGTGCTTGAGCTGACGTTCCGCGAGGCACTTCGCTTGGGGCACAACTACATCGGGACCGAACACATCCTGCTCGCACTGCTGGAGGCCGAGGGCGACGACGGGCCCCTACACACGCTGGGGCTCGAGAAGGAGCGCGTCGAGGCCGAGGTCGTCGAAGCACTCAGCGCGCTCACACAATCGTGATTCGGGTAATGAAAGTCGCACGACCGAGGTAAACAAGGGCATGAAACTCGACGAGTCCGCCCGCGCCCTGATCGGCGCCGGCTCCGACGCCACCTTGGTCACCATCAACCCCGACGGCAGCCCCCAGGTCACGGTGGTCTGGGTGGCCCTGCAGTCGACGCCCGAGGGCGACGAACTAGTCAGCGCACACCTTTTCGAATACCAGAAGACACGCAACGTGCGGCGCGAGCCGCGGGTGGCCGTCACCATCCTCGCCCCGCACACCCCTGGGCAGCAGACCCCGTACCTGGCGATCACCGGCACGGCGCGGGTCGTCGAGGGCGGCGCGCCGGAACTGCTCACCGAGTTGGCCGAAGTGATGCTCGGCTCCAGCGAGCACTTCCCGCCGCCGAACGCGCCGGCCGGACTGCTGACCCGGATTCGCATCGAGAAGGTCGGCGGCCTCGGCCCCTGGGCATCCTGACGCGCGAACGGGCTGTCCCTGCTTGCTGCATGTGCCATCATGCGAGGCAGAAAAGGGAGGATCACTGATGCCCGCGATGAGCGCTCGCGCGAAGAGCAGACCATACCGCTGGTTCGCGTTGTTCGTCGCCGCGATGGCCGCCGCGACCATCGGCCTGGCGCCGCCCATCGCCGCCGCGCCGCCCGCCGCCGCCCCGGAAACCCCGATCGGCAACCTCGGCGACACGCTGCGCGTCAACTACAAGGGCATCGTCGCCGACGTGAGCGTGCGCGACGTCGTACCCACCGACGCTCCCCCCGGCTACACGCCGAACGGTTCGCCCCGCTGGCGCGACCAGGGCGGCCCATGGCGTGCGACCGTGACCGTGCACGCCATCCAGGTGCCCAACCCCTTCGTCATGTCCATCGCGTTCGCCTTCAACGGCGTCACGCCGTTCGCCGACGCATACGGACCCAAGAACACCGATGCCCCCGACGCGCTCCAAACCGCGCTGCTGAACGCGCCGGCGGGCTCGACGGTCACCGGCGCGGTGTACTGGCAGGTCTACCGCGACCTCGTCTCCACCGTCGTGCTGCTCAACCCACAAACGGGCACACACCTGGCGCAATGGAACATCTGGCAACCAGATACGCCAATCCCCTGACCCGGCATGGCTGTTCAGGTCACCTCAGCCACTGAGCGCGATCTCCCCGACCTCGCCACCGTCGCCGCGCTGACGTTCCCGCTGGCCTGTCCACCGTCGGCCACGGCGGCGGACATCGCCGCGTTCATCGCCGAAAACCTGTCGGTGAACCGGTTCGCCGACTACCTCGCCGACCCGAAGCGTGCGGTGTTCGCGGCCCGTTCGGCTGGCCGAATCCTGGGTTACGCGATGCTGATCCACGGCGTCGGCGACGACGCCGACGTGCAGCGCGCCGTCACGATCCGACCGGCCGTCGAGCTGTCCAAGATGTACGTCCTGCCCGACGGGCACGGCGCAGGCGTCTCGGCCGCCCTGATGGTCGCGACGCTCGACGAAGCGCGGCACCTCGGCGCGGCGTGCGTATGGCTCGGCGTCAACCAGCAAAACCAACGCGCGCAACGCTTCTACACCAAGCACGGCTTCCGCGCCAGCGGCACCAAGACGTTCCGCATGGGTGACGGCCTCGAGCACGACTACGTGATGGTGCGCCCGCTCTGACGCTGGCCGTCTGTTCTTCGCGCAAACGCTCATCGCCCCGCGTTGGTGAGCGCGAGCAGACGCGACGTGGCCCGCAGATACTTCTTGCGGAACCCGCCGGCCAGCATCTCCTCGCTGAAGACCTGGTCCAGCTTGGCGCCCGAGGCCACCACCGGAATGCCCGCGTCGTAGAGCCGGTCGGTCAGCGACACCAGCCGCAGGGCCACGTTCTGATCGTCGAGCGGGTGCACACCGGTAACAAAAACCTCCGTCACGCCCTCGATGAGTGCCAGGTAGCGCGAGGGGTGCATCGTCGCCAGATGCTTGCACAACGCATCGAAGTCGTCCAGCGTCGCGCCTGCCACGTCGGCGGCGCGCAGGCGTACCTCGTCGTCGGACGGCGGGGCCGGCGCCGGCGGCAGGTCGCGATGCCGGTAGTCCGGGCCCTCGATCCGGACCGTGGTGAAGATCTGTGCCAACGTGTTGATCTCACGCAGGAAGTCCTGCGCGGCGAACCGGCCCTCCCCCAGCTGTTCGGGCAACGTGTTCGACGTCGCCGCGACCGACACCCCGCGCTCGACCAGTTGCGAGAGCAGCCGCGAGATCAGCGTCGTGTTGCCGGGATCGTCGAGTTCGAACTCGTCGATGCACACCACCACGTAGTCGGCCAGCAGCTCGATGCACTCGACGAAACCGAAAACCCCAGCGAGCTGGGTGAGTTCACCGAACGTCGCGAACGCGGCCGGGCCCGCGTTGGCCTCCCGCAGCGCGTAATAAGTGGACGCCAGCAGGTGGGTCTTGCCGACGCCGAACCCGCCGTCGAGGTACATGCCGACGCCATGCAGCACCTCCCGCTTGCCGAAGAGCTTCTTCTTGCCCGCGCGCTGCAGGGCGGCCTGCTCGCAAAATCGAAGGCACGCCTGCACCGCCGCGGCCTGCGACGGCTCGGCGGGATCGGGGCGGTAGGTGTCGAAGCTCACGTCGGCGAACGTGGGCGGAGGCACCAACCCGGCGATGAGCTTCTCGGGCGTCACGCTTGGATGCCGATCGGTCAAATGAGCGATACCGCTGGCCCCGTTCATGCAGGCACCCTATCGACGTGTTGGAATTGAATCCGTGTCCGACGCCGACCCTGCCACAGAGCTCACAGAGCTGCGTGCCGTAGGCGCCACGTTCGACACCGATGACTACGCCCGCCTGGCGGCCTTCTATGCCTACCCGGCAAACCTCGACCGGTGCTGGGTGCGCGCCAACATGATCTCCAGCCTGGACGGCGGGGCCACTGACGACGGCACCGCGGGCGGGCTGGCCGGTCCCGGGGACCGCGCGCTGTTCCACCGGATGCGTCAAGAAGCCGACGTCGTCGTCGTCGGCGCGGCCACCGTGCGCATCGAGAACTACTCCGGCGCACAGATGTCCGCCGCGCAACGCCAGGATCGCCAGAGCCGCGGACAGGCCGAGGTGCCCCCGATCGCCGTCGTCACCCACAGCGCCGACTTCGAGCACGACGCCAAGCTGTTCACCCGGTCCGAGGTGCCTCCGCTCATCCTGACCTGCCGCGAGACCGTCGACGACGCCCGCCGGCGGTTCGGCGCCCAGGCCGAGGTCATCGACGCCTCCGGACCCCAGACCGACCGCGTCGAGCCGGAAGCGGTGCTCGCCATCCTGGATCGGCGGGGCATGCGTCGGGTGCTCACCGAGGGCGGTCCGTCGCTGCTCAGCCTGTTCATCGAGCACGGTGTCCTCGACGAGCTGTGCGTGACCATCGCGCCGATCATGGTCGGCGGACTGGCCCGGCGCATCGCCACCGGTTCCGGCGAGGCGCACACCAAGATGCGGCGCAGCCACATGCTCACCGACGACGAGGGCTACCTCTACACGCGCTACGTCAAGGCCGACTAGCTTCCAGCGATCGCTACTGTGGTCAGCATGCGTCGGCGTCGTCAGCTGCTCCAGGCCCTGTGCCTGTCGACTGTCTTGTCGGCCGTCGTCGTCGGCTGCGCACCCGGTCTGGCGGCCAACCCGCGCTTCGCCACCGACTCCGGCGCCAAGCCCCAGGGCCAGCCGGCGACCACCAGCAAGCCACCTGGCCCACTGGGGATCGACGTGCCGAAGAACGACCTGGCCTGGCGGGACTGCACCTCACGGGTGTTCACCGCCGCGGGCGTCGCGCCCCTGCCCGGCGTCTCGCTGGACTGCGCCAGCTACGACGCGGACCTCGACTCCATCAACGGCGCGACCGGCACGGTGAGCATCGGCGTGGTGCGGGCCAAGTCGGTGGCGACTCCGGCCGACGCCGGACCGCTGGTGATGACGACCGGCTCCGACCTGCCGTCGTCGGTGCAGCTTCCGGTGTGGCTGTCGCGCAGCGGAACCGACGTACTCAAGACCCACCCCATCGTCTCGGTCGACCGTCGCGGCATGGGCATGTCCGGTGACCTCGACTGCCGCGACCTGTTCGACCGCCAGGAGATGATCGACCAGGCGCAGTTCGAGTCCGGCGACGACCCCGTCGCCAACCTCGGCGCGATCGTCCAGACCGCCACGACGAGTTGCACCGACACCATCGCGCCCGGCGACTCCGCCTACGACAACTCGCACGCCGCCGAGGACATCGAGCGACTGCGCAGCACCTGGGACGTGCCGACGCTGGCCCTGCTCGGCATCGGCAACGGCGCACAGGTGGCGCTGGCCTATGCGGGCGCGCACCCCACCAAGGTCTCGCGACTCGTCCTCGACTCGCCCCTGCCCCTCGGCATCGCGGCCGAGGCCGCCGCCGAACAGAAGGTCAAGGGCCAGCAGGCCGCGCTGGACGCGTTCGCCGCCCAGTGCACCGATGGGTGCCCGCTCGGCGACGACCCCAAGGGCGCCATCTCCGCCATGCTGCAATCCGCCCACGACGGCCGCGGTCCCGGCGGCGTATCGGTGGCCACGCTGGTCGACGCCATCACCACCGCCCTGGGATTCCCGAAGGGCGACCGCGCGAGCGCCACCAACAACCTCGCCGCTGCCCTGGCCGCTGCCCGCGGCGGCGACGCCAACCAGCTCAACAGCCTGATCAACCAGGCCGAAGCGTTGCGGCAGAGCGATGGCCAGTTCGTGAACTCCTGCAGCGACGCGCTGAACCGCCCGACCCCCGACCGGGTCCGCGAACTCGTCGTGGCGTGGGGAAAGCTCTACCCGCAGTTCGGCACGGTCGGTGCGCTCAACCTGGTGAAGTGCCTGAACTGGCCCAGTGGAACGCCCCCGCAGGATCCCAAGGACCTCAAGATCCCCGTGCTGCTGCTCGGCGTGCAGAACGACCCGATCGTCGGCAACGAGGGCGTCGCCGCCGTCGCCGCGACCGTCATCAACTCGGGCGCGCAGAACCGCCGCGTGATGTGGCAGGGCATCGGTCATGGCGCCACGGTGTACTCGCCGTGCGCGTTGCCGCCCGTGCTCGCCTATCTCGACAGCGGCAAGCTCCCGGGCACCGACACGTACTGCCCCGCCTAGCCCGAGGCCTGAGAACGCCGGTATAGGGTGCGCTGGTGGCGGTACCCGACTCCCTGCTGAAGGCCTTCAGGCCTCGCACCTCACCACCCAGCGTCGCAACCGTGATGCGGTCCGTGCTGTGGCCCATCGCGATCGTTTCGGTGATCCACCGCGGCTACGTCCTAGGTACCAACGGCTACATCACCGACGACTTCGGACCCGTGTACCGGGCCGTCATCAACTTCAAGCACGGCTGGGACATCTACAACGAGCACTTCGACTACGTCGACCCGCACTACCTGTATCCCCCGGGTGGCACGCTGCTGCTCGCCCCGTTCGGCTACCTGCCCGTCACGGCGGCGCGGTACTGGTTCATCACCCTGAACGCGATCGCCATCGTGGTGGCCGCCTACCTCTTGTTGCGCTTGTTCAAGTACACCCTGGCCTCGGTGGCCGCGCCAGCCCTCTTGCTCGCCATGTTCTGCACCGAAAGCGTCACCAACACACTGGTGTTCACCAACATCAACGGCTTCATCGTGCTGTGTGAGGTGCTGTTCTTCCGCTGGCTGCTCGACGGCAAGGTCAACCACCAATGGCTGGCCGGGGTGGCCGTCGGCCTGACGCTGGTCATCAAACCCTCACTCGCGCCATTGTTGTTGCTGCCGTTGCTGAACCGGCAATGGCGGGCGCTCGTCACCGCCTTCGGGGTGCCGCTGCTCTTCAACGTCGCCGCCTGGCCGTTGGTGAGCGATCCGATGAGCTTCGTCCGGCGCACGGTGCCCTACATCTTCTCCACCCGCGACTACTTCAACAGCTCCATCCTCGGCAACGGGATCTACTACGGCCTGCCGACGTGGCTGATCCTGTTGCTGCGCATCGTCTTCGGACTGCTCGCAGTCGGCAGCCTGTGGCTGCTGTACCGCTACTACCGCGAGCGTGACCCGTTCTTCTGGATGCTCACGTCGTCGGGCGTGCTGCTGATCGCGTCGTTCCTGGTCTTGTCGCTGGGGCAGGCCTACTACTCGATGATGTTGTTCCCATTCCTCATGACGGTAGTGCTGCCCAACTCGGTGATCCGCAACTGGGTGGCGTGGCTGGCGATCTACGGCTTCATGACGATGGATCGCTGGCTGCTCGATCTACTGGGTGACCACGGGCCGGTTCCTCGAGTACCTCAAGATCACCTACGGCTGGTCGCTGATGCTCGTCGTGGTGTTCTGCGTGCTGTACTTCCGCTACCTCGACGCCAAGGCCGACGACCGGCTCGACCAGGGCATCGACCGGCCCTGGATGACGCAGAAGGAGCCGCGCGCTAGCGTAAGCGCATGAGCTCTGCAAGCCCCAAGATCGAACTGACCGACGACGAGTGGCGCAAGAAGCTGACCCCTGCGGAATACGCGGTGCTGCGCCAGGCGGGCACCGAGCGGCCGTTCACCGGCGAGTACACCGACACCAAGGCCGAAGGCGTCTATGAGTGCCGGGCCTGCGGCGCCGAGCTGTTCCGCAGCACCGAGAAGTTCGAATCCCATTGCGGCTGGCCGTCTTTCTTCGACCCAGCCAACTCCGATGCGGTGATCCTGCGGTCCGACGACTCCGGCGGCATGCACCGCGTCGAGGTGCTGTGCGCGAATTGCCACAGCCATCTCGGCCACGTCTTCGAGGGTGAGGGCTATCCGACGCCGACCGACCAGCGCTACTGCATCAATTCGATCTCGCTGCGGATGGTGCCCGCCAGTTCCTAGCGCCAGCGGGGTGTTAGTCGACGCGGGTGGCGTGGACCTCCCAGAACGGCATGTGCGCGCGGCCGTCGGTCAGCCACGGCTCGATGATCCGCAGCCGATCCAAGAACGAGTCCATTTCGTCCGAGAACTCGGGGATGCGCGCGGCCATCGTTTCGAACGTCTCGACGCTGACAGTGCCCTGATACGTCGTCGTTCCCAGATACGTGATGTCCCAACCACCTGCGGGAAGCACGTCGCGAAACTCGTCCTCGGAAAGGCTGCGCGGCATCCTGAAACCGTTGACGCTGTGGTCGCCGAACTCGAACATGTACAGCCGGGCGCCCGGCTTGGTGGCGCGATGCAATGCCTTCGCGTAGGACTTCTGCAACTCGAGGTCGCCGCTGAAGACGTGATAGAACGCGCAGTCGACGACCGTGTCGAACCGGTTCTCCAGGCCCTCCAGCTTCGTCGCGTCCGCGACCTGGAAGTCGACCGAAACACCTGCCTTCTCGGCGTTCGCGCGGGCGCGCTCGATGGCGGCGGGCGAAGCGTCGATGCCGGTGGCCGACAACCCCTTCGACGCGTAGTGAATGGCATGGTGACCGGGCCCGGTGCCCGGGTCGAGGACCTCACCCTTGATGGCGCCCAGCGCGACGAGTTGCTGAACCACCGGTTGCGGGCCACCGATGTCCCATGGCGTGGCAGCCGGAAGGCCGTGCGCCATGCGGTCGTCGCGATACATCTCTTCGAAGCGGTTTGGATCAACTGGAGCGGTCATGCCGCCGAGGGTAGACCCGCTAACCAAAACCGCAGCGTGCATGGGTTTTCGCGCTACGGCAGCTTCGCGACGAGTTCTTCGACGCCCACCCGCGGCCCGGTGAAGAACGGCGTCTCCTCCCGAACGTGACGGCGCGCGTCGGTGTAGCGCAGCTTCCACATGAGCTCGACGATCCTGGCCAGATCCGGACCCTCGAACGCCAGAATCCACTCGTAGTCACCGAGTGCGAACGCGGGCACGGTGTTTGCCCGCACGTCGGGGTACTCGCGGCCGGCCATGCCGTGCTCGACGAGCATCTTGCGGCGTTCCTCGTCGGGCAACAGGTACCAGTCCAGCGAGCGGACGAACGGATACACGCACACGTAGTCACCGGGGTCTTCTCCGGCGACGAACGCGGGTAGGTGGCTCTTGTTGAACTCCGCCGGGCGGTGCAGGGCCACCACGCTCCACACCGGATCACTGGCCAGCCCGAGCGTGGTGCGCCGGAACGCCGAGTAGGTGGACTGCAGGCTCTCGACGCGCTCGGCGTGGGTCCAGAACATGAAATCGGCGTCGGCCCGGAAGCCCGTCACGTCGTAGAGGCCGCGCACGACCACGCCGTCGGCCTCCTGCTGCTTGAAGAACGTCTCGGTCTCGTCGATCACGGCGCGGCGCTGTTCCCCGAGCGCCTCCGGCTGCACGGCGAAGACCGAGATCATCATGTATCTGGTCATTGCATTGAGGGCGTCGTAATCGAGCTTGGCCATTTTTGTTTCTGCTCCTCGCGTCCGCTGTAGTCCTATCGTGCCACGCTCGCGCGGGCCAACGACGCCGCCGCCCTAGTGCCCGACGTCACACAGGCGGGCACTCCGATGCCGTCGAGGTAGCCGCCCGCCACCGCGATGGTCGGCGGCAGGGCCGCCCGCAATTCGGCGACCAACCCGGCATGCCCCGGCCCGTACTGGGGCATCGCGTCGATCCAGCGGTGCACGTGGCAGTCGACGGGCTCGTGGGTGATGCCGAAGACACTGGCGAGGTCGGCCGCCGCCCACGACAGCAGGTCCTCGTCGCCAGCGCTGCGGGCGAGCTGGTCGCCGAACCGGCCGAACGACAGTCGCAGCAACTCGACGTTTCCGCGCGACCCCCATTTGCGCGACGTCAGCGTCATCGCCTTGGCGTGCAACCGTTCCCCCGCGGCCACCAGCACTCCGGACTGCTCGGGCACCGGGGTGCCGCCCGGCAGCGCGAGTGCCACCAACACCGTCGACGCCACCTGGATGCGCCTGGCCGCCGCCGCGGTCCGCGGCGCGACGCGCTCGATCAGCCTGGGCAGCCGCGGCGCCGGGACGGCCAGCACCACGCCATCGGCGTGCCAGTGCTGCCCCTCGTCGTCGACCAGATCCCAGCCGTCCGCGGCATGGTCGACCCGCTCCACGGTCACGTGCGCCCACTGGAAGCCTGCCCGCCGAACGAGTTCGTCGAGCAGCACGCGGTAGCCGCCGTCGACGGCGCCGAACACCGATCCGCCGGTGGGCGGCGGGAGCGCTTCGCGCACGGCGTCGGTGAGGCTGCGGGCGCCTCGGTCAAGGGCAGCGGCCAGCGATGGCACCGCGGCGCGCAGCCCGATCGTCGCCGCCGACCCGGCGTAGACCCCGGCCAGAAGCGGGTCGACCGACCGCGCCACCACCTGATCACCGAAGCGGTCGCCGACGAGTTCGGCCACCGTCGGGTCGGCACCGCTGCGCCACGGCAGCGGCCGGGAACGCTCGGCGTCGATCCGGGCGACGGTCGCGCCGTCCACCAGCCCGGCGACCGACGAGCCGTTCGCGGGGATGCCCTGCAGCGTGCCCTGCGGCATCTCGTGCAGCCTGCCGCCGCTGAAGATCAGCGGTCGTGCCCCGGTGGTGCCCACCTGCCGGTCGGCGAGTCCCAGCTCGGCCAGCAACGCCGGCACTTCGGGCCGTCTTGCGATGAACGCCTCGGCGCCGACGTCCACGTGTTGCCCGCCGATGCGTTCGGTGCGGAGCACGCCGCCGAGGCGGTCGGCGGGGTCGAACACCGTGATCGTGGCGGTGGGACCCGCCGCCATCCTTAATCGGTAGGCGGCTACGAGGCCCGAAATGCCGCCGCCGACAACACAATATGTAGGACCGTTCACAACGAATGCACCAATGCGACGGCGTCGGTCACGATCCCCGGATCGGTGGCGGGCAGCACCCCGTGACCCAGGTTGAACACGTGCCCGGCCGCGCCCGCGTCCACCGCGCGGCGGCCGTCCTCGACGACGCTGCGCACCCCGCGCTCCACCACCGGCCAGCCCGCCAGCAACACCACTGGGTCGAGGTTGCCCTGCAGCGCGACCCCGGGCCGCACCCTGGTGGCGGCGTCCGTCAGCGAGGTTCGCCAGTCCACGCCGACCACGGCGGGCACCCCGGGCTTCGCGACCGCTTCGGACATCGCGCCAAGCAGTTCGGCGGTACCCACGCCGAAGTGCGTCATCGGCACGCCGTCACCGGCCAGCGCGTCGAAAACCCTGGCGCTGTGCGGCAACACGTACTCGCGGTAGTCGGCCAGCGATAGCGTGCCCGCCCAAGAGTCGAACAGCTGGATCGCGTCGACGCCGGCGTCCAGCTGGGTCCGGAGGAACCCGATCGTGACGTCGGTCAGGGCGGTCATCAGCTGCGTGCCACGTGCCCGGCTCGCCCAGCATCATCGCCTTGGTGCGTTCGTGGTTGCGGCTCGGGCCGCCCTCCACCAGATAGGACGCCAGCGTGAACGGCGCACCGGCGAAACCGATCAGCGGCACCTCGCCCAGCGCGGCCACCAGCAGCGACACCGCCTCGGCGATCGGTGCAACCGCTTCGCGCTCAAGCGGTTTCATCGCCGCGACGTCGGCGGCGGTGCGGATCGGGTGGGCGATGACGGGGCCGACGTCGGGCACGATGTCGAGATCGATCCCCGACGCGCGCAGCGGCACCACGATGTCGGAGAACAGGATGGCGGCGTCGACGCCGTGCCGGCGCACCGGCTGCAGCGTGATCTCGCAGACAGTTCGGGGTCGAAGCACGCCTGCCAGCATGCGTGGTCTTGGCGCGCAGCGCGCGGTACTCGGGCAGCGAACGGCCGGCCTGGCGCATGAACCACACCGGCACCCGGTGCGGTTTGCGGCCTGCGGCCGCGGCCAGGTAGGGCGACTCGGGCAGGTCGCGGCGGTTGTTCATCGCGCACCATGCTGCCATGTGGTAACACTTCGGCGCGCCTGCACCGCCACCTGCCCCGATGAGCTAGCGTCAAACGCCGTGACCTCCGCCGAACCGGCCCAGTTCCGCGAAGCGGTGGCGGCGATGAACGCCACCACCGTGCGGCCGGAGATCGAGCTCGGGCCGATCCGGCCGCCGCAGCGACTTGCCCCCGTTCAGCTACGCCCTTGGCGCCGAGGTCCGGCATCCCGAGACGGCGATCGTGCCCGAGCGATCCGAGGGCGACGCGTTCGGCAGGCTGATCCTGCTGCACGACCCCGAAGGCGCCGAGGCGTGGGACGGCACCATGCGACTGGTGGCCTACATCCAGGCCGACCTGGACTCGAGTGAGGCCGTCGACCCGCTGCTGCCCGAGGTGGCGTGGAGCTGGCTGGTCGACGCGCTCGAGGAACACGACCAGCTCGTCACCGCGCTCGGCGGCACCGTCACCGCCACCACGTCGGTGCGCTACGGCGACATCTCCGGACCACCACGCGCTCACCAACTCGAACTGCGCGCGTCGTGGACGGCGACCACCCTGGAACTGGGCCCGCACGTACAGGCGTTCTGCGAGGTGCTCGAACACGCCGCAGGCCTGCCCCCGACCGGAGTCACCGACCTCGGCTCCCGCACGCGCGCGTGAGATGACGGACGCTCCGTCACCAGACGACGACTCGTCACTCGACGACCAATCCGAGCCCGAGGCCACCCCGCTGCTTGCGCCGGCCGACGGCGTGCCCGCCGTGTGCGGTCTACGCCGAGCGAAATCGCCGAGGCTGCCGAGCTTGCTCGGGTCGGGCACCGGGCCCGTTCGCGATCGACGCGGAGCGCGCGTCGGGCTTCCGCTACTCCAACCGCGCCTACCTGGTGCAGATCCGCCGCGCGGGTGCGGGCTCGGTGCTGATCGACCCGGTCAGCCACGGCGGGGACCCGCTCGCGACGATGGCGCCGGTGGCCGACGGTGCTCGCGCAGCGACGAGTGGGTCCTGCACGCCGCCGACCAGGACCTGCCGTGCCTGGCCGAACTCGGCATGATCCCGCCGCGGCTCTACGACACCGAACTCGCGGGCCGGCTGGCCGGCTTCGACCGGGTGAACCTCGCCGCGATGGTGCAGCGTCTGCTCGGGCTGCACCTGGTGAAGGGCCACGGCGCGGCCGACTGGTCGAAGCGCCCGCTGCCCGCCGAGTGGCTGAACTACGCCGCGCTCGACGTCGAAGTGCTGCTCGAACTGCGCGCAGCGATCGCGGCCGTGCTCGACGAACAGGGCAAGACGCAGTGGGCCGAGCAGGAGTTCGAGCACCTGCGCACGTTCGTCGCGCCGCCCACCCGGCGCGACCGCTGGCGGCGCACGTCGGGCATCCACAAGGTGCGCAACCCGAGGACGCTGGCCGCGGTGCGGGAACTGTGGACGACGCGCGACCACATCGCGCAGCGCCGCGACATCGCGCCCGGCCGCATCCTGCCCGACGCCGCGATCATCAACGCCGCGACCGACGGACCCGGACACCGTGCAGAAGCTGACCGCGCTGCCGGTGTTCGGCGGCTCGCGGCAACGCCGCAGCGCGCAGGTGTGGCTGGACGCGCTCGCCGGCGCCCGCACACCGACGACCTTCCAGCGGCGTCCGAGCCGCAGAACGGACCTCCGCCCGCGTCCCGCTGGGCACGGCGCAAGCCCGAGGCGGCCGAACGGCTGGAGGCCGCCACGAACGGGTCTTGCCGAACTGTCGCAACGGTTTTCGGTGCCGACCGAGAACCTGTTGACCCCCGACACCGTGCGCAGGCTGTGCTGGGACTGGCAGCCCCCCGAGGATCAGCCGACGATACCGCGGCCATCGTCGATGCGTTCCTGGCCGAGTCGGGCGCCGGGCGTGGCAGCGGGAACTGACGGTGCCGGTGCTGGCGACGGCGCTGACGCACGCCGACGGCCGAGCCCGAGGACGAGGACGAGGCCGCCCGAGGTAGACGCGCTCAGGCGCCGATGACGCGGTCGACGTGGGCCAGGAAGTGCGTCAGCACCGCGTCCGGCGCCTCGATCTGCGGCCAGTGGGCGATGTCGTCGGCGAGCATCACGACGTCCGGGTTGGGAATGACCTCGCGATAGCGGTCGGCCATGTGCTTGCCCGAGTTCGGGTCGATGGGCCCGTCGATCAGCCGCATCGGCACGATGGTCTCCCGCATCGCCCGCACCCACCGATTGCGGTAGCGTGTAGCGGTCGGTGACGAACCTGCCGACCTTGTGCAGTCACCCGCGCGCCGTCGTTGTAGTCCAGGATCTGGTGGAACTGTTCGAGCATGTGCGGCGACGGCTTGGTGTTGGGCCCGAACATCTCGTCGAGCGTGCGGTCCATGATGCGCCGCGACACCGGAGCTGCCCTGGAACCGGCTGGTGATGTCGCCCAACGGAGTTCGCGACATCAGCTTCTGCATGAGCCGCGGCGTGTAGGCCTCGTTGAACAGACCGCCGTTGAGCCAGGTGATCGACTCGATGCGCGGCGCGCCGTAGGCGTGGTCGCCGGACTCGTAGCCGCGCCAGCAGCTCCTGGCCGACGGAGTCGCCGAGGTCGTGGGCCAGCACGTGACAGGAGTCGACGTTCAGGTGGCGCAGCAGCGCCTCGTGCATGTCGGCGTGGTCGGTGCACCGTGTACTCGTAGGCGACGGGTTTGTCCGAGAAGCCCATCCCGATCATGTCGGGGGCGATGACGGTGAACCGCTCGACCAGAGTCGGCCAGATCAGCGCCCAGTCGAAGGAGTTGAACGGATAACCGTGAATCAGCAGCAGCACGGGCGCTTCCCCGAACGGCCTGCCGTCGACCCGGTAGAAGATGTCGAAACCCAGGTAGTCGAAGTACTGGCCTGCGGCCTTCCATCGCTCGAGTTCGGCGTCCATGGCCGAAGCCTAGAGCGTCACGCGGACCCGATACCGAGCGCTACGGTGCCGACGCCACGTTGGGCGCAGCGAAAGCGGTCAGTCGAGCTGGTGACTGACGGGCTCGCCCACCGAACTGCCCAGCGCGGCGACCCAGCCGGTGATCTGGCGGGCGATGTGCTGGTCGGTCAGGCCGACCTCGGTGAGCATCTCGCCGCGCGACGCGTGGTCCTGGAACTCCTGGGGCAGCGCCGACGTCGCGGCAGGGCACGTCGATCTCGGCGCGACGCAACGCCCCCGACACCGCCGACCCGACGCCGCCGTGCACGCCGTTGTCCTCGACGGTGACCACCAGCTTGTGCGCCGTCGCGAGCTCGCCGATCACCTCGGGCACGGGCAGCACCCATCTCGGGTCGACCACGGTGACCCCGATGCCCTGCTTGCACAGCCGCTCGGCCGCCGACAGCGCCATCGAGGCGAACGACCCGACCGCCACCAGCAGCACGTCGGCGGACAGCCCCTCGGCGGGCACGGCGAGCACGTCGACACCCGTGCGGCGTTCGATCGGCCGGAATGTCCTCGCCCACATCGCCCTTCGGGAACCGCAGCGCAGTCGGGCCCGGTCTTGACCGCGAGCGCCTCGCCGAGTTCCTCGCGCAGCCGCGTGGCGTCACGCGGCGCGGCGACCCGCATGCCGGGCACGATGCCGAGGATCGACAGGTCCCAGACACCGTTGTGGCTGGCGCCGTCGTTGCCGGTGACACCGGCGCGGTCGAGCACCATCGTCACGGGCAGCTCGTGCAGCGCGACGTCCATCATGATCTGGTCGAAGGCCCGGTTCAGGAACGTCGAGTAGATCGCCACCACCGGGTGCATGCCACCCATCGCCAGCCCCGCGGCCGACGTCATGGCGTGCTGCTCGGCGATGCCGACGTCGAAGAAGCGATCCGGATACCGCTGCCGGAACGCGCTCAACCCGGTGGGCCCCGGCATGGCGGCGGTGATCGCGACGACGTCGCGGCGCTTGGCCGCACGCTTGATCAGCTCGTCGGAGAACACCGACGTCCAACCCGGCGCCGCCACCGACGTGGACGAGCCCGGTGTGCGGGTCGATCACCCCGGTGGAGTGCATCTGCTCGGCCTCGTCGGCCTCCGCGGGCCCGTAGCCCATGCCCTTGCGGGTCACGACGTGCACGATCACCGGCGCGTTGAAGCCGCGGGCGTGGCGCAGCGCCGCCTCGACGGCGTGCTCGTCGTGCCCGTCGATGGGGCCGACGTACTTGAGCCCGAGGTCGGTGAACATCACCTGGGGCGCCAGCGCGTCCTTGATGCCGGCCTTCACGCTGTGCATGCACTGGTAGCAGAGCTCACCGATGAGCGGCACGCCGCGCACGGTGTCGCGGCCCCTCTCCAGCAGCTTCTCGTAGCCCGGCTGCAGCCGCAGACCGGCGAGGTGATCGGCGAAGCCGCCGATGGTCGGGGCGTAGCTGCGCCCGTTGTCGTTGACGACGATCACCACGGGCCGGCGTGCGGCGGCGATGTTGTTCAGCGCCTCCCAGCACATGCCGCCGGTCAGCGCGCCGTCACCGACGACGGCGACCACGTGCCGGTTGCGGTGCCCGCTCAGCTCGAAGGCCTTGGCCAGCCCGTCGGCGTAGGACAGCGCGGTGCTGGCGTGGCTGGACTCCACCCAGTCGTGCTCGCTCTCGGCGCGCGACGGATACCCCGACAGGCCACCCTTCTTGCGCAGGTTGCCGAAGTCCTGCGCAGCGGCCCGTCAGCATCTTGTGCACGTAGGACTGATGGCCGGTGTCGAAGATGATCGGATCGTGCGGCGAGTCGAAGACCCGGTGCAGCGCGAGCGTCAACTCGACGACGCCGAGGTTGGGGCCCAGATGCCCACCTGTTGCAGCGACCTTGTGGATCAGGAATTCGCGGATCTCGACAGCCAGTTCACTCGAGCTGCGACTGCGATAGGTGCTGCAGATCAGCGGGGCCGCGGATCTGTTCGAGCATCCCGATCAGTTTACGCACGCGTCGGCGAGCGTAGTCCTGTCAAGGCCGGTAGATGTCGGGCACACCGTCGTGGTCGGCGTCGGCCGTCTCGACGGCGTGGATGCGGCGGTAAACGGCGTTGCGGCTGACCAGAACCAGCGCGGCCAGCATGCCGGCGACGACGGAGCCCGTCAGCACCCCGATCTTCGCGTCGGCCCCCGTCACCGTCCCGTAACCGAATGCCAGCTCGCCGATCAGCAGCGACACGGTGAACCCGATGCCCGCCAACAAGGCGACACCGAGCACGTCGCGCCACGCCAGGTCGTCGTCAAGGGTCGCGCCGGTGAACCTGGCCAACAGGAACGTGGTGACGAACACCCCGAGCGGCTTGCCGAGCACCAGGCCGACGAACACGCCGATGGTCACGGGATGGCGCAGCGCATGCGCCGAGGCCGTCCCAACCGCCGACCGTCACGCCGGCGGCGAAGAACGCGAACACCGGCACCGCAACCCCGGCGGACAGTGGTCGCAGTCGGTGCTCGAAGTGTTCGGCGGCCGAATGCCGCCCCAGCACCGGCACCGCGAAGCCGAGCAACACGCCCGCCACCGTCGCGTGCACCCCGCTGGCATGCACCAGCGCCCACGTGGCGACCGCCAGCGGCACCAGCACCCACCAGCGCCGCACCCCGCGCTGCACGGCCACGCGCGAACAGGCCGCCCGGGATCAGGGCGAGAAGCAGCGGACCGGGCGCGAGATGGTCGGTGTAGAAGACGGCGATGATGGTGATCGCCAGCAGGTCGTCGACCACGGCGAGCGTGAGCAGGAACGTCCGCAGCGCGGTCGGCAGATGGGTCGACAGCACGGCCAGCACGGCCAGCGCGAACGCGATGTCGGTGGCGATCGGCACCGCCCAGCCGTCGAGGTTCTCGGGGTGGCCCGCCAGCGAGGTTGATGCCGACGAAGATGGCGGCGGGCACGATCATCCCGCCGACGGCCGCGGCGATCGGCAGCGCGGCACGCGCGGGGTCGCGCAGGTCGCCGGCGACGAACTCGCGTTTGAGCTCGAGTCCCACCACGAAGAAGAAGATCGCCAGCAGCCCGTCGGCGGCCCACGCCGCGACGGTCAGGTTCAGGTGCAGCGACGCGGGGCCGATCACGAACTCCGACACGTCGCGATAGACGTGCGACCACGGCGAATTCGCCCACACCAGTGCCGCCGCGCCGGCGATCAGCAACAGCACCCCGCCGACGGTCTCGCTGGCGCAGGATCTCGGCCAGCCGCTTGGCCTCCGGCCACGAGCCGCGGCTGAGCAGTCGCAATCCGGTCGGCATTGACGGAATCTTAGCGACCGCCGGCGACCGGAGTGCCCATCACGTGGATCCCACGAGCGCGTCGCTGTCGAGCACGTTGATGTTCATGCGGTCGAAGGGCGAACCGACGGTCATCGAGCGGCGGAGCGTGGTGGACGCGGCCGCCGATCAGGTGTGGCAACGCGTGATCCCTCCGAGGGGATCAACGACGAGCTGCGCCCGTGGATGACGATGTCGATGCCGTGCGGGGCGGAGTCGCATCACGGTCGACAACGTCCCGATCGGCACTCCGATCGGACGGTCCTGGCTGCGCTTGTTCGGCGTGCTGCCCTTCGACTACACATGGTTCACCACCGCCGACCAGAACCCTTAGTTTTAGCGATGCACGCCGAGAATCTGGTGCCACACGAGCCTTCAACGATGACCGCGCCAGGGCTCGATTGCCAGCCGACCGCAGTCAGACGCCCACTTGGAGGGCCTCGGAAAAGGTGGCTTACGGTTCCGTCAGATCCGATCGTTCGATGAACTGACGCATCCGTCAATTCCCTCTGTGAGGCGGCTGCTAACCTGCTGGCATTCGACCGGAAGGATCCGCCATAAAGATCACGTCTACCCTCGCAGGCTTGATGTTCGCCGCCGCGTCGGTCGCGGCTCCGACAGCCAGCGCAGACGAGTACGACATCGGGTGCTCGTTCGACCGCTAGGGATTCCTGGGTGGCCAGGTCCGCATGATCTGCGACTGGCCGAGACGGGCCGATAGTAGCTGGCAGCGGGGAAGGGAGATCTACGTACCGGAACACACCGTGCCTGCGAAGTCGACGTGTAGCGGCTCGTACTCAGTGACCTGCACCTTCTACGAGAAGCACACCGTGGAGGAGCGGACGATCGAGCCGAAGATCTTCTACGACGTGACCGACGACACCGTCCCTGCGGGAGAGCCGGGATGGCTCCCCGAGCACGCGATGGTAGGAAACGCGTAGGGGGTAGAAGGAGGGGCAACCCTTGGTGGGGCCAACTACATCAACGTTGTAATCAACTACGACCGAGTACGACCACCTCACCATCGCCGAGCTGCAGCCGGGACGCGCATTCCGCGAGGAATCGACGATGTTCAGCATGCGCCGATGGCAGCACGACGCAGCGTTACACCCGACGGCAGCACCAAAGCGGTTGTCCATGATCGAATTTACGTTCCAGTTGCGGGCGGGCCTGGGCTTGGCGAGGCCCGTGATCGCGGTCGGCATCGGTGCACTATTTCGGCACCGGCACCGGCGGCTGCAACGCCACTTCGCCGCGCGCTAGCGCGCTCAGGTGTGCTTGGCCAGGAATCGACGGAACAGCGGCCACGCGACGGCGAGGTTGTAGACGACGCCGCCGAGGAGGTACGGCCACCACGTGCCGTGATCGCTGGCGACCCAGAACGCCTTGGCGGCCCAGTATGGCGGCAGCACGCCGAAGGCCAGGTTCCATCCGGAGTGGATGAACCATGGCAGGCAGGGCAGCCCGGCGATGAGCATGCCCAGCGCGCGAACGGCCGCGAGGCCCTGAATCTTGTTGTTCGCCATGGCCAAAATCAACAGCATGCTGACCACCGCGGACAGCCCGGCAAGCAGCCCAATGGGTATCAGCGACGGGACCAATCCGGGGCGCAGGATCCCGCTGAACGACATGGTTGCGATCACGTAGGCGGTCGTCACCGCCATGACCGTGGCCGCGCGATAGGCGAACAAGGTCGACAGCGGCACCGGCGTCACCCGCAGCACGGTCAACGTGCCCGCATCGACCTCGTCCAGGACGAGGAAGGCCGCCAGCCCGCCGACGATGATGATGCTGGTCAACAGCAGGAACGCGGTGAGGATCAGCGGGTAGTATGGCACCAGGTCGAATTGGTAACGCCCGGAAAGCATTTCGGTGAACATCGGCGTGAGCAGCGCGACGCCGGTGGTCCAGATGATCGGGGCGGCGACGATCATGACCAGCAGCGGGTCACGGTAGGTGCCGCGCAAATCGTTGCGGCCAAACGCCGCCAGCGCCTTGACATTCACGGCCCGCGACGGCGCCATCACGCACCTCCCGACCGTGCGATGACGTAGTGGGCGAACATCGCCCGGGCCACCCAGAACAACCCCGCAATGCACAGCACCGGATATGCCACCGCGTACACGGCCTGCCACGGCGTCAGCGCAACCTGATCGAACGCCGCCCCGAGCAACAGCAGCGGGCCCTGCGTGGGGACGACGTACAGCACCGGGTTGGGCCACACGCCGGAGTAGAGCAGCACCGGGGGCACGGTAAGCACCGCGAGCGGGATGGTTGCGACCAGGAACCAGTCGCTGATCGAGGCGAACGGCAGCGAGGAGGCGAACCCCACCAGCAGCATCAGCAGCGTGCCGAGCACCACCCCTGCCACCAACGGGATTGGGCGATAACCGAATCCGTGCGCGATCGTGGGCACCACCAGAGCCACGAACAACGAGACCGCCACCAGGAGGGCCAGTTTCGCGGTCAGGTACTCCCAGAACCGCAGCGGCGTGGAAATCACGGCGCTCAGGGTGCGTTCCTGCTTCTCGAAGAACACCGTGCCGGCGACGAAGAAGAACCCGATGATGCAGGTGTCGCCCAGCAAGATGTAGGGCTCGGCGACGGGCCGCAGGTCGCGCGACAACGGCAGCAGCACGGCCAGCCAGATGAGCCCGGAGAAGACGGCCGCATGCAGGAACCGTTGCCGGACTTGCAGAGTCAGCTCGAGCCGTAGCGCACTGGACAGCCGGGTCATGTCAGGCTTCTCCCGGTGGTCTCGACGAAGACGTCGTCGAGGCTGGCTTCCTTGCTGTGGATGGTCTCGACGTGGTGGTCGCGAAGCACTGCGTGGAAGGCGGGGTCATCGGCCAGACCATCCATCGGGAAGTCGGCCGTGTCCAGGCGGCCGTGCTCGCCGCGAAACTCGACGCGCACCAGCCTCTGACTGCGGGCGATCTTCAGCTCGGTCGGCGTGTCCATGGCGACGATCTGGCCGTCCACCACGAAGGCCACCCGGTCGCACAGCTCGTCGGCGGTCGCCATGTCGTGGGTGGTGAGAAAGACCGTCCGCCCGCGCGCCTTCAGGTCCAAGATCATGTTCTTGACCTTGCGGGCGTTCACCGGGTCCAGTCCGGACGTGGGCTCGTCGAGGAAGACCAACTCCGGGTCGTTGAGCAGCGCCCTGACGAACGTCAGGCGCATCTGCATTCCCTTGGAGTACTTGCCCACCCGGGTGTTGGCGTCATCGGCCAGGCCGACGGCGTCGAGGAGTTCCATCGGCTCCAGGGTCGTCCCGTCGTACAGCGAGGCGAAGAAGCGCAGGTTCTCGCGCCCGGTGAGCTTCTGGTAGTGGTTGGGCAGCTCGAAGGAGACCCCGATGCGTTGGTAGTAGTCGGGTCCCCACGCCAGCGGGTCCTTGCCCCATACCGAGGCTTCTCCTCCGTGTCCACGCAGGAGACCGATCAGGACCTTCTGCGTGGTGGACTTCCCGGCGCCGCTGGGGCCGAGGAAACCGAAGATCTCGCCGCGCCCGACGGCGAAGTCCATGCCGCGCACCGCTGGCTGCGGCGCCTTCGGATAGCTGAACACGAGCCCTCGGACGCGGATCACCTCGGTGGCGACGCTCGATGGTGTGACGGCCGCCGTGACGGTGTCCATGGTCGCCCTTCTCGCTCAGCAGACTTTCCAGGCATTGGCCACTATACTGAATTTTCAGTAATTACTGAAGACTGTGAATCACGTTGGAGGAGAAGGTGGCCGAGCGTCAAGATCTGCAGGACGTTGCCGAGGAGCTCGCCCTGGTGCTCGCCACCCTCGGCCTGCAACGGATGACCGCTCGCGTGCTGGCCGCACTGCTGTTCAGCGAACAGCCGACTGTGACCATGGGCGACCTGGCCGATCGACTGAAGGCCAGTTCGGGTGGGATCTCAGGCGCGCTCAAGATGCTCACCGCCGTCGGCCTGGCCGAGCGGGTACCGGCGCCCGCCAGCCGCAGGGATCACTACCGACTGCGTGAAAACGCCTGGGCGGTACTGTTCACCAGCCAGAACGTCACGATCTCGGCCATGCAGACCGCAGCCGACGCCGGGATCGCCGCCACCGGGCCCGACAGCCTGGCCCGACAGCGTCTTACCGAGATGCGGGACTTCTATGCCTTCCTTCTCGGCGAGATCCCGGCGTTGCTGGACCGGTGGCATCAGCGGTAGCGACGTAGCGCCCACCCGAACGCCGTCGTCGCCTATGTTGATCACCGTGGGGCCGAGCAGGACACCGACCGTCGTCGAACGGGAGAGCGTCGTGGACGCTCCCGCCGACGCGGTGTGGCAACGCGTCGTCACCCCCGAGGGCATCAACGACGAACTGCGTCCCATCATGACGATGACGATGCCGCGCGGTGCGGAGTCGTTCACTGTCGACGACGTACCGGTGGGCACCCCGATCGGACGATCCTGGTTGCGCCTGTTCGGCGTGTTGCCGTTCGACTACGACTACCTCACCATCGCCGAACTGCAGCCAGGACGCTCGTTCCGCGAGGAGTCGACGATGCTCAGCATGCGCCAGTGGCGCCACGAACGGACCGTGACACCCAACGGCGACGCGGCGGCAACGGTGCACGACCGCCTCACCTTCCAGCCGCGGCTACCCCTGAGACTGGCCGCGCCACTGCTGGCCGTCGGCATCGGCGCTTTGTTCAGTCACCGACACCGCCGGCTGCAGCGCCACTTCGCCTGAGCGCAGCGGGGCGAGCGAAGCGACGGGGGTTGCAGCGGTTACGTGAAGCACGGCTCGCCCGTTCCGGGCTGCTCGAAGTGGTGCTTGATCTCCTGCGTCGAGTGGAACCGCGAGCCCCCGTCGCCGTCTCGGAACGTAATCCACGCGAAGACCTCGTCTTCATCACCACCGCCGTCCTCGTCGAGCAGCGACCGGCGGATGAGGATTTCCTTCAGATACTCGAGGCCTCCCGGACCTGCCCGCAGATAGCCCGCCTCGGTGTTGGCGGGGACCGTGGTGGTCGAGTAGATGGATCCGCCCATCAGCCCGCCGCCGCCGTCGTCGCCCTCGACGTGATAGATCATGCCGCCGGGGCCTGGGCCTCCCGGGTGATTGCCGTCGTTGAGGTGCGTCATGAAGCCAACCGCGTCGGCTTGCTGCATCGGGAAGACACCCTTGACCGTCAGCCGAACATTGGTCGGATTCTGTAGGTCTGGGCAAACGTAGAGCGTCGCACCGTCGGTCTGGCCGGAGAAGGCCGAGGCCATTCCGACGCCGAGGGTCAACCCGACGACGGTAGCGGCTATTGCCAGACCGCTAACCTGGGACGCAATCTTCTTGGTGGAGTTCATCATTGATCCTGTCGTTGTACGTTCCAAGCCGGACGGCCTGGTCAACACAGGATCAGCGGGGCGGGCGAACCCCACATGGGGAGGACACCCCTATCTTGCGGAGAGGGCTCCCGATTCGAGGATCCCCAGTTCTCGTGCCTTGCGGACGGCGGCGCGGCGATTGTTCACGTCCAACTTGGTCAGGATCGCCGAGACGTGATGGTCGACCGTCTTGGTCGACAGATAAAGCCGCTGCGCGAGTTCCGCGTTGGTCAGGCCGTCCACGAGCAGGCGCAGCACCTCCGCCTGGCGCGCCGTCAGGCCTGCGGGGTTGGCCAGCGTCGCCGTGCGTCGCCGCGCCGGCACCACGGATCGGCCGCCGGCCCGCAGCTCGCGACGCACCTTGGCCGCAACAGCGTCCGCACCGAGGCGGTCGAGAATGTCCAGCGCCCGCGCGGCGACCTCCGGGTCACCGGAGTCGATCAGGGCGAGTGCACCGTCGTAGGGCATCGACATGTCGTGAAACGCCTCGGCCGCAGACTCGTGCGCCCCAGCCAGCAGCAGTCGGTACGGCTCGGCGGCACCGGCGTCGGCCCCGGCGTCGATGGTGACACCGACCCGCCGTAGCCATACCGCGAGCTCTCCGCGCGACCATTCCAGGCCAGTCACGGGCGCGGTCTCCAACATCTCGCGGCACTGTCCGAGCCGGTCGTCGGCGACACCGGTGAGCCATGCGCGTTCCGCGATGGCGGCGGCAGCCGGCAGTGTTCGCATCGGTTCGCCGAAGCGACAGGCCAGCCGCCACGCCTCGTCGAGCTCGTCCGCTCCGGTGCCGTTCCTTCGGATCGCCACCATGGCGCGGATGAGCAGCGGCCAGGTGCGAGCCAGCGGGGCGCTGGGCGCTTCCAGCACCCGGTCGGCGTCGGCGAGCGGCATCGTCCCACTCACCGACGAGCAGTTGTAGCCTGGCCCGCGAACCGGTCTGCCACACCCGGCAGATCGGCAGGTCGTGTTCGTACATCAACGGAATGGTGACGTCGAGCAGATCGGCCGCCACGGTCCAGCCGTCGCTGCTCGACGTCGAGATAGGTGACGTTGCTCCAGCCGCCGGAGTACAACTCGTCGACGTTCTTGGGGCCGGCGCGCAGGATCGACAGGATCACCTCGCGTCCCGCCTCATCCCCGTTGAGCATCGCCGCCGTAGTTCTCGATCAGTCGCACCCGGACGGCTAAGGCAGAATCGTTTGTGGTGTCGGCGATTTCGCGCGCACGTGAAATCAGCGCGGCGGCCTGGTCGAGGTCGCTGCGCTGCACGGCGAGGTAGGCCTGCATGGCGAACGCGTGACCGCAGCTGCACGCAGCCCGTCGCCGCCGCACTCCGCGCCGAGCACGCTCATCGCTTCTCTCGCATGGCGTTCGGCGAGCTCGCGGTTGGCGTTGTACCACTGGTAGACGGCCAGCGAGTGATGGTCTGCACTGACCGCGGCCAGCTCACCCAGCTCCTCGCGAATCGCCATCGCGCGCCGGCACGCGCCGATCGCGTCGTCGAGGCGGTCGATCAGGTAGTACTCCCCCGCGAGTAGTTCGAGCAGCTCCGCCTCGTCGGCGGGATCGAACCGCCCGCCCTTCTCGAGGGCGAGGGTGAAGAACTCGGCGGCCTGGGTGTGTGCGCCGGATCGTGCCGCCGCGGTGCCGGCGTCGTAGGCCGCCCGCCGTATCCGCTCGACGTCTGCCGCGCCCACCGCGTGATGGGTGAGCACCGCGGGGTCAGCATGTGACGTGGCCTCGTAGGCCTCGATCAAACGACGATGCAGACGCGGCTCGGCACCGGCCGGCGTGACGCTGGCGATCGCCAACCGGCACAGGTCGTGGCGGAACGTCACCCCGCGGGCGGTTCGGCCGATCAGGCCCGCCTCGGTCAGCGCACGGGACGCCGGCAAGGTCACGCCGAGGTCGGCGAGCAGGTGATCGGGTATCGAACCCGGCGAGCAGGTCAGGAGATTGAGCAGGTCCCACGCGGCGGCGTCCAGGCCGGACGGTGCGGGCCAGGACGGCGTCGCGGACGGTGGTCGGCAGATCGCCATCTTGCGCTCCCCCACCCGCCGACCCGCGATGCTCGAGCATCTCGCACACGAAGAAGGCATTTCCGCCGGTGATGCCGTGCAGCCACTCCGGGTCGATGGGCCGCTCACCGACCAGATCCCGCACGCCACGCTCGCTGAGGGCGGGCAGCGACACCGTGCTCGCGCGCGCACTCCTTGCCACGTCGCCGAGGAGCGCCCGCATGGGATGACCGACGCCAAGCTCGTCGTCGCGGACCATGCCGACGACCAGCGAGCGGGTCTGCGCGACCCGGCGCAACACGAACCGCAGCAGATCGACCGTGCCCTGGTCGGCCCAATGCAGGTCGTCGAGCACGAGAACCGATGGCGCCGTGCGCAAGTCGTCGTACACCGCGGCGAAGATGTCGTAGGGCTGATCGCCTCGGTCGAGGACTGAGCGGGTGGCGGGCGCCAGCAGGTGCGCGACGTCGTGGATGGGCCCCAACGGCCGCGGTGTGGGCAGCGGGTCGCACGCTCCCCACAACACCCGTTCGTCACGCACCCAGCGCTGCACGAACGCGTCGACGACGGACGTCTTGCCCGCACCGGATTCGCCGCACACCACGACCATTTCGCCGCGCCCCGAGCGAGCTCGGTCAGCCCGGGCCTGCAGCTCGCCGAGCTCTCGATCGCGCTCGGTGAGCCTCACGGCATCTCGATGTTAGTCCGGCATCTCATCGCTGACCAGGGAATATCGCGGCGGTCGGCCGGTCATGGGGAGAAGAATGGGGAACTTCTCCCCATGACGGGTGGCCTCACCTTCGCGACAGTGGAAATCGTTCGGCGCAACCGCGGCCGGCACCACGTCCAACCAAGGAGGACCGTCCCATGAAACGCTTTCTGATCGAACGGGAGATTCCCGGCGCCAGCCGAGCTCAGCGAAGCCAAGCTCGCCGAGATCGCCACCAACTCCAACGCCGTCGCCGCCTCGCTCGGCGTGCCGTACCGGTGGATCACCAGCTACGTGGCCGGCGACAAGATCTACTGCATCCACGAAGCCGATGACGAGGACACCATCCGCGAGCACGCCCGCAGGGGCGGATTTCCGGCGAACGTCGTCGTAGAGGTGGCCAATGAGTTCGGCCCGCACACCGCGGATCTGGCCGTCACGACCGGCTGAGCACCGCGACGCACTCGACGTGGTGGGTCAGCGGGAACGAGTCGAACACCCGCAGCTCCTCGACGGCGTACCCGTGACCGCAGATAGAGGCCGACGTCGCGCGCGAATGATGCGGCCTCGCAACCGATGTGGATGATCCGCGGCACGCCGGCGGCGGCCAACAGGTCGATGACCTCGCGGCCGGCGCCGGTGCGCGGCGGATCGAGCACCGCGACGTCGGCGCGGCGCGGCTGCCCGCCGAGCGCGCGGCGAACGGAGTCGGTGACCACCGAGACCTGAGTCAAGGTCCGCGAGCGCGGCACGGGCCGCCCGCGACGAGCCGCGGGAGGTGTCGACGGTCAGCACGTGCCCCGACTCCCCCACCGCGTCGGCCAGCACGGCCGCGAAAACCCCTGCGCCGCCGTACAAGTCCCACGCCGACATGCCCCGGCTCAGTTGCGCCCACTCGGCAATCAGCCCGCTGTACACCCGGGCCGCGTCGCGGTGGGCCTGCCAGAACGCGGTGACGGGTACCCGCCACACCCGTTCGCCGACGCGTTGCGTGGCCTCGTAGTCGCCCTCGACGACCTGGGTCGCCGCCGTGCGCGATTTGCGGGGACCCGACTGCACGACGTGGCGTCGGCCGTCGTCGTCGAGCGCGACGTGGAGTTCCGACCCTGGCGGCCAACGGGATCCGTCAAGACCGTCGAGCATGGCCGCGGGCTCCTGCGCGCACGCCAGCTCGGTGACGAGATCCGAACTGTGGTAACGATGAAAGCCCGCCCGGCCGTCCGCAGTGGTGTCGAGACGCACCCTGGTGCGCCACCCCGTCGGTCCGGCCGACCCGACCTCCTCGGCCACGCCCGCCCAGTCGTGGCCGCCGATCCGGCCGAGTTGGTTGCCCACCACGTCGCCCTTGAGACGCCGCGCCGCCTCGGGTGTCACGAACGCCAGATCGCAACACCCCGCGCCGTCGACACCGGCGATCGGGCACAGCGAATCGACCCGGTCGGGCGACGGCTCGACGACCTCGACCACTTCGGCGTGCCAATGACGCCCGCGCTCCTCGGTCACCCGCGCCATGACCACCTCGCCCGGCAGGGCGTAGCGCACGAAGACCACCCGTCCGTCGTGGCGTGCCACGCAGCTGCCGCCGTTGGCGGCCGCGCCTGCCGTCAGCTCGAGGATCGTCAATCGAGGAAACCCCTGCGGGCGTCGCCCGGGGCGAACTGCGGTTGCAGGTTCTTCAGCCGGTCCGACGAACTCAGTTGCCACGGCACGGATGTCACCATGACTTGCGGTTCGAACAGCAGCCTGCCCTTGAGCCGCAGCGCACTCTGGTTGTGCAGCACCTGTTCCCACCAGTGGCCGACCACGTACTCGGGGATGAACACGGTGACCACCGTGCGCCGCGACTCCTTGGTGATCCGCTTCACGTAGTCCAGCAGCGGACGGGTGATGTCACGGTACGGCGACGCGATCACCTTGAGCGGCACGGTGACGAATTCGCTGTCCTCCCACTTGCTCTGCAGCGCACGGGCTTCCTTGTCGTCGACGCTGACGTGGATGGCCTCCAGCACGTCGGGACGGGTGGCCTTCGCGTAGGCCAGGGCGCGCAGTGTCGGCAGGTGCAGGTTCGACACCAGCACGATGGCGTGGTTTCGGCTGGGCAGCACGATGTCGCCTTGCTCGGCCTCCTGCGCCTCGAGCTCGCGGGCCACCGAGGAGTAGTGCTTGTGGATCATCTTCATGATCACGAACAGGCTGCCCATCGCAAGGATCGCAATCCATGCTCCGGCAATGAACTTCGTGACGACGACCACCAGAAGCACCGTGCCGGTACAGATGCAGCCGATGGTGTTGATCACCCGTGCCCGCTGCATGCTGCGCCGCTCACTCGGGTCGGTCTCGACGCGCAGCAGCCGGGTCCAGTGCCGAACCATGCCGATCTGGCTCAGCGTGAACGACACGAACACGCCGACGATGTACAGCTGGATCAGGGCGGTGACCTCGGCGCGGAACGCCACGACGAACGCGATCGCGGCGAAGGCCAGGAACAGGATGCCGTTTGAGAACGCCAGCCGGTCACCACGGGTGCTGAGCTGGCGCGGCAGGTACCTGTCCTGGGCCAGGATCGAACCCAGCACCGGGAAACCGTTGAAGGCCGTGTTGGCGGCGAGCATCAGGATCAGCGCGGTGACCCCGGCGATGAGGTACAGCCCGAGCGGGAAGTCGTGGAACACGGCGTCCGCCAACTGCGCGATGAGCGTCTTCTGGTGGTAGCCGGGCGGCGCGCCGACCAGCTGCTCGGCAGGACCGCTCGGCCATCTTCACCCCGGTCTCCTTGGCCAGCATGATGATGCCCATGAACAGCGAGACCGCGATGACGCCGAGCAGCAGCAACGTGGATGCCGCGTTGCGCGACTTCGGTTTCCGGAACGCGGGCACGCCGTTGCTGATGGCCTCCACACCGGTCAGCGCCGCGCAACCGGACGAGAACGCCCTGGCCACCAGGAACACCATCGCGAACCCCATGACGTCGCCGTGTTCCGTCGTGCAGCTGGAAGTCCGCCGACTCCGCGCGCAGCGGAGTCACCGAGGACGTAGATCTGGAACAGCCCCCAGCCGAGCATGATGTACATGCCGACCATGAACGCGTAGGTGGGAATCGCGAAGGCAGTGCCCGACTCCCGGATGCCGCGCAGGTTGATCGACGCCAGGATCAGGATGGCGCCGACCGCGAACAGCACCTTGTGCTGTGCGATGAACGGCACCGCCGAGCCGATGTTCGACATCGCCGACGCCATCGACACCGCAACGGTGAGCACGTAGTCCACCAGCAGCGCGCTCGCCACCGTCAGGCCCGCGGTGCCGCCGAGGTTGGTGGTGACCACCTCGTAGTCGCCGCCGCCGGACGGGTAGGCGTGCACGTTCTGCCGGTAGCTGGCGATCACGATGAGCATCACCGCCGCGACCGCGAGGCCGATCCAGGGCGCCATCGTGTAGGAGGTCAGCCCGGCGACCGAGAGCACCAGGAAGATTTCCTCCGGCGCGTAGGCGACCGAGGACAGTGCGTCGGAGGCGAATACCGGCAGCGCGATCCGCTTGGGCAGCAACGTGTGGCCCATGGCGTCGCTGCGGAACGGGCTACCGAGGACCAGCCGGCGGGCAGCGGTCGAGAGCTTGGACACGAGAGCCAAGGGTAAGCCCATGCACCGTCGGCTGTGGGAATAGATGTAGCGTTCCGTGTGCGCAGGTTGGGAACGAACTTTCTCTAGGTGATCGCTGGAAGGACCGACGCGTGCGTGTAGTGGTGATGGGATGCGGCCGAGTGGGCGCGTCACTGTCGGATGGACTGGCCCGCATCGGCCACGAGGTGGCCGTCATCGACCGAGACGGCACGGCATTTCACCGGCTGTCCCCCGAGTTCCCCGGTGAGCGCGTGCTCGGCATGGGCTTCGACCGGGACGTGCTGCTGCGAGCGGGGATCGAGGAGGCAGGCGCGTTCGCCGCGGTGTCCTCTGGCGACAACTCCAACATCATCTCCGCGCGGGTGGCACGCGAGACGTTCGGCGTCGAGCGCGTCGTCGCCCGCATCTACGACGCCAAGCGCGCCGCGGTGTACGAGCGGCTCGGCATCCCGACGGTGGCGACGGTGCCGTGGACCACGGACCGCCTGCTCAACGTCCTCACCAGGGAAACCGAGACCACCAAGTGGCGTGACCCGTCGGGCAACGTCGGCGTGGCCGAGCTACCCCTGCACGAGGACTGGGTGGGCCACCGGGTGACCGCGCTCGAGGCGGCGACGGGTGGCCGGGTCGCCTTCATGATTCGCTTCGGCACCGGGCTACTGCCCGAGCCGAAGACCGTCATCCAGGCCAGCGACCAGGTGTACCTGGCCGCGGTCTCCGGTCACATCGCCGAGGCGATGGCGATCTCCGCGCTGCCGCCGGGTGAAGACGTCGACGATCAGTGATGCGCACGCGAGGAGCAAAAGAGGTGCGCACGCGAGGAGCAGAAGACGGTGACCAGGAGAAGCCGTGAAGGTCGCCATCGCAGGGGCCGGCGCCGTCGGCCGGTCCATCGCGCGCGAGCTCGTCGACCACCACGAGGTCACGCTGCTCGAACGCAACCCCGAACACCTCGACGTCGACGCCATCCCCGCCGCGCACTGGCGCCTCGGCGACGCGTGCGAGCTGAGCCTGCTGGAGTCGGTCAAGCTCGAGGAGTTCGACGTGGTGATCGCCGCGACGGGCGACGACAAGGCCAACGTCGTGCTCAGCCTGCTGGCCAAGACCGAGTTCGCGGTGGGCGCGTGGTGGCCAGGGTCAACGACCCGCGCAACGAATGGCTGTTCGACGAGAACTGGGGCGTCGACGTCGCGGTGTCCACCCCGCGGATGCTGGCGTCGCTGGTCGAGGAGGCGGTCTCCGTCGGCGACCTGGTGCGGCTGATGAGCTTCCGCAAGGGTCAGGCCAACCTCGTCGAGATCACGCTGCCCGACGACACCCCGTGGGGCGGCAAGGCCGTCAAGAGGCTGGCAACTGCCCCGTGACGCGGTCGCTGGTGACGATTCTGCGCGGGTCCCGGGTGATCGTGCCCGAGGACGACGAACCGCTGGAGGGCGGCGACGAGCTGCTGTTCGTCGCCGTCGCCGAGGTCGAGGAGCAACTGCGCGAGCTGATCCTGCGCCCGCGCTAGGCCGGTCAGTCCGTCCGTCGCAGTGCCGGCGGCGGCGTCGCCCGGTCGTGGCTCGGCGCTGCCGCCTCGGGCGAGACCCGCGCGCAGTCGTACTGTGCATTGCTGATCCCGACGGCCGAGATCACCCCGGCGACGCGCGAACAGCACCGCGACCACCACCGCACCCTGCCGGAAACCCGCGAAGTCGCCCAGCTCGAACCCCGAATCGCCTGTCGCGCCGATGATCACGCCGGCGAAGGCGACCGCGATCAGGCCTGCGATGCGGGACACCGCGTTGTTGACGGCCGAGCCGATGCCGCTCTGCGCGCGGATCGACCGCGGCCAGTACCGCCGCCGTCAGCGGCGACACCGTGACCGACAGGCCCAACGCCGAACACGATCAGACCGGGCAGCATCTGCGTCCAGAAGTCGAACGGTGCGCGCAGCCGTCATCAGCAGCAGGAAGCCCGCCGCGGCGACGAGCGGTCCGATCGCCATGTACACCGCGGCCCGTGCCGACCGGCCAGGGTGCCGAACCGACGCGCCAGGAAGAACGACAGCACCGGGATGGGCAGGGTCGCCAGGCCGGCCTGCGACGCCGAGAGCCCAACGGCCTCCTGCAGGAACAGCGTCACGAACAACATGCCGAGTGACACGGCGGCGTAGAGGAACACCGTCGCGAGGTTGCCGACGGCGAAGTTGCGCGACGCGAAGAGTTGCAGCGGCATCATCGGGTTCGGCGTGCGCCGTTCCCACCACGGAAACGCCACCAGGCACGCCGCGCCGACGACCAGGCCGCCCGCCACGGCCGGATGCGACAACCCGAGCCGCTGCTGTTCGATGAGCGCGAACACCGCTGCGGTCAGCCCAACGGCGCACAATGCCGCACCGACGAAATCGATTCTGGCCCTTGACTTCGCCGTGGAATCTTCACGGCCGAGCCTCGTCGTCAGGTACAGCGTGACCGCCAGCGGAACGATGTTGATGCCGAACACCCAGCGCCAGTTCAGGGCATCGACGAGCACGCCGCCGAGCGGCGGTCCGACCACGAACGCCGTGCCCGTCCACGCCGTCCACGTGCCGATCGCGCGGGCCTGCGCGGCGCCGGTGAACCGGGCGTTGATCATCGCCAGCGAGCTGGGCACCAGGAACGCGGCCCCGACGCCCTGCAGGCACCGGGCGGCGACCAGCACCCAGCCGCTCGGCGCGGCGGCGCACAGCACCGACGCGACCGCGAACACCGCCAGGCCCATCCGCAGCACGGTGAGCCTGCCGAACTGGTCCGACACGGCGCCGGCGACGAGGATCAGCGCACCGAGCGCCAAGAGATAGCCGTCGATCACCCACTGCTGCAGAGCGAGGCCGCCAACCGGCCGAGGTCCGCGGCGATCGCGGGCAGCGCCAGGTTGACCACCGAGCCGTCGAGGAACGCGACGAACGACGCCAGCACCGCGACCGCGATCAGCGGCCGGTCGGTCGCACCCTGCTGCCGCACTCCGGTGTCCGTCAGTCGGTGCGCGCCTCGCTGGCCTTGGTGTCCTCGGACGCCTCGGTGTCCCGCCTCAGGGGCGGTGACGGCCTCTTGCTCGTGCAGAGCCCGTTGCGCGGTCCGGATGGCCAGATAGGTGACCAGCGCCGCGACCGCGGTCAACGGCCAGCCCATCGCGATGCGGGCGACGCCGAGCAGGCCGGTCTGGTCCGCGTCGTAGAGGTGGTTCTGCACCACGAACCGCGCACCGAACACCAGCACCCACGCCACGGTGGCGACGTCGAACGCGAAGACCGCCCGGCGCACCCGGCGCCAGTCGCGGTCGTGTCCGTTGACCCAGCCCCAGACGTAGCCGACCAGGGGCCGCCGGATCAGCACGGACAGCGCGAACACCGCCGCGTAGAGCAGCGACGACCAGATGCCGAGCAGGAAGTAGCCCTTCGACTCCCCCACGATGTAGGCGATCAGCGCGCTGACCCCGACCGCGAAGAATCCGGAAACGGCCGGCTGCAGCGACTCCTTGCGGATCAGCCGCCACACCAGGATCAGCGTGGCCACGCCGAGCGCCGCGCCGATCGCGGGCACCAGCCCGAACAGCGACGACACCGGGACGAAGACCAGCACGGGCAGCGACGAGTAGATCAGGCCGCTGATGCCACCCATCTGCTCGAGCAACGCCTGCGCGTTGAGCTTGTTCTCGGGTTCGTCCCGCTCGCCCGATGTGGCCTCGTCAGCAGTCCCGTTGTCGGGTTCGCTCACTTCTGAATCTCGTAGTGCGGGTTGTAGATCGCCTTGCTGCCGTTCTCCAGCTTGCCGAGCCGGCCGTGCACCCGCAGCGTGCGACCGGACTCGATGCCCGCGATGCGGCGCTGGCCGAGCCAGACGAGCATCACCGAGTCGGTGCCGTCGAACAGTTCGGCGCGCACGCCGCCCGCGCAGCCCTTGGCGTTGGTCTCGACGCAACGCAGCGTGCCGACCATCGTCACTTCCTGGCCGCGCCGACAGTCGATGGCCTTCTGCGCGCCGGTGTGAGCGGCTTCGTCGCTGAGTTCCTCGACGTCGCGCTGTTCCGGGTCCTCCGTCAGCCGACGTGTGAGCCGACGCAGATAACCTTCGGCCGTAGCCATGGTCTCTCCTGACCCTTCGCGAATCCACCGTGGATCCACTTATCAACAACGCCACGGTAGACCTCTTGGTTCCGATTTGCCACGTGGCGGCCGTCGTGTCACGCATGCGTGATTTGACGCACACGGCACGATCGACTGATGGCCGTCAATCTGCGTGGGACGACGGTGGTTCTGCTGCCCGGTACCGGGTCCGACGACGACTACGTCTACCGGGCCTTCTCCGCCGCGCTGCACGACGTCGGGGCGACGGTGGTGACGCCCGCACCGGAGCCGGACGGCCTCATCGAGGGGTACCGGCGCGAGCTGGACAACGCCGCGCGGCTGGGCCCGATCGCGGTCGGCGGGGTGTCGATCGGCGCGGCCGTCGCGACGTCGTGGGCGCTGGCGCACCCGTCGCATGGCCGTCGGCCGTGCTGGCCGCGCTTCCCGCGTGGACCGGCGCACCCGCCAACGCACCGGCCGCGCTGGCCGCCAGGTACTCGGCACACGAGTTGCGTCGCGACGGGCTGGCGTCGGCGATCGCCGCGATGCGCGCGTCCAGCCCGGCCTGGCTGGCCGACGAACTGACCCGGTCGTGGGTGGGCCAGTGGCCCGCCCTGCCGGACGCCATGGACGAGGCGGCCGGCTACGTCGCGCCGACGTGCGAGGAGCTGGAGACGCTGGCCGTGCCGATGGGGGTCGCCGCGGCGACCGACGACCCGGTGCATCCGGTGGAGGTCGCCCTCGAGTGGGTCGCCGCCGCGCCGCGGGCGGCGCTGCGGACCGTCACGCTGGACGCCATGGGCGTCGACCCGGCGGTTCTCGGCGCGGCCTGCGTGGCCGCGCTCTGGAGGCGTGACCGCCTACCCGGCTGGGGGCCCACCCAGCACTCACCCACCCGTGATGGTGCGGAGCTGCTGCATCGCCGAGCCCTGCTCGCTGCGCCGCGCCACGGGCTGCGCCTCCGGCGGCGGCTGCAGCCGGACCTGCTGAGCCTGCTCGGCGACCATCTGCTCGGCGCGGGCGCGCAACCGCGCCACCAGCGACTCGGACAACTGCAGGGGCAGCATGGCGCGCACCGGCTGCGGTGTGTCGCCCCGACGAACAACCGTGTCCGTCAATGCCTTTCGCACGTCTGCCGCAATCGCGTCGGCGCTCTCGGGCGTGCCGATCGCCGCACCGCGAACCATCCAGCGGTAGCCGTCGACGCCGACGAACCGCATCACGACGGGTTCGGGGCCCTTCGTCACCAACCCGACGACCTCACGGCCCCACGGTCCGTCCTCGATGCTGACCTGCGCCGAGTCGTTGCGCAGCGACTCGGCGATCTCGGTGACCACTTCGCGCCACAGGCCGCCGGTCTTGGGCGCCGCGTAGGCGGTGATGTTGTAGCGGCCGTTGGGCGTCACCATCCAGACCATGGTCGGGCACGCCCTGCTGGTTGACCTCGACGGCCAGTTCGGCGGCGTCGTTCTCGGGGATCAGCACGGACCCGAGATCGTGCCTGCCCACCGTGACCACCGACGCGTCGTCGAAGTCCTCGACGTCGAACGGGCCGTCGGGCTCGTCGACTTCGTCGGATTGCGGCGGCGATCTCGGCCGGGTTTCCGGATCGTCGTCGTTCTCGCTCGCTCTTGCGCTTACCGAATGCCATCACAAACTCTCGTGTCCGCCGGAGGAACCGTGGCCGCCGTCGCCACGGGATGTGTCAGCCAGTCCGGCCTCGTCGAACGACGTGACCTCGACCAGCTCGGGCAGTTCGACCCGTTGCACCAACAACTGTGCGATGCGATCGCCGCGACGCACGACGATCGGCTCCTCGGGGTCGAGGTTGATCAGTGTCACCTTGATCTCGCCGCGGTAGCCGGCGTCGATCGTGCCGGGGCTGTTCACGATCGAAAGTCCCACGCGCGTAGCCAATCCCGAGCGCGGATGCACCAGACCCACCATCCCGTGCGGAATCGCGACCGCGATTCCCGTGGGAACCAGGGCGCGCCGGCCGGGAGCGAGTTCGACGTCGACGGCGCTGCACAGGTCGACGCCGGCATCGCCGTCGTGCGCCCTGGCGGGCATCGGCAGGTCGCGATCCAGTCGGACGACCGCCAGAGAGGTGGACACGATGCAGGAGATTACTCTTGGCCGCGTGTCAGACACGCGCGCAGCCACCCAATCCGTGCGCTATCAGGAACGCTTGCGGGTGCCGTGGTGGTGGTGGCTGCCCGCCTTCGGGTTGGCCGGCCTGATCGCGCTCGAGGTCAACCAGGGCGTCGCAGGCGCATGCCCGACTGGGTGCCGTTCGCGGTACTGCTTCCCGTCGCGGCGGCCGTGCTGATGTGGTTCGGCCGGATCGACGTGCGCGTCGTCGGCGACGATCAGAACGAAACCGAACTGTGGGTGGGCGCCGCGCACCTGCCGGTCGGTGTCATCTCGCGCTCGGCCGAGGTGCCGCGCTCGGCGAAGTCGGCGGCGCTGGGTCGTCAGCTGGATCCGGCGGCCTACGTCGTGCACCGGGCCTGGGTCGGGCCGATGGTCCTGGTGGTGCTCGACGACCCGGACGACCCCACGCCCTACTGGCTGGTCAGTTGCCGACGGCCCGACCGAGTGCTGGCGGCGTTGCGCAGCTGACGATCGTGCCAGGTCCTGCCCGCCGGTCAGGCGGCGCAGTCCGTGCAGATCATCACGCCGTTCTTCTCGCTGGCGAGCCGGCTGCGGTGATGCACCAGGAAGCAGCTCGAGCACGTGAACTCGTCGGCCTGCTTCGGTACCACCCGCACCGACAGTTCCTCGCCGGACAAGTCGGCCCCGGGCAGCTCGAACGACTCGGCCGACTCGGTCTCGTCGACGTCGACGACCGCCGATTGAGCCTCGTTGCGCCGAGCCTTCAGTTCCTCGAGCGAATCCTCGGAGACGTCGTCGGTCTCGGTACGCCGTGGGGCGTCGTAGTCGGTAGCCATCCTTCTTCCCCTCCAGTAACGTCATGCGACAGAGCTTTGTACCAGCGCAGAACGCATCCACCAAATGATTCGTGCCCCGATTCGCCATCGATTGGGTGTGATTTATATCACACTCGAAAGTCCCAGGTAGAGACGCGGTGGCAGGGCCTGCCCTTACAGTGCAGGGGTGGTAGCGCAAATCACGTCCGGCGACGGCGTTCGACAAACACGGCCGTCCGTTCCGCCGGCGGAACTACCTGCCCGGCATCTCGTGATCGCTGGCCGCTGCTGGCCGTCATCACGCTGATGGTGTGGGTGATCGCCTTCAATCGGCCCAACGACGTCGCACGAGGTCGCCGCCTGCAACCCGCCGCCGCCGGCCGCCGACGCCGACGCAGACCGCACTCGGCAACGCAGGTCATGCCTGCCACGATGACCGAGGTCGCTCCCGCCAAGCTCGCCGACACCAAGATCCGCGTGCTCAACGCCAGCGGACAGGGCGGCCAGGCCGCCGAGGTCGCCGGCGCCCTGCGCGACCTGGGCTACGCCCAGCCCACCGCGGCCAACGACACCGTCTACGAGAACACCCGGCTGGAGTGCCAGGGCCAGATCCGGTTCGGCCCGACGGGCCGCGCCGCCGCCGCCGCACTCTGGCTGGTCGCGCCGTGCACCGAGCTGTATCAGGACCAGCGAACCGACGACACGGTCGATCTGGCGATCGGCACCGACTTCACCGATCTGAGCCACAACGACGACACCGACGCCGTGCTGGCCAGCCTGCGGCCCGACGCGACGCAGCCCGCCGGACTCCTCGCTGCTGTCCAAGATCCACGCAGGCACCTGCTGACCGCCTAGCGACGCCCCGCCCGCGCAGCGCACCGTCGAACTCCGCGGCGATCCCCGGCGCCGCGGCGACGATGAGATCCGAGTCTCCGCCGTCGACGGGCGGCAGGACGCAGGATGGCGCCCGCCTCCGCGGCGATCAGCGCGCCCGCGGCCCAGTCCCAGACGTGCACGCCGTCCTCGTAATAGGCGTCCAGACGGCCCGGCCGCCACCATGCACAGGTCCAGTGCGCACGACCCGAAGCGACGCACGTCGCGGATGTCGGGCAGCAACCGGGCCAGCACCTCGCGCCTGCCGGACGCGCTGTTCGCGCGCATAGCCGAACCCGGTGCCCACCAACGCCATCGACAGATCGTCGACGGCCGTGTGCAGCGCAACGGCGTCGGACGCACCGGCGCGCCGCACGATGCGCGCCGTGCCCGACCGCGGCCGAGAACACCTCGCCCGTCGGCACGTTCGCGACCGCCCCCGCCACCGACGCGCCGTCGATCTGCACGCCCACCGACACCGCGTACGCCTCGATGCCGTAGACGAAGTTCACCGTGCCGTCGATCGGGTCGAGCACCCACAGCGGCAGACCCGCGCTCGACCCGCACGGCGCCGCCCCCCTCCTCGCCGAGCACCGGCTCGCCGGGCCGTAGCTCGGCCAGCCGATCGCGCAGCAGCCGCTCGGTCTCGGTGTCGACGATGGTCACCGGATCGGTCGGCGTGCTCTTGGTCCGCACCGCCGATCCGGCGTCGGCACGCTCGTGCGCCGTCGCCGAACACCTCGGCGCGGCGCCGCCGCACGAACTCGGCGGCCTCGGCGGCCAGCCCTTCCGCGACCGCCCGCAGGCTCGTCGGGATCGAGTCCATGTCGTCACGCTGGTATCGCAACACAGATGGCCGACGGGTTATCGCGGCAGCCTCACCCAGTTGGCGAAGCACTAATGTGTGGGTCGCGTCGCACCTGCCGGCCTCTCGAAGAGGAGCGCTCATGACCGCCACCGACACCTCAACCGCCGAACCGAGCACCAACGGTTCCCAACGTCGAGGGTTCGGCGTCGACGTCGGCGGCAGCGGCGTCAAGGGCGGCATCGTCGATCTCGACACCGGGCACTGATCGGCGAGCGGTTCAAGCTCGCCGACGCCGCAGCCCTCCACGCCCGACGCGGTCGCGAGACCGTCGCCGCCGTCGTCCGCGAGTTCGGCTGGACCGGCGCCCTCGGCGTCACCTACCCGGGCGTGGTCACCGACGGCATCGTGCGCACCGCCGCCAACGTCGACAAGGGCTGGATCGGGACCAACGCGCGCGACGTCATCTCGCGCCAAGCTCGACGGCCAGGCCGTGACGGTGCTCAACGACGCCGACGCCGCGGGACTCGCCGAGGAGAAGTTCGGCGCGGGCAAGGACAACACCGGCGTGATCGTGCTCCTCACGTTCGGCACCGGCATCGGCTCGGCGGTGATCCACAACGGTGTCCTGTTGCCCAACACCGAGTTCGGCCACCTCGAGGTCGGCGGCAAGGAGGCCGAGCACCGCGCCGCGTCGTCGGTCAAGGACGCAAAGGAGTGGAGCTACGAGCGCTGGACCGAAGAGGTCACCAAGGTGCTCGTCGTCGATCGAGAACGCGATCTGGCCCGACCTGTTCATCGCCGGTGGCGGCATCAGCCGCAAGGCCGACAAGTGGATCCCGCTGCTGAAGAACCGCACCCCCGTGGTGGCGGCCGCCCTGCTGAACACGGCGGGCATCGTCGGCGCCGCGATGGCCGCCGAGCACCGGCGCCGCCACCGCGTTGACACGCCGACGAACACGGCGCGCCGGGCGACTGAAATTGCCGCTCGGAGGGGCAGTTGGCTCACACTGTCGTTACAATGGTCAACGGCGGCCGCCAACGGATAGCGGCGAGTATCCGAACTGAGATCAACGCCAACATTCGACAGCCGACGCTTTTCGGTGGCGCACGCCCACGCCTCCGAAATCTGCAAGACCGAAAGGGTGTGCACGTGGCAGCGACGAAGGCCAGGCCGGCCACTGAAGAACCGGTGAAGCACACCGCCACCAAAGCCCCCGCCAAGAAGGCTCCGGCGGCCAAGACCGCCAACGGAACGGCGCCCGCCAAGCGGGCCACCAAGACCACCGCCGCGGCCACGAAGGCCGAGCCGGTGACGGCCGCCAAGGCCACCGCAACCAAGGCCGCCCCAAGTCGCGCGCACCGCGCGCCAAGGGCGCCGACGCGTCCGGCAAGGGCTCCGCCGACATCGAAGGCGTCGAAGTCACCGACGAGCTGGAGAGCGACCGACGACCTCGAAGTCGAGCCCGGCGAGGACATCGAGGTCGAGGAGATCGACCTCGCGGAACTCGAGACCGTCGACGAGGCCATCGTGGTGGCCGACGACGACGAGGCCGAGGTCGTCGCAGAGAAGACCGCCGACAAGGCCGCTCCCGCGGACGCCGCGGCGCGACGAGGACATCGCCGAGCCGTCCGAGAAGGACAAGGCCTCAGGCGATTTCGTCTGGGACGAGGAGGAGTCCGAGGCACTGCGGCAGGCCCGCAAGGACGCCGAGCTCACCGCGTCCGCGGACTCGGTCCGCGCCTACCTGAAGCAGATCGGCAAGGTCGCGCTGCTCAACGCCGAAGAGGAAGTCGAGCTCGCCAAGCGCATCGAGGCCGGGCTGTACGCCACCCAGATAGATGACCGAGGTCGCCGAGAAGGGCGAGAAGCTGCCCGCCGCGCAGCGCCGCGACATGCTCTGGATCTGCCGCGACGGCGACCGCGCCAAGAACCACCTGCTGGAGGCGAACCTTCGCCTGGTGGTGTCGCTGGCCAAGCGCTACACCGGCCGCGGCATGGCCTTCCTCGACCTCATCCAGGAAGGCAACCTCGGCCTGATCCGTGCGGTCGAGAAGTTCGACTACACCAAGGGCTACAAGTTCTCCACGTACGCCACCTGGTGGATCCGTCAGGCGATCACCCGCGCCATGGCCGACCAGGCCCGCACCATCCGCATTCCCGGTGCACATGGTCGAGGTGATCAACAAGCTCGGCCGCATCCAGCGTGAGCTCCTCCAGGACCTGGGCCGCGAACCCACGCCCGAAGAGCTGGCCAAGGAAATGGACATCACGCCCGAGAAGGTGCTGGAGATCCAGCAGTACGCGCGTGAGCCGATCTCCCTGGACCAGACCATCGGCGACGAGGGCGACAGCCAGCTCGGTGACTTCATCGAGGACTCCGAGGCCGTGGTGGCCGTCGACGCCGTCTCCTTCACGCTGCTGCAGGATCAGCTGCAGTCGGTGCTGGAGACGCTCTCCGAGCGCGAGGCGGGCGTGGTGCGGCTGCGGTTCGGCCTGACCGACGGCCAGCCCCGCACCCTCGACGAGATCGGCCAGGTGTACGGCGTGACCCGCGAGCGGATCCGCCAGATCGAGTAGCAAGACGATGTCGAAGTTGCGTCACCCGAGCCGTTCTCAGGTGCTGCGCGACTACCTGGACTGACGACCTTCCGCTCGCCGGACCACGGGGGCTCGGTTACTTGGCGTCGCGCACCTTGTACGTGGCAGGCCACGACTCGCGGGACTCGTCGCCCGTCAGCGGAATGCCCTTGCCACCCACCTGCACCGCGAAGGCCTCCTTGCCGGGACCGGCTTCGCGGCTGGCCCTCTCCTGCGCGAGGTAGAGCAACTCGTCGATACCGAGTTCCTTGAACGCGACGAACGAGGTCCTGCGCACCGTGTTCGGGCTGTTGGCCTCGGCGACCATCCGATCGGTCAGCACCCGCCCCGCCATCACCGCCCCGAACAACAGCAGGAACGGCACGACCCAGTAGAAGACGAACGACACCGGGGTGCGGGTGTCCAACAGCGTGGCGTTGCCCTGCACGATCGGCGGGATGGCCGAGGACACCGTCATGCCCGCGAAGGCGCCCACCCAGATCCACGTCACCAATGTCGTGATGCGACCAAACAATTCGCTCTTGATCACCTGCGGCGGCTGGTCCACTTCGGCGAACTCGCGTACGAACGGCTTGCCGATCAGCACGCTGACGAGGGCCACCAGGAAGATGCCCGCACTGCTCAACGGCTGCACCCAACGTTCCATGAAGGCCTGGCTCGTGGTGAACGTCAGCACCGTCAGGATCACGAAGACGCCGATCGCTCCGAGCTCGAGCGTGCGGCCCGCCCTGCCCCGTGCCCGCCCCAGGACGAACGACACCACCGCTGTTGCCAACGCCGCCAGCACCGCGACCTTGAACGGCACGTTTCCAACGAGCACCCAGTAGACGATCCACGGTGCGAAACCGGCGAGAATGGCCACGACGACAGTCTAGGTAACGCGATTACCGTCGCGGGCGCGAACGCCCCACCCACCAAGCCGACTACACCGGCGACGCTATCGTTTAGGCCATGTCAGATAGTCCAAAGACCCCGCCCAGCTGGCTGATCGACGGAATCGGTCGCGTCCGCGCGGGATTGGCCCTGCTGCACCGCTCCGCGATCCCGGCCAACGTCGCGATGTTGGAGATCGCCCAGGGCGCGTGGTTGGCGCAGGCGCTCTACGCGGCATCGAAGCTCGGCATCTTCGACGCATTGGCCAAGGCCCCGGCAACTGCCGACGACATCGCGCGCCGCGTCGGTTCCCATCCACCGGCGACCTACCGGCTGATGCGCGCACTGGCGAGCAGTTCGATCCTCAAGCATCGCCGCGACGGCCGGTTCGCCCTGACCCGGCTTGCCCAGGCGATGCGCTCCGATTCGCCGGGCTCCATGGCGCCGATGGTCGAGTTCCTTGGCCACCCCAAACACTGGGAGGACTGGGGCGAGCTGCTCTACGCGGTGCAGACTGGCAAGCCCTCCGTAGACAAGCTGCGCGGCATGCCGTTCTTCGACTACCTCGAGACGGACCCCGAGCTCGCCGAGGCATTCAATGACGCGATGACCGGAGTGTCCGGTATGGCAATCGAAACCGTAGTTCCTGCTTACGATTTCACTGACCGCCGCCTGGTCGTGGACGTGGGCGGCGGCCACGGCGCGCTGCTCGCCGCCGTGCTTGCGCAAGCGTGTGACGCGCGCGGCGTGCTGTTCGACCTACCGTCGGTGGTCGAGAACGCAGGTCCGCTCCTCGACGCCGCTGGGGTGTCCGCGCGGACCACCGTCACGGGTGGATCGTTCTTCGAGTCGGTACCCGAGGGAGGTGACGCCTATCTCCTCAAGACGATCATTCACGACTGGGACTACGACAGCTCACTCGCAATCCTGCGCAACATCAGGGCGGCGATGGCGCCCGGGGGCAAGCTGCTACTCATCGAAATGGTGCTGCCCGAGGGCGCGCCGTGGCATCCCGGCATGCTCCTCGATCTGGAGATGCTCGTCACCGTGGGCGGGCGCGAACGCACGGCGTCCGAGTACGCAGAACTGTTGGCAGCGGCCGGTTTTCGGCAGGTCCGAGTAGTTCCGACCGCCGGCCCGATGTCGATCGTCGAGGCCGTGCCCGCCTGATGGCGCCACCGCGCATCACCGTCGGGTCCGGATCGGAGTTCGAGGATCCTTCGTGGGCTACTCGCGCGCCGTGCGCGTCGGGCCGCTCGTCGTCGTCGCGGGCACCACCGCGCCCGGCGACGGCGTCGCCGCCCAGGCCCGGGAGGCGTTGCGCCGCATCGAGATACGCTCTGTCCGAAGCCGGCGCCGCGATGACCGACGTCGTGCGCACCCGGATGTTCGTCACCGACATCAGCCGATGGGAGGAACGTCGCGGCCGTGCACGCCGAGGTGTTCGGCGACATCCGGCCCGTCGCGACCATGGTCGAGGTGTCCGCGCTCATCTCCCCCGATCTGCTGGTCGAGATCGAGGTCGACGCCTACGTCGCGCCGGACTGATCGGCGGGCAGTTCGGCGAACGTGCCGTCGGCGCCAGGCAGATACGCCGTGATGCTCGTCACAGCGGCCACCGGCAGCGGCCCGTACAGATGCGGGAAGAGCATCGACTCCGGATCCGTCGGCACGCCGGGCTCCCATCGCACCGGCGCGCCGAGCAGCGCGGGGTCGCAGCGCAGCAGCACCATGTCGGTGCGGCCGGCGTAGAGCCGATTGGCGGGCAGATGGACCTGCTCGGGAGCGGAGAGATGCACGAAGCCGACGTCGTCGAGCGACGGTGGCCGATGCTCGCCGGCGCGTTGCGCACGCTGCCAGTCGCCGGCGGTGCAAAGGTGAACCAGCACGCGCGGCGTCGGGATCATGCGCCCAGCCTGCCCGGCTCGCAACTTCACCCACAAGTGAGACACGACACACCGATGAACGGCCGGGGAACAAGGCCGGAAGCGAAAACGTCTGACAGAGTAGAACTACGTGAGACCGGAGGAGAAGCCATGAACGCAACTCTGACCAGCCCTGAACTGACCCGGGCTGATCGCTGCGACCGTTGCGGCGCAGCCGCTCGCGTGCGCGCGAAGCTGCCGTCGGGAGCCGAGCTGCTCTTCTGCCAGCACCACGCCAACGAGCACGAGGCAAAGTTGGTCGAGCTGGCCGCCGTGATCGAGGTCAGCGCAGCCGAGTCCTGACGGACGCGCCGGCGCTGCCCCAATTGGGGCGTAACCGTCCGCCGTCGGGTAATGCTGGTGTGGTCATGAGCCGACCAGCCCGCTGCCAGTCAAGCCGTCCCGCCATCACATTTGGCGCATCACCAAACGCACCCTGTCGAAGAGTTGGGACGACTCGATCTTCTCCGAGTCGGCCCAGGCCGCGTTCTGGTGCGCGCTGTCGCTGCCGCCGCTGCTGCTCGGCATGCTGGGCAGCCTGGCGTACGTGGCGCCGCTGTTCGGGCCGGAGACGCTGCCGACCATCGAGGACCGGCTGATCAGCACCGCGAACAGCTTCTTCTCCCCCAACGTCGTCAACGAGATCATCGAGCCGACCGATCCGCGACATCGTGGCCGGGCGCCCGCGGCGAAGTGGTGTCCATCGGTTTCGTCATCTCGCTGTGGGCGGGGTCGTCGGCGGTCTCGGCGTTCGTCGACTCGATCGTCGAGGCGCACGACCAGACACCGCTGCGGCATCCCGTGCGCCAGCGGTTCTACGCGCTCGGTCTGTACGTCGTGATGCTGGTGTTCGTCATCGTGACGGCGCCGTTCATCGCGCTCGGACCGATCAAGATCGCCGAGTACATCCCCGACAGCTGGGACCACGTACTGCAGCTTCGGCTACTACCCGGTGCTGTTCCTCGGCCTGGTCGGTGGCGGTGACGTTCCTCTACCGGGTGTCGCTACCCAGACCCCTGCCGTCGCACCGGCTGCTGCTCGGCTCCGTGCTGGCCGCCGCGGTGTTCCTGATCACCACGCTGGGCCTGCGGGTCTACCTGACCTGGATCACCGCGACCGGCTACACCTACGGCGCGCTGGCGACGCCGATCGCGTTCCTGCTGTTCGCGTTCTTCCTCGGCTTCGCCATCATGATCGGCGCCGAACTGAACGCGGCCGTTCAGGAGGAGTGGCCCGCGCCGGACACCCACGCCCGGCGACTGCGCGGCTGGATCGAGGAGAAGGCCGAGTCGCTCAAGGACGACGCAGTCGGCGGCGGCCGAGACGCCGCCGAGCCGGTGCGACCGAGGCGCCCGACCCGTGCCGCCGGCTACTTCTTGAGCGACTCGTAGATCCGCTTGCAGTCCGGGCAGACCGGCGAGCCGGGCTTGGCCGCCTTGGTCACCGGGAACACCTCGCCGCACAGCGCGACGACGTGGGTGCCCATGACCGCGCTCTCGGCGATCTTGTTCTTCTTCACGTAGTGGAAGACCTTGGGAGCGTCGTCGTCGGTCCCGTCATCGACGCGTTCGTCGGTGTCGGTGCGCTCGATCGTCTGGGTCTGCATGACGTTCATTGTGCCTGCGATGGAATCGGTAATGAACCGGACCGATTCGGGCAGCCGCGATCTGTGGAACAGTAGAGGTATGAAACACGGCCAAGAGCTGAGTTTCGACGACGATGGTCGGCCGGTCCTCATCACCCGTGCGGCACCGCCCTACGAGGAGCAGCATCGCGAGCGGGTACGCAAGTACCTCACGATCATGTCGTTCCGCATCCCCGCGCTGTCTGTGCGCGGCCGTGGCCTACGGCATCTGGCACAACGGGCTGATCTCGCTGGCCATCCTGGTGGCCTCGATCCCGCTGCCGTGGATCGCGGTGCTGATCGCCAACGACCGGCCGCCGCGACGGGCCGAGGAGCCGCGGCGCTATGAGGCGCCGCGGCGCATTCCGCTGTTTCCGACCGCCGAGCGGCCCGCGCTTGACCGCCGACCCGCGCGACGTTCCACCGCAACCGGAATCGACGGAGTCGCAACACGACGTTCCCTGATGAGAGAAATTCTTCGTCCATTCTCAGGACATTCTCAGGTCGTCGTCCAATAACTGCAGGTCAGAAGGTGTGAAACCGGCGGTCGCGTGGGAACTCTTTGAGCCGTTACGACGTTGTAGCTCTTGACAGTCCCAGCCGACTAGGAGGCCGTTATGGCAAATGCCACCGCAAGCCGTTTCGACAGCGATCTGGACGCCCAGAGCCCCGCCGCTGACTTGGTGCGCGTGTACCTCAATGGCATTGGCAAAACCGCCTTGCTCAACGCGGCCGACGAGGTCGAGCTCGCGAAGCGCATCGAAGCTGGGCTTTACGCGCAGCATCTGCTCGACACCAAGAAGCGACTCGGCGACACCCGCAAACGCGAACTCGCGGCGGTCGTTCGCGACGGCGAAGCCGCCCGCCGCCACCTGCTCGAGGCGAACCTCCGCCTCGTGGTGTCGCTGGCCAAGCGCTACACCGGTCGCGGCATGCCGCTGCTCGACCTGATCCAGGAAGGCAACCTCGGCCTGATCCGCGCGATGGAGAAGTTCGACTACGCCAAGGGCTTCAAGTTCTCCACGTACGCCACGTGGTGGATCCGCCAGGCCATCACCCGCGGCATGGCCGATCAGAGCCGCACCATCCGGCTGCCGGTCCACCTGGTCGAGCAGGTCAACAAGCTGGCCCGGATCAAGCGCGAGATGCACCAGAACCTGGGCCGCGACGCCACCGACGAGGAACTGGCCGAGGAATCGGGCATCCCCGCCGAGAAGATCGCCGACCTGCTCGCGCACAGCCGCGACCCGGTGAGCCTCGACATGCCGGTCGGCAGCGACGAGGAAGCCCCGCTCGGCGACTTCATCGAGGACGCCGAGGCCATGTCGGCCGAGAACGCCGTGATCTCCGAGCTGCTGCACACCGACATCCGGCACGTGCTGGCCACGCTCGACGAGCGCGAGCAGCAGGTGATCCGGCTGCGGTTCGGCCTCGACGACGGCCAGCCCCGCACCCTCGACCAGATCGGCAAGCTGTTCGGGCTCTCCCGCGAGCGCGTCCGTCAGATCGAGCGCGAGGTGATGGCGAAGCTGCGCCACGGCGATCGCGCCGAACGGTTGCGCTCCTACGCCAGCTAGATGCACGCAGGTGATACCCGCCGCCATTGGCGGCGGGTATCACTTTGTGACGCGGCGATGTTGTAGCCCTGTTCAGGCGCTCGCACCGGTAGACTCGGTCCAGACGCTGGGCTTTGGGAAGGCGCGATGAACGATCTGATCGATACCACGGAGATGTACCTGCGGACCATCTACGACCTCGAGGAAGAGGGCGTCGTTCCACTGCGCGCGCGGATCGCCGAACGTCTCGAGCAGAGTGGCCCAACCGTCAGCCAGACCGTGTCGCGGATGGAACGCGACGGGCTGCTTCACGTCGCGGGCGACCGCCACCTGGAACTGACCGACAAGGGCCGCGCGCTGGCCGTCTCCGTGATGCGCAAGCACCGGCTGGCCGAACGCCTGCTCGTCGACGTCATCGGGCTGCCGTGGGAAGAGGTGCACGCCGAGGCCTGCCGCTGGGAGCACGTGATGAGCGAGGACGTCGAACGTCGCCTCGTCCAGGTTCTCGACAACCCGACCACCTCGCCGTTCGGCAACCCGATCCCCGGCCTGTCCGAGCTCGGCATCGACCCCTCGACCACCGACGACGTCTCCCTGGTTCGGCTCACCGAGTTGCCCACCGGCTTCCCCGTTGCCGTGCGGGTCCGCCAGCTCACCGAGCACGTGCAGGGCGATATCGATCTGATCGCGCGGCTCAAGGACGCCGGCGTCGTTCCAAATGCCCGCGTGACCGTCCAGGTCGGCGATCAGGGCAGCGTCATGATCGTCATCCCCGGCCACGAGCAGGTGGAGTTGCCCCACCACATGGCACACGCCGTGAAGGTCGAGAAGGTCTAACCCACCCGCTTGCCGACCGCCTGATCGAGCATGCCAGCCATCCGGTGCTCCGAATCACACCGCAGTGTGGCCTGCAGCGACACCTAGCTCGGTGTTGAGTCCTTCACTGGAAGTGCAACGATATGGTGAGTTTCGTGGCCGACGAGGACGGCGGGCAGCCGGCGATCAAACTCACCCGACGTGGTGCCGTCACCCGCGCGGCGATCGTGCAGGCCGCAGCCGAACTCATGTACGTCAACGGGGTGGCGTCGACGGGTTTGGACGAAGTGCTCGCCGCCAGCGCGACGAGCAAATCCCAGTTCTATCGGCACTTCACCGACAAGACCGATCTCGTACGTGCCGTGATCTCTTTTCAGGCGGACGAGGTCATTTCGCGGCAGTGTTCGCGTTTGCAGAACGTCGATACGATTCGTGGCCTGCAACACTGGGCCGATGAGTTCGTTCAGCGCAGTGCGCTGCGCCGCGGCGCCTGGGGCTGCGAGCTTGGCTCCCTGTCCGCGGAACTCGCTGATGTCGACGAGTTCGCCCGAGCCCGGCTGGCCCATCACCTTCGCACTTGGGAGAAGTCGCTCGCCGAAGCCTTCGACCGGATGCGTGCCCGCGGCGTTCTCCGCGCAGACATCGATTCGATGCGTCTGGCCGTCGCTGTCATGGCGGCCGTGCAGGGTGGCTATCTCCTCGCGCAAACCGCTCATGACTCGGCGCCGATGGAGGTCGCGACCAGCATGGCCATCGATTACGTCAGGACGTTCGAATTGAAGCCATCCGGCTGACGAGGCCAAGTCCAGTCACGCCTGATGCCGAAAGCGGTTCGGCGGAAGCCCGAGCCAGAGGTGTCACCGCGTTCACGTTGGGTGAGCCTCAGGCGCTTCCGAAGGTATCGTCACCCGCAAGATCACTATGCGGAGGCTCTATCCCATGACGTTGCCGCCCTCCTCGTCGGAGTTCGATTCGGAGTCCGACGAGGAACACACCATGAGCCGCATCACGGTTCTGGTCGGTGGGCTGTCTCTCGACGTCGGACTGCCGACCCGCGTAGGCATCTCGGCACTCATCGATGACGTGATCGGGCTGGCCAACGAACAACTCGCCACCCAGGCGACGCCGACTGTCGTGTTCGGCAAGACCGAAGACAAGTGGACCTTCGCCCGCCTGGAGGGTGGAGCCATCGACCCGGACCGGTCGTTGGCCGAAGCCGGTGTCTCCGATGGTGATCTTCTGCTACTGCAGGAGCTCGATGCGCCGGCCTCGTCATTGCTGATCGATGAGCTCGACGGCGTCGGCGAAGGTGATCCAGTCGACCCTCGCGTGCGCTGGTTCGCCGAGGACGGCCGGAGAGCAGGATGGTTCGCGCTCAGCATCGCGTTGGCGGGTGCGGCGGCGCTGCTCTTTCCCGCATTGATCGTCGCGCCAACGGTTGCCGGCATACCCGTGACCGCCTGGGTGTCGTTGGTCACAGGTCTCGGGTGCGCTGCGGTCGGTTGGCTCGTCCTGGGCCGATCGGGTAACGCCCAAAGGTCCGCGTGGCTCGTCGGTGTATCACTGCCGCTGATCTTCGGCGGATCGTTGCACGTCCTCCCGGACGCGCGCGGCGCCACCGCGCTTCCGATGGCGATGGCACTCACAGCGCTGGTGGCGTTGTTGCAGTTGTTGATCTCCGGCCGGGGGCGGCCGCTGTACACCGCGGTGATCGCGGTCGCAGTGTTCGGCATTCCCGCCGCGCTGGCGCAACTCCTGCTCAGTCCGAATCCGCGTGCGGTAGGGGCGATCTCGGCGACGGTGGCGGTCATCGTCGTGTACCTCGCCCCCAGGGTCACGATCGGCCTGTCCAGGCTGCCCGTGCCGCGGGTCCCGACGGCCGGTGAGCCACTCGACGACATCGAAACCATGGGCGGCACCGCCGTGGAGGGGGTTAGCGCCGTCGGGAAGCAGGTCATCCCCACCGAGGAGGGCATGACGGAGAAGGTTCGGCGGGCGAGTGAGTACCTGACCGGGATCGTCGCCGCGGCGGCGATCCTCGCCGTCGTCGGCTGTTACCTAGCCGTCGACGTGAGTACCGGCTTCTTCTGGCAGGGAACGGCTTTCGCGATCGCAGTCGCTACGGTGCTATGTCTACGTGGACGCAGTCACCATGATCTGATCCAGTCGGCCGTGTTGATTGGCGGCGGTCTCGTGATCGCGTTGGCCGTCATCATCAAGACTGCCACCTACGTCGATGGCTGGCAGGTGAACGCCGCCATTGCGCTCGTTGCCCTGATGGTGTTGTCGGTGATGTGCGGCGTGATCGCGCCCAGGATCGAATTCTCACCGGTGATGAGGCGTTGGGTGGAGATTCTGGAATACGTCGCGGTCGGACTGGTGTTTCCGTTGGCGTGCTCGATCATTGGGATCTACGCCCATTTCCGCGGGCTGCGGATCTGACGTCAACCCTTTGCCGGCGTGACGCTCACGCCATTCGGGTCAGCGGCGAACCCGTCGTGGGCGATCAGCGCTGCCTGCTGGGATAGTTCGGGCCCTGCCGGCAGCAGGGACAATACGGGCCACGGTGCAGACTGGGGCACCTCGGTGGTGCCTCCGGCTTCCTTTGCTCCGACGACGCCCAGCGCTGTCGCGGTCGGAAGGTCCGTTATGTGGAAGCGCAGACCGAGGTCGCTGACGTAGAACAACTGACCCGCCGCGCGGCTGTCGGGCTCGCCACCGGTGGCCCGTACGTACTCTCCCGTCCCAGGTTTGAGGTAAGCGTCATCCAGGCCAGGCCCTCCGCCGTCGGCGGTGGCCAGGCGCAGGGGCTTCGCATCGTTGGGTAGCGGAAGCCGTTGTCCGACAAGCATCGTGGTGGCAGGCTCGGCGGACGAGTTGCCGCGCTGCCACGACATGCACACCACCCGGTCGGAGTCGGCGGGTACGAAGTGCGGCGATTCCGCCGGGTAGCGATCCACCGCCAACGTGTGCACGACGGGGGCCGCGCTGATCACCGCGGGCGAGACGTCGACCGGGTCGGCCACGGTCGGCGATTGCGGGTTGCCGTACCGGATGATGTCGGCGGTGGCCGCGGAGACGGGCTGGAGCCCGTCGGGCAGCACCACGTAGAGCTGTTCGCCGCGCGAGTCGACGGTCTTGAGGACCGAGCCCACCCGGTATGTGGCGGGTAGATAGGTTGTCGGCTCGCCGATACCCGCGATGACGATCGGTACGATCGGGTCGACGAGCGGGAATGAGTTCAGCAGACCCGGCGAGATCTCTCGAATCTTGGTGTCGCCCAGCCGCAACGCGCTGTGCAGGATCGGGTCGGCAGGGTCGAGTGCGGCCCGCACGCCGTCATAGATCAGAAACGTGGTGCCGCCCGCGCTTGTCAGAATCGTCTGATCCGGGGACGCTGCTCGGATGTCGCTGTCGAGCTCCGGGTCGTTGGCCAGCACCGTGGTCTCGACGGTGGGTGCATCGCCTTGGTCTCCGGCCGAAGGGAGTTGTGTGGTGTCGCACACAGTCCATGACGACGTAGCCATGTCGTCACCGCTGCCGATGCCACTGGGTGCGCCGACGATGCCGACCACTGGGCTCAGCGCAACCGTGTTGAGGAACTTGTCGTCCACTTCCTTTGGGGGATCGCTCTTTCCGGCGATCAGACGCGCTGAGGCAAGGTTGAGTACGGGATGCAGGCGATCGCCGATCCGCACGAACATCTCACCGCGGGTCTTACTGAGCATGATGGTCGAATCGCCGAAGTTCGGTGCCGGCTTGAAGAACGCAAGCACGCCGGCGGCGCCGGTGATCAGGACGGCGACGACCATGCCTACCATTAGTGCCCGCATCTGGCCGCGCATCGGGTCGTGGATCATTCGCGAGTCGCCGCGTATCAGCGCATGTTCCAACCGCCGCAAGACAAACCGGTACCCATTGACCTGCGCGCGCGTGGTAACTTGCGCTGGCATGGGACCACCAATCTGCGTCCGAGGGAATGGCCGACGTGACGAGCAGTCTATGTGCTCGAGCGTCGCGATGACGTGGGTGAGATCACGGTGCCCTCGCTGACGGGTAGCTCGCCGACGACGACTCGCGGCGTAACCAAGCCCAAGTCGATCGAGGCGAGCAGGCCTGTGCCGCTGGCCGCGACGGTTGACGTCGTGCCTCAACGCGCGGTGCCCATATCCGACCTGCTGGTGGCGCAGACCTTCGCCGTAGTAGGTCTGGTCGTCGGACTCCTGCTCGACCTTCCGGGCTGGTACGGCGCCGTAACAGGGCTCGTCGTGGCGTTGGTTTGCCTGGTGCGGATACGTGGACTGTCGATGCCGCGCTGGGCCTTTCTGCGATTGGGCCTCTCCTGGAGACGACGCCGCCGCAACGACGGGATGCAGGACCTCGAGCCGTTCGATGCGGAGTTGCCCGACGGTTCTCAGATCGGCTTCCACTGGGATGGCAAGACCTTGATGTCGCTGGTGCGCATCGAGGAGAATCCGCAGGCGATGACGGTGCTGGAACCGGGGATGACGGTGTCCGGCGAGACGGTCTCCTTGCAGATGCTTGCGGATTGTCTGCGGCAGTTCGACATCACGCTCGATTCCATCGACGTGATCAGCCATGGCTTTCGTTCATACGGGCACACCCACATCACGTCGGTCTACGACGCGGTGCTGGGGCCGCTAACTGCAGTCGCCCAGCGCTCAGTGTGGGTGGCGGTCCGCCTGGATCCGACCTCGTGCCCCGATGCGATCCGTCGGAGAGGCGGAGGCTGGCAGGGAACCCTCCGAACCGCGGCAACTGCCACCCAAAGGGTCGCCAACCGACTGTCCGACGCCGGTCTGCGGCCGCAAATCATGGCTGCCTCGGAAATCGCCCACGCCACGAATCGGTTGCCGGACGGGGTGGGTCTCGCCGACCTCGAGGAGAGGTGGCTCGCTTGTCGGAAGGGGCGCTTCCAGCTCAAGAGCTTTGCCGTCAAACCGGCGATGTTCACCACTGCCGGCCTCGGCTCGTTGTGGACGGTGCCGAGTCATTCGACGACGGTATGCGTCTCGCTGCGCCGCGACGGACGCGATGACCTGATCAAGCTGCGCGGCCTGGCACGGTTCGATAGCTACGGACGCTCCCCGGAGAGACTGCCCGGCCTCACACATCTGCCGGGCAGGCAGTACGCCGCGTTGATCGGCAGTCTGGCGATGCCTTCGCCCCGGCGGCCGGTGAACGAGTGGGTGTTCGGCAAGGGCGATCGAGCGATCGAGCATCTCGCGTTGCCCGCCTCGGGATGTGGTCAGGTGATCGGGGCCGACGAGCATGGTCGGGCCGTCGCTCTTCCGCTGTTCGGGCCGAAGGTCCGACGGGTGGAAATGTGTGGCACGCTGCAGCTGGCCCAGCAGGTGGTGTTGCGCTCGATGGCGTTGGGCGCCCGAATTCGGGTCCACACCAGCCGGGGAGCTGCGTGGCAGGCGATGGTCGAACAGGTCGCCGATCACACCCTGCTGATGGTCGCCGATCGCAGCGGACCCACGATGCAAGCGGGCGCGGCTGGCAACTACTCGGTGGAGGTGTTCGACGGCACGAACGAACACTCCGTCCGGGTCGGTGTGACGACCATCGTGGTCAAACCCGCACGTAGCGCGCCATCGAGCGAGGCCGACGTCACCTTGCAACTCCTCGACCCCGACAACGACGTCGTCCGTGTGGGCACCCGGGCAGGCGCGGCGGTGGTGACCATGGTCGCCACCGACGACGAGATGCGCTACCTCACATCGTCGTTCGACATGGCAGATTGACGTGCGGGTAGTTTGGTAGGCGGAGGGTTGTCGACGGGATGGCGCTCGACCGGATGAGCAGGGAGCTGCCATGACCAATGTCCCCCACTCAGCGTTCGCGGGACACGGCGCGCCTGTCAGTTCCTATGGCTGGTATCCGCCGGGGGCGGATGAACACACCGACCGTGTGTATCGGTTGCATCGATTCCTCTGGATCGTCGTCGCCGTCCTCGGCTTCGTGACCTTTGGCGCCAGTTTCGGTTCCGCCGCAGGGCACGGGTTTGCCGTGCAGTTCAGTGTGCTGGCAGCCGTTGTCTCCGCAGTGGGTCTGCTGCCGAAGCAGGATGGCCGAGGGTGGATCGTGGTCGCACTCGCGGTGACCGGGTTCCTGGACGCGCTCGCCACCTGGACCACGGCTGACGAGCAGTGGGCGCTGACCGTCGTCTTGGTGCTGAATGCGTTGCAGGCCCTGGCCGCGGTGGTCGCGCTGCTTTACGAGACCAGAAGACTCTCATCGGCTGAACCGTCAGGCGGCGTGGACTATTCGGCATACGCCCAGTTCGCTCAGTCCTATCAGGCATACGCGGCGCAGTATCAGCAGGCCGCGGCGGCGGCGTCCTACAGCGCCGCGGGCCAGGCCACCGCGCGAGCGCAGTCAGAGGGACGCGCACCGGCGGCTGCGGGCACCGCGGCGCAGGAGGATCCGTTGGCCGGGCTCAAAGCCAGGTACGCCAGGCACGGCGGTGACGCCGCGCAAGGACAGCAATCGCGTGAGACGGCCCAGGGGCAATCGACACCGGTCGGCGACCGCCCTGGCGTTCCCGACGTGAATCACTTGGTGCCGGAGTCTCATCCGCACCGGATCTCGCGGCGGAACCCAGGGGACGGCATCACCGAGATGAAAGGTTCGTAGGCCACGAATCTGGCGGCGCCGCGGGATCGAGCTGACAAGGCTGCGACCGGGCACCGGTTTGGCCTGCTCAGCCGGTGTGGTTCCGTCGTTGGGCGAACCCAAACCCATCGGCGACCGAAGCGGCCAGCTTCAGGTATTCCTGCCGCGTCTTCGGGTTCATCGCGTCCAATGAGATTTCACCGCCTTCGGCAAGGTGCTGGTCATAGGAAATCACGACGACGGAGCGGACTCGGGAATCGAAGTGCCTGGTCAACCGCTCGAGGTCGATGGGCATGGTGCCCGGCCTCGCCGAACTCAGGACGACGGTCGCGCTGGGTACCAGACCGGCGTAGCCGTGGTATCGCAGCCAGTCGAGCGTGGCAAGGGCACTGCGCGCCGAATCGATGGCCGGCGACGCGACCACGACCAGAGCATCCGCAGTGCCTAGGACGCCACGCATGGCCGAGTGCGTCAAGCCCGTGCCGCAATCGGTGAGGATGATGTTGTAGTAGCGGTCGAGAATCCTGTGAACGGCACGATAGTCGTCTTCGGAGAATGCTTCTGACACAGCAGGATCCCGTTCGGAGGCCAATATCTCCAAGCGGTTCGAGCTCTGCGACGTATGCCGCCTGATGTCGGAGTAGCGAAGGATTTTCCCATCGGCCAGTAGGTCTCGTACGGTGGAGCGGGTCTGATTCGGGCCCCGCTGGGCCAGCGTCCCGAAGTCAGGGTTGGCGTCGATGGCGATGACTCGATCGCCCCGCAACGACGCAAGTGTGGCACCCAAACCGATCGTCGTCGCGGTCTTTCCGACACCGCCCTTGAGTGACAGCACCGCGATGCTGTACGAGCCACGCACGGGTTGGTTGACGCGATCGGCCAACGCTCGGCTCGTCGACTCGGCGGCCGACTCCCCCGGGTTGACTGCGCCGCCGCTCCAGCGGTGCAACAGCCTTCTCCATCCGCGTCGAGGAATTGTCTTGCCGTCGCGAATCAGGCCCAGTTCGTCCGCGCCCGGGGGGCGCGCACCCTGTTGGCCGGTAGGCGCGTCGGGAGGGGTGGCGGTGAAGTTGGTGCGAATCGGTGCTCGTCCCGGTGGCGGCTGAGGCGGCCGCCGCGGTGGGCGCATGCCCCCGGCCGCAGTGTCATAGGACCCATCGAATCCGTTGGGAGGGTTACGGTGTGTCACGAGATCTCCGAGTGGTAGGGATCAGTAACCAGCTCAAACTAGGTAACTAATCGGGAAGCTTCAGATTCAACGTCTGCAGCACGCTGCTCAACGCCGCTGTGACGTCGCTCTTCTCGAGGCGGACCAACGCATCCTCGTCGAGGCTGTTCAGTGCGGCCTCTCCGCTCTCGGTAAGGCGAAAGGCGCGCTCCTCCTCGGCCGCCTCGATGATGTTGCGTACGAATCGGCCGTTGCCTGCCAGGTCGATGCTTCTGCGGACCTTGCCTTCATGGTCGGCGGATTCTTCGGCGCACAGCCGCGCGCATAGGTCCACCAACTCGTCGTATGCCTCCGACGTGAGCTCTGAGTCACGGGACTTGGCGGTCAGTCTGGCGATGTCACCCAGTTCCGTAGCGGTGTAGGAGGGGAAGCGAATGCGCTTGGTGAACCGCGAGGAGAGGCCCTCGTTCGATGCGAGGAAGCGGTCGATCTCAGCGTCGTAGCCGGCGATGATCACCACCAGGCGGTCACGATCGTTTTCCATCCGGGCCAGCAGCGTGTCGACTGCCTCACGGCCGAACGCGTCACCGCCGGACAGGCCGGTCTGGATGAGGGTGTACGCCTCGTCGATGAACAGAACCCCGCCAAGGGCGCTGTCGATCAACGCGCTCGTCTTGATCGCCGTGCTGCCCAGATGTTGACCGACGAAGTCCTGCCGTTTGGCCTCGACCACCGAAAGCGACTCCAAAAGACCAAGGCCGCAATAGGTCTGAGCGACTACTCGAGCGATCGTCGTCTTACCGGTCCCGGGCGGGCCAGTGAAGGCCAGATGCAGGCTCCGCGAGGCGGTGTTCAGCCCCTTGTCCTCCCGCATCTTCGCCAGCCGCACCGAAGACCGGAGTTTGGCGACCTGCAGCTTGACGTCGGCCAGCCCGACCTGGCGGTCGAGCATTTGTTGCGCCGTGCTCAGGTGTTCGTTGCTGCGGGCAGTGAGGTTCTCGGAGTCGATGTCGGCCATCGTCGGGGCGCTGCCCGGGTCCCACTTGTCGGTACGGGACTCGATCGCCTCCTTGGAGGTGACGACGAGCCGGAACTTGGGATCCCGCATAGCGGCGTAGTTGGCCTCGAACGTCGGCTCCTCGCTGTAGATGCGTTCGAAGATGGTGCGTGCTCCTGGCTCATCGCCCATCTCTCGCAACGTGAGCCCCTTGCAGAACTCTGCGGCCCGGGAAGCCGCCGGTATCGGACTTTGCAGCGCCTGGTCGAGCCGGCGTATCCCCTCCCCGAACAGTCCCATCTGCGCGCACGCCGATCCCACCATGAGATGAGCTCCCGCAGCGATGAACTCGTCGGTGAAGGCTGCGGAACTGGCCAGTGCCGTGAGAACGTCGGGCCAGAGCTGGGTGGTGAAATAGAGAATCCCGCGGATGTAGGCGTAGATCTCGTCATTGGCCGCATCGGACGTGGCGGTGCGCGTCGCGGCGAGTTCGTCCAGCGTCAGCTCGGCTTCGCCGTAGTCCTTGGCCTGGATCAGGCTCGCCGCGTAGGCCAGCTTGATCTCGGTCAGAGAACTCAGCGTGTAGTTCAGGTACAGACCGGTCTCAAAGCGCCCGGACAGTGTCCGGGGCGGCAGGCCGAGTCGCCGCTGTTCGCGTCCCAGCCACTGGCTGGTGCGGTGCAGGTGATGGATCACCTCGGGGGTGCTCTCACCGACGACGGCGCGGCCGAGCCAGGCGTCGCACATCTCCGGGTCGTATTCGGTTGCCCGTGTGAATGCCAACGCTGCGTACTGGAGGTCGCGTTCGATCTCCAACCCGTCGATCGCGATGCCGAGTGAGAGCACCCCGGCATCGAATACCCGCTGCGCAGCCCTGTTGTCACCACTCATGGGCGGCCCCAACTCCCTCTTGAATCGCACCCGGCTGTCGGAACGCTGACACGGGTAGCGCCGAAATTTGCCGGGCAGACGACTTCTGCCGGGCTCCCCGCGATTGTACTAAGTTTGGGCACAGACACTTTCGAACATTTGGTGAGGACGCCGCCGTGGACGGATCGCTACGTTCCCCGAGTGGGGGGATTCAGGTCAGGACAACCGAACGCGGCCTACCGTTGGCGCTAAAGCTGGATGAGCGCGAGCTGTCAACGCCGCCGATGGAGTTGGCCAACGCGATTTTATCGTTATGCCAGTTGTCTGGCAGGCGTATGCAGGTCGCTCGCCGGAACGACCTGATGGCACTCGGCGTCAGCGCCGCCGTCATTCGTGGCCTGAACCTCAGCACCGCCGAAGAGCTGGAACGAGCCGAGTCAGAGCTGCGCGGCGAGGGGGACGCCGATCCTCACACCTGGCTGCGGCCGACGTGAACGGTGGGCTCGCGGATTCAGTGATCGCGCGCATCGTCATGCAGCGCGACTTGATGCAGGCGATGGACGAGCACTGCAAATCGATTTCGGCCAGGGTTACGAGTCGCGACAAATCGGTAAGTGTCCAGGTAGACGGCTTTGGGGCGATGACGGGGCTGTGGCTGGGAGAGTTCGCCTTTCGCAACGGTGCCGATGCACTGTCCAGGCTGATCGTTGAAACTGCCCACGCCGCTGCGCAGGTAGCCCAGCAGCGGCAGAGTTACTTGATCAAAGAGTTCATCGCACGGCTGACCACGTTGCAGCAGCAGCCGCTCACCCGGTACGACGGCAGTACCTTCCTGCCCTTTTCAGGCGGCGACCCAGCACACTGACCATGCGATGTATCGCCGGACCTTGGAATCGTCTCGGCAACAGGACCCACCGGTCCCGTAACTGACCAGGGTAGTTGATCGACAACTCATCGGAACCGAGTAACAATATTGTTAACATCGTGTATTCAATGAGCACAACCTCCTGCAAGTCCATCCGTGCGGGGGCGCACGCTGCTAGACGATCACCCACAACTGGACTTGACGGACCACTTTTGTCGCGGCAGTATTCAGAGGTGCTGAGCAGTGACGAGCTGCCGTGCCACACCGGCGGATTGTCGGTTTCCGTTGCGAGGACGAAAGCCGAAGTGCCAGCTCGGTGCGGCCGGATGGTGTCAGACGTGTTGGCACAGTTGATGTCACACCGTAGTGATGCGACATCCGGAAAGGCTCTCCCGCCCAGCACCGGAACATGGGCGGACTGGTCGACTCCGCCGACTGCCAGCGGCATCCGCGTGGAGAGCCGTTGCGGTGTGTCATACAACACGTGCGGGAGGCGTTCACACACGTACTGACCCGAGAAGTACTTCCGCTCAAGGTGATACAAAGACGATCCATGTCCCCTGGCAGATCAACTCGCGTTCGGTGCGGACGATTCAATTGATGCCGACCTTGAATGAGATGCCGTGCCAGCTGCCGTACAGCATCGAGACCCGATCTGGCGCATGGCAGTTGCTGCCCAACGCCTTCGCCGATCGCATTGACGAGCGAGCACGTGCATAGGAGGCAGCGTGGCTAGGCAGGGGTTCGTTCGTCGTCTGCGCGTGGCGCCGCCACGAATGCCCGGCGGCGAGGTAAGCCTTCAGTCTCCGCCAGAGGTGCCGCGCGTCGTTCCCGGCCCTCTGCTGATGAAGCTCATGCCGCTCGTCATGCTCGTCGCGGTCGTGGGCATGGTCGCGCTGCTCATCACGACTGGTGGCCGCGACGTCACCCGCAATCCGACGTTCCTCCTGTTTCCGATGATGATGGTGATGTCCATGGCGGGCATGTTCATGGGCGGTGGTGCCAGGTCTGGCAAGGCGGCGGCCGAACTGAACGAGGAACGCAAGGACTACTTCAGTTATCTTGCCGGCCTGCGTGATGACACCACGCACACAGGCGATGCTCAGCGCGCCGCATTGGAGTGGAGTCATCCGGACCCGCGGACCCTCGTCCACCTTGCCGGCACGCGGCGCATGTGGGAGCGCCGCCCGAGCGACAGCGACTTCTGTCACGTTCGGGTCGGGGTCGGCACTCACCGGTTGGCCACGCGTCTGATGGCGCCCGAGACGGGGCCACCGGAGGACCTAGAACCGGTGTCCACGATTGCGCTGCGGCGCTTCGTCACGACGCATTCAGTCGTTCACGCGCTGCCCACTGCGGTGTCGCTGCGTGCCTTCCCGACGATCAGCATCGAGGGCGAACGCAAATTGAGCCGACAGCTGGTGCGCTCGATGATCCTGGAGCTGTGCGCATTCCACGGCCCGGACCACCTTCGGGTCGCGGTGGTGACCGCCAATCCGGACGGTGCCACGTGGAGCTGGGTGAAGTGGCTGCCGCAGGCACAACACGAGTCGGCGCAGGACGGGTGCGGCACCATGCGACTGTTGTTCCCGTCGCTGGAACTTCTGGAGGACTCGCTGGCCTCCGAACTCGCCGAGCGCGGCCGGTTCAGCCGCAACTCTCAGCTGCCCAAGGGATTGTGGCAGTTGGTCGTGGTCATCGATGACGGCTATGTCACTGGCAATGAGAGATTGGTCACCGATGCCGGGCTCGACAGCGTCACGGTGCTCGACCTGAACGGCCCACTGGAAGGCTCCGCACCTCGGCGCGCCCTGCAACTGGTGGTCGACGGCGACGACGTCGGAGCGCGCGCGGCCGCGGGCACCGAGCGCTTTGCCACCTCGGACCGCCTCACCGTTGCCGAAGCCGAGTACGGAGCTCGCGCGTTCAGCCGCTACCGGCCCGGCGGCGCTGCGCACATCGTGAACCTGGAATCGGAGTCGCGCGCCACCGATCCCGGACTCATGGCGCTGCTGAAGATTCCCGATGCCGCCGAGATCGTCCCCGAGCAGGTATGGCGCAGGCCCACCCCGCGCGCACGTCTTCGGGTCCCGGTGGGGTACACCCCGTCCGGCCAGCCGATCGAACTGGACATCAAGGAGTCCGCCGAAGGCGGTATGGGTCCGCACGGTCTGTGCATCGGCGCGACCGGTTCGGGTAAGTCCGAATTCCTGCGCACCCTGGTGTTGGCGATGATCACCTCACACTCGCCGGAGGCGCTGAACTTGGTGTTGGTGGACTTCAAGGGCGGGGCAACGTTTCTCGGTCTCGACGGCGCCCCGCACATCGCGGCGATCATCACCAACCTCGAGGACGAGCTGACGATGGTCGACCGGATGCGCGATGCGTTGGCCGGCGAGATGAACCGCCGCCAGGAACTGCTGCGGTCGGCGGGCAACTTCCCCAATGTCACCGAGTACGAACGCGCCAGGGCGAACGGCGCCGAACTCGACCCATTGCCCGCGCTGTTCATCGTCGTCGACGAGTTCTCCGAACTGCTCTCCCAGAAGCCGGATTTCGCTGAGCTGTTCGTCATGATCGGCCGCCTCGGCCGGTCACTGCACATCCACCTGCTTCTGGCGTCGCAACGCCTGGAGGAGGGCAAGCTCCGGGGGCTCGACTCGCACCTGTCGTACCGGATCGGTCTGAAGACGTTCTCGGCAGGCGAGTCGCGCAGCGTTCTCGGCGTTCCCGACGCCTATCACTTGCCGAGTGTCCCGGGCTCTGCCTTCTTGAAGTGCGATGCCGACGAACCGGTTCGTTTCAACGCGTCCTACGTCTCCGGTGAATATGTCAAACCTCGCCCGTCATCACAAACGGGACGGACGTCGCCGCTCGGCGCGCTGGCTCCGAAGCTGTTCACCGCCACTCCGGTCGAGAAGGATCCGGCACCGCTCACCCCGGTTCACGACACTTCCGGGAGCAAGCCGGAGACGTCGATGGCGCCGACCAAGACGACCCTGCTCGACGTCGTGGTCGGCAGACTACGGGGCCACGGACGCCCCGCGCACGAGGTGTGGCTGCCGCCGCTGGAAGCCAGCCCGGCAGTCAACGTGCTGCTCCCCGACTCGACGTGGAACGATCCGCGAAACGTCAACGGGCAGCTTTGGCTGCCGATCGGCGTGGTCGACCGCCCCTACGATCAACGCCGCGACGTGCTCGGACTCGACATCTCCGGCGCGTTGGGCAACGTCGCGGTGGTGGGCGGCCCGCAGTCGGGCAAGTCCACGGCGATGCGCACGCTCATCATGGCCGCCGCAGCCACCCACACGCCGGAACAATTGCAGTTCTTCTGCCTCGACTTCGGTGGTGGCACCTTGGGCAGCGTGACGAATCTGCCCCATGTGGGCGGCGTCGCCGGTCGCATGGACGCCGACCGGATTCGCCGTACCGTCGCCGAGGTCGTCGGACTACTGCGCGAGCGCGAGGTGCGTTTCAGGGATCTCGGGATCGAGTCGATGCGCGACTTCCGGCAGCGCAAGGCCCGGCTGGCGGAGATGACCCCGGATGCCGCCGCACGCGATCCGCTGAGCCGCGACGAATTCGGCGACGTCGTGCTGGTGGTCGACGGCTGGGCGACGATCAAGAGCGACTTCGAGATGCTCGAGCCGACCCTGCAGGCGATCGCGATCCAGGGCCTGTCGTACGGCATCCACCTCGCGGTCACCGCCAGCCGATGGATGGAGATTCGTCCGGCGGTCAAGGACATGCTCGGCACCCGGATCGAGCTGCGCATGGGCGACCCGGTCGACAGCGACATCGGCCGCAAGTGGGCCGAGCTCGTCCCGGTCGGTCGGCCCGGCCGCGGCATGAGCGCTCAACGGCTGCACATCCTGGTCGGGTTGCCGCGTCTGGATTCGAGCTCCCAGGTCGAGGACCTTCCCGCCGGCGTAGCCGACGCGTGTGCGGCGGTCCGCGGGTTCTATGGCGAGCGCCAAGCACCGAGGGTGCGGATGCTGCCGCACAGCATCGACCGCGGCACGGTCGTAGAGGCCGCCCGTCGCGCCGGTGCGCTGGGCAGGGGCAAGGTGGCGATCGGCGTCAACGAAGCCGAGTTGGCGCCCGTGATACTCGATTTCGACGCGCAGGCGCATCTGGTCGTGTTGGGAGACACCGAGTGCGGTAAGACCGGGCTGCTGAACAACATCGCAGCGGGCGTGATGGAGAACTCGTCGCCGGAGGAGAGCAGGATCATCCTGGTCGACTTCCGTCGGACGATGCTCGGTGTCGTCGACGACGACTATCTCGGCGGGTACGCCACCTCCGCGCAGTCGTGCGGGGAGTTGATGACGGCATTGGCGGCACGGCTGAAGGACCGGTTGCCGCCCAGCGACATCACCCAGCAGCAACTCAAGGAGAGGTCGTGGTGGCAAGGTCCGGACATCCATGTGCTGATCGACGATTACGACCTCATCCCCGGCGGATCGCTCAACCATCCCCTCGGACCCTTGATCGAGTACCTTCCGCAGGCAGGTGACATCGGTCTGCGCGTCGTGATCGCGCGACGCATCGGCGGCGCAGGGCGCGCCATGATGGACCCGATCATCGGGCGGCTCAAGGACTTGACGTGCAACGGCCTGGTGATGAGCGGCACCAAGGACGAGGGCGCGCTGTTCGGCTACAAGGCTCAACCCATGCCGCCGGGACGCGGCATGCTGATCTCCCGAACGGTGAAGAGCGACGTCATTCAACTGTCCCGAATGCCCGACTCGTGACCGGGTTACGGGAGTCCGCCGAACTCAGCGTGGTCTCGCCCTCCCCCGAACGGGTCCGGTTGTCGTTCCTTGTCGGCCACGCCCAAATGGACGTGTCGCTGCCGCTCGACGTGGCGATCGCCGGACTTGTCCCGGCATTGGTGACCCTCGCTGAGACCGCCCGGCCGGAGCCGACGGAGGACCCAACCGCCAGGAATGCCGCCCACGACGTATGGGTCCTGAGCCGAGACGACGACACGGCACTGCCGCCCAACACCACCCTCCGCGAGGCGGGTGCCGCCGACGGAGACCTGCTCAGACTGACCGCGAAACGCGCCTTGACGCCGCCGACGCTGCACGACGACGTGGTGGATGCGGCGGCGCGTCTGAACCGGGCAGGCAACGCGGGCTGGGATGCGACCACGGCTCGCTGGATGACGTTCGCGAGCGTGCACCTGGGCTCCGCCGTGTGGGTGTACTTCCTGGTGAGCGACGCGTTCGTGGCGAATCAAGCAGTCCTGGTGGGGTTGTCGGTGGTCGTGGCCCTCTTGTTGGTGGGTGTGGCCACGGCGGCCCACCGCTCCCACGGGCAGCCCGATGTCGGGACGGCCCTCGGGTGGGCTGCGCTCCCGGTCGCTGCGGCAGTCGCATGGGTCACGCTGTCGGGATTGGGCGGCTACGGGTTGGCCGCCGGGTGCGCGGCGATGGTCGTCGTCGCCGCGGCGGTCTTCCGCGCCACGGGCACCGGACAATTCGGGTACCTCGCCGCCGGAGTGGCCTTCGGCCTCGGCGGGCTGGCGCTGGTGGCGCACACCGCGGGACTCGCCGCCAACGTGGTTGGCGCCGTGCTGGCCGTCATCGCCACACTCGGCTGCCTCGCGGTTCCCAGGCTGACCGCCCGATGTGCTCGATTCACGCCGGCGCGCGAGACTGACGGTGAAGACGCCGTAGTCGCCGAGCCGTTCACGTCACCGCAGACACCCGAGCCCACGGGGACCGGCGCCGCCCCACCTGCTGCCGTGGAAGACGTCTGGGCCCGAGTGCGATCGGCGACCTTGACCCGCGCGGGACTCTACGCGGGCCTGACGATCAGCGCCGGACTCGGAGCCCTCGTCGTGCTGCTCTCCCCCGCTCCGGTGCATTGGCCTGGCTTGGCCTTCGCATTGTGTTGCGCCGCGACGCTGGGGCTCTACAGCCAACGGCCCGCCACCACGGTGGAACGTGCGGCGATCGGAATACCCGCAGTCGCACTGACGATTTCGAACTGCCTGTGCGTCCAGCGGGCCGCTCCTCCGATACCGCTGGCGGCGTTCGGGATGCTGCTGGCGATATCCACCGTGTTCGCCGTCATCGGGTACAACACCCGTCTCGGACGACCGCGCGGGCGGGTGAGGACACTGCTTGCCTACCTCACCTACCTGACTACCGCGGCGTTGATCCCGCTGGCGTTGTGGGCGGCCGGCGCCTACCCGCGATTGGGCATCACGTGATGCGCTGGGCAGCGGTGCTCGCCGTGACGTCGTTCGTCACGGTCACCGCCCTGGCACCTGCACCCGCACTGGCCGTCGAACCGCCGCAGGTGCCGCCGGGCCCACCACCGATCGGGGCGGACGCCCCAATGGGCCCGACCGAGCAAAAAGCCCAATGCGGGGTCACCGCAGTGCTGCCGGGCAGCCAGTTCCGGCAGCCACTCAATGCGGAGAAGATGCTCAACTACGGTGAGGCTTGGACGTTTTCGCGCGGCGCTGGACAAAAAATCGCGGTCATCGACACCGGCGTGGCACCCAATCCACGGCTGCGCGCGCTCGAAGGCGGCGGTGACTATGTGTCGTCCTCGGACGGCTTGGTCGACTGCGACGCCCACGGCACCCTGGTCGCGGGTTTGATCGCCGCGGCACCCAGCCCCGACGACTCCTTTGCCGGCGTCGCACCCGACGCCACCATCCTGTCGATCCGCCAGAACAGCAGCGCATACTCGGCAGCCGGCGCGAACACCAGCGGCAACGACCCGAACGCGGTATCGCCCGGCTACGGAAACACCCTGACCCTGGCCCTCGCCATCACCCACGCCGTGGATCTCGGCGCGACGGTCATCAATCTGTCCGAGGAGGCGTGCGCACCCGTGGGCACGAACATCGACGATGCCGCGCTCGGGCAAGCGCTGCGCTATGCCTTCGAGCGAAACGTCGTCACCGTCGCCGCAGCAGGTGACATCAATTCTCAAGGGCTGTGCAGCTCGCAGAACGAGGTGCGCGATCCGAACCTCCCGCTCACCGATGCCTGGAGTTCGGTACGTACGATCGCTAGCCCAGCCTGGTTTCAGGACTACGTTCTGACCGTGGGCGCCGTGGCGCCGGACGCGACGCCGGCCGAGTTCTCGCTACGCGGACCGTGGATCGACGTGGCAGCCCCCGGTCAGCAGCTGACGTCGTTGAACCCCGGCGGTATCGGTCTCAGTAACGCTCTGCCGGATCCGCAGAAGGGCCCGGTACCCATCAACGGCACCGGCTACGCCGCTCCATTGGTCTCGGGTGTGGTCGCTCTGATCCGGTCGAGGTTTCCGGACATGTCGGCGGGACAGGTCGTGGAACGCATCAAACGCACCGCGCACACACCGGGAGCCGGCCCCAACGTAGCCACCGGCTACGGCGTCGTCGACCCGGTCGCCGCGCTGACCTACGACGTGGTGCCCGCCAACCAGTCACCTGATCCGTTGGCCGGCAGCGCCATCGCCGACCCCAGGGGGCAGAACCCGGGAAGCGGCCTGGCTCGCAACATCGTTCTGGTCGCGATCGGTGTGTGTGTCGCACTGGCCGCGGTCGCTGCTGCAGTGGTCAACGCGGTCACCAAGGGCGCCGCAGCTAAACGAACCTCAAGCCGACGAACGCAGTATCCGTAGAACAGGGGTGTCAATTGCCTGACAACGACCGATACGAGGACGATCCCACGCGGGCCGAATCCTCGCGCAGGGACGACACGCAGCAGCCTACGACGCTCGACGAAATCGAGAGCAGGGCCGATCTGCTGATGGCCAAGATGGCCGCCCAGCGGCACCGACGGCAGGCGCCGCCGCCCGAACCGGATGGCGGTTCGTTCGGGTTGGACGTCGAACCCGAAACTGCGTCTAGTCCCATCGAGGCCCCGGTGGGCGAACCTGCCGTGCCGATCGACGGCACCGATGACTTCGAAGCCCCCGATTTGATCTCGGAACGGCCAATGGGGGTTACTGACGATGAGCCCGACGAACCAGAGAGGCAAAGCTCATCACGTCGTATGGCGTTGCCGCCCTGGCAGTCTCCGCCCTCACCGATGGGCGAAATCGATACGAGAGCCGACACGCCCCAGCCGTCGACGGACGCGTTACCGCCGACCGTCGACGATGTGGAACAGCCGAACTGGATCGAGCAGCACCCCTTCCCTCCTGCGCCGCCCCCGCCTGGAGGCTGGCCACCCGGCGGGCCGATGCCGCTGGGGAACTGGCAGTTGCCGCCCCCGGGGTGGACGCCCGGTTTGCCGCCGCCGCCCGGCTGGCGGGGCCTGCCGCCGTGGATGCCACCGCCGGAACCCCCGGCGCCCCGATCCCGCGGTTCCCGACCGCGTTCGCCCGAAGTGTTCGAGCCTCGCGATCATCGTCACGACGCGGGTCCGCAACGGGCACATGGGGTGTCGCCCAACGGTTACGGCGGGCCGCGCGGAATGCACGTGCCACCGTCGCTAGACGAAGCCGATGTTCTCGGTCGCCATCGGCCCGCGCCGGAGTCCGGGTGGCGACGTCTAGTGCACAGAGCTACTGGAGGCAGGATCAATCCAGGCCCCTCACGACGAGAGCGTGAACGACAGGAACTCCTCGCGCAGATCCAGCGGCCCATCGTCGGCGATTTCAGGATTGCCGTGCTCTCCATCAAGGGTGGTGTCGGAAAGACCGCAACCACACTGGGTCTGGGATCCGCATTGGCGACCGTGCGCACCGATAGCGTCATCGCCGTCGACGCCAATCCGGACCGGGGCACCCTTGCCGAGCGCGTACGGGACATCTCGACCGTGTCCACGGTTCGCGATCTCCTGCGGGATCCGGACATCAACCGATACGCCGATGTTCGCAACCACACCCGTATGACGGCGAACCGGCTGGAGGTGCTCGCCAGCGAGCAGGACCCCGCGGTGGCCGAGGTCTTCGGAGAGACCGACTACCGACAAACCATGGACATCCTGGGGCAGTACTACAACGTCATCCTCACCGACTGCGGCACCGGAATCATGCACTCCGCGATGAACGGCGTACTAGACCTGGCCCATGCGATCGTGCTGGTGAGCTCGCCCGCCATCGACGCCGCTCGCAGCGCATCCGCGACGCTGGACTGGCTGGTACAGCACGGCTACGGAGCACTGGTACGCGACGCACACGTGGTGTTTAGCGCGTCAAGGCCCGGGTCGGAGGCGTTGAATTTGGACAAGGTCTCGGAACACTTCGAGGCACGGTGCGGTTCAGTACACGTGATCCCGTTCGAACCGCACCTGGCAGAAGGCGCCGAATTCGATTTCGGACTACTGAAGCCCGCCACCTCGGCGGCGTACCTCGAACTGGCCGGCGCGGTTTCGGACGACTTCTCGCGGTTGCGCTCGCCCGGAGAAGCCCACTCACGTCAGACCTAGCGGGCGTCCACGCAGGGCAGCACGTACTGGGTAACGAACCGTGAGCCAAGTCAAGTGGCGCGGCGGGTTTCGTGCTTCGGGATCATGATCGGCCCGTGAACGTCCACCCCGGCCAGCTCGTACTGGGTATCGCCGTCGTGCACGGTCAGGATGATCCGGGCAGTGCCGTCGAAGACGGCATACGGACGGGAGAACTTGGAGTTGGCCGAGACCTTGGCCGTCTGGGCGGACGACACGCCGAAGCGCTGACGGCCACCACCGCCACCGCCGAGCATCAGCGACCCCTGGAAGCCGGGTAGCCGCCAATGCGGGCCCATCCAGAGGCGCAGGCCGCCCTCCCTGCTCCGGTCGCCGAGCCGCACCCGAGCCTGATTGACCTCGTTGAGCACGTTGGCGTTGCCGCCATCTTCCTTGACCTTGGTGAAGTCGAGAGCTTGGATCTCGGCGTGGCCGGTGATGCGCAACGATCCGTGCCGGAAGATAGGGACCTCGCGGCGGGTCATCTCGGGCAGCATGCCAGCCAGCCGGGTGTCGTTCAGCTTCTTGGTCAAACTGTCCTTGATCAGGGCGAACTTCAGCCGGTTCACCTTCGCGCGCAGGCTCTTCAGCGTCTCGGAACGAAAGTTCGGGCCGTCAACGATCTTGTCGGCGATGCTGTCATCGCTGAGGCCGCTCGCGGTGAGGTCGCCAGCGTCGTAGCGATCGGTACTCTTCGTGTCCGTCGGCGATTCGCGGGTGATGAAGTCGACCTGGGCCGTGGCAGGGCGGCTGACGACCTCACCGAAACCGAGCAGGCCGCCCGGCCGGCTCATGACCGCCTCAACGGTGGCCGTGCCAATGTGGGTGAGCGCGCCGATCTTCTGGCGGAACAGCAGGCCGGTGGTCGAGCTCTCCGTGCGGGTGGTGATCGTTTCCCGACCAAAGCCGCCATTGACGCGGCCGATCACGGACAGGTTGACAGTGTCGTCGCCGGGTAACACGTCGCCCTGGACCTGCACGTAACCCTGCCAATTGCTGGCCTCGGTATTGGACACACCGGCGGTTTGGATCCGCTGGCCGCCGCGGTAGAACTCGCTGGTCGCCTTGGAGTCCGCAGGGGTCATGGTGTCGATGTGAGCGCCGAGGACGACCTTGCCACCGCTGACCGACTTCAGGTCGACGATCGTCGTGCCGCGGCGGCTACGGTCGCCCAGATCACGCTGGATCGCCATCGTCTTGACATGCGGGGCCAGCTCGGCGCGGACCCTTGGCCAGGATTTACCGAACGTCGCGACGCCCTGAGCCGCCATCGAGTCCAGTACGTGGGTCGCCACCAAGTCTTCGCCAGGACTCCGAGGACCGCCCTGCGCAAGCCCCTGCACAGCCGACGCCGCGACCGGAACGTGCGGCCGTATCTTCACCACGACCTGGTCGACGTCGAGTTGTACGCGCACCGGGGTGAGATCGGTCCGGATCGCCGTCGGGGTTTGCCGGGCATAGGAGAAGACACCACGGAGCCGAACGGGTTGCGGCGCCTCGGGAACACCCTTCAGAAGGGCGGCGCCGAGGTGGCGCTCGTAGCTGATCTCAAAGCGGATCGGCTGACGGAACAGGTCGTGCGGCTCGACGGTCTTCACCCGTGCCGGGATCCGCTCGTCGACGTCGGCGGTCGTGCTCTCACTGGTCGCGTCGGTCAGCTGGCCGGCGTCGCTGCCGCCGCCGCCCATGGCATTGGGAGGTAGCGACTTACTGTGGGTGACTTGAACCGTCGCCGAGCCGTGCGGGAAGGGCACTTGGAGTCGCCCGCCTGCGACCGTACGCAGGACGTTGCCGCGGAGGTGCGCGGTGGAGGACTGCGACTCAAGGGAGAGATCGGACTCGAACTTCTCCGACGGCCCGACATACTCGTGCTGCGCCTCGCGAATGGGCCGGACCTTGACCGTGAGCGATCCGCCGGGCACCGAGATGTCATGTTTCCACTCCTGACCGGACTCGTGCGTCAACCGGGCGGGCAGCACTGCGGGGCCGAACTCGGCGACCACCCCGGTCATGGCGTCGTCGATGCCGCTGCCGAGCGCCGGACCCAGGTCCTGGCGGATCGCTTCCACCAGACCGCTGGCCGGGTCTACGCCGATCAGCATGTCCGAGGGGTGCCAGCTCTCCTTCAGTGCATGCGCGGGCGGGCTCGGAGGTAGCTTCACCCGCGGCGGCGGCGTCCATTGCAGCTTCGGCTGCACCGGGTGGGCGAGCCGCGGCGGCGCCGTCCCGTCGGCGGCGTCGGTGAGGGGCGGGGACGCGCCATCGGTGAGCAGGGGCTTGGGGCGCGGGTGATCAACGAAACCTTGGGGCTGGTCCCGGGTGAAAGTGGGTGGCAGGCGGTCGTCGTGAGTCCGGGAGCCCTGCAGCTCGGTGAGCGGGATCGCGATCTCCACCGGAAAGAGACCGGACTCGTGGACGGTGGACTTCGAACCGGTCATCGTGGCATCCAGACGCACCCAACCTTCGAAAACTGCCATCGGCTGTTGAAACTTCGTTGCCGCCACCACGCGTTCCTGGTTGCGCACCCGGTCGCCGTCGCGGACGGTCTGGCTGACACCGCCGATCACCTCACCCAGGACGGAGCCGCCGGCGACGTCGCCGCGGCCGCCGAGCGCGGCGTGCTCGGAGATCTGCCGGTTGCTGGTGATGGTGCTCTCAGACCCCTCGGTCAGCTCGAAACTCGGGCTCGACAATGGGTCGATCACTCGGCGGAAGGTGAGCTGCTCGATGTCGGCCGTCAACGAGGCCTTGGTCGATGAACCGGGCCCGGACAACTCCGTGCGGGTCAACGGGCTGTGCTGGGTCATCCCCGGCAACGCACCCCGAACCCGGTTGAGGTGATACCAGCTCGACACGTCGGAACGGACGCCGTTCCAGGCGCCACCGAAGGCCCGATGACCCATCGAGTCGAGCATGCCGTGGAACCCGCTCAGATCCAGATTGGTGACCCGGTCCATGCTGCCAAGACCCCGCAGCTCCACCTCGGCACCGCGCGAGATCGTCGGCGCGGGCGGCTGGTACGCCGGCCGCGGTAGTTGACCGCCGCCCGGACTCCGCACCGTGCGATGCCCGACACCGAGCCGCCACCAAGGCGACTTGGCGACCGAGTTGTGTTCTGCCGAAGGCTTGCCCCAGATCCGTTCCGGCGGCGCCCAGACCTGTTTGCGGGAGTAGTTGTCTTTCGGCGAGGTTTCGGACCTTTCGATCAGCGCGTCGAAACGACCACGGACCTCGTGGACCGCGCCCCTGAACGGCGCGTCGAGCCGGGACGGGGAAACCGAGCCGGGCGCATGCATCACCACCCGGAGTCGGACCTGACCATGCCACCCTTGCCCCTCCGTCAGAGTCTTCAGGGTGTTTCGGGTCCGGAACTGACGGTTCTGCGCCTCATTGTGGGTGCGCCCTCGAGCGGCGGTGCCGTCCAGCCCGCCGACCACTTCACCGCTGTCGGTCCCGCCCTGTCCGCGGAACCGGCCCGGCAACGGCGCCTGGCCCGACCAGGTCACGACATCCTGGGTCACCCGGGAGGTATCGGTCTCGGTACCGTAGTGGAACTCGGTAGCGTCAGTCGTCCCGGTGGCACGCATCATCCGGCCCGACCCGGGAGCGCGATGATCGTCGGCGGAGTCCGCCGACCGGGGATCCGAGGCGGTACCAATCGGTTCGACGAATGCGTGCACCTCCAGCCGGGCGCCCGGGATCGCCTCGAACTCGAGGACCAGTGGCTGCTTGTTGGTCATGCCGTGCAGATTGGCCTGCACCAGGTCCACGGTCAGCCACGAATTTGTCTCGCGCATGGCCTGGTCGGACCTGCTTGCCATAGGCCTTCTCGAACTTGGCCTTCATTGCCGAACTAGTCACGAATTTTTCGATGGACTGCACCTGCGGACCGGCGGAGGATGGCTTCTGCCCTCCACCTGCCAGCAGCGGCGGACCGTCGTCCGGCAGCAACCGGAAGTTGGTGACGACGTCGGAGCCGCTCAAGGCGTGGGAGTACAGGACCCGCGGCGGGCCTTCCGGACGGGCATCCGGACGCAAGACCGAGCCGCGGGGCAGGGGACCGAGCGTGTCGCGCGCCTCGTCCTGCTCCGAGCGATCGACGACGTCGCGGGTCGGGACGACCACCTCGGTGCGGTAGCGCAGTTCGTGGGTGTCAATCAGGCCCCGGGAGCTGCTCAACCGGTGGGTGATGACCGCCCGGATGTTGCCGTGGAAGCGGGTTCCCGGCTCGGTGGTCTGGCCGCCGCTGACCTGACGGTCGGCCCGCTGGCGGTTGATGGCCCACTGGTGGTCCCGCGATCCCACCAGTGCCGCAGTGTCGCTGGCGTTCGGGTGAGAAATGTTGCCCCGGATGCCGGCCTGGTACGTGCTGCGCCCCTCGGTCAGAGAGCCGACGACGGTAGTGGAATCCGAGCTGTGCTCGAACTCGTACTTCTCGTCTTCATCCTTGAAGCGCAGTTGGGAGTGCCTCAGACGCACCGTCGAGTCGAAGCTCGATGGCGAGGATGCCGCCTGCACCCAGGTCGACGACGTGGGATATCGTGCGGCCGCCTCGCAGCATGCCCGGGACCTTGGGCCGGATGCTGTCGTCGGCGAACAACGCGGTGATTTGTTCCCGGTTGTCCTCCCACGCCTCGGCGCCAGCTTCGCGCCGCACCACCGCCTCGATGTGCTCGAGACCTTCGTCGCCACCCTCGCCGGATTGGAACACCTCCATCACGTCCATGCCGCCCAGGATCAGATCATCCCCAATCCGGGCCGGCAGCTGCCGCTCCGGGTGCGGCACAGAGGCGGAGCGCAGCTTTGGCTGCGGCACAGAGAGCTGGCGCTGCTTCGGCAGCGGCACAGAGAGCTCGCGCTGCTTCGGCAGCGGCACAGAGAGCTCGCGCTCCTTCGGCAGCGGCACAGAGAGCTCGCGCTCCTTCGGCAGCGGCACGGTGGCAGCTCCGACTGCGGTACAGGGGCAATGGGCAGCCGGCGCCGAGACGGTGGACAGCTCCGACTGCCGCGCAGCGACAATGGGCAGCTCCGACTGCGGCACAGCGGCAATGGCGTCCTCCGCCGATCGGGGTTCACGCGGAGATGGACGCGTCAGACTGCCCGCACCCTGCACCGGGCTGTCTGACGTCACCGGATCATCGCGCCGCCGCAACATCTTTCAGCGGTTCGCGCGGATATTGGGGCGCTGACGACGGCTCGCCGTCCGATGACCGGCCCCAATTAATTGACACTTCGGATACATGGCTCGGCCAAGAGAAACGCAACTCGCTCGATGGTGCAGGCGATGGCGGGGTGTACGAGCCACGGACCGGGCCCATCGGGAGAGCGGCAGCAGCATCAGGCATGTGCGGGTCGAAGCTCGGCTTGTGGACGAAGTCTCCAAACACGGGAGCCGTCGGAACCGGAGCTCCATCGGACGACCCCTGCCCAATCTCTTGCGGTAGAACCTGCTCAGCCCCGACGATGTTCTCCCGCTTGATCCCACCTGGGAACGAGATCTCCTGCTGATAGTCAAGGCCTCGAGGTAGCGAATGCGTACTTGTGTCCCGCGATATTCCCTCTAGCCCCCTCGATGCATGCCCATCCGAGGATGCGGCCACCGGGAGCCGGATCGGCTGACTCTCCTGCGACAGGTCGGCAAAGCTGCTGGGTGTGCCCGTAGCGGTCCGCCCCTCGGCTGAAATATCTTGGGGTACAACAAATTCAGGCTCAGGAGTGAGGGAGCTGTGCGCGTCGCCCACGCGCGGGCCGACCGACCCCTCGGGACCTTCAGTGGAGGAAGGGGCCGACGCGGCTCGATTGGCGTTGAAGGCTTCCATGCCATGGGGCGATGCGGATTCCTCCTGCAGCTGCGCCGACGTGCCGACGGTCCTCACGGCCTCGTCCGACGAAACACGACTGGGTACGGAGAGTTGGCTGGCGTCGTAGTGGTCCTGGCCGTTGTAGAAGACCTCGACCCGATGACCGGTGCCCATCAGTCCGACGTCGCGCGGGTCGTCGGCCCCGTGGTCGCGTGAGTCCCCATCTGCACGGATGTGCAGCCGAATCCCCATGGTATGGGCCACCAGCGCGGGGAACATCTCGCCCGCATCGGTGTTCCACGCCGCAACGCCGGGCCGCCAATTCCTCAATCCGGTGATCAGCGCCTGGTGCTCGACCTCGCTCAGTGGCTCGCGTCGAAGCATCTCTTGCGTTACGGCGTCACGCAGACGGTTGGGGTCATCGGCCAGATCCAGCGGCAGGTCTACGCGACGTTCTTGCAGGTACTCGAGCTGACGATTCAGCCCCGCCGGACCCGCCATCGAGCGCATCTCGGAATCCGCGTCGTCCCGCGTGTCCTGCTCGGACGCACCTCGCTCGTGGGCGAGTTCTCGGGTCCGTTCCTGCACGTACAGCCCGCGGAGCCGGTCCGGGTCAATCCAGTCCGCCGACCGCACAGAGTCCAAGCCCAAGCTGTTCAGCCGCGCACGCAAGGTTTCGTTGGTGTCTGCGCTCAGCTCTACGCCGAGTCGCTGCACGGCGTCGGGGCGCCACTGCCACTGCCGTGCGGCGTCCGCGGGCACCTCTTCGGGTGTCATCGCCTCCACCGTCTGCACCACCAACCCGCGCAGACGCGCGGCAGCGATTCCCAGAGGACTACCGGGATCGGCACGACCGCGTCCACGGAGCTGTTCCAGGATGGCTTGGTGCTGAGTTCGCGCGTCCTGCGACCCGTCACTCAAACCAGACGGCCAGTGCGCAGGTGAGGTACTGGCCAGCACCGCGTACAGCAAGCACCACCCGTCACCAGGCACCGCAACGCGCTCGCCGCCACCGTCGTGAGCCCTCGACCCAGCCGAGTCTCGGTGCTGCGGCACCGTCGACGGCGCATCGTCGGCATCGGCGATGCGCTGGCTGGTCGCAGCAGTCGACCCGTTGGCCGACTCGACACCGGAAATGCGTGCCGGCCGCGATCCCGTCCAATCGGAACCGAATTCCTCCGCAATCGGACTCGGTGGCAACGCGGCGTCAACACCAGATCCCCTGGGCGCCAGCTCATCCGACCTAGTCCACCACGGCGGCAGACTGAACACCGCCGATGAGTCGAGATCATCGAGCCCCTCACGCGAACCAACGGAACTCCGGCCGTGATCTGTCGGCGGCTTCGCCCCCGAATCGCCCGGCTCCAACCGGTAGTTAGACGCAGAATCCCAATCACTTTGTCTGCAACGTGATCCGCGTCGTCGGAATTCAGGTTCTTCGACCCCGAAGCACGCGACTCGCTCCTTGGCGACTGTGGCTGCGGCGTCGAGGGTTCCCGCGTCGCGTGCGCGTCGTCTGCTTCTGCTGGGGGTGGCTCGTCGGAGACGATCGGACCGGTCGACGACGGGTCCGCCGTAGTCTGTGGTTGAGGCGCATCACCCACATCCGGCCCGAGCGGATCACCGGAGACGGCCGGCGGATTCGTCGGCGGGGCGTGCTTGAGCAAGGTTGGTGTCACCGGCACGCCGAGACGCCGTGACAACCGAACGGCCACGTTGCCGATCCAGCGGTGGATGTCGTCCGGATCTGGCGACGGCCGAACCTTCTCGCTCATGTACCGGCCGGACTTGTCGTTGGCCTCCCAACGTTGGGCCTCGTCGTTCCAGCCGATCTCACCGCTGACCCGCGCCGGCGGCGCGGCGTTGGCGACCTCACCCGAGTCGGTGAACTCCACGGCAATGGTGGGATGGCCCTGGCCGTCGATCCTGTCCCGGAACTCCTGAACCGCCGGATCGCCGATCTCGGGCCTCGCACCGTTGTGGTAATTGGCGTACTGATCCAGCAGCTCCTCATCGGACAGCATCTGCCCGAGTTGTTCGCTGCCGATCCGGATGTCACCGTCAGCGTCCACGGCGTAGTGCCACTGCGCCTCGGTGTGCCCCAACAACACCTCGCGCGGCAACTCCGAAAGCCGATACAAGACCGGATTGACTCGCGGGAACCCTTCCGAATCGGCCTCCTCATCCTTGACCCGTTTGGGCGGCACCAGCGGCCCGTACTCATGGTCGAGGTCCGTGCCCTCGGGCACTTCATCGTCGAATCGACCATCCACCGAACCCGATTCCGCGTCGAACCACTCCTCCGGGCCGTCATCAGAATTCTCCGAGTCGTGAGCCTCGTGCGACGATGCCGACTCCACCATCGGCGGCTCGGCGTGGTGTGCCAAGTCTTGGACCGGCCCGTGGACCGACGCCTCCGGCACTGCCAGCGGCGTGTCGACTAGCGCCACGGTCGACGGACCCGCCGGAATACTCACCCCCCTGAAAGACTCGGACACGGATTCATCCACATCGGGCCCCGAGTCATCGGGTCCCGATTCCGCGTCGAACCACACCTCCGGGCCGTCATCAGAATTCTCCGAGTCGTGAGCCTCGTGCGACGATGCCGACTCCACCATCGGCGGCTCGGCGTGGTGTGCCAAGTCTTGGACCGGCCCGTGGACCGACAACTCCGGCACTGCCACCGGCGTGTCGACTAGCGCCACGGTGGACGGACCCGCCGCAACACTCACCCCCCTGACCGACTCGGACTCGTCCGAATCCAACCCCTCCGAATCCGAAGCCTCGGGCACCGGCGTGACCCGGTCGGGGTCTGACGCTTCGGGCCCGAGCGCTGAAACTATGGGCGTGATCACGGTGGGCGCAGCGGCCGTAGCCGTGCTCTGCCGTGCGGGCTGCGACTCTGCATCCGACTCGAACTCCAGCTCCTCCTGATCCGAGCCGACCGGCTTCGTCGCGGCGTTACTGCGTTGCGCGGGCGGCAGCGTCGGATCGGGACCGCTCGGCGGCTTGAGCGGATCTGGCTCGCTCGGCAGCTCCGGATCGGACTCGTCGACGTCCCCGGTCGTGTGCGGCTGGGCGACTGTGGTGCCCAACGGCTCGCCGCCGGCGACGACCGACGGGACCACGGGCGGCCTCGTGGTGGGCAGTACTGGCCGGTGTCCCCGCATGTTTCGGAAGGCGCCGGGGATCGGTGGATCATCGAGTGTGTCGTCTGAAAGATCCGTCGCGAGCCAGGGCGCGGCGCCCACTTCGCCGGGCTGTTCGCCCGACGATTTCGAATACCGTTGTTGCGCTTCCTGAATGACCCTCAGGAGTAGATGGGCAACGAGGTGCCCGAACGAGCCAGCCCAGGTTGCGTTGACCACGATATTAGCGATCAGCCAGGGCCGCGCTTCCTCCCAGGTGTCCCAAATGGGATGCTGCAGACTCTGGAAAGCAGATGGCAGGGCCACCAGTTCGTGCGAGGTGAAGTTGATGAAGGTCTGGCCCGCATTGCGGGCGTCGGTCTCCGGGTCGTACAACTCGATGACCGCCCGGCTCAACACGAAGACGGCCTCGGCCAGGTAATCCGTGAAAGCAGCGCCAGGTTCTGCCTTCTGAGCGGCAAGCGTCGCCGATACGTGCACGAAGGCGTGCAGGCCCAGGTATACCGCCTTGGCACCCACATCCTGTCCTCGCGGCAGCCGCGGCTTCAGTGCCTTTACCGCATCGAGCAGGAGTGTCTTTGCTTGATGGACCAAGCTTTCGCGTGGGATCGTCGGCTTTTGAAAGTCATCCGCTAGGCCGCTCAGGCGGGAAACATCGTCACCGATGTGATCGAATTGGTCGGCCAGGTTCTCGGAAATGCGCGCGTGGTAATCCTCGACGAACATCCTCTTCGCCGTCTTGAGTACGAGGGCATCTTTCTCGATCGCCTTGATCGATTCGCTGAGATCTTCGTGCGTCAGATCCCCGCGCACCACGCCGTCATCGCCCCGGAGCGGAAGGGGCAGCTCACCATAGGCCAATGCGCGCTGATCACGGGAAGTCTCCGAGAAGCGCGAAGCGACATAATGGTAAGGCGTAGAGATCAATGCCGACGTGATCGCCCGCGGATACGCGAGGAAGAAATACCCCGCGACATCGAAGATGGTCGCGAACGACGTGTACCCCTTGTTGAGCCCGGTCAGCGGTAACGCGGGCTCCTCGCCGTGATTCCCGTGCCCGAGATCGTCCCCGGGCACCTCGCCGTGACTGGGCTCGGAGGTGTTCTCCGTCAGCTGCGGAAAGAACGACGGGAAGATGAAGGGAACGGTCGGCACCCACCAAATGGCCACCGTGTCCATCGTGTAATCACGCAACACCCGGAAGCTGACATTCTGATTCTGCGCAAGCATGCCGGCCAGACGCGTCAAGACCTTCGCATGGGTGCCTCCAAGAATGCTGAGATACAGGAGCTGGATGTCGCGCCCGTAGGCGTGCGGAATCAGCGGAACGCTGTACGGCCCAGCGATCGCCGCCGCCAAACCCGTCGCCAAACCCGCCATCTTCAACGCCCGCGACCACGTCAGCGGGAAGCCATCGCGCACCCCACCAACCGCGCTCAACGCGTCATCGATGATCGGCCACCCATTGCGCCGCATCACGCGATAGGACTGCTGCGCATCCAGACCCCCGCGGCCGGGATCAACCGAATGCTTCAGCTCCTCCAGTCGACGACCCAAGTCATCCAGAACCGGCGTGCCAGGACGGGCCGGATCGGTGGTGGTCAACTCGCTGCGCACCAGCCGAAGAAACGCCGCGTTCTGATACGGATAGACGTCCTCGATGAAAGACGGCGACAGCACGGCATGCCGAAGCTCCTTGGCCAACCACATCCCGAAGCCGTTCGGCGTGTGGTGCCGGGTTGCCCCACCACCGAACTCAACGTCGGGACCATGCAAAGACCGATGGATCGCACGCCGAATATGCTCAATCTCGGCCTTCGACAACTCCTCCTCGGCCCCACTTTGTGCCGTGCTCGACCGCACACTCGAACCGGAATCCGGCAGCCACATTCCGAAGCCATTCGGCGTGACGTGCCGGTTCAGCCCACCACCGAAATCACCGTCGCGACCATGCAAAGGTAGACGGACCGCACGCAGAACACGCTGAAACTCGGCCTCCGACAACCCCTCCTCACTACGCACCGTGCTCGACGGCACACTCGAACTGGAAGCCGGCAACGACACACGCGAACCAGCACCGCCGACAGACGATTCCGATTCCGACTCCGACTCCGACTCGAGATCCGACTCCGCGACGGCCCCGAGACGCCTGAGCGCCGCCTCAGAGGGCCCAGACGGACGAACCAGCCTTTCGACGCCCTCGGGGCCATTCCCCGCGGGTGTCTCCGGTGTCGACGTGGTCGGTGCGCGACGATCGGGTACCTGGCTGGCGTCGTAGTGATCAAAGCCGTTGTAGTACACGTCGACCGAGCGGCCGGTGTCGGTCGGCCCGACGTCGTGCATGCCGTCGGTCGTGCGGTTGCGCAGCCGCACCCCCAGGGTGTGAGCCACCAAGGCAGGAAACATCTCACCCTCGTCGCTGTTCCAGGCGCCGGTGTTCGGCTGCCACCCCTGCAGCGCGGTGATCAGCCTCTGGTGCTCCTGCGGCGTCAGCGGCCGGTGAACCATCGTCTCCACGACCGCGGTCCGCAAGCCCTCGACGTGGTCGACGACGCCCAGCGATAGGTCCACACCGCGGCCACGCAAATACTGGAACTGACCGGGTATCCCGAGTGCGTTGTTCGACAGCTCCAAGCGGTCCTGTCGATTCCTCGTCAACTCCACCTCGGATTCCGCGCGCGCCCGCGCGGCCTGCTCGGAGATGCGCGGCCCTTCCGCATCTTCCGCGAGCGCATCTCCCACGAGCTCCCGGGTCCGCTCCCTGATGTACTCCTCGCGCAACCTCTCCGGCCGCAGCCAGTGCGGTGACTGCACGGTGTCGACCCCGAGACTGAGCAGCCGCGCACGCAGTTCCTCCTCGGTCACCTCGGCCAGCTCGTTCTCCAAGCATCTGCATCTGGGCTTCGCTGCGGCGGTAGGGCTCGGTGACGTCCTCGGACAGGTCTCGCGGTTCGGTGCCACGCACCATCTGCAGCACCATCTGACGCAGCGCCTCCGCAGCACGCCCCAGAGGTGACTCCGGAGAGACGCGTTCGCGAGGACCCGTAGAGACGGGTCCGCGCCTACGGATCTGATCCAAGACCGCGGCGTGCTCGGTCCGGACGTCCCCCGACGAGCCGCCCAGAGCCGCGGGCCAATGCTCGGGCGGGGTACTCGCCACAACCGAGTACAACAAGCACCAACCGTCGCCGGGCACCCGGAGACGCTCAGGCTCCACAGCGGAACTCGACGACGGCGGCTGCTGCCCTCCCCCGACCGAATCGGCAGCGCCTCCCCGGTCACACCACGCAAGCTCGGCGACGCCACAGGTGCGCCCCGCTCGGTCATCTCAAAAGACTCACCGGCCGTCTTGGGTGTCTTCGGCGCCGGCGCGGCGTCGGCTCGTGCCCCTCCACCGGTTCGTGACGAAGAACCTCGCGCTGCTGCACCATCGGCGGTTCGGCGCCGTGTGCCAAGTCTTGGACCGGCCCGTGGTGGGCGATCTCGTCGATCTTGGCCAACTGCCCGGCCGACAACGTCCAGTCCCCGCGGGCGAATGTGGTCGCCCATTGGTCCGCTCGGATCCACGCGTCGATTGAGCAACGACCTGGGGTCGCGCTGGCCCTCGGGCAGACCGAGATAATGCAAGATTTCGTGGGCCAGCGCGCCACTGGACGCGTGCACGGAGAAGTTGTCCTGGTTGGTGTGCGCGTCGCTGTGCACCGTGACCGTGCCGTGCGGATTGGGCGAGTCGAACATCACGGTGACGTTGAGCCGGTCCCCGCCCGGCAGCTCGTAGCGATCGTTCAGATGGTCGCTGACCGCCTCGCTGAGGCGCTGCCGCACCAACGTCACGTCCTCGCCGCCGACCCCGCTGCCCGCATACCAGGCCCAGTCTGATCTCGAAGTCACGCACCCAGCTGCCGTCGGCGAGTTGAAAACGCCGCTGGTCATAGGCGACGTAGGTACGCCAACCCTGGAGCCCCCCCTTACCGGTCGGCCCGCCGGTGTTGGCCTCGAACCGCTCGCTGAAGGTCGCGGTCGGCGGCGCCTGGCTGCGACGACCACCGAAATCGTTGTCGCGGAGGCGGTTCGAGAGGTCCGAGAGGTCCGAGAGGTCCGTGAGGTCGGTGAGGTCCGAGTCGTCGTCACGCGACACGTCGGCCATCTCGACGTCGTCATCACCAACCGCTGAGCCAATCGCCCCGCCCCGCCCAGACCGCCCCTCACCGGGCGCGTCAACAACCATCGTCGAATCTGCGATACCCGGATGCGCCGATGACCCGCCCGCGTGAGAAGACTCATCGGCGTGGCGGTGTCCAGAAGACCCAGCCTGGCTGTTTTGTTGCCTGGCCCAGTACTGCTCCACATGCCGAGGCCCCTGCACACCGTGACGGGCAAACCGGTCGGCCAGATCCCCAGGCAAATCACGAACGCCTCGTCTTATCAGCTCGACCACGTAACTCTCACCGGAATCCAGCTCAAGCTCCTCATGCGGCGGCACCCGATCCCACCGGCTCACCATGGAGTCCAGCTGTTCTGGATCGAGGTCATCTCGCTGGTCGTGCCGCCCTCCATCTAGGGCAGCGCCACCACCTGGGTCACCCACACGGCCCGGCCCCGCCCCCACCGCACTCTCACCCACGCTGGCCGCACCCGAACGCTCAACACCTTTCCCCTTTACGCCCCCCACACCCGAGTCGCCCCGCCCCCCAGACCCAACATCGGAATCCGGCCCCGGCCTGACCGACCCCGCGGCCGGCTCACCGCGACCCGAGGACCCCGACGCGAGTCGCTTCGACCCCGACGGCAGCGCCAGCTCATCCGAGGACGAGTCGCTATCGGTGTTGTAATCGGTGGTGAGCCTGCCGTTCCGTGTCCGCGTGACATAGGTTCCGACGGACTTTTTCTTGTCTTCGTCGATGATCGCGCCACCGTCGAGGAAGGCGCTTGCCGCTTTCGACAGCCAGAATGGCCCGCGCCGTCGCCAATCCTCGAATCCCAGGTCGGCGGCGCATTGGCCGCAGGCTCGCCTGGTGCCCGCGAGTAGGTCGAGATTCATGGGGCCGCGACCGTCCGCTTCCAGCGCCTCCTTGATGCGGCGTTCGGCATGCAGACCCACGTCCTGGTGGTCGTCGTAGAAACGCTGGTCGGGAATCTCAAAGCGTTTGTCTTCGATGGCCTTCAGAACCTCACCGAAAAGCGCATCCTCGCCGAGCACCTCCGATTGCGACAGCGCGTTCTTCAGTTTGCTCGAGTGGCGGGCCTCGCGGGTCTTCGGATCCTCGTCCATGCGGTTTTCCGCCAGACCTTGCAGACCAGCTCCTTTCAGCAGGAGTTCGCGAATATTCTTGTTGTCGTCGAATCTGTTTGACGACACGTAAATCGTTTGTTTCTCGCGGTCGAAGTAGGCTTGCACCTCCCGCCCTCCCGGAAACGTTTCCTTCAAGACGGTGGACATCCAGCGCAGCACCTGCCTCGGACGGTCCGTTTCATACGATCGCGGACCTTGCACGAACCTCGGGTTCCGCGCGTAAACACGTTCCAGAAGTGACTCCCGTTTGTTCCCGCCGGATTCAGCAGCCTCCGCGTCGACGACGTACACCCGGCCGGACAAGCCGCTACGAATCGTCACCCCGGTCATGTCACCGTCATTGAACTGGGCGCCCCGCGCGAGGCCGTTCAGGCGCTCGAACATGGCTTCGAGCCCTCCCCGCAGCCAAGGTCGGACCATCTCCAATTGATCCTCGACGTTCGTCTGGTCGCGGATGCTGGGGCCGGCGTCGACCGCCATCGAGAACGCCTGCCACGGCATGCCTACCTCCTGCGCGGCAACGCGCGCCGACAGCGTGGGGTCGCTTCGCATCCGCCCGATTGCATCGGCGACCTGTTCGCGATGCTCGCGGAGCGTCTCGAGGAATTCCGCAGCAGTGACCCGCCCCACCGGCAGGCTGTCGGCCTGCTCATGGTGGTTCATCGCTTCTGAGCGACGCCTCGATCGAGTCCCGCCGCGCCGCATAGTTGGGCAGTTTGTCCAACTTAGTATCCAGCGCTTGCGTTGCGAAGTCGCCCCGTGCGGAGGTCGATATATTTGCGCAGCGTACGACCGGCGACACTAATTTCACGACTGATGTCCCACATCGACGTTGTGGGGTTTGCCGCCCGCTTCGCCAGCAGATCCGCCAAGATGTCGGCTGTCATCTCGCCGCGGACAATTCCGCCGCTCGGTTCGGGCAACTCGTCCGCGGTTTTGGTGTGCCCGAGCTGCTCGAAGGCGTCCTGCAATTGCTCGCGGTATTCGGCGTAGCGCGGCAGGCCAGTGAGATCCTTCACCGTCCTTCTGTTGGAAAGCGAACCGTCCGTTTTGATCCAACCATCTAAAGTGGCTTTGCTAAATCCCGTCTTCTCCACCAAAAGGGGAAGGACGCCGTATTTGGGTCTCGAGACGGACTCATCTTTTTGTCGCTCGATGAGGAATTGCAGCACGCCAACCAAATCCTCAGCGGTGAAGGAGGGCTTCGGCGCTGTCGGCTCGGGAAGTTTCTCTTTGTACAGGCCCAGGCGATCGAGCAAGCCCTGAATGGACGCGCGGTGCTGCGGGTAGTCCGGCAAGGAACTCAGCCGGCGGGCCAGACTCTGCTGGTTGTCTTTCCAGCCTGACGGGACCATCCATTTACTGTTGTGAGCGAGGCCCCCGGGATGTCGCTTGGCGATCTTGTGGGCCGTGGCGCCGCTGGATTTTCCTTCCGCCAGCGCGCGAAGCATCTCCTCGAGCCGCGATGCCGTCATTTTCGCATCGGCCTCGGTTGCACTGGACGTCGACGGGCCGGCGGCTACGGGAACCGTTTTTGGGCGCTTCAGTGGGCGGCTGGGTACGGCCGCCTCCTTACCATCCTCGTCACGACCCCGCTTTGTCGCGCGTGTTTGGCCGTGCGACGCAACACTATCCGCCTCGCTACTATCCGCCTCGCTGTCCGACAACTCCGTGAGATCCGAAAGGTCGCCGGTGCTCGACCAGGGGGCGTCATGCCCAGCCCGCGGCCGCTCACCTGGATCCACGGCCCGCGCGACGGGCAACCCGGCGGGACCCGTGGTCGGCGCTCGAGCCGCCAACGATGCCGACATCGCGGACGACTGCCCCACCGAAAACCGATCGGGTCCATCGTGGTGACCGGCTACCTCGCTGGCGCCCTCGACGTTTCGCCGCCCGTCCTGGCCCGTCTGCTCGGCGGTGCTCGGCTGGGCCGACCCGACGCCGCCCGAAGGTTGCCGGCCGGTGCGGCCGTGTCCCGACGGACCAGCCTCGGAGTGAGACGTGCTGCGTCGACGACGGCACATGCGACGGCACCCGCACACCGTTCGTCGGCAAACAGTCGGGCCAGACCCGGCGACGGACTAACCTCACCGCTTTCGATCCGACGGATCAAGCCGCGGGCATCCTCGCCCAGGGGCGACCCCATGCCGGTGAAACGCCAACTGCACCAACACCGACTCCAGCTCGCCCCTACTCGGCTGGTCATGCCTGCCCGGCCTCCCGCTGCCGCCGCGCGGCCCCACATACGAGCTCCCCGCCACCACCCGGTTATGCAGCATATGCGCCACATCAATGCTGTTGCGGGCCCGCTCCTCCGGCGTCAACTGCCCATACGCCAGCATCACCCGGCGGTGAACATCACCCTCAAACCCGGCACGGGCCAACATCGCCGTCGCATCGGCAAGGATCCGGTCGGCACGCTCGCGATCATTGGCAACCAATGCGTTCCACGCACCCAGCCGCGTAGTGAGGTGGCCCGCCACGTCGGGCGACACCGACTCCCGCGTTTGAGCCGAACCAGATTCGCCACCAACACCCGAAGGTCCATCGCCATCAAATCCACGCGCTGTCGACGAGCCCACATTCGAGGTAGCCAACCCATCTAGGGACTCGTCCGTAACGTGCAACGGCGGTGGCCCGGCCGACGTGGCCGCCGCCACCTGCCCACGTTGACCGGAAGCCGTTGCGGGACGACTTGTTGCACCGCCGGCCGGCGCGAGCCGTGTCTGCGCCGCAGGCGCTGCGCTCTGCTGACTCGCATCCGCAGTGCGCGGACTCAGCGCGGCGGACCGGGTGGCAGGTGCCTGGCCGTCGACCCCACGACCGCGCCCTGCGTCGGGATCAACGGGGGTGGGCGACGGTCGGGTCGTCGGTGATTGACCTGCGTTGTCTACGGCACGCGAATCAGGCGAACTGACTGCCGACCCCGTGGACGAGCTGCTGGCCTGCGATGTCCCAACGCCGGTGGACGTGCTTGCCGCAGGTGCACTCGATGCGCTCGCTACCGGACCGGTCACACCACCAGACGAACTCGCACCGACACCGACCCGACATTGGGCCCGCCTGCGGTGCGTTCACGCCCCGGGTGGCAGGGCCATTCGTTACCAGAGCCGTTGGTTCCAGAGCCATTGGTCGAGCGCCGCTGGCAGTCGCGCCATTGGAGTTCGCCATTGGTGGTTGCGCCATTGGTCGACTGCGCCGTTGGTCGTGCGCCATTGGTGGTGGCACCATTGGTCGATGCGCCATTGGTCGACGCGCCGTTGGTCGATGCGCCATTCGTGCCAGCACCGTTGGCGGCTGCGCCATTCGAAGTTGCACCATTGGCGGTTGCGCCATTACCAGTGCCGGTGGTCGTCGCGCCATTGGAGGTCGCGCCATTCGTAGTTGCGCCATTGGGGGTTGCGCCGTTGGTGGTTGCGCCATTGGTGGTTGCGCCATTGGTGCGTCGCGCCGTTGGTGGTCGCGCCATTGGTCGATGCGCCATTGGTCGATGCACCATTGGTCGACTGCGCCACCATTACCGGTGTCGTTGGTCGTCGCGCCATTCGTGGCGCGCCATTCGTGCCAGAACCGTTGGGGCCGGCGCCATTCGAGGTCGCGCCGTTGTTGCCCTCACCGTGGCTGCTAGCGAGGACCGACGCCCCCGTAGCCGGCGCACTCTGCGCCGGGCCGCCTGCCTCTTCCGGAGAGTAAGCGGGCGGACTGTCGGCGGAATACAGTGGCGGTGGTTCGGCGTCCTCGGGCGCACCCGCGTGATCTGTCTCCTCCGGCAGGCTCGACGCGTCGGAGTCGGTGAGGATCTTCGGATCGGTCTTGGCGTCGTCGGTCTTGGCGTCGGGGTCTTGCGCGGAGGGCAGGTCTGGCTGTTCGGCAGGTTTGGCGTCTGGGTGCCCCGTGCCATGGAGGGCCCCGGAGATCGCTTGAGTGGATGCGCCGCCGAATATGGAAAGGGGATCCAGACCGCCCGCGGTCAGACCGCCGTCTGAGGCCACCGATCCCAGGATATTGCCGACGATGCCGGACCCATAACCGGTCAGTGCGCCCTTGGCCGCCTTGCCCACGACGCTGCTCGCATCGCCCAGAACGTGATGCAACGGACCATGGGACGCACCACCACCGGCACCGCCAGCGGCACCGCCGATGGCGTTGGACTTGACTTGATTCCAGTCCACACCGGAGCGGTGCCCCTCCCCCTTCTGGATCTCCTGGATGATCACCTCCTGCACCGTCTCCTCGACGGCCTCTTCCGCGGCCTCCTTCCCCAGCGTCAGGGCCTCCTTCCCCACCTTCGTCACCAGTTCCTTGGCGGCGTCCCAACTGGCCTCCTTCATCAGCTTCTTGACCGCCGTCCAGGCCAGGGCGTCGGCCAAGGCGGAGGCGAGCTTCTTCAGCAATTGCGACACGAACAGCCGGACCGCGGCCATGGTGAGCGCTTCGATCGGCGGAATCCAGGACAGGGACTCGCCGAAGGTAAAGGGAGCACACGCGATGGCATAGGCGATCTCGGCGCCCGCGATGGCCAGAGACGTGATGATCTGCAGCTTGGCGTATTCGATCTGGGTGCCGGTGTTCTTGGCCAGATCGCCCAGCGCCGACATCGCGCTCGCCAGTTTGTCGACCGAATAATCACCGTCGAACAACAACCGGAAGTTGTCGGCGGCCGCATCAGCGGTCGCACCCGAGAGCACCGTCGTGGTCTCGCCACGCACCTGGTCGAGCTCTGGGATCAGCGAAGTCAGCTCGTTGGCCGACTCGTGCCAGTACTCGCCGATCCGAAACATCGCCGACTCATCGCCCTTGGGCCATTCCGAGCCGGTGAGGTAGGCGAGCCACTGAAGGGGCTCGGGGATCTGCAGGGTCATTCAGGCGCTCCGCGCACGTCCACGCTCAGTGCGATTAGCCCCCGTCCTGGGCTTCGAGAGTGTTCGCGGCGTCGCGCAGGGACTCCGAATACCCGTCGAGCAGCTTGGTCTTGGCACCGATGGAGCTGTTGACCCAATCCAGCTGTGCGAGATAGCCGTCGGGACCGTTGGCGAACCCGTCACCCGTCGAATCGTGCCCCCACGCGGCGCCCTCGGCCGCCAGCTTCGCGTTGAGCGCAGTCAGGACCTGCTTCACCTTGCCACTGGCGTCTTCGAGATGGTCACTCGTGCCTCGCAGGCCATCGGGTGTGACCTTCAACGGCTCACTCATCGCTATCTCCTCACCGTCGGATAGGACGGGCCCTCTTGCCGACCCGCGACGCCGCCGCCAGCGCGCGCCACGGTGTCGGCGGGCGTGGCCGAGCCCAACCCGGACAACAACTCCTGGAAATCGGGAATGTCGACGACCGAACCCGATGCCGACGCGATCTCCTCGCGGCGTCGGGTCAACGGAGCCAGCAACGCCGCGGATCTGCGTTCGACCTCGTCGATGGCCGCCTGTGCCGCAGTCGTGACGTAGCCACCCAGATCAGCGAATTCGAACTCATCCAAATACGACTCATCGATCACGGTGTGAGTCACCACCCGCTGCGCATCCACGGTCACCTCAACGGTCCCGTCGGCCGCGGTCGCCGTTGCCGTAATCGCGGACTGCTGCTGCTTCATCACCGACAGTTCCTGCATTTGTTCCTGCACGAGCGCCAGCACATGGGCGAATTCGTGTTCAGCGGCATCGTTGTTCACCTGAGTTCCTCTCCGTGAGACCTGATCAAGAGAACGCCGTCGCGTTCCCCAACAATCCGAGGCATTGATCTAGTCACGACGAAACTCGCGCAGGATCGCGACGTCATCGGAAATGAGTTGGTCAATTCGTTGCTCCAATATCGACTCGGTCATGGGCCTGGCACACGCGTACTGCGGCTCGTAGATGTAGTCCCCGTCGTCGCGCACCCTGATCCACACGATCGTCGCCTTGCCATGGTCGGGGCCCCACTTTCGCGTTGGGCGCCAGTGGCTTTGAATTGTCGAGTACACCGAAACCTCGGTCTGCGGGACGACGACATCGGTGGGCGAATCCATGACGTCGCGCACGATGTAGTCGCCGTCGTCGAACTCGACGCGGCCTTGGGCGACGAACTCCGGCACCACGATGCTCGAGTGCCGTCCGGGTTGGTCGAAGGAGACGAAATCGCATATGGCCGCGCCCAATTCGTACGGAGACACGCTGTAGGCGTCGACCACGTCGGCATCGGGTCGTTGGGTGGCTACGAAACCGAGCTCGCCTCCGCGATAAGCAATGATGCGCACGCTGGCCGTATCGGACGGTATGTATTGGACGTGGCACTCCACCCTGATGTCCGCCTCCGCGTACGTGCTCGCCCAGTCGTGAAACTTGAGCAGATCTCCGTAGCGGAATCGGTCGGGCACCGAGCTGGCGTAGTACGACGCCTCTTCGGCACTCGCGAACTCCGAAGGCCGCGTGAACATGAACGGATACGGGAGAAAGTTGCGGCCGTGGAACTCACCGATGATGCTCAAGTCCAGGAGATCGATCGCCCCGACGTGATTCAGCGCTACGGACGTCACGACATCACCCTGATCGGGCCGTCCACCGACACCCTGGGAGGGCGTACGATTCGGCAAACGATCGCAGTCGCACTGAGTTGGTACTCGCAGGCCAACATCAGCACGATCGAATCCGTCTCGAGACAGCCCATCTCGGCCAAATACACCAGGCCCTCGGCGTGAGTGCTTACCCCGAGATAGCCGTGCTCCAGACTGTGTTCCTGCAGTGCAGGCGACCACGGCAACCCCATCTTGCCTGCCAGCCACCGGAAGGGCTGTCCGCTTGCCGAGCCCTGCGGTACGAAGTGGGTCACGTACTGCGGGATCAGCTTCGCGGCGGTCAACGCCATCTTGGTGGCACGACGAATCATCGCGATCGAATCGCTCAGTGAGTCGAGTGACTGCGCCGCCGATGCGTCGGCGTAGGCACTGCGAAAGTCCTCGGCGGTGGTCCCCTCCCAGTACTTCCGCGGACCTCGCCAATCATCAGACTGGCCAGGATGACTCGCGGTACCGCTTCCTAGGACCTTGGCGAATCCCCCGCCCAGAGAGACAACCGCGGCGTGGGCGACATCGGAGAAGGGCTCACCGCCAATGGTTCTGGAGTTCGCAAATCGGTCCGTCCAGGACCAGTTATCAGCACCCGTGCACAACGAGAAGCGACCCGCGTCGAGCATCCGCGAAGCGAACAACCACGTGGTGAGACCACCGGCGCAGTTCTGCTTCACCTCCAACGCGTTACCGTGATTGCCGACTATGCCGTTCTGTATGTGGTGATGCACCGGCCAGCCTTGACTGCCCTGCGGGCCTACCCCGGCGTGCAGAACCCACTGCACCTCCCGGGCATCGGCATTCGCCGCCGCCAGCGCCGCCTTGCCGGCCCGAACCGCCATGTCAGCCGGCGTGCCACCCGGCACCTCGCACACCCCGCGCCATCCAGACAGCGAAGCGACTTCCTCGCCTGTCGTGGGCCGCGGATCCGGACGGAACACGGCCAAGGATCGAAGCGACGTCACAGAGGCTCCGCGCGCCGTTCGACACCGCCGCGCGGCGAGCCGGCGACCATCGGCGACCACGACGCTGGGGAACGCGGTAGCACAACGCGTTCCATCGGCGCCTGTGGTTGATCAGTCGGCTCCGGTTCCTGACCATCGTCGCCGATCACCGGGACCACCGCATCGACATCACCCATGATGAGCTCACCATTACTCGTGCGCCGCAATGCCTTATTGGACTTGTGCTCCTTGCCGTTGGGTCCGCGTTGTCCACCACCACCGCCACCCGCAGGCCCACCCCCCGCCGAGCTGCCCGCACCCGCAGGGCTCGCTCCGACGGGCAACCCGGCGGCACCGGTTGCATTGCTCACAGCAGCAATCGGTGCACCAAGAGGCTTCGCGATGTCGAGGCCCCGAGGACCGATACCCGCACCGCCTCCCCCTCCTCCGCCGTGTGGTCCTCCCGTGCCCGGCGCGCCACCGTTCAGCGCATCGGGACCGTTGCCCCCAAGCCCGGACGGCGCCTTGGGAAGACCGCCCGGCAAGCCTCCCGGCGCTCCACCGGCTTGGTTCGCGGAACCTAGTGCCTGCTTGACTGCGTCCGTGGCGGGACTCAACGCGCTCGTCGCTGGGTTGGTGAGCCCGGTGAGCGCGTTGCCGAGGCCGCTGCCTGAGCCGCCACCGGGCGTTTGCGTTCCGCCAGGACCACTGATCCCTGGGATACCCGACCCGCCGAGGCCCGGAATGCCAGACGTGCTCAACTGCGGGAAGTCCGACGCACCAGGCCCCGACCCCGCACCCAAGCCAGACCCCGGAAGACCAGACGTGCTCAACTGCGGGAAATCCGACGCACCAGGCCCCGACCCCGCACCCAAGCCAGACCCCGGAAGACCAGACGTGCTCAACTGCGGGAAATCCGACGCACCAGGCCCCGACCCCGCACCCAAGCCAGACCCCGGAAGACCAGACGTGCTCAACTGCGGGAAATCCGACGCACCAGGCCCCGACCCCGCACCCAAGCCAGACCCCGGAAGACCAGACGTGTCCAACTGCGGGAAATCCGACGCACTCGGCCCCGATCCCCCGCCCCCGGGCGGTGGAGTGTCTACTCCCCCTGGTGGCGGTGGCGGAGTGTCTACTCCCCCTGGCGGCGGTGGCGGAGTGTCTCCCCCTGGCGGCGGTGGCGGAGTGTCTCCCCCTGGCGGCGGTGGCGGTGGCGGGTTTTCCAGGTTGGGGTCATTGTTCGGCGGTGGCGGTGGCGGGTTTCCCACGTTGGGGTCCGGCGCGTCGGGACTGAAACCCGGATTACTGCTTGCTATTTGGTTGATGTTGGGTGCGTACACCTTGGCCATGACCGTTCTCGCAAACGAGTCGTAACCCTGGTTGACCTGATCGGCGTGATGCGGCCATCTATCCAGCGCGCTCTGGTACGCATCCGCGTTGTTCGTGAAGTACCACTTGGTCTGGAAGATCGTCTGCTGGAACGCCTCAAGCAGGACGCTCAGCGCCTTCGCGCCCTGCGCTGCGGCAGCTGGCTCGACGAGCGACTGCGTCGCATTCGCGACCGCGGCGTCGTGCGTCTTTCCCTTCCACCCATCTTTGGCTTCGAGGTCCGAGAACTGCTCGCGGAAATCACCGGTGGCAGTCACTATCTGTTGAGCGATGCCATTCCAGGTCTGTACGTTGTCGCCCGCGACAAAGTTGCTCGCCCCCTTGAAGTCGGCGAGCATGTCTTTGAACGTGACTCCGGCCATGTTCTCGAGGATCACGGTCGCGGGATTCTTCGTGACGGTGAAGTCCTTGAGCTCGGTGAGGTCGGTGGTGTAATCCGCTACGTCGCTGTCGTTCACACCCGGAGACCAGTTTGCGCCCGGATAGTCCTCGGGCTTCTCACCGTGCTCGATCCAGTCGTCGATCTCTTCGGGTGTTGGGTCCGAATGGTGGTGGTGCGACATCGCTGGTGGTCCGCTCTACCCGGACTGTATGAGGCGGTCGGCGGCCGACTTGACCGTTTTCTCCAGCTCGTCGAGGTAGGCGAGATACTTGTCGACCGCGTGTTGAATGCCCGTGAGATCGGTGACGTCGAGTTTCAGGTTTTGTGCGGTCTGCTTCGCCGACGTCAACAAACCCCAGTCACCGAGCTCCAGCCCATTCATCTGGTTGCGGGTCGTCTGGAGGGTCGTCCGGTAGTCCCCGATCACCTTGACATACGCGTCGCGTGTTTGCGTGGACAACTTGAGGTCGGCCGGACCGTCCTTTTGGAGGTCTTTCAAGCCGTCGGTCAAGCTCGTGATCGTAACGGGTTGTGACGTGGTCGTATTGGGTTGCGACGTGGTCGAATCCGCCATGGGGTTTCCCCCTCCGTTCGGTTGACTGTGCGGGGTGCCCGGACCCACGCCAGGGGCAGGCCCGGGCTCCGCATCGGTGGTGACTTCAGAATGCGGCGGCGTTCGCCCGGTCCAAGGCCTGCATGACCTCCTGCTGTTCCTGGGCCTGCTTCTGACTGTTGACGGTGTTGTTCAGCGCCTCGTCCAGCATGCCGCTGAGGTGCACGTGCGCCTGATTGAGCGAGGTCGCGCCTTCGCCCTCGTAGACACTCATCAGGGTTTGGAAGATGTTGTCGATGTCGCTTCGAACTTCCTGAATGGCGTTGGTCATTCCCGTGATGTCTTCGAGGGAAGAGTTGTTGGCGCCGAAGTTGTAGAGGATGTCGTCCATGTCGCAGTTCTCCCTTGGGTGACGTCGTGCTCTGGGTTAGGTTTGGTCCGCGTTGGCGATCGAGCGCATGTGTTCGGAGCCCTTTTCCACGATGTTGTCGAGTGCGGTGATGAGGTCGGCGAACTCTTCGTGCTGTTGCTGGGCCACGTTTCCGTAGCTGGTCGCGCTTCCGCCGTGCCAGCTCGCGCCGAGCATCTGCGTCTGGGCGTCCTCGATCTGGCCGAGCTTTTGCTTGGCTTGGTCGCGAGCGGACTCGATCTGTTGGATCTTCGCTTCGGCTTCGGCCGGCGTGAGTGCAACGGTCATCGATGGTCACTTCCCTTCTGGTTCTGTGGTTGTGTTGTGCTACAAGGATTAACGGTGTCGATGGATCATGGTTAGTCGCTGTCGAGGGCCGCCCACCTCTCGTCGGAGAGTTCGACGAGCTGGCCCATCGCATGGGCGATGGCATGATCCGAGCCCGGTTTCAAGGTGGTCCACAGCTCACCGGTGGGCGAGGCGCTGGGAACCCCGACGATTCGCCCGCGGTCGGTGTAGAACACCGCCACCGCGGCGGGGACGCGGCTGATCCTGCCCTCATCGTGAGCGAGGGCGTAGTAGACGATCTCGGCGAAGGCGTGTCGTGACCCCAGCGCCGTTCCGAGCAACATCGCCGCCTGCGGCTGGGTGCCCAGCGCCCGGATTCGGTCGGCCAGGACCAGAGGATCGCGCGTCCCGGACAGACCCTCGGCCATGTCGGCCAGTGGTGCGCCAACCGGTTCGATGTTGGCCGGTCTTGCGTCGGGCAGTTCGGCCACCAACGCCGTAGCGACGTCCTTCAATTCGCTTCTGGGGCCGATGATCCGGACGAGTATCTCACTGCCCACCCGGCGGGCGAGCACGCAGAGCGGGCCCCGCCGGACGACGCTGATCCGCGCGGTGCCGTCGGGGGTCACCAACCGCACGGCGAACTCCCGATCCGGTCGTTGCAGTGCCTGCAGCACTGGCACGAGGTCCGGCTGCACCTCGCCGTCCACGATCAGGCTGCGAGACTGAAGATCTCGGGCAGCCTTTTCGAATGCGGCATCACGTTCGTCGACGGCGCCGTGGTGAGTTCGCAGCGCCAGCACGATGGGGAGATCGTGGACACCGACGCGTCGTGCCAACACGTGAAGTTCGTCGCCGCTGAGGGTGAGCGGACGTGATAGCGCCGCGGTCACAGCGTGAGCCCCTTGTCGACGCCGATCACCGGCGGCGAGACCCACCGCTGCGACACCTGCTCGAGGGTGTGCTCGGGCCCATCAGCGTAGGTCGGCACCTCGGGCTCGTCGGGCACGGCGAGGTCGTCGAACACCGCGGAGTTTGGCCCCCAGCTGACGCTGGATACGGTGAAGGGTGCCTCGCTCTGCGCAGCAGCCGGCAGCCATGAATCGCCGGTGTGCGATAGACCCGCGCCTACCTCGCCACCACCGTCGAGTGCTTCTGTCCCCAGGGATGATTCGTGCTCCCGACTACTACCACCACCACGGCCGAGCGCCGCCAGCGGACCGTACCCGCCCCGCGGCATGCCGGCGCCGCTCCCGGCCCCGGTCCCCGAACCACTGGAACCGACCTTGTCCAGAGCCTTGGGATCGCCGCCGGGTTTGACCTCCGTGGCACGGAACGGCGCCAGCGGTGGCGGCGGTGGTGCCGGCATCGCTGCGCGGGCGCCGGCAACGTCGCCGGTACCGGCCGCCTCGGCCTCCTTCTCGGCGGCGGCTGCAGCGCCGTTAGTGACCTCCGGCGGAAGCGGCTGCTCCCACGGCGCTGCCAGCGCGTCGCACGCTTGCTCGTACTGGTACATCACCGCCGACGCGCCGCCCTGATCGGCGCCGGCCGCCTCGTCGAACTCAGCGAACTGCCCGTTGAGAACGGCCCCGTCGTAGGCAGCCAGGGACGCCATCACGTCGTGGGCGGTGCGGGCCTCGACCGCCGCGGACACGCTCGGCATCGCGATGACGGCGGCACCGTAGGCGGCTGTGGCTTCCTCGGCCCGTTGACCGTTACCTGCCGCACTCAGGCTCGCGGCCTGCAGCCACGTGCCGAACTCGTCGAGTTTGGACGCCGCGGCGTCGGCCCCGTGGCTGACGAAGGCGGTCTTGAACTGTTCGACGACTTTGTCGTAATCCTCGGAGATACCGGCCAGTTCGTTGGCCACGCGCACCCACGCGGCGCCTGCCTGACCGACCGACGTCGGCCCGGGACCCGCCGTGAGGTCCCGGGCGAGCTGCTCGGTGCTGCGTGACTCCCACGCCACGTTGGTGAATCCCATGCCCTGACCTCCCTTCGTTTGCTCGGCGGGGCGGCGCGTCGCGTCGCGTCTGGTTAGACGGCGAAGTCCTGCTCGGCTGCCATGATGTCGGCGGTGTGGCCGTTCAAAGTCGCTGCAATCTCGCGCATCTCGTTGGTGCCCTGATCGCTGGACTTGACGAAGGCGGCATGCACGTCGTTGAGCGTGGTGGCGACCCGTCCCGAGACTTCGTCCTTCCCGGACGCCATCACGGTGAGATTTGGCCGCTCGGCGGCCATCAACTTATCGACCCGATCGGCCAGATCTTTCAGCTGCTTGGTCGCGTCGGCTACCGCGGCGGGCTGCATCCGGAAATCGTCGGTCATCACGAAACTTCCTCTCTATATTCTTAGTTCGACGTCTGGGAGATGGCGTACATCCATTTCGCCGATCACCGGCGGGGCGACGCTGCCGAGGTCGCCGACGATCTCACCGCCCTGGTCCGAGGTGTGCAGGAAGGACGCCGCATTGTGTCCGCTGCCGGCGGAGCTCTTGGCCGCATGAGCGAGCGGGCCGCCGCCCATCATGGGTGCTCCGCCCATGCCGGGAGCGGATGAGACGCGAGGCCCTCCTGCCGGCGGCGTGGTGGGCTCGCCGGCGATGGCGGCATTCAGTTGGGCAGGCCGCAGCGGCGGGTGTCCACCGGGCCCGGCACTGGCGGGGCCGCCCGCACCCGCACGCCCGTGCACCGCACCCATCGGTCCGACGCCGGGCTCACCGTCTGCCGGCTTGTCGTCTTCGGGTGGGCCGGGCGGTGCTGTCTTCGCCGCGTTCTGGACCGCTCCAGTCACGGTGCTCACGCCCTCCATCGCCGGAGACGCGAGGCCCGTCGCCATCTGCAACAGCGGGCCGAATGCCTGTCCCAGACCTGGTGTCGCCGCAGATGCGGCGGGAGCAGCGGTCGACGCGAGCAATGCACCCGTCTCGGGCGCTGCAGCGACGGCGGCGACGGGTTGACCAGCCGCTGCGGTCTGTCCGGCTTCGGCAGCCAACGTGGTCTGTGTGTCGGTGATGACTTCGACGGACATGGTGACCGCGTGAGTCGCCGCCTCGATGGCGGCGGCGATGCCCCACGGGAAGATGATGCTGGGACCGATCGCTGCCAACTTCGCGAAGAACTCGTTGATGATCTCGATGAGCCGTACCTCGGCTTGACGAACGCTCGCAGTGACCGTGGAGAGGCTGGCACTCAGATCGGTTGCCTGGCTGGATACCTCGGCACCCTTGGCAAGTGCATCGGTGGTCTTCGCTGTCGCCGCGGTGGCCGCGTCGCCCTGCCACGTACCACCCAGGGCGGACATGGCCTGCTGGACTGACTGGCCGGCAGACTCCAACGTCTGCGAGATGCTGTCGAACATCTTCGACGGATCGAGGTCGCCGAACTGACCGGACCCCAGTGTTCCGAGAGCATCTGTCACGGGCTGGATCAGCTGGGTGGGATCGAATGGGCTAGAAGGCGCCGCAGGTGATCCGGCGGCCGCGCCAGGATCAGCCGGCCGTGCCGGCGGTCCGGGATTCGGGCTTGGTGGCGCAGCTTGAGGAGGTGGCGAGATGCCGAGTCGCGCAAGGATGTCGTGAACGGGCTTGTTCAGGTAATCGGCGAGACTCGTGTCGTGTGCGTTGATCATCGGGCCCACGTCGACGTTCGACAGCGTCGGCGAGCTCGGTTGCCAAGTCTGTGCGACGGGCGCCGAGGCGCCAGCTTGTGTTGCTTGAGACGCGGCAGCCATCGCTAGTCGCCGTCACGCTTCGTCGACGGCGACGAACGACTCGCTGGATTCCTCCGTCGCGGTGCCGATCGCTTCGTGTGCGCCGCCCACCATCAGTGTGGCGGCGAGATTATTGCTTTGCGCCGGTTCATATGCGGCGAGATAACTCGCACCGATCGGGCCCACCGCCGCAGCCACGGCGCCCAGCATCGCCGGTGCATTTACAGAACCGACGGTCGAGATCATCTCGCCTGCCTCGTCGTTAGCCGCCGCGAACGCAGCCAATGCTGGCGGGGTGACTGAAAGGGCCATGCGGTGAAGCTCCTCTTGATCGCGGGTCAGCGTGCTCCTACAACCTACCGAGCGCTCGTTTCGTCTGCGTTACAACGCATTAACGTAGACACGAACGGCCAATTGACATGCCGTTACAAGCGCAGATCATTCACCGAAACGGCAATAAACCGTAGATACCAACACTTTTCGACCCCTGTGTACCGTACAGTCCAGTCGCCTTATGCGCTCACCCGCAGTTCACGTCGAGTGGCGCCGAACCCATCACCAAGAAATCGCTTCGTTGCGAAGAACACTGACGTTCTTACTATTTCACCACACTTTGGAGCTAACCTGCCGTCGCAGTTGAACAGCGACGCCCTACACACAGAACCTGCAGCGGTCTGCACCACGGCTGCTGCAATGGAGTCGCGATGACGCCCATCCTGCTCGCCCGCCAAAAGAGGTCTGTCAAGTCCAGTTAATGGGACGATCGTTCGAAGCTGGTTTACAAGCCGTCAGGCGGTAAGCACACGCATCGGCATGATGGCGGCACAAGCGTCGGGCGGACTAGCGCCCATGCTGAACACCATGCGTTTCGAGGGACGAGTAAAGCGGATCGGGCTGGACTTGCTGAACCAGACCGGGATTCAAAGTGGCACGACTGCCAAGAGCGGTTTAGAGTCCCTTATCTCACACCGTTCACCGGCAGCTGAGTTACGGATGGTCCACGCGATCGGAAAAACACGCCAGTACGCGCGGAGTCGACGGCCCGATCGGCTACCCGAGTGTCAAAAGAGGACTGTTGAGTACCTTTTCATACTGCGGTTCGCCCCGAAGCGGGCACTAGACGGCAACAACGCATTTGCCGCCGGCTTTCCGAGACGACTTTGGTTCCACTCCCCGTGATGTCATGCAATCAGTCCAAGCTGCGCGCGACGGAGTCGACGCCGTCAGCGGCGAGGTCACGGGCAGAGCGGAAAGCCATCGAGATGTGCATCCCCGTGAAGGGCGGCGCGCACTCGTTCTGTTGAGCTACAAGCTCACCCAAAGCCCCTCAACGAGAGTCACTCAGTGCCAGGGGCATCCGATGATCGGGATGCGCCGAAGCCGGTCGACAACGGCCTGATTGTCAAAGATCTGCCGGGACCATTCCGGGGAGTCCGAGGATTTCGTTGCCCAGCTCGGCGGAGACCGCTGCGAGTAACGAGACATCCATGTCGGTGTTGGAGCACCAGCGGTCGCTGGGTGTGGCCACCCGTGCGATCAGCTCGGCAAATGTTGCGGGCGAGGTCAACAGATAGGACCGACACCCGCGCGGGCCAGCCTTGATCGCATGCGGGACGTTGATGGGAATGGTCACGAAATCGTCAACAGTCAAGTGCAATATCTCGGATCCCAGCCAGATCGTGCAACTACCCTCGACGATCGCCAATCGCTCCGTGTAGCGGGTATGCACGTGCAGGGGGGTGGCGGTGTTGGGGAGCTGGAAGACATCGACCAGGTCGTGGCGACCTTCGGTGTCCTCGCTGGTGACCAGGATCCGCACGTCGAGCACATTGCCCAGACGGTAGCGCCGGTTCATGTCGATCATCGAAAGGTCCTATCTCGTATCGAGAATGAGTGCTGGTCGGTGACGTACATCACGCGAGATTCATGCACGTCCGTAGTCTCGACGAGGGCAAGTGCCTATCGGTTCAATCCAGATATTCGGTTGCGACAACGGACGAGGATTCGCGCGGCCAGCGCCGTCAGCCGCATCGGACCTTCCCGACCAAGCGTGTCCAGTGCTAGGGATGCGGTCAGGCTCAACGTCGCGCGGTCGGACTGGTGCCGGGTGATGGGGATCGATGCCTGCTCGAGCGTATCCGCGATGTCGTCTCGGCTAGCGCCCAGGCTTGGCCGTTCCATTTCTTGTTTATATCAAGTACCCGATGTAGAGTCTCCGTTCACTTCCGATGTTGGGTGTGCTCTGCGTGCACCGTGATGGGGCGAAAGGTGGATTGGCCCCCTGGGCCACTCTCCCTGCAAGGGCGCGCGATGACGCCTTCGTGTGTTTCCCGAACTGCGTTTAGCCATGTGGGTCCAGTCCGACCGGGGCGCGTTCGAAGCGTGTAGAAGTCGACGAAATTCCGGTGTTTGCCCGGCCTTTCATCGACCCCAGATTGAGGGTGTCCACTGGGCGCCGTCAATAGCGGTGCCGCTGGGTTGGCTCCCATAGAACTACTTTGGCAATGGCAGAGCCGGACGTGTCCGGGTAAAGAGAACTCGAGGCGGAGAACGAGTGCCGAGAATGATCTGTACCATTTCTATAGCGTATAGGCGGACGATGTAATGTCGAGCGGAGGGCAAGGAGCACGCCATCCCGGCCGCAAGCAAGTGGGGTTGCCGCACCACATGGCACACGCAGTACAGGTCGAGAAGGTCTAACCCGCCCGCTTGCCGAACGTCTGGCGCGGCGGTAGCTCCACCCCGAGCTGCTTGGCCATCCGGTAGCCGGTGCAACGCCAGCTCGCGGATCTGTTCTGGGCGCATCCCCGATTGCAGCGCCTGATCGAGCATGCCGGCCATCCGATGGCCCGGATTGCAGCGTAGCGCCGCCTCGAGCGACACCCCCGTCAGCGGCCCGTCGCCACGGGCATACGCCGAGAACGCAAGCAGCACCAGCGCCTCAGCGCGCCACGGCTCGGGAAGCGTTCGCGCCAGCAGCACCCACAACGACTCCGCACCCGCGGCGTCCCGACCGACGGAGAGCGCGTACAACGTGTCGCGCACCCGCGGATCGGTGAGCGCGCATGTCAGCCGCGCCAGATCGTCGTCCGACGGACCTCCGCCCATCGGCTGCGCGCGCTGCGACGGCCATGGCGTGCTCGACGTCGGCGCGGGCCTCGGCGTCGGGACGGTCGACTGCATCGGACGAATGGGTGACAGTCGGTGATGATCCGCCGCAAGGAGGCGGTGTGGACGGGGTCGGCCACGGCGATCACCTCCTGCAGTTCCGCCCGCCGCGTGTAGAGGCGACGGCCGTCCAGGACGGCGGCCATGGCCATCGGAGACGCCGACGGATCCTCGACCGTGCCTGCGCGGCCACAGCCGTCCACACAGCGCCAGCGGCCCCCGGCGGCGATCCGGTCCACGACGTGGGCGGCGAGAAGCTCGATGCCGCGGGCGGACAGCGCGTCGCCGAGTGCATCGGCGAGCTGGCGGTAGCTCGTCGTTGCACATCCGGCACGTCGCCCCGTCCTCGTCGACGATCACCGCGATCGCGGCGATTCGGGGCCAGCCTGCCGCGGCCACCTCGGCCAGGTGTTCGACAGTGTCGATACACGTCGTCCGAAAGATCGACGCGCATAACGCATCCCATCCGGCCGTCGTCGAGTGTGACGAGGACGAGGGATTTCTCGGGCACGAAACCGAGCACCGCGGGCAGGTCGGCGATGAGCGCGCCGGGACTGTTGAGGGAAGTCTGCGATTGAAGAAGGTCGTCATGCGCAGAACGTCCCAGCAGTCGACGTCGGGATCCGCGGGACCGGCGACGTCGGGTCAGCTGGCTGTGCACGAACTCGCAACTGTGGACGGCGGGCACATCAGGGGTGAAAGCGGCTGTTCACGCGGTATTTGACGGCCGTCGGCATGCAAGATCGTCGCAACCGGCGTAGGACTACTTCCATGGGTTCCACGCAGGAGTACGACCTCGTCGTCATCGGTTCCGGTCCCGGCGGGCAGAAGGCCGCCATCGCCGCCGCCAAGCTCGGCAAGTCGGTCGCGGTCATCGAACGCGGCCGCATGCTCGGCGGCGTCTGCGTGAACACCGGGACCATCCCGTCGAAGACCCTGCGCGAGGCGGTCGTCTACCTCACCGGCATGAGCCAGCGCGAGCTGTACGGCGCCAGCTACCGCGTCAAGGAGAAGATCACCCCCGCCGACCTGTTGGCCCGCACCCAGCACGTCATCGGCAAGGAGATCGACGTCGTGCGCTCGCAGCTGATGCGCAACCGCGTCGAGCTCTACGTCGGCCACGCCCGCTTCGTCGACGACCACTCCGTGACGGTCGAGGATCCCGTCCGCGCCGAGCGGATCACCGTGCGAGGGCAGCCACATCGTCATCGCCACCGGCACCAAGCCGCTTGCGGCCCACCGGCGTCGAGTTCGACGAGGCACCGCGTGCTGGACTCCGACGGAATCCTCGACCTCAAGACCATTCCCGCGTCGATGGTCGTCGTCGGCGCCGGCGTCATCGGCATCGAGTACGCATCGATGTTCGCCGCGCTGGGCACCAAGGTCACCGTCGTCGAGAAGCGCGACACGATGCTGGACTTCTGCGATCCCGGAAATCGTCGAGGCCCTGCGCTTCCACCTGCGCGACCTCGCCGTCACCTTCCGCTTCGGCGAAGAGGTCACCGCCGTCGACGTCGGCTCGTCGGGCACCGTCACCACGCTGGCCAGCGGCAAGCAGATCCCCGCCGACACCGTCATGTACTCGGCGGGACGGCAGGGCCAGACCGACCACCTCGACCTCCCCGCCGCCGGCCTCGAGGCCGACAACCGCGGCCGGATCTTCGTCGACGACAACTACCAGACCAAGGTCGATCACATCTACGCCGTCGGCGACGTGATCGGCTTCCCCGCGCTGGCCGCGACGTCGATGGATCAGGGCCGCCTCGCCGCCTATCACGCCTTCGGCGAACCGTGTAAGGGCATGACCGAGCTCCAGCCGATCGGCATCTACTCGATCCCCGAGGTGTCCTACGTCGGCGCCTACCGAGGTCGACCTGACCAAGGACTCGATCCCCTACGAGGTCGGGGTGTCGCGCTACCGCGAGCTGGCCCGCGGCCAGATCGCCGGCGACTCCTACGGCATGCTCAAACTGCTCGTCTCGACCGAGGATCTGCGCCTTCTCGGCGTGCACATCTTCGGCACCAACGCCACCGAGATGGTGCACATCGGGCAGGCCGTCATGGGCTGCGGCGGCACCGTCGAGTACCTGGTCGACGCGGTGTTCAACTACCCGACGTTCTCGGAGGCCTACAAGGTCGCCGCGCTGGACGTGATGAACAAGCTCCGCGCGCTGAGCCAGTTCAAGGCCTAGCGCGACGCTCAGCAGTCGTCGGCGACGACCGTGGGCGCGTCGTCACCGGGCCCACCCGCTTCGGCGCGCGCCAGCAGCTGCTTCGACAGCGTCGTCGAACGGCGGCGAGTAGGAGACGTTCTCCTCGCAGCCGCCGCCCTCCAGCCCGCCGATGAGGCCCGCGATCACCGAGCCGGCCACCCACGGCGCTCCACTGGTGCCGTCGACGAGACCCGCGCACGGCAGCGACGGGAATCCCCGATCGGCCGACGCAGTGCGGGTGGTGCAACCGACCGGGTCTCCACCGACCCACGCCGGGTAGCCGGTCACGGTGACGTCGGTACCCGCCTTCGGCGCAGAACCCAGCGTCGAACCCGCCACCCGCCTGCGCCTCGACCGAACCACCGCCGTCGCGGCTCACCCGGCGACGGCGAAGTCCGCCACCGGGATCCTGATCGGCGACCCAGCGCGGGTCGAGGTAGACGGCGTCGACGTGGAAGAAGTCCGGGTCGGCCGCCTCACTGGTGAAGCCGGGCACGAAGATACGTGTCGGTGCCCGCCGCCATGCAGTGCGCAGCGGTGAGGATCAGGTCGCCGGTCGGCGAGTTCAGCACCGCACCCGTGCAGGTGTGCAACGACTGCCCGCCGAGGAACACCGCTCCCACCCGAGGGTCAGCGAGGCACCGGCTTCGCGGCCGCGACCGACGGCATCGCCGTCGCGGTGTCGACCCGTCGGCGACGCGGTGCGCACCGGATCGGCACAGGACGCCGGACAGTGCCAGCAGTCCCGTCAGCAGAACGATCCGAGCGCAGCGCATGATCATCGATCTTGCCCGACAACGCCGGCAGCGGCATGCGGTCAACGGAATGCGCGGCACCGTGGGCCCGCGTTCGAACTGTTTGCGTGGGGCCACGATGGCAACCGCGCAAAGTGCGGGACACTAGGTGTCACCGAGGAGGCAAAGCAGTATGGCCGATCACCAGAAGGCCCTGAGCAGCACTACCACCCGGAGCAGACCGGGATGTACGAGCTGGAGTTCCCCGCGCCCCAGCTGTCGTCAGCCGACGGCCGCGGGCCGGTGATGATCCACGCCCTCGAGGGGTTCTCCGACGCCGGGCACGCCATCAGGCTGGCCGCGACGCACCTGAAGAACACGCTGGACACCGAGCTGGTGGCGTCGTTCGCGATCGACGAACTGCTGGACTACCGGTCGCGGCGACCGCTGATGACGTTCAAGACCGACCACTTCACCCACTACGACGATCCCGAGCTGAACCTCTACGCGCTGCACGACAGCGTCGGCACGCCGTTTCTGCTGCTCGCCGGGCTGGAACCGGACCTGAGGTGGGAACGGTTCATCACCGCCGTGCGGCTGCTGGCCGAGCGGCTCGGGGTACGCCAGGTGATCGGGCTCGGCACCATTCCGATGGCGGTGCCGCACACCCGCCCGGTGACGATGACGGCCCATTCCAACGACAAGGAGCTCATCGCCGAGCACCAGCCGTGGGTCGGCGAGGTTCAGGTGCCCGCCAGCGTGTCGAACCTGCTCGAGTACCGGATGGCCCAGCACGGCCACGAGGCGGTGGGATTCACCGTCCACGTCCCGCACTACCTGGCGCAGACGGACTACCCGGCGGCCGCCGAGGCGCTGCTCGCAGAGGTCGGCACGGACCGGCTCGCTGCAGATCCCGCTCGCGGCGCTCGGCGAGGCGGGCGCCGAAGTGCTCACCAAGATCAACGAGCAGGTCGAGTCGAGTGCCGAGGTCGCTCAAGTGGTGACCGCGCTCGAGCGCCAGTACGATGCGTTCGTCTGCGCTCAAGAGAATCGGTCTTTGCTGGCGCGGGACGAAGATCTCCCGAGCGGTGACGAACTCGGTGCCGAGTTCGAGCGATTCCTCGCCCAGCAGTCGGGTGACGAGTCGACCGGCGGGGACGACGGTACCGCAGCGCCCTGACGGGGCCCGACATGAGTTGGCGAGAGTTGGCGATCATGACGAAGCGAAAGCCCAATCTGCGCACCGTGCGTGAGCTCACCCCGAGCCTGCAGTACCGCACCATCCACGGCTACCGGCGCGCGTTCCGGGTGGCCGGCTCCGGCCCGGCGATCCTGCTGATCCACGGCATCGGCGACAACTCCACGACGTGGAGCACGGTGCAGTCGAAGCTGGCGCAGCGGTTCACCGTCATCGCGCCCGACCTGCTGGGCCACGGCAAGTCGGACAAGCCGCGCGCGGACTACTCGGTGGCCGCGTACGCCAACGGCATGCGCGACCTGCTCGAGCGTGCTCGACATCGAGCGGGTCACCGTGGTCGGCCACTCGCTCGGCGGCGGGGTGGCCATGCAGTTCGCCTACCAGTTCCCGCAATTGGTGGACCGGCTGATCCTCGTCGGCGCGGGCGGCGTGACCAAGGACGTCAACATCGCGCTGCGCATCGCGTCCCTGCCGATGGGCAGCGAGGCGCTGGCCCTGCTGCGGCTGCCGCTGGTGCTGCCCGCGCTGCAGGTGGTCGGACGCGTTGGCGGCGCGCTGTTCGGCTCGACCGGCGTCGGCCGCGACCTCCCCGACGTGCTGCGGATCCTGGCCGACCTGCCCGAGCCGACCGCCTCGTCGGCGTTCGCCCGCACCCTGCGTGCCGTGGTGGACTGGCGCGGCCAGGTGGTCACCATGCTCGACCGATGTTATTTGACGGAATCCGTTCCCGTGCAACTGATTTGGGGATCACACGATTCGGTGATCCCGGTCAGCCACGCCAGGATGGCACACTCCGCCATGCCCGGATCCCGCCTCGAGGTCTTCGAGGGCTCGGGCCACTTCCCCTTCCACGACGATCCGGACCGCTTCGTCGAGGTCGTCGAGAAGTTCATCGACTCGACCGAGCCGGCGGTGTACGACCAGGACGTGCTGCGCAACCTGCTGCGGACCGGCATCAGCGAGAGCGACCATCACCGGGACGATCGACACCCGGGTCGCCGTGCTCGACGCGATGGGCGCCGACGAGCGCAGCGCCACCTGACCGGCACCCAACCGCAGGCCGCCAGCGTACGAAGTAGCATCGGGCACATGGCCATCGACGTGACCGTGCTGCGCGTGTTCACCGACTCTGACGGCAATTTCGGCAACCCCCTCGGCGTCGTCGACGCCAGCCAGGTGGATCCCGCCGACAGGCAACGGCTCGCCACCGAATTGGGTTACAGCGAAACCATATTCGTCGGATCTGCCCGAGCTCCGGCGCCAGCACCGCCGTCGCGCACATCTTCACCCCGGCGGCCGAGTTGCCGTTCGCCGGACATCCCACCGTCGGGGCGTCGTGGTGGCTGAAGCAGCGCGGGACGCCGGTCAAGACGCTGCAGGTGCCCGCCGGCGTGGTGCAGGTGGAGTATCGAGTCGCGCGCGGACGGCGAGTTCACCGTGATCAGCGCCCGCTCGGAGTGGGCACCCGACTTCTCGATCTACGACCTGGACTCGATCGACGAGGTCCTCGGCGCCGATCCCGACGACTACTCCGACGACGTCGAGCACTACGTGTGGGCGTGGATCGACAAGGGCGAAGGCACCATTCGGTCGCGGATGTTCGCCAGCCATCTCGGCATTCCCGAGGACGAGGCCACCGGCGCCGCGGCAGTGCGCATCACCGACTACCTGAGCCGGGACCTGGCGATCACGCAGGGCAAGGGCTCGCAGATCCGCACGTACTGGAACCCCGAGGGCTGGGTGAAGGTCGCCGGACGCGTCGTCGACGACGGGGTCAGGCAGATCGACTGACGGCGGCGTCAGCTCGACGCGACCCCGCGGTGCGCGCGCAGCGCCTCGATCTCGCGTTCGAAGTCGTCGGCCGAGGAGAACGACCGGTACACCGACGCGAATCGCAGATAGGCGACTTCGTCGAGGTCGCGCAGCGGCCCGAGGATGGCCAGCCCGACCTCGTTGCTGGGCACCTCCGGCGACCCGGCGGCACGCACGGCGTCCTCGACCTGCTGCGCCAAGCAGGTTCAGCGCGTCGTCGTCGACCTGACGGCCCTGACACGCGCGGCGCACGCCCCTGATCACCTTCTCGCGACTGAACGGCTCGGTGACGCCGCTGCGCTTCACGACCGCCAGCACGGCGGTCTCCACGGTGGTGAACCGGCGGCCACACTCCGGGCACGACCGGCGACGCCGGATCGCCTGGCCCTCATCGGCCTCGCGGGAGTCGACCACCCGCGAGTCGGGATGACGGCAGAACGGACAGTGCATCACCGCTCCTTCGCCGCCGTCGATCGACCCGAGCATCTCGGACGAATACGAGCGTACCGTTGCACGGCAGTGAATTTCACGGCGCATGTCGCCGGATCAGCCCGACGGGCGCGATCAGTGTCTGTCCGGCGTCGACCGCGGCCGAGTCGAGTTCGTTGAGCTCGACGGATCTGGTCGACGACCGCGCCCGTCGGCGCATCGGGCGCCACCCGCTGCGCGAGCTGCTGCAGCGACTCCCCCGTCTGAACCTGAACCACGGCCAGGCGACCCGGCACCGGCGCCGCGGCGTCCGCAGGCGCACCCAGCTGGGCGACCAGACCCAGCCACACGGTGATGGCCGCCGCGACAGGGCGAGCACCACGGTGGTCACCGGGGTGATGGGCTTGCGGCGGTGCGATGCGCGCGACATCAGCACGCCCGTGCCGCGGTAGCGCAGGGGCGACCCGGCCGGACGGCTGGACCGTGGCCTGCGCCGCGCACGCGCGGGCGCACGGGCCGGACGGGCCGGACGACGACGAGTCGGTGGGGTTCTCGCGGGTGATGATGGTCATCTTCCGGCCTTTCGGTGTGTTCGATGGCGTGCTGTTCGCTCTTGTGTTCGAAACCATAATCGCTCAGGTGTTCGATTACTAGAACATGTGATCGAACTGTTGCAAACGATAATCGGGGGCACCGACAAGATCCCGGCGGGCGAACTGGTGTGCGACACGCCTCGAACACATGTTTGATTATCGGTTCGCAGGCGACTACATTCGGCGCCATGAGTGACAGCAGCGACAGCCGGGACACCGCCCTGACCGAGCGTCAGCGCACCATCCTCGAGGTGATCCGCACCTCGGTCACCACCAGGGGCTATCCGCCGAGCATCCGCGAGATCGGCGACGCCGTCGGCCTGACGTCGACCTCGTCGGTCGCCCACCAGCTGCGCACGCTCGAGCGCAAGGGCTACCTGCGGCGCGACCCGAACCGCCCGCGCGCGGTCGACGTGCGCGGGTCCGACGACATGCCGCACGCCGACCGTCACCACCGACGTCGCCGGCTCGGACGCGCTGCCCGAGCCCACGTTCGTGCCCGTGCTCGGGCGCATCGCCGCCGGTGGCCCGATCCTGGCCGAGCAGGCCGTCGAGGACGTCTTCCCGCTGCCGCGCGAACTCGTCGGCGAGGGCTCGCTGTTCCTGCTCAAGGTCGTCGGCGAGTCGATGATCGACGCCGCGATCTGCGACGGCGACTGGGTGGTCATCCGTCAGCAGAACGTCGCGGACAACGGCGACATCGTGGCGGCGATGATCGACGGCGAGGCCACGGTCAAGACGTTCAAGCGCACCCGCGGCCAGGTCTGGCTGATGCCGCACAACCCGGTGTTCGATCCGATTCCCGGCAACGACGCCGCCATCCTCGGCAAGGTCGTCACCGTCATCCGCAAGATCTGACGGCAGCTCGGCAGCGGCTTCTCAGCCCTTGACGAATCCGTTCGTCAACGCGAATTCCTCACTGGCGAACCAGATCTCGGCGCGCGCACGGTCGTAGCTCCCGCTGCCCGGCGTCCAGTACAGACCGGTGGTGGTGTCGGCCTTGATCGGGATAGCCCTCCGGCGCCTGATACGGGTCGTCGAGCGCCAACCGCAACGCCGTCTGCGCGGGCGCAGGCTCGTCGAGCACGATCGCGGCGTGCCGACCGCTCGGCGGCCCACTCGCCGGCTCGGCTTCCTCGTCGCGTCCGGTCGGGACTCGTCGGAGCGGCGTCGATGGACTCCGGCTCGAGCGCAGCTCGGGCGCGCCGTCGATGCCAGGCCTCGCGGTCTCGGCCGTCGGCTCGGTCTGACTCGGATCGACGTCGATCCGGTTCGGTGCCGTCGTCGATCGGAGTCCTGGTCGTCGGGGAAGCTCGTCCGGAAGGTCGGTGGGGCCCAGTCTGGTTTCGGCGTCCCGGTCGTCATCGTCGTCGTGCTGGCCGTGTCGTCCGCAGGCATCGACCACGCGCTCAACGGGGCACGTACGTCGTCGTCCACTGGCCGGAGGCCCGTAAGCGGGACCGGGCCAGAGGCAGTACCGGGACCGGACCGGAGTCGAAGTCCCCGTCGTCGTCGGTGGTCGTCGTAGTCGTCGAACTCGTTCAGCGGCGCCCGATCGTCGTTCCGTCGCCGGTTCAGCATCACGGCGACGACGATCGCAGCCACCAGCAGCACGATCGGGAATGATGGCGAGCAGCCACCACCAGCGCTGCAGGTTCGAGTACCACTGGTCGCCGCCGCCGTCGTTCGACGCCTGCGCGGCGGGCGGTGCCTGCGGCACGTCCTGGCCCGGCACCTCAGACCCGGTCAACGCCGACGCGAGATTCGGCCGGTTCGGTGGTGAACTTGTTCGTCGCCTTGTCCCAGGAGATCGCGCCGCCGTTGAACTTCTGGGTGATCGACGTCGCCGTTCTCGGTCTGATCGGCGGTGGGCGCGCCGAGATCGCCGCGTCGCTCCCCCGAGCTTGGTCCACGCCGCGTTCATCGCGCCGCGCACGATGACGGCGCCGAAGTCGGGCGTCCAGAAGATGACCGGCTGATCCGCGGCGGCGAACGTCGACGATCCGACTCATCGGGGCCAGACCGCCGTCGGCCTCGCTGCTCGTCGGGAACCCCAGGTCGCCCCGCGGGCCGCCGACGCTCTCGTACTTGGCCAGGACCTGGCCCGGTCACGACGTTGGCGCCGGTGGCCGGGCTGTAGAAGATCTTGCCGCCGGCGAAGTTCTGCACCAGGCCGTCCGCGCCGATCTTGCTCGGCGGTCCCTCGGCGGCACCCAGCGGCCCGAGTGGACCGCCCGCGGCCCGGCGGGCGGCGTCGATGGCCGAGGTCGCGTCGCCCGGAACCGCCAGGCCGGCGAGCTGATCGGCGAGCTCGGGCGGGGTCGTCGTGAACGCCTTGGTCTTCGCGTCCCACGACAGCTGGCCGCCGGTGAAGGTCTGCGACGTCACCGTCGCCGCGATACACCTCGTCCTCGGTCGGCACGCCGAGGACGCCCGCCGATCCGCCGAGCTTGTCCCACGCCGCGTTGATGGCGCCGCGCACCACGTGCGCACCGGTGTCCGGCGTCCAGAAGATGACCGGGTTGTCGGCCGCGCTGAACGTGGTGTTCCGGCTGTTCGGGCGCCTTGCCGTCGCCCTCGTCGATGGTGGGGAAGCCGAGGTCGCCGTCGGCGGGTCCGCCGAGTGACAGGTACTTGTCGAGGATCGCGCCCATGCATGATGTGCGCGCCGGTGTCCGGGGTGAAGAAGATCTTGCCGCCCGCGAAGTTCTGCCCGAACCCGGCACCGACGGCGTAGACGTCACCGTCCTTGGGTCCGAGCGGGCCGGTGGCGCCGCCGCCGGCGTCCCACGCCTGGGTGATCGCGGCGTCGGCGTCGCTCGTCCGGCGTCGCCGAAGCCAGAGGGATGGTCGGAGCAAGGAACGCCACGGCGGCCGCCATCGCGAGGCCGACGACTCACCCGCCTCGCGACGTCGCCCAACAGGGTTCGCAGCCCGGTCATCCGTCCTCCCCCGATCCGCAAAGATCCCTAAAAGTATCGCGACCGTCAACTTTGCGTTCAGTCGACGTCCATCTTGAGGGATATCCAACGCCGGTGGCGGCAGGACATAGCAGTAACGATCGCGCGATTGGCCACGACGCCTCCGCAGCCATCCCGCCGTTGGAGCCGTGCACCGGCGCCGTCGGAGGCCCGTCGCCATGCTGGCGGCTGACCGGCTAGACGCCCAGGCTGCGGCCGATGATCTCCTTCATGATCTCGGTGGTTCCGCCGTAGATCGTCTGGATCCGCGAATCCAGGAAGGCCCGGGCGACGGGGTATTCGCGCATGTAGCCGTACCCGCCGTGCAGTTGCAGGCAGCGGTCGTTGAGGCGCACCTGAGCCTCGGTCGAGTACCACTTCGCCATCGCGGCCTGCTCGACGGTCAGCTTCTCGTCGAGGTGCAGCCTGATGAACTCGTCGACCATGATCCGCACCGCGGTGGCCTCGGTGGCCAGCTCGGCCAGCGTGAAGCGGGTGTTCTGGAAGCTGCCGATCGGCTTGCCGAACGCCTTGCGCTCCTTGGTGTACTGCAGGGTGGCGTCCAGCACGGCCTCCATGCCTGCGGCGGCCATGACCGCGATGCTGATCCGCTCCTGGGGCAGGTTCTGCATCAGGTAGACGAAGCCCATGCCCTCTTCCCCGAGCAGGTTCTCGGCGGGCACCTTGACGTCGGTGAAGGACAGCTCGGCGGTGTCCTGCGCGTCCAGCCCGATCTTGTCCAGATGGCGGCCGCGCTCGAAGCCCTCCATGCCCCGCTCGACGACCAGCAGCGAGAAGCCCTGCGCGCCCTTGTCGGGGTCGGTGCACGCCACGACGATCACCAGGTCGGCGTTGATGCCGTTGGTGATGAACGTCTTGGACCCGTTGAGCACCTAGTGCCGTCGTCGTGCTTGACCGCGCGGGCCTTGATGCCCTGCAGGTCGCTGCCGGTGCCGGGCTCCGTCATTGCGATCGCCGTGATCAGTTCACCCGAGCAGAACCCGGGCAGCCAGCGCTGCTTCTGCTCGTCGGTGGCCAGACGCAGCAGGTAGGGCGCGATGACGTCGTTCTGCAGCGAGAAGCCGAGGCCGCTGTAGCGGCCGGCGGTGGTCTCCTCGGTGACGATGACGTTGTAGCGGAAGTCGGGGTTGCCGCCGCCGCCGTACTCCTCCGGCACCGCCATGCCGAGAAAGCCCTGCTTGCCGGCCTCCAGCCAGACGCCGCGGTCGACGATCTTGTCCTTCTCCCACTGCTCGTGGAACGGCGCGACGTGGCGCTCGAGGAACGCGCGATACGACTCGCGGAACAGCTCGTGTTCGGGCTCGAAGAGGGTGCGGTCGTACTTCACGACCTGGCTGGGCGCGCCCATGGATGACCTCCGGATCGGGTGGAAGTGGAATTTGCGTACGACCCTATACCACCCAACCGGATGGTTGGCTAGCGCCGAGGCTGGGCGTCGCGGCCGCCCATAGACTCGGCGGCATGGCGGACGGCTGCGACGTCACTCACGCACTGGGGCGCGTTCACCGCCGACGTGCGGGACGGCGACATCGCATCGGTGCGGCCGATCGACGGCGACGACGACCCGTCACCGCTGCTCGGCAACCTGCCCGGGTCGATCCGGCACACGTCGCGGGTCGCCGGCCCGGCGGTGCGCCGCGGCTGGCTGGACGACGGGCCCGGCCCCAGCTCGCGGCGCGGCGCCGACGAGTTCGTCGCGGTGTCCTGGGACGAGCTGACCGAACTGCTCGGCCGACGAACTGCGCCGCGTCGTCGACACCCACGGCAACGAGGCCATCTACGGCGGCTCCTACGGATGGGCCAGCGCGGGACGGTTCCACCACGCCCAGAGTCAGGTGCACCGCTTCCTGAAACTGCTTGGCGGATACACCTTCTCGCGGCACTCCTACAGCCTCGGCGCCACCGGCGTGATCATGCCACGGGTGGTCGGCACCCACGACGACCTGTTCAAGCGGTCCACCGAATGGGACGTCATCGCCGAGCACACCGACCTGCTGGTGTGCTTCGGTGGCGTCGGGCTGAAGAACACCGGCCTCAATCACGGCGGCACCACCGCACACCCGGCGCGAAACGCGTTGCAGCGCTTCCGGGATCGCGGCGGACGCATCGTGTCGTTCTCGCCGCTGCGCGACGACGTCGACGGCGACTGCGAATGGCTGGCCAACGTACCGGGCACCGACGTCGCGATCATGCTCGCGCTGGCCCACGTGCTGGCCACCGAGTCGCTGGCCGACCGCGAATTCCTCGACGTCTACTGCACGGGTTACGAACGCTTCGAGCGCTACCTGCTCGGTGTCGACGACGGCGTGCCGAAGTCGCCGCAGTGGGCGTCGGCGATCTGCGGCCTGCCCGCCGACGACCTGACCGACTTGCCCGGCGAATGGCGGCGGGCCGCACGATCGTCACCGTCAGCTGGTCGCTGCAGCGCGTCCGACATGGCGAGCAGGCGCCCTGGATGGGCCTGACCCTTGCCGCGATGCTGGGCCAGATCGGGCTTCCCGGAGGCGGATTCGGGCACGGCTACGGGTCGCATGAACGAAACCGGGCTGGCCCCGCTGCGCTGCAGGCTGCCCGCACTGCCGCAGGGCCTCAACCCGTTCAGACGTTCATCCCGGTCGCGGCGGTCAGCGACATGCTGCTGCACCCCGGCGAGGCGTTCGACTACAACGGCCGCACCCTGACCTACCCGGACATCAGGCTGCGTGTACTGGGCGGGCGGCAACCCGTTCCACCACCACCAGAACATCCCCCGGCTGCGCCGCGCGCTGGCGCGTCCGGACACCATCGTCGTGCACGACCCGTACTGGACGGCGATGGCCAAACACGCCGACATCGTCGTACCGTCCACCACGGCGTTCGAGCGCGACGACTACTCCGGCTCGCGCAACGATCCCCTGCTGATGGCGATGCCCGCCCTGGCCGAGCCGTACGCCGACTCGCGCGACGACTACACCACCTTCGCCGCGCTGGCCGACCGGCTCGGCTTCGGCGAGCAGTTCACCGAGGGCCGCACTGCCCAGGAATGGCTCGTCCACATGTACGAGAAGTGGTCCGCTGAACTGGATTTCGCCGTGCCGTCGTTCGAGGACTTCTGGCGCGCGGGCCGCATCCGACTGCCGACCGAGACCGGACTGACGCTGCTCGCCGACTTCCGGGCCGACCCGGTGACGCACCGGTTGGGCACGCCGAGCGGGCGCATCGAGATCTTCTCGGCCGACATCGACGGATTCGGCTACGACGACTGCGCGGGCCACCCGAAGTGGTACGAGCCCACCGAGTGGCTCGGCGGTGAGCGGGCGGCCACCTATCCGCTGCACCTGCGTGGCCAATCAGCCCGCCACCCGGCTGCACAGCCAGCTCGACGGCGGAGCCACCAGCCAGGCACTCGAAGGTCGCAGGGCGCGAACCGATCCGGATCCATCCCGACCGATGCGGCCGCAGCGTGATCTTGCCGACGGCGACGTGGTCCGGGTGTTCAACGACCGCGGCGCGTGCCTGGCCGGCGTCGTGGTCGACGACGGACTTGCGACCCGGGGTCGTGCAGCTGTCGACCGGTGCCTGGTACGACCCCGCAGGACCCCGCCGATCCGGACGCGCTGTGCGTGCACGGCAATCCGAACGTGCTGACCGCCGACGTCGGCACGTCGTCGCTGGCCAAGGGCTGCACCGGTGCGCACGTCCTCGTCGAGATCGAAAGGTTCACGCGGCGAACTGCCTCCGGTGCGCGCTCACCAGCCGCCGAGGATCGTCGTCCCGTGACCGAGTCGGTCGACGGTCCAGGAACTCGGCCGCACCATCACGTTCACCTTCGACGACCTGATGCGGTATCACGGGCCGGGTTCACCCGCAGGCGTCGCGGTCGCGTTCAAGGCATTGCAACGCGCGTTCGCCCTGCTCTCCCCCGGCGCGCCGCCCGACCGCCGTTCGATCACCGTCCGCACCGCCTTCCGCGGACCCGGTGCGCGCGACGCCTTCGAGGCCGTCACCCGCGCCGTCACCGACGAACGGTTCACCGTCGATCGCACGCTGCTCCGCGCCGACCGGGGTCGGCTGCTCGAGGACTTCGTGTTCGAGGTCGGCGTCGGAGGCCAGACGGTGACGATGCTGTTGCGCGACGGGTTCGTCACCGACGAGTTCATCGACCTCGCGCGGACCGAACGTCGCAGCCCGGACCAGGAGCGCCACCTCGACGAGCTCAAAGCCATTCTAGCGCAACACGTTCTGAGTTCGGACGCCGCAGAGGTCTTCGACGTCGCGACCTGGGCCAGTGGATCAGCCGAGGCTTGCCGCTAGAACGTCGCGAACTCGCGCAGGCCGGCTGCCAGCGCCACGGGCACCCGTGCCTTGATCCTGGTCCCGGCATCGCGTGTGCTCGGTGGCGTCCACCCGTCCGTCGGCGTGCAGGCGGGCGACCAGATCGCCGCGGTCGTAGGGATCGTGACGTCGACCGCGCGATCGGTGGGTTCGACCAGCTCGCGCCATCCGCCGCCGCAGCCGGTCGAGTCCGTCGCCGGTGTGCGCCGAGACGAACACCGCATCGGGCAGCGCGCGGCGCAGCTGGGCGAGCGCCAGGTCGCCGGCCGCGTCGGTCTTGTTGACCACCAACAATTCCGGTGGCGGCTTGCCATGTCGTAGTCGGCGATCACGTCGTTGACCACTTGCCGGACCGCGTTGATCTGCGCCAGCGGATTGACGTCGGAGCCGTCGACGACGTGCACCAGCAGGTCGGCGTCGACGACCTCCTCCAGCGTCGAGCGGAACGCCTCGACCAGCTGGGTGGGCAGATGCCGGACGAAGCCGACGGTGTCGGTGAGCACGAATGGCCGTCCGTCGTCGAATTGCCCACGGCGCGTGGTGGGTTCGAGCGTCGCGAACAACGCGTTCTCGACCAGGACGCCGGCACCGGTCAGCGCGTTGAGCAGGCTGGACTTGCCCGCGTTGGTGTATCCGACGATCGCGATCGACGGCACGTCGCTGCTGCAGCCTGCGGCCGCGCTGGGTGTCGCGGATCTTCTTCATGTCCTTGATGTCGCGGCGCAGCTTGGACATCCGCTCGCGGATCCGGCGGCGGTCGGTCTCGATCTTGGTCTCACCGGGACCGCGGGTGCCGACACCTCCGCCGCTGCCACCGGCGCCGCCGCCCTGCCGCGACATCGACTCACCCCAGCCGCGCAGTCTGCGGCAGCATGTACTCCATCTGGGCGCAGCGACACCTGCGCCTTGCCCTCCGCGGCGGTGGCGTGCTGGGCGAAGATGTCCAGAATCAGCGCGGTGCGGTCGATGACCTTGACCTTGACGACCTTCTCCAGCGCGTTGAGCTGCGCGGGGCTGAGTTCGCCGTCGCAGATCACGGTGTCGGCGCCGGTGGCCGTCACGACGTCGCGCAACTCGGCGGCCTTGCCCGAACCGATGTACGTCGACGCGTCCGGCTTGTCGCGGCGCTGGATCAGGCCCTCGAGTACCTCGGAGCCCGCGGTCTCGGCCAGCGCCGCAAGTTCGGCCAGGCTGGCGTCGGCGTCGGCGGCGCTGCCGTCGGTCCAGACGCCAACCAGCACAACGCGTTCCAGGCGCAGCTGGCGGTACTCGACCTCGGAGACGTCGGCGAGTTCGGTCGACAGTCCGGCGACGCGGCGCAGTGCGGCACGGTCGTCGAGCGCTTGCTCACCCGTGGTGGGCGCGCGGTTGGACGGGAATTCCAGATGATTCATGAGCGGTTTCCGATGGTGCCACGCCGAACCGGTGCGACGCATCTCAATAAACACCGGACGGTCAAGCTTGCGCACTCCACCAGGCGTCGGACAGTTCGCCGTCGGCCACCAGCACCGATGGCCCGCGCAGGAAGCTGGTGGCGTCGGTGATGGTGACGTCGACCTCGCCGCCGGGGATCCGCACCCGCAACGTCCCCGTCGCGGCCCCCTCGTGGTGCAGGGCGGCGACCGCGGCGGCCACGGTTCCCGTTCCGCACGACCGGGTCTCACCGACGCCACGCTCGTGCACCCGCATCGACACCGCGCCGTCCGACTGGCGGCGTGAGCACCTCGACGTTGACGCCGTCGGGGAACTGCGCGGCGTCGAACCGAACCGGGGCGGCGACGTCGAGCGCGCGCAGGTCGTCACCGGTGAGCGTCGCGATCGACGCATGCCAGGTGGGGATTGCCGACGTCGACGGCCAGCCCCGTGAACGTGCGACCACCCACGACCGCCGACCCGGTGCCGACCTGGTTGGCCTTGCCCATCTCGACGGTGACGTCGGCGCCGTGGTGGCGTCCACCGAGTGCAGCACCACCGGTCGCGGCCCGGCCAGCGAGCCGACCACGAACTCGTCGCGTTGCTCCAGCCCGGCTGCACGCAGGTAGTGCGCGAAGACCCGCACGCCGTTGCCGCACATCTGGGCGATCGATCCGTCGGCGTTGCGGTAGTCCATGTACCAGTCGCGCGGCGCGCACGCCCTCGGGGATGCGGTCGAAGACTCCCGCTGCCAGCGCGGCGCCCGCCGTCGTCACCCGCAGCACGCCGTCGGCGCCGAGTCCGCGCCGCCGGTCGCACAGCGCGGACACCGCAGCGGGCGTCAGCGCGAGGCGGGCATCGAGGTCGGGCAGCAGCACGAAGTCGTTCTGCGTACCGTGCCCCTTGGCGAACTTCACCTGTTCAGGATACGTGGCGCCACACGGCGAGCACCGCGTCCACGTTGCCCGCCTCGGACCCGTCGAGCCAGTGGATGCGGTGATCGCGGCGGAACCACGACCGCTGGCGGCGCACGTAGCGCCGCGTCCCGATGAACGTCCGCTCGCGCGCCTGGGCGAGCGCGGCGTCGTCACCGCCGGCATCGAGCGCCTCGAGTACCTGTGCGTAGCCAAGCGCACGCGACGCGGTGACGCCGTCGCGCAGCCCGCACTCCAGCAGACGGGTGACCTCGCCGACCAGCCCGTCGTCGAACATGGTGTCCGTGCGCAGCGCCAGCCGTTCGTCGAGAAGCGAAGTGTCCCAATCCAATCCGACGATCGCCGTGTCCCACCGCGGGGCGCCGATGGTCGGCGCCGACGCCGCGAACGGCCGGCCCGTCAGCTCCACCACTTCGAGCGCGCGCACGATGCGGCGGCCGTCGGTGGGCAGGATCGACGCCGCGGCGTCCGCGTCGACGCGGGCCAGCTCGGCATGCAGCGCACTCACCCCGACCTCGGCGAGCCGCTCCTCCCAGCGCGCCCGTACCGCCGGATCGGTGGCGGGAAACGCCCATTCGTCCAGCAGCGACTGCACGTAGAGCATCGACCCGCCGACCAGGACGGGCACCGCTCCCCTGGCCGCGATCGCCTCGACGTCGGCGGCGGCGGCCTCCTGATAGCGGGCCACGGTCGCCGTCTGCGTCACGTCGAGCACGTCGAGTTGGTGGTGCGGGATGCCGCGACGCTCGTCGAGCGCCAGCTTGGCGGTGCCGACGTCCATCCCGCGATAGAGCTGCATGGCGTCGGCGTTCACGATCTCGCCGCCGACCCGTTCGGCCACGTCGAGCGCCAGCGCGGACTTCCCGGTGCCGGTCGGTCCGATGATCGCGATCGGTCGCATCAGGGGATCCAGACGCCGGCGAAGTAGCCGACCCCGTACGGCGCGTCACGGTAGAGCTCGCGGGCTGTGACGGGTGCCGACCCGGTCAACCCCGCCAACACCTGATAGGCGACCCGGCCGACCGCGGCGCCGGCAGCGTCATCCCGAGACCGGCCGCGTCCCCGCTGGCGAGCGCGTCGTCAAGCGCCGCCTGAACGGGTACCGAATCGGGGTCGTACCCGCCTGGCGCCGGCGGGGTGAGCGTGTTGGCGCCGTCTGCGACCACCAGGACGCCCACGGCGTCGGCGGCGGCGTCGATCTCGGCGCGCAGAGCCCGGCCGCGCGCCAACGCGGCGTCGAACTCGTTGTCGTGGGCGCAGACCCGTACCTCGGCCCGTGCGTGCGGACTGCTGCATCCCCGCACCCAGCCGGTGATCAGCGCGCACAACGGCAATTCGGTCGGGTGCCCGCCGGCGCCCGGTGCGAGACGGACGACCACGTCGGCGCCGTAGCCGGCGAAGGTGCCGACCGCATCGGCGCCGAGCACCGCGTCGGTGGGGCCGACCCCGACGGCCAGCCAGCGGTCGGGAAGCCGGGCAGCGGCCTCGAACACGGCGTCTCGCAGGTCGGCCAGCTCGGCGGCGGCGCCGGACGCGAGTTCGGGCACCATGACGGGTGCCGACGGGATGATCGCGATGGCGCTCAGCACGAAACCACGCTAGCCAGCGCCGCGGCCGGCCGGTTCACCGGCGGCAGTCGTGGCGGCCTCCCCGCGCGCCAGGGCCGCCGTCGCCGACCACCATCACGGCGACCGCCACGATCAGCGTGAACCAGCCCGCGTCGCCCGGCCGCAACGTCTCGCCGAGCACCACCACACCCAGGATCGAGCCAACGACCGGTTCGGTCACGGTCATCGTCGGCAGCGACGCGGTGAGTGCGCCCGCGCGGAACGACGACTGCTGCCACGCCGTGCCCGCGATGGCCACCGCCACCCAGGCGTACAACTCCGGCGTCCTGACCAGTGCCAGGATTCCGTCGTCGAGACGGTCGACCACACCCTTGGTCAGCACGGCGAACAACCCCCACAGGGCGCCGGACACCAGCGCCAGCAGCACGGCGCTGACGGACCCAGTGAAGATCCTGGCGCCGATCACGCAGGCCACCAGCGCGGGCCCGAGCACGGCGAGCACCAGCGTCCACGTCTCGAACGAGGCCCTGGAGTGGCCCTCCGTCGGGTTTCCGACCGTGACGATCACCGCCACCGACGCGGCCAGCAGTGCCGCCCACGTCCACTGGAAACGAGACACCCGGTGGTGGGTCAGCCTGGCGTTGATCGGCAGCGCGAACAGCAGCGACGTGACCAGTACTGCCTGGACCAGCAGCACCGACCCGAGGCCGAGCGCGGCGGCCTGCAGTGCGAAGCCTGCGGCGGACACCAGGCTGCCGAGCCACCACTGCCGGTCGCGCAGCAGCCGGGTGAACAGGCCGAGGTAGCTGACCGGTTCGTCGGTGACGTCGTGCGCCGTCCGCTGATGCATTACGTCGCCGACGGCGATGAAGAAGGCGGCACCCAGCGCCAGCAGGGCGGCGATGTCCGCCTTGTCCATCGGCGACCTCCGGTTCGTCCGTCGAGGCCGGAATGCGGCGACCCGGGAGTGGATCAGCGCAGTCGAGCCTAGGCAACTGCTCGGGCAAAGGCGTGGGCACGCCGCACGGCGACCTGTTTCAATAGCGTGCGAGAGCGCACAGACGGCGCCGCGTCGCGCGGCAGGAGCGCGGGTCAACCCCCGCGGAGGACACGAGGATGACGGATATGACGACCAGCGAGACAGGCGGCCCACCCAAGCCCGCCCCCCGACCCGGACTGCCTCGGCCCGGAGTCCCTCGGCCCGCCCCAGGCCCGGCGGGCGTACCCGTCGTGGCGGCCTCCGCCGACCCACACCGGTTCGGTCGCGTCGACCCCGACGGCACCGTCTGGCTGATCACCTCCGCCGGCGAGCGGGTCAGATCGGGTCGTGGCAGGCCGGCGACACCGAGGCCGCCTTCGCGCACTTCGGCCGCCGCTTCGACGACCTGCACACCGAAGTCGCGCTGATGGAGCGACGCCTGGCGTCCGGCACCGGCGACGCCCGCAAGATCAAGTCCGCGGCCGCGACGCTGGCCGAGACCCTGCCGACCGCAGCCGGTGCTCGGCGACGTCGACGCGCTGGCCGCCCGGTTGACCGCCATCGCCGAGCAGGCCGACGCCAGCGCCCAGGAGGACCGCGCGCGGCGCGACGAGCACCGCGCCGCCCAGACCGCCCGCAAGGAGGCGCTGGCCGTCGAGGCCGAGGACATCGCCACCAACTCGACGCAGTGGAAGTCCGCCGGCGACCGGTTGCGCGAGATCCTCGAGGAGTGGCGCACCATCACCGGGCTGGACCGCAAGACCGACGACGCGCTGTGGAAGCGGTACTCGGCGGCCCGTGAGACGTTCAACCGTCGCCGCGGATCGCACTTCGCCGAACTCGACCGTGAGCGGGTCGGCGCCCGCCAGGCCAAGGAGGCGCTGTGCGAACGCGCCGAGGAGCTGGCCGACTCGACCGACTGGGGCCCGACGGGTGCGACGTTCCGCGACCTCCTGACGGAGTGGAAGGCCGCGGGACGGGCGTCCAAGGACGTCGACGACGCGCTGTGGGCGCCGGTTCAAGGGCGCCCAGGACAAGTTCTTCTCGGCCCGCAACGCCGCCAACGCCGAACGCGACGCCGAGTTCGGCGCGCAACGCCGACGGCCAAGCAGGCGCTGCTCGCCGAGGCCGAGGCCATCGACGTCACCGACGTGGAGTCGGCACGCGCCGCCCTGCGGGCGATCGGCGACAAGTGGGACGCGATCGGCAAGGTACCCCGCGAGCGTGGCGCCGAACTCGAGCGGCGAATGCGCGTCGTGGAGAAGAAGGTGCGCGACGCGGCGTCCAGCGGCTGGGCGGATCCCGAGGCGCAGGCCAGGGCCGATCAGTTCCGGGTTCGCGCCGAGCAGTACGAGCACCAGGCCGAGAAGGCCGAGGCGGCGGGCCGCACGAAGGACGCCGAGCAGGCCAGGGCGAACGCCGCACAGTGGCACGAGTGGGCCGAGGCGGCTGTCGAGGCGCTCGGCAAGAAGCGCTAGGCGGGGTCTTCGGGGTTGGGGCCGTAGTCGTCCAGCAGCCCCTTGCGCTGACGCTCGGTGGCGGCCTTGCGGCGCTCCTCCTCCGCAGCCAGCTGCAGCGCCGTGCGCGACCACACGACGCGCGCCCAGTGGAAAGTCAAGCAGGATCACCGCGATCCAGGCGACGATCAGGCCGATGCCCGGGCCTGGGTGCGAATCGGCGACCGTCTGACGGGACCACACCGCCAGCATCCCGATCGGGCAGGCCACCGCCGATCCGGCCAGGGCGATCCAGGCCAGCGCCCAGCGCCGGGTGAGCAGCGCCAGCATCGAGAAGCCGACGCTGAACACCAGCAGGAACCAGACGAACACCCGCGACGGGCAGCGCGATCGCCGCCTGGATGGCCGCGTCGTCGCCGAGCAGTACGTCGAATCCCCGTGGCGCTACCGGTGTGCGGCAGGACGAACGACAGCAGGATCACGAAGACCAGGATCGCGACCACCAGAGCCCTTGCCCCCGGGTCGATTTCCCGCGCGACGCGGCGTTCGGCGTCTTCGATGTCGCCCTTGAAGTCGTCGAAGTCCTGGCCGTTTCGGTCGGTCACGAGTTGCATCCCGTCGTGGCCTGCGACACGGGCGGCGCCCCGACCCGCGGCATGCCAAGTCCGACGTTGGTGCTCACCCGACGCCCTGCCTCGTGCGCGTCACCGGCGCGGGTGCGCCGGTGGTCGAGGACGTCGGCGTCGGCGATCAGGTGATGCGGCGCAGCGCCGGTGACGTGGTGGTGACGACGTCGCCGGGGCGGACGTCACGGTCACCCGGGGCGAAGTGCACCAGTCGGCCGTCGCGGGCCCGGCCCGACATCCTGGCGGTGCTGGCGTCCTTGCGGCCCTCGCCGGTGGCGACCAGAAGTTCGACGCGCGTACCCACCTGGGCGGCGTTCTCCTCCAGAGAGATTCGCTCCTGGAGGTCGATCAGACGCTGATAGCGTTCCTGCACAACGGCTTTGGGCAGCTGGTCGGGCAGCTCCGCTGCAGGGGTGCCGGGCCGTTTTGAGTACTGGAAGGTGAACGCACTGGCGAACCGCGCCCGTTCCACCACGTCGAGGGTGGCCTGGAAGTCCGCCTCGGTCTCGCCGGGGAATCCGACGATGAGGTCGGTGGTGATGGCGGCGTTCGGTATCGCGGCGCGGACCCGGTCGATGATGCCGAGGTAGCGCTCGGCGCGGTACGAGCGGCGCATCGCCTTCAGGATCCGGTCGGAGCCGGACTGCAGCGGCATGTGCAGTGTCGGGACAGACGTTGGGCGTCGTGGCCATCGCGTCGATGACGTCGTCGGTGAACTCGGCCGGGTGCGGTGAGGTGAACCGCACCCGTTCCAGTCCTTCGATCGCGCCCGCACGCTTTCAGCAACTTCGCGAATGCGCCGCGGTCACGCGGGATGTCGGTCCAAGCTTTCGGCTCCTCGCGCAAGCGCTCGTCGGTAGCAAACGATACGCCGTACGCATTGACGTTCTGTCCGAGCAACGTCACCTCGAGCACGCCCTGATCGACCAGCGAGCCGACCTCGGCGAGGATGTCGCCCGGCCTGCGGTCGACCTCCTTGCCGCGCAGCGCGGGCACGATGCAGAACGTGCAGGTGTTGTTGCACCCCACCGAGATGGAAACCCATGCGGCGTAGCTGGATTCGCGCGCGGCCGGCAGCGCGGACGGGAACTCCTGCAGCGCTTCGGCGATCTCGACCTGGGCGACCCTGTTGTGCCGGGCGCGTTCGAGCAGCGTCGGCAGCGAGCCGATGTTGTGCGTGCCGAACACGACGTCGACCCACGGCGCCCGCTCCAGCACGGCGTCGCGGTCCTTCTGTGCGAGGCAGCCGCCGACCGCGATCTGCATGTCGGGGTTGGCCTGCTTCTTCGGGACCAGGTGACTGATGTTCCCGTACAGCTTGTTGTCGGCGTTCTCCCGGACCGCGCAGGTGTTGAACACGACGACGTCGGCGTCGGTTCCGTCGGCGGCGCGCCGGTATCCGGCCTGCTCGAGCAGGCCGGCGAGCCGCTCGGAGTCGTGCACGTTCATCTGGCAGCCGTAGGTGCGGACCTGGTAGGTGCGCCCGCGACGACGCTGCGCCGACGGCCGACGAGCGCTCGCGCGAGGAGTCGACCTGCGCGCGTCCGACGCCTCGCGCGTCACCATCGAAGTCACGGCCCCATGGTACGGAGGCATGCGCACGGCGGGCCGAGTCGGATTCGCGAGTTCCAGGCAGGCTGGACGTTTCCTGGGTAAGGTCTGCACCCATGGAGCCGACGGGGGCGAGCGTCAAAGAGGTCGATTCGACTGCATCCGCCGTACCGATGATCTCGATGGAGGCAGTCAACAAGCACTTCGGCAGCCTGCACGTGCTCAAGGACATCAACCTCGAAGTCGACCGCGGCCAGGTGATCGTCGTGCTCGGCCCGTCCGGGTCGGGCAAGTCGACGTTGTGCCGCACCATCAATCGGCTCGAGACCATTGACTCCGGCACCATCGCGATCGACGGCGACGTCCTTCCCGCCGAGGGCCGCAAGCTCGCGCAGCTGCGGTCCGACGTAGGCATGGTGTTTCAGTCGTTCAATCTATTCGCGCACAAGACGATTCTGGATAACGTCACGCTGGCGCCGATGAAGGTGCGCAAGAAGTCGAAGGCCGAGGCCCGCGATAAGGCAATGGCACTGCTGGAGCGGGTCGGCATCGCCAACCAGGCCGACAAGTATCCGGCGCAGCTGTCGGGAGGCCAGCAGCAGCGGGTGGCGATCGCGCGGTCGCTGGCGATGAACCCGAAGGTCATGCTGTTCGACGAGCCGACCAGCGCGCTGGATCCCGAGATGATCAACGAAGTACTCAACGTGATGACGTCGTTGGCCAAGGAGGGGATGACCATGGTGGTGGTCACCCACGAGATGGGTTTCGCCCGTGGCGCGGCGAACCGCGTCGTGTTCATGGCCGACGGGGCCGATCGTCGAGTACGCCGAACCCGCTGAATTCTTCGGGAATCCGAAAACCGATCGCGCAAAGGACTTTCTCAGCAAGATCCTCAAGCACTAACAGCATTCACGACCCGGCGAAAGGAACCGAAATATGCCGTCCCTCAAGGTGCGAGTCGCAGCGGTCATCGCACTCGCCATCGCACTCCCCCTCTCGTTGACCGCGTGTGGCGGTGGCAGTGGTGGTGGCGGTGGTAGCGACACGATCGTCATCGGCACCAAGTTCGACCAGCCCGGCCTCGGATTGAAGAACCCGGACGGAACGATGAGCGGCTTCGACGTCGACGTCGCGAAATACATCGCCAAGGAACTCGGCTACAACGAGGACAAGATCGAGTGGAAGGAATCACCGTCGGGCCAGCGCGAGACCCTGATCCAGAACGATCAGGTCAAGTTCATCGCGGCCACTTACTCCATTACCGATGCGCGTAAGGAGAAGGTCGACTTCGCGGGGCCCTACTTGATCACCGGGCAGAGCCTGCTGGTGAAGGCGGACAACACCGACATCACCGGTGCCGAGTCGCTGCAGAACAACAAGAAGCTGTGCTCAGTGTCGGGTTCGACGCCTGCGCAGCGCATCAAGGACAAGTACCCCGGAGTGCAGCTGCAGCAGTACGACACGTACTCGGCGTGCGTCGAGGCGCTCAAGAACGGCGCGATCGACGCGGTGACCACGGATGAGGTGATCCTGGCCGGTTATGCCGCGCAGACCCCGGGCGCCTTCAAGATCGTCGGCAAGCCGTTCTCCGAGGAGCGTTACGGCGTCGGCCTGAAGAAGGGCGACACCGAGCTGCGCACCAAGATCAACGACGCGATCACCAAGATGGAGCAGGACGGCGCATGGAAGGCGGCGTTCGACAAGAACCTCGGCCCGGCGGGTATCACCGCGCCGACGCCGCCGCCGATCGACAAGTAAGCGGTAACCCGCCGACGTGGAACTGTTCAGCAAGTACCAGAGCCAGATCTTCGAGGCGTTCTGGACCACCATCCAGTTGACGGCGTATTCGGCAATCGGTGCGCTCATCCTTGGCACGCTGCTGGCCGCGATGCGGCTCTCGCCGGTGCCGATGCTCAATTGGTTGGGGACGGCCTACGTCAACGTGGTGCGCAACACGCCGCTGACGCTGATCATCCTGTTCTGCTCGTTCGGACTGGCTCAGACACTCGGAATCACGCTGGTGGATTCGAAGTCGCTGACGTCGATCGAAGACAGCAACTTCAGGCTGGCGGTGCTCGGGTTCACGGTCTACACGGCGGCGTTCGTGTGTGAGACGGTGCGCTCCGGGGTGAACACCGTGCCCCTCGGCCAGGCCGAGGCGGCGCGGTCGTTGGGGTTGACGTTCAGCCAGAATCTGCGAATCATCCTGCTGCCGCAAGCGTTTCGCGCCGTGATCATTCCGCTTGGCTCGGTGTTGATCGCGTTGACGAAGAACACCACGATCGCATCGGCGATCGGCGTGGCGGAGGCCGCGTTGTTGATGAAGACGATGATCGAGAACGAGGCCGCGCTGATCTACATCGGCGCCATCTTCATGGTCGGGTTCGTCATCTTGACGCTGCCGATGGGGCTGTTCTTCGGATGGCTCGGGAAACGGCTGGCGGTGGCAAGGTAGATGGCGGGTTCAGTCCTCTTCGACGCGCCGGGACCGCGCGCACGCGCTAGGAACCGGGTGTTCAACGTCGTAACGGCGCTGGTCATCGCGCTGGTGATCTGGGTGGTGTACTCCCAGCTGAACGCGAAGGGTCAACTAACTGCCGCGAAGTGGGAACCGTTCCTGACGGCCAACCTCTGGAAGACCTACATCCTGCCCGGCGTGCAGGGCACGCTGATTGCCGCCGCGGTGTCGATCGTTCTGGCACTTGCGCTGGGATTCCTGCTCGGTGTGGGCAGGCTCTCCACCCATCCCGCAATCCACTGGCCGTGTTCGGTAGTCGTGGAGTTCTTCCGCGCGGTGCCCGTGCTGATCATGATGATCTTCGCCTACTTCGTATACGCGGACTACGACGTCTTCCCGTCCAAGCACCTGGCGCTGGCCGGCGTCATCACCGGCCTGACGCTGTACAACGGTGCCGTCATCGCCGAGATCGTCCGGGCCGGCATCAACGCGCTGCCGCGCGGACAGTCGGAGGCCGCGTCAGCGCTTGGCCTGAGCTGGGGTCAGACCATGCGGGCGATCCTGCTGCCGCAGGCCGTCACGTCGATGTTGCCGGTGCTGATCTCGCAGATGGTGGTCGTTCTCAAGGACACCGCGATCGGCTACCAGATCACCTTCCTCGAGATGGTGCGCCAGGGCACTCAGGTCGGGTCGGCATACGGCAACTACGTGCCCGCGCTGATCGTCATCGCGCTGTTGATGATCAGCGTCAACTTCTCGCTGTCCTGGTTCGCGACCTGGGTGGAGGGACGAATGCGCCGGTCGCGTCGCGGTCCTGCGCCCATGAAGGCCGACGAGCCCGTCACCCAGGGTGCGTTTGGTGCCGGCGCCGGAGGCACGATCTAGACCCGAAACGGCGACCAGGCCGTCCCAACTGCGTTCATCAGCTGGGACGGCCTGGACCAACCGTCGACGGATCAGCCCCGCAGCTGCGGCAGCACCTCACGGCCGAGCAACTCGATCTGATCGAAGAAGCGGTCGAACTTGAACCGGAAGTCGAAGACGAGATGTTGGGTGCCCAGATCCTGGAACTTCTTGATCTCGGCCACCGCCTCGTCGGGACTCCCGACGATCAGCTGGCCCTCCAGGTCCTCGACCGACTCGAAGCGGCCCGACGGAGGCTTCACCGCAAACTTGGCCTTGTTGGCCCACGCCAACAGACCGGGAATGTTCACGTGTTGTAGCGCCTCTTCCCGGGTCTCCTCGATGCTGGTCGGGGGGATCACGGCGATGGTCGGCATCGGCCTTTCCCGTGCCTCGGAGAGCTCGCGCATCGTGTCGATTCGCTTGGCCATGGTCCCCAGCGAGATCCTGCCCGGCATCCAGCCATCACAGAACTCCACCGCGAGGCGCGCCGATCGCGGGGTGGCGCCGCAGTACCAGAACGGCACACGTCCGCCGACCGGCTTCGGCTCTATGGTGATGTCGTTGAACGTGAAGTTGTCGTCGGTGTAGTCGACCTCGTTCTCTGTGAATACCCGCCGCAGAATCTCGGCGTTGGATCGCACCAGCTCGACCCGGTCACGGCCACCCCATTCGATGGCCTCGAACTCGTGATCGAACGTGCCCGCACCGAATCCGAGGATGAGTCGCGGCCCCACCAGTTGGGTGATGGTCCCCGCCATCAAGGCGGTGATGAGCGGATGCCGGAAGGGAATCAGTGATCCGGTCCCGAGTTCGATGCGTTCGGTGACCGCCCCGATTGCGGTCAGCGTGGTCAGCGCGTCGTAGAAGGTGCGGTTCGGCTTCTCCATCTCGCCGTGGGGTTCGAACACCAGGTGATCGCGTACCCAGACCGAGTCGAAGCCGAGTTTTTCGGCCAGCTTCGACCCCTCCAGCAGCTTCTCCTTGTCGGCGTGCTCGCCGAAGTGGGGCAGCAACAATCCGAACTTCATGTAGTAGCTCTTCTCTCTCAGGCGACCGTGGTCGCGAGTCGGCCGTATCCGGGCTTTCCGATTACCGCTCCGTCGGCAAACACCTCTTCGCCGCGCACGAACGTTCTGTCGATGGAGGCGCTGATCTCACGCCCGTCGTATGGCGTCCAGCCGCAGCGCGAAAGCACGCCGTCGTTGGTGATGGTCCAACGTGAATCCATGTCGGCGACAACCAGATCCGCATCGGCGCCGATCTGGATCGCACCCTTGGTACCCATCAGCCCGAACGCCTCCGCCGGACGCGTCGCGACCAGTGAGACCACCCGGTCGAGCGTGAGCTTGCCGCTGTTCACCGCATCCAGAAGAAGCGGGTAGTAGTACTGGATTCCGGGTGTGCCGGTGTGGCAGCTCCACATCTTCGTCCAGCCGACCTCCTTCTCCTCCCGGGTGTGCGGAGCGTGGTCGCTGGAGCAGATGTCGATGGTGCCGTCGGCCATTCCCTCCCAGATCGCAGCGCGACCTTCGTCGGGGACCCAATAGGACAGTGCGTACGGTCCGAGGCGCTCGACGTCGTCCCAGGTCGACAGGAAGGGTGCCCAATGGTTCACCTCGCACGTCACGTCCACGCCGGCGGCCTTCGCCCGGCGGACGGCTTCGATGGAGCGACGGGTCTGCATGTGCGCGACGTGCACGGGGCAGTCCGACGCCTCGGCCAGCCTCAGCACGACGTCGATGGCGGTATCCCAGATCACCCCGGAACGTGCTGCGTAGGCGGATGCGTAACCCTGCGGGGTGTTGTCGCCGCGCGCCAGGTACTCCCCTTCGATGTAGTCCATCAGGGCCTGGTCGTGCGGGTGGATGATGAACCGCTTACCGGTCTGCGCGATCAGATCCATCATCTTCAGCAGCGCGCCGTGGTCGTGCATGCCCGTACCAGCGGGATGCGGGTAGGTACGGCCGGTGTCGACGACCATGTAGATCTTGTAGGCCTGGATCCCCATGTCGGCCATCGCCTTGATCTCGCCGTACTTGGTGGGTGCGGGATTGTGGTTGTAGTCGACGATCGAGGTGCGTGAATACCGCTCGAAGACGTCGGTCAGGGTCTCGACGTCGTTCGTCGGCGGGTTGAGGTTCGGCATCCCGAAGATGGTGGTGACACCGCCGACCGCGGCCTGTCGCGACGTGGTCTCGATGTCCTCCTTGTGCTCGAAGCCCGGCTCGCGGGTGTGTACGTGCACGTCGACCATCCCTGGCAACACCAGCTTGCCGGTGACGTCGACCGTGCGCTCGGCCGTGACCGGAACGTCGGCGCCGACGAGGCCGACGATCTTGCCCGCGGCCACCAATACGTCGGCGGCGATGCTGCCCGCCGGCGTCACCACCGTTCCGCCGCTCATCTTCAGATCAATGCCCACGCAACCGCTCCCATCTCTAGGTCCGTCCCACTCGTCGCGAGCGCGATGCGCTGCCCGGACGCTCGGCGACGTCCTTCAACGCGCGCCGCAGGTGTGTCCGTCGAGATGAGACCCGTACGTGAGTATCTTAGATACAAAATCCATAATTTAAAAGCCATGAAGTCGAGTGAGTCGGTGACGACCATGCGACGGACGCTGCCCTACCGAGCGCGCGAGGGAACCGCCGGGCACGCCAGTTCGATCCGGCGGACGACAAGTACCATGGCACGCCCGACCTCACGGCAAATCAGTTGCCGGACAAGAGATTTCCAGCCACGAATGCGAAACGGGGCCTAGGCCGGAGTTGATTCCTGATCGCTGGCGACAATCGCCTGCAGTTTGGTGGACACCCTTTGGAGGTGGCTGACCAACCACTTCGTCGCGGATTTGACGTCGCGCGCCCGCAGGTGCTTGATGAGCTCTTCGTGACTGTGGTGTTCGTTGACGCGCTGCAACAGCAGGTACCGACCGACAGCGGCGCGGAGGTTGTGCACCTGCGCCAACGCGCGGGGCCGATTCGCGCGCTCGTACAGCACCGTATACATCTGGTAGCGCCGCTCGAGGTGGTCGCCGAGCTCGTCGGCCTCTTCCATTTCGCCGACGATCGCTTCGAGCTTGTCCACCAGCTCGTCGTCGATCGACTCGATGGCCAGCTTGAGCAGATACGACTCCAGCAGAATGCGGAGTTCGTAGATCTCGGCGATCTCACTGGGCAGTAGGACCGACACGGTCGCACCGCGGTAGTGATTGATCTGCACGAGCCCCTCGTGCTCGAGCTGCCGCAAGCTCGCGCGCACGGGCATCCGGCTGACCCCGAGGGACTCCGCGATGGAATCCAGATTGAGCCGCTGGCCCGGACGGAAGATCCCCTGCGTGATCGCCTCGCGGATGAAGGCTTGCGTCATGTCCTCGACGGTCTTGAACGTGCCACGGACCGAGTCCGCGATGTGTCCCAGTATCTGTGCGTCCACATCGGACACTCCAGACTCAACTGTGCGCGCCATCGCCCCCTGGCCTCATTCCTCCGGCACGGCTCGACATCGCCGTGGTAGCGGTCTGACAGTTATCAGCTTGCATATTAGATCAAGAATCCTAAAAGTCGTGGCATGAGCCCTTCACTCCTCCTCTGGAATGTCGTTCATGAGCCGCCAGACCCGTTCTGGGGTCAACGGCAACCTGGTCGGCCACCGTCCGGTGGCCTCGGCGATCGCCGACGCCACCGCGCCCCCGATCGGGTTCAGCTGCCCCTCGCCGGCGCCCTTCGCCCCGTAGGGTCCGACGCCGTCGCGTCGTTCGGCGATCATCAGGTCGATCCGCCTCGCCAGGTCGCCGGCGCGGGGAACCCGGTAATCGACGACGTTGGCGTTGGCCAACTGCGGACCGTCGTACACCAGCTCCTCGAACAGCGCCGCACCCAGCCCTTGCGTTGCGGCGCCGAGGTCCTGCGCCTCGACGGCCTGCGGGTTGATGGCGAAGCCCACGTCGGCACACGTAACCAATTGATCGACCGTGACGTATCCGGTGTCGGGGTCGACCTCGACGGCGACGCCCACCATGCCGGTCTCCCAGAACGGTGGCATTTCCTTGGTCACGCCGTCACGACGAACCAGGCCGACTCCGGTGACCTCCCCCGCCGACCCACCGAACCACTTGCGCACCACCGGGCCGAAGTCGAGCGACTGCCCGTCGGGTCCGCACACCGCGCCAGGCGCGTCAGTGACCTGGTCGGGCGAGCAGTTCCATAATTCGGCCGCCATCGTCCGCAGCTTCTGCTTGGCGTCACCGCAGGCCCGCTGAAGCGCCAGACCGGCCAGCGTCGTCGTCCGACTGGCACCGGTGGTCCGCTCGTAGACCGATCCCGCCGTGTCCGACTGGACGACGGAAACCTTGCGCATGTCGATGCCGAATTCCTCCGCGGTGATCTGCGCCAGCAGCGACTGGCTCCCCTGGCCCATCTCGGTGGAGCCGGATAGCACGATCACCGATCCGTCCGTCTCGACGCGTACCTGCGCGGTGGAGATCGGGTACGCACCGGCGTCCGAGGCGGCTGCGCCGAAACCCACACCGTAGTAGGGGATGTCGCGTCGACCCTGCTCGAGCGATTCCACCACCATCTCGAGGTCGGCCAGCAGGTCGGCGTCGATCCCGCGGTTTCCTGGCAGGATCTCCTCGCCGAAGCGCACCAGGTTCCTGCGGCGGATCTCGGCCCGGCTGATGCCCAGCCTGTCGGCGGCCTGGTCCATGTTGGTCTCGCCGGCGAGGTTGCCCTGGGGCGCGCCGAAGCCCCGATAGGAAGAGGCGGGAGAGGTGTTGGTGTACACGGACAGCCCGCGAACCCGCACCGCCGGCACTCGGTACGGGCCGAAGCACCGATTGACCGACTTGGCCAGCACCAGCGGGCTGTTGTCCGCGTACGCGCCGGAGTCCATGGTGATGTCGAACTCGCGGGCCAGAATGTGGCCGTCGGCGTCGAACGCGCTGCGCACGTTGACCACCGCATCGTCCACCCGGGTCGTGTAAATGGCCTCTTCGACGGTGAGCGTGAGTTTGACCGGCCGCCCAACCGCCCAGGATGCCACGGCAGCAAGGGGTTCCACTTTCGTGTACGACTTCGAGCCGTACCCCCCGCCAAGGTAGGGAGCCGTGACGCGAACCCGGGCCAACGGGAGGTCGAAGATGCGCGCCAGATCGTCGCGAACCATGAAGGGGTGCTGGGCGGTGGTGATGACGGTCAGGCCGTCGTCGCCGTAGGAGGCCACCGCGTTGTAGGGCTCCATCGCGTACGCGTACAGCATCGGGTAACGGGTGGCGCCCTCGACGATCAGGTGTGCGCCGGCGAAGGCGGCGTCGACGTCACCCCAGCCGATGTTGACCTCGTGGGCGACGTTCGTCAGATCGGGCTTCTTCTCGCCGCCCTCGGACTCGGTCAGCTCCTTGAACGATGCGTCCGCCGTTGCGGCGTATTCGGTTTCGTGCACCAGCGGTGCGCCGTCGGCCAGCGCTTCGGCCGTCGACATCACCGTCGGCAATTCCTCGTAGCTCACCTCGATCAGGTCGACGGCATCGGCGGCCGCCGCGCGAGTCTCGGCAAGGACGATCGCCACCGGCTCGCCGAAGTACCGGACCTTTCCGGTCGCCAGGATGAAGTGGTCGGAGATGATGTGGCCAAACCGCGCGAACAGCTTCTCCAGGTCGGAGGCCGTCACGACCGCGACGACGTCGGGCAGGGCCAGGGCCTTGCCGGACTCGATGCCGAGAATCTCGGCGTGCGCGCGGTCGGCGCGCACGATCTTCGCGTGCAGCATCCCGGGCATCGTGATGTCCACCGCGTACTGCGCTGTGCCGAGCACTTTTTCGACCAGATCGCGGCGGCGCACCGAACGCCCGACGGTGGTGTGTTCGTCGGCGTGCCTGGAGCGCAGTTCATGGGCGTGCGGTTGGGCCGACGGCAGGTCGACGCTCACGGGTGGCTCGCTTCGTGGCCGTTGCTGGCCGCACGTCGGCGCGGGCACCCTGCGACCTCGGCGACGGCATCGACGATCGGCTGGTATCCGGTGCAACGGCAGATGTTGCCCTCCAGATGCTCGACGATGGCGTGCCTGTCCGTAGCCGACCCCGACTCGATCAGCGCGGTTGACATCATCAGGAATCCTGGTGTGCAGAAGCCACATTGCAGGGCATGGTGGTCGATGAACGCTTCCTGCAGTCGGTTCGGCGCTCCCCCTTCGGCCAGCCCCTCGACCGTACGCACGTGTGCCCCGTCGGCGTCGACGGCCAGGAACGTGCAGGAACTGACCGGTCGATCATTCACCAGAACCGTGCACACACCGCAGACCTGCAGCTCACAGCTGACCTTGGTGCCGGTCAAGCCGAGGTCCTCGCGCAGGAAGTCCACCAGCAGGGTGCGCGGTGCCACCGCTCGCTCTATCGGAGTTCCGTTGACGTGGAGGCTGATCTCGACGATCGCCAGTTCGGGAACGCTCATGCCGCCGCGCCCAACGCATTGATCGCACGCCGAATGAACACTCCCGCGACGTGCCGCTTGTACCGTTCGGATCCGGTCAAGTCCGGGGTCGGATCGAGTTCCGCTGCGACGGCGTCGGGTTCGATCTCACTGGGGTCGTCGTACGTCCAGAGGGTCTGTACCTCGCCCACCGCGCCGACCACCAGCCGACAGCTGCCTTCGGAGCGACCGTGCAGCAGCGCGACTCCCACCGTGGGGCGCTCAGTAACCTGATACTTCAGGTACACGGCACGAGTCCCGCTGTCCGGCACCGGAACCCGTACGTCTACCAGCAGTTCGTCGGGCTCCTTGTCGGCGAAGTACGGTCCCGCCACGAATTCCTCGACGGGCACGGTGCGCCGCCCGTCGGGACCGGCCAGGGTGACGACGGCCCCGTAGGCCACCAACGCGGTTGCGACATCGGACTTCGGCTCGGCAAAGCACAGGTTGCCGCCGATGGAGCCCTGGGCACGGACCCGCGCATTGCCAACCCCGCCTTCGACCTTGGCCAGCATCGGGAGGTGTTCGCGCACCACGGGGTGCACGGCGAGATCCATGTGCCGCTCGATGCCGCCGATGACGACGGCACCTTCCTCGACGCGGACGCCCGACAACTCAACGATCTGCTTGAGGTCGACCAGCGTCTCCGGCCGGTGCAGCCCGGCGCGCATGGCCAGCAGCAACTCGGTGCCCCCGCAGAAGGGCACCTTCTCCTCGCTGATCACGTCCAGCGCCTCCGCAAGATTGCGTGGCCTGCACAATCGGAAGTGCGGCAGCATCAGGCAGAACCCAGGTCATCACTGGCCGCGCCGAAGAACTCGTCGAGGATCTTCTCGGCCTTCTTGTTGATGGTTCCCGATCCCATGCTGGCGGCCTTGCCGGTGACCTCGTAGACGCCGTTCACGGAGATCGTCGAACCGTGCTCCTCCGGCCGCACCTGCATGGTCGCCATGATCAACAGCCGGGAGCCGACCTGGCGGTCCTCTCCCAAGGCCCGCACTTTCAGCGAGATACCCTCCTCGACATCGCTGACCGTGACGTCGAGGTCGGCGCGGAGCTTGAACGGCCCGAGGCGGTCCATCAGTACCGCGGTGTATTTGCTCAACGGTTCGATTTCCACTGCGTCTTCGACTATCGAAACCCAACTCACCAGGCGTGGGACATCCACCATCGCCGTCCACGAATCGGCTGGCGGCGACTTCACCTGCAGATCACGGTGGAATTCAGTTCGTGGCATCCGACCCCTCCGGCGATTGAATTGTGAATATTAGATACAAGTTACGGAGCTATTGGTCCGCGCGCAAGCCGTCCCCATCCGCTAGCCCAGCCGGCGCAGCCTCGGCTCCAGGTCCTTTTGGAAGAGTTCGAGGAAACGCCGCTGATCGTGGCGGGGATCATGGAACACCAGGTGATTCAGCCCCCACTTGACGTACTGCCCGACCATCTCGACGGCCTCGTCGGGATCCGACGCGACGATCCAGCGCTTGGCGACCTGCTCGATGGGCAGCGCATCGGCGGCCTTCTCCATCTCGATCGGATCGTTGATGCTGTGCTTCTGCTCGGCGGTCAGCGACAGCGGCGCCCAGAACCGGGTGTTCTCCAGGGCCAGCGTCGGGTCCGGGTCATAGGAGATCTTGATCTCGATCATCCGGTCCACGTCCTCGGGATCCTTGCCCGCGGCCTCCGCGCCCTCCCGCATCGCCGGGATGAGCTTGTCCTTGTAGAGCTCCTCACCCTTGCCCGAGGTGCAGATGAAGCCATCACCGGCACGCCCGGCGTACTTGGCCACCTGCGGGCCGCCCGCGGCGATGTAGATCGGGATGCCCCCCTCGGGCACGTCATAGATCGAGGCGCCCTTGGTCTTGTAGTACTCGCCCTCGAAGTCGACCCGATCCCCGAGCCACAACTCGCGCATCAGCCGCACCGACTCCCGCAACCGCGCGTAACGCTCCTTGAACTCCGGCCACTCGCCCTCATACCCGGTGGCGATCTCGTTGAGCGCCTCACCGGTGCCCACCCCCAGAAAGATCCGGTCCGGATACAGACACCCCATCGTCGCGAACGCCTGCGCGATCACCGCCGGGTTGTAACGGAAGGTCGGGGTCAACACCGAGGTGCCCAGGATCAGCCGCTCGGTGCGCTCCCCCACCGCCGTCATCCAGGCCAGCGAGAACGGCGCGTGACCCCCCTCGTGCCGCCACGGCTGAAAGTGATCACTGACCGTCGCACTGTCCATGCCATGAGCCTCAGCCGCCACGGCCAGCTCCACGAGTTCACGCGGAGCGAACTGCTCCGCCGACGCCTTGTATCCAAGTTTGAGATCAGCCATGGTCTTCTCCTGCTCCTCGCGTCTGCCACTTCGGATCGACGGAATCATCTCCGCGGATAGCATTGTTCCACAACGATTTCGGGCACCCGGGAACCCGCCGCGTCTTCCGCGAACTCGGCTCATTCGGTCGTCGCCGACAGGGTCACGGCGATGTTGCCGCGCGTCGCCTTCGAGTACGGGCACACCTGATGCGCCTTGTTCATCAGCTCGACGGCATTGTCCTGGGCCAGCCCGGGAAGGTGTCCGCTTAAGGTCGCGGTGAGTCCGAATCCCCCCTCCGAGTGCTTGCCGAACCCGATTTGCGCTGTCACCGTGGTGTTCTCATCGAGGCTCACCCCCTCGGTGCGGGCGACTTTTCGCAGCGCGCCCAAGAAGCAGGCGGCGTAGCCGGCTGAGAACAGCAGCTCGGGATTGACGCCTTCGCCGCTGCCCCCCGTCTCCTTCGGCGGCCTGGTATCCAGGTCTATCTTGCCGTCGGCGGACTTCACGTGGCCGTCCCGGCCACCCCCAGTCGCGACGGACTCGGCGACGTAGACGACGTCAACGGTCATGTGTTCATCTCTCCCTGTAGTGACTTACATTGCGCAACAATGGTTGTCGGGACGTGCTCGATCGATCACATCGTCCGTGGGCACTCGGCTGCCCGTCGCTGATGTTCTCCCCCAACGGGATCCGCGCAGATCGTTGAGGCTACCGCGCCGGGCTGGTCACCCGTTCGCCGCGCGCCGCCCCAGGAACAGGCACGTGTAAAAGGTTCGCCAGGCCAGATCGCAGTCCGTCAGCCCTGCATCGGCCATCGCCGACAAGTGGTCCGTCATCGACGGGAATGGGAAGTAATGGGGATGGGTCGGCTTTCCGGCGTTGGAGCCGGCAAAAAGGGGCAGGACCTCACGGTAGCGGCGATCCCACTCCCCGGGCGGGAGAATGTGGTCCAGCGTCACCAGCCAGCCGTTCGGCCGCAACACGTCCGCCGCCGCTACGTAGAACGCGACAAGGCCGTCATGGTCGAAGTGATGCGCTACCCGGGAATTCAGCACGACGTCGGCGTCGCGAGCCGCATCGATGCCCGCGAGGTGAGCGGCGTCCGCCACGACGTATTCCACCCGTCCGGCGAAGGGCGCCAGCCGTTGTTCGGCCTGCTCTTGCATGCCCGGAGAGGCGTCGATCCACACGCCGCGGGCGTCGGGATAGGTCTGCAACAGGGTGGCCAGAAAGGTCCCCGGACCACTACCCACGTCGACGACCAGCTTGGGGGGCGCCTCGCGGCCGACCATCGTCGCCGCGATCGTCCAGGGCAGTTCCAAGAGGCTGGACAGGCCGTCTGCCTTCTGCCAGCTTGCCGCGTATTCCGCTGACGACCATGACTGTATGACCTGCTCGTTGCCCACTGCTCTCCCTCGAGTCGCCCCGCACTTCGATAGTGAATATGATATCCATTCTGGGTCGGTCGTCAATCTGCCCCGGTATCCGGGTGGTCGTTGAACGCCCTCGAGTTCCCCCACCTTGGAGGCCCCATCTCCGCGATCGCAGACTTCCAGCAAGCCATCGACGTCGTCGTCGTCAGCCGCCCTAACCGCCGGCAGCCACCCCGACGGCGACCAGCCCACTGGACTCGAGCACGCTGTTTGACGATCGTGTTAAGTCGTGCGCCGAGAAGCGCCGGAAATGCAGCGGAATCCGATTGGATCTATTATCTTGAATCTACGATGCGCTGTAATGCGGTACTGCATGCAAACCCTCTAGGCGGCGGGAACCCCGTGATGACTACTCATCGAGGATGGTCCAGTTGACCAGCGCGGCCGTCGTCTGTCCTCAGCCGGTGGTGGCCGACATCGCGGCGGAGGTCCTGCGCCAGGGCGGAAACGCCGTGGACGCAATGGTCGCGGCAATAGCGGCGCAAGGTGTGGTGGATCCGCTCATGTGCGGGCTGGGCGGTTACGGCGTCATGACCGTGCACCGGGCCGCGACCCGTCAGAACGTCGTGCTCGACTTCTTCGCCCGCGCGCCGCTCGCCGTCGAGGAAGGCGGCACTAGCGATGCCCTACTGCGCGAGTTCAGCTACGACTACGGGTTCATCGTCGAGGGCGGACACAACGAGATCGGCCACCGCAGCGTCGCCACCCCCGGAACGGTGGCCGGCATGGCCAGGGCGCTGGAACTATATGGGTCGATGTCCTGGCGTGCGGTCCTCGAGCCGGCGGTCGCGCTGGCCGAGGACGGATTCGAAGTCACCGAGGCCCAGCGCATTTCGTGGTACTCCCACGACGGACCCGACAAGCCCGGCGGCCTGGAACGGATGGCGCATTCCGACGACGGCCGTTCCCTCTACACCAACGATGGCGAACCGCTCCCCCTCGGTCATCGTCTCCGCAACCGGGATCTGGCCGCCACCTTGCGGCATCTCATGCGTTCTGGCGCTCAGGACTTCTACCGCGGCGAGCTGGCCGAAGCCATGGTGGCCGACTTTCAGGCTCACGGAAGCGCACTGAGCACCGCTGATTTCACATCCTTCGCCGTCTCCGAAGCCGCACCGCTCACCAGTGTGTATCGCGGTGCAACGCTGGCCTTTCCGGGCTTCCCGGGCGGCGGACTGAGCATCTTGGCCGCACTGAATCTGCTCGAGGTGCGTCGAGGGGACGCCATCGCCGACTGGCCGACCGCCGCCGCCATCTCCACCGTCGCCGAAGCACTCCAGGCAGCGCTGAAAGACAAGTCGACCTACCTTGCCGGACATCGCGACATCCCAATCCCCGTCGACATGTTGATCAGCCCCGAATACGCCAAGCAACGCGCACTGGTTGCGGCCGTCCCGGCTGCCGACCACGACCCGATATCGGCACACCTGCTGGAGACCGAACCACCGTCGACCACCCACATCGCCGTCGTGGACAGAAACGGCAACGCGGCCGCTGCGACTCACACGCTGGCATCTGGCAGCGGCGTCATCACCCCCGGTCTCGGATTCATGTTCAACAACTTCATGCATGGCTACGATCCGCGACCAGGCAAGTGGAACTCGTTGCGACCCGGCGCAACCCGGCCGGCGTCGATGTCACCGGGTCTGGTGTTCGATGACGCCGGAGCGCTGATCGGCGTCCTCGGGGCGTCCGGCTCGACGCGCATCGTGACCGCGCTCGTACAGGTCGTCTCGCACCTGTTGGATCGACGATGGGATCCCTGGCACGCGGTCGGAGCACCTCGCATCAATGTGCAACTCGACGGATCAGTGCAGTGCGAAGGCCGCATACCCGGGCCCGTCGTGCACGCGGTCGAAGCCTCGGGCCGCCCCGTGCATCGTCACCTGCGCAACTACGACCCGTACTTCGGCAAGGCGCACGTCTTGTGGCGACCCGATGCATCAGACGACTGGACCGGCGCCGCCGATCCGAGAGGCGATGGGGGCACATCGATTGTCATCTCCTAGGACCACGAAACGCCGAACCAGCACGCAGGTCGTCGCGCTGCTGGCAGCGGCCGCGTTGGCCATGTCGACGGCGTGCAGCGACCCAGAGGCCGGCACCGCAGCCGGTTCGTCCGGCTCCGCAAGTCCCGCCGCGGTGACCGGCTCGATGGCCGAGGTATGCAAGGCCGCCGCGAAAGAGGGCCAGCTGGTCTCCTGGAACAGCGAAGACCCCGAAGCCTTCAAGAAGATGTTCGACGACTTCTCCAAGACCTACCCCGGCATCAAACTCACCTCCGTCGAGGTTCGACCCGACGACGTGGTCCAGAAGCTGGTCACCGAATCGGCCGCAGGACACCCCAGCGGCGTCGACGCCATCTCGATCATGATCGACAAGTCCGGACCGCTGTTCGACGACCACCTGATCGACACTGGCATCGACTTCACCAAGATGGGGGTCACGCCGCGCTACATCTCCGACAGCAACGCGGTGCGCACCGAGCGGATCGCCATCGGCGTGGTCTACAACACCGATCAAGTGCGGGAGTCCGACCTCCCGAACACCTGGGACGAGCTGGTCAACCCGAAATGGGCAGGCAAGGTCGTCGTCGACCCGCGCGGTGACCAACTGCAACTGCTGGCCATCGCGTGGGGCAAGGACAAGACCGTCGACTTCGTCAAGAAGCTGCGCCAGACCGACAAACCGCAGATCATTCAGGGCGCCACCGCCGGCCTGCTGACCGTCGCCAGCGGCGAGAACAAGATCACCACCAACGCCCCGGCTGCCGAAACCGCCGAACAGCAGTCCAAGGGCGCGCCGGTCGCGATCAAATACCTCGACGTCGTGCCTGCCGTCGACTACTACACCGCCGTTCCCGTCGCCGCGCCGCACCCCAACGCCGGCGCCTGCTGGACCGCCTGGCTGAACAGCGACGCAGGACGAAAGGCCAAGGAGCAGTACGCCTTCAAGACCAACGACGACCTGCCGCCGAAGGCGGGCAATGCCCGCGTGGCCGTGATCGAGAACTCCCAGCAGGCAGCACTCGTCGCCGATGCGGTCGCCGAGATCAGTGCCATCTGGGCCGGTCGGAGTTGATACGGGAGCAGATGATTCGCCATGAGTACTACCACCCGCTGTTCGCACAATCCGTCCCGGAGGTTCTGACATGAATATTCTCAAGAGCCGCACAGCGCAGGTCGCGCTGTTGGCCGCGGCCGCGCTGGCACTGTCGACGGCGTGCAGCGACCCAGAGGCCGGCACCGCAGCCGGTTCGTCCGGCTCGGCAAGCCCCGCCGCGGTGACCGGCTCGATGGCCGAGGTATGCAAGGCCGCCGCGAAAGAGGGCCAGCTGGTCTCCTGGAACAGCGAAGACCCCGAGGCGTACAAGAAGATCTTCGACGACTTCTCCAAGACCTACCCCGGCATCAAACTCACCTCCGTCGAGGTCCGACCCGACGACCTGGTCCAGAAGCTGGTCACCGAATCGGCCGCAGGACACCCCAGCGGCGTCGACGCCATCTCGATCACGATGGACAAGTCCGGACCGCTGCTGGACGACCACATCATCAACGGCGACATCGACTTCACCAAGATGGGGGTCAAGCAGGACTACATCGGTGATGGGAACGCGGTGCGCACCGAGCGGATCGCCATCGGCCTGGCCTACAACACCGATCAGGTGCAGGACTCCGAGCTCCCGAACACCTGGGACGAGCTCGTCAACGGCAAGTGGGCAGGGAAGGTCGTCGTCGACCCTCGTAGTGACCCACTGCAATTGCTCGCCATCGCGTGGGGCAAGGACAAGACCGTCGACTTCGTCAGCAAGCTGAGCCAGACCGTCAAACCGCAGATCATTCAGGGCGCCACCGCAGGCCTGCTCACCGTCGCCAGCGGCGAGAACAAGATCACGACGAACGGGCGATCCGCGGAGACCGCCGAACAACAGTCCAAGGGCGCGCCGGTGAAGATCAAGTACCTCGACATCGTACCTGCCGTGGACTACTACACCGCCGTACCTGCCGCCGCGCCACACCCCAACGCCGGGGCCTGCTGGACCGCCTGGCTGAACAGCGACGCAGGACGTAAAGCCAAGGCGGAGTACGCCTTCAAAGGCAATGTCGACCTACCTTCGGAGGCAGGCAGTGGCAAGCTCGCCGCAATCGACAACCCTCAGGACACCGCGCTGGTGACCGATACCGCCGCCAAGATCAGCGCAGTGTGGTCCGGCCGGAGTTGACTGGCGGAACGTGTAGCCGACCGTCGGCACGCCCCGCACCTCGGGACAAGGAACAAAGATGATTCGGATTGACGCCCTGCACAAGCGATACCCCGATCAGGGCACCATGGTCAGTGCCGTCGACGGCCTGTCGTTCGAGGTAGCGCAGGGCGAGCTCTATACGCTCCTCGGGCCCAGCGGATGCGGGAAGACCACCACCCTGCGCTGCGTGGCCGGCCTGGAACGCCCCGACTCCGGCACGATCGTGCTCGGCGACACCGAGGTGTACTCGGCATCGAGGTTCATCCCGACCCACCAGCGTGATCTCGGGATGGTCTTCCAGAGCTACGCGATCTGGCCGCACATGTCCGTCTTCGAGAACGCGGCGTTCCCGCTGCGGGTTTCGGGCCAGCGGACCAGTCGGGCGAAGATCGACGAAGCGGTCAACGAGGCGCTCAATCTGGTCGGCCTTGCGGGTTACGAGAGCCGGATGGCGACACAACTCTCGGGCGGGCAGCAGCAGCGGCTGTCGCTCGCCAGGGCACTCGTCCGCCGCCCCACCGTTCTGCTGCTCGACGAACCCCTCTCCAACCTCGACGCCAAGCTGCGCGAGCACATGCGGCAGGAGATCCGCCAGCTCCAGCAGCGGTTGCGGATCACCACGCTGTTCGTCACGCACGATCAGATCGAGGCACTGGCGATGTCCGACCGGGTGGCGGTGCTGCGCGACGGCAGGATCGAGCAGGAGGCTAGCCCCAAGGACATCTACAACGAACCCACGTCGGAGTTCGTCGCCAATTTCGTCGGTGCCACCAACATGATCAAGGGCACCGTCCTGGACTGGTCTGCCCGGATGACGGTGCTGGAAACCAAGTTCGGCGAGCTGTCGGCCATCTCGGGAACCGAGAAGCTAGCCGAAGGCACTGAAGTGACGGTGGCCCTTCGGCCCGAGGACCTGGTCCTCACACCCACGAGCGCGACCGCCGCAGGCCAGCCGAACACGTGGCCCGTCGAGGTCATGTTCTCGTCGTTCACCGGGGCCATCACCGAGTTCAAGGTGCTGACCGAGAGCGGCCAGGACATCACGGTGCGCGCGCCGTCGCGGGTGGCGACCGACCAGCGGCACGTCGTCATGTACGCCGATCCCGTGGTGTGCCGAATCCTGCCCGATTCGAAGATCGACGCGGGCTCGTGAACCTGATCCGCGGCCAAGTCGGGCGCCTCACCGCCCGGCTCGTCGTCCTGGTCCTGATGCTCTACCTGGTCATGGTGCCGGTGATGATTCTGCTCGCGGCCAGCTTCCGAGACCCGGGCAAGGGCCTGCCGTTCGGGCATTCGAGTTTCTGGTCCGCGGTGAACTACCAGGAGGTCTTCCTCAGCGGGCGGACGTGGGAGCTGGTCTGGAACACCATCGTGCTGAGCTTCGGCTCGCTGATGTTGGCGTTCGCGATCAGCCTGGTCGCGGCGTGGCTGGTGGAGCGCACCAACTTGCCCGCTCAGGGCTTCGCGTTCGTGATGATCATCGCGGGAATCGGCACACCGGGGTTCATCTCGGCGATCGCGTGGACACTGCTGCTGAATCCGAGCAATGGCGTACTGAACGTGTTGCTGCGCAACATCTTCGGCCTGACTGGAGACGGTCCACTCAACATCTCGACCCTGCCCGGGATGATCGTGGTCGAGGGTCTCGGTCTCGTACCCGTGACGTTCCTGCTGCTGACCGCGGCGTTCCGGGCGTTGGACGTCTCGCTCGAGGACGCCGCCAGCCTCAGCGGTGCACCGCCCAGCCTCATCGCTCGAAAGATCACCCTGCCCCTGCTGACGCCGGCAATCCTGTCGGCCTTCGTCTATCAGTTCGCCACCACGATCGAATCCTTCGACGTGCCGGTGACAATCGGTCTCCGAAACAACATCGTGGTGCTCTCGACGGAGATCTATCTGCAGGTGCAACCGTCGACCGGATTGCCGCAGTACGGGCTTGCCAGCACGTACGGCATCCTGCTCATCGCGATCGTGCTGTTGCCGCTCATCTATTACCAGCGGATCATCGGCCGTTCCGAGCGCTACGCCACGGTGTCCGGCAACGCATACCGAACCCGCCGGATCGAACTGAGCCTGCGCGCCAAGATCGCGGGCCTGACGTTCCTGGGCGTGTACGTGCTGTTCGAATTCATCCTTCCGACATTGATTCTGCTGTACACCAGCCTGCACCCGTTCTATTCGGTGCCTTCGCTGCGGACCATCGCCAACAGCGGGCTTGATGCGTACCGCACCGTCATAGGCAGCACGCTGTTCACCGACTCGCTGACGAACACCCTCATCGTGGCGCTGGTGACCGGACTGGCGACGATGACACTTGCCGCCGTGGTGTCGTGGATGGTCGTTCGCAGCCGGACGATGCTTCGCCCGATCCTCGACGTACTTGCCTTCATCCCGCACTCGATACCGGCGCTGGTGATGGGCTTGGCGATCGCACTGATCTACCTCTACGTCTCGATTCCGGTGTACGGGACCATCTGGATCATCGTCATCGCCCTACTCACCCGGTACCTCTCCCTGGCCACCAGGCAGATGAACACCGGCATCGGCGCCATCAAACAGGAGCTGGAGGAAGCCGGAAACGCAAGCGGTGCATCGAGTTTCCAGACGTTCTGGCGCATCCTGGTACCGCTGGCGATGCCCTCCTACGTGAACGGCTTCCTGCTCGTCGCCCTGCTGAGCGTCAAGAATCTGTCGATTCCGCTGATCCTCGGCGGTCCTGACAGCAGCATGCTCGCCACCCTGGTGTGGAACCGGTGGGACAACGGCGATACCGCGGAAACCGGTGCGCTGTCGATCATCATCATGGTGATAACGCTGGTGCTCGGCGCCCTCTCCTTCTCTGCGGGCCGATGGACTCCGGGAAAGCGCAAGGCGGCGAAACGGAATTCCCGCGACGGCGGAGATCCGCCTGCACCACAGGCGACCGAACCACAAAGGGCCCTTGCTGCGGCCGTTTATCAGTGACGCGGGCAGAACGCGAGGCCGGTGACATCGCAAAGGCCACCGCCGAGGACAGCGACACCGGTGATGTGCGGCATCCCCTGCGCAGCCGCCGATTCATCGCCTACTGGCTGGCCGGGATCGTCTCCAACGTCGGAACGTGGTTGCAGAGCGTCACCGCCGGGGTGGTCATCTTCCAGCTGACCGGGTCAGCACTGATGGTCGGCGTACTGGGGTTCGCGAACTTCGCCCCGGTATTCCTGCTGGCCCTGCCCGGCGGGTACCTCGCCGACCGCTACGGCCCGCGGGTGGTGATCATCGTCGCGCACGCCTTCGCGTTCGTGATCGGCGCCGTCCTGACGGCACTCGCATTCGCAGGCCGGGCGAACGCCCCCGTGCTCATCGGCACTGCGGCCCTGCTTGGCATCTGCTACGCGATCGCCAAACCCGCACTCAGCTCGATGGTTCCGGAGTTGGTGCCCAGAGCGATCCTGCCCAAGGCGACGGCGTTCAACACGCTTCAGTTCACCGCGGGCCAGATCGGCGGCTCACTGCTGTCGGCGGCGATCCTGGTCTCGGCGGGCGCACCGTGGGCATTCGCCACCAACTGCCTGAGCTTCCTCGGACCCATCGCAGCGATGATCGTCATCGGCCCGATCGGCACCAGCGCAAAGGAACGGCGAAAGGCTCTCGACGAGAGCGACACCGGTGCATTGCGCCTCGCCCGGCGGACCCCGCCGATGATCACCGTGCTGGTGACGGTCGCCCTCGCCAATGCAGCAGTCGAGGGTTTGCGTACGCTGTCGCCGGCCTTCGTCTCGGACGCGCTGCACATCGACGTGTCGCGGTCAGGCTTGTTGATTGCCTCCTACAGCGTCGGCGGGCTCATCGGGCTCACTGGCTTCGGGCCGGTTCACGCCCGCATCCGTGGGTTCATGATGTTGCTCTGTGCGTTCGGCATGACCGCGGTGGGCGCGATCGCCTTGGGTACGACGAGCAGCGTGCCCGTTGCCGTGCTCGGCGCCGCGGTGATCGGCATTGGGTTCTCGTTCACCATCCCGGTTCTCAACTCGACACTGCTGCTGCTGTCGCCGGACTCCTACCGCGGACGCGTCATGTCGATGTTCGCGATGGCCCACCTCGGATTTCGGCCGGTGTGGTCGCTGGCCGCGGGTGCGGCGGCAAGCGCACTCGGTCCTCGGTGGGCGTTGGGCATCCTCGCGATCGTGTCGTGCGCCGCACTGGGCGGAGTGCTGCGGTTGCGAGGAGTCACCGAACACCCACCGAACGGCACCGCACAGCGCGCGGCCTAAGGGGATGGCGCCGACGCCGTGTCTCCAACCGGCGCCAGCTTGCCCTCCTGATCCTCCATCACCAGTCGCAGGACGTGGTCCCGCAGCTCTGCCGCCCGGCGATTGTCCAGTAGACCCTGGCGTCCCAGCCGGGGCCGCGGTAGATCGACCAGAACGATCTCCTTCACGGTTCCCGGTGAGGCCGACATGACGGCAATCCGATCCGACAGGAACACGGCCTCATCGACATCGTGCGTCACGAAGAGCGTCGTGGTGTTCGTCTTGGACACGATCAGCGCAAGCTCCTCCTGCAAGTGCAGCCGGGTGAAGGCGTCGAGCGCTCCGAACGGTTCGTCCATGAGCAGCAGGCTCGGTCCGCTCACCAGCGCCCGGGCCAGACCAACGCGTTGCTTCATGCCACCGGAGAGTTGACGCGGGTAGTAGCCCCCGTACTTGGTCAAGCCGACCAGCTCGAGCTGTTCGTCCACCCTGGCGTTGGATTCCTTCTTGGACAGGGTTTTGGCGATCTCGTTCAGCCCCATCCTGACGTTCTCTCGGACCGATCGCCACGGCATCAATGCTGCGTCTTGGAAGACGAAACCGAGTCGCTCGGGTACGCCTCGAACGGGATTGCCGTCGATCTTGATCGATCCCGGACTGTAGGGCGCCAAGCCTCCGACCATCCGGATGAGGCTCGTCTTTCCGCATCCCGACGCACCGACCAAGCTCACGAACTCGCCGGACTTCACGCTCAGGTTCACGTCACGCAACGCCACGTTGGCCGTGCCACGCCGTTGTGCATACCGCTTGCCCACCGCGACGATGTCTATCGCCGCCCCTGATCGAGTTGCCGTCATGTCAATCCCTCTGCCTGTCGGATCGCCTTCTTCAAGAGTGCGACGAAAGAGCTTGCTAGACCTGTGCTTTGGCCTGCTTGGCGAAGCTGTCGTCGACCCACTCGCCGACGGGGACGGTGGCCGGTAGCGAGCCGGCGTCCTTGTAGAGCTGCTGCTGCTGATCGAGCAGCGCTGGGTCGAGAATCGTCCCGTTCGGATATGCATTCGCGGCTCGCAGGTCTTCGAACACCGCCGCCATCGCGGTTTTGTCGGCCGCGGGGTCGATGGCCAATGCCTCGGTGACAACGGCGTCCTTGTTGGCCGGATCGTTGAACCAGCGGAATGAGTCGAGCAGCGCCTTATTGAACGCGACCGCGAGGGCGGAGTTCTTGCTCAGCCAGTCCTCCGTCGCGAAGACGTTGTCGTCGTAGAGATTCGCCGCATCCTTGGTGTAATCGAAGATGGTGTTGAAGCCCTTCGGCCCCAGCTGCTGCTCGGCCGCGTGGCTGAGCATGGTCGCGTCCACGCGACCGGCCACCAAGGCAGGAAGCCGGGCGCTCTGACCGCCGACGGCGATGATGTCGACATCCTTGGCGGTGAGGCCGGCTTTCTGTACGACAAGCAGCGCCTGCGCGTAGTTGACACCGGTGGTGTCCTGGACACCGATCTTCTTGCCCTTGAGGTCGGCCAGGCTGTTGATGTCGCCGCTGGCCAGACAGACGTAGTCCTGACGCGGCTGGGCCAGCGCGAAGTCCTTCATCTTGATGCCGGACTCGACCGCGGTCACACCACCGGTGACCGCCTCGGAATAGGCGTCGATGGCTCCGGTGGTGAGCTGGGTGATCGCGATGTTCGGGCTGCTGGCGTTCCACTTGACCGAAGCGTTGACCCCCTGCGCCGCAAGTGCATTGATCGCGTGCACCTCGACGACCTTGTTGGCGTTGGCGGTGCTCTGCAACATGAGGGTGAACCGGGCGCCCTTGAGTCCACCGCTGTCTGCACCGCTGCTCGTGGTGCCCCTTCCCGAGCATGCGACCGCGGTCATGGCGATGAGGATCGCGGCGGCCGCGACTAGGCCCTTGGAAGCGGGACGAAACCGGCTCTGGCTGTACATCGGCACTTGTTCTCCTTGGGTGCGGCGGTGAATGTGGTTGGGGTTACTACCAGCGACCGATTTCTTCGCCCTGCGTCCAGGGGAACACCCAGCGGCGGATCAACTCGAGGACTGCGGCGGCGATCACCCCGACCAGGGATGCCGTGCACACCGCAGCGAGCAGGTAGGCGGTCTTGAAGGCGTTTCCATAGTTGATGATGAGTCCGCCGAGGCCGGTCACACTGATCTCCATCTGCGCGATCACCATGCCGATGAGCGCCTTTCCGAGGGCGATCCGGAGGCCGGCGAAGATGTTTGGCACGGCGTTGGGGATGGCGATACCGGTGATCACCTGCCACCGGCTGAGTTTGTAGACCCGTCCGACGTCGATGAGCGAGGGCGGCGTCTCCTTGACCCCCGTAGCGGTGTTGATGATGATCGACCACACCGCGAGCATGAAGGTGACCGTCACTCGGGCCTCGAATCCGACACCGAACCAGATCACCACCAGGGGGACCAGCGCGATCAGGGGCGTCGCCTGGAAGAAGTTCACATACGGATTCAGCACCCGCTCGATCGCAGGACTCCGCCCCATCACGACTCCGACGCCGATGCCCACGACCGTCGCGAGGAGGTAACCGGTGGCGAGGTCGCCCATGGCCGTACCGAATGCCGGGCCGAGCTCCCCGGTCTTCAGAAGATCCCAGAACGCCAAGGCCACATTCGTCGGAGTGGCAAACAGGATCGGGTCGACGTGACCGCCGACGACCTGCCAGGCGGCCAGGAACACCACGACCGACAGCACCGGAAGAAATGCCCAGAGGCGGCGCAGGCGGTTCTTGCCTGAACCGCCGCCGGTCTCCCCTCCGTTGCTGCCGTCGGCGACTGGGTCAACGGTGTCCGTCTCGGACGTCTCGATCGCCGGAGATGCCATCAGAACGTCCCTTCGATTCACCGACAATCCTTGTATGTCAACGGTATTCGGGCATGATGTGTTCGGACCAGAGCTCCATCTGCTCGATCAGTTCATCCAACGTCGAGTACAGAAGTTTCAGCTCGAAATGGGTGACACCTGCGTCGACGAACTCCGCCACCCGTCGCTTCACGTCATCCACGTCACCGAAGATGTGCCGATCCAGGGCGAACTGCATGTCATCGACATCGCGCTCGTAGGTCTTGCTGCTGGTCCGGACCGTCGGCAGCGCCCTTGCCAACGCGGTGTCGCGATCACGTGCAATGGTGGCCAGCTTTTCGACGGCAACCACGATCTGGTCACCGTCGCGCCCGTGCTCATCGGCCGTCTGAAGCAGTATTCCTCGACCTCGTGCCATCTCCGAGGGCGATAGCCAACCCGGGATCCAGCCATCGCCCAGCCGGCCGGTGCGTTCAGCGGCCTTGTCCGTCCAGCCACCAACCCAGATGGGCGGATGGGGCCGCTGCAGCGGCTTCGGGAAGATCTCGGCATCCTTGAACTTCATCGTCCGGCCGTCATGGCTGGCCAGGGATTCGGTCCAGATCGACTTCATGATCTCGATGTACTCGTCGGTGAGCGCCATGCGGTCCGAGAACCGGACGCCGAAAACCTCGAATTCATTGGAGGATTCGGTTGCCTTCGAGCCCAGTCCCACTCCGACGATGAGCCTGCCGTTGGTCAAATGATCCAAGGTGGCGGTCTGTTTGGCCGCGTAGATCGGGTTGCGGGTCGGCATTACGAGGCAGGCGACACCGAGCTTGATCTGCTCGGTCTTCGCCGCAAGATAGGACAGCGTCGTGAGCGATTCGAAGAAGTCCGCGGTCTGGTCGGCCCCGAGCGCTTCGGCCGACCCCGACGAAATGTGGTGCCGATGCATCTCGGTGCTCCACACGACGTGGTCGTGGACCCACACCGAATCGAAGTTCAGCCTCTCGGCCGTCTGCGCAGCCCTGACGATGTTGTCCACCCCCGATAGCGGGCCGGAATTTGGTACTCGAACCCCGAACTCGATTCGTGTCATTGCTTGAATGCAGCCTCTCGATTTGCCGCGAGCGGGTGTGCGCCAGGGAGCCGGTTGTTAGATACAAAATCTAGCATTTAATAACCAAGTCTCGCATGTTTTCCTGTGACTTCTTCTACTCGCCGCCTCTGTCGGGTTCGAAAAGAGACATGGGCTTACTCGAGCTCCTCCGAATCAGTGCCGCCGCGCCCGGCGTTGGCGAGGTCGGAGCGCTCCATCGTCTTCTGCCGTCGTGCCACGCTGCGCGCGACCATGGCGCCCACGACGCTGATGCCCGCAAACGCGAAGAACGTCGAGGAGAGCGGGAGCACCAGCGATACCGCGCCGAACATCAACGGCGCCACGAACTTTCCGATGTTTCGCACGGTGCCGGTCAGCCCGACGTAGGCCATCCTGGCCCCGGCCGGCGACATCTCGTTGGCAAGCACATTGTGCGCGACGCCGTACACACCGTCCTGCGCACCGTAGAGGAACAGACCGATCGCCACCAGGATCGCCGAACTGGCGGCTCCGACGAGAACCAGGCTGACCGCGATCACTGCCATGCAGGCGATGACCATCTCCGAAGACCGCAACCGGGACGCCAGACGCTCGGACAACAGCGCAGTCACGACGGACAGCGCACCGGAGACACCGATCAGCTGGCCGAGCAGCGCCGCGGACATCCCGACCTGGTCCACCGCAAACACCGGGATGTAGGTCAGGACGGCGAATTTGAAGACGAATCGCGCCGCCCCCAACAACTGAACGCCCACGATGGCGGGCGCCTTCCAAACTGATTCCACGGGACCCTCTTTGGCATCCCGCCGCGAAGGTGGCACACCATCGGGGAGGACGAACCACGCGACGATTGCCAGCGGCAGAGCGAGAATCTGCAGGCCGAACGGTGCGTACCACGCGAGCGTCAACATCAGCGCACCGGCGATCGGGAACAGCGCCTCCCCCGCGGCCATCGCGACGATCCGCCTGCTCTGTCCCCGATGGGCGGCCTGCCCGGTGGGAGCGACCGCGCCGATGATGCCGACCGTCATGGACAGCAGTGCTCCGAACACGATCCCTTGCGCGAACCTGACTGCCAGCAGCGTGCCGAGGTCGTGTGCCACCAACAACGAACAGCCGCCCAGTCCGAACACCACCAGGCCCCCGACGACGACCTTGCGTTCCCCGATCCGCTGAGTCACCGAGCCGGCGGCGAATGCCGAGAACACACCTGGCAGAAGGTAGACGCTGGTGATGAGCCCGATCTCGAAGTTGCCGAGGCCGAAGTGATCTCGGATTGCGGGAATCGCGGGCACGATGCCCTGCATCCCGGAGGTGAGCACTCCTGCGGTCAGGCTTGCGACCCAGACCACTGCGCCAACCCCGGCCGGTCGCGCCCGTGCCATCGCTGCGCCGCTCCTCTTGGCTCGTCTTCTACGACTCCGATGAGTGTATCTAGAATCCGATATTTTGTAGTCAACTTGCGTTAAACTTCCGTTGCGAATCTTCAGTACCGCTCGGGGCCGAGACATGACGGCACACCGGCCGCACAAGCGCGACCAAACGCCGTGCAAGCCAACGGTTCTAGCCCGGCGCCGTGTCGTCGAACATGGACGAATACATCCGCGCCACCTGCGATACGACTACGCCAGTTGGATTGAGGACGACGAGGGAGTGCCCGTGAGGCGCACGGCAGACGCTAGTCGACCGCTGATCAACCGCCACGACCACGAATTGCTCGGCTTCACCATCAGTTGGCTGCCGTACGGCCAGGTGCCCGAAGATGAACTATTCTTGCGGTTCGGCCTCACCAGAGAGCGTTTCACGGAGCGCCTTCGTGAGATCTCGTGCCGTCACCGCGATCTCATCCACCCGGACACCGTCGGCAGGATTCTCGAACTTTGCGAGCGGATCGATGGCGCTCCGGTACCGGTGGAGGGACGCTAGGCATCCCAGGCGGTGCCGCACTCGACGCACTGGTAGAGGCTCGCCCGCTCACGGAGCCCCGCCGCCACGTGTTCGTCGGCAGGGCCGAGCAACCGTGCGTCAATCGATCCGCACTCCGGGCAGGTCTGGTTGTAGACGCGCACCTGGTTGGGCAGGTCGTAGGCCAACCCCACGACGATGGCGCCGCCGTCGGTCGACTCGACGAGACGGGTCAGCTCTTCGTCGTCGCTGCCGATCAGGTCTTCCTTACGGATGGAGACCACCAGTTGCTCGCCCTGGGGAAGCCGGGTCCGGACCTGCTGCTCCGTGAGTGCCACGACGTCGTCGGGCGAGTTCCGCAATGCGCGACCGCCGACCGGCATCCACAGGGCGGCGGTCGCCACCGCGCCGACCGGCAGGGCGTCCATGACGAGACTGGTTTCCCACGGCTGGCGGGCTGGTTGAGTCATTGACTTCTCTCCTGTTGATGTCGGTGGCGACCGGTTTGTGCGACGCTTCGCGAGCAGGACTTCGCAGGTTGAGCCCGTGCTCGGACTCGCGACCTACCGCCGAGCGTAACCCGGCCGCAGGTGTTGACGCTCAAATTGTATCTATTATCATGTATTGAACCGGCGTTGCGTCGGCTCAAACGGACCACGGAGGAGACACCGCGAACATGCCCGAAACAAAGATCGAGTCCATCGACGAGATCGAGATTCGCGACCAGGCGCTGAGCGAGACCAAGAACAGCGAGATGACCAACCGCGAGCAGTGGAACCGCAAGAATCCCGCCACTGAGGCGGTCATCGTCAAGGACTTGAAGACCACGGAGCTGACGCCACGCGAATACCGCAACACGAAGGCGCGCTTCTACCGCTTGGGCGGCGACATCCGACTGCAGCCGCACGTCAGCGAACTTCCCCCCAAGGGCGAATCGGTCAACCACCGCCACACCACCGAAGCGGTCATCTACATCGTCCGAGGCGTCGGACACACGATCATCAGCTGGGACGGTGTGAACAAGCAGCGCATCGACTGGGAAGAGGGTGACATGTTCAGCTTCCCGGTGTGGATGTGGCACCAGCACTTCAACGACAGCGAGACCGAGGTCGCGCGCTACCTGGCGGTCCAAGATACCTTCGCCGTCAAAGCCCTTGGCCTGCACCAGATCGAGCGATTCCCCGAAGGCCAGTAGTCACTCCGCAGTCCCGTTGACGGCCGTGCCCAGTCTCGCATCTGGGCACGGCCGTCGACGTGACTGGCTGGGCTCCAGGGACGCGCCCCGTCATCGGTTCGCGATCACCTGATCCTCATCGGCCGCCTCCCGCAGGGGCGCCGCCAACGGCGAATCCGGGGACGCCATGAACGCTTCGGGCCGCAGGAGCGCGCTGACCTGCCGAGGGGACAGCAGGTTCTCCTCGATCACGAGGTCGGGTATGGAGCGGCCGGACTCCAGCGCAAGCTTGGCGATGCGCGCCCCTGCCGCATAGCCGATGTAGGGGTTCAGTGCGGTGATGACGCCGATGGACGTGACCACCGACTCGTGGAGCCGACCCGCGTTTGCCGTTATCCCGATGACGCATTTCTCGACGAGCGTGCTGCATGCCGCGTCCAGGTGAGCCAGCGATTTGAACAGGCTCAGGGCGATGATCGGTTCGAAGGCGTTGAGTTGCAGCTGCCCCGCCTCCGCCGCCATGGATATGGTTACGTCGTTGCCGACGACCTCGAATGCAACCTGGTTCACTACCTCCGGGATGACCGGATTCACCTTTCCAGGCATGATGCTCGAACCAGCTTGTACTGCAGGCAGATTGATCTCGTTGAACCCAGCGCGCGGACCAGACGACAACAACCGCAAGTCGTTGCAGATCTTGGACACCTTCAACGCGTTGCGCTTGAGCACCCCTGACAGTTGCACGAAAGCGCCGACGTCTTGAGTGGCCTCGATCAGATCGGTGGCGGTGCTCAGCGCGAATCCCGTGAGAGCACAGAGCTTGCGACAGACCCGATCGGCGTATCCAGCGGGCGCGTTGAGCCCGGTACCGATGGCCGTGCCACCCAGATTGATCTCCGAGATCAACGTTCGCGCTTCGACGAGTCGCTCCGCGTCCTCGGCCACCATCACCGCATACGTACCGAACTCCTGCCCCAAGGTCATCGGGACGGCGTCCTGCAACTGCGTGCGCCCCATCTTCACCATGCCGGCGAACTGGTGCGCCTTGGCCCGAAATGCCGCGGCCAACCACCCCAGGGTGTCGTGCAGGCGCGAGATCTGTGTCTGCAGAGCGATCTTGATGGCCGTCGGGTAGGTGTCATTGGTGCTCTGGCTGAGGTTGACGTGTTCGAGGGGGTGCAAATGCGTGTAGTCCCCCGGCCGCCGGCCGAGCAGCTCCAGCGCCCGATTCGCGATGACCTCGTTGGCGTTCATGTTCGTCGACGTGCCGGCTCCGCCCTGGATCATGTCGACCACGAAACTGTCGTGCAGGCGTCCCGCACGGATCTCTTCGCAGGCAGCCACGATGGCATCGGCACGCTCGTCGTCCAGCAAGCCGAGATCGTGGTTCGTCTGCGCCGCGGCTTGTTTCACGGTCGCCAGCGATGCGACGAAATCCGGGTGGTTCGCCAGCGTCACCCCGCTGATCGGGAAGTTCGAGATGGCGCGAGCGGTGTGGATGCCGTAGTAGGCATCCGCAGGCAACACCATCGTCCCCATCGAGTCCGACTCGGTCCTCGTCGCACCGGGCATGTCGCTACGGCTCCCAGTGCGTGCCGCTAAGGACGAACTTCACGACTCACTTCGGTCCGTCGACGGTGTTGCGGACCACGAGATCGACTGGGCGGACGTGCATGTCGAACCACTCGACGATGCGGGGCGTGGTGTGCTCCCAGTATTGGTCGTATGCCGCGTAGTGGGTGGTGTGCCGCTGGACGATGAGCTCCTTGGGCCCGCTCGCGGCCTCGTACAGCGCCTCTGCGTGGTCGGTTGGTGTCGTCGCATCGCCTTCGACTCCGATCACCAACAGCGGCGTGGTCATGCCCGAGGCGGCCACCACCGGCTGATACGACAGGATCTCCTCGGCACACGCCAGCGGCACGTCGGTCGGAATCCGGCCGTCCACGTCCGACTTGACCGTCGTCGTCTTGCGCTCCGCGGTGGGCACCATGATCTCCTCACGCGGATGCACGCGGCGGCCGGCGCCACTGACCACGCGAAGCTTGCGGTCCTCCTCGAGCGCGGCCAGAAACTCCAACCAGTCCGACTCCGAACGCATTCGGTGGAGCCAGTCCCTGCCGTCGGCCACGGGCACCTGGCTCACGGCTCCCTTGATCCGCGGATCCGCGGCCGCGAGCAACACGGCGTTCCCGCCACCGGTACCACCGCTACCGAACACCCCGATCGCGTCGGCCACCACGTCGTCTCGGGTGGTCAGATAAGTGACTGCATTGACCAGATCCTGGAGCTGCCAGGACGGTGACAGAAAGCCTCGGTCGCCGCCGGAATCGCCGAAGCCACGGTAGTCGAAGATCAACACCCCGAACCCGGCGTCGGTCAGCGCCTGGTGGTAGCGCACGTACAACTTCGCATCCTTGAGCCCCAGCCAACCCGGGCCCTGCACGATGGCCCGAAATGGGCCCGCCCCATCGTCCGGTGTGCGCCAGAGCCCGGCGATGCGCTCCCCTTCGCTATAGAACGTGACGTCGGTGGTGCGCATGTTTGCAACCTCAATTCGTTGGTGATTCATTCTTCAAGTTGGCTCGCGTCGCAAAGTACCTGTCCCGGCAGTCGACACTGGACCTCACCACCGGGGGGTCGCGATGAGGTCCAGTGTCGTTGCGAGCGTGGGGTTGTCGCTCGAGCAGACGTTCTCAGTCGTTGTGGGTGATGAAACCCTCCGGGCCGAAGCGGACGCCTTCCTCCGGAGTGATGCTGTAGTAGGAGTACGGCGAGTAGCTCTTCGCGTCGATCTCCTTCTGCACGTCCTCCATCGGCATGTGCTTGCCTGCCTCCACCTTGCGATCCAGCCCCAGCCAGTCGAGCATCCGCTTGTTGGTGATGCCCAGATACAGCACGGGACCGTCGCCGGAGTTGACGTGGGTGTGCCACTGCATCGACGGGATGTACATGAAGTCGCCCTGCTCCCATGGCACGGTCTCGCCCTGCACCTCGCTGTGACCGTTGCCCTTCATGATGTAGATCGCGGCCTCGTTGTGGTGCTTGTGCAACCGCGTCTGCTGGCCCGGTTTCAGCTCCGAGATGTGCAGCTGGATGGTCCGCAGCGGCAGGTCGACGTCGCGGGCGGGATGCTGGCGATCGCCGTCTGCGTACAGGTCGAGGTGAGGCTGCTTGTGGATCAGCTTGCCCGCCGCGAGAGGCCGTACCTCGTCCTCGTGGTAGTGCAACTTGCCCCTGCGACGAGGCGAGTTCGGATCGCTACCGTCGCCGCCACCGTGGTTGTGCCCGTGGTCGCCGTGCAGGCCGTAGCTCGCCTCTGCCCGAGCTGAATCGGTCGAATTCTCTGTCATGTCAGGCTCCTCCATCTTCCTTTTGGTACTGATCTTGATTGACGATGTTGCGATCAGGCTTTCAGCGCTGCACTGGGGGCAGCGGTGGATACTGTGCGGCGCAAGGCAATACAGTGCGCCGCCGGTAGCACCAACTGTACTGGCTTGCCCGTGCTCATCCGTTGTGATGCACCCGTGCGGCACCGGATCGTCTCGGACCCCACCTCCACCTGATAGTCCATGGACTCACCAGTGAAGAGGCGGTTTGCGATGGTGCCGGCAAGCACGTTCGGACCGCTGCGAACGGTGTCCTGGTTCACGATCTGGATCTGTTCGGGGCGTACGGATATGACGCAGGCGTCCCCGGCGCGCAGATCAGTCAGGGTCTCGACGACCAGGTCTCCGTTATCCGTTTCGACGGTTCCGCCCTGCCCCGACACCTCGCGCACCACTCCCTCGATGAAGTTGGTGAGGCCGACGAAGTCCGCCACGAAGTCGTTCTCCGGCTGGAGGTACACCGAGAAGGGGGTACCCACCTGACTGATCCGCCCGGCGCACATGACCGCGATCTGATTCGACATCGACAGCGCCTCGGTCTGGTCATGTGTCACGTAGACGGTCGTGATGCCCTGGTCACGCTGAAGTCGCTTGAGTTCGAAGCGCAGCGACTCGCGAAGTTTGGCATCCAAGTTCGACAACGGTTCGTCGAGGAGCAGCACCGCAGGCTCGATCACCAGCGCCCTGGCCAGCGCGAGGCGCTGCTGCTGACCGCCGGAGAGCTTGGTCGCGAAACGACCCGCGAGATGAGCCAGATCGACGACCTCGAGGGCTCGTTCGACGCGTTGCCTGACTTCTTTCTTCGGGGTTCGCCTGCGCGTGCCGACACGCAGGGGGAACGCGACGTTGTCGTAGACGTTCATGTGCGGCCAGATCGCATAGCTCTGGAACACCATGCCCAGGTTGCGGTGGTTGGCCGACACCGAGACACCACTGACACTGGAGTACAGAACCTCGCCGTTGACTGAGATCTCGCCCTTGTCAGGCTTTTCCAGGCCGGCGATGCACCGCAGCGTCGTCGTCTTCCCGCACCCGCTCGGACCGAGCATGGTGAAGAAGTCACCTTGCCGCACGGTGAAGGACACGTCGTCGACCGCACGGACACGGCCGTGCTTGGACTCATCGGCGAAACCCTTGTAGAGGCCTCTCACTTCAAGCATCCGCATCCATCCATCCGGTGTCGTTGGTCCTGGATCCTGCTGACATCCGTTGCCAACGTCGCCGTTGGCGCCACACTCACCCCTCGCGCACGCCGATCTTGGCGCCCAACTTGTAGGCGACCCCGACCAGCGCCATCAAGACGACGACCATGCACACACCGAGCGCAGCCAATACACCCGTCTGACCGTTCTGCCACAACTCCCAGATGGTCACCGACATCACGCGAGTGTTCTGCGAGTACAACAAGATCGAGCTGGACAGCTCACGAACCGATACCACGACGACGTAGATCCAGCCGGCCACCAGGCCAGGCGCCATCAGCGGCAAGACGATGCGGCGGAACGTGTCTCGCCACGTCGCGCCGCTCATCCGGGCCGATTCCTCCAACTCGATGCCCACCTGAGCCAAGGACGAACCCGAATACCGCATCCCGTACGGGAGGTAGCGGGTGACATAGGCGATGAAGAGGATCGCGAGAGTGCCATAGATCGGCAAGGGCGAGCGCAGGTAGATGAAGATCAGCGCCACCCCGAGCACCAAACCGGGCATCGCGAGCGGAAAGCTGGCCAGAAGATCCAGCAGTCGCCTGCCCCGGAACTTCGACTTCAGCACCAGCCAGGAGATGACTGCGGTGAACAGCATCACCACGGTCGCGCTGGTGAGCGCCAGGATCACGGAGTTCTTGATGGACTGCGTGATACCCCGGGTAGTGAACAGTTCGGCGTAGTTGCCAAGTCCCACTGAGGTGACCGCGCCGAGGCCCGGCGCCTGGTAATACGGAAGCAGCGACATCCACAACAGGATCAGCAGGGGCGCGACGACGGCGATGAGGAAGTAGAGCACGAATCCGATCGACACCGGCCAGCGCCACTTGCCGAGGTCCATGGGACGGGGCCGGAATCCCTTGCCCGTCACCGTCTGATAGCGCTCGCCTCGACGGTTCATGTACTGCACCAGGAGCAATCCGGCGACCGTGATCAGCAGCAGGCTGAGCGAATAGATGGATGCCTGGTCGTACTTGATCGGATAGGTGTGCAGCGCATCGTAGATTCGCGACGTGAACACCCATGTACCCGAGGGCATTCCGAGCACGGCCGGGGTCTCGAAGGATTCCAGGCCGCGCACCAACATGATCAGCACCGCCCCGAGCAGCGCTGGCCGCACAAGCGGCAACGTCACTCGGCGTACGGTCTGCGGAACCGTTGCACCGCTCATCATCGCCGACTCTTCGAGCGAGGGATCGGTGGAACGGAACGCTGCGTACATCAGCAGGAACACCAACGGCGAAAGATGCAGGCCATCGATGAGGATCATCCCGGGCAGTGAAAAGGCGTCGGGGACGGCGAATCCCAGGCCGATGGTGTTGAACGCTCGCTTGATCACGCCCACGTTCCCGCCGACCAGGTAGACCCAAGCAATCGTGTACAGGATGCCCGGGACGATGAGCGGCACAATCGATGCGGCGTAGAGCAGCGGCTTCATCGGCGCGTTCGAACGCACGCAGAAGAACGCCAGCGCAGTTCCAGTGACCGTACTGACCAGCGCCGACCCGCCGGCGAACAGGAACGAATTGAGCAACATCTCGCCGGTGCCCGGCACGCTGTAGGCGGCGGCGATGTTGCCCAGCCCGAAGCCCTGCCCAGTCGTCAGGCCGCGCCATACGAGGTAGACGAGCGGAGACAACACCAAATAGCCCAGCACCACAACGACGAGCAGACCGAGCGACCACAGCAGCAACGGGCGACGATCGGATCCCACGGCCGGCGACGACGGGCGCGGCGCGGCGTCGGGCGCCCCCGGCGCGAGGACCTGGGTCACCCGTTGCCCCCGGCGTGTACGACCGTCTGCCAGAGGTCGTTCCATTCGGAGTACTTCGCGGAGATCGCCTCGACGTCGGTCTTGATCGGCTTGATGTCGACTCCGCCGAAGGAGGCGGCGGCCATCTGCTCGTTGCTCGGCGTACGGTCGTCGTCGATGAAGGCCTGCTGCCCCTTCGGCCCGAGGATGAAGTCCTGCAGGAGCAGCGCGCCCGCGGGGTTGGCGGAGGCACACGGGACGGCAATCCCCGTCACCTCGGCCACGACCGGAACCTTCACCGGGGTGAACTGCAAAGGCGCACCCTTGCCTTGCAGCTCGCGGATGCGGTGGATGTAGTTGTTGGCCGCGATGCCGTACTGACCGGCGACTACCAGGTCCGTCGTGGTCGTGTGGCCGTCGGTGATGGCTGCATTGGACGCGATGTCCTTGAACAACTGCACCGCCTGGTCCTTGGTCATGTTCTGCGTCTGCAGGTAATCGACCATCGAGGCGAACCAGAAGACGTCGCTGCCCTCCAGCGCGAGCTTGCCCTTGAACCTTGGATCCTTGAGATCCTCGAAGGACTTCGGCGCCGTGTCGGTCGGTACGACGGTGGTGTTCCACACCGGGACGATGTAACTGAGCCGGTCGCCGGTAAAGTTCGCGAACTTCGCGCTTTCGGTGACGCCATTCAGGTAGGGCGATTCTGCGGGCGCCAGGAGGTGATTCTGATCGAGAATCGCCATCTCGAGTGAGTCGAGTTCTACGATGTCGGCCCCGGCGAAGTTGGCCTGGGCTTCCTGCAAAACCCTTTCGCGGATCTGCTCGCTGCCCGCACGGTAGACGCTGACATGCAGCCCGTCGTATGCCTTTTCGAAGGGGTCGGTGATCACCGTCGGATCGTTGACCTCGGTGTAGAGGTTGACCGTTCCGCCGTTGGTCTTCTTCGCCTCATCGACGAGCATCGCATCGCGATCCTGCGCCGAAAGGCCCTTGAGCTTGCCCTGCAGCGCGATGGTGGCGCTGTTGGCACACTTGTCCGCGCCCTTGGCCGAATCCGAATCCGTTCCTCCCGGAGACGAACAGGCGGCGATGACCAGCGCCAGGGAAGCGGTGCAGGCGATCAACCCCCGGCGGCGTGCATGAGTTCTCGTCGACATAGGTTGCTGCTCCTCATCTCGTGCACGGGCCCCGGGCTGATTTGGCCGCTGACTGCGAAACATGTTGCTCATGACGTTGTTTCGGCCAGTGTGGGATCGGAGGCCGCAGCCGGCCGGTACTGTGCCATCCACGCCATGGCTTCGTCGAGCGTGATGACGTCGCCGTACTTCTGGTCGATGTCGAAGAGGTTGATGGCGCGCGACGCCTCGTGGCGGTCGTACACGCACTCCTCGACCACCACCATGCTCAACCGGTTCGAACACCCGTCGGTCACCGTGGCCCGTACACAGCCGCTCACGCTCTCTCCGCAGACGATCAGCGTGTCGATTCCCTCGGCGATGAGATGTGGAAGCAACGGTGTCCCGGAGAATCCGCTGGGTGCGGTCTTGCGCAAGACCACCTCCCCCGGCAGGGGCTCGGCCTGTTCGATGAAGTCGAACCTGCGCCGGTGACGATCGTCTTCCTCGGGGGTACCGCCGGAACGAACGTGTCGACCGCCCAGGCGAGCCCCCCATGCGGGGATGCCGGAGTCTTCCTGCGCCAGGCCGGTGAGGTGGATGACGGGGATCTCCGCGGCACGGGCCGCCGACAGCAGCTCCGCCACCTTCGCCGCGGCGTCCCACCCGGCCAGCCCGGTACTCGCAGGCCAGGTACGGATCGACTGGAGAAGAGGTTCCGGCTTGTCGCCCAAGGCCTTCCGGTAGTTGTCGATCGACAGTACTGCGGGGCGATGCCCGAAGCCCCGCCGCCGAATGGGCGCGGACGCGGCCAGGTGCGCTTTGTCCTGTTCGGTGAGAAACCGCTCCCACACCCACTCAACGCCCATGGCACTCCCGTGATGAAATTTGACTTAAGATCCTTGATATTAGATACAAACTGTAAGGTGTGTCGTGGCACCGGTCAAGCACTGCGTCGATCCAAAGTTCATCGAGTCGCCGACACGGCGACCGCCCGACCAACGTCATCGGATCGAGGCTCGATCGAATCGATGGCGAAGTGGTCAATAGGGCTCGGAGAGAGGAGTTTTCGGGGTTGACGGACACGGAGGCCCGACAGTGAAGCGGCGAACCCGGGATCGACGGGGCGGCCTGCTGCGGTCACTACGGCACTCGCCGAACCTGCGGATCTATCTCGCCGGCCACTGCGTGAGCGTCATAGGCACGTGGGTGCAGCGCGTCGCGCAGGACTGGCTCGTCCTGCAGATCACCGACAACGGCGCCGCGCTCGGCCTGTCGGTCGCCGCCCAGTTTGCCCCGATGCTCTTCCTGGCGCCCTATGGCGGTGTCCTCGTCGATCGACTGGACCGGCGGCGCACCATCATGGCGACACAGGCGGCAAGTGGATTGCTGGCGGTAGTGCTGGCGGCGATCACCTTGTCCGGGGCCGTGCAGCTGTGGTCCGTCCTCGCCCTGGGCCTCGGACTCGGACTGATCACCGTTCTCGACGTCCCCGCCCGGCAGGCGTTCGTAGCCTCGATGGTCGAACCTGGTGACTACGCGAACGCCCAGGCATTGGCATCCAGCGTGAACAACTCCGGCCGGCTGGTGGGTCCCGCCATTGCCGGCTTGCTGATTGCAGGTGTCGGAGTCGGGTGGGCATTCGTAGTAAACGCGATGTCGTTCGTGGCGGTTCTGGTGAGCCTGCTCCTTCTGAATGGCGACCAACTGAAACCATCACCGCGGATTCCGCGCGAGAAGGGGCAGGTGCGCGAGGGAATCGGCTACATCTGGGCCTCGCCGCAGCTTCGGTCCACTCTCATTCTGGTCGCCGTGGTCGCGGTCTTCGGCCAGAACTTCCGCGTGGTGCTGCCGCTGGCGGCCACCGAGCTCTACCACGGCGACGCCTCGACCTACGGCTGGCTCACGTCGGCGATCGGCTTGGGTGCCCTGCTCGGCGCTGTCGTCAGCGCAAGCATTGCGATCCCGACCGCCTGGACATTGCTGATGACGACCGTCGCGTTCGGGGCGGCGAACGTCGTCTCTGCCTTCAGCCCAGTGCTGGCCATGGCACTGGTGACGATGGTCTCGATCGGCGTCACCAACATCATCTTCAACACCGTTGCCCGGTCGGTGCTGTTGCTGAACAGTGAGCCCGGGATGCACGGCCGCATGATGGCGATCCACGGTCAGGTGTTTCTCGGTTCGACTCCGATCGGCGGCCCGCTGGTCGGTTGGCTGTGCGACTTATGGGGCGCACGTGCGGGTTTCCTCATCGCCGGCGGAACCGCCCTGCTTGCCTGCGTTTTCCTGCTCGGCACCACCTACCGCAACCGCCATGCAACGGTGACCGAGCCACGCGCGTCACCACCTTGAGGTCATCCCGGCCGGCTACGACTAGCGGCCGCGCCCTCCCCTTGGGGAGAGATTCCTGGCGTGGACGTCCTTGACCCTCCCGTTACCGGAGCCGACAGGCTGGCTTGGTCAGGACAACCCCGAACCCAAGGAATGCGCCATGAAACCGACCACGCTGACCGGAGTCGTCGCAGAGCACGTCGCCGCCGTCAACGCCCATGACGTCGACCGGATAGCACGCACCTTCGCCGACGATGCCTACGTCAACGACAACCGACGTGAATTCGTCGGACTTGACGCCGTCCGTCGTTGGCTGGCGAAGGAGATGGTCGGCGACAAGGTGACCATTGACGTCACCGAGGTCCTCGACCATCACGGCGACATCATCGTTCGTGGTCTCTACGACGGTGAGTACGACAAGACCAACCTGCCGGAGGAACTGGTCCTGTCCAACTACTTCAGCGTCCGCGACGAGAAGATCATCAGTCTGGTCGTCATCTTCAACCAACCCGCCGACTACTGAGCCGACCGGATCAGCCCTGACCTAGACCCGCCGGCGCTCCCGCTCACTCGCCAACGCCACCTTGACCACGTCGAAGGCCAACGTCTGGCCATAGCCACGACGGGCGAGCATTCCGACCAGCCGACGGGCCACCTTCGCGTCGTCGGACTCGTCGGTCAAGCGCTCGCGGCGCAGCTTGTCGGCGACCAGTTGCTCGGCCCGTGCCCGCTCGGCGGCGGAGTCGATGTCGGCCAGCGCGTCGGCGATCAATTCGTCGTCGATGCCCTTGGTTCGCAATTCGGAAGCCAAGGCGCGCTTGCCCTTTCCTGCATTCACCCGCCGCGAACGCACCCACTGCTCGGCGAAGTCCCGGTCGTCGACGAGACCGACCTGGGCCAGCCGGTCCAAGACCCGAGCGCTGACGTCGTCGGGGTAGCCCCGTTTGATCAGCTGTTCTGCCAGCTCGGATCGGGTTCGCGCCCGAGCGGTGAGCAGGCGCAAGCACAGCGCTCGCGCCTGCTCCTCACGCGACTCAGAAGTCGACTGGGGCGGGCAGGGGTTCGACATTGTTGAGGTCGTCGGTCAGCACGGCGCCGATGCCGAGCTTCTCCTTGATCTTCTTCTCGATCTCGTCGGCCACCTCGGGATTCTCGAGCAGGAAGTTACGCGCGTTCTCCTTGCCCTGGCCGAGCTGCTCACCCTCGTAGGTGAACCAGGAGCCGGACTTGCGGACGAACCCGTGCTCGACGCCCATGTCGATGAGCGAGCCCTCCTTGGAGATGCCCTTGCCGTAGAGGATGTCGAACTCGGCCTGCTTGAACGGCGGCGCCATCTTGTTCTTGACCACCTTGCAGCGGGTGCGGTTGCCCACCGCGTCGGTGCCGTCCTTGAGCGTCTCGATGCGGCGCACGTCGAGGCGGACCGAGGCGTAGAACTTCAAAGCCTTTCCACCCGTTGTCGTTTCGGGCGAGCCGAACATCACGCCGATCTTCTCGCGAAGCTGGTTGATGAAGATCGCGGTGGTACCCGAGTTGCTCAGCGCGCCGGTGATCTTGCGCAGCGCCTGGCTCATCAACCGGGCCTGCAAGCCGACGTGGCTGTCGCCCATCTCGCCCTCGATCTCGGCACGTGGCACCAGCGCGGCGACCGAGTCGATGACCAGGATGTCCAGCGCGCCGGACCGGATCAGCATGTCGGCGATCTCGAGCGCCTGCTCACCGGTGTCGGGCTGGGACACCAGCAGCGAGTCGGTGTCCACACCCAGCTTCTTGGCGTAGTCGGGATCCAGCGCGTGCTCGGCGTCGATGAACGCCGCGATACCGCCTGCGGCCTGGGCATTGGCCACCGCGTGCAGCGCGACGGTGGTCTTACCCGAGGACTCCGGGCCGTAGATCTCGACGACCCGGCCGCGCGGCAGGCCGCCGATGCCGAGCGCCACGTCCAGGGCGATCGATCCGGTCGGGATGACCGAGATCGGTTGGCGTACCTCGTCACCGAGCCGCATCACCGAGCCTTTGCCGTGACTCTTCTCGATCTGTGCGAGAGCCAGCTCGAGGGCCTTCTCGCGATCTGGGGCTTGCGCCATGGTGGTGGTTCTCCGTCTCTCGTGAGTGTTCGGTTGATCGGTGTTCGATCAGTTGGCCGAGACGCTAGAGGCAGCCACCGACAAGTGGGCGTGACCAGCGTTTAGCCGTCGAACTCTGCCCACAGTAGACGAACACCTGTTCGATTCAAGTTGACACGCCGGGCGCTGTCGAGACTGTCCGTAGGATCGCAGGACGATGAGAGCCATGGTCCTGCTGGCGCAGAGCGGCCACCTCGACAAGAGTGGCACCGTCCATGCGCTCGGCCTGGGCTGGACGACCAGCCCGACGCCCACTGCGCAGCATGTTCTGATCGTCTTCGTCGAAGTCGAGTGGGCCGAGATCGGCGTCAGCTTCCCGATCCGCGCCGAGTTGGTGGACAGTGACGGCGCCAGGGTCGCCCACACCGAGGACAACGTCGTCAAGGCCAGGCATCAGCCCGTTCACCCCAAGGGCACGCCGGTCACCATCCCGTTCATCGCCACCATTCCGCCCCTCGAACTCAAGGTCGGCGAGCGCTATCAATGGCGGGTGTCCATCGACGACGAGATGCACGAGGACTGGCTGGCCGGGTTCACCGTCGTCGACGACGAGTAGCTCCACCGGGGACGCAGCGTCGTTGTGCCCCGACAGTCACCGGCCTATGGTGAAAAACATCCGGCCCAGATTGGGGCGAACGTGCACGAGATGGCGCTGACGCAAAGTGTCGTCGATGCCGTGTGTGAGCACGCCGCCGGTCGACGCGTGCACAGCGTCAGGCTGGAAGTCGGCGCACTGTGCGCCGTCGTCCCCGATGCGATGACGTTCTGCTTCGACCTCGCCACCGAGGGCACCGTCGCCGACGGCGCCCAGCTCGAGGTGGACCTGCGTCCCGGTGAGGCGCACTGCCGCACCTGTGGCGCCGGCTTCGAGCTGAGCGATCCGATCCTGTTGTGCCCCTGCGGCAGTGCCGATGTCGAAGTCCTTGCCGGCCGGGACCTGAGAATCCTCTCGATGGAAGTGAGCTGACATGTGCGCAACCTGCGGCTGCGGCGGCGACGGCGCAGTCATCACGGCGATGAGCGCTCGCGCGAAGAGCGGACAACCAGAGCCCGGACACGCTCATCCGCACGATCACGACCACGACCACGACCACGACCACCAGCACCCGCACACCCGCACACCGAGACGATCACGCTGGAGCAGAAGGTCCTGGCGAAGAACGACGTACTCGCCGAACAGAATCGGCAATGGCTCGCCGACCGCGAGATACTTGCGTTCAACATCACCAGCTCACCCGGCGCGGGCAAGACCACGCTTCTGGAACGCACCATCCGCGACTTGTCGGTGCACCACACCGTCGCGGTGATCGAGGGCGATCAGGAAACGCTGCTGGACGCCGAGCGCATTCGGGCGGCGGGCGCACGCGCCGTGCAGGTGAACACCGGCGCCGGCTGCCACCTGGACGCCGACATGGTGAGGCGGGCGCTGGAAGCCCTTGACCCAGAGCCCATGTCGGTGTTGTTCATCGAGAACGTCGGCAATCTCGTCTGCCCGGCGATGTTCGACCTCGGCGAACAGAGCAAAGTGGTGGTGGTATCGGTGACGGAGGGCGCCGACAAGCCGCTCAAGTACCCACACATGTTTGCTGCCGCGGGGCTGGTGATCATCAACAAAATCGATCTTCTGCCGTACGTCAGCTTTGACCTTGAAGAATGCATCGGACACGCGCGATCGCTGAACGCCGACGTAAATATTTTGCCGATTTCGGCAACAACTGGTGATGGTATCGCGGCGTGGTACGACTGGATCGGGATTCGCGCAAACAGATGGCAAGACTCTGGCATGTCACGTGATTCCGTTGACAAGACAAAGCCCCGGGAGTAGACCGAGAAACAACGCCGCGCAAGTGGGCCGATGGTCGACTCCGGCGGCGCAGGGGGCCCAGCCCGCCCCCGGAAAGCTGCATCATGCCATCAGAAGCAGCCATCAAAGCGGAAGAGACATTGATCCACGTTCTGTGGATCAACGCCGGCCTGAGTTGTGACGGCGATTCCGTTGCGTTGACTGGCGCCACCCAGCCAAGCATCGAGGAGATCGCGCTCGGTGCTTTACCAGGATTGCCGAAGATCGCGGTCCACTGGCCGCTGATCGACTTCGAATGCGGACCAACGGGGGCGCCGACGACTTCCTCGAGTGGTTCTTCAGAGCGGATCGGGGCGAGCTCGAGCCGTTCGTGCTCGTCGTCGAAGGGTCCATCCCCAACGAGAGCCTGCACAACGAGGGGTATTGGTGCGGGTTCGGCAACGACCCGGCCACCAATCAGCCGATGACCACCAGTGAATGGCTGGACCGACTCACGCCAAAGGCCACCGCGGTCGTCGCTGTGGGTACCTGCGCCACCTACGGCGGCATCCACGCGATGGCAGGCAACCCGACCGGCGCGATGGGGGTGCCGGACTACCTCGGTTGGGACTGGAAGAGCAAGGCGGGCATACCAATCGTGTGCGTGCCCGGCTGCCCGATCCAGGGCGACAACCTGTCTGAAACCCTGACCTACTTGCTCTACATGGCGACCGGTCAGGCGCCGATGATCCCGCTGGACGACGCACTGCGACCGCAGTGGCTGTTCGGCAACACGGTGCACGAGGGGTGCGACCGGGCCGGCTACTACGAGCAGGGCGATTTCGCGACCGAGTATGGCTCGCCGAAATGCATTGTGAAGCTTGGCTGCTGGGGTCCGGTCGTCAAGTGCAACGTGCCCAAGCGCGGCTGGATCAACGGCGTCGGCGGTTGCCCCAACGTGGGCGGCATCTGCATCGGCTGCACGATGCCCGGCTTCCCCGACAAGTTCATGCCGTTCATGGACGAACCACCGGGCGGCAAGATCTCCACCACCGCGTCGGGGCTGTACGGCTCCGTGATCCGAAACCTGCGTCACGTCACCGGGCGCTCCGTCGACAAAGAGCCCAAGTGGCGGCACCGGGGCAAGGAACTGACGACAGGAGCGACTCGCACCTGGTAGGTGCGAGTCGTGGAGAGGTAAAGCGTCATGACAACAACCGTTCCCGGACCGCAACACACCAAGAAGGACCCCAGTCAGCTCGTCGAGATGGCATGGGATCCGATCACCCGCATCGTCGGCAGCCTCGGCATCTACACCAAGATCGACTTCGAGAACCGCGAAGTCGTGGAGTGCCACAGCACGTCGTCGATCTTCCGCGGCTACTCGATCTTCATGAAGGGCAAGGATCCCCGCGACGCGCACTTCATCACCAGTCGCATCTGTGGGATCTGTGGTGACAACCACGCGACCTGTTCCTGTTACGCGCAGAACATGGCGTACGGAGTCAAGCCGCCGAACTTGGGCGAGTGGATCGTCAACCTCGGTGAGGCCGCCGAGTACATGTTCGACCACAACATCTTCCAGGAAAATCTGGTCGGGGTCGACTACTGCGAGAAGATGGTCGCCGAGACCAACCCGAGCGTGCTGGCGAAGGCGGAGAACACCCGCGCCCCCAACGAGGAGGCGCACGGCTACAAGACCATCGCCGACATCATGCGTTCGCTCAATCCCTTCACCGGTGAGTTCTACCGGGAGGCGCTGCAGGTCAGTCGCTGGACGCGCGAGATGTTCTGCCTGATGGAGGGCAAGCACGTCCACCCCTCCACGCTCTATCCCGGTGGAGTCGGGACGGTTGCCACGATCCAGTTGATGACCGACTACATCACCCGACTGATGCGCTACGTCGAGTTCATGAAGAAGGTCGTGCCCATGCACGACGATCTCTTCGACTTCTTCTACGAAGCACTGCCCGGCTACGACCAGGTCGGTCTGCGCCGGACCCTGCTCGGTTGCTGGGGTTCGTTCCAGGATCCGGAGTACTGCAACTTCTCCTACAAGGACATGGAGATGTGGGGCAACAAGATGTTCGTCACGCCCGGCGTGGTGATCGACGGAAAGTTGCTCACCCACTCCCTGGTTGACATCAACCTGGGCATCCGGATCCTTTTGGGCAGTTCGTATTACGACGACTGGACCGACCAGGAGATGTTCGTCAAGAGCGATCCGCTGGGCAATCCCGTCGACCGCAGGCATCCGTGGAACCAGCACACCAACCCACGTCCGCAGAAGCGCGACTTGGACGACAAGTACAGCTGGGTGATGTCGCCGCGCTGGTTCGACGGCAAGGACCATCTGGCGCTGGACACCGGTGGCGGCCCGCTGGCGCGGTTGTGGTCGACGGCGCTCGCGGGACTGGTCGACGCGGGCGGCTACGTGGTCTCCACCGGCCACAGCGTGCAGATCAATCTTCCGAAGACCGCGCTGAAGGGCCCGGTTTCGCTCGAGTGGAAGATACCGGCCGTCGGCAGCAACACGATCGAACGCAACCGTGCTCGGACGTACTTCCAGGCCTACGCGGCGGGCTGTGCACTGCACTTCGCCGAGCAGGCCCTGATCGAGATCCGCGCCGGACGCACCAAGACGTGGGAGAAGTTCACGGTGCCCGACGAGGCCATCGGCTGCGGCTTCACCGAGGCGGTGCGCGGCGTGCTGAGCCACCACATGGTGATCCGGGACGGCAAGATCGCGAACTACCACCCGTACCCACCGACGCCGTGGAATGCCAGCCCACGCGACAGCTACGACACTCCCGGTCCGTACGAGGACGCCGTGCAGGGGCAACCGATCTTCGAGGAGAACGATCGGGAGCACTTCAAGGGCATCGACATCATGCGCACGGTGCGCAGTTTCGATCCCTGCCTGCCATGTGGGGTGCACATGTATCTCGGGGACGGGAAGTCGATCGAGCGATTGCACTCACCTACCCAGTCCGTCACCGGGGAGTGATGTATGGCCCAGCCTGAGGGACGGGGCCCGGCAGAACCAAAGGAATTCGATACTGCGGACGCGAGGAGCGAATTCGATACTGCGGACGCGAGGAGCGAATTCAATACAGAGGCGCGGTGGCGCTCAGCCGGCGACCGGATACAGGTCCTGCTGGACGCCACTGCCACCGGTGGCCCGGCTGCGCGAGAGCGCGCCGAGTCGCTGGTGGGTGAACTGACCGACCTCTACGGCGCCGGCATGCACCGGATGATGTCCATCGCCGCCGCGGCCGATCCAACGTTGATCGAGCGGTTCGCTGCCGACGATCTGGTCGCGAGCCTGATGCTGGTGCACGATCTGCACCCGCACGGGGTCGAACGCCGCATCGAGGACGCCCTCGACAGCGTGCGGCCCTACCTCGGTTCGCACGGCGGGGACGTGACGCTGCTCGACGTCGTCGACGGCGCCGAAGGACCCGTCGTCCGGCTGGCCTTCGCCGGGAGCTGCAAGAGTTGCCCGTCGTCGGCGGTGACGCTCGAGCTGACCGTCGAGGACGCGGTGCGCGCCGCTGCGCCAGAAATATCGTCGATCGAAGTCGTTGCGGCCGATGCCAAGTCGTCTGCAGGTGTCATTCCGGTCGAGTCCCTGATGAGCCGCGTGCACACCAGGGACAGTCCCGGCGCCGCTTGGCATCCGGTACCGGACATCGCGGACCTCGGCTCGGGCGAGGTCGGCGGGTTCATGGTGGCGGGGATGACGGTGCTCGCCTGCCGCGTCGGTGATGACCTATTCGCCTACCACGACCGGTGCGGCTCCTGCGGGCAGTCACTGGCGGGCGCGGTGCTGCACAGGCGGATGGGCGCGAAGATCGGTGAAGCCGTGTTGCGATGCCCGCAGTGCCACGCGCACTTCGACGCCGTCCACGCGGGTGCCAGCCTCGACGACGCGGCGAGAGCGGACGTCCACCTCGAACCACTCCCCCTGTTGGTACGCGACGGCGTGCTGTCGCTGGCGGTGCTCGCCGAAACGACCGGGGTGACCTGATGGCTCAGGGGGCATACGACGTCATCTCCCGGATCCGGGCCAACCGGCGTGCGCCCCAACCGGCAGGCGAGCGATGCGAGATGTGCGCCGAGCCGATCGCCGACGAGCACCAGCACGTCGTGAACGTGGCAGGCAGACAGCTGATGTGCACGTGCCGGGGCTGCTATCTGTTGTTCTCCGACCCGCACGCCGAGCTGAAGTACCGCGCGGTGCCGGACCGCTACCTGCGCTTCCCCGACTTCGCACTGGACCGCCTGGGCTGGGAATCACTCCAGATTCCGGTGGGCTTGGCGTTCTTCTTCCACAACTCGGCGCTCGGCAAGACAGTCGCCTTCTATCCTGGGCCTGCCGGAGCCACCGAGTCCGAACTCGACTTGGACGCCTGGAACACCATCAGCGGCGCGGATGCCAGGCTGGAAATGCTCGCTCACGACGTCGAGGCGCTGCTGGTACGAGTGCCCGACGTGGACGCCCCCGCCGAGTCTGATGTCGCCGGCGGCCCGGCTCCGGAGTGCTACCTGGTGCCGATCGACGCCTGCTACGAATTCGTGGGACGCCTGCGCATGTTGTGGCGTGGCTTCGACGGTGGCCAGGAAGTGCGTCAGTTCGTCGACGAGTTCTTCGAGGGAATCACCGCGCGCAGCAAGGTGGCCGCCCCGTGACCGACATGACGTACACCGTGCTGGACGTTGCGCCAGAACCGTATTCACTGACTCCGCGGCTCTCCGCCCGCATTGGCATCGCGACCAGCGATGACGATCCGATTCGGGCCATTGCGCTGCGGTGCCAGGTGCGCATCGAACCGCTCCGGCGCGGCTACTCAGACGAAGAGGCGGCCGGGCTGACGGACCTGTTCGGGCCAAGGGAAAGGTGGGTCAACACCCAACGCACCTTCCTCTGGCAGCACGGCACCGCGATGGTGCAGGGTTTCACCAACGTCACCGAGACATCGCTGCCGCTGGAATGCACTTACGACTTCGAGGTCGCCGCGTCGAAGTATCTGCACGCCTTGCGCGACGGCTCGATTCCGTTGCAGTTCCTCTTCAGCGGAACGGTTTTCGGTAGCGGCCGGAGCGCTGAAGGGCTCTCGGTCCAACTGGTGTCCTGGGAGTGCGAGGCCCGCCATGACATGCCGGTCGCGGTCTGGCGGGACCTGATCCAACGTCACTATCCCAATGCCGGGTGGGTACGCCTCGGACACGACACCGTCACCGCGCTCGCCGCCTACAAGTCCGCCCGCGGAATGCTGGACCTCGACGAAGCGGTGACGGCGCTGCTCGCCGACGCGCCCCAGGACTCCGTTCCCGTGCCGCAGCAGCGCGAGGAGGTCCGATGACGGCCAGCTGGGACCGGGCCCGCACGATCGCCGACGCGGTCCTCTACGAGGGCTACCTGCTCTATCCCTATCGCTCCACGTCCAGCAAGAACCAATCCCGCTGGCAGTTCGGGGTTCTCGGGCCTGCGGGCGCCGCCGAAGCCGGCCTCGGCGAGGACGACAACCTGGCCGCACAGTTCGTCGTCGACGGCGATGGCGAGCTCACGTTGATCGTGCGGTTCCTGCAACTGCAGCACCGCCGCGCCGAACGCGAGGTCGCCGAAGGACGCTTCGAACGGGTGGACGAGTTCACCAGCGGCTCGCAGACGTGGGTGACCTGGGACGAGGCGGTGGAACGCGAATTGTCCTTCGGGCCCTTCGATCTCGCAGAGCTCGAGACTGTGCGCACAGTGCCGGTCGAGGTTCCCGAGGGCACCGACGTCGAGAACGTCGACGGCGGCAGGCTCATCAGGACCCGGGCGGCGATCACCGGCCGTGCTGGAGGTCTCGACCGAATCCGATGACGGCCTGCGCCGCGTCAGCCTGTCGGTCCGCAACACCGGCGCCGCCGTCACCGACAAGGACAGTGCGATCGCCACGTCGATGATCGGCACCCACGTGATCGCCGAGGTCGTCGGGGCAGAGTTCGTCTCGCTTCTCGAGCCACCGGAGCCGGCGGAGGCCGCGGTCGGCCGGTGCCACCAGCATCGGTGCTTCCCGGTGCTGGCGGGCAAGCCGGGCGAGCGCGATCTCCTGCTGGTGTCGCCGATCATCCTCTACGACCATCCCGAGATCGCCGAACAGAGCGAGGGTTCGCTCTACGACTCCACCGAGATCGACGAGATCCTCACGCTGCGGGTCATGACGATGACCGACGAGGAGAAGGCACAGGCCAGGGCCACGGATCCGTTGGCCGCCCAGATCATCGACCGATGCGATTCGATGTCACCGGAGTCAATGCAGCAGCTGCACGGCGTGCTGCGCAACCCACACGCGGGGTACGGCGGGCTGCTACCCGAGATTCCCGAGGGCATCGACTGGTGGGATCCGCTGGCCGACACGGCGGTACGCCCCGACGTCGACGCGGTGCTGGTGAACGGCGTACGCGTCGCGGCGGGGAGCCGCGTTCGGCTCAAGCCGTCGAGACGGGCCGACGCCCAGGACATCTTCTTCGCCGGCAAGACCGCACGAGTCACCTCGGTACACGAGGACGTCGACGGCGAGCGCCACGTCGGCGTCATCGTCGAGGACGAGCCCGACGTCGAGATGCCCGACGACTATGGCCGCTACCTCTACTTCGGGCCGGACGAGATCGAACCGCTCGGCGCGCAGGATGTCAGCCCGACAATCACCGAAAGAAGGAGTTCAACATGGACGTAGTGGGTTGGGTGGCCACCGGCGTGGTGGCGGTAGTCGTCGTCACCGGCGTCGCGGTGGGCCTCAGTTCGATTCCGGACATCAGGCGTTATCTCCGCATCAGAAACATGTGACGACCGGATCGACGGGTGACATCACGTCACGAATCCTGGTAGCCGGCATCGGCAACATCTTCCTCGGAGACGACGGTTTCGGACCCGAGGTGATGCGACACGTCGTCGGGCAGGTGCCCGACGGCCGCAAAGATGAGGTGCATCCGGTCGACTACGGAATCAGGGGCATGCACCTCGCGTATGACCTGCTCGAGGATTGGCACGCGCTCGTGCTCGTCGACGCGGTGCCCAATCGCGGCGCGCCCGGCACCCTTCACGTCTTCGAGGCCGACCACGAAAGTCTTTCCGCCACAGCTGGTCTCGAAGCACACAGCATGGATCCAGCCGCCGTGTTCGCCACGCTGACCGCATTGGGCGGGACGGCGCCGCGAACGATCGTCGATCGGCTGCGAAGTGGAGAACATCGACGAGGGCATGGGTCTCTCCGAGCCAGTGGCCGCGGCCGTACCCGGCGCCGTCGCGGCGATCAACGACGTCATCGCCGACCTCTCGGCCCGCACCACGGCACCCACCGGGTCATCGGGGGGCTGAGCGATGTGTCTCGGAATCCCAGGCCAGGTCGTCGGAATGCTCGAGGGCTACGGCGATCAGCTGTGCCTCGTCGACGTCGCGGGCGAACACCGCAAGGTCAACATCGGCATGCTGCCCGAGGAGACGTTCGATCGCCGGCGACTGGGTGATCATCCACATGGGCTTCGTCGTCGAGAAGACCGACAAGGCAGGCGCCGACGAAGCGATGGCCGGGCTGGAACTGATGGGCAGGGGCGGGGATCCCGAGGTCTTCCCATGACAACCGCTCGGCGCAGACTTCGGATCTGCGTGCACGGAGTCGTCCAGGGTGTGGGCTTCCGCCCGTTCGTGTACACGACCGCGGCCGCCCTCGGGCTTACCGGCTCGGTGCGCAACGACAGCTCGGGCGCGATCATCGAGGTCGAGGGCGACGGCGACGTCATCGACGAGTTCCTCACCCGGCTGCGCGACGATCCCCCGCCGCTCGCGGTGATCGAAACCGTTGAGACGCAGCGATATCCCCGCTCGTCGGCGGCACCGGGTTCACCATCGCCGACACGTCACGATCGGACGGTGGCCGCACGCTGGCCTCCCCCGACGTCGCGATGTGCGCCGACTGCGCAGCCGAACAGCGCGATCCCGTCGACCGGCGGTACCGGCACGCCTTCGTCAACTGCACCAACTGCGGTCCGCGGTTCACGATCATCGCGTCGCTGCCCTACGACCGCGCCAGCACCACGATGGCGAACTTCGCGATGTGCGCCGACTGCGCCCGCGAGTACGCCGACCCGACCGATCGCCGGTTCCACGCCCAACCGGTGTGCTGCCCCAACTGCGGTCCCGCGCTCGGCTACCGCGGCCGCGACGGCCGCACCGCCGACGGCGAGGACGGACTGGCGCTGCGCCCGACGCCTGCTGGCGCGACGGCGGCATCCTCGCGGTCAAGGGCATCGGCGGCTACCACCTCGCCTGCGACGCGGCCGACGACGTCGCGGTGGCCGAACTGCGTCGCCGCAAACGCCGCGGCGACAAACCCTTCGCCGTGATGGTGGCCGACGTGGCGACGGCCCACGCCATCGCCGAGGTGGACGAGGCGTCGGCGCGGGTGCTCTGCCGGCCCCCAGCGTCCGATCGTGCTGATGCCACGGTCGGCCGGCGGCCTCGTCGCCGCATCAGTGGCACCGCACAATCCCGACCTCGGCGTCATGCTCGCCTACGCCCCGCTGCACGCGCTGCTGTTCGGGCTGCCAGGTGACGAGCCCGGCCCCGCGTCGCTCGTCATGACGTCGGGCAACCTCGGCGGCGAGCCGATCTGCTTCACCGACGACGATGCGCTCGAACGCCTTTCGGAACTCGCCGACGGGTGGCTCTCGCACGACCGCCCGATTCTGGTGCCGTGCGACGACTCCGTCGTACGCGTCGTCTCCGGTGTCGGAGACGCCAATTCAGACCACGACGTCGAACTACCGATCCGGCGATCGCGCGGCTACGCGCCGCTACCGGTCGCCCTGCCGATTTCGGTGACTCCCGACGTTGGCGGTCGGCGCCGACCTGAAGAACACGCTGGCCGTCGCCGACGGCAAGTACGCCTGGCTGAGTCAGCACATCGGCGACATGGACGACCTCGCGACGCTGTCCGCCTTCGACGCCGCCGAACGTCACCTGCGCGCGCTCACCGGTGTCAGCCCCGAAGTGTTCGTCGCCGACGCACATCCCGGGTACCGGTCCACCGCGTGGGCGCATCGCAACGCGCGGCGACCGACCCGTCCGATCCGTGCAGCACCACCACGCCCACATCGCGGCCGTGATGGCCGAACACGGGCTGGACGGCTCCGGCGCCGGTACTCGGATTCGCCTTCGACGGAACCGGTTACGGCCCGGACGGCGCGGTATGGGGCGGCGAGGTGCTGCTCGCCGACTACAAGGGGTACCGCGGCTTGCGCACCTGAAGTACGTGCCGCTGGCCGGTGGCGACATCAGCGTGCTTCGGCCCTACCGGATGGCGCTTGGCGCATCTGTGGGCGGCCGGCCTCCCTTGGGACCCCGAGCTGGCTCCGGTGCGGGCCTGTCCCGCAGAACGAGCAGCGGGTGCTGCGCCATCAACTCGAGACGGGGCTGGGCTGCGCCCCGACCTCCAGCATGGGACGGCTCTTCGACGCCGTGGCCGCGCTGGCAGGCGTACGCCAGGAGGTCGCCTACGAGGCGCAGGCGGCGATCGAGCTCGAAGGGCTGGGCCCGCGGCGTGGACGCCGGCGCGACGACGCCTACTCGTTCGACGTCGACGACGCGCGGTGTTCCGGCGATCATCGACCCCGCTCCCGCTGCTCGCCGCCGTCGATCGCCGACGTGCGCGCCGGAGTGTCATCGGAGGTGATCGGCGCCCGCTTCCACCTGGCCGTCGCCGACCTGATCGTCGACCTCGCCGATGACGGCGTCGCGCTTCGACGCGCACCGTCGCACTGTCGGGCGGCGTCTTCCAGAACGCTCTGCTGCTGCGCCTCGCGTTGACGCGATTGCGCGCCAAGGGATTCGACGTGATCACGCACCGATCGCGTGCCGCCGAACGACGGCGGCATCGCGCTCGGCCAGCTGTTGGTCGGGAACTCGGTATGAGAGAAGGGAGGACGCCGAATGTGTTTAGCGGTTCCGGGAAGGATCCTGAGCATCGAGGACCGTGACGGCACGCTGATGTCCGCTCGTCGACTTCGGCGGCATCCAGAAGGACGTCTGCCTGGAGTACATCCCCGACGCGGCCATCGGGGAATACGTCGTCGTGCACGTGGGCTTCGCGCATCCAACGCCTCGACGAGGAATCGGCCATCCGGACACTGGCCGAGTTCGAGCACCTCGGCGTGCTCAACGAGGAGTTCGGCGACGGATTCGAGATCGCGGCGAAACAGGCCGGAGTGCCCGCACCGGCAACACTGCAACAACCGAGGTGAAGTCATGAAGTACCTGGACGAATTCAGCGACCCCGAACTGGCGGGCAAGCTCGTCGACCAGATCAAGGCGGTCACCACCCAGCGCTGGGCGATCATGGAAGTCTGTGGCGGGCAGACGCATTCGATCATCCGTCACGGCATCGACCAGCTGCTGCCCGACGAGATCGAGATGATCCACGGTCCGGGCTGTCCGGTGTGCGTCACCCCGCTGGAGATGATCGACAAGGCGCTCGAGATCGCGTCCCGGCCCGACGTGATCTTCTGCTCGTTCGGCGACATGCTGCGCGTGCCGGGCAGCGAGAAGGACCTGTTCCGGATCAAGAGCGAGGGCGGCGACGTCCGGGTGGTCTACTCGCCGCTGGACGCGCTGACCATCGCCAGGGACAACCCGGACCGGCAGGTGGTGTTCTTCGGCATCGGGTTCGAGACCACCGCGCCCGCCAACGCGATGACCGTGTATCAGGCCAAACGGCTTGGCGTCGAAGAACTTCTCGCTGCTGGTCTCGCACGTGCTGGTACCGCCGGCGATCGCGGCGATCATGGAATCGCCGACCTGCCGGGTGCAGGCGTTCCTCGCCGCAGGTCACGTCTGCAGCGTGATGGGCACCGACGAGTACCCGGAGCTCACCGAGAAGTACCACGATCCCGATCGTGGTCACCGGATTCGAGCCGCTGGACATCCTCGAGGGCATCCGGCGCACCGTGCTTCAACTGGAGTCCGGCCGCCACGAGCTCGAGAACGCCTATCCCGGGCCGTCGCGGCGGAGGGCAACCCGGCGGCCAAGGCGATGCTCGAGGACGTCTTCGAGGTCACCGACCGGGCGTGGCGCGGCATCGGCATGATCCCGCAGAGCGGTTGGCGGCTGTCGCCGGCCTACCGGGAATACGACGCCGAGCACCGGTTCTCCGTCACCGACATCCACACCGCCGAGTCGGCGATCTGCCGGTCCGGCGAGGTGCTGCAGGGCACTGATCAAGCCGCACGAGTGCGCGGCGTTCGGCAAGGAGTGCACACCCCGCAATCCGCTGGGCGCGACGATGGTGTCGTCCGAGGGCGCGTGCGCGGCCTACTACCTGTACCGGCGGCTCGAGGTGACACATGCCTGAGACAGGCTCCGACGACGTCGGCGCCTCCCGCGGCCATCGACATGGAGGCGTGGGTGTGCCCGATGCCGCTGCGGGACTCGCCGAACATCGTGATGGGTCACGGCGGCGGCGGCGCGATGTCGGCTGAACTGATCGAGCATCTGTTCCTGCCCGCGTTCGGTCCCGCCGCCGACGCGGGCATGGGCGACTCGGCGGTCATCGAGGTCGCGGTCGTCACGGCTTGGCGTTCTCGACCGACTCGTTCGTGGTCAAGCCGTTGGTCTTTCCCGGCGGCACGATCGGCGACCTGGCCGTCAACGGCACCGTGAACGACCTGGCCATGGCGGGTGCCCAGCCGATGGTGCTGTCGACGGCGTTCATCCTCGAGGAGGGCACGCCGCTCGACGAGATCGCGCGCGTGGCACAGGCCGTCGGCACCGCCGCGCTGGCGGCCGGAGTCAAGCTGGTCACCGGCGACACCAAGGTGGTCGACGCCGGCCACGGCGACGGCGTCTTCGTCAACACGGCGGGCATCGGTCTGGTCGACGACCGCGTCGACATCCGGCCGCAGCGCGCCACGGTCGGGGACGTCGTGATCGTCAGCGGTGACATCGGCGTGCACGGTGTGGCGGTGATGAGTTGCCGCGAGGGACTCGAGTTCGCCACCACCGTCGCCAGCGATACCGCGCCGCTGCACGGGCTGGTGGCCGCCATGATCGACACCGGCGCCGACGTCCACGTCCTGCGCGACCCGACCCGCGGCGGTGTCGCCGCCACGCTGAACGAGATCGCCAAGACCGCGCGGGTCGGCATCGCGCTCGACGAGCGGACGTTCCCGATCCCCGCCGAGGTGCGCGACGCCTGCGGCCTGCTCGGCCTCGACCCGCTGCAGGTGGCCAACGAGGGCAAGCTGCTGGCGTTCGTGCCGCCGGAGGACGCCGATCGCGTGCTCGCCGCGATGCGCGCGCATCCGCTCGGCGATCCGCTGCGGCGGTCATCGGCATCGTGCGTCGCCGAGCATCCCGGCATGGTCGTCGCGCGCACCGCGCTGGGCGGCACCCGGGTCGTCGACCTGCCGATCGGCGAACAGCTGCCGCGGATCTGCTGACGTGGCGGGGGTCGACCGAGCGGCAGTTGCCCGCCGGGCTACGCTGAGTTCGCGCGGTACGCCTTTCCGCCGAACGAACTCGGCTACTGCGGGCCGGCCGATGCCGACGTGCTGCTGCGCGACGACAGTGCGGCCGACTCGCCGCGCACGCGAAGGAGTTCGACGGCGCGTGGCCGTACCTGGGTGCGATCGCCGACGCGGCGGGCCGTCACCGACCCGCTCGACGCGGACGGTGGTGCGCAACTACTGGGTCGGTGGCCCACTGCTGGCCGACGGTCGATCCCGATCGCGCTGCTGAGCCGACTGCGGGCGGCGTTCGCCGGGCAGGTCACCGGACTACTCGGACGACCTGGCCCGACGGGCAGGCGTTGGCGCACCACAGCTTTCACGTCTTCGTCGTCTACCCGTGGGTCCGCTTCCTGGACCGCGACCCGACCAAGCCGGTCCAGGTCATGCAGGACTGCCGGGTCCGCTGGGGCATCGGTTCGAGTCGGTCGCACGGCGACCACGCGGTGATCGCCTCGCAACCGTTGACGTTCGCCGACGGCAGTCTCTGGCTCTGGTGATCCCGCCGACGAGCGGGTGCGGTGGCGCAAGGACGGCACGTCACTCGCGCCGCGACCCGTCGCCGGGCAGACGGTGTCCGCGCACTGGGACTGGATGTGCGGAGCGCTGACCGACGAGGAGGTCGACGGCGCTGGCGGCAGCGACTCAGGCTGAGCCTCGACATCGTCAACGCCGCCAGAGCCGGGCCTGAGCCGCTCACCACTGGTCGCGGGGCACGTCGAAGTCGGCGCACAGCGCGCGCCACACGTCGCGGGGATCGACACCGTCGTCGATGGCCTGCAGCGGCGGTGCGGCCGCCGAAGGCCGTCAGCACGTGGTCGACGAGCATCGACCCGCCCCGTACCGGACCGAACCGGCCCTCGACGCAGTTCGTGGAATTCCGTCAAGCGCACGCGACCAACCTACGCCGACGGTCGCCAACGCTTCATGGCACACCCGTACCGGATCGGCGATGCCGCTGACGTCGGTGCCCGCCCGGCTGCGCGGCCGCGCGGAAGTCGGGCGATGCCAGCACCTCGCCCACCGCGGCGGTCAACGCCTCGGCGGTCAACGGCCGGACGAGCACCGCACTCCCCTGCCGCACAACGCGATTCGCGATCTCCCACTGATCACCGCCGCCGGGCACCACCACCATCGGCACGCCTGCCTGCAGTGTCTTGGACACCATGCCGTGCCCGCCGCCGCAGATCACCAGATCCGCACGGGTCAGGAGCTCGTCCTGGCGGCCGAGGCCGACCGCCGCCCACGACGGCACCTGCCACGTCCGGCCCGCCCAGCCTCGACACCACCACCCGCGATCCCGGCGGCAGCGTGATGCCCGGTATCAACGTCTCCAGCGCCAGTTCGGCCAGGCCACCCGTGCCGGTCGTCGCCGTCGACGGCGCGACCACCACCACCGGCCCGTCGCCCGTCGGGGACGTCGAGCACCGCCGACGTCGGCTCGAAGTGCAGCGGGCCCACGACGACGGCCTCGGTGGGCCAGTCCGGTCGGGGCACCTCCAGGGCGGGCAGGGTGGCGATCAGGCGGCGCAGCGGACCGGGATCGGCAGCGGGCAAACCGATCTCGGCGCGGGCCGCCGTTCGCTGTCGCGATCACCGTCGCGCACCGAGCGCGCGGTCAACGCGCGCAGCACCGCGTCGCGCAGCCGCCCGCGCAGCCCCGACGCCCGGCGCCAGTCCGCTGCCGACCGGCGGCAGCCCCTTCGACGGCAGGTACAGCGGATGCGGGCTCAGCTCGACCCACGGCACGCCGAGCAGTTCGGCCGCCAGCCCGCCGCACGTGGTGATCACGTCGGACACCACCAGGTCGGGCGCCAACTGCCTTCAGCCGTGGCGCGTTGAGCACGGCCATCCGCGCGGCCCGCCGGTGGAGCTTGTCACCGGCGTCGGCGTCGTCGTCGACATCCGTCGGATCGAGCCCGTCGAGTTCGGCCGCGTCCACGCCCGCCGCACGGGCCGTGTCGAGCCACTCGGTACCGGTGAGCAGCGTCGGAGCGTCACCTGCGGCCAGAAACTTCAGGCACAGCGCGAGCGCGGGAAACGCGTGTCCGGGGTCGGGTCCGGCGACCACCGCGACGCGCATCCGCCCACCCTAGCCACAGCACTGAGCGCTTGCGCAGAGCATGACCGAGGTCAGAGCTGGCTGGCATGACCGACCAGAATCCGCCGTCGACGAACGCGCACGCGATCGTCGAGAGCTTCCTCAACGCGCTGCAGAACCAGGACTTCGACACGTCGACGCCCTGCTCGCCGACGACGTCGTCTACCAGAACGTCGGATTGCCGACGATTCGTGGCGGCGCGCGCGTGGTGAAGATGATCCGCGGCATGGAGGGCCGGATGGGCTTCGAGGTGAAGTTCCACCGCAACGTGGCCGACGGCGGCACGGTGCTCAACGAACGCACCGACGCCATGATCATCGGACCGCTGCGCCTGCAGTTCTGGGTCTGCGGCGTCTTCGAGGTCGCACGACGGGCGAATCACCCTGTGGCGCGACTACTTCGACTTCTACGACTTCACCAAGGCGATCGTCCGCGGCATCGTCGGGGACGGTGGTCCCGTCGCTGCGTCCGAGCGATGTGATGGACGCTGACGCGACCGACGCGGACCCGACCGAATGTCTTCGCAGTACGTCACGTACTGCTACGGCCGGCGTCTGCCGACTCGATGAAGCAGTGGGTGGCCGACGACCTGGCCGGGCGCGGGCGCCACCGTCCGCATGATGGTCCGGGTGTTCATTCCGGCGGTGCTGATCCTGACGCCGTTCTGGATGATCCCGATGTCGCTGTACCTGCACCTGTCCACGACGTTGCCGATCCTGATCCCGTTCGTGTTCTTCTCACACGCACTGAACAAGGTGTGGCGGCGGCACATGCTGCGCAAGCACGGGTTGGATCCCGGCCTCGTCGACTACGTCGCCCGCCAGCGCGACGCCCACGTCCACGACGCCTACATCGCAGAAGTACGGACCGCGATCGGGCCCGCCGAGCAGCCAGGACGTCTGAGCGCGTCAAGCGCGGCGCAGGTGGCCGAGTTCGTCGAACGCCTGCGCCCAGCCGGTCAGCCGGTCGGTCGCGGTGCCCAGCTCGTGGCGGTAGCGCTGGGCCGACATCGGCGAACTCGACATCGTTCCGCTGTTGGCCGCGGACACCAGTTGCGCTGCGGCGGTGACCATTTCGTTGTACTGCCGGACACCGGTCTCCAGCTGCGCGGCGAACGCCCGGATGGTCGGGCGTCAGGTGCGCACGCGACTGCGGCGACGCGGCTCGCGGCCCGCTCCATCGACACCACGTCGGTGGCGGTGGCCGCCATGGTGGTCGCGGTCTGATTGGCCGCCACCGTCACCTCGCGCAGCTCGTCGTCGGGCAGCATCCGGCCGCGCTGCATCACGCCGAGCAGCGAGAACATTCCGCGCTCGGCCGACGTCAGCGCCGCCATCGGCTGACGAGCCGCCGACCCCCACGGCGGAAGCCGCCGCACCGAGCGCTGCGGGGGCAGCGGCGTGGCCTTCAGCCAGCGGTGGCGCAGGAAGCACAGCGTCGCCAGGAAGGCCGCGCCGACGGCGATGGCGCCGGGAATGGGCAGCGCCCACGCCGGCGTGTCCCACGACGCCAGCACCGCCGTCACGACGATCCAGAAGCCCGGTGGCGAAGGTGAAGAACAGCACCCGAGCGAAACGCCCAGCGGCGCTTGCGCAGCAGCTTGGCCCGCTGGTCGGCGGCGGCGCCCAGCTTCTGGGCCAGCACGTCGGACAGCTCCGCGGCGGTGTCGACGCCGCGCTGCGCGAGCGTGCGCCACGCCTCCGCGCGTCCTGTCCGCGAATCCACTGTCATGCACCGTGAACGCTATTGCGACAGCGGGTTTTCCGGCGCCGCGGCGGGCGGGGTGGCGGCCGGGGTGGCCGGGCGTTGCGGCGCCGCCGGACGGCAGCGCGTCACCGCGCATCGAGGCGCGGATCTGCTCGAGCCGCGAATGCCCGGCCATCTGAACGCTGGCCTGCTGCACTTCCATCATCCGGCCCTGCACCGAGTTCTGCGCGAGTTCGGCGGCAGCCCATCGCGTTGGCGTAGCGGCGTTCGATCTTCTGCCGCACCTCGTCGAGGCTGGGCGTGGTGCCGGGTGCGGCCATCTCGCTCATCGACTGCAGCGAGGCGCTGACCTGCTCCTGCATCTTGGCCTGCTCGAGCTGGCTGAGCAGCTTGCTGCGCTCGGCGATCTTCTGCTGCAGCATCATGGCGTTCTGCTCGACGGCCTTCTTGGCCTGGCCCGCCGCCTGCAACGCCTGGTCGTGCAGCGTCTTGAGGTCCTCGACGCTCTGCTCGGCGGTCACCAGCTGCGCAGCGAACGCCTCCGCGGCGTTGTTGTACTCGGTGGCCTTGGCCGCGTCGCCCGCTGCGGTGACCTGGTCCGCGAGCGTGAGCGCCTGACGGACGTTGACCTGCAGCTTCTCGATGTCGGCGAGCTGACGGTTCAGCCGCATCTCCAGCTGACGCTGATTGCCGATCACCTGGGCGGCCTGCTGGGTCAGCGCCTGGTGCTGGCGCTGCGCGTCCTCGATGGCCTGCTGGATCTGCACCTTCGGGTCGGCGTACTCGTCGACCTTGGAGCTGAACAGCGCCATGAGGTACTTCCACGCCTTGACGAACGGATTGGCCATGGGTTCGTTCCGCCTTCGTGTCGTTGACTGTGCCTGCCCGGGGCGGGCTCCTGTGCTTTGCGGCTTTGCGCTACTGCCAACTTATCGGTTCGGCGCAGATGACCACACCCCTGCGGATGATTTCCGGTCCCCGCGCACGCTTCACCGAGTCGAACGCGGCTTAGGACGCCACCGCCATCGAGACGACCTGCGGGATGACCACCTTGGTCGCGACGTCGATGTTCGTCCGCCTGGCCGGCTCGGCCCGGTCCGGCGCCGTCTCGATGCGGGCAAGCTCCTCGCCGGCGTCGGACAGCACGCGCGACAGCGGAACCTCCAGGGCGCCGCAGATGGCGCTCAGCAGCTCGCTGGACGCCTCCTTGCGGCCCCGCTCGACCTCGGACAGGTAACCGAGGCTGACGCGGGCGTCGTCGGACACCTCCCGCAGCGTGCGGCCCTGCTCGGTCCTGGCCTGACGCAGCACGTCACCGATCACTTCGCGCAGCAGTGCCGTCATCGCGCTCTCCTTCGTCCAGCCGGTCACTTAGAAGCAGAACGCCCGCACGCTTCCATTTGGTTCCCGGTCACGGACGTGACGGGCCGCGGACGCGAGTTCCGGACCGCCGAGACGACGTAGTCCAGCCCCGTGACCACGGTCAATGCTATCGCGGCCCACATGATCACCCAAGCCCCCGTGAGCCAGGCCCCCGACAGCGGCAGGATGAACAGGCCGATCGCCACCGCCTGCACCAGCGTCTTGAGCTTGCCGCCGCGGCTGGCCGGGATGACACCGCGACGCAGCACGGCGAAGCGCAACACGGTGACGCCGATCTCACGTATCAGGATCACCACGGTCACCCACCACGGCAGATCACCGAGCAGTGACAGGCCGATCAACGCCGCGCCGATCAGGGCCTTGTCGGCGATCGGATCGGCGAGCTTGCCGAACTCCGTGATGAGGCCGTAGCTCCTGGCCAATGCCCCGTCGAAGCGGTCGGTGATGACCGCCGCCGCGAAGATGAGGAAAGCGATTATGCGCCATCGTGTTTCGTGTCCATCGCCGACGAACAGAGCGAACAGGAAGACGGGCACCATGGCCATGCGCACGCCGGTGAGCACATTGGCGACATTCGCGACACTGGCGCGCGGAATCACCGGATCGGTATCAGGCGGGCCAGGCACCGGATCAGAATATCCGTTGCGGGAGCCGATATTCTCACACGTGTGAATGGAGCGCCCGAAACGGACGGGCTGGTCGTCCGGCGGGCCCGCACCTCCGACGTCCCCGGCATCAAGGCGCTCGTCGACGTCTACGCCGGCAAGATCCTGCTCGAGAAGAACCTCGTCACCCTGTACGAGTCCGTCCAGGAGTTCTGGGTAGCCGAGCTCGACGACGAGGTAGTCGGTTGCGGCGCCCTGCACGTCCTGTGGGCCGACCTCGGGGAGATTCGCACCATCGCCTCGCACCCCAGGCTGCGCGGACACGGTGTGGGGCATGCCGTGGTGGAGCGCCTCCTGCGACGTCGCGAACGAACTGCGCCTGCAGCGAATCTTCGTGCTGACCTTCGAAGTCGAGTTCTTCGAAAGGCACGGCTTCAAGGAAATCGAGGGCACCCCGGTGACCGCGGAGGTCTACGAGGAGATGTGCCGCTCCTACGACATCGGCGTGGCGGAATTCCTCGACCTGTCCTATGTAAAGCCCAACATCCTCGGCAACACCCGGATGATCCTGACGCTCTAATCGCTTCCAGTCGTCGAACGTGACGCCACTGCGAGAATCCGGCGGGAAAGTCGCAGTGGGCTCACGTTCGGCGCGCGAACGCTCGACCCACCCGGCCAATGATGCTGCCGTCGGTGTCCTCGGCGGTGACGCGTACGTCGTCCCACCCCAATTCGGTGAGAGCCTCCGATCGCCTGATGTCCCGGTCGAGTTGGCGGCGACTCATCCGATGGTGCTCGCCTTCGTAGTCGACACCCACCATGAGGTCGCGCCACCCCATGTCGATGACCGCGACGAGTTGGCCGTATTCGTCGTACACCGGAATTTGAGTCTCGGGCCTCGGGAAGCCCGCCCGGATGAGAAGCAAGCGCACTCTGGTCTCCTGAGGTGATTCGGCGCCGGCGTCGACGAGGTCGAGGGCTTGGAGGGCGGCGCGAATTCCCCGGCGTCCCCGATACCGCTCGGCCAGAAGTTCGACGTCGGCCATCTTCAGCTTGGTTGCGCGCGCCAAGGCGTCGATCGCCGCTACGGCGTCACCGAGTGGGTAACGACACGCAATGTCCAAAGCGGTCCGGGCGGGCGTCGTGACGGCCACACCGCGCACCGTCTCAACCTCGTCGTCCTGGTAGCGGTCCGACAACGCGCGAATCCCATTCGGCGGGCGGCGATTGTCGTAGAGGATCTCGGCGGATGCGTCGTCGTCGACCCACTTGGCGCCGTGAAGTGCCGCAGCTGACTGACCGGCGACGACTCCCGCGCGTCGTGACCACAACCACGCCGCCTTCGCGCGCGACGTGGCGGTGAGCTCCAAGCCACGCGGTAGGTACACGTCCCGATGAACCGCGACGAAGCGACTTCGAAGCTGGTAGGGCGTGATGCCACCCGCGGCCAATGCTTCACTCCCGATGAACGGTTCCCCCATGCCGGGAGTGTGCCGATCGCCACCGACACGTCGTCGAACGTGACGCCACTGCGAGAATCCGGCGCGAAAGTCGCAGTGGGCTCACGTTCGGCGCGTCAGTCGAGTTCGTCGTCGTCCCCTGAAGCGTCCCCGCCCCGGATCAGCGTCAGCGTCCCCGCCAACTCGTCGGGCTTGACCAGCACCTCACGCGCCTTGGATCCCTCGCTGGGCCCGACGATCTGGCGCGTCTCCATCAGGTCCATCAACCGGCCGGCCTTGGCGAAGCCCACCCGCAGCTTGCGCTGCAGCATCGAGGTGGAGCCGAACTGCGAGGACACCACCAGCTCGACGGCCTGCAGGAAGACGTCCATGTCGTCGCCGATGTCGGGGTCGACGTCGGTGCGTTCGCCGGTCGGCTTGGCACGTCGGTGACGCCCTCGGTGTACTCCGGCTCGGCCTGCGTCCTTGGTCGCCTCGACGACCGCCTGGATCTCCTCGTCGCTGATGTAGGCGCCCTGCAAGCGGATCGGCTTGTTGGCGCCCATCGGCAGGAACAGCCCGTCGCCCATGCCGATCAGCTTCTCGGCGCCGGCCTGGTCCAAGATGACCCGGCTGTCGGTCAGCGACGACGTGGCGAACGACAACCGGGACGGCACGTTCGTCTTGATCAACCCGGTGACGACGTCGACCGACGGCCGCTGAGTGGCCAGCACCAGATGGATACCGGCGGCGCGCGCCTTCTGCGTGATGCGGACGATCGCGTCCTCGACGTCGCGCGGCGCGGTCATCATCAGGTCGGCGAGCTCGTCGACGATCGCGAGGATGTAGGGATACGGCTTGTAGACGCGCTCGCTGCCGAGCGGCGTCGGTGATCTCGCCGGAGCTGCACCTTGGCGTTGAAGTCGTCGATGTGGCGGACCCGGTTGGCCTGCATGTCCTGGTAGCGCTGTTCCATCTCCTCGACCAGCCACGCCAGCGCGGCCGCCGCCTTCTTCGGCTGCGTGACGATCGGCGTGATGAGGTGCGGAATGCCTTCGTACGGCGTGAGTTCCACCATCTTCGGGTCGATCAGGATCATCCTGACCTCGTCCGGGAGTGGCCCGCGCCAGGATCGACACCAGCATCGAGTTGACGAAGCTCGACTTGCCCGAGCCGGTCGAGCCAGCCACCAGCAGGTGCGGCATCTTGGCCAGATTGGCCGAGATGAAGTCGCCCTCGATGTCCTTGCCGAGCCCGATCACCAACGGGTGGTGGTCGCGCCGGGTCGACGACGCGGTGAGCACGTCGGCCAGCCGCACCATCTCGCGGTCGGTGTTGGGCACCTCGATGCCGACGGCCGACTTGCCCGGGGATCGGCGCGAGCATGCGGACGCTCTCGGTGGCCACCGCGTAGGCGATGTTCTTCTGCAGCGCGGTGATCTTCTCGACCTTGACGCCAGGGCCGAGCTCGACCTCGTAGCGGGTGACGGTCGGGCCGCGGGTGCACCCGGTGACCGTGGCGTCGACCTTGAACTGCTCCAGCACCGAGCCGATGACCTCGACCATCTTGTCGTTGGCCGCGCTGCGCAGCTTCGGCGGATCGCCTGCGACCAGCAGGTCCAGCGACGGCAGCGTGTAGGGACCCTCGACCACGCGGTCGAGCACCAAGGTGTCCTGCTTCTTGGGCGCCGCCTTCTTGCGGCGCGACGTCCGAGCGGTCGGTTCGGGGACGGTCGGCGTCTCGTCGTCCAGCGGGTAGTTGTCATACGGCGTACCGGTCGGTGTGCCTGGCCGGCACTGGGCCACGCCTGCGCCTCGTCGCCGTGGTAGCCCGCCGGGTCGTCGTAGTAGCCGTCGGAGAAGTCCTCCGGCTGCTCGGTCGTACCGGTTTCGTCGTCGTAGTCGTCGTCGTCGCCGTACTCGTCGCCGCGATAACCGGATGCCGAACCAGGCCTGCAGCGTCGACGGCACCTCGCGGATGGTCGTCCCGGTCACCAACAGCAGCCGAACAGCACCCCGATGATCGAGCAGCGGAGTGGCGATCCAGGGCGTGAGCCCGTCGGACAAGTGGCCCGCCGAGGGCGAAGCCGACGAACCCTGCGGCGCTGCGGCGCGCGACCGGATCCTGCCGGCGAGCCCGCCCACAGATGCCACAACCCGAGTGCGGGCAGCGCGATCATCGCCGCGCCGAGGATCAGCCGAGGCCGCGCCTCGGGATTGCGGTTCGGTGCGCATGAGGACGACGGCGATGGCGATCGAGCAGGATCGGCAGCAGCACCACGGCCGAGCCGATGACGGACCCGGACGAACGTGTCGATCCACCCGCCGACGGGTCGCGCCGCGTCGAACCACGAACTGGCCGCCAGCACCACTGCGATACCCAGCAGGCCAAGGGCGATGCCGTCCCTGCGGTGACCGGGTTCCAGATCGCGGGCCCGGCCGACCGAGCGAGCCGTCGTGCCTGCCCCCTTGGCGAGCATCATCCAGCCGGCCCTGGCGCCCCGGCCGACGGCGGCTCCGGCGCCTGCGGCGGGCGACGCCGTGCGTCGCGCGGGCTTCCGGCGGGGAGCAGCGGGCCGTGCCGGGCGCGCTGCCGCTCCGCGAACCGGCCTTCGACCTGCTCGAACGGGCGCCCGAGCGGGCAGTGGTCTTACTAGCCATGGCGGACCAGCCTAGTCGCAACAGCCCCATAATTCACCATCAGCCACACTGGTCACAGGTCGGCATCGATTGGGCCACCAATGCGCCTGACCTTCTCATTGTTCCCGATCTCACCGCCCTGACGACCCGGATCGACGGGCCGTGACCCGCTCGTAGCGCGTGAGTATGGTTAGACACGCTTCCAGTTCTCACTCACCGAGGAGTCCTTCGCATGCCCGTAGTCGTCGTCGCCACCTTGATCGCCAAGCCCGAATCCGTGGACACCGTGCGCGACGCATGTAAGCGCGCGATCGAGAGCGGTTCACGACGAACCGGGCTGCGAACTGTACGCACTGCACGAGGCGAACGGCACCTTCGTCTTCGTCGAGCAGTGGGCCGACGAGGACGCACTGAAGACCCACAGCACCGCCCCCGCCATCGGCGCGCTGTTCGGAGCCGTCGGTGACCACCTCGACGGTGCGCCGGACATCAAGATGTTGCAGCCCGTCGTCGCGGGCGATCCCGCCAAGGGCCAGCTGCGGGGCTGACGGGCGCTCTGACATGGGTTCCCTGGAGGGCAAGGTCGCCTTCATCACTGGCGCGGCCCGCGGTCAGGGCCGCGCGCACGCGGTGAAGCTGGCGTCCGAAGGCGCCGACATCATCGCGGTGGACCTCTGCGACCAGATCGCGTCGGTGCCCTACCCGATGGCCACTCCCGACGATCTGGCCGCCACGGTCAAGCTCGTCGAGGACACCGGTGCCCGCATCGTCGCCCAGCAGGCCGACGTCCGGGATCGCGCGTCGCTCAAGAACGTCCTGAAGGCGGGTGTCGACGAGCTCGGCGGTCGGCTGGACGTCGTCATCGCCAACGCGGGCATCGCGCCCATGGCGGGCGAGGACGCCTGGCAGGACGTGCATCGACGTCAACCTCACCGGCGTCTACCACACGGTCGACGTCGCGATGCGCCCAATGATCAAGGCGGGCAACGGCGGAGCGATCGTGCTGACCAGCTCGGTGGCAGGCCTGGTCGGCCTCGGCTCCCCGATGGCCGGATCGATCGGCTACGCCGCCGCCAAGCACGGCATCGTCGGACTCATGCGCGTGTACGCCAATCTCCTTGCATCGCACAGCATCCGGGTGAACTCCGATTCATCCGGCCGGGGTGAACACCCCGATGATCGACAACGAGTTCACCCGAAACTGGCTCGACGGGCCTGGCCCAGGAGAGCCAGGGCGGACCGGACATGAGCAACGCGCTGCCGGTGCGACACGCTCGAGGTCGGAGGACATCGCCAACGCCGTTCTGTGGCTGGTGTCCGACGCAGGCCGCTACGTCACCGGGGTCACGTTGCCGCTCGACGCCGGATACGTCAACAAGCGCTGAGCACCGCATGGCCCGGAATCCGGAGGCCCAGACCGCATTCGGGCCGATCGTGCTCTCGGCGGTCGAGCAGCAGCGAACCACCGCGGGCGCCGCCTGGTCGACGACGACCTGGCGGCCTCGTTCCTGCCGATGCGTCTGCGAGCGTTCGTGCGTGCCACCCGGTTCGCCCCGTTGCGCCGGGCAGTCGTCGCGGCATCCGAACGATCCGGTCCCGGGCTGTGGGCGAACCTGTGCTGCCGCAAGCGCTACATCGACGACAATCTCGCGGCGCTCGCTCACCGACGTCGACGCGGTCGTCATCCTTGGCTCCGGACTCGACACCAGGCCCTATCGCCTTGCGCGCCACAGCGACGTGCCCGGTCTTCGAGGTCGACCAGCCGGTCAACATCGCACGCAAGCGCGCGATCGTGGCGCGGGTGTTCGGCACGCCCACCACCGTCGGTCCGGTTGGTGCCGGTCGACTTCGAGCGCGACGACCTGATGGCGACCCTCGTCGCGCACGGATACCGCGCGACGCGCCGCACCTTCTTCGTCTGGGAGGGCGTCACGCAGTATCTGACGGCCGACGCCGTGCGCGCCACGTTCGATCAGCTCGCGCGGGCAGCGGCCGGCAGCAGGCTCGACTTCACCTATGTGCGAAGGGACTTCATCGACGGCGACGATCTGTACGGCGCCCCGGTGCTGTACCGGAGGATGCGAGCAGCGCAGCCAGGTGTGGAAGTTCGGCCTGCTGCCCGAGGACGTCGCGGGTTTCCTCGCGGGATACGGGTGGCGGCTGATCGAACAGGCTCGGACCCGACGAGATGGTGAGCCGATACATCCGGCCCGCCGGCCGAAACCTCCCCGCATCGCAGATCGAGTGGTCGGCGTACGCCGAGAAGGTCTAGATCGTTCAGTCGATCTCGAGCACCGTCGGCACGATCATCGGCTGCCGGCGGTAGACCTCGGCCACCCACTTGCCGACCGCGCGGCGCACGGCCTGCGCGATACGGGTCGGATCCGTGACCTTCTCGGCGGCAAGGGCTTCCAGCGCCTCGACGACCTTGCGGGTGGCGGGTTCGAGCGCCTTGGGATCCTCGGAGAAGCCGCGCGAGTACACGTGCGGAGGCGCCGGCCGGCTTGCCGGTTCCGCGGTGCACGACCACCGTCACCCCGATGAAACCCGAAGACAGCGTGAGCCGTTCACCGAGCGTGACCTCGCCGACGTCGCCGGTGATCAGCCCGTCGACGAACATCTTGCCGACCGGTACGGCTCCCGCGATGCGAAGCCTTGCCCGCGACCAGGTCGACGCTGACGCCGTTCTCGGCCAGCACGATCGACTCCTTGGGAACCCCGGACTGCGACCGCCAGCGCGGCGTTGGCCCGCAGGTGCCGCCACGTGCCGTGCACCGGCATCACGTTGCGCGGTCGTATGCCGTTGTACAGGAAGAGCAGTTCACCGGCGTACGCGTGGCCCGAAACATGGATCCGCACTTGCCCGTTGGTGACGACGCGTACCCCGATCTTGGCCAGCGAGTCCAGGACGCCGAAGATCGCTTCCTCGTTGCCCGGGATCTGCGACGACGACATGATGATGAGATCGCCAGACGTCAGCGTGATGCTGCGGTGCTCGCCGCGCGACATCCGCGACAACGCGGCCATCGGTTCGCCCTGAGTTCCCGTGGTGATCAGCACGACTCGCTCGGGCGGCATCATCTCGGCGGCGGCGATGTCGATCACGTCGTCGTCGGCGACCGTGAGGAACCCGAGTTCCTTGGCGATGCCCATGTTGCGCACCATCGACCTGCCGACGAACGACACCTTGCGGCCCAGCGCCACCGACGCATCGATGATCTGCTGCACGCGGGCGACGTTGGAGGCGAAGCAGGCGACGATGACCCGTCCCTCGGCACCGCGGATCAGCCGGTGCATGTTCGGCCCGATCTCGCTCTCCGACGGCCCGACGCCAGGGATCTCGGCGTTCGTCGAATCGCACAGGAACAGGTCCACACCGGCATCACCGAGGCGCGACATGCCGGGCAGGTCGGTCGGGCGACCGTCGAGCGGCAGCTGGTCGAGCTTGATGTCGCCGGTGTGCAGAACCGTGCCCGCACCGGTGTAGACGGCGATGGCCAAGCAGTCCGGGATGGAGTGGTTGACCGCGAAGTACTCGCACTCGAACACGCCGTGCCTGCTGCTCTGCCCCTCGGCGACCTCGTCGAACACCGGTTTGATGCGGTGTTCACGGCATTTCGCGGCGACCAGTGCGAGGGTGAACTTCGATCCGACCACCGGAATGTCGGGCCGCAGCTTCAACAGGTGCGGGATGGCGCCGATGTGATCCTCGTGGGCGTGGGTCAGCACCAGCGCCTCGACGTCGTCGAGGCGGTTCTCGACGTGGCGCAGGTCGGGCAGGATCAGGTCGACGCCGGGTTCGTCGTGCCCCGGGAACAGCACCCCGCAGTCGATGATCAGCAGGCGGCCGAGATGCTCGAAAACGGTCATGTTGCGGCCGATTTCGCTGATACCGCCGAGCGCGGTAACCCGTAGCCCGCCCGGTGCGAGCGGTCCAGGTGGCGCGAGGTCGGGAATGTTCGTTGGAGCCGTCCCCGGCGACGCTCATCGCAGCACGCCGGCGGCCCGCATGTCGGCTGGCCAGCGCCTCGACCTGTTCGGCCGTCGCGGGAATCTGCGGCAGCCGCGGATCGCCCGTCTCGATGCCCTGCAACCGAAGACCCGCCTTGGCCATCGTGACACCGCCGAGCCGGATCTGAGCGTCGTTGAGCGTGCCGAGCGTCACGTGGTACTTGCGGGCTGTTGCGACGTCACCGGACGTGAACGCCGACAACATGTTTCGCAACTGGCTGGCGGCGACGTGACCCCACACGCTGACGAAGCCCGTCGCGCCCATCGCCAGCCACGGCAGGTTCAGCGCGTCGTCACCCGAGTAGTAGGCCAGCCCGGTCTCGGCCATGATCATCGCGCCGCCGTGCAGATCGCCCTTGGCGTCCTTGATGGCGACGATGTTCGGGTGCGGCGCGAGCGTGCGGATGGTGTCCCACGCGATCGGCACGACCGAGCGCGACGGAATGTCGTAGAGGACCACGGGCAGCGCGGTGGCGTCGGCGACGGCGGTGAAGTGCGCGACCAGACCTGCCTGCGGCGGTCGCGAGTAGTACGGCGTCACGACGAGCAGTCCGTGCGCTCCCTCGGCTTCGCATGCCTTGGCCAAGTGGACGCTGTGCGCGGTGTCGTAGCTGCCCGCGCCCGCGATGATCCTGGCGCGGTCGCCGACCGCCTCGAGCACGGCGGCCAGCAGCGCGAGCTTCTCGTCGTCGGTGGTGGTGGGCGATTCACCCGTGGTGCCGGAGAGCACCAGGCCGTCGCACCCGGAGTCCACCAGGTGCGTCGCCAGCTTCTTCGCGGCGGCCACATCGAGCGAGCCGTCCGGGCCGAACGGCGTCACCATGGCAGTCAGCACGGTGCCCAGGCGTGCGCTGACGTCGATTCCGCTGGTGCTCACGGTTTTCAAGATTACCCGTTCGGGTGCGCGCTAGCGGCAAGTGGTCACGCCATCACCGCAGCATCACAGGTTGTTGCCAGCGCTGATGTTAGTTGACTAACATGTTAGTCGACTAACACTTCGAAGGGAGGGCATCGTGACGAACGACGTAATCGTGGTGGGTGCGGGGCCGACGGGCCTGGCGGCGGCGTGCGCGCTGCGGGCCGCGGGCGTAGCGGTGCGGGTGCTCGATGCCGCCGCCGGACCTGCGGTGACCTCGAGGGCGCTGGGCTTGCAGCCACGCGGGGTCGAGGTGCTCGACCGGCTGAGCGCGCTGGGCGACCTTCCCGAACGCGCGCTGCCGATCCTGCGCGCCGCCATCAACGTCGACGGACGGCAGATCGCGCGCCTGGAGCTTGGACGGCCGACCAGGCTGCGGGGTCCTCGCGCATTGATCATCTCGCAGGCCGACATCGAGGGCGCGTTGCGCGATCGCCTCGCCGAACTGGGCGAGTCCGTGGAGTGGGCACGACCCGTCACCGGACTCGACGCCCACCGCGACGGGGTGACGCTGCACCTCGGCGACGGATCCGAGCTCCGCGCGGGCTGGGTGATCGGCGCCGACGGCGCGCACAGCGCAATCCGGAAGGGCGCGGGCATGGGCTTTCCCGGAGCCCCCATCGAGGAGCGCTTCCTGCTCGCCGACGTGCACGCCGACGTCGACCTCCCCCGCGACGGTGCCCACGCCTGGCTGCGCGGGAAGGCGTTACTGGCCGCGTTCCCCCTGCCGGGGGCCGACCTGTGGCGCCTGATGGCTCCCGCACCGGCCGATACCGGCGCGGACGTCGGGCAGACCGAGATCATCGAGCTCCTCGCCTCCCGGTTGGCCTCCGAAGCGGGGGGCACGGTCCACGCACCGCCCGTCTGGACGTCGACCTTCCGGATCCAGCGCCGGCTGGCCGACACGTATCGGCGCGAACGCGTGCTGCTGGCCGGCGACGCCGCCCACATCCACAGCCCATTCGGCGGACAGGGCATGAATACCGGCATCGCCGACGCCGAGAACCTGGCGTGGAAGCTGGCGCTCGTCATCGACGGCCGGGCGGACGAGGACCTGCTGGACACCTACGAGGCCGAACGCCGCCCCATCGCCAAGGACGTCGTCGGGACCACGAGCGACCTCACCGAGATGGTGCTGGGCCACGGACGCGCGACCCGGCTGCTGCGCGACCGAGTCGCGATCCCGTTGGTCAATCAGCCCTGGCTGCAGCGCCTCATCGCGGAGAAGTCGTCTCAGCTGCAGGTCTCCTACCGGAACGGTCCGCTGGGGGCCGGGCACCGTCTTCCGTTCCCGCGTGGCCCCCGCCCAGGCGACCGCGTACCCGACCGCCCGTGCGTCGGCGAGGACGGCGTGACGATCCGGCTCTACGACGCGCTCGGACCGCAGTGGGCGCTCATCGGGCCGGACGGGTTCGCCGAGCTGGCGCGGACGCGTCTCGACGACGTGGTCGCCCTGCGCGGGGACGGTGAGGCGATGCTGATCCGCCCCGACGGCCACCTGGCCTGGCGGGGCTCGGATTCCGACACGCTGCGGCCGTGGCTCGATCGCGTGCTCGGCTCGTCCCGCGCGGTACTCACCCGATGACCCCGAGCGATTGGCGCAGCCGCAAGAAGGCCGAGACACGCCGCGCCATCCAGGAGCACGCGTTGCGTCTGTTCGACGAAAAGGGTTACGAGGCAACGACGGTCGAAGACATCGCTGCTGCGGCAGGCGTATCGCACATGACGTTCTTCCGCTACTTCCCGCGCAAGGAAGAGGTGGTCGAGTACGACGACTACGACCCGATGATCACCGAGGTCATCGCCGCCAGGCCACCGGAAGAGTCGCCACTCGATGCACTGCACGGCGCCATCCGGTCTGCGATCGAGGCGATTCTGCCCATCGATGGGCCGACGATACTTGCGCGGACTCGCCTGATCCTGCGCACACCAGCACTGCGAAACCGAAACTGGATCGCCCAGCAAGAAACCGTCGTCGTGTTCGCCACCGCCTTGGCGCGCCGCAGCGGTGCGGCCACACCGGACTTCGCGACGACGGTGCAGGCGTCCGCCGTGCTCGGCGTAATGAACGTGGTACTCACCACGTGGGCGGAATCCGACCACGCAGACCTGCTCGGCTTGATCGATGACGCATTCGCTGCGCTGCAACAGGTCTCGTCCACGGTGGCGTGAGGGCGGTGGTCAGTCGGCGAGGACGCCCGCGCGGCGCATGGCGGCGGTGATGAGCTCGAAGTCGATCGCTCCGTGATGGCGCGCCAACTCGTCGGCATCGTCCCCGCGACCGTCGGCAATGGCGGCCAACAGCTGTTCGTGTTCACTCAGTGCCCGTAATTCCATGCGACGCATCGTGGTTGGTTCGCCCCACAGATGCGCGGGTGCGCCGATACTCACGGTGGCTTTGAGGTCGAGCAGCACCTGTTTGAGGACGTCGTTGTGGGCGGCGTCCATGATCGCCAGGTGAAAACGGCTGTCCGCTTGCTGGGCGTCAAGGCCGCTTTCAGCGGTTCGGTACGCCTCGAATCTCATGTGCAACACCGACACATCGTGTTCGGAGCGGGACTCCGCCGCGGCACGACAGACAGTGCCCTGTAGCCGACAGATCGCGTCGCAGCGGTCTCGTAGTTCGTCGAGGCGCGCCCGCAGCGTGCGGCCCACGACGTCGGTGGAGGACTCCGGCCATTGGTCGAGCACATACGATCCGCCGCCGCGACCCCGTCGTGTTTCCAGCAGGCCCCGCTCGACGAGCCGCGCCAGCGCGGCTCGCACCGTCATGCGTCCGGCCCCCAACGATGTGGCGAGCTCGCGTTCGACCGGCAGCCGCGCGCCGGGCAGGTACTCGCCGATCGCAATCGCAGTGATCAATTGGTCGGTGATCTCGTCGACCCGGGATGGTGCGTCGAGCTGCTGGGCAAGCAGCCCCGGCGTCGCGGGGGCACCGATGTGGGCCATGTGCAGAATGTTAAATCCCGATCAATGGTCTTGTCATGAGACCTTTACGGGTCCATGCTGATCGCCATGACTCGTACGACCCGGCTGGTGCCGTTTCGCGACCACCAAACCTGGGTGCAGATCACCGCGCCTGACGATGCGCGCGATGGCGCCCTCCCCCTCTTCGTTCTGCATGGCGGCCCAGGCATGGCGCACAACTACGTACGCAACATCGCCGAACTGGCGGACGAGACCGGGCGCACGGTCATCCACTACGACCAGGTCGGATGCGGAAACAGCACGCACCTGCCCGACGCGCCCGCCGACTTCTGGACACCGGACCTGTTCGTCGACGAGTTCCACACGGTCCGCGATGCGCTCGGCATCGACGAATACCACCTGCTGGGCCAGTCCTGGGGCGGCATGTTCGAGCGCGGAGATCGCGGTCCGGCAGCCTGCCGGGCTCGCGTCACTGACGATCTGCAACTCCCCCGCATCGATGGAGCTGTGGATGGCCGGCGCCGCCGAGCTACGGTCGCAGCTGCCACCGGAGATTCAGGCCGCACTGACCCGCCACGAGGAAGCGGACACCGTCACCGATCCGGAGTATCTGGCGGCGACCGACGAGTTCTATGCGCGCCACCTCTGCCGCGTCGTGCCCATGCCACAAGACCTGATCGACACCATCACCCAGATGGAGGCAGAGCCGACCGTCTACCACACGATGAACGGGCCCAACGAGTTTCACGTCCTGGGCACCCTGCGCGGGTGGACCATCATCGACCGGCTGCCGCAGATCACCGCGCCCGCGCTGGTCATCGCAGGCGAGTTCGACGAAGCCACGCCTGCCACCTGGGCGCCGTATGTCGAGCACATCCCCGACGCGCAGAGCCACGTGTTCCCTGATACCAGTCACTGCTCGCACCTCGAAAAGCCCGAGGAGTTCCGCGCCGTCGTCGGCGCCTTCCTCGCCAGCCACGACGCCGTAGCCCGTATCTAGCCCACCCCTCCGAACTCGACAGGACGTTCATGGACGGTCAGCGCACCCTCGAATCCTTCGGCTACAAGCAGGAATTGCACCGCTCGGTCGCGACCGTCGACCTGCTCGTCTACGGGCTGGTGTTCATGGTGCCGATCGCGCCGTGGACGATCTTCGGCGTCGTCTACAACAGTGCCGCCGGCATGGTGCCGCTGGTCTACCTCATCGGCTTGATCGCGATGGTGTTCACGGCGCTGGCATACGCGCAGATGGCCAAATCGTTCCCGCTGTCGGGATCGGTCTTCGCGTACGTCGGCCGCGGAATCCATCCCGGCGCAGGATTTTTCGCTGGCTGGGCGATCCTGCTGGACTACCTGCTCGTACCCACGCTGCTGTACGTGTTGGCCGCGGAATCGATGATCGGGTTGTTCCCCGGCACGCCGCGGTGGATGTGGGCGCTGGTGTTCGTCGTCGTCAACACCGTGATCAATCTGCTCGGTATCGACTCGCTGAAGATGGCCAACCGCTTGTTCCTGGCGCTCGAATTGGTCTTCCTCGCGATCTTCGTGGTGATCGCGGTGCGAGCCATCAACGGCGACTCGCTGCCCAACGTGCACTGGAGCACCACGCCGATCTGGAACCCCGAAACCGTCAGTGCGCCGCTGATCGCGGCGGCGCTGTCGATCGCGGTACTGAGTTTCCTTGGCTTCGACGGTATTTCGACGCTCGCCGAGGAGTCGACGGGCGAGAAGAATCCCGCGGGCAGAGCGATGATCGGCGCCCTGTTCATCGTGGCGTTCCTGTTCATCGGTCAGACGTGGCTGGCCAGTCTGTTGGCGGGTGGGCGCGAGTCGTTCAGTGACGACGAGGCAGGCAACGCGTTCTTCAAACTGGTCGAGGCGGCGTCGAACACCGGGTGGATGAACGCGTTCTTCGTCGTCAACGTGCTCGCCGTCGGATTCGCCAATGCGATGGCCGCCCAGGCGGCAACCAGCCGGCTGTTGTACTCGATGAGCCGCGACAGGCAGCTGCCGAGCTTCTTGTCCAAGGTCAGCGCGCGCCAGGTGCCGATGGCCGCGATCCTCGTGGTCAGTGCGATCAGCGTGGTGCTCGTGCTGTTCTTCGTCGGCCAGATCGCGCTGATCTCGTCGCTGGTGAACTTCGGTGCGCTGTTTGCCTTTTGCCTGCTGCACGTCTCGGTCGTCTGGTACTACATCGGCCGCAAGAAGTCGAAGAACTACCTGTTGCACTTGGTGGTGCCGACGCTGGGCTTCCTGATCATCGGCTACGTGCTGTTCAACGCGGACCCGTTGGCCAAGATCGGTGGCATCGTGTGGCTGGCCATTGGCGCGGTGGTGTTCATCGTGAACAGGGTGCGTGGGCGGGGCGTGCCGGAACTGGGCGAGGAACACGCGGTGCCCGGCGAGGGTGTCAGCCCAGAACCCGCGACAGGGGCGCCTTCAGAGCACCGCGGTCCCCGACAGTAGCGCCGGACATGGCCTCGAGCAGTCCGTTCGCGTTGACGACGGCGACCCGGGTCGGTCGGCAGTGAACGCTTATAGTTTGCACTGACATGACCGAGCGTCCAGCAGGCTCGCAAACAGACCCGGCGGAACCAGCGCCGAATGAATGGTGCCCGCGCAGTGGGCTTCCGGCGTTCATATCTTCCAGTCCCGGATGGCTCGCCCGATGCTTCTCTGGTGGAACGCCACGTCCGTCATTGGATCGAAACTGGGGACTTCGACGAAGATCGTCAAGCCGGTTTCTGGCTTCATACGGCATACAAGCGAGCCTTACCGAAAGAGGTATGGCTTCCTTCCCGATCGCATCATGAATCTGGAACTGGCGTTTCCCGGCGCCTACGAAGTGCACCTGCGCTGGTGCATTCGCAGCATCCTCGCCCTTACTCCGGACTTCGACTGGGAGCCGTACCTCGCGCGCACCGCCGGTGAGCAGAAGCTAATTCATTAGTCGGAGCTTGCGCCGAAACTGTGCTTTCTCAAAGCGCTACCCGAAACGCCGGACCCGTTGGCCAAGATCGGTGGCATCGTGTGGCTGGCCATCGGCGCGGTGGTGTTCGCGTGTCAACCTGTTTCGCGGAAAGGGCGTGCCCGAACTCGTCGAGGAACCCGCGAACGGCTGATCATCGGGCACGATGGGCGCTAGGGTGAGCCATGGCAGTCGCCGCGACCACCCTTGCTCCCCGCCTGCTGGACGTCATCGACCTCGACATCCTGCCGCTGACCGAACGCGGCGTCGCCGGCGGCAACAAGGTGTTCGGCGCGGCGATCCTGCGCAAGTCCGACCTGTCGCTGGTGATGGCGGGCACCAACGACGAAACCGACAACCCGCTGCTGCACGGCGAGATCAACACCCTCAACGAGTTCTACGAGCTGGTGGAGCGCCCGTCGACGAAGGAACTGGTGTTCCTCACCACCCACGAGCCCTGCACGCTGTGCATGTCGGCCATCACGTGGGCCGGGTTCGACAACTACTACTACTTCTACAGCCACGAGGACTCGCGGGACAGCTTCGCCATTCCGCACGATCTGGTGATTCTGAAGGAGCTGTTCGGGCTGGAGCCTGGCGGCTACCGAAGGAGCAACGCGTTCTGGACGGCGTATTCGATCCCCGCGTCTGATCGAGTCCGAGGACGAGCCGCTGCGGACGCAGCTGCGCGAGCAGCAGCAGCGGATCCGGGACCGGTATCAAGCGCTGTCGGATGAGTACCAGGAGTCCAAGGGCGACAACGACATTCCGCTCAGTTGACGTGGCTGGCTAGCCGCCTCGACCGTGCGGACCGCCGCAAGGAAACCAGCAACTCGCCACATCGGGGCGAAGCTCACGTAGCAGCGAATCGCGCAAGATCCGCGGCGATGGCTTCGACCGACTGCTGTGCGCCCGTCGCCACATCGAGAACGAACTCCTCGGCGCCCTCGACATCGAATCCGGCCGCGAGTGCAATACCGTTGATCCCGAGGAACGTCCACGTCGCTGCCCAAGCGGTCCGCTTGTTGCCGTCGACGCAGGCGTGGTTGCGAGCCAGCGATTGCAGCAGCGCGGCAGCTTTGGCGAATAGGTCCGGGTATGCGTCGATGCCGAACACCGTTGCCCCCGGCCGCGCTACCGCAGAATCCAGCAGTCCGTAGTCGGAAACCTTCAACGCGGCACCGAGCGCGACGGATCCCGCAGTCAGTACGTCTTCACGGTCGAGGTACGCCGTCACTTATCGGCGAGTCGTCGGTTCAACTCCGCCGACCGCTCGGCCACCTCGCGGGCGACTTCGGCAACCCGGCGCTTGTGCTCACTGGCCGCGGCAAGCGCTGCGCCGTGGACGAAGCTCCGGAGCGACTGTTCGGATCGCTCCGCGGCGGCACGCACCGCGACCAACTCCTCGTCGGTGAACGGAACATTCAGCGCAGGCATAGCGCAATGGTACCGAGTTCAGCACCGATTGTGGTACTAATTCGCTAGCTGTCGGACCGACCGCGCCAGCTCCCCCACGAGGTCGCCCCGGTCCCCCACTGTCACGTCCGAAAGGCCCAGCCACGACGCCATCGTGCGTAGCTCCGCGGCAAGCGCGCTGGCGACGCGCGCGGACGACCTGCCCCGGCTCGGCGAAGGCACCGACGACGTGCAGCGCGTCCCGTGCGCGTTCGGCCTTGAGATCGACCCGGCCGACCAGACCGACCGTCCAGCAGGAACGGCCAGACGTAGTAGCCGTACTGGCGCTTGGGCGCGGGAACGTAGATCTCGATGCGGTAGTGAAAGTCGAACAGCCGCTCCACGCGCGGCCGGAAGAAGATCAGCGGGTCGAACGGGCACAGCAGCGCGGTTCCGCGATCGCCGCGCGACACGGTCTGGCCCGCCCGCAGATATGCCGGGGCGCTCCACCCGTCCACGTCGACGGGTTCGAGCTCACCGGCGGACACCAACTCGGCGATCGCCGGTTTGGCCTGCTTGGCACCAAGCCGGAAGTAGTCGCGGATGTCGGTCTCGGTGGCCACCCCCAAGCGCCGTGGCCGCGCGCAGCACCAGCTCGCGCACGGCTTCGTCGTCGTCGATCTGGCGGGTCAGCACCTCCGGCGGCAGCACGCGTTCGGTCAGGTCGTAATGGCGGGCGAACCCGACGCGCGTGGCCGTCGTCAGCACACCGGACGACGAACAGCGCCTCGGCCACCCACTTGGTGTCGCTGCGGTCCCACCACGGGCCCTTCGTGCCGGGTCGTTCCTCACCGACGTGCGCCTCGATCTGCCCGGCCGTCAACGGGCCCAGTTCAGCCACGGCGGCAAGGATGTCATCGGCCAGTTTCGGCGTTCGCCTCGACGATCTCGGTGCGCCACCGTCCGTGCGTGTACTCGCGCATCCGCCAGCGCAGCAGCGGCCAGTCGTCGACGGCCATCAGCGCGAGCCTCGTGCGCCCAGTACTCGACGAGCAGCCGCGGCGAGCGGCGCGGTGTGGCTCCACGCCGCGCGGTCGAGCGATGTCCCGGTCGATAGGGCCCGAGCCGGCTGAACACCGGCGCGTAGTGGGCCCGCACCGCCACCGACACCGAGTCGATTTGCAGCACCTGGATCCGCGAGATCGAGCCGCTGCAGGTGCGCGCGCGTGACCGCGCCCGCGGGCTTGGGATCGGCGAAGCCCTGAGCGGCGACGGCGATCCGGCGGGCCGCGTCGGCACTGATTCTCATGCCCGCAGGTACGTCGCGAACCGGTACCGCAACCCCGACGCGCTGGTCAGCCAGTCGCCGCTCGGTGCCGACCCACGCCTCGTCGAGCACGGGCGCCACCGCGTCGTCGTCCTCCCGCGGCAGGTCGACGTCGACCTCGGTGACCTCGCACCGGGTGGCCAGCGGCAGGGCCAGCGCGTAGATCTGCGCGCCGCCGATCACCCATGTCTCGTCATCGGTGACCGCCTCGTCGAGGCTGCCTACCACCGTCGCTCCATCGGCCATGTAGTCAGCTTGCCGGGTGACTACGACATTTCTGCGTCCCGGCAGCGGCCGCACCTTCGCGGGCAGCGACTCCCAGGTCAGACGACCCATGACGACGGTGTGGCCCATCGTCAGCTCCTTGAACCGGGCCTGGTCCTCGGGCAGCCGCCACGGTATGCCGTTGTCGCGTCCGATGACCCCCGACGTGGACTGGGCCCAGATCAGGCCAAGGCTCATACGGCGACGGGGGCCTTGATCCCCGGGTGCGGATCGTAGTTGACGATCGCGACGTCGTCGTAGGTGTAGTCGAAGATCGAATCACGCGGCGCGAGAACGAGTTCCGGGTACGGCCGCGGGTCGCGGCTGAGCTGCAGCGCCAACCTGCTCGACGTGGTTGTCGTAGATGTGGCAGTCGCCGCCGGTCCAGACGAACTCGCCGACGTCCAACCCGGCCTGCGCGGCCATCATGTGCGTCAGCAGCGCGTAGCTGGCGATGTTGAACGGCACGCCGAGGAACAGGTCCGCGCTGCGCTGGTACAGCTGGCAGGACAGCTTGCCGTCGGCGACGTAGAACTGGAAGAAGGCGTGGCACGGCGGCAGCGCCATCTGCGGGATCTCGCCGACGTTCCAGGCCGAGACGATGTTGCGCCGCGAGTCGGGATCGCTGCTTGCAGCAGGTCGAGCGCCGCGCTGATCTGGTCGACGTGCTCACCCGACGGCGTCGGCCACGATCGCCACTGCACACCGTAGACCGGGCCGAGATCGCCTGTCTCGCTTGCCCATTCGTCCCAGATCGTGACGCCGTGCTCCTGCAGCCAGCCCACGTTGGAATCGCCGCGCAGGAACCACAGCAGCTCGTAGATCACCGACTTGAGATGCACCTTCTTGGTGGTGATCAGCGGGAAGCCGGCGGCGAGGTCGTAGCGCATCTGGTGGCCGAACAGGCTGCGGGTGCCGGTGCCGGTGCGATCGGACTTCGGCGTACCCGGTCTCGAGCACCAGCCGCAGGAGATCCTCGTACGGGGGTTGCGATCGGCACTCGGTCAGTTTACGTCCAGAGGCGGGGAGTAGAACGGAGGCCATGCCGACGATCACCGACACCATCACCACGCCCGACGGCAACGTGCCCCGTCACGCTCGCCACTCCGGAGGGCGACGGTCCGTGGCCCGGCGTCGTGCATGTATCCGGACGCCGGGGGCAGGCGTCCCGTCTTCGACGAGATGGCCGAGAAGACTGGCCGGCTACGGCTACGCCGTGCTGGTGCCCGACATCTACTACCGCAGCGGCGACTGGGCGCCGTTCGACATCAACACCGCCTTCGGCGATCCGGACGAGCGCACGCGGCTGATGTCGATGATGGGCGGCATCACCCCCGACATGATGGCGGCCGACGCGGCAGCGTTCTTCGACTACCTGGAGTCCCGGCCCGAGGTCAGCGGCAGCGCGTTCGGCACCACCGGGTACTGCATGGGCGGGCGCACCTCGCTGGTGGTGGCGGGCCGCGTGCCCGACCGGGTGGCGGCGGCGATGTCGTTCCACGGCGGCGGCCTGGCGTCCGACGATCCGGGCAGCCCGCACCTGCTGGCCGACCAGATCGAGGCCGCGGTGTACGTCGGCGGCGCCGAGAACGACGCGTCCTTCACCCCCGAAGCGGCCGAGACGCTGGACAAGGCGCTGACCGCGGCCGGCGTCGAGCACACCATCGAGTGGTATGCCGCGGCCCACGGATTCGCGGTCGCCGGACCACGGCGCCGTCTACGATCCCGACTGCCGCCGAGCGGCACTGGAACGCGATGGAGACGCTTCTTCGGCGCCAAGCTCGGCTGATCCCGATTCGCAGGCCGTTTTGCCTGACCGTGGCCCGGTAGGCGACCATGAACGCGTGTACGACCAGACCAGCGCCAACGAACCGGACCCCAGCGAACCCGGCTCGCGCATCGACCCGGTACTCGCCAGAAGCTGGCTGCTGGTCAACGGCGCGCAGTACGACCGGTTCGCGCCGGCCGCCCACTCCCGCGCCGACATCGTCGTCCTCGACATCGAGGATGCCGTCGCGCCCAAGGACAAGTCCGCCGCGCGCGACAACGTGACCCGGTGGCTCGGCGCGGGCAACTCCGACTGGGTCCGCGTCAACGGCTTCGGCACCCAGTGGTGGGCCGACGACCTCGAGCATGTTGTCCGACACCTCGGTCGGCGGGGTCATGCTGGCGATGGTCGAATCCGTCGACCACGTCACCGAGACCGCCAAGCGGCTGCCGAACGTGCCGATCGTCGCGCTGGTCGAGACCGCCCGCGGGCTGGAGCGCATCACCGAGATCGCCGCGACCAAGGGCACCTTCCGGCTCGCCTTCGGCATCGGCGACTTCCGCCGCGACACCGGTTTCGGGGACAACCCGGCCACTCTGGCCTACGCGCGGTCGCGCTTCACCATCGCGGCCAAGGCGGCCCACCTGCCGAGTGCGATCGACGGGCCGACGATCGGATCGAGCGCGCTGAAGCCTCATCGAGGCCACCGCGGTCTCCGTCGAATTCGGCATGACCGGCAAGATCTGCCTGACGCCCGATCAGTGCCCCACCGTGAACGAGGGCCTGTCCCCGTCCCAGGACGAAATCAGCTGGGCCAAGGAGTTCTTCGACCGAGTTCCAGCGCGACGGCGGCGAGATCCGCAACGGCTCAGACCTGCCCCGCATCGCCCGCGCCACCAAGATCCTGGATCTGGCCAAGGCGTACGGCATCCACGAATCGGAGTTCAGCGACGACCCGGACTCACGTGCCCGCGCCGTCGGACACCTACCACTACTGACCGTCGCGATGTCGCGCGGCCGAATGACCGCAGCGCGCGCCATGATTCCGCGACCGGCGTACAGCGCCGCCGCGACCGACACCACGATCATGACGATGAACATGATCAGCCAGTTGGTGCGGCTGTGGCTGACGTTCCACCAGATGATGGTGAACAGGATCGCGCAGATGAACACCACGATGTCGCGCCAGTTGCCGCGGTAGGACTGGGCGACCTCGAGCAGCGACCGGCTCTTGTCGACGCGCGGCGATCATGTCGTCGATGCGTATGTCGATGACGCGCTGCAGTTCGGCGCGGCGTTCGATCTGTTCAGGCGGAATCCGTTCCAGCAGGTCCATGTCCTGTTTGATCAGGCCCCGCACGTCGGGTCCCCGCAGGTTGCCGGCCGCGATGCCGAGCAGTGCACCTCCCGCGATCGGTGCGCCGGCCATGGCGATTTCGGCGATACCAGGCATCCGCGTCTCCTCCGTGAGTCCATCGGCATGGCGGCCAGCGTGCCAGCCGCCGCACAGACCGTATCGAAGAATTGTCTAGTGAAGTGCTAACTCACCCAGTCGGTGACGGGCTGCCAGGTCGCTTCGTTTCCGGGATCCGTCGCCCACGTGACGTTGGCGAGGATGTCGGCGAGTTTGACCGTCGGCGCCGCGCTGCCAGCGCCGTCGAGCTCGAATTCCACCAGCTGGCCCGAGTCAATCCGTACGGCGGCCTGATCGGCGGTTTCGTCCCACTTCCCATCCTTGCCGCCCACCTTCACGGGCATCGCAGCCTCCTCGTCGAGGTGCCCGGTATTGGCATCGGTTGGGAATACCTGCACCTGAAGCGATTCGGGGTCGACCGCGCAGTCGGTCCCACCCCCGTTGTCGGACATCCCGCACGCAGCGAACCTCAGGCGAATGCCGTCGGGGCCGCCCGTGGAGATCTCCGCCAGCGGCATGTGGGCAGGCAGATTCGCAAGGCTCAGTGGAACCCGGATCGGGGTGCGGTGGTTGGGCCGGAAGGCCTTCGCGAGTTCGAGCATGCGGTCCAGCGAGCTGGTAGCCGTCGTGGTGCCGCGAATTGTCGCCCACCCGGTGTCCGAGTACGCCCAGGCCAGTACCGCATCGTCTGTCCCGTCGGACGGGCGGTAGAAGCCTGCGCGGTGGTTCACACCCACCGGCTCACCCGTCCTTGCCTCGCTCGGGTCGAACTTGCCAGACGCATAGACGGTCACGTATGCCGTGGATGGGATACGCCCGCAGCCGTTGCACCGACGCGGTAACTCGGTCTCATCGACTGGTCGGAAGCCGAACTGTTGAAAGTCACTGGTCATCCGCCGTCTGGGTTCCGACCAGCTCCACGGCTGGCTGGTGTCGAAACCCATCCACCGCGCGTCGATCTGACTGGCGACGGTGGGCGGCGCAACGGGGACGCTGGACGGAGCGCTGGTCACGCGCGAGGGCGACGGCTCGGCGGCTGGTTGGAAACTGCAACCCGCCGCGACGACCACGACCGCTGCTGAAACGAGGTTGGCGCATCTCATGACAGCAAGCTAAGTGGCGACCTCTCAACGAATCCTCAAATCCGGGGAGCCCCTGCGCGCGTCAAGTCGCGTCAGTCACGCTTGGAAGGCGTCGTCCGGATGGTGGTAGAGGTACTCGTCGGCCGACTGCATCGTGCTCTCGTTGATGAACTTCTGCATGATCGTCGTCCCCTGTTCCACCGCATCGAACTCCCCCGCGCGCACCCGTTCCAGTGGCACGTTCGCCTCGGTCAGCGGCGTGACGTCGCCCATCACCAGCCCGAGCCTCCGAGTCATGGGAAAGGTGATGGCCCACGCCGTCGGGAACCCCACTCCCTGCGACGTCTCGGCGTCCGGAGCGGCTACCAGGCCAACGGGCGAGTCGCAGGTAATCAGCGAACGGCGTTGGAAGCGAAAGAGTTTCCACGGCCGACCCAGGATGGAGGGTAAGTGGTCCGGTCCGTCGCCGGCCTGCGCCGCGATGAAGGTGGCCAGCGTGCCGCGCTGCTCGTTCGACAGGGGCCACGCACCGGACTCGATGGCGCGCAAGACCGACGCGGCACTGCCCTCGATCTCCGACGGCTCCGACGGTGACTTCTCGATTGCCTGGGTGAGGCGCCCATCTCCTGGCAACCGCACCGTGGTGATCTGCTCGGCATCGTCAGAGAAACCACGCAGATAGAACCGGGGCACCGTGTGGTTGGGCTTCGCTGCCTCGCCCAACGATCACCCCTCCATCAACTGGGCGGCAACCGTGGCGCCGAGTTCCCAGCGCACAGAGTCTGCAGATTGTCCGGCGTGGACAATGCCACCCTTGGAGACCGGGATGACGTGGTCCACCTCGAGAAGGAGATGAGGCTCCGCTGCGAGCGACACCGAGCAGTACCGGCAGGTGTGATTGTCACGCGCCTTTATCGAGTTGCGCAGCTTAGAAGTCATCAGGGCGCGCTGGCCAGCAGCACTCTTTCTCCAGCGGATCTTCTGCGACAGGATCTCGACGAGCGCGTCGATCGTTGGGGTATTCAACGTGACGGTTGTTCGCTGCGAACTGTTCCCACCGGCGCTGACGTATTCAAAGACAGTACACGGGATACGGAACGCTGATCGGCGACAGCTCGACTCCGACGTGCTGCATGAACTCGTCCGCGAAGTGCTTCAGGATGAATGCAGGCGGATTGACCGACTTGGTGATGCTCGCCTCACGCTGCTGAAGGTTGTTGACGGCATCTTCGAGTCGCGTGATGTCGTCGCCCAGATTCTCGACGTCGGCAAGGTTGGTCTCGTCAGCCTTGATGTTGAAGTACTTCATCACGTACTTGAGGGGGTCGCCGCTGGCGTTACGTACGACCTGTAGCGAGCAGTTGTGCACATTCGGCGCCTGGTAATTCGCTACGTTTCGATCCCGGCGGTAGTTCCAATGGCTGGTGTTCTGAAACGACGCCAGATGCGCCTGTGAGCCGGTGGACGACGCGCCAAGCGCGAACGATCCGCGGCTGCGAATCTCCGAGACGTAGTTGGCGAGTTCGTTGTGCTCGGCGACAACGATGCGATCTTCTTCTTGTGACCTCCAGCCAGCAGTGTCGATGGCGAATGAGCGGTGCGGTCCCCGGCTGTCCGCCGTCTTCCAGCGGTACAGCCGTTGTTCCCCACCGATCGTCGCCGGTCGCGCGTGAAGCAAGTCATTCCGCATCCCAGTGGCGTCGCCCAACAGCTGACCGCCAGCTCGACAAATGCCCGCACGTCGTCGTCGCTGACCTTGTCAACAGCCTTATTCAGCGCACTGCGATCTGGCCGGTGGATTTACCGCGAGCGCCGACGTGGTGAGGTCGGCCGGAAGGTACTGCGCCAGCCCGGGCAGGTCGCCCAGGATTGTCCATTCGAGCGAGCTGCCATGTAGGCCACCTGGCCGATCAGAATGAGGTAGTCGTCCTCCGGTAAGCGATCCGCGCCGTTCGGGCCAACGTCTCACTCTCCCATCAACTGCGCGGCGACCGTCGCACCGAGATTCCAGCACGCCTCCACGTCGGCCTTGCTCGGCTTGCCCGACACCACGACGTACTCAGCGGCCTTCACCCATCCCAGTCCGGTCGTGATGGCGGTGACGCCGCGTTCCGCTCCCTCGGTCCCCTCGTTGCCGTGCAGGTACAGGCCGAACGGGCGCCCACGGGTCGCGTCGAGCACGGGTAGTAGCAGACGTCGAACGCGTGCTTGAGGGCGCCACTCATGTAGCCGAGGTTGGCCGGGGTGCCGAGCAGATAGCCGTCGGCCTCCAGCATGTCGGTCGGCGTGACCGCGAGCGCGGGCCGCCGAACGACCTCCACGCCCTCGATCTCGGGGGCGGTGGCACCGGCTAGGACCGCCTCGAACATCTCCTGGCAGTGCGGAGACGGCGTGTGGTGCACGATCAGCAGGGTCTTGCTCATCGCCGCTGCTCCTCCTGCATGGCGACGGCCTTCTTCATCGTCTCCCTGGCACGGCTCCTGTCGCCCGCGTAGTCGTAGGCGCGGGCGAGTCGATACCAGCGGCGCCAGTCGTCGGGATGGTCCTCGACCTCGGCGCGCACGGTATTGAAGAGCTCGTCCGCGGCGTCGCGCTCGATGCGGCCGGACGGCCTGCGCGGCAGCGCGCTGACGTCGAGTTCCATGCCCTCTTCGCGCGCGATGCGGGCCAACCGTTGATGTGCGAAACCCGCTCGCAGCGTGGCGATCATGGCCCACAGCCCAATCGATCGGCAGCAGGAAGATCGCCGCCCCGAGTCCGATTGCCGCCGGGCGGCCCGACGAAACCAGGATGACACCGGCACGGCCGAGCAGGACGAAGTAGACGACCATCGCCACGCACATGAAGCCGATCAGCAACTGGATGCGCAGGCGCGCGGGCCCCGTCGTCCGTCACGGCCATCGATTCGTTCGTCACAAACCCATGAGGGGTTCGATGCCGACGGTGAGGCCGGGGTGTGACGGCGACGTTGCGGACCCCGAGCAGCACACCTGGCACGAACGACGTTCGGTCGAGGCTGTCGTGACGGATGGTCAGCGTCTCCCCCTGGGTGCCGAACAGGATCTCCTGGTGGGCGACCAGACCGGCCAGCCGCACCGAGTGCACCGGGATGCCGTCGACGTCGGCGCCGCGTGCGCCCTCCAGACCGGTGCTGGTGGCATCGGGGTTGGGCGGCAAGCCCTTTCGTGCCTCGGCGATCAGCCTGGCGGTGCGCATGGCGGTGCCCGACGGTGCGTCGGCCTTGTGTGGGTGGTGCAACTCGATGACTTCGACCGACTCGAAGAATCGCGCCGCCTGCTTCGCGAACTGCATCGACAGCACGGCCCCGATCGCGAAGTTCGGTGCGATCAAGACGGCGATGGAGGGCGTGTCGGCCAGCCACTTCTCGACCTGCGCGATGCGCTCGTCGGTGAAGCCGGTGGTGCCGACGACCGCATGGATGCCGGCCTCGATCAGGAACTGCAGGTTGTCCATGACGACGCTGGGATGGGTGAAGTCGACGACGACCTCCGTCTGACTATCCGTGAACTGGGTCAACAGATCGTCTGCGTCGACTCCCGCGGTGAACGTCAGATCGTCTGCAGCCTTGACGGCGTCGACGATCGTCGCCCCGACCTTTCCCTTGGCGCCCAGCACACCCACTCGCATGGCAGCGAGCGTAGTCGCCCAGCTTTGGGGTCAGACGTGTCGGTGAGTCGAACTAATGTTCGATCATGAGTTTTAACCACCTCGAGGACCGGCTCTTCCGCGCCATCGACGACGCCCACAGCGCACTGAACTCGCTCGGCGGTGTGCAGGTCGAATACATGACGACCGAGGAGTTCACCGACGCTCTCCACTTGCTGCAGGTGATGGCTGTCGCAATTCACGGCGTCGCGGACACGGCGACCGGTAGGCAGCCCCTGTCGCGGGAGTTGGAGCGTGCGCTACGCGAGATCGACGATGCCTGGAAGGGGCGATGTCGCAATCCCCGCCCCGGCCCATCCCTGCCGCCCTAGCATCAGCGAATGCGTGGCGCGAAGATCCTCATCACTGGTCCCACCGGCCAAGTGGCCGCTCCCATCGCGAAGGCACTGGCGGTGGACAACGAGGTCTGGGGTATCGCGCGGTTCACCGACACCGCGGGGCGGGAAGCGTTGGAGCAGGCCGGGATTCGGTGCGAGACGGTCAACCTCGCGAAGGGTGACTTCACCAGCGTCCCAACCGACTTCGACTACGTGCTCAACTTGGCCGTGGCCAAGAGCGGCCGCTGGGACAAGGACTTGGCGGCCAACGCGGAGTCCGTCGGCCTGCTGATGGCTCACTGCCGCGGCGCGAAGGCGTTCCTGCACGCGTCATCTGCGGCCGTGTACGACCCGCCCGACGACGAGCCCCGAACCGAGGACACCGCGCTCGGCGACAACCACAAGTCGCTGTTCCCCACCTATTCGATCTCGAAGATCGCCGGCGAAGTGGTTGCGCGAACGATGGCGCGCGCGCTGGGCGTCCCCACGATCGTCGCGCGCCTCAACGTCCCGTACGGCGACAACGGGGGCTGGCCGTTCTACCAGATGGAGATGCTGTTGGCAGGCGTTCCGATTCCGGTTCCGCCCGGCGGACCCGCCCGCTACAACCCGATCCACGAGGACGACGTCATCGCTACGCTGCCGGGTCTGCTGGCAGCGGCGTCGGTACCCGCAACCACGGTCAACTGGTGTGGCGAGCAGACCGTCAGCCTTCAGGAGTGGTGCACGTACATCGGCGAACTCGTCGGCCGCGAGCCGATTTTCGAGGAGAGCGAACAGGCCCTGCGTGGCGGCCCCACCGACACCAAACTGATGCGGGAACTGGTCGGCGGCACCACGGTCGACTGGCGCGACGGTATCCGCCGGATGGTGACCACCTTTCACCCGGAATTGGTCGCCGTCTGAACCAATGTCGAGACACCCCGACGACCAATATTGACGTTTGCATGCAAATCCCCTCCGCTGCCGACGGCAGGCGCGATAATCACCGTGGGCGGGGTTAGCGGGAGGATGTCACAGATGAAGATGCTGGTAGGAACGCTGTTAATAGCCATGGCGACGGCGGTGGTGCCGGTTGCCATGGCACCGGTGGCGGACGCCGACATTTGCGCAGGCGCACACGGTCGCCACGTCGGAGTGGGTGGCTGCACCAACGTCGTCGGCGACGTAGCAACGGGCGTGGCAATCGCCTCGGCCACCGACCCGTACGTTCCCGGCGAGATTCCGTGCTACACGGTCGAGGGCGTGCCCTACTACACGCCTCCCGGACAACCCTGCTAGCGGCTCAAGCGCGCCGTGACGGCGGCCAGCTCCGAGTTGGCCTCTGCGAGAGCTGATTTCGCCGTCCTGACGCGATCCGCGGCGTCTTCGACTGCCCGCTCGGCGGATCCATGGTCGGCGTCGGCGCCGTTCAGTTCCCGTTCGGCCGCGGTCAGGGATTCCAGCAGTTTCTCGTAGCGGCGGCGTGCGGTGTTCAGCTTGGTCCTCCGCGTGTCGAGGTCCTCGACGGCCGCGGAATGCGCCTGCTGGGCGGCTTCCGCTTCTGCCTCGGCGACGGCCCGCCGCCTTCGCGCGGCGTTGACCTCCGCCTTCGTCGGCCCGGCGGCAGCGGGGGGTTCCGGCTCCGGCTCGCGGCTTCGCGTGCACTCCTGCGCGGGGCGGCGACGGCTGTCGTCGAACCGAATTCGCCGAAGCCCGACCACTGTTCGGCCTTGGCGAGTCGTGCCCAGCCGCGCAGCGACCTCGGGGTCGGCGATCGCCGCCTGCAGCGTGCCCGTCACGTCGTCCCGCAGTGCGGCCGACGGATCCGAAAGCCCGGTCGCGCGCGAACCCGGCGCGCACCAGTTCGTCGACGAGCTTGCGTTGCGCCGCGGACAACTCGCGGATGCGCGCGCCGTCCATCGAGGCGTGGGCGGCGCGCAGTCGCTCACTGAGCTCGGCTCAGCCGTGTGCCGCGCGGTGCCATCGCTGCGGACGAGCGCGTTGACCACCCAGGCCGCGGTCGTCGGCCGCCGCGCCGCCGCGATCTGCTTCGCCCCTCCGCGTCGCCCCGCTTCTTGGCCGCCGCGACCAGCTTCGTGCGCAGCGCGGTGAAGTCCTCCGGCTTGGCGCCGTAGAGCTGGTCGATGTCGTCGCTCGGCGGTCACAGCGGAGACGCTCCGCGCAGGTGCTCGAAGATCAGCGACGTCTGGGTGCCCGCGACGTCGGCGTCGGCGTTGAGGTTCTCGACGACGAAGGACCGCAGGTCGTCGGTGTCGCGTGCCGCCACGTGCAGGATGAAGTCGTCGGCGCCGGCCAGGAAGTACACGTCCATGACCTGCGGCCGCCGCCGGATCTGCTGGATGAAGGTGCCGATCCTGCCCCGCGCGTTCGCCTGCAGGCTGACCGAGATCATCGCCTGCAACGACAACCCGATCGCCGCGGGGTCGATGTCGGCGTAGAACCCGCGGATCACGCCGAGGTCCTGCAGCCGCCGGACCCGGCCGTGGCACGTCGACGGCGCAATGCCGACGAGCTCGGCGAGGGCACTGTTCGAGATCCTCGCGTCCACGTGCAGCGCGGTCAGGATGCGGCGGTCGGTGTCATCGAGCTCGACGGCCCGAACATCCTTCGGCGGCACCGGGCTGGGCGACCTCGATCTCGACGATCGTTCACTCATACCCGTATTTTATCGAATGATCATCGTCATGCTTGCGTCATTAGCGAATGTTCTTCACAATTTTGTTAGCTGAATACGACTCTAGGAGCCGTCATGCGCGTCGGAATCCCGACTGAGATCAAGAACAACGAGTACCGGGTCGCCATCACCCCGGCCGGTGTTGCCGAGCTGACCCGCCGCGGTCACGAGGTGCTCATCCAGGCCGGCGCCGGCGACGGTTCGGCGATCTCCGACCGCGACTTCAAGGCCGCGGGCGCGCAGGTCGTCGACACCGCCGACGAGGTCTGGGCCGAGGCCGAACTGCTGCTCAAGGTCAAGGAGCCCATCGAGGCCGAGTACGGCCGGATGCGCAAGGGCCAGACGCTCTTCACCTACCTGCACCTCGCCGCGTCCAAGCCCTGCACCGACGCGCTGATGGCCTCCGGCACCACGTCGATCGCCTACGAGACCGTTCAGACCGCTGACGGTGCGCTTCCGCTGCTGGCCCCGATGAGCGAGGTCGCCGGACGCCTTGCCGCTCAGGTCGGCGCCTACCACCTGATGCGCACCCACGGCGGCCGCGGTGTGCTGATGGGCGGCGTGCCCGGCGTCGCGCCGGCCAAGGTCGTGGTGATCGGTGGCGGAATGGCAGGCGACAACGCCGCCGCCGTCGCCAAGGGCATGGGCGCTCGCGTAACCGTGTTCGACCTCAACATCAACACCCTGCGCAAGATCGACGCCGAGTACGGCGGCAGCATCGAGACCCGCTACTCGTCGATGCTCGACCTCGAGGATGCCGTCAAGCAGGCCGACCTGGTCATCGGCGCGGTGCTGGTCCCGGGCGCCAAGGCGCCGAAGCTGGTCACCAATTCGACCGTCGCGCACATGAAGTCGGGTGCGGTACTCGTCGACATCGCCATCGACCAGGGCGGCTGCTTCGAGGACTCGCGTCCCACCACGCACGACGACCCGACCTTCGCGGTGCACGACACCGTCTTCTACTGCGTGGCGAACATGCCCGGCGCCGTGCCGCGCACGTCGACCTACGCGCTGACCAACGCCACCATGCCGTACGTGCTCAAGCTCGCCGACAAGGGTTGGCAGGCCGCGTGCGCCGCGGATCCCGCTCTGGCGAAGGGGCTTTCGACGCACGAAGGCGCGCTGCTGTCCGAGCAGGTGGCCACCGACCTCGAGCTGCCCTTCACCGATCCGGCGACGGTACTGGCCTAGCCGGCAGCCGCCCCACCGAGCTGGTTGGCAAGGGCGCGAAGATCGGCCGCGACGAGAGTCGGTTGCGGCAGATTCTCGACTGGTAGCACGGCGTTGCCCGGCCGGGTGATCAGGGCCGCGCTGAATCCTGCGCTCTGTGCCCCGATGGTCGTCCCACACGTGCGCGGCGACCATCATGCAGTCTGCTGGCGCGACGTCGAGTTCCCGGCAGACGTGAGTGGTAGACCGTCGCCGCGGGTTTGTAGGTGCGCAACGGATCGACGCTGAACTGACGCTCGATGAACTGGCCAAGCCCCGCGTGCTCCAACGGGGTTGGGCCATGCGGATTCGGCGGCGAATTCGTCAAGCTGACCAGCCGGAAGCCGTTGTCGCGCAACGCCGCGAGCCCGTCGGTGACGTCGGGGTGCGCGGGCATCGTGAGCATGGATTCCTTGATGTGGTCCACGTCGTCGTCGGTGATCTGCGACGCGGCGGACGTCTGCCAGCATCTGCAGCAGGCCCTGCCCCAGGGTGAAGTAGTCGACGTAGTGATCCGACAACGTCGCGGTCATCGAATACGTGACGAGCTGGCCGAACCATTCACGGAGCACCTGCGGATCGCCGAAGATTCGCCCGAAAAGCGGTGCCATGGACTCGATGTCGAGAAGGGTCTCGTTCACGTCGAACACCAGCACCGACGGGTTGGCCGGCATCACTTCGCCTCCTTCCCGCGCTCTTGCAGCACCCAGGCATTCCCGTCGGGATCGCGGAAGTCCGCGAAGCTGGCATAGTCGGCGCGGCCCGGATCCAGACCAGGACTGAAACCGCCGCGCCAGCCACCATCGGTCTCCTTGTGCCGGATCTCGCTGACCGTCACCCCGTGGTCGACCAGTTCACGCCGGCATTCGTCGATGTCGGGAACGACGAGGTACAAACCGCGCACCGATCCGGGCGGCGCGTCGGTCAGGCCGACGCCGAATTGGATGGACGTACCCGATCCTTGCGGTGTCAGCTGGATGACGCGGAACCCTGGATCGGGTGCGTAGTCGACGTCCAGGTCGAATCCGACTCGATCTCGGTAGAACCGCAGCGACTGATCCGGGTCCGATACCGGCAGGATCACGACCTCGAACAGTGCCTTCATCTCCGATCCCCTACGCCCGGCTGTTCTGCAGGATCTCGTCCGGATCGAGTCCGCGGTCGATGCCGTGCGGAATCACGGTCTGACCCGGTTCGAGGTGCAGCTGTTCGCCGTCGAGGTAGACGTCGATCTTCTGCGGTTCGAAGGAAACCATGTTGCTCACCCGCTTCACCTCTTCCCAAGCGTCGACGTAGGTCCACGCCGCCTGCTGGCGACTCCCCACGTCGTAGTAGCTGGCCAGGCCCTTGTAGGGGCAGAAGGTTTGTGTCTCAACGGGTTCCAGCGCGGATTGGTCGATGTCGTCGCGCGGCACGTACCAGCGGGGGGCGAAGCCGGACTCGTAGAGGGCGAGGGGTCGGCGCGTGTCCGCGACCACCCGGTCCCCGTCGCGGACCACCAGGTGGCGGGACGTCGACCGGATGTCGATGCGGTGATAGAAGTCCGCGGCATGGCCCACGATGCGTTCGTCTTCTTCGTAGAAGGCGTCCATGGTGCGCCAGCCGAACGCCACCCGCCCTTCGAGAACGGCGGCATGCGGCGGCAACGCCGTGTACTGCCACGCCGCGTGCTTGGCCTCGCGCTCCCCCACTCGAACGGTGAACCACTGCATCGGTCCGAGGTCTTGATGCTGGGTGACCCGATCCTCGGCGACCAGCGTGCCGGACTGGACGCCGCCCACGGCGAAGTAGGCCACCGGGTAGCGGCCCGGCTCGTGCAAGAGGACGACGTCTTCGCTGTCGGTGATCCACTGGTCGGCGAACCGGACCCGCATCCTGCGCCGCAACGGCTCGGCGAACAGCAACCGCTCAGGCAGCGGCTGCGGTGTGAGGAAGTGTCCCACCGACCCGGTGGCCAGCGGACCTTGCTGCCATGCCAAACCCATCGCCTGTCCTCTTCCGCTGAAATCCGATTGCGCACCGGCTCCGACCTAGTGGGCGGCACGACCCATTATTTTGGGCCACCTCACCCATTCTGTCCAGAGCTGAGTGCTGTGTCGTTCCTGTGCGTCGATAAAGGTCGGTTAGCTCTTGCCCAGCAGCCACGGCACCGCCAGCGTCGTCAGCTCGTCGATCAGCGGCCGCAGGTTCTCGGCCTTGGGGTCGTCGGTCTGCGATCGGGCCATCATCGGCCAGCAGGACCTTCTGCCCGTCCGGGCCGTATGCGATCCCAACGTCGTTGGTGCTGCCATAGTCGCCACTGCCGGTCTTGTCGGCGGAGGTCCACCCCGGCGGCAGCCCGCTACGCATGCTCGACGTCGAATTGCCGCGCATCCAGTCCTCGAGCTGCTGGCGTTGCGGGGCACCGAGAACGGTGCCGGTCAGCAGCGCTCGGTAGCCCTCTCCCAGCGCCCGCGGCGTGCTGGTGTCGCGCGGGTCGCCAGGGATGGCGGAGTTGAGTTCGGTCTCCCAGCGATCCAACCGCGTCTTGTCGTCGCCGATGCTGCGCGCGAACGCGGTGATCGCGGGTGGACCCCCGATCGCGTGCAGCAGCAGGTTGCCCGCGGTGTTGTCGCTGACGTGCAGTGCCGCCTCGCACAGTTGAGCAAGCGTCATGGTGTGACCCGCTTGCGGGCCCGTGATCGGTGAATTCGCGACCACCGCGTCGGGTTCGACCATGACGCCGTCGTCGAGGCGCAGCTCGCCGTGTTCGGACTTCTGCAACACGCGGGCAGCGGCGTACCCCTTGAAGGTCGAGCACATCGCGAACGTCTCACCGTCGAGGTAGGTGATCGACCGCCCGGTGGCCAGAGCGACGGCGTACATCCCGATCTTCGCGTTGTGCCTGCGCTGCAGTGACTCGATCCGCTCGTGGATCGGGGGCACCGGTTCGGCCGGATCGACCAGCGTGGGTCCCGGATCCGCCAGCGTGGGTTTCCCGGTGCACGCCGCGAGCGCCGCGACCGTCAACCCGCCGAGCAGCACTTGCCGTCGGGACAGTCGAGCCATCGCCCCCACGTTACCGATCAGCGCGCGATGGCCCGAAGTCGCTGCGGCAACGACCGCTTCGACCGGTGCGGCCCAAGCACCGCGGCCCCGAACGGTTTGCTCAGTAGTTGCCGCGCAACCGCATTCACCTCGTCCAGGGTGACGGCGTCGATCTGCTTGAGTGTGTGCGCGATGCTTCGGTGCTTCCCGTAGTTGAGCTCGCTGCGCCCGATGCGGTGCATTCGCGAACCGGAGTCCTCCAGCCCGAGCACCAGCCCACCCCGCAGCGAGCCCTTCGCGATTCGGCACTCGCTCTCGGTGATGCCGTCGCGCGCCACCTCGTTCAGCACGTCGGTCGTCACCCGGACCACCTCGTCGAACCGCTCGGGCAGACACGCCGCGTACACCGACAGCGCGCCCGAGTCGGAGAAGGTGTCGATCGTGGAGTACACCGAGTAGGCCAACCCGCGCGTCTCCCGGATCTGTTGGAACAGACGGGAACTCAGGCCACCGCCCAGAGCGCTGTTGAGCACCGACAGGGCCCAGCGTGGTCCCAGTGCCTGCCCGGTGTGCGCACGCCCAGGAACATGTGCGTCTGCTCGCCGTCCCGGTCGACCACCTGCAGCGTCGGGTTGCCGAGCACCCGGCCGATGCCCTTGCGCGGCGACACGGGTTCGCGGCCACGCACCAGACGCGGACCGAAGTGTTCCTTGACCAACGCGACGACGTCGTCATGGTCGACGTTGCCCGCCACCGCGACGACCATTCGCTCCGGCGTGTAGCGCCGCACGTGGAACGAATGCAGTTGGGCGCGAGACATCGCCGAGATCGACTCGACGCTGCCGATCACCGGACGGCCCACCGGGTGAGCAGCCGAACATCGCCGACAGGAACACGTCCCCGAGGGTGTCCTCGGGGTCGTCGTCGCGCATCGCGATCTCCTCGAGCACGACGTCGCGTTCCACCTCGACGTCCTCGGTCGCACAGCGCCCACGCAAGCACCACGTCGGCGACCAGGTCGACCGCCAACTCCAGGTCGGCATCGAGCACGTGCGCGTAGTAGCACGTGTGCTCGCGCGCGGTGAACGCGTTCAGTTCACCGCCGACGGCGTCGACCGCCTGCGCGATCTCCACCGCCGAGCGGGTCGGCGTCGACTTGAACAACAGATGCTCGAGGAAGTGGGCGGCGCCGGCCACGCTGCGACCTTCATCGCGTGACCCGACGCCTACCCACACTCCAACCGACGCCGAATGAACCGACGGGATGAACTCCGTGACGACGCGCAACCCTCCGGGCAGGGTGGTGCGCCGGACTGACTCAGCTGCTGGCGGTCGCGGCATCGGCAGGAGCCGCACCCGAATCCGTCGAACCGCCGTTATCCGTCGGCCTCGGCCGCTTCGCTCTTCGGCGACGAGCACCAGCGAGATCTTGCCGCGGTTGTCGATGTCGGCGATCTCGACGCGCAGCTTGTCGCCGACCTTCACCACGTCCTCGACCTTGGCGATGCGCTTGCCGCGGCCCAGCTTCGAGATGTGCACCAGGCCGTCACGACCGGGCAGCAGCGACACGAACGCACCGAAATCGGTTGTCTTGACCACGGTTCCGAGGAACCGCTCACCGATCTTGGGCAGCTGCGGGTTGGCGATGGCGTTGATCATGTCGATCGCCGCCTGCGCCGATTCGCCGTCGGCTGGCACCGACGAACACCGTGCCGTCGTCCTCGATGGAGATCGACGCGCCGGTCTCCTCGGTGATCGAGTTGATCATCTTGCCCTTCGGCCCGATGACCTCGCCGATCTTGTCGATCGGCACCTTGATCGTGGTGATCCGCGGCGCGTACGGGCTCATCTCGTCGGGCTCGTCGATGGCCTCGGCCATCACCTCGAGGATGGTGATGCGGGCGTCCTTGGCCTGCGCCAGCGCGCCGGCCAGCACCTGCGACGGGAATGCCGTCGAGTTTGGTGTCGAGCTGCAGCGCGGTGACGAAGTCCTTGGTGCCCGCGCACTTGAAGTCCATGTCGCCGAAGGCATCCTCGGCGCCGAGGATGTCGGTCAGCGTGACGAAGCGCCGCTCGGTGCCACCGCCCTCGACCTCGACGTCGTCGGACACCAGGCCCATCGCGATGCCCGCGACCGGCGCCTTCAGCGGCACACCGGCGTTGAGCAGCGACAGCGTCGACGCGCACACCGAGCCCATCGACGTCGAGCCGTTGGAGCTCAACGCCTCCGACACCTGCCGGATGGCGTACGGGAACTCCTCGATGCTCGGCAGCACCGGCATCAGGGCGCGCTCGGCGAGAGCGCCGTGCCCGATCTCGCGCCGCTTGGGCGAGCCGACGCGACCGGTCTCACCGGTCGAATACGGCGGGAAGTTGTAGTGGTGCATGTAGCGCTTGGACGTCTCCGGTCCCGAGCGAGTCGATCTGCTGGGCCATCTTGACCATGTCGAGGGTGGTGACGCCCATGATCTGGGTCTCGCCGCGCTCGAACAGCGCGCTGCCGTGCGCCCGCGGGATGACGGCGACCTCGGCGGACAGCGCGCGGATGTCGGTGATGCCGCGGCCGTCGATGCGGAAGTGGTCGGTCAGGATGCGCTGGCGCACCAGCTTCTTGGTCAGCGACCGGTACGCCGCGCCGATCTCCTTCTCGCGGCCGGCGAACTGCTCGGACAGACCGCTCGAGCACCTCGACCTTGATCTCGTCGGTGCGGTCGTCGCGCTCTTCCTTGCCCGCGATGGTCAGCGCCTTGGCCAGCTCGTCGGTGGCCACCGAGGACACCGCGTAGAACACGTCGTCCTGGTAGTCGGGGAACACCGGGTAGTCGCCGGTCGGCTTGGCGGCGCTGTCGGCCAGCTCCTGCTGCGCGGTGCACAGCGCGGCGATGAACGGCTTCGCGGCCTCGAGGCCCTCGGCGACGACGCTTTCGGTCGGCGCTCCCGCGCCGCCGGCGATGAGGTCGATGACGTTGTCGGTGGCCTCGGCCTCGACCATCATGATCGCCACGTCATCGGCCGTCTTGCGACCCGCGACCACCATGTCGAACACGGCGCCCTCGAGCTGCTCGACGGTGGGGAACGCGACCCACTGGCCTGCACTGTTTTCGAGTGGGGATCAGCGCGACGCGCACGCCGCCGACCGGGCCGGAGAACGGCAGGCCGGAGATCTGGGTCGACGCCGACGCGGCGTTGATCGCCAGCACGTCGTACAGATCCTTGGGATCCAGGCTCAGGATCGTCACGACGACCTGGATCTCATTGCGCAGGCCGCTGATGAACGTGGGACGCAGCGGACGGTCGATGAGCCGGCAGGTCAGGATCGCGTCCGTGGACGGACGGCCCTCGCGGCGGAAGAACGAGCCGGGGATGCGTCCCGCGGCGTACATCCGCTCCTCGACGTCGATCGTGAGCGGGAAGAAGTCGAAGTGGTCCTTGGGGCTCTTGCTGGCCGTGGTGGCCGACAGCAGCATGGTCTCGTCGTCGAGGTAGGCGACGACGGCGCCGGCGGCCTGCTGGGCCAGCCGGCCGGTCTCGAAGCGGATGGTGCGGGTGCCGAAGCTCCCGTTGTCGATGACGGCTGTCGATTCGAATACGCCGTCTTCTATTTCAGTTGCAGACATACGTGTGTCAGACCTCTTTAGTTCTCGTGTCCAGCTGTTTTGCGCAGTCACACACGCGAGACCCGGAGAAATACCGACGGCCGTCGATCGAAGCGGCCGGTCGACCCCTGTGGAGCGGCCCGGCAGCCACTACCGAAGACCGCCCATTCGAAGACGGGTCTCGTGGTGACGCACTGGAACGGTGCGCGCGGATATTGCGCGAACCGCACCGGATGTTCGAGCCGAACGGGCTCAAAACACGTTCATGTTACACCGTGGCAATCGTCGGACCGGCCCGATGGGAGTGCTCTACGACACGTCCTCCACGCATACCGTGAACTGGCGTTGGTCGTAGGCGTAGCCGAGCCGGTGGCGCACTGATCGACGTTGCGCCACCTTCTGCAGGATCTGGGTGGCGCGCTGCCGGTTCGGGCGCCGACGCGTCGTTGCATTCGACGCGGACGCGGATCCCGGTCGTTCGTCGGGGTCGATGCTCATGCAGCCGCCGACCACCCAGTCGATGTCCATGCACACCGTGGTCCCGGAGCTGCTGAACGAACTGCGCATCGAGTAGTACGAATCCACGTCGGACGGGACACCGGTCGGTGTCCTCGCACCGTCGCGACCACCTTGAAGTTCGATGCGGAGCTACCGCACTCGACCTTTGTGGCCTCCGGGCGATCCGGCGGACCGCCGACCTTGAGGCAGTCCCCCACCTGCATGTCCGCGGCGGCCGCGGACGAGCACCCCGACAAGCGTCAGACCGCGACGATCACCGCGGAGCGATGGCAGCGATCGCGAAGAGCGTCTCACTCGGGTCAGCGGCGCAGGCCCAGTCGCTCGATCAGCGAGCGGTAGCGCTCCACGTCGACCTGGGCGACGTACTTCAGCAGCCGACGACGACGACCGACCAACAGCAGCAGTCCCGCGCCGCGAGTGGTGATCGTGCTTGTGCATCTTGAGATGCTCGGTCAGATCGGAGATGCGCTTGGTCAGCATGCGCGACCTGAGCCTCCGGTGAACCGGTATCGGTCTCGTGCAGGCCGTACTGGCCAAGGATGCTCTTTTTTCTGTTCGGCAGTGAGCGCCACGAAACAACTCCATCGAAATCGGTCCGCGAGGGTTCATCTGAGGCACGGCCGCCGCGAACTGCAGCCGTGCTGGGTCGCCGGAGAGTCTAACAGTGCGCTACTGCGCCGACAGAATCGTGCGGGCCTTGTCGGTATCGCCGCCCATCGCCGTGATCAGGTCGTCGACCGAGTCGAACTTCTCCTGGCGCCGGATGCGGGCGACGAAGTCGACGGCGACGTGCTGGCCGTACAGGTCGGCCTCGGTGTCCAGGATGAACGCCTCGACCGTGCGGGTGCGGCCCGAGAAGGTCGGATTGGTGCCCACCGACACCGCCGCCTGGTAGCGCTCGCCGGGCGTGACCGTGCCCATCACCGGGCCGTGCCCGAGCACCGTGAACCACGCCGCGTACACCCCGTCGGCGGGAATCGCCGAGAACATCGGCGGTGCGACGTTGGCGGTGGGAAAGCCCAGCACCTTGCCGCGGCCGTCACCGCGCACCACCACGCCCTCGACCCGGTGCGGCCGGCCCAGCGCCTCGGCGGCGGCGACCACGTCACCGGCGTCGACGCAGGACCTGATGTAGGTCGACGAGAACGTGACCGTCTCGTCGCGGTGATGTTCGGCCACCAGCGACATGCCCTCGACGGCGAAGCCGAGTCGCTCGCCGGCCTTGCGCATCATGTTGACGGTGCCTGCGGCCTTCTTGCCGAACGTGAAGTTCTCGCCGACCACGACCTCGACGACGTGGAGCCGCTCGACGAGCAACTCGTGCACGTAGCGCTCGGGCGTCAGCTTCATGAAGTCGGAGGTGAACGGCATGACGAGGAAGACGTCGATGCCCATCTCCTCGACGAGTTCGGCGCGCCGGGTCAACGTCGTGAGCTGCGCCGGATGGCTGCCGGGGAACACGACCTCCATCGGATGGGGGTCGAACGTCATCAGCACCGTCGGCACGTCACGCGACCGGCCCGCCTTGACCGCATGGTTGATCAGTTCGGCATGTCCGCGGTGCACACCGTCGAACACGCCGATCGTGACGACGCATCTGCCCCAGTCCGTGGGGATCTCATCCTGACCCCGCCAGCGCTGCACGCGTGCAAGCCTACGACGCGGCGACGCCCGCGGCCGGCTGGATCCCCCAGATGAGGTGATGATTGCCTAAACTTCCGTCAGTGTGAGTCCTGACGGCAACCCTCGCGACCTATCGACGGTTGCCCAGGACTATCTGAAGGTCATCTGGACCGCCCAGGAATGGTCGCGGGAGAAGGTCAGCACGAAGATGCTCGCCGAGCGCATCGGGGTGTCGGCGAGCACCGCCTCGGAGTCCATCCGCAAGCTCGCCGACCAGGGGCTCGTCGACCACGAGAAGTACGGCGCCGTGACACTCACCGAGGCCGGCCGCAGGGCCGCGCTGGCCATGGTGCGCCGCCACCGCCTGATGGAGACCTTCCTGGTCAACGAGCTCGGCTACGGCTGGGACGAGGTGCACGACGAGGCCGAGATGCTCGAGCACGCGGTGTCCGACCGGATGCTCGACCGCATCGACGCCAAGCTCGGCTATCCCACCCGCGATCCGCACGGCGACCCGATCCCGGCCGCCGACGGGCAGGTGCCGACGCCACCGGCGCGCCAGCTCTCGGTGTGCCAGGACGGCGACGCGGGCACCGTCGCGCGGATCTCCGACGCCGACCCGGAGATGCTGCGCTACTTCGACAGCGTCGGGATCAACCTGGACTCCCGGCTGCGGGTGCGTGGCCCGCCGCGACTTCGCGGGCATGATCTCGGTGGCCATAGAAAGCCCAGTGAATCCAGCGAACCCGTCCGCATCACGAGGCGAGACCACCGTCGATCTGGGCAGCCCTGCGGCGCAAGCGATCTGGGTCATCGCCTAGCCCAGGTGAGTCTGGCCCGGCCGGCCGACTCCTAGGATTCACGGATGGCGAAACTCGAGCTGTCCCGGACGCTTTCCCTCACTCCCGAAGAAGCGTGGGCGCACGTCTCGAATCTGGCCGAACTGGGTGACTGGCTGTGCATGCACCAGGGCTGGCGATCGGACCTGCCCGAGGAACTCGCCGTCGGGACGACCCTGGTGGGCGTCGCGGGCGCCAAGGGGATGCGCAACCGGGTGACGTGGACGGTGCGCAAGTTCGACCCGCCCACCTCGATGGAGATCACCGGCGACGGCGTCGGCGGCACGAAGTACGCGCTGACGATGAGCGTTGCCCCCGCCGGCGAGGGTTGTGCGTTCAAGGTGCGCATCGACCTGGGCGGTAGGCCGCTCTTCGGTCCGATCGGCGCAGCGGCCGCGCGGGCCGTCAAAGGCGACATCGAGCGATCCATCGAGAAGTTCGAGACGCTGTACACCTAACGGGCGAGTTCGCCAATCAACCCCAACGTCAGGCGTGCGACCGCACCGGGATCGTCGAGCTGCGGGCAATGGCCAGAGCGCGGCTCACCGTCGTCATCCCGCCAGCAGAGCCTTCGCGACGTGGGTGATCTGAACCTCGTTGCTTCCGGCATAGATCATCAGCGACTTCGCGTCGCGGGCAAGTTGCTCGACCCGGTACTCCGCCATGTATCCGTTGCCGCCGAACAATTGAACGGCATCCATGGCCACCTCGGTCGCCGCCTCCGACGAGTACCACTTGATCGCCGACGCCTCGCCCAGCGACGGCAGTTTGCCGGCCTGCAGCCGCTCCAACGTCTGGAACACCATGTTCTGCACGTTCATTCGCGCGACTTCCATCTTGGCCAGCTTTAGCTGGATGAGTTGGAACTCCGCGATCCGCTTGCCCCACAGCGTGCGCGTCTTGGCATAGTCGAGGCACAGCCGGTGGCACTCGTTGATGATGCCCAGCGACATCAACGCGATTCCGACCCGCTCAGCCGTGAAATTCGATCGGGCGCTGTCCCTTCCGTCCCCGCCGGTGTGCGCCTCGGTCTCGCCGAGCAACCGGTCGGGAGTGAGCCGGACGTTGTCGAAGAACAACTCCCCGGTGGGCGACGACATCATCCCCATCTTCTTGAACGGTCGGCCTTGGGTCAGACCGGGCATGCCCGAGTCGAGGACGAAGGTGAGCACCTGCCGATCCCGGCGGTCGGTGTCGGAGTCACCGGCACCGTCCTCGGCGAGCTTCGCGTAGACGACGAGGACATCGGCGTCGGGCCCGTTGGTGATGAACGTCTTCTGGCCGTTGAGGATGTAGTCGGCCCCGTCGCGCCTGACATGGGTCTTCATGCCGCCGAACGCATCTGAGCCTGCATCCGGTTCGGTGATCGCCCACGCCGCGATCTTGTCGAGTGTGACCAGCTCGGGCAGCCAGCGTTCCTTCTGCGCCAGAGTGCCCCGACTGGCGATCGTCGCCGCACCGAGTCCCAGACTCACGCCGACGGTGCTCAGCAGCCCGATGCTCACCCCGGCGAGCTCGGCCACCATGACGGCCGCCATCGATGCCTGGGCTCCGATGTCGCCCAGACCCGCACCCTCGCGCTTCTCGGATCCCTCCCCCGCGCGCTGTCTGTCCAGCATCGACTTGACTGCCTCGGCCGCCATCACGTCGAGACCGAACTCGCTGAACAGCTTGCGCACGAACGGATACGGCGACAGCTCACCGCTTTCCAGGCCGTCGAGGTGCGGCCGGATCTCCTTGTCGATGAACCCGCGCATGGTGTCGCGCATGATCACGTCGGTATCGGACCATTCGAACATCGGCTACGCCCTCGGCAGTCTGGCCGCGATGTCGTCGATGTCCCAGAGACCGTCCGTCTCGATGGTGTCGACGTCGTGCCATCCGGCCAGTTGCGAGATCGCCCCGCCCTGAACGGCATACACCCGTCCCGTGACGGGACACTTCTCCGTCGCCAGGTAGGCGACCAGCGGCGAGATGTTGGCCGGGCTGAACAGGTCGACCTCCCCTTCCTCCTCCGGTTCGGCCATCAGCGTGCCCATCCCGGGAGTCGCCAGCGTCAACCGGGTCCGTGCGATCGGGGCGATCGCGTTGACCCGGACCCCGTAGCGCTCCAGTTCGTCTGCGGCGACCAGCGTCAGCGCCGCGATGGCGGCCTTGGCCGACCCGTAGTTGGACTGGCCCGCGTTGGGCAGTGTCGTCCCCGATGCCGACGCGGTGTTGATCACCGATGCCCGAGGTTGCTCACCCGCCTTGGACTGCGCCTTCCAGTACTCGGCGGCGTGGCGCAGCACCGAGAAGTGGCCCTTGAGATGGACTGCGATCACCGCATCCCAGTCGGCCTCGGTCAACGTCGCGATGAATCCGTCGCGCAGGATGCCTGCATTGTTCACGACGACGTCGAGGCGCCCGAACTCGTCGACCGCCTGCGCCACCAGCGACTTGGCGCCGTCCCACGTGGCGACGTTCTCCGTGTTGGCGACGGCGGTGCCGCCCGCGGCGCGGATCTCGGCCACCACCTCTTGGGCCGGTCCGGCGTCGCTCCCCTGCCCGGAATTGCTGCCGCCGAGATCGTTGACGACGACGCTGGCGCCCTCCGCGGCGAACAGCAGTGCGTGTTCACGCCCGATTCCCCGCCCCGCGCCGGTGATGACCGCGACGCGGCCCTCTAGCTGAGATGTCACCCTCATGCCTCCTCTGCGATTTCTGCCAGTCCGTCGGTGATGACGAGATCCTCGCCTCGAGCGGTCTCGAATTGGTAAGTGGTGACGCCATTGCGGGTGGGCTGCTTCCAGATCCGGGTCTCGATGTCATCGCCGGGGAGGACCATCTTGGAGAACCGCACCGCGAACCGCTTGAGCCGGCTGACGTCGGAACCCGCGACCTCCGTGAGCACCGCCCACGACGTGAACGCCATGGTGCACAGGCCGTGCGCGATGATCCCGGGCAGCCCCGCGTCTCTGGCCACCTCCTCGTCGAGGTGGATCGGCATCGGGTCGCCTGCGGCAGGGCTGTAGCGAAACGTCTGATCGTCGTCGACGTGCTGGACGACCCGCACCGCAGGCGGCAGCGTGTGCAGTCGCTCGTCGAATTTGTGGCTGGGGCTCAGTTCACCCATCGACTTGCCCGCGTCGAAGCCCCTGACGAACGTGGTGACGTACTGCTCGTTGACCAGTTCACCGTCCTCGGTACGGCATTCGAGGTAGATCGCCGCCCGCGTCCCGTTCTCCAAGCCTTCGTAGCCGATCATCTTGCCCCGTGATACCAGCTTGTCACCCGGTCTGATCGGGCGGTGGAAACGGAAGTCCTGCTCACCGTGCACGACCCGCGGAATCAGTTCAACGGGCATGACGTCCACCGCGGGCATCAACAGGGCCTCGAACACCGGCACGATCGCGAACACCGGCGGCGCGATGTCGCCCGAGCGGTGCGCGGGCACCGGGTCGTTGGTGGCCGCCGCGTATTCGGCCAGCCGCTCCGGCGTCACCTCGAATCGTTCCTCGTCGGTCCACCGGTACAGTCCGTCGTCGTCGAACTGCAGATCTTCGCTCGCCGCAGCGCTTTTCGATCTGGTCATGCCGACGCCGCGGCGAATTCGTCGAGCGCGTCGAGGCTCTTGTCGAGCTGCTTGAGGCCGTCCTTCTCGACCGCCTTGCCAAGAGCGCCCTTGATCAACGCACCCTCGAAGTCACCGGCGACACTGAACTTCGACCCCGCTCCAACGGGCGTGACGGTGAACTCGAAACGCGCCGTGACACCTGCCATTCCGGTGCCGGCCAGCACCAGAGTGGTTGGTGCATCGACGGCCTCGATGGCCCACTCGATCTTGTTGGCCATGCCCAGCATCACGATCTTCGCGGTCAGCTTGGCACCAGGGGTCAGCGTGGCCGGCGGCTCCTCCATCCACTTCTCGTGCACGGTGAACCACTCGTTCCAGGTGTTCGGATTGGATACCGTCGCCCACAGCACCTCTGGACTGGCGGCAAGATCTCGGCTGACTTCGATGTGTCCCATTGTGGTTGTCTCCGTGGTTGGTTGATTCCGGTGGGTTAGCGCTCGGCCCGCTGATATGCCGTGACGACGGCGGCGCCCCCAAGGCCGATGTTGTGCTGCAAGGCGGCGTTGACGCCGTCGACCTGCCGGGCATCCGCAGTTCCCCGCAGTTGCCAGGTCAGTTCGGCGCACTGGGCGAGTCCCGTGGCGCCCAACGGATGCCCCTTGGAGATCAGGCCGCCGGACGGGTTGACCACCCACCGGCCGCCGTAGGTCATGTCGCCGTCGTCGATCAACTTCGGCGCCTCACCCTCGGCGCACAGGCCGAGGGCTTCGTACAGCAGTAGCTCGTTGGCCGAGAAGCAGTCGTGCAGCTCGATCACCTGGAAGTCCTGCGGACCGAGGCCGGACTGGTCGTAAACGCGTTGGGCGGCAGCAACGTTCATGTGGTAGCCGATCAACGCCTTGCAGCTGTCGTCGAAGGTCGACTCGAAGTCGGTGGTCATTGCCTGCCCGACGATCTCGACGGCCTGACCGGCGAGCCCGTGCTCGTCGACGAACGCCTCGCTGGCGAGCACGGCCGCGCCCGAGCCATCCGACGTCGGTGAGCACTGCAGTTTCGTCAGTGGGTCGTAGATCATCCTTGACGCGAGGATGTCGTCGAGGCTGTATTCCTCTTGGAACTGCGCGTACGGATTGTTCACCGAATGCTTGTGGTTCTTGTAGCCGATCTTTGCGAAGTGTTCTGCGGTGCTGCCGTATTGCGTCATGTGTTCGCGGCCGGCCGCGCCGAACATCCACGGTGCTGGCGGGAACAACACCTCGGAGATCTCGGCCATAGCGAGGATGTGCCTCTCCATCGGCTGGGCCCGGTCGTCATACGTCGAGCCGAGCGAGCCGGGTTGCATCTTCTCGAACCCGAGGGCCAGCGTGCACTGCGCCAGTCCCCCGCGGATCGCGCGGGCGGCCAGGTACAGGGCCGTCGAACCGGTCGAGCAGTTGTTGTTGACGTTGACGACCGGAATTCCGGACAGACCCAGTTCGTAGACCGCACGCTGACCCGACGTCGACTCGCCGTACACGTAGCCGACGTAGGCCTCCTCGATCAGGGCGTAGTCGATGCCCGCGTCGGCCAGCGCCTTGGTGCCGGACTCCCTGGCCATGTCCGGGTAGTCCCAGCCCTCCCGGCGTCCCGGCTTCTCGAACTTCGTCATGCCAACGCCGACGACGTACACCTTCTCGGCCATCAAAATGCTCCCTCGATCGGTCTTCAGCAAAACATACCAACAGGCATGTATGTTTACAACACCGCGGGCGGGGCCGCGATGATGGGGCATCTCGAGGAGTGCTGCGCCCAGTCGGCCAGGACGCAGTGCTCGTGGTCAGGGCCGCGGGGCGGCGCCAAGCGTTTCCAAGAGCATCTTGCGGAGGTGAACGCAGACGCGGTCCCACCGTCGCTTCGCACGTCGTGGGTCCTGGTCGCCGAAGCTGGAGACGAGGATCCCCCGCAGGGCGTCCATCGCGGTGTAGACGATGTCGCGAAGTTCCTTCTGCGCCGACTGCTCGGGAAGGATTTGCGCGATGGCGCCGATGAGTGCGCCGTTCACGATGGGCTCGACGCGATCGACCTGCTGCGCCAGTACTGGATCAGTGCGCGCGGCAATCCAAAGCTCAACCGTGGCAGTGAATATCGGGCCTTGGTGCGACTCCCACAGGTAGTCCAATGCCTTCGAGATGGGGTCGGGTGTGGCTTGCATGCGGCTGAGCTCGCGAATGACGGTCTGCGTGCGCTGCTCGGCGAGGTGTTCGACGGCCGCGACAACCAGGTCTTCCTTGGACCGGAAGTGATGGACCTGCGCACCACGGGTGACGCCGGCGAGCTCGGCCACCCGGTGAGTGGTGGTGCCTGCATATCCGTAGGTGACCAGACACTCGACGGTCGCGTCGAGCAGGCGGGTGCGCATCGCGGCGCTGCGTTCCGCCTGCGTGCGCCTGACCGCGCCCGCCCTCCCACTCGAGGTCATCGGAGCAGCGTACTCGAACCGCCCCGGCGAACCCAGGATACATGCCGATTGGTTGGCAAGTGTTCTCCCGTCGCTTCGCTCGCCCAGGAATCGAACTACAGCGTCGCCGGGCGCAGTACGACGACAGACTTCGTGCGTGTCGGGTGATCCTCCAGGAGCGCGATGACCCGGCCGTCTGGCGCGGTCGCGGCATAAACGCCGTCGATCGAGCGGGTTTCAGTGCCCGGCCGTGCCGGGTGGACTCCGCCTCTTCGTCGGTGAGGTCGCGCCGCGGGAAACGCCAACAGGCACGCCTCGTCCAGCGAGTAGCTCAGCCGCGGCGCGTCCGCAGGTCGTCGAGCGTGTGCGCCTCCCCCAGCCCGAACCGGCCGACCCTGGTGCGCCGCAGCGCGGTGAGATGGCCGCCGACGCCCAGCGGCCGCGCCGACGTCGCGCGCCAGCGCCCGGATGTAGGTGCCCGACGAACAGTCCACCTCGACGTCGACGTCGATCAGGGAGTCGTGTCGTCGCGTCCCGAGCACCTCGAACCGGTCGATCCGCACCCGGCGCGCGGCCAGCTCGACCGACTTGCCCTCGCGGGCGAGCTTGTACGCACGCTGACCGTCCACCTTGATCGCGCTCACCGACGACGGCACCTGATCGATGTCGCCGCGCAACGCGCGCCACGGCCCCTTCGATGGCGGCATCGGTCACGTGGTCGGCCGGAACCGTCTGCAGCACTTCACCTTCGGCGTCCTCGGTCGAAGTGGTCTGCCCGAGCCGGATGGTGGCCGCATAGGACTTGTCGGTCGCGGTGAGCAGGCCGAGGATCTTGGTGGCCCGCTCGATTCCGACCACCAGCACGCCGGTGGCCATCGGGTCCAGCGTGCCCGCGTGGCCGACCTTGCGGGTGCCGAACAGGCGGCGGCACCGCCCGACGACGTCGTGGCTGGTCATCCCCGCGGGCTTGTCGACGACGACGAGGCCGGCGGGCTTGATTCCCGGGCCGCTGCGCTCCTGCCCTCCGGACCTCACAAGCACGATCGCCGTCAGCACCAGACCATTGCGCACCGACCAGCGGCCCGACAGCGCGGTCAGCGGCGGCCCGGACTCGGCGGCCGGATCGATCAGGATCGCGCGACGCGAACGTACCGGCCGCACCGGAGCCGTCGACCGTGAACGTGATGTGCGCGTCCTCGAAGCCCAGCCAGCGGTGCGTCAGCGGAAACCACGCCTTGTAGGTCGCCTCCTTGGCGCAGAACAGGATTCGATCCCAATGCAGGCCCGCGGGCAAGCGCGGCGAGCTCGGCCGCGTTCGTCGGGCAGGCTGATGGCGTCCAGCACGCCCTTGGGCAGCACGTCGTGCGGTTCGGCGTCGATGCCGACCGAACGGACCTCGGCGCTGCCGGCCCACCACCGCGCCGCGGAAGCCCTCGCAGTGCGTCAGGCTGCCGACGACGCCGTCGGGCCAGCACGGTTCACCCTTGTCCCCCTTGAGGATCGGGACCGGCGGCAGTCCGAGTTCACCGAGCGCCTGCCGCGCGCAGTAGCGCACGGTGACGAACTCGTTGCGCCGCTTGGCCACCGAGCGCGCGATGAGCGGTTCCTCCTCGGGCAGCGGCGTCAGTTCCGGTGGGTCGTCGTACAGTTCGGCCGACGCCACCGGCTCGGGCAGCACGCCGGACAGCAGCAGCGGCCGTCACGCCCGCCGGCTCCTTGATCCGCTCCTGCATCTTCTCCGCGTTGGCCCGCATCTCGGGCGTGATCTCGAAGTGGCCGCCGAACTCGTTGAGGTAGCCGGGCGGGTACTTCGGGTCGGGCAGGATCTGCCGCATCCACCGATAGGGCTTGCGGCGCCGCCACTCTCGCGGATAGCCCACCGACACCTCCTCGAACCGCACGCCGTCGTACCACGTGGTGCGCGGGATGTGCAGGTGGCCGTAGACCGAGCACAGCGCGTTGTAGCGGGTGTGCCAGTCCTTGGTGGCGGTGGTGCCGCACCACAGCGCGAACTCCGGGTAGAACATCGCGTCGCACGGTTCGCGCACCAGCGGGAAGTGGTTCACCAGGATCGACGGCGTCAACCAATCGAGGTCCTCGAGCTTCTCGCGCGTCTGCTTCACCCGGTCGCGGCACCAGGCGTCGCGGGTGGCGTACGGCTCCGCCGACAACAGGAACTCGTCGGTGCCGACGACGTTGCGCTCGCGCGCCACGGCGAGGCCCTCGGCCTTGGTGGCGGTGCCCTCCGGCAGGAACGTGTAGTCGTACAGCAGGAACATCGGCACGATGGTCGCCGGACCACCCTCGTCGGTCCACACCGGGAACGGGTGCTCGGGCGTCACGATGCCCATCTCGTCGCACATGTTGACCAGGTAGTCGTAGCGCGCCCGGCCGAAGATCTGCATCGGGTCCTTGTTCGTGGTCCACAGCTCGTGGTTGCCGGGCACCCAGATCACCTTGGCGAACCGCTTGCGCAGCAGGTCCAGCGACCAGCGGATCTCGTCGGTGCGTTCGGCGACGTCGCCGGCGACGATCAGCCAGTCGTCGGGGGACGACGGATGCAGCGACTCGGTGACCGGCTTGTTGCCGGTATGACCGATGTGAAGGTCGCTGATCGCCCAGAGCGTTGGGTGCCGATGTTCTCGTGACGGTGCAGACACAACCGACCAGCCTACTTGCGCAGCGGCGGCGAGCCACGCCGGCAACTAGAACATGTTCTTATTTCTCGGTCCGGGCCGCGCGTCGCGGACTTGTACACTCCCCGCAATGGCCGACGAGCGCGAGGGAGTGTGATGGCAGCCAAACTGCGCCTGCTGTCGGCGATGTGTGCGCTGGTCGCGGCGGTGATCGTGGTCTGGCAGACCAATCCCGCCGCCGGGCCCGACACCGGGCCGGTCGAGCTGCGGTCCACGTCAGCGCCCATGAGCGACGTCTCCACGACCATCAAGTGGCCCGTCATCGAGACGGTCGACCCGCGGCCGTTCGATGCGTGCGAGGACATCCCGATCGACGTCATCCAGCGCCTCGGCCTGGCCTTCACCCCGCCGGAGCCCGAGGACGGCCTGCGCTGCCACTACGACGCGGGCAACTACCAGATGGCCGTCGAAGCGTTCGTCTGGCGAACCTACGAGCAGACGCTGCCCGCCGACGCCGTCGAACTCGACATCGACGGGCACCGCGCCGCGCAGTACTGGATCATGAAGCCGACGGACTGGAACAACCGCTGGTGGATCACCTGCATGATCGCCTTCAAGACCAGCTACGGCGTGATCCAGCAGTCGATGTTCTACTCGCCGATCTACTCGGCGCCGACGACGTCGACTGCCTGCAGACCAACCTGCAGCGGGCGCGCGAACTCGCGCCGTACTACAAGTTCTGACCGCGGCTTTCTGGCCAGCGCGCGGCCCGTAGGACTGGTCCGCCAAGGCACTCGCTCGACGCGGAACCGGGCGAAACCGAGGCCGACCGTGATGCGCACTTGCACCTCGGCGATGCCGCCCGCGCCTCGTCAGCGTCCCCCGCACCGTCGACCGCGACCAGAGTGCCGCCCGCCAAGAGCACGACTGAGTCAGTCGCGCCTCATTGCGTAACCTGCAGACGTGCCCTTCCCGAATCGAGCCGCGCGCTCGCCCATCCAGGCCCTGCCCGGATCCTCAACCTGCCCCCGTCGACCACGGACTTCACCGTGCGGCACGCGCTGCCCGTGCCCATGCGCGACGGCGTCGACCTGGTCGCCGACCACTACGTGCCGGACACCTCCGAGCCGGCGGGCACCCTGCTGGTGCGCGGGCCCTACGGCCGCGGCTTCCCGTTCTCGGCTCTGTTCGGCGCCGTCTACGCGGCGCGCGGGTATCACGTGGTGATCCAGAGCGTGCGCGGCACGTTCGGCTCGGGCGGGGACTTCACGCCGATGATCCACGAGGTGGCCGACGGCGCCGACACCGCCGCCTGGCTGCGCGACCAGCCGTGGTTCACCGGTTCGTTCGCCACCTCGGGTTGTCCTACCTCGGCTTTACGCAGTGGGCGCTGCTCGTCGACCCGCCACCGGAGATGGCCGCGGCGATCATCACCGTCGGCCCCCACGACTTCGGCGACTCCAGTTGGGGCACCGGCGCGTTCACCCTCAACGACTTCCTCGGCTGGAGCGACATGGTGTCGCATCAGGAGGATTCGACCCGCGTCGTCGGTGGACTGCGGCAGGTGCGGGCCCCGCGGCTGGTGGCGCGGGCGGCGAACCAGGTGCCGATGGGCGACGCGGGCCGGACGCTGCTCGGCGCGGGCGCGCCGTGGTGGGAGTCCTGGATCCAGCAGCCCGACAGCCGACGACCCGTTCTGGGAGACGCTGCGCGTGAGCGACGCGCTGGACCGCGTCGACCATCCCGGTGCTGTTGCTCAGCGGCTGGCAGGACCTCTTCCTGCAGCAGACGCTGGCGCAGTTCCGGCACCTGCGCGGCCGGGGCGTGCCGACGTCGCTGACCGTCGGTCCGTGGACGCATACCCAGCTGATGACCAAGGGCGCCCCGACCGTGCATCCGGGAATCGCTGGCGTGGCTCGACGCCCACCTCGCGCGGAAAGCCCGCGATGCCCCGCAGCCCGGTGCGGGCCTTCGTCACCAACGGCGACTGGATCGAGCTGTCGGACTGGCCGCCTCCGATGACCGAGCGCGTGCTGTATCTGCAACCAGGACACCGGCTTTCGGAGACACCACCCGAGGACTCGGCACCCGGCGTCGACGTTCACCTTCGACCCCGCCGATCCGACGCCCACCATCGGCGGCCGGCTGCTCGCCGCCGGAGGGCGGCTACCGCGACGACACCCGTTTGTCGTTGCGGGCCGACGTGGTGGACTTCACCGGTGACCCGCTGCCCGCCGATCTCTACGTCGTCGGCACCCCGGTGCGTCGAGCTGGCGCATTCGTGCGACAACCGCTACAACGACGTGTTCGTCCGGGTCAGCGAGGTCGACGCGGAGGGTCGTTCGACCAACGTGAGCGACGGATTCGTCAGGCTCACATCCGATTCCGGCACGATCCGGCTCGAACTCGACGCCATCGCGCATCGGTTTCCCGCAGGCTCCCGGATCCGCGTCCTGGTCGCGGGTGGGTCACATCCGCGCTTCGTCCGCAATCTGGGCACCGAAGAGCCCCCGAAGTCGGGCCGCCGGATGGCGTCGGCCACGCACACCGTCCATCACGGTGCGGGCGGGATGTCGCGCCTTTTGTTGCCCGCGGGTGCGACGCCGCCGTCAACCGACTGACGCGCGGACACGCTCGGCGATGTCCGCCAGGGTCGCGTCGTCGTGCACGGGGTCGGCCCAGTCAGGCCGAATCGGCAGATCCACCCAACTCGTGCATCCTGCGTAGGCAGGAGTCCTGGGCAGGCGCAGCGGCTCGACCAGCGGCCGGGCCGACACCACCAGGACGGTCAGCCGGTGCTTGGGCCGGAAGTCCAGCCGGTCGGCGCGCACCGACGCGGCCGTCCAGATGTGGGTGTCCTCGATCTCACTGAGGGCGTCGGGACGGTTGACGGCAACGGCGGCAACGACCTTCGCGGCCGCACGGATCACCACGTCGGCCTCGGTGCTGTCGGGGGCCGCGGCGTCGAGCAGGTCGCGATGTTCGGGCCGCACGCGTTCGGCGTGACCGTGCGCGACGGTCGGAAAGAAGACGAACTCGGGTGCGGCGAGAGCGAACCGCTTCTCGTGAATGCCGCCCTTGCGCAACAGCACCGTCTGCCTGCCGTCGAGCATCGCATGCACGGCCGCGCTCCACTCCTTGAGCGCGGGCGTGCTCACTTGGCCGCGAGACGCGCGCGCACCTCTGGGCGCCGCAGCGGCGGGACCGTCTTCGGTGGCTGGCGCCGCGGCGGCAGCTCGGACAGCAGGCGCGCGGTGGTCGCGGTGACCTCGGCGACCGCGGCCTCGAAGGCGTCGGCGTTGGCGGCGGTCGGGCGGGTGATGCCGCTGACCTTGCGGACGTACTGGCGGGCCGCGGCCTCGACCTCCTCGGCCGTCGCCGAGGGTTCCAGGCCGCGCAACTCGGTGATGTTCCTGCACATGCCTCAACCATAGGTCGATACGGTGGGCTCATGCCGAGCCCGGAAGAAGACGCCACCCAACGAACCGACGTCCTGCTGATCGACACCACCGACCGCATCCGCACGCTGACGCTGAACCGCCCGGAGTCGCGCAACGCGCTGTCGACGGCGCTGCGCACCCAGTTCTTCGCCGCCCTGCGCGAAGCCGAGGCCGACGACGACGTCGACGTCGTGATCCTCACCGGCGCCGACCCGGTGTTCTGCGCGGGCCTGGACCTCAAGGAACTCGGCGACACCACCCAGCTTCCCGACATCTCCCCCAAGTGGCCGGCCATGAGCACACCGGTGATCGGCGCGATCAACGGCGCCGCGGTCACCGGTGGCCTCGAGTTCGCCCTGTACTGCGACATCCTGATCGCCTCGGAGCACGCCAAGTTCGCCGACACGCACGCCCGCGTCGGGCTGCTGCCCACCTGGGGCCTGTCGGTGCGGCTGCCGCAGAAGGTCGGCGTCGGACTGGCGCGTCGGATGAGCCTCACCGGCGACTACCTGTCCGCGGCCGACGCCCTGCGGGCCGGTCTGGTCACCGAGGTCGTCGCGCACGACGATCTGCTGCCCGCGGCCCGCAAGGTCGCCGCCTCGATCGTCGGCAACAACCAGAAGGCGGTACGCGCGCTGCTGGAGTCCTACCACCGCATCGACGAACAGCAGACCAACGCGGGTCTGTGGATCGAGGCGACGTCGGCCACGCAGTGGATGCAGGTGGCGACCGGCGACGACATCGCCGCCAACCGGTCCGCGGTGCTCGAGCGCGGAAGGGCCCAGGTGAAGTGACGTGAACGAGGCGCACCAGCAGTGCGGCAGCGACGAGTGGCGTCAGACGATCCGCGAGGTCATCCTGCCGTGGGCGCTGGGAGCCACCGATCTCGGCGACGACGTGATCGAGGTGGGGCCCGGCTACGGCGCGACGACCGACGTGCTGAGTGAGACGGTGCCACGGCTGACCTCGGTGGAGATCGACGGCGAACTCGCGACGATGCTGCGGGAACGCTTCGCCGACGTGCCGACCGTCGAGATCGTCAACGACGACGCCACCGCGCTGGCGTACGAGGACGGAAGATTCACCGGCGCAGCATGTTTCACGATGTTGCACCACGTTCCGACCATCGAGTTGCAGGACCGGCTGTTCGGCGAGATCGCGCGGGTGCTGCGGCCCGGGGCCGCATTGGTCGGCCAGCGACAGCCTGGCCAGCGACGAACTCGGAGCTCATCACGAGGGCGACACCTACAACCCCGTCGATCCTGCCTCGCTCCCCGACCGGCTGGCCGCTGCCGGGTTCGAGCGAATCGACGTACGCACCAACCCCTACGGGTGGGCGGTCATCGCGCGCAAGGCGTGAGCCGGACCAACTCCGGTCCTGAGCTGCAATTTCGCCGAAATTGACGGTCGAAGGGTAGGGAAACACCTGATTCGCCGGGCTGCTCCCCCGCGTTAGCTTTGGCCACGCGAACACGCTCAATGGGCGGTCAAGGCCACTGCATCCGACGAAGCCGGCTGCCAGGCCAAGGCGCCCACCGTCAACCACGAGGGGGAATCTGCCGTGCGCAAAACACGAATACTCAAGTCCTTGGTCATCGCAGCCGTAATGGCCATCGTCTCCATCCTTGCGGTGACGATGGCGCCGGTCGCCAGCGCGGACACTCTGTCCAACGGGCTTACGGTGAGCTGCACTCAAGAGAGCGACGTCCACGCGACCTGCGTCGTTGGCGGCTGCCCGCGCGTGAACGGCGATTACGTCGTCGATGCCGTACACGCAAAGATCAACGGCGGCGGGCAATCTGAAGACGACTTCAAGTGCATCAACGGCCAGACGGCCAGGTACGGCGTCGACAACAACCGCGCCCCGGTCAACATCGGGGTTCAAGGCTGCCGCAAGAAGGACCTCGAAGGCGACTGGTGCACCCCCTACGCGAACTACACGTTCACGCCTCCCGCCGCGCCTGCGGCACCTGCCGCGCCCGTTACACCTGCAGCGCCGGTGGCGAAGCCGGACATCGTGTGCCCGGCCGACTCGCCCACCAAGACCGTTCCGGCCGGCGGGACCTGCGCTGCCGCGCTGGTGGCGCCGACGGATGCCGTCACGCTGAACTTCGACAAGGGTGGCCTGCAATGGACCGCGAATGTCGCCAGCTCCGCGGACATCGCCGGCAAGTGCACGTACGCGGCGACCAATCCGTTGCTGCCGGGGGTCAACAAGAGCTTCAACCTCGGAGCCAAGGGGACCGCGAGCTTCTCGGTTCTTGCTCCTCCACCGCTGTCCACCTATCACGTGGTGGTGTCGTGCAGCGGCCCCTTCAACGGCAAGACCGTCGAGTACGGCCACGTCGAGCAGGATGTCCCATAACGGACGAGTAGACGGGCACGTCTGCCACGGTCCGGCGACAGCCGGGCCGTGGCTAGCGCGCGTCAGCCCGTCCCGGCCACCAGCCAGCGCCCCGAGCACGCGCGCCAGCCGACGAACCCCAGGCGCAGCACCATGAACGTCGTCAATCCGGACCAGATCCCGAGCAGGCCCCAGCCGAACACCAGCGACAGCCAGATCAACGGCAGGAATCCAAGCAGCGCGCTCGCCAGCGTGGCATTGCGCATGAACCGCGCGTCGCCTGCGCCGAGCAGCACCCCGTCCAGCGCGAAGACGATGCCCGCAATCGGCAACTGCGCCACCAGGAACCACCACGGCACGCCGATCGCATCGAGCACCGAACGGTCGTCGGTGAACAAGGTGGGCAGCACCGACGCGCCGACGGCGAACACCGCGGCCAGCACCGCGGCGGCCACCGCCGAGAAGATCGTCACCCGCCATGCCACCGACTTCGCATGCGCCAATTGGCCCCCGCCCAGCGCGGCGCCGACTAGCGACTGCGCGGCGATCGCCAGCGAATCCAGCACCAGCGCAAGGAAACTCCACAACTGGAGCACCACCTGATGGGCGGCGACGGCGGCCGCGCCGAACCGGGCGGCGACCGCGGCCGCCGAGACGAAGCAGGCCTGAAACGCCATGGTGCGCACCACCAGGTCGCGGCCCATCACCACTTGGGCACGCAGCACCGCGAAGTCGACCCGCAGCGGCACGCGTTCGGCGAGCAGTGCCCGGCAGAACAGCACCCCGGCCAACCACTGTCCGGTCAGGTTGGCGACCGCCGAGCCGGCCAATCCCAAGCGCGGCAACCCCAACCAGCCGTATACCAGCGTCGGGCACAGCACCGCGGACAGGGCGAATCCCGCGACGACGTAGCGCAGCGGCCGGGCGGTGTCCTGCACGCCGCGCATCCAGCCGTTGCCCGCCAACGAGATCAGGATCGCGGGCGCACCGAGGATCGCGATCCGCAGCCACGGCAGCGCCATCTCGGCGATCTCACCGCCGTCGGCGATGACCGCGAGCAGCGGCACCGCCGCCGCCTCGATCGCCACCACGACGATGACCCCGAGTCCGATGGCCAGCCACGTGGCCTGCACGCCCTCGCCGACGGCAGACCCGCGGTCACCGGCCCCGAAGAACCGGGCGGCCCTCGACGTCGTGCCGTACGACAGGAACGTCAGCTGCGATGACACCAGCGCCAGGATCAGGCCGCCGATCGCCAACCCGGCCAGGCTGAGCGCACCGAGGCGACCGACGACGGCGAGGTCGAACAGCAGGTAGACCGGTTCGGCGGCCAGCACCCCGAGCGCGGGCAGCGCCAGGCCGGCGATGCGCCGGCCGGTTGCGGGCGGCGCGGGAAGGTCGGGCAGCTCGGCCGGCTCAGCCAAGCGCAGCGCTGACGGAGTCAGCCAAGGGCATGAATTAGCGCCTTCACCAGGTCGTCGGCCGTACCGATCGCGGAGTATCCGGCGGCCAGCCGGTGCCCGCCACCGCCGAACGAGCTCGCGACGACGGACAGGTCGACCGTCGACTTGGCCCGCATCGACACCGACCAGTGCGCGGGCTCGATCTCCTTGAGCACCGCGGCCACTTCGGCCTGCGACGTGGTGCGCACGATGTCGACGATGCTCTCGACCTCTTCGGGTCGGGCGCGCGACCACTCCTGGTGTGCGACAACGGCATACACCAGGCCACGACCACCCGCGGCGTCGGGCACCAGCTGTGCGGACGACAGCACCCGCGACAGCATGGGTCAGCCAGGAGAACGGATGGGTGTCGAGCAGGGTGCGGCTGATGGCGGCGTTGTCGACGCCGAGTTCCAGCAGCCGTGCCGCCAGCCGGTGCGCCCTTGCGCTGGCCCACCGGAACGAGCCGGTGTCGGTGGTCAGCCCGGCGTACAGGCAATGCGCGACGCTGGCGTCGATCGGCTTGTCCCAAGCGTCGAGCAGTTCGGCGACCAGCATCGTGGTCGAGTCGGCGGACGGGTCGACGTAATTGGCGGTGCCGAACAGCTCGTTGGACGCGTGATGGTCGATCACCAGGACCTCGCGACCGGGGCCGGCGAGGTCGCGAAGCGCGCCGAGCCGGTTCACGCTCGGAATGTCGACCGTCACGACGAGATCGGGCTCGCGGCGCATCGCCGCCGGCGACACCAACAGGTGTCCGCCGGGCAGCGTCTGCAGCGATTCGGGCAGATCGGCCGGGGCCGCGAAGGCGACCTGCACGTCCCTGCCCGCATGCTCGAGGACGAGCGCGAGCGCCAGCCCCGCACCGATGGTGTCGGCATCGGGGTAGACGTGACACACCACGCCGATCGTCCTCGCCTCGGCGAGCAGGTCGGCAGCGCCACGGGCGTCGACCCGGGCCGCCCTCGCGGGCTCCCGTACGTCGGTGTCAGTCGTCGAATCGATCGCGGTCACCGGTGTCCTCAGCGTCAAGCACCTCGTCTGGTTCCCCGCCGGATTCTCCCACCCCTGACACACGGTACGGGTCCGCGTCCCCCGCCGGTGTGGCACCCTGCCGAACGCGCGCCAACTCCGCGTCGCTGGCCCGCGCGCGGGCCAGCAGTTCCTCCATGTGCGCGGCCGTGTCGGGCACCTTGTCCAGCACGAACGCCAGCGTCGGCGTGAATCGCACACCGGTACCCGCGCCGACCTTGGTCCGCAACGTGCCCTTGGCGCGCTCCAGCGCCGCGGCCGCACCGGCATAGTCCGGTTCGTCGTCGAGGGTGTCCCCCCGAACGGTGTAGTACACCGTGGCGTCGTGGAGGTCACCCGTCACCTTCGTGTCCGTGATGGTCACGAAGGCCAACGGGGGATCCTTGATCTCGAACTCGATCGCAGACGCGACGATGGTGCCGATGCGCTTCGAGAGCCTGCGCGCCCGCCCTACGTCAACCACAGAGCTTTTTCAACCAGCTCGTACGCCTCGATGACGTCGCCTTCCTTGATGTCGTTGTACGTCAAGGTGAGACCACACTCGTAGCCGTCGCGGACCTCGGTGACGTCGTCCTTCTCCCGCTTCAGCGACGAGATGGTGACGGTCTCGGCGACCACGATGTTGTCGCGCAGCAGACGCGCCTTCGAGTTGCGCCGGATGATGCCGGAGGTGACGAGGCAGCCGGCGATGTTGCCGACCTTCGACGACCGGAAGATCGCCCGGATCTCGGCGCGGCCGAGCTCCTTCTCCTCGTAGACCGGCTTGAGCATGCCCTTGAGCGCGCTCTGGATCTCGTCGATGGCCTGGTAGATCACCGAGTAGTACCGGATGTCGACGCCCTCGCGGTTGGCCAGCTCGGTGGCCTTGCCCTCCGCGCGGACGTTGAACCCGATGATGATCGCGTCCGAGGCCGACGCCAGGTTGACGTTGGTCTCGGTGACGCCACCGACACCGCGGTCGATGACCCGCAGCTCGACCTCGTCGTCGATCTCGATACCGAGCAGGGCCTCCTCCAGCGCCTCGACGGTGCCGGAGTTGTCGCCCTTCAGGATCAGGTTGAGCTGCGACGTTTCCTTCAACGCGGCATCCAGATCGTCCAGGCTGATGCGCTTGCGGGTGCGCGCGGCCAGGGCGTTGCGCTTGCGCGCACTGCGGCGATCGGCGATCTGACGCGCGATGCGGTCCTCGTCGACGACCAGCAGGTTGTCACCCGCACCCGGCACCGACGTGAAGCCGATGACCTGCACCGGCCGCGACGGCAGCGCCTCCTCGACGTCCTCGCCGTGCTCGTCGACCATGCGGCGGACGCGACCGTAGGCGTCGCCGGCCACGATCGAGTCGCCGACCCGCAGCGTGCCGCGCTGAATCAGCACGGTCGCCACCGGTCCGCGGCCGCGGTCGAGGTGCGCCTCGATCGCCACACCCTGGGCCTCCATGTCGGGGTTGGCCCGCAGGTCGAGCGTGGCGTCGGCCGTCAGCAGCACGGCTTCGAGCAGTGCATCGATGTTGGTGCCCAGCTTGGCCGAGATGTCGACGAACATCGTCTCGCCGCCGAAGTCCTCGGCGACCAGTCCGTACTCGGTGAGCTGCGACCGGATCCGTTGCGGGTCCGCGCCTTCCTTGTCGATCTTGTTGACCGCCACGACGATCGGCACGTCGGCCGCCTGCGCGTGGTTGATGGCCTCCACCGTCTGCGGCATCACACCGTCATCGGCCGCGACCACCAGGATCGCGATGTCGGTGGCCTTGGCACCACGGGCACGCATGGCGGTGAACGCCTCGTGACCGGGGGTGTCGATGAAGGTGACGAGCCGCTCGTTGCCGTCGAGTTCGGTGAGGACCTGGTAGGCACCGATGTGCTGGGTGATGCCACCGGCCTCGCCCTCGCGGACGTTGGCCTGACGGATCGTGTCCAGCAGTCGGGTCTTGCCGTGGTCGACGTGACCCATGACGGTGACGACCGGCGGACGGAACTGCAGATCGTCCTCGTCGCCTTCGTCCTCGCCGTAGGTGAGGTCGAAGGACTGCAGCAGCTCGCGGTCCTCGTCCTCGGGGCTGACGACCTGCACGACGTAGTTCATCTCGCCGCCGAGCAGTTCGAGGGTCTCGTCGCCCACCGACTGGGTGGCGGTCACCATCTCGCCGAGGTTGAACAGCGCCTGCACCAGCGAGGCCGGGTTGGCGTCGATCTTCTCGGCGAAGTCCACCAGGGACGCGCCGCGGGCCAGCCGGATGGTCTCGCCGTTGCCGTGCGGCAACCGCACGCCACCGACGACCGGCGCCTGCATCGAGTCGTATTCCTGGCGCTTCTGCCGCTTCGACTTGCGACCACGACGGACCGCGCCGCCGGGACGACCGAATGCACCGGCCGCGCCACCGCGCTGACCGGGGCGGCCACCGCCGCCACCTCCACCGCCGCCGCCACCGGGGCGACCGCGGAATCCACCGGCAGCGCCACCAGCGGGTGCGCCGGTACCTGCGCCGGCACCGCCACCGCGGTAGTTGCCGCCACCACCTGCACCGGGCGGACCGCCGGGACGACCACCGCCGACCACCGGGTCCACGACTGCCGGGACCGGGGCGCGGGCCGCCGGGACGACCACCGGTCGCTGCGCCGGGCCGGGCGCCTGGCGGACGCGGCGGCATGTTGCCTGGCGTCGCGCCGGGGCGCGGTCCACCACCGGGGCGGGGTCCACCTCCCGGACGAGGCGGGGCCGCGCCAGGAGCAGGCCGCGGGGCGGGTCGCTCGACGGGCTGCTGAGTCGAGAACGGGTTGTTGCCGACGCGCGGGGTCGCGCGGTGCGGGCTTGGGCCCGGGAGTGGGCCGGGGACCCGCGGGCGGGGCAGCAACGGTGTCCGCACTGGCCGCGCTCGCTGCCGGGGCCTCAGCCGCGGCTGGTGCCGCCGCGACGACGGCGGGCTCCGGTGCGGGGGGCGGCGTGGGTGCCGCAGCCGGGGCGGGCGGCGCGGGCTTCGGGCCCGTTGGCTTGGGCGCCGCGGTCGCGACACGACCTTCGGTCGGGGCGGGGGCGCCTGCGGCGGGCTTCGGCGCCGCGGCGGGCGCAGTCCTGGCCGCGCCGTTGCCGCCGGCTTTGGCGCGGCTTGGGTCCACCGAGGGCTTCCCTCAGCCGACGGGCGACGGGCGCCTCGACGGTCGAGGATGCGGATTTGACGAATTCGCCCTGTTCGCTCAGTCGGGCGAGCACTTCCTTGCTGGTAACACCGAGTTCTTTGGCCAACTCGTGTACGCGGGCCTTACCTGCCACTACAACTCCTGTCTAGGAGGCGACAGCGGTAGGCCGCGCCTCGGGTTTAGCTATGACGCATGGTCATCGAGACTTCACGGTGTGCTCATGTTCTTCGCTGCCTGTTCTGTTGCCGGGCGGGCTTCGCAGTTCTTGGAGAACCACTCGACCACCGCGGTGGTGTCCGGTGAACCGGTGATGCGCAACGCTCGTGCGAATGCTCGCCGCCGGATTGCCGCGAGTAGGCACTGTTGGTCGGGATGCAACCACGCACCCCGCCCCGGCAGATTACCCGCTGCGTCAACGGTAATGACACACTCGTCATTTCCGCCGCACACAGCGACCACTCGAAGCAGTTCGACAGCCAGCTCTCGCCTTCTGCATCCGACACACGTCCGCACCGGTCCCACCAGTGGTCGGTGCGTCCTTGCGCCGAGGCAGAGGTCTCGCGCTGGATCACGGATCAGTCTAGCGTGACCGTCGTCACAGACGGAATCGCGTGCCCGCCTACGCCTCGCGGGCCGCTCCCTGGGCTGCGTCGGGCGCTGGGGCGGCGTCGCTGCGGATGTCGATCCGCCATCCGGTGAGCCGTGCCGCGAGCCGCGCGTTCTGACCTTCCTTGCCGATGGCCAGCGACAACTGGAAGTCGGGCACCACGACGCGCGCGGCGCGGCCGGCCTCGTCGATGACGCTCACCGACACCACCTTGGCCGGTGACAGCGCGTTGGCCACGAACCGGGCCGGATCGTCGTCGTAGTCGATGATGTCGATCTTCTCGCCGGCCAGCTCGCTCATCACGTTGCGCACCCGCTGGCCCATCGGCCCGATGCAGGCACCCTTGGCGTTGAGCCCGGACACCCGCGACGTGACGGCGATCTTGGATCGGTGGCCTGCCTCGCGGGCCACGGCGACGATCTCGACCGAGCCGTCGGCGATCTCCGGCACCTCGAGCGAGAACAGCTTGCGCACCAGGTTCGGGTGGGTTCGCGACAACGTGATCAGTGGCTCACGGGCACCACGGGTCACACCGACCACATAGCAGCGCACCCGGTCACCGTGTTCGTACGGCTCCCCCGGTACCTGCTCTGCGGCGGGGATGACGCCCTCGGATCCCTTGGTCTCGCTGCCGACGCGCACCACCACGAGGCCGCGGGCGTTGGCCCTGGCGTCGCGCTGGATCACCCCGGCGACGATGTCGCCCTCGCGGGCGGAGAACTCGCCATAGTTCTTCTCGTTCTCGGCGTCCCGCAGGCGCTGCAGGATCACCTGACGAGCGGTGGTCGCGGCGATGCGGCCGAAACCCTCTGGGGTGTCGTCCCATTCGTTGATCAGGTTGCCGTCGTCGTCCGTCTCGCGCGCCATGACCTTGACCACGCCGGTCTTCCGGTCGATGTCGATGCGGGCGTCGGCCTCGTGCCCCTCGGTGTGGCGGTACGCGGTCAGCAACGCCTGTTTGATGGTGTCGACGACCACGTCGACGGTGATCCCCTTGTCGGCCTCGATCGCGTGCAGGGCCGCCATGTCGATGTTCACGCTTCGGCCTCCTTTCCGGACAGACCCGCCAGTTCCAGCTCACGCCGATTGGGAGGTGAGAACTCAACCTGGACAACGGCTTTCGTGATCGCATCGCGCGGCACCTCGCGGACGGAGTAATTGCCCCGGCCGCCTTCGTCGACCACCAGCGCCACGACGTCGCCCTTGAGTTCGCCCAATCGGCCCGTCAGCTGCGAGCCGTCGGACAGCGTCATCTCCACCTTGCGCCCATGGGCCCGACGGAAGTGCCGGTCCGACGTCAGCGGCCGGTCCACCCCGCGCGACGTCACTTCCAACACGTAGGGCGCCGAATCCTCGAGGCCGTCCAGAAGCTCCGACGCCGAACGCGACAGTGTCGAAATCGCGTCCAGATCCAGGGCCTCGTCACCGTCGGCGACCACGACGATCCGCGGCGGCTTCGCCTTGTCCTCGACGAGGACGTCTTCGATCTCGTATCCCGCACGGGCGAACTCGTCGGAGAGTAGCCCGATCACCTGCTGCTGTGACGGCAGTCGCGTGGACCGCAGCGGGACGTCCGATGCCACGGCGAGCTCCTCGTCTTGAGTTGTGCGGACATGATCCCCGAGTGACTGACTGAAGAATCGAGTATCAACGATACGCCTGCTCGCGAGGCTCAATTGGCAAACGCGGCGTGCCGTCCCGCCGACCCCCGGCCAGCTGGCAATGGCAGGATGTTGCCGTGACGAGCGCCCTCCCCACCGTCAGCAGGCGGCGCGTGCTCGTCGGCGCGGCGGCCCTGGCACTGCTCAGCACTACCGCGGCGGGCTGCAGCGCGCCTGCTCCGCATCCCGATGTCGAGGCGCTCCAAGCGCAGCTCGAGCGGGCACGCGCGGACAGTCAGCTGGCGGCCGCGGTGGCGACCACGGCCCTTCCCCAGGCGGCGCCCGCACTGAACACCGTCGCCGCCGAACGCGCCGCGCACGCCACGGCGCTCACCGACGAGATCACCAGGCTCGTGCCGCAGGGCCCCTCGACCTCGACCACGTCGTCGCCGCCCACCAGCACGTCCGCCGCCGCGGCCAAGCCGCCCACCACGGCGGACGTCGTCGCCGCCCTCAAGCAGTCGGCCGACAGCGCCGCCCAGCTGGCCGCCACACAGAGCGGCTACCGCGCCGGGCTGCTTGGCTCCATCGCCGCGTCGTGCTCGGCGGCCCAGGCCGTCGGCCTCGCCGATGGGACGCCGTCGTGACGTCACCCCAGAGCTCCACCGTCCCCAGTCCGGCGCGCCCAGCCGACGGGGCCGACGCCGCGTTGTTCGACGCGGTCGCAGTCGAACACGGCGTGATCTACGGGTACGGCCTGGTGTCCGCGCATACGACGCCTGACGTCAACGACCTGGTGTCGGATGCGATGGCCGGACACCGCGAGCTCCGCGAGGATGCGATCGCGCGGCTCGCGGCGCGCAACGTGGCGGCGCCGCCACCGGCCGCCGGGTACCAGCTGCCGACCAAGGTGGACAGCCCGACCGACGCCGAGAAGCTGGCCCTGCGGATGGAGGAAGACGCCGCGGTGGCATGGCGGGCGGTGCTCGAACAGGCGACCGTCGCCGAGGACCGCACCTTCGCGGTGACGGCGCTGACGCAGTGCGCGGTCACTGCGGCCAAGTGGCGCAACGTGCTTGGCCTCTCGCCGAGCACCGTCGCGTTTCCCGGCGGCACCGAGTAGCCAGCTCGATTCCCCGGTCGCCACGCGCCTACCCGGCCAGCGCGCCCGAAATCGCCAGGGCCGCACCGTCGACCGGCACTTCCTGCGTCTCGCCGGTGAACCGATTGCGCAATTCGACCAGGCCGTCCGCCCAGCCGCGGCCGACCACCACGATCCACGGCACGCCAAGCAATTCGGCGTCCTTGAACTTCACCCCCGGCGATGCCTGCCGGTCGTCCAGGAGCACTTCGATGCCGAGCCGGTCGAGCTCACCCGCCAGTTCGGTGGCACCGCTACGCGCCTCGGCATCCTTGTTGGCGATCACCACGTGCACGTCGAACGGCGACACCGACGCGGGCCAGCGCAGGCCCAGCTCGTCGTGCTGCTGTTCGGCGATCACGGCCACCAGCCGGGACACCCCAATCCCGTAGGACCCCATGGTCAAACGCACCGGCTTGCCGTCCTCGCCGAGCACGTCGACGGTAAACGCGTCGGTGTACTTGCGGCCCAGCTGGAAGATGTGGCCGATCTCGATGCCACGCGCGGACACCAACGGACCCGCTCCGTCGGGCGAGGGGTCACCGTCGCGGACGTCGGCGGCTTCGATGGTGCCGTCGGGGACGAAGTCGCGGCCGGCGACCAGTCCGACGACGTGGCGGCCGTCTTCGTCCGCACCGGTGATCCAGGCCGTCCCGTCGACGATCCGCGGGTCGACCAGATACCGAACCCCGTTGGCCTGCAATGCCTTCGGGCCGATATATCCCTTGACCAAGAACGGATACTTCGGGAAGTCGGCGTCTTCGAGCAGCGCGTAGTCGGCAGGCTCGAGCGCGGCGCCGAGCCGCTTGTCGTCGACGTCGCGGTCGCCGGGCACCCCGACCGCCAGCAACTCCCAGTCCCCACCGGGCTGACGCACCTTGAGCAGCAAGTTCTTCAGCGTGTCGGCCGCGGTGATGGACCTGCCGAGATCCGCGCCGTTGGCCCAGTCCACCAACGTCGCGATCGTCGGGGTGATGCCGGTGTCGTACACCACCGGCTTGGGCAGCCCGTCGAACGGCACGGACTCGGGCACCGCCGTGATGACCGCTTCGACGTTGGCCGCGTAACCGGACTCCAAGCACCGGACGAAGGTGTCCTCGCCGATCTCGCTCTCGGCGAGGAACTCCTCCGACGCGCTACCGCCCATCGCGCCGGAGACCGCCGACACGATGACGTACCGAACCCCGAGGCGATCGAAGATCTTCTGGTACGCCTCGCGGTGCGCGTCGTACGCCGACTTCAGGCCGTCGTCGTCGACGTCGAACGAATAGGAGTCCTTCATCACGAATTCGCGTCCGCGCAGGATGCCCGCGCGCGGCCGCGCCTCGTCGCGATACTTCGTCTGGATTTGGTAGAGCCGCAACGGGAAGTCCTTGTAGGAGGAGTACTCCCCCTTGACCGTCAGCGCGAAGAACTCCTCGTGGGTGGGCCCCAGCATGTAGTCGTTGCCGCGGCGGTCCTTGAGCCGGAACACGCCGTCGCCGTACTCGGTCCACCGGTTCGACGTCTCGTATGGGCCGCGCGGCAGCAGTGCCGGGAAGAGGATCTCCTGCCCGCCGATCGCGTTCATCTCCTCGCGGACGATCCGCTCGATCTTGCGGAACACCCGCAACCCCAGCGGCAGCCAGCTGTACAGCCCTGGTGCGATGGGCCGGACGTAGCCGGCCCGGATCAGCAGCTTGTGGCTGGGTACTTCGGCGTCGGCCGGGGCATCGCGCAGCGTGCGCAGGAACAGCTCGGACATGCGGGTGATCACAGCCGACAACCCTATCGACTCCGCGCAATCCGATTTAGTCGCGTCCCTGCCACGTGCAGATGCACGCCTCGTTGCCCTCGGGGTCGGCCAGCACCCAGAACGCGGGCGCAGCGCCGTCGTGGCGCATCGTGCCACCCGCCGCGAGCGCCGCGTCGATCCGGGACTGCGCCAGCTCGGGTGCGACGTCGACGTCGAGATGGATCCGATTGCGTTGGTGGCGGGGCTCGTCCATCTGCTGGAACCAGATCGCAGGCCCGCGCCGCAGCGGGTCCAGCAGCGCGCCGATGTTTGCATTGCTCCTCGCGTCCGCACCGAGCAGGTCGGGCGGGCCCGGTTCGTCGACGTAGCCGGTGACGGCTTGCCAGAAGGGCCTGATCAGCGGGATGTCGAGCGCGTCGATGGCGATCTCGATCGCCTGTGGCGCCGCGCCCTCGTCACCTGGCTCGGTGCGCAGCGACCGTGCGGCAAGGGCCTCGGTCACCGTCCGCGCCAACCCCAGGTCGAGTTCGGAGACCGAGCCGATGGTCGCGGTGTGCAGGCGCAGGACCACGCGATCGGCGTGCAACTCGGCGGTCAAGTGCCCGTTGCCCTCGGCTCCGGCGGCGGCAACGGCGATCGACGCAGCGTCGGCCGCGGCCGCCAGGGACGGCACCCGCACGTGCGTAAGGGCCACGCCGAGGATCAGCCGCCAGCCCAGGGGGTCGACCACATCGGAGATGTGCCCTCGGGTCGGCTGACTCATAGTTCGCCTGCCTCCACGGCTTCGCGGGTGTGTTGGGCGCGGGCGATGTCACGGGCGGAGAAGCCGATCCAGAACGCGGCAACGCCGACCAGGATCGCGATGCCCGCCACCCACAGCAGCGAATAGGTGTAGCCGTAGCCGAGCGCGTCGAGTTGGGCGGGCGTCATGTTCTTGACCGGACCCGTGGTGCCGCCGAGGTAGAGGGTGCGCGAGGTCTGCACCGCCATGATGACCACGAGGACCAGGGGTCCGCCGAGGTTCTGCACCATCAGGGTGATGGCCGATACCGGCCCGATCTCGCGGGGCCCCACCCCGGCCACCGCGCACAGGGGCAGGATCACCGAGATCACGCCGATCCCGAAGCCGCCCACCACGATTGGCATGAACAGGTCCGGAAAGTACGGAATGTCGCGGGTGAGCGTCGAGCCGTACAGCATCGCCGCGAGCACGAAGAGCCCGCCGCCGATGATCAGCCAGCGCGGCGCGATGAGCGGCGCCAGCCGGGTGGCCAGCACGTTGCCGACGCCGACGGCCACCGCGAACGGCAGGAAGCAGATCCCCGCCCGCAGCGCCGAGTAGCCGAGCACGTCCTGGGCCAGCAGCCCGACCATCACGGTCACGGTGAGCAGCACACCGCCACCGAGGAACCACGCGACGAACGTCGCCACCCGGTTGCGGTCGTTGAACACCGAGAACGGGACCAGCGGGTGCTCGGCGGTGCGCTCGGCGAACAGGAACGCGATGAGGAAGATCACCGCGGCGACCGCGGCGCCGATCACCCATGGGTCGATCCAGCCGCGGGGCGGTCCCTGGGTGAACACCAGCACCGCCGCAGTGCACCCCAGCGTGGCCAGTAGCGCACCCGTGACGTCGAGCTTGAGCCGTTCGTGGTGCGTCTCGCGGATCCGCATGGCGGCGATCACGATGATGACGATGCCGATCGGCACGTTGATGAGGAACGCCAGCCGCCACGAGATCACGGTCAGCAGGCCGCCGAGCACCAGACCGAGCACCGATCCGGTGGCCTGCATCCCCGCCGACACCGCCATCGCCTGGTTGCGGGCGTGCCCGACGGCGTAGGTGGTGGCGATCAGCGCGAGGCCGGTCGGCGCCGATACGGCCGCCCCGATGCCCTGCAGGGCGCGGGCGGCGATCAGCGTGTACTCGTCGGTGGCCAGTCCGCACACCAGCGACGCGATGGTGAACACGCCGACGCCGGACAGGAACGCACGCTTCTGCCCGATGGCGTCACCGACGCGGCCGCCGAGCAGCAGCAGCCCGCCGAAGGTCAGCACGTAGGCCGTGATGACCCAGCTCTTGCCCGCGTCGGAGAGATCGAGTTCGGCCTGCATGCGGGGCAGCGCGACGATGACGATGGTGCCGTCGAGCGTGGACATCAGCTGCATGCCGGTGATCGCGATGATCGCGATGCCGAGCACCGACGACGACAGCGGCGCGGTGACGTGCTCCTGTCGCCCTCCGGAACCCCCCACGGCTGACATGGCTCGCCAGCCTACCGAGAAGTGGTTTGGGCGCGTTCAGCGGCGCTGGGCGCGGCTCAGCGCGCCCGAGTCACAGCTCGCCGGCGTCGATCGCGTCCTTGACTTCCTGCGCGTGGGCAACCTGGTTTGCCGTGTAGCCGATGAACAGCGCGACGAGGCCCACGATGACGGCGACCGCCGCGACCCAGAGCAGGCCGTAGGTGTAGCCCTGGTCGAGGGCATGATGTTGCGCCGCGTCCATGTTCTTCACCGGGCCGGTCGTGCCGCCCAGGTACAGGGTGCGCGACGTGATGACCGCCTGGATGATCGCCAGCACCACGGGGCCGCCGAGGTTCTGCAGCATCAGCGCGATCGCGGAGACCGGGCCGATCTCGTCGAAGCCGACGCCCGCGATGGCCGACACCGTCAGCGGCACCACGATCATGCCGATGCCGAACCCGCCGATGGTGATGGGCAGCACCAGGTTCGGGAAGTACGGGATGCCCGCGTCGAGCGTCGAGCCGTAGAGCATGGCGGCGAGCACCAGCACGCCGCCCGCGATCACCAGCAGTCGCGGCGGGAAGATCGACACCAGGTATGACGACAGGCCGAGGCCGATGCCGAGCGCGATCACGAACGGGATGAAGCCGATGCCGGCGCGCAGGGCGCTGTAGCCCATGATGTCCTGCACGTACAGGCCGATCAGCACGGTCAGCGTGAACATCACGCCGCCGGCCAAGAAGACCGCGACGAACGTCGCCACCCGGTTGCGGTCGCGGAACAGGCTGAACGGAACGACGGGGTTGATCGCGGTGCGCTCGACGTTGAGGAAGGCCACGAAGAAGACGAGCGCCGCAAGGCCCGAACCGAGCGTCATCGTGGACATCCAGCCCCGTTCGGGGCCCATCGAGAAGGCGAACACCGCCGCCGTGCAGGCGAGGGTGGCGAGGATGGCGCCCGCGGCGTCCAGCTTCATCCGCTCGCGGTTGGTCTCGCGCAGGGTGGTGCGGGCCAGGTAGATCATGACGAGGCCGATCGGCACGTTCACCAGGAACGCCCACCGCCAGGACACTTCGGTGAGTGCGCCGCCGACGACGAGGCCCATCACCGAACCGACGCCCGTCATCGCGGCGAACACCGCCGTCGCGGCATTGCGGGCGGGTCCCTTCGGGAAGGTGGTGGCGATCAGCGCAAGGCCGGTCGGCGAGGCGATCGCGGAGCCGACGCCCTGCAGCAGCCGGGCGATCACCAGCGTGGTCTCGTCCCAGGCGACCCCGCACAGGATCGAGGCGATGGTGAACAGCGCGACGCCGACGATGAAGGTGCGCTTGCGGCCGATGGTGTCGCCGAGTCGGCCACCGAGCAGCATCAGGCCGCCGAACGTCAGGACGTATGCGGTGATGACCCAGCTGCGGCCGGCGTCGGACAGGTCGAGTTCGTCCTGAATCTTAGGAAGCGCGACGATGGCCACGGTGCTGTCCATGGTGGCGAGCAGCTGCATTCCGCCGATGGCGACGACTGCGGCGAGGAACCGGTGCGATGGCAACCAGGCCGGGTACCAGCTGGTTCGCTCGGCCGCGGGCTGCCCGACGTGCCCGGGTAGCGCGCGGTTGCTGGCCTCTGCGGCGCCATTGCCGTGGGCTCTTGCCGCTGCGCGCTCTGCATCGTTGAGAGCGGTCATAGCGGGCTACCTTACAGTAATCTTAAGAATCCTTTAACCGGCGAATGCCGCCACGGCCCCGATCACGATGATCGCGGGAGGTCGAATGCCCTCCGCGCGGATTTGTTCTGGCGCGTCGGCAAGCGTGGTGTGCAGCGTCCGCTGAGCCGCCGTGGTGCCGTGCTGGACCACGAGAACCGGCGTTTCCGCAGGTCGGCCGCCTTCCTGCAGGACCTTGGCGAACAGCTCGATGCGCTCGACGGCCATCAGCAGCACGATCGTGCCCGACAGCGCCGCCAGCGCATTCCAATTGACTAACGATTCGGGATGGTCAGGCGCAACATGGCCGCTGACCACCACGAACTCGTGTGTGACACCCCGATGGGTCACCGGGACGCCGACCGACGCGGGAACCGCGATGGCACTGGTCACACCCGGTACGACTGAGACCGGAATCCCGGCGTCGGCGCACGCCAGGACCTCTTCGTAGCCGCGGGCGAAGACGAACGGGTCGCCACCCTTGAGTCGCACCACGAACTTGCCCGACTTGGCCCGGTCGATCAGTACGTCGTTGATGGCGTCCTGGGCCATCGCCCGGCCATACGGGATCTTCGAGGCGTCGATGACCTCGACCTGGGGGCCCAGTTCGGCGAGCAGTTCCGGTGGCGCTAGCCGGTCTGCGACCACCACGTCCGCCTGCGCGAGCAGCCTGCGGCCGCGCACGGTGATCAGCTCGGGGTCACCGGGCCCGCCGCCGACCAGGGCGACGGCGCCGTGATGCCCCTCGGGTACCTCGTCGGTGATGACGCCGCTCTGCAGCGCCTCGCGCACGGCAGTGCGGATGGCCGCCGACCGGCGGTGTGCGCCACCGGCCAGGACGCCGACCGAGAGGCCGTCGTACTCGAACGAAGCGGGGGTGACCGCCGTGCCGTCGATGGCGGCGTCCGCCCGCACGCAGAAGATGCGGCGGCGTTCGGCCTCGGCGACGACGGCCGCGTTGACGGCCGGGTCGTCGGTGGCCGCGATGGCGTACCAGGCGCCGTCGAGGTCACCGTCGAGGTAGTCGCGCAGCTCGAGGCTGATGCCGGTGGTGGCCTCGACCGCCGGGGTGGCCGCCCTGGCGATCACGCGGACGTCGGCACCGTTGGCCAGCAGCAGCGGCAACCTGCGTTGGGCGACCGTGCCACCGCCGACCACCACGACCTTCCTGCCCGACAGGCGCAGGCCGGCCAGGTACGCGTTCTCGGTCGTCATTGCTCCTCGCGTGCGCGCCACCGGCCGAGCTTAGAGGCTGCGGCGCTGGTCACGAAGCGTCTCGCCGCACCCGGATGTGCCGCGGCATGGGTGTGTAGATAGCCGGCGTGCACTCCCGCGTGCACGACGCCGTCGGCCACGGCGTCGGCGCTGCCCCGGGTGAATCGCCAGGCCGGTTCGTAGTCGTGGCCGAATGTCGTGAGCGTGCGGTGGAATTCGTGGCCGACGACGCGCGTACCCGCCGGATGCAACGACGAATCCGCGGTCGCGACGGCATCGCGGTAACCCAGCGACAACCGCTCGGTGAACCGCGCCGACCCGGACAGCACACCGCACATCGGGATGCCATCGAGATCGTCGACGAGGTAGGTCAGGCCCGCGCACTCGGCGTGGATCGGCGCACCCGTGGCCGCCAATTCGTTAATCTGTTGGCGGACAACCTCGTTGGTGGAAAGCTCAGCGGTGAACTGCTCGGGGAAGCCGCCGGGCAACACCAGTGCCGCGGCATCCGGGGGCAGCGGCTCGGTCAGCGGGTCGAACTCCACGACCATCGCCCCTGCGGCACGCAACAACTCGGCGTGCTCGGGGTAGCCGAAGCTGAACGCCTTGCCCGCGGCCAGCGCCACCACAACCTCGCCGACCTCACTGGCCGTGGGCTCGGCGACCTCGGGACTCCATGGCGCGCCGACGATGCGGGCGGCGGCGGTGGCCCGGACCGCCTCGACGTCGACGTGACGCGCGACCAGCTCGGTCATCGCGGCGACGGCATCGTATGCGAGCCGGCCGTGCTCGACAGCGGTCACCAGGCCGAGATGCCTTGACGGAACGGATAACTCGGCGGCACGCGGGATCGCCCCGAGGACCGGCACACCCGCCTGGTCGCACGCCTGCCGCAGCACGTCCTCGTGACGCGGCGAGCCGACCCGGTTGAGGATCACTCCGACGATCCGCACCGAGTGGTCGAACGTCGAGAAGCCGTGCAGCAGCGCGGCCACGCTGTGGCTCTGGCCCCTGGCGTCGACCACGAGCACCACCGGAGCCCCGAGCAGCCCGGCGACGTGCGCCGTCGACCCCTGGGCGGGGCCGGCGACATGCGCCGAGTCACCCGCGATCCGGCCGTCGAACAGACCCATCACGCCCTCGACGACGGCGACGTCGGCCCCGGCGCTGCCGTGCAGGAACAGCGGGCCGATCAGGTGCTCGCCCACCAGCACCGGGTCGAGGTTGCGGCCGGGCCGACCGGCGGCCAGCGCGTGGTAGCCGGGGTCGATGAAGTCGGGGCCGACCTTGAACGGTGCGACGCGGTGTCCCGCCCGGCGCAGTGCGCCCATCAGCCCGGTGGCCACCGTGGTCTTGCCGCTGCCGGACGCGGGCGCGGCGATCACGACAGCAGGGGTGCTCACGTCACACCCCCACTTCCCCCGCGCCACACCCCGCGAGCAGACACAAAGTGCCCCCTTTGGCGGCGTGTCGGGGCCTTTTGCGTCTGCTCGCGCAGGAAAAGGTCACCACTCGATGCCTCGTTGGCCCTTGCGGCCGGCATCCATCGGGTGCTTCACCTTCGTCATCTCGGTCACCAGATCGGCCGCCTCGACAAGGCGCGGTGGCGCATCGCGGCCGGTGATGACTACGTGCTGGGTGCCGGGCCGGGCAGCCAGGGTCGCGACGACTTCGTCGGTATCGACCCAACCCCACTTCAACGGGTAGGTGAACTCGTCGAGGACGTAGAAGTCGTGGCGTTCCTCGGCGAGCCTGCGGGAGATCTCGGCCCAGCCGTCGGCCGCGGCGGCGGCATGGTCGACGTCCGTGCCGTCCTTCCGCGCCTTCTTTCTCGTCCAAGACCATCCCGAGCCCATCTTGTGCCACTGCACCGGGCCGCCGACGCCGTTTTCGTCATGCAGGCGGCCAAGTTCGCGAAAAGCGGCCTCCTCCCCCACCTTCCACTTGGCGCTCTTGACGAACTGGAACACCGCGACGTCGAAGCCCTGGTTCCAGGCGCGCAACGCCATGCCGAACGCGGCGGTCGACTTGCCCTTCCCCGGCCCGGTGTGCACCGCGAGCAGTGGGGCATTGCGGCGAACGCGTGTCGTCAGCCCGTCGTCCGGCACGGTCAGCGGTTGACCCTGTGGCATGACGGTCTCCTGCCGATGGCTCAGGCGGCGCCGAGGTGGGCCTCGGACTTGACCAAGCGCGTCAAGGCGTCGGCCCGAAGCTGGGCCAGCCGCACCGCGGGGGCGCCCAGTTGGTTGGCCAGTTCGCTGGCCAAACCCAGTCTCACATAGGACGTCTCGCAGTCCACCACGACGGCCGCGGCGCCCTCGGCGACGAGCATTCTGGCCGCGGTGCGCGTTCGGCCCAGCGGATCGGGGCCACCGGTGGCACGACCGTCGGTGAGCACCACCACCAGACTGCGACGGGCCCGGTCGCGCGCCTTCTCCCGCACCACCACGTCCCGCGCCGCCAGCAGGCCCTGCGCCAGCGGCGTCTTGCCTCCGGTGTCGAACCGCGCGAGGCGGCGGCTCGCGATGTGCACCGACGAGGTGGGCGGCAGGATCACGTCCGCCCGCTGCCCGCGGAAGGTGATCACCGCGACCTTGTCGCGGCGCTGATACGCGTCGCGCAACAGCGACAGCGTGGCCCCGCCGACGGCTGCCATCCGGTCGCGGGCTGCCATCGATCCCGAGGCGTCGACGACGAAGATCACCAGATTGCCCTCGCGACCCTCGCGAATCGCCCGCCGCACGTCGGACGGTCCCACCGACACCCGGCCGGGCTTGGCCTGCCGTCCCGCGGCGGCCAACAGGGTGCCGAACACGTGCACGCCGTGCCCGGCCTCCGGATCCTCGGTGGCCGAAACGGTCGTGCCGGTCCGATTCCTGGCCCTGGACCGTCGACCCGGTGCGCCCTCCCCGACTCCTGGCACCACCAGCGCCTTGGTTCGGAACGTCGCCACGGGCGGCGCGCTCGTCCGCGTAGCCGATGACGAGGAATTGTGCTGCGGCGCAGCTTGTTCCGATGTTTCACCGGTCACCCCACCGCCACCCGACGGGTCGGGTTCCGGCTCGGGCTCAGGCTGTTCGGACGACTCGCGGGCCTGGTTCAGTGCCTCGTCGAGCTGGTCGGGGTCGAGACCGGGATCGTCGAACGGATCGCGACGACGCCGGTGTGGCAGGGCCAGTTCGGCGGCGACGCGGATGTCTTCCTCCGCGACGGTTTTCGCGCCCCGCAGTGCCGCGTGCGCGACCGCGGTGCGTGCCACCACCAGGTCGGCGCGCATGCCGTCCACGTCGAACGCCGCGCACAGCGCCGCGATGCGCCGCAGCTCGCCGTCCGGCAACGCGACGTCGGTCACCAACGCGCGGGCGGCGGCGATCCGCCGGGCCAGCTCGGCGTCCTCGTCGGCGTACCGCGCGGCGAACCCCACGGGGTCGGCTTCGTAGGCCATGCGCCTGCGGACGACCTCGACGCGCACGTCGACGTCACGGGAGGCGGCCACGTCGACGGTCAGGCCGAACCTGTCGAGCAACTGCGGGCGTAGTTCGCCCTCTTCGGGATTCATGGTGCCGATCAACACGAACCGGGCCTCGTGGCTGTGCGAGACGCCATCGCGCTCCACGTGCACCCGGCCCATCGCCGCCGCATCCAGAAGCACGTCGACGAGATGGTCGTGCAGGAGGTTGACCTCGTCGACGTAGAGCACGCCGCCGTGTGCGCGCGCCAACAGACCTGGCGAGAAGGCGTGCTCGCCGTCGCGTAGCACCCGTTGCAGGTCCAGCGAGCCGACCACCCGGTCCTCGGTCGCGCCGATGGGCAGCTCGACGAGCCGGGCGTCTTCGTCGACCGCGGACAGCACCGCCGCCAGACCCCGCACCGCCGTGGACTTCGCGGTGCCCTTCTCCCCGCGGATCAGCACCCCGCCGATCTCGCGCTGCACCGCGCACAGCACCAGCGCAAGCCGGAGCCGGTCATGCCCGACGAGCGCGCTGAACGGGTAGGGGGTCACTGCGTTCCGTGAATTCCGCTGCGCAGCATCGGGACGTGGGGAATGCCGTCGTCGAGGAACTCGTCGCCGGAGCGGACGAACCCGTGCTTGGAGTACATGTCCGCCAGGTACGTCTGGGCGTTGACGTGACACGGATAGTCGCCGACTTCGGCCAGCGCGGCCTGCATCAGCCGGTTGGTGTGCCCGTGGCCGCGCTCAGTGCGCTTGGTGCAGACCCTGCCGATCCGGAACGCCTTCTCTCCGCCGGGATGCTCCTCCATCAACCGCAGCGTGGAGACGACCTGCCCGTCGGAACCTTCCAGCCAGAAGTGCCGGGTCTCGGCGAGCAGGTCGCGGCCGTCCAGTTCCGGGTACGGCGTGGCCTGCTCGACGACGAACACCTCGACCCGCAGTTTCAGCAGCTCGTACAGCGTCGCCGCGTCGAGGTCCTTGGCCCAGCTCCGCCGGAGGGCGACCGTCATACGGACGGGGCGGGCACGCTGGTGGCGGGTCGGTCGAGCTTGAGCACCTTGCTACCCCAGGCCCATACCTCTTCGAACAGCTTGGGCTCGTTGGACAATTCGGCGCCCAACGACGGAATCATCTCCTTGAGCTTGGGCTGCCAGCCACCGAAGCGGTCTGGGAAGCACCGCTCCAGGACGTCGAGCATCGCCGGCACGGCCGTGGACGCGCCGGGCGAGGCGCCGAGCAGTCCGGCGATGCTGCCGTCGGCCGCGGAGAGCACCGTGGTGCCGAATTCCAATACCCCGCCGGCGCCCTTGCGGCGGATCACCTGAACGCGTTGGCCCGCGACGTCCAATTCCCAGTCGGAATCGACTGCGCTCGGCGCGAATTCACGCAGTGTGTCCACCCTGGCGGCTTCATTGAGCGTCAGTTGGCCAATGAGATACTTGAGCAGATCCAACTCGGTGACGCCGACGCCGAGCATCGAGCCGATGTTGTTGGGCTTGACCGAGTTCAGCAGATCGGTGACCTTGCCCTGCTTGAGGAACTTCGGCGACCAGCCGGCGAAGGGACCGAACAACAACCACGACCGGCCGTTGATCACGCGGGTGTCCAAGTGCGGCATGGACATCGGCGGTGCCCCCATCGGGGGCAGGCCGTACACCTTGGCCTGGTGCCCGGCCGCGAGGGTGGGGTTGTCCGTGCGGAGGAACTCGCCGCCGACCGGGAAGCCGCCAAATCCCTTGGCCTCCTTGATGCCCGACTTCTGCAGCAGCGGCAGCGCGCCGCCGCCCGCGCCGACGAACACGAACTTGGCGTTGAGCTTGCGCTTGGCGCCGGTGCGGCGGTTGGTGACCTTGAGGGTCCAACTGCCGTCGGACTGCTTGCTCAGATCGCGCACCTCGTGCCCGAACATCGTCGTCATGCCGTGCTCGGCGGCCGAACTGATCAGCTGCCGGGACAGCGAACCGAAGTCGACGTCGGTGCCGTCCTGAGTCCAGTTCAGCGCGACGGGATCGGAGAAATCGCGCTTGGCGGCCATCAGTGGCAGCCTGCGGGCGAATTCGTCCTTGTCGTCGATGTACTCCATGGACGCGAACAGCGGGTTCGCGACCAACGTCTCACGACGACGCTTGAGGTAGTCGATGTGCTGGGCGCCGTGCACGAAGCTGACGTGCGGAATCGGGTTGAGGAAGCTGCGCACGTCGGCCAGCACGCCGTTCTCCACGGCAGTCGCCCAGAACTGCCGGGAGACCTGGAACTGCTCGTTGACGTGGACGGCCTTGGTGATCTCGATCGAACCGTCGGACCGCTGCGGGGTGTAGTTCAACTCACACAGCGCGGAGTGGCCAGTGCCCGCGTTGTTCCACGGATCACTGCTCTCGGCCGCGGCACCGTCGAGGCGCTCGACCAGCGTGATCGACCAGTCGGGCTCCATCAGTCGCAGCAGGGTGGCCAGCGTCGCGCTCATAATGCCCGCGCCCACCAGCACGACGTCTGTTTTCGTGGTATTGGCTACGTTCGGCTCAGACACCTGATCGTTGATCCTTCGTGCTCGCACGTCCGCTTGACACGGCTTACCGTATATCCAGGCTATCGCGATGCCCTTGCGGCCGAACCGCCCACCGGTCCGCATCACAGTCGGCTACGACACATCGCGCGGATAAGGTAGCCGACGTGACCACCTGGGAGCCCGACGTGCTGCCCGGCTATTGGCAGCAGACCCTGCCGCTCGGCCGCGATCCGGACGGCGAGGGTGAGCTCGTTGCGACGTTGGTGCGCCGCGGCGAGCCGGCAGGCGAGCGCCGCGCCGTGCTGACCGTGCACGGGTACACCGACTACTTCTTCAACACCGAAATGGCGGACCACTTCGCCTCCCGCGGTGTCGCCTTCTACGCGCTGGACCTGCACAAGTGCGGTCGTTCGCGGCGCGAGGGTCAGACGCCACACTTCACCACCGACCTGACGAGGTACTACCAGGAGCTGGAACGCGCGGCGGCGGCGATCGTCGCCGACACCGGTGCGATGGTGTGCATGTACGGGCACTCGGCGGGCGGGCTGATCGTCCCGCTGTGGCTGGACCACTTGCGCGGGCGCGGCGGGATCGCCGCGTCCCGGATCAGCGCCCTCGTGCTCAACAGCCCGTTCCTGGACCTGCCCGGCCCGGCCGTGCTGCGCGTGGCGCCGACGTCGGCTGCGCTCATCGCGCTGGCGCGTCTGCGCAAGCTGCACGTCGTCCGCAAGCCGACGCCGGGTGGCTACGGCACCACCCTGCACCGCGACTACGCCGGTGAATTCGACTACGACCTCGACTGGAAGCCCCTCGGCGGGTTCCCGGTCACGTTCGGCTGGATCAACGCGGTGCGCCGCGGCCAGACGCGCCTGCACCGCGGTCTCGACGTCGGTGTGCCCAATCTGATCCTGCGATCGGATCACAGCGTGACTGAAGTGCCCGATCCCGAGGCGATCCAGCGCGGCGACGCCGTCCTCGACGTCCGCCTCATCGCGCGCTGGGCGGGCTGCATCGGAAACCACTCGACCGTCGCGCCGATCGCCGATGCGAAGCACGACGTCTTCCTCTCGCTGTCGGAACCGCGTGCGGCGGCGTACCGGGAGCTGGATGGCTGGCTGGACAGGCACTTCACTACCGAGGACTCACCCACTTCAACACGATCCGGACAGGGCTGACACTTGGAGCACTTCGATCTGGCGATCATCGGAACCGGTTCGGGCAACAGCATTCCCAACCCCGACGTCGACGCCCGGTATGCCAGCATGCGGGTCGCGATCTGCGAGCAGGGCACCTTCGGCGGTACGTGCCTGAACGTGGGCTGCATCCCGACCAAGATGTTCGTCTACGCCGCGGAGGTGGCCAACACCGTCCGGCACGCGTCGCGCTACGGGGTGGACGCCCACATCGACGGCATCCGCTGGCCCGACATCGTCTCTCGGGTGTTCGGCCGCATCGATCCCATCGCCGCCAGCGGTGAGAGCCACAAGCGTTCGTTGCCGAACGTCGGGGTGTACCGGAGTCACACCCGGTTCGGTGGCTTTGCCTCCGACGGCAGCTACCTGCTGCGCACCGACGACGGCGACGAGTTGAGCGCCGACCAGGTGGCGATCGCGGCGGGCTCGCGGATCAACGTGCCGCCCGCGATCGAAGCCTGCGGGGTCGAGTACTACACCAGCGACAACATCATGCGGATCGAGGAGCTGCCCGAACACCTGGTCATCGTCGGCGGCGGATTCGTCTCCGCCGAGTTCGCCCACGTCTTCTCCGCGCTCGGCGTTCACGTCTCGATCGTGGTCCGCGGGGATGGGCTGCTTACCCATTGCGACCCATCGATCTGCCATCCCTTCACCGACATCGCGGCCGAGAAGTGGGATCTGCACACCCACGAGAACGTCGTCGGATCGCACCACGACGGCGATCGCATCGTCCTCGAACTCGATGATGGGAAGACACTCGCCGCCGACGAGCTGCTGGTGGCGACGGGCCGGATACCCAACGGCGACCTGCTCGACGCCGACCTCGTCGGAATCGAGGTCAACGATGGCATGGTCGTCGTCGACGAGTACCAACGCACCACGGCGCGTGGGGTTTTCGCACTCGGTGACGTGTCCTCGGCATATCAGCTCAAACACGTCGCCAACCACGAGATGCGGGTCGTCCAGCACAACCTCCTGTGCGACTGGGACGACACGGCGTCGATGGTCGCCTCCGACCATCGATACGTCCCGTCGGCGGTGTTCACCGACCCGCAGATCGCCATGGTCGGGATGACCGAAACCGAGGCAAGGGCAGCGGGCTTCGACGTCGTCACCAAGGAGCAGAACTACGGCGACACCGCGTATGGCTGGGCGATGGAGGACACGACCGGAATCGCCAAGCTGATCGCCGAACGCGACACGGGCAAGCTGCTCGGCGCGCACATCATGGGGTACCAGGCGTCGTCGCTCATCCAGCCGATCATTCAGGCGATGAGCTTCGGGCTGAGCGCCCAGGACATGGCCAAGGGTCAGTACTGGATCCACCCCGCACTGCCCGAGGTCATCGAGAACGCGCTACTGGGGTTGCGCTAGAAGGGCTTACGCCGACGAGTCCCAGCGTTCTTCGATCCGGCCGAAGCGCCAGACCGCGAGCGAGGTCAGCCAGACCACGACGAACATCCCGACGATCATGAAGCCGACGAACTCGAGGTCGAGCGAGCCGATGGCGGCCAGCGGCCCCGACCGGATGCCGAGGCGGTCGACGAGCAGGCCGGCCAGCACGATGACGCCGATGACCAGGGCCACGAACACCGAGAGCACGGTGACGGTGAGGTTGTAGTAGACCTTGCGGATCGGCTTCAGGAACGCCCAGCCGTACGCCCGCGCCATGAAGATGCCGTCGAGGCTGTCGAACAGACTCATCCCGGCCGCGAAGAGCACCGGCAGCACCAGGATCGCGTACCAGGGCAGCGTGAATGCGGCGGTTCCGGCGGCGAGCACCAGCAGGGCCACCTGTGTCGCCGTGTCGAAGCCGAGCCCCATCAGCAGCCCGACCGGGTACAGGTGCCACGGCTTGCTCACGCGCCGCATCACCCGTCCGAGCAGCCTGGCCAGGAAGCCGCGGTTGTTGAGCTGGCGTTCGAGTTCGACCTCGTCGATCTCACCGCTGCGCATCTGGCGGAACACCTTGGCGATGCCGACGACCGCGAACAGATTCGTCAGCCCGATCAGGATCAGGAACACCCCTGCCACCAGGGAACCCACCAAGCCCAGGGTCTGCAGCAACGGCGAGCCCTCGTCCTGGACCGGGCCGACGATGGCCCTGACTCCGAGTGTCAGCAGGAACGCCAGCCCGAACACGACGCTGGAGTGGCCCAGCGAGAACCAGAACCCCGCGGACAGCGACCGGGTGCCCTCGCCGACCAGCTTGCGGGTGGTGTTGTCGATCACGGCGATGTGGTCGGCGTCGAATGCGTGCCGCACCCCCAGCAGGTAGGCCGTCACCCCAAGCCCGACCCCGAACACTCCGGCCGACCCCAGGGTGATGTGCTGGGGTGCCACGCCGAGTACCAGGACTCCCCAGCCGAACAAGTGAAGACCCAGCACGACGCCGCCGATGACGACGATCGTCGTCCAGTCCGTGCGGTCGAGACGGGTCACCTTGTCCGGTACCGAATGAGAATCCGATGACACCGTGACGACCACAAGCCCTCCAAACGCCGCGAAACAAGGTTTGGTTCGACCCTATGCGTCGCCCGCTCATCTGTCTAGATGTTCAGATAATCAGGTGACCCTCAACCGTGCGCGGCGCCGATCCAGTGCAGCAGGTCATGCACGATGTGGTCTTCGAGCCGGTAACTGGCCGAGCGCCCGACCCGGGTGGAACTCACCCAGCCCTGCTGACGAAGCACCCGAAGCGCTTGCGAGACAGAATTTTCCGACCGGCCCACCGCCGTTGCGAGGTCGCTGACGCAGATGCCCGGCGCCCGGTGCAGGCTGAGCAGGAGCTCCAGCCGGTGCGGATCGGACAACAGGTCGAAGCGCTGGGTCCAGCTCGAGATGTCGACGTCGACCAGCGACGACGCCGCGCGCCGCACCTTCGCCTCGTCTTCGAGCTCCACAACTGGCAAATCTAGTCCAGAAAGCCGTGCAACAGAGCCGCTGAGCCCCAAATGTGCGCTGTCATCACCTCGGCGGCGCGCTCGCCGTCACCTGCCAGGATCGCGATCACGATGGCCTCGTGCTGTTCGTCGGAGTGCGCGATGTTGCGGGCGAGCAGCGGGATCTGATCGAGCAGTTCATTGAGACGCATCCGGTTCTCGGCGACCAGCGGCACTACCGACGGCGCGCCCGCGGCCTCGGCGATGGCCAGGTGCAGCCGAGAGTCCAGCCTCCGGTAGTCCTCCGGCGCGGCGCCGCGGACGTCGGTCAACCGGTTCCACAGCGTTTCGCGCTCGGTGGCGGTCAGCGTCCTTCCCGCGGCCATTCGCGCGGCGCCCACTTCGAGGATCTCGCGCAGCCGTAGCGCGTCGTCGATCTCGGCGCGGCTGAACCGGACCTCGTCGGGGCTGGGCGCGGGAAGTTCGTCGGCCAGGAACGTGCCGCCGTACCGGCCGCGCCGCGACACCAGGTAACCCGCCTCCGCGAGGGACTTGATGGCTTCGCGGACGGTGTCGCGGCTGACGCCGAGCCTGGTCGCGAGTTCGCGTTCCGGCGGCAGGGATTCCCCGGGGTGCAGCATGCCGAGCCGGATCGTCTGCAGCAGTCGGCCGACGGTGTCCTCGAACGCGTTGCCCAGCCGCACCGGACGCAGAAGTACCTCACTGGCGATCTGCGGATCCGGTACGGCGGCACTCATGACGGCTATAGCGGGGTCACGTAGGCCGAGCTGATGCCACCGTCGACGAGGAACGTCGACCCGGTGATGAACGACGAGTCGTCGCTCGCCAGGAACGCGACGGCGGCGGCGAGCTCCTCCGGCTCGGCGAACCTGCCAAGCGGAATGTGCACCAGCCGCCGAGCCGCCCGCTCGGGGTCCTTGGCGAAGAGCTCCTGCAGCAGTGGCGTGTTCACCGGCCCGGGGCACAGCGCGTTGACGCGGATGCCCTGCCGCGCGAACTGCACGCCGAGCTCCCGCGACATCGCCAGCACGCCGCCCTTGGACGCGGTGTAGGAGATCTGCGAGGTGGCCGATCCCATCACTGCGACGAACGACGCGGTGTTGATGATCGAGCCCCTCTGCTGCGGCACCATGTGCCGCAGCGCGGCCTTGGAGCACAGGTACACCGACTTCAGGTTGATGTCCTGGACCCGCTCCCACGCGTCGAGTTCGGTGTTCTCGATGAGGTCGTCCTCGGGCGGCGAGATGCCCGCGTTGTTGAATGCGATGTCGACCGAACCGTAGGTCTTGGCCGCGGAGTCGAACAACGCGTCGACGGCGACCTTGTCGGCGACGTCGACGGGGACGAAGAGTCCCTCGAGCTCGTCGGCTACCGCCTTGCCCGTGGCAGGGTCGATGTCACCGATGACGATCGTCGCGCCCTCGGCCCTCATCCGCTTGGCGGTCGCGAGCCCGATGCCGCTTGCGCCGCCGGTGATGACGGCGACCTTGCCTGCGAGCCGCTGGGTCAAATCCATTCAGTTCTCTCCGATCGCAAAGAAGACGTTCTTGGTTTCCGTGAAGTGAAGCGGCGCATCGGGTCCGAGTTCACGGCCCAGCCCCGACTGCTTGAAGCCGCCGAACGGCGTGTTGTACCGCACCGAGGAGTGCGAGTTCACGCTCAGGTTGCCGGATTCCACCGCGCGGGACACCCGCAGGGCACGCGAGAGGTTGTCGGTCCAGATCGACCCCGACAGACCGTACGGCGTGTCGTTGGCGAGCTCGATCGCGTCGGCCTCGTCCTCGAACGGCAGCACCGTCACGACCGGTCCGAAGATCTCCTCGGCAACCGCCCGGTCGGTCCGGCCCGGCGTGAGAACCGTTGGCGGGAACCAGTATCCGGGGCCGCTCGGGGCGGTACCCCGGAACGCGACCGGCGCATCGTCGGGCACGTAGGACGCCACGGTGTCCCAGTGCGGTTTGGACACCAGGGGTCCCATCTCGGACTCGCGGGCTGCCGGATCGCCGACGACGACGCCCTTCACGGCCGGCTCGAGCAGCTCCATGAACTTGTCGTAGACGTTGCGCTGCACCAGGATCCGGCTGCGTGCGCAACAATCCTGCCCAGCGTTGTCGAACACGCCGTAGGGCGCGGTTGCCGCGGCCTTCGCCAGATCGCAGTCGTCGAAGATGACGTTCGCGCTCTTTCCGCCCAGTTCGAGCGTCACCCGCTTCACCTGCGCCGCGGCACCCGCCATCACCTTGATGCCCACCTCGGTGGACCCGGTGAAGACGATCTTGCGGACGTCGGGGTGACTGATGAAGCGCTCACCGACGACCGAACCCTTGCCGGGCAACACTTGGAACAGCCCGTCGGGCAGGCCCGCGTCACGTCCGAGTTCGGCCAGCCGCATCGTGGTCAACGGGGTGATCTCGGCGGGTTTGACCAGCACGGCGTTGCCCGCGGCCAGCGCGGGCACGAAACCCCACGACGCGATGGTCATCGGGAAGTTCCACGGCGCGATGACGGCGACCACCCCGAGTGGCTCGTTGAACGTGACGTCCAGGCCGCCGGCGACGGGAATCTGCTTGCCGGACAAGCGCTCCGGGCTGGCCGAGTAGAACTGCAGCACGTCGCGGACGTGGCCGGCCTCCCACTCGGCGTTGCCGATCACGTGGCCGGAGTTGGCCACCTCCAGCGCTGCCAGCTCGTCGACGTGGGCATCCACCTGCGCGGCGAACGCTCGCAGAGCCGCCGCACGTTCGGCGGGTGCCAGCCTTGCCCACTGCTTCTGCGCGGACTTCGCGCGTGCCACCGCGTCGTCCACCGCGGGGACGTCGAGCATCTCGACGGTCCGCAGGACTTCTTCGGTCGCCGGGTTGATCAGCGTGCTGCTGGTCATCTGATCCTCTCTGTCGCGTAGTTACTGGCCGCGTGCACGATGCCGGCGAACAACCGGAGGTCGTCGAGGCGTTCCTCCGGATGCCACTGCACGGCAACGACGAAGTCCTGGCCAGGAAGTTCCACCGCCTCGATCACACCGTCGGCGTCGTCCGCGGCGCTGACGATCAGGCCGCGGCCGAGTTCGGCGATGGCCTGGTGGTGGTAGCACTGGGCATCCGACGTCTCCCCGATCAGCGCGGCCACCCGGGTGCCGGGCACGGTGTGCACCGTCGAGGTGGAGAACACCGCATTGCCCTGCTGGTGGCGGGCGTGGCCGACGACGTCGGGTAGGTGTTGGTGCAACGTCCCACCGAGCACGACGTTGAGCACCTGGGCGCCGCGGCAGATGCCCAGCACCGGCATCCGCCTGCGCAGCGCCTCAGCCACCAGGGCGAACTCGAAGGCGTCACGGCCGTCCTGGGGCGGCTCGTCGGTGGCCGGGTGCTTCTGTTGACCGTAGGTGGCGGGGTCGACGTCCTTGCCGCCGGTGACGATCAGCCCGTCCAGCCCGTCGAGCACCCGGCCCGCCACCACCTCGTCGACCGGTTGTGGCGGCAACAACGTCGCAATGCCGCCTGCCAGCGTGACGCCCTCGACGTAGATGGCGGGCAGGAAGCTGGCCCGCACGTCCCAGACGCCCGTCTGCGCCCGCTGTAGATAGGTGGTCAGGCCGACCACTGGGCGGATCGACCTCGCATCAGAGCCGCTCAAAGCCGCGCCTCCTCTCCCAATCCGTAACGCTGGAGTTGAACGCCGCCAACTCGATTCGAGCATTGTTGAGGTAGTGCTCCACGACCTCGTCACCGAACGCCGCGCGGGCCACCGTCGACTTCTCGAACAAGGCGGCGGCCTCGGCCAGCGTGGTCGGCAATCGCTCCGAGCCGGAGGTATAGGCATTGCCGTCGCACGGGTCGGGGAGCTCGAGTTCCTGGTCGATCCCGTGCAGGCCGCCTGCGATCAGCGCCGCCACGGCGAGGTACTGGTTGACGTCCCCGCCCGGCGCCCGGCACTCCATCCTCATGCCGTGCCCGTGACCGACGACGCGCAGTGCACAGGTCCGGTTGTCCATCCCCCATGCGACGGCGGTCGGCGCAAAGCTGCCGTCCACGAAACGCTTGTAGGAGTTGATATTCGGCGCGTAGAAGAGCGTGAGCTCGCGCAGCGTGGCCAACTGGCCGGCGATGAAGCTGCCAAACATCTTCGACATGCCGCGCGGCTGATCCTCGTCGGCGAACACCGCCGAACCATCCGTCCCGCGGAACGAAATGTGGATGTGACAGCTGTTGCCTTCGCGCTCATCGTATTTCGCCATGAACGTGAGGCTCTTGCCATGCTTGTCGGCAATCTCCTTGGCGCCGTTCTTGTAGATCGAGTGGTTGTCGCAGGTGACCAACGCCTCGTCGTAGCGGAACCCGATTTCCTGCTGGCCGAGGTTGCATTCGCCCTTCACGCCTTCGCAGTACATCCCGGCGCCCTCCATGCCGAGCCGGATGTCGCGCAGCAGCGGCTCCATCCGAGTCGACGCCAGCATCGCGTAGTCGATGTTGTAGTCGGTGGCGGGCGTCAGATTGCGGTAACCGTTCGCCCAGGCCTGCCGGTAGCCGTCGTCGAACACCATGAACTCGAGTTCGGTGGCTGCCACGGCACCCAACCCCCGCTGCGCCAGCCGGTCCAGCTGGCCGCGCAGGATGCTGCGGGGCGCAGGCACCACCGGGCTGCCGTCGTCCCACCCGAGATCGGCCATCACCAGCGCGGTACCCGGCAGCCAGGGCAGCAGCCGCAGGGTGGAGAAGTCCGGCGTCATCACCATGTCGCCGTAGCCGGCCTCCCAGCTCGACATCGCGTACCCGTCGACCGTGTTCATGTCGACGTCGACGGCGAGCAGATAGTTGCAGCACTCGGCGCCGTGGGCCGCGACGTCGTCGACGAACAGACGTGCCGAGATCCGTTTTCCGGTCAATCGGCCCTGCATGTCGGTGAAGGCGACGATCACCGTATCGATGTCACCGGCCGCCACCCGGGTCTCGAGGTCGGTTTGCGACAACATGCCGGGCTTTGTTGCGGACTTCGACATCTCGAGCCCTTCCCTGTCGGTCATGACGAAAAGTCAACCATTGGAAACCGTCGTACCGAGTAAACCCGATGCAGATTTACACAACTGTCACTGCCAAAGGTAGGACACCAGACCAATGGCGTTCTATTGTGCCTATGCAGTGAGCCCCCACGTCAAGGCGGGCACCCGCTCCAGAAGGAGAAGCACCGTGCCAGAAGGCCACGAAGTACTGGACGAGGACGAACGCCACCTTGCGTCACTGGGCTACACCCAGGAACTGAACCGCTCCTGGTCCGGCTTCAGTAACTTCGCCATCTCGTTCTCGATCATCTCGATCCTTGCGGGCTGCTTCACGTCGTTCGGCCTCGGCTGGAACAACGGTGGACCTGCCGCGATCGCCTGGGGCTGGCCGATCGTCTCGGTCTTCATCCTCATCATCGGTCTCTGCATGTCCGAACTCGTCTCGGCGTACCCGACTTCCGGCGGAATCTATTGGTGGGCGAGCAAACTCGGCGGCGCGAAGGCCGGCTTCTACACCGGCTGGCTGAACCTGATCGGCCTGATCGCCATCCTGGCCTCGGTGGCCTACGGGGCCGCGACGTTCCTGGACCTCACACTCGGCACGTTCAGCGAGACCTGGCTGGCCGGGTATAGCCTGACCAGGACGTTCATCATCTTCCTGGTGATCCTGGCGTTGTCGGCGACCGTCAACATCTTCTCGTCGCATCTGCTGGCGGTGATCAACAACGTCTCGGTGTGGTGGCACGTGGCAGGCGCCGCGATCGTCATCCTGATCCTGTTCCTGGTCCCCGCGCACCACGCCAGCTTCAGCGACGTGTTCGCCCAGACGATCAACAACAGCGGCATCTTCGGCAGCGACAAGGGCTGGGGCTGGATCTTCTTCGTGCTACCGATCTCGGCGATCCTGACGCAGTACACGATCACCGGCTATGACGCCTCGGCTCACCTGTCCGAGGAGACCAAGAGCGCTGCCGACGGGGCTGCGAAGGGCATCTGGCGGTCGATCTTCTACTCCGCCATCGGCGGCTGGATCCTGCTGCTGGCGTTCCTGTTCGCCGTGCAGGACTCCGACGCGGTGTCCAAGGGTGGCGGCGCCGTCGCGGTGATCTTCGCTCAGGCGATGGATTCCAAGTGGGTCGGCATCGTGCTGCTCATCTCGACCGCGGGCCAGTTGTTCTGCACCACGGCCTGCCAGACCAGCAGCTCGCGGATGCTGTTCGCGTTCAGCCGCGACCGCGCGGTACCCGGCCACCAGCTGTGGTCCAAGGTGAGCAAGAACAGGATCCCCGCCAACGGCGTCATCGTCACCGCCTCGATCGCGGCGCTCATCACGCTGCCCGCCCTGGTCAAGGTCGACGTCAACGGCGCACCGGTGCCCATCGCGTTCTTCGCGGTGGTCTCGATCGGCGTGGTGGGCCTGTACCTGTGCTTCGCCGTACCGATCTACTACCGCTGGAAGGCCGGCGACTCGTTCCCCGTCGGCAAGTGGAATCTGCGCGGTCACCACAAGTGGATGGCCCCTCTCGCCCTGATCGAAATCATCGTCACGTCGATCATCGCGATGTTCCCCACCGCGATCGGCGGCACGCCCGAGTGGCTGCGCAGCATCATCGGCGCGTCGGACCCGGAAACCCCCTTCGAATGGAAGTACGTCAACTACACCCCGCTACTCGTGGGCACCGTGCTGATCCTGCTGTACATCTACTGGCACGCGTCGGTGAAGAAGTGGTTCACCGGCCCGATCAAGCAGGTCGAGCTCACCGCGTCGGGCGAGGAAGTGATGCTCGACCAACCGTGAGCTCCTGACCGTCACCAGGTGCTGGTGCGCATCACGATCTCGGCGGCCAGCTGCGCCGTGGACTCCTGGGCGTTGCGCCTGCCGAGCAGTTCGACGAGCCGGAAGTCGCCGTAGACGTAGCGCTGGCTGGCCCTGGCGACGGTGCGGGCTGACGGCGTGCTGACCAGGGCGGTGGTGTTCACCTCGACCGGGGGGCAGTGTTCGTCGCGGATCACGCCCGCCTGATCGGCGACGCGGGGGTGCCCGCGGTCGATCACGACCAGCCCGATGAAGCGGTCCAGCCGGGTGGCCGCGAGTTCCCACGCGAGTTCGCCGCCGACGCGGTCGCCGACCAGCAGCGCCCACCGCACGCCGAGGGTGTCGAGAATGCCGACGACCGCCTTCGGGCTCAGCCGCGGATCTGGCGCGATCACGATCGTCCGCAGCGATGCGGTGTGCAGCCGCTGACAGACGGCGTCGTATGCGGACGGTCCCTGATGTGCGGCCCCGAGCATGACGACGACCGAACCCTTGTCGGGGCCCGACACGTCGACTGTGGCCGGGAACCCATCGACGGTCACGACGGTCGAAGGCATTCGGCCACGCTACAGGGATTGATCATCTTCAGCACCGCTTTCACTGGCTTGCAATACAACATCGGCGCTACCCGAGCCGCTCGGATTGTTTGGCCACGACGTCCAGAAACGTCTGTGGCAGCGTCGCTTTGACCGCGATCGTCGGATCCGGGGTCGGGTACGCGATGCCGAACAACGCATAGGTGCCGACGTTTGCGAACGCGAAGAACACACTGTTTTCCGAACCGTGCAGCTGCATGGTCTGCTGGTATGCCAACGTGTCGGGGCGCGGCGACGGCAGTTTGGTGGTGGTGATCGGAATCGGCTCCGACGCCTCGTCGAAGAAGGTCAGGTAGATCTCGCAGCGGCGGGCCGTGGCGGCGAGCTTCTCCAGATCCAGGGGCCAGGACAGCACCGCCATCACCATCCGCGCGCCGTCGTAGGCGACGGCGTACTTCGCTGCACTGCCCGGTCCGCGCTCGGCCGACCCGGCGATCACCCGGGTCAGGCCGTCCGAGCAACCCTCCGGCTGAGACAGCATCGCGGGCGGGCCACCCGCGCCATCGGGTTGGCCGGGTTGCTCGAGAAGGCGGTCGAACCTGACGCCGGGCGGAAAGTCCGCGGCGGTCAGCACGTTCTCTTCGAGGCCGCTGCCTGGCCACGTCGCCGTGCCGACGATCGTGTTCGCGCAACCGGTCAACAGTAGGGCGCCCGCGACCGCCATCGCCATCCCGATCGGCATGGCCAGCCTGAACATGGTTTCAGGCTACTCGTGCAGCGCGGACGTGATGACCGATCGCCGTGGCGGACCCGTTTCGAGCAAACCCATGATGGCTTCGACGTCGAGGTGGGCGGCGAGCAGGTCGGCCATCGAATCGAGTTGCCCGTCGCGAAGCGCGGTGACGTCGACGTCGTCGGCGACGACGAAGCCGCGCCGCCCCGCCGCGTCCGCGGCCTCGGTCAGCCAGTTGCGGCGCACGTCGTCGTTGTCGAGCAGGCCGTGCCAGTGGGTGCCGAACACCGCACCGCGGCGGATCCCGACGCCGAGCCAGTCGACTTCGGCGCTGCGGGCAACCCGACCGTGATGGATCTCGTAGCCGCGGAAGGGAATACGCCCGCGCCCCTCCCACGACTCGAGGGTCTTGTCGGGATCGAACACCACGTCGGCGTCGAGCAGACCGAGAGCCTCGACGCGGCCCGCGCCCGACTCCACCTGGTCGTGGATGGTGCGGCACAACATCTGAAATCCCCCGCACACGCCGAGCACGGGCCTGCCCGCTGCCACGTGCGCGATGACCCCCTCGGCCAGTCCCGTCGCACGCAGCCAGCCCAGGTCCGACACCGTCGCCTTGCTGCCGGGGAGCACCACGACGTCGGCGTCGGCCAGATCGGCGGGGTCGGCGACCCAGCGGACCAGCACGCCAGGCTCACAGGCCAGCGCCTCGACATCGGTGGAGTTCGAGATGCGCGGCAACCGGATCGCCGCCACCCTCAGCCAGTCCGCCCCTCGCGGCGGTTGCGGCTCCCCCACCGCACGGTCCGCCCGCACCGACAGCGAGTCCTCGGCGTCCAGCCACAGTCCGTCGCTATACGGGATGACGCCGTAGGTGGGCCTGCCGGTCAGCAGGCGCAGCTGCTCGAGTCCCGGAGCCAGCAGCTCGGGGTCGCCGCGGAACTTGTTGACGACATAGCCGGCGATCAGCCGCTGGTCGTCGGGTTCGAGAACGGCGACCGTGCCGAACAGATGCGCGAGCAGTCCACCGCGGTCGATGTCTCCGACCAGGATGACGGGCAGCTCGGCGGCACGGGCCAGGCCCATGTTCGCCAGATCGGTCGCCCGGAGGTTGATCTCCGCGGGAGAGCCCGCGCCCTCGCAGATGACCGCGTCGAATTCGCTTCGCAGCGAAGCGAGTTCGTCGGCCACCACCGCGGCGAGCTCGGTGCGGTGATGGAAGTAGTCGGCCGCGCCGACCGTCCCGGCGACCCGACCGCGGACCACCAGTTGCGAGGTGCGGTCGCCACCGGGTTTGAGCAGGATCGGGTTGAACCGGACGCTGGGCGCCAGGCCGGCGGCCCTGGCCTGCATGGCCTGCGCTCGGCCGATCTCTCCGCCGTCGGCGGTGACGGCCGAATTGTTGGACATGTTCTGCGCCTTGAACGGTGCGACGCGGATGCCCTTGCGGGACAACAGACGACACAGTCCGGCGACCACCATCGACTTGCCGGCGTCCGAGGTGGTCCCGGCGACCAGCAGCGCGCCAGCGGTGCTCACTTTTCTCTCGCGAGCAGACGTAAAAGGCCCCGACACGCCGGTGATTGAGGGCTTTTTACGTCTGCTCGCGGGGAAAGTCTCACGGCAGGGTCAGGATCTCCGCGCCGTCGTCGGTGACCACCAGCGTGTGCTCGAACTGCGCCGTCCACTTCTTGTCGACGGTGGCGACGGTCCAGCCGTCGTCCCAGATCTCGTAGTCCAGCGCGCCGAGGTTGATCATCGGCTCGATGGTGAACGTCATGCCGGGTTCGATGACGGTGCTCACGGCGGGCTGGTCGTAGTGCAGCACCACCAGCCCGTTGTGGAACGTGGTACCGATGCCGTGGCCGGTGAAGTCACGAACGACGTTGTAGCCGAAGCGGTTTGCATACGCCTCGATGACCCGGCCGACGACCGAAAGCTGGCGGCCGGGTTTGACGGCCTTGATCGCGCGCATCGTCGCCTCTTGGGTGCGTTCGACGAGCAGCCGGTGCTCCTCGGAGACGTCACCGGCCAGGTACGTCGCATTGGTGTCGCCGTGCACGCCGTCGAGGTAGGCGGTGACGTCGATGTTGACGATGTCGCCGTCCTGCACCACCGTCGAATCGGGAACGCCGTGGCAGATGACCTCGTTCAGCGACGTGCAGCACGACTTCGGAAATCCCTTGTAACCCAGCGTCGACGGATACGCACCGTGGTCGACCATGTAGTCGTGAGCGATCCGGTCGAGTTCGTCGGTGGTGACGCCCGGCGCGACGGCCTTGCCCGCCTCGGCCAGCGCGCCCGCCGCGATGCGTCCAGCGACCCGCATCTTCTCGATCACGTCCGGCGTCTGCACCCAGGGCTCGCTGCCTTCCTTCGCGGTCGGCTTCCATGCGTATTCGGGCCGGGCGATCGACTTCGGTACGGGCAGCGTCGGCGACAGATCTCCTGGAGCCAGGGCGGTGCGAACAGGCATGCGACCAGCGTAACCGCTAGTGAATCGCCATCGACGACAGCGCGGACCGGACGCGCTGCGGCAGTGAACCGCCCAGGCGCACCCAGTCGTCCAGCGCGATCCGGACCGACGCCATGGCAAGCGCGCCGATCAGTCGTGGCCGCGGGTCGTCGGCCGCCGCATCGGCGAACCTCGGCGCAATCAGCTCCGCGATGGCCAATTCGTAGCGCGCATGGGTCTGCAACGTCCAGGCACTCAGCGCGGGCGACGACTTGCTCAGATCGGCGAGGTCGCGGATCTGCGCGCTGATCTCGTCGAAACCCGCTCCGAGGTCGCCGAACGCCGCGACGACGGCGTCGCTGGCCGACAGCTCGGCGGGCTGTCGCGCCAGCGCCGTGGTGATTTCATCCAGCCAGAGCCGGGTCATGCCCTCGGCGACCGCTTCCTCCTTCGAGCTGAAGTGCCGGAAGAACGTGGCGCGGCCGATCTCGGCGGCGCCGGCGATCCGCTCGACGGTGGTGCCCGCCAGGCCGTTGGCCGCGACCAATTCGGCGGCCGTGGTCGCGACCCGATCGCGGGTGGCCTGCCGTTTGCGGAGATTCAGTGGGGCCGGTTCAGTCATTTGCCCTTGAGACTACGTCTCAAGTGAGACGATGTCTCACCGTGATCGAAGAATCATCGATGTGGGCGCCGAAGAGCCTGGAAGCGTGGCAATTCGTTCAGAAGATGCTCGGCGACATGACCGACGTGGTGCGAAACGACGCCGAATCCGAGCGCGAGCTGCTGGAGGGGCTGCAGGTGGTCTCGCGGATCACCGCGCTCTGCTCGGAGTTGTCGGTCGAGTCGGATCCGGATCTGCCGTGGTTCTTCGACATGTGCAGCCCGACCCGGTTCGTCGGCGGCCCGAACCCGGATGGCGGCTATTACCTGGCGATGATTCGTGGGGACCGCCGTTACCGGGTGTCGGGGACGCGGGGCACCACGGCGTACCTCGGGTTTCAGGTTCTCGCAGGCACGGGAATGACGCCCCGTCGAATGGCCGCCTATGTCAGCGACACCGACCTGGAACTCGATTCGGGGTCGTTCACGCTGATCGTGTCCCACGCCGAACCGTCGGCGGCCGAACTCGATGGCGCACAGTGGGTTCAGGTGCCAGAGGACGCGGCGTCGATCGTGGTCCGCGAGTACGTCGCCGACGCAGCCGCGGAGCAGCCCGCGACGCTGGCCATCGCACCGTTGGATGTGGTCGCACCGGTGCCCGTCTCGGATTCCGACGTCGCCGAACGCCTTACGGCCATGGCGTGGACGATCGTGAAACTGACCACACTGCACCGCACCATCAAGCCCGAGTTGATGACCACGCCCAACGTGTTGCTCACCTCGCAGGCCGCGGAACTGGGCGCCGCCGACACGACCCCCGACAACCTCTACATGATCGGCACCTTCGCGCTCGGACCCGACGAAACGCTGCTGCTCGAGTTCGCGCCACCGGACACCAGGTACTGGAACGTGACCCTGGAGAGCATCTGGCACGAGTGCCTCGAACCGCGCCGCCGGCACAGCTCGGTGACCAACAAGGGCGTCACCACCGACGCCGACGGCAAGGTCCGAATCGCCATCGGCGCCAAGGACTCCGGCCTCGGCCATTGGCTGGACACCGGTGGCAGACACCGCGGCTACGTCGTGTTGCGCTGGCTGGACAACCCTTCCGCGCCCGACGTGACGGTGAGCGTGCGGTCGTGATCGCCGACCGGTTCGACGTCGACGCGCTGATCGCGCAAGCCTGCGAGCTCGCCGGCAGCGACGACTTCGGCGCGCCCGACGGATGGCGCGACGGCCTGGCGCGGCTGGCCGACGGACTGGTCAACGAGGCGCACCTCTCGGACCTCGGCGTGGAAATCGCCGTCATGGACGTCGTCGGACCGCTGGCCAACCGGCTGCGGATCACGCAGTGGCGCAAGGACAATCCCGCGGTCGCGGCGGCGCCCATCGCGCAGCCCATCTTCATCGTCGGCCAGCCGCGGACCGGCACCACCATCCTGTTCGACCTGCTCGCCCAGGATCCCGACCTTCGGCCGCCCCTGACGTGGGAAGTCGACGCGCCGTGGCCGCTGCCGCGGCCAGAGACCTACGACACCGATCCGCGCATCGCCCAGATCCAGGCGAATCTCGAGATGTCCGAGCAGATCGTGCCGGGCCTGCTGGCGCACCACCCGATGGGCGCGCTGCTCCCCCAGGAGGACGTGCGCATCTGGGCAGGCCAGTTCTGCAGCATGATCTTCCCGGTGCAGTACCGGCTACCGAGTTACTCGCGGTGGCTGCTGTACGACGCCGATCACCGCAACGCTTACCGATACCATCGAATCTTCCTGCAGCACTTGCAGTCCGGCGTGGCCGGCCAGTGGCTGCTGAAGTCACCCGCACACCTGTGGCAGCTCGACACGTTGGTCGGCGAATACCCCGACGCCGTCATCGTGCAGACCCATCGCGACCCGCTCAACGTGATCTCGTCGATCGCCGCGCTCACGCAACACGTGCGCCGACTGGCCTCGTCACACAGCGACATCCGCGAATGCGCAGAGCAGTCCTGCGAGGAGATCACCGTCGGCTTGGAGCGCGCCATGTTGGTTCGCGACTCCGGCGTGCTCGCACCCGGGCAACTGATCGACGTCCAGTTCGCCGACTTCATCGCCGACCCGTTCGCCACCATCCGGCGGCTGTACACCGCGCTGGGACGCGAGCTGACCCCGGTCGCCGAACAGCGCATGCGCGACTTCCTCGCCGCCCATCCGGGAGACCGCGGCGGCGCCAGGTACACCTGGTCGGACACCGGCCTGGATGCCGCACAGGTACGTGAGCGGGTCAGCGCCTACCAGGACCGGTTCGGCGTGCCCACCGAGGCGCTGAGGTAGCCGCCGCCCAGGCGGGGCCTCTGCCTGCGAGAACGGTGTTACCGTACGGCCGTGACCGAACGCGAACACGTCCTGCACCAACTGGGCATGCGCGACATGGATGGCTCAGGAGACTCCGTCGAACGGCTCGTCATCGAGATCGACAACCGTCCCGATCTCGCCAACATCCGTGGCGCGCTGCAGGGCGGACTCGTCGCCACCCTGATCGACATCGCGGCGGGGCGGTTGGCGGGCAACATCGTCGGCGCGGATCAGGACGTCACCACCGCCGACATGAACGTGCACTTCCTCGCGCCGATCGTGACCGGGCCCGCGCGCGCGGAGGCTACCGTCGTCCGGGCGGGCAGACGCCTGATCGTCATGGCCGTCGACGTCTTCGACGCAGGGCGCGACCGTCTCGCCGCGCGCGCGACGTTGACCTTCGCCGTCCTCGATCCGCGCTAGAAGTCAGCGCCGACGAAGCCGGTTCATCACCGCGCGCCGCGGGCCGCGGATGTCGATCGACCCGCAGACGCTGCGACCGGTCAGGATGACGTGCGGGCTGCCCTCGGCCGGCGCGTCCGTGCGGTGGTCGCGGGCGTGGCCCACGATCACCTCGAGGTCGTCGATCGACGCGCTCGCACCGTCCGGCAGCCGGATGTCCACCGACCCGAACTTCATGTCCAGCTCGATCACGACGATCGGCCCGGCGAAGCGCGCCTTCGTCAGGTCGAGGTCGACCGAACCCATCCGTCGAACCAACACCAACCGGGTCGGCACGATCCATTCGCCTTGGCGCTTCAGGGAACCCATCACGCCACGCAGTTCCACCCTGTCGGTCGCGGTGGTGACGATCGCGCCGGGCCCAGGCAGGTCTCCGACGAGCGCGGCGAGCTCGGAATGCAGGCGCGCCCGGGACACCGCGCCAGAGCGGTCCTCGAATTCGTCGATGTCGATCAGCCCGAGCGCCACCGCGTTGTGCAGGCGGCGCAGCGTCCCGTTCCGGTCGGCGTCCGAGATGCGCAGTACCGCCGCGTCGCCGGCCACGTCGATACCAGAGTTGCTGCTGGTCATTGATGCCCTCCTGAAGACAGGCTACTCAGGCGAGGTAGTCGGGGGGCAGTCCGTTGAGCATCTGCTTGCACATCCGCACCGCATACTCCGAGCTGCCACCCCCGACGATCAGCGCCGCGAAGGCCAGGTCACCGCGGTAGCCGGCGAACCAGGCATGTGAACCGCCGTCGAACTCCGCCTCACCGGTCTTGCCGCGCACGTCGCCGGTGCCCTTCAGGTCGGTCGCGGTGCCGTTGGTCACCACCAGCTGCATCATCGGGCGCAGGCCGTCCAGCATCTTCGGCGAGATCGGCGTGGTGTCTCCGGTCACCTGAGTCTGGCGGCCTTCGATCAGTTGCGGCACAGGGGTTTTCCCTGCGGCGACGGTGGCGGCGGCCAACGCCATGCCGAAGGGGCTGACCAGCACCCTGCCCTGTCCGAAGCCGTCCTCGGTGCGTTCGGTGAGGTTCACCGTCGGGGGCACCGATCCGGTCACCGTCGTGATGCCATCGACCACGTAGTCGGTGCCGATGCCGTACTGCGCGGCGGCCGTGGTCAGGCCCTTCGGCGGCATCCTGCTGGCCAGCTCGGCGAAGGTGGTGTTGCACGAACTGGCGAACGCCCGCGACATCGGCACGGTGCCCAGATCGAAGCCGCCGTAGTTGGGGATGGTGCGCTGGCCGATGTCCATGTGGCCTGGGCAGGCAAGCAAGGTGTTGGGCGTGGCCATGTCACGTTCGATCGCGGCGCCCGCCGTGATGATCTTGAACGTCGACCCCGGCGGGTACAGCCCGGTGGTGGCGGTGGGTCCGTCGGCGTCGGCAGGGGCGTTCTGCGCGACCGCGAGGATTTCACCGGTCGACGGCTTGATCGCCACGATCATGGCCTTCCTGCCCACCATGTTGACGGCGTCCTGGGCCGCGTTCTGCACGGCGCGATCCAGGCTGATGGTGATGGAAGGAGCTGGGGCGCCGGGGACTTCGTTGAGCACGTCGACCTCTGCGCCGTTCTGGTTGACACTGACCACGCGCCAGCCGGCCTCTCCGTCGAGTTCGTCCACCACGGACTTCTTCACCTGGTTGACGATTGCCGGCGCGAAATGGTCGTCGGTGGGCAGCAGCTCGGGCCGCGGGGTGACGACCACTCCTTGGCGGTTGTCCAATGCGGCCGACACCCGATCGTGGTCGGACGGTCGCAGCGTGATCAGGTCGATCGGTTTGTTCGAGGAGCTCGCCTGCTCGGCCAGGCGTTGCGCGTCGATGGTGTCATCGAAGGGACGCAACGCATCGGCGACCGCGACGGCCACCGGCATCAGCCCACCAGCGGCGGCCCTCGCGGCCTTGCCGTCCAACGCGTAGTTGTACAGGTAGCCGGGCACCAGGACGTCACTGCCGCCGCGCTCGTTCACCGATGCCCGCCGCGGTGCGTCGGCACGAAGGGCGAACGTCTGATGTTCGCCGAGGTTGGGATGCAATCCGGTTGTGCTCCAACGGACTTCCCAGCGTCCCTCGTCGCGCAGCATGTTGAGCTGTCCGTCGTAGGTCCAGGTGCGGTTCTTGGGCAGGTGCCACGTGTACCGGTACGTGACGCTGCCCGTGTCCTCGGCGTACTTCGACGTCAGAATCTGGGCGTCCAAGCCGGTGGCCTGCAATCCGGACCAGGCCGCGTTGAGGGCGGCCCTGGCATCGGAGGGCTTGTCGCTGAGCTCGGCGGCAGCGCCCGTGTCACCCTTCCCGAGCGCGGCGAAGAAGGCCTGCGCAACCGGTTCGGGGCCGTTGGGCTTCGGGGTGCACGCGCTCAACGCGCCTGCGGCGCCGATGACGACGGTCACCGCGAACAGAGCGGCGACCCGTGATACAGGTGAGGTTCGAGTTGCCATTGGGGCAGATGTTAGGAGTGTGACCGCCCGTTCGGCGGGAGGCGCACCGAGATCGAACCGTGACTGGTTCGTAAGGATCAGTCGAGCAGGACCGTGGCGAAGGTGCCGACCTGGCGGAATCCGATGCGGTCGTAGGTGGCCCGCGCGACGGTGTTGAAGCCGTTGACGTAAAGGCTTGCGATGCGGCCACTGCGGACGACGGCGGCCGCGAGCGCTGCGGTGCCCCCGACGCCAAGGCCACGACCGCGCTTCTCCGGATGGACCCAGACGCCCTGGATCTGGCCGACAGCAGGCGACTGCGAGCCGACTTCGGCCTTGAACACCACCTGGCCCCGCTCGAAGCGCGCCCACGCCCTGCCCGCGCCGATCAGGCCGGCCACCCGGCGCCGGTAGCCACGACCGCCGTCACCGAGCCGCGGGTCGACCCCGACCTCGCCGATGAACATGTCGATGGCGGCCACCAGATAGGCGTCGAGCTCGTCCATGCGGACCGGGCGCACCGCCGAGTCGACCTCGCACTGCGGCACGCTGTCCAGCGCCATCAACGGCTGGTGCTCACGCACGTCGCGGGCAGGACCCCAGGTGCTCTCCAGCCGCCGCCACATCGGTATCACCAGCTCGGCGCGGCCAACCAGCGACGAGCACCGACGGGCGGTGCTGGTGGCCTTGTCGGCGAACGCAAACAGGTCGTCGACGTCGCCGCGCAACGGAATCAGGTTCGGCCCCGCGTAACACAACGATTCGCTGGCCCGGCGTCGTGTCCAGAGCTCTCCCCCGATCGCGCCAGGCTCGATGCCGTAGTCGGCGACCCGCGACGCCACCATGCAGGTGCCCACCGGGTCCTCGTCGAGCACCTTGCGCACCGTCGCGGCGTCACGCACCACCGTCACGCGTCGCTCGTCAGCGAGGCGGAAGAGTGGAGGGGCCGACATGGGGACTCTATTCTTCGACAACCCGGGCGGAGGTGACCCCGCTCACAGGGTCACTCTCAGCTTACGGTCACTACGGGCGAACCGCTTACATCATCCGAACCCTGCTCTTCCGCGATTCGCATCGCCTCTTCGATGAGGGTCTCCACGATCTGGGATTCCGGGACGGTCTTGATGACCTCACCGCGGACAAAGATCTGCCCCTTGCCGTTGCCCGAAGCGACGCCGAGGTCGGCTTCGCGAGCCTCGCCGGGCCCGTTGACGACGCATCCCATCACTGCGACCCGCAGCGGGAAGTCCAAGCCGTCCAGCCCCGCGGACACCGCGTTGGCCAGCGTGTAAACGTCCACCTGGGCGCGCCCGCAGGACGGGCAGGACACGATCTCGAGTCCACGCGGCCGCAGGTTCAGCGACTCGAGGATCTGGTTGCCGACCTTGACCTCTTCGACCGGCGGGGCCGACAGCGAGACCCGGATGGTGTCGCCGATGCCGCGAGACAGCAAGGCGCCGAAGGCAACCGCGGACTTGATGGTGCCCTGGAAGGCCGGACCCGCCTCGGTGACACCGAGGTGCAGCGGGTAGTCGCACTGCGCGGCGAGTTGCTCGTAGGCCTCGACCATGACGACCGGATCGTTGTGCTTGACGCTGATCTTGATGTCGCCGAAGCCGTGCTCCTCGAACAGCGAGGCCTCCCACAAGGCGGACTCGACGAGCGCCTCAGGGGTGGCCTTGCCGTACTTCTCCATCATTCGCTTGTCCAACGACCCGGCGTTGACGCCGATCCGGATCGGGATGCCGGCGGCGCCTGCGGCCTTGGCGACTTCCTTGACGCGGCCGTCGAACTCCTTGATGTTGCCCGGATTGACGCGCACCGCGGCGCAACCGGCGTCGATCGCGGCGAAGATGTACTTGGGCTGGAAGTGGATGTCGGCGATGACGGGGATGTTCGCCTTCCTGGCGATCTCGGGCAAGGCGTCGGCGTCCTCCTGGCGAGGACACGCCACCCGGACGATGTCGCAACCCGACGCGGTCAGCTCGGCGATCTGCTGCAGCGTGGCGTTGACGTCGTGGGTCTTGGTGGTGCACATCGACTGCACCGAGATGGGGTATTCGCTGCCGACGCCGACGTCGCGGACCATGAGCTGTCTGGTCTTTCGGCGCGGCGCCAGGACGGGCGGCGGCGGCGCAGGCATGCCCAGCCCGATGGATGTCGTCATGGCTTCCTCATTTTCGAGTTTTCGAGCCGACTACTGGAAGAGTCTGATGGGGTTGACCACGTCGGCAGTCACGGTCAGCAGCATGTAGCCGACCACCACGACGAGCACGACGTAGGTGGCGGGCATCAGCTTGAGGTAGTTGACCGGACCGGCGGGCAGGCGACCGCGCGCCGACCGGATCATGTTGCGGATCTTCTCGTACACGGCCACGGCGATGTGGCCACCGTCGAAGGGCAGCAGCGGTACCAGGTTGATCGCGCCCAGCACGAAGTTCAGCTGGGCCAGGAAGAACCAGAACGCCACCCACAGCCCGTGGTCGACGGTGTCACCGCCGATGATGCTGGCACCGACCACGCTGATCGGCGTCTCGGGGTCGCGCTCACCGCCGCCGATCGAGTGCACCAGCGCACCGACCTTGGTGGGGATCTTCGCCAGTGACTTGCCGAGTTCCACGGCCAGGTCGCCGGTGAACGCGAACGTCGCGGGCACCGCCGACAGCGGGTTGTACTGGGTGGGCGGGAAGTCGGCAGGAGCGACGCCGATGGCTCCGATACTGGTCGGGGCGGTGTCGTCCTTCTTGACCCAGCGCTCGGTGCGCTCGACGTTGACCGTGGTGGTGAACTCGGTGACGTTGCCGTTCTCGGAGCGCTGCACGACGAACGGCGTGGGGCCGCCTGCCTTGCGCACCGCGGCGACGAGCTCGTCGAAGGTCTTCACGTCGGTGCCGCCGACCTTGACGACGGTGTCGCTCGGCTTGATGCCCGCGGCGGCCGCAGGTCCGACGCCGTCACACTTGCCCGGTTTGCCCTTCGCGATATCCGGTGCGACACAAGCGGTCTCACCGACGATCGCGGTGGTGGGCGGGTGGATGTTCGGCAGTCCCCAGACCACCGCGATGCCGTAGATCAGCACCAGTCCGATGACGAAGTTCATGCCGGGCCCGGCGAGCAACACCGCGACCCGCTTCCACACCTTCTGGCGGTACATCGCATACGGGAGATCTTCTGGCGCGATCTGATCGATCGCGGTCATGCCCGCGATGTCGCAGAACCCGCCCGCGGGGATCGCCTTGACGCCGTACTCGGTGTAGCCCCAGATTGTTCGGCCGTTTGGTCGACCACAGCGTGGGACCGAAGCCGACGAAGTAGCGGCGCACCTTCATGCCCGTGGCGCGCGCCACCCACATGTGCCCGCATTCGTGAAGCGCCACCGAGACCACGATGAGCGCAGCGAACAGCACGATGCCGAGGACGAATATCATCTGGTGGGTACTACCTCCTGAGCTGACCTCTTCAGCGCGTTCCTTGCCCGTTCCCTGGCCCAGTCCTGCGCGTCGAGTACGTCTTCCACGGTAGCTGGTTCGGCGGCCCACTGGTCGGCGGCGTGCAACACGTCGCTCACCGTCCGCACGATCGCCGGGAACCGGATCCGACCCGCGAGGAAGGCAGCTGCTGCTTCCTCGTTGGCGGCGTTGTAGACCGCGGTCAGGCAGCCGCCGCGGCTTCCCGCGTGTCTGGCCAGCGCGACCGCGGGGAACACCGCGTCGTCGAGGGGCTCGAACTCCCAGGTCGAGGCGGTGGTGAAGTCGCATGCGAGGGCGGCGCCGGGTACCCGCGCCGGCCAGCCCAGGGCCAGCGCGATGGGCAGCTTCATGTCGGGCGGGCTGGCCTGGGCGATGGTGGAGCCGTCGGTGAACGTGACCATCGAGTGCACGATCGACTGCGGGTGCACCACCACGTCGATGCGGTCGTAGTCGATGCCGAACAGCAGGTGGGTCTCGATCAGTTCCAGGCCCTTGTTGACCAGCGACGCCGAGTTCAGGGTGTTCATCGGGCCCATCGACCAGGTGGGATGGGCGCCGGCCTGCTCAGGGGTGACGTGTTCGAGGTCGGCGGCGGCCCAACCCCGGAACGGACCACCCGAGGCGGTCAGCACGATCTTGGCCACCTCGTCGCGTGTGCCCCCTCTAAGGCATTGCGCGATCGCCGAGTGTTCGGAATCCACCGGCACGATCTGCCCGGGCGCGGCGGCCTTGAGCACCAACGGCCCACCCGCGATCAGAGACTCCTTGTTGGCCAGCGCCAGCCGGGCCCCCGAGGCGAGGGCAGCCAGCGTGGGGCGCAAGCCGAGGGCGCCAACCAGCGCGTTGAGCACGACGTCTGCCTCGGTGTTCTCGACGAGCCTGGTCACGGCGTCGGGCCCGGCGAACGTGACGCCGCCGATCCGGTCGGCCGCCACAGGATCGGCGAGCGCGACGTTGGCCACACCCGTCTGCGTGCGCTGCCTGTCCAGCAGATCGGCGTTCCCGCCGCCCGCGGCCAGCCCGACCACCTCGAAGCGGTCCGGGTTCGCAGCGATCACGTCGAGCGCCTGGGTGCCGATCGACCCGGTGCTACCGAGCACCAGGACGCGCAGACGGTCACTCACTGGTCCATTGTGACGCCTGGCAGGGCCCAGAAGCGATCCCCGGCAAGCTGGCGGTCATATGTGACCGAAGTATGACGTGGTGCCGTGCCCGCCATCCGTGATCTACGTCACCCCGAATAGCCCCTGTCATCGGCGGGCGGCGGGACGCGTCGCCCCCAAAAAACCTCTGGAGTGGGGACAGTCATGAATTCAACTCAGCGCACGAAGATCGCGGCGGCAGGTTTGAGCGCGGTCGCCATCTTGAGCCTGGCCGCGTGTCAGAAGGATTCCTCTACGGCGGCTTCCGGCAGCACCGGCAGCGCGGCGGCCAACCCGTCGTCAACCGCGATGGCAGGCCCGGCCACTGATCTCGTCGGCACCGGCTGTGCCGGATACGCCAAGCAGGTTCCGACCGGACCCGGTTCGGTTACCGGCATGGCGGCGGACCCGGTCGCAACCGCGGCGTCGAACAACCCGGTGCTCACCACGCTGACGTCGGCCGTGTCCGGGAAGCTCAACCCCGGCGTGAACCTGGTCGACACCCTCAACGGTGGTGAGTTCACGGTGATCGCGCCGACCGATGACGCGTTCGCCAAGATCGATCCGGCCACCATCGAGAAGCTCAAGACGGATGCGCCCCTGCTGACCAGCATCCTCACCTATCACGTGATCCCCGGTCAGCTGAGTCCCGCTCAGGTGGTCGGTACGCACGAGACGGTCGAAGGCGGCGAGGTCACCATCACCGGCGCAGGCGAGGTCCTGAAGTTCGATACGTCGGGTCTGGTGTGCGGCGGCGTGCACACCGCCAACGCGACCGTGTACATGGTCGACACCGTGTTGATGCCGCCAGCCAAGTCCTAAGCACCACAACCAAACTCACGATTGAAAGTTGGAGACAATGAAGTGCAATGAGAACACCAAGAAGATCGCCATCGGCGTCGTCGCGGCGGCCGGGCTGTTCGCCTCGTCGATCGGCATCGCAGCGGCCGCTCCCCTCGCAGGCCCCGTCGGCCCGGGGTGCGCAGGTTATGCGGCCAAGAACCCGACGGGACCGGCCTCGGTGATGGGCATGGCCCAGGACCCCGTTGCGGTGGCCGCCTCCAACAACCCGCTGCTCACCACCCTGACCTCGGCGGTTTCCGGCAAACTCAACCCGCAGGTGAACCTGGTCGACACCCTCAACGGCGGCGAGTTCACCGTCTTCGCCCCCGTCGACGACGCGTTCGGCAAGATCCCGCCCGCCACCATCGACACGCTCAAGACGGACGCACCGATGTTGACGAGCATCCTCACCTACCATGTCGTTCCCGGCCGGATCAGCCCAGCTCAGCTCGACGGCAGCCACAAGACGGTGCAAGGCGCCGACCTGACCGTCACCGGGCCGGCCAACAACCTCAAGGTCAACGGCGCATCCGTCATCTGCGGCGGCGTACAGACCGCGAACTCGACCGTCTACCTGGTCGACACCGTGCTCATGCCGCCGGCACCGCCGCCCGGCATGTAACCGACGACACGCTCCAAACAAGGCGGTCCGGCCTCGCGCCGGGCCGTCTTGTCACGATTTGGTCAGAACCGCACCAAAATCTTTGACGGATAATCGTTCTCATGCGCCGGGCCACCCGATCCGGCGCGCCACCAGCTACGAATAGAAGACATGTTCACACTGATTGCGATCGGCTTCCTCGGTGGATTGATCACCGGCATCTCGCCGTGCATCCTGCCCGTACTGCCGGTCATTTTCTTCTCCGGCACGCAAAGCGTGCGCGAGGCCGCGAGGGCGAGGCCGCCGGCGGCGGGGTCGCCACCGAGGCGCCGCCGAAGCGGTCCCAGGCCCTTCGGCCATACCTGGTGATCGCCGGACTGGTGCTGAGCTTCAGCGTCGTCACCCTCCTGGGGTCGGCGCTGCTGTCGCTGCTACACCTCCCCCAGGACGCGGTCCGCTGGGTGGCACTCGTCGCACTGGTGGCGATCGGCCTCGGTTTGATCTTCCCTCAGTTCGAAGCGCTGCTCGAGAAGCCGTTCTCCCGTCTTCCGCAGAAGCAGTTCGGCTCGGGCCGAAGCGGTTTCGGGCTCGGCCTCGCGCTGGGCGTGCTGTACGTGCCCTGCGCGGGCCCCGTGCTCGCCGCGATCGTGGTCGCCGGGGCCACCGGCACCATCGGGTTGAACACGGTGGCGCTCACGCTGTCCTTCGCCGTCGGCGCGGCGCTGCCCCTCCTGTTCTTCGCGCTGGCCGGCCGCCGGGTCGCCGAGCGCGTCGCAGCCTTCCGCAGCCGGCAGCGCCAAATCCGCGTCATCGCAGGGATCGTGACGATCCTGCTGGCGGTTGCACTCGTATTCAACCTGCCCGCGGTGCTGCAACGCGCCATCCCCGACTACACCGGTGCACTGCAGGAGAAGGTCGGTGGCCGAGGAGCAGCTCCAGAAGCTGAACCTGGGTGGTCTCGTCAACGAGCAGAACGCCCAGCTGTCGAACTGCTCCGACGGCGGGCAGCGAACTCGAGAGTTGCGGCACCGCACCGGACATCAGGGGCATCACCAAGTGGCTCAACACACCCAACGGTGCGCCGGTCGATCTGATGTCGTTGCGCGGCAAGGTCGTACTGATCGACTTCTGGGCCTACTCGTGCATCAACTGCCAGCGCGCCATCCCGCACGTCGTCGACTGGTACAACGCCTACAAGGACAAGGGCTTCGAAGTCATCGGGGTGCACTCCCCCGAGTACGGATTCGAGAAGGTCGACACCAACGTCGCCAGTGGCGCGGCCGACCTGAAGATCGACTACCCGATCGCGCTGGACAACAACCTGTCCACCTGGACGAACTACCGCAACCAGTACTGGCCTGCCGAGTACCTGATCGACGCACAGGGCACCGTCCGGCACGTCAAGTTCGGTGAGGGCGACTACGACGTCACGGAAAACCTGATCCGGCAACTGCTTTCAGAAGCCAACAAGGGGGCCGAGCTGCCGCCCGAGACCAACGCGGCCGACACGACGCCGACGTCGACTCTCACCCCCGAGACCTACTTCGGCGTCGGCAAGGTGGTGAACTACGGCGGCCAGGGCGTCTACGACCAGGGCACCGCCACCTTCGCCTACCCGCCGCAGCTCGCCGCCGACAGCTTCGCCTACCGCGGCCCGTGGGCACTGGACTATCAGGGGGCGACGTCGCAGAGCGATCAGTCGAGCATCGGGCTGAACTACCACGCGCGCAACGTGTACCTCGTGGTCGGCGGCACGGGCACGGTGACCGTCACCCGCGACGGCAAGACCACCGTGATTCCGGTCAGCGGGGCGCCGAACATGCGGCAGGTCGTCGCGGATGACGACGACGGCGCCGGTCACCTCGACGTGGTCTTGAGCAAAGGGCTGCAGGCGTTTTCGTTCACCTACGGCTGACGCGCCGACGGATCCGCGGTGGCTTCGATCTTCATCACCAAACCGTCGCGAATGGTCAACACCACCACGGCGAACAACCGGCCCCGGTCGAACGCCAGTAGGACGGGCTCGCCGGGTGGCCCACCGACGACGGTCGCTCGCTCGCCCAGGTAGCGCAGCAGGTTGACGCGCGACGTCGTGCGGCCCGTGGTTGACCTGTCGCGGCAGCGGCGGGTCGGTGAGCACCGTGCCCACCCCCCACACGCTGGGATCCAGGATCGACGTCAATGCGTCCAGGTCACCGTTCGCGCAGGCGGTGATGAACGTCTCGGTGACGTGCTGATGCTCGGCAGGCGCGACGTCGGCCGGCCGGGTCGGCGCCTCGGCGAACTTCGCCCTGGCCCGGCGGGCGAGTTGACGGCACGTCCCCGCCGGCCGCCCGACGGTCTCGGCGATCTCGTCGAACGGAACGGCGAACACGTCGTGCAGCACGAACGCCACCCGCTCCCCCGGGGTGAGCCGCTCCAGCACCTCCAGCAGGGCGGTGTGCACCTCGTCGTCGAGGGTCACGCGGTCGGCGGGATCGTGCCCGGCGGCGACGTCGTGTTCGGGCCGCAGCACCGTCTCGAGCCGGACCCGCGCCGATCGGAGCTGATCCAGGCACAGCCGCCCGGCGACGACGGTCAACCAGCCGCGGACGTCGTCGATCGCGGCCGGGTCGGCGCGGGCCAGCCGTAGGAACGCCTCCTGCGCGACGTCCTCGGCTTCGCCGACGTCGCCGAGCATCTGGTAGGCGAGATTCACCAGGTAGGGCCGGTGGTCCCGCCACGCCCCAGTGATGTCACCGGTGATGTCGCGGTCGGTGCGGGAGGCATCGCTCATGCATGTACGACGAACCGGCGACGCGAAAAGTTACACGCGGGATACTTGGGTATGTCGAGGCCGACCCACGACGACAGGATCCGAGCCGCGTTCACCTCACAGGCGGCGACGTTCGAGGATGCGAAGGCTCAACGTCGCATTCACCTCGAGTGTGCCGTGGCTGCTGGATCACATGGCACCCGGAATCGACGACATCGTGCTCGACGTCGCGGGCGGGACGGGCATCGTCAGCCGCGCCCTGGCCAACCGGGTCGCTACTGCCGTCGTCCTCGACAACACACCGGCGATGATCGATGAGGGCCGCCGGCACACCGCCGCCGAAGGGCTGACCAACCTCGAGTTCGTCCGCGGCGCGGTCGCGAACCTGCCGTTCGCCGACAAGGCGTTCACACTCGTCGTCACCCGATTCGCCCTGCACCACCTGACCGACCCCCGTGAGGCTCTGGCCGAGATGGTGCGCGTGTGCCGTCCCGGCGGACGCGTCGTGGTGATGGACCTCGCTGCCTCGACCGATCCGCACATCGCCGAACGGCAGGATTCGATTGAGCGGCTGCGCGATCCGTCCCACGTCGGGATGCCGGCGCGGGGTGTGGTGCGACGATGGCTGCAGGAGCTCGAACTCGTGGTCGAGGGCGTCGCCGAGCGAGAGATCGACCGGCCGCTGCAGGCGTGGCTGGAGCAGGCGGTGACAAGCCCGTCGGCTGCCGCTCTGGTACACGAGGCGTTCACCGGCGAGCTGGCAGGCGGCGCGGGGACCGGCATGCGCCCGCACGTCGGCGCCGACGGCGCAGTGTGGTTCCACCAACTGTGGGAAGTCACCACCGCGCGCAAGGCGTAGGTCGACGGGCCGCCGATCAAACGGTGAGTGCGGGCGTGCATCCGATGCGGTTGAACCGCTTGCCTCTGGCGATTCTGCGCATGTCGGCGTCCTGACCGATCAGTTCGGACAGCTCACGATGCAGCGCAGCGCCGATCCGCTCACAAAACTGCTGGGGCTCCTCGGCCGCATCGGGGAACTCGGGAATGATCAAATCCACGATCCCGGCGCGACGAAGGTCGAGAGACCGAACACCTTGCCGGACCGCCATTTCCGGGGCATGGTCGCTATCGCGATGCACGATGGCGCTGGCGCCCTCCGGAGGTAGAGGAGACAGCCAGGCATGCTGGGCCGCCAAGACTCGGTCCGCGGGAACCAGCGCCAGGGCGCCGCCGCCCGTCCCTTGCCCAAGCAGCAAGGACACCGTCGGAGGATGCAGGTCGACCATGTCGGCGATGCATCGAGCGATTTCTCCTGCGAGCCCACCTTCCTCGGCTTCTTTGGACAACGCAGCTCCGGCCGTGTCGATGACGGTGACCAGGGGCAGTTGCAGGTCCTGTGCGAGGCGCATACCGCGTCGTGCTTCGCGCAGCGCCGCCGGTCCGAGCGGGGTGAGTTCGGTTTGTCCTCGTCGGTCCTGGCCGAGGAGGACGCAGGGCATGTCGCCGAATCGGACCAGCGCCAGGATGAGCCCGGGGTCTGCTTCGCCTTGACCTGTTCCGTTGAGCGGCAGTACATCTGCGGCAGCGTTGAACAGTAGCTCTCGGACCCCTGGCCGGTCGCTTCGGCGCGACGCGAGGACCGAGGTCCACGCTGGGACGTCGTCGATCGTCCACGTCGGCGCGCAGGCAGCTCTTCGGTCGGCACTTCGGGGTATCGGTCATTATGCGCAGGGCCCGGTCCACGACTTCGCCGAGTTGTTCGGGGGGCCGGACGGCGTCGACGAGACCGTGTGCTTGGAGATTCTCCGATGTCTGCACCCCCGTTGGGAATTCGGCCCGGTAGAGCGCCTCGTACACGCGCGGACCGAGGAATCCGACGAGTGCTCCTGGCTCGGCGACCGTGACGTGGCCCAACGATCCCCAGGACGCGAAGACGCCGCCGGTGGTCGGGTGCCGCAGGTAGACGAGGTAGGGCAGGTGTGCGGCTTTGTGGGCCGTGATCGCGGCGGTGATCTTGACCATCTGCAGGAAGGCGACCGCGCCTTCCTGCATGCGAGTCCCACCCGATGCCGGCAACGCCAGCAACGGCAGTCCTTCGGCGGTGGCGCGGTGGATCGCGGTCACCAGTCTGTCGCCCGCGGCGACGCCGATCGATCCAGCGAGGAACGAGAACTCGCACAACAGGATTGCGACCTTGCGCCCCCGGATGGTCGCCGATCCCGTGAGGACCGATTCATCGAGGCCGGTCTTCGCCCTCGCCGTGGCGAGTTCGTCTGCGTAGTCGTCGTCGACCGGGTAGTCGAACACGGGCGAATCCCACGGGTCGAAGCTGTCGGCGTCGACGACGACGTCGAGCAACTCGAGCGCCGACATTCTCCCCATCAGACTGCTTCTTCCAGCCAGGTGCGGATCAGGTCCTCGTCGGCTCCGAGCGGCGGGGGTGCGAGATGGCGGGTTTCAGTCACTTCGGTTCCGTCGGACTCGAAGAAGCGAAGGGGTGGTCCGGGGAGAGTGACGGTCCCGAGCGTGGCGTGCTCGACATCGACGAGTAGCCCTTGCGACTTGGTCTGCTCCCACTCGTAAACCTCTTGCACATTGCGGACTTTGCCTGCGGGAACACCGATCTGGTCGAGTAGCTTCAGCAGCGGCTCGGTTTCGTAGGCCCGGAAGATCGTCGACACCAGCTCGATGACATCGCTGCGACGGTCGACACGTTGCGAGTTGGTCGCCATGCCCTCGAGATCGGGGTCGATGGCAAACCCGTCGCAGAATCGATGCCACAATCCCTCACTGCCGACCGAGATCTGAACGGCGCCGTCGGCCGTCGGGAACAGTCCGTACGGGCAGATGGACGGATGGTGATTGCCCTGCGCCTGCCCGATCTCGCCCGCGACGGTCCACTTCGTGCCCTGGAAGGCGTGCACACCGACCACACTGGCAAGCAGTGAGGTTCGCACGACCTTGCCGTGTCCGGTGCGATCCCGCTCCCGAAGGGCGGCAAGCACCCCGAACGCCCCGTACATGCCCGCGAGGAGGTCGGCGATCGGAACCCCAACGCGTTGAACGTCATCCGGACCCGAACCCGTGAACGACATCAGCCCGGCTTCGCCCTGCGCGATCTGGTCGTACCCCGAACGCCCACCTTCGGGGCCATCGTGGCCGAACCCGCTGATCGAGAGCACGACCAGCCTCGGATTGATCTGTGCCAGTCGCTCGGGTGAGAAACCGAGCCGGTCCAGGACACCGGTACGGAAGTTCTCCAGCAGGACGTCGGCGCGCCTGACCATGTCTTCGAGCGATTGCCGGCCGTCGTCGGTCTTCAGATCGAGGGCGATCGACCGCTTGTTGCGGTTCGCGGACAGAAAGTAGGTCGATTCGCGTTCGGCGCCCTCCTGGCCCACGAACGGGGGTCCCCAGCCGCGGGTGTCGTCGCCGCCCTTTGGGCTCTCCACTTTGATGACGTCGGCTCCGAGGTCGCCGAGCATCATCGCCGCGTGCGGTCCCGCAAGTGCGCGAGTCAGATCGACGACGACGGTTCCCTCGAGCGGGCCGGTTCTGCCTGTCGTATTCAACGGCATCTCTTCACGATCCTTCTGTCCGAATCAATGGCTCGTTGGCCTAGTGGCCTATCCAATTTAATTGGACCAGTGCGATCACTCTTTGTCAACAGGCCGCAGCATCGAATCCGCTGGTCAGCGACTTGCCCAGCAGACAACCGGCGACACGCGAGGGTCACGTGCCGCCGTTGTCCCGCTACGCGGTGGTCAGAGCCAGCCGGGCACCACCAGCAGCGCCCAGGCGACGAGCGGACCGATGACGACGACCAACGCGCTGTACTTGAGGATCTGCTTGTAGAAGGCGTCGCGGTCGACTTCCTGGGCGTTCGCGAGCACCAGCGCCCCGTTGGTCGAGAAGGGACTGACGTCCACGATGGTCGACGAGATGGACAGGGCGACGATCACTCCGACGGCTCCGATGTCACCCGCCAGCAGGAACGGGACCGCCAAGGGAATGGTGACGCCAAGGATCGCCGTCGACGATGCGAAGGCGGAGACGATACCGCCGATGTAGCAGAGCAGCAGCGCCACCAGAAGCGGTATGCCGATGCCGGCCACACCCTTGCCGACCCAGTCGACGGTGCCCGCTTCTTGGAGGACGCCGACGAACGTGAGAACCCCGCCGATGAGCAGAACCGTCGACCAGCTGATCTGATTGATCGCCCCCTTCTGCGCCTTCGGCGAGGCCAATGCCAGGACCACTGCCACGGTCATCGACACGAAGCCGACGTCGAGATCGAGAATCAGTGCGAACACGGCCAGCGACGCCAACCCGATGAGCGTCAGGATCTGATCGAACGTGATCGCCTTGACCGCGGTCGTCAGCGGCGGCGCGTTCTCGACGGTGACGGTCTGGGACGGCGACTTCGTCGTCGTCGTGCCGAAGCCACGCATCGTCGTCGCCGCCGACTTCCCGCCACCTACCGAGCCGGTGTCGCCGTCGGGACGGGTCTCGTCCTCGTCGTGGACACTGCGCCCGATGAGCGAGCGGCCGCCGAGGAACACGAAGAGCAGCACGCCGATCGCCGCGTTGAACAGCAGGCTTCCCAGGAAGAGCGTCAGCGGACTGTTGGTGAGACCGGCCTTGTCGGCAATGTTGTTGACCGTGACGCCGTAGATGCTGATCGGCGAGAATCCGCCGGCCTGCGCGCCGTGGATGACCATCATGCCCATCAGCAGCGCATTGATCTTGTAGCGGGCGGCGAACCCGAGCGCGATCGGGGCCACGATGGCGACAGCGGCGGGCCCGAGGGCTCCGATCGAGGTCAGGACGCCGGTGATGCCGAACATCACCCAAGGGATCAGGGCCACCCGGCCACGGACCAGGCGGACGGCGCCACGCACCAGAAGGTCGACGGTGCCGTTGTTCTGCGCGATCGCGAACAGGTACGTGATGCCGACCAGGGTCAGAAACAGGCTGCTGGGGAATCCGCCGATGATCTGATCGGCGTCCATGCCGACGGCAAGAGTGCCGACCGCGAACGCGGCGACGAAGCCAAGTGCTCCCATGTTCACCGGGCAGCACCGTTGCAGCGATGAACATGACGACCAACGCAAGAATGGGGATCAATTCGGTCGGCATCGAAGGTCTCCGGTTCGTATCGGCGGCACCCGAGCGGTTACCCGGGATCTGAGTGGCCAATTGGACTAGCCACTGAGTCACTTGCACCTAATCAGTGAACTGCGTCACTGTCAAGACCCTGTGTGCCGCTGATTACCTCACGGACGCCGCGTTACCCTGATGGATCAGAGGAACAGAGAGTGGGTGACACAGTGGCTGAGCAAATTCGGCCGGTGAGCCGGCCAAGGCTGTACGAAGTGATCGTCGAGCAACTCTGCGAGCACATCGCCTCCCGGGACATGCAACCCGGCGACCGGCTACCGCCGGAACGCGAACTGGCCGCGCAGTTGGGCGTCAGCAGGGCCTCGTTGAGTCAGGCGCTGGTTGCACTCGAAGTGCAAGGGATCCTGTCCGTGCGCCACGGTGACGGCGCCGTGATGGTCCGGCGCCCAGTCGGTGATGCAGCGATTCGAGCACTCCGCGAACATGCCGACCGCTTGCCCGAGGTCATCGAGGCCCGAGAAGCGCTTGAGGTGAAGCTCGCCGAGCTGGCGGCGGAGCGTCGCACCGATGCGGAGATGGCGGCGATCGACGACGCACTCGCGATCATGACGCTCGAGATCACCGAGGGAGATCGCGGCGTAACGGGAGACGAACAATTCCACCACGCCGTCACCGTCGCAGCGCATTCACCGCTACTCGCACGCCTCATGGAGGAGATCGCCGAACTGATCCGTGAAACGCGAATCGAATCGCTCTCGCAATCGGATCGACCGCGCGCATCCCTCGAGGGGCATCGGCGAATCGCAGAGGCAGTGCGCAGGCAGGATCCGATCGAAGCGGGCCGCGCCATGGCCGAACACATCCGACTCGTCTCCGATGTAGCCCTCCTGCGCGCCGAGGGATGACGAACGAAAGCGAGGCGTGTAACTTTTCGCCGTGACCACCCGTCCTTGATTGCAGGTATCCACTGCAACTCAAGGAGCGCACCATGGTCCACCCAACCGCAGTAGTCGTCACCGGGGCGACCGGAAACGTCGGCCGACCGCTGGTCACCGAACTCGCCGAAGCCGGCATCGAGGTCCGGGCCGTCACCCGACAGTCCCGACACCGCAGACTTCCCGTCTGGCGTCACGTCATTCGACTCCGTACTCGCGGCGCTGCCCGGCGCCCATGCGGTGTTCCTCAACTCGCGCGCACTCGGGGAGTCGATGGCCCCGACGGTCGCGGCGGCGCGCGACGCCGGTGTGACGCGTCTGATCGCCCTGTCCGCCATCAACGCCGACGACGACTTCGCCCGCCAGCCGTCGCGGGTCAGGGGCGACCGGAACAAGGAAGTCGAGCAGCTCGCCGTCGACTCCGGTCTGGAATGGGTCAGCCTGCGCCCCACGGTGTTCGCGTCCAACTTCGCGGGCATGTGGGCAGCCCAGATCCGGGGCGGCGACGTGGTCGGCGGACCGTACGCGTCGGCGTCCACTGCGGTGATCGCCGACACCGACATCTCTGCCGTTGCCGGTCAGGGCGCTGCTGACCGACGACCTGGTGGGCAGGCGAGTACCGCTGACCGGACCGGAGGCGCTCACCAACACCGAGATGGTCGAGGCGATCGGCGCGGTCCTCGGCCGCCGACCTGAGGTATCAGGAGGCGCCGCCGGAGGTGGTGAGAGCGCGGTTCGTCGCCATCGGCTTCCCCGCCGAATTCGCCGATGCCTACATGGGCGCTGCTGGCCGAGACGATCGACCGGCCTGCCCTGGTCACCCACGACGTGGAGAAGATCCTCGACCGTCCGGCCACGACGTTCGCGCAGTGGGCGTCCGAGCACCGCCATCTCTTCACCAATTCGTAAGGGAGACAAGACATGTCCGAATACAATCCAATTCCACCGCGCTGGCTCAAGCCGATGAACAAGGTGATGGTCGCCGTGCAGAAGCTCGGCGTGCCCGCGGGACCGGCGATGGTGCTGACGGTGCCGGGCCGCAAGACCGGACGACTCCGCAGCGCACCGATGACGCCGTTCGACCATCGACGGCGGCCTGTACACCGTGGCGGGCTATCCCGGTTCCGACTGGGCGGCCAACGCCCGCGCCGCGGGACTGGGCACGCTCAGTAGGGGTCGCCGGTCGCGGCAGGTCAGGATCGTCGAACTGTCCGCCGAGGAGTCCCGCCCGGTGTTGCGAGCGTTCGCGGTGCAGGTGCCGGTCGGCGTCGGGTTCGCCAAGCGCAGCGGCCTCGTCCGGGACGGCACTCCGGACGAATTCGAGGCACTGGCAGGCCGATTGGCGGTGTTCCGCTTCGATCCCGCGTAGAACGCCCGCCCGGCGTCACTTCCCTGCGCGAGCAGACGCAAACTGCCCTCAGATCAGCGATTTCAGGGCAGTTTGCGTCTGCTCGCGCAGGAAAATCGGCCGTCAGACCGTCGTCACGGTGCCGCCGTCGACCACGATGTCGGCCCCGACTACCGACGATGCGGCATCGGACACCAGGAATCCGATGACCTCGGCGATCTCGGCGGGTTGCGCGGGGCGCCCCAGTGGGATTCCACCGAGCGAGTCCATCAGCGTCCGCAGTGCGGCGGCCTGGTCGGTGCCGCCGGCCTTGGCGATCCGCTCGACGAGTGCGTCCGCAGCAGTGGTCTGAATGAAGCCTGGCGAGACGGTGTTGACCCGAATGCCCTTCGGCGCCAACTCGTTGGCGAGGCCCTTGCTGTAGGCGCGCAGGCCGGCCTTCGCCGCCGCGTAACCGAGCGTGCCGTCGTACAAGGGCATCCGGCTCTGGATCGACCCGACGTGCACGATGGCGCCCGACCCCGCGGCGATCATGGCAGGCACCAGCGCACGATCGAGCCGGACCGCGCCGAGCAGGTTGAGTTGCAGTTCGTCGAGCCAGTCCTGATCGGTCAGCGCCGCGAACCCGCCTGCGGGCGCAGTTGATCCGCCCGCGACGTGCACCAGGATCTGCACGCCGCCCAGCCGGGACACGTGGTCGGCGACGGCCTCGGCGCCCTCGCGAGTGGTGATGTCGGCCGCGACGAAGTCATCGGCGTCGGCCGGTTCGTGGCGCGCGACGACGGTCGTCGCTACCCCCGCCGCCCGCAACCGAGTCACCACCGCGGCGCCCGCGCCCTTGCTGCCGCCGGTGACCACCGCACGGCGACCGTCGAGTGTCATCACGCCACCTCGCCACGGTCGGACCGGAAGATGGGCCAGCACAGGTCGGTTTCCCACTGCGACGAGTCGTCGGTGTCCCAAGCGAATCGCAGGTAGTACTCGCGCAAGGGGCCGTCGACGGTGATCTCGTGTCGGGTCGCGTACTCACCGAGTGCGCTATAGGCGAGATCCACGTCGTCGTGCGGACCCTGGTGCCTAACCACGACGAGTTCTGCTGCGGGCACGGTGAATTCGCTCGCCCGTCCGACCGCCCGGACGTCGCCTGCGACCGGGATGAACACCGTGGCCGGGCCGCGGTCGCGGGCGAAGATCTCGAAGCCGAACAGACCGGCGGGTGGGCCGGTGGCGGTGAGGCCCTGCTCCCGCACCGTGTCCTGCAGTTCGGCGATCGCGCCCTGCCACCAGGGGACGAGGTCGTCGCGCTCGACGTCGGCGTGCACCGCGATCGACGGCGCGGCAGGCACGCTGCGATGCTCGAGTGCGACTCCGCCGGCCGGCCGGTCGAGGATGTCGCGCAGCGCCTTCACGGCGTCGCGGGTCTCGGCCAGCTGGGCCTCGAGGCGGCCGAGGTGGGCACTGATCATGGCGTTGCGGTCGTCGGGGTCGGCGGCCAGTACCGAGCGCACCTCGGGGATCGGCATGTCGAGGCCCCGCAGCCGGCGCACCACCTGCGCGGTTCGCACCTGATCGTGCGAGTAGTAGCGGTAGCCGGTTGCGGGGTCGACGTGGTGTGGCTCGACCAGTCCGACGTCGTGGTAGTGCCGCAGCGTCTTGACGCTCAGCTGCGTCATCCGCGAGAAGTCACCGATCGAGAGCACGTCAGCAGGCATGTAGCCAGTCTGGAGTCTCCCCCTACCGAAGGGTCAAGCAGCGGTCGACCGGCGCACGGCGATGTCGCCGGAACCGGTGCGGGCATGCACGATGAGGGTCTCGTCACCGTCGGCAGGACCATCGGCGGATTCAAGGCCATTGCTGACCGTGCCGGACCGGGTCTGCAGATCCAGTTTGGCCGCGGTGCCCTCGGCGATGCCGACTCGGACCTCGCCGCTGCCGGACTGCGTCGAGACGGCGCCCTTGATCGCCGTGGTGATGGTGACGGACCCGGAAGCCGTCCGCGACTTCGCATCTCCCCGTAGCTCGCCGACCACGAGCGATCCGCTGGCCGCCTGGAACAACAGGTCGCCGTTGAGTTCACCGATCTTGATATCGCCCGAGGCCGTCGAGATCGACGCCGAGCCCAGCACGTCGGTCACGTCGATGTCGCCGGATGCGCTGTCCGCCTTCACACTTCCGGTGACGGTATCCATCACCATGTGTCCGCTGGCCGTCGCCAGTTTGCAGTCGGCGAGGGTGCCGTCGACGTGCACGTCGGCGGAGGCGGACGAAGCGTCCAGGCGGGACCCCGAGGGCAACGCGATGTCGATGGTGACCGCTCCACCGCGGCCCACCTGAATGAATCGCCTGCCTGCCGTCACCTTCAACGTGCCGTTGTTGAAGTCGACGCGCGTCTGTTCGGCAATCCGGACATCCGAAGGCCTGTTCGGGTCTCGGGGCAGGACCTCGACGACGGTGTCGTCGCGGTCGGTCGCGGTGAGGCGGACCGTTCCGGCGACCACCTCGACGACGGCCGTGATGGGTTGGGGTGTCTGGAACGTGGGCATCGTTCTCTCCTCCTGTTGGTTGAGCGGTTGCTCAGCGGACCCAGCCGCTGAAGTTCTTGTCGGAGTCGCCGTGCGAGCGCCCGCGGGTCGCGTCGTGCGTCGCCGCCAAGGGCACCGCTGACGGCGCGCACCAACCAGGCGTTGACCGACAGTCCGGCGCCGCGGGCGGCCGCGTCGACTCCGGTCCTGAGGTTTTCGGGTAGCCGCAGCGTGACCCGCCAGGTGCCGCCGTCGTCGAGGTCACCAGAGGCGGCGGCCTCGGGCATCGTCGCCGCCGGCTCGTCCGGAGCCGGCGTCACGATGAACGCCGGGTCACGCCCGCGCAACCGCACGTCGACCGATCCGGGCGCCAGCTCGCGGGTGATCTCCTCGGCGGCCTCGGACAGTGCCTCCAGTAGGGCCAGGCGGAACGCCGAGTCCAGCGGGGCGCTGAGCCGGTCGGCCAGCGCCGCGGCGTCGGCGCCGCCCGCTTCGGCGGCGACGTTCAGTTCGTGACGGACGGCGTCGACGTAGGGCTGCAAGTCCATGGTGTCATGGTGACATCATTCTGACGTCATCGCAAGTGTCATTGCGGTGCGCGAGTCAGGCTGCCCGGTGGAAAGTGCTCGATCCAGTGCCGCGCGATGTCGACCCGGCGCGCGATCCACACCTTGTCGTGGGATTGCACGTGATCGAGGAATCGCTCGAGCGCCGCAATGCGGGCGGGCCGGCCGACCAGGCGGCAGTGCAGCCCGATCGAGAGCATCTTGGGAGAACCTGCCTCGCCCTCCGCGTACAGCACGTCGAACGCGTCGCGCAGGTAGGTGAAGAAATCCGTGCCGCTGGGGAATCCGCTCGGCGAGACGAACTTCATGTCGTTGGTGTCCAGCGTGTACGGCACCACCAGGTGGTCGCGCGAGTCGACCCGCGTCCAGTAGGGCAGGTCGTCGGCGTAGGAGTCGGAGTCGTACAGGAATCCGCCGTGTTCGACGACCAGCCGTCGGGTCTGCGGCGAATCCCTGCCCGTGTACCAGCCCAGCGGCGCCGCGCCGGTGAGCGTCGTCATCAGCGTGACCGCTTCGGTCAGGTGTTCTCGCTCCACGCCGGGTTCGACCTGCTGATAGCTCAGCCATCGCAGGCCGTGGCAGGCGATCTCGTCGCCGCGGGTCAGGAATGCCGTGACCGCCTCGGGGTTGCGGGCCAGGGCCATCGCCACGCCGAAGATGGTCAGGGGCAGGCCACGGCGGTCGAACACCCGCAGCACCCGCCACAGCCCGGCGCGCGAACCGTACTCGTAGAGCGATTCCATGCTCATGTGCCGGTTCGGAAACGCCTGCGCGCCAATGATTTCACTAAGGAACGTCTCGGAACCCTCGTCACCGTGCAGCACGCTGTTCTCGCCGCCCTCCTCGTAGTTGAGGACGAACTGCAGGGCGATCTTGGCGCCGCCCGGCCAACGGGGGTCGGGCGGGTTGGGCCCGTAGCCGATCATGTCCCGCGGATAGTCTCCCGCGCCGGATCCCAATGTCATGCTGGCATTCTGGCAGCCGGACGGAACCCGCGCGGCACTCGAGAGTTTCCGGAACGCCGAGTGCGGGCATGATCGGGTCATGCCAGCGCTGCTGTGGTTCCGTAGGGATCTGCGTCTGCACGACCTGCCGCCGGTGCTGGACGCGGCGAGCGCCGACGGTGACGTCCTCGCCTGCTACGTGTTGGACCCGCGCCTGCTGGCGTCGGCAGGCCCGCGGCGGTTGCGGTATCTCTACGACGCGTTGCGCGAGGTCCGCGACGCCCTCGACGGCCGGCTGCTCGTCACCCGAGGCAGGCCAGAGACCCGAATTCCCAACCTGGCCAAAGAGATCCACGCGACCTCGGTGCATGTGTCGGCCGACTTCTCCCCCTTCGGCGTGCGTCGTGATACCGCGGTGCGCGACGCGCTCGGTGACGTACCGCTCGAAGCGTCCGGGTCGCCGTACCTGGTATCGCCGGGGCGGGTGACCAAGGGCGACGGCACCCCATACAAGGTGTTCACGCCGTTCTATGCCGCCTGGACCGAGCACGGTTGGCGGGCGCCCGCGCGTACGGGTCCGAAGTCGGCGCGCTGGATCGACCCGGGCGACGTCAAGGGCGGTGTCGAAATTCCAACCGGCGATGCGGAATTCGACGTCGAGGCGGGCGAACAGGCGGCCCTCGCACAGTGGAAGCGGTTCGTCGACTCGACCCTGGGCGACTACTCGACCGACCGCGACCGACCGGATCGCGAGGGCACCAGCCGCATGTCCGCGCACCTGAAGTTCGGCACCATCCACCCCCGCACCATGGCCGCCGATCTCGGCAGCGGAAGCGGAGCCCAGGCCTACCTGCGCGAGCTCGCCTTCCGCGACTTCTACGCCGCGGTGCTGCACGCCTGGCCGGACAGTGCGTGGTGGAACTGGAACTCCTCGTTCGACCGCATCGAGGTCGACGAGGACCGCGACGCCGAGAAGCGCTTCGACGCGTGGAAGGCGGGCCGGACGGGATTCCCGATCGTCGACGCCGGCATGCGTCAACTCGCCGAGACCGGCTTCATGCACAACCGGGTCCGGATGATCGTCGCGTCGTTCCTCGTCAAGGATCTGCATCTGCCGTGGCAGTGGGGAGCGCGGTGGTTCCTGGAGCAGCTGGTCGACGGCGACATGGCCAGCAATCAGCACGGTTGGCAGTGGGCGGCGGGCTGCGGCACCGACGCCGCGCCCTACTTCCGGGTGTTCAACCCCGATACGCAGGGCAAGAAGTTCGATCCCGACGGCTCCTACGTCACGCGCTGGGTGCCGGAGTTGGGCGGTCTGGACTATCCGGCGCCGATCGTCGACCATGCCGCCGAACGCGTCGAGGCGCTGCGGCGCTACGACGCGATCCGGTGACCACTCCGCCTAAAACTACTCTGCGTCGTATGCCAGAATGAGCGCTGTCGAATGGGATGTTGACTGGGACCACCGAGGAGCAACCGTGGCGAACACCGAGGTCGAACGGCACACCGGCGTTGACGTCGAAGACGTCCCGTCGGCGAACTGGGGCTGGTCGAAGGAGAACCACCGCGCCATCCAGATCGGCGGCATCCTGGCTGGACTGTTCATGCTGGCCATGCTGCGGGGCAACCACGTCGGTCACGTCGAGGACATCTTCCTCATCGGGTTCGCGATCGCGATCTTCGGAATCGTGTTCCGGGACTGGTGGTTGCGCCGTCGCGGGTGGACCCGCTAGAGCCGACCACCGCGCCACTCCTAGGCCCCTCCAAGCCTGGCGTGGCACGCTGGTGTCGTGTGGCGGCCCGTCCGATCGCGAAGGTCACCGGGCGCCCACCGTCGGAAAGCCAAACCCGCGCCGTCATCCACGCGCTGCGCGGGACGTGACATTTTCGTTTGACTTTGTAAATCTTGGACGATGAGTCTCGTCGCAGGCCGGGGTCCCCTCGGCGCCGATCCCGCAGGCTGGTTCTCGCCGGCTTTGCCCCACGACGTGGTGTTCGTCGAGCCGCACCCGCGGCGTGTGGTGGCCCAGCACCGGGGCCGCACCGTGATCGACACCGAGCACGCGCTGATGGTCCACCGGCGGGGCCACTCTCTGAGTTACGCGTTTCCCGCCGACGAGGTGGGCGGGCTCCCGCACGAACCGGTGGCCGAAGCCCCCGGCTACGTGCGTGTGCCGTGGGATGCCGTCGACGCGTGGTTCGAGGAGGGGCGCAGGCTCGTCCACTACCCGCCGAACCCGTACCACCGCGTGGACTGCCGTCCCACCAGCCGCGGCCTGCGAGTCACGGTGGCCGACACCGTGCTGGTGGACTCGGCGGACACCGTCATCGTCTTCGAGACATCGCTCGCACCAAGGCTTTACGTCGACCCGATGCACGTGCGAACCGGCCTGCTGCGGCGATCGGAGTCGTCGAGCTACTGCAACTACAAGGGATTCGCGACATACTGGTCGGCCGTCATCGGCGACACCGTCGTCGATGACGTCGCCTGGAGCTACGAGGACACCCCACCGGAGACCCTGCCCATCCAAGGCTTCCTCAGCTTCGACGAGGCCCGCGCCGACGTCCACGCGGAGCTACCGCATTAGGCCTTGTCGATGACCAGGCTGCCGAACCGCTCGATGGTCTCCACCGCGTGCGCCAGGCTGTCGCCGGGCACCCCGGCCTGGACCCAGGTGACGCCCAGCGCGGCGAGCTTTTCGATGCCGTCGAGGTAGGCGTCGGCGTTGAAGCCGTCGTCCGCCGGGTTTCCGCCCGCGGCGTTGGTGAACGTGACGTCGACCGCGGACGGGTCACGGCCAGCGGCTTCGCATCGCCGCCGCAGATCGTCGATGCCCGACTTCAACTCGTCGAGCGATTCCATCGACGCGGTGCGGGCGGTCTGGGCCAGCAGCGCGGGCGCGGGGAACGGGCACCATCCGTCGCCGTGTTCGGCCACCCGGCGCCGCGCGGCGCCCGTATTGCCGCCGATCCAGATCGGCGGGTGCGGCTGACTGACGGGCCGCGGGTGGGCGGTGATGCCGCTGGCGGTGAAGTGACGGCCCTCGAAGGTGACGTCGTCGCTGGTCCAGATGGCCCGGATCACAGCCAGCGCCTCCTCGACGAGGTCGGCCCGCTCGTCGAAATCGACTCCGAGGGCGGTGAATTCCCGCTTGAGGTAGCCGACGCCGACGGCGAGCGTGAAGCGTCCACCGGAGAGTAGATCCAGCGTCGCGCCCGCCTTCGCGACGACGAACGGGTTCCGGTAGGGCAGCACCACGACGTTCGGGATCAACCGCAGCGTGGTCGTGTGTGCGGCGGCGAATCCCATGGCCACGAAGGGATCCAGCGCATCGTGGCCGCCCGACTCCAGCCAGCGCTGCGTCGGGGCGGGGTGATCGGTGAAGCCGAATCCACTGAACCCCGCCGCCTCCGCCGCGGCGGCCACCGCGGCAACTCCAGCTCCGGTGACCAGTTCCGGGTTGTACGGATGGCTGGCCATCGGGTGGGTGATCGTGAAACGCATCAGGACACTCCGTAATTGGGTCGGCCGAGGCCGAGCGCGTGCTGGGCGATCATGTTCCGGAAGACTTCGAGCGTGCCGCCGTAGATGCCCGTCGGTCCGGCCAGCCGGAAGAGGTACTCCGCTCCCCCGTCGTCGGCCGCGCCGACGGTGCCCACGGGCAGAGCGGCAGCGGCGCCGAGGAGGTCCATCAAGTCTGGTGTCACGTCTCGCATCGTCTGCGCGATCGCGACCCGGCCGAACATCTCGGGCGTGCTCAGTGCGGCTTCCATCCGCGCGATGGCGCGACCGAGGCGGTACTGCACCGACTCGTCGCCCGCTGCCGCGATCGGGGCGATCCCGTCGACGGCTTTGGCCAGCAACGCCAGGTGCTCGGACATCGCGGCAATCTTCTGCAGGCCTTGGGTATCCCGTTCGACGGTGCCGTGCTCGGCGTTGAGCGCACCGCGCAGCACCACCCATCCGCCGTTGACCTCGCCCACCCGATAGCGGTCGTCGACGCGGACGTCGCCATAGAAGGTGATGTTCGTCCGATCGCCGTCGACGGTGCGGATGCCCTGGATCTCGATGCCTGGCGAGTCCAGCGGGACGAGGAACATCGTCAGGCTCTGATGCTTGGGCGCGTCGGGATCGGTGTTCGTGATGAGGAAGACGTACTGCGCGTGGTGCGCGTTGGACGTGAACATCTTGGACCCGTTGATGATCCAGCCTTCACCGTCCCGCACCGCCCTCGTCTTGCAGGTCGCGACGTCGGATCCGCCGTCGGGTTCGGTGTAGCCGAGGCACAGTCGCGTCCGGCCGGCCAGGACCCCCGGCATGACGTCCGCCACCAGTTCGGGTGTCGCAAACTGTTGGAGCGCTTGGGCGACCATGCGCGTGGTACCCGAGTGGAACCACGGCGCGTGGGACCGACCGATCTCCAGCTCGAAGATCCGCATCCGCAGCGCGTCGAACCCGCCGTTGGCTTCGGCCTCGTAGTACTTCGCCAGATAACCCTGCGCACCGAGCGCGCAGTGGATGCCTTCGTCGAAGTTGTCGCCGGTGGCGCGGTCGCGGCGGATCACCTCGTCGGTGACGATCGTTCCCAGGAACGCCCGCAGGTCGTCCTGGAAGGCTTGATCGTCGTCCGACAGCGCGACCCGTGAGAAGTCCATCTACTCCATCCCGTCGAGGTGTGCGCGGATCCCGTCGATGGTTGACAGTGACACCTGGCGAGCGTGACACTTGCGGTGTGTTTTGTAAAGTCACACCATCGCACGGTTCGCGGGATGCCGGATGAACCCGACGCCGCTGGCCAACGGATTCTGTTTCGGTGAAGGCCCTCGTTGGTTCGAGGGACTGCTCTGGTTCTCCGACACGCTCGGCGAAGCCGTCCACACCGTCGATCTCGAAGGCTCGATGGGCACGTTGCCGCTCCCCGGTCGGACCCCGTCCGGGTTGGGATTTCGTCCCGACGGCTCCCTGTTGATCGTCTCGACGCGAGACCGACGGGTGCTGCGGTACGACGGCGACGACGTCACCACCATCGCGGACCTGACCGACGTGGTCCCCGCCGACCTCGGCGACATGGTGATCGACCAGCACGGCCGCGCCTACGTCGGTTCGCAGGCCCGCCAGGGCGGCGTCATCGTGCGAATCGGGACCGACGACGCGTGCGCCGTGGTCGCCGACGACCTCGACTTGCCCAACGGCATGGTCATAACACCCGACGGCACGACCCTCGTCGTCGCGGAGTCGGCGGCCCGGCGGTTGACCGCGTTCACGATCGCGGACGACGGAGAGCTCTGCGATCGCCGGGTGTTCGCCGATGGGCTCGACGGTCCGCCGGACGGGATAACCCTCGACGAGGCGGGCGGGGTCTGGACATCGATGACATTGGCACATCAGTTCCAGCGGATCACCGACGGCGGAACCGTGACCGACCGCATCGACATGCGCGGTCGCACCGCGATCGCCTGCACTCTGGGTGGCCAGGCTCGCCGGACCCTCTTTCTGTTGTCCAGCACCGACGTCCATCCCGAACGCCTGCTCGGGACGAAGTCGTCACGCGTCGACGCGCTGATCGTCGACGTGCCCGGTGCCGGACTCCCCTGACCGCAATGGCACCGCCGGTCGAGGTGGACACCTCCACCCGTGAGCGAATACTCGCCGCGACGGCCGAAGTGCTGGGCAGCAACGGGATCACCAAGCTCAGCCTGTCCGACGTCGCGATGCAGGCGGGCGTCTCACGGCCCACGCTGTACCGCTGGTTCGGCTCAAAACAGGACTTGCTCGACGCGTTCGTGGTGTGGGAGCGCCAGTTCTACGAGCGCGCGGTCGCGGACGCCTACGTCGGGCTTCCGATCTCGCAGCGACTCGACGCGGCGCTGGGGGTGATCGTTCAATACCAGCGCTCGTATCCCGGGCTGCGCATGGTCGACGTCGAACCCGAGCACGTCATCCCCCGGTTGGCGATGGTAATTCCCTTGATGCGCAAGCAGTTCGAACACCTGATCCCCGGGCCCGACGCCGCGGTGGCGGCAGCGGCGGTGGTCCGAGTCGCGATGTCGCACTATCTGGTTCGCAGCGACGACGACGACCAGTTCCTCGCTCAGCTCCGTCACGCCGCGGGGCTCAGGCTTCCCCGAGCTCACTGAGTATCTCGTCGGTGTGCTCGCCCAACGCGGGCGCCGGCGAGCGCGGCTCCCACGGTGTGCCGTGGAAGTCGGCGGGCGTCGCGACCATCGGCTGGCTGGATTCGCCGTCGGGCACGTAGACCACGCCGCCCGCGGCGTGAAACTGTTCGTCGGCCAACACGTCCTCGATCGAGTTGACGGGTGACCAGAAGAAGTCGGGTTCGCCGGCGAAGATCTCGGCCCACTCGTCGAGCGGTTTCGTCGCGAACACCGCGTCCAGCTCGCCGATGAGCAGCGACGCGTTGTGAGCACGCCCGCGCGGCGTGGCGAACCGGGCGTCGTCGAGCCAGCCGATCCGCCCGACGGCACGGCAGAGCGCGGGCCAGTGCCGCTCGCCGTCCAGCCCGACGATCCAGAACCGCCGACCGTCGCCCGCGGTGTAGTTGTTCATGCACGGGTTGCCCATCGAATCCCGTTGCCCCATCGCGATCTGGCTGCCCGCCAGCAGCAGCGTGTTCAGGTCGAAGCTGACCGTGTAGGCGCCCTGGCGATACAACGACGTCGTGACGAACTGGCCGGTGCCCGTCTGCTGGCGGGCGACCAGGGCCGCGCAGATCGCGGCGGCCAGCGTCATGCCCACCGAGTGGTCACCCATCCCGCCGCGCTGAAATGGCGGCGTGTCGCCCGGTCGGGTGAGCAGGTCGGCCACGCCGGCGCGGGCCCAGAACGCGGCGACGTCGTAGGCGGCCCGGTCGGCGTCCGGTCCCGCCATGCCGTAGCCGGTGATCAATCCGTACACGAGGCGTGGGTTGCGTCCTGCCACGGCGTCGAAGTCGAGCCCGAGGCGCTGCAGTGCGGCGGGTCGCACGTTCGTGACGAACACGTCGGCTTCGGCCAACAGCTCGAGCGCCACCCGCATGCCGTCGTCGGTGCCCAGGTCGAGCACGATGCTGCGCTTGGACCGGTTGTCCATCTCGAAAGGCGGATTCACCCCCGACTCGATCCGCAGCATCGCACCGAACATGCGGGCGGGATCGCCGCTGGGCGGCTCGATCTTGATCACGTCGGCGCCCCAGTCGGCGAGGATGCCGCCCGTGGCCGGTCCTGCCACCCACACGCCGAGTTCGACGACCTTGATGCCCGCCAGCGGTCCAGACACGGTCAACCTCCCACTCGGGTGCGCGATCGCGCCGTTGGCCGCCCTCGCAGCCCCCGGGTACCTTACGATCGGCGATGCCTGTGTAACCTTCCGGGCTTGCCCCGCAACTGGGGTGTGATTGACGAGCTTGGAGGTGCATGAACCGATGACCGTCGAGGGAACCACCCCGGAAATCGTCGACGACACCTCGACTCGGCGCCGGATCCTGGCCGCCACCACCGAGGTGCTCGCGCGCAGCGGTCAGACCAAGCTGAGCCTCTCCGAGGTCGCGATGCAGGCCGGCGTGTCACGTCCGACTCTCTACCGCTGGTTCGCGTCGAAGGAGGAACTCCTCTACGCGTTCGGCCTCTACGAGCGGGAGATGTTCGACTCCGGGATCAGCAAGGCGACCGCCGGGCTTCGCGGCAACGAGAAGCTAGACGCCGCGCTGGAGTTCATCGTGTCCTACCAACATTCCTACTCGGGCGTCCGGATGATCGACATCGAGCCGGAGGTGGTGATCGCCCAGCTGGCTGAGGTGATCCCGGTCATGCGCACGCGACTGGAGCGCATGTTGCAGGGTTCCAACCGGGCCGTGAAGGCAGCCACCGTCATCCGGGTGGCCATATCGCACTACATCGTTCGCAGCGACGACGACCACCAGTTCCTGGCCCAGCTCCGCCACGCGGCGGGAATCAAGGCACCGTAAACGGCTGACACATCGTCGATGGTTTGTAAAGCTATCGATCATGACGAACGCGCAGAGCGAAACCGGGGTGCTGGCCGGGGAAGAGCGGATGCTGATCGGCGGCGAGCTGCAATTCACCGCCAGCGGAGCGACGTTCGACGTGACACATCCCGCCAGTGAGCAGGTCGCCGGCCGGGCGACCGACGGCACGGTGGCCGACATGGAGCGCGCGGTGGGCGCGGCGCGGCACGCGTTCGACACCAGCGACTGGTCGCGCGACGTGGACTTCCGGTTTCACTGCCTGTCGCAATTGCATCAGGCGTTCGACCGCAACAAGGAACACCTTCGGCGGGTGTTGATCACCGAGGTGGGCTGCCCGGTGACGGTGAGCGGTAGCCAGATCGAGAGCCCGATCGAAGAGGTCAAGCACTGGGCCGAACATGGCCGCGACTTCGACTATCTGGTCGACACCGGGATGCACGACACCCCGATGGGCCCCGCCCGGCGCAAGATCTCCTACGAGCCGATCGGGGTGGTCGGGGCGATCACGCCGTGGAACGTGCCGTTCTACCTCAACGTCGCCGAGACCGTGCCGGCGTTGATGGCAGGCAACACGGTGGTGCTCAAACCGGCGCAGCTCACGCCGTGGTCCGGCAGCGAGTACGGCCGCATCGTGGCCGAGGAGACCGACATCCCGCCCGGCGTGTTCAACGTCGTGGTCTCGAACGCCAACGAGGTCGGCGCCGCGTTGAGCGCCGATCCGCGGGTCGACATGATCACCTTCACCGGCTCCACGGCCACCGGGCGGGCGATCCTGTCCGCCGCCGCACCCACGGTGAAGAAGACGCTGCTGGAACTGGGCGGCAAGTCCGCCCACATCGTGCTCGACGACGCCGACTTCAACTCCGCGCTGCCGCTGGCGGCGATGATGGCGTGTGTGATGTCGGGCCAGTCCTGCATCCTGCCGTCGCGAATCCTGTTGCCGCGCAGCCGCTACGACGAAGGCATCGAGCTACTCAAGACCAGCATGGAGAACTTCCCCGTCGGCGATCCCTGGACGCCTGGCAACCTGCAGGGTCCCCAGATCAGCGAGACCCAACGGCAGAAGGTGCTCGGCCTGATCGCCTCGGGCATCGAGTCCGGTGGGCGGCTGGTCACCGGTGGCGGCATCCCCGAGAGCCTGTCCACCGGTTACTACGTTGCGCCCACGCTGCTGGCCGACGTCGACCCAGACGCGCGAATCTCGCAGGAGGAGATCTTCGGACCCGTCCTCACCGTCACCCCGTACGACACCGACGCCGACGCGGTCGCGATCGCCAACAACTCGATCTACGGCCTGTCCGGCGAAGTCTCCAGCGGCGACCTCGACAGGGCGCTGTCGGTCGCCAAGCGGATGCGCACCGGCAACGTGACGATCAACGGCAAGAGCCACTTCGGCATCACCAGCCCGTTCGGCGGCACCAAGCAGAGCGGGCTGGGCCGCAGAAATGGTGACGAGGGCTACCGGGAGTACCTGGAGGGTAAGACCATTGGCATGCCCGAGTAGGCGCGCCGCAGCCACCCGGCGTCGAAATCGCTTCCTGGGCTGTGGTATCCGCGAGATCGCGACCCTCAGCGCAATCTCGCCACCCAGGCGGGCGGTGCTAGTCGACCGCCCAGCAGTTGATCAGCCCTCCGCGGCCAACTGACCGCACGCCGCGGCGATTTCGCGGCCCCTGGTGTCGCGGACGGTGCACGACACCCCGCGCTCGCGGACCCGCTTCACGAACTCGCGCTCGGCCGCCTTGGGGCTGGCATCCCACTTGCTGCCGGGGGTCGGGTTGAGTGGGATGACGTTGACGTGGGCCAACGGACCCAGAGCGCCGTGCAGCCGCTTGCCGAGCAGGTCTCCGCGCCACGGCTGATCGTTGACGTCGCGAATCAGGGCGTACTCGATCGACACGCGCCTGCCGGTGACGTCGGCGTAATACCGTGCCGCGTCGAGAGCTTCGCCGACGTTCCACCTGTTGTTGACGGGCACCAGCGTGTCACGCAGCTCGTCGTCCGGCGCGTGCAGCGACAGCGCGAGCGTGACGCCGAGGCGCTCGTCGGCGAGCTTGCGGATCGCAGGCGCCAATCCGACCGTCGACACGGTGACCGAGCGTGCCGAGATGCCGAAGCCGTTCGGTGGGGCGGCGGTGATGCGACGCACCGCGGCTAGCACGCGGTTGTAGTTGGCCAGTGGCTCGCCCATGCCCATGAACACGATGTTGGACAGGCGGTTGTCGTGGGCGTCGCGCATGGTGGCCGCCGCCGTGCGCACCTGTTCGAGAATCTCTGCGGTGGACAGGTTTCGGGTCAGTCCACCCTGGCCCGTCGCGCAGAACGGGCACGCCATCCCACAGCCGGCCTGCGACGAGATGCACACGGTGGTGCGCTGCGGATAGCGCATCAGGACCGACTCGAAGGTGGTGCCGTCGACCCCGCGCCACAACGTCTTTCGGGTGTCCCCGGCGTCGCATTCGACCGACCGGACGACGTCGAGCAGTGGCGGGAACAACGCGTCGGCCACCTGATCGCGCACCGCGGCGGGCAGGTCCGTCATCTGGTGCGGGTCGGCGATCAGCCTGCCGTAGTACTGGTTGGCCAGTTGCTTGCCACGGAATGCGGGCAGCCCCAGATCGGCGACGGCCGCGGCCCGTCCGTCCTCGTCGAGGTCGGCGAGATGCCGCGGCGGCATCGCCCGTTTCGGCGCGTCGAAGATCAGTAGTTGCTTCATGGCTCGTCCAGTATCAGGTCTGCTCGGCCAGAACGTCACGAACGGCCTGTTCGACGGCGGTCAATACACCGGCGTCGACGCCGGCCCTGCCGCGCACGAACACCGCCGCCCGGCTGGTCGGCGGCAGGCCCTCGGCCAGGCACAGCCCGTCGGGCAGCCGACCGATCATCGGCAGCAGCGCAACGCCAAGGCCGGAACGCGCCGCGGCGAAGAGGCCGGACAGATCCGCGCTTTCGGCCGCGATGCGATAGGGCGCGCCGATCCGGTCCAGCGCCGCAAAGGTGGGTTCGCGCAAGGTGCACGGTTCGGAGAACATCACGACCGGCAGCGGCTCGCTGGCGGGCACCGAGAAGGTCCGGCCCGAAATCCACTTCAGCGCCACCATGCCCGAGGCATTCGCCGGGTCGAGCCCCGACCCGTCCAGCATCACCGCGACGTCGACGCACGCCGTGCTCGAGGGCGTCGGCGAGCATGATGTTGCGGTCCAGGCGGAATCGCAGTCGCCAATCGGGCAGCCGCTCCCCCAGCGCGCTCGTCAGGCCCGGCAGCATCACGTCGGCTCCGTGCTCGGTCGCGCCGATCAGCAACACGCGTTCCTCGACGGCACCGAGATCCGCGAGCGCAGCGTCGTGCGCGGCCAGGATGGCCCTCGCGTGCCCCACCACCCGGTGGCCCAATTCGGTGAACGCGACTCCCCGCCCGGAACGCTCCACGATCGGCCCGCCGACGACGGCCTCGATCCGGCGCACGTGCTGACTGACGGCCGACTGAGTGAGATGCAGAACGCTCGCCGCGCGGTGAAATCCGCCACAGTCGGACACGGCCACGACGCTGCGCAGCGGTGCGATGTCGAGAGTCTGAGCCACGACGCCAAACTACTCCGATCAGTAGAAACGATCAAAGGAGCGCAATTTTCTGGGTGATTCGCGTCACGACGGACACAACCGATCAGCATTCGCGATCAATCGCGATCAGCGATATTCGTTGGACGGCGCCGCCGCCGCGGCCACACCATGGGGTGCGTGACGCCAACCCGCATGCCGATGAGGACTGCCTCGGCCGTGACGTTCTTCTACGCACTCGGCTACCCGATCGGCACCATGGCGGTTCAATCGATGACGCCGATGGCCGTGCTGGCCTTCCGGTTCGGGCTTGCGGCGGTCATCCTCGGCGTCTGGGCGCGGCTGGCGCGGGTGGCCTGGCCGACTGGCCGCAAGCTCGGCCACGTCGCAGTGACCGGGTTGCTGATGCAGGCCGTCCAATTCTGTGCGCTGTACCTCGCGGTCCAGCACGGGGCGCCCGCGGTGCTGTGTGCGGTGATCGTCGCGATGAATCCGGTGGCCACCGCGTTGCTCGCCGCCGCCTTCCTCCGCGACCGGCTGACCCCGGGCCGCGTGGTCGCTCTGCTCATCGGCGTCGCAGCGGTGCTGTCAGCGTGCGCGAGCCGACTCATCGCCGAGCGCGGCGTCGACCCCGCGGTCCTGCTGCTCCTGGTGGCATTGATCGGGTTGGCCGCGGGTGGCGTGTATCAACAGCGGTTCTGCGCCGACGTCGACTTCCGCGCTTCCACCGCCGTGCAGAACGCCGTCGCGTTGCTGCCCGCACTGATCCTGACGCTGGTGACGCCCTTCGCGGTGCACGACCCGACGAGGGCCGCGGTCGCGGTGGCCGGCGTGGTGCTGCTCAACGCCGTGCTTGGTCTGTCGCTGTACGTGCGCGCGATCAACCTGCATGGCGCGGCAGCGGTCTCGATGCTCTTCTGCGTCATCCCCGCCGTCGCAGGAGTCCTGTCGTGGCTCATGCTGGGCCAACGCGTCGACGTCGGGGTCGGGGTCGGTCTGGTACTCGGTGCGCTGGCGTGCTGGCTGAATGCCCGCGCGTCACGCAAGAAGCGTCAGCACGACCCAGGTCGCGACCGCCGACGGCAGCACCGAATCGAGGCGGTCCATCAGACCACCATGGCCGGGTAGCAGCGTGCCCATGTCCTTGATGCCGAGGTCACGCTTGACCTGCGATTCGATCAGATCGCCGAGCGTGCCGGTGAGGACGAGCATGAGGCCGAGCGGGACGCCGACCCACGCCGGCTTGTCGAGCAGGAAGGTCACCGCGAGCACGGAGGCCGCGGTGCCGCACATCAGCGACCCGGCGAAGCCCTCCCACGACTTCTTCGGGCTGATCGCGGGCACCATCGGATGCTTGCCGAACAGCACACCCGCCGTGTATCCGCCGATGTCGGAGAACACCACGCCGAGCATCAGGCACAGCACGCGCCAGCCGCCGTCGTCGGGATAGACCAGCAGCGCGCCGAACGCGCCGAACAGCGGAATCCAGGCGGCCAGGAAGACCGTCGCGGTGACGTCGCGGAGATAGTTCTCGGGCGCGTTCTTCAGACCGCCCGAGAGCAGCCGCCAGATCATGCACACCACGACGGTGCCGCCGAAGGCGCCGAACGCCCCAGCGGCGCCGAACGGCCACGTCAGCCAGATGATGGCCTGTCCGCCGACGAGCAGCGGGACGATCGGAATCGAGTATCCGGCCGTCCGCAGCCGGCGGACCACCTCGTGCGTCGCGACGGCCATCGCGACCGCCACGACGGGAATCCAACCCAGCGGCGCGAACACCAGGATGGCGATGACGCCGAACCCGAGGAACGCTCCCACCGCGATGGCGGCGGGCAGGTTGCGACCCGCACGCCCTGCTCTTCACGCCTGCGTCTCGGACTTCTTGGGCGGCTCGGCGGAAGCGCCTGCCCCGTCGGACGGGGCGGTGTCGGTGTCTGCCACGGGCTGTTACTGAAGGTCGGTCCTGCCGACCTAGACCTCCAGCAGCTCGCCTTCTTTGTGCTTGACCAGTTCGTCGATCTGGTCGGTGTACGTCGCGGTGGACTTGTCGAGCTCCTTCTCGGCGCGGCCCACTTCGTCCTCGCCCGCCTCGCCGTCCTTCTTGATCCGGCCAACTCCTCCATCGCCTTGCGACGGATGCTGCGCACCGAGACCTTGGCGTCCTCGCCCTTGGACTTGGCCTGCTTGACCAGTTCGCGCCGGCGCTCCTCGGTCAGCTGCGGGATGGAGATCCGGATGACGTTGCCGTCGTTGCTCGGGTTGACGCCGAGGTCGGAGTTGCGGATGGCGTCCTCGATGTTGCGCAGCTGATTGGCCTCGTAGGGCTTGATGACGACGAGCCGCGCCTCGGGGACGTTGATGCTCGAAAGCTGCGTGATGGGCGTCATCGAGCCGTAGTACTCGATGTTGATGCGCGAGAACATGCCCGGATTGGCCCGGCCGGTGCGAATCGACGACAGGTCGTCGCGCGCCACCGACACCGCCTTCTCCATCTTCTCCTCGGCGTCGAAGAGGGTTTCGTCGATCACTGCTTCAGTCTCCCGTCGCTTCGCTCGCCCAGGGCAGCCGCCCGGCTCCGCACCATCAGTGGTGACCAGTGTTCCGATCTTCTCACCTGCGACCGCACGCGCGATATTTCCATCGGTGAGCAGATTGAACACCAGGATGGGCATGCCGTTGTCCATGCAGAGGCTGAACGCGGTGGCGTCGGCGACCTGGAGCCCGCGGTCGATGACCTCGCGGTGGGTGATCGCGGTGAGCAGCTCGGCGTTCGGGTTCGTGCGCGGGTCGGCGGTGAAGACGCCGTCGACGGCCTTGGCCATCAGCACCACCTCGGCGCCGATCTCCAGCGCCCGTTGCGCGGCGGTGGTGTCGGTGGAGAAGTACGGCAGCCCCATGCCCGCGCCGAAGATGACGACGCGCCCCTTCTCGAGGTGCCGGCGGGCGCGCAGCGGAATGTAGGGCTCGGCGACCTGACCCATCGTGATCGCGGTCTGAACGCGCGTCGTCGATGCCCTCCTTCTCCAGGAAGTCCTGCAGCGCAAGGCTGTTCATCACGGTGCCGAGCATGCCCATGTAGTCCGAGCGGGTGCGCTCCATGCCGCGCTGCTGCAGCTGCGCGCCGCGGAAGAAGTTGCCGCCGCCGATGACGACGGCGACCTGCGCGCCGCTGCGCACCACCTCGGCGATCTGACGCGCGACGAGCGCGACGACGTCGGGGTCGAGGCCGACCTGCCCGCCGCCGAACATCTCCCCGCCGAGCTTGAGCAACACGCGGGAGTACATCGGCTCGATCGGGGCGGTCGAGCTGGCCGGCTGGCTCCGCCATCGGGCTCCCTTCGGGTCCATGCACGACTCCGCCATCCGGCACCTGACGATGGACGGCGCCCCCAATCCTGCCAAATGGCTGGACCGGGGGCGCCAACGGGTAGCGAGGGTCGGCGTAGCTAGCCCGCGGTGCGCCGACAGCAGCCAGGCGGCACCGACATGCGGCCGTTGCCCTCGTCCCGAAGGTCCGCGCCCGCAAAGTCCTTGAATGCCGGTGAAGTTCTCGCGCGACGTTGGCGTGGATGCGCGCGGGGCGAATCTCGTCGATCACCCAGTACTTCGACACCACGTCGCGCAGTTCTTCCTCGGTGACGGGGTTGGCCGGACCCGACGGGCATCGTGTTGCGGTCGAAGACCAGCACGAAGTACGACGCGCCAGGTGCGGCGGCGCGCACGATCGACTGCTGGTAGCCGTCGCGCAGCTCGACCGGCATCGAATGGAACAGCGTCGAGTCGACGATGGTGCCGAACCGCCCGTCGTAGCCGGTGAACGCGCTGATGTCGGCGACGTCGAAGGTCGCGTTGGTCAGGCCGCGCTTGGCGGCCTCGGCGCGGGCGAGTTCGATCGCGGTCGACGACTGGTCGAGGCCGACCGTGGTGAAGCCCTGCTCGGCCAGTGCCAGCGCCGTCGCGGCCTCGCCGCAACCGGCGTCGAGTACGTCGCCGTGGAATCTTGCCCGCCGCGATGAGCGCGGCGATCTCGGGTTGCGGCTCGCCGATGCTCCACGGCGGCCGGTTGCCCAGGCCCATCTCTGGGCCTCGCCGCGGTAGGCGGAATCGAACATCACGTCTGACGAAAGTGGATTGGTCATGCCACCGGTATATCAATCTCGTTGATATGTGTCAAGATGATTGACATGAACGAACCCGAGGACCTGCCACTGGGCTATCTCCTGCACCGGGTCACCTCCGCACTGCGCGCCCGAGGTGACGACGGAGGTGCTCGATCCGCTGGGCCTGGCGTTCCCGCAGTACATCTGCATGCGAATGCTGTCGCATTGGCCGGGCAAGTCGAATGCCGAACTCGCACGCGACGTCAACGTCTCGCCGCAGGCGATGAACATGGTGGTGCGCGGTCTGCAGGACCGCGGCCTGGTGACGCGGCCGGCGACGGTCGCGTCGGGCCGCTCGCTGCCCGCCGAATTGACCCGCGAGGGCACCGCACTGCTCGCAGCGCACCGACGCGGGCGTGCAGGAGGCGGAGCGACGGGTGCTTGCCCCGCTGTCCGAGCAGGACCGAAGCGAGTTCCGGCGGCTACTCGCCGACCTCGCCTAGATGTGGGTCCGGCGTCACGTTCGAGGCGGTGTCAGTGGTGGTGACACGCCTTCGGCGGTGATGGCGGAACGTCCAGTGCCGGGTTTCCGTCGAAGAAGCCGATCGGCTTCAGGTGGAATCCGGTGTACGCACACGGCATGACCGGCCAATCCTCCGGCCGCACCACGTGATGCGCCCCGAGCGTGTACCAGAGCACCACGTCGGTGTCCTCCAACGGCGCGTCGTCGGCGACGAACTCGGGCAGGCCCTGCGCGTCCGCCGACTGGTACATGTAGTCGCCCGCGGCGAACTTCTCGGCTTCGTCGTACTTCGTCACCCAGAGGTTGTGCTGCACGAACCGCGCCCGGTCGTAGATGTAGGACCCCTCCTGCACCATCACCGGCACGATCTCCTTCGGCACCAGCTTGTAGGCCACCGGGCTGCCGAGTTCGTTGTGCTTCGACGGGTTGGCGATCTTCCAGTACCGCCCGGTCTTCCAGTCCCAGTCGCGTGCGCCCTCGGCCTCCGACGCCACCAGCGTGTCCCTGGTGATCCAGGCGTTGTGGTGCGGGTTGAGCGCCGGGTCCGGCTCGGGAATCGAATCCACCTCGTACACACTGTTTCCCGGCCCGTCGACGCTCATGTCGAGCCGGAAGTTGAAGAAGTGCTGATGGTTCGGCCCGTAGATGCCGGGAGCGACCATCTTGCCCCACCGCGGCACCTCACCGTCGGCGACGGCGCCGGTGGTCAGCACGCCCGACAGCTTCACCTCGACCTCGATGGAGGCGTCGTTGTAGAGGTACCAGAAGAAGCCGTACTCGTAGTTGCCGACGGTGCAGATCATCGAGATGACCAGTCGCCGCGAGCGCCGCACCTCGACCTCCTCGGTGCGGAAGTCGGTGTGCTTCCAGGAGATCCCGTAGTCCTCCTCGTGCATGCAGATGGCGTTGGGGATGGTCACCGCATTGCCGTCGGAGTCGTTGACCGTGCCGTCGAAGTAGTGGATCTCGCCGAGACAGTCGCATCCCAGCGTCAGCGGGTTGGCCGAGAAGCCCATGCCGACCTCACCCATGTCGAACACGTTCTTGTTCCAGTGCGTCGGCGAGGTATCGCCGTAGGGCACCACCATCTCCGACAGCGACGCCCGGTAGACGATGGGCCGGGTCACGCCGCGGTCGGTATAGGTGATCTCGTTGAGCACGATGCCCTCGCGCGGGTTGAAGCCAAGGCGCAGTGACCATTTCTGCCACGTCACGTGCCAGCCGTCGACGGTGAAGCTCGGGCCGTCGGGCTGGGTGATCTCGATCGGCTTGACGTCGGAACGGAACTCGGTGAAGGCGGGCCGGTTGTTCGAGTCGAACATGAACTTCTCGGCGTAGTTGCCCGCGGTCGGCGGCAGCGGCACCACACCGTGGTCCTCGATGTCGACGACCTCCATGTTGTCCAGGTCGAAGGTCACGATCAGGCCCTCGACGGGACGCGCGTAGCCGTGCTCCGACGGCGCCGCCCGCATGAACGTCAGCGGACGGCAGATCAGCGAAGAGTTGTCGTAGTGGTCCTGTTGGCCGTAATAGCCTGCGGGCCAAGGATCGATCATCGCGAGGCTGAAGTCCGTGATGCCGCGCTTGAGCATCGCCGCCTGCCACCGCGGATCCTCGCGGACCTTCTCCTCCACCCCCGTCATGTGCTCGACCAGATAGGACGGGAAGCGGCCGGGAATCGCCTTCCACGACTCGATGACCCGCGCGCCGAGGTCGACGACCGCCTCGTACATCATCTTGGCGGCGGCGTCGTACATCGTGACGAAAGCGCACCGCGGCACGTCCACACCCGTCGAACGTCAACTCCGCGGTCTTCGCCGGCTCGGCCAGCTGAATCATCACGAACTTCAGTGTCGGCGTGGCGTATTCGGAGGCCGTGATGACCGCCGCGGCGGCCTGGATCTCGGCGCCGGTCAACGGATCCAGCGGGTAGTGGGTCTTGTCCTCGGTAGCGCCCGCGCGCAGCGTGGTGCTGTCCAGGGTCATAGGTCAGGCTCCTTCTGAGCTCGTCGATGCTGGTTTGGTGAGGTCGAGGACCGCCAGGTGCGCCAGCGAATCCTCCTTGGTCAGCTTGCGTCGCCGAGCGGCGGCCGAAGAAGTAGACGATGGCCGCCGAGCACGAACATGCCCGCCGCGATCGAGCCGACCCACGTCATCCACAGCGATGGCTCCATGCCGGGAATCCACGGGGCCGCGAACGAGTAGTACACGCCCGCGCAGGTCGCCACGACGCCGACGATCGTCACCAGCCACACCACCGGCATGTCCACCGGGGATGCGCCAGAAGTCCTCGCTCGCATAGCGATCGGCGTACTTCTTGCGCGCGATGATCAACGGAATGAAGAAGAAGAATCCCGAGATCAGCCACACGACGCTCAATCCGCCCTGCAGGTAGATCGTCACGTTGGCCATGCTGCTCTGCGAGTACAGCCCGACCAGGATCAGCGACGACAGCACGCCCTGGACCAGGATGGCCGTCACCGGGTTGCGAGTGCGCGGGTTGAGGTGGGTGAAGATGCGCGGCAGGTGACGCTCCAGACCCGAGACGAAGATCAACCGCGAATACGCCACCTGGTAGGTCGTCATCGCCACGAACACGATGACCGCGAGCACGATGGCCGCGACCTCCATCAGGCCGGGAAAGCCCGACACGCCGAGGTTGCCGATCACGCCGGTGACCGGGTTGATGTCGGAAATCGGCAGCACCATCATCGTCCCGATCGTGGTGAGCAGGTAGATCAGGATCAGTGCGGCCGAGCCGTAGGCGATCATCTTGGTGGCGCTGCGCTTCACCGAGAGGAACTCCGCACCCATGTTGAACGGGGTCTCGACACCGACCAGGTACAGCAACACCGTGCCGTACAGGAAGCCTGCACCGACGAAGTTCGGCACCACCGCCTCGTGCCAGCTGAACGGCTGAGCGGATCCGTTGCCCATCACGTGGATCACGGCGGAGACGATGATGGTCAGGGTCAGTGCGATGTAGACCAGGAACGTGTAGTTCATGATCTTCTGGTTGGCAGCCAGCTTCGCGAGCGCCAGCCCGACCACCGACCACAGGATCACCAGCTGAATGATGATGCTCAGCGTCAGTCCCAGCTCGGCGTGGAACGCGAGGAGCACGAGCTGAAGCACGACCGCGGGCGACGACGCGCTGTTGAGCACGACCGGCACCCACGACAGGTAGCCGCCGAGGAATGCCATCTTGTCGCCCATGGTCCGGAACGCCCAGATGTACACACCGCCCTGGCCCGGCCACAGGTTGCCCAGCTCCGCCACCGCGAGACCCGCAGGCACTAGGAAGGTGATGATGCCGAGAATCCACATCGGGATCGCCGTCCAGCCACCGCCCGCCATGATCGACGAGCCGGTGATCCAGCAGATGATGAAGACATAGGTAGCCGTCAGACCGAACGTGCTGAGCACCTTCGGCAGAATCTGCTCGGGGACGAGCTCCGTCGTCATCAACGCGTCGCGGTCGGCCGAGCCGACAGTCAGGCCGGAGCCGGCTGGCTGCGTCGCTTCCAACTCTTGTGTCATATGTTCTCTCCCAATCGATTCGGGTCAGTTGACGATCTGTCCGTCTTTCATCCGGACGACACGGCTCGCTTCATCGGCCACCGTGGGGTCATGCGTACTGGCGACAACGGTGACGCCCATCGTCGAACACAGGTCGCGCAGCATTCGCACGACCGTCTCCCCCGTCTTGTGATCCAGGTTCGCCGTCGGCTCGTCGGCCAGGACCAGCGTCGGGTTGCTGATCAGCGACCGCGCGATGGCGGTGCGCTGCTGTTCACCGCCGGACATCTTGGTCGGCTGATGGTGCACGCGGTGACCGAGACCGACCAGCTCGAGCAGCTCCATCGCCCGCTTGCGCAACGACTTCCGGTCGTACGGCTCGAACATCAATGGCAGCTCGACGTTCTCGACCGCGGACAGGAACGGAATCAGGTTGTAGCTCTGGAAGATGAACCCGATGGTGTCGTGCCGCAGCGCGGCGAACTGGCTTTCGGTCAGCAGCCCGGTGTCCTTGCCCGCGACCTTCACCGATCCCTTCGTCGGCCGGTCCAGCCCGCCGATGATGTTGAGCAGGGTGGACTTGCCGCTGCCGCTCGGCCCCATCAGGCACACGAATTCGCCCGGCATCACCTGCAGGTCGGCGGCGATGAGCGCCTTGACGACCTCGTCGCCGAGTTTGTGCAGCTTCCAGACGTCGGAGATCTCGATGACGGGCGAGGACGGCTCTGTCGGCTCCGCCGCCCCTGTCGGCTCGGCAACGTCGGCTGCGGCGGTATCTTCGGTCTCCTTGATGACGGTCATCTGGTCAGCCTCCCGTGGACAGCGAACGGATCGGTGGCCGCGACGCTGCGGTCCACGTGGGCACGATGCTGGTCGCAAGCGCGGCGACGATGCTGACGCCGACGGCGATCCCCGCGCCGACGAGGAGCCCGCCTGTCGCGACTCCGGTCGGCACGAAACCCGTTGCGCCGAGGACCAATGCGACGCCCGCGGCCAGCGCAGCGCCGGCGACCGCGCCGAGCACCGCGGCGACCACGGGTTCGACGAGCAGCGCTGCTACCACCGGTGTGCGTGGCACCCCGTTGGCGCCGAGCACGCCGAGTTCGCGGGTCCGGTGTGCGACCGTGCGAGTGGTGGCGACCGCCACTTCCACGACGCCGACCAGCAGCACCGTCACCGCGATCAACACGACGGCCCGGCCGATCTCGTCGGCGTGGCCCAGCGACGCCGACTGGGCGCGGATTCCGTCGGACATGCCGAACACGATGACCACCAGGAAGGCGCCGGTCGCCGTCGTGACGACGGGCAGCACCATCTCGCGGATGCGCCGACGGGCGGCGAGCCAACCGTACGCAAGGCCTCTAGTCAACATGATCCTCCCGTCGCTTCGCTCGCCCCAGGCATCTAGCGGTCCCCCAACAGGTCAACCGGCCGTTGTTGCAGCAGCCGGTGCACCGGCACGAGCGCCCCGACGATCGCCATGGCAGGCAGGAACGCGGCGACCATGCCCGCGGCCTGCAACCAGGCGGTCGGCGTCGCGATGCCGGGAATCACAAGAGCCACTGCGACTCCCGCCCCGACGATGCCGAGCAGGTAGGCGACGACGAAGACGATCGCGGATTCGACGAGGAAGAAGTAGAGCACCTCGTCGGCCAGCCCGATGCTGGACATGATGCCGAATTCGCGCTTGCGTTCCTGTACGGCCGCCAGGAACGAGGACACCGCGATGACGAAGCCAAGCCCGAGGCCGATGGTCGAGATCAGCCCCAGCGTGGAACTGGTGACCTTGCCGGAGAACAGTGCGGCGAACTTCTGCTCGAAGGTCAACGGCCCCGATCCGCCGACCGTGTCGTAGAGGAGGCCGACGCCACCGGGATCCGGCGTTACCGAGGGATCCGACGTGGACGGCAGACCCGTTGCACCGCCGAATCTCTGGCCGAGGTCGCGACTCTTCTCCTCGCCGGTGGGTGCGAACAACGTCCACCACCCGTGGTCGCCGACCACCGAGCGGGCGAGGTCGGTCGACACGGTGACGGACTGCCCGGTGCCGGCCACACCGACGACCAGGCTCTGTCCGCCGACCACCACCCGATCACCTTGCTGGCGGCCCAGTCGTTCGGCCAACCCGGATCCCAAAGTTGCCTGCCCGCTTTGCATCTGGTCGCTGCCGCGCAGGGACACCGCGATCCCGTCGATGGTGGTGACACCCGAGAGCGTTCGCGTGCCGGTCCAGCCGGGAGGAAGATCCAGATCGGGTGCGGGACCGCCGGCGACCAGCGCTTGTACGTCCGGGTTGTACTGCACGCCCGCGGCGGGCACCGCCCACAACTGGGCACCGCCGAGCACGTCGGTCACCGAATCTGCGCCGGTGATGGCGAAACTCGACGAGATGGTGCGGACGACGGTGACGCAGGCGATCGCCAGTGCGATGCCGAGCACGGACAGCACGAACCGTTCGGGTCGACGGCGGATGTTGGCCAGCGCGAACCGGACGAGGTACCCGAAGGTATTCCCGGAAGCCTTGGCGATCGCCGGTGATCGAATGGTCGTGGTCGCAGGGGACTCCACAGCACGAATGGTGAGATCACCGTGTTTCGCCAAAGGCGATGGCTGGTGTCGGCCAGGTTAACTCGGGCGGTGTCCCATTACGGCGCTGTGTCGGCCTATGCAACGGATTTCGTCGTCGGTTCGCCCGTCGTGGTCGACAACGGCCGTCGTTGCCAGCGGTACCTACGCGGCGGAAGCCACTGAATTGCCTACCGCCGCCCCCTGAGCTATGGCCGTCCGTCCTGAATCCGGCGCCAGGGATGCGCCTCCTCGAGTTCGTAGGCCAATTCGAGCAGCCGGGCTTCCTGGCCCCATGTCGTCGAGAACATCATGCCGACGGGCAGCCCCGACGCGGACTCCCCGAGCGGCAGCGAGATCGCCGGATCGCCGGTGGCGTTCTGGAACGGGCTGAAGGCCGCCCACTCGATGAGGCGCTCCATCAGTTGTTCGTAGCCGATGGTGGGGTCGAGGTGGCCGATGGGCGGCGTCACGTCCGCCAGCGTGGGCAGGAGCAGGACGTCGTACGTGGCAGACAGCCGTTGCGTGATGCGGCGCGACGCCGACAGCCTGCGGATCGCCAATGGAATCTTGTGCAGGTTCCGGGCGGCATTGCGGTCCAGGCCCAGCGTCAGGTCGTCGAGCTTGGTGCGGTCGAAACTGGGGCCGAACATGCGACGCCCGCCGCGAACCACCGCCAACGCCAGGAACATCCAGTACAGATGGAAGTCGTCCTTGAAGCGATCGGGCACCGGATTGTCGATCTCGGTGACCTCGTGGCCGAGCTCCTCGAGCAGGGCCGCCGACTTCAACGTGAGCTCGCGAACCTCCGGGCTGGCTTCGCGCAGAATCGATTTGGTGCACATCGCGATCCGCAAGCGCTGCGTACCCGGCCGGGTGACGTCACCGATGGGCGGCAGCTTGGGGTTGCGGTACACCCGCTCGGCCTCCCTCAGGAACGCCGCGGTGTCGCGCACCGAGCGTGACACCACCCCGTTGACGACGAGGTGCAGCGGCATCTGCGCGGTTTCCTTGTCCAGTGGCAATCGGTCCCGCGTCGGCTTCAGTCCGACCAAACCGTTGCACGCCGCGGGAATTCGGATCGATCCGCCTCCGTCGTTGGCATGCGCGATGGGCACCACCCCCGCCGCGACGAACGCCGCCGAGCCCGATGACGACGCGCCCGCGGTGTAGTCCGGATTCCACGGGTTGCGGACCGGGCCGATCCGCGGATGCTCGGCAGACCCACTGAAGCCGAACTCCGACATCTGCGTCTTGCCCAGCGGTACGAGCCCGGTGCCCAGGAACACCCGCGCCCACGCGCCATCGGCCGGCTTCGCTCGCGGTTCCCACGCGTCGGTGCCTTGCATGGTCGGCATACCCGCGACGGCGACGTTGTCCTTGATGAAGGACGGCACGCCATCGAAGTAGCCGCCGAAGGGGTGTGCCGCGTTGCCGCGGGCCCGCGCGCGGTCGAACGCCTCGTACGCCAAGCCGTTGAGCGTCGGATTGACGGCCTCGGTGCGGGCGATGGCGGCCTCGACGAGTTCCGCCGCCGACACGTCGCCCGCCCGGAGAGCACCTACCAATCCGACGGCGTCAAGGTCGCCGAGGGCGTCGTCGCCGAAGGCGTGAATGCGACTCATGTCCCGACGGTACCAATTCGTACCGCCGGTGTTTGGGCCTCGCCCCGATACGGAGAAACCCCGCGCCAACCGGGATCACCGGTGGGGACGCGGGGTCTCCAGATGAGCGGCGTGATGAGCCGCTCAAGTTGATGCGGCGCTCAGGCCTGACCGACCTCGAACCGGACGAACCGGGTGACGGTCACGCCGGCCTCGTCGAGCAGGGCCTTGACGGTCTTCTTGCTGTCGGACACCGACGGCTGGTCGAGCAGCACGACGTCCTTGTAGAAGCCGGTGAGCCGACCCTCGACGATCTTGGGCAGCGCCTGCTCGGGCTTGCCCTCTTCCTTCGCGGTCTCCTCGGCGATGCGACGCTCGTTGGCCACGACGTCGGCGGGCACCTCGTCACGCGTCAGGTACTTGGCCTTCAGCGCGGCGATCTGCAGGGCCACCGCGTGCGCGGCCTCCTTGCCGTCACCGGTGTACTCGACCAGCACCCCCACCGCCGGCGGCAGGTCGGCCGCCCGCTTGTGGAGGTAGGTCTCGACGTTGCCGTCGAAGTACGCGACGCGACGCAGTTCGAGCTTCTCGCCGATCTTGGCCGACATGTCCGCAACGGCCTGCTCGACCGTCTTGTCGCCCGCCTTGGCGGCCTTCAGCGCGTCGACGTCCGTGGCCTTGGCCGCTGCCGCGGCGGTGACGACCAGGTCGGCGAGCGCCTGGAACTCGGCGTTCTTGGCGACGAAGTCGGTCTCGGAGTTGAGCTCGACCAGCGCACCGTCCTTGGCGACGACCAGACCTTCGGCAGTCGCACGCTCAGCGCGCTTGCCGACGTCCTTGGCGCCCTTGATGCGGAGCAGTTCGACGGCCTTGTCGAAGTCGCCGTCGGCCTCAACCAATGCGTTCTTCGAATCCAGCATTCCGGCGCCGGTCAAGTCCCGAAGCTTCTTGACGTCGGCAGCGGTGTAGTTCGGCATTTCAGCCTTCCGTGGTTGGCTCGGTCGGGGTTTCGGTGTCGGTCGCGGCAACGGCTGCACCATTGGTGGAACCGTTCGTTGCACCGACGGTCGCGCTGGCCAGCAGCTCCTGCTCCCACTCGGCGAGCGGCTCGGCACCCTCGGCGGCGGGCTTGTCACCGTCGGCACCTGCACCGGAGCGGGCCTGCAGACCCTCGGCGACGGCGGACGCGATCACCTTGGTGAGCAGCGCGGCCGAGCGGATCGCGTCGTCGTTGCCCGGAATCGGGTAGTCGACGAGGTCGGGGTCGCAGTTGGTGTCGAGGATCGCGATCACCGGGATGCCCAGTTTGCGCGCCTCACCGACGGCGATGTGCTCCTTGTTGGTGTCCACGACCCAGATGGCCGACGGCACCTTGGCCATGTCGCGGATACCGCCGAGGCTGCGCTCCAGCTTGTTCTTCTCGCGGGTCAGCATCAAGATTTCCTTCTTGGTGCGACCCTCGAAGCCACCGGTCTGCTCCATGGCCTCGAGCTCCTTCATGCGCTGAAGACGCTTGTGCACGGTGGAGAAGTTGGTGAGCATGCCACCCAGCCAGCGCTGGTTCACGTACGGCATGCCGACGCGGGTCGCCTCGTCGGCGATCGATTCCTGCGCCTGCTTCTTGGTGCCGACGAACATCACGCTGCCGCCGTGGGCGACGGTCTCCTTGACGAACTCGTATGCCGAGTCGATGTAGGTCAGCGTCTGCTGCAAGTCGATGATGTAGATGCCGTTGCGGTCGGTGAAGATGAACCGCTTCATCTTGGGATTCCAACGACGGGTCTGATGCCCGAAGTGGGTGCCGCTGTCAAGCAGCTGCTTCATTGTTACGACAGCCATGTCGGCCATGTCCTTATATTGTCGGTTGTCGTCCGGCGTCGGGTGATGCCGGACCCTGGCGTCTGCTGCTGCCGGACCCGTCGTGAGACGGGACCGCCCGGCATGCGAGTGCAACCCTGGAACTACGGGGCTGCGCACAGGCGCGCGAAGTCAACTCGCTAGTGCAAGTTGCGGGACTGAGTTTACACCGTTGACATGCATGCTTTTGCCAACGCCGGTCCACAGTCGCTCCGTCATGCACAGATGGGCCGGTGACGCCTTCCTTCAGGCGCCGCGGCCCGCTGAACTGGGCTGATGAGATTTCTGGCCGCCCTGCTGACCGTCGGCCTGCTGTGGCCGGCACCGGCAACCGCCGAGGACGGCAGGCTGGACTGGCCGTTGCGCCCGCGACCTGCTGTTCTTCGACCATTCGACGCGCCGTCACCCAACTGGAACCGCGGCCATCGTGGCGTCGATCTGGCGGGCAGCCCGGGGCAGGTGGTGCACGCCGCCGCCGCGGGCACCGTGGTGTTCGCGGGCATGCTCGCGGACCGGCCCGTGGTGTCGATCGCCCACCCGGGTGGTCTTCGGACCAGCTACGAACCCGTCCAGCCAGGGGTGCGGGCCGGCCAGCTCGTCGCCGCCGGCTCGGTGCTCGGCGAGTTGGTGGTGGGCCACCCCGGCTGCGGCGCGCAGGCCTGCCTGCACTGGGGTGCGATGTGGGGATCCGCGTCGCGCGCTGACTACGTCGACCCGCTGGGGCTCGTGGTGACGACGCCCGTGCGGCTCAAGCCGCTCGGCGGCTGAACGACGCGCCTACCGTCGAAACCATGACCACCGCCGCTCATCGTTCGCGTCCGCCGCGCTTCGGCCTGCACACCGCGCTGGCCCGTGGGGCAGAGTTCGGCGCGTTCGCAAACTCGGTGCAGGACGCCGGCTTCGACGTGCTGACCATCCCCGATCACCTCGTCGCATCCGTGTCGCCGTTTGCGGGCGCGGCCGCCGCGTCGGCCGCCACGTCGACACTGCATACGGGAACCCTGGTCCTGAACAACGACCTTGCGCCATCCCGTCGACACCGCGCGCGAGGCGGTTAGCGTCGCCGCCATCTCGGGTGGGCGCTTCGAACTGGGGCTCGGGGCCGGGCACATGAAGTCCGAATACGACGCCGCCGGCACTGAGGTTCGACTCGGCCCGAACGAGGGTCGACCGGCTGATCGAGTCGGTGAACGTGATTCGGCCGCTGCTCGCGGGCGAGCCCGTCGACGTCGACGGCGCCCACTACTGCGTGCGGGCCGAGGCGGGCCCACTCGTCGCCGCTACTGACGTGCCCGTCCCGCTGCTGATCGGCGGCAACGGAACGCGGGTGCTGCAGCTGGCCGGCCGTGTCGCCGACATCGCCGGGTTGGCCGGATTCAGCCACAACCGGGATGCGACGAAGGTCGAGTTGTCGCACTTCGACGCGACTGGCCTGCAAAACGGATCGAGGTGGTGCGCGACGCCGCGGGTGACCGGTTCGATGCGATCGAACTCAACGCGCTCATCCAGTTCGTCGTGCACACCGACCAAAGGGAGGCGTCGGCGGCCGAGCTGGCCGCGGCCTTCGACGGGGTATCCCCCGAGTTCGTGCTCGATTCGCCGTTCGTCCTGATCGGCACGCACGAGCAGATGGCCGAGGCGCTGGCCGAGCGCCAGCAGCGGTTCGGCGTGAGCTACTGGACCGTGTTCGACGAATGGGTGGGGCGTGCGTCGGCGATGCCCGACATCGCGAAAGTCATTGCGCTACTGCGCTAGGCCCGCGGATGGGCCTGGTCGTGCACGGCGCGCAGCCGGGCGACCGTGACGTGGGTGTAGAGCTGGGTGGTCGCCAGCGACGAGTGGCCGAGCAGTTCCTGGACCACCCGCAGGTCGGCGCCGCCCTCGAGCAGGTGCGTGGCCGCGCTGTGCCGCAGTCCGTGTGGACCGATGTCGGGTGCCCCGTCGACGGCGGCGATGGTCTGGTGCACGACGGTGCGCGCCTGCCGCGGGTCGATCCGTCCGCCACGCGCACCAAGCAGCAGCGCGGCTCCCGAGGCATCGATGGCCAGGGCGGGTCTGCCCTCGGCCAGCCACGCCGCCAATGCGCGCTGGGCCGGCACGCCGAAGGGCACAGTGCGCTGCTTGTTCCCCTTGCCCAGCACCCGAATCAGCCGACGCGAGGAATCCACGTCGTCGACGTCGAGTCCGCACAACTCGCTGACGCGGATCCCAGTGGCGTAGAGCATCTCGACGATCAACCGATCCCGCAGTGCAAGCGGATCGCCTTGCTGCGCACCCGAATCGGCGGCGCTCATGGCATCGAGGGCCTGGTCTTGACGGAGCACGGCGGGCAGGGTGCGATGCGCCTTGGGCACCTGGAGTCGCGCAGCGGGGTCGTCGTCCATCAACCCCGTCCGGGACGCCCATGCGGTGAACGTCTTGACCGCCGAGGTGCGGCGCGCCAACGTCGTTCGCGCGGCACCGGAACCGGCCTGCGCCGCCAACCACGACCGAAGTATCGGCAGTGTGAGATCCGCAAGGCGGGTGCCCGGCGCACGCTCCCCGAGGAAGGCGAACAGCGAACGGAGATCGCCGAGGTAGGCCCGACGGGTGTGCTCGGAGCGGCCGCGTTGCAGCGCGAGGTACTCGTCGAACTCCTCGAGAATCGCGTCTGCGGATGGGTCCACTCCCCTACCGTCGCAGAGGCAGCCACCCGTCTCCGCGAGGCGCCGTCGCGTGTTGCGAATCGAAACCAATCGGTGACCCGAGCTGCCGTACCAGAAATTCGTGAAAACTCTTGTGTCACTTTGGTTTCAGGTGTCACATTTCGGGGTTTTCTGTCGGTAGGTCGAACTATTGTTCGATGTATGGAGTTGCATCCGGTGTTCGCCGCGATCGCCGCGATGCGCACCGCCTACGCGGATCTGGCCGCCGCATCCGTGGACGGGTTGACCCACCGCGACCTGCTCGCCGCCCGAGCCGAGGTGGAAACCCTCACCCGCCAACTACCCACCCAATCCCACCGCATGATCGCCCGCCTGACCGCCGAAGCCAACCCCGTCGAACTGGGTGCCAAATCGCTACGGGACGTGCTGCGCGACCGGTTACGGATCTGCGGCGCCGATGCCAAGCGCCGCATCCAGGACGCCGCGGCATTGGGACCCCGGATCGCCTTGTCCGGTGCAGGGTTCGGCCCGGTGTTGGTGTTGACCGCTGCCGCGCAGGCCGACGGGCGGATCGGCGCCGATCACGTCCGGATCATCCGCCGATTCTTCGACCAGCTGCCCGCCTGGGTCGACCTGCAAACCCGCGAGCAGGCCGAAGCCACCCTTGTGCGGGCCGCGGTCGGGTTGGATCCCGATGGGTTGCGCAGGGCCGCCGACCGGCTCGCCACGTTGATCGATCAGGACGGCCCGCAACCCGATGACACCGAGCGCGCCCGCCGCCGTGGCCTGTGGATCGAAAACAAGGTGCCGATGGGATGACCCCGATGAAGGGCAACCTCGACCCCCAAGCCCTGGCCACCTGGGAAGCGATTGCCGCCAAATGGACCGCCCCCGGGATGTGCAACCCCGACGACCCCACCCAGGCACCCCGCACCTCCGGTACACCGTCGAAGGAGCAGATCGAGGGCGATCACCGCAGCGTCGGGCAGCGCAATCACGACGCCCTGATCGCCATCGGGCGAAGCGTGCTCAGTTCTGGGGAGTTGGGGCAGCACAACGGGTTGCCGGTCACGATCATCGTGTCCACCACCCTGCAAGAACTGGAATCCGCCGCCGGGTCGGCGGTCACCGCCGGCGGCACCCTGCTCCCGATGGCCGACACCATCCGCATGGCCACCCACGCCCACCACTACCTGGCGATCTACGACAAACACACCAGCGAACCCCTCTACCTCGGCCGTACCCGGCGCTGCGCCTCCCCGGCGCAACGCATCATGCTGCTGTCCAAAGACCGCGGCTTCCCGAAAGGCGACTCCGTCGTCAACATCGTCTGCTAGCTTCGCCGCATCGGTTGCTTCAAACGGGAGGCGCAGGATGGCGGCAGACAATGAGGATTGGTCCAAGCCCGCAGCGATGGCCATCCCGGAGGGCGGCTACTTCAAAGTTGAGCGGGGTCGCTACGGTCCCGTCTTCCCTCGGACGCCCGCCTGCTATGGCTTCACGATCATCGCGAAGGTCATACCGGGCCGCGAAGAGGCGATCCGCGAGCACGGGAGAACTATTGAGGCCGCCGTCGAGAAGGATCCCTGGGTTTTGGCTCCGCTGAAGCTGCATTATCTGCGGTGGCAGCTGTTCAATATCGGCGACGATCTGTATTTCCAGTATCAGGGCATCTTCGACACTGACTTCGACAAGTACACCGAGGATGCGGTGATGTTGTTCGGCCAGTCGGGTCTCGCGACCACCTTTGAGAACCTTGAAGGATTCCCCGAGGACTGGCGAGAGCGTCCCGAGGGGTTCGTCCAGTTCGTGCGGGAGCATCACGTACCGAGCTTCCTGGAGTACGGCGAGTACCCCTACGTGACCGGCGAGGAAGTCAAGAAGGCGTTGCGGCTGAAAGATGCGTTCTCCAACATGCTGGATCAGATGCAGTAGCAGCGGTCAACGACCAGTATCTGACCGAAACAGTCACGCCCGGGATCTGGGCTGCACCTGTCCGGGCTGCCCGGTGCCCGGGTACGGCACCCAGGTCCATCACATCAAGGGCTGGGCCAAAGACCACGGCCAGACCAACATCGACCTCGAAGTCTTGGCCTGCCCCGCCGACAACCGCCTCGCCGAACAAGGCTGGGAAGTCCGCATCCGCAACGACGGCAAAGTCGAATGGATCCCCCCACCGCACCTGGACACCGGCCAACCCCGCATCAACGACTACCACCACCCCAACCGCATGCTCACCGACCCCGAACCCGAGACCGGACGAGGAACCACCCGGTTAGCGTCGGTTTTGCCTGTAAGCGATTTGCACCTGCCTGGCGTTGCGGCTTCTATGGGAGTCGTGCCTGAAATGGATCGCCGCCAGATGATGCTGATGACGGGGCTTGGTCTGCTGGCCGCCGCGGCCCCCCTCCCCGAGGCCGGGGCGATGCCATGGGACGGGTCACCACCTGCGGCGCCGCCGCCCAATGGGCAGTACATCTTCGCCGACGAATTCGACGGACCTGCGGGTTCGGCCCCCGACCCGTCGAAGTGGGAAGCCGCGACAGAACGCGAGACGATGGAGGATCCGACATTCTGGGAGCTGCCCGAGAACGTCGGCCAGTACCGCGACGACCGGCGAAACCTCTTCGTCGACGGCAAGTCCAACCTCGTCCTGCACGCCGCAAAGGACGGCAACACGTACTACAGCGGCAAGGTCTTCGGTAAGTGGCGCGGCGGCATCGGCCACAACTGGGAGGCGCGGATGAAGTTGAACTGTCTGACACCCGGCGCCTGGCCGGCTTGGTATCTGGCCAACAACAGCCCGGTCAACGGCGGCGAAGTCGACATCATGGAGTGGTACGGCAACGGCAAGTGGGCCGCGGGCACCGCCGTCCACGCGAAGTTGAACGGCGGCGAACACGTCAGCCAGAGCATTACCGTCGACAGCGCATGGCATACGTGGCGAGTCCAGTGGGACGACGCAGGCATGCGCTTCTGGAAGGACTACACCGACGGCGCGGCACCGTACTTCAGCGCTGCGCCCAGTTCGCTGCCCGACTGGCAGTTCAATAGCCCCGGCTATCAACTGTTTCCGATATTAGGCCTTGCGGTCGCGGGTTCCGGTGGAGGCGATCCCAGTGGGGGCACCTACCCGGCGGACATGCTGGTGGACTACGTCCGCGTCTGGTAGACCCGCGAGCACCTAACTCCGCAACAACCGTTGCTCGACGAGGGCGACGAAGGCATCGACCTCGTCTTCGTTGTACCCGCGCTTCCCCCACGACGGCTTCGAGAAGGCCATGTTGCGGACGTCGTCAACCGTCAGTCCGCCCGGTGCTCGGGGATTTCTGATTCGTTGCTCGACGCGGTCCAGGAAGTCATCGACTTCGTCTTCGTTGTATCCGCGCTTCCCGATCGACGGCTTCCCAAAGGCCATGCCGTGGACGTCATCGGCGGACAGTCCGCCATCCGCGGTGAACCCTTCGGTCCCCGAATGCGGCTGCGGCGCAGGCTTGCAGTGACTCGTCCAGTCGGTGCCGTCGAACCACCGCACCTGGCCACTGTCACCCGGATCCGGGTACCAACCCGCGGGCGGCAACGGCGGACGTGTCGTCATTGCACCCCCTAGTGCCGAGACTGAATCCTATGGCGCGACGGCCGAACTCGCGGGGTCGATGAGCACTTTGGCGTGCGATTCGGGATCACGAAGCGCTTCGAACGCCGTGTCGACACCGTCGAGCCCGACCGTGCCGGTGACCAGCGGCGAGCCATTCAGCTTGCCGTCGGCGAGCATGTACAAGGTGTCGCGGAACTCGAGTGGCGTATAGCCGAACACGAAACGCATGTCGACCTCCTTGCTGATCGCCATCGCGGGCCGCAGCTTGTCCTCACCCATGCAGACACCCACCACCACGACGCGTGAGGTCAGCGGCGCCGCGCCGACGATCCCGTCCAATATGCCGGGTACGCCAACGCATTCGAAGATGACCGGCCGCTTCGGGCCTGCCGCGCCGAGCGCATCCGCCGCGCGGTAGACGCGCGACCACCCCGGCACCCTGCGCAGCTTCTCCATCGAGCTCATCCCGAGTTCGTAGAGGGCCGGGACGGTGGTGAGCACGCCCTTTGTCTTGGCCGCATGGGCGTAGGGCGAGTCGACCGCCGGATCGACTACGACGTCAGCGCCGCACCGCGATGCCAGCGCACGCCGCCCGGGCGAGAAGTCGCTGGCCACGACGGTGCGAACTCCGCGCGCCTTGAGATGGCAGATGACCGCGAGGCCGACCGGGCCGCAGCCCACCACGATCGCCACGTCTCCCTTGCCGATTTCGCTGCGGCGCACCGCGTGCAGCGCCACGGCCATCGGTTCGGTCAGCGCCGCGATTTCGGGCGACAACCCGTTGGGGACAAGGAAACTCATCGACGCTTCAGCCACCACCTGCTCGGCGTATGCGCCGGGCGCCAGCGGGGACAGACCGGTCAGATGCACGCCGCCGAAGGCGCGCTGGAGCGGGAAGGAGACCACCAACGCGCCCACCTTGAACTCCTTGGCGACGCCGCGGCCGCGCTCGGCGATCTCACCGCAGAATTCGTGGCCCATCACGACGGGGGTGTCGGCGCGCATGAAGTCCTGGTAGCCGATCGCGGTCATCACATCCTGGAGCTCGTCGGCGTGATGCCTGGCGTGCAGGTCGGAACCGCAGATGCCGCAACGCCGCACCGACAGGACGAGTTGGCCCTTCTGCGGCGCGGGATTCGGGAGATCGACGACCTCGAGGACGCCGTGACAGCAGCTCACGGCTTTCATCGCGCATGCACCTCTGCGGCGTCGACACGGCGCAACGCGTCCGGCGTCAGGTCCTTGCGCGAGGCGTAGCCGTCGATGGCCATGATGAGGTCTGTCTCGGCCAGCAACGACCGCAGCACGTGCACGACGCCGTCGACGCCGCCGAGCGCCATGCCGTAGGCGTAGGGCCGGCCGATGCCGACCGCGGTGGCACCGAGCGCGAGCGCCTTGACGATGTCGGCCCCGCTGCGGATGCCCGAATCGAACAGCACCGGCACGCCGTCGGCGGCCTCGACGACGCCCGGCAGGCAGTCGATCGCGGGCAGTCCGCCATTGGCCTGCCTGCCGCCATGGGTCGAGCAGTAGATGCCGTCCACCCCGCCGTCGATGGCGCGGCGGGCGTCGTCGGGATGGCAGATGCCCTTCACCAGGAGCGGAAGCTTCGTCAGCGACCGCAGCCATGGCAGGTCGTCCCATGACAGCGAATTGCCGAACACGGAGATCCACCGCAGGATTGCGCCCTGCGGGTTCTCCTCGGGCGTCTGTGACAGCGAGGCCCGGAACACCGGGTCACTGGTGTAGTTGGACAGGCAGTGCCCGCGCAACTGCGGGAAGTTCGACGTCGACAGGTCGCGCGGGCGCCAGCCCGGCACCCAGGTGTCGAGCGTGACGACGATGCCCTTGAACCCGGCGGCCTCGGCCCGCTGCACCAGGCTGGCGGCGAGATCCCTGTCCGTCGGGGTGTACAGCTGAAAGAAGCCGGGAGTGTCGCCGAACTCAGCGGCGACCTGCTCGAGCGGATCGGCGGTCAGCGTCGAAACCACCATCGGCACACCGGTACGGGCGGCGGCCCGTGCCGCCGCCAGGTCGCCGTGGCCGTCCTGAGCGCACAGCCCGATCACGCCGATCGGCGCCATGAAGACCGGCGACGGCAGCGTCAACCCGAACAGGTCGACGGACACGTTGCGCTCCTTGGCGCCGACGAACATCCTCGGCATCAGGCCCCAGCGATCGAACGCCGTCACGTTGACGCGCTGTGTGCGTTCGTCACCGGCGCCGCCCGCGACGTAGGACCACAGCGACGGGGACATCGCCGCCTTGGCCTTGGCCTCCAGGTCTGCGAACGCCATCGGATATGACGGCAGGACGCCGGACAGGCCCTGCAGGTAGATCTCGAGCTGATAGTCACCGAATGCCATGGACCAAGGGTGCCAGCTCATGGTCACCCAGCGGACTGAGACTCCGCTTTCGCCAGCTCGGCCTTCCACTCCCTGAACGTCTCCTCGGTGCGGCCGCGCCGCCAGTAGCCCGAGATCGACGTCCACTTGGCCTCGACGCCCCGCTCCTTGCGGATGTAGGGCCGCAGGTTGTGCATGACCGCTTGAGCTTCGCCGTGGATGAAGACCTGCACCTGACCCGGCAGCCAGGCCGACTCCGTCACCGCCGCGATGATGGGGGCGTTGTCCCCGGCCTGATCCTCTGGCACCAGATCGGCGCGCCCGCCGCGGTAGATCCAGCGGACCTCGACGCCGTCGGGAGCGGTCAACGGAATCTCGTCGTCGGGACCGCTCACCTCGATGAACGCCCGCCCGATTGCGTTGGGCGGCAACGCCTCCAGCGCCGCGCTCAGCGCGGGCAGGGCGGCTTCGTCACCGGCCAGCAGGTGCCAGTCCGCGGCAGGGTCCGGCGCGTAGGCCCCGCTGGGCCCCATGAGATAGACGGGCTGGCCGGGCTGGACCGACTCCGCCCATGGGCCTGCGACGCCGTGCTCGCCGTGCACCACGATGTCGATGGTGATCTCGCGCCGCTCGGCGTCGACGTTCCGGACGGTGTAGGTCCGCACCGTCGGCCGCTGTTCGGTGGGCAACTCGTTGAAGCTGTCCAAGGTGAGCGGCCGGGGCAGCGCGTCGACGTCGGCGTCGTCGCGGACGATGACGAGCTTGACGTAGGCATCGGTGAAATCGTTGGGCGCGAAGGTGTCGAAGCCGCTGCCGCCGATCACCAACCGGATCATATGTGGGGTCAATTGCTCACTTCTGATCACCGCAAACGTGTGGACCGGACGTCCTGCCACGCACACCTCCCAAAATCATTAGTCGACGAATGCGACTATACGAGCGACGGCGGACGCCTGGCTGGCTACGTACGGGCACCCGTCTGCACAACCGACTACGTCCGAGCCCGAAAGTCGAGTAGCCCGCTACTCGTGTCCGGCGGTGAATCTCTCCACAGAATGCATTGAGTGGATTCACGGATCGCAGATCGATCCCCCAGCACCTACGCCTGCCGGGACACCACAGTCGAATCCACACAACGGGGGAAATCATGACCATAAGCGACACCACCGAGCACCGCGACGAGCAAGCAACCGACGGCGACGACGCTGCATACAGCGACGCCGACACCGGTGAATACCATTCCGGACCGCTGGCCGGAACGGTCACCATCTCCACCTTCGCGCACGGCGACGTGCAGGCCCAGTACGCGAGCGTCGACGGTCTGGCCATCTTCGAGGGGGACATCGTGCTGGGCCCCATCGACGAAGTCGATGGCCAGGAAGGCACGCGGGGAATCGGTATCACGGGGTTGGGGTTTCGCTGGCCCGACGCGACGGTGCCCTTCGAGGTCGACTCCGCGCTACCTGGTAAGCAGCGGGTCACTGATGCAGTCGCTCACTGGCACAACAACACCCGGATTCGGTGGGTTCCGCGCACTCCCGCCCACAGCGACTACGTCCGCTTCGTCGACGGGACGAAGACCAATTCGCCGGTCGGCCGACAAGGCGGACGTCAAATCATCAACCTGCTCAGTTCAGCTCCGATGGGCTCGGTGGTCCACGAGATGGGACACTCGCTAGGACTGTGGCACGAACAGAGTCGCGAAGACCGCAACTCAAAGATCAAGGTGCACAAGGAGAACATCACCGACGCCGACGAATTCAACTTCGATCAGCACATCACCGACGGTGACGACATCGGTGGCTACGACTTCGGTTCGATCATGCATTACTCGAAGACGGCGTTCAGCTCGAACGGCAAGGACACCATCGAGACCCTCGTCCCACTGCCCGCTGGGGTGGTGATGGGACAGCGCAACGCACTGTCGGCTGGCGACGTCAACGCCATCCACACCCTTTATCCCGACTGGTCCGGCGTCAACGACCGGTGGCGCAACGTCGGCGGTGTCTTCCCCCGCGGCGCACAGGTCGACGTGGTCGCCCGCACCCCGAACAATCTGGATCTGTTCATCTGCGGCAACGACGGCTGCGTCTACACCTCCTGGTGGACCACCGGCAATGACTGGTCGGGTATCGCCGATCGGTGGCGCAACATCGGCGGCGTATTCCCGAAGGGGGCACCGGTCACCGCGGTGTCGCGCACACCGAACATCCTCGATCTGTTCGTCACCGGCAACGACGGCTGCGTCTACACCTCCTGGTGGGTTGCCGGCAGCGACTGGTCCGGCATCGGCAACCGGTGGCGCAACATCGGCGGCGTCTTCCCGCCCGGAGCGCCCATCGCCGCGGTCTCGCGCACACCCAACAATCTTGATCTGTTCATCACCGGCAACGACGGCTGCGTCTACACCTCCTGGTGGCAGGCCGGCAGCGACTGGTCCGGCATCGGCAACCGGTGGCGCAACATCGGCGGCGTGTTCCCTCGCGGGACAAGGCTTTCAGCGCTGGCCCGCACGCCCAACAACCTGGACGTGTTCGTCTGCGGCAACGACGGCTGCGTCTACACCTCCTGGTGGCAGGCCGGCAGCGACTGGTCCGGCATCGGCAACCGGTGGCGCAACATCGGCGGTGTCTTCCCCGCTGGTACTGCGGTGGCGTCGGTCGCGCGGACCAAGAACAATCTGGATCTGTTCATCACCGGCAACGACGGCTGCGTGTACACCTCCTGGTGGCAGGCCGGCAGCGACTGGTCCGGCATCGGCAACCGGTGGCGCAACATCGGCGGCGTGTTCCCGCGGGGGGCGCGACTGTCGGCGCTGGCGCGCACGCCCAACAACCTGGACGTGTTCGTCTGCGGCAACGACGGCCGCGTGTACACCTCCTGGTGGCAGGCCGGCAGCGACTGGTCCGGCATCGGCAACCGGTGGCGCAACATCGGCGGCGTCTTCCCGCCGGCCGCGCCGGTGGCCTCGGTGGCCCGTACCACGCGCAACCTCGAGCTGTTCATCACCGGCAACGACGGCCGCGTGTACACCTCTCGGTGGCAGGGATGAGTTGCAGGCCCAAGCGGCACCGGAATCACTGACGCCGCGGCCCACACCCACCGGTTGGCGTGGCACAACCAACGCCAACCGGTGAGTGTGGGCTTTTGGACACGGGAGGTGGGCTGGTGCGACGTATCCACGGTGTGGTCGAGATGCCACTCGACGCACCGTCGGCGACTGCGATGGTCCGCGTGGAACTACGCGATGTGACGTACGCCGATGACAAGTCCGTGGTCGTGGCCGAGTCCGTGTCGCGGGATGCAGTGATCGGACCGGGAGGACGGCATGCCTTCGAACTCGAGGCGCCGGAGTCGACTTCATCGACCTCGCTGTCGCTGAGATGCCACGTCGACCTGGCTGGGCATGGAGTGGTCGCGATAGGCGACCTGGTGTCGACCCAGTCCCTTCCGGTATCCCCCGTCGGCGACGCCGGCCCGCTGATCGTTCCCGTAGAACTCGTATGAACTCGGGCGGCGGCGACTGCTGACGCGGGACGCACGGCCACCCCGGCCGGATACGCATACGCCTTGCGGTGCAATCGGTCATCACGCACCTCCAGCCTGTCGGAAACTCAATGCAGTGGTGACGTCGTCGCGGCTCGGCGAGTCACGGCCCGCCAAGTCGGCGAGCGTCCACGCGACAGCAAGCGCACTAACATCGCAGACCTAAAAGCCCGGTGCATGGACTTGGGTAGGCGAAGTTCAGGCCGCTTCAGTGCCAGCCCCATACCTTCGCGGGGCGTCAAAGCCTTGCCCGCGCTGCTCGACCATCGGTGAGACACCGCCGGCGTCAATCATGCTCAATGCGGCCAGAGCCTGGACGTGTCACCCCTTTTACGGGCGCGACAATTGTGATCTACATCACATTACGAAATGATTACAAAATGGCTACAGGAAAGTATAGGTCAGTCCGGACCTGGGGAAATGCCGACGTGTCGTGGGGTTTTAGCGGCCTCTGAAGATTTGCCCTAGACAGGAAACGCTGATTTCGCCAAAGGTGACGTGATCTGCGTCACACGTTACTGTCGTGACCCAAGCCAGCCGAGCCTTTCCCAGCGGCGGGCCCTCCCCTCCCTTTCGCGCCGAGCTCCATCCATTGGGCGGGGACACTGACGAACACCGTGGATGAGGCGGGGGACCCAACTGGTCCGCCGAAATCGGACCCTGGAGCCGCTTGCGACCCCTTGGGGTGAAGCCGGCGACGTTTCCACCCGGAAACAATCGCCGGCCGGGCAACCTCTGCAGCCCGAACCCGACAGCTGACCTCGTGGGCGCGCACAGAGAGGGCACCGCCCAGCCATGAGTAGACCGCATCGCAAGCCCACCGCATCGGCCAAACATCGTCAGCCCACCGCATCGGCTAAAAAAGTCGCCAAGATCGCCTTCACAGCGGCAGAATTCCAACGCGCCGATCATCGCGGCTCCGGTGGACGCTGCGCCGGTGCCCACGCCGGTTGTCCCCCAAGTGCTGGGCCGGTGAATGCGCAATACATTGTCCGCGCGGGTGTTCTAGCGTTTGGGCTCGGCGTCGGAGCCGCTGTAGCGAGCACGCCGGCGGTGGCGTTCGCCGAGCCGAACGACACCGGTTCTTCTAGTTCGTCGTCTGGTTCGTCTTCGTCGTCGACGTCCAGTTCGTCATCAGAATCCGCGGTAAGTACGTCATCAACGGATCCGACTTCCTCAACAACTTCGTCTGACTCAGCGGCCGGCTCCTCGTCAGGTTCGACGTCTGAGAAGGTGCAGAGTTCGGTTGACTCCCAAACCAGTTCGACCTCTTCACCACGTCACGCTTCGGCGGCAGACCCACGCTCTGGGGCTGTGCAGAGTTCGCGACGTGCGCGCACCGGCTCTAGCGCATCGAGCAGCGGCACCACGGAATCAGCTGAGGCGACGCCCACCCAAATCGGGGTGCCCTCTGCCGTCGCCGCGGCGTCGCCCGCCGAGCAACCAACCGCGGCGTCGCCCGCCGAGCAGCCCGACACGCCGGCACCTCCCGCAGAGCCGGTGTTATCGCTGGTTGTACGAGAGGGGGTGACGACGGATGCGCCGCATGGCGAGTCGCGAACGACACCGAATTCGGCGGGCAGCGCCCTAACGGACCGCTCCGGATCGGCGAGTTCGCCATCGGTGAACCAGCAGTCAACGGTGGTCATCAGGGCCGCCGCGACCCCCGTGTCGACCGCTGAATCGCGCACCGCGACAGAGGCAGCGGTGGAGTCGGTGGCCATCATCTCTTCGGCCGTGCAGGGTGCTCTTGAGACGCGAGCGGTTCCAAACGCGCTCAGCGCCCCGGTGGCACCGCCGGACGCCGTATCCGGCGCCGTGTCAAATGTCCTGGCATCTGTGGGTCTGAGTCCGGTTGTCTCCAACAACCCGCTAGCCCCGGTCGACTCGCCGGCGGAGTTGGCGGTGCTGGCCTGGGCGCGCCGCGAGAATCAGCAGACGCTCAGCCAGGATCCCAACGCCGGTTTCTACCAAAGGATTTCCACGGCTTATCGGCCCATCGACGGCACCAATGTCGACGTTCGCCACCCGTCCGAGAACGCGGCCGGCACCGACTTCATTCGTCTCGGCTCGGCCCACTTCGTCGGCGACGACGGTCTGCGCTTCGCCGACCTCAACCCACGCATGATCTCGAACGTCGTAGTCGGCCAAGGCGACCCGACGATCCCGATGCCGGAGAACTTCTCCGGCATGATGTACGCCTGGGGCCAGTTCCTCGACCACGATCTCGACCTTGCGCCCCAGGATGGGAAGCGTGCGATCGATATCAAGCTGCCGGACGGCGACCCGGTTTTCGGCGACGGGGCGAGCATCGCCATGACCCGCGCCGTCGTGGATGAAAAGAGCGGGCTCGCCATCAATTCCGTCACGGGTTGGCTCGACGGCTCGCAGGTCTACGGCTCGACCGCCGCCGTCGCCGCTTCGCTGCGCGGCAGCGGCGGATATCTAAAGGTCGAAAATAATTCACTGCCGGTCGTCAACGGGCAGTTCCTCGCAGGCGACGTCCGTGCGGCGGAAAACCCCTCACTGACTGCGCTTCAGGTCCTATTCGTGCGCGAGCACAATTGGCAGGTCGACCGCCTGCATGACGCGCATCCGCACTGGGGCGGAGAAAAGCTCTACGAGGAAGCGCGCGCCATCGTCACGGCGGAACTCGCAAACATCACCTACACGGAATTCCTGCCGAAGCTCGTCGGCGATCGCATTGACGCTTATACAGGCTACGAACCGAAGGTCGACGCGACGATCTCGGTCGAGTTCGCCGGCGCCGCCTTCCGCTTCGGTCACTCGATCGTCTCTGGGGACACCGAGCGCCTTGACAACGACGGCAATGTCGCCGGCCCCGCCGAGATCCCGCTGCGGGATGCCTTCTTCATGGCGCCGGACGACTTCAATGCCTTCGGCGGCGCCGACGGCTTCCTGCGCCACCTCGCTGCCGAAGCGTCGCAGACGATGGACGTGCGCATCGTCGAGGATCTGCGCAACTTCTTGTTCGACCCCCCGGTCGGCATGGACCTCGCCGCCATCAACATCCAGCGCGGGCGCGATCTCGGGCTCGGCACACTCAACGAGACGCGGAAGGATCTTGGGCTAAAGCCCTACACCACGTTCGAGCAGATCACGAATGATGCCGCGACGGTGGCGGCGATGAAGACTGCGTTCGGCACCCCCGACAAGGTCGACCTCTGGACTGGCGGCCTTGCCGAACAGCATGCCGGAGGCAGCCTCCTCGGCCCCACCTTCACGACCATCATCGCAGACCAGTTCGAACGCCTGCGCGACGGCGACCCCTTCTACTTCGAGAACGCGCTCGATCGCACCGACGTCCGCATGGTGAAGAACACGACCTTGTCGGACATCATCACGCGGAATACGGACGCAACCAACATGCAGGCTGACGTCTTCATGAATGTGCCGCGAGAGGTCGAGACGGAAGAGCAATCCGGGCGGCACCGCCTCCACCAACAACTTCACCGAGCAGATAACCCTGCACGAGAGCAATCTGGGCGGCACCGCCTCCACCAACAGCTTCACCGAGCAGATACCTAAGAAACGCCGCCTCGCCGTCGCGGATGCGCACCCATGAACTTGGTGTAAGGGCGATATCACTGTGGCGCGCCTTGCGGTTCAGTTTGCGGCCGGAAACTTCGTACGGCGCAATTCTTTTCGATTCGGTGGCCATCAAGCCTGTCTCGGCCACGGCGGCGGGCACACCATGCGGACGTGCCGGCAATGCGACGCCACGGTGTACGGACCGACGCTGAACACTCACCGCACGATGCTGGAAGGCCCTGCGACCGTGCGGATCGTCACGAAGTCACAGTGAATCGACCGAGGACTGGCCGCACCGCTGCGCAACCCCGCCTCGACGACGACCGTGGCGCCGCGCAGGCCAGCAGCGGGGCGAGTGCTCGGCATCGAAAACTGTGGTACGGCCGCCCATAATGACCAAGTGCGTGGTGGTGCTCCGGCTGTACTGGCCGAAGCCGGATGCGCTCAACGGAACCTGGACGGCGCCGAAACCCGAGAAGGTCTAGGCGCGGATCAAGGTGTCTGCCACGCGCGCCTAAGGTCGGTAGCCGGGGCGGCCAAGGCGCCGCTGAGGTATGCAAAGCGCTCCAGCGGCGTTGCCTCGATGGCGTCGCGGTCGGTGGCGGGATTGGCCCAATGCACTTCGTAGACCTCGTCGTTGACGATAAGGGCGACATGGTTTCCGCCTCTGGCCACCAGGGCGCCGAACTGCAGCTTCCGCAGATGCGCGATACCGGTGCTGTCGGTCGCTGCTGCGGGATCGGTGCGCCGATAGTTGACGACGGATCTCGACCGGTCGACCGTGATGCGGTAGTAAGAGCCAGCTTCCCGCACCTTTCTGAACGCGTCGGGGTGCTCCGCGTCGCGATCCGCCGGGTTTCGGGGGTCGGGTGCCCAGAACACCGCTTCCCAGCCGGCGATCGTCTGCAGGGCCCTCAGGACCTCCGTGCCCTTGAGTTTTCCGCCGCTCTGGTCATTCGCTTCTGCTATGACGTCCCTCCAGACCGCCTGCTGCCCTTTCGCGGAGAACGCCTTCTTCAGGACGTCAAGGGCGTACATCGTGCAGTCGCTCGACTTCGCCCCGTCCGGCGTCGGTACGCCACATTGGTTTCCGTGAATAGTGCCGGTTCCGGTTCGATCAAACGCATCGTGGTGGGCGAGTAGCTCCTCCCTCGCGTACGCCGCCGCGAGTGTGCCGAGGTTGTAACGGGCCGGCGCCCCGATGATCGTTGCGAGGTCGTTTCTGGACATGCCGCCCACTCGGCCCCGCGCGAGCAAAGAGGAGACGAGCGTGATGTCGGGTGCGGAGAGATTGTCGGTGAGGATGCGGATGGTTGCGGCGTCGGCAGCGACTTCGGCGACGTCGGGCGGCGACAAAGAGGTGAGGGCTACTCGGATGGCGTCTTCGTCGGTTCCCCAACTACTCGTCGCTGCCCGAATCACCTCGATGGCTTTGCCGGCCTCATCATCGAAATCCTGCTGAGTCTCGGGTGCTGTCTCATCGAACTCCCAGTCTTCGGGCTCGGGCGATAGCTCTCCGGCGGTCGCCGGAGGAACTACTCGGACTGCATCCGCCGGCAGGCCGGCAGATCGCAGGTCGAGGAAGAAAGCGTTCTTGAGCTGGTCCAGCCGGTCAACGTCGCCGACCCAACGCCATTTCTTGCGTGCTGCGAGATCTGTTGTGTACTTTCGCCATTCGGCGGCATCCGGGTTGCGGCCGTGCTGTTGGTTGAAATAGACCCTCGTCGACGCGAACTGGCTGGCCAATCCGATCCCAGGATTGGATAGTTGACCAGTCAGAGCGCGGGTGGCCAGCTCCCGTGCGGAGCGCTTGACCGAACTCCACGGTGCCTGCTGGATGTCGAGATGACGGCGCAACTGACCCATGGGAATCTCGGTCCCTTTGTACGTGCCGCCGGTTCGTACGAACTCACTGGCGGGGCGATTCATGTGACGTGCTGCGGCTTGCGAGTTGAGCAGAACTGGCTGCAGTGTCGTGGAGTAGGCGCGGATGAAGCCGCTGAAGGTCGTGAACGTCTTGTACGTGAACAAGGAATAGCGGTTGAACATCGCCCACAGCACCGCGGCATTGTTCGCGTCGTCCGCGCCGCCCGCCTCGTGAACGAGCAGCTTTGCCGTCCACACAAGGTCTTCGGGGGTGAACCGGTATGACCATGTCCGGTCGGGTGTACGCAGCTCGAGGGTGCCGAGCGGAATATTCGGCGTGCCCGCCGTGGCGCCGACGACGGGCGGTGATGCGTGCACTGGCTTGCCCGTGTTCGTCGGTGGAGTGCCGGCAAGAACCTTGGTGCGATAAGCGTCGATTTCGGCGATCGCTTGACGATCCTTCGGCGAACCATTGCCGAAGTACGTCCATCGCGCCCACTTTCCTCGAACGTCAATGTGTGCATATGTTTCCGCGATACCGACACCGAGGTTCGTGCCGCACACTTCGAGTGCTGCCTTAGCGATATTCATACCGCTCATCCCAGATATCCGAATGTCGGCGGCGCGACCGCTGGAATGCTGACTGTCCGTTGGCTTCTTCTTGTATGTCTCGATGTACAGCTTTGCGTTGTCCGCATACGACCTGTAGCCGGAGTTGATCACCATCGGCTTACCGATGCGGTCGCGAAGTTGTTGGAGGCACGCGACCAGAGCTGGATCGATTCGCGATTTGTCGAACCGTCTTCCTCCACTGCGCGCAAGTTCGTCGACATTGAAGTTGGCCGATAGTTTCGTCGATCGGACGTCGTGGCCAGTATCGAGCACCGGATTCCCAGACCCGTTGGGATCGTAGTGTTCCTCTCCAGGAGACACCGGTGCATTGACCACCCGGAGTTTGGCGCCGCTCGGAAACGTAACTGTCGTCTGGCTTTCCGCCTCAGACTCCTCAATTTCCTGGTAGCCCTCTTCGTAGTCGGCCTCGTTGTCGTCGCCCTTCTCCCAAAGCTCGTCCAGTTCCTCGAAGCTCGATGCGTATTCGTCGGTGTCGGTGTCTGCGCCGAACTCGTTGGCGCACTCTGCCTCCTCGGGATCGGCAGATTCCTCTTCTGCCTCCAATTCGCGACGCCGTTCTTCATCTGGCTCAGTCTGAGCCTCTGGAGCATCAGCGGACGCGTCAATGAGCATGCGCCAACCGTAGTTTCGTGGAATGGCGAAGTGATCGTAAGTGCTGGCCTCGACGCGGTACCACCGCTCAAGTCCCGAACCGAGCCGAGGCAGTATCTCCTTGTGCAGCGCCAGGCTGTACGGCCGCGTCCCGCCGCGTACCTTTCCTTGATAGAAGACGCGTAGGGCGCCCCCCTGCGTGCGCATGTAATCCTCGGCGCCTGGTGTGCCGGGTGCTTGCAGTGCCTCCCGATCTCGTTCGATTCGGCGATGCGCCCACTTGGAAAGTGTGCGTGCATCCTGATACAGGGCGTCGAAGACGTGGACCTGGTGTGGGTCAGTGTGTTCGAGAATCTTGAGCAGCGCAGCCCCTCCGCCGGAGTGAGCCGTCAGGATCAGCCGGCCGATTCGCGGTGGAGTTCCGCCAACTTTCTTCGCGAAGTGGTCGAGGGCGAATCGGATGAGGTCATCCAAGCCGTCCTTGGAGACAATCCGCGGGAACGTGAACTTGTTGTATCCGTACTTGTACGTCCCGTCCTTCTGCTTCCATTTTTGTGTGACGCCTGTGTCGTGTCCTCTCGGCAGGATGGTCAGGGTGGGGCGCGACCGCCGTTGTGCCGTGTCCTTGGGTGCAAGGTTCAATCCGCTGACGGGTTTGATCGCATCAAGCAACCGTCGCTTCGGATACCAGTAGCCGTGCAGGTGTACGACGACATCGATTACCTCAGGCATCGTGCTCATGTCGTTCCAGCCGAGAATCAGGTCGGGCCCAGCGCCGCGGTGTGCCGATAGCAGCGGCACTTTCGCAACTTCAAGCTCGCTCGCGCTGATCGTGTTGGTCGCGGTCTCGTCGGACGACGCCTCGGAACTGACCTTGCCCCGGAATGTCCAGTGCCATGGTTCGGTTGCGAGTGGTTGAAAACCGAAGCGCCGCGCATTGGTGGGGCCGTCCGGAGACTCCTTCTTAATCAGCCATTTATGGAGCCAGGCTCGGGTGCCGATCTTGCCGAGTCCACCCTTGCGGCGATCGCCAATTCCCAAGTCGAAGGCCAGTCCGTCCTGGTGGTTGCTATAGCCGGGGGAGGCGATGACTTGCGACATCCTGGCCGCCATTTTTTCGACCGCGTCTGCACCGAAGTCGCCGCGATGAATTCGACCCTGTTCCAGCATTTCTCGGTAGTAGTAGGGGAAGCCGCCTGACCTTCCCTTGCCTTGCCAGATCTTGAACTGCTCAGTCGCCGGCCGGTAGGCACTGACAATTCCGATCTGTACGCGATCATCGAGTCCCTCGGCGGCGAGTTGCTGTCTCGCGCTTTGCAGCAGCGCGCGAACGGCCTCGGCGGCATCGGGTTGCGCCCGGTGTGAGCCCTCGCCCTTGATGGGGACGGCATTGGGGAGGTCGGCGGTGAAGGACCCGCTCTTGCTGGACTTCGCCATCTGGAGGTCGTAGACGTCGCGCATGAACGTGAGTTCTTCGGCAGACTTTCCGGGCCATTCCAGCCGACTCGACGGAAACTGCTGTGACCCGACTTCCTCTTTCTCTTCTTCTTCTAAGTCGGGTGCCCACGATGGCGCGAAGTTGTCTTCGTTCCACTCGACGTTCCATTCACCGTCGAGTTGCTCTGCCGTTTCAACATCCTCGGACCATGGCTGCTCGGCAATTGTGTCCAGACCCTGGAAAACGTCTTCGCGAACTGGCCATTGCGGTGTGTCGAAGCGGCTTTCGGCAATCTGCGTGAATATCGGAGACTCGTCGAGCGTGCTCATCGCGATACCTCACGACTGGCTGGCGACTGCATGACCGTTTGTCGACGGGGCCGTCGTGGTCACCAGGGTTTGAGTGGGTAGGAGTTTCGTCGGTTGCGCTGACCGTGTGGGAGCACCGACACGTCGTTGACTGATGGCCAGATCTTTTACGTTCTGACCAGTTGCCGACTGCCAGAGGTCGATGATCCGATTCATCAAGGACGCCACGGTCGACGATTGATAGAGAACCTTCGCGGCGGACGAATCGTCGAACAGTGTGAGCTCGATCGCCCACATCAACGGCGAGATCTTTTCGGCCAGCTCGAATAGTTCGCGCGCTTGCCGCGACGGCGCGATTCCCACGCGTTGACCGATTGCCGCCAGGCGATCAGCCGGATTGCCGTTGACTCCTGTATTCGCGCTGAGGTCGCGGACTAGAGAGTTGTCGCTATCGACCGTCAAATGAAACCAATTCATCGCGCAGACGTCGCTGAACTCCTCGCGCGAAAGCATTCCACCACGTCGCCGGAGCCGTAGCATCTCGCCAATCGTCTGGCACAGATATGCAACAAAGTTCGCATCTGTGGGATTCGCGCCCGAGGAATTCCCTTCATTCTCGATTCCCAGCCACACTTGGCGCAGGAGTTCATTCCACATCTCAAGAAATCGAGTATTGCTCGTGGCTGCGATGCCATCTTTCCACGGCTGTCCTTCGATTCCCGGCGCCGGATGCGGAAGGTCCAACCCAATTGCTTTCCAGTAGTCACGACGACGGTTTATCCGCGCATTGGGGCGCAATTGACTTGTCGGGCTACAGATATGGAACAGAGGCGGCTCGCGGAAGAACATCTCTTCAGTGGCGCGGACCCAGGCCATCGTATTGATCGATGGACTCGGAAGTGACTCGCCCACCACATAGCGTCGAACAACCTCCGAAAGGATCTCGAAAACGCCGGTACTTTCGACCAAGTACGCATAGAACATGTGATCCCAGAGCAACTGCTTCCCAAAGGTGATCGACGGGGAGGAATACCCCCAAGGGAGTTGACCGACCGTACCGGGTGCATTGACGCCAGACTGAAGCGTTCCGGCAAGGTCTTGCGGGCTGCTCGGCAGCCGAAACATGTTTATTGCGTTCAAGTCGCCCAACGGATCGTTATTCAGCACCGGTGCCCAGTTCGCTACGCCGCCGGTTGCCCAGACCTCTTCAAGCCACCGACTCAGCTGCATCGGATGGAATGTGAAGACGACATCGGCGGCTGTGTAACCAGGTCCGGGCGTCGGGACTTGGTTCTTCAGTTCTGCGGCCAATTGGCGAAACATGGCGATCCTCTTTCTACGGTGTCATTTGGGTCTGAGCAGGCGCGGCCTGTGCCGTGGGGGCCTGAACTGTTCCCTTGGCCGGTGGTTTCGGTCGTCTTGAGTTGCCATGAGACGCCTTAAGGCGTGTGTGGGTAACGAACGAGACAAGTCGAACCTCGTCTTTAGCCAGAAGCTTTACTGCGATCACAGCGTCGGCACAGTCGACAGGAATAGGTCGAGGCGGGTTGCAGTCCGGCAACGGTACCGACTCGTCGGGTTCTCCGCGACGAACGATGATCATGTCCGTCGCCCAGGCCGGCGGGGCATGCTCGAAGACAAGATAGCCGTCGGTCGTGATCTCGACGGGCAACCGTTGCTTGGGAGGTGCGTTGGTGGGGGTGGGAGTTCCCAGCGCGTACAGCAGTTCCGAGAAGAGCGACAACGTCAGCGGTCGGCCGGGCGATAGATTCGACTCCTCGATCTGATCGGGCTCGCGGTGATCTCGCAGCGCCGCTCTCACGATTTTGACAACGAGGTCCTCATCGATCCCAGTGCCATCTCCCATGGTCTTCTCCTATTCCGTTACGCGGCGATTGATCTGTCGCCGCCGACGCGCCGCAGCCACGTCTCCATCTCGGTGGGTGCTGTCGTCGAATCCAGTCCTCGCAGCACCGTGAGGGCGAGGATTCGCATGGGCTCTTGCTGCTGTAGGAAACTCGACGTGTACAACGACGCGCCTGCGCGTTCAGCAAGTCGGTTCAGTTCCGCTGGGGCCGCGCGACGCGGGTCGATCAGCGTGGCCAACGAGACCCCGTGGAAGGCGGCCATCGGCCTCCTCGTGCACACGTCCACGATCGCCGGCAGCAGGGGCATGCTTGCCTGGATGACCTCTAAGACATCCGAAGACGCTCGAGGCAGTGTGAATCTTGCTAGCCAGCGGTCGCCTAGGTCATCCCATGGCCCCGCGCCGAACCACGATCGACAGAGCGCGACGTTGAACAGTATCCGCAGCATGGCAACTGGGTGCGGGTCGCCTATCGTCATCCGGAAAACCGCCTGCGGCGACCCATCGACCACCGTCGCCAGCGCAGGAACCGGTGCGAATCCCAACAGAACGAACGCGTACACGTCGGCGGCCACCTCGCTGGCCCAGCCTCGCCAAGCCTCCGCTGCGACTTCGCTGTGTGGCGAAAGCGAATCTGCGAGCGCCGCAGCCAATTCAGCGGTCCAACCAGTCAAGTACGCAACCTGGTGGCCGGTCTCGTGAACGAGAGAGGTTGGCTGCCACAAGTTGTGGCGGGTGATCTTGATAGCAGCTGCCGGCGACAAGGACGCATCCCACAGCCGAGCACCCGCGCGCAGGATGGATGCACCCCTTCCCTTCTCGAGATACGTCAGTACCGGCGGGGCTTCGATTCCCAGTGGCCTCAGCGCTTGATCCATGCTCTTGACGGCGAGCGCATCGAGGCCGCGCAGCACCGCACCGATGCGGGGACCGGTGCGGGTGTTGACCGCGTCGCTGTAGAAATCGACCATCGTCTCGGCCTGGGTGTAACGGTCTCGGAGGTTGAGGAGTTCGTCCCGCGCGGCGTTGAGATCCGACGCGCTCTGCGCGGCCTGCAGCGAGAACAGCACCCGATCAGCCCGCGCGGTCAGCCGGCTTGCCTGCGTCGTCAAACTCTTGCGAACGTTCAGTCCCAGATACGACTCCAGCTCACCCCAAGCCGCCATCGATGCGCCTACATCGAGGTCACCGAGTGCCGCGCATGCGCGCCGCCAGTGCCGAGCCTCCGTTGCGAGGGCGGCGGTCTCGGTCGAGAAGTCGCCTGACATCAGCCGGCTCCCGCGACCACGTCCACGGCGGCTGGCGGAGTCTGCGACGAACTGGGGTCGATGCCGTCGAACGTCACCGTGATCGTCACTCCGTCGGCCGGATCCGACAGGACAGAAGCAAATTTCGCGCCCTGCTGAGTGAGAAACGTCGAGATACCGGTGCTTGTCGCTGCTGCTAGCGTTCCTGCCAATTGTGCGGCTGCCGCCGGATCCTTGAAGAGCGAGGACTTGATGAGACGCCGGGCGATCCGGTACTGCAGGCGAGGGAGGACGACGTCTTGAATGGCGGTGAGGGCGCGGGGCAGATCGCGCTGTCCGGCAGGCTCCGAACGCTGCATTCCGGCCTGGAGCGTTTGTGCCCGCCGCTCAGACAACCGGATTGCGACCCGTAATCGTTTCGTCGCCGGGTCCAGTCGAACCGAGACGCCGCGGTGTGGTTGACGCCGTGGCGAAATCGGCATGCCTTTGCCTCGGATTCTGAAGAATCGCTGGCCGGGTGCCGGACGGTAGGTGCCTGCCCGTACTCCGGTCGCGCGTCCCCGTCCGAGGGCGGGTTCGCCGAGCAGGACGCCGGCGACCTCGCTAGTCAACGGTTGGAACTCATCCGCCGTCGGCTTCTCAGTTCGTGGCAGTGTCTCGTCCGCGGTGAAGTGTCCGGGGAATGTACCGGGCATGGTTTCGTAGAGGTCGATTTCGGCATGCATGGGCCATCTGTCGACACCGCGGTCGAGGAGATATGACTCCAACGTGCCGCCGTCGGACCACCGAACTGCCCGCGCCACCTGCCGGGGAATAGAAACGAGGCAGGTCCTCGAGTATTTGCGGTACGGATAGCGTGGACGCGCCCGGCGGGGCATCATGATCCAGAAGCCGCCGTTCTCCGAAGTTTCGCGCTCCGGGAGGTCCGGCCGCAGAAGCGGATCGGGCAGATATGCGGCGGCTGATTGCGCGAATGCGCGCTGTACGGCCGCGCTCACCCGCAGCGGGTCGGCGACCGTTGATGCGCTCAACTCGTCGGCCACCCGCATCACCGTGTCTTCCACTGCAGAGGCCAGCGCCTCGCCGGGAATCGACTCGTCCTGCCCCACACCGGTTTCGAGGCCGAGGGCAGACAGACCGACTTTGACCGCCGTTCGCGCAATCATCGTGGAGGGCTCTTGGCCCGCAACGCGGGCAATCGTGCTCGCTGCCTCTGTGCCGATCATCCCCTTGATGGCCACGGCGAGCGGTGGCGCGATGAGTTTCGCCAGTGCATCGCGCCCACCGATAGCCGTCATCGCCATTTTCAGCAGCGGCCGAATGGCGAGAACCGCCGGAATGAACTGCTCGATTTCGGCGACCGGAGGTTCGGACGAGGTGTACTCGCTGAGTTGCCGTGCGAGTACGTCACGGGCCGCGTGCAATCCGGTCAGGGCGTCGTACTCCTGCTCGTCGAGGTCCGCCTCACTGTTTACCTCGTCGACCTCAGGCGTGAGGTAGAGCGACAACAGCTTCTGATCAAAGGCGTGAGCCAGCTCGGCCGCAGTTCCATCCTCGGTACTTTCCTCGCCCTCGGTTTGGGTGGCATCCCCGATACCCAGACGTTTGGTAAGCAGTGGCAGCAATGGGCGCACCGATGCCGGAAGTGCCTGAGACAGTGGGTTAAGCAGCTTCGCTAGTACACCCTTGAAAATGTTGAGTCCCATGCCTTTGACCCGGGCGATGATCGGACCCGCCACGGCCTGCCCGACTTTGGCGACAGCCTTCTTGGCGACATTGACAACTTTTCCTACAATGCTGCCGAACAACTGCTCGAAGGCCGGGGACTCGAATGTGGTCTCCGGCACCAGCGAGTGGAGATGGCCGTCTATTTCCTGCTCGGCGAGACCGCCGAGGTCGTTGCTTTGCATCCCCGCACTTAGCGCGTCCACTGCGTTTTCCCATGCTGTGCTGAGGGGAGCGATCCATTGCTCGAGTGAGTCGCGTATTTCGGCGGCCGACGGTTGCTCTGACCATTGCTGCGCATCGACGAGTGCATGTGCCGCCCCTTCGTTCAGCAGCTGCTCGAGCGCATCGTCGAATTCCTCGTCGTGAATCGCTTCAAGAAAATCCATCGCTGCCGCGGCTTCATCGTCTCCCTTCTCGTAATTGATTTCGCCGAAGGGAGATTCGGTCGTGTAGATGCCCTCGAATGGAGATTGTGCTTGGGTCAGCGGCACTTGCCGCTCGGGCTGGGGATCGTCGAGATAGGACAGACCCGCGAATGGTGACGCGATGGTCTCTTGATCTCCGGGTGACCCGGTATATGTATCGGTTCGCACAATCTCACCTCCGCAGAAACGGCTGGTCCACTCGACTGTCGGGTAGCGCTGTGTGCAGGAGCGTCAACATCTCGTATCGCCACGGGTTTGAACAGGCGCAGCGACCGGCTCTTCGACGAGGACACCTAGCACTTCGGCAATTTGTCGGCACGCTGCGTCGATGTCTGCGAACACCCATTCGTCGGCTGCCTTCGCGTGGTCGGCGCCGGCGAGCACCCGGATGAGTATTCGACCGGAGTCGCGCCACGCCCGAACGATGACCACTCGGCTCATGTCGGCTGTCACATGCGCACGGTCGCACCGTGCCGTGCACCGAGCGTCAACGATTCGTCGGCGTTGACGCAGTGTTGACGTGTCTGAAGTCCTGACAGCCGACGCTGTTGGCATGCGGCCGTCAAGGACATGTGCAGCCGGCACAGGCGTGGAGGCGGGACCTCTGGTGTCATTGCTCGGTGGTTTCAGCGTGCGGGTCGGCGGTTGCAGCCTCGCGCTACCGATGCACTCCCGCCGGGTGTTGGCGTATCTCTGTCTGGACAAGGCGTCCGAGGACGACTGCGGTCGCGGGATCCTGGCCGAGCGACTGTGGCCGGACGCTTCGGCTGAACACTGCCGCGCGAGTCTGCGGACAGCACTCTGGCGCATCCGGCGGGCGAGTCCATGTCTGGTCGACACCGAGAACGACCGGGTGATGCTGGCCGATGGCGTCGATGTCGATGTTCATCAGTACCGAAGTCACGCCGAGCGCCTGCTTTCAGAGCGTGCAGACTGTCCGAAAGAACGCACCCAACTGATGGCGCGCAACTACGAGCTGCTGCCGGGGTGGGACGAGGCGTGGTTATTGCTCGCTCGCGAACAACTACGGCAATTGCGACTGCATGCTTTGGAGACCGCGGGACGACGACTGGCTGATCTGGGCAGGTACCCGGAGGCGATCGATGTGATGCTCACGGTGGTCGCGGAAGAGCCACTCCGCGAGTCGGCTCAGACGGTGCTCATCGAGGCGCATCTGTGTGAAGGCAATGTGGTGGAAGCCCGCAGACAATTCGGTACATTTGCCGAGATGTTGTGGATCGAGTTAGGGGTCCAACCATCACGGGAGTTGTTCGGTCGTGTCGGCGCCGAGCCGTCGTCTTTAAGCGGCGTGCGCAGGAGGCCTGGTGCTCAGCGATCAATGTGACGGCAACACCTCGCGCGCCAAGTCGTCGGACGGGCGCAGCCCGAGCTCGTTCCAGAGATCCGTTGCGAATTTCTGATACTGGCGGCTGGCCTCTGCCGGGTTGCCGCAGTGCAAGTGGGCCCTGATCAAGATCGACTGAGCAGTCTCTCGCAGCGGTTCTTCGCAGACGACCGACAAGATCATGTCGATCGCTTGCGGGAACATGCCTCGCTCACACATCCCGCGCGCGGCGTGCTCGAGAGCGTGCAGGCGCAGCAGCCGCAATTGTTCGCGGGTCAGCAAGAGCCAGTCCTCGTCCCAGCCGGGCAACAGTTCTGCAGGGCTTTGCAGCAGGGAGCTGTGTCTTGTCGGCCCATGCTCAACTCTGTCGAAAAGTATCCGCTCCGCGTTGCGCCGGAATTCATGGACGTCGACACGTACCCGGTCTGCGAGTGCGATTCGTTCCGAATCTCCGTCGAGAAGTTCCGTTCCAATACACCGGATCCGCCAGAGCGCGGTTCGCAGGCTCGCCCGTGAACGGTCAGGTGACGAATCCATCCACAGTCGGTTGGCAAGCACCTGCCTGTCGCAGTCTCTCTCCACCATCTTGTGAACGGAGAGGTACGCCAGCACCCGTCGCGCGTGCATCGGCAGCGCCACACTTTCGCCGTCGATATGGAGTTTGAACCCACCGAACAGCGACAGCTCGGCAACATTTCTGCCTTGGTAATCGACGGCGTCGACATTGATCATGATCGGTTGGCCAAACGGTTGATCCGACGGCTTTCGGGATTTGTTTTACTCCTCCGTCAGTTGATTCGCATGAGTACTTCACTACTCGAAAGCGGCATATCGAAATACTCTCCGCCGCGAGCTGGAAAGCGTAAATCTGACCCCGACGATCAAACCCGTACGTGCGCCCAAGTGCGGCCGTTCGCACGACCACCTACCGAGGTACCACCTTCCATCGCCCGTCCTGCTGCTTGATCAGGCCCGCCAACTCCAATGTGGCCAGCGGCCCGAGCACCTGCGTCGGAGGGATTCCAGCCGCGACCGCGACTTGGTCGGCGGTGCGGGCGGCCCGCGCGGGCAACGCTTCGTACACCCGTCGTTCGGCGTCCTCGAGGTGGTCCAAGGGCGAACCCGGCCGCGGCAGCTCCTCGGCGAGTTCACCTGCCCGGCCGACCAATTCGAGGACCTCATCGGCCCGGGTGACGAGTTCGGCACGATCTCGAATCAGAGCGTGGCAGCCCGCCGACGCCGACGACGTGACGGGCCCCGGCACCGCGCACACCGGGCGGCCGAGCGCCCGCGCCCAGGCCGCGGTATTGGCCGCACCGCTGCGCAGTCCCGCCTCGACGACGACCGTGGCGCCGCTCACGGCCGCCACCAGGCGGTTGCGGGTCAAGAACCGGTAGCGGGCCGGCCGGACACCTGGCGGGTATTCGGTGATGACGAGCCCCTGCTTGCCGATGCGATGGAGTAAGGCCGCGTGTCCCGCGGGGTATGGCACGTCGATGCCGGCGGCGAGCACCGCCGCGGTCAGCCCGTCGTTGGCCAGCGTCGCCCGATGCGCCACGCCATCGATGCCGTACGCCCCGCCGGAGACCACCGCCACGTCACGCTCCACCAGCTGGGTCGCGAAGTCCGCGGCGACGTGCTCGCCGTAGGCGGTCGCGGCGCGGGTGCCGACGATCGAACACGACCGTTCGGCGACGTCGGTCAGTTGCGCAGGGCCGACCGCCCAGAGCACCAGCGGTGGATGCCCGTCTGGGCGCTTGCCTGTCCCCTCGCCCAGAAACGCCCGGAACGCCAGGCCCGGCCACTCGTCGTCACTGGGTACGAGCAACCGGCCGCCGAGTCGGGCCAGCACGTCCAAGTCGCTTGCCGCACAGTCAATCTCCCGTCGCGCCTCGGTGCGTCGGGCCAGGTCCTCGTCATCGACCTTGCCCCGCCTGACTAGGTCAGCGGCTTCGACGGGGCCCACGCTCGCCACCAGCGCGGCGAGCGCTTGGCATGGCGGCTCGGCCACCCGCGACAGGTACGCCCATGCGCGCGCAACGTCGTCGGTCATCACGCTCCTCCGGCCTGACGGAAGCTCAGTGCGGTGGTGACGTCGTCGCGGCTCGGCGATTCCCTGCCGGCCAGATCCGCCAAAGTCCACGCCACCCGCAAGGTGCGATCGACGCCTCGCACACTGAGCACGCCACGGTCGAGTGCGGTCCGCAGCGGCGCCATCACGGCAGCGGGCAGGCGGAATCGTCGCCGCAGCAGCGAACCACTGACCTCGGCATTGGTGCCGATTCCATATGCCTCCCAGCGTCGTGCGGCCGCCTGTCGTGCCGCGGCGACCCGTTCACGAACCGTCGCGGTGGCCTCGCCCTCCTCCACGGTGAACGCACCCGACCGAATGGAGTGCATCTCCACGCGCAGATCGACGCGGTCGAGCAGTGGGCCCGACAACTTGCCGAGATACCGGCGCTTGGCCACCGCCGCGCAGATGCAATCCCGCGGATCGGGCGGAGCACAGGGACACGGGTTGGCGGCGAGAACGAGCTGAAACCGCGCCGGATATCGGGCCACACCGTCGCGACGGGCCAACCGAATCTCACCTTCCTCCAACGGGTTGCGTAGAGCCTCGAGCGCACTGACACCGATCTCGGCGCATTCGTCGAGGAACAGCACGCCGCGGTGGGCGCGACTGACCGCGCCCGGCCTGGCCAACCCGGAGCCGCCGCCGACCAACGACGCGACACTCGAGGTGTGGTGCGGCGCGACGAACGGAGGCTGCGTGATCAGCGGCGCACTGCCGGAGAGCAGGCCCGCCACAGAATGGATCGCGGTGACCTCCAATGCCTCATCGGGCGTCAACGGCGGCAGCAGACCCGGAAGGCGTTGCGCCAGCATGGTCTTACCCACACCCGGCGGCCCCGTCATCATCAGGTGGTGCGCACCGGCGGCCGCGACCTCGACGGCGTACCGGGCGTGAGTCTGACCGACGACGTCGGACAGATCGGCCGCCTGCTCGACTTCCGACCTTGGCGCGTCGACCTTTTCGTCGAGCCCGCCCTTGCCCGTCACCCACGCCTGCAACTGGCGCAGCGTGCGCGCACCCCACACCTCGATACCGTCGACCAGGCTGGCCTCGGCCAGGTTGTCGATGGGCACGACCACCGTGGGCCACCCCTCCTCCTTGGCGGCCAGCACGGCGGGCAGCACACCCTTGACCGGCCGGACCCGGCCGTCGAGTGCGAGCTCGCCGAGCAGCACCGTCTTCTCCAGCCGCGGCCACGCCCGTTTGAGGTCGGCCGACAACACCGCAAGCGCCAACGCGACGTCGTAGACGGAGCCCATCTTCGGCAATGTCGCAGGAGACAATGCGAGCGTCAGCCGTGCCATCGGCCAGGTGTTGCCGCAGTTGGTGATGGCCGCGCGCACGCGGTCGCGCGACTCCTGCAACGCCGCGTCGGGCAGGCCGACAAGATGTACACCCGGCAATCCCGAGGTGATGTCGGCTTCGATCTCGACGATTTCGCCGTTCAACCCCCGCACCGCCACCGAGAACGCCCGGCCCAGCGCCATCACCCCACCCCCTGAAGGTGGGTGAGTTCCGGTGTCGGACGTCTGCCCACCCGCACGCCGATGACGTCGATGCGCACCTGCGACCAGCTGCCGTCCTGGGACGCCAGCCACAGCCCGGCCAGGCGACGCAATCGGCGCACCTTGTTCGGCGTCACGGCCTGCGCGACGCCGCCGAACTGGTCACTGGTGCGCGTCTTGACCTCGACGAACACCAAGACGCCCGCGGGCTCGGCGGCGATCACGTCGAGCTCGCCATAGCGGCACCGCCAATTGCGGGTCAGCACCCGCCAACCCAGCGACTCCAGGTGCTCGACCGCCAGCTGCTCACCGAACGCCCCTATCGTGGCGCGGCTGGCCATGTTCTCCGTCATGGCACCACCGTCCCCAGCCGGGCGGACAAGGCGGCACCGACGAGCAGCGGTTGTCCACAGTGGGTAGTTCATCCACAGCCGGCAGCAGCAGCACGTCGGCGAGGGGGGTTACATGCGGCCGTAGCGACTGCGCACGAAGCTGTACGCGCCGAAGGCCGCGATACCAAGGGCAGCAACGACGAGTAGGACTCTTCCGAACGGCGCGTGACCGAGTGTCTTGACCGCGGCATCCAATCCGCTCGCCTTCGAGGGATCGGCTTGCAGGATCGCGACGATGACGAGTACGCCCGCGCCCGCGAGCACCACGCCCTTGGCCGCGTAGCCGGTGATCCCGACGGCGGTGATGGCCTTTCCGCCGGAGACACGGAGGTCCTTGAGGAACTTCTTCGATGCTCCCTTGTAGACGTGGTAGCCGCCGACCGCCACGAGACCCAACGCCACCAGAACGAGAATGGCCTTGCCCCAACCCGACTGCATCATCTGCGCGCTCAGTCCCGCGTTCTGCTGAGTACTTTGTTGGCCGCTTCCCATTGCGAAACGCACCGCGGAGAATGCGATCGCGAAGTTGACCACCGCGAGCCCGAGAGACTTGGCGCGCTTCCACGCGGGGGTGTCGTCGTTCCGTGCGGCCCGTTCGCCGGGTTTGGAACCGACGATCGATTCGGCGATTCGCCACAGGCCCAGTGCCGCCAGCCCAACGGCGACGACCCACAGAATCAGTGCGCCGCCAGTCTGTCGGGCAAGGGTCGCCAGCGCGCCGGATTGATCGGCGTTGCCGCCGGAACCGAATGCGATGCGCACGATGATGTATGCGACGAGCAGGTGCAGAACACCGCTGACGGCGAAGCCGGCGCGGGCCGCGTACTCGAACGCGTCGCTGTCGGTCGCCCTGTCGGCGACGCCTTGTAGTGGTTTGTCGACCATGACCCCGTGTACCCACTTATTGACGGTGGCGAAACTGGGCGAACCTCGTGTCGGCGACGACGATCGACGCGATTTCCGTCGTGCGAGGATGTGCCGAATGGACGTCCGAACGAGTGCCGTCGCCGTGGCCGCCATCGCCGTACTCATTGCAGGTTGCTCATCGGGCAGGGTGGTGAACACCGGCGAAGCGCCTGCGCCGACGCAGGACGGTGCGCCCGCGCCGCCCCCGCCGTCGAAGCGCCCGTCCAACGACAACCTGGCGAATGCCTTCGACTTCTACGCGGAGTCGAACGGACAAGCGGGCTATTACTTCACCACCCCAAGCAAGCGATGGATGTGTGCGATCTTCCCGCGAGAGAAGGCGGGCTGTCAGTCGTCGACCGGATCGGTCATCCCCGTCAAGGGCGCCCCCGACAGCGTCGCCGACGCACAGGGCAAGGACAAGGCGCCCAACGCGATCCAGGTCGACCGCGTCACCGACGCAGGGTTCGGCTCACTGGATCCGCCCGGGTACGCCCTGGTTCCCGGACCCGCGGTCGTCCTTCCGTTCAACGAGGTGTTGATCGTCGCGGGATTTCGATGCAACGTGCAGGAAGCGTCGGGAATCTCCTGCCTCAGCGAGATGACGGGCAAGGGCTTCACGTTCAGCGCCGACGGTTACACCCTCCAGTACACCGACCTGCCCGGCTCTAGCTGATCTCGTCGAAGAGCAGAGCGAGCTGACCCGGCGATACCGAGATGCCGCACTGACTCTTCAGGTCGGTGATCGGACGTGCGATGGCCCGCAGGTCGAGGAACTCGCCCGGGTGGGCGGTGAAGTAGCCCCGCACCGAACTGCGCGCGTCGTCCGGCGCCTGCGTGCCCGCAGCGGTCAGCACGTCATTGGCGCCCGGATGCGCATCCAGGTAGGTACCGGCCTCGGCGAGTACGCCGCTGGCGGTGCTGGAGAGCCCACTGGCCGTACACGGCGCGGCGCCTGCCGTCGGAATGGCGACGGTGCAGGCGATCACCCCGCCGAGCGCAGAAGCGGCGATTGCAGCGGCGAGTCCGCGGCGCAAAGTCATCATGCTCAGCATCATTTCAGGGCCAGTCCTCGATTTCTCGGCCAGTCCCCGCGGGTGGGCGTTCGGGCCACTTCGACCAGACGGTCAAACTTAGGCAAGCCACAGGTATGTTTGTTTAGCCAATCCTCAGTCGGCCGTCGCCGCGGCGACGGCGTGGAAGGAAGTCCCAGATGCGATTCGTCCGATCGGGATGGAGCCGGCTAGCCGTTCTGCTGTCGGTGGTCGGTCTCGCTGCGAGCTTGACCGCGTGCTCGTCGTCGGAGGCGCCCGACGAACTGCTGATCTACAACGCGCAACACGAGTCGCTCACCAAGGAGTGGATCGACGCGTTCACCAAGGAGACCGGCATCAAGGTGACCTACCGCCAGGGCGGTGACACCGAACTCGGCAACCAGTTGATCGCCGAGGGCGCCTCCTCGCCCGCCGACGTGTTCCTCACCGAGAACTCGCCTGCGATGGCGGCGGTCGAGAAGGCCGGGCTGTTCGCCGACCTCGATCAGGCGACCGCTTTCGCAGGTGCCCGCGCAGTACCGGCCGTCCACCGGGAAGTGGACCGGCGTGGCCGCCCGCACCACGGTCTTCGCCTACAACAAGACCAAGCTCACCGAGGCGCAGCTGCCGAAGCTCGATCATGGATCTGCAGCAGCCGGAGTGGAAGGGCCGCTGGGGCGCCCCGCCCACCAAGGCCGACTTCCAGGCCATCGTGGCGGCGATGCTGGACCTGACCGGCGAGCCGGCGACCGCCGCACTGGCTCGCGGCGATGAAGACCAACGCCGAGATCTTCCAGGACAACATCGCCACCCTGCGCGCCGTGAACGCCGGCCAGGTCGACGGCGGCGTCATCTACCACTACTACTGGTTCCGCGACCAGGCGAAGACCAAGGAGATCAGCGCCAACACCGCGCTGCACTACTTCCGCAACCAGGATCCCGGCGCGTTCGTCTCGATCTCCGGTGGCGGGGTGCTGGAGTCGAGCAAGAAGAAGGATCAGGCGCAGAAGTTCCTGACGTTCATCACCGGCAAGGCGCGGTCAGGAGGTCCTGGAGAAGGGCGACTTCGTTCGAGTACCCGGTCGCCAGCGGTGTGCCCGCCAACCCGGCGCTGGTGCCGCTGGACCAACCTGCAGGCGCCCGCCGTCAACCCGTCGGATCTCAACGCGCAGAAGGTCACCGACCTGATGACGAAGGCGGGCCTGCTGTAGGTGGTCATCGCCGAGGTTGCGGTCCAACCCGAGCCGCGCAGCGCACCGCCCGCCGGCGCGAGCACCCGCCCCGGGCCCGTCCTCTGCGGCGTCGTCGCGCTTCTGGTCGCGGTCACCTTCATCCCGCTCGGCTACGTCGCCTGGTCGATCGCGTCCATCGGGCCCGCAAGGGTCTACGAGCTCATCGCGCGGCCGCGGGTCGGCGAACTCCTGGTCAACACCGTCGGCCTGGTCGTGGTCACCGTGCCGATCTGCGTCGTGCTCGGGGTCGGTGCGGCGTGGCTCGTCGAGCGCACCGACGTACCGGGCCGCGCCCTCTGGCGGCCGCTGTTCGTCGCGCCGCTGGCCGTGCCCGCCTTCATCAACAGCTACGCGTGGGTCAGCGTCGTCCCGTCGCTGCACGGATTCGGTGCCGGCGTCCTGGTCTCGGCGCTGTCCTACTTTCCGTTCGTCTACGTGCCCGCCGCCGCCACCCTGCGCCGCCTCGACCCCGCGATCGAGGAATCCGCCCGCGCGCTCGGTTCCGGCCCGACCGCCGTCTTCTTCCGCGTGGTGCTCCCGCAGCTTCGGCTGGCGATCCTCGGCGGCGGCCTGCTGATCGGCGTGCACCTGCTCGCCGAGTACGGCGCGTTCGCGATGCTTCGCTTCGCCACCTTCACCACCGCGATCTTCGAGCAGTTCCAGGCCACGTTCAACGGCGCGGCGGGCAGCACCCTGGCCGCCGTCCTGGTGCTGCTGTGCCTGGTCCTGCTGGTGGCCGAGGCCGCCGCACGAGGCAACGCCCGCTACGCCAGGATCGGCGCCGGTGCACCGCGCAGCGTCGAGCCACATCGCCTGGGCGCCATGACGATTCCCGCCGTCAGCGGCCTCACCGCGCTGGCCGTCCTCGCCCTCGGCGTGCCGGTCTGGACGGTGGCTGCGCTGGCTGTGGATCGGCGGCAGCGCAGGTGTGGGACGCTCGGCGACGTCGTGCCGTCGCTCGTTGCAGACCGTCGCGCTGGCCGCAGCGGGCGGCGCTGATCACGACGGTGCTGGCGTTCCCGTTCGCCTGGGTCGCGGTGCGGTACAGCGGATTCCTCGCCCGGTTCGTCGAGGGCTCCAACTTCATCACCAGCTCGATGCCCGGAATCGTCACCGCGCTGGCGCTTGGTCACCGTCGCGATCCGCTTCGTTCCCCCGATCTACCAGACGGTGAACCTGGTGCTCGCCGCCTACGTGTTGATGTTCATGCCCCGCGCGATGGTGAACCTGCGCTCGGGGCTGGCGCAGGTACCGATCGGACTCGAGGAGGCGTCGCGATCCCTCGGCGTCTCACCCACCCGGACGTTCCTGCGGGTGACGCTGCGGCTGACCGCACCCGCGGCGGCGGCGGGAGCGTCGCTGGTATTCGTCGGCGTCGCAACCGAATTGACCGCCACCCTGTTGCTCGCCCCAACCGGAACCCGAACGCTGGCGATGCGGTTCTGGTCGCTGAGCAGCGAACTGGACTATGCGGCGGCCGCGCCCTACGCGCTGCTGCTGGTCGTACTGGCCGTGCCGGTCACGTTGGTGCTGTACCGGCAGGCGACCAGGGCGGCCGCCCTGTGAGCACGCACCCCCGTCCTCGAGATCACCGGCATCGCGAAGTCGTTCGGCGGCCACCGGGTGCTGCACGACGTCGACCTCAGCCTGCCCGCCGGGCACCATCACCGCGATCGTCGGCGCCTCGGGTTGCGGCAAGACCACCCTGCTGCGAATCGTCGCGGGATTCGAAACCCCGGACGCCGGAACGGTTTCCATCGCGGGACGACGGGTGGCCGGCGCCGGCGGATCCGTCGCCGCCCACCGGCGCGACATCGGCTACGTCGCGCAGGACGGCGCGCTTGTTCCCGCACCTCACCGTCGGCCAGAACATCGCCTACGGCCTGTCGGGCAGTGCCGCAGCGCAGACGCGCACGCCGGGTCATCGAACTGCTGCGGACCGTGTCGCTCGACGAGTCCCACGCCGGGCGCCGGCCACACGAACTGTCGGGAGGTCAGCAGCAGCGTGTCGCGCTGGCACGGGCCCTCGCGCGGCGCCCCGCGCTCATGCTGCTCGACGAGCCCTTCAGCGCGCTGGACACCGGGCTGCGGGCGTCGACCCGCAAGGCCGTCGCCGAACTGCTGACCGAAGCGCGCGTGACGACGCTCCTGGTCACCCACGACCAGGAGGAGGCCCTGTCGATCGCCGACCAGGTCGCCGTGATGCGCGAATGGCCGGTTCACCAAGGTCGGTACCCCGCAACAGGTCTACCTGCAGCCCGACGATCGGTTCACCGCCGAGTTCCTCGGCGACTGCGTGCTGCTGCCGTGCCACGTGACCGCCGGCTCGGCGGAGTGCGCCCTCGGTCGCATCCCGGTGCGCGAGCCCGCGCCGGACGGACCGGCCACCCTGATGCTGCGCCCCGAGCAGCTGGTCGCCACGGTGGTGTCCGACGACGACGGGAGCGCGGGCGTCGCGACCGTGCTCGCCTCGGAGTTCCGCGGGCACGACGTACTGCTCACCGTCGATCCCGGCGGGGACACCGCGCCGATCGTCGTCCGCCAGCACAGCGTCGACCCGCCCGCGGTGCGACAGCAAGGTGCGACTGGACGTGATGGGCGTCGGCGGTCGTCATCGACGAGAATCCGTCAGCGCGGTGACCGGCTGTCTGCTCGACCACCTCGCGTCACACGGCGACCGGCGTGGCCGTCGTCACCGACGACCGCCAGCTCACCTATCGCGAACTGGCCGACGAGACTGCAGGATTCGCCGCCGAGCTCGGCACCCGGCGACGGCTCGTCCTGCTCGAGACCCGCAACGACCTGCGCCACCCTGGTCGGCTACCTCGGCGCACTCGCCGGCGGGCCACGTCGCCCTTCCGCTGCCCGCGGGCAGCGATCACAGCGCGGTGATCGACACCTACGATCCCGACGTCGTCGTCCGCGACGGCGTCGTCGAGCATCGCCACGGCGCCTCGCACGACCTGCATCCCGACCTCGCGCTGCTGCTGTCGACGTCGGGCAGCACCGGGTCGCCGAAGCTGGTGCGGCTGTCGCGGGCCAACCTGATCGCGAACGCCGAATCGATCGCTCAGTATCTCGACATCACGGCAAACCGACCGTGCCGCAACGACATTGCCGATGTCGTACTGCTACGGACTATCGGTGATTCACAGTCACCTGCTGCGTGGCGCAGGGCTCATCCTGACCGAACGCTCGGTGGTCGACACCGAGTTCTGGGAGTCGTTGCGCCGCCACCGCGGTACCACGTTCGCCGGTGTTCCGCACACCTTCGACCTGCTCGACCGCATCGGCTTCGACGCCATGTCACTCCCCCATCTGCGCTACGTCACGCAGGCGGGCGGCCGGCTCGCGCCCGGATCGGGTGCGCCAGGTTCGCCGAACTGGGCCGGCGTCAGGGCTGGCAACTGTTCGTCATGTACGGCGCCACCGAGGCGACCGCCCGAATGGCCTATCTACCGGCCGAACTCGTCCTCGACAATCCCGGACGTGCATCGGCAGGCCCGTCCCCGGTGGCTCGTTCGACATCGAACCGATCGACGATCCGTCGGCGACTGCCGAGCGACACGGGCGAACTCGTCTACCGCGGACCCAACGTGATGATGGGCTACGCACGCGAGCCGGCCGACCTCGCACTCGGGCGGACGGTCGATGCGCTGCGAACCGGCGACATCGCCGCAGACGCCTCCGAACGGGCTGTACGAAGTCGTCGGGCGCAGAAGCCGTTTCGTCAAGATGTACGGCCTGCGCATCGACCTGCAGCGAGTCGAGGACGTCCTTGCGGGAACGCGGGCGTGACCGCCATCTGCACCGATGACGACGGCGTCCTTCTGGTGGCCGCCGCCCAGCTGACCAGGCGACGTGCGACGTGCGGCGATGCCGCGGCCAGCGCGGCCGGGTCTGCCGCCCGCGGCCGTGCGGGTCGTGCGACGTGGCCGAGATCCCGCTGCTGCCGTCGGGAAAACCCGACTACCAAGCCGTCCGCGACCTCGCGCGCCGCACCGGCATCGCCCGGGAACGGGCTCGATCTGCGCAGGCTGTTCGCCGACGTGCTGCAGATCGACCCCGCCAACGATCGAGCCCGAGCACAGCTTCGTCGACCTCGGCGGCAACTCGCTGTCCTACGTGACGATGTCGGTGCGCCTGGAACGCGCGCTCGGTCACCTGCCCGCCGACTGGCAGCGACTCACGCTGCGCGAACTCGAGGCGGTGCCCCGGCCGGCCCGGCGGTGGTGGGGTGCGACGCTGGAGACCAGCGTCGCGCTGCGCGCGATCGCGATCGTCCTCGTCGTCGGCTCGCACGCCGAGCTGTTCGAAGCTGTGGGGCGGCGCGCACATCCTGCTGGGCATCGTCGGATACAACTTCGGCCGCTTCTGCCTGACCCCGCTGCCACGCGCCGACCGGGTGCGCCACCTGCGCAACACCACGGCCTGGATCGCGGTGCCGACGGTGCTGTGGGTGGCGCTCGCGCTGGTGATCACCGACGACTACACGCCGACGAACCTGTTGCTGGCCAACAAGTTCCTCGGTCCCGAGCGACAGCATGACGGCAGGTCGGCTGTGGTTCGTCGAAGTCGTGGTGTGGATTCTGGTCGGGCTGGCGCTGGTGTGCTGGTTGCCGCTCGGCGACCGGCTGGAACGGCAATGGCCGTTCGGCTTCGCGGTGGCGTTCCTGGCGTTCGGGCTCTTGCCTGCGCTACGACGTGTTCGGGTTCGGCCTTGGCGACGGCGCGTGGTTCACCGTGCTCGCCTTCTGGTTCTTCGCCATCGGCTGGGCGGCGGCGAAGGCGACCACCGCGTGGCAGCGGGCTGCGGTGACGGCGGTGCTGGCGATCGGTCTGGTGGGTTACTTCGCCGAACGTCGAGCGCGAGGCCCTGGTGTTCGCTGGACTGGCGCTGCTGATCTGGCTGCCCGCGATCCGGTGCCCGTCGGCGGTCGCCGTCGTCGCGGGCATCGTCGCCGAGGCGTCCCTGTACGTCTATCTCACGCATTACCAGGTCTATCCGCTGTTCGGCGCACACACCGCTGCTCGGCGTCATCGCGTCGGTGGTGGTGGGTGTGCTGCTCACACAGTTGGTGACGTTGGTGCGCAGGCGATCCGCTCGTGAGCTATTCGCAGCCGGCGGTTCCCGTTCGGCGATCAGACCCTCCTGCACCAGGGTGGCGGCGATGGCGCCGTCGGCACCGATCAGGCTGGCGGTGATCACGCCCCGCCCGCGCGCCGCCGCGGGTGACCGCGACTCCAGCAGGTTCCACTGGTCGGCCCGCACCGGCCGGTGGAACCAGATCGACGAGTCCGTCGTGCCACTGCGGTGGGTGCGGCCCTTCATCGAGTGACCGTGCACCTGCCAGCGCGGGGTCGATCATGTACACGTCGGTGACGTAGGCCGCGATGATGGTGTGCAGCAACGGATCGTCGGGAATCGGCACCGTCACCCGCCACCACAGCCGCCGGACGAACTCGCCGGTCGACCTGTCGTCGTCGATGCGAATGTCGATCTCGTCCAACGGCATCGACGGCGCGGGCCCTGCCGGTCCCGTCTCGGGCAGCGCCTCAGGATCACCCAGCGGCGCCGCGTACGTGCCGTGTTCGGGTCCGGCCAGGGGCGCGGCGAACGAGACGGTCGCCGTCGTCAACAAACGGCCGTCCTGACGGGCCTCCACCCGGCGGGCGGCGGCGGTGCGCCCGTCGAACACCCGCGCCACGGTGTACTCGACGGGGTCGCCGGCCTCGCCACCGCGCAGGAACTGCAGGTGCATGTTGGTCGGCGCCTGCCCGGCGTCGACGGTGCGGCACGCGGCGGCCAGGCTCTGTGCCATGAACTGGCCGCCGAACGACCGCTTGCCCTCCGGGCCGCTGGCCGGGCCCTGCCAGGTGTCCTCGGCGCTCCCAGCCCGGACGTCGAGCAGGTCGAGCAGCGCGCTCACGCGACGGTGCCCGCTGCGACGAGCCCGTCGATCTCGTCGGCGGTGAGACCCAGCCGCTCCCGCAGCACGGCGGCGGTGTGGTCGCCCAGCGCGGGCGATGCGACGGCGGGCGGGTAGACGCCGCCGATCGACAACGGCAGACCGGGCGCCAGATAGCGGCCGATGCGCGGCTGGTCGAGTTCGGTGAACAACGGGTTGGCCGTGACCTTGTCATCGCCGACGACGTCGGCGAAGGTGCGGTAGCGCTCCCACAGGATCGAGGTCGTCGACAGCGCCGCGGCGACCTCGTCGGCGGTGTGGTCGGTGAACCACACGGTGAACAGACCGGTCAGCGCGTCGCGGTGACGGTATCGATCACCTTCGTCGGTGAAGTCCGCGCCGAGCGCTTCGCCCAGCGCGGCAACCGCTTTCGTCGCTCCGGTGAGCTCGGTCAGGTCGCGGAAGTGCCGCCCGGTCAGCGCGACGATCATGAACGCGGCACCGTCAGCAGCTGCTGAACTGCTGGCCGTACTGACCGAAGATCGAGTTGCCGATCCGCTCCCGCGGCGTGCCGTTGACCATCACCTCGGTCAGGAAGCTCAGGTTGCCCGCCGTCGCGAGTGCGACGTTCTCCAACGGGATGCTGATCCGCTCGCCCTTGCCGGTGGCGTCGCGATGCCGCAGTGCCGCGGTGACGGCCAGGGCGGCGTAGATGCCGCACGCCACGTCCCACGCGGGCAGCACGTGGTTGACCGGCGCCGCGAGTCCGACCGGACCGGTCACCAGCGGGAAAGCCGATGCCCGCGTTGACGGTGTAGTCGACCCCGGTGCCGCCGTCCGCGCGGCCGGACACCTCGACGTGGACGAGGTCGGGACGCACGCGCACCAACGTGTCGTACGAATGCCATTGGCGTCCAGCAACATTCGTGATCAGGACGCCGCTGTCGGCGATCAGTCGCTGGATCAGCTCCTGACCCTCGGCGGACGCGGACGTCGACCGCGACGGAGCGCTTGCCCTTGTTGAGCCCGGCCCAGTAGATGCTCTCGCCATCGGAGGTCAGCGGCCAGCGGTGGTAGTCGGCGGCGCCGCCGACCGGGTCGACGCGGATGACCTCGGCGCCGAGTTGCGCCAGCGTCATCCCAGCGAGTGGCACCGCCACGAAGCTGGAGATCTCGATGATCCGCACCCCTGCCAGGGGCCGGGCGGACTCGGGCGGTTCAGTCATCCGCTCAAGCTATCAAGCGCCATCTTCACCCCCGCGAGACTGCGGCCAGATCGCAAAATCTCGACGGATCGCGATCTGTGCGCAGTTTCGAGGGAAGGTCAGCGGCCGACCAGCTTCACCGCCGCGGCCTCGATGGTGTCCTCCGACAGCAGCACCTCCAGCGCGGCGTCACCCAGCGGAATGAAGCTGTCCTCGCTGGCGACCCGGTCGACGTCGCCGGCGAAGCCGTGTTCGGAAAGGGCGGCGAGCACGCCTTCGCCCACTCCCCCTGTCCGCCGGGTTTCGTCGACGATGAGCACCCTTCCGGTGGCGCGGGCTTCGCGCATCATGTCCTCCACCGGCAGCGGAGCCAGCCACCGCAGGTCGACGATGCGCGCCGCGACGTCGATCTGCTCGAGCCTGCGAGCGACGCGAAGGCTCATCCGCAGCCCGTTGCCGAACGTGATGATCGTCAGGTCCGTGCCGTAGCCGTGGACGCGCGCACGTCCGATGGGCGCAACCGCGGCGTCGGGATAGGGCGCGAGCCACTCGTCGTCGCCGTCGTCGTGGAGATCGCGCGTGTGGTACAGCGCGATGGGTTCGAGGAAGACGCACACGACGCCCGCCGTGCTGGCCGCGGCGACGCAGGCGTGCAGCATCGCGGCGGCGTCGTCGGGACGCGCCGGGGAGGCGATGACCACTCCGGGGATGTCGCGGATCGCGGCGATGGAGTTGTCGTTGTGGAAGTGCCCCCCGAACCCCTTCTGGTATCCGTAGCCGGCGACGCGGACGACCATCGGGTTGCGGTACTGCCGGTTTGAGAAGAACTGCAGCGTCGCGCCTTCCCCTCGAATCTGGTCCGCGGCGTTGTGCAGATAGGCCAGGTACTGGATTTCCGGTATCGGAAGCAATCCCGATACCCCTGCGCCGAGGGCGAGGCCGAGGATGGCTTGTTCGTCGAGCAACGTGTCGAATACCCGCGCCGAATTGGTTCTGTTCGACAGACCGCGAGTCACGCCGTAGACGCCGCCCTTGCGCGCGACGTCCTCCCCGAAGATCAGCGCCTCCGGGTGGCGGTCGAGGACGTCCTGCAGCGCCCGGTTGATCGCGACCGCGACCGTCACCGGTGCATCGTCCCGCCCCGTCGGGTTCGCTTCGACGCGGGTCGCGGACACGGTCACGGCCTCGTCGATGCTGGCTTGAAGTGGCTTCATGACGGCGGGCGCGCTGTCGAGCTGTGCGAGTTCGGCGACCTCGCGCCCCATTTCGATGACCTCGGCGCGCTTGGCCTCGTAGCGATCGAGCACCTCTGCCGGGGTCAGCACGCCGTGGTCGATCAACACTTTCGCGGTGCACAGCACCGGATCCCGCGCGAAGTCGGCGGCGATCTCATCGGGCCGCCGGTAGGCCGGTTCGTAGTCGGAACCGGCGTGTCCCATGAGCCGGACCATGCGCAGATGAAGGAACGCGGGACGCCGATGGGTGCGGACCCAGGCGGCCGCGGCGGTCGCGGCGTCGAAGGTGGCCGGCAGATCGCAGCCGTCGGCGTCGAAATACTGCAGCCCGTCGCGGTTCCCGTACGTCCGCGCGATCCATCCCCGTGGGGTCTTGGTGCTGATTCCGATCCCGTTGTCCTCGCAGACGAACAGCAGCGGCATCGGCAGACCCTGATACGCGGAGTGCATCGAGGTGTTGATGGCGCCGACCGCGGTGGAGTGGTTCACCGAGGCGTCGCCGAAACTGCACACCGTGACCGCGTCGCGGGGCCACGGGCTGGCGACGCCGAGTTTCTTCGCGCGACCGATGGAGAACGCGACGCCGACCGCCCGCGGCAGGTGCGAGGCGATGGTCGACGTTTGCGGGATGACGTGGAGGTCGTGGCGGCCGAAGACCTTGTGCCGCCCACCGGAAATCGGTTCCTCGACGGCTGCCACCAGCCCGAGCAGGACGTCGCGCAGCGGGTCGCGACCGCCGACCCGGGCGGCACGCGCCAGGAAGAAGCCACCGGAACGGTAGTGCAGCAACGCCGGATCGGTGTCCCGCAGCGCGGCGGCGACAGCGGCGTTGCCCTCGTGCCCGGACGACCCGATGGTGTAGTAGCCCTTGCCCTGCGATCGCAGCCAACGCGCAGCGAGGTCGAGGTGGCGGCTGCCGAGTTGGGCGTCGAACAGGGCAAGGCAGTCCCGCACCGTCAGCGACGAGCCGTCCCCCAGCGTGTCGGCCTGGCCAGGCACCCGGTCGGGGGCGCGCCCGGTCAACGCGGAGATGGTCGTCGTGAAGTACTCGTCGATGGGTTCGGCCATGGTTCTATCTTGGGCCGCTGCAGGCCAGTACCGCTCGGATGAACGCGACGATCCGTGCGGCGCCGGTCGCGTCGGGGTCCTGATCGGGGTCGTAGATCGCGATACTCGCGCCGATGCACTTCCCGGCGCTGCCGAGCATCGCCCGCACCAGGTCGGTGAGCTGGTCCCACGTCAGGCCGCCTGGCTCGTCCGGCACGTCGGGCAGCCCCTGCGCCGGAAACTCGACGGGATCCAGCACGTCGAGGTCGATGTGCAGCCACCACCGGTCGACGTTCCCGGACAACTGCTCGATCGCACGGCGACCCGTGCCCGCCGGATCGTCGGCGACTTCGGCGAGTGGCGCCAGCCAGACCCCGCAATCGCGGAGCGTGCCGACGTTGAACTGCCCGCGCCACGCCTCGTCGCGCGGCCCGAGCACGACCAACTGGTCGCGGCGCAGCGCAGGGAGGCGAGCGCCGAGCTCGCCGGTGAGCTGGCGACCGGTGACCCCGAGCAGCAGCCCGATCTCCGCGTTGGCGGCCTCGCCGTCCTCGGAGACCTCGAGCGGCATGGTGTCTTCGTGGCCGTCGATGAACCCAAGGCCGACATCGCCGACGAAATCACGCAGACCGGTCACGATGCCCAGTAGCGACGAACAGTCGCCGCCGTACACGAACGGGAATCGACCAGCCGTGACGGCCGATCCCACCCGGTCGTTGAGGGCGCCGGTCATCGCCACCAGTGCAGCCTCGTTGATCAGACTGGTCGCCTCGCCTCGCTGCTGGTTCGGCGCGGGCAGGACCAGGTCGTCATGGCTGGTCACGTGGTGATGGTCGAACGCGTCGAGCAGTCCGGCGTCGCGCAGCGCATGCGCGGCCCACGCTTGGTGCCCGGTCCGCCCGTAGCCGTCGAACGGGACACCGATGAGCTCGATCTCGGCCACCTGCCTCACCCCTCAGACGAGTTCGATGGCGTCCGCGATGGAGTCGAGCACCCGGCTGGGCCGGAACGGATACCGCTCGATGTCGCCGACCTTCGTCGACCCGGTGAGCACCAGGATGGTCTCCAGCCCAGCCTCGATCCCCGCGACGACGTCGGTGTCCATCCGATCGCCGACCATGAAGGTGTTCTCCGAGTGCGCCTCGATGCGGTTGAGCGCACTGCGGAACATCATCGGGTTCGGCTTGCCGACGAAGTACGGGTCCCGTCCGGTGGCCTTCGTGATGAGCGCCGCCACCGACCCGGTGGCGGGCGTCGGCCCCTCGGCCGACGGTCCGGTGACGTCGGGGTTGGTGGCGATGAAGCGTGCGCCGTCGCCGATGAGCCGGATGGCCTTGGTGATCGCCTCGAATGAGTAGGTGCGCGTCTCGCCGAGCACCACGAAGTCCGGGCCCGTGTCCGTCAACGTGTAGCCGACCTCGTGCAGCGCCGTGGTCAGGCCCGCCTCGCCGATGACGTACGCCGAGCCGCCGGGCAACTGGTCGTGCAAGAACGTGCGCAGTGGCCATGGCCGAGGTCCAGATCGAGGCCTCTGGCACCTCGAGGCCGGACCGCAGCAGACGCGCGGCCAGGTCACGCGGGGTGAAGATCGAATTGTTGGTCAGCACCAGGAACGGGCGCTTCTTGTCCGCGAGCCGCTGCAGGAATTCCGCGGCGCCGGGTAGAGCACGTTCCTCGTGGACCAGGACGCCGTCCATGTCTGTCAGCCAGCACTGCGGTGTGGAGCGCACCGTGTCAGTCTGTCAAGCCACCCGATCCGGCGTCAGCGAACCACCACAGTGGACGGTGTCCGCGGCGCACCGAGCACGTCCCGATGCGACGGCGGCCGGCGGCCGTCCGAGTCGGTGATGCCGTAGCGAGTCGCGAGTTCCGCGCCGATCACCGTTTGACCGCTGAGCTCGGACAGGGCGGGATCCCGATACAGCGCGTCGATCAGCCGTCCGGTGAACTCGGGGGTCTCCGCGTGCTCGGCGGTCTTGGCCAGCGCCTCGGGATGCCCGTCGAACGCGCGGCGGAACTTCTCCGTCAACAGGATTCCCATCCAGATCGACACCGTGGCGACCCCGCTGCCGTCGAAGTCCACCGCCATGTCGGCAGCCAGCTTGTCGACCCCGGCCTTCTGTGCCCCGTAGGCCGGGCCGTGCATGTAACACACCGACCCCGGTGACGAGGTGAACGCGATCAGGCCGCGACCCCGCTCGACCATCAGCGGGGCGGCGTACCAGGACGCCACGTACGCCGACCGCAGTCCGACGTCGAGCACGTCGGCGAGGGCAAGTGGCTTCTCCCAGAACGGTTTCGGGTTCGTCAGGTCGTCGTGGATCGCGGCGGCGTTGTTGACCAGGAGGTCCAGCCGGCCGCACTCGTCGGCCACCCGGTCGAACAGCTGCGCCGACGGCGTCGTCGTCACGGTGGTCGACCTGCACGGGAATCGCGCCGTCCCCGGGGTCGGTCACCGTTCGGCCGGTCACGTACACGCGCCAGCCCGGCCGTGCGGAGCGCGGCCGCGATGCCACGACCCGCGCCACGACTCGCCCCGGTCACCACTGCGACCGGAGATTGTTCATCGGTCACCCCATGACGCTACGACGGCATTGGTCAGCCCCGATGGCAAAGGCCTGGGTCTGCGACATGCAGGTGGCCGTAATCGGCCGATGTGTGCGACTCTTCGGGCCTGGGCAGCAGGATGTCAGGTCGGCGGTGGTGGTGCTGCTGGCCGGACGGACGACGACCGCGGACGACCTCCGCACGCACTGCAAGACGCTCATCGCCGGTTACAAGGCCCCCCGCACGGTCGACTTCGCGGACGCCTTACCGATGTCCGGTGCTGGCAAGATCCTGAAACGCGAACTCCGCAAACAGTATTGGGATGGCTCTGAGAACCAGGTGTCGTGACGGCGCAACCCCTCAGTCGGGCAGCCGCAGCTCGGGCTTCTCGACCTCTTCGATGTTGACGTCCTTGAACGTGATCACCCGAACCTGCTTGACGAAGCGGGCCGGTCGGTACATGTCCCACACCCAGGCATCGGCGAGACGCAGTTCGAAGTAGACCTCGCCGTCGGAGTTGCGCGGCACCAACTCGACGCTGTTGGCCAGATAGAACCGCCGCTCGGTCTCGACGACGTAGCTGAACTGCCCCACGATGTCCTTGTATTCGCGGTACAGCGAGAGCTCCATCTCGGTTTCGTACTTCTCGAGATCCTCGGCACTCATCGGTTCAGCGGTCCTTCTGGTCGGTGTGGCGTTCATCATTCCTCACCCCAGTTCGCCATGCTGCGCTGCCTCCCCGCCGAACTCGCCATCGGGCACCCCGTCGGGCGCCTCGACCAACCTTCGCACGTTGATGAACGAGTACCGGTGCTGGCTGCACGGTCCCAGCTCGGCCAGCGCAGCGGTGTGCGCGGGGGTGCTGTAGCCCTTGTGCTCGGCGAAGCCGTACCCCGGGTGGTCGGCCTCCATCGCGACCATCAGCCGGTCGCGGCTCACCTTGGCCAGCACGCTGGCCGCGGCGATGCACGCCGCCGCGGCGTCACCGCCGACCACCGGCAGCGACGGCATCGGCAGCCCGGGGACCCGGAACCCGTCGCTCAGCACGTACCCCGGCCGCATCGGCAGCCCCGCGACGGCCCGCCGCATGCCCTCGATGTTGGCCACGTGCACACCGCGACGGTCCACCTCGGTCGACGGGATGAACACCACGTGGTAGGCCAGCGCGTAGCGGCGGATCAGCGGGAACAACCGCTCCCGCTCCCGCTCGTTGAGCTTCTTGGAGTCGTCGAGCGCGGCCAGGCTCTCGAGCCGGTTGGGCCCGAGCACGCACGCCGCGACCACCAGCGGGCCGGCACAGGCCCCGCGGCCGACCTCGTCGACCCCGGCCACCGGGCCGAGACCGCCGCGGTACAGCGCGGACTCGAGCGTGCGCAGGCCCGCCGGACTTCCGGATCACCGCTCGGGGCGGCCAGGTCGCCGGCAAGGCGCTCAGCCCCTCTGATCGTCTTCGCGCAAGCGGCTCATCGCGTGCGCTCTGCTACTGGGAGGTCTGCGGGTTCACGCTGTCGACGCCACCCCAGCGCGACGGCGGCCACGCGATGAACCGCGCCTTGCCGATCACGTTGTCCACCGGCACGGTGCCCGCCATGGGGTCGCCGGTGCACAGCAGACCCGCGCTGCGCGTCGGCGGGCAGGTTGGTGCAGTGTGCCCGCGAGTCGGCCGAATGGGTGCGGTTGTCGCCCATCACCCAGAGCCGCCCGTCGGGGACCTTCACCGGTCCGAACTCGTTGCCGAGGCACGGGTAGACGGCCGGGTCGGCCATCATCGTCGTCGGGTCGAGGTAGGGCTCGTTGAGCTTCTTGCCGTCGACCGTCAGTCCGGTGGCGGCGCGGCATTCGACGGTCTGGCCGCCGGTCGCGATCACGCGCTTGACCAGATCGTTCTCGTCGGGCGGAACGAATCCGATGAACGAGAGCGCGTTCTGCACCGAGCGGATCGCCGGGTTGTCGGAGCGGATCGACTTGTAGCCGATGTTCCACGACGGCGGGCCCTTGAACACCACGACGTCGCCGGGTTCGGGCGCGGAGAACCGGTAGGTCACCTTGTCCACCATGATCCGGTCGCCGACGCAGCCGGCGCAGCCGTGCAGCGTCGGTTCCATCGACTCGGACGGAATGAGGTACGGCCGGGCGACGAACGTCAGCATGACGTAGTACAGGACGATCGCGATGGTCAGCAGGATCGCGGCTTCGCGCACCGCGCCACGCTTGCGCTTCCGGCGTCCGGCAGCCTCGTCGCCGCCTCGGCTGTCGGCGCCGTCCGCGTCGTCGGTGTCGGCAGCGTCGGTGGCGTCAGTGGATCCGGTCACGCCATCAGAGTAGCCAGGGCGATGTCTACCGCCGCGCCGCATGCAGCCCCAACGGTCACACCCGGTCCCGGTGCGACGTCAGCGCTTCTCCTTGATCTTGGCCTTCTTGCCCCGCAGCTCGCGCAGGTAGTACAGCTTCGCGCGACGCACGTCACCGCGGGTGACGACGTCGATGTGGTCGATGTTCGGCGAGTGCACCGGGAAGGTGCGCTCGACGCCGACGCCGTAGCTTTCCTTGCGCACCGTGAAGGTCTCGCGCACGCCGCCACCCTGGCGGCGCAGCACGACACCCTTGAAGACCTGGATGCGCTCCTTGGAGCCCTCGATGACCTTCACGTGCACGTTGATGGTGTCGCCGGGGCCGAAGGCCGGGATGTCGTCGCGCAGCGACGTCTGATCGACGAAGTCCAGCGTGTTCATCGGTGACACTTCCTTGCTGTTCGCGGCTGCGGGCAGTCCGTCATGATGCGACGTGGTGCCGAGCCGAGGTCTCGTACTTTGGGTGCATCTCGCAGCAGACGGAGGCAACTTCACCTGGATGTCCTCCGACGTGCGCAGACAACTGCTCAATTGTGCCAGATGGCGCCCGAGCGGCGAAATCGCGTCGCCGTCGGCCGACGACGCCGACCTCGCTGACAACACGCGGGGCCGCCTGAGGGCGCGACGGGACGTCCGAGCGGTTACGCTAGGCTCACCTGGGCGGGTCCACGAGGCCAGCTCCACGTTGAACGCTCCACCTCCAACAAATGTCTCGTCGCACTCTTTCGCGAGGAGGGCCATGTACCGGCGGCCGTCGACGCTGCTGATGGTCACCGCTGCCGCGGTGGCCGTCATGACGGTCGCGGCAGGATGTGAGGCCAAGGTGTACGGCACACCGCCGCCGTCCGGAGGCCCGCAGCTCACCGTCGTCGCCCCGCTGGGCAGCATGGCCCCGCTGCCCGAGGCACCGCCCGACGAGCCGGCGGCCGCCTTCTCCGGGCTCGACACGCGCGAACGCCAGGCCACCACCGACGCCGCCAAGTCCGGCGCCGAGATCACCGTCGCGGTACTCGACCGCAACACCGGCCAACTGGTCACCAACGGCAACAGCGCCACCATCGCCATCGCCTCGGTGGTCAAGCTCTTCATCGCCGACGACCTGCTGCTGCAGGTGTCGAAGGGCCAGACCCAGCTCTCCCCGGACGACCGGCACACGTTCGACGTCATGCTGCGGTCGTCGGACGACAGCGCCGCGGAGACCTTCTGGAACCGCAGCGGCGGCAGCGCGATCATCAACCGGGTGGTCGCCCGCTACGGGTTGTCGTCGACGCACGCGCCGAACAACGGGCGGTGGTTCAACACCATCAGCACGGTCACCGACCTGGTGCGCTACTACGACATGATGCTCGGCGGGCAGCGGTGGGCTTGCCGCCGGAGCAGGCCAGCATCATCCTGTCCAACCTGGCGGCGTCGACGCCGACGCGCCCGACGGGATGGTGCCCGGCGGCGTCTACCCGCAGCGGTTCGGCATCCCCGACGGCCTGTTCGCCGAACCCGTCGCAGTCAAACAGGGCTGGATGTGCTGCGATCGGCTCCGACTGGATGCACCTGTCCACCGGCGTGATCGGTCCGGACCGCCGCTACGTGATGGTGATCGGCTCGATGCAGGCCGTCGACGACTGTCACCGCACGCAAGACCATCACCCAGGCCGTCAAGACGATGTTCCCCGGCGGGCAGATCTAGTGTCAGCAGATCCGGGCGACGCTCACGGGTACGCGCCACGGCCTGTTCCCGCCGCCAGGCGGCCACCTTGCGTGGTCACCGGACAACAGCACCGCAGGCACGTCGAGGCCGCGCCAGCTGACCGGCCTGGTGTAGCTCGGCCCCTCCAGCAGGCCCATGTTCTGCACGGAATGCGAATCGTCTTGATGCGAAACGGGATTGCCGAGAACCTCCGGCAGCAACCGCACCACCGCCTCGATCATGACGAGGGCTGCGGACTCGCCGCCGGGCAGCACGTAGTCACCGATCGACACCTCCTCGACCCGCATCCGGCGGGCCGCGTCGTCGACGACCCGCTGGTCGATGCCTTCGTATCGTCCACACGCGAACACCAGGTGCGACTCGGCGGTCCACCGCTGCGCGTCGGACTGCGTGAACGGCCTACCCGCCGGTGTCGGCACGACGAGAAGCGTATCAGCCGAACAGATCTCGTCGAGCGCCTCACCCCACACCGGCGCCTTCATCACCATGCCGGGGCCGCCGCCGTAGGGCGCGTCGTCGACCGAGTGGTGCACGTCGTGGGTCCAGCGACGCAGATCGTGCACGCCGAGTTCGACGATCCCCGCGTCGATCGCCCTGCCTGGCAACGACTGTCGCAGTGGATCGAGATACTCCGGAAAGATCGTGACGACGTCGATACGCATGGTGCGCACGCTAGATCGACTCCAGATCCAGCAGGCCGTCGGGCGGCTCGATCTCGACGATCCCGTCGGCCAGCGACACCGACGTCACGATCGCGCTGACGAAGGGCACCAGCACCTCGGCGTCCGTCGCCGGCCTTCACCGACAGCAACTCCCCCGCCGGCGGTGTGCAGAACCTCGGCGACCACACCGACGTCGGCCCCGGCGACGGTGCGCACCCGCAGCCCCTCCAACTGGTGGTCGTAGAACTCGTCGGGATCGTCGATCGGCGGCAGCTCGGCGGTGTCGACCAGGAACAGGGTGCCGCGCAGCGCATCGGCGCCGTTGCGGTCGGCGACACCGGCCAGCCGCACCAGCAGCCGACCCGCGTGCTCGCGGACGGACTCGACGACGTAGATCGCGCTCCGGCTGCCGCCGCGACTCGGCTTGCCGCGCAACGTCTTTCCCGGCGCGAAGCGCCCGGCGGGATCGTCGGTGCGGATCGTCCACGACGACCTCACCGGTGATGCCGTGCGCCTTGGCGACCCGCCCGACCACGAGGTCCATGCCCGAGCTACTGGTCGGTGTCCACCACGTCGACGCGGATGCCGCGGCCGCCGATGCCTGCGACCAGGGTGCGCAGCGCGGTGGCGGTGCGACCACCGCGGCCGATCACCTTGCCGAGGTCATCGGGGTGCACGTGCACCTCGACGGTGCGTCCGCGGCGGTTGGTCACCATGTCGACGCGGACGTCGTCGGGGTTGTCGACGATCCCGCGGACGAGGTGCTCGACGGCGTCGACGACGACAGTGCTCATTCGGCAGCGGCGGCGTCGTCGGCAGGCGCGGACTCGGCGGCCGCCTCGGCAGGCGCGGACTCCGTGCCGGCCTCGGCCTCGGCGGCCTTCTTGGCGGGAGCCTTCTTCTTCTTGAGCGTGGTGGCCTCGCCGGTGGGCGCGTCGTCGGCGGCGGCCAGCGCCGCGTTGAACAGGTCCAGCTTGGACGGCTTGGGCTCCGTGACCTTCAGCGTGCCCTCGGTGCCGGGCAGGCCCTTGAACTTCTGCCAGTCACCGGTGATCTTCAGCAGTGCGAGGACGGGCTCGGTGGGCTGGGCGCCAACGCCGAGCCAGTACTGCGCGCGCTCCGAGTCGATCTCGATGAGGCTCGGATCTTCCTTCGGGTGGTACCGGCCGATGACCTCGATGGAGCGGCCGTCGCGGCGGTTGCGCGCGTCGGCGACGGCGATGCGGTACTGGGGATTGCGGATCTTGCCGAGGCGGGTGAGCTTGATCTTGACAGCCATGATTGAACGACTTCTCCTCTGGGTGCCACGCTGCAATTCAGCGATGCGGGCAGGTTGCCCGATCCGGTTTTGCCTCGCGTGTGTGACCGCCGCGCAAGCACCGCCGTGACGAGCGCGGGTCGCGCGGCAGACAGCCGCCCATTGTGCCAGAACAGGGCCCACCGGCGGAAATCCGTCCTCAGACGACTTTGTCGAAGCACTTCGTCTCGACGCGGCGGGTCATCCGCCAGCCGTCGGCGTGCGGACGAACTCGTCGTCGTACCAGAGGCCGCAGAACAGCACCTGCTGGTTCTCGCCGCCGAGGACCATCGGGTTGAAGCACAGCGTGCGCGACGCCGCGGTGTCGCCGGACACGCGCGACGTCGAAGTTGCCGAGCAGGTGCGAGTACGCCGGGAAGTTCGGCAGCACCTCCGACAGCCACTTCTTCACGTCGGGGAACTGGCCGTCGATGCCGCCCATCGCGCGGTAGTCGATGTAGGCGTCCGGCGGTGAACACCTGGTCGAGGTCGTCGAACCGCGCTGTTGTCGATCGCCGTCGAGTAGGCCACCAGCAGTTGCTGTATCTCGAGGCGGTCGGAGATCTCTTCCAGGCTCAGCATTCGTCGATTGAACACCCACCGTCCGCGAGCGTGACGTCAGGCCCGCGGACGTCAGGCCTGGGGCCCCTCCGACGGCGGCCAGTGCTCGCCCGGCGAGACGTCTCCCGGCTCGGTGAAGTCACCGCGGGACAGCGGCACCCACTGCTCGGTCGGCGCGGGCTGCTTCGACGACGGGAAGTCACGCGAGCTTGCCCGACGGTTTGGCGTCCCACGTCGCGAACGTCAGCGGGGTGCGCAGCCAGCCCTCCAACAGCAGGTAGCACGCCTCCAGCGAATCCAGGTGACTGCGCTCCCAGCCGTGGCTGCCGTCGAGCCCGAAGGCCACCAGGGCGGCTCGGGTGTTGGCGCCAGCCTCGATCGCGGCGGCCGCGTCGGAGCGGTAGAACCGGAAGATGTCGCGGGCGTGGGCGATGCCGCTGCTCCTTGGCGAGGCGGCAGCAGGTTGCGGGTCAGGTGGTAGTCGAACGGGCCGTGCATGTCGGCCATCGGAATGGTGACGCCGTGCTCGAGCGAGTGCTGGCCCGGCGCGCACACCGCGTTGTCGACCGAGACCAGCTCGGCGACGTCCGGCGGGAGCCCGCTGCTCGCGCCGTGCCCGACCTCCTCGGTGATCGTCACCATGATCGTCGGTGCGGTGCGGCAGCACGACTTCGTTCTCCACGACGTTCTTCGCCAGCGCCAGGGCCACGGCGACGCCGGCCTTGCCGTCGAGGTGCCGCGAGACGATGAAGCCGTCCTCGGTGAGTTCCGGGCTGGTGATGAACGCGACGAAGTCGCCGACGTTCATCCCGAGTGCGACGAGGTCCGCGCGCGTCGAGACGTTGCGGTCGACCCGGACCTCGACGTGCTCCCAATCCGTCGGCTGGGTGTCGATCTCGTCGCCGAACGCGTGCCCGGAAGCCTTGAGCGGCATGACCGTTCCGGTGATGAACTCGTCGCTGTCGTCGGTGAAGATCCGCACCCGCGCCCCCGCCGCGAACCGCGCCGAGAACGTGCCGACCGGCACCAGCTCGAGCCGGCCGTTGTCCTTGAGCTCGCGCACCATGCAGCCGATGGTGTCGGCGTGGACGACGATCGCCCGGTCGGTGGTGGCCGACTCTCCCGGCAGCTCGGCGGTCAGCGCACCGCGGCGGGTCAGCGTGAACGGCACGCCGAGGTCGTCGAGGATGCCGCCGATCAGCTGCATCACCGCGTCGGTGCGCCCCGACGGGCTCGGGGTCTGCAGCAGCGCGAGCAGCGTGTCGACCATCCAGCTGCGGTCGTCGCGGGCATCCGCGCGGCAGCGGTGTCGCGCAGTCGACTGTTCCATCGATCGGTCGGCGGTCACGACGGCTCGAGCCTCAGCTCGACGGGATCGGGCTGCCAGGCCCACGGCGTCGCCGCGGTCCGCGGGAAGAGCAGATCGACGAACGCCTGCGCGGTGGGCCGCGGCTCGTGGTTGGCCAGGCCGGGTCGCTCGTTGGCCTCGATGAACACGTACTCCTCCCCCTCCACCGACGGCACGATGAGGTCGATGCCGGTGACCGGGATGCCGATCGCATCCGCTGCCTCGACGGCCACCTTCGCGAGCTTGGGGTTCAGGTCGTCGGTGACGTCGCGGATGGTTCCGCCGGTGTGCAGGTTCGCCGTGCGCCGCACGACCAGGTGCTCGTTGGCGGGCAGCACGTCGTCCAGGTCCCAGCCCGCCTCGCGCACGGTGTCCTCGGTGACGTCGTCGACGCGGGATCGTCGACTCCCCGTGCGTGGCCGCGGCACGCCTGCGGCTCTGCGCCTCGACGAGCTGGCGGACGGTGTGGTTACCGCTGCCGACCACCTCGGGCGGGCGGCGGAGCGCAGCGGCGATCACCTTGCCGTTGATGACGACGATGCGCAGATCCTCACCCTCGCAACGCTCTTCGATCAGAACGTCGGGGCTGTGCTTGGCGGCGAACTGCGATGTGCGCGGTCGAGGTCCTCGGCCCGGGTCACCCCGACGGTGATGCCCGCGCCCTGCTCGCCGCGGGCCGGCTTGACCACCACCGAGCCCGACCTCGCCGAGGAACTCGTGGTCCTCGTCGGTGAAGGTCGCGCGTTGCGGCCCTCCGGCACGCGAATGCCTGCCTCGGCCACGACCCTGCGGGCCACCCGCTTGTCGTCGCAGCGGCTCATGGCGACGGCGTTGGTGAGCTCGGACAGCGACTCCCGGGTGACCACGCTGGTGCCGCCGTGGGTGAGCTGGAGGTAGCCGCCCTTGGCGTCGAGCACCTGGACGGCGATGCCACGCAGGATGGCCTCGTCGGCGATGATCCGGGCGTACGGGTTGAGCTGCGGCGAGCTCTTCCTCGGTCATGCACGGGCGCGAAGAGCTTTTCGTTGATGGCGTTCTTGCGCTTGATCCCGAGCACGGGCACGCGCACGAATCCCATCCGCTCGTAGAGCGCGATGGCCGCCCTCGTTGTCGTGCAGCACCGACAGGTCCATCTGCGCGCGGCCCCGCCGGATGAACTCCTCGACCAGCGACCGCACCAGCAGGCCGCCCACCCCGGGGCGCGACAGCGTCGGGTCGACCGCCAGACACCACAGGCTCGAGCCGTTCTCGTCGTCGCCGAAGAGCTGGGCGTGGTCGATGCCGGTGACGGTGCCGACCACCGCGCCGGTCTCGTCGTCGGTGGCGACCAGGTACACCATGTGCGGCTCGGACTGGCTGTTGTTCCACATCAGGTCGACGTCGGCGGGCACCATGCGGCACTGCAGGTAGATCTGGTTGATCGCCGCGCAGTCCTCGATGGAGTTCACCGGCCGCACCGACAGCCCGGGCACCGACGGCGGCTGGTACTCGCCGGGCTGGGTCGAACTCGCACGCGGTAGGTGAAGCTCGGGTCGATGAAGAACTCCTGCGGATGCAGCGCGACGAAGACGTGCGGCGCATCGAGGTACATGCCGATGTCGCGACGGCCGCTGGCCTCGGCGCGCAGCGCGGTGCCGAACTGCTCGGGATCGTCGAAGGTCTGGCCGAACACCAGCCGTCCCCAGCCGAGGTCCTGAACGACACCGTGCTGGCCTCGCTGCCGTGGTCATCGACGTCATCACTGAGCGGCTCCGTCGACGTGGCGGGCGAGCCACAGCTCGAGTAAGCCCGAGCTGCCACAGCGGATTTCCGCGCAGCGGCGTGAGGTTGCCGTTGGGCTCGGCGAGCAGCCCGTCGACCGCCTCGGGCGAGAACAGGCCGCGCGTCGCGCGCCGCGGCACTGTGCAGCGCGTCGCGCGACCAGCTCGAGGTACGGCCCGGCAAGATGCTTGAGCGCGGGCACCGGGAAGTAGCCCTTGGGCCGGTCGATGACCTCGTGCGGGAATCACCTTGCGGGCGGCCTCCTTCAGCACGCCCTTGCCGTCGTGCGCGGTCTTCAGCTCGGGCGGGCAGGTGGCCGCGAGCTCGACCAGCTCGTGGTCGAGGAAGGGCACCCGGCCCTCCAGCCCCCAGGCCATCGTCATGTTGTCGACCCGCTTCACCGGGTCGTCGACCAGCATCACGGTGGTGTCCAGCCGCAACGCCCGATCGGTCGCGGTGGCCGCGCCGGGATGGGCGAAGTGCGCGAGCACGAACTCCCCGGCGACGTCGGCGTCGAGCCGCCATCGCGGTTGCAGCAGCCCGTTCAGCGCGTCGTGGTCGCGGTCGAAGAACGCCGTGCCGATAGCGGCGACAAGGCGTCGTCGGACGTCGTCGTCGGTGGCGTGCGCCATCGGCGGGTACCAGTGGTAGCCGGCGAAGATCTCGTCGGCGCCCTGCCCCGACTGCACCACCTTGACGTGCTTGCTGACCTCCTCGGACAGCAGGTAGAACGCCACGCAGTCGTGGCTCATCATCGGCTCGCTCATCGCCCCGATGGCGCCACGCGAGCGACGGCAGCATGCGGGCGGTGTCGATGCGGATCTGGTGGTGGTCGGTGTCGTAGTGGCGGGCGATGACGTCGGAGTACTTGAACTCGTCGCCCTCCTCGCCGCCCGCGGCCTCGAAGCCGATCGAGAACGTCGCGAGACCGTGCTGCCCGGCCTCGGCGAGCAGCCCGACGATCAGGCTGGAATCCAGGCCGCCCGACAGCAGGCAGCCCACGGGGACGTCGGCGACCAGGCGGCGTTCCACCGCGGTGCGCAGCGACGCGAGGATCGCCTCCTCCCAGTCCGCGCTCCGACCAGTCGGCGCGCTCCGCGGACCGCTCGAACACCGGCTCCCACTAGGTTTCCTGGGTCCGCCTGCCGTCGGGCTCGATGCGCATGATCGTGCCGGGCGGCGAGCTTGCGGACGCCGCGCAGGATCGTGTGCGGCGCAGGCACGACGGAGTGGAAGGTCAGGTAGTGGTGCAGGGCGACCGGGTCGAGGTCGGTGTCGACGCCGCCGGCGGCCACCAGCGCGGGCAGCGACGAGGCGAACCGCAGGCTGCCGGTCCCGTCCGTCGGCGACGTCGCACCAGTACAGCGGCTTGACGCCGAGCCGGTCGCGGGCGAGGACCACGCGTCCGGTGTCGATCTCGGTCGACGGCGAAGGCGAACATGCCCTTGAGGTGGTCGACCACCCGCTCGCCCCACTCGCGGTAACCCTTCAGGATGACCTCGGTGTCGCTGTGCGAGAAGAAGCGGTACCCCTTGCCGAGCAGCTGCTGGCGCAGTTCGGGGTAGTTGTAGATGCACCCGTTGAACGCGACGGTGAGCCCGAGTTCCGGGTCGTGCATCGGCTGGTGCCCGTGGCTGGACAGGTCGATGATCGCCAGCCGGCGGTGGCCGAAGGCCACGCCTTCACTGGCCCAGACCCCGCTGCTGTCCGGTCCGCGCGGAGCCATGCTGTCCGTCATCGCAGCGATGGCCGCGAGATCGGCGGGACGCCCTCGGGCGATCTCACCGGCGATGCCGCACATGGTGTCCGAGCCTCCTCTACGATCTCGACGCTGGTGCGACATGCTGCGATGCAGCCGTCGCGCACGCTGGCGCCAGACGGTCGTAGCCCGTCGACGCGGAGCTCCAATCACCGCGCCTCAAACACGACGTGGCAGCGATACCCGGGCAGGCTCGCGGGCTAGGCTGAGGTCAGCCGACATGGGGAAGCTCGTCGCCGCACTCGCGGTTGCCTTGCTGGCATCGCTCTTCACTGCTCGTCCCCGCCGGTCGCCTCGGCCGACACGGACGTCCAGCCCGTCGGCTCGGCGCAGATTCCGGACGGGCCCGCGCCGACGTGGATCGTCGCCGACATGGACACCGGGCAGATCCTCGCGGGCCGCGACGAGTACGCCACGCACGCACCCGCCAGCACCATCAAGACGCTGCTGGCCCTGGTCGTGCTCGACGAACTGCCGCTGGACGCCACGGTCGTCGCCGACGACGCCGACGCCAAGGTGGAGTGCAACTGCGCAGGCGTCAAGGCGGGCCGCACCTACACCACGCAGGAGTTGCTCGACGGTCTGCTGCTGGTCTCGGGCAACGACGCCGCCAACACCCTGGCCCACATGCTGGGCGGCAAGGACGCGGCGGTGGCGAAGATGAACGCCAAGGCCGCCGCGCTCGGTGCCGTGGACACCCACGCGGGATCGCCGTCCGGGCTGAACGGGCCGGGCATCGACGGCTACACCACGCCGCACGATCTGGCCGTCATCTTCCGCGCCGCGCTGGCCAACCCGGTGTTCGCCGCGATCACGCGTCGCCCGCGGCGCCGTTCCCCGGCGACGCCGGGCCGGTGACCCTGATCAACCAGGACGAGATGCTGGCCCGCTATCCCGGGCATGCTCGGCGGCAAGACCGGGTTCACCGACGTCGCCCGCAAGACGTTCGTCGGCGCCGCGCAGCGCGACGGCCGGCGGTTGGTGGTCGCGATGATGTACGGCCTGATCAAGGAGGGTGGCCCGACCTACTGGGACCAGGCGACCGCGCTTGCTGGACTGGGGCTTCGCCCAGGACCGTTCGGTGAGCATCGGCGCGCTCTAAGTCGCCGATACCCGACGGAGACCTGATCGCGCGCTAGGCGAGTCCTGCGCGCCAGTACGCTCGGTGCCCGTGCGAAGACTGTTCGCGGCGACGGCGCTCGTCCGTCACGCGCGGCGTTGACCGCGCCGGTCGCGCTCCGCGCAAGCCCGACGTCGAACCCGCGGGCGCGGTGGTCGCACCGCCCGATGGTCCCGCGCAGGCCTGGCTGCTCGCCGACCTCGACACCGGCCGGATCCTCGCTTGCCGCGACCCATACGGGTCGTACGCACCGGCCAGCACCATCAAGGTGCTGCTGGCGATGGTCGTGCTCGACAACCTCAGCCCGAACGCGTATCGCGCGGGCCAACCAGTCGCACACCGAGGTGGAGTGTTCGTGTGTCGGGCTGACGCCGGGTCAGCCGTACACCATCACCCAACTGCTCGCGGCGCTGCTGATGGTGTCGGGCAACGACGCCGCCAACATGCTCGCCGACATGCTCGGCGGGCAACGCGGTCGCGGTGGCGCGGATGAACGCCAAGGCCGCCCACTCGGCGCGCGCAGCACCCGCGCGGCGTCACCGTCGGGTCTCGACGGGCCCGGCTGGGAGTCCGTCACCACGCCGCACGACCTCGCCGTGATCTTCCGGCAGGCGCTGAAGTATCCGTTGATCGCGCAGATTCTGCGGACGCCGTCGGCCGCGTTCCCCGGCAAGACGCTCGGACCGCCCAGAACGAACTGCTGGCGCGCTACCCGGGCGACCTCGGCGGCAAGACCGGGTTCACCGAACCTGGCCCGCAAGACGTACGTCGGTGCGGCGCAACGCAACGGCCGCCGCCTGGTGGTGGTGCAGATGTTCGGCACGGGCGACCTCTACGGTCAGGCGATCGGGCTGTTCGACTGGGGCTTCAGCCAGTAGCGGCTCAGGGCCGGCCTCGACGTGATGCCACGCCAAGAATTCGCGGCCATTTCTCGCAGTGGCGTCACGCTCACCGGCGCCGGCCTAATCCGCAGGCACTGGTGAACGCGCGGACCGGGAAGGTGCCGAACCCCTCGATCGCGGCGGGTGGCGGGAACGTGCGCCCCGGTGCATGCCGCGATGACGGTGAGGACCGTCGACGACTGCAGCACGGCGACGATCAGCACGTGTGCGCCGGGCATCGCGAAGGACTTCTTTCTGATGGCCGGGTCGGTGATCGCCATCGCGGTCGCGTCGATCATGACCTGGGGCGTGGGCCTGGCCATCGCCGATCGCTGGCCGTCCGGTGTCACCGCGCTGGTGTACTCGCAGTCCGTTCCCGCGAACCTGCGCGACTCGGGGAATTCATCATCGCGGGAGTCTGTTCCGGGCTGCTCGCGCGTGGGCGGCAGTCGGCGTAGGATGACCGGCGCCGGCCCGGGTAGGTGACTGCCGGCCGAACGGGTAGCGAGATCGACGACTGCGGTCGCCGAGGAGACCCGGTTCAAGCACGGCGCGACTGCCTCGGTGCGGCTCCTCGACGATCCGTAGCTCGCGGAGTTCGACGGCTGTCGACCAGCGCGAGCCCGAGGTGATGCACCAGCAGCCGCCGATCGACGCCTCGTCGAGGTCGGCCGACGGCACGTCGAGCCGAAATCCCGTGCCGGTCAGGTCACCCGGAGTTGGCGAAGCGAATCTCGAAGTCGAAGTGGGCGCGATGATCCGGCATGCCCGAGAGCGTACGACCCGTCGACCCGCGCGAACGGCCATCAGCCGAACTACATGGCGCTCCGCGGTGACCATTTACGTCTGCTCGCGGCTAGAAGACCCGGCCACGCAGGATCATCAGGTCGGGGATGTTGACACGTCCGCGCCGGTCCGGGGGTCCTCGGCGTAGCAGACCAGATCAGCCGACGCGCCGTGTTCGAGGCCGGGCCGGCCCAGCCAGGCCCTGGCGTCCCAGCACGCCGCGCCGAGCGCGTCGGTCGGGCTCAGCCCGACGGTCTTGAGCGCATCGACCTCGTCGGCGATCCGACCGTGGGCGATCATGCTGCCCGCGTCGGTGCCCGCGTAGATCGGTACGCCCGCGTCGTGCGCGGCGCCCATCCTGTCGCGGCACGACGCGTAGAGGTCACGCATGTGCGCGGCGTAGGTCGGATACTTCGCCGCCGCGTCGGCGATGCCGGGAAAGTTCTCGATGTTGATCAGCGTCGGCACCAGCGCCGTGCCGTGCTCGACCATCAGCGCGATGACGTCGTCGGTGATGCCGGTGCCGTGCTCGATGCAGTCGATGCCCGCATTGATCAGGCCGGGCAGCGCGTCCTCGCCGAAGACGTGCGCGGTGACCCTGGCGCCCTCGGCGTGTGCGGCGTCGATCGCCTCGCTCGAGCACGTCGTCGGACCACAGCGGCGCCAGATCGCCGATGCCGCGGTCGATCCAGTCGCCGACCAGCTTGACCCAGCCGTCACCCCAGCGGGCCTGCTCGGCGACCGCCGCGGGCAGCTGCGACTCGTCCTCGAGCTCGATCGGCGAACCCGGGCTGTGTAGCGCTTCGGCCGGGCGAGGTGGCGGCCTGCGCGGATGATGCGCGGCAGGTCGTCGCGGTCGTCGAGGCTGCGGGTGTCGATCGGCGAGCCGGCGTCGCGCAGCAGCAGCGCACCGGCGTCGCGCTCGGTCTCGGCCTGCGCGATCGCTTCGTCGAGGTCGGTGGCGCCGTGCGTCGCCGAGCCCGACGTGGCAGTGCGCGTCGACCAGACCGGGCACGATCCAGCCGCCAGCCCCGTCGGCACCGAAGACGGTGTCGGCGCCGGCGACCGGTTCCGCGCTCAGCACGCCGTCTGACGACCCACCACTCGACGGGCTCACCGTCGGGCAGTCCCCGGCCCCGCGAGATGCCAGCGCTCACCGTCCACGCAACGGTTACTTCTGGCCGGGGAACTTCAGCTTGGACAGGTCGATGTTCGGCGAGGCCCGGCGGCAGCTCGTCGAGACCCTTCGGCATGTTCGACAGGTCGGGGAAGCCGGCGGGCATGCCGCCACCGACGCCGAGCGGGTTGCGCACCTTCGGCGGCGTCGGGCCCCGGCCGCCCTTCTTGCCCTTCTCTTTCTTGCCCTTGGCGGCCTTGCGCTACCGCCCTTGCGGCCGAACGGCATTCCCATCTGACCGGCCATCGACGACATCATCTTGCGCGCCTCGAAGAACCGGTCGACCAGCTGGTTGACCTCGGACACCGTCACGCCCGAGCCGTTGGCGATGCGCAGCCGGCGGGACGCGTTGATGATCTTCGGGTCGGCCCGCTCGGCGGGCGTCATGCCGCGGATGATGGCCTGCACGCGGTCGAGCTGGCTGTCGTCGACGGCGGCCAGCGCGTCCTTCATCTGGCCCGCGCCGGGCAGCATGCCGAGCAGGTTGCCGATCGGGCCCATCTTGCGGATGGCCAGCATCTGCTCGAGGAAGTCCTCCAGCGTGAGCTCGCCGGAGCCGATCTTGGCGGCGGCGGCCTCGGCCTGCTCGGCGTCGAAGACCTGCTCGGCCTGCTCGATGAGGCTGAGCACGTCGCCCATGCCGAGGATGCGGCTGGCCATCCGGTCGGGGTGGAAGACGTCGAAGTCCTCGAGCTTCTCGCCGGTGGACGCGAACAGGATCGGCACGCCGGTGACCTCGCGCACCGACAGCGCGGCACCGCCGCGGGCGTCGCCGTCGAGCTTGGTCAGCACGACGCCGGTGAAGCCGACGCCCTCACGGAACGCCTCGGCGGTGGTGACGGCGTCCTGGCCGATCATGGCGTCGAGAACGAACAGCACCTCGTCGGGGTCGACGGCGTCGCGGATCGCGGCGGCCTGGCTCATCAGCTCCTCGTCGATGCCGAGCCGGCCCGCGGTGTCGACGATGACGACGTCGTAGTGCTTGGCCTTGGCCTCGGCCAGGCCCGCGGCGGCGACCGCGACGGGGTCGCCGGGCCGGCAGTCGTCCGGACGCCCTCGGGCGATGCCCGGGATGCGGTGCGAACACCGCGACGCCCGCGCGCTCACCGACGATCTGCAGCTGGCTGACCGCGCCGGGGCGCTGCAGGTCGCAGGCCACCAGCAACGGTGTATGACCCTGTCCCGCGCAGCCATTTGGCGAGCTTGCCGGCGAGCGTCGTCTTACCGGAACCCTGCAGGCCGGCCAGCATGATCGACCGTCGGCGGCGTCTTGGCGAACGCCAGTTGGCGGGTCTGCCCGCCGAGGATGCCGACGAGTTCCTCGTTGACGATCTTGACGACCTGCTGCGCCGGGTTGAGCGCGCCGGAGACCTCCGCGCCCTTGGCGCGCTCCTTGATGCGGGCGACGAACTCGCGCACCACCGGAAGCGAGACGTCGGCCTCGAGCAGGGCGAGCCGGATCTCGCGGGTGGTCGCATCGATGTCGGCGTCGGTCAGCCGCCCCTTGCCACGGAGCCCCGAGAGGGCTCCGGTCAACCGGTCGGACAGGGATTCAAACACGTGACCAGCCTAACGTGACGGAATCGACTGCCCCCGGAGGAGACGATCAGCTGGCCTCGGACACCGGCTTGGCAGGCGGCGGCGCCGGCAGCACCTCGTACATCTCCCGCTCGAGTTCGGCGCGGGCCGCCGAGTGGTCGACCGTGCCGTCGCTCCGCGGTCAGCGCGGGCACCACGATGCCGAACACGTCGACGACCGACGATCCCAGCGTGGTGACCCTGGCCCAGACGATGTCGAGGCCGTCACGTTCGATGACGGCCGTCAGCCGGGCCAACAGCCCGGTGCGGTCGGCGCTGCGGATCTGCACGACGTACTCGCCGGGCGAGGTGCCCTCGAACCAGAGGATCCGCGGCGGCGCGGGCAGCGTGATTGACGGGCACCGCGGCGCGGATCTCGCCGGCGCGGGTGGTGTTCGTGGCCGCCGCCTCGCGGTCGCGCTGTTCGAGCGAACCGATCACGTCGAGATCGCCGTCGAGCGCGAGGATGAACTGCTGGCGCAGCAGTTCGGCCGCGGGGGGCGCGCCGAAGTGCGGCGACACGACGAACGTGTTGATCGCCACGCCCTCGTGGCTGTTGACCGATGCGGAGTGCACGCGCAGCGAGTTCAGCGCGAGCACGCCTGCGGCCTTGGACAGCAGGCCGCGACGGTCCGGGGCGATCATCGTGACGTTGTAGACGTGCGCGTCGGCCGGCGGCGAGGTCGACGTGCACGCCGCCGTCGGCGGCCAGCGCCAGATAGCTGCGGCTCGATCGGGATCGGGTTGCGGCAGCGGCTCGCCCGCCATCACCAGTCGGCAACGCCGCACCAGGTCGCCGATCAGCGAGGCCTTCCAGTCGCCCCACACGCCGGGACCGGTGGCCAGCGAGTCGGCCTCGGCCAGCGCGTGCAACAGCTCCAGCAGCACCGAGTCGCCGCCGAGGGCGTCGACGACGGCGGCGATCGTCTTGGGGTCCTGCAGATCTCGCCGCGTCGCGGTGTCGGGTAGCAGCAGGTGGTAGCGCACGATCTTGGACAGCACCTCGACGTCCGACGGCCACAGCCCCAGCCGGGTGCCGATCTGGGTGGCCAGGTCCGCGCCGATGACGCTGTGGTCGCCGCCGCGGCCCTTGCCGATGTCGTGCACCAGTGCGCCGAGCACCAGCAGATCGGGGCGCGACACCCGGGTGGTGAATGCACTTGCCCGCGAGACGGTTTCGACGAGATGGCGGTCCACCGTCCAGATGTGCACCACGTCGCGGGGCGGCAGGTCGCGCACCGCACCCCATTCGGGAAGAGCCTGCCCCACAGGCCGGTTCGATCGAGCGCCTCGACGGTGGCCACCGTCGCGGGCCCGGCGGCCAGCATCACCAGCAGATCCTTGAGCGCCTGGCGCGGCCACGGCGTGCGCAGCTCGGGCGCCGCCTCGGACAGTCGGCTCAGCGTCGACGCCGCCATCGGCAGCCCGGTGGTGGCCGAGGCCGCCGCGACGCGCAGGATCAGGCCGGGATCGCGTTCGGGTCGCGCGTCCCGCGCCAGGATGACCTCTCCCGCCGAACTCGATGACGCCCTCGTCGAGCGGCCTGCGGACGGGGCGGCGCAGCGCGGCGAAACCGCGGCGCGGCAACGCGTTCGCCGCCGTGCGCAGGCCGGCGTCGACGTAGTAGCTGATCGTGCGGGCGGCATCGCTGAGCATGCGGGCCAGGTCGAACCGGTCACCGATGCGCAACGCCGCACCGATCTCGTCGGCGTACTGCGCCTGCAGCATCTCCCGGCCGCGGCCCGAGATCCGGTGCAGTTCGGTGCGCACGTTGAGCAGTGCCAGGTGGGCGTCGCCGAGCGTGCCCGTCGGCGATGCCAGCGACCGGCTGGGATACACGTCGGCGAGCTGGGCGATGGCCAGCGCGTTGAGCAGCTGGACGTCGCGCAGTCCGCCGCGTCCGTTCTTCAGGTCGGGCTCGGCGCGGTGTGCGATCTCCCCGCTGCGCTGCCACCGCGCCTGGGTGTGTTCGACGAGTTCCTCGAAGCGCGAGGCGATGCCGGTGCGCCACTGCCGGCGCGCCCCGCCGACGAGCAGCGCCGACAGATCGGCGTCGCCCGCGATGTGCCGGGCATCGAGCATGGCCAGGCCCGCCGAGATGTCCTCGCCGGCGACCTGCAGCGCCTCGGGCACCGTCCGGACGCTGTGGTCGAGGCTGAATGTTGGCGTCCCACAACGGATACCAGAGCAGCTCGGCGACCTGCGTGACGATGTCGCGCGGCATGTTGTCGTGCACCAGCGTCAGGTCGAGATCGGAGTACGGCAGCAGCTCGCCGCGACCGAGGCCGCCGGTGGCGACGATCGCGAATCCGCTGGTGGCGGTGATGCCGATCTCGGTGGCCTTCGTGGTGAGCCAGAATTCGTTCAGATCGAGCAGCGCGTCGCGCAGCGCGGCCGAGTCGAGTTGCTTGGACCCGCCGTTGAGCAGTTGCGCGGCCGCCTTCGCCAGGTCGGTGGCCGGGCGCGACGAACCCGCCGCCGGCGCCTCCCATCGAGAGGCCCCGGCGGCGGGATCTGGTGTCTGCTTTGTCATCTCGATCCTTCCCCCGGCGTTGGCATCGATTCTCACTCGGTGCGCGGCCGGGAGACGAGGCCTCATGGAGGTCAGATCACGAGTGCATCAGATGGCGTCGGTCCCCCGTTCACCGGTGCGCACCCGCACGACGGTGTCGACCGGACTGACCCACACCTTGCCGTCACCGATCTTGCCGGTGCGGGCCGCCTGGACGATGACGTCCACCACCTTGTCGACGGCGGAGTCGTCCACGAGCACCTCGACCCGCACCTTCGGCACGAAGTCGACGGAGTACTCCGCACCGCGGTAAACCTCGGTGTGGCCCTTCTGGCGTCCGTAGCCCTGCACCTCGCTGACGGTCATCCCGAGGATGCCCGTCTGCTCGAGACCCGTCTTGACGTCTTCGAGCGTGAACGGCTTGACGATCGCAGTGATCAGCTTCATTTCCTCATTCCTCCGCGCCGTGACGGGCGAGCACCGAGCTCACCGACCGGCGCGAAATCGTAAGCCAGTTTCAGCGTGCTCGGCTTCATCGATACCGTCGGCCTCATCCTCTTCACCGAGGCGCAGGCCAATGGTGTACTTCAGGATCAACGCCAAGATAGTCGTCACGATGAACGAGTATGCGAGAACCGCGAACGCGCCGACTGCCTGGCGCCACAGCTGATCGAATCCACCGCCGTAGAACAGATCCCGTCACCGCGGCGGGCGCCTCGGGTGTCGCGAAGAAGCCGATCAGCAAGTGCCCGTGAGACCACCGACCATGTGCACGCCGACCACGTCGAGCGAGTCGTCGAAGCCGAACTTGAACTTCAACCCGACGGCGAGCGCGCAGAGCGCACCGCCGAACGCGCCGATCGACCAGCGCGCCGAGGACGTTGACCGACGAACAGGACGGCGTGATGGCGACGAGGCCGGCGACGATGCCCGACGCGGCACCGAGCGATGGTGGCGTGTCCGTCACGGATCTTCTCCGTCGAGCAGCCAGGCGAGCATCGCGGTAGCGGTGGCCACCGTGGTGGTGACGAACGTCGTTGCCGCGATACCACCCGAGCTGAGCGCCGAACCGGCGTTGAAGCCGTACCAGCCGAACCACAGCAGTCCGGCACCGAGCATCACGAACGGCAGGTTGTGCGGCCGCATCGGAGTGCCCGGCCAACCCTTGCGCTTGCCGAGGACGATGCACAATGCCAGGCCGGCGACACCGGAGTTGATGTGGACCGCGGTACCACCCGCGAAGTCGATTGCCTTGAGCTTGTTGGCAATCCAGCCGCCCGTCTCACCGGTGAAGCCGTCGAAGGCGAACACCCAGTGCGCGACCGGGAAGTAGACGAACGTCGCCCACAGGCCGGCGAAGACCAGCCATGCGCCGAACTTCAGCCGATCGGCGACCGCACCCGAGACCAGGGCGACGGTGATGATCGCGAACATCAGCTGGAACGCGACGAACACCGTCTGCGGGATCGTGCCTGCCAGCGGGATGTTCGCCGCGTCGACCGCGGCGGTCCCGGTGCTCGGATCCGCGGCGACCGCGGCTTTCGCGTTGCCCGCCGATCAGACCCTTCAGGCCGAAGTACTGCGTCGGGTCGCCGACGAAGTTGCGAACTTGTCGTTGCCGAAGGCCATCGAGTAGCCGTACAGCACCCACAGGACGGTCACGACGCCCATGGCGCTGATGCTCATCATCAGCATGTTCAGCACGCCCTTGGCGCGCACCATGCCGCCGTAGAAGAACGCCAGACCTGGCGTCATCAGCAGCACGAGCGCTGAACTCGCCAGCATCCATGCCGTATCCCCGGTGTCGGGGATACCCATTATCGGAAAGCCATCCACTCGCCGTTTCCTCCTTCGCCCATGCCACGGTTAGGCACCGTTGACCTAGGCCAGAACAATGCGCAGTGGTTGTTTCACCGATGACGCGCCCGTGTTTCGCTCGTGTGAACGGATCTGTGGATTTCGTTTCGTCGGTGTTAATCCCCTCGTCACGCACCGCGTGGTCGGTGGAGATCGCTGGCGAATCTTGTGGCTAACCGAGTAGCGCGTCGACGAATGCGGCGGGCTCGAACGGCGCCAGATCGTCGGGACCCTCGCCGAGCCCGACCAGCTTGACGGGCACGCCGAGCTCCTGCTGAACTCGAAACACGATCCCGCCCTTGGCCGTTCCGTCCAGCTTGGTCAGCACCACGCCGGTGATGTCGACGACCTCGGCGAACACCCGCGCCTGCGGCAGGCCGTTCTGGCCGATCGTCGCGTCGAGCACCAGCAACACTTCGTCGACGTTGGCACGCTTGCTGACCACCCGCTTGACCTTGCCCAGCTCGTCCATCAGTCCGGTCTTGGTGTGCAGCCGGCCGGCGGTGTCGATGACCACCACGTCGGCCCCCGATTCGATGCCCCTGTCGACGGCGTCGAAGGCCACCGACGCCGGGTCGGCACCCTCGGCGCCGCGCACCACCTCGGCGCCGACCCGGGCCGCCCAGCTCTGCAACTGGTCGGCCGCGGCGGCCCGGAAGGTGTCGGCCGCACCGAGTACGACGCGACGGCCGTCGGCGACGAGCACGCGGGCGAGCTTGCCGACGGTGGTGGTCTTGCCGGTTCCGTTCACCCCGACCACCAGCAGCACCGACGGCTTGTCCTCGTGCGGCAGCGCCTTGATCGAGCGGTCGAGCTCGGGCTGCAGCTGCGGCGATCAGCACGTCGCGCAGCACGGCACGGGCGTCCGCCTCGGTGCGCACGTTGCTGCTGGCCATCTCGGCCCGCAGCGCGGTGACCACCGATTCGGTGACGACGGGGCCGAGATCGGCGATCAGCAGGGTGTCCTCGACCGACTCCCACGACTCCTCGTCGAGGTCGCCGCCGCCGAGCAGGCCGAGCATGCTGCGTCCCAGCGTGTTCTGCGACTTGGCCAGCCGGCCGCGCAGGCGCTCGAGCCTGCCGTCTGGCGGCGCGATCGGCTCGAGCTCGGGCAGCGGCAGGCTCGGGCACCTCGGGTTCGGACGGTGCCGCCACCGGCGGTTCGGGGAGCTGCACGTCGGAGATCGACCGCTTGGGGGCGTCGCGCGGAACGGTCGCGTCGTCCCCGACCGCAGGCAGGCCACTGGTGTCCAGCCGCTTCGCGGGCGGCGGGGTCACCGGTTCCCGCGTCTCGGTCGACTGCGAGAACGTGATGCCGGAGGAGGCCGTGTAGCCGCCGGACCGGTCGACCGGCGTGGCCTCGTCGGACTGCGACAAGCTGATCCGTCGCCGCCGGTAGCGCACCAGACCCAAGACCAGCGCGGCTACGACGAGTACGGCGATGACCGCGAGCGCGATCCACAATCCTTCCGACACCATGACATTGTCGTCAGGGTCAGCGATGCGCCATGACCACGGCGGCTAGGTGGAGCTGGCACCACCGATTCCCCTCGGTCGCTACGCTCCGCCCGCCGAGACCAGTTCCTGGCCGCGCATGCGCTGCGAGATCACCGTCGTGATGCCGTCGTCGCGCATGGTCACGCCGTACAGCGCGTCGGCGATCTCCATCGTCGGCTTCTGGTGGGTGATCACGATCAGCTGGGAAACCTCGCGCAGCTGCTCGAACAGGCTGATCAGGCGGCGCAGGTTGACGTCGTCGAGTGCGGCCTCGACCTCGTCCATCACGTAGAACGGCGACGGGCGGGCCCGGAAGATCGCCACCAGCATCGCCACCGCGGTCAGCGACTTCTCGCCACCGGACAGCAGCGAGAGCCGCTTGATCTTCTTGCCGGGCGGCCGCGCCTCGACCTCGATGCCGGTGGTGAGCATGTCGTCGGGGTTGGTCAGCAGCAGCCTGCCCTCGCCGCCGGGGAACAGCGTCGCGAACACCTGGGTGAACTCGCGTTCCACGTCGGCGTAGGCCTCGGCGAACACCTGCAGGATGCGGTCGTCGACGTCGGCGATCACGTCGAGCAGATCCTTGCGGGCCGCCTTGACGTCCTCGAGTTGGGTGGACAGGAAGTTGTAGCGCTCCTCCAGCGCGGCGAACTCCTCGAGCGCCAGCGGGTTGACCCGGCCGAGTTCGGCCAGTTCGCGTTCGGCCTTCTTGGCGCGCCGTTCCTGGGTGGGCCGGTCGTACGGCATCGGCGCGGGCGCGGTGACCTGCTCGCCGCGCTCCTTGGCCTGTTCGTACTCGGCCATCTCCAGCTCGGTCGGCGGCAACGAGCACGTCGGGCCCGTACTCGGCGACGAGGTCGGCGACGGCCATGCCGAACTGCTCGAGCGCGTGTTGCTCGAGTTGCTCGATACGAAGCGCCGCTTGGGCTTTGGCGACCTCGTCGCGATGCAGCGCGTCGGTCAGGGCGGTGATCCGTGCGCCGAGTTCGTTGACCTCGGCGCGCGCCTTGGTCAGCGCCTCGCCCCGCGCGCGAACGCTCGGCGGCCAGCTGGTCGCGGTGGCGCGCGGCCACGGCGACCGCCGCGGCGAGCCTGCGCCGCCACCAGTCGTCCGGACTCGGCCACCGCGGCGGCGACCGTCGCGGCGTGCTCGCGAGCCTCGCGGGCGCGCTGCGCGCGCATCCTGGCCTCCCGCTCGGCTGCTGCCGCGCGGCGCAGCGAATCCGCCCGTCCCGCGAACGGCATTCGCGCGTTCCTCGGCGGTCCGTACCGCCAGCCGCGCCTCGACCTCGGCGGCGCGGGCGGCCTCGGCGGCGCACCGTGGACTCCTGACGGTCGACCGGCTCGGCGTCCAACGTCGGTGCCTGCTGCGCGTTGTGCAGCCGGGTCTCGAGCTCGGTCAGCTCCTCGACCGTGCGCACCCGGCCCGTCTCGAGCTCGTCGCGCTGCGCTGATCAGCCGCTGCCACTCCTCGTCGGCGGCGCGGGCATCCTGGCCGAGCCGGCCGAGCTGCTCGTAGATCGACGAGATCGCGGCGTCGGATTCGTTCAGTGCGGCGAGCGCCTGTTCGGCGGCGTCCTGTCGCGCCGACTGCTCGGTGAGCGCACCCGACAGCGCGGCGGTCAGCTCGCGCGCTTGACGCTCGGAGGCCTCGAGTTCGGTTCGCGCCTTGTCGATCTCGGACGCGATCTCCAGGGTGCTCGGCTTGCGGTCGGAGCCGCCGTTGACCCATCCCGCGCCGACGAGGTCGCCGTCGATCGTGACGGCACGCAGCTGCGGCCGGGCCGCGACCAGGTCGAGAGCGGCGTTCAGATCGTCGACCACCACGACCCCGGCCAGCAGCGCGCCGAACGCGCCGCGCAGCCGCGCCGGCGCGTCGACGAGGTCGAGCGCCCACTGCGCACCGTCGGGCAGCGGGCCTCCCGCGTCGCGACGCGGGGCGTCGTCTGGCCAGTCGCCGAGCACGATCGCCGCCCGTCCGCCGTCGCGCGTCCTTGAGCGCGGCGACCGCCGAGCGCGCGGCACCGAAGTCGTCGGCGGCGAGGGCGTCGGCGGCGGCACCCAGCACCGCCGCGACCGCCACCTCGTAGCCGGGGCGGACCCGGACCAGCTTGGCGACGGAGCCGAAAAGTCCTGTGCCCGTGTGGTTCTTCTGCAGCCAGGCGGCGCCGTCCTTGCGGTCCAGCCCGACCGACAATGCGTCGATGCGTGCGCGCAGCGACGCCACCTGTCGTTCGGCGCCGCGCTCGGCCGCCTGCAGTTCGGCCGACCCGTTCGTCGGCCAGCCGCAGCGCGGTGACGGTGCGGTCGTGATGATCGTCGAGGCCCACCTCACCCGCGTCGAGTTCACCGACCCGCGCCTGCACGGTCTCGAACTCGGCCTGCGTCGTCTGCACCCGGGTCGCGGCGTCCTCGATGCTCGACCGTGAGCCGCGCGACGCCTTCGTCGATCGACTCGACGCGGGTGCGCATGGTGTCGACCTGGCCGGCGAGCCGGGCCAGTCCCTCGCGGCGGTCGGCCTCGGCCCGCGCCGCGGCGATGTGCGCCCGTTCCGCTTCTGCCGCAACGTGTTCGCGCTCGGTCAGCTCGGCGCGGGCAGCGTTCAGGCGCTCCCGGGACTGGTTGAGCTCGACGAGCAGTTCCTGCTCGCGCGCCGCGACCTCGTCGGCCTCGGCCTCCAGTGCGTCCGGGTCGGGGCCCGAGGACGCCTCGACGTCGGCGTCGAGGTGCTGGGCCCGCTCGCTGGCGATGCGCACCGTGGCGCTGACCCGCTCGGCCAGCGCCGACAGCCGGAACCACGTCTGCTGCGCCGCCTCGGCCCGCCCGGTGAGCCCGGACACCGCCGCCTCGTGGGCGGTCAGCTCGATGCGTCGCCTCTTCCAGGCGGGCGGCGAGGTCGTCGTGCTCGCGGCGCAGCGTCGTCTCGGCCTGGTTGGTGTCGTCGAACTCGGTCTGCCGGGTGACCAGGTCGTCGGCGGCCAGCCGCAGCCGGGCGTCGCGCAGATCGGCCTGGATGGTCTGGGCGCGGCGGGCCATCTCGGCCTGCCGCCCGAGCGGCTTGAGCTGGCGGCGCAGTTCGGTGGTGAGGTCGGTGAGCCGGGCCAGGTTGGCCGACATCGAGTCGAGCTTGCGGACCGCCTTCTCCTTGCGCTTGCGGTGCTTGAGCACGCCCGCGGCTTCCTCGATGAACGCCCGGCGATCCTCCGGGCGGGACTCGAGGATCTCCGAGAGCTTGCCCTGGCCGACGATGACGTGCATCTCGCGGCCGATGCCGGAGTCGCTCAGCAGCTCCTGGACGTCCATCAAACGGCAACTGCTGCCGTTGATCTCGTACTCGCCGGCGCCGTCGCGGAACATCCGCCGGGTGATCGACACCTCGGAGTACTCGATCGGCAGCGCGTTGTCGGAGTTGTCGATCGTGACGGTCACCTCGGCGCGGCCGAGCGGCGCCCGCGACGACGTGCCCGCGAAGATGACGTCTTCCATCTTGCCGCCGCGCAGCGTCTTGGCGCCCTGCTCGCCCATCACCCACGTCAGCGCGTCGACGACGTTGGACTTGCCCGATCCGTTGGGTCCGACGACGCAGGTGATGCCGGGTTCGAAGCGCAGAGTCGTCGGCGAGGCGAAGGACTTGAAGCCCTTCAGCGTCAGACTCTTGAGATGCACGACGTGCCACACTACCGCCGCGTCGGGCTATCTCTCGACGAAGCCGACGAACGACTCACCGGCGTCGGACCAGTCGGCGACGACGGTGTCGACCGCACCTGGCGTTTCACCGCTCCGCAGCAGGTCAAGCAGTCGCTCGCAGGCCGGCCGCGGGCCCCTGCGCGACGACGTGCACACGCCCGTCGGGCTTGTTGGCGGCGAACCCGGTCAGGCCCAGTTCCAGTGCCCGCGACCGGGTCCACCACCGGAACCCCACGCCCTGCACGTGGCCGTGCACCCAGGCGGTCAGCCGGACGTCATCGGCCGGTCGCCACTGTTCGTGCACAGCTGATCGTCACCTCGAAGGTCACCTCGGTGCCCGACTTCAGCGTCCGTCCCACCGTGCACACCTTGTCGATGGCGCGCTCGACGACGGTCAGCAGCTTGATTCACCTCGTCCTCGGACAGGCCTGACAGGTCGACCTCGAGGTTCTCCTCGATCAGCGGATAGCGCTCCTGCTCGCGGTCGGCGGGGCCGGACACCTTGATGGTCGCCTGGTAGTCGTCGCCGAGCCGGCTGCGCAGCGGATGGTCGCTGCTCATGCCGCTGCACGCCGCCAGCGCGATCTTGAGCAGCTCGCCCGGCGTGAAGACGCCCTCGACGTCCTCGGAACCGACGAGCACCTCCGCGCCCCGCGAGCTGCGACCGGTGTAGCGGCGCACGCCGGTGCGCTCGACCCATAGCTCAGTCATGGCTCCAATCCTTCCGATCGCCGAACTCGTCGCGCAGCCGGTGCACCGCGGTCACGGCGTCAACGTCGTGGCCGCGGCTGGCATTTCGGGCAGTAGTACGACGAGCGGTTCATGAACTTCTCGCGACGCATCACCGCGCCGCACCGACGGCACGGTTCACCCTCGCGGCCGTACGCGTCCAGCGAGCGGTCGAAGTAGCCGGACTCGCCGTTGACGTTGACGTACAGCGAGTCGAACGACGTGCCGCCCTGGCCCGAGCGCGTCGCGCATGACGTCGGTGGCATGGTCGAGGATCGTGGCCAGCTTCGGCTTGCGACAGCGTATCGGCCAGCCGCGCGCCGTTGACCTTGGCCCGCCACAGCGACTCGTCGGCGTAGATGTTGCCGATACCCGACACCACGGTCTGGTCGAGCAGCTGGCGCTTGATCTCGGAGTGCTTGCGCCGCAACACCTTCACCACCGCGTCACGGTCGAATAGCGGATCGAGCGGGTCACGGGCGATGTGCGCGACGGGTTCGGGCACCTCGCTGCCGTCGACGCTGACCAGATCGGCGAGCATCCAGCCGCCGAAGGTGCGCTGGTCGACGAAGCTCAGCGCGGTGCCGTCGTCGAGCAACGTGGCGATGCGCAGATGCTCGGTCCTCGCCACCTCACCGAGCAGCATCTGACCGCTCATCCCGAGGTGAACGACCAGGGCCTCGGTGCCGTCGAGCATGAGCCACAGGAACTTTCCGCGACGACCGGTGCCGGTGATCGATGAGCCGAGCAGCCGCGCGGTGAGGTCGGCCGGGCCGGCTTCGTGTCTGCGGACCGCGCGGGGATGGTGCACCCGGACCGCGGTGATGCTGCGACCGACGACGTGTGCGTCCAGTCCCGCGCCGAACGACCTCGACTTCGGGCAGCTCAGGCATTGCCGCCGGCGGGCTGGCCGTCGGGTGCCGCTCCGAGGCAAGCGGCGGTCCACGCTTCGGCGGCCGCCTTGCTGCTCGGCTTCCTTCTTGGTCGTGCCGACACCGGTCCCGTACTTCGTCGCCGTTGACCAGGACCGCGGCCGTGAACACCTTGTCGTGGTCGGGCCCGCTGGAGGTCACGACGTAGGTCGGCACGCCGAGCCTGCGCGCGGACGGTCAATTCCTGCAGGCTCGTCTTCCACTCCAGGGCGGCGCCGAGCGACGGCGCCGTGTCGAGCAGTTCGCCGAAGAGCTTGAGCACGACGGTGCGCGCCACGTCGAAGCCGTGCTCCAGGTAGACGGCGCCGAGCAGCGACTCGACGCCGTCGGCCAGGATGCTGGACTTGTCGTGCCCACCGGTCACGACCTCACCGCGGCCGAGCAGCAGGATACGACCCGAGCCCGTCGTCGGTCAACTTGCGGCCCACGTTGCGCCAGTGCCTGCGTGTTGACGATGCTGTTGCGCAGCTTGGCCAGATCGCCCTTCTGGACTGTCGGGATGGCGGTGGATCGAAGATCTCGCGAGATCAGCAGACCGAGCACGGCGTCGCCGAGGAACTCGAGTCGCTCGTTGGTGGGCAGGCCACCGTTCTCGTAGGCGTAGCTGCGGTGCGTCAGCGCGCGCGTCAACAAGTCATCGGGCAGTTCGACGCCGAGCGCCTTGAGCAGCGGCGTCCGATCGACCGTCACGCGTGGCCTCCGGAGTGATCCGGCGGCCCCTCGCTGGTGGGATCGTTGGGCAGCATCGCGGCCAGCTTGGCCCAGCGCGGATCGATCAGGTCGTGGTGGTGGTCGGGTTCGGCGTCGGCCAGCCGCACGCCGCACTGCGGGCACAGACCGAGACAGTCGTCCTCGCACAACGGGCTGAACGGCAGCACCAGCCCGATCGCGTCGATGATCGGCTGCTCGAGGTCGATGGTGTCGTCGATGACGTGGCCAACCTCGTCGGCATCGGTGGTGGCCTCGGTGACGCTGTCGGGGTAGGCGAACAACTCGGTGAGGTCGATCTCGACGTGCCCGCTGATCGGGGTGAGGCAACGCGCGCACTCACCCGTCGTGGGCGCCGCGACCGTGCCGGTGACCAGCACGCCTTCCGAGACCGACTCGAGCCGAAGGTCGAGCTCGACGGGTGCGCCTTTGGCGATCGAGACGAGCTCGATGCCGATGCGCGCAGGCGCGGCAACGGTCTCGGTGAGCTCGAGCATCGAACCCGGTCGGCGACCGAGCCGGGAGACGTCGATCACGAAGGGCAACCGCGTGTCGGCGGTGTACGCCATGCCTCGCCATGGCGGCAATCCTACGGCGGCGGTTGTGGCGAGCAGGACCGGAGCGACCGATCGCCTGAGGTCAGCGTCGGGCTCGGGCTTCGGCGTCAGCGTTGGGCGTAGTCGTGCGTGCCGGCGGCGGTGCGCAGCTGATGCCGGCCGCGTCCGACCGAGCGCAGGGTTCCGTTCAGGTACTCCTCGAACTCCGCGAGCTTGCTGTCGACGTAGATGTCGCATTCGCCGCGTAGCCGGTCGGCCTCGGCGTGGGCGGTGTCGACGAGCCGGGTGGCCTCGGCGTTCGCCGTCTGCACGATCTCGGTCTGCGACACCAGGCGTTGCTGTTCCTTGATGCCCTCCTGGACGGCCTTCTCGTAGGAGAGGTTGCCGTTCTCGATCAGCCGGTCGGCTTCGGACTTCGCCCGGCCGGTGCTGGCCTCGTACTCGCGCTTGGCCGTGGCCGCGATGCGAATGGCCTCTTCGCGGGCGTCGCCGACCATCTTCTGGCTGTGCTGACGTGCCTCGGCGACCATCCTGTCGGCCTGGCCCTTGGCGTCGGCGAGCAACCGGTCGGCTTCGCTGCGGGAGTGGTTGATCAACGAGTCGGCCTCGGCGGTCGCCGTCGCGACCATCGAGTCCGCGTGGTCCTTGGCCTCGCGCAGCATCCCGTCGCGCGCGTCGAGGACGTCCTGCGCGTCGTCGAGTTCGCCGGGGATGGCGTCCTTGATGTCGTCGAGCAACTCGAGGACGTCGCCCCGTGGCACCATGCAGCCTGCGGTCATCGGGACGCCGCGGGCTTCTTCCACGATCGCGCCGAGCTCGTCGAGCGCCTCAAATACTCGGTACACGGCAAATCCTCCAGGCTTAGTTGTTGTTACTAGTGTGCCTGGTGTTACGTCTGTGACTGTTCTTTACCGTCGGTGTGTCGCGGGACGGCTCAGCGCCCGGTGACCCGCAAAGGCAGTTCCACCAGCGTATTGGTAGGTGACGGCCACTCGATCTCGGGCCGGTGCCCAGGCGCCGGCTCGAACACGGGGATCCTCTTGCGCCATTCGCTGACGACGAGTTTGAGCTCCATCCGGGCCAGATGTGCGCCGAGGCAGCGGTGCGGCCCGCCGCCGAAGCCCCAGTGTTCGGTCGGTCCGGTCATCAAAGCCCACCTTGGTCACGGAGTAGCCGATCGGCTAGTGGCGTAACCCGGCGGTCGGGCCCTGGTGAAGACCAGGGGCAGGCGGTCCAGCCCCAGCGTGGGAGCTGGGAACGTCACGTCGGGGACGAAGCCGGGAGCCAACTCGAAGTCGGGGACGCGGCGCAGCCACTCGTTGGTGATCAGCGTCAGCTCCATCCGAGCCAAGTGCGAGCCAAGACAGCGGTGCGGTCCCCCGCCGAAGCCCCAGTGCCGATGCACCTTCCCATCCATCACCAGGTCGTTTGCCGAGATGGCGTCGGCATCGTCGCGGTTGATGGCGGCAATGCACAGTCGGACCGCGTCACCCTTCTTCAGCGTGACGTCGCCGATGGTCACGTCCTGGGTCACGACCCGGGGAACCATCGGTGGACCTGGTTCCAGGCGGATCATCTCCTCGACGAACACCCTGACCTCGTCGGGGTGCTCGATCAGATGCTTGCGCAGGTCCGGCCGGGTGGCGAGGTACATCAACGCCATCCCGATCGACGAGGTGACGGTGTCGAGCCCGGCCAGCACGAAGATGAAACTCAGCCCGATGGCTTCGGCGTCGTCGAGCGGAGTCTCACCGGTCAACAGCGCCGACAGCACGTCGTCCTGCGGGTTGGCTCGCCGCTGCGCCACCGCCTCGGTCAGGTAGGTGAACAGTTCCAGCGCCGGGGTGATGTCCACGCCCTCGATCGACGTGGACTCGGCGAGACCGATGACGGCGTCCTTCCACCGGATCAGCCGGTCGCGGTCCTCGAGCGGCAATCCGAACAGCGTGAGGAACACCTGCGACGGATATGGCACCGCGATCTCCGCCACCGCATCACAGCCGGCCTTCGCCGCGGCCGCCTCGATGATGTCGATGGCTTGCTGCTGAAGTGACGGCAGCATTGCGTTCAGCGTCGCCGGGCTGAAGAACGGCTGCAAGATGTGGCGGAACCGCGTGTGTTCCGGCGGATCGAGCCCGATGGGTATGAGAGTGAGGGGGCTGCCGAGCCCGTTGTAGGCCGGTCCCGACGAGAACAGCTCCGGGTTTCGCAGCGCGAAGGCGACGTCCTCACGGTGGGTCAGGTGGTACCAGCCCTGCGAGTAGAGCACCCTGCCCTTGTCTCGCAACGCCTTCCACCCGACGCCGCGGTCGGCGGCCAAAGGTAGGGCATCCCAGTCGAATTCGGGCACCGCGGGGCTAAGTGCCCGTACACCGTCGATGCCCGTCACGTGGATCGCCCCTCCTGGGCGCCAAGCGAAGGGGAACCTCCCCCTTCGGTCTTACCGTAAGAGGTTCGGCAGCTCCTGACAACAGGGGCAGCGCTCAGCGGCCGAGCTTGGCCGCCAGCCGCCGGTTCACGGGCTCCGGCAGGAGTTCGGATACGTCACCACCCAGGGCGGCCACCTCCTTGGCGAGCGACGACGACACGAAGGCGTATTGCGGAGTGCGTCGCGACGAAGAAGGTGTCGACGCCGGCGATGTGCTTGTTCATCTGCGCCATCTGAATCTCGTATTCGAAGTCCATGCCCGTGCGCAGACCCTTGACGATCGCCGTCAAACCGCGGGACCTCGCGAAGTCGACGACCAACCCGCTGCCGCTCTCCACGCGCAAGTTCGGCAGATGCGTCGTCGACTCACGGATCAGCTCGATGCGCTCCTCGACGGTGAACATCCCCGACTTGTTCGGATTCACCAGGACGGCCACGACCACCTCGTCGAACTGCGCTGCAGTGCGCTCGAAGACGTCGATGTGGCCGAGGGTGACCGGATCGAACGATCCCGGGCATACAGCGCCGCTCATGGTCGAGCAGGTTACGCGACTTCGAGCGCGGTTAGACGCGCGCACCTCTGCTCAGCTCGCCGAACTCGAGGCGGGTGTCGCCGTAGCGGCGCTCCCGCCCCGGCGACCAGCCCGCGGGCCACGTCCAGGGCCGGACCCGACGTCGCGCGCTCCACCACCGCGACCGCGCCGGGCGCCGCCCAGCCGCGATCGGTCAACGCCTCCAGCACAGCCTCGACGTCGGCGGCGGGCACCTCGTACGGCGGATCGGCGAAGACCAGGTCTGCCGGACGGTCGGCGGCGCCGGCGAGCACGGTCGTGACGGGGCCGCACCGCACCTCGGCGTCGGTGATGCCGAGCGCGGCGAGGTTCTGCGCGATGACGGCGGCGGCACGCCGGTCGGACTCCACGAACAGCGCCGACGCCGCACCGCGCGACAGCGCCTCGATCCCGAGCGCACCAGATCCGGCGTACAGATCGAGCACCCTGGCCCCAGCCAGCTCCATGCGCGCGGTGAGCACGTTGAAGAGCGACTCGCGAACCCGATCGGTAGTCGGGCCGAGTTCCGTTGCGCGGCACGGAAATCCGCCGTCCGCCGAACTGGCCCCGACGATCCGGGTCAGCTGACCACCACCAGGAGATCGCCACCCTCGACCTGGGCGGTCGCGAGCACGGCCACCCGCGCCACGGTGCCCGCCTTCGGTGCGGTGATCGCCGCCTCCATCTTCATCGCCTCGATCGTGGCGATGGTCGCTCCCGCCTCCACCTTGTCGCCCGCGGTCACGTTGACGGTCACGACACCGGCGAACGGTGCGGCGACGTGGTCGGGATTGGTGCGGTCGGCCTTCTCGGCGGCGGGGATGTCGACGGCGACGCTGCGGTCGCGCACCACCACCGGGCGCAGTTGCCCGTTGATGATGCACATCACCGTGCGCATGCCGCGTTCGTCGGCGTCGGAGATCGCCTCGAGTCCGATGATGAGGTCGACGCCCTTGTCGATCTGGATGCGATGTTCGTCGCCGTGGCGCAAACCGTAGAAGAACTGGTTGGCACTCAACCGCGACGTGTCGCCGTAGATCTCCCGGTGTGCCTCGAATTCCTTTGTCGGGCCGGGGAAGAGCAGCCGGTTGAGCGCGGCCTGGCGTTTGAGTGCCCGGCGGGCAAGCACCGCTTCGTCCTCGGCGGTCAGTTCCTGGGTCGGCTTGGCCGCCGCGCGTCCGGCCAGCGCCTTGGTGCGCAGCGGTTCCGGCCAGCCACCCGGCGGATCGCCGAGTTCGCCGCGCAGGAAACCGATCACGGAATCGGGGATGTCGAATCGGGCCGGATCGGCGGCGAACTCGTCGGCCGTGACGCCCGCACCGACGAGCGCGAGCGCGAGGTCTCCGACGACCTTCGATCGACGGCGTGACCTTCACCAGATGACCGAGCACGCGGTCGGCCGCGGCGTAGTTCTCCTCGATCTGCTCGAAGCGGTCGCCGAACCCGAGCGCGATCGCCTGCTGGCGCAGGTTCGACAGCTGGCCGCCGGGAATCTCGTGCTCGTACACCCGACCGGTCGGGGCTATGAGTCCAGACGCTCCAACATCAAAGGGCGCGTACACCTTTCGCAGCGCTTCCCAGTACGGTTCCAGATCGCAGATGGCGCGCAGCGACAGCCCGGTGTCGTAACTGGGTGTGCGCGGCCGCGGCCACGATGGAGCTCAACGCCGGCTGGCTGGTGGTCCCGGCCAGCGGGGCGGCCGCGCCGTCGACCGCGCTGGCGCCCGCCTGCCACGCGGCGGTGTAGGTGGCCAGCTGCCCGCCGGGGGTGTCGTGGGTGTGCACGTGCACGGGCAGATCGAACCGGCTGCGCAGCGCACCGACCAACGTGGTCGCCGCGGGCGCCCGCAGCAGCCCGGCCATGTCCTTGATCGCCAGCACGTGGGCGCCCGCGTCGACGATCTGCTCGGCGAGCTTGAGGTAGTAGTCCAGCGTGTAGAGCGTCTCGGCGGGATCGGACAGGTCGCCCGTGTAGCTCATCGCGACTTCGGCTACCGCCGAACCGGTTTCGCGCACCGCGTCGATCGCCGGCCGCATCGACTCGACGTTGTTCAGCGCATCGAAGATGCGGTAGATGTCGATACCGGTCGCGGTGGCCTCTTCGACGAACGCCGAGGTGACCACCTCCGGGTACGGGGTGTAGCCGACGGTGTTGCGGCCCCGCAGCAGCATCTGCAGACAGATGTTGGGCACCGCCTCACGCAGCGCCGCCAGCCGTTCCCACGGATCTTCCTTCAGGAACCGAAGCGCCACATCGTAAGTCGCGCCGCCCCAGCACTCGATCGACAACAGCTCCGGCGTCATCCTCGCGATGTACGGCGCGATCACCAGCAGGCCGGTGGTGCGCACCCGGGTGGCGAGCAGCGACTGGTGCGCGTCGCGGAACGTGGTGTCGGTGACGCCGACCGCCGGCGAGTCCCGCAACCAGCGCCGCGAAACCCTCGGGCCCCAGCTCGATCAGGCGCTGCCTGCTGCCCGGTGGCGGCGTCGTACTCGAGGTCGACGTGCGGGCAGCTTGTCCTGCGGGTACACCCGCGGCCGGCCCCCGTACGGCGAGTTGACCGTGACCTCGGCGAGGTAGTTGAGCATCTTGGTGCCGCGGTCGGCGGGGATGTGCGCGGTGAGCAGATGCGGCCGCTCGTCGATGAACGACGTGGTGACCCGGCCCGCCCGGAAGTCGGGGTCGTCGACGACGGCCTGCAGGAACGGGATGTTCGTCGACACCCCGCGGATCCGGAACTCCGCCAACCCGCGGCGGGCGCGCGTCACCGCGGTCGAGAAGTCCCGGCCGCGGCACGTCATCTTGACCAGCATCGAGTCGAAGTGCGCGCCGATCTCGGCACCGAGGTTCGTGCCGCCGTCGAGCCGGATGCCCGCGCCGCCCGGCGACCGGTAGCCGGTGATGCGGCCGGTGTCGGGCCGGAAGCCGTTGGCCGGGTCCTCGGTGGTGATCCGGCACTGCATGGCGGCGCCGCGCACCTGCACCGAGTCCTGGCTCAGGCCGAGATCGGCCAGCGTCTCCCCCGCGGCGATGCGCAGCTGACTGGCCACCAGGTCGACGTCGGTGATCTCCTCGGTGACGGTGTGCTCGACCTGGATGCGGGGATTCATCTCGATGAACACGTGGTGGCCGCGCTCGTCGAGCAGGAACTCCACGGTGCCCGCGCAGGTGTAGTCGATCTGCCTGGCGAACGCGACGGCGTCGGCGCAGATCTTCGTCCCGCAGCTCGGCGGGCAGATTCGGCGCGGGCGCGAGCTCGATCACCTTCTGGTGGCGGCGCTGCACGCTGCAGTCCCGCTCGAACAGGTGGATGACGTTGCCCTGGCCGTCGGCGAGGATCTGCACCTCGATGTGACGCGGGTTCAGCACGGCCTGCTCGAGGTAGACCGTCGGATCGCCGAACGCCGACTCGGCCTCGCGGCTGGCGGCTTCGATCGCCTCGGCCAGCGCCTCGGGGTCGGTCACCCGCCGCATGCCGCGGCCGCCGCCGCCGGAGACCGCCTTGACGAACAGCGGGAACTGCATGTCCGCCGCGGCGGCGACGAGCTCGTCCACCGACGCCGACGGCGCCGACGACGTCAGCACCGGCAGGCCCGCTTCCCTGGCCGCCGCGATCGCGCGGGCCTTGTTGCCCGTCAACTCCAGCACGTGGGCGCTCGGACCGACGAACGTGATGCCCGCCTCGGCGCACGCGGCGGCCAGCTCCGGGTTCTCCGAGAGGAACCCGTAGCCCGGGTAGACCGCGTCGGCGCCCGCGTGTTTGGCGACGCGGATGATCTCCGTCGACCGACAGGTACGCACGGACGGGACGGCCCACCTCACCGATCTGGTAGGACTCGTCGGCCTTCAGCCGATGCGAGGAATTGCGATCCTCGTAGGCGTAGACCGCGACCGTCGAGATGCCCATCTCGTACGCCGCGCGAAACGCGCGGATCGCGATCTCGCCGCGATTGGCCACCAGGAGTTTGGAGATCACGCGTTACCCTAACCTCCTCGCGGCGGCCGCAGTCGTTCAGATGAGCGTCGACCAGTAATTCCAGAAGCGCACCAGAATCAACAGAATCAGCGCGGTGAACCACAGCGCGACGAGCGACCACCGCCACTGGTGCACCACTCGTACCACCGCATTTTCCCGAGCGGGTGCCAACGCGATCGACGACACCACGACCAGCAGCGGGATGGTGACCGCCCACACCACCATGCAGTACGGGCACAGCGCGCCGATGACATACAGGCTCTGGTAGATCAGCCAGTGGATGAACACGACGCCGAGCAGCGTGCCCGTTGCGAGCCCGGCCCAATACCACCGCGGCAGAGGGACTTTCGCGACGGCCAGCACCCCGGTGACCACCACCACCGTAGAACGCGACGATGCCGATCAGCGGGTTGGGGAAGCCGAACGCCGCCGCCTGCGGGGTGACCATCACCGATCCGCACGACAGCACCGGGTTGATGCTGCACGACGGGACGTAGGCGGGGTTCTCGAGCAGCTTGATCTTCTCGATCGTCAACGTGACGGCCGCGGCGAGCCCGACGACGCCTGCGATCAGCACCCAGACCGCGCTCGCGACGGGCACCCCTGCCTGCGAGCCCTCGGCCGACGGCTCTGTCGACGGCTCCGAACTCGCGGCAGTGACGGTCACCTCGGCGCCGTCGGTGCGGGTGTCGGCTCAGTCGGTGCGAGCACCGGTTGCGTCGGGGCGGCAGCGCCCGGTGCAGGCTCAGTCGGTGCGGGCGCCTGCGGCGCGCCCGGTGCGGACCCGGGTTGGGTCGGGACGGGCGCCGCGGGTGCGGTGCCGGCACCCGGCACGTCACCGACGATCCCCTTGACCTTGGCGACCAGCGCATCGGGCGTGGTGGGGTTGTAGTCCTCGCCGTTGATCCGGATGGTCGGGGTCGAGTTCACGTTGGACGCGGCCGCGAGGCCGTCAACCAGGGCGACGTAGCGGCCACTGTTGATGCAGTCGGGCACCTTGCCCCACGACCCCGGCCTGGCGTGCCGTCTCGATCAACTGCGCGTTGGTCGGGAAGACCGTGCCGGTCTCGTCGGGCTGCTGGGCGTACAGCGCGGCGTGGAATCGCCGGAACATTTCCTTGTCCGGGGTGTTGTCCTCGTCGGCGACGCAGTACGCCGCGGCTCCCGCCCGCGACGAGTAGTTCTGGTTCGACGGGCCGGGACAGGATCGCCACCATGTTGTAGTCGACGGCGATCGCTCCGCTGTCGATCAGCTGGGTGATCGTGGGGCCGAACTGCTGCTCGAACCTGCCGCAGACGGGGCACAGGAAGTCCTCGTACATCGACAGGACGGCCTTGGGTTGCTTGTCCTTCGTTGGTGATCAGCTTGCTCGACGCCACGCGGATCGCCTTCGTCTCGCCGCCCGAGGGCTTCTTGTCGCCCGACATCACGATGTAGAGCACCAGGGCAACGGCGAACACCACGACGACAGCGGTGAGCCCGATCTGGATCAGCAGGTTGCGCCGGCGATCGGCGGCCTTCAGGTCGTAGCTGGCGGTCTTCTTGGGTTTCGTGGCCACGCAAACAGGGTACCGGCGCGCATCCAAGCGTTACTCAGGTGCGGCTCAGATGCGCCCGCACCGCGGACACGATCTCGGCCATCGCGGTGGCGCTGCCGCCGCCGAGTGGGAAGAAGTTCGCGAAACCGTGCACCATCGAGCCGAACTGCCGGTGATCGACGCAGACCCGCGCCGCGGCCAGCGCCTCGGCGTACTGGTTGCCCTCGTCGCGCAGCGGATCGAAGCCACCGGTCACCAGCAACGCCGGTGGCAGGCCGGACAGGTCGTCGGCCAGCAGGGGCGCAACCAGTGGGTCCGTCCGGTCGACCGACGCCCCCGACAGATAGTTCGCTTCGAACAAGTCCATGTCCTGTCTTGGTCAGGAAGAAGCCGTCGGCGAACAGCGTCATCGAACGCGTCTCGGCGCCGAACTGGGTGACCGGGTACAGCAGCAGTTGCAGCGCGGGCAACCGAACGCCGTCGTTGCGCGCCGCCAGCGACACCACGGCGGCGAGGTTGCCTCCCGCGCTGTCGCCGCCAACTGCCACCCGGTCGCGATCGGCGCCGAGTTCGGCGGCGTGGTCGAGCGCCCACCTGTATGCGGCGTAGCAGTCCGTCATCGCGGCGGGCGCCTTGTGTTCCGGTGCCAGCCGGTAGTCGATCGACAGCACGTGCACGCCCGCGTCGCGGCAGATCAATCGGCACAGGCCATCGTGGGTTTCGATGCTCCCGATCGCGAAGCCACCGCCATGGAAGAAGACGAGAAGCGGTGCGGGGCCCTGCCCCTGCGTGTTGACCGGCACGTAGTGCCGCGCCCGAATGGCGCCCGCAGGACCGGGAATCGACACCTCCGTCACCCCGACCGCGATGGCGGGATCGATGATCGCCGCCAGTTTGCGCAACTGCGTGCGGGCCGTCGGCAGGTCGCTGCTGGCGACGAGTCCGTTGAGGCCGGCCGACCGCTGGGCGGCGAGCAACAGCTGCAGCGTGGTGTCCAGCGTGTTGCCGTCGATGACGACGGCGCGCCTACCAAGGAACAGCCGCTTGACCGGATCGGGAATCTTCGGCAGGGCGCGCAGCGTGACGCGGCTGGCTGCGTTGACAACGGCAAGCCGGGTCCGGCTCGGACGGCCGGCGCCCGGATGCGCCACCGCAACCGACGATCCGGTGGAGACATCCTGGGCTGGCAGACTCTTCGTCATGGCTAGTCCCTCACATCCTTGCGTGCTGCTCAACGACGGTACTTCGATCCCAGCCATCGGACTGGGTGTGTGGCAGACACCGGCCGACGTTACCGAACGGGCCGCAGGCGCAGCGCTGGCGGCGGGCTACCGGCACATCGACACCGCCGCGGCGTACGGCAACGAGGCCGAGGTCGGGCGTGCGGTCAAGAACGCGACCGCCTCCGGGATCGCGCGTGAAGACGTGTATCTCGTGACGAAGCTGTGGAACGCCGACCATGGTTATGAACGGACGCTGAAGGCGTTCGACGAGAGCATCGCCCGCCTGGGGGTGGACTACCTCGACCTCTATCTGATCCATTGGCCGATGCCCGAGCGCAACGCCTACGTCGAGACCTTCAAGGCATTCGCTCATCTCCGAGACCAGGGCCACATCCGCTCCATCGGGGTCAGCAACTTCGACCCCGAGCACCTGCGCATTCTCATTGACGGCACTGGAATCGTCCCGACTGTCAATCAGATCGAGCTGCACCCCCTTTTTCCTCAGCGCGAATTGCGGGAGCTGCACGCCAGTCTCGGCATCGCCACCGAGGCGTGGAGTCCGCTTGGCCAGGGCTCGCTGCTGGAGAACCCCACCGTCACCTCGCTCGCCGACGCCCACGGCAGAACCCCGGCACAGGTGCTGATTAGGTGGCACATCCAGCTCGGTAATATCGTCATCCCGAAATCGGTGAACCCCGAACGGATTGTGAGTAACTTCGACGTGTTCGACTTCGAGCTCAGCGAGAAGGACATGACGTCCATCGCCTCGCTGGAGGACGGCACACGGCTGGGCCCCGATCCACGGACCTTCAACTTCACAGGGTAGGCGACATGACCTCCGCGGCAGCGATCCCCAATGTGTCTCTCAACGACGACAACACGATGCCGGTGCTCGGCGTCGGTGTCGGCGAGCTGACGGAGGCCGAGACCGAGCGCGCGGTGTCGGCGGCCTTGGAGATCGGCGTCCGACTGATCGACACCGCCGCCGCGTACGGCAACGAAGCGGCCGTGGGCCGGGCCGTTGCCGCCTCGGGGATTCCGCGGGCCGAGATCTTCGTCACCACCAAGTTGGCCACCGAGGATCAGGGCTACACGACGTCGCAGAACGCGTGCAAGGCCAGCCTCGAGCGCCTCGGCATGGACTACGTCGACGCCTACCTCATCCACTGGCCCGCCGGCGACGCAGGCAGGTACGTGCACAGCTGGGCCGGTCTGCTGAAGGCCAAGGAAGACGGCGACGCCAAGTCGATCGGCGTTGCCAACTTCACCGCCGAGGACCTCTCGAACGTCATCGAGCTGTCGTTCAGCGTCCCGGCTATCAATCAAATCGAACTGCACCCGCTGTTGAACCAGTCGGCGCTGCGGGCGGCCAACGCCGAGCACAACATCGTCACGGAGGCGTACGGACCGCTCGGCATCGGCAAGGTCCTGGAGAATCCGACGGTGCGATCGATCGCGGGCGAATACGGCAAGACCCCGGCACAGGTGCTGATCCGGTGGAGCATTCAGCTTGGCAACGTCGTGATTCCGCGCTCCTCGTCTCCCGAGCGAATCGCCGAGAACTTCGACGTGTTCGAATTCGAACTGGCCGCCGAGCACATGGATCAGCTCAACGCGCTCGACGACGGCACGCGGTTCCGGCCCGACCCCGAGACCTACACGGGTACTTGAGCCTTGGTGCTGGCCGAGTATTGGCTCGCGTCACGGTTTTCGGCGGACGGCCGCGCAACCGGGTTGGCCGTCTGACTGGCCCGTGATGTTGATGGCCATCACGCGCAGGGTCATCTGCGAAGTCGTTTGGGCCCTTCAACGCCTCAGGTGGCTTCGCGCTCGCGGAACGAAGTCGTTCAGCGCGTCAACTCGTCTCCGTTCAGACACGTTGAAGTAAGCGACTGCGCAACGTCTCGTTGGTCAGGACGTGCCGCTCGACCAGAGTGGACCAGACACCAAGGTCGAGCACTTCCCTGTCAAGCTTGGGCAGGATCGCGCCATGCGACCGGAGGTCCAGTTGTCGCAGCGCGCGATCAGTAGATGTTGGACGGGCGGATCATGCCCTCGGCGAGGTCGCCGAAGCCCGGTGCCATGATTGCCCCGGGTTGTCCAACGATTTCCTCCACGACAGCGGTCTCGGTGGTGATGAGCAACGCGGCGATGGACGCTGCGCTCTCCAGCGCGGCGCGGGTGACCTTGAACGGATCAATGATCCCTTCGGCGAACATGTCGCCGTATTCCCCGGTGAGCGCGTTGAAGCCGTGCCCAAGGGGAAGGTCGGCGACGACGTCGACCACGTCGCCTCCTTCGAACCCGGCATTGATTGCAATCCAACGCAACGGCTCGGCCAAGGCGCGACGGATCACGTCGCGGCCGATGGCCTCGTCGCCGACGAGTTCGAGGGTGTCCAACGCCCGGTGCGCCTGGGCGAGTGCGGTGCCGCCGCCGGACACGATGCCGGCTTCCAACGCCGCCCTCGTCGCGGCCAGGGCGTCCTCCACGCGCAGCATGCGTTCTTTGAGCTCGACGCTGGTGGCGCCGCCGACGCGGATGACGGCGACGCGACCGGTGAGCCGTGCGATCCGCAGATCGAGCATGTCCTGGTCGGCGTCGAGCTTGGCCCGCTCACGCTGGGCCTCCAGCTGCGCTACACGGGCATCGACGAGGTTCTGCTGACCGTGCGGACCGACGATAGTGGTGTCGTTCTCCGTGGCGGAGAGGCGATCACAGGATCCGAGGTGCTCGCGGGTGACCTCGGCCAGTTCGATACCGGTGTCCTTGGCGATGACGTGTCCGCTGAGCGCGACCGCGAGGTCTTCGAGTTCAGCCACCCGGCGATGCCCGAAGCCCGGGGCGCGCACGACCACGGACTGCATCGTCTTGTGCATGTTGCCGCCGACCAGCAGTTGCAGGGCCGGGCCGTCGACGTCCTCGGCGATCACGACGAGGGGGCGGTCGGCGCGTTTGGCCACCTCCAGGGTGGGCATGATCTCCTGCACCTGACTGATCTTCTTGTTGGTCAACAGGATTAGCGGGTTGTCCAGGACGGCTTCCATGCGTTCGTGGTCAGTGACCATGTAGCCCGAGGTGTAGCCGTGGTCGAACTCGATGCCGTCGACGACATCCACCGCCATGCCCAGGGTGTCGCTCTCCTCGGTGGTGACCACGCCGGACTTGCCGACGTGTTCGACAGCGGCAGCGATGACGTCACCAATGGAATCGTCGTCGCTGGCGGCCAAGGCCGCGATCCGGCGCAGATCACTGCTACCACTGACCTCGACGCTGTGGCTGCGCAGCGACTCGACAACAACCGGGACGGTGCGCTCGATGCCACGGCGCACCCGCATCGGGTTGGCGCCGGCATCGACTGCGCGCAGCCCTTCGCGGACCATGGCCTGGGCCAACACGGTGGCGGTCGTGGTGCCGTCACCGACTACCCCGTTGGTCTTCATCGCCACTTCTTTGACCAACTGGGCGCCCATGTTGGCAAAGGGATCGCGCAGCTGGATCTCCCTGGCGATGGTCACGCCGTCGTTGGTGATGGTGGGAGGGCCGGTCAGCTTCTCCAGGATGGCGTTGCGCCCCTTGGGCCCAAGGGTCACCTTGACTGCATCGGCGAGTGCGTTGACACCCTGTTCGAGTCGTGCGCGGGCATCTGAGTTGAACCGCAATTCCTTGGCCATGGCCGTAGTTCCTTTCGGGGCGAGATGTTGGTGGATGGGCGTCAGGGCACGAGGATTGCGCGTCCGCGGACGTTGCCGTTGTCGAGATCGGTTATGGCTGACTGGAAGTCGTCGAGCGCGTACTTCTGCGTGTGCAGGTTCACCGAACCGCGGGCGGCGAGTGCCATCAGGTCGCACAGGTCGTTGTAGGAGCCGACGAGGTTGCCGATGAAGTTGATCTCGGTGGAGATGACGTCGATGGTGGGGACGTCGATGTTTTCTCCGTACCCGACGACGTGGTAGTCACCGGCCCGGCGCAACATGGCGATGCCCTCGCGGGTGGCGCCACCCTCGCCGACGAAGTCGACGACGGTCTCGGCGCCGTGCCCGCCGGTGAGTTCAAGTACTTGATCGACCTGGGTGCCGTCCGCGACGACGCCGTGGTCGGCGCCGATCGCCTCGGCGAGTTTGAGCGCCTCCGGGTTGCGATCGACGACAATCAGTTCCGCTGGGGACAACGCCTTGAGTACCTGAATACCGATGTGCCCCAAGCCTCCCGCACCGATCACGACCACTTGGTCGCGAGGGGTCAACCTGCGAGCCGCCTTGGCGGCGGCGTGATACGCCGTCAACCCGGCATCGGCTAGCGCGGCGACGTCAGACGGCTCCAGCGAGTCATCGATTCTTACGACGCTGCGGGCGGAGGTCTTGAGGTACTCGGCGTACCCGCCGTTGGTATCGATGCCGGGGAAGGCATTGGCTTCGCAGTGCACGTCGTCACCGCTGCGGCATGCTCGGCACAGGCCGCAGGTGATTAGCGGGTGCACGATGACCTTGTCACCCTCGGCGACGTTGCTTACCGCCGATCCGACGGCGTCCACCCAGCCGGCGTTCTCGTGTCCGATGGTGTAGGGCAGCTGCACCTGTGACTTCTCGGCCCACTGGCCTTCGAGGATGTGCAGGTCGGTCCGACACACTCCGGCGCCGCCGATCTTCACCACGACGTCGAACGGTCCTATCGGCGTCGGCTTGGTGACGTCGGCCATCTCGAGGTTCTGGTGGTATCCCACTACCTGTACGGCTTTCATCGCCTACTCCTTCGGGTTCTGATGTTGGTGATGACGGGTAGGGCGCCCTCGGGTTCGTCGTCGCCATAGCGGGTGGCCAGTAACCCCCGGCAGAAGTGCGAGTTGCCTTCCATGGAGATCCGTACGGACCTGGCGAACCGCAAGCGCAGCGGAACCGCCTCGGGCGCAACGGGCCTGCCTACGTCGTCGACGAGGACTTTGCTGTTGGGGCAGTTGCTCAGCCCGATGGCGAACCGGCGTCGCAACAGGGCTACCTTTGCTTTGCCCTCGGGCAGGTCGCGCAGCAGCAGTTGCCCGATCTGCTCGACGTCCATCGGCTTCTGGCGCAGCAGCGCCGTGATCGCGCGTTCCATCGCCGCAGCGTGCGCCTTACGCCAGAACACGTCACGTAGCTCGGCGAGGCTTTCCTCGGCCTCGACGCCGAACGTGCCGAGGTATCCGGCGTCGGCGGCCAGGCCGGCATTGATCTTGTCGCTGTCGTGATGGTCGTCGAGCAGCACCCGGACCCGCCCGATCTCGTCTAGCTCCCGCAGCGCATCCAGCGCGTCGGAGGCCATCAGGTAGGCGAAATTCGGCGAGCAGAACGCCGTAGGCAGCCGCAAGTGCACGGTGACTCCGTCATCGTCGATGAACACCGACCGCACGAACCCGAGATCGGTGATGGGCTCGTCGAGTTCGGGATCGGTGACCGTCGCCAGTGCGTCGAGGATGTCAGCTTCGGCGGAGAGCACGGCGGTGCTCATATCGACACGCTCTCCTTGGCGCCGGCTGCCACCTCGACGGTGTCCTGTCCCGGTGTGGGCAGCCGGAGTTCGGCCGGCACGTCGATGTCGTAGAGCGACGCGGCGTTTAGCCCGAGGATCTTGCGCTTCTGCTCGACGGTGATGGGGGCGTACTCGCCCTGCATGTCCTCGGGGATCTGAAAGTCGACGAACTTCTCGATCAGCCACTTCGGCGTCCAGAGGGCGTAGTCGCTGGAGAACAGGATCTTGTCCTCCCCGATCCAGTACAGCAGTTCGCCGATGATCTGCGCGAAGTAGCGGGGCCGGGTGTGGATGAATGGGATGGCCACGGCCAGGCCGCCGTAGACGTTGGATTCCTGGGTGGCGATCCAGCAGAAGTCCTCCAACCTCGGCAGCCCGACGTGTTCGACGACGAAGTTCAACTCCAGATAGTCGGTGGCCACCTTGTCGACGTCGGCGACGTCGAAGGCGTCGCGGTCAAGGGGACGGATCGTGGGACCCTTGTGTACGTGAATGTTCTTGATGCCCAGCTTGATAGCCTCTTCGAGGTAGCGCCGCGACCAGGCTTCGTCGAGCTTGTAGCCGCGGGAGTCGCCGTGCCACTCGGCGGTGTAGAGCTTGACGCCCTGCAACTTCATCCGGTCTGCGTCGCGCCGCAGCTGCTCCAGGCCGGCTTCCCCGCAGCGGGGATCGTAGGCATGGTTGTAGGTGAGCTTGTCGGGGTGTTTCTGGGTAAGGGCGAAGGCTTCCTCGGTCTGGCCGAAGCCGTTGACGTAGAAGTCGGACAACAGGGTGGCCTGGAAGACGGCGTGGTCGACGTAGCCGTCGACGAACAGGTCCTTCATCAACCGGTCGCCGCCATAGTAGGTATAGGTGTCGTAGTCCCACAGGGCTTCTTCGGGGCTGAGGTTCTTGTGGTAGTCGTAGAAGCAGTCGATGAATTGCTTGCCGTGCACGTTCTTCAGGTTCGAGGCGCGGCCGTCCCACAGGTGGACGTGCCCGTCAACGATGAAATACTTCTGGCCGTCTTTCTCATACATGTTGAAAGTCCTTGCTCTATGGGTTGTTTGAGTGATCGACTACTGCGCCGTGAGGTCGAAGCCGATGTATTCGGCGGCGTCCTCGGGGCTGGCGAACAACATCGTCTTGTCGTCGAGGTGCACCATTCGGCCGTAGTGGGTCGAGCTGATCTCCTCGAAGATGGAGCCGTCGAACTCCTCGCCAAGAGCTTCGGAGAGTTCGTCGTAATCGAAGTTCAGTCGGCGCACCCCATCGACGCGGATCATCGAGGGGTATTCGGTGAGTTCGACGCCCTCCTTGGCACCCATCACCTCGGCGACGACGCGTCCGATGGGGGTGTTCATCAGGGTGACGCCGCACATGTTGGAGAACTCGGTGGCCGATCCGAATTGCATCGTCATTTGGTCAACTCCTCGGGAGTGTCGAGATCGATTTCTTGAAGCAGTGCAGTGAACTTCGCGACTGCGGCGTCCAGGCTGGACGCGAACGTGACGGCCTTGTCGGCCGGTGTTGACCAAATCGGTTGCAGGGCGCGGGCGGCGTCCAGGCAACGCGGCACCCAGGTCCCCAGCCATTCGGCGAATAGTGCCTTGTTCGCCTCGCCGTGCTCCGGATCGCGGGTGAGCAAGCGGATTAGGTTGCGGGTGTAGTTGAGGTCGCGGTCGTAGTCATGCTCGCCGGTACCCACGATCGTGGGGGTGATGTAATCGCCGTTGCGGGCGGCGATCTGCATGACCAGCTCGCTGCGGAACAATGAGCCCACGAGCTGTTCGAAGACGATGTTGGTGGCGAAGAGTAATTGGCACCAATCCCCCACTGCGGTCAGTTCTTCGACGACCTTGCGGGTTGGCTGCCATTCCGGCGCTTCCTGCCACGCCGCCTTGTGCGCGCTGCCGTCGAACGCCTCGGTGGCCTCGGCCAAGTCCAGGTTGAACAACGCGAGATCCTGGGCGAAGCGCATCTTGTGCGCGGCGTTGACGGCCACGGCGGTGTTGATCATGTTGGTCGGCCCGGAGCGCTGAATGGAGGTGAACACGTGCAAGGCCAAGCCGTTCTCGGCGTGCATCCACGCGCCGACGTTGCGTTCGATGAACGTCAGCCAGGCCGAATTCCAGCCGTCGTAGACGCGGGCCCGTTTGGCGTTCTTCAGGCACAGCTCGACCTGACGCACGACCGCGGCGTTGTTGCGGAAGATGGTCTGGTTCCACTCCTCGTTCGGGTCGAGGAAGGCATGCCAGTTCGACGACCTGGCCGTCGTCCAGTCCTTCGGGTAGCCACCAGGGCCATCGCCGAAGCCGTAGATCCAGCCTTGAGTGAGGTGGCGGTCGGGGTCGGGCTGCACGTCGACGGTGACGTCCTCGTACATCGTGGCGCGCAGTTTGGCAGGCTTGAAGTAGGAGTAGCTGCGGCTCTTGGAACTCGGGAACACGCGGGCGCCGGCTTCGGAGTCGGTGAACTCGATCTTGGGGAAGCTGCGTTCCCTGGCCTTTTCAGGGGTGGACATCGGTGGGTTCCTCTCGGGTTGGGCTGTAACCGGAGCGGCGTGGGCGCCGGTGACGACGACTGGGGTCTAGTCGAATAAGGGGCTGGTGAAGCTGTCGTAGAAGACCTGGTCCTTGGGTACGGAATTGGCGTCGAGAAAGACCAGCGCGGCGTCGACCATGGGCGGTGGGCCACACAGGTAGACCTCGGCCTTGGCGATGGCGGCTTCGTGGCGTGCCACGACGTCGGTGACCATGCCCTCCTCGACGGTGACCGCGTCGGGCACGGTCCCGTCGGCGGATTCCGAGAGGCAGGCAATGAACTGAAAGTCGTTTAGTCCCTTGCCTAGTTCTAGGATTTCGTCGAGGTAGAACAGGTCCGCTGCAGTGCGCGCTCCGTAGTAGAACCTCGCCGAACGGGTGTTCTCCGTCTCGTTCATGTGCCGGAGCAGAGACAGGATGGGCGCCATTCCTGCGCCGCCGCCGATGCACACCACGGGAAGGACGTGGCCGTCCTTCAGCGTGAACGATCCGTAGGGGCCGGTGAGTGCGATTTCGTCGCCGGCCTGGATGTGGCCGTCAAGCAGTGCGGAGAACTTGCCGCCGGGGTACTTCTTGATCAGGAATTCGACCTGGTCGGTGGAGGACTGGGTGGTCGCCATCGAGAAGGATCGATGTTCGTCGGTGCCGGGGACGTGCAGATCGGCGTACTGGCCGGGTTTGAAGTCGAACTTGCCCGGCTCGATGGGCTTCAATCGCAGGGACACGATGTCGCGGGTCTTGGGTTCAACCCCCAACACCTGGGTGCGGACGTCCTGGATCGGGATTCCGCCCAGGAGTTCGTCCTCGTCGAAGTTCAGCAGCTCGATCGTGCAGTCGCTGAACGCATGCGAACGGCACAGCAGCACAAAGCCGTCATCGACCTCGGAGTCGTTGCACGCGAACGTTGAGTAGTTCTCCATCTGGATTTCGCCGTCGAGGACGTAGGACTTGCATGCCGAGCAACGTCCCTCTCGGCAACCGTGCATGAGGTGGATGCCCTGGCGGAAGGCGGCGTCGAGGATGTTCTCGTCCTCGCCGACCTCCATTTCGAGGTTCACCGGTTCGAAGTTGATTTTGTGTGAATCCGCCATGACGGTGCCTCCTGGGCTGCGATCTGGATTGGGGTTGGTGACGGTGGGTGGCACCGCGGCGGCGCAGGTGCCACCCACCGTGTGTTCTTAGACCGGGACCCCGCCGGCCCGGTATGCCGCGACGTGCGCGTCGCGCTCTTCATCCGTCATCTGATTCAGCAGCACGTTCGGGCTGTTGAACGTGTTGCCCCGCACATCGTCGAGCGTCCACATCTTCGACGGGTCCAGATTCAGGTGCGGCTGCCCGACAAGTGTCTTGCCGTCGTCGCGGACGTAGCCGAGGTCGCTGACGATGTCGGCGAGGTCCTTGCCGTGGTGCAAGGTCTCCCACTCGCGGAAGCCGGTGAGCCGCCCCATGTTCGGGGTGTCCCGCCCCTCGTACTCGCTGCGGAAGGCGACGGCGTCGGTCCAGTGGCAGGTCTCCGAGCAGTAAGTCTTCCACTGGCCGTCGACCTTCTCGACGATCATGTCCTCGCGGATCAGCGCGGGCACCATGCACGTCCAGCACCGGTGCGGATACTGGTAGCCGACCTCCTCGAAGGCGATCGGTTTGTTGCGGCCTGGATAGGCGAGGCGGTTGTATTCCTCCCACCACTTGCCGTACTTGGAGTACCAGCCCGGGTACTTGTGCTCGAACCACTCGAAGTCGGTGTCGGTCATGGTGTCGATGCGCCAGTAGTTGACCGGCCAGCCGGTCGCGAAGAAACGCGCCACCTCGTGCACGTAGCCCTTCTCGGTAATGCGCTTCCACGCCTCCTCGACCAGGTCGTGCGGAATCGTCAAGCCGTACTTCTCCAGTGGCAGAAGGTAACTGCGGTAGTAGTCGTCATAGATCCAGCGCCGCCACATCTCGGCGTAGCTCTCCCGGTCCTTGCGCCGGTCCTTGGTGCCGTACTCGATGAAGGTGCCGATCGCGGCGTCGACCACGCAGTGGTTGTTCCACCAGGCGTAGCGCAGATCGCGCTCCAGCAGTGGGCGGTTGCGTTCGTCGGCCAGTGCCATCAGCAGGATCGAGTACCCGTTGGAGATGTGGCGGGATTCGTCGGACTGCACCGAATGGAACACCGTGGGCAGCAGGTAGTCGCCGTTGGCGGCCGCTTCATCGGGCATCGCGACGAACAGGGTGTTGGTGAAGGCAGTTTCGGCAACCACGGTGAGGTAGATGTTGGCGGCGGTGATGGCGTCGCCGGTGATGAAGCCCTCGCCGAACTGGCGGCCGATGGTGCCCGCGTAGTTGTTGGCGAACGCCTTCTCGGTCATGTCGAAGCCGGCCGGGTCGATGTAGTTGTTCATGTACAGCTTCTTGAGGTTCATCTGAATCGTCGAGTGCCGTACCTCGTCGATCATCTGAACGGCCAACCCGTTGTGGATTTCCGGATTGGGCACTGCGTCGATGGCCATCGGCATCGCTCTGGCCGCTGAGATCTCCGGGAACGGGATGATCGACAGGAAGAGCTTCTGCCACTCGAGCCAGCGCTGCTGAACCTGGCGGAACATGTTGCCGCGGATCGCGCCGTCCATCGCGCCGTAGACGCGGTTGTCCTTCTCCTCCTCCATCGAGAAGTAAGACCGCATGATCTGCTTGAGCGGGTCCTTCTTGGGTGCCTTCTCGAAGGTGTAGTCGGTGCCGAAGCGGGTGGCCGGCGTGGCGAACGTCGGCTCCCAGGTCAGTTCACTGATTTTGGCGTGCGCCTTGGTCAGGCTTTGTCTGCTCAACTTGAGCCTCCTGATAGATGGGCCACTCATCCGCCCGGGCTTGGGAGACGATGCGCCACCGATGTAACTCTGTGTCGTGGCCCACATGTGTCTCAGTCTGAGACGAAGGTCACATCAACCGAGTTTTGGCAGAGGCCGACACCACGATTCTCAAAATGAGACGCCGCGGCCGTTGAGCATCCGTAGGCTGCAGGTACAGCCGATTTCAAGACCGAGGTACAGCCACCATGGTCAAAGATGCCGACACCGCCGTCGGCGCCGAACGCGCCCGTGAGCAATTCCTCTCTGCCGGCGCTCTGCGTGCCGGCACAGTGCCCCCCTACGTCCTCAATTCCTGGCATCGGTCGCGCGATCTTCACGTCCATCCCGACCGCGTCGAACTGCCCTACCTTCGCGAACCGGATACGGACACACCCCTCACTCACGCCGCAGCTCCGGTGCTGCGCCGCATGGCGGAGGATCTCTCGGCCCAGGCAGTCAGCGTGGTGCTCACCTCTGCGGACGGCTTGGTGCTGGATCGCATCGCCGCGGACAACGGGATCGAGCGGGTGCTGGACGACGTACGTCTGGCGCGCGGATACAGCTACGCCGAAGAATTCGCAGGCACCAACGGCATCGGCACCGCACTGGAGACCGGCCAACCGGCGTTCATCCAAGGCAGCGAACACTACGTCGGCACCCTCGGTCAGCTGGCATGCGCCGGCTCACCCATTCGCGAACCGGTCACCCGCCGAATCCTCGGGGTCGTTGATCTGACCTGCTGGGCCCGTCAGGCCGATCCGCTGCTCTTCGTGCTCGCCAAAAGCGCCGGCAGCCAGATCGAAGACCGCCTTCGCACCATCAACAACGAGACCGAGACCGCCCTGCTGGAGGCATACCTGAAGCAGAGCCGCCGTTATCCTGGCGGTGTGCTCGCGATCGGCGGGGACGTAGTACTGATGAATCGGTACTTGCGGCAGGCGCTGGACGCCGCCGACCAGACGGTGCTGCTGGATCACGCCGCGGAGCTGACACGAACCTCGTTCACCTCGACGGCAGTGGCCAATCTGCCCAGCGGTGCGTCGGTGAAAATTTCGGCGGCCGAGCGCATCGCGGTCGGCGTCCGCAGTGACAGCGTGGTGTTTCATGTCTCGGTGCACGTCGCCGAAAGTGTTCCCATCCGGGGCGCGCAACAAATCCCCCGACTGGCAGGACGCAGCAGTTCCTTTCGGCGCAGCTGCCAGCAGGTCGAACGCTGCTACCGCGATCGGGAATGGGTTGTCATCGAAGGCGAACGCGGTTCTGGCAGAACCCATCTGGGGCACTCGGTGGCGCACTTCGTGACCCCTGAACGCCCAATTCCCGTCCTGCACGTCGACGACTTCGACACTCCCGAGAGCTTCGTCGCCGCATTCGAATCCGAGACCGACGCCGCCGACTTCGCGGTCATCGTCGCCAACGTCGACGAACTTCCCGACGAAGTGCTCGACCCTTTGGCCGCCATCATGCAGACTCGCGCAGGCCGAGGTTGGATCGCCGCGACGACGAGTATCGAACGCAACTCGCCGCTAGTGGACATGCTCATGCTGCCCTTCTTCACCCATACCGTGACGGTCCCCGCGCTGCGCCACCGGATCGAGGATCTCGAAGAACTAGTCCCAATGCTGCTCAACGAAATGAGCCGCGGCGAGGCCCGAATGGACGGCGAAGCCATGCGGCAGTTGGCCAAGCTGCCCTGGCCCGGCAACATCGCCCAGTTGCACCATGTGCTGACCGAGACGCTTGGCCGCCAACGGTCCGGGGTGATCGGCATCGACAAACTGCCGGCGGAGTGCCGATCGGTTACCCGCCGCAAGCTGACCCGTCTTGAGGCCATGGAGCGGGACGCCATTGTCCGCAGTCTGTCGGAGAACGAGGGCAACAAAGCCGACGCCGCGCAAGCCCTCGGGATGTCTCGCGCGACCATCTATCGCAAGATAAAGGACTTCGGCATTGCTTGAACACGACCCGCGGCTGGCGTGCCCGTTCACCCCCGTATCGCGCTCGTTCTCTCCCAACCTCCCATAGCTGGTCACGATGCGGAGAAGCGCTCGTTCCGCACAGGGGACCGGCAATGCATAACGCGCCGACCCGACATCAACCCGTCGGGCAGGTGGCCGCCGCATCGCGCAGCACCACCGCCGACGGCGCATCGATCGGGCAGCGCGTAGCCACGCAACACGGCGGCGAACTGCACCGCGTACTGGCACCAGAACGCGTGGTTGGGCGGCATCCACACCGACGGCTCGCCGTCGCCCTTGTCCTGGTTGGCCTGCCCTTGCACCGCAAGCAGATTGGCCGGGTCGTTGGCGAACCGGGCGCGCAGGTCGTCGGTCCAGTCCCGCGCGCCGAGATCCCATGCCAGGGCCAACGGCACGATGTGGTCGATCTGCACCGACGCGCCCACCTGATTGCCGCGGGTGAAGGCGACGACGGCGTTGGTGTACGGGTCGTGCAGCGTGCCGGTGGCGACCGCGGTGGGGCACCGCTTGATCGAGATGTAGGTCTTGTCCAACAGGTCGCGGTCGAGGACGTCGTTGCGGGTGTCGCAGCCGTTGTGGCCGCCGGGCGCGCTGGTGTCGTCGGTCCAGGCGTCGCCGAAAGCCGCTCGGCGGTAGTCGTTTCCGTGGATCCGTTGCGGGATCACCACGACGCCGGCGAGCACGTCGACGCCGGCGGCGACGGTCGGCACGTCGGCCAGCGCGACGAACCGGTCGGCCCGCTGGGCCGACGCCGTCACCTGGACCGCCACCACCACGGCGAGCACCACGGCCGCCGCCAGCCACGTCCAGCCGCTTCACGACTTGTCCAGGTACTCGACTGCCTCGGTCTCGGTGAACGGCGCCGCGAGAACGGCGATGCCCCGATGCCGAGCGAGGGTCGGGTCGTCCTGGTACAGCGATTCGCAGAACGCGCGTGCCGCCTCGATGATCTCGCGGTGCTCGGCCAGCGACAGCAGCTTCAGCGTGATGGGTCGCCCGGACTGGCTCAGGCCGAGCACGTCGCCCTCGCGGCGCTCGCGCGAGGTCGAGTTCGGCGAGCTCGAAGCCGTCCTGGGTGGCGGCGACGGCCTTGATCCGCTCACCGGCCTTCGATCCCTCCGGCAGGTTGGTGACCAGCAGACAGAGGCTGGCGTGACTGCCGCGGCCGATGCGACCGCGCAGCTGGTGGAGCTGGCTGATGCCGAACCGGTCGGCGTCCATCACGACCATGACGGTGGCGTTGGGCACGTCGACGCCGACCTCGATCACGGTGGTGCACACCAGAACGTCGACCTCGACCGTCGCGGAAGGCCGACATGACGGCGTCCTTCTCGTCGGCGGTGCAGCCTGCCGTGCATGAGCCCGAGACGCACGCCGGAGCAGCTCGTGACCGAGGTGCTCGAACAGCTCGACGACGGTGATGGGCGGCGGTCCCGCGCTCTGCTGGCCCGAGCCTGACCCGCCCTTGTCGGTCTCGTCGATCCGGGACGCCACCACGTAGGCCTGCCGTCCCGCGGCGACCTCCTCGGCGATGCGCTGCCACGCGCGACGCAGCCACTGCGGCTTCTCCTTGGCGAAGATCGTGTTGGTGGTGATCGGCTGGCGCCCGCGGGGCAGTTCCCTCAGCGTCGACGTCTCGAGGTCGCCGTAGACGGTCAGCGCCACGGTGCGCGGAATCGGGGTCGCGGTCATCACCAGCAGGTGCGGCGTGATACCGCCGGTGGCCTTGGCGCGCAACCGATCCCGCTGCTCCACGCCGAACCGGTGCTGCTCGTCGACGACCACCATGCCCAGCTGGTGGAAGTCGACGGTGTCCTGCAGGAGCGCATGCGTGCCGATGACGATGCCCGCCTCGCCTGCCGCCACCTCGTCGCGCACCTCGCGCTTCTGCTGAGGCGTCATCGATCCGGTGAGCAGTGCCACCCGGGTGGCCTCCTTCGGCGCCGCCGAGCTGGCCCGCCATGCCCAGCGGGCCGAGCACGTCGCGGATCGACCGGGCATGTTGGGCGGCAAGGACTTCCGTCGGCGCGAGCAGTGCGCACTGGTAGCCGGCGTCGACCATCTGCAGCATGGCCAGCACCGAGACGATCGTCTTGCCCGAGCCGACCTCGCCCTGCAGCATCCGGTGCATCGGCCGGGTCGACGCGAGTTCGGTCGGTCAGCACGTCGAGCACCTCGCGCTGGCCCTGGGTCAGCTCGAACGGGAGCCGGCCGAGCAGCGCGGCGGCCAGCCCGTCGTTCCGCATCGGCGCGGGCGGGCCGGTGTCGCTCAGCTCGCCGTACCTGCGCTCGACCAGCGCCCACTGCAGCCCGACGGCCTCGTCGAAGGCGAGCCTGTCCCTGGCCCGGTCGCGGTCCTCCACGCGCTCGGCCAGGTGAATCGCGCGAAGCGCCTCGTCCTCGGAGCACAGATTCCATTGCCGCCGAACGCTTTCCGGCAACGGATCCTCGACCGGATCGAGCACGGCGAGCACCTGACGCACGCACGCGAAGATGTCCCAGCTCTGCACCTTGGCGCTGGCCGCATAGATCGGGAAGTAGTCCCGTTCGAAGGCCGCCAGCAGCTCGGCCTCGTCGTCGGCCCCTTCGGCGATCTTGGCCAGCGACTTGCTGCCCTTGCCCTGTCCCGGCCCGTCGAGCACCAGGAAGGCCGGATGAGTCAGCTGCATGACCTGACGGAAGTACGACACCTCGCCCGACAGCATCACCCTGGCACCCTCGGGCAGTTGCTTGACCAGATAGTCGGCGTTGAAGAACGTCGCCGTCACCTTGGGCCTTCGCTCTCCCAGCGTGACGACCGCATACGAGCGTTGCCGCTTGCCCGGCTGTCGTTTCATCGGTCTTGGTGACGACGTCGGTGATGACGTCGACGAAGGTGACGTGCTCCCCCTCCTCGAGCTCGAGGTCCTCGCCTTCGCCTCGCACCGTCATGCCGTCGCTGTACTTGCGCGGATAGTGCCGCAGCAGGTCGTCGACGGTCCGGATGCCGAAGTGCTCTTCGAGCGGCTTCGCCGACTTGGCGCCGATGACGCGATCGAGTGCGGTCGGTGAGGGCGACCACGCGCTACTCCACCCCGATCAGCAGCGCGTCGCCGCGGTGGCCGGTGTGATAGGTCACCAACTCGGTGCCGAGATGCTCGCGGTGCACGTGATCCCGCAGGGCCTCGCCGACGCTCGGGTCGACCCCGGCGCCGGTCAGGACGGTGACGAGTTCGCCGCCGGACGTCAGCAGCAGGTCGATCAGGCCCGCGCCCGCGTCGGCCACGTCCTTGCCCGACGATCAGCACCTCGTCACCCGCGATGCCGAGCCCCTCACCGGGCCTGCACGTACCCGCCCAGGTCAGCGCCTCCTCGGTGGCCACCCGCACCGAACCGTGCCGGGCGCCCGCGGCCGCACGCGCCATGGTGTAGCCGTCGTCGACGGCCTGGCGGCCCGCATCGTGCACCGCCAGCGCGGCCAGGCCCTGCACCATCGACGCCGCGGGCACCGGCACCACGTCGATGCCCCAGCCGATCGCCGCGGTGCACCCGGCGACCAGTTCCTCGGCCGCGAGGTACCCGTTGGGCAGCACCATGATCTGCGCGGCGTCGGCGTCGACGAGCGCGCGGAGCAGGCGCTGCGCGCTGATCGGCCCGTCGGCGTCGGGCCGCAGCACGTACGCACCCTCGCCGGCGAACAGCGCCTCCGCGCCGTCGCCGTCGACGATCGCCAGCACCGCGCGGTCGTGGCTCCAGCCGCCGGGCGGCCGTGCGCCCGCGTCTCCGGTCAGCGCGGTGACCTGGATCCGGCTCGGTGTGCCGATGTCGAGCGCCGCCTCCACCGCGCCGCCCGCGTCGTCGGCGTGGACGTGCACCGAGTACTGGCCACCGTGCCCCGACGCCGCGATGGTCACCGACTCGCCGAGCCGTTCGAGCCGCTCGCGCAGCAGTTCGATGCCCGCGTGGTCGCACTCGCCGAGCAGGTACATCACCTCGAACTGCGGCGGCGCCCCGTCGACACCGTGACCGCTTCGTGCGACGGCGGCGCCGGCTGGTACTCGGCGCGATGCGGCGCGTGCCCGGCCAGCGTGGTGGTCATCGCGTCGAGCAGGACCAGCAGCCCGCGCCCGCCCGCGTCGACCACGCCCGCCTCTGGCGAGCACGTCGAGTTGCTGTGGGGTCTTCTCCAGGGCGACGCCGCCGCGTCGGAGGCCGATGCCGACCACCGCGACGAGGTCGGCGCCGTCGGCCGCGGCGTCCTCGGCCGCACCGGCGGCGGCCTGCAGCACCGAGACGATGGTGCCGGGCACCGTCTCGCCGACCGAGGCGACGACCAGTCCGACCGCGTGACGCAGTGCGGCGCCGAACACGGCGCCGTCGACGTCGGCGAAGCTCGCCGTCCCGTTCGGCGGCCGCCTCGGCCGTCGACGTCGGCCAGGCCCCGCAGGATCTGCGACAGGATGACCCCGGAGTTGCCACGGGCACCCTGCAACGCGCCCTCGGCGAGCGCGGCGGCCACCGCGACCACGTCGTCGGTCGGGCGCGAATCGGCCCGTGCGCACGCCGACCGCATCGTGAACAGCATGTTCGTGCCGGTGTCGGCGTCGGCCACGGGGAAGACGTTGAGCCGGTTGATCTCGTCGGTGTGGGCGATGAGGCCGCCGACCGCGGTATGGGCCCAATCCCGCAGGGTGGTCGCGTCGAGCCGACGAGCCGACATGCCACCTCCATCGCCAAAGCCGCCGCGTCCGCTTGAGCCTAGCCACTGTGCCTGACACCACCATGCGGCATTGCCCCCGGTGGACGCGTTTTGGCGATACCTCCGATGGCCGGTATCCTGGTCAGGTTGTCGGGTCGAGCCGCGCCAGCCGCGGCGACGGACCCAGACCCCCAAAGTACTGATCGAGGAGTTCTAGATGGCTGCCGTGTGCGAGATCTGCGGGAAGGGCCCCGGCTTCGGCAAGTCGGTGTCGCACTCCCATCGCCGGACGAGCCGTCGCTGGGATCCGAACATCCAGACGGTGCGCGCCGTGGACCGCCCAGGCGGCAACAAGAAGCGCGTCAACGTCTGCACGTCGTGCCTCAAGGCAGGCAAGGTCGCGCGCGGCTAGAACCGCCCGCACCCCGCCGAGACTGCGGTGAGATCGCCCTGACGCGTCAGATCACGATCTCCCAGCAGACTCGGCACCTCGGATCGACTACGGCAGCCGCCAGTCGATCGGCTCCGCGCCCATCTGCTCGAGTAGCTCGTTGGCGCGGCTGAACGGCCGCGACCCGAAGAATCCGCGCGACGCCGACAGCGGCGACGGATGGACCGACTCGATCGTCATGCAGTGCTCGCCGGTCAACATCGGCTTCAGCGTCGCCGCGTCGCGCCCCCACAACACCGCGACGAGCGGCTTGTCGCCGCGCGACCAGTGCCCGGATGGCGCATTCCGTCACCGCTTCCCAGCCCTTGCCCCGGTGTGACGCCGGGGTGCCCGGCCGCACCGTCAGCACCCTGTTGAGCAGCATCACGCCGCGCTGCGCCCACGGGGTCAGATCACCCGAGGTGGGCGCGGGATGCCCGAGGTCGGCAGCGTACTCGCGGAAGATGTTGTCCAGGCTGCGTGGCAGCGGCCGGACGTCGGGCGCCACCGAGAAGCTCAGTCCGACCGCGTGCCCGGGCGTCGGATACGGGTCCTGGCCCACGATCAGCACCCGCACCTCGTCGAACGGAAACGTGAAGGCGCGCAACACGTTCTCACCGGCCGGGAGATAACGGTGGCCCGCCGCGATCTCGCTGCGCAGGAACTCCCCCATCGTGGGTGACCTGATCGGCGACGGGCGCCAATGCGCGGGCCCAGCCCTCTTCGACGATTTCGTTCAGTGGTCGTGGCGCCATGGTGGGTCAACCTAGCGGGTGAGCCGTTCGATTACGTCGTCGGCCACGACGGACGCGAGGAGCAAAGATCAGCCCGCGGACGCGAGGAGCAAAGATCAGCTCGGTATTGTTCTCCGCGACGGTCTGCGGTGGGGGCTCCTGGCAGGAGAGGCATGCATTGAGTGGCACCGAGGACGCGCCAGACATCCACGACCAGCCCCTGGTTGGCACGATTTCGCGGAGAGCCGCCCTCGCGGCGGCCGGGTCAGCCGCCATCGGCGCGGCCGTTCTCGGTACGTCGGCCTGCAGCCCGGCCGAGTCCCCGCAGGCGCCTCAGACTCCCGGGTCGCCTCCCCCGCTGCCCGACAATGCTCTGATCACCGTTGGGGTCGCGGCCGGTCCGCCACCGACCGCGAACCGGTTCGGCATCTGTTCGGCGCTCAAGATCGGCAGCGACCTCTACGTGATCGATTGCGGCCTCGGCTCCCTGAACGGATTCACCAACGCCGGCCTGCAATTCAGCGACGTCAAGAAGATGTTCATCACCCACCTGCACGCCGATCACATCGTCGACTACTACAGCTTCTTCCTCTCCGGCGGCAATCAAGCCAAGGCCGGTCGAGCACCGGTCCTGGTCTACGGTCCCGGTCCGGCCGGTGGACTGCCGCCCAGCGAGGTCGGCAATCCGAATCCAGCCACGATCGACCCCGCCCATCCCACGCCGGGGCTCGCGGCCACCACCGACGCACTGCACCAAGCGTTCGCCTACACCAGCAACGTCTTGATCCGCGACCAAGGCATCGACGACATCCAGAGCCTGGTGAAAGTCGTCGAGATCGCCGTGCCACCGGGATCGGACTTTCGCAACAGATCGCCGAAGACCGACCCGTTCCCGGTGGTGGCGGACGACAACGTGGCGGTCACCGCGACGTTGGTCTCGCACTACGACGTCTACCCGGCGTTCGCCTTTCGCTTCGACATCAAGAAACCCGCTGTGTCGGTGACCTTCTCGGGTGACACCACCAAGAACGACAATCTGATCGCACTCGCCAAGGGCACCGACATCCTGGTGCACGAGGCGGAGTTCAGCCTCGATGACGCCTATTGGCACAACAGGTTCCCGCCGGGGTACCTGCAGAGTTCGCACACGTCGGCGGAGCAAGTCGGCGAGGTCGCTGCCGCGGCCAAGGTGAAACACGTGATCCTGAGCCACTACCAACCCCCTGACCTGCCGGACTCCGAATGGCTCGACGAGATCAGGAAGAACTACTCGGGCACGGCCACCGTCGCGAAGGACGGTCAGGTCTTCGCCCTCTGACCCCACTGCGCCCAAAGGAAAGGCTCGAATGACGGCTCAGCCAACGAACATCGCGCTCGAGGAACACTTCATCATCCCGTCGTTCCTCGACTACCTCGCGCAGGGAATGCCGAACGTCCCGGCCGATGCGAAGGCCACGTTGATCCGACGGCTCCTGGACTTCGGCGAGGAACGCCTCTCGGAGATGGATGCAGGGGGCGTGCGAAAGTCCGTGCTGTCCATCTCCGGTCCAGGAGTGCAGTGCGAACCCGACGTGGCGACGGCGACGCGACTGGCCGCCGAGGCGAACGACGTGCTGGCCGACGTCATCGCGAACCGGCCGGACCGCTACGGAGGGTTCGCGCATCTGGCCATGCAGGACCCGGGTGCGGCCGCCGACGAACTCGAGCGGTGCGTCCGGGTTCTCGGCTTCAGCGGCGTGATGATCAACAATCACACCCTCGGCGTCTATCTCGACGACGCGCGCAACGACGTGTTCTGGGAACGTCTGCAGGACCTGGACGTGCCGCTGTACCTCCACCCCGGCGACTCCTTCCGGATGCCCTACGTCCTGGAGGGCGTGCCAGAACTCGTGAAGCCGACGTGGGAGTGGACGACCGAAACCGCAAGCCACGCTTTGCGACTGATCGTGACGGGCGTGTTCGACCGCTATCCGCGTGCGCAGGTGATCCTCGGCCACATGGGCGAGACGCTGCCCTTCATGTTGTGGCGGCTCGACAGTCGTTACGAGTTCACCGCGACCGACCGCCGGGTGAAGCGCAAGCCGTCGGACTACCTACGGGACAACTTCGCGGTGACGACCTCGGGACAGTGCTCCGACGTTCCGCTTCTGGCCTCGCTGGCATCGATGGGTCAGGAGCGAGTGATGTACTCGATCGACTACCCGTACGAATCATCGGACGTCGCAGGCCGGTTCATCGAGTCGGCCGCGGTATCCGAGGACGTCCGCGCACTCGTCGGGCACGCCAACGCGGAGGCGATACTCAAGCTGACGTCGTAAGACCCTCAGAACGACTGCCAGCCCGTGTCGCCGTGCCACCGCTCGCCGTCCAACAGCACCCGCGGGGGCCCGTCGACGACTGCGCCGATCACCCGCCAACCGACCGGCGGCGGTCCCGGGAACGTCGCGACGAGCGCGTGATCCTCACCGCCTGCGAGCACCCACGTCCACGGATTCACCTGCAGCGCGGCGGCGGCCGCGAGCAGTGCGTCGTGGTCGGACCCCAGTGCGTCCCAGGACAAGTCGATGCCGACGTCGGATGCCTCGGCGATGTGCCCGAGGTCGGCGAAGAGACCGTCGGAGACGTCCGTCATCGACGTCGCGCCCGCGTCGGCCGCGGCGCGTCCTTGCCCATAGGGTGGCTCTGGGACCAAATGCCTGCGGCGTAGCTCGTCGAATTCGCGAATACCGCTGCGCAGCAAGGCATATCCGGCGGCAGACCGTCCCAGCTCGCCCGTCACCGCGACGGCGTCGCCGGCCCGCGCACCACCGAGCACCACCGGTTTGCGACCCTGCAGATCACCCAACGCCGTCACCGACACCACCCATTGCGGTGCGCTGACCAGGTCACCGCCGACGATGCCCGCACCGATCTCGCCGGCCTCCCGCCACATGCCCTCCGAAAGCTGGAGCGCGTCGTCGACGGCGGTGTCTCCCGGCGCGCCGAACGCGACGACGAACGCCGTTGGCACGGCACCCATCGCCTCGATGTCGGCGGCGTTGGCGGCGATCGCCTTGCGGCCGACCTCGAATGGCGTCGACCAGTCGAGGCGGAAGTGCCTGCCTTCGACGAGCATGTCGGTGGACACGACGGTCCGTCCGTCGGGCGCGGCCACGACGGCGGCATCGTCACCGGGCCCAAGCACGACGGCCGGCGGCTGGATCCGCCCGCTCACCATCCTGTCGATGACGGCGAACTCCCCCAACCCGGCCAGGCTTTCGACCGGTTCATCGGCGGACATCACACCTCCCTCGGCTGGCTCCGTGCCCTGAACACCGAGGCGAGCTGCGGTACCTTTGGGCCCTGCGGCGTGGAGTCTATGCGGACGCGAGGTCGGGACGGAGGGGGCAACGGGTGGTCGAGGCTTTCATGCTGATTCAGACCGAGGTCGGCCGCGCCGAGGTCATAGCCAAGCAGTTGGCCGAACTGCCTGGCGTGCTGTCGTCCGAGTACGTGACCGGCCCATACGACGTGGTGATCCGCATCGGCGCCGACTCGCTGGACGCTCTGCAGTCCGACGTCGTGCCGAACGTCCAGCACGTCACCGGCATCACCCGCACGCTGACCTGCCCGATCGCCGACGGGGCGCAGCCCTAGAGTTGCCAACGTGACCAACGACGGCCCGCCCCGCGGTGTCCTGATCGCCGCCGTGATCGTTGCCGCCGCCGCGGTGATCGGCGTGCTGGTGTTCGCCGCGATCCGCCAGCGGCCGCCGCAGCAGCTCCCGGTCGCGATCGCGTCGGTGCAGGCGCCGGCGGCGGACGGCGACGCCTGCCGCGCCCTGCTGGCCGCCCTGCCCGATCAGCTTGGCGACTACCAACGCGCAAAGCTCGCCGATCCCGCGCCCGCCGGCGCCGCGGCGTGGCGGGCCAACCCCGACGAGGAGCCGGTGGTCCTGCGCTGCGGACTGGAGGCGCCGGTCGACTTCGTCGCGGGAGCTCCCATCCAGGTGGTCGACGAGGTGGACTGGTTCCGCGTCGGCGATCAGGGCCGCAGTACCTGGTTCACCGTGGACCGGCCGGTGTACGTCGCCCTGACGTTGCCCGACGGGTCGGGGCCGACGCCGATACAGCTGATCTCGGCTGCAGTAGCCAAGGCGATGCCGGCGATACCGGTCAATCCGGCCCCGGTGCGTTAGCGCAGGCCGGTCCCGCGCGCCAGCGCGGTCTCGACCATCGTCGCCAGCAGGGTCGGGTAGTCCACGCCGCTGGCCGCCCACATCCTCGGATACATCGAAATCGTGGTGAACCCGGGCATGGTGTTGATCTCGTTGATCACGGGGCCGTCCTCGGTGAGGAAGAAGTCGACCCGGGCCAGGCCCTGGCAGTCGATCGCTCGGAACGCCCGGATCGCGAGTTGGCGTACGGCATCAGCGATTTCGTCGTCGACCTTCGCGGGCACGTCGAGTTCCGCGGCGTCCTCCAGGTACTTGGTGGCGAAGTCGTAGAACGCGTCCTCGCGGCCCCGCACACCGACCACCCGGATTTCGCCGACCGTGCTGGCTTCGACCGAGCCGTCGGGAAATTCGAGCACACCGCACTCGAGTTCGCGGCCGGGCACGGCGGCTTCGACGATCACCTTCGGATCGTGGCGACGAGCGAGCGCGATCGCCGACGGCAGCTCATCCCACGCCACCACACGGCTGACACCGATCGACGAGCCACCGCGCGCGGGCTTGACGAACACCGGCAGGCCGAGCCGCTCACGGTCCTCGAGTTCCAGCGTCTCGTCGCCGGCCCGCAGCACCACCTGATCGCCGATGGGCAGTCCCTCGGCGGCGAGCAGCTTCTTGGTGAACTCCTTGTCCATGCCCGCCGCGCTGGCGAGTACCCCCGCGCCGACGTAGGGCACGCCGGCCAGCTCGAGCAGCCCCTGGATGGTGCCGTCCTCGCCGTAGGGGCCGTGCAGGACGGGAAAGACGACGTCGACCGCGGCGAGGAGCTCACCGGGACCGTTGCCCAGCGACAGCAGTTGACCGCGGCGCCCCGGATCGGCGGGAAGGGCCAGCGCGGTGCCCGACGCGCCACTCACCTCGGGCAGCTGGCCGTCCGTGATGGCCAGCGTCTCCGGCCGGCCGTCGGTGAGCACCCACGAACCCTCCGGCGTGATACCGACGGCGACCACTTCGAACCGCTCCGGATCGAGGTTGCGCAGGATGCTGCCAGCGGAAACGCACGAGATGGCGTGTTCGGAGCTGCGTCCGCCGTAGACGACGGCGACGCGCGTACGGGCAGTCACAACCTAGAGAGGCTACCGTCCCGTGGCTTCGACGGCCGATTCACGCCGGTGACCTGGGGTCGACCTCGATCAGCTGTCCGGTGATTCCGAACGCGGCGGGCGAGGCCAGGAAGGCCACGGTGTCCGACACGGACTCCCGACGGCGATCGGTCTCGGCGGCCGGGGCGTGTTCCGGGTTCATCTTCCCCGGCGAGACGGCGTTGACCGTGATGCCGTCGGTGGCGACGGCCGCGGCCAGGGCCTTGGTCATGCCGATCAGGCCGTACTTGGCCGCCGACACGTGCACCCGGCCCGGATCACCGCGCAGCGCGTTGGCACCGATCATCGAGATGATGCGGCCGTCCCCGGACTGCCGCATCCGCGGCAACGCGGCGAGCACGCAGGCCATCGCGCCGTCGAGCGTCACCGAACGCACGGCCTGCCAGTCCGCCAGCGTCAGGTCGGACACCTCGATCCTGGTTCGCAGGGCGGCGTTGTTGACCAGCACCCGCACGGGGCCGAGTTCGTCGGCGACGGCGAACATCCGCGCCACCGCCATCCGGGTCCGCGACATCGGCCAGCGCGACCGCCGCCGCGACCCCGAGTTCACGCGCCTCCGCCGCGACCTTCTCCGCCTGCTCGGCATCGGAACGGGCGTTGACGACGACGTCGTGGCCCGAACGGGCCAACGCCAGCACGATGGAGCGGCCAAGGTTGCGCGCCCCACCGGTGACGACGGCGACCCCGTTCACTGCGCGGCACCCGTCATCCGCACCACGTCGGCGAAACTGCCAGCACCATCGACCGCCCACAACACACCCAAGACGTGCGCGGCGCGGTCGGCACCGAGCCCGGTGCGACGTTGTCGGTGAACTTGGCGGACAGATCGTCGTCGGACATCGGGTTGTCCGGTGTGCCGATGTTGTTGTCGATTCGACAGGTCAGCGACCGGCCGTCGCGCAGGTCGACGGTCACCACCGCGGCGCGCTTGCCGATCGTGTCGTCGGGTTGTACGTCGATCAGACCGCGCACGGAAGCGATCTCGGGATCGACGGCGGCTGCGTCGGTGAAGTGATCGAGCCGTGGGCGCGGCGCAACCAACGCCACCGCGACGCCGTGGGTGAGGCTGAACTTGGCGTCGAGGCCGGTGCGTGGGTCGACCTTGCCCGTCACCGTGGCGGCCTTGGTGTTCACCGTCGCCCGAACGCGCGTCACGTCGGTCGCGCCGAAACCGTGCTCGCCGCGCAGGGTGAGCACGGCGTCGATGGCGGGGTGGGTCAGCGAGCCGCTCGGATAGGCCTTGTATCCGTTGGCCAACAGATGCCACCGCTCCCCGAGACCGTCGACGAGCTTGTCCGGCGCGGGATCCGGTGACATCACCCGAAGGAAGCCCCGCTCGCCTTCCAGGATCTCGATCCGACGAGGTGATGCCCTCCTGCGCCATCACCGCCGACAGCAGCCCGTCCATGGCGGCCTTCCCCGCGTGCAGCGGCTTTCCGTCGGTGCCGTAGACGGCCTTCAACCCGGCGGCCTGAGTGCCCGCGCTGCCCAGCGCCTGGTTGAGCGTGGCGGAGGTCAGGCCGAGGACCCGGCCCGCCGCCGCGGCAGCGCCGACGTGTCCGACCGTTCCCGTGACGTGCCAACCGATTTCGTAGTGGGCATCCCCTGCCGCACGACCCAGCCTGCATTCGGTCTCGAACCCGGCGACGAACGCGGTCAGCGCGACGGCGCCCGTGACTCGCTGCGCCAACGCGAAGATCACCGGCCAGACCGGTGCGCTGCCGTGGACCGTCGTATCGCCGGGGTTGAAGGTGTCGTCGTAATCCAGTAGGTGGGCGGCGAATCCGTTGACCAGCGCGGCGTACGGCATGCTGACCGTCTCGGCCCGGCCGATGACGGTGTGCGGCCCAGGCCCGGCCATGCGCTGCGAGACCCGCAGCATCGCGTCGACAGAGGGGTGCTCCGCGGCGGCGATGGCTACCCCGACGTGGTCGACCAGCGCCCGCTTGGCCTCGTGGACGACCTCGTCGGGCAGATCGGCGAAACGCATCCGCGCGGCGAAGTCCGCCAGGGCCGCTGTCAGCCCGGTGCCGGCGTCGACGATCGCCGTCATTGTTTGGCCAACCCGATGCCGTCGATCAGCGTGGACAGCGAGTCATTCTGCTCCCGCAGGAAGGGACCGAAGTCTTTTGCTCCGAAAAACTCAGTGACGGAACCATTCTCGTCGACGAAGTCGTCCCAACCCGGAGCACTCACCAGTTTGTGGAACGTATTCTCGTAGTACGACAGCGCGTCGGCGGGCATGTCCGGCGGCCCGACGAATCCCCGGAACTCCTCGGGCAGGGGGCCGACGTCGAGCCCCTGCGCCTTGATCGACGTCAACTCTGGGAACGTCGCCACCTTCCGGTCGGCGACCGTGGCGATCACCCTGATCGCTCCCACCTTGACCTGGTCGAGGAAGTCCGTCGACGCCCCGATCATCATCTGGGCGTCATTGCGCAGCAGCGCCGCGATGCGTTGACCGCTGTCGGAGAACGACAGGAACTTCCACTTGGTGTCCGTCTTGGACTGCAACGCCTTACCGGTCAGCGAGTCGGTTGCCGTGATGGAGCCGCCGACCTGAACCAGGTGGTCCGGGTGAGCCTTCGCGTCGTCGACGAAGTCCTTGACGGTGCGATAGGCGGAGTCCGCACGGACGGCCATGATCTGCGGTTCGACGAGCAGCGCGGCAATCGGCTGCATCTCGGTGACCGACACCGAACTGCCCGCCAGCGTCAGCGGGGTGACCAACCAGGTCGGGGTGACGGCGGCGATGGTGTCGCTGCGTCCCTTGCGGCCGCGGAGGTACGACATGGCGCCGATGCTCGAGCCCTCGGTCTGATTGCGTACCGGCCAGGAGCCGTCGATGAGCTTGTCGGCCTGGAGCAATTTGACCACCTGGCGGGCGAATACGTCGCTGCCGCCACCGGGACCGGTGTGCACGACCACCTGGGTGCGACCAGGCACCCCGTTCGCCATCCCGCCGCGTTGCAGGCCGCAGCCGGCCAGGGTGAGCGCCGCCGCGGTACCGATCAGCATGGTCCGCCGGGACAGCTGCCCACGCGGTACTGGGTAAGAACGGTCCATCACTGCCCCTTCGCCTCGACGAGATCGGCCGGTTGGGAGGCCAGGACCGTTGCCTGCACCGCCCTGCGGCGTCGTCCCGTAATGACCAGGATGGCCCCGATTACCACCGCGGCGCCGAAGATCGTGGCCGAAATCGGCCGCTCCAGGAAGATCAGCGGGTTGTTGTCCGAAAGCACCAGCGACTGGCGGACGGCGTTCTCCGCCATCGGCCCAAGCACGAACGCCATCAACAGCGGCGCCGCGGGCACACCGAACTTGCCGAACAGATACCCGAGCAGACCGAAGCCGACCATCATGTACACGTCGGTCATCGAGCTGCGGACGCTGTAGACGCCGACCACTGCCAGCACCAGGATCGCCGGGTACAGCGCCCAGTACGGGATCTTCAGGATCCGCACCCAGACCGGGATCATCGGCAGGTTGAGGACCAGGAGCATGACGTTGCCGATGTACAGGCTGGCGATCACGGGCCAGCCGATCTCGGGATGGTCGGTGAACAGCAGTGGGCCGGGCTGGAATCCGTAGAGCAGCAACGCCGCCAGCATCACCGCGGTGCTTGCGGTACCCGGAATGCCGAGGGACAGCAGCGGAATCATGGCCGCGCTGGATTCGGAGTTGTTGGCCGCCTCGGGCCCCGCCACCCCTTCGATGGCGCCCTTGCCGAACCGCTCCGGCGTCTTCGACGTCTTCTTGACCAGCGCGTACGACAGGAAGGAGGCGACGGTCGAGCCGCCGCCGGGCAGCGCGCCGATGAAGAACCCGAACACCGAACCCAAAGCGATGGCCAGCCGGGACTGCTTGAGGTCGGCCTTGGTCGGCAGCAGGTTGCGGATGCCCTTCGGCACCTCGAAGATCGGCCGGTCCATCTTCTTTTCGGCGTTGAGCAGCACTTCACCGACGGCGAACAACCCGACGCTGATCGCGATGAACTCGATGCCGTCGAACAGGGCAGGCACCCCGAAGGTGAGCCGCTGCTGGCCGGTGAAGATGTCGATGCCGATGGTGGACACCAGTAGCCCGATGCACATCGAGAGGAAGCCCTTGATGGGCGATTCACTGGCCAGCAGGATCACCAGCAACAGACCGAAGGCCATCAGCGCTGCGTACTCCGGGGGGCCGAAGCCGAGTGCCAGGTTCGCGACGAACGGCGCGGCGAAGGTCAGGGCGATCACGCCGAAGGTGCTCGCGATGAACCCGGCGATCGCCGACATCCCCATCGCGGGTCCGGCTCGGCCCTTGCGGGCCAACGGATGTCCGTCCAGACACAGCACCACCGACGAGGTCTCGCCGGGAATGTTCAACAGGATCGACGTGGTCGCGCCGGCGAACTTCGCGCCGTGATAGATGCCCGCCATCATGATCAACCCGGTCGCGGGCGGCAGGCTGATCGTCACCGGCAGCAGGATCGCCAGCGTGGCAGGCGGTCCGAGGCCCGGCAGGATGCCCACCAGGGTCCCGATCACGACGCCGACGGCGACCCAGAACAGGTTCATCGGTGTGAACGCCGCGGCGAACCCGCTCAGCAGGTTCTGTACTGCATCCATCAGATCTCCTTCTGCGGTGCCGACATGGCATGGCCGGTCATCAAATGCCCTCGAACAGAACCGAGGTCGGTAGTTCGACGCCGAGGACGAAGACGAACAGCGCGTAGGCGACGACCGGGACCGCGACGATCACGACGATCGCCTTGAGGTTCCTGATCCGCTCCACGACGAGCACCAGGTACGCGATGAGCAAGACGGTCGCGGGTACGAAGCCGATCAGGGGCATCAGCGGAATGCTGACCAGGAACCCGATCCATACGCTCCCCGCCCGCAGCAACTGGCGGCCGGCACCGGCCATCTGTCCCGCCGGACCGAGACCGTGCCGGATGCCCCGGATGACCGAGACCACCACCAGCATCAGCCCGAGCGCGATGACCGCGATCGCCAGCGAGACGGGAGCGAATCCGGGGCCGGGGACGCCCTTGTCGCCGAACATGTCCAGATCGGACGCGTCGAGCAGGGCGACCACGCCGAACGCTGCGGCGACGACTCCAAGGCCCGCCTGCGCTACCGGCGACGTCGCCAGCGCGGATTTCTCGTCGGCGGCGGAATCCGGTTCGCCCTCTTCGATTTCGGCTTCGGCTTCAGCATCCGCAACCTTTGGCACCACGCCGACCTTCGGCGCCACGCCGCCGCGTGGCGCCTCAGCGCTCTCGGTCTGACTCATCGTCGAGCTCCCTTCCGGCAGCGGTGATCCAGCCGCCGCCGAGTTGACCGGGGAAGGTGGCGCCTGGCGCCATCAGAGCGAGCAGGCCTCTGCGGCCGTCCAATCCGGCTGCCGACGAGGTGAAGCCGTGCGCCACCAACTGGGCTGCCTCGACCGCGTCGGCGGCGGCCTTGCGGATCTGCATGGCGCCCGTCTCCGTGGCGTCGAGTGCCCGCAGCCCTGCGGCCTGAGTGGCGCACAGGCCGAGCAGGTGGCGCAGCCGGTCGTCGTCGAACTTCATCAAGCGGCCAAGCGCGGCTCCTGCGCCGACGACGCCCGCGACGCTCTGACGGCTCCACCGGTCCGCGACCGACGCCGAATCCAGGGCGGCCGCAACGGCGTCGGCGACCGCCGAGCCCACGGCGATGGCGACCTTCTCACCCTCGGCGTTGGCGGAGCTTGCGATGGCCGCGGCAGACGAGACCGCCACCGTCACCGCGGGCCAGTCGTCGGCACCGACGAGTGCCTGCTCCGGTGGTGACGCGGTGCGGATGAAGTCGACGACGTGGTCGGTGATCGTCATGCGACGCTCCCGTTGTGCGGGCGCGCGGCGGCGAGCACGTCGGCGAAGCCGGTCGGTGCGGCGATGCCGTCGACCGCGGCGAGAATCGTCGCGGCACTGGAGGCGCCGAGCACCGGTTCGGTCAGGGCGTCCACCTTGGCCATCAGCTCGGCGTCGGTCAGCGGCCTGCTCAGGCTGCCCCTGGCATGGGAGACGTGCGCGCTCACCTCGTTCCCGCCGGTCAGGCGGACGACGACCGTGGCGGCGTCGCGGGCGCAGTCGTCGCTCGGCACCAGATCGGTGACAGCCCTCAGCGCGGCCGCATCCGGGGACGTGGCGCGGTGGTCGGAGAACTGGGTAAGGCCGACGCGTCCGTCGAGCAGGCCGACGGCCACGCCGTGGCGGGCACTGAACCGCGCCTGCAGCCCGTCGCCCGGCTGCTGGATGCCCATGAGCTCCGGTACCAGCGGATGGCAACGCAATTCGATCGCGTCGATGGCGGACGTGTCGGCAATCCGGCTGCTCGCCTCGATGGCCGCGTCGATCGCGGGGTGCGCGACGATGCCGCACGGATACGGCTTGAACGCGTTGCGCTCCAATTCCCAGTCGGCATCCCATGACCCGAACAACCGGTCGGCGTCGACCGCGTCGGCGAACATCGTCAGCACGCCATCGTCGCCGAGCGGATCGGCGAATCCGGCGGTATCCGGCTTCGGCGAGCCGCGCGGCCCGCACGCCGTTGGCGCCGGCCTTGCCCGCGTGGAACGGCTTCGTCATGGAACCGAATGCCTCGCGGTGGCCCAACGTCATCGTCGACGCCGCCGCCAGCGCCGCCTCGAGGTGGGCGGCGTCGAGGTCCAGCACCAGCGCCGCGGCCACCGCGGCACCGAACACACCGCACGTCGACGTGATGTGCCAGCCGCGGTCGTAGTGGTTCGGCGAGATGGCGTTTCCGATGCGCAGCTGCGATTCGCAGCCGAGTGCGAACGCGCGCAGGAACCGCTCCCCGTCGGCAGTTCCCGCGTCGTGCAGGGCAACGAGCGCGGCAAGGGTGGCGGCTCCGGGGTGGATCACGGTGGCGAGGTGGGTGTCGTCGAAATCGTCGTAGTGGCCTGCGGTTCCGGTGACCAACGCACCCCAGTGCTCGTCGAGGGTCTCGGACCTGCCAAGAACGGGGACCGCTGCCGGTGACGCCGGCGCCGTGCGCCGCGGCGAGCATGACGTCGACGGCCGGCGAGTGGGCAGCGCCCACCGTGGTCCCGAGCACGTTGAACAGGCTCCGCTTGGCGGCGTGGTCGACGGCGGCCGGGAGCGGACGGCGTCCGGTCTCGATGATCTGGGTGCAGAACTCTGATGTCCGCAGCAGTGCTGTTGCTGGCATGAACAGGAACACTATGAACGGCCTGTGTGACGAACAACACCGTTCCGGGTCGCGATTATTGCAATTTATGAAACGATTCCTGGCGGGCCCGCCCTGCACTCGGGCCACCTTCGCCAGCGTGTGCACACTCTCGTAGTTCGCCGAGCGCGGATAGGCGAGGAAAACCGTCCGATCGGTCGGTTCCGGGTCGACGATCCGCAGCCGGACCACCCGCGGATGCTGGTGATCGGTCATCCCCTCCGGCACCACCGAGACGCCGATGCCGGCGCCGACCATGGACTCGACGACGAACAGATCGTTGCCCTCGACGGCGATGCGCGGCACGAAACCGGCTCTGGCACAAGCGTTCACCATGTGAGTGCGGCTGCTGGAGCCAAGTTCCATCGCGACGAACGGCCGGTCGCGCACCTGGGCGAGCGACACGCTCTCGACTTCCCGGCCAGCGGGTCGTCGGCCGGCACCGCCAGCAGAAGCGATTCGGTGAACAACGGGGCTCGACGACGAAGTCCCGCTCGGTCGGCGACACCGACGTGAACGCGACGTCGGCCTCGCCCCGCAGCAGCGCGGCGACGACGTCGGTCGCCGAGCCCTGCCAACAGCGGAACCGCAGGCCGGGGTGCTGTACCGAGCAGTTCGGCGAGCACACCGGGGCACGAATCCGAGCCCGAGCGAGAAGGTGTGCGCGATCCGCAGCTGCCGCTGCGGGTGACCCGCGTCGGCCAGCGTGCTCGTCGACCGCGTCCTGCCGGGCCCGCAAGCACCACCTGCGCCTCGCGCACCAACACGTGTCCGGCATGCAACATCCGCACCCGGCGCCCGGACTGTTCGATCAGCGCGCACGCCGAGCTTGCGCTCCAATGACCGGATGCCGCGCTGCACGGTCGCGACGCTGACGCCCAGCTCGGCGGCGGTGTGGCCGAAGTGCTCGGTGCGCGCGAAGGCCACCAACATTTCCAGATCGGTGAAGGTGATGTCCCGAATCGCAATCTGGTCGAAGTCCATCAGCGCGCCCGAGCGCACGCTCGATGTCGGCCAGCAGGTCGTCGGTGTCCTCGATGCCCAGCGAGATGCGGGCGAACGCCGTCGGCGACCGGATCGCCCCAGCGTGCCCGCCGGTCGACCGACGTGTGGATGCCCCCGAAGCTGGTGGCCGCGACCAGCAGGCGCTGCGCTCCACCAGCTCGTGTGCGGTCGCCGCGTCGGCCAGTTCGACGCTCACCACGCCGCCGAAGTGCTTCATCTGGCGGCAGGCGACGTCGTGGGCCGGGTCGTCGGGCAGGCCCGGGTAGCGCACCGACCGCACCGCGGGATGACCGCGCAGCATCAGTGCGACCGCCTGGGCGTTCTTGCACTGCCGCTCGAAGCGCAACCCCGCAGTGCCAAGGCTGCGCAGCGCCAGCCACGCCTCGAACGGGCCGAGAATGGCGCCGGACACCAGGCGCTCGCGTTCCACGGCCGCCATCAACTCCGGATGGCTGCCCGCGACGTAACCGGCGACCAGGTCGCTGTGCCCCGACAACCCCTTCGTCGCGCTGGCCACGACCAGGTCCGCGCCCAGCGAAAGGGGTTGCTGGCCGAGCGGGGTCGGCGTGGTGTTGTCGACGACCAGGGTGGCGCCGCGGCCCCGGCAGATCATCGCCAGCCGGTGCAGGTCGACCACGTCGAGCGTCGGGTTCACCGGCGTCTCGGCCAGCACCACGTCCGCGCCGGCGGCGGCGTCGCACATCTGCGCCGCGGACGCCTCGATCACCGTCACACCCTGTGGCGCAAGGCTTTCCGCGGCAAACCGTCGCACCTGATAGTAGCCGTCCGACGGTACCACCAGCGTCGTGCCAGGCCGGGTCAGCACCCGCAGCGCCGACGTCATCGCGGCCATGCCGGAGCCGAACGTCAGCGCCGACGCGGCGCCCTCCAGTTCGGCGAGCGCCGACTCCAGTTGCCGCCAATTGGGATTCGCGGCAGCGACCGTAGGTGTCCAACGGCAGCGACTCGTCCGGCGACAGGTGGTAGGCCGACGCAGGCACCGGCGGCGGGGCAACCGGCTGGCCGGGAATCCGTTGCGAGGCCGTGGCCTTCACGCTTCGGGTGGAGTCACCGTACTGGCCGTCCATCGCGCTACTCCGGCTTGGTCCTGCGGCCGAGCAGCAGCGCCACCGCCTCGTAGACCGACAGCCCCTTGTGGCACACCCGGTTCACCGCGTCGGTCAGCGGCATCTCGACGTCGTAGCTCGACGCGAGCGCCAGCACCGACTGGCACGACGTGACGCCCTTCGGCGACGTGACCACCCGCCGCCGCGAGGGCCGAATCCATGGTCCCGCCCCTGCCGAGGCGTCGCCGAACGCCCGGTTGCGCGAACGCGGCGACGTGCACGTGGCGACCAGGTCGCCGACGCCCGCCAGGCCCGCGAGCGTGGCACCCTTGGCGCCCAACGCGATTCCCAGCCGCATGATCTCGGCGAGACCGCGGGTGATGATCGCGGCCGCCGTGTTCTCCCCCAGCCCGACGCCCGCGGCCATGCCGCAGGCCAGGGCGATGACGTTCTTGCACGCGCCGCCGATCTCGGCGCCCACCACGTCGGAGTTGGTGTACGGGCGGAAGTAGCCGGTGGAGAAGGCGCGCTGCAGGGTGACGGCCCGGCCCGAGTCGGTGCAGGCGACCACCGTCGCCGCCGGTTGCTCGTCGACGATCTCGCTGGCGAGGTTCGGGCCGGTGACCACCGCGACCCGGTCGGCGACTGGCGCCGGTCACCTGCATGATCACCTGGCTCATCCGCATGAGCGTGTCGCAGTTCGATGCCCTTGGCCACGCTCACCAGCGTGGCGTCGTCGCCCACGTGGTCGCGCCACTGCTCGAGGTTGGTGCGCAGGGTCTGCGACGGCACGGCGAGCAGTACCGTGCACGCACCCGTCAGCGCCGCCGCGGGGTCGCCGGTGGCCAGGATCGGTCTTGGGAAGTTCGACGTCGCCCAAGTAGTTGCTATTGCGATGAGTGTCGTTGATCTCGTCGGCCAGCTCCGGGCGTCGCGCCCACAGCGTCACGTCGTTGCCCGCATCGGCGAGCACCTTCGCCAACGCCGTGCCCCAAGCACCGGCGCCCATCACAGCCGCGTTCACCACGGCTTCGAATCTAGCCTGCGACCGCCGCGGCCGTACGGCTGGCAGGATGGACGCCCATGAGCGGCTACCCCGCCGGCGGCCCAGCGGACGTCGAGGTGATCATCGCGGTCAAGCGACTGGGCGCGGCCAAGACCCGGCTGGCGCCGGTCCTGTCCGCGGCGGGCCGCGAGAACATCGTGCTCGCCATGCTGGTCGACACCATCGGCGCCGCGTCGGCGGTGCCCGCGGTGCGTGCGCATCACCATCGTCACACCCGACGAGATGGCCGCCGAGACCGCCCGCGAGCCTCGGCGCGCGCGTGGTGGCCGACCCCACCCCGGAAGGCCACCGCGACCCGTTGAACAACGCGCTCGGCTGCCGCCGCGGCCGCCATCGGCGCGTCCACGTCGAACATCGTTGTGCTGCAAGGCGATCTGCCCGCACTGCAACCGGCACGAACTGGCCGAGGCCATCGCCGCCGCACGCGGCCACCAACGCAGCTTCGTCGGTGACCGGCACGGCACGGGCACGGCCGCACTGTTCGCGTTCGGAATCGGACCAGCCACCGCATTGATCCCCTCTTCGGGCCCGATTCCGCACGGCGCCATGCAGATTCGGGTGCCATCGAGCTGACCGACGCGTGGCCCGGCCTGCGCTGCGACATCGACACCGCCGAGGATCTGTCGACCGCGATGCGGCTCGGCGTCGGTCCGGCCACCACGCGCCGCGGTCGAGCACGATCGGGCTGACGGGCGTCGATCGGATGAGGTCGGATTAGCCTACGCCTAGCCTCGGGCGTCGCCGCATAGGGGATGATCGTCGTGTGACCGAAGCCGAAACCCGACCGGCCGACGCCGAATGGGCGTCGGAGAACGCGGCGCCGGAGGCCCCACCTGCGGCGACCAGTGACGAGATCGATCCGCGCTCGTCCGATCCGCTGCCCGAGGACCGCTATCTCAATCGGGAACTGAGCTGGCTGGACTTCAACGCGCGCGTGCTGGCGCTGGCCGCCGACCCGTCGCTGCCGCTGCTCGAGCGCGCCAAGTTCCTGGCGATCTTCGCCTCCAACCTCGACGAGTTCTACATGGTTCGGGTGGCGGGCCTCAAGCGCCGCGACGAGATGGGCCTGTCGGTCCGCTCGGCCGACGGCCTGTCGCCACGCGAGCAACTGCGTCGCATCGGCGAGCGCACCCAGCAGATCGCCACCCGGCACGCCAAGGTGTTCGGTGAACTCGTCCGCCCCGCGCTGGCCGAGCAGGGCATCGTGATCGTCACCTGGAGCGAACTCGACGAGACCGAGCGCGCGCGACTGTCCACCTACTTCCACGAGCAGGTGTTCCCGGTGCTGACGCCGCTGGCCGTCGACCCGGCGCACCCGTTCCCGTTCGTCAGCGGGTTGAGCCTGAATCTGGCCGTCACCGTCAAGCAACCCGAGGACGGCACCCAGCACTTCGCCCGAATCAAGGTGCCCGACAACGTCGACCGGTTCGTCGAACTCCGGGAGCGGGACGGCTTCGAGGGCGAAGTGCAGTTCCTGCCGATGGAAGAGCTGATCGCGGCCTTCCTGCGACGTGCTGTTCCCCGGCCTCGAGGTCGTCGAGCACCACGCGTTCCGCATCACCCGCAACGCCGACTTCGAGGTCGAAGAGGACCGCGACGAGGATCTGCTGCAGGCGCTGGAACGCGAACTGGCGCGGCGGCGGTTCGGCTCCCCGGTTCGGCTCGAGATCGCCGACGACATGACCGAGAACATGCTCGAGTTGTTGTTGCGCGAGCTCGACGTCCACCCCGGCGACGTCATCGAGGTGTCGGGACTGCTCGACCTGTCGTCGCTGTGGCAGATCTACGGCGTCGACCGACCCGACCTCAAGGATGCGCCGTTCGTCCCCGCCACCCCGCCGGCCTTCGGCGAACGCGAGACGCCCAAGAGCATCTTCTCGACGCTCCGCGACGGTGACGTGCTCGTCCACCATCCCTACGACTCCTTCTCGACGACGGTGCAGCGCTTCATCGAACAGGCCGCGGCGGATCCGAACGTGCTGGCGATCAAGCAGACGCTGTACCGGACGTCCGGTGACTCGCCGATCGTCAACGCGCTGATCGACGCCGCGGAGGCGGGCAAGCAGGTCGTCGCGCTGGTCGAGATCAAGGCACGCTTCGACGAGCAGGCCAACATCAAGTGGGCGCGCGCGCTGGAACAGGCGGGCGTGCACGTGGTGTACGGACTGATCGGCCTCAAGACGCACTGCAAGACGTGCCTCGTCGTGCGCCGCGAGGGCTCGACGATCCGGCGGTACTGCCACATCGGGACGGGCAACTACAACCCGAAGACCGCCCGACTCTACGAGGACGTCGGTCTGCTGACGGCGTCACCGGACATCGGCGCCGACCTCACCGACCTGTTCAACTCGCTGACGGGATACTCCCGCAAGGTGTCCTACCGCAATCTGCTGGTCGCTCCGTACGGCGTCCGCAGGGGCATCATCGAGCGCATCGAGCGCGAGATCGCGGCCCAGCGGGACGGTGCCGACGCCGGAATCCGCCTCAAGGCCAACGCCCTGGTCGACGAGCAGGTGATCGACGCGCTCTACCGGGCGTCGCAGGCCGGCGTCCGGGTCGAGGTGGTGGTTCGGGGCATCTGCGCGCTGCGCCCTGGCGTGCCAGGGTTCTCCGAGAACATCGTCGTGCGGTCGATTCTCGGCCGCTTCCTCGAGCACTCGCGAATTATTCACTTTCGCGCCATCGACGAGTTCTGGATCGGAAGCGCCGACATGATGCACCGTAATCTCGACCGCCGCGTCGAGGTGATGGCACAGGTCAAGGATCCGAGGCTGACCCCTGCAGCTGAACGACATGTTCGACTCGGCCATGGATCCCGCCACCAGGTGCTGGGAACTCGGCGCCGACGGTCACTGGACGGCGTCGCCGCAGGAGGGCCAGACCGTACGTGACCACCAGGTGTCGCTGATGGAACGTCACCGGCACCACTGACCACGGCACTGGCCTGGCTGGCACGGGCAAACGGGCCCCGAATGACCTGCAGGAGTTGAGGTGCCCAAGAAGGCCGCATCGCCGCCAGCGAACGCGACCATCCTCGCGGCCGGCGCGGTGCTGTGGCGATGCGCCGACGAGTACGCGGCGACCGCGAGGTGGCCGTCGTGCACCGACCGCGCTACGACGACTGGTCGCTGCCCAAGGGCAAGGTCGACCCGGGCGAGACCGAACCCGTCACCGCGGTGCGCGAGGTCGACGAGGAGACGGGCTACGCGGCCGAACTGGGCCGGCGACTCGCGGCGATCAGCTATCCCGTCGAGCAGGGCACCAAGAAGGTGCGGTACTGGGCGGCCCGCGCACTCGGCGGCGAGTTCGCGCCCGAACGACGAGGTCGACGAGCTGCTCTGGATGCCCGTCGCGCGACGCGATGAAGCGGCTGCAGTATCCGCACGACCGAAAGGTGCTGCGCCGCTTCACCAAACATCCGGCCGACACCAGACGGTGCTGATCGTCCGGCACGGCGTCGCGGGCAGGAAGTCGCGGTACAAGGGCGACGACCGGAAGCGGCCGCTCGACAAGCGCGGACGCGCGCAGGCCGAGTCGCTGGTGGGTCAGCTGCTGGCATTCGGTGCCACCGAGCTCTACGCCGCCCCGCGCGCGCGGTGCCAGCAGACGCTCGAACCCCTCGCCGAGGAGCTGGGTGTGACGATCCGCGACGAGCCGGCGCTGACCGAGGAGGCCTACGCCGACGACCGTCAGGCCGGTCGGCGCCGCGTCCTGGAGATCGCGAAGTGCGACGGCACACCGGTGATCTGCACTCAGGGCAAGGTGATCCCGGATCTCATCGCCTGGTGGTGCGACCGCGACGGGGTGCGGCCCGACAAGTCCCGCAACCGCAAGGGCAGCACGTGGGTGCTGTCGTTGGCCGGCGACAAGCTGGTGGCCGCCGACCACATCGGCAGCCCGCTGTCCGTGCGACGCCTAGCCTGTCACGACAGGACACGCCGTGGACCTCGGGGTCCACGGCGTGTCTTGTACCGGAACTGATTCCGGTACGAGCTGCTTACTTGCGGCCCTTCTTGGCGGGAGCCTTCTTGGCGCGGAGCCTTCTTGGCCGGAGCCTTGGTGGCGGCCTTCTTGGCCGACGGCCTTCTTGACGGCGGCCTTCTTGACCGGCGGCCTTCTTGACCGGAGCCTTCTTGGCGGCCGGAGCCTTCTTGGCGGCGGCGGCCTTCTTGACGACTGCCTTCGGACCGCGGCCTTCTTGACGGCCTGTCTTCACGGCGGCCTTCTTGACCGCAGCCTTCGCCGGCGCCTTCTTGGCGGCGAGCCTTCTTGGCCGGCGGCCTTCTTGGCCACTGCCTTGCGGACCACGGCCTTCTTGACTGCCTTCTTCACGGCGGCCTTCCGGGCCGGTGTCGCCGTTGCGCCACGCTTCACTGCAGGTCCTTCCGCCGGGAGACGCTGTGCGCCAGACACAACCGCCTTGAACTGAGCGCCCGGCCGGAACGCCGGTACAGACGTGGGCTTCACCTTGACCGTCTCGCCGGTGCGCGGGTTGCGCGCAACACGGGCGGCACGGCGGCGCTGCTCGAACACGCCGAAGCCGGTGATGGTGACGCTGTCGCCCTTGTGGACGGCACGCACGATGGTGTCGACGACGTTCTCCACGGCGGCGGTCGCCTGCCGACGATCGGTGCCCAACTTGTCCGTGAGGACGTCGATGAGCTCTGCCTTGTTCATTGCAAAACCTCCGAAGCCAGTGGTCCACCTTGGACCGACTGAAAGCTACGGTAAACCTTTACACCGCTGATTTCCAAGAGCCACGCCCAATTTCAGGCGATAGCTGGCGACCGATTTCGGCAATCCGGTTGCCCCACACCGGCGGTGGTACGCGGGTCCTAAAACGGGGTTGCTGGACGCGATTTCGGCCCCGGCGGGCCCCTCGTCAGGCCGGCAGGGTGCGCGGTTTCCAGCTCGGCCGGCGCTGCTCGAAGGCTGTCGATCTCAGCCTGTTTCCGCAGCGTAAGGCCTATATCGTCGAGTCCCTCGAGCAGTCGCCACGCGGTGTAGTCGTCAATCTTGAACGGCAACATGACCGTTCCGGCGGCCACCGTCCGATCTTGTAGGTTCACAGTGATTTCCAGCCCCGGCTGCTGCTCGATGAGCTTCCACAGCAGTTCCACATCGTCTTGTGAAACTTCGGCGGCAAGAAGCCCCGCCTTGCCCGAATTGCCGCGGAAGATGTCGGCGAAGCGCGACGAGATGACGACCCGGAACCCGTAGTCCATGAGCGCCCACACCGCGTGCTCGCGGGACGAGCCGGTGCCGAAATCCGGCCCGGCCACCAAGACCGAACCCTTGTCGAAGGGCGGGAGGTTCAGCACGAAGGACGGATCGTTGCGCCAGGCGGCGAACAACCCGTCCTCGAAACCCGTTCGGGTGACCCGCTTCAGATACACCGCCGGAATGATCTGGTCGGTGTCGACATTCGACCGGCGCAGCGGGACGCCGATCCCGGTGTGGGTGTGGAACGCATCCATGACGATCTCCTCTAACGATTCGAGACGGCGGGCAGGTCGGACGGCGAGGACAGGGTGCCGCGCACCGCGGTGGCGGCGGCGACGGCGGGCGAAACCAGATGGGTGCGTCCGCCCTTGCCCTGCCTGCCCTCGAAGTTTCGGTTCGAGGTCGACGCGCAGCGCTCCCCCGGCGCGAGCTGGTCGGGGTTCATGCCGAGGCACATCGAGCAGCCGGCCTGGCGCCACTCCGCGCCCGCCGCGGTGAAGATCTCGCCCAGCCCTTCGGATTCGGCCTGTGCCCGCACCCGCATCGACCCGGGCACCACCAGCATCCGCATGCCGTCGGCGACCTTCTGCCGCGCAGGACGTCGGCGACCACCCGCAGATCCTCGATGCGTCCGTTGGTGCACGAGCCGACGAAGACCGTGTCGACGGCGATGTCCCGCATCGCGGTGCCCGGCGACAAGTCCATGTAGGTCAACGCCTTCTCGGCCGACTGGCGCTCGCCCTCGTCGAAGATCAACTCGGGGTCGGGCACCGCATCAGCCAGCGGCACGCCCTGGCCGGGGTTGGTCCCCCAGGTGACGAACGGGCTCAGCGTCGCGGCGTCGAGGTAGACCTCGGTGTCGAATTCGGCTCCCTCGTCGGTGCGCAACCGGCTCCACGCCTGCGACGGCCGCATCCCAGTCGGCGCCCGTCGGCGCGTGCGGACGGCCGCGCAGGATACTCGAACGTCGTCTCGTCCGGGGCCGACCATGCCCGCCCGGGCGCCCGCCTCGATGCTCATGTTGCAGATCGTCATCCGGCCCTCCATCGACAGCGATTCGATGGCGCTGCCGCGGTATTCGATGACGTAGCCCTGGCCGCCGCCGGTGCCGATCTTCGCGATCACCGCGAGGATGACGTCCTTGGCGCTGACGCCGGCGGGCAGCACGCCGTCGACGTTGACCGCCATGGTCTTGAACGGCCGCAGCGGCAGCGTCTGGGTGGCGAGCACGTGCTCGACCTCCGAGGTGCCGATGCCCATCGCGAGCGCACCGAAGGCGCCGTGCGTCGAGGTGTGACTGTCGCCGCACACGACCGTGGTGCCGGGCTGGGTCAGGCCGAGCTGCGGTCCGATGATGTGGACGATGCCCTGTTCGACGTCGCCCATCGGGTGCAGCCGGATGCCGAACTCCTCGCAGTTGCGCCGCAACGTCTCGACCTGGGTGCGCGAGATCGGGTCGGCGATCGGCTTGTCGATGTCGATCGTCGGCACGTTGTGGTCCTCGGTGGCGATCGTGAGATCCGGTCGCCGCACCGGGCGGCCGGCCAGCCGCAGCCCGTCGAAGGCCTGCGGGCTGGTGACCTCGTGGACGAGGTGGAGGTCGATGTAGATGAGATCCGGCTCACGGGCGGCTCCCTCGCCGGAGCCGCCGACCACGACGTGGTCGGCCCACACCTTCTCTGCCATGGTGCGTGGTTTGTCGGTCATGACGTTCTTCAATCCTTCGGGTGATCCGCAGGGCTGACGCGGACGATCTCGCTGCCATCTCACTATGCGGGACGCTAGTATCTCCCTGTGAGACAGGATAGCGGTATCGGCGTGCTCGACAAAGCGGTGGGCGTACTGCACTCGGTCGCCGAGTCGCCGTGCGGTCTGGCCGAACTGTGCGAGCGCACCGGTCTGCCGCGCGCCACCGCGCATCGCCTGGCCGCCGGGCTGGAAACCCACCGGCTGCTCGCCCGCGACGCCGAGGGCCGGTGGCGCCTCGGCCCCGCACTGACCGAGCTGGCCGGGCACGTGCAACGATCCGCTGCTGGCCGCGGGCGCCGTCGTGCTGCCGCGACTGCGCGAGATCACCGGGGAGAGCGTGCAGCTCTACCGTCGCGAGGGCACGTCGCGGGTCTGCGTCGCCGCGCTGGAGCCGCCTGCCGGGCTCCGTGACACCGTGCCGGTCGGCACCCGCCTGCCGATGACCGCGGGGTCGGGCGCCAAGGTCCTGCTGGCGTTCAGCGACGCCGCCACCCAGCAGGCGGTGCTGCCGACGGCGAAGTTCACCGACCGGACGCTGGCCGAGGTGCGCAAGCGCGGCTGGGCGCAGAGTGCCGCCGAACGCGAACCCGGCGTGGCGAGTGTGTCGGCGCCGGTGCGTGACGGCCGCGGCGCGGTGATCGCCGCGGTGTCGGTGTCGGGCCCGATCGACCGCATGGGCCGGCAGCCCGGGCGCGCGCTGGGCCGCGGACCTGTTGGCCGCGGCGGAGGCGCTGACGCGCCGGCTCTGACGCGCGGGGCCCACCCGACGATCGACTCTGCGCTCACGGCACACGCCGCCTCGCACTTCCGCGACCAAGGCTGCAGAGTCGACGTCGGAAACGCACGAGCCGGATGTGGTACCCCCGATGGGATTCGAACCCACGCTACCGCCGTGAGAGGGCGGCGTCCTAGGCCGCTAGACGACGGGGGCTAGAACAATTTCCGGAGGGCCAGCATAGCTCAGGCGAAGAATGCTGACCTAATCACTTCGATTGGCTGGGGTACCAGGACTCGAACCTAGAATGGCGGTACCAGAAACCGCTGTGTTGCCAATTACACCATACCCCATTGGCTGCCTATAACCGCTGGTCACAGGCATTTTCGGAGCCGCTGGCTGCGCACCGGCCGAATCACCGCGCGTCACGTTCATCGGGCCGACGAGCAGACTACCAAAGATTTCGGCGCCGATTTCTCACGCCTCCACGGCAGCGGCAGCGGCCGCGGCGTGGTCGCGGCCGGCACGCAGCCGGCTCAGGCTGCGGTCGCGGCCGAGCAGTTCGAGCGACTCGAACAGCGGCGGGCTGACCGAGGCGCCGGTGGCCGCCACCCGGATCGGTCCGAACGCCTTGCGCGGCTTGAGCTCGAGCGTCTCCAGCAGCGCCGACTTCAGCGCGGCCTCGATCGCCGGCCGTCGACCACTCGTCGACCGCCTCGAGTGCCGCCACCGCGGCGTCGAGCACCGGCACGGCGTCGGCACGCAACTCCTTGCCCGCCGACTTCTCGTCGAGCGCGAAGGAGTCGTCGTCGAGGAACTTCAGCAGATCCCACGCATCACCGAGCACGACGATCGCGGGTCTGCACCAGCCTGGCGGCCTCGGCGAACCCGGCGTCGTCGAGGCCGGTGTCGTGACCGTGGCGGCGAAGTAATGCGCGCAGTCGGGCGGCGAAGTCGTCCTCGGCCAGCAGCCTGATGTGCTCGGCGTTGATCGCGTCGGCCTTCTTCTGGTCGAACCGGGCGGGATTGGAGTTGACGTCGCGGACGTCGAAGGCGGCGACCATCTCGTCGAGACTGAACACGTCGTGGTCGTCGGCGATCCCCCAGCCCAGCAGCGCCAGGTAGTTCAGCAGACCCTCGGGGATGAACCCGCGGTCGCGGTGCAGGAACAGGTTCGACTGCGGATCCCGCTTGGACAGCTTCTTGTTGCCGTCACCGAGAACGCTTGGCAGATGGGCGAATTCGGGCACCCACTCGGCGACGCCGATGCGCATCAGCGCCTGGTACAGCGCGATCTGGCGGGGCGTGGACGGCAGGATGTCCTCGCCGCGGAGCACGTGGGTGATCTTCATCAGCGCGTCGTCGACCGGATTGACCAAGGTGTACAACGGATCCCCGCTGCCGCGGGTGATCGCGAAGTCGGGAACGGTGCCCGCCGCGAAGGTCGTCGGCCCGCGCACCAGGTCGGTCCAGCTCAGGTCCTCGTCGGGCATCCGCAGCCGCAGCACGGGATTGCGGCCTTCGGCGGCGAACTGCGCGCGCTGGGCATCGGTCAGGGTGCGGTCGTAGTTGTCGTAGCCCAGCTTGGGATTGCGGCCTGCCGCCACGTGGCGGGCCTCGACCTCCTCTGCCGTCGAGTACGCCTCGTACACCTCGCCCGCGTCGAGCCAGCCGGGACACCACGTCGCGGTAGATCTCACCGCGTTCGGACTGCCGGTACGGCGCGTACGGACCACCGATCTCCGGCCCCTCGTCCCAGTCGAGTCCCAGCCAGCGCAGCGCATCCAGGATCGCGGCATAGCTCTCCGCGCTGTCGCGGGCGGCGTCGGTGTCCTCGATGCGGAAGACGAACGACGCCGCCGGTGTGTCGGGCGTAGGCCCAGTTGAACAGCGCGGTCCGGACCAACCCGACGTGCGGGGTGCCGGTGGGCGACGGGCAGAACCGGACCCGTGACTGCTGATTGCTCCTCGCGTCCGTCGGTGGTCATCACTTCCCCTTGCGCACAACGGGATTGGACAACGTGCCGATGCCCTCGATGGTGATGCTCACGGTGTCACCATCCTCGATCGGCCCGACACCCTCTGGCGTGCCGGTGAGGATCAGGTCGCCGGGCAAGCAGCGTCATCACCGCCGACACCCACTCGACGATCGCGCCGACGTCGTGAATCATCAGCGACGTCTTGCTGTGCTGGCGCACTGCGCCGTTGACCTCGGTGCGCAGATCCAGGTCGGACGGGTCGAGGTCGGTGTCGATCCACGGCCCGACCGGGCAGAACGTGTCGTGCCCCTTGGCGCGCATCCACTGCCCGTCCTTGCGCTGCTGATCGCGCGCCGAGACGTCGTTGGCGATCGTGTAGCCGAGGATGTTCTCGGCGGCCTGGCCGCGGGCACGTCCTTGCACGGCCGCCGATCACGACGGCGAGTTCGCCTTCGTGGTGCACGGGATTGGCGTCGGCGGGCAGCTGGATCGGCGACGTTGGGTCCGATGATCGCGGTGTTGGGCTTGAGGAAGATCACCGGATCCTCCGGCGCCTCTCCACCCATCTCCGCGGCGTGCGCGGCGTAGTTCTTGCCCATGCAGACCACCTTGCTGCGCCAGGATCGGCGCGAGCAGTCGCACGTCGGCCAGCGGCCAGGACCGTCCGGTGAACGTGGGAGTGCCGAACGGGTGCTGCTCGGCGATCTCTCACGGCAGATCTCGTGTGCGCATCGGGATCGCCTTCGATACTGACGAAGGCGACACCGTCGGGACTGGCAATTCGACCAAGACGCATTTTCGACAGCCTAGTGAGGACGTCGCAGGAGGACGGTCGGCACCCGGTCGGCCCGGTTGCAGGCAACTGCCAGCCTTCTCAAGATATGGGATATTAATTCGGCATCGTTGGGATGGCGTGCCAGCATGGTCGCCATGGACGCCAGCCGGATCGGGACCGTGCGCACGCTGGTCGATGCTGGCGATCGCGCTGACCGCGACCCTGTGCGCCAACGTGTTCATCAACGGTGTCGCCTTCCTGATTCCCACGCTGCACGCCGACCGCGGTCTTGACCTGGCCGAGGCCGGTCTGATGTCGTCGCTGCCCAGCTTCGGCATGGTGGTCACCCTCATCGCGTGGGGCTACCTGGTCGACCGATTCGGCGAACGCATCGTGCTCGCCATCGGTTCCGCGCTCACCGCCGCTGCGGCGTTCGCCGCGGCCTCGGTGCACTCGCTCGTCGCGGTCGGCGCCTTCCTCGTTGCTCGGCGGCATGGCGGCCGCCAGCAGCAACTCCGCCAGCGGCCGGCTGGTGGTCGGCTGGTTTCCGCCCGACCAGCGCGGCCTGGTGATGGGCATCCGCCAGACCGCGCAGCCCCTCGGAGTCGGCGTGGGCGCGTTGGTGATTCCGCAACTGGCCGAGGCCCGCGGCGTCGCCGTCGCGCTGCTCTTCCCCGCGATCGTGTGCGCGTGTGGCGGCGGTGATCAGCGCCGTCGGCGTGCTCGACCCGCCGCGACCGCCACGGGCCGAGGCGCACGCCGACGACCTGGCCAACCCCTACCGCGGATCGTCGGCGCTGTGGCGCATCCACGCCGTCTCGGTGCTGCTCGTCGCGCCGCAGTGCCGTGGTCTGGACGTTCACGCTGGTGTGGCTGATGACCGATCGCGGCTGGTCGGCCGCGTCGGCGGGCGCGATGGTGACCTTCGCCCAGATCCTCGGTGCGGCAGGCAGGATCGCGGCGGGCCGCTGGTCGGACAAGGTCGGCTCGCGCCTGCACCCCGTCCGGACCATCGCGATCGGCGCGGCCATCGCGATGGGCCTGCTGGCGCTGACCGATCTGCTGCACTCGCCGCTGTCCATCGCCGTGATGGTGGCCGCGTCGGTGATCACGGTGTCCGACAACGGTCTTGCGTTCACCGCGATCGCCGAGATCGCCGGACCGTTCTGGAGTGGCCGGGCGCTCGGCACGCAGAACACCAGCCAGCTGCTGACGACCGCCATCGTCCCGCCGGTGTTCGGCGCTCTGATCGCCGCGGCCGGGTACCCGCTCGCGTTCGCGCTGTGCGCGATGTTCCCCTTGGTGGCGCTGCCGCTGGTGCCGGTCGACGCCGACCCGCTGCGCGTCTCCGCCAAGACCTAAGCACCCTCGAGGTTCTCGGCGCATCGGACCAGCAGCGCCGCCATCTGCCTGCGCTCCGTCGGCGTGAGATCCGCGACCATGGCCGCGTCGACCCCGTTGACCGCGGCGTCGCCGGCGGCCAGGCGCTTGCGCCCCGCTGCAGTCAATGCGAGCGCCCTTGCCCTGCCCCGCGGCGCCGAAGCCGCGTCGGTCACCAGGCCCGCGGAACGCAGACCCGTCAAGACATCCTGAAGGGACTGCCGGGTGACGAAGCATCGCCGCGCCAGGTCCGACGCCGACGCCTCGGGAAGGTCGGCCAGCGCGCGCAGCGCCGCGTACTGCGCCATCGACAGCCCCGTCGGCCGCAACGCGGCGTCGCACCGGCGTCGCAGCGACTGCTGCACGCGCTTCACCAGATATCCGACCGAACCTTCGGTTTCCGTCGACTGCATGACAGGAACCTTACATCGTGATATCGTGGATTGTGTAAGGAACCTGACAAAGGAGTCGAGATGACCACCATCGAGCGACACAGCCCGTACGCCACGCTGATCAACGTGTTCACCGTCGAACCCGAGCGAGCGTCGGAACTGGCAGGACTACTGGACGACGCGACCGAGGAGGTCATGCGTCACGTGCCAGGGTTCATATCCGCCAACATTCACGTCAGCACCGACGGCACCCGAGTCGTCAACTACGCCCAGTGGGACAGCGCCGAGGCGTTCGAAGCCATGCAGTCCGAACCGGCGGCCCGTGAACACATGTCGAAGGCCGCCGCCCTCGCGTCGGGCTTCGATCCGCATCTGTACACGGTGGAGTCGGTTCACCAGCGCCCGTAGCGCGCAACCGCTCAATCGGCCTCGACGAGGGCGCCGATAGCGGTGCTAGAGCAGACCCACGATGCGGTCGCCCATCTCGGACGTCGACAGCTTCGCGTCCCCGCGGGTGGCCAGATGCTCCTCGACGGCCTTGTCCACCCGGGCGGCCGCGGCCTCCTCGCCGACGTGGCGCCAGCAGCAAGGCGACGGACATGATCGCCGCGGTCGGATCGGCGATCCCCTGACCGGCGATGTCCGGCGCGCTGCCGTGCACGGGTTCGAACATCGACGGATTCGCGCGCGTGGCGTCGATGTTGCCGCTGGCGGCGAGACCGATGCCGCCGGAGACCGCGGCGGCCAGGTCGGTGATGATGTCGCCGAACAGGTTGTCGGTCACGATGACGTCGAACCGACCGGGGTCGGTGACCAGGTGGATGGTGGCGGCGTCGACGTGCTGGTAGTCGACCGCGACGTCGCGGAAGTCCTCGGCGACCTCGTCCACCGTGCGCGACCACAGCTTGCCCGCGAACGTCAGCACGTTCGTCTTGTGCACCAGCGTCAGGTGCTTGCGGCGCGTGGCCGCACGCCCGAATGCGTCACGCACCACGCGCTCGACGCCGAACGCGGTGTTGAGGCTCACCTCGGTGGCGACCTCGTGCGGCGTGCCGGCGCGGATCGCGCCGCCGGTGCCCGTGTAGGGCCCCTCCGTGCCCTCCCGCACCACCACGAAGTCGATGGCTGGGTTGCCTGCCAGCGGGCTGCGCACCCCCGGATACAGCCGGCCGGGCCGCAGATTGACGTAATGGTCGAGCTCGAAGCGCAACCGCAGCAGCAAGCCGCGCTCCAGCACACCGCTGGGCACCGAAGGATCACCGATGGCGCCCAACAGGATCGCGTCGTGCTCGCGCAGCTCGTCGACGACGCCGTCGGGCAGGGTCTCCCCCGTCGCGTGGTAGCGCCGCGCACCCAGGTCGTACTCGGTCTTCTCGACGCCGGGCAGCACGACGTCGAGCACCTTGAGCGGCTTCGGCGATTACCTCGGGTCCGATGCCGTCACCGGCGATCACGGCTAGTTTCACGACAGATCAACCAGTTCCAGCGTCACGGCGCCGACGTCGGTGCCGATCGCGGCCAGCACGTCGGCGGGCACCTGACGGTCGAGGCGCAGCATGATCGTCGCGCCCTCACCGTCGGCGTCCTGGCTGAGTTGGGCGGCCAGGATGTTGACGCCCGCGGTGCCGAGCAGGGTGCCGATCTTGCCGAGCGCGCCCGGCTGGTCGCCGTAGTTGATGATCAGGTTGACGCCCTCGGCGCGCAGATCGAGGTTGCGGCCGTTGATCTGCACGATCTTCTGCACCAGCTGCGGACCGGACAGCGTGCCCGCGACGTTGACCGTCGAGCCGTCGGACGTAGACCGCGCGCACGTCGACCACGCTGCGGTGGTTGGGGCTCTCCGGTCGCGGTGCTGATGTCGGCCTCGACGCCGCGCTCGGCGGCCAGCGCCGGCGCGTTGACGAACGTCACCTGGTCCTCGATGACGGCGGAGAACAAGCCGCGCAACGCCGAGAGTCGCAGCACCTCAACCTCTTCAGAGGCCAGCTCGCCGCGCACCTGAACCGACAGCGACGTCGGCAGCTCGGCGGACAACGCGCCGACCAGGACACCGAGCTTGCGTACCAGGTCCAGCCACGGCGCCACCTCCTCGCCGACGACGCCGCCGCCGACGTTGACCGCGTCCGGCACGAACTCGCCTGCCAGCGCCAGCTTCACGCTGGCGGCCACGTCGGTGCCCGCCCGATCCTGCGCCTCGGCCGTCGAGGCGCCCAGGTGTGGTGTGACGACGACCTGCGGCAGGTCGAACAGCGGGCTGTCGGTGCATGGGCTCGGTGGAGAACACGTCGAGGCCCGCGCCGCGGACGTGTCCGCTGGTGACCGCGTCGGCGAGCGCCTCCTCGTCGATCAGTCCACCGCGGGCGGCGTTGACGATGATCACGCCCGGCTTGGTCTTGGCCAGCGCCTCCTTGCCGATCAGGCCGGCGGTCTCCTTGGTCTTCGGCAGGTGCACCGAGATGAAGTCGGCGCGGCCCAGCAGCTCGTCGAGCGTCGAGCAGCTCGATGCCGAGCTGCGCGGCGCGGGCCTGCGAGACGTAGGGGTCGTAGGCGACGATGTGCGCGCCGAACGCGGCGAGCCGCTGGGCCACCAGCTGACCGATGCGGCCGAGGCCGACCACGCCGACCGTCTTGCCGAAGATCTCGGTGCCCGAGAACGACGACCGCTTCCAGGTGTGGTCGCGCAGCGTGGCGTCGGCGGCCGGGATCTGCCGGGCCGCGGCCAGCAGCAGCGCGAGCGCATGCTCGGCGGCGCTGTGGATGTTCGACGTCGGCGCGTTGACCACCAGGACGCCGCGGGCGGTCGCCGCGTCGACGTCGACGTTGTCCAGGCCGACGCCCGCGCGGGCGACGATCTTCAGCTTGGGCGCGGCGGCGAGTGACCTCGGCGTCGACGGTGGTCGCCGAGCGCACCAGCAGCGCGTCGGCGTCCGGCACCGCGGCCAGCAGCTTCTGGCCGGTCCGGGCCGTCGACCCAGCGCACTTCTACCTGGTCGCCGAGGGCGGCAACGGTCGATTCGGCGAGTTTGTCGGCAATCAGTACGACGGGAAGGCTCACGCGACAAGACTAATGGGCTTGGATTGAGTGATGGACGTCACCGTCGTCGGTAGCGGACCCAACGGTCTGAGCGCCGCCGTCATCTGCGCCCGCGCCGGGCTGTCGGTGCGGGTCGTCGAGGCCCAGTCGACGGCGGGCGGCGGTGCGCGCACCACGGCCGACCCCGAGTATCCGGGGGTCAGCCACGACATCTGCTCGGCCGTGCACCCGCTGGCGCTGGCGTCGCCGTTCTTCGCCGAGTTCGACCTGCCGGCGCGTGGCGTGCGGCTGGCCGTCCCCGACATCGCCTACGGCAACCCGCTGCCCGGCCGCCCTGCGGCCATCGGATACCGCGACATCGAGCGCACCTGCGCAGAACTCGACGACGGGGCGTCGTGGCGACGCCTGCTCGGTCCGCTGTCCGCCGACTGCGACGGCGTGGTCGGCCTGCTGCTCGGCGACAAGCGGTCGATCCCGCCGTCCATCGCGCAGCGTTGCGCGTCGGCCCCGCGACTGCTCGCACAGGGCACCCCGCTGTGGCGCACCCTGGTCGGCGAGGACGCCCGCGCTCTCTTCAGTGGCGTTGCTGCGCACACGATTTCGCGGATGCCGTCGCTGGTGTCCTCGGGCGCCGGGCTGATGCTGGCCACGCTCGGGCACGCGGTCGGTTGGCCGATTCCCGTCGGCGGCTCGCAGGCGATCCCGGACGCGCTGATCGCCGATCTGCTCGCGCACGGCGGCGAACTGGTACTCGGCGAGGAGGTCACCAGCCCACCGAACGGCGTCGTGCTCTACGACACCGCGCCGACCGCGCTGCTCCGCATCTACGGCGACGCACTGCCATCGCGCTACGCGAAGGCATTGCGCCGCTACCGGTTCGGACCGGGCGTGGCGAAGGTCGACTTCGTGCTGTCCGGCGAGATCCCCTGGCGCGACCCGCGACTGGCCCTCGCCCCCACCCTGCACCTCGGCGGCACCCGCGCCGCAGATGGCGTTGGCCGAGGCGGAGATCGCCAAGGGCCGCCACGCCGAGTGGCCGATGGTGCTGGCGGCCTCCCCGCACATCGCCGACCCTGGCCGCATCGACACCGACGGCCGTCGCCCGTTGTGGACCTACGTCCACGTGCCAGCGGGGTCGACCGTCGACATGGCCGAGGCGGTGACCGACGTCGTCGAACGCTTCGCGCCGGGCTTCCGCGACGTGGTGGTGGCCGTGCGCAGCGTCCCCGCGGCGCATCTGGCCGAGCACAACGCCAACCTCGTCGGCGGCGACATCGGCGTCGGCGGCAACAACATGTTCAGCGCGCTCACCGGCCCGACGCTGCGGCTCAACCCGTGGTCGACGCCAATCCCCAAGGCCTACCTGTGTTCGTCGGCGGCACCGCCCGGCGGGGGTGTCCACGGGATGGCCGGCTACTACGCCGCGCGCACCGTGTTGCGCCGCGAATTCGGCATCAAGAAATTGCCCAACCTCTCGCCCTAGCTCACGGGCGATCGTGGTTGGCTTGCCGGTATGACGAAACTCGCTGTCATCTACTACTCGGCCACCGGGCACGGCACCTCGATGGCCCAACGAGTGGCCAATGCCGCGGAGGCCGCGGGCGCCGAGGTGCGGGTCCGCCCCGTCGCCGAGACCCGTGCTCCGGAGTCATTCGCGGGAAACCCGGCGTGGACCGCCAACTACGAGGCGACCAAGGACCTGCCGTCCGCGACCGGAGACGACATCGCCTGGGCCGATGCCGTGATCTTCGGGTCGCCGACCCGGTTCGGTTCAGTCGCCTCACAGCTGCGCACCTTCCTCGACTCGCTCGGCGGCCTGTGGTCGGAAGGCAAGCTCGCCGACAAGGTGTACGCGGGGTTCACGTCGACGAACACCGCGCACGGCGGCCAGGAAACGACGCTTCTCACGCTCTACGTCACGCTGATGCACTTCGGCGGCATCATCGTGCCGCCGGGTTACACCGATGCGCTGAAGTTCGTCGACGGAAACCCGTACGGCGCCAGCCTCACCGCGGGCCACGACAACATCAGCGAATTCGACGATGCCACCAACAACGCGCTCGATCACCTTTCGCGCCGCGTGGTGACCGTCGCCGATCGCCTCGCCCGATAGCGGTTTGTGCACGCCTACCCTCGGTGAGCGCGGGCAGGCGTGCACAAACCGCTTAGGCCGTCTCGGTGATCGGGCGGTCGACCCAGCTCATCAGGTCGCGCAGCTTCTTGCCGGTGACCTCGATCGGGTGCTCGGCGTTCTCCTTGCGCAGGCCCTCGAGCTCCTTGTTGCCACCCTCGACGTTGGCGACGAGCCGCTTGACGAAGCTGCCGTCCTGAATGTCCTTGAGGATCGCGCGCATCCGCTCCTTGGTGTCGGCGTCGATGACGCGCGGACCCGAGATGTAGCCACCGAACTCCGCGGTGTCGGACACCGAGTAGTTCATCCGGGCGATGCCGCCCTCGTACATCAGGTCGACGATCAGCTTGAGCTCGTGCAGCACCTCGAAGTACGCCATCTCGGGCGCGTAACCCGCCTCGACCATGATCTCGAAGCCGGCCTTGACCAGTTCCTCGGTGCCACCGCACAACACGGCCTGCTCACCGAACAGGTCGGTCTCGGTCTCTTCCTTGAACGTGGTCTTGATGACGCCGGCGCGGGTGCCGCCGATGCCCTTGGCGTAGGACAGCGCCAGCGCCTCGCCCTCGCCCGTGGGGTCCTGGTCGATGGCGATCAGGCAGGGCACGCCCTTGCCGTCGACGAACTGGCGGCGCACCAGGTGGCCGGGGCCCTTCGGCGCCACCATGCCGATGGTGACGTTGGCGGGCGGCTTGATCAGATCGAAGTGGATGTTGAGGCCGTGGCCGAAGAACAGCGCGTTGCCGGCCTCCAGGTTCGGCTCGATGTCGTTGTTGAAGATCTCCGCCTGCGCGGTGTCGGGCGCCAGCAGCATGATGACGTCGGCCCACTTGGCGACCTCGGCCGGGGTGTCGACGGCCAGGCCCTGCTCGGTGACCTTCTCGCGGGACTTGGAGCCCTCCTTCAGGCCGACCTTCACCTCGACGCCGGAGTCGCGCAGGCTCAGCGAATGCGCGTGGCCCTGGCTGCCGTAGCCGATGACGCCGACCTTGCGTCCCTGGATGATCGACAGGTCTGCGTCGTCGTCGTAAAACATCTCAACTGCCACTTCGATTTCCTTCTCTGTATTCGTGTTTCGTCGAAACTCGTTATTTGACGATGCCGCGCGGCCCGCGGGCCAGCGTCACCATGCCCGACTGGGCGATCTCGCGGATGCCGTACGGCTCGAGGAGGTTCAGCAGCGCCGTCAGCTTGCCCGGTGTGCCGGTGGCCTCCACGACCAGCGACTCCGCCGACACGTCGACCACCTTGGCGCGGAACAGGTTCACCGCTTCGATGATCTGCCCGCGGGTCGACGCGTCAGCCCGGACCTTGATCAGCGCCAGCTCACGCGACACCGAGTTGTCCTCGTCCTGCTCCACGATCTTGATCACGTTGATCAGCTTGTTGAGCTGCTTGGTGACCTGTTCGAGCGGAAAGTCCTCGACCGAGACGACGATCGTCATCCGGGACAGATTCTTCTGCTCGGTGGCGCCGACGGCAAGGGACTGGATGTTGAAGCCACGCCGCGAGAACAGCGACGCGACGCGCGCCAGCACGCCGGGCTTGTCCTCGACGAGCACCGAAAGGGTGTGGGTCGTGATGGTCATGCGTGCCCCTCATTGCCCTCGTCGTCGAACAGCGGCCGAATTCCCTTGGCGGCCTGGATCTCGTCGTTGCTGGTGCCCGCGGCGACCATCGGCCACACCTGTGCGTCGGCGCCGACGATGAAGTCGATGACCACCGGGCGGTCGTTGATCGCCCGAGCCTGGTTGATCACGTCCTCGACGTCTTCGGCACGCTCGCAACGCAATCCGACGCAGCCGAGCGCCTCGGCCAGCTTGACGAAGTCGGGGATGCGGAGGCTGTGGGTGCCCAGATCGGTCTGGCTGTAACGCTCCTCGTAGAACAGAGTCTGCCACTGCCGCACCATGCCCAGGTTGCCGTTGTTGATGACGGCCACCTTGATCGGCGCGCCCTCGACCGCGCAGGTGGCCAGTTCCTGGTTGGTCATCTGGAAGCAGCCGTCGCCGTCGATCGCCCACACCTCGGCGTCGGGTCTGGCGAACTTGGCGCCCATCGCCGCGGGGATGGCGTAGCCCATGGTGCCGAGGCCGCCGGAGTTCAGCCACGTGCGCGGGTTCTCGTACTTGATGAACTGCGCGGCCCACATCTGGTGCTGTCCAACGCCGGCGACGTACACCGCGTCAGGCCCGGCGATGCGGCCCAGCGTCTCGATGACGTACTCCGGGCTCAGGCTGCCGTCGCTCTGCGGGCCGTAGCTCAGCGGGTACGTGGACTGCACGCCGCGCAGGTACTCCCACCAGTTGTCCATGTTCAGCGTCGCCGCGGACGTTCCGTCTTTCCGGCGCAGCGCCTCGATCAGGTCGGTGATGACGGCCTTGACGTCACCGACGATCGGCACGTCGGCGTTGCGGTTCTTGCCGATCTCGGCGGGATCGATGTCGGCGTGGATCACCTTGGCCTCGGGCGCGAACGAGTCCAGCTTGCCGGTCACCCGGTCGTCGAAGCGGGTGCCCAGCGCGATCAGCAGGTCGCTCTTCTGCAGCGCGCCCACCGCCGCCACGGTGCCGTGCATGCCGGGCATGCCCAGGTTCTGCGGGTGGCTGTCCGGGAACGCGCCGCGCGCCATCAGCGTGGTGACGACGGGGATGCCGGTCAGCTCGGCCAGGTCCAGCAGCTGCTCGGTGGCCTCGCCCCGGATGACGCCGCCACCGACGTAGAGCACCGGCTTGCGGGCCGCGGCGATCAGCTTGGCCGCCTCGCGGACCTGTCTGTTGTGCGGCTTGGTGTTCGGCTTGTAGCCAGGCAGGTCGATCTCCGGCGGCCAGCTGAACGTGCACTGCGCCTGCAGCACGTCCTTCGGGATGTCGACGAGCACCGCGCCGGGCCTGCCCGACTCTGGCGATGTGGAACGCCTCGGCCATCACCTGGGCGATGTCGTCACCGTCGCGAACCAGGAAGTTGTGCTTGGTGATCGGCATCGTGATGCCCGAGATGTCGGCTTCCTGGAAGGCGTCGGTGCCGATCAGCCCGCGGCCGACCTGTCCGGTGATGGCCACCACCGGGATGGAGTCCATCTGCGCATCGGCCAGCGGCGTCACCAGGTTGGTGGCACCGGGGCCCGACGTGGCCATGCAGACGCCGACCTTGCCGGTCGCGTGGGCGTAGCCGCTGGCCGCGTGGCCGGCGCCCTGCTCGTGACGGACCAGCACGTGCCGCAGCTTCACCGAGTCGAACAGCGGGTCGTAGACCGGCAGCACGGCACCGCCGGGGATGCCGAAGATCACGTCGACGTCGAGCTCCTCCAGCGAGCGGATCACCGCCTGCGCGCCGGTGAGCTGTTGCGGGGCAACCCTTCTCGGCTGCGGTGTGGACGTCGTCGCAGCGCCTTTGCTGGCGGTCGTGCCGTTGGCACGGTGCGCGGGCTCCGGTGGTCGCGTGGTGGGTGCGCTCACGATCTTCCTCGGTCTTTCTTCGATCTTCGTCGTTCTGATCTCTGGGTTCTCGGGCAACAAAAAACCCCCGTCAGCGTCTGCTGTACGAGGGTTGCGCGTCGATGCTCGTGCTTGGCTTACTCAGGCCTGGTTACGCACCAACGCGCCAACCAATTACTACGAGCGATCCCGTGGTCTCCATAACGATTGACGGTAGCCTCCGCACTGGTCAATGGTCAAATTCCAACTCCAACACTGCCAGTGCAAGGATGGTTGAGGTGAGTCGCGGAATCCGATTCGGCAGGCAAGCCCGTCGTCGTCAAGATCTCGCCGACGGCGCATCTGGCGGTCGGGTTCTTCACCCTCGGCCTGCTGACCCTGGTGCTCGCCCAGCCGGTCTGGTTCGCGCCGCTTCTCGTCATTCCGGTGATCGCGTCGGTGGCCATCGTCCGCTATCGCACGGTCGCCGACCACGACACCGTCACCGCACGCACGCTGCTGAGCAGCCGGACCGTGCCGTGGTCAGACGTCGACGGCCTTCGCTTCGACAAGACTTCGTGGGCGCTCGCGCGCCGCAAGGACGGCTCCGAGTTTCGCCTTCCCGCGGTGACGTTCGCGACACTGCCGCGTACTGACCGCGGCCACCGACGGTCGGGTGCCCAACCCGTACGACTAGGCCAGAGGGTTGGCGCCGTTGAGGAACACCCACACGGCGATGCCCCCACCGATGCCCACCAACAACGCGACGAACGAGCCGATGAAGGGCCGACGTGCCCAGCCGCGGCCCGCGTCGAACCCGTAGCGGCCGGGGCCGGTCAGCACCAGCGCCGCCGCCACCACGATCAGCGTCACCTGGTACTCGTGGCCGCTCGGGCAGGAAGAACGGAAAGTACCCGTGGTCGGGCTGCGCGGCCACCGAGGCGAGCAGCGCGTTGATCAGATAGGCGACCGCGGCCGCGGCGGCCAGCGGAGTGAACAGTCCCAGCACCAGCAGCGCCCCTGCGCCGATCTGAACCCCGGCGCCGACGTAGGTGAGGATGTTCGCGTGCTGGTAGCCGAGGTCGGCCAGCGACTGCTCGAAGCCGCCGAGGCCGGAACCGCCCCACCAGCCGAACGCCTTCTGCAGGCCGTGTGCGATCAGCAGCGCGCCAAGGCCGACGCGCAGGAGCATCAGTCCGAGGTCCTGGGTGCCGCGCTTGCCCGCCAGTCGCATCTGGTCGTGGGTGCCGCCGTCGGGTTCGATCTCGGTGGGCTCCACCGGCGCCGCGGAGTGCCGCCCGCCGGGCTGGACGTAGGGCAGTGGCTCCGGCTCGCCGAGCAGTCCGTAGGCCCCGTGGTCGGGGGCGGCCGTGCCGGTGTCGTAGCGCGGGATCGCGGTGGTCTCGAAGTCACCGCCGTAGGTCGATGAGGGGAGGTCGTCTTCAGGGTCGACCAGGCGCGCAGACGCGGGCCGCGCAGCCCATGTCTCCGGGCCGTTGCCAGGCGCGCGGGTCGTGAGAGGTACTGGTCACGTTTCCAGCGTAAGTGCTAGTCACCCGCGAGTCGTGGATTGGCGCGGTGCTTTCGCACCCCCAATTGCGCAGCGATCTGCGGCGACCAGCGTGGCGCGCATCGCGGAACGATCCGTAACCTGGCCTGCATGACACAGCGCCGGCCGTTGCGGGGAGTGCTGGCGCTGCTGTGTGCCGCGCTGCTGGTCGGGTCGGGTTGCGCCCGATTCAACGAGGCGCAATCGGAGCCGTTCACGACGGAACCGCAGTTGGGCACCGGGCGAGAGCACGCCGCCCCCGCCCCCGCCCCCGTTGCCGCCGAAGCCCTTTCCAAAGGCCTGCCCCGCGCCGGGCGTGATGCAGGGCTGCCTGGAGAGCACCAGCGGGCTCATCATGGGTCCCGGACAGCCAGTCCGCCCTGGTGGCCGAGCGTCAGACGGGCGCCGTCAAGAACGTCTCGGTGAATGCCGAGCCCAAGGTCAAGATGGTGATCCCGGTCGATCCGTCCGGTGACGGCGGGCTGATGGACATCGTGCTGTCGCCGACGTACACGCAGGACCGGCTGATGTACGCCTACGTCAGCACGCCCGACCGACAACCGCGTGATCCGCATCGCCGACGACGACGTGCCCAAGCCGATCCTCACCGGCATCCCGAAGGGCGTGACCGGCAACACGGGCGCGCTGATCTTCACCAGCCCCACCACGTTGACGGTGCTGACCGGTGACGCCGGCAATCCCGCGCAGGCGGCCGACCCGGCCTCGCTGGCGGGCAAGCTGCTGCGCATCGAACAGCCGACGACGGTCAATCAGGCCCCGCAGACCACCGCGCTGAGCGGCCTGGGTGCCGGTGGCGGGCTGTGCATCGACTCCGTCCGACGGGTCGCTGTACGTCACCGACCGCACCCCGACCGGCGACCGCTTGCAGCGGATCACCAAGGATTCGAAGGTGTCGACGGTCTGGACGTGGCCGGACCGTCCCGGCGTGGCCGGCTGCGCGGCGTCCGACGGCACGGTCCTGGTCAACCTGGTCAACACCAAGCAGACCGTCGCCGTCCGGTTGGCCCCGGACACCGGTGCGGTCACCGGCGACCCCGAGGTGATCCGCCAGGATCAGCACGGCCACGTGTGGGCGCTGCAGCTGTCGCCCGACGGCAACGTGTGGGGCGCGACGGTGAACAAGACCTCGGGTGACGCCGAGAAGCTCGACGACGTGGTCTTCCCGCTCTTCCCGCAGGGCGGCTTCCCGCGCAGCAGCGCCGACAACACCTAGCGCATGCGCGGCTCAGACGTGGACGGCGAGCCGTTCGCGCGCCTCGGCGGGAGTCACCGTCCGCGCGACGGCGGGCTCACCGGCTGCCAGATGGTGGGCGAGCACCTCGGCGGTGTGCGGCACCAGCCTGCGAGCCGCGCGAGAAGCAGCCGCGAGTCGCGGCCGACATCGCCCGCACCATGGCACGCGCCATCGGCGTCACCGCGGCGTCGACGGCGGCGGGCTGGTCGAACCCACCCATGTGGCGCATCCACTTCGGCAGCGTCGCGATCGCCGCGGGTGCCAGGATGCGACTGCCCGCCCACAGCCGCACGCCGCGGTCTCGCGGTGTCCACAACAGATAGCGCATCGCCGTGTCGGCGTGTTCGGACGTGCACAGCCTGCCGCGCACGTCGGCGAAGTACTGCCGCACCTCGTCACGCGAGCGCGGGCACGTCGGAGGGTTTGCAGGTCTGCAGTTCGGCCGCGATGCGCGACTCCGCCCAGTACCGCGTACTCCTCGTCGGCCGACAGCGGGCCTGGCCCGTAGCGCTCGTAGCACTTGAGCACCGAATGCCAGCCCGTGACGTGGATCCACAGTTGGGCGTCCGGGTTGTTGGCGCTGTAGCGCGAACCGCTGATCGGCTCGACGCCCTTGGCCTTCGCGTGCACGCGCATCAGTGCGTCGGACACGGCGACCGCGGTGCGCCCGTCGGCGACGGCCACGGTGAGGAAGTACGCCAGCGTGCGGTCGAGCCTGCCGCGCGGGTCGGTGTAGATGCCCGCGCTGTCGGCGACCGCGGCGGCCAGGTAGGGGTCGAAGTGCTCGAGCACCACCGAGCGCTGGAAGCCGATCAGCGACGTCGGCGACGCCCATACCTTCCAGCTCGGCGAGCCGGGCCCGAAGAACCCGTAGTCGTCGCGCCGTATGGATGTGGTCTTGTCTCGAACATGACCGTCTACCTCCGCCTTCGGCTGAATACAACGCCACCGTAGCAATTGCACGGCATCAAATACAACGGTGGCGTAACATTGCCCGCGTGACCCACGCCAGCGGCGCAAGTACGCGCCCCGACTCCCCCGCGAGCAGCGGCGCGAGCAGCTGCTCGATGCGGCGATGACGGTGCTCGCCGACTGCCCGCTGCACGAGCTGAGCATGGAAGCGGTGGCCGAGGCCGCCGGTGTCGGCAAGCCGGTGCTGTACACCGCGTTCCGCACCCGCGGCGACCTGGTCGACGCGCTACTGCACCGGGAACACGAACGCGGGCTCGAGCAGGTGCCGCGCCGCGATGCCCGACGACCTGACCGTGCCCGGTCCGACCAGTGCCTACACGGCCACCGGTCGGCGTTTCTCGCTGCCGTACTGGACGACCCGACCCGCTGGCGGCTGATCCTGACCGTGCCGGACAGCGCGCCGCGGGAGTACCGCGACTCGCTGCGACGGGCCCGATCGTCGATCGTGGCCCAGGCCGAGCAGCTGGCCAAGGCCGGCATCGCGCTGGAGCCGAGGCTCGAGGGCCTGGACCCGGCGCTGCTCGGTCACACCATGTTGTCGTTCGCCGAGATGCTCGGCCGGCTCGCGGTCAGCGACCCGGACGGCTATCCGCGAGAACGGTTGGAGTCCTACGCCGCCGCCATGAGGGCGCTCGCGTCCGGCTAACTGCAGGCGGCCAGCACCAGTTCGCGCACCTGCGCGGCGTCGGCCTGACCCTTGGTGGCCTTCATGACCGCGCCGACGATCGCCCCCGCGGCCGCCACCTTGCCGCCGCGGATCTTCTCGGCGACATCGGGGTTGGCGGCCAGCGCCTCGTCGACGGCGGCCTGGATCAGCGAGTCGTCGCGCACGACGGCCAGACCGCGGTCGGTCATCACCTGCTCGGGCTCGCCTTCACCGGCCAGCACGCCCTCGATCACCTGGCGGGCCAGCTTGTTCGACAGCTTGCCCGCGTCGACCAGGGCCTGCACCGCGGCGACCTGCTCGGGCGTGATGGCCAAGTCGGTCACCGCCACTGCGCTCTCATTGGCCTTCTGCACCAGGAAGTTTCCCCACCAGCGCGGGCGGCTTCGCTCGACGCACCGGCCGCGACCGTGGCGGTCACCAGATCGATGACGCCGTTGTTGACGAGATCGCGCATCACCTCGTCGGAGATGCCCCACTCCTCCTGAATCCGATTGCGCTGCAACCACGGCAGCTCCGGGATGGTGCCCCGCAGCTGCTCGACGAGTTCGGCGCTCGGCGCCACCGGTTCGAGGTCCGGCTCGGGGAAGTACCGGTAGTCCTGCGCGGTCTCCTTGCTGCGGCCCGGCGTGGTGTAGCCGTCCTCGTGGAAGTGCCGCGTCTCCTGCATGATTCGGCCGCCGGCCTCCAGAATCGCTGCCTGACGCCGCATCTCGTAGCGCACGGCGACCTCGACGCTCTTGAGCGAGTTCACGTTCTTGGTCTCGGTGCGGGTGCCGAACTCCGTCGCGCCGATGGGCTTCAGCGAGACGTTGGAGTCACAGCGCATCGAGCCCTGATCCATCCGGACGTCGGAGACGTCCAACGCGCGCAACAGATCCCGCAACGCGGTGACGTAGGCGCGGGCGATCTCCGGGGCTCGCTCACCCGCGCCCTCGATGGGCTTGGTGACGATCTCGACCAGCGGCACGCCCGCCCGGTTGTAGTCCAGCAGCGAGGTCGTCGCGCCCTCGATGCGGCCGGTGTCGCTGCCCAGGTGGGTCAGCTTGCCGGTGTCCTCCTCCATGTGCGCGCGTTCGATCTCGCACGCGCCAGGTGGTGCCGTCGTCCAGCGGGACGTCGAGGTAGCCGTTGACGGCGATCGGCTCGTCGTACTGGCTGATCTGATAGTTCTTCGGCTGATCGGGATAGAAGTAGTTCTTCCTGGCGAACCGGCCCCACGGCGCGATCTCGCAGTTCAGCGCGAGGCCGATGCGGATGGCCGACTCGACGGCGGCCTCGTTGAGCACCGGCAGCGACCCGGGCAGCCCGAGGCACACCGGGCACACCTGCGTGTTGGGCTCGGCGCCGAACTCGTTGGCGCAGCCGCAGAACATCTTGGTCGCGGTGGACAACTCGACGTGGACTTCCATGCCCATCACGGGCTCGTATCGAGAGATGACCTCGTCGTAGTCGAGAAGTTCGGCCGCGGAAGCAACAGTCATGACCCAATCCTAGTGAGTGGCTCACTTCCCCTCGCGAGCAGACGCAAAAGCCCCTGAAAGTGGGTAAATGAGGGGCTTTCGTGTTGGTCCTCGACATCACCCGCGAGCAGACGCATAAGCCCCTGAAAGTGGGCTATTGAGGGGCCTTTGCGACTGCTCGCGCCCGCCGAATCAGCCGAAGAACTCGGCGGCGTCGTCGTAGCGGCTCTGCGGCACCAGCTTGAGCTGTCGCACCGCGTCGGCCAGCGGCACCCGCCCGATGTCCTGGCCCCGCAGCGACACCATCATCCCGTACTCGCCGGCGTGCGCGGCGTCGGCGGCGTTGACCCCGAACCGGGTGGCGAGCACGCGGTCGTAGGCCGTCGGGCGTGCCACCGCGCTGCACGTGCCCGAGCACCGTGGTGCGCACTTCCTTCTTGATCCGCTTCTCGATCTCGACGGCCAGCTGCTGCGCCACGCCGGTGAATCGCTGGTGGCCGAACTCGTCGATGCCGCCGTCGCGCAGCTGCATCGAGCCCTCCGCAGGCTTGGCGCCCTCGGCGACCACGCAGATGAAGTGGGAGTCGCCGCGCTGACGAAGCGCTGCTTGACCAGCCGGCAGACCTCCTCGACGTCGAACGGCTGCTCGGGGATCAACGTCATGTGCGCGCCGGAGGCCATGCCCGGCGCTGCAGCGCGATCCAGCCGGCGTGCCGGCCCATCACCTCGACCAGCATCACCCGCTGATGGGACTCCGCGGTGCTGTGCAGCCGATCGATGGCCTCGGTGGCGACCTGCAGCGCGGTGTCGTGGCCGAACGTCACGTCGGTGCAGTCGATGTCGTTGTCGATGGTCTTCGGCACCCCGACCACCGGGACGTTCTCCTCCGACAGCCAGTGCGCCGCGGTCAGCGTGCCCTCGCCGCCGATCGGGATCAGCACGTCGATGCCGTTGTCGTCGAGCGTCTGCTTGATCTGGTCGAGGCCCGGCCCGCAGCTTGTCGGGGTTGACCCGCGCGGTGCCGAGCATGGTGCCGCCCTTGGCGAGCAACCGGTCGTTGCGGTCGTCGTTGGCGAGCTGGATGCGCCGGTCCTCCAGCAGACCGCGCCAGCCGTCGAGGAAACCGACCACCGACGAGCCGTACCGGGCGTCGCACGTCCGCACGACCGCCCGGATGACCGCATTCAGGCCGGGACAGTCGCCGCCTCCGGTGAGGACTCCGATCCGCATGTCCTCATCCTCCCCTGTCAGAGCGCCGTCGGCAGCGGACCGCGGGCGGCTTCATAGGCGGCACCGACGCGGTAGAGCCGGTCGTCGGCCAGCGCGGGCGCCATGATCTGCAGGCCAACGGGCAGGTCGTCGTCCGGCGACAGCCCCGACGGCACCGACATCCCGCAGTGCCCGGCCAGGTTCAGCGGCAGCGTGCACAGGTCGAACAGGTACATCGCCAGCGGATCGTCGACCTTCTCCCCTAGCGCGAACGCCGTGGTCGGAGTGGCGGGCGAGACCAGCACGTCGACCTTCTCGTATGCCGCGTCCAGATCGCGGGCGATCAGCGTGCGCACCTTCTGCGCCTGGTTGTAGTACGCGTCGTAATAGCCGGCCGACAGCGCGTAGGTGCCAATCATGATGCGGCGCTTGACCTCTGGGCCGAAGCCGGCCGCGCGGGTCAGCGCCATCACCTCCTCGGCGCTGTGCGTGCCGTCGTCGCCGACGCGCAGCCCGTAGCGCATCGCGTCGAAGCGCGCCAGGTTGCGCGACACCTCCGACGGCAGGATCAGGTAGTAGGCCGCCATCGAGTAGTCGAAGTGCGGGCAGTCGACCTCGGTGACCTCCGCGCCCAGCGCGGTCAGCTGCTCGACGGCGGCGTTGAACGACGCCAGCACGCCCGGCTGGTAGCCCTCGCCGCTGCGCAGCTGCTTGACCACGCCGATCCGGACGCCCGTCGAGGTCACCGGTCGCGCCCGCCCGTGCGGCGCCGACGACGTCGGGCACCTCGGCGTCCACCGACGTGGAGTCGCGCGGGTCGTGGCCCGCGATGACCTGGTGCAGCAGCGCGGTGTCGAGCACGGTGCGTGCACACGGTCCACCCTGGTCCAGCGACGACGCGCACGCGATCAGCCCGTAGCGCGACACCGTGCCGTAGGTGGGCTTGACGCCGACCGTCGCGGTCAGCGCCGCGGGCTGACGGATCGATCCGCCGGTGTCGGACCCCATCGCCAGCGGCGCCTGGAAGGCGGCCAGCGCGGCGGCGCTGCCGCCGCCGGAGCCGCCGGGCACCCGGTCGACGTTCCACGGGTTGCGCGTCGGCCCGTACGCGGAGTTCTCCGTCGAGGAGCCCATCGCGAACTCGTCCATGTTGGTCTTGCCGAGGATCGGGATGCCCGCCGCGCGCAGCCGCGCGGTGACCGTGGCGTCGTACGGCGAGCGCCAGCCTTCGAGGATCTTCGACCCGCACGTGGTCGGCATGTCGGTGGCGGTGAACACGTCCTTGAGCGCCAGCGGAACCCCGGCCAGCGGGGACGGCGGCGCCTCACCGGCGGCCACCGCCGCGTCGACCCGGCCCGCCGCGGCCAGCGCCTCGTCGGCGGCGACGTGCAGGAACGCGTGATACGCGGTCGTCGGTGGCGGCGATCTGGTCGAGGTGGGCCTGGGTGACCTCGGTCGAGGACACCTCCTTGGCCGCGATCTTGGCGCCGAGCGTCGCGGCGTCCAGGCGGATCAGGTCGGTCAGCCGTCATTCGGCCTCCCCCAGGATCCGCGGCACGGCGAACCGGCCGTCGACGGCCTTGGGCGCGGCGGCCAGCGCCTCCTCCTGGGTCAGGCACGGCGCGACGACGTCCGGCCGGGTGACGTTGACGTCCTTGAGTGGATTGTCGGTGGCCTCGACGCCCGGTCACGTCGACGGCCTGGATCTGCGCCGACGTGGGCCAGGATGGCGTCGAGCTGGCCGGCGAAGCCGTCGAGCTCGGCGTCGGTCAGGGCGAGCCGGGCCAGACGCGCCAGGTGGGCGACGTCGTCCTTGGAGATCTGTGACACGACCGACGAAGCCTAGTCACGGTCGCAGGCCGCTCGAGCTACGCCGGCTGTCGCTTAGCCGCGCGCTCCGTGAAACAGTGTTGCGCGTGCCTTCGTATCTGCTGCGGGTCCAGCTGGAGGACCGACCGGGCAGCCTCGGCTCGCTCGCCGTGGCGCTCGGCTCGGTGGGCGCCGACATCCTGTCCCTCGACGTGGTCGAGCGCGGCGTCGGGCTACGCCGATCGACGACCTGGTCGTCGAACTGCCGCCTGGCGCCATGCCGGACATGCTCATCACCGCGGCCGAGAAGCTCAATGGCGTCTACGTCGACAGCATCCGGCCGCACACCGGACTGCTCGAGGCCCACCGCGAGCTGGAGTTGATCGACCACATCGCCGCCGCGGCCAGGAAGATCGACAAGCTGCAGGTGCTCGCCGACGAGGCGCCCAAGGTGCTGCGGGTCGGCTGGTGCACCGTGGTCCGGCTGACCGAATCGGGGCTGGAACGCGATCGTCGGCAGCCCGGGCGCCCCGGAAACGCAGGCCGACGACCGCGCCGTGGCTCCCCCTCGACCACGCCGAGGCGCTGGACGGCTCCGCCGACTGGATACCGCAGGTGTGGCGCGACATGGACACCACGCTGGCCGCCGCACCGCTCGGCGACCCCGACACCGCGGTGATGCTCGGCCGGCCGGGCGGGCCGCTGTTCCGGCCCTCGGAGGTGGCCCGGCTGGGCTATCTCGCCGGGATCGTCGCGACCATCATTCGCTGAGTCGACGCGCAGACCGCGCTGAACAGCCAGTGCGCCCAGATACGCTGTTACCGTCGAGCCGACACGTCTCGGAGGGGATTCGCGTGGCCACTTTCCTGGTCATCGTCGCGATCTTGCTGTTCCTTGCGTGCGATCATCGTGCTTGATCATCGGCGGTGCACGGACCCGCAACCCCAAATCGCCCGCGGCACGCCAGGATCCGCTTGAAATTCGGCGCAAATGCCCCAGTTCGGGCCGCGCCAACTCGGGCCGGGCGCCATCGTCAGCTACGGCGGCGTCGACTACGTCGTGCGCGGCTCGGTGACGCTGCGGCAGGGTCCCTTCGTGTGGTGGGAGCACCTCATCGAGGGCGACGGCGCCGAACCGCTCTGGTTCAGCGTCGAGGAGGACGAGGGTCGCCTCGAGCTTGGTCATGTGGAAGCGCCCGCAAGGACCTGCTGCTGCAGCCGGGCGGCGGCCTCGTCGTCGACGGCGTGCGGTTCCGCGAGTCCGAACGCGGCCAGGCGTCCTACACCACCGAGGGCACGACCGGGCTGCCCGCCGGCGGTGAGATGGACTTCGTCGACTACGCCAACGACGGCGAGAGTGGCATTCCTCGGCTTCGAGCGATGGGCGCCGACCATGCCGTGGGAAGTGTCCGACCGGCAAGCCCGTGCCGCCCGGCGAGCTCACCGTGTATCCGGCGCCGCCGCCGCCGGCGCATAGGACACGTCGGTGCCCCTGCACGAACTCGCCGTGACGCCCGGCCGACGTCAGCGGCGCGGGATTGCGGCTTGGCGCTCAACGCCCCCGCCCCGCCACCGCTGGCGAGCCTGCGGCTGCACCATCCCGGCGGCAGCGGCGCGCTCGAACTCGGAGTGCTCGGCGCGTCGCACGTCGTTACCGTCGACGCACGCCGATGCCGCTTTCTCCGAACAGATTTCGTGTACGGCACACCTACACGGCGCGCGACTTGCCCGACCAGGCCGACGCACCCGGGGTACCACCTCGAGTGCACACCGCCACGAGTACGCCGAGGCGCAATTCCGCCTACTCGCAAGTCAATTGCGCGACCAGCTGCGCCCGCGAGCCGCGCTGGCTCGGCGGCGCCTTCCCCGGCGACACCGCCGCGCTGACCGCGATCGCCGCCGACACCCGACGGCGCCGGATGGCGCTGGCGGACCTGGCACCTGTACCCGACGCCGCCGGCGGCGGAACCGTCGTCTACACCGAGAGCCGGTGGCAGCCGTGAGCGCGCGGCGGCTGTTCCTCGCTCGCGGCCGGGCTCGCCGTCGCCGCCGTCGTGTGTCTGATCTTGGCTTCGTCGCTGATCGGCCCGACATTCGCGTCGCACGTCGGCGACAACTACCAGCAGTACGCCACCGGACCGCTACACCTGCAGTGGGACGCCGACGCAAGTCGCCGACGACTCGCCGACTACCAGGAACCCGAAGCGCGGGCTTCCGACGACAGGGCACGGAGTACCTGCGCTACGAAGACGACATCGCCGTCGTCGGCCCGGACGGCAACCGCCCGTGCACCGTCCGGCTCGAGGACGTCAACGAGGGCTATTCGCACGGCTCGTTCATCTTCCTCGGTCCCGGTTTCACACCGGGGTCACCGTCGAGCGGTTCGGGCGGGAGCCCGGGCGGACCGGACGGCGCCAAATGACGGACTCGGACAACTAGCAGAGGAGACTTCGCATGTACCTGGCCGCAGTGGACTTCGGAACGTTCGACGGCGACATCCTGCTACAGAACGTGGTCAGTTCGGTCCTGTACTTCCTCGTTGGCGTCGCGGTGCTGGCCGCGGGCTTCGTCATGGTCGACGTACTGACCCCGGGCGACCTGCGACGGCAGGTCTTCGTCGAGCACGGCCCAACGCCGTCGCCGTCGCATCCGCGCATGTACGCAGCACTGGCGGCGATCATCATCTCTGCGATCGTCGCGAGTTCCAACGAACTCGGGCAGGGGCTCGTCGACACGGCGGTCTACGGCCTCGTCGGGGTGGCGCTCCAAGGCTCCGCGTTGGTGGTCCTCGAGCTGGTGGTGCCCGGACGTTTCCGCGACCTGATCGACGCCGAACGACTGCATCCGGCGGCGATCGCGACGGCGGTGGTGCTGTTGGCCGTCGGAGGGGTCAACGCCGCCGCGTTGTCGTGACGGAATCCGCGCAGGCAGCCACGGTCGGCTCGCCCTCGTCGACGTTGCGGTGGCGGGCACTGCTCCTCGCGGCGGTGTCGGCATGCGCGGCGTGCGGCCTCATCTACGAGCTTGCGCTGCTTACCCTTTCGACGAGCCTGGACGGCGGCGGCATCGTCGCGACGTCGCTGATCGTCGCCGGATACGTCGCGGCACTCGGTGTCGGCGGCCTTCTGGTCAAGCCCTTCCTGAAGCGCGCCGCAATCACGTTCATCGCCGTCGAGACGCTGCTGGGCATCATCGGCGGGATCTCCGCTGCGACGCTGTACGTCACGTTCGCGTTCGTCGGCGGATCGACGGTGGTGCTGGCGGTGGGGACGGCGCTGATCGGCGCGCTGGTCGGCGCCGAGGTGCCGCTGCTGATGACGTCTGCTGCAGCGCGGCCGCACCGCGGGCGCGGTCGACTCCGGCCGGGTGCTGGCCAACCTGAACGCCGCCGACTACCTCGGCGCGCTGCTCGGCGGGCTGGCGTGGCCGTTCCTGGTGCTGCCGCATCTTGGCATGATCCGCGGCGCCGCCGTCACCGGGATGGTCAACCTGGTCGCCGCGGCCATCGTGGCGATGTTCCTGTTGCGCCGCGTGGTCAGCGGGCGCGAGCTCGGCGACGGCGCTGGGCGTCCTCGCGGCGGCATTCGCGTTGCTCGCACGCTGATGATGTCGCGCGGGTGGCATCGAAACGACGGCCCGCCAACGGCTCTACGCCGATCCGATCATCGCCTTCGAGCATTCGGCCTACCAGGAGATCGTGGTCACCCGCCGCGGCGACGACATGCGCCTCTACCTCGACGGCGGACTGCAGTTCTCGACGCGCGACGAGTACCGCTACACCGAGAGCCTGGTGTACCCCGCGCTCGGGGCGGGCGCCCGGTCCGTCGCTGGTGATCGGCGGCGGCGACGGTCTCGCCGCCCGGGAGCTGCTGCGCCAGCCGGGCATCGAGACCATCGTCCAGGTGGAACTCGACCCGGCGGTCATCGCGCTGGCCCGCACCACCATGCGGACCGCGAACGCCGGCGCGCTGGACGACCCGCGGGTAAACGTCGTGATCGACGACGCGATGATCTGGCTGCGCGAGCCGCACCCCGACGTCGTACCGGCCAACGGATTCGACGCGGTGATCGTCGACCTGCCCGACCCGGACAACCCGGTGATCGGCAGGCTCTACTCGCAAGAGTTCTACGCACTCGCCGGACATGCGCTGGCCCCCGACGGGTTGATGGTCGTGCAGTCGGGCAGTCCGTTCTCGACGCCGACGGCCTTCTGGCGGACGGTGTCGACGATCGCCGGAGCGGGCTACTGCGGTGACCCCGTATCACGTCGAAGTGCCGACGTTCGGCGACTGGGGCTTCACCCTGGCCCAGCGCGGCATCGCTCCCCCGGTGCCGACCATGCCGAAGAACGCTCCGCCCCTGAGGTTTTTGAGCCAGCGCGTGTTGGACGCGGCGACGATCTTCGGCGCCGATGTCGCACCGCAGAACCTGGAACCGTCGACCCTGGAGCATCCCCGCGTCGTCGACGACATGCGGAAGGGTTACCGCTAACCGTTGCCGTTGAGTGTGTTTGAGTTGCACTCATGCGGCGTCCCCTTGCGGGGTTGGGGTTGTGGCCTCACCGCGTCCGGCCCTGCGTGGGCAGGGTCTTACGGATGCTCCGCCGGCGCCGGTTGATCCGGTGTCCGCGCCATGGCCTGTACCAACCGATGCGGTTGGCCCGGGTACCGATGGGGCCGTGGTCCCGACTGGACCACAACTGGCAGTATCCGGCCAGTCACGGAGATTGAGTGCAGCGTTGCGGTCGCGATCAACGACCTTGCCCGTGATCGGGCAGACCAGGTGTTTGTCGATACGGCCCTTACCCTTGAGGCGGCACGGGGTGGCGTCTGAGTGTGTGCAGCCGTGGTGGATTTGGCTGGACGGAAACCAGCGATCGGCCACGGTCAGGGTGCTGCCATGCCGCAGAGCCTTATAGGCCAGCTGCGGCCTGATCAAACCCATTGCGGCATCGGACACCGCGCGTCGGAAGGCCCGGCGCCCCATGCCCTGTTTCATCGCGGCCAGATCGAGGTCTTCGATCACGATCTGGCCGTAGGTGCCCGCCAACTCGGTGGAGAGTTGGTGGGCGGCTTCCCGCCGTAGATGCACGCACCGCCGGTCCAGGCGGGTCAGCTTGGTTTTCGCTGCCCGATGACCGTGGGAGCCGGGGATGCGGCGGGAAAGTTTCTGACCGGCCCGCCGACGCGCGGCCAGGGTGGCTTTCAGCGGGGCCGGATTCTCATACTCGACAACGGTTTCGGCGCCGGTCGTGGTGTCGATGGTGGCGACGGTGGCCAACGTGCGCATCCCCAGGTCCACCCCGGCGCGCACCGTGGGTTGGGTCGGCGTTCTTAGCGTGTCGGGGGTGCGCAGCGCGTAGCCGATGGACACGAACAACCGGCCCCACTGCTGGGAGAGCGTCATGTTCAACACGTGGGCTCGCCCCGAGTCGAGATGGCGTTGCACGCGGCGGGTGTTCTCCGTGGTCCGCAGTGCGCCGATCACCGGCACCGTGATGGTGCGCCGGTCATCCTCTACCCGCATGGTGCCCGTGGTGAACCGCACCCGACCGGGATCACGGCGCGCCGAGGTGAACCGCGGAAAACCCACCCGCCGGCCCTTTCGGGAGCCGTTGCGGCTGGCGCTCCAGTTGCTCAACCCCTGAGCAAGATCGGCCAATCCCCCCGAATAGCACTCCTTGCTGTTGGCGGCCCACCACGGCGCCACGTCGTGCTTGGCGAGGTTCCACGCCTTGCGCAGCGATCCGAGATCCCAGCCCACCGACTCATGGCTCGGGTTGGTGGACTTGGCCTCCAGATCGGCCTTCACTCTGGCCAGGCCCCAGTTGAACGCCTTGCGGCGAGCACCGAAATGCGACCGCACCAACCCGGATCGATCGACATCAGAGGGCCACTGGACTTCGAACTTCGCCGCGGTGACCATCCAGCCGGTGGGCAGCGTCTCACCCAGCCAGCCCGTGGCCGCGTAGCCGCCGCCGTCCCCGTCGTAGAGCTCGAACAACACCGACACCGACTCCACCGCGGCCCGATGCGCCTCGAAATCCGGACCCACCTCCACATACCGCGACAATGATTGCGTGCCATCGGGTTTCGGCTTGGCCGGCAACCGCACACTACCGGTGAACTCGGCCACCTTCTCCGCTTGGGCACGGGTGCGCATCCCGACGATCATCAGGGCGCCCCCGGCTCGTGCTTGGTTGCCGTCACTGCGCGCATCGCTCGATTACGGGCACCGCGGCGCCCATAGAGGCGGGCGCACATCGAGGTCAGCACCTCGATCATGTCGCGCACCAGATCGTCGGTGGTCTCAGCTGGATCGACGACCACGATCCGGCGCCCCTGCGCCGACAACGCCGCCTCCAGGTGCTCCACCCCCAAGCGCGCCAACCGATCACGATGCTCCACGACGATCACCTTCGCATCAGGGTCTGACAACACCCGACGCAGCTTGGGCCGCTTGCCATCGAGGCCCGATCCCACCTCGGTCACGACCTGTGCTACCGAGAACTCCTGCCCAGTCGCCCACGCCGTCAACCGGGCAACCTGGCCATCCAGATCCGCACGCTGATCATGCGACGACACCCGCGCATATAGCACCACGCCCCCCGGTGACCCCGCCCCAGCAGACTTGACCAGAATCAGCCGACCCACCCGCTGCGCGGGCACCGGCAACGTGCCCTCACGAAACCAGCGATAAGCCGTATGCCGATTCACCCCAACCGACTCCGCCCAATCCGCCAGATTCACCACACCAAGCAGAACACACTTACGCACACTAAAACACACTCAAAACCCGAACTGCTCAAACCCCTCAGGCCGGTTCCGGCCCACTCTCCAGCAGCCGCCGGAACCCGTCCTCGTCCAGCACAGGCACGCCGAGTTCGATGGCCTTGTCGTACTTGGAACCCGGTGCGTCGCCAGCGACGACGTAGGCCGTCTTCTTCGACACCGACCCCGCGGCCTTGCCGCCGCGGGCCAGGATCGCCTCCTTGGCCTCGTCGCGGGAGAACCCGGTCAGCGAGCCGGTGACCACGATCGACAGGCCCTCGAGCGTGCGTTCGATGCTGGTGTCGCGTTCGTCGGCCATCCGCACCCCGGCCGTTCGCCATTTGTCGACGATCGCGCGATGCCAGTCGACGGTGAACCACTCGATCGACCGCGGCGGCGATCGTGGGGCCGACGCCCTCGGTGGCCGCCAGTTGCTCCTCGCAGGCCTCCTCGATGGCGTCGAGGCTGCCGAACTCGGTCGCCAGCGCGCGCGCCGCGGTGGGCCCGACGTGCCGGATCGACAGCGCCACCAGCACCCGCCACAGCGCCTGGGCCTTGGCCTTGCCCAGGTTGGCCAGCAGCCGCTTGCCGTTCGCCGACACCTCGCCGCCCTTGACGGTGAACAGCTCGGTGCGCAGCAGGTCGTCCTCGGTCAGCGTGAACAGATCACCCTCGTCGGTGATGACCTCGGATTGCAGCAGCGCGATGCCTGCCTCGTAGCCGAGCCCCTCGATGTCGAACGCGCCGCGGCCTGCGACGTGGAACACCCGCTCCCGCAACTGCGCCGGGCAGGTCCGCGAGTTCGGACAGCGGATGTCGGCGTCGCCCTCCTTCGCGGGTGCCAGCGTGGTGCCGCACTCCGGGCACGTCGTGGGCATCACGAATTCGCGCTCGGAGCCGTCGCGCAGGTCGACGACCGGGCCGAGCACCTCGGGGATGACGTCGCCCGCCTTGCGGATCACCACGGTGTCGCCGATCAGCACGCCCTTGCGTTTGACCTCCGACGCGTTGTGCAACGTCGCCAGGCCGACCGTGGATCCGGCGATCTTGATCGGTTCCATGTAGGCGAACGGGGTGACCCGCCCGGTGCGGCCGACGTTGACCCGGATGTCGAGGAGCTTGGTGGTGGCCTCCTCCGGCGGGTACTTGTAGGCGATCGCCCACCGCGGTGCGCGCGAGGTGGCGCCCAGCCGGCGCTGCAGGGCGACGTCGTCGACCTTGACCACCAGACCGTCGATTTCGTGCTCGACGTCGTGGCGGTGCTCACCCCAGTACGTGACGCGCTCGGCCACCGCGTCGATGCCCTTGACCTGGGTGGTGTGGTCGGACACCGGCAGCCCCCACGCCTTGAGCGCCAGGTAGGCGTCGTGAAGCGTTGCGGGACTGAAGCCTTCGGCGCGGCCGAGGCCGTGGCAGATCATCCGCAGCTTCCGGCGTGCGGTGACGGCCGGATTCTTCTGACGCAGCGAGCCCGCCGCGCTGTTGCGGGGGTTGGCGAACGGCGCCTTGCCCTCTTCGACGAGTCCCGCGTTGAGGTCCTCGAAGTCGGCGACGCCGGAAGAACACCTCGCCGCGCACCTCGAGCACCGCGGGCACCGGATACTCGTCGCTGGGGGTCAGGCGTCTCGGGCACGTCGTCGATGGTGCGGGCGTTGAGCGTGACGTCCTCGCCGGTGCGGCCGTCGCCGCGGGTGGCCGCGCGGACCAGCTTGCCGTCGCGGTACACCAGGGCCAGCGCGACGCCGTCGATCTTCAGCTCGCACAGGAACTCGGGGTCGGCACCGATCTCGCCGGTCAGCCGCGCCGCCCACGCCGACAGTTCGTCGGCGGTGAACACGTTGTCCAGCGACAGCATCCGTTCGAGGTGGTCGGCGGAGGTGAACTCGGTGGCGAAGCCCGCACCACCGACGAGCTGGGTCGGTGAATCCGGGGTACGCAGCTCCGGGTAGCGCTCCTCCAGGGCGGTGAGCTCGCCGAGCAGCTTGTCGAAGTCGCCGTCGGAGATGACGGGCGCGTCCTTGACGTAGTAGCGGAACTGGTGGCCGCGGACCTCGTCGGCCAGCGTCCTGCCACTCCCGCCGCACGTCGGCGGGAACCGGATCGAGCCTCGGGTGAGCTCACCCCCGCAGGCTATCGGAGGACTCGGACATCACGGGTCGCGTGGTAAGCGGGTGTACTCGACGAACGTCGCCATTCCGGCGTTCAGGTGGTAGTCGTTATGGCAATGCACGATCCACCGACCGGGATTGTTCGTGTCGAAGTCCACCTCGACGGTCTGCTTCGGCGGCACCAGCACCGTGTCCTTGCGCGGCCCCTTGCCTCCTGACGCCACCACCTGGAACGTATGCCCGTGTAAGTGCATGGGGTGGAACATCATCGACTCGTTGACGAACCGCAGTCGCACGCGCTTGGCCGTCTGGACCGGCAGTCCGTTGTTGCGGCGGGTCGTAGAGCTTGCCGTTGATGGGCCAGTTGTATCCGTCGAGCGGCCCGGCCAGCGAAAGATCGAGCGTGGTGTCCGGATCACGTTGCGGCAGAACGACGTCCGGTGCGGCTTCCAGCGTCGCGGTGTTGAGCACCTCGGAGGTCCGCAGCGTCTTGACGAACGCGTCGACGTCGACGTTCGACGAGGCTCCGGCGACCCGCAGGTTCAGCTGCGCGTGGCCGTCCTTGCCCTCCGGCGCCGCGATCAGCGGCACCGACGACCCGACGGTGACGATGGCGTCGACCCGCTCCCCCATGCCGAGGATCACCGACCCCGTGCGGCGGGGCACCACCGGGTAGCCGTCGGTGTGGGTGACGGTGAGTTCGGTGCCCGGCACCGCGACCCGGAACGCGGTGTCCGCGCCGGCGTTGATGATGCGCAGCCGAATGCGTTGTCCAGCACGGTAATCCATCACCTGCGGGTCCTTGGTGGTGCGCCCGTTGATCAGAAAGTAGGGATAGGTGACGTCGCCGCCGTCGCTTCCGAGTGGCGTCGTGGGGCCGACCATCGGCCCGCCGGCTTCCATCGGCTTCATGCCGGTCTTCCTGCAGGTTCTCCAGGACCTGGTCGGGCGTGGTGCCGGTGCCGTCGATCCAGTCGTCGAGCACCACGACCAGTTCGTCGTCGTAGTCCTTGCCGTCGTCGGGGTCCTCGATGATCAGCGGCCCGTACATGCCGCGGTCCAACTGCGTGCCGACGTGCGAGTGCATGTAGTAGGTGCCCGCGTCGGGCACGGTGAACTCGTAGCGAACGTGTCATCCGGTGCGATCGCGCGCTGGGTCAGGACGGGCACGCCGTCCATGCCGTTCGGGATGGCCAGCCCGTGCCAGTGCACCGTGGTTTCCTGCGGCAGGTCGTTGGTCACCGCCGACTCGCAGCCGTCCGCCCTTCTTGAGCCGGATCTCCTTGGCGGGCACGGTGCCGGTGTAGGTCCAGGTGCGCACGGTGACCCCGCCGAGGTCGACGTCGGTCTCCGCCGGCGTTCATGTTGGCGACTACCGGGGACGCCTCGGGCGGATCCGCCGTCGTCGAGTCCTGGGGTCGAGACGAGCACGCGCCGCGACGCCGGCCGCCGCGCCCATCGCCGAGAGCGCCAGGAAGCCGCGGCGGTCGATCATCGTCCGAGCCTGACATCGTCATCGGCCGCATGACGGGAATTCGACGATGCGGCGCAGCTTCGCTAGAGCGTCGGCAACCGCCGAAATCGCACGACGTCGCGCCAGGTGGTGCCCTCGCAACTCTGGAATGCGAAGCCCTCTGGCTCGGCGAGTCCGCAAAGCGTCGCCACGCTCAGGCGATCCGGGTCGGGAAAGGCCTCGACGAACACCAGCAGTCCACCTGGCCGCAGCACGCGTTCCAACGAGCGGATGCAGGCCGGCTTGTCGGGTACCTCGCCGAGCACCGCCGAAAGGAACGCGACGTCGAACGTCCCATCGGGGAATGGGAACTCGCCGCTGGCGTCACCGGAGTGGAAGCCGACGTTTTGACAGCCCGGCGCCGTCGAGGGCGCGGCGCGCCTTGTCGAGCATCTCGGGCTGCAGGTCGAACAGCTCGAGCGCCCCTCGGCAGCCGCGCGCGAGCTCGACGCTGTAGTACCCGGGCCCGACCGATTCGAGCACCCGATCCGCGGGTTGAGGCGAGCCGGTCGATCACGGCCCGGCCTGCCGAAGAATCGTCGGATCGGGTTGTTCAAGAGGACGGCGGCCCAGTGTGGATAGGGCATGTCGCTTGCCCGTCGGGTCTGGCGGAGCACGGTGTCGAGCCAAGTGGTGGGCATGACCCCTCCTTCATCTAATGAGGTAAGGCTAGCCTAACATCGATCCTTCGATCGTTAGACTCCTTCCGTGCCGCACCCGATCATGTTTCGCGACGACGATCCCGGTCTCGCCGAGCTGCGCGCCATCGCACTCGGCTTCCCCGAGGCGTTCGAGAAGGTCTCCCACGGCAGGCCGGTGTTCTGCGCGCCGAAGATGTTCGCGATGTACGGCGGCACGCAGCAAGACGATCACGCCCGGCGAGATGACGCCGTTCCCGCATTCGGTCCTGGTCAAGGTCGACGAGTCCGACCGCAACGCGCTCGCAACAGGACGACCGGTTCTTCTACCCCGCCTACATGGGCCCATCGGGCTGGCTCGGGCTCGACCTCACCGCCGCGAAGGTCGACTGGGCCGAGGTGCAGCGAACTGGTCGACGCGTCGTACCGGCTGGTCGCCGCCAAGAAACTGATCGCGCTGCTCGACCAACGCTGACCCGAACCAGCCGGCCATGGTTCGATCGGAGGTGCCATGAGTTTCGCGAGCCCATTCCCCCAGGTCCAGATTCCGACGACCAGCGTCTACGACTACCTGTTCGGTGACCTCAGCGACGACGACGCCGACCGAATCGCGTTGGTCGACGCGAAGTCCGGCGCCGAGACGACCTACCGCGACATGCTCGACGCGCATCGATGCCTTCGCCGGGTGCGCTTGGCGCAACGCGGCATCGGCGTCGGCGACGTCGTCGGCCTGCTCGCGCCGAACAGCTCGGCCTTCGCGATCGCGTTCCACGGCATCCTGCGGGCCGGCGCGACGGCGACCACCATCAACGCGCTGTTCACCGCGAAGGACATCGCCAAGCAACTGACGGATTCGCACGCCAAGGCATCTGGTCACGGTGAGGCCGCTGCGCGCCCAGGCCGCTCGAGGCGGCCGCCGTCGTCGGGCTGTCCGATGCCCAGGTCGTCGTGCTCGACGGTCCCGGCGTTGCCGCCGACGGCCACCCCAACGCCGACGACCTGCTCGGGCCCGCGCATCCCGCACCGGACGTGACGTTCGACCCCGCCACGCACCTGGCCGTCCTGCCCTACAGCTCGGGCACCACGGGCAATCCCAAGGGCGTCATGCTCACCCACCGCAACCTGACCGCCAACGTCGCGCAGATCCGACCGCTGCAGGGCATGGGCCCCGACGACCGGATCCTCGCCGTGCTGCCGTTCTTTCACATCTACGGCATGACGGTGCTGCTCAACGCGGCGCTGCACGCCCGTGCGCAGCCTGGTCATCATGCCGAGCTTCGACCTCGAGCGAATTCCTCGCGCAACATCGCCGAATCACAAGTGCACCTACGCGTTCATCGCTCCGCCGGTCGCGGTCGCACTGGCCAAGCACCCGCTGGTCGAGCGATACGACCTGTCGAGCCTGCGCGGCATCATGTCCGGTGCCGCGCCGCTGGACGAGGACCTCGGCAATGCGGTCGCAGAACGGCTCGGACTGCCTGGTGGTCCAGGGGTACGGCATGAGCGAACTGAGCCCGGTCAGCCACGTCACCCCGTTCGACGGCGGCCGCGAGCTGGTCGGATCCACGGCACCGCTGAGCTCGTGCGGCTGGACGGTGCCCAACGCCGTCAGCAAGATCGTCGACTCCGAGACGGGCGCCGAAATCGACCCTCCCGCATCAGGACTCAGCGACACCGGCGAGCTGTGGTTCAAGGGCCCGAACGTCATGGCCGGATACCTCGGCAACGACGAGGCGACCAGGGCGACCATCGACGACGACGGCTTCCTGCACACCGGCGACGTCGCGCGCGTCGACTCGACCGGCTGCGTCTACATCGTCGACCGGCTCAAGGAGCTGATCAAGTACAAGGGCTACCAGGTGCCGCCCGCCGAACTCGAAGCGGTCCTGCTCGCCCATCCCGCGATCGCCGACGCCGCCGTCATCGGCGTGCGGGATCGCCGACTCGGGCGAGGAAGTACCGAAGGCGTTCGTGGTCAAGCAAGCCGGCGCGGACCTCACCGAGGACGAGGTGATGGACTTCGTCGCCGAATCAGGTCGCGCCGTACAAGAAGGTGCGGCAGGTGGAGTTCATCGACGCCATCCCCAAGTCGGCGTCGGGCAAGATCCTGCGCAAGGACCTCCGACCGGCTTAGTGCTTGATCAGGTGCCCGGCGGCCTTGCTGGCCCGCGCCTGGCGGTAGCCGAGCCACGCGCCGGCGATCGGCGCGAGGATCAGCCCCGCGATGCCCCACACGGCGCCACCGGGCCGCGTCGGCTCGGTGGCGGCCCAAAACGACTCCACCGTTCGGAGCATTGGCTCCGGCTCGCCGGGCGGCGGTGGAGCCGGCGCCGGTTCGGGCGGCGGTGCGGCGGCCGGGCTGGGGACGTACGTCGGGCCTGCGCCTGCCCGCGACGGCGTGGTCTCGCGCGAGTTGGTCAAAATCCCTGGCGACCGCCCGTTGCCAACCCTCACCGGCGGTGAGGTGACGGCGGGGACCTCCCCAGCCGTGGCCGCTGGGCCACCCGAGCCACCACCCCGATCGGAGTCGGCCGGATCGGGTGCGGCGGGGCCTGCGGGGACGGCTTCGACGGTCGCGATCCGGGCGTTCGGCGAACTCGTCAACGCCGGAGTGCGCGCCGCCGACGAGTTCGACGTCACCACCTCGGAGGAGGAGTCGTCGCTAATGCGTGAGGATTCGCCGACGCGGCTCGTGCTGCGCTCGCTGGAACTGCCGGATGCGGACCCCAATCGCCGTCACGGTCGCCCCTGCCTTGCCCGTGGCGACCGTAGCTGTCCTGGCCGTCGCGGCCGTCGCGATCGTCGCCACGTCCGTCTTGATCACCGCCGCGCCCGTCGCGGCGATTGTCGCCATCTCGTCCACCGTGCGAGTCGTTGCCGCCGCGACCGGAGTGGTTGTCGCCGCCGCGCGAGTGACCGGGGTCAGCGGCGACGACGGGTATCGCGGTACCGCCGACCAGCAGAAAACCGACGACAGCGCCGGTTCCCGCCGCGAGGCGAATACTCGATCGGGCCACGTCCCTCCCCTGACCAATTGGGACCACACAACATCGTCGTTCTGATTGTCACTCTGTTTGTCGCTGCGCAAGCCATTGTGCCATGACGTGTCGGGCGTCATGGCACGTCTCGATGGAACAGCAGTTTGCGCGCGCTACTGACTCTCGTGACTCTCGTCCTCGACGAACGTCCGCAGTCGCTCGATCGCGTGGTCCCAGCGCTGCGACAGTGCCGCGAGATAGTCGCCCGCGTCGGTCAGCGGCTCGGGCCGCAGCCGCCAAATGCGTTCCCGCCCGCGCCTGTCACTGCTCACCAGACCCGCCCCCTCCAGCAACAACAGATGTTTGGTCGCTGCCTGCCTGCTGACGGGAATCACCCGTGTCACCTGGGACGTCGAGCAGGGGCCGCCGTCACAGAGTCGGGTGATGATCTGCAGCCGGTTGGGGTCGCCGAGTGCGTTGAAGATCAGCGCGGTCGGCGCCTCGTCAACCGCAGCGGCGTTCACGCCTTCTCGCTGAGGGCCAGGTACTTGCGCACCAGTTCGGTCTGCGCCGCCCAACCGCCGCTGTTCGCCTCGAACGCGGCAACGCGTCGATCGGCGGGAATGGCATCGAACCCCGATTCGACGATCGTCAACTTCACACCATCGGCGGTTTCGGTCAACGTGAACTCCACCAGCGTGGTCGGTTCTGCCGAGTAGTCGACGCCTTCGTCGATCGCGTAGGGATGCCAACGAAACGCCAGCCGTCGCCGCGGCTCCACGGCGACGATCTGCCACGTGTCGGACGTGCCGGCATGGGGCTCCTGCATCTTCGCCACCTCGACGTCGACCTCGGTCGGTGTGATCACGCCGGTGACGGACTCACCTGCGACGAACGGTCCGTCGAACCGAACGCCGAACCAGCGACCGAACTCCTCGGCGTCGCTGATCGCCCGCCACACCCGCTCCAGCGGGGCGCGCAGCAGAACTTCCTTCTGGATCCGATCAGTACTCATATGCAACCTCCTGGTTGCCTATTAGTTCACCACGATCCGCGGTAAAGTGCAACCATTTGGTTGCCTATATTCCCTCGGGATCCTCGGCGAACGCATTGACCGTCTTCTGCGCCGCCTCCAGTGCGGTCCGCGCCCATTCGAGGGTGGCGCCGGCGAGGCCGCAGGCAGGCGTGATGCCGATGCGGTCGCGCAACACCGACCGCGAGAAGCCGAGGCGATCGGTGATCGCGGCGGCGGACTTGGCGATCTCCCCGACCGACGGAACCGCGCTGCGGAGCGGTGGCCGGCACCACGCCGAGCATGACCGTGCGGCCCGAGTCGACGAACTCGCCGATGCCGTCCAGGTCCGCGGTCACCAGGGTCGAAACGTCGAACGACACCGCCTGAAGTAGTGCTGCGCTGCAACACCTTCCATGGAAGTTCCGCACGCGCAGCTGTGCAACGCGACCTCGCCGCCGACCGTCGCCACGCACTCGTCGAACAACGCGATCGCCACCGCCTCGTCCACCGGATGCACCGACGACAGGCCGGTCACCCCGGTCAGCCTGCCCATCAGCGCGGCAGGCAGCAGCGGCTCGTCGAATTGCACGACCACCGTGGTCTCCAGCCGTCGCGCGATCTCGGCCCGATGGGCGGCCACGCCTTCGGCCAGCGAACCCGTCAGGTCGCGCAGCGCGCCGGGGTCGGTGATGGCGCGGTGCCCGCCTGGCAGCTCGAGTTGCGCGGCCAGCGTGATCGGACCGGGCGCCTGCACCTTCACCGTCCGCGCGCTGCCCCGCAGCCCCGCCTTCTCCCACGCCTCCTCGAGCGCGTCGACGTCCTCGTCGAGCAGGCTGACGGCGCGGCGCGACACCGCGCTGCGGCCCGGCGGCGATGCGGTAACCGCGCGGCACCGTGTCGATGCCGATGTCGACCAGCAGCGCGCCCGCGCGACCGATCATGTCGGCCCCCACGCCGCGGGCCGGCAATTCGACCAGATGAGTCAGCGTGTGCAGTTCGCCGACGACCACTTCGGCGGCCTCGCGTGGGGACGAGCCGGGCCAGGAACCGATGCCGGTCGCCGCGGCGAAAACACTCACTCGGCCAACAGTATTCGATGACCCGGCAACGCGGGTTAATCTCAACCATGCGCGGACCGGCCAGAATGCTCCTGGTGGGGTGCGCCGCTGGCCATGACTCGCGGTCGGCACGACGTCGTGCACGCACACCGTCGGCCGGCAGTGCGGTCCGCCCGCTACCCGGCATCGACGACGACTCTCGATCGCCGGTCGACGTCGACGGCGTGCTGCTCGAGCAGTCACAGATGCGGGCGATCACGGGCGCGGGCGACGACCTGACGGTGATTCCCACCATGGACGGCAAACTGCCCGTCGACATCGACCAACTCGCCGACTCCGTTCCGCAGTCCTGCCGGTGGTACTTCGCCGAGACCCAGACGTTCGGACCCGACGTCGAAGAGTTCCACAAGACCACCTACCAGGACCCGCCCGACGGCGCGTTGATCTCGCAGGGAGCGGCCGCCTACCGCGACCCTGGCACTGCGCGACGCGCGTTCGACGGGCTCGTCGCCCTGGTGGACGGATGCGACTCGACCCCGATGGGCCGGACGCTCGTCGCCGAGTCGACCGCGACGAGCGATTCGGTGCAGACCCGCATGAGCAGCCAGTGCGGCCGCGACTACCGGTTGAAGTCGGTCGTGCTCGTCGAGGTGACGTTCTGCTCGTTCCCGGCCTCGGTGCCCGACATCGTGCTGACCAACATCATGGCCAAAGTGCCAGGTTAGGCCCCGGTCGCTGCCGCCGCGGCGCTGATGGTCGCACTGGCGATCACTTCGTCGCCGTCGGGATCGGGCGCGTACAGCACCATGGTCTGGCCGGGGGCCACGCCGCGCAGCGGGCTGCGCAGGTCGGCCACCAGCACCCCGTCGCGGAGTTCGGCGACGGCGGCCGCGAGGCCGCCATGGGCGCGCACCTGCACCTCGCACTCCACCGGTCCGCGCGGCGCGGTGCCCGAGGTGAACACCGGCCGCTCGCCGGTCAGCGTCCACACGTCGAGGTCGGCGGCGTCGCCGACGCGCACGGTCGCCGGTCTCGGCGTCGATGGCGGTGACGTAGCGCGGCGCGCCGTCGGGTCCGGGCCCCGCGATGCCCAGGCCCTTGCGCTGCCCGATGGTGAATTCGTGCACGCCGTCGTGTTCGGCCAGCACGGTGCCTGCGGAGTCGACGACCGCGCCGCGGCGCACGCCGATGCGTGCGCCGAGGAACGCCTGGGTGTCACCGGTTGGGATGAAGCAGATGTCATGGCTGTCGGGCTTGTCGGCGACCGCGAGCCCACGGCGGGCGGCCTCCTCGCGGATCTGGGGCTTGGGTGTGTCGCCGATCGGGAACACCGCATGCCGCAACTGCTCGGCGGTCAGCACGCCCAGCACGTAGGACTGGTCCTTGTCGGGGTCGACGGCGCGACGCAGCCGGCCGTCGGACAGCCGGGCGTAGTGACCGGTGGCGACGCGCGTCGAAGCCCAGCGCAAGGGCGCGAGCCGACAAAGCGGAGAACTTGATTCGTTCGTTGCACCGGACGCACGGGTTGGGGGTTTCGCCGCGGGCATAGGACGACACGAAGTCGTCGATCACGTCTTCTTTGAACCGGTCGGCGAAGTCCCAGACGTAGAACGGGATGTCGAGGATGTCGGCGACGCGTCGCGCGTCGCCGGCGTCCTCCTTCGAGCAGCAGCCGCGGGAACCCGTGCGCAGGGTGCCGGGTGCCGACGACAACGCCAGGTGAACGCCGACCACGTCGTGTCCGGCGTCGACCATCCGGGCGGCGGCCACCGAGGAGTCCACCCCGCCGCTCATCGCGACCAGAACGCGCATCAGCGTCTACTCTTCGCGCAAGCGCTCATCGCCGCTACTTCCGGGTTCCCGCGCTGGCCAGCGCGGCCTGCCGGGCCCGATCCACCGCGGCGGGCAGCACCGCAGCGCGGCGTCGACGTCCGCCTCGGTGCTGGTGTGTCCCAACGACAGTCGCAGCGAACCACGCGCACTGGCCGAGTCGGCGCCCATCGCGATGAGCACGTGCGAGGGCTGCGCGACACCCGCGGTGCACGCCGAACCGGTCGAGCACTCGATTCCCTTGGCGTCCAACAACATCAGCAGCGCATCGCCCTCGCACCCGCGGAACGTGAAGTGCGTGTTGCCGGGCAGGCGCTGCGCACCGACGGCGCCGTTGAGGTCGACGTCGTCGATCGCGTCGAGCACGCCGTCGATGAGACGGTCCCGCAGCGCCGAGATCCTGATCCCGGTTGCCCTCGAGCCCATCGACGGCGACTCGGGCCGCGGCGGCCATCGCCACCGCGCCCGCGACATCCGGTGTGCCGGAACGGACGTCGCGTTCCTGCCCACCGCCGTGCAGCAGCGGCACGCACGCGGTGTCGCGGCGCAGCACCAGGGCGCCGACCCCGGTGGGACCGCCGAACTTGTGCGCGGCCACGCTCATCGCCGACAGGCCGCTGGCCGCGAAGTCGACGGGAATCTGGCCGACCGCCTGGATCGCGTCGCTGTGCATCGGAACGTCGAACTCCGCGGCCACGGCGGCCAATTCGGCGATCGGCTCGATGGTGCCCACCTCGTTGTTGGCCCACATGATCGAGATCAGGGCCACGTCGTCGTGCTCGCCCAGCGCCTCGCGCAGCGCGGCCGCGGTGACCGAGCCGTCGGGGCCGACGGGCAGCCACGTCACCTCGGCGCCCTCGTGTTCGACGAGCCACTCGACGGCGTCGAGCACCGCATGGTGCTCGATGGGCGTGGTGATGATCCTGCGACGCTGCGGGGTCGAATCACGCCGCGCCCAGTAGATGCCCTTGACGGCCAGGTTGTCGCTCTCGGTGCCCCCCGCGGTGAAGATGACCTCCGACGGCCGAGCGCCGAGCAGGTGCGCCAGCGCCTCGCGCGCCTCCTCCATCCGCCTGCGGGCCGTGCGGCCGGTGGTGTGCAGCGACGAGGCGTTGCCGACCGTCGCCAGCACGGCCGTCATCGCCTCGATGGCAGCGGGGTGCATCGGGGTGGTGGCGGCGTGATCGAGGTAGACGGCGCTCATGGCCCGCCCAGTTTACCGGCAGGCCCGATGCGCTCAGGCAACCAGCGCGTGGCCCCCGGTGACGTCGCCTCCGGTGACGTGGCCACCGGCGACATGGGTTCCGGTGACGGGGACCGCCCGCGTGGACGTCCCGCGCACCGCCGACTCGCAGCGCGCGGTCAGGTCTCGCCGGTCGTCGCCTGGCAGCTGCAGCGACTGGACCTGCACGTGGCACACCGTGAGCCTGGCTGTGATCACCCGGCGCACGGACGCCATCAGCGAGTCGTCGCCGATGAACGCCGGCACGGTCGAGGGTGCACCGTCGCGGTGGTGGTAGGTCAGGCGCAGCGGCTGCACCGGGCGACCCGCGTCGACGGCGGCCTGGAACATCGCGGGCCGGAACGGGCCGTAGCCCAACCCGCACCACGTGGTGCCCTCGGGGAACGCGACGACGGTCTGTCCCGAGGCCAGCTTGTCGGCGACGGTGCGTACCACGTCGGGCAGCCTGCGCAGGTTGGCCCGTTCGATCGGGATCACCTTCATGAGACGGGCCAGGAAGCCCAGTGCCGGCCAGTCCACCAGATCGGCGCGCGTCACGAACGAGCCAGGCAGCACCGCAGCCGATGGTGAAGATGTCGACCCATGACACGTGGCCGCTGACCACCAGCACGCCGCACAGGTTGCGAATCGGGCCGCCGGACACCGTGATTCGAACCCCGAGGCATCGCAGCATCATGCGGCAGTAGATGCGCTGCACCCTCGACTTGCCGGGCATCGGTACCGCGAGCAGTGGCAGCGGCGGGGAGCAGCACCATGACGCACGCGACGCGGATCGAGGTACGGATCAGCGACGACGGTGCGCCGTGATCCGTGCGACGGCGTCGCCGGCGATGCAGCGCCGAGTCGCAGGTTGCGCGTGGCAACCAGGGGTTGTCGGTCAGTTCGTGGCTGCTCATCGCGGTGTCCCGTCGCCGAGGTCGCCGGCCATGTCGGTGGCTTGTGACACGGACCGCAGGCGTTTGAGGTAGCGCACGTCGGCCTGGCGCTTGTCCAGCAGCGCAGGGAAGTCGCCGACCCCGAAGTCCGGGTCGTGGGCCGGATCGCCGCACACCCTGGCGCCGAGGCGCAGGTAGCCGCGCATCAGCGGTGGCACGGCGAGGCGGGCCGGCGGTTCGATGTCGTCGAGCCCCCTGCCGTCCACCACCACCGGCCGGTACGGGTGGACGACGAACTCGGAGGCATGCCTGCGCCGGACGAAGTCGCGGACGCCGCGGATCTGGGTGCCCGGTGGCTCGTCGGGGCCGCCCTGTACCGGGAACCGACACGCAGCCGGTGACGTAGTCGTATCCGCAACGGTCCAGGTAGGCCAGGATTCCAGCCCACATCAGCAGGACCACGCCGCCGTTGCGGTGATCGTCGACGGACCACGGCCCGGCCCATCTCGACCAGCGACGGCCGAAGCGAGTCGAGCGCGCGGACGTCGAACTCCGTGGCGGTGTAGAGGCCGCCTGCGGCGATGGCGCCGGGTGGCGGGAGCATGCGGTAGCAGCCGACGAGTTCACCCGAGGTGTCCTCGCGGACCAGCAGGTGATCGCAGAACTCGTCGAAGCGGTCGGCATCGCGTCCGTCGGAGTGACCGTCGTCCTTGAGGTCGAAGCCAGGTTCCGAGGTGAACACCTCGTGACGCAGTCGCTGTGCGGCGTCGACGAGGTCTGGGATCGGTGGACAGCAGCAGGGTGTAGCGCGGTCCGGTCAGCGTTGGCGACGGCGCCGTCTGTTTCGTCAGCGGCTATGAGTACGGATGCAGTGCTCATAGCGTGCACGGTCGCCGAGTCGTCGGGCCGGATGGCTACGCCGCGCATGTCGTGTTCGTGCACGCTGGGTGACGAATTGGGCTCGAGCACGCCGCCAACTGCGACTTCGACGCGGTTTCGCCCGGTCAGCGACCGCTTACGCGCCGAAATCACCCGATCAGGTGGGCTGCGGCTCGTACCCTTCGATCGCCTCGACCTTGCCCGCTGACGCGCTCTGAGGGTCGAACTCGTAGTTCAGCCACTCGCGGGCCAGCCGCCGGGCCAGTTCCAGGCCCACGACCCGCTGCCCGAAGCAGAGCACCTGGGCGTTGTTCGAGAGCACCGACCGCTCCACCGAGAAACTGTCGTGTGCGGTGACGGCACGGATGCCCGGAACCTTGTTGGCGCTGATCGCCACGCCCAGCCCGGTGCCGCACACCAGCAGCGCCCGATCGGCCTTGCCCTCGGCGACCAGCCGGGCGGCCGCAACGGCGACGTGCGGATAGGCGGTGTGCTCGTCGGCGCCCACACCGACGTCGATGACCTCGCCGACGCGGTCATCGGCCAACAGATCGCCCTTGAGCGACTCCTTGTACTCGAATCCGGCGTCGTCACAGCCGACGACGATGCGCAGTGGGGTCATGACACATCTCCCTTCGCGGTCAGGACGAAGCACTCCGCGACGGCGTGGGCGCACATCGCCAGCGACGTGGCGCCCGCATCGACGGTGCCGATGCTGCGTTCGGCCAGCGGGCGGGCCCGACCGACCTTGGGCCGCAATTCCGCCGTGGCCTGCGCTGCGTCGGTGGCGACGTCTGCGGCCGACCGCCACGCCTGCTGCCACGGTTCACCGGCCGCGACGCGGCGCTGCAGCTCGTCGACGAACGGCAGCAGCGCATCGAGCATGGTCTTGTCCCCTGGCGAGGCGCCGCCGAGCCGAACCAGGGCGTCGTACCCGTCGCGCATTCCTGCGGCGACCGCGGCCGAGTCGGGCCGACCGGTGTCACCGAGGCGGGCGCCGAGTGCGCTGAGCATCGCCCCCCACAGCACACCGGAGGTGCCGCCGGCCTTGGCCGCCCACTCCTTGCCTGCTGCCGTCAGTACCGAACCCTGGCCTGCGCCGTCCTGCACGGCTTTTGCCGCGGCATCACGGGCCGCCGATGATCCCTTGACCATGCCGCGGCCGTGGTCCCCGTCGCCTGCGACGGCGTCGATGCGGCCCAGCTCGTCCTCGGCGTCGGCCAGCATCGCGGCCATCGCGTCCAGCGCCCTGGCGACGAGTGCTCCGCCGGAGCGGCCGTCGTCGTCGGCGAGTTCGGCCAGCTGCGGTGTGGCGGCGGCCGCGTCGGCGGCGGTCGGTGCGCCGTTCACCCGAATCGGGCCTGCGCCGCAACACCCTTGCGGTAGGCCGGGGTGTCGGCCGGTGCGGTCCAGTACTTCTCGAGTTCGTCGTCGAGCCACATCACGGTCAGCGAGCAGCCGGCCATGTCCAGGCTGGTGACCAGTTCACCGACCTCGGGTTCGACGATCTCGTAGCCGCGTTCGCGGAGCAGCCGCGCCATCGTGCCCCACACCACGAACAGCTCCTCGTACTTGGTGCGGCCAAGTCCGTTGAGGATCACGGCGATCCGCCGCGAGCCGGTGGCCGGTTTGTCGTCGAGGACACCGTCGACAAGCGTCAGCGCCAGGTCGGCGGCCGACGGCATCGGCTCGTCGGACACCCCTGGCTCGCCGTGGATGCCGAGACCGACGCCCATCTGCTTGTCGGGCACCGTGAACAACGGATGCGTCGGCGCCGGGCAGGGTGCAGCCGTCGAAGGCGACGCCCAAGGTTCGGGTGGCGGCGTTGGCGGCCTCCGCGACGCGGATCACGCCCGGCCAGGTCCAGTCCGTCCTCCGCGGCGGCGGAGGCGCACTTGAACACGGTGAAATCGCCTGCGATGCCGCGCCGTTTGGCCTCCTCGCCCGTGGGTGCGCTGGCGATGTCGTCGGTGACGGCGAAGTAGTGCGCGTCGATGCCCTCGCTGCGCAACTGGGTGACCGCCAGCGCCGAAGTTCATCACGTCGCCGGCGTAGTTGCCGGTGGTGAGCAGCACACCGGCGTCGCCGTGAGCGGCGCGCGCCACCGACGCGGCGTCCTCGGCCGACGGTGAGGTGAAGATGTTGCCGACCACCGCGCCGTCGGCGAAGCCGGATCCGACGGTCCCGCAGAACGCCGGGTAGTGCCCGGACCCGCCGCCGATCACCACCGCCACCTTGCCCGGCGCGGTCTCGCGCGCCCGGACCACGCCGCCGGGCACCCCGACGACGTAGGACGCGTTGGCGTCGAGGAATCCGGCCAGCATGTCCTCGGTGAACCGGGCGGGATCGTTGTACAGCTTGGTCATCGCAGTCGCTCCCCCGTGTCGGCGTCGAACAGGTACACCCGCTCGGGCGGCGCGCTGACCACGACCTTCTGTTCGGGCTCGTAGCTCTCCTGGGCCGGGTGTCTGGACGACGATGCCCTCCTCCATCCCCGACGACGGTGCTGGTGGCCAGTCCGAACTCGAGCAGGTGCTCGAAGTAGGCGACCGTGGTGCGGATCCCGGCTCCATTCCCGGTGGACAGCGCGCAGTCCTGCGGCCGGATCCCGACCGAGACCCTCGTGCCGTCGGCGATCCCGGTCGCCGTGGTCTCGAGAGCGCCTGCGCCCGAGCCGATCTCGACGAGCAGCCGGCCGTTGTCTGCCCGGACGACGCCGCGCAGCACGTTGATCTGCGGTTCGCCGACGAACTGGGCGACGAACAGGTTCGCCGGGTCGTCGAACACCTCGTCCGGGGTGCCGAACTGCTGCACCACTCCGGCGTCCATCACCGCGAGGCGATCGGCGAGCGACAACGCCTCGACCTGATCGTGTGTGACGACGATGGTGGTGTAGCCGAACTCGCGCTGCAGCACCTTCAGTTCTCGACGGACCCGCTGGCGCGCGGACGCATCGAGGTGGCTCAGCGGCTCGTCGAGGAGCAGCACCGGAGGGTTTCTGACCAGTGCCCGCGCCAGTGCGACGCGCTGCTTCTGACCGCTGGACAGGCCGGCGGGCCGCAACGCCATCAGGTCGTCCATCTCCAGCCGATTGCTGATCGACGTGACCATCTGCTCGGCGCCCTTGACCTTGCGGGCCTTCAGACCGTACAGCAGGTTCTCGCGGACCGACATCGGCGGATACAGCGCATAGCTCTCGAAGCCGACGCCGATGCCCCGCTTGGACGCCGGCAACTGCGAGATCTCCCGGTCACCGATGCGGATGGAGCCGCTCGTCACCGTCTCCAAACCGGCGATCATCCGCAACGTCGTGGTCTTGCCGCAGCCGGACGGCCCGAGCAGCGCGACGAGCTCGCCCGCGTTCGATGGCCAGGTCGATGCCCTTGACCGCGGTGACGCTCTCCCGCCCGCGGGAGGCATAGGTCTTCACCAGGTCGGTCAGCACCAGGCTCTGTGCCGTCGGTCGTGATCGGGCGTTCGGCGGTGGTGGTCACAGCGCTGCCTCCAGAGTCTTGTCGTCCGCACCCAACCGTGGGGTGTCACCCTCGCCTGCGGCGAAGACGTGAACGTCGGTGTCGGCGACGGTCATCGACACCCGGGAGCCCTCGTCGACGCCTTCGCGTCCCGACGCCAGCACGATGAGCTGCTCGCCGCCGACGTCCACCGTCAACTCGATGTTGCGACCGAGACGCTCGGCCAGCAGCACCGTGCCGCGCCAGCCCCGCCGAGCCCGAGTCCGCTCCGACGACGTGAATGTCGCAGGGCCGCAGTCCGACCCGCACCCGATCGCCTGCCGAGCAGCGGACGTCGGCTGGCAACGGCAAGATCGAACGCAGCAGCGTCACTGCCCAGCCGGACCCGCCCGTCGTCGACGACGCCGTCGAGGATGTTGATCTCGGGCTGCCCGAGGGCACGCGCGACGAACGTGTCCGCCGGCCGTCGCCAGATCTCCTCGGGCGTACCGATCTGCACCAGCGAGCCCTCCCGCATGACGGCGATCGCGGTCCCCGAGCGCCAGGGCCTCCTGGTAGTCGTGGGTGACGTAGACCGTCGTGGTCTTCGACATCGCGCCGAGTTGCTTCAGCTCGGCGCGCATCGCCGCCCGCAGCTTCGCGTCGAGGTGGCTCAGCGGCTCGTCGAGCAGATAGATGTCCGCGGGCCGCACCAGCACGCGGCCCAGGGCCACGCGCTGCCGCTGGCCGTTGGACAGTTCCCGCGGAAAACGCTTGAGCAGGGGGTTGATTCCGAGCGTCGTGGTCACCTGGTCGATCCGCTCGGTGCGTTGCGCCTCGGTGTACTTGCCGGTGCGACCCGACTTCAGTGGCGAGGCCAGGTTCTCGCTGACCGTCTTCTGCGGGTAGAGCGCGTAGCTCTCGAAGGCCATCGCGACGTTGCGGTGGTACGGCTCGACCCGGGTGACGTCGTTGCCGCCGATGGTGACCGTCCCGGCATCGATGTCGACGAGGCCGGCAATCGATTTCAGCGTAGTCGTCTTGCCCGCACCGCTGGGACCGAGGATGACGAAGAACTCGCCGTCGGCGATGTCGACCGTGAGGTCGTTCACCGCCCTGGTCTTCCCGAAGGACTTGGACAGGCCCTTGAGCGATACGGTGGCCATCAGGCTTTCACCGCCCCGAAGGACAGGCCCCGCACCAGATACCGCTGGATGGTGAGCGCGAGTATCAGAGGTGGTAGGGCTGCGATGATCGCCGCTGCGGCGGTGAGGTTGTAGTACGCCTGACCGCCGCCGCCGAGGAACTTGGTGATCGCGACCGTGACGGTGCCGGCATTGCTGTCGGCGAGGATCAGTGGGAACACGTAGTTGTTCCAGGCGAAGATGAAGGCCAGCAGCGCCGCCGCGGCGATGCCGGGCCGCACGATCGGCAGCGCGACCATCACGAAGGCCCGGCTGCGGGTGTAGCCGTCCAACAGCGCGGCCTGCTCGAGGTCTTCGGGCAGGTCCTCGAAGTACGAACGCAGGATCCACACCACCAGCGGCATGGTGACCAACTGCAGCACCCAGATCATGCCGACCTTGGTGTCGAACAGCCCGATCTGGTTGTAGATCACGAACAGCGGCACGATCACCATCAGCTCCGGCGCGAACCGGAAGGACAGCATCTGGAACATCAGGTCATTGCTGCCCTTGTACTTCCAGCGGCCCGCGGCGTAGGCGGCGGGGATGCCGATCACCAGCGAGACGATCACCGCGCCACCGCAGTTGATCAGGCTGGTCAGCAGCGAGGTCTTGAAGTCGACGCTGGTCATCTGAGTGCCCTTGTCGGACACCACCGTTGCGAAGTTCGACCACGTCGGGCTGAACTGAAAGTACGTGGTGGTCTGCTCTTCGGCGTTCTTGAGCGCAAGGATGACCATCCACACGATCGGGAACAGCGAGAAGACGAACCAGCCGATCAGGCCGATGTCGGCGACGACGGGTCCGATGCCGATCCGCTTCTGACCCGGCAGGAGTTCACTGTCGGCTGAATTTTGAGTGCCATGCTTACGACTCCGCTCCGGCAGCTCGACGCTGCGCCTTGCCGAGCACGCTCACCAGGTAGCGCGCGGTGATGAACACGATGATCCAGAGCAGCAACATGTAGGTGCTGCCGCGGGAGTAGTCGAGGTTGATGATCGAGTCCTCGAACGCGCCGATCTGCAGCGTCCTGGTGGCCACACCCGGCCCGCCCGCGGTGAGAACGTAGATGTGGTCGAAGACCTTGAGGTTGTCCATGAACCGGAAGATCACCGCGACCAGGATGTAGGGCCACAGCATCGGCAGCATCAGCTTGCGGAACATGTAGAACCAGCTAGCACCGTCGACCTCGGACGCCTCGAACGGTTCCTTGGGCAGCGAACGCATTCCGGCAAGCACCAGGATCGCGACGAACGGGCGTGAAGATCCACAGGTCGACCAGAATCACCGACCACAGCGCGTGGCTGCTCGACAGCCAGTCGAAGGTATTGCCCAGCCCGAGAACGTGATTGAGGATGCCGAACTGCGGGTTGAACATCAGCTTCCAGATCACGCCCGCGATCACCGGCGCGATCATCAGCGGCAGGATCAGCACCTTCTCGAAGATCTTGCCGATGATGCTGGACCGGTTCAGCAGCAGGGCCAGCCCGACGCCCGAGCGTCGTCTCCACGGCGGTGGCCACGACCGCGAAGATGGCGGTGACCTTGACGCTCTGCCAGAAGACCTGGTCGCCGAGAACGGATTTGAAGTTGTCGAACCAGACGAAGTGCGGATTCGGGTTGACCGCTGCGTAGTTGAGGAATGCATAGTAGGCGCCGACCACGAACGGGTACAGGATCCCGATGACGATCACCAGCGCGGGGATCGACAGCAGGTACGGTCGCAACTTGCGACGCCAGATCGGCACCTCGGGCAGAGCGCGGCTCGGTGCCTGGGCCGGTTGCTCCGGCGACGTCGGCGGCGCCTTGGGTGTCTGCGTTGTCATGTATGCCAGAGCTCCTAGAGGTTGACCTTGGAGGTGTTGGTCTTCGCCAGGCTCCGCAGGCGCGACGCGGCGTCGTCCCCGCCGTAGATGTCCTGCAGCGCGACGGCCCAGTTCTGCGTGGTGTCGAAGAACTTCTTCTGCGGGGTGAACTGGATCTTCGAGGATCCGATGACGGTCTCGAAGGTCTCGAGGTAGCCGAACTGATCGGCGGCGACCCGCTTGAAGGTGGTGTCGAACACCGACTTTCGCACCGGATCGGCGTAGGTGCCGCCCTCGACGGCCTTGTTCATCGAGTCCTTGCCGGTGGCCCACTGGATGAACAGCCACGCGGGCAAGCTTGTTGCGGGAGTTGGCGCTCATCGCCCAGCTCCACGTCCACAGGTTGGTCTTGTAGTTGCCGTCGGGTCCGGCCGGCCCGGGATACCAGGCCAGATTGCCCGCCTCCTTGCTCGCGCCCGGCTTGTTCTTCGGGTAGGTCGCACTGTCGGCGTCGAAGACCATCATCGCCTTGCCGTCGCCGAGATCGCCGGTGGCGTTGGGATAGTCGTAGGTGGTCCACGACGTGGGACCGGCCTGGTGCTGCATGTCGATCCACTTCTTGGTGAACTCGATCGCCTTGTCGCTGTCCATCTCGGCGATCAGCTCCGAGCCGTTGAACTTGTAGTCGATCGCGCCCTCGCGGGTGTACTGCGTCATGAAGCCCGGATGGATGGTGGCCCAGGACTTCGACCCGCGGGTGGAGATGCCGTAGCGATTCTGCGACCGGTCGGTCAGATCGACCGCCAACTGGATGAAGTCGTCGAGTTTGTCGGGCAGCTTGGTGATGCCCTTCTCGTCGAAGATCCTCTTGTTGTAGGCCACGACGTTGTTCTCGAAACCCCACGGGATCGCCCACTGCCCGCCGGTGCCCAGCGGCTGACCGAGCGTGAAATCCCAGCGGGTGGAGGTGCGCAGACCGTCGAAGATGTCCTCGAAGTCGTACTCGGCGTTGGTGGCCGAGCTGTTCTGCAGCCACGGGTTGAGATCCTCGATCCACCCGGGCGGTCCGTACTGCCAGATGAAGTAGGCGCCGAGCATGAACGCGTCGTGCTTACCCGAGCCGCCTGCCAATTCGGTGTTCAGCTTGGTGAAGTAGTCGGCCTCGGGCACCAGGTCGACGTTGACGTTGATGCCGGTGAGTTCGGTGAACTCCTTCAGCAGCGGCTGATACGACAGCTGGTACGGGTGCGGGGTCTGCAGGATGTTGATGGTCTGCACCGGACGCCTTCTTCCAGTCGAAGCCGCCGCTGACCGCGGACGCGCCGTTCGGCGCGCTGGCCTTGCCACCGACGCCGCAGGCACTCAGCACCGGCAGGCTCGCGGCGGCCGCACCGGCAATGCCCAACGCCGCCAACATGTTCCGCCGCGACATCTGCGGGCCCCTGGATGGGGACTCGGTTAACGACTCATCTTCGATGATGTCCTTCGTTCGGGTCTGGGTCAGGCGGGGATCAGGGAGACCTTCACCGACTCCTTGCCACTGGCGACGAGGTCCAGACCCTTCTGGAAGTCGCTCAGCGGCAGTTGGTGGGTGCAGATCTGGTCCATCGGCAGCACGCCGGACTCGATCATCCGGATCGCGGCGGGCCAGCAGTACGGGCCGAGATGGGCGCCGAGGACGTCGAGTTCCTTGTCGTCGCTGATGATGCTCCAGTCGACGGTGACGTCGCTGCCGAAGACGCCGTACTCGACGTAGCGGCCGAGCTTGCGCAGCGCGTTGAGGCCCTGCGGTACCGCCGACGGGTGGCCGGTGCCCTCGAGGTAGACGTCGGCGCCGTAGCCGTCGGTCAGGCCCTTGATCGATCCTCGACCGCGTCCTGCTCGGCGATGTTGATGGTGATGTCGGCGCCGCACTTCTTGGCGAGCTCGAGCTTCTCCGGCGCCATGTCGAGCGCGATGACGTGCATCGGGTTCTTGGCCCGGGCGCCGGCGATCATGCCGAGGCCGATCGGGCCGCAGCCGGCCACCACGACGGTGTCCTCGAAGGTGATCTGTGCCCGCTCGACGGCGTGCAGCGAGCAGGACAGCGGTTCGACGAATGCCGCGTGGTGGGCCGGGATGTCACCGGAGATCTTGTGCACCAACGCTTCCACCGGATAGATCATGTAGCGTGGCCATGGCGCCCGGGGTCCGGCGCTTGAAGCCGTACAGGTCGTGGGGCTGGCACATGTGGTACTGGCCGCGCTTGCAGAAGCGGCACTCCCAGCAGGGCACGATCTGCTCGGAGATCACGCGGTCACCGACGGCGATGCCCCACCTGCTCGGCGGCCTCGTCGTCGAGTTCGACCACGCGGCCGACGAATTCGTGGCCGGGGATCACCATCGTCTCGGTCCATGCCGGCCGGTTCTCGTCACCCCAGAACTTGGCGGCGCCGTGGTAGCACTTGAGGTCGCTGGCGCAGATGCCGACGGCCTCCACCCGGATGAGCGCCTCGCCCGGCTCTGCGCTGCGGAACCGCGACCTCTTCGAGCCGGTAGTCGTGCGGTCCGTGGACAGACGACTGCCTGCATCTTCTCCGGGATCTGATCGGTCATCAACGACTCCTTCGCGTGTGGCTGGGGTCACAGTATCGAGCTCGCTGCACATTTGTCCAGAACGATTGTTCAGCGAAAATTCTTTCCAGAACAGATGTGCAGTGCCATTTTTCGATGCCATACTGCCTCATGCCCCGGTCGGCCCAGAACACCCCGGTGAACCAGGTCGGCGACGGTGGCATCACCACAGATGGCGAGGGCAGCCACTTTCCGGCATCGCTGCTGTACACCGCGGCGCGGCTGTACTACGAGGACGACGCGACCCAGGCCGAGGTGGCCGAGCAGCTCGGCACCAGCCGGGCCACCGTGAGCCGATTGCTGTCCGAGGCGAAACGGCAGGGCATCGTGCGGATCGAGGTGGTGCCGCCCGAGGAGGCACGACCGGGCGATCTCGCCGATCGGCTGGCCCGCGCGCTCAATCTGACGTCGGTGTACCTCAGTCCCCCGCTGCCCGCTCCCGGCGCGGGCCGCACCGTCGTCGACGTGATGGGCCGCGCGCTGGCACCCGCGGTCGGCCGCGCGCTGAGCGAAGCGGGCCTGTTGCCCGGCGACGTCCTTGCTGGTGTCGTCGGGACGCACGGTGTACGAGGTCGCACAGTTCGAGCTGACCCCGCTACCCGGGGTCGTGGTCGCACCGACGGTCGGCGGCAACGACCAGCCCGAAGATTGGTACCAGACCAACGAGATCACCCGGCTGGTCGCCAATCGGGTTGGCGGGCGGGCGAACTACCTGTTCGCCCCCGCCCTGCCCGGCGAAGAGCTGTACCAATCCCTGCTCAACGATCCGAGCATCCAACGCGTGCTGCACCTGTGGCCGCGTGCCCGGTGCGCGCTGATGGGCGTCGGCGCCCCGCCGCTGATGCGGTCGGACATCCCGCGGTTCGTACCGACCGGATCGACCTCGCTTCGCGCGGCGGTCGGCGACGTGTGCTCCCGGTTCTTCGACCGCGACGGCGCGCCGGTCGACTTCGAGGGCGGCGAACGCCTGATCGCCGTCGGACTCGATGTGCTGCGGCACATCCCGGTGACGATCGCCGTCGCCGTCGGCAAGGAGAAGGTCGATTCGATCATCGCCGGCGCTCGCGGCGGTTACTTCACCCACCTCGTCACCGACCCGGTGACGGCCACCGACATCCTGGCCAGCCCGGCCCTCGACGAGCAGGCGTGAACACGTGACGACCATGGCGGAGCCGCAGCGCCCGGCCACGATCCGCCTCGACGGTAAGCGGGCCCTGATCACCGGCGCCACCAAGGGAATCGGTGCCGACATCGCGCGCGCCTTCGCCGCGGCAGGTGCCTCGTTGGTGCTGAGCGGTCGAGACGTTGCCGCGCTCGAGTCCGTCGGCAGTGCGCTGTCCAACGAGTTCGGCGCCAGGTCGCCACGGCGGTGGTGGATCTGGCTTCCGCCGACGGCCCGGCGCACCTCGCCGAGTTGGCCGACGCAGAGTTCGACGGGCTGGACATCCTGGTGAACAACGCCGGTATCTCGCACCCGCAGCCGGTGACCGAGACGGATCCCGCGCTCTTCGACGCCACCATCGCGGTCAACCTGAGGGCCCCTGCCCTGCTGGCCGCGGCCGTGGGCAAGGCGATGGTGCAACAGGGCACCGGCGGATCGATCATCACCGTTGCCTCGGCCGCCGCGCTGGCACCGCTGCCCGATCACTACGCCTACTGCGTCTCCAAGGCGGGGCTGGTGATGGCCACGAAGGTGCTGGCCAGAGAACTGGGCCCGCACGGCATCCGGGCCAACTCGGTCTGTCCCACGGTGGTCCTCACCGAGATGGGCCAGCGGGTGTGGGGCGAGGAGAGCCAAGGCCGCCCCAATGTTGGCACGAATCCCATTGGGCCGGTTCGCCGTACCGCGCGAAGTCTCCGATACCGTGCTGTGGCTGGCCTCCGATGCGGCCAGCATGATCTCCGGTGTCGACATCGCCGTGGACGGCGGCTACACGATGGGCTGAACGTCCCGCCCACCGATCGCGCCGAGGCCGTGCACCAGCTCCCTGGTCGCCGGATACAGTTCCCGCCAGACGCCGTACAGGTCGTCGTACAGCTCGCGGTTGCCCGGGTCGGGCAAGATCTCGCGGTCGATCTTCGCCCAATCAGTATCGGGTGCAACCAGTTCCACGCCGATGGCCGCCAGCAGCGCGTCCCCGTAACTGGCGCCGATGGCCTGTTCGGGAACCAGTTGTGGACGTCCGGTGATGTCGCTGACGATCTGCGCCCAGATCGGGCTCTGTAGTCCGCCGCCGACTGCGACGGTACGCAGGCCGGTGTGCGCGTCGTCGAACATCTCCAGGATCTGTCTGATGCCGAAGCCGATGCCCTCGTAGGCGGCGCGGAACAGGTGCCCGCGACCGTGCCGCAACGTGAGCCCGGCGAACAATCCCCTGGCCTGCGGATCGAAAACCGGTGTGCGCTCTCCCGCCAGATAGGGCAGGGCGATCAGCCCTTCGCTGCCCGCCGGCACCGCCGCCGCCTCGGCCATCAGGGTGTCGAACGGCGCACCGCCGGTGACCGTCTGCAGCCAACTGACCATGCTGCCCGCCGTCGAGGTGCCCGCGGCCAACGCCAGCGACCCACGTTCCACGCCCGCGGTCGTCCAGAGTGCGGGGTCGCTGTGGTAACCGTCGATGACCTGAACGAGGAACATGGTCGAGCCGTACATCAGCATCTGATCACCGGGATTGCGGACGCCCACCGAGAACGCCTCCGCGTACGCGTCGACCGTGCCCGCCACCACCGGTGTGCCCGTCGGGATGCCCGTCGCGGCGGCGGCTTCGGCGTGCACGGTGCCGACGACGTCGCTGGGCCAGACCAGCCGGGGCAACGGCAGGTGGCCGCAGATCCGCTTCGCCCATTCGGTGTTCCAGTCGAACTCGCGGGTGCGGTACAGCGGATCGCACTGGCTCGCGGTGTGGTGGTCGAGCACGTACTCACCGGTCAGCTTGGCCGCGATGTAGGAGTTCGATCCGTACCAACCTCTCGCTTGCTCGAACACCCGCGGCTCGTGGCGCCGGACCCACTCCAGCTTGGGCCCCACCGCCTGGCTGGACAGCAGGGTGCCGGCCCGGTCCAGGATCGCTTCGGCGCCGAATTCGTCGGTCAGCAAGTCGATCTCGGCGCTCGCCCGGGTGTCGATGCCGTACAGGATGGCCGGCCGCAACGGTGTCAGCGCATCGTCGCAGAGCACCAAGCAGGGGCCGACACCGCTCACGCACACGGCGGCGAGCGTCGATCCCGGCGGCATCTCGCCGGTCGAGCCGGGTGCTGATCTCGCACACTTCGCGCCACCACGTCGACTCGGCGTCGACCTCGGCCCAACCGGGGCGTGGCAGGTTCATGGTGTGCGGAAGCGTCACCGATGCAATGACCACTCCGGCGGTGTCCACGAGTACGCCCTTGGTGCTCCCGGTGCCCATGTCGATTCCCAGAAGCAGATCCACGCCGTCACCCTACGTCCCGGTTCCCCATGGCGTGAGCAGACGCAAAAGGCCCTGAATCGACCGGATTCAGGGCCTTTTGCGTCTGCTCGCGCGGAAAAAGCTAGCCCTTGCGGGCCTTCACCTGCGTCGGTCAGCTGCGGCGCGACCTTGAACAGGTCGCCGACGATGCCGAGGTCGGCGATCTCGAAGATCGGCGCCTCCTCGTCCTTGTTGACCGCGATGATCGTCTTCGACGTCTGCATGCCCGCCCGGTGCTGGATGGCGCCGGAGATGCCGAGTGCGATGTACAACTGCGGCGACACGGTCTTGCCGGTCTGGCCGACCTGGAACTGACCCGGGTAGTAGCCCGAGTCCACCGCGGCGCGCGAGGCACCGACGGCGGCGTTCAGCGAGTCGGCGAGGGCCTCGACCACCGAGAAGTTGTCGGCGCTGCCGACGCCACGGCCGCCGGACACGACGACCGTTGCCTCGGTCAGTTCCGGGCGGTCGCCTGCGACGGCGGGTTCGCGGGACGTGATCTTCGTCGCATTCTCGGCGGCGGCGGGCACCTCGACGTTGACGACCTCACCGGCACCGGCGGCCGGTGCTGCCTCGACGGCGCCGGGACGCACGGTGATCACCGGGGTATCGCCGGTGGCCTGGGCGTCGACGGTGAACGCGCCACCGAAGATGGAGTGCACGCCCACGGCGCCCTCTTTGACCTCGACGACGTCGACCAGCAGGCCGGAGCCGAGGCGGGCGGCCAGCCGACCCGCGACCTCCTTGCCGTCGGCGTTGGCGGCCAGCACGACGGCCGCCGGGGTGGCGGTCTCGACCAGCGAGGCCAGCACGTCGACGACGGGGGTGATCAGGTAGCCGGCGGCGTCGTCGGACTCCGCGACGTACACCTTGGCGGCGCCGGCCTCCTTGAGCCCGTCGACCAGCGGCGCGGCGGTGCCGGGCGCGCCGACCACGACGGCCGACCGGCTCGCCCAGCACGCGGGCGGCGGTGATCAGTTCGGCGCTGACCTTCTTCAGCGCCCCATCGGCGTGCTCAGCGAGCACCAATACTTCAGCCATGGATTACTCAGCCTCTTGATCTATTGGAAGTGTTCGGGGGAATCGGGAACTAGATGATCTTTTGGGCGACCAGGTACTCGGCGATCTTCGTGCCGCCGTCGCCCTCGTCGGTGACCTTCTCGCCCGCGGTCTTGGGCGGCTTGGGCACCGACGCCAGGACCTTCGAGCCGGCGTTGGCGACACCGACCTCGTCGGCCTCGACACCGATCTCGGCCAGCGTCAGCGTCGTCACTTCCTTCTTCTTGGCGGCCATGATGCCCTTGAAGGACGGGAAGCGCGGCTCGTTGATCTTCTCGTTGACGCTGACCACCGCGGGCAGGCTGGCCTCGAGGATGAAGACGCCGTCGTCGGTCTCGCGCTCGCCGGTGACCTTGCCGCCCTCGACCGTCACCTTGCGCAGGTGGGTCAGCTGGGGCAGGCCGAGGTACTCGGCGATGACCGCGGGTACGGCGCCGCCGACGCCGTCGGTGGCCTCGTTGCCCGCGATGACCAGTTCGGTGCCCTCGATGGTGCCAAGCGCCCTGGCCAGCGCCCATCCGGTCTGAACCACGTCGGAGCCGTGCAGGCCGTCGTCGAGCAGGTGCACTGCCTTGTCGGCGCCCATCGACAGCGCCTTGCGGATCGCCTCGGTCGCGCGCGCGGGGCCCGCGGTCAGCACCGTCGACGGTGCTCTCGCCGCCCTCCTTCTCCTTGATCAGCAGCGCTTCCTCGACGGCGCGCTCGTTGATCTCGTCGAGCACGGCGTCTGCAGCCTCGCGGTCGAGGGTGAAGTCGCCGTCGGTCAGCTTGCGCTCCGACCAGGTGTCAGGGACCTGTTTGATCAGGACCACGATGTTCGTCATGAGTCTGGTTCGTCCTCCTCGATGAGGCCGGCAGGCGGCCTGCACTACCACGATTGGTGCTACCGCCATCATGTTACCCGTCGGTAACTTATGGCGGTTCGCAGGATCACCATAGCTGGTCGAAGTTTGCCCTTCGGCCTCCCCTTGGTTCGGCGAAACCTTGGCGAACGAGGCGAACCATTCGCGAACGATCCATGACGGGTTAGCCTGCCTTCCAATGAGCGCATTTTCGCCTCTCGAGCCGTCGGCCGACGCCGGCATGCCCCTGACCGGGGAACGCACGGTCCCCGGCCTGGCGGAGGAGAACTACTGGTTCCGCCGCCACGAGGTCGTCTACCAGCAGTTGGCGGAGCGCTGCGCGGGCCGCGACGTGCTCGAGGCGGGCTGCGGCGAGGGCTACGGCGCCGACCTGATCGCCGGGGTCGCGCGCCGGGTCGTCGGGCTGGACTACGACGAGTCGGCGGTCGCCCACGTCCGGGCCCGCTACCCACGGGTCGACATGCGCCACGGCAACCTCGACGAGCTGCCGCTGCCCGACGGCGACGTGGACGTGGTGGTCAACTTCCAGGTGATCGAGCACCTGTGGGATCAGGGCCAATTCGTCGCCGAATGCCGCCGGGTGCTGCGCCCGGCCGGGGTGCTGCTGATGTCGACGCCCAACCGCATCACGTTCTCCCCCGGCCGCGACACCCCGATCAACCCGTTCCACACCCGAGAACTCAACGCCGCCGAGCTCACCGAACTGCTCACCGACAACGGGTTCGCGGATCGACGGCGATGTACGGGGTCTTTCACGGCCCACGCCTGTCCGAGCTGGACGCCCGCCACGGCGGCTCGATCATCGACGCGCAGATCGCGCGCGCCCTAGCCGACGCACCATGGCCGGCCGACCTGCTGGCCGACGTCGCGTCGATCACCACGGACGACTTCGACCTCGTCGACGCGGCCGAGCGGGACATCGACGAGAGCCTCGACCTGGTGGCGATCGCGGTGCGGCGTGACTGACTCGCCGACCGCCCGCGCGCGGACCCCAGCGGTGCCGGGGCTCTTCACCCTCGTCCTGCACACCCACCTGCCGTGGCTGGCCCACCACGGCCGCTGGCCCGTCGGCGAGGAATGGCTCTACCAGTCGTGGGCGGCGGCCTACCTGCCGCTGATGCGGGTGCTGCGCACCCTGGCCGCCGAGGACCGCAGTCACCTCGTCACCCTCGGCATGACGCCGGTGGTCACCGCGCAGCTCGACGATCCCGTACTGCCCTGACCGGCATGCACGCCTGGCTGTCCAACTGGCAACTGCGGGCACGCGAGGCCGCCACCACGCGCACCGGGCGACGGCACGGCGTACAGCGCACCGGAAGCATTGCGCGCGTTCGGCATTCGTGAGCACGCCGAGGCCGGCCGAGCGCATCGACGACTTCGGCGTGACGTGGCGCCACGGCGGCAGCCCGCTGTTGCGCCAGCTGATCGACGCCGACAGCATCGAGTTGCTCGGCGGCCCACTGGCGCACCCCTTCCAGCCGCTGCTCCACCCGCGGTTGCGCGAGTTCGCGCTGCGCGAGGGCCTTGCCGACGCCCATCAACGTTTCGCCCACACGCCCACGGGCATCTGGGCACCCGAATGTGCGTACGCGCCAGGCATGGAAGACCGACTACGCCGCGGCGGGCGTGACGCACTTCATGGTCGACGGCCCGTCGCTGCACGGCGACACCGCCCTCGGCCGACCGGTGGCAGGCTCCGACGTGATCGCGTTCGGACGCGACCTGCGCGTGAGCTACCGGGTGTGGTCGCCGAAGTCGGGCTACCCGGGCCACGCCGCCTACCGCGACTTCCACACCTACGACCACCTCACCGGCCTCAAGCCGGCCCGGGTGACGGGCCGCGCCGTGCCCTCGGAGGACAAGGCGCCGTACGACCCCGAGCGCGCCGACCACGCCGTCGACGCGCACGTGGCCGACTTCGTCGAGGTGGTGCGCTCGCGACTGATCTCGGAGTCCGACCGCATCGGTAGGCCCGCGCACGTGATCGCGGCGTTCGACACCGAACTGTTCGGGCACTGGTGGTACGAGGGCCCGGTCTGGCTCGAGCGGGTGCTGCGTGCGCTGCCCGCCGCGGGTGTCCGCGTCGGCACCCTGTCCGACGCCATCGCCGACGGCTTCGTGGGCTCGCCGGTCGAATTGCCGCCCAGCTCTTGGGGTTCCGGCAAGGACTGGCAGGTGTGGTCCGGCGCGCAGGTCGCCGATCTGGTTCGTCTCAACGCCGAGGTCGTCGACACGGCGCTGACCACCGTCGACAAGGCGCTGGCGCAACACGCCGTCGGTCGGCGCACCGACACCTCGCGACACGGTGGCCGATCAGATCCTGCGCGAAGCCCTGCTGACGGTGTCGAGCGACTGGCCGTTCATGGTCAGCAAGGACGCCGCGGCCGACTACGCGCGCTACCGCGCCCACCTGCACGCCCACGCCACCCGCGAGATCGCAGGCACGCTGGCCTCGGGCCGTCGCGAACAGGCCGAGCGCCTCGCCGAGGGCTGGAATCGCGCCGACGGACTGTTCGGTGCGCTCGACGCCAGGCGCCTGCCCCGATGAAGGTCCTCCTGGTGTCGTGGGAGTACCCACCGGTCGTGGTCGGCGGGCTGGGACGGCACGTCCACCACCTGGCCACCGCGCTCGCCGAGACGGGTCACGACGTGGTCGTGCTCAGCCGACGCCCGTTCGGCACCGACCCGAGCAGCCACCCGTCGACCGACGAGATCAGCGAGCGCGTGCGGGTAGTGGCGGCCGCGCAGGACCCGCACGAATTCGACTTCGGCTCCGACATGATGGCGTGGACGCTCGCGATGGGGCACTCGATGGTCCGCGCCGGGCTGGCACTCAAGACGCATGCCCGGCGCTCGGCCAAGCCGTGGCGCCCCGACGTCGTGCACGCGACACGACTGGCTGGTCGCCCACCCCGCGATCGCGCTGGCCGAACACTTCGACGTACCACTGGTTTCCACGATCCACGCCACCGAGGCGGGCAGGCACTCGGGTTGGGTGTCCGGCCGCGATCAGCAGGCAGGTGCACGCCGTCGAGAGCTGGCTGGTCCGCGAATCCGACTCGCTCATCACGTGTTCGGCGTCGATGGACGACGAGATCACCGAACTGTTCGGGCCTGGCCTTGCCGAGACGCGGGTGATCCGCAACGGCATCGACGCCGCACTGTGGCCGTTCGCCAAGCGCGAGTCCCGTCGCGGCCCGGCCCGGCTGCTCTACCTGGGACGGCTCGAGTACGAGAAGGGCGTGCACGACGCGATCGCCGCCCTGCCCCGCATCCGCCGGACCCATCCCGGCACCACGCTGACCATCGCGGGTGACGGCACCCAGCAGGACTGGCTCGTCGAGCAGGCCCGAAAGCACAAGGTGCTCAAGGCGATCGAGTTCGTCGGCCGGGTCGATCACGACCGACTCGTCGCGCTGCTGCACGACACCGACGCCGCCGTGCTGCCCAGCCACTACGAGCCGTTCGGCATCGTCGCCCTCGAAGCCGCGGCGACGGGTGCGCCGCTGGTCACGTCCAACGTCGGCGGGTTGGGCGAGGCGGTCATCGACGGCGAGACCGGGGTCTCGTTCCCGCCCCGCGACATCGCGGCGCTGGCCGCCGCGGTGCGCGGCGTCCTCGACGATCCCGCGGCCGCCCAACGCCGCGCCACCGCCGCCAGGGCGCGGCTCACCTCCGACTTCGATTGGCACACCGTCGCAGACGAGACCGCGCAGGTCTACCTCGCCGCCAAACGCCGTGAGCGCGAACCACACCGACGACGCATGATCGTCGAGCACGCGCTGCCCGACCGGTAACGATTCGACGGGCGTCGAATCACTTCGCACCTATCGTGTGAACATGCGTGATCTCGCCGAATTGCCCGCTACCGGGGACGCCGACATCGCTGCGCTGGCCGCACTGCTCGCCGACCCGGCGCGGTGCAAGGTGTTGTTGGCGCTGGACGACGGCAGGGCGCTGCCGGCCAGCGTGCTCGCCGACGAGGCGGGGGTCAGCCGGTCGACGGCAAGCAGCCATCTCGGCAAGCTGACCGACGCCGGAATGCTCACCGTGGCCACCCACGGGCGGCACCGGTACTACCGACTGGCCGGCCCCGAGATCGCCGAGCTGCTGGAGCGTCTTGGTCGGCTGGCGCCGTCGCAGCCGGTGCGGTCGCTGCGGGAGGGCACCAGGGCGGCCCGGTTGCGCACGGCCCGCACCTGCTACGACCATCTCGCGGGCCGACTGGGTGTGGCGATCATGGGCGCCCTGCTGGAGCGTGACGTGCTCGTTGGCGGCGACGGGCGCTACGACCCGCGGCTGCACCCGCACGACGTGCCGAGCAATCACGGGCACGACGTCGACTACCAGCTCACCGCCGCCGGTCGGACCTTCCTCACCGATGCCGGCATCGAATTGCCCAGTGGCTCAAGGCCTGCCGTACGGTACTGCATCGACTGGACCGAGCAACGGCATCATCTCTCCGGCAGGCTCGGCTCCTGCGTACTCGACCGCTTCGTGTCGGCGCAATGGATCAAGCGGTCGGCACGGGGCCGCGCGGTCACGGTCACCGACCTCGGCCGCGGTGCGCTGGCCGATTGCTTCGGCATCGATTGGACGGCGTGAGCGCCTACGACATCGCCTCGGCCATCGCGATGTGCCCCTCGAAGCCGAGTTCCGTTGCCATTGTGCGGTACTGGTAAAGGTGTTCGCGATAAGCCTCTTCGTCGCCGTCGACGCGAGCCAGTAGTGCCCTCAGTCGACGCAGTGGCAACTCGTGGAGGACGAACCCCGGGTCGGTGGGCACCGCGGCCAGTCGGTTCATCGCGGTCCTGGCCTCGACAACGTCCTCCCCCGCGCCGCGACGGATCAGCGCCTCCACCAACACGCTCACCGCAGGGCCGAGTGACGACATGTCACCCGAGTGGTAGAGAAAGTCGAGCGTCGAGCGTGTCACTTCGATCGCCCCGTCGACGTCTCCAAGCCGCAACATCTCCTTCGCCGCCTCCGTGTCGACGAACCGCACCGACGTCGTCGCGTATCCATGGTCCAGCGAGGCTTGGCGATACTGCCCAATCAGCTCCAAACCGGCAGCGCGGTCGGGACCGTCGCCGTGGACGAGCACGGCGCCACGGCTCAGCCCGGCCGAGTCGAGCGAGAAGTCATCAGCTGATCGCTCGGCGACGTCGAGCACCTCGGCCGTTTCCTTGAATGCCAGGGCATCTGGCAGCAAACCACCGTTGTGCACGACGAACGTATTCTTCAACAAGATCGTCGCGACGCGAGTCGTCGTGTCGTATCCTCGCGCGGTCCGGATCGCGCGGTCGAGGTCATCACGCCAGCCCGGAACTCCCAACGCGAACCGGCACGCCCCGCGCAACCCCAGTCCAAACGCCAGTGGTGAGCCGACGATGACGTTGTCCTTGGCCGGATCACCGTCTGCCAGGTCGATGACGCGTTGGGCCAGCTGCAAGGCCTCGAGCACCTCGCCCGCTTGCCATTTGGCGTTTGCCGCCGCACCCCACATCCCAAGCGTGTGGTCCTGATCGGGGATCGATTCGATCACGCCGATGCAGTCCGATGCGAACTGAGCCGCGTCCCGAAATCGATTGCCGAAGACCAGGACCGTCGTTACGCCGGCCATGCCGATGCCCAACGCCACGCCATCCCCGACCGACGAGCACAGCTCCCGCAGTTCGTCGAATTGGGTGTCCTCAACGCCGCCGCTCACCTTGAACGTGCTCATTGCCAGCGCAGCGCGTGGTGCGATGCGCATGGCGGTCACACCCTCGCCGTCACCCGGTAGCCGGTCCGCAATCTCCCTCGCCCGAAGCCAGCTCACCCGGGCCGCCCTAATATCGCGGTACTGCGCCCACGTGCCCGCTCTCATGTGCCATTCGAACGCCTCGCGAAGATCGCCAGCCGCCTCGAGGTGTTGGGCGACGAGCGCGGCGTGCTCCTCGACCGCTGCCGGGTCACGCCCTTCGATCACCGCGGCGAGCTGCCGATGCAGCTGGGCGCGATCCGCCTTCAGCTGCGACTCATACGCCACGGTGCGGATCAGGGGATGGCGGAACCCGTACTGTGCCACTGCGCGTGAACGTCACCTGATCGATGAGTTCTGCGGTCACCAGTTCCGCCAGTTCGAGGTCGGGGACGAGACGGGTCAGCACATCTGCGTCGAACTGCGATCCGACGACCGCTGCGGCGTTGAGGGTGCGCTTGGCCGTCGGGCCAAGGCGGTCGATGCGGGCAGCGATGGCGGCCTGCAGCGACGCGGGCACTCGCACGTCCGCCGTGTCCGCTCGACACCTGTAGGCGCCGGGTTCGCCGTCGACCACGTCGCGTTCGGCGAGATCGCGGATGATCTCCTCGGCGAAGAAGGGATTTCCCGCTGCCCTCCCGGCGATGCGTTCCACCAGCGCCGCCACCGAGGAATCAGCACCCAACAACTCGGCCGCCAGGGCCGTCGACTCCGAGTCATCCAGTGGCGCAACGGCGATCCGATGCGCGCCGGGCAGCCGATCGAGCGCTCCCACGTATTCGGGCCGATAGGTGACGAGCATCAACGACCGCGTCTGCGGCACCACCGCGGCCAGCTCGGCAAGCATCGCCTCGCTACCTCCGTCGATCCAGTGCGCGTCCTCGATCACGTAGACGGCAGGCAGTTTCCGCGCGACGGCCGCGGTGTTCAGAAGGGCGGCAAGCCGCCGCCTGCGGGCGTCGGGATCGATTACTGGCAACGGGGTGTCTCCGTCACGGATGCCGAGCAGGTCGTCGAGCAGCACGAGGTCCTCTGAGTCGGCGTCCGGCATTCGAGCCCGGACGCTCGACCGCGCCACGCCGTGCTCCAGACCACCCACCGCGAAAACGCTACGCAGCAGGCGCGAGACCGCGTAGAACGGCAGTTCGCTGGTATGGGACTCGCATGACGCCGTGAACACCTCGACCCCGCGATCGGCTGCCACCGACGTCACTTCCCACACCATGCGGCTCTTGCCGATTCCCGGCGGGCCCACCAGACCGACGATGCGGCCCTTGCGCATTGATCGCCTGGTCGAGCATCCCGTGATGGTGGACAGCTCCCACTGACGGCCGATCAGGGTCGACAGCTGGCGCACACCGCGGCTGGCCTCACCCGCTACGGCCAAGAGACGGCGGGCCGCCACCGGCTCAGTCGCCCCCTTGATGCGTACGCGCTCGGGTTCGCCAAGCACGACCCCACCTTCAACGAGCCGGGCAGTGGGCTCGCTGATCATCACCCCGCCGGCAGGCGCGGCGGACTCCATTCGTTGGGCGAGCCCGACCTGCTCGCCCACGGTCGTGTAATTCGCCGAACCGGAACCGATTCCACCGGCGATCACCTCGCCCGAGTTGAGTCCGACCCGCAGCCGCAGCACGACGCCATCGCGTAGTTCGACGTCCACACCAAGACGTCGGACCTGTTCCTGGATTTCCAACGCGGCCAGGCAGGCGCGAAAGGCATGATCCTCCATGGCAATTGGTGCGCCGAACACCGCCATCACACCGTCGCCGGTGAACTTGTCCACCGTCCCGCCGAAGCGTTGGACCACCGCCGACGAACGGTCGAACACCTCGGCCATGATCTCGCGTAGCCGTTCCGGCCCGACCGCCGCGGCGATGTCCATCGAATGCACGACGTCGGCGAAGAGCACGGTCACCTGCTTGTACTCGGCACGACTGCCTTCCTGGGCGATGCGCGCGCCACAGCCATCACAGAACCGGGCGCCAGCACGCACGTCGTGGCCGCATTCGCGGCAAGTCGTCGACGCCACCGCCCCCCGACCCTCGCTCACGTCAATAGCGTGACAGTCGCGGCGGCATTGCGGTCCAACTTGGCCGTGACCATCCCGCTATGGCAACGCCGAGCCGGGTTCTAGTTCGACGGGATAGCGGTCTTCGCCTTGGTCCAATACTGCCGCGGATGAGTTCCACCTCGACGGCGTACTCGTTGCCACTGAGCTCGCCGTCGTACCCGTCCAAGACGTCCTTCGTGATTAGTCACGAAATCCGTTGGATAGTGACGGTGCGACTACCTGGCGGCCTTCTTGCGCTCGATGTCGGCCAGCGCCGCGGCAAGTTCGGCCCGCTCGGCAGCCGACGTCTCCCACGCCAGCTTGCGGTTCTTGACCACCTTGGCGGGAGCGCCGACGGCGATCGAGAAGTCCGGGACGTCACCCTTGACCACGGCATGGGATCCGAGCACGCAACCGCGGCCGATCGTCGTGCCGCGAAGGATGGTGACCTTGGTGGCCACCCAGGTGTCCGGCCCGATCCGTACCGGGCCCTTGATGATGCCCTGGTCCTTGATCGGCAGCTCGATGCTGTCCATCCTGTGGTCGAAGTCGCACACGTAGCACCAGTCGGCCATGAGCACCGAGTCCCCCAACTCGATGTCGAGGTAGGTGTTGATGACGTTGTCCCTGCCGAGCACCACCTTGTCGCCGATGCGCAGCGAGCCCTCGTGGCAGCGGATGGTGTTCTTGTCGCCGATGTGCACCCAGCGGCCGATCTCCATCGTGGACAACTCCGGGGTGGCCTGAATCTCCACGCCCTTGCCAAGGAAGACCATGCCGCGGGTGATGATGTGCGGGTTGGCCAGCTTGAACTTCAGCAGCCGGAAGTAGCGGACGAGGTACCAGGGCGTATAGGCCTTGTTGGCGAGCACCCACCGAAACGACGCAAGCGTGAGGAACTTGGCCTGACGTGGGTCGCGCAGTCGGGAGCCGCGCCAGCGAACGTGCATTGGGGCGCCCCACATCGTTGTCATGGCCGGACAGCCTACGCGAGCACTACCGACATTCCCGGGTCGCTGCGCTCCTGCCCTCCGACACGGCGTCCGGCTAGTCTCGGGACTCGATGCCCGCTCGAGGAATGACCATGCGCCGGTTGGCTGCCCTGGCGTTGACAGCGCTGATCGTGGGGGCCTGCGGGAACACCGACTCCTGGGTCGAGGCCCACCCCGCCGATGGCTGGCCCGCCCAGTACGGCGACGCGGGCAACAGCAGCTACACGCCGCTGCAGGGGGCGCAACGCCCTGGTGCTGGACTGGCGCCGATCGGTGAAGGGCGAGCTCGGCGCCCAGGTCGCGCTGGGCTCCGGCGGCTATCTCGCCGCCAACGCCCAGACCGCCGCCGGGTGCTCGCTGATGGTGTGGGAGTCCGACAACAAGGGCACGCCAGCGCTGGTGCGGCCGGCTATGGCAGGGCGGCGGCCTGTCCGGCCCACTGTTCGACGGGTTCGACAACCTCTACGTCGGCCAGCCCGGCGCAATGCTGTCCTTCCCCCCGACCCAGTGGATCCGGTGGCGTGAGCCCGGTGATCGGCCTACCGATGACGCCGCGCATCCTGGCACCGGGCCAGCTTCTGGTCATCACGCACCTCGGTCAGGTGCTGGTGTTCGACGCGCACCGCGGCACCGCGATCGGCACGTCGCTCGACCTCGTCGATGGCGTCGACCCCACCGACGCGCAACGCGGCCTTGCCGACTGCCAGCTCGGGCGGCCCCTGTGCCCCATCGCGGCGGCGCCGGCCTTCTCGCCCGCCTCGAACGTCGTGGTGGTCGGGCTGTGGGAGCCGAACGCCGAGGCTCCCGTGGTCGTCGGGCTGCGCTATCGGCCGGGACAGACGCCGCCGCTGACCGGGAGTGGACCAGCACCGCCGTCGGCGGCGGGCCGCTGTCCAGTCCCGTGCTGTCCGCCGACGGCAAGACCGTCTACCTCGACGGCCGCGACGGCCGGCTGTGGGCGCTCGAACACCGACGACGGCAAGGCCAAGTGGTCGGTCCCGCTGAACTACCAACCGCAGACCCCGCCATCGGTGTCCCCGGACGGTCTCATCGTGGCCGGTGGCGGCCCTGACGCGAAGCTGGTGGCGCGTCAAGGACGGTGGCGACCACGGCGACGTCGTCTGGAGCCGCGACGACGTCAGCGCCGTTGTCGCACCTCGAGCCGCGCCGGGTCCGGCGTCGCCTACACCGTCACCCGCGACGGCGACCGCGGCATGGCGCTGACGGTGTTCGACCCGGCCGACGGCCACACCGTGAACTCGTATCCGCTGCCCGAGCGCGACGGGGTGGCCGGTCGGTGTGTCGATCGGTCACGACCGGCGGGTGGTGACCGCCACCAGCGACGGTCAGGTGTACGGTTCGCGCCGAACTGATCGCTCAGGCGATCATCGCGTCGACGGCCGCCCGCGGGACCGACACCTGCACCGCCCCGGCGGCCTCCGGCAGCAGGTCGCCCTGGCTGAAGAAGAAGACGATGCGCGTCGTTGGTGACGGCGAAGTTCTCGTACTTCGTCGGGTCGAGGCCGACCACCGGCGAGATCGTCACCGGCTGACCGGACTGCTTCTCCAGCTCGCTCTGCACGATCGGGAAGATCACCGGCCACGGGTTGGCCCCCGGCTGGAACAGCGGCTGGATCTTGTCGGAACCACCGGTGTCGATCGGATCGGCTTGCGCATGCCCTGGTCCCAGTTGAACGACTTGTAGAAGGTCTGCGGGTGCGCGCCGCCGACGTCCTGGAAGGTCTTGAACACCAGCGACTGGGTGCCGCGCGGCGGCACGGCCGAGCTGTACTGGGTCGTCGTCGTGTCGAGTTCGTAGGGCATGTCGTGGGGACCGGGCATCTTGGCGACGTTGAGGAAGCCGTCGCGGGTCTGCTTGACGTAGTCGAAAACCGCCTGATAGTCCGGATAATTGACCGGGTAGCTGATATTGAGCGCGTAGGCGGGGTCGGTCGCCTGGATCTGGCACATCTGCGAGTCGTCGACGCACCCGGACGAGATCGGTGCACTTCGGTGCGGCGCCGCGGACGCGACGACGACGCTCGACCAGCCGAACGCCGCAGTCGCCGCAATGGCCAAGGCCAGTGTGGGAATGCGCATCTGATGAAAACCCTCCGCCGAAGGGCGACACCGTCGCCGCCGACGCCACAATACCTGCGACATCATCGGGAGGGTCGGCAAACGTATGCCACCGCGCGGCTGCCCCGGCCCGCACCGATCCGGGTGATGACCACGGCCAACCGTTGAGAGCCGCGCAGCCGCAACCGCGGCCGCAACGCGTCGGGGTCGACGTCGACGCCGCGGACCAGGATCTCGACGGCGCCCACGTCGTGTTCCGAAAGAGCCTGCCGCAGGCGGCGTTCGCCGTAGTCGAGTCTCATCGAGCACCTCGAAGCCCCGTACCCCGTCGGGAAGCTCGTCACCGGACAGGTAGGCGATGTCGGGATCGAGTTGCCAAAGACCGTGGCGCGCCCCGTACTGCCGCACCAGGCCCGCCCGCACCACCGCTCCGTCGGGGTCGACGATCCAGCGGCCGGCGGGCACCGATGACGCTGCTCGTCGGGCTCGCAGTCGGTGATCTGCTCGGCGCGGTCCAGCACGGTCGCGCGGCGGGTGACGCCGGGTTCGGCCAGTCCCGCGACCACAGGCACGCTTCGCGGACACCGCCCGCCAGCGACGTCACCTCGATCTCACCGGCGAACCCGAGACCGCGCACTTGATCGAAATCGATTCCCGGAGCGCACTTCACGACGAGATCGCGGTCGCCGTAGATGTCGAGCAGCCGATCCAGCGCGGGCGTGTAGTCCCGCGGATCGAACCGGCGCCTGCCCCCACTGCGCCGGCCGGGGTCGGCAACCACCACCGTGTCGCGGGTAACGGGCACGAGCGCGTCGGCCCGGCAGAGCGATACGTCGGCTCCGCCCCGAGAAAGGTTGTGACGGGCCATCGCCAGCCGCACCGGATCGACGTCGCTGCCGACGACCAGGGCCGCCTGCCCGCGCCAACGCCGCGAGCTCGGCGCCGATCGAACACGTCACGTCGTGCACGACTGCACCGGACAGCCGCCGGGCGCGGTGTGCCGCAACGGGTTCCGCGGTGGCCTGCTGCAACGCCTCGTCGGTGAACAACCACCCCGACGGGTCGACGAACTTGGCCGTCGCCTTGCGCCGCAGCAGCACCGTCTCGATCAGCACCGCCGCGCGGTCACCGAAACGTGCACGCGCCGAAGCGATGTCGGAGATCCGGGTGGCGTCGTTCAACCGATGGCGCGCGACCTCGCTCAGCGCGCGCGCCCCGTCGCCGCCGCTCAGATATGCGACGTCGTCGAGCGTGAACGCTACGACGGCTTGACCCCGGTGACCATGACGTTGTAGAACCAGCCCTTCGGCACGACGTGACGCCACACGTTGGCGTCGACCCAGCTCAGCGCGATCCAACTGTTGAACGCGAACTTGGCCCAGCCCCAACCCAATCGGCCCGGGGGCACCGACGCCTCGAACGTGCGCACCGGCCAGCCCAGCATCGCCGCGGTGAACTCCTCGCTGGCGGTGCGCGACCTCGACCGCGCCGGCGTTGGTGGCCATCCGCTCGAGGTCGCCGGGCTCGAAGGTGTGCAGATCCACCACCGCTTCCAGCGCGGCCGCACGCGACGACTCGTCGAGTTCGGCCTGCGGGCGGCGCCAGTCGGCACAGGCCTGGCAGCTTCGTCACGTTGGTGGCGACGCGCCACGTCAGTGTCGACAGGTTGCGCGCGTAGACGTTGCCGGTGGTCGTCGGTTCGCCCGCGAAGACGAATCGGCCGCCGGGCTTGAGCACCCGGACGACCTCGCGCAGCGAGAGTTCGACGTCGGGAATGTGGTGCAGCACGGCGTGGCCGACGACGAGGTCGAAGGTGTCGTCCTCATACGGGATGCCCTCGGCGTCGGCGACGCGGCCGTCGACGTCGAGTCCGAGCGACTGGCCGTTGCGGGTGGCGACCTTGACCATGCCCGGCGACAGGTCGGTCACCGAACCGCGCCGCGCGACCCCGGACTGGATCAGGTTGAGCAGGAAGAACCCGGTGCCGCAGCCCAGCTCGAGCGCGCGGTCGTAGGGCACCTCGCGCTGCACCTCGTCGGGCACGATCGCGTCGAACCGGCCCCTGGCGTAGTCGATGCAGCGCTGGTCATAGGAGATCGACCACTTGTCGTCGTAGCTCTCGGCCTCCCAGTCGTGGTACAGCACCTGCGCGAGCTTGGAGTCGTGGCGGGCGGCCTCGACCTGCTCGGCGGTGGCGTGCGGATTGGGCACCGGAGCCGCCCCGGCGGCGACATTGGGCACCGGAGCCGCCCCGGCGGCGAGATCGGGCGTGCGGTCGGAACTCGTCATGAAGGGCAGCCTAACGGCCGTCTGAAAAGGCGGCCTTCGCGGCAGCCAGTGCCGCGGGCGACGCGTCGGCGAAACGCCGCGCCCAGGCCACCGCGGCGTCGTACACGTGGTCGGGGGCCACCATCTCGTCGACCAGGCCCATCGCCAGCGGCTTCCTTGGCGCCGACGAACCGCCCGCTGAACACCAGGTCCTTGGCCTTGCTCTCGCCGATCGCCCTGGCCAGCCGCGTCGTGCCGTCCCCCGCGGGCACCAGGCCGTCCAGGATCTCCGTCGCGCCGAACTTCGCGTTGTCGCCGCTGACCCGCCAGTCCGCGGCCAGCGCCAGCGTCAGACCGCTGCCCAGCGCGTAGCCGGTGACTGCGGCGACGGTCGGCTTGGGGATGGCGGCCACCGCGTCGATCGGCCCGGCGGCAGGCCTCCGCCGCGGTCGCCGCCTCGTCGGGCGTCGAGCGTGCGCAGCTCGGGAAGGTCGTCTCCCGCGGAGAAGATCTCGTGGCCGCCGAACACGATGACGGCGGTGACGTCGGTCGCGCGGGCCGAGCTCGGCGGCGGCGGCGGCGATCTCGCGGTACATCTGCCGCGTCAGCGTGTTGGTCGGCGGTCGCGACAGCAGCAGCGTGGCGATCCCCGGCGCTGTTGCCCCGCTGGACGCTGCGGATCGCTCGATCGAGCTTCCCGGTCGCTGGCTAGCCCGTCGGGGATCGGCGGTTGCGTGCCGCGTTGTAGCGGTCGCTGTTGAAGAACTCGATCTCCCAGTTGCCCTCGGACACCGCCAGGTGCGGCTCGACGGCGACGATCTTGCGATCGACGGCGAGCACCTCGGCGACGGTGCGGCCGTTGAGCGAGTCCAGCTGGGTCCAGGTCGGCGGCAGCAGGAAGGACCGCCCCTCGGCGAAGTCGTCGAGGGCGGACTGCGGCGTCGCCCAGACCGCCCTGTCGGTCTCGGTGTTGTCGCCGTCGGCGCGCTGGCCCTCCGGCAAGGCCCCGACGAAGAAGTAGGTGTCGTAGCGGCGGGTGCGCTCCTCCTTCGGGCGTGACCCAGTTGGCCCACGGCCGCAGCAGGTCGGCGCGCAGCACCAGCTTCTCGTTGCGCAGGAACTCGCCGAACGACAGCGTCTTTGCGTCCAGCGCCTTGCGGGCGTCGCGGTACACCGACGCATCGGCGACGATCGTGTTCTCGCCGTCCCGCGAATTGGCGGGCCCCGCGAACAGCACGCCGGACTCCTCGAACGTCTCCCGCGCCGCCGCGCAGACCAGCGCTTCGGCGAGCTCGACGTCGACGCCGAGCCGCTGCGGCCCACCACGACGGCTCGGGACCGTACCAGGCGACGTCGGCGTTCCGGTCGCGGTCGTCGACCCCGCCGCCGGGGAACACCATCACCCCTGCCACGAACTCCATCGCCGAATGCCGCCGCATCAGGAACACCTTGATGCCGTCGGCGGTGCCTCGCGCGACCAGCATCACCGTCGCGGCCGGTCGCGGGGTCAGCGGTTCGGCTTCACTCACATGCGCCTCCTGTGTGCCGCGCGGGTGCGGGTCCGACGCGCGAAGTAGCGCCCGTCGATGACCTCGAGCGCGATGGACTGACCGAACGCCATCGACAGGTTCTCCGAGGTGAGCACGTCGGTCAGCAGGCCCGATGCGACGACCTTGCCCTCCGACAGCAGCAGGCAGTGGCTGAAGCCCTGCGGGATCTCCTCGACGTGGTGGGTGACCAGCACGGTGGCCGGGGCGTCGGGGTCAGCGGCCAGGTCGGCCAGCCGGGCCACCAGTTCCTCGCGGCCGCCGAGGTCGAGACCGGCGGCGGGTTCGTCGAGCAGCAGCAGTTCGGGATCGGTCATCAGCGACCGCGCGATCAGCACCCGCTTGCGCTCGCCCTCGGACAGCGTGCCGTAGGTGCGCTCGGCCAGGTGCTCGGCGCCGACGCTCTCCAGCATGTCGACGGCCTGCTCGTAGTCGACGTCCTCGTACTGTCTCGCGCCACCGGCCGAGCACGGCGTAGCCGGCCGAGACCACCAGGTCGCGGACCACCTCGTCGTCGGGCACTCGCTGGCTCAGCGCCGAACTGCTCAGGCCCACGCGGGAGCGCAGCTCGGACGATGTCGGTGCGGCCAAGCCGCTCGCCGAGCACGTACGCGGTGCCCGAGGACGGATGTTCCATCGCGGCGGCGATCCGCAGCAGCGAGGTCTTGCCCGCGCCGTTGGGGCCGATCACGACCCAGCGTTCGTCGAGTTCCACCGCCCAGGTGACGGGCCGACGAGGGTCTTGCCGCCGCGTCGCAGCGATACCTTCGCGAAGTCGATCAGCAGGTCGGGGTCGACTGCTTCACTTCCGGTCGCCTCGCTCCCCCCAGCTTCGTCTTCTGCTCCTGGCACTCGCCCATCGTAGTCAGGTCGATTTCGCGGGTTCGCCCCGGCCTCACGGGGTCGCGGTTGCCGACCCGGTCCAGTTGGGCGTCGGCAAGGTGGAAGCCATCCATGGGCACGTGCGCGACCCAATGCTCACCCTTGATCGCGGCGATCCTCGAGAGCAACAGCTCGACCAGCGTCGACTTCCCCGCGCCCGGATTGCCCGCAATGCCGAGAACTGCCCGAGAGTCGTTGCGCGCCAAGGCAATCGCTTCGCAGGTCAACTCGTCGAGCACCGTCATCGCGCGTGCCTTGATCCGAGATACCCGCGGTCGTTCTCGCCGAGGTTCACGTGATCAGTGTCCACGCTCGGACTACGTGATCGCCGGTATCCGGGAGAGCGTGTACGCCCGATCGATGCCGCTAGCCAGCCGAACGCTGCAGATCGTGCCCGCCCGCCTCGGCGACGGCGCAGGCACCGTCGCCCGGATCGCCGGCCTCGACCACGGCACGCCAGCCGCTGAGCGCCAGCACCCGCGTCGGCGTGATGCGAAGGACCAACTGGACCAATGGCCCGATGCCGAACGCGTACACGACCGTGCCGATGCCAACCGTGCCGCCGAGCAGCCAGCCGACGGCCAGCACCGTCGCCTCGATCGACGTGCGCACCAACCGCACCGACAGCCCGGTGCGCGCCACCAGGCCGGTCATCAGCCCGTCGCGGGGCCCGGGGCCGAGACCCGCGCCGATGTAGAGCACGGTGGCTGATCGCGTTGAGCACGACGCGCGCCCACCATCATCGCGACCCGCACCGGCAGCGACGGTGGGCGTGGGCAACAGCGCCAGCGCCGCGTCGACGGTGACCGCGATGACGATGACGTTGGCGACCGTGCCGATGCCCGGCCGATTGCGCAGCGGGATCCAGGCGAGCAGGACGGCGACGCCGACGACGGCGGACGCGATGCCGATGGTCATCCCGGTGCGACCGGCCAGGCCCTGGTGGAAGACGTCCCACGGGTCGAGGCCGAGGCCGGCGCGCGACCATGACCGCCATCGAGAAGCCGTAGCCGGTCAGACCGACGAGCAGCGCACCGGAGGGCAGGAGCGCAGCGACCCGGGAAATGGACCACGCCCGTGCCAGGACCGCGTCACGCGTGGTCGGGGAATCGTGCGCGGATGGCGTCGAGTTCGATGCGCATCCGGCGGGCGTCGGCGTCGTCCTCGGCGTAGCCGCCGAGGCGCGGTGACGTGCGGAAGACGCGGCCCAACGTGCCCGCCTGGCGCGTCATCCGAGAGGTCCAGTTCTGTGCCATGACTCCATACTGGCCTATCGAATACTCTTGCCTTCAATAGCCAGTTACGGCAAACTGGCTTCAATGATCGACGAACTGGCAGGACGCAGGCTCGATGTGGACCTGCTCGCACGCGAGCTGGGCAACTGGCGCACGTCCAGTACCAGCGGCCCGGCCTACCAGGGCCTCGCCGACGGGCTGCGCATGCTGATCGTCGACGGCCGCCTGCCCGTCGGCGCGCAGTTGCCCAGCGAGCGGGCGCTCGCCGACGCGCTGCGGGTGTCCCGCACCACCGTCACCGCCGCGTACACGCAGATGCGCGACGACGGCTACCTCAACGGACGCCGGGGTGCCCGCAGCACCACCGCGTTGCCGGTGACGCCGGCCGCCGTCCCCGCGTTCGGCGAACCGGCCTCGGTCAACCTCGCCGCCGCCACGCTCGCAGCGCCCGCGGCCGCCGTGTCGCAGGCGTTCGCCGAGGCGGCCCAGGAGGTCACCCCCTACCTGCACGACATCGGCGATCGAGCTGGCCGGAGTGCGCGCCGCTGCGCGCCGCCATCGCCGAAAGATACTGCGCGCGAGGACTTCCCACCGATCCCGACGAGATCATGGTCACCACCGGTGCGCTGCACGCGATCGGCCTGATCCTGGCCACCTACACCCAGCCCGGCGACCGGGTGCTGGTCGAGCAACCCACCTACCACGGCGCGCTCGCGACCGATGGCCACCCGCGGAATCCGGCCGGTCCCGGTGGCGATGACCCGTGACGGCTGGGAACTCGACGCCATCGACGCCGCCATGCGTCAGCTGTCCCCGAGCCTGGCCTACCTGATCCCCGACAATCACAACCCGACCGGCATGACGTTGCCCGTGCCGGAGCGAAAGCGGTTGGCGCACATCATCGCCGAGACCCGGACCCGCACCATCATCGACGAGACGATCACCGACATCTGGCTCGACGAGCAGGTGCCTGCGCCGTTCGCCGCGTCGATGACCACCCGGCGCGACCTGGTGCTGACGGTCGGCTCGATGTCGAAGTCGTGCTGGGGCGGCCTGCGCATCGGCTGGATCCGCGCCGAGCGCAGCACGCTGACGACCATCGCCGCGCTGCGCCCGCCATCGACATGGGCACGGCGATCGTCGAACAACTCGCCGCGGCAAGGCTTCTCGGCGATCGCCGACGAGCTGCTTCCCGAGCGCCGCGACATCCTGCGGGCACGGCGGGCGCTGCTGCTCGCGCTGCTCGACGAGCACCTGCCCGACTGGCAGCCCCATCCCGGCAAGGGCGGGTTGTCGCTGTGGGTGCGACTGCCCGCGCCCATGAGTTCCGCGCTGTCGGCGGCGGCCTCGCGCATGGGCCTGGAGATTCCGCCTGGCCCGCGGTTCGGCGTCGACGGCACCCTGGAGCGCTTCATCCGGGTGCCCTACGCCCTGCCCGACGAGCAGTTGACCGAGGCGATCGCACTGCTGGCCCGCGCGTGGCGCAGCGTCACCGGGTCGACGGGGCCGGACCCACACGCGGTGGTGGTCTAGCCCTCGCGAGCAGTCCGCAAGCGGGCAAAACTAGTCGTCCGGGATGTCGACGCGCCGCACCATGCCGTCGACGGCGTCGGCGGCCTCGATCTCGCCGCGGGTCACGCCGAGGATGAACAGCACGGTGTCCAGATACGGGTGGCTGATCGAGGCGTCGGCCACCTCGCGCAGCGCGGGCTTGGCGTTGAACGCCACCCCGAGGCCCGCCGCGGCCAGCATGTCGATGTCGTTGGCGCCGTCGCCGACGGCCACGGTCTGCTCCATCGGCACACCGGCCTGCTGCGCGAAGTCCCTGCAGCGCCTTGGCCTTTCCCGGCCGGTCGACGATCGATCCCGATCACCCGGCCGGTGAGCTTGCCGTCGACGATCTCGAGCTCGTTGGCCGCCACGAAGTCCAGCTCGAGCTCGTGCGCCAACGGATCGATCACCTGACGGAAGCCGCCGGACACCACTCCCACAGTGAAAGCCCAAGCGGCGCAACGTCCGTATCGTGGTCCGCGCGCCCGGCGTCAGCTCGATCTGGTCGGCGACGTCGTCGAGCACCTCGGCGGGCAGCCCCGCCAAGGTCGCCACCCGCCGGTGCAGTGACTCGGCGAAGTCCAGCTCGCCGCGCATCGCCGCCTCGGTGACCTCCGCGACCGCGGCCAGCGCCCCGGCCCGCTCGGCGAGCATCTCGATGACCTCGCCCTGGATCAGAGTCGAGTCGACGTCGAACACGATGAGGCGCTTGGCCCGTCGCGACAGGCTGTAGTCCTCGAGTGCGATGTCGATGCTCTCGGCGACCGCGACCCGGGCCAGCGCCGTCTGCAGCTGGCCGTAGGCCGCTCCCGGCGGGACCGAGACGCGCAGCTCCAGCCCCGTGACCGGGTAGTCCGAGACGCCGCGGATGAAGTCGATGTTGACGCCGAGCGCGGCCACTTCCCTGGCGACCACGCCGAACGCCTCGGCGGTGATGGGCCGGCCCAGCACCACGATGGTGTGCGTCGACGGCTCCCGCAGCACCGGGCAGGTCGTCGCTGCGCTCGATGGTGACGTCCAGTCCGACGCCGCGGATGGCGCGGTCCACCTCGTCGCGCAGGTCGGTGCCGCCGGCCACCTCAGCCGGGCCGGCCACCAGCACCGCCAAGCGTGAGCCTGCCGCGGACGACGACCTGTTCGACGTTGAGCAGCTCGACCTTGTGGCGCGACAGCACCTCGAAGAGTGCCGACGTGACACCTGGCTGATCGACACCGGTGACGGTGATCAGCAGCGACACCGGTGACGTGTCACGCCGATGTCACCCCCGCGAACCGCCGACCGTCAGGTGCGGACGCTGGTCGTCGTCGAGCTCGGTGACGTCGCCGTCGTCGGGTCCGTGGGCCCGTACCGACGTGCGCCTCGGCGCGCATCCGCTCGACCATGTGCGGGTAGTGCAGCTCGAATGCCGGTCGCTCCGAACGGATCCGGGGCAGCTCGGTGAAGTTGTGCCGCGGCGGCGGGCAACTGGTGGCCCACTCCAGCGAGTTGCCGTAGCCCCACGGGTCGTCGACGATCGACCGGCTCGCCGTAGCGCCAGCTCTTGAACACGTTCCACAGTGAACGGGATGGTCGAGATGCCGAGGATGAACGCGCCGATCGTCGAGATGACGTTCAGCGTGGTGAAGCCGTCGGTCGGCAGGTAGTCGGCGTAGCGGCGCGGCATGCCCTCGTCACCGACCCAGTGCTGCACCAGGAACGTGGTGTGGAAGCCGATGAACGTCAGCCAGAAGTGCAGCTTGCCCAGGCGCTCGTCGAGCAGCCGGCCGGTCATCTTCGGGAACCAGAAGTAGATGCCCGCGTAGGTGGCGAACACGATGGTGCCGAAGAGCACGTAGTGGAAGTGCGCGACGACGAAGTAGGAGTCGGTGACGTGGAAGTCGATCGGCGGGCTGGCCAGCAGCACGCCGGACAGGCCACCGAGCAGGAAGGTGACCAGGAAGCCCACCGAGAACAGCATCGGTGTCTCGAACGTCAACTGGCCCTTCCACATCGTGCCGATCCAGTTGAAGAACTTGATGCCCGTCGGCACCGCGATCAGGAACGTCATGAACGAGAAGAACGGCAGCAGCACCGCGCCGGTGGCGTACATGTGGTGCGCCCACACCGCCACCGACAGCGCGGCGATCGCACAGCGTCGCGTAGATCAGCGTGGTGTAGCCGAAGATCGGCTTGCGGCTGAACACCGGGAAGATCTCCGACACGATGCCGAAGAACGGCAGCGCGATGATGTACACCTCGGGGTGCCCGAAGAACCAGAACAGGTGCTGCCACAACAGCACACCGCCGTTGGCCGGGTCGTAGATGTGCGCGCCGAGGTGACGGTCGGCGGCCAGGCCGAACAGCGCGGCGGTCAGCAGCGGGAAGGCCAGCAGCACCAGGATCGACGTCACCAGGATGTTCCAGGTGAAGATCGGCATCCGGAACATCGTCATGCCGGGCGCGCGCATGCAGACCACCGTGGTGATCATGTTGACGCCACCGAGGATGGTGCCGAGACCACCGACGGCCAGACCCATGATCCACAGGTCACCGCCCGCTCCTGGCGAGTGGATGGCGTCGGTCAGCGGCGAGTACGCGGTCCAGCCGAAGTCGGCGGCGCCGCCGGGGGTGATGAAGCCGGCGATCGCGATCATCGCGCCGAACAGGAACAGCCAGAACGAGAAGGCGTTCAGACGCGGGAACGCCACGTCGGGCGCGCCGATCTGCAGCGGCAGCACCAGGTTGGCGAAGCCGAACACGATGGGCGTCGCGTAGAACAGCAGCATCACCGTGCCGTGCATGGTGAACAGCTGGTTGAACTGCTCGTTGGACAGGAACTGCAGGCCCGGCAGCGCCAGCTCGGTACGCATCAGCAGCGCCATCAACCCGCCGATGAAGAAGAAGATGAAGCAGGCGACGCAGTACATGATGCCGATCAGCTTGTGATCGGTGGTGGTCACCAGCTTGTAGATCAGGTTGCCCTTCGGACCGAGCCGCGCCGGGAACGGACGCCGTGCCTCGAGTTCTCCGATTGGGGGCGCTTCGGCTACCAACAGATCCTCCAAAAGTTCGACGGCCCGTCCCGCTGGGCCCGCGGTGCTCGTGGCGAATCTTATCCCCCGGCGGGCCGTTGAGCGTCGTGGGTCCTACAAACCGTCGTAATTCGACGGCAACCTGTACGTAAACGGCATCTGACCGGCGACGAAGTGCCCGGATGTGGCGGAGGGCAGGAGCGCAGCGACCGGGGAATTGGTACCGTCGGCGACGTGCCGTTCCTCAGCCCGCGGATGGGTCCGATCGCCGCGGCGGCATCGGTGGCCGCCGCAGTTGCGGTGACGCTCGTCAGTGGCTGCGGCGGCGGATGCCGGCGCTCCGCGCACCGAGCACGAATGCCCCGGTGACCAGCACCACCAAGATCGCCGGCGCTGGCGTGCTCGGCAACCAGCGCAGGCCCGACGAGTCGTGCGCGCCCGATCCGGCGCCGCTCGACGACGCGCCCGACCGGCGAGGTCCGCCACGCGGCGGGCAGTACCGAGGTGCCCGCCGACCCGCAGCGCATCGTGGTGCTCTCCGGTGACCAACTCGACGCGCTGTGCGCGCTGGGGCTGCAGTCGCGAATCGTGGCCGCCGCGCTGCCGGACGGTTCGACCAGTCAGCCGTCCTACCTCGGCACCGTCGTGCACGACGTCGCGGCCGCAGGCACGCGCACCGCCCCCGACCTGGCTGCGATCCAAGCGGCCAAGCCCGACCTGATCCTGGGGTCCAATGCGCTCACCCCGCAGGAGTACGGCCCGCTGACGGCGATCGCGCCGACGGTGTTCACCGGCCCGCCCGGGGCGGCGTGGCAGGACACGCTGCGGACGGTCGGTGCGGCGACCGGACGCGGCGGCGCGGCCAATCGACTGGTCGACGGCTTCGTCGACGACGCGCAGAAGACCGGCGCCCAGAACGACGCCACCCACTTCCAGGCGTCGGTGGTCGAGCTGACCGAGAACACCATGCGCGTGTACGGCGCGAATGACTTCCCGGCCAGTGTGCTCACCGCCGTCGGCGTGGATCGTCCTGCGACGCAACGGTTCACCGACAAGCCCTATATCGAGATCGGCATCACCGACAAGGATCTCGAGAGCTCGCCGGACTTCTCGGCGGCCGACGGCGACATCGTCTACGTGTCGTTCGACTCCCCCGCCGCCAAGCAGCGCGCCGCCACCCTGTTCGACGGCGACGCGTGGCGCAGGCTGTCGGCCAACCGGGACAACCGCGTGTTCGTCGTGAACAACGAGGTGTGGCAGACCGGCGAGGGCATCGTCGCGGCCCGCGGAATGCTCGACGACCTGAGATACCTCAACGCGCCGATCAACTAGGACGAGCTCTCATGCTCGACCGGTGCGTTCCGCGCTCCGGGTCTCTAATCTGAAATTGCCGACTCCGGGACTAATCCCGCGTCGGCGGCGGTTTGCACTCCTCGAGGCGCAACGATGCGCCCGTTCAGTTACCGTCGCTAACTTTCGCGCCGAACTTCGATGCCTAGACAATCGACACAAAATGAGGGCAGGACACATGACTACGACCGTTTCCGCGTACGCCGCCACATCGGCCACCGGACCGCTGACCAAGACCACCATCGAACGCCGCGACGTCGGCCCGCACGACGTCGCGTTCGACATCAAGTTCGCAGGCATCTGTCACAGCGACATCCACACCGTCAAGGGCGAGTGGGGCGAGCCCAACTACCCCGTCGTACCCGGTCACGAGATCGCGGGCGTCGTCACCGAGGTCGGCTCCGAGGTGACCAAGTACAAGGTCGGCGACCACGTCGGTGTCGGCTGCATGGTCGGCTCCTGCCAGGCGTGCGACAACTGCAAGACCGGGCTGCGAGCAGTACTGCACGGGGACCGGCATGATCGGCACCTACAACGCCACCGATCGGGACGGCACCCCGACCCAGGGCGGATACAGCACGGCCATCGTCGTCGACGAGAAGTTCGTGCTGCGCATCCCCGATGCATTCCGCTGGACAAGGCCGCTCCCCTGCTGTGCGCGGGCATCACGCTGTTCTCGCCGCTCCACCACTGGGGTGCGGGGCCCGGCAAGAAGGTCGCCATCATCGGCCTCGGCGGCCTGGGCCACATGGGCGTGAAGATCGCCCACGCGATGGGTGCCGAGGTGACGGTGCTGAGCCAGTCGCTGAAGAAGATGGAGGACGGCCTGCGCCTCGGCGCCGACCACTACTACGCCACCAGCGACCCCGACACCTTCACCACGCTCGCGGGCTCCTTCGACCTGATCCTCAACACGGTGTCGGCCAACCTCGACATGGGTGACTACCTCGACCTGCTCGCCGTCGACGGCACCCTGGTCGAACTCGGGGCGCCCGAGCAGCCGCTGAGCGTGCCGTTCTTCCCCCTCGGCGCGGGACGCCGCAGCATCGCCGGTTCGATGATCGGCGGCATCCCCGAGACCCAGGAGATGCTGGACTTCTGCGCGAAGCACGGCGTCACCCCGGAGATCGAGATCATCGAGCCGTCCTACGTCAACGAAGCCTACGAGCGCGTGCTGGCCAGCGACGTGCGGTACCGCTTCGTGATCGACACCGCCACTTTGTAATTCAGCTCACCAGTACGTCGACCGGGTTGCCACGCGCCAACCCGGTCGGCGTTTTGGTGTCCAGCCCCGACCGGGCCCCCGTTCAAGGTTGCCCTTCATACATCGTCGAGCACGTGCTCGGCGGCGAAGAGGACTTCGACGCCGAGATGCTGGACGGGATGAACGCGACACTGGCGAACATCAAGGCAGCCGTCGAACGGACGGCTACCCCCAAGTTGAATTACACCTAGCTGGAGGCCGCGGTGGTGTTCTCGATGCCGGCCAGTGGCCAACCCGCCGCGGCGAGCTTCGCCGCAACACGCTGGACGTTCTCGGGCCCGGCGTCGTGGTGGGTGAACTCGGAGATGAACGCCTCGATCTCGTCCTTGTCGATCTGGTGCGTCTGCCAACGCCGTCGAGCCGTCGGCGGTGATGTTGCGGACGATCTCCTTGATCTGCTCCTCGGTCAAGGGAGTGGCACGCAGCAAAGCGAGCAGCGGAACGCGATCGGGCCCGGGAACGCCCTCGGGGTAGCCGGCCCGGAGCCAGTTCAGAACGGAGGCCAGAAGCGAGGTGTTGGTCACGTTGCCAAGTCTCATTGCTGCCCAACGCCAACACCACTGTCCGGTCGCACAGTTAGCCGGTCATTCACCGGTGGTTCACGGATCACGTCGCGCGACCGGGCGCCCATCGGTGCGGAACAGCCCGGAAACTGCGTGAACCTGTCAATTGGCAGGCAATTTCGCCGCTCGAGTTGTCGGACACCTGTCCTGATGCGACCCTCTGAAGCGGAACTGCAGCGTCGCGGGCCCATCAAGCAATCCGATCCGAACCAGGATGGCCCAGATGACCACTGAATCCGCAGCCGTCGACACGGAGCCGAAGGCGTCCTACGGCCTCAAGAAGGGGTCCATCGGGATCGTCGCCGTCATCTTCATGGCGGTCGCCAACGCGGCGCCCATCACCGCGATGACGGGCAACGTGCCCATCGCCGTCGGCTTCGGCAACGGCCTCGGCGCGCCCGCCGGCTTCCTGTTCGCGACCATTGCGTTGACCTTGTTCGCCCTCGGGTACGTGGCGATGGCAAAGCACATCACCACGACCGGCGCCTTCTACGGCTTCATCTCGCACGGTCTCGGCCAGGTCTGGGGCATGGCCAGCGGGGTGCTGGCCACGTTCGCCTACGTGGTGTTCGAGGGCTCGCTGATCGGTGGCTGCGCGTACTTCGCCAACGATGCGTTCAACACCATCTTCAAGGTCAACATCCCCTGGCTGGTCATCGCCATCGCCGCGATCGTGATCATCGCGGTGCTGTGCTACTTCGACATCAGCCTGACCGCGGCGATCCTCGGGTTCACGCTGACCGCAGAGGTGCTCGTGCTGATTGCGCTGGCCTTCTCGGTGATCTTCAAGGGCGGCGGGCCGGACGGGTTGATGCTCGGCACGACAATGGGTTTGAACCACGCGTTCGAGGCCTTGCCCGCAGGCGCCTTCGGCACCGCCGCGGCGGCAGGGTCGATGGCGATCGGCCTTTTCTTCGCCTTCTGGTCCTGGGTCGGCTTCGAGACCACCGCGGTGTACGGCGAGGAATCCCGCAACCCGAAGAAGATCATCCCCAGGGCCACGATCATCGCGGTCGTGGGACTCGGGCTGTTCTATACCTTCATCTCGGCGATGGTGATCGCGGGCAACGGCGCCAAGAACTCGGTCGAGACGTTCGATCAGCGCGAACCCGTTGGACCTGTTCTTCGGGCTGGTCACCGCCAACCTCGGCGGGGTGGTCCTCGACATCTACAAGATCCTGCTCGTCATCGGCTCGTTCGCCTGCGCGCTGGCGTTCCACAACGCCGCATCGCGCTACCTGTTCGCACTGGGGCGCGAGATCCCGTCGGACAAGGTGAAGGCCACCATCGGCAGTACCCACGCCAAGCACGGCTCGCCCTACGTCGCGTCGACGATCCAGAGCGTCATCACGCTGGCGATCGTGCTGCTGTTCGCCGTGTTCACCGCGGTCCAGGTGCCCGACGCCAACGGCACGCCCGTCGACACCCCGGCGCTGGTGCCGTACACGAACATCTACGGCCTCCTGGCGTTGATCGGCACCGCAGCGATCCTGCTGGTGCAGGCCATCTGCTCGGCCGCGGTGATCTGGTACTTCTGGGTGCGAAAGACCCACCGCGGCAACGTGATCACCACACTGATCTGCCCCTTGATCGGCGGCGTCGCGATGCTCTACGTGGTGTGGGCGCTGTGGGACAACCGCGCGTTCGCCGCCGGGCTCGCGGCCAACTCGCTGGTCTTCAAGGCCGCGCCGTACATGATCGCGGCGCTCTTCGGCATCGGGCTGGCGTACGCGCTGTGGATGCGCTTCACCAAGCCCGCCGTCTACGCCGAGATCGGACGCACCGTGTTGGAGGACGCACACGAGCGCGCCGAGGAGGCACCCGCCGCCCCGCCCGTCTAGCTGAGGCCACGGCGGTGCTGTCGGCTTCACCTGCGGGCGCGCTCCGCTCCACCGCCCCCGGGGCCCCGCCTTGGGGCCGTCGTCTGGCTCGAGCAACTCGACCACGAGATGCGATGCAGTCTCGAACCGGAAGACGATTCCCTGGGCCGGCCCGATTTCGACGCGCTTGGGATCAAAGCCCTTCTTGGCGCACACCACGTCCACCGGGTCGGCGGGCCGGTACGGGCGGTCGCCGACCACCGGATAGGTCACCACGATCCGTCCCTCGCCCTTGGCCAGCGTGTTGCGTACGGCGTAGAGGCCGGGGCGTACGAGCGTCAGGGCGAAGATGTCGAGCTCGCCGAGGCGACGGCTGTCGAACTCGGCTTTCTTGGCACCCCGTCGGCGCGCGACGATCACCGAGCCTGCGCTCCTCGCGTGCGCCGACGTGAAGGACGCAAAGCCACCGGCCTGCAGCCTGCGATGCCGCGGGGCGGCTTTCGCCCGTGGCGTGGCGCCCGCGACATCGATGGTCACCGAGGACGCCCGCGCCACCTCGGCATCGGTGGCCTGCGGCGAAACCGACAGCGCCACACGGTCGGGCACCTCACCCTCCCGGCCGAGCTCAACGTCGTACTCACCCTCGTCATCGAAGCGATGCACGACGACCGCAGAACCCAGCGGCGACGCGCTGTCAAATGTGGTCTGGCTCAAGAACAATGAGTTGAAACGTGCGCTCATGATCGGTCAGTCCCCCAGATCGACTTGCAGTTGCAGCTCGGTGTCGTCCACTGCGACGCCGAGGAACTCCACGGGCAGCAGCACGGCCATCTTCCCCGGCTCGGCCGCCATCAGCGGCAGCGGGTCGGGGAACTCGATGATCGGCGACGTTGCGAGCAGATCGGCGATGAACGTGAGGATCAAGTCGATCAACCCCAGGCTGGTGCCCAGCAGCTGCTCGAGCCATTCCTCCAGGTCGTCGCCGATGTCCAAGATGTCTCGCACCACGTCGATGATCGGCCCGAGCAGTGCGCGGATCAGATCCTTGGCCCAGTCGGGTAGCGGGCCGAGAAGCGTGTCGATCGCCGCGTCGAGCGCGTTCTCGATGAGGTTGCCGACGATGTCGGCGAAGTCGAAGACGTCGAGGTCGATCGACACCGGGTCGATGTAGAGCTGCCAGTGGTTGGGCACGCCGGCGTCGTGGGCGTCCCAATCGTTCATCCCGGCAACGCGGCCCGGGTTGACGCTGTACTTGACGATCGGCTCGATGGTCGCCGAGATCTCGCTGACCAGCAGGCCCGACAGGTTGAGATCGATACCGAGGTCGGGGTCGGCGCTGAACGCGCAGAGCGACGGAAGTCGCACGAGGCAGCCCCCGAACGGATTGGGGACGATGCACTGCCCGCCGACGCAGACCTCGGGGATGTTTATGCCGGCGAAGACGCGCAGCACGTCCCATTCGATGTCGAGTTCCTTGAGCGCGATGGTCCCGTTGGAGCGCAGGTCGATCGTGCCGCCCTCGAGGTGTGCCTTGACGTCGTAGCCGGCGGTAAACGGACCGAAGTCGACGCTGTCGGCCTCATCGAGCTGGACGCCGTCGCGGATGACGTCGAACAGCTCCTGGGCGGTGCGCTCGGATCCGGCCGCCAGCACGTCGAACGGCCCGGTGCGCGTCCGCGCCCGCGGGTTTCCTGGGAAGCTCGGCGGTGAGTTGCCACCACCCCCGCCGCCCCCGCCGCCGCCGGTGATCGACGAGGCAGTCAGGTCGATGAACAGCTTGACCGAGTCGTCCTCGAGCGCAGGGTTGTTGGGCACGTCGGGTGAACTCGGCGTCGGCTCGATCGCCAGGGCGGCCAGGCCCAGCAAGTCGGTGGTGAATCGGATGACCGGCACGCTGAGCTTGGGCAGCAGGCCGAACATCGCGACGACCTTCGCGTAGCACTCGATCGCGTCCTCCAGGCCCTGCGGCGCGATATCGACGATCTCCAGGCCGCCGAGGATGCCGCGGAAGTGCTGGTCGCCAGCCGGTCCGAAGAAGTCCGCCCCCGCGACGAGGTCCGCCTCCAGACAGAAGCACCGCAACTGGCGATAGGGCACGGTCACCGGCGGGCGCGGCGGCGGTTTGTCGGGCGGCTTGGTGCCGCGCGCCTCGACTGCGAAGCGGTTGACCGACGCGGAGTGGCCCGCCGACAGCTGCGGTATCGGCAGTAGGTCAAGCAGCCTCTCGTCAGGGCAGCCCAAGCCGGCGCAGATCGCGACCTGGGCCGCTAGCCGCTGCTCGCCCAGCGGGTCGAGCTCCGGAGGCAGCGTGAACACGTTACCGGGATGGACGTCCAGCGCCGCCTTGGAAAGTTGCACGCACCAGTCCATCTGGAGCGCCGGGTTGTCGGTCAGCGCTACCGGCAACGACGGCAACCCGGAGATGAGCACGTCCCCGCGGGCGATCGCCACCGGATGAGCATCGATCGCAACACACAGCAGTCCGGGCCGCTGCTGCACCCCGGCGCTGCCGTAGTTGACCAATGAGGGTCGCTGGCGGGTGACCTGTGAGATCACCCGGCGCACCGCCGACTCGTTGACCGAAGCGAAAACGTCACAATGATCGGTAAGCGCCATGATGGTTCCCCCCGCTGCGGCAATTGTCAGCGGCGTAATTGTCCGCTTGTCAGGTGGCATCCACAAGGGTGTTGGCCAGGCCGATGTCGCTGCCCAGCTAAGGGGCTGCAGCCCCGCGTGCGGGGAACGTGAATACCAAACACCTTGTTTCGATTGGCCGTACCACCCAGTCGTTTGTTGTGATCTGCGGAAAGGCGTTGGCCTGAAGAACGGGCTATCAGTCGAGCGCCGTCATCAACGCGTAAAACCGTTGAGCCACTCCACAACTACGTCTCAGGCGGCGCGCTGGCGTCGAACCGCTTTGGCGATCGCACGAGCATCGATGCGCATGAGTCGCAATTGACCGCTGAGGTCGACTCGGTAACCAATGAAGAAGAGGCCCGCTGCCGAGGGATGCTCCTGGCCCCCACTCACCAGGGGAACGCCGTTGGAATCGAGTACACCGAGGTGGCCGACCAACTCGTCGAGGCCACGGCGGTAGCCCGTCGCCGCGATCACCGCATCGGGCTGTATGCGGGCACCGTCCGCCAGCACGACATCACTGCGGTCGAAGCCGACGACAGCGGCGACAATCTCGATGCGCCCGGCCTTGAGCTCCTCGACGAACCCGTCGTCGTACGCCGGTGCTTGTTGCCGGCGCACCATCGTGGTCGCGACCCCTTCGGGCGACCGTGGGAGCCCGTACGCGTCGAGGCGGCCGAACAACATTCGTTGCATCAGCCATGCGACCTCGTCGGCCACGCGTAACGGGAGGTGGTTCAAGGCGAGCCCGGGGACATTGATAGTCACGCCAAGGAACTTGCGTGCAACAAGGTTCGGTACGGTCCGGCACGCGACGCGAACGCGCGCCGCACCACCCCTGGCTAGCTGGTTCGCAACCTCGGAGCCTGTCACATTGGGCCCAACCACCAGAACGTCGCGCCCGCGGTACGGCCTCGGGTTGCGGTAGGCGCTGGAATGAATCAACTCACCCGCGTATCCCTGCCGCCCGGGCCAGTCCGGGAGGTCAGGGTCGTGGTCGTAGCCGGTCGCGATGACGACGAAGCGTGCCTGTAGCGCATCGTCACTGGTTTTCACGCGCCAGCCACCATGCGACGCATCCACCTTGTGGACCTGCGCGCCGAACCGCACTTCGATCCGATGATGGTGTACGTAGTCCTGGAGGTACCGGACCCAGTCGTCACGGGCCGGATATTCTCCGTAACGACGGTGGCTCGCACGATACCCGGGCATCGTCGACATCCACGCCGACGTGTTGAGCCGCAACCCGTCGTAACGCGCTCGCCAGCTCGCGCCGACCCCGTCGCTCCGTTCGAGCACAATCGCTCCAACGCCTGCGCGACTCAGGGTTGCCGCGGCTGCGAGCCCGGCCGCACCCCCGCCGCAGACGATGGCCTCCGCCACGGGATCATGGTAATCCGCCGACGTGATCCGCGGACCGTGCGCCATGGGCATCTGGGCAGGAATCGGTTCAGTTCTGTGGCACGGCGAGGTCGACTCACTGTCCGGATGGTTCCCTCGGAAAGGCGCACGGACGCGCCGTGCATCTCGTTCGTCGACGACTCGGGGCTCGACCGTCCACGCAAACAAGTTCAAGGCTGCGCCCCGATCCCCCGGCGCTGAGCCCGAAATCTGCCCACCACCCCCCGAGATCAGCGCGGGCGAGATGCTGATGGAGGCCCAGCTTCCCGTGGGTAGGCGGCCAGGGACAGCAGTTCACTTTGGTGACCTGGTGGTAGTCGAGGTATTACAACGGCGGTAAGGGTTCACCCGACCGGTCGCGCCTGCGCATTCTCACAGCGCGCTCTTGGCTTTGCGGGGCATGCTGAACCCATGACTGAACCTGAATATCCGACCGAGTCGACAACTGCAGCTCAGCATCCGAGTGCAGCCGCCGAACCGCCACACGGGCGGGACCGGTGGCACCGACGTGGCAGGCCATTTCGGTTTGCGGCCATGGTCGTCGCCTTGGCTGGCATCGTTTTCATCATCGCCGTGATCTTCTGGAGCGGATTCGTTCTGGGTGCCTGCAGCAGCGGTGGCCACCACGGGCATCACTGGGAAGGTTCCCGTCACTCGTCGATGTCTTCGTTCTACGCCCCGGAGTTGGCTTCAGAGGGCACTTTCACCGCGTAGCGCACCAATCGCGCCAATCGCGCCGTCGCGGGCGTGGCCGTTGTCTCGCACTCGCACGTTGTTCGGTCTCTGCGCTATGTCGATTAGCCGCGTCAAGATGCCACCTTGGCGTAGCGGTTTCATCCACGTCAACGGCGCATTCGACGACGATCTAGAGGCACTGACCCCGTTGCGCCCATGCGTGGGTGGGCCGCAATACGGCCTCTGAACTGCGGTTCTAGAAGTCCCAGTCCTCGTCGGTGGTGTTGACCGCCTTGCCGATCACGTACGACGACCCCGAGCCGGAGAAGAAGTCGTGGTTCTCGTCGGCGTTGGGTGAGAGCGCCGAGAGGATCGCTGGGTTCACGTCCGTCTCATCCTTCGGGAACAGCGCTTCGTAGCCGAGGTTCATCAGCGCCTTGTTGGCGTTGTAGCGCAGGAACTTCTTGACGTCCTCGGTGAGCCCGACGCCGTCGTAGAGGTCCTGGGTGTACTCGACTTCGTTGTCGTAGAGCTCGAAGAGCAGCTCGTAGGTGTAGTCCTTGAGCTCGGCCTTGCGCGCCTCGTCCTCGAGGGCCAGCCCCTTCTGGAACTTGTAGCCGATGTAGTAGCCGTGCACGGCCTCGTCGCGGATGATCAGCCGGATCATGTCGGCGGTGTTGGTGAGCTTGGCGCGGCTGCTCCAGTACATCGGCAGATAGAAGCCCGAGTAGAACAGGAAGCTCTCCAGCAGCGTCGAGGCGACCTTGCGCTTGAGCGGATCGTCGCCCTTGTAGAAGTTCATCACGATCTCGGCCTTGCGCTGTAGGTTGGGGTTCTCCTCCGACCAGCGGAACGCCTCGTCGATCTCGACCGTCGAGCACAGCGTCGAGAAGATATTGCTGTAGCTCTTAGCGTGCACCGACTCCATGAACGCGATGTTGGTGTAGACCGCCTCTTCGTGGGGGGTCAGCGCGTCGGGGATCAGGCTCACCGCACCGACGGTGCCCTGGATGGTGTCGAGCAGCGTCAGGCCGGTGAACACCCGCATGGTGAGCTGCTTCTCGTGGGCGGTCAGCGTGCCCCAGGACGGGATGTCGTTGGACACGGGAACCTTCTCCGGCAACCAGAAGTTGCCCGTCAGCCGGTCCCAGACCTCGGCGTCCTTCTCGTCCTGGACGCGGTTCCAGTTGATGGCCGAAACGCGATCGATCAGCTTCATTCCATCAGACAATTTGGGCCTCAATTCAGGACGTGGCGACTTGCTGCCCCGACACTACAACTGGGGTGTGACAACGAGCGGCAACACAACAACTTGTGTTCGCGTGTCGTGTCGTATGCGCCCTCGCCGACCGGAGAAGACATACTCCGAACTCCGGAATCGGCGGGTCGACAGCCAGTACTGCCAGGTCATGCCGCTCCACAGCGCGCGGTTGACGCCGTGCTCGTCCAGGTACCAGCTCCGGCAACCTCCGGTGCTCCACACCGTCGATGCGAGATCGCCCTGCAACTCGGCATTGAAGTCGTCCTGCGCCTTGCGGCTCGGCGACAACGCACGCGCCCCGGACTTGTCGACGGCGGCGATCGCCTGCGCGACGTAGCGGATCTGCGACTCGATCATGAACACCACCGAGTTGTGGCCGAGCGCGGTGTTGGGTCCAAGCAGGAAGAACAGGTTCGGCATGCCGGCCACCGCGATGCCGCGGTGCGCCTGGATGCCCTCGCGGTTCCACCGGTCCACCAGGTCCTCGCCGCCCGAGCCCTTGATGTCGACGTAGGTGTAGGAGTCGGTGACGTGGAAGCCGGTGGCGAACACCACGACGTCCACCGGGTGCTCCTTGCCGTCGGTGGTGACGATGGCGTCCGCCGTCATGCGGGCGATGCCCTCGGTGATCACTTGCGTGTTGGGATGGGCGATGCCCCGGTAGTACGTGTCGGAGTTCAGGATTCGCTTGCATCCCGCGCGGTAGTTCGGCGTCAGCTTGCGACGCAGTTCGCGGTCCTTGACGCTGCGCCGGATGTTCCACCGGCCCATCAGCTCGCCGATCTTGAGCAGCCTCGGCTGTTGCGTCATCGCGAACCCGACGGCCTCGTGGATCCAGTAGATACCGGCCCGCATCATGGCCCGCGACCCCGGCACGGTGGCGAACATTCGCTGCGTCCAGTCCGGGAACGCGTTGTTGACACGCGGCATCACCCACGGCGGTGTGCGTTGGTAGACCTGAAGTTCGGCGACGTCGTCGGCGATCTCGGGCACGATCTGGATGGCGCTGGCGCCGGTCCCGATGACCGCGACGCGCTTGCCGGTGATGTCCACGTCGTGATCCCACTGGGCGGAGTGGAAGGTGGCTCCCTTGAATTCGTCGATGCCCTCGATGTCGGGGATCAGCGGGATGTGCAGGCCGCCGGCGCCGGAGACGAGGAACTGCGCGACGTACTCCTGCCCCGTGTCGGTGAACACGTGCCAGCACTGCTCCTCGTCGTCCCAATGTGCGCGCTCCACCCGCGAGCCGAACCGGACGTAGGAGCGCAGGCCGTACTTGTCGGCGACACCCTTGAGGTAGTCGAAGATCTCCGGCTGGAACGACCACATGTGCCGCCAGTCGGCCTTGGGCTCGAACGAGAACGAGTACATGTGCGACGGGATGTCACACGCACACCCCGGGTAGGTGTTGTCCCGCCAGGTACCGCCGATCTCGTCGGCCTTCTCCAGGATGAGGAATTCGACGTTCTGCTTCTGCAAGGCGATGGCCATGCCCAGTCCGGAGAACCCGGAGCCGATGATGAGCGCACGGGTGCGCACGGGGGCCTTCTGGACGGTGGTTTCGTCGGCCCGTTCGGCAACGGTCATGTCCACGACGATACCTGGGAACGCGGGTACCGGGTACCCCTCGGATCAGGAGACGCTGGTTGGTATATCCCGGGCTCCGTAGCTTGTTCTGTCATCGCCGAGAGGTGCCAGGCGCCGACCGCCGGTTCAGAACCCACCTCGTGGCCAGCAGCACAACCCCGGTAAACAGTACGAGCGCGACAAGGCTGCCGCCGGTGCCGCCATGGAAGGTGTCTCGGTAGCTGGACATGGCAGGCACCGTGGCGGTGAACCGCTCGAGATCGAGGTCGCGGCCCAGTGCTTCGAATGCGTGACGGGTGGACAGGCCAAAGCTCATGAGGCGTCCCGAGGTGGCCATCTCGTCGACGGGGACGATGGCACCACCGAACAGAACCTGCGGGAAGCACAGCATCGGCAGGGCGAGGGCCGCCTGCGCGGCGTTGGAGACCACGGCGGAAGCGAGCAGACCGAGCGCCAGTGCCGACGTCGCCTCTAGCACAATCGTCGCGAACAGCAAGGCGTACACGTGCCAGCCAAGCGCGGGGAGCCTGCCGAGCGCTCGAAGCACACCGAGGAGCACCGCGCTCACTCCGACGAGCACCGGGAGCAGTGCAGTGACTTTGGATGCGACGTAGGCACCGATGCTGAGGCCGGCCAAGCGCTCCCGGCGAAAGACCGCCATCTCCCCGACGATCTGGAGCAGGCCATACGTCAAGCCGAAGAAGAAGCCGTCGAATGCGATCCAGAACACGATCTGCGCCGGGCCGATGTCGCCCGCACTGCCGGGATCGAACGCGCCGCGCTTGAACAGCGTCGCCATCATCGCGGTGACCAGCACCGGTGAGCCCAACAAGATGGCGAGGGTCAGCCGGTTGCGAAGGAGCACATCAACATTGCGGCGCGTCAGTAGCCACCATTGCCGGATCAGGCCCGTGCGCCTGATGTCTGACTGGGCCGCCGGGATGGACGGTAAAGCGTTGCAAGGACGAGCTTCTGACGGCTGACGAGAATCCGTGAATCGTTCCGCGCGGGCTCGAGAGGTGTCATCGGCGGCTAGCCGCCCATACACCTCGGTGAGATCCTGCACCCCGAAATGGCGGCGGGCGTCGGTCGGGCTGCCGGTGAAGGCCAGATGGCCGCCCCGCGCAAGGAACACCACGCGGTCACATTTGTCTATTTCCGTCGGTTCGTGTGTCGTAAGAACCACTGTGACCCCTCGCCGACTGAGGCGATGCAACAGGCGCATCACGTCAGCCGCCGTCGACGGATCGAGCCCGGAGGTGGGTTCGTCCAGGAAGAAGACACGGGGGCGGGTCAGCAACTCCACGGCGATACTCGCACGCTTGCGCTGACCGCCGGACAACGCACGGACCGGCACATCTGCGCGATCGGCCAGATCTAGGTCAGACATGGTCTCCTCGACCACTCGGTCCGCGTCGGCGGCCGATGTGCCTGCCGACAGCCGCAGCCGCGCCGCGTAGCGCAGCGTGCGGCGGAGAGGCATCTCGAGATGGATGATGTCGTCCTGGGGTACGTAGCCGATACGGGAATCCAGGTTGACGCGGGCACCTCGAACGACGCCGTCGTGCGCCACCTCACCGGCCGACGGTGGCTGAAGTCCCGCCAGGATCTCCAGCAATGTGGTCTTTCCTGCTCCACTACCGCCCGCGATGGCCACCAACTCGCCCGGTTCTACCGTCAGCGACATCTTCTGCAGGATCTGGTGCTTGCCGACACGTCGGCTCACATCGACTGCGTCGATCCGCCCGCCTTTCGGCGATCCGGATGTCCGTCTCGAGCGGCTCGTACTCAAGCGTTCGATGGTCGATGGCTCCAATGTCGATTCGGTCATGATCGGTAACCTCCGTGATAGCTGAACTTTCCTTGGTCACCGATCATCGGTCGGCCACATGGACGGCCGCATGAGGCGTTTGCCTCAAAGCCAACGGCGCGAGCCGTTACGGAAAGTCGCGCTACGCCAGTCCCGTGGCCGCGTCGACTGGTGGCCCCGACAGACCCCGATCGATGGCTGCGAGAGTCGCCAGCGTGCGGTTGTTCACGCCTAACTTGGTGTAGACACGCTCGACGTGGTTGCGTGCCGTCTTCTCTGCGATGTACAGCTCGGCGGCGATCTCACGGTTCGATCTGCCCTGCGCAACCAGCCGCAGGACGTCGACCTCGCGGGCGGTGAGCCCTGCCGAAAACGCCACCCGCCGCGATGACCGGTGACCGGTCGCCGCCAGCACAGCCTCCACCGACTCGCCGTCGAGACGTCCATTGCGCGCTTCCTGGCGGAGCTGACTGGCAACGTCGGCAGGTTCAAGTGCGACGCGCTCTTGGCGCGGTTCGCGCAGTTGCTGATACGCCACGGCCGCTGCCAGCAGACGATCCTGCGGGGTCAGCTCCGGGCCAGCGAGCCCTCGGGGAAATCCGGACCCGTCGATCCGTTCCTCGTGCGCAGTCGCAAGGGAAACCACCGGCTGCAGGCCACCGACCCGGCTCAGTATCCGCCCGGTCAGATACGGGTACATCCGTACCCGCTCCGATTCTGCCGTACTGAGTGGCCCCTTCTTCTCCCAGATCTGGTTGGAAACGCCCAACTTGCCGAGGCCATGCACGAGGCCTGCCCGATAAAGTCGCGTAACTTCCGCCTCCGGCATCCGCTGGTGTCGAGCCGCCGCTGCCACCAGGTCTGCAACCCCACGTGAATAGCCGGGCGAAGACGGACATTTGAGATCGACGAAATCCGCAATAGCTCTTAGTAACTCGTCGATCTCATCACGGTTCAGAATGTGATCACGATCCGGTGCAACGTCCAACGCCGCGGTCCATACATCGATTTCGAGCAGGCCGTCGACGATCGCGGCGGCATCACGCTCGAAGACCTCCACCAGAGCTGGGCTGAACTGCGTACCGCGCCGGGACCGCACGACGTCGAGTGCCCGGCCGAGACCCCCTGTTCGCAGATGGACCTCTACGACATCAGCCAGACGAACGATCCGAATTTCGACCGGAATATCTTCTCCCCGAACGCCGTTGGGCATCCCCCGGCCGTCCCAGCGCTCGAAGACATACGCAAGCGCCGCGGCGACCTGCCGGTCCAGACCCATCCGATCGGACAGCACCCCAGCGGAACTGCAATGCGAGCGGATGAGCGTTGCGACCTGGTTTCGCGCGGTGAGCACAAATGCAGCCGATCGGACGCCGCGTTCCCAGCCCGGCAGTCCACGCCCGATGTGACTGACCATCAACCGCAGGAACGGTAGGCCCGCCATGTCCACGGAATAGGTATCGGCGCGGAAGGCGATGTCGTCGCCGAACAGGGCCGAAAGCTCATGAGAATCGGCGTGACAACCGATCCAGCCGATCAGATTGGCGTAGTACACCGTCGCCTGCTGTTGTGCATCAAGACCCATCCGCTCGGCGATACGCGTTGCGATCAGCGACGAGCGAAGCATGTGTTCCATCGGCTGGCCCAGACCGAGATCGATCGCCAGCGATATGGCCGCCAGCAACTCGGCTCTACTCAAGCCTTTTCCCGAGCCGTGCAGCGTCCGAGCAGGTTGCACGCCCCCATTCTGCATCGGAACTCAACGCCGTCTGCGCGAAAGAGCAATTGACTCGATCTCGGTCCGCCTCTTCGCGGAGCCGATACTTGAGGCGGATGCCTCATGTGCCGAAAGGCTGTCGGGTCGATCATTTCCGCATGGCTATCGTCGACATCACCCGCGAGACCGCTACCGCGACCCCGCGGCACAACTGGAACACGGTGCTGACGGACGGTCACGCATCTCTAGTGAGAGCGCGGCGGTTGTTTCGCTATCTGCCATCCGCCCCGCGATGCAAGGTATGCAACAACCCGTTCGGCGGTCCGGCCGGTCGTCTCCTCGGCGCTGCCGGCTTCAGTCCATCGCGCAAGAATCCCAATCTGTGCAGTCGTTGTTGCGACTCGCTTCCGGCAGGTGGCGCCGAGGTTGACGTCGCAATCTTATTTGCCGACGTTCGTGACTCCACCACGCTGGGCAGGTGTGGCGCTCCGTCGGACTTCGCCTCGCTGCTCAATCGGTTCTATACCGCTGCGACGCAGACCCTTCTGCGGCATGACGCGGTGATCGACAAGCTCATCGGCGATGAGGTGATGGCATTCTTCGTCCGTGGCATCAGCGGTCCCTCATACCGACGCCGAGCGGTCGAGGCAGGGATGGACTTGCTCGGCGCCGTCGGTTACGGCAGCGACGCCGGACGCTGGCTTGAGTTGGGCGTTGCGGTCAATGCGGGCATCGCATACGTGGGCAACGTCGGGGGCGCCGTGGTCGACTTCACCGCTCTTGGCGACCCCGTCAACATCTCGGCGCGAATGCAGCAGCATGCGGCCGGCGGCGAGTTACTCGTCGCATCTGGAGTCGCCGACGAGCTCGTGGCGAACATGCCTCGGCGCAGGCTGAATCTCCGGGGGCACGAGCAGCCGATCGACGCCTTCGTCCTCGCCAAGTGAGGAGTGCATCAGAATCCAGGGACTTCTCAGGTCAGGCGACGGATTCGCGACGACGAACGCCTTCGTGCAACGGCAGGTCCGCGTCGATCTTGATGCCGAGCAACTCGCAGCATCCTTTGATGGCGCCGAGCATGATCGTCGTCATGTAGCCGATGAACTCGTCGGGCGGCATCCGGCGCGGGCTGTCGACGTTCGGGCCCAGCCACCAGTCGGTGGCCGACGCCGCCGACCCGTAGGTGGTGAACGCGGCAAGTTCGAGGGCCGCGCCGTCGAGCTCCATCTCGCGCAGTTCGTTGTTGAACATGTCGGCCATCGCCAGCGTGATTCCGCGGCCCTCGTTGAGCGCTCGCATGGTCGACTCGCTCTGCTCGGCGAAGCGGCCCTGAATCAGGAAGCGGCAGACGTTGGGGTGCTGGTCCACCAGCAGCACGTACTGCTCGACGCTGCGCCGGATCACCTCGCGAGCGGGATCCGACGCCAAGTTGATCGTCGGGAAGATCGCCGCCCACAAAATGTCTCGTAGCCGTTCACCGATCGCCTGGAAGAGGTCCGACTTGTCGGTGAAGTGCCGGTAGATCTTGGGCTTGGCGGTGCCGGCCTCTTCGGCGATCTCCCGCAGACTCAGCTCGGGCCCGAGCCGGTCGATGGCGCGGAAGGCGGCGTCGACGATCTCGGCGCGCACCTTCTTGCGGTGCTCCCGCCAGCGCTCGCTGCGCGCGTCGACCTTGACGCCGGTCGGGGCACCGGGTCTGGGTAGGGACGGTCTGCGCACCAATTCACTGTACCGGCTGAGCGCGCCTGACCTGCCAAGACCGCACCGCGGCGTGACAAACACGTGGCGGTGGGATCACATCTCCCCCACCGCGCTCCCGAGGCTCCGTTTCATCGCCCCGGGTAACATGCCCCCGAGACAGCCGAGCTAGTGAGACGGATGAGATGACACAGCGATACGACCTGATCATTGCTGGCGGGGGGCCATCGGGCTCCGCCGCGGCGTGGCAGGCGGCTCAGACCGGCGCCAAGGTAGTCGTTCTGGACAAGGCCGAGTTCCCGCGCGACAAGCCGTGCGGTGACGGACTCACCGCGCGGGCGGTCAGCTACCTGCAGAAGATGGGTCTGGCCGAGGAAGTCGACAAGTTCCACCGGGTCAACCGGGTGACGGTGTTCAGCCCGTCGCAGTGGGAGCTGTCCTTCCCGAAACGCCCGGGGATGCCCGACCACGGTTACGTCGCCCCTCGCCCCCAGCTGGACACGCTCCTGCTCAAGCACGCTGAGTCCGCGGGCGCGGAGATTCGTCAGTCGTGCGAGGTGACGGGACCCGAGGTCGATGCGAACGGCCGCGTGGTCGGTGTGGTGCTCAAGAGCGGCGAGAAGGTGTACGGCGACGCTGTCATCGCGGCCGACGGGGCGTACTCCCCCATCAAGCGGGCGCTGAAGCTGGACAGCGAGTACAACGGCTACTCGGCGATCGCGATCCGCGCGGAGATGCCTGCCAACAAGCCGGACTCCGACTCCCTCGACATCTACCTCAAGCTGCAGTTCAACGGCGACCAACTGCCCGGCTACGGGTGGGTGTTCCCGTTCGGCGGCGGGCGCATCAACATCGGGCTCGGCTACGTCAACAGCTACAAGCAATGGCAATCGATCAACGCGACCCAGTTCCTCGGCGAGTTCATGGCCACCCTGCCGCGCGAATGGGATCTACCGCCCATCGAGGAGCTGAAGAAGAACAAGATCGTGCGGGCCTGGCGGTTGCCGATGGGCTTCACCGCGTGGCCGCCGTGGCGTCCCGGCGTGCTGTTCACCGGCGACTCGCTGGGTGCCGGCAAGCCGGCCTCGGGGGCAGGCATCTCCAAGGCCCTCGAATCCGGATTGGCCGCAGGTGAATGCGCCATTGCCGCGCTGACCAACGGCGGACCCGACGACTTCACCAACTACGCGCAGCGGATGGAAGCCGCCTGGGGCAAGGAATACCGGCGCGGCCGCTACTTCCACAAGCTGCTTGGCATCCCGGCCGTGGCGAACACGGGCATCAAGTTGATCGACAACGCGCACTTCCGCGACCGGATGCTCAAGGCGCTGTACAAGAAGGAACAGGGCCCGCAGCACAAGGTCAAGTAGTCACGCCCTCGTCGGGCAAAAAGTGAGGCTTCTTGGCGCCTCGATCACTCCTACTGAGGACGCCTCCCGCCGGGAGGCGACGCACTCAGGAGGAGCACCATGTCCATCGTTCGACTCGCACACACCATGGTGGCGGCCGCTGCGCTCGCCGCGGGCCTGGCACTCGGCCTCGCCGTGGAAGCGACCGCGCAACCCGTCGGCAATAGCAGCGACGACTTCTGGGAATGCGCAGCGGATCATCAAGATACCGACGGAATCGGCGTCTGCTGCGTCTTCTACGGCGGGGACTACGACGACGGATCTGGCGAGTGCTACCTCGACGAGGCCGCTCCGGCGTCGAAGTCACCCACCACCGGCTCCACCAAGAAGCCCGTGCTGACGAACGTGTCCAGGATGCCCGTCGCCCGGTTGGGCTGACTCGCGGGCGGTTCCGCGACTACGACGCCGCGGCGAAGTCGTACTGCACGTTCTCGACGACGGGCACGAAGCCCAGTCGCCGGTAGAGCCGGTTGGACACCGGGTTGGCGACGTCGGCGAACAACACGACGTCGCGAGCACCGCGATGCGCGGCCTGTCGCACCGCCGCCGCGGTGACAGCGGCGCCGTAGCCGTGCCCCCTGCACTCGGGCGGCGTGTAGACCGGACCGATGCGCGACATCCCCACCGCGGGCGCCTGCACCCGAGCCATGCTGACGGGCGCGCCGTTCACCGTCCACAGCACCATGTGTCCGGCGGCCTCTGCGAAACTCCGAAGGGTTTCGCGGCCTGCCGATGGGTCCGACGGAGCGCCGAATGCCTCGACGAAGAACGCATCGAGCCAACCGACGAGCAACTCGTCGTCCGCGTCACCTGCCAGACGCGCCGCGCCGACGGCGCCGCCAGGCGGCCTGAGTTCGTCGAGTCGATACAGGGTCTCCGTGAAGGACGTCGTTGCGCAGGCACCGCTGACCTCGGCCCACGCCTGAGTGAATGCCGCTGCGGCGGAAGGCGTTCCGCGTACGGCAGGCAGGTCCGCCCGCACCGGCACGAGCGCTGCCGCCGCCTCCTTCGCCGATGCCGGTGGCAGCCCGCTGACCAACAGAGTGCCGCCGCTCATCTGGAGCGCGGCACCCACGTCGTCGCCATCGGCGATCGACAGCAGGACCTGATCGGCCGGCCACCTCGGCGTGCGCAGAGCTGTCAGTTCGACGGTGAACAACACCGGGTTCCTGCGGTACACCCAGTGCGCGACCGGCCCGAAGTCGGTCACGTCGTCGTACAGCCTGGCGTCCACAGTCTCGAGGGTGACCGAGTCGGTCTCGGATTTCCACTGATTTATTCGCCCGCAATATTCGCTGGACTGCCAAGGGACACTTGAATGATGGTCAACCGGGTAGACGGCTACAAGCTGCTCAACTTTGCGTCGCACGTCGACGACAACACGATTGAGCAGGCCAAGCAGACGGCGGCAATGCCGTTCGTCCATCCTCACGTGGCGCTGATGCCAGACGCTCACGCGGGCAAGGGTTCAGCCGTCGGTACGGTCATCCCCACCGTCGACGCGGTGATCCCCGCCGCGGTGGGCGTGGACATCGGCTGCGGGATGATCGCCGTCAAGACGCGTTTCACCCGCGAAGAGATCACCGGTAGGGACCTTGGCGACCTGCGGGAGTCGATCGAATCGGCGATCCCGCTCTCACCGGGCAACTACAACTCGAACACCGCGCGGTTCACGTTCACCGGCGCACGGATCGAGAAGCTGACGACGCTCGCCGAGGACAAGGGCGTCGACCTCAGGCATTCCCCGAAGTGGACGGTGCAGCTCGGCTCGCTGGGCGGCGGCAACCACTTCATCGAACTCTGCCTCGACGACGCCGAAAATGTCTGGCTGTTCCTGCATTCCGGCTCGCGCGGGGTTGGCAACAAGATCGCGCAGAAGCACATCAGGATTGCACAGAAGCTACCTGCTAGGGGTACGGCGGAGTTCTCCGTCTGCATCGCCGACCTCCGATGGGCACAGCAATTTCGCGCACGTCGACGGCGAAGACATGATGGATCGATTCATCATCGTGTTGCACGACGAAACCGGAGTCTTGATGGTTGATCTGGATCTGGAACGGATCAATTGCCGTCACACTTACAAGGCGATCTGCGTCAAATGCATTGGCAGCCCGGGCAATGGTAGTCATCCTGACGAACGCCAGCCGGGTGAGAGTGCTTCCACTCAACAATTCGCCCGCTCGAGTTTCGCTGAACGCCCGGAATCCGCATAGGCCTAGCAACTTTCGCCCGCTGACTCTCAGTCCGCATGTGATGACCAAACACGAAACGTCGAGGCTGTCCCTTCACAAGACCTTGTTCACTACGCGTCTGCGTGGCCAGTCGGGTCGGCTGGCCGCACCCACATTCACAAAAACCGCCAATCGCCACAACCGCACCCTACTTTGGGATGCCGACATCAAAGTGGCGACAAGGTCTCGGTCACCCGCAGGGCGCGATCAGCACTCAGAGGGGTCCGTGGGCTGATAGCCGGCAGCATGGACACTGACTTGTGGGCGGCGGCCAAGCTGGTCTGCGTAGCTCGCCACACAGCGCTGGACGTGTCCTGCACCCAAGCCAACGCGAGAACGCCATCGCAGACCGCGATGGAGGGCATCGAGTACCGCCACGGCGCTCAGTGGATCGATGAGATCCCCAGCGCGTACAAGGACATCGACGTCGTGATGGCGGATGCCGAGCCCTTGGTGGAGGTCGTCACCGGCCTCAAGCAGATCCTCAACGTCAAGGGCACCTAGCGGGACGTCGTGCGTCAGTGTCGACCGCGCTCGGCTCGGCCCGGCTTGCGGGCGACCTTTCCCGCGGCGGCGCGGGCGGCCTGCTTCGCGAGGGTCTTCTCCCGTGCGGTGCGTTTCGGCGCCGGCTCGACCCGCCCTCGCGACGAACTGGGTTTGCGACCCCGCACGATTCCGATGAACTCCTCGACCAGTGCCGGCTGCTGCCCCTCTGGGACGGCGAGCGCCACGGGGCAGGTGGGTGCGTCGGTGATCGGGCGGTAGGTGAGGTCCTTGCGGTGATGCAGTCGCGCCAGCGACTGCGGAACGATGAGCGCGCCGATTCCCGCAGCAACGAGTTCTGTTGCGTCCTTGGTGGTCTCGGGTCGGTGATCGACCCGGACACCGGGGGCGGCCGCCCAGGCGACGACGTCGTCGAGTGGGATCAGGATTGGTTCGCCGTCGAGGTCCGCGACGGTGACCTCGTCGGCGGCGCTGAGCAGGTGATCGGTCGGCACCACGACCACCGTCGTCTCCTCGTAGAGGGGGATGACGGCCAGCCCGGACGTGTCGACCGGCGGCCGGAGCAGCGCCACGTCGATGGTGCCGGCCCGCAACGCGTCGGCCGCGTCTGCCGCGGCGACGGCATGCAACCGCAGCGGAACCTCGGGGTGGCGCTCCGCCCAGGTCCGAGCCCACTTCGCGGGCGTCACACCGGGGACGTACCCGACGGTGAGGCGGAGCGGGGTCACCGCATCAGGCTACCGATGGGCCCATCGATAAGCTCAAGCCATGAGCAGGCCGAACGCGCAGTCCATGAAACCCGCCACGGCGGCGAAGAAGCTGGACGTGTACTTGCCCGCGACGCCTGCGGAGTTCCAGGAGAACCCGATCACCCGCGCCGAGCTCGCCGCCCTGCAGGCGGATCCGCCGCAGTGGCTCAAGGACCTCCGCAAGAACGGGCCGCACCCGAAGAACCTCGTGGCAGCCAAGCTGGGCGTCTCGATCGCCGGTCTCGCGCGCGGCGGCGTCACCGATGCGCTCACCACCGAGCAGATCAATCAGCTGCTCGAGGAGAAGCCCGAGTGGCTGGTCGCGGAACGCGAGAGCTACCAGAGCGTGCTGCGCGAGGAGCGACGCCTGAAGGCGCTGCATGCGGAGCAGGCTCGCGAGAGCTGATCTGCCGGAACAACTTCCGAGCAATCAGGGTGAGCTGGAGCGCTCTTTGAGCTGATCCCCGAGTGACGCTTGCCGCGGCAGTGCGATCGAGGTGCAGCGGGCGTGGCACGCACGTGTGTCGTAGGTCAGGGAATCCGCACGTTGCGGGATCAGTTGCAGTGGGCGTAACATAAATGCCACACAGCGACGCGTGCGCCGAAAGGAGCCGACAATGTCAGAAGCATTCAACAACATGCTCGACCGGCGGCTTGCGGATCCGGAGCGGGCACGGGCATTCGCAGCTGAGCTGGCGCGCATCCAGGCGGTCGACGCCATAGTCAGCCAGCTCGATGCTGCGCGCGAGGAAGGGCACATGAGCAAGGCCGAGCTTGCCCGCGCCGCGGGTGTGGAACCTAGCGCGGTGCGCCGGCTGCTGTCCGCTCAGACGGTCAACCCCACGTTGAGCACGATCGCCGAACTTGCCGCCGCCGTGGGGCTCAAACTCACACTGACGCCGATGACCGAGGATGAGCGTGCACAGATCACCGCCCCGATGGTGGCCGCGGTCTAGCTGGCCAGCCAGCAGCGCGGGTTTCGGCGCCGATACTCGTCGCCGAGGTCGCGTACGGCGCTGTAATCGGCATCGGTGAACGTCGTCCGCAACGCCTTGCTCATCCCCGTGATCACCGCCAGGGCTGGGCGCTCCGTCTCTAACGCCTCGGTATCCAGCAGGCAGAACAGTCGGTAGTGGCGCCGCGGTTTACCGCCATCGACGCGGACTTCGTGCCACCCCGTCATCGAGTCGTGCATCGCCTCCCAATACCCGCCCCCGGCAAATCGTTTGGGCGGCGCTTCGGCGACGGCCTTGAGAACGGCAAGCATCTTGTCGCCGATCTTGTCCGGGCATGCCTCGATGAATTCGTAACCAGGTGCGGATCGCTCGGGATCGTCAGTGAGGATGCCGCTGGAAGAACTCAACTCTGTGCGGCGCATCGGAGGACAGCCGGTGCGAGCTGCCGCCCTTACTGCCCGTCACAACATGCAGCTGACGCAACCCTCCACCTCAGTGCCCTCCAGCGCCATCTGGCGCAGCCGGATGTAGTACAGCGTCTTGATTCCCTTGCGCCAGGCGTAGATCTGCGCCTTGTTCACGTCGCGCGTGGTGGCGGTGTCCTTGAAGAACAGCGTCAGGCTCAACCCCTGGTCCACGTGCTGGGTGGCCGCGGCGTAGGTGTCGATGATCTTCTCGTAGCCGATCTCGTACGCGTCCTGGTAGTACTCCAGGTTGTCGTTGGTCAGGAACGGCGCCGGGTAGTAGACGCGGCCGATCTTGCCTTCCTTGCGGATCTCGATCTTGCTCGCCACCGGGTGGATCGAGCTGGTCGAGTGGTTGATGTAGGAGATCGACCCCGTCGGCGGGACGGCCTGCAGGTTCTGGTTGTAGATGCCGTGCTTCTGCACCGACTCCTTCAGCCGCACCCAATCCTCTTGCGTCGGAATGCGAATGTCGGCATCGGCGAACAGCTCGCGCACCCGCTCGGTGGCCGGCTCCCACACCTGATCGGTGTACTTGTCGAAGAACTCGCCCGACGCGTACTTCGAGCGCTCGAAGCCGCCGAACGCTCGTGCCCCGCTCGATCGCGATGCGGTTGCTCGCCCGCAGCGCGTGATACAGCACCGTGTAGAAGTAGATGTTGGTGAAGTCGATGCCCTCTTCGGAGCCGTAGTGGATCCGCTCCCGCGCCAGGTACCCGTGCAGGTTCATCTGCCCGAGGCCGATGGCGTGAGAGTCGTTGTTGCCCTGCTCGATCGACGGCACCGACCAGATGTGGGTCTGATCGCTCACCGCGGTCAGCGCCCGGATCGACACCTCGATGGTCTGGGCGAAGTCCGGCGAGTCCATCGCCTTGGCGATGTTGAGCGAGCCGAGGTTGCACGAGATGTCCTTGCCCACCTTGGCGTAGGTCAGGTCCTCGTTGAACAGCGACGGCGTCGACACCTGCAGGATCTCCGAGCACAGGTTGCTGTGCGTGATCTTGCCCTCGATCGGGTTGGCCCGGTTCACCGTGTCCTCGTACATGATGTACGGGTAGCCGGACTCGAACTGCAGCTCGGCCAGCGTCTGGAAGAACTCGCGCGCCTTGATCTTGGTCTTGCGGATCCGCGCGTCGTCGACCATCTCGTAGTACTTCTCGGTGATCGAGATGTCGGCGAACGGCACGCCGTAGACGCGCTCGACGTCGTACGGCGAGAACAGGTACATGTCCTCGTTCTTCTTCGCCAGCTCGAACGTGATGTCCGGGATGACGACGCCGAGCGAGCAGCGTCTTGATCCGGATCTTCTCGTCGGCGTTCTCGCGCTTGGTGTCGAGGAACCGGTAGATGTCGGGGTGGTGCGCCTGCAGGTACACCGCGCCCGCACCCTGGCGGGCACCGAGCTGGTTGGCGTAGGAGAACGAGTCCTCCAGCAGCTTCATGATCGGGATGACGCCCGAGCTCTGGTTCTCGATGTTCTTGATCGGGGCGCCGTGCTCACGAATGTTGCTCAGCAGCAACGCAACTCCGCCGCCGCGCTTGGACAGCTGCAGCGCGGAGTTGATGGAGCGCCCGATGGACTCCATGTTGTCCTCGATGCGCAGCAGGAAGCAGCTAACTGGCTCGCCGCGCTGCTTCTTGCCCGAGTTGAGGAACGTCGGGGTGGCCGGCTGGAACCGGCCGTCGATGATCTCGTCGACCAGCTTCTCGGCCAGCGTCGTGTCACCGGCGGCCAGCGTCAGCGACACCATGACGACGCGGTCCTCGAAGCGCTCGAGGTAGCGCTTCCCGTCGAACGTCTTCAGCGTGTAGGAGGTGTAGTACTTGAACGCGCCGAGGAACGTCGGGAAGCGGAACTTCTTGGCGTACGCGCGATCCAGCAGCGTCTTGACGAAGTTGCGCGAGTACTGGTCGAGCACCTCGCGCTCGTAGTAGTTCTCCTTGACGAGGTAGTCGAGCTTCTCGTCCTGGTTGTGGAAGAACACCGTGTTCTGGTTGACGTGCTGCAGGAAGTACTGATGCGCGGCTTCCCGGTCCTTGTCGAACTGGATCTTGCCGTCGGCGTCGTACAGATTCAGCATCGCGTTGAGCGCGTGGTAGTCCGTCTCGCCCGGCAGCGCGTGGGCGCCGGAGGTTACAGGCTCTGCAGCTGTGACGGTTGGTGGCACGTCTGGTCCTTCCAGAAGTCGGCGAGACCCGCGCGGACGGCGTCGACGTCGTCCGTCGGTTCCCATCAGTTCGAAGCGATAGAGGTAGGGCACGCCGCACTTGCGGGAGACGACGTCACCCGCGTAGCCGAATTCGGCGCCGAAGTTGGTGTTGCCCGCGGCGATGACACCGCGGATCAACGACCGGTTGTGTTCGTTGTTGAGGAAGGCGATGACCTGCTTGGGGACGTATCCCCCGGCGTCGGGATCGGGTCCGTTGGCGTGCCCACCGCCGTAGGTGGGCAGCACCAGGACGTAGGGCTCATCGACCTCGATGCGCTCGCGCAGCGGGATGCCTGGTGGCGGGCATGCCCAGCTTCTCGACGAAGCGGTGCGTGTTCTCCGAGACGCTGGAGAAGTAGACGAGATTGCTCATCGCGTCTCTCCTTCTTCTGCCCGCCGAGTACCCGTTATCGCCGTGACTGCGACCGCGCCGGACGAGCGCCTTGATCCGGTCCGGCCGGAAGCCCGACCAGTGCTCGTTGCCGGCCACGACGACGGGCGCCTGCAGGTAGCCCAGCGCCATGACGTAGTCACGGGCCTCGGTGTCCAGGCTGATGTCGACCATCTCGTAGGCGATGCCCTGCTTGTCCAGCGCCTTGTAGGTGGCGTTGCACTGCACGCAAGCGGGCTTGGTGTACACGGTGACGGTCATCTGCGGTACGGCTCCTCTGCGGAATCTGAGAACTACTGAACTTGACGTGACTGGCAACTGACGCGGTTACTGCATCTCACTAAGTTTCAGCGGACCCGGGACCCTCGAAATTCCTGAGATTCCTGTCGACCGAGGCCGCGAATCCGGCGGGTCTGGGACCTGACACCACCGGATTCGGAGCTCCGGCCGACCCCTTGAAGGCTTGGGAACCGTGGGGGTCTGTCGGTCTGCAAGACACTACACCTAGTGGCCGACAATCAGAAGAGATACAAGATGTTCTGAACAACATTCGTGAAATTCCCAGGTCGTAAGCTCCGCGACGCCGAATCTCCCGGCGTGTCGCACGTCACATCAGCGGGGCGTGTCGCGCTCATGTACACTGTGTCTACCACCGGGCACCGACAAACCGCTCCGGGGCCGAATGCCAGACAGCAAAGCCGCCGACGAACCCTCGGGTTCGTCGGCGGCTCGCGATGAAGCGGTGCGGGTCAGCCGATCTCGGCGACCAGCTTCCCGACGACGTCGCGCACGTTCGCGGCCACCTCGGCGTTCTCGCGCGGATGCTTGCCGTCGAGCGATCTTGGCCGGCACCGAGAGCTTCAGATCCTCGACCACCCGCGGGCCGGCGATGCCGAACGACTTGCGGGTCTCGTCGTGCGCCCACACGCCGCCGTACTGACCGAACGACGCGCCGATGACCGCCACCGGCTTGCCCTTGAGCGCGCCGTTGCCGAACGGCCGCGACAACCAGTCGATCGCGTTCTTCAGCACGCCGGGAATGCTGCCGTTGTACTCGGGGGTGACGACGAGTGCGGCGTCCGCCTCGGCCGCGGCCTGGCGCAGCGCCTGTCACGGGCTCGGCGACGTCGTCGTTGTCGATGTCCTCGTTGTAGAACGGCAGCTCGCCCAGCCGGTCGAACAGCACCAGCGTCACGCCCGTCGGGAGCCGACTCGACGGCCAGCTCGGCCAGCTGGCGGTTCACCGACGCCGCGCGCAGACTTCCCAGCAGTACCAAGACCTTGATGTCCGACATGTTCCTCATGTCCCTTCCGATAGTTTGGTCCAGATCGTTCGCACAGCATCAACCGGACCACGGTCCGATTTATTCCGGCTGAGTTAAAGTGCAGGTATGAGCGTCAGCACGATCGGCCGGGTTGACCGGGCTGCCGGTCACCGACTCCGCGCCGGCCGAGCGCGGCGACGCCGCCCGCAACCGCGTGCTGCTGCTGGACGCCGCGCGCCGGCTCATCGCCGAACGCGGCGCCGACGCCGTCACCATGGACGACGTCGCGACCGCCGCCGGCGTCGGCAAGGGCACCCTGTTCCGCCGGTTCGGCAGCCGCGCCGGCCTGATGATCGTGCTGCTCGACGAGGACGAGAAGGTCGAACAGCAGGCCTTCATGTTCGGTCCGCCGCCGCTGGGCCCCGGCGCGCCGCCGCTGGAGCGCCTGCTCGCCTACGGCCGGGAGCGGCTGCGCTTCGTCTGGAACCACCACGCGCTGCTCTCCGACGCCGGCCGCGACCCCCAGATCCGGTTCAACGCCCCGGCCACCCTGCACCGCACCCACGTGCGGATGCTGCTGGAGGCCGCGGACACCACCGGCGATCTCGACGCGCAGACCGATGCGCTGATCGCGCTGCTCGACGCCGACTACGTCACGCATCAGCTCACCGACCTCGGCCGCAGCCTCGACGCGCAGGGCGATGCGTGGGAGAGCCTGGCCCGCAAGCTGTGCGGGCGATGAGCGCTTGCGCGAAGAGCAGAAGGCTCAGCTGAAGCGCCGTGCGCTGGATCCTGCACGTCGACCTCGACCAGTTCCTCGCGTCGGTCGAACTGCGGCGCCACCCCGAACTGGTCGGCCTGCCGGTGATCGTCGGCGGCAACGGCGACCCGACCGAGCCGCGCAAGGTCGTCACGTGCGCGTCGTACGAGGCGCGGGAGTTCGGCGTGCACGCGGGCATGCCACTGCGCACGGCCGCGCGCCGATGCCCGGACGCCACGTTCCTGCCGTCCGACCCGGCCGCCTACGACGAGGCGTCCGAACAGGTGATGGGACTGCTGCGCGACCTGGGCCACCCGCTGGAGGTGTGGGGCTGGGACGAGGCCTACCTGGGTGCCGACGGTGGCCGACCCCTTCGAGTTGGCCGAACGCATCCGCACGGTCGTCGCCGCCGAGACCGGCCTGTCGTGCTCGGTGGGCATCAGCGACAACAAGCAGCGCGCCAAGGTGGCCACCGGGTTCGGCAAGCCGGCCGGCGTCTTCGCGCTCACCGACGAGAACTGGATGGCGGTGATGGGCGACCGCGACGTCGACGCGCTCTGGGGCGTCGGCCCCAAGACCGCCAAACGACTTGCCGGACTGGGTATCACGACCGTCGCCGACCTCGCCGCCACCGATCCCGACGCGTGCTCACCGTCGACGTTCGGCCCGACCACGGGCCTGTGGATCCTGCTGCTGGCCAAGGGCGGCGGCGACGACGAACGTCAGCGCCGAGCCGTGGGTGCCGCGCTCGCGCAGCCACGTCGTCACGCTTCCCGGAGGACCTCACCGAACGTCGCCGAGATGGACTCGGCCATCGACGAACTGGCCAGCCAGACGCTGGCCGAGGTCGTCGAGCAGGACCGGATCGTCACCCGGGTCGCGGTCACGGTGCGCACCAAGACGTTCTTCACGCGCACCAAGATCCGCAAGCTGCCCGCCCCGAGCACCGACGAGTCGGTCGATCGTCGACACCGCGCTGGACGTGCTTCGACCAGTTCGAACTCGACCGCCCGATGCGACTGCTCGGCGTCCGGCTGGAACTGGCGATGCCGCAGTCGAGCCGTCGCTGTCACCACCGACCGCTAGCGTCGAGCTCATGCTGCACACCGTCGCGGTCCGGGGCTACCGCTCGCTGCGCGAGGTCGTCGTCCCGCTGGCCGCGTCTCACCGTCGTCACCGGCGCCAACGGCACCGGCAAGTCGTCGGTGTACCGGGCGCTGCGGCTGCTGGCCGACTGCGGCCGCGGCGAGGTGATCGGCTCGCTGGCGCGCGAGGGCGGGCTGGAGTCGGTGCTGTGGGCCGGCCCCGAGCAGACTCGGCGGTGCCCGCCGCACCGGGCACGGCGCAGGGCACCACGCGCACCCGCCCGGTCTCACTCGAACTCGGCTTCGCCTCGGACGACTTCGGCTATCTGATCGACCTCGGGCTGCCGCAGAACGCGGGCCACGGCTCGTTGTTCGCCCGCGATCCCGAGATCAAGCGCGAGGCGGTGTTCGCGGGTCCGCGGCTGCGGCCCAGTCCGACGCTGGTGCGCCGGGGTCGCGACTACGCCGAGGTCGCGGCGGAATCGGGCCGCGGCTTCGACGAGCTGACCCGCGTCGCTGCCGCCGTATCGCAGCGTGCTCGCCGAGTACGCGCACCCCGGCGCGCTGCCGGAGCTCGCCGCGGTCCGGGATCGCTTGCGCGGCTGGCGGTTCTACGACGGCTTCCGGGTCGACGCCGCCGCACCGGCGCGCCGGCCCCAGGTCGGCACCCGCACCCCGGTGCTCTCCGACGACGGCGGCGACCTGGCCGCCGCCGTGCAGACCATCGTCGAGGCCGGGTTCGACGACCTGCCCCGCGCCGTCGCCGACGCCTTCGACGGCGCGACCGTGTCGGTGGCGGTCCACGACGGCCTCTTCGAGCTTCAGCTGCACCAGCGCGGCATGCTGCGGCCGTTGCGCGCAGCCGAATTATCCGACGGCACACTGCGATTCCTGCTGTGGGGCGCCGCGCTGCTGAGCCCGCGGCCGCCGTCTCTCATGGTGCTCAACGAACCCGAGACCTCGCTGCATCCCGATCTGGTGGCGCCGCTGGCGGCGATGATCCGCGTCGGCCGCCGCGGGCACCCAGGTCGTGGTGGTCACGCACTCGGCGGCGATGCGCGAGCACCTCGACACCGACGGACACCAGCCGAGATCGAGCTCTACAAGGAGTGGGGCGAGACCCGCGATCGCCGGACAGACCATGCTGACCGCGCCGCCGTGGGACTGGGGCAAGCGATGACCGACGCGCTCGGGATCAACCGGTCTTAGTCGGCCGCAGTGCGCGGGTGAAGATGACGTTCACCCGTCGCATCGCGACGCTGTACGGCCACCACGCGACGCCGCTTGAACGCATACAGCGCGCGGATGTCGTGCGACGTGTAGATCAGGTAGCGGTTGCGCGCCACGCCGCGAAGGATCTTGTCGGCCACCAGTTCCGGTGAGACGGCGTGCCCGCTGAACCGGTCGACCCACTTGCGCACCTGCGGGTGTTCGCGGTCCACGCCCGCGATCTCGACGCGTCTGCACCAGCGGCGTCTTGACCGCGCCGGGCACCACGACGGACACCCCGATGCGGTGCCGGGCGAGGTCGAATCGCAGCACCTCGCTGACCCCGCGCAGGCCGTACTTGCTGGCGCTGTAGGCGGCGTGCCACGGCAGGGCCACCAGTCCTGCCGCCGAGGAGACGTTCACCAGGTGCCCGCCGCGGCCGGCCGCCACCATGGGCGGGACGAACGTCTCGATGACGTGGATCGGACCCATCAGGTTGATGGACGACCATCGACTCCCAGTGCCGGTGGCTGAGATGGCTGACGGTTCCCCACGCCGACACCCCGGCGATGTTCATCACCACGTCCATGCTCGGGTTGGGCCCCCGATCGCATCGTGGATGTCGGCGGCGAAGGCGGCGACCTGCGTCGTAGTCCGCGATGTCGAGGGCCCGGTGGGCGGACACCGTGGCGCCGAGCGCACGGGCGTCGGCGACCGTCTCGGCCAGCCCTTCGGCGTTGCGATCGGTGAGGAACAGCTCGGCGCCCTCGGCGGCCAGCTTCAGCGCCGTCGCGCGGCCGATGCCGCTGGCCGCCCCGGTCAAGAAGCACCGCTTGCCCGCGAACCCGCCCCGCTGCGCCATGGCGGCCGACCTTACCTAGTCGTCGCGTAGGTCGGAGCCGCCCCACAGGCCGTAGAGCCACAGCCGCTCGACGATCTCGATGGCGCGGGCGGGATCATCACCGCGTCCGACGAACGCGCTGTCCTGCGTCAGCGTCATCGTCGTCGTTGCCGCCAGCGTCCGCACCAGACTCGGGCAGATCCCTTGAGATCGGCCGCGCATCGGCGTCCTGCTCGACGAGGCGAACGATCTTGTCGATGATGCCGTCGGCGAAGTCGTCCATCATTTCGCGGATCTGCGCATCGGTGTTCCGTGCGATCGCGCACGCATGCATGATCGGGTCGTTCGTCGCATACACCGCTGCGGCGGCGCCGACCATCCGCTTGGCGCACTCCGACGGCGTCTCGCCCGGATCGCGGGGCGCGAAGTCGTGGGTGATCTTGTCGAGCAACTCACCCGCCTCGGCGAGGATCACCGCCAGCACCGCGTACTTGGAGTCGAAGTAGAAGTAGAAGCCGGACCGGGCGACACCGGCGCGTTCACTGATGGTGCTGACGGACAGATCGGCGAACGACCGCTCCTGCAGCAATTCGCGGACCGCGGCGACGATCGCCTCACGCTGGCGGTCGCCGCGGCTGCGGCGGACCGGTATGGGTTCGGCTGTCATGGCTGTAGACCATTGCATCCACGGCACGCCAGTTCAAAACTTGACATGCGTCAAGTGTGCCCTACAGGATGGAATCTCACGTGAGATCGACCACAGCCAGTTGAGCGTCAGGAGCGGTGAATGCCGACCATCAGCACCACGGACTACCTGCTGGATCAGGCGAAGCGCCGGTTCACCCCGTCGATCAACAACTTCCCCGGGCATGGGTGCCGTCGAGCGCAAGCTGCTGCGCCACGAGTTCAAGCGAACATCGCTCGCCGAGCCGCCGCCGGGCAGCGACCTCAAGCCCGTGATGGGTGACGCGGGACTGCCGGTCATCGGCCACATGATCGAGATGTTCCGCGGCGGCCCCGACTACCTGATGCACCTCTACAACACCAACGGGCCCGATCTCGTACGCCGACTCTCCTGCGCTGCCCGCGGTGACTGCGCTCGGTCCCGACGCCGCCCAGGCCATCTACTCCAACCGGAACAAGGACTACTCGCAGGAGGGCTGGATCCCGGTCATCGGACCGTTCTTCCACCGTGGCCTGATGCTGCTCGACTTCGAGGAGCACATGTTCCACCGGCGGATCATGCAGGAGGCGTTCGTCCGCACCCGGCTGGTCGGCTACACCGAGCAGGTCGACTCGGTGGTCTCGAAGGTGATCGCCAACGACTGGGTCGCCAACGACCCGCGGTTCCTGCTCTACCCCGCGATGAAGCAGATGACCCTCGACATCGCCTCGATGGTGTTCATGGGCCATGAGCCCGGCAGCGACCACGAACTGGTGACCAAGGTCAACAACGCCTTCACCACGACGGTCCGCGCGGGCAACGCGATCATCCGCACCGGCGTGCCGCCGTTCACCTGGTGGCGAGGCCTGCAGGCCCGCAAGCTGCTGGAGAACTACTTCGAGGAGCGGGTCAAGGAACGCCGCGGCCACGACGGATCGGACCTGCTGACCGTGCTGTGCCAGACCGAGGACGAGGACGGCAACAAGTTCTCCGACGACGACATCGTCAACCACATGATCTTCCTGATGATGGCCGCGCACGACACCTCGACCTCGACGGCCACCACCATGGCCTACTACCTGGCCGCCAACCCCGAATGGCAGGACCGCTGCCGCGACGAGTCCGACCGGCTCGGCGACGGACCCGTCGACATCGAGTCGCTGGAGAAGCTCGAGTCGCTCGACCTCGTGATGAACGAGTCGATCCGCCTTGGTCACGCCCGTCCAGTGGGCGATGCGCCGGACCGTCCGCGACACCGAACTGCTTGGCCACTACATCCCCAAGGGCACCAACGTCATCGCCTATCCGGGGCTGAACCATCGCCTGCCGGAGCTGTGGACCGACCCGATGAAGTTCGATCCGGACCGGTTCGCCGAGCCGCGCAGTGAGCACAAGAAGCACCGCTACGCCTTCACACCCGTTCGGCGGCGGCTCGCACAAGTGCATCGGCATGATCTTCGGTCAGCTCGAGGTGAAGACGATCATGCACCGGCTGCTGCGCAAGTACCGGCTGGAACTGGCGCATCCCGGTCACGAGGCGAAGTGGGACTACGGCGGCATGCCGGTGCCGATGGACGGCATGCCGATCGTGCTGCGCCCGCTGCACTGATCCAGCGCCGTGTCGACCTATCTGCTCCTCACGTCCGCGTCGTCGGCGCTGAGCAGCCGGTTCGCGCACGCGACCACGGCGCGCAACGCGGACTGCGTCGGATCCTCCGACCACCCCATCGCCCACTCGTCGTGGGCGCCGTCGGTGCCGCGAAGGAACGTCGCGGTGTGCTCGCCTGACCGCAGCTGGTGGAACTTCAGCAGCTCGACGGCGACGCCGCGGTCGTAGAGCATCGCCGTCAGCGCCGCGATGGGCCCGCTCGCCGCGGCCGTCGACGTGCTGATCCGGTCGCCGATGGCGATCGTGGCCTGGTAGTTGCGCGCCTGCGGGCCCAGCGCGGCCGGCGTCGGTGCACTCCCAGCTGCCCGAGCCGCAGCGGACCCGTCGTCGGGGCGTACGTGGCGTGGAACGCATCTGAGGACATCGCGTTCGGCCTCCTCGCGCAGACCGCGCGGCAGCGCTGCGTCGAACTGCGCCGCGAACAGCGGTGCTGCGGTCGTTGCGGATTGTGTCGACGTAGTCGAAGTAGTGGAGAACATGTGTCGGTCTTCTCTTGCCAGAGGGGATGACCGACGTAGTAGCAATGACCCACAGCGAGGGGTCGGTCTGGATCAGACCCCGCTGCGGGTTGCTACTACGAGTCGCTTCGACACAGTGGCGAGGTTAGTAGGTGATCCGCCAACCGCGCAACCAAATTCATCTCTCAGGCGCGGCGAGTTTTCGGTAGAGCAGGGTCAGCCAGGCATGGTCGCCGTAGAAGTCGTGGTCTATCCACCACACCAACAAGCCCAACGCGGCAGACGTGTAGAACTCGGCCGCGACGTCGGCAGGCACGTCGGTCCCTGATCGGGTTGGTTGCGGCCGCAGACGCTTTCGCAGTACGTCGCCGATCAACCGGCGCAGATGGCGCTGGACCAGCGCACCGCCCTGGTGCCCGCACAGCGCGCGGTACACGCGCTTGTTTCGGTACGCGTGCTCGAACAGGAGCGCCGCGGGCAGGGTGACGTCGATCGGGTCCGCCGCGGGTATGCCGTCGAGTTCGTGTTCGAGCTGCTCGCCCATGGCGTCGAAACTCGCCTTCAATAGAGCTTCCTTGTCGCGGTAGTGGACGTAGAAAGTGGATCGACCGACGTCGGCGCGATCGAGGATGTCCTGAATCGTGGTCTTCTCGTAGCCCTTCTCGATGACGAGTTCGAGGAAGGCGTCGTGAAGCTGCTTGCGCGTGCGCCTAACCCGACGATCCGGTGCTGAGGTTCTGGCAGCTCCCGATTTCGGCACATCTTCTCGGCTTTGTCCCGAACTGGACATCTCGCCCCCATTGGTTGTTGACGGAATTTCCGTGTCGCCGCTTTTATTGAACACTGTGTTCTGAAACATACAGGTTGTTCAGTCAACCGTGAACCCCAATTGGAGAGAGCCATGAGCACACTGCCGATGTATGTATGGGCGCTGGTGCTGGTCGGCCTGATCGGTACCACCACAACCCTTTGCGTCATGCTTTGGCGAGGCGCGCCAACCGCCGGCATCGGCGGCCATGTCGCCGCCCGTCTGGCCATTACCGTTGGAATCGTCTGGGGCGCTTGGGTAATCGCGAGCGCGTTGCTCGCCAACGCCGACGTGTACCGGTTCCAACCGACGACAGCGGCGACGTGGATGGCGGTCGCGATGATCGTGGCCCTCGGGGCTGCGCTGCTATCGACGCGCCTTCCCCTGCTGTCCCGCATCCTCGATCAGCCGGACGCGCTGTGGCGGTTGACCATGCCTCAGCTCTTTCGACCGGTCGGCGTGACCTTCCTCGTCGCGATGACGTTGGGCTACCTGCCCGCCGTATTCGCCATCCCCGCCGGGCTTGGCGACATCGCGATCGGGGTCGAGGCCGCATTCGTCGGACGCAACCTACGACGCGGCGTCGCGGGCCGCCGCGCGGTGTGGTTCAACGTGCTTGGCCTCGTCGATCTGGTCGTCGCGATCGGCATCGGTATCACCGCCGCACCGGGACTGGCTCGGTTGCTGGTCGTATCGCCCTCGACCGAAGCCATCTCACTGCTTCCCCTCGTCCTCATCCCCACCACCATCGTGCCGCTCGTGACGGCACTGCACCTGGTGTCGCTGCGGAAGTTGAGCGCGACCGCGGCGTCGGAAACCATCGCCACACCCGTTGGGAGCACGAAATGACCACGACCATTCCCCACCTGGTCAACCGCTTCGTCATGGACACCGACGAGACCTTCGACGACGTTCGACGACGATTCGAATACCTAGTGCCTACAATTGATTTCGCGGAGCTGACCGACATCATCAAGGCGGGTGACTTGTCGCGCGTCCAGAAGTACACCGCAGACCATGCACCGAATTCGTTCGTCAATTTCTGGACGTTCGATCCAACACCGATGATGACGTTGACAGGGCATTCCACGCGGGCAGTCACCTACATGGTCGGAAACAACGTGATCGTGGAGACGATGTACCGCCACGATCCCGGTGTCATGCTGTACGCGCCGCTGCGCACCGAGATCTACCAAGACACCGCCGGTCGCGTCCACCTCAGCATCGACCAGCCGTCAAGCAAGTTCGCGAGTTTCGGCGACCGACGCATCGCCACGGTCGGAGCGATGTTGGACGCCAAACTCGCCGAACTCCTGCGCCTGGTCCCGCTGCCCGTTCCACCAGAACTCGAGGAAGACCCGAAATGAAAGACACCGCAATCCAGCTCCAGTACTCGACTGGTCTAACTCGAACCAACATCGAGGAAGCACTCCTTGCCGCAGGTACGGACCTCGCTCACGTCGCGCCCGCCGACCTGGGGTTGCTCGAGGACTTCCACACCATGGGGCGCCTCGCCACCAGTCAACTGGTCGACCTGGTCGAAATCTCCAGTGAGAGCGAGGTACTCGACGCGGGCACCGGAATCGGCGGCACCGCCCGCCTCGTCGCCGACCGGTGCGGTTGCAGGGTTACCGCAGTGGATCTCACCGAGGAGTACTGCGCCACCGCCCGTTGGCTGAATCGCCTCGTCGGCTTGGACGAGCGCATTGCGGTTCGTCGGGCGGACGTCACCGCGCTGCCCTTCGCCGACGGCGCCTTTCAGGTCGTCTTCAGTCAGCACGTTCAGATGAACGTGGCAAACAAGGCACGCCTGTACGAGGAAGCGCGTCGGGTACTGGCCGCCGGGGGGCAACTCGCCATGTGGGACATCACCGCCGGCGAGGGTGAACTCGACTATCCACTTCCCTGGGCCGACGACGCCGGAGTCAGCCACCTGGCGACACCCGACCGGCTGCACGCCATCATCGAGTCCGCTGGGTTCGCCATCCAGCACTGGAATGATCTCACCGAGCAAGCGGCCGCGATCATGCAGGCAGTGCTGGCGCTGCCGCCCAGCCCGCTCGGACTGCACGCCTTCGTCGCCGACTTCGCGACGAAGGTGGAGAATCTCACTCTCGCGCTCGCCGACGGACGACTTCGGGCCATCCAAGGGGTGGCTCGCGCGATCTAGTAGCGCAGGCGTCGCATAGGGTCGGGCGCCGATGACCATTTGGGAAGTGCTGCTGCTCGTCGCCGCCGGGATCATCGGCGGCCTGGCTGGCAGCATCGCGGGGCTGGCGTCGGTGTCGACCTATCCCGCACTGCTGTTGGTGGGGCTGTCGCCCGTGGCCGCCAACGTGACCAACACCGTGGCGCTGGTGTTCAACGGCATCGGCTCGGTGTCGGGTTCGCTACCCGAACTTCGCGGCCAGCGCGTCGAACTCACACGACTGATTCCGACGGCCGTGGTCGGTGGCGCAGCGGGCGCCGCGCTGCTGTTGTCGATCCCCGCCGAGGGCTTCGAGAACGTCGTGCCGGTGCTGCTCGCGGTGTCGGCCGTGGTGATCGCGCTGCCCAGCCGCAAACGCGCCGTGGGCACCGGTCGCGGCACCGCCCACCGGCTGCTCGAGGCAGCGGCCGTGCTGGCGATCTGCGTCTACGGCGGCTTCTTCGGCGCCGCGGCAGGCGTTCTGATGCTCGCTCTCTTCCTGAGCATGGGCAGTCGAGTCGATGGCTCACGCCAACGCGATCAAGAACGTCGTGCTCGGGGTGGCGAACGGCGTTGCGGCGCTTGTCTTCATCGCGTTCGCGCCGGTCGATTGGCTGGCCGTGGCGCCACTGGGCGTCGGGTGTCTGATCGGCTCACGGCTCGGGCCCGTGATCGTCAGGCACGCCCCGTCGACGCCGCTTCGGTTGGCGATCGCCGTGCGCCGGGCATCGCGCTGGCCGTCAAGCTCGGTCTCGACACCTACCGCTGACCGCTCACACGAACGGGTCGTCGCCCTTGGCGACCCGGGTGCCCAGGCTCGATGAGCGAGGCCGCCGAGGTGTGCAGCCGCTCCCCGGCATCCCGGCTGGCCTGACCGGCCAGGTACCGCGACCAGGTGCCCTCGATCACGATGCCGAGCTTGAAGCAGGCCAGGGCCTTGTACCAGCTCGAGCCGCGGACGCTGCGCGACCACCGGCCGCCGCGTACGCGTCGAGCAGTTCGGCTCGACTCGCCAGACCGCCGAGTGCGGCTAGCTCCGAACCGGCGTTGATGGTGTCGGGTTCGGTCGGCCAGCACACCATCATCCAGCCGAGGTCCAGCAGCGGATCGCCGATCGTGCACATCTCCCAGTCGATGAACGCCGCGAGTTCCGGTCGGTCACGGCGCAACAGCACGTTGTTGAGATGGGCGTCGCCGTGCATGATGCCTGGCTCGCCGTCGTCGGGCCGGTTGGCCTCCAGCCAGTCGGCCAGCTCGGTCACCGCGGGCAGCGACTCGGGCGCGTAGGAGTCGTGGCGGTAGCTCTCGAGCAGGCCGAGGAACTGCGGAACCTGCCGTGCGAGAAAGGATCCCGGCCGCCGGATCGTCGCAAGCGGGCTGCCCTCCCATTCGACGCTGCCGAGCCGCGCGAGGCTGGCGGCATAGGCAAGGCCGACATCGTGCCGCATGGCGGGGTCGGCCGACATATACCGGCGCCATCTCGTTGCCGGGGTTGAAGCCGTCGACCTCTTCCATCAGGTAGAACACCACCCCGAGCACGGCGATGTCGTCACAGCCCGCGATGAACCCCGGATGCGGCACCGGGGTACCCGACAGCGTGCGCAACACCGCGATCTCGCGCAGCATCGTCTTGTCACTGGTCGGCCTCGGATGCAGCGGCGGACGGCGCAACACCATCGGGCGATCGTCGACGCGCAACCGGACCACGATGTTCTGGGTGCCACCGGTCAGCGGCGCCACGTCGGTGACCTGCGAGCCGAGGCCGGTCTCGCGCACCCAGCCCTGCAGCGCCACCCGATCCTCCTCGGTCAGGGACGGCATCGCGGGAGCGTCATCGGCCATGGCTGACATCGTCGCGCAGAGCCCTGAGCAGGTTCAGGTCGGCCCCATCGAAGCGGCACTGGCCGCGATCATGAGGTTCACGAGTTCGTTGCGGCTCAGCGAGCCCATCCCCTGCATGGCCGCGCGCATGTTCGCGCCGACGATCCACGTCGGTCCGTTGTCGAGATTGTCGAAGGCCTCGATGACCACCTCGTCGACCGTGGCGGCATCGGCCAGCGGCTGGTCGGCAGCGGCCGTCGAGCCGCGTTCGGCTTCCAGCCGCCGCAGGGCCGGGCGTGTCGGTCTTGCCGAGGATCAGACCGAGCACGTCGACGCCCTTGTCGTGTAGTTCACTCCAGAGCGCTTCGGCGAAGACCATGTCGAAGGCCTTGGTGGCGGCGTAGGCGACCATGTTCGGCGCGCCGGCGAACCCGGCACCGGAACCGAAGACGACGATGCCGCCGCTGCCCCGCTCGACCATCGCCGGCGCGAAGTGATGGCACAACTGCACCGGTACCGTGCAGTTGCGCTGGATCATCGCCTCCGCCGTCGACACCGGGTTGGCCAGGAACGGCTCGAAGTCGGGGTCGGCGCCCGCGCAGTAGACCAGGAATCCGACGTCGAGGTCGGCGGTGGCCTCGGCGATCGCCGTGGCTGGCCCTGGCTGGGCGAGATCGACTGCCAGCGTGCGGGTTTGGACTCCGGTCCGGGTTCCGATGCCCGCCGCGACCTTGTCGAGCACGGCCTGGCGCCGGGCCAGCAGCACGACGTTCACGCCACGCTCGGCGAGCGCCTCGGCGAAGGCCGCGCCGACACCGTCCGACGCACCAGCGACGACCGCCCACGGTCCGTACTTCTCGGCGAAGCTCACGACGCCTCCCCCAGCGCGGTCACCCGCACCGGTGTGAAGCGACGCCGGGCGATGCGCCATCCGCCGGTCGGTCCGGACCACGTCGTCGTCGTAGAAGCCGATGGCGTTCACCCCGGAGTCTGTTGTCGCCGGACATGATCAGGCCGTCGACGTAGGTACGCGCCTCGGCCCGGTCGCCGTCGACCGTGATCACCTGGTTGGTCAGCCGGTGCATGGTGTGGCCGGCCATCGCGTGCGACTGGCTCCATGAACTCCGTGACGGCGTCGACGCCGTTCCAGCTGCCGATCTCGCCGTAGTCGAGTTCGCAGTCGTCGGTGAACGCGGTGCGGAACAGGGGCCAGTCCCGGCGGTCGATTCCGGTGGCATAGCGCAGCAGCACGTCGGCGATGTCCTGGCGGTCGTCTCGCTCGGTCACGACACGATCTCCTCCGTCATTCCCCGTCGCTTCGCTCGCCCCAGGATTCGGGTGGACGACGATCCGCGGCGGTCCGTCGGACCTGCGGGCCAGGTCGATTGCCGCCGGCACCTCGTCGAGGCCGATGACCTGCCGACGCTGGGCATCGGGTCGAGGCTTCCCGCTGCGATGGCGTCGAGGGTGCCGTACCAGTCCTGCGGCATGGGCCCCCGCCGAACTGGATGGTCACGCCCTGGCGGGTCGCGGTCGTGATGTCGAGCGTGTCACCGGTGTACCAGCCTCCCGCGCAGTAGATCCGGGTCGCCCATGTCGGCCGACTCGACGATCCTCTGGATCAGCCCGGCGGCACCGACGCATTCGAAGACGACGCCAGGACCCGCAGAGGCTGCGTTCGGCGCGAAGCTCGCGCCAGACGTCGACCGGCGACTTCACGGCCGGGATCGACGAGGACGTGCGCGCCGAACTCGGCGCGAGCGAGGTCGCGCCGTTCGGCGTTGAAGTCGGACACGATGATCGGCTCGATCCCCCGGCTTGGCGAGCGCGGCGACGGCGGACAGCCCGATCGCGCCTGCGCCGATCACGATCGGAATCTCGCCGGCCTGCACGTCGGCGGCGCGGACGTAGAACTCACCAACCGCGAACGCGTCGGTCAGCGCGACGGCATCGTTGGAGACATCGCCGTCGACCGGCTTGGCCAGTGCCTCGGCGATCACCACCAATTCGCCGAAGCTGCCCTGCGAGTCGGGGTGCTGGCCGATGATTCGCGATGCCGTCGACGCCGCCGTTGACCAGCCGGATCGGTATCGAGGTGACCCGGGTGCCGAGCGGAAACTGATCGGTACAGCCCGGGCCGTAGCCGATCACCTCTCCGACGAATTCGTGCCCGAGCACGATGTCGCGATCGGGGTCGTAGAGCGAACGTCCGGTCGGGTCGTCGATCGCGAGATCGGGGTGATCCATGAAGTGAACGTCCGAGGCGCAGATCGCCGTGCTGAGGTCTTCAACAGCAGCTCGCCGTGGCCGGGCACCGGATCGGGCGTCTCGCGAACCGTCAGCTCACCGTTCCGTAGAACCACTGCTCGCATCCGCGCCTCCCCCTTGCACTTCTCGAATATTCGAGAAATACTCTCGAAATATCGAATTCCATGACAGACGCTATGCCCACGACGAGCAGGAGTCAAGCATTCGCGGTTCGACGTCGGCACCGACCGGAGCGCGTGCTCGACGATCGTCGAGCTGCTCGCGCAGCCAGGTCACGAACGGCTTCGTTCTCCGACGTGGCGGGAACTCGACCTGACCCAGGCGACCGTGCACGCGATCCTGCAGACGCTGATCGACCGCGGTTGGGTCAGTCGCGATCCCGTCGACAAGACGTTCTCGCTCGGACCCGTCCTGGCGGAGGTGGCGGCCGGGCAGACGTGACGCGATCGCTGGCTCATTCCGCCCGGGCGCGCGGCGGTCGACCTGTCGGCCGAACTCGGCTACCGCGGCCTCGGTGATCGAGCGCCACGGCGACTCACTGGTGATCATCGCGTTCGAGGGCCGCGACCCAGCCGATCCCGCCGGGTTTCCGGGCGAGCGGATTCCGTTCACGCCACCGTTCGGCGTCGCGTTCGCCGCGTGGGAGTCCGACGACGGTCAGCGGGCGTGGATCGAGCGAACGGCAACGGCGGGTTCCGAGCTCGCCGAGAACCTCGCGAGGCACTGACCCGCACGCGAGATCGCGGATACGACGTCGACTGACCACGCCCGCCCTGTCGCAGACGGCTCAGCTGGTCGGCAGCCTACGAGCGACGGCATGTCCGCACACCTCCGGCAGATCATGGATCAGCTGCTGATCGAAACGATGGTTGGTTTCGCCGACGACGAGCACGCCCGCGAGGCGCGACCGGTCGCCACCATCGCGGCGCCCGTGTTCGATGGGCACGACGCGGTCGCACTCATCGTCTGCGTCCATCCGCTCCGTGCCGTGGCGGCCCGAGAAGTCGCAACGATCGGGCGCCGGGTGATGCGTGCGGCGAAGACCATCAGTGCCACGGCGCGGTGAGTCCGCGGTCGAATTTGTGCCTTTGCAGGGATACTTGGCCGATGGCTGATCGCAACGTGCTGGGCGGCCCGTTGGAGCCGTGCGGCACCGACCCACTCACCGGCTTCTACCGCGACGGCTGCTGCTCCACCGGGCCAGAAGACCTCGGCAGACACACCATCTGCGCAGTCGTCACCACCGAGTTCCTGGAGCACCAGCGCTCCATTGGGAACGACCTGTCGACCCCGATGCCCGAATACCGGTTCCCTGGTCTGGCGCCAGGCGATCGATGGTGCGTCACCGCAGTGAACTGGCTCAGAGCCCAAACCGACGGCTACGCGGCCCCCGTGGTGCTGGCTGCCACCCACGAGGCCACGCTCGAAGTGGTGACCCTCGAGGTGCTACGGCAGCATTCCGTCGACGTGCCCGACGACCTCGGCGGTCTGTGACCCAGTGAGCCGGTCGGCGACGAAAGTCGCTGCCTGACTGGTCAATCCGGACTCCGGGTACAGGCTGTGAGCCGAACGGTCACCGCCGCCGGGCGACCACCAACAGGTACTCCCACTCCATCGTCGACGGTCCACACACGAATCGGTCGCCGACGGCCGCGATGTCGGCATCCAGCGCGGCGACACGGTCCGCATCGTCGCCGATGGCGCGATACGCCGAGATGGTCGGCCCGTACACGGACTTGAAGTAGTCCCGGAACCCCGCGCCGTCGGCGAACGCGTTGACGGTCAGCATGCGTCGCTCGGTGACCACCTCGTCGACCCGATCCCCCAGCAGCGCGCGGACGTGTTCCTCGTTACCCCACAGCGGCGGCGACTGCACACCCGGCGGTGGCGGCGGAACGTGCGGCTTCATCGCCGCGAAGAGCCGACCGATGTGGCCCTCCGGTGTCCAGTTGATCAGGCCGATCGTGCCGCCAGGCCGGCACACCCGCACCAACTCGTCGGCCGCCCGCCTGATGATGCGGCGCGAACATCACGCCGATACACGACATCACCGTGTCGAACTCGTTGTCGGCGAACGGCAGTGCCTCGGCGTTGGCCTCCCGCCACTGCAGGTCGACACCGCGCCGATCGGCGATCGTCTTGCCGTGTTCGAGCAGCTCCGGGGTGAGATCGCTGGCGACGACTTCTGCACCGGCCAGCGCGGCGGGAATCGCTGCGTTGCCGGTGCCGGCCGCGACATCGAGAACGCGATCGCCCGGCCCGATGCCGGCGGCCTCGACCAGAACCGGGCCCAACGGCGCGACCAGCTCGGCGGCGAGCTTCGGGTAATCGCCCGTCGCCCACATGGCACGGTGTTTGGCGGCGAGTTCACGATCCGTGACGCTCGCGGATGCGGTAGTCATGTTGACTCCCTTCGTTGCAGGTGAAGTCAATGATCTGCCGCGCTAGATCCGGCGGATCTAGTGCACAGATCTGTACTAGCCTTGGTTCCATATCTGTACTGGTCATCGCGCATGGCGGCGCATGCCCGCCCATCTGACGGAGGTGTGCACAGATGTCCGGATACGGCCAGTTCTGCCCCGTGGCCAAGGCGATGGAAGATCCTCGACGAACGGTGGACGCTGCTCGTCGTGCGCGAGCTGCTGCTCGGCAGCAGACACTTCAACGAACTGCGGCGCGGGGTGCCGAAGATGTCCCCGACGCTGCTGTCGAAGCGGCTGCAAGTCGCTGACCCGCGCGGGCATCGTCGAGCGCACCGAGGTCGACGGTCGCACCGCCTACTCGCTGACGCCGTGCGGCCAGGAGCTGGCCGGCGTCGTCGACGCGCTCGGCTCCTGGGGCACCCGCTGGATCGGCGAACTCGGCGAGGAGGATCTCGACCCGCACCTGCTGATGTGGGACATCCACCGCACCATCCCGATCGACGCGTGGCCGCGGTCGCGCACGACGGTGGCGTTCCGGCTCGACGGGGTGACGTGCCAAGGCGTCGCGGTGGTGGCTGGTGGTCGCCGACGGCGCAGCCGACGTCTGCGACTTCGACCCCGGGCTACGAGATCGCGGGCACGGTCGAGACCAGCCTGTTGACGCTCACCCGGATCTGGCGGGGCGACGTCGGCTGGTCGCACGCCTGCTCGACGGCAGCGTGGCGGTGTCCGGACCGTCCGACGTGCGCCGCGTCATCCCGGCGTGGATCGGGCAGGGCAACAAGGCGGCCGTGCCGCGACCCGAGCCTGTCCGACAGCGACTCGGTCGCTACGCCTGGTACTCGAGGCAGGGTTGCGCGCCGTTGATCACGCCCTCCCGGAACGCCCGCGTCCGGTCGAAGCCGGCGCCCTGACGTTCGACGTCGCCGACCCGCGGAACAGCAGCAGCGCCTTGATGCCCTCGTCCAGGTCGCCCGGCGAGATGTGGTAGGTGCTGGTGGCCTCGCGGTTGTAGAGGATGACGCTGGCGGTGTACGCGCCCGCCAGGCAGTCCCCGCGCAGCGTGGACGTCTTCTCGTCGGAGTCGTCGCCCAGCCTGGCTCAGCGCGGCGAGACCGTACTGCGTGGCCAGCAGCGTGGCGACGGCGTAGTCACCGCCCTGCTGGTACACCGCCGGCATCGTCGCGACGTTGTCCCACCCGACGTAATCGTCTGGTACGCAATAGAACAGCACGTACCCCTCGGCGGACTGGTCGCCGCACATCGGCGGGTCGTTCGGGTCGAACGGCTGCAGGCCCTTCAGCGGCGGCCACGGCTTGCCCCTCGGTCAGCTCCGGGTAGACCTGGGTCCAGTAGTCCTCCAGGTCGTAGGGCACGCCGTTGACGATCGAGTCGTACGGCGCGTTGCCGTCGTTGGCCGCGTCCTGCTCGTCGTTGAAGGGCAGTTCGAGCACCATCGGCTCGTCGTCCTGGTAGCCCTTGCACTTCTCCACGCCGTTGTCGTAGCCGTCCTGGAAGGCACTGACCCGGTCGAATCCGCTGCCGTGGGCCGACGGGTCCTTGGCGCTGGTTCCCGGGGTGTCCCGCAGGTCGAGGATGCCGGCGAGCGCGCTGTCGAGATCGGCGCTGTTGACACGTCGAACACCTTGTCGTCCTGCGCATGCCGGGACCATCCGCCGGCGAAGCAGTCGGCCTGGAGTTCGGAACTGACGGTCAGCTTGTTCTGGTCGAAGAAACCCGAGCGCTGCTGCATGGCATGGCCCCACTCGTGGGCGAGCACGACGGGGATGACGAAGTCGCCGTACTTCGCCTGCAGGTCGGGCAGCAATCCCTCGGCGTCCCAGGCCACCGAGTCGTCGAGCTTGCAGTAGAACGCGTTGCCCGCGACGTCGACGTATCCGGTCGCGCACTCGGGCCCGGACTCCGATTCGGGCGTCAGGGCGTAGAGGCCGCCCTCGACCGGCTTGTAGTCCTCGTCGTAGAGCTTGGGGAACTGCTCGCTCCAGAACGCCTGCAGATCGGCGATGGCCTCGATGGCCAGCTTGTTCACCGGGGTGGACGCGTCACCCTCGATCTTGATGTTGCTGGTGTCGGGCTTCTTCGCCGTGGGCGCCTGGGCACCTCCGGCTTGGGGCCACCGCAGCCAGCGAGGAGCACGACCGTAGCAATGACCGCCATCATTGACGCTCTTGCGCATGGGCAAACATTAGCGGTACGCGGCCATTTCTGTGTAGTAACTCGAGTCGGCCGTCAATCCAGCAGCCGACGCGCCACGTTGGTGGTGACCAGATCGAGCAGCTCGTCGGCGCGGCCGGCCAGGATGGTGCGGATCGCGTAGAGCGAGAAACCCTTCGCCTGTTCGGCGGTGATGGCCGGCGGGATGGAGAGCTCCTGGCGTGCCGTGACGACGTCGACCACCGCCGGTCCGTCGTAGCGCGAACGCGTCGGTCAGCGCCTGCTCCAAGTCGCCGGGTTGCTCGACCCGGCGACCGAACAAGCCCATCGCCTGCGCGACGGCGGCAAAGTCCGGGTTGACCAGATCGGTGCCGAAGTTGACGATGCCCGCCGCCTTCATCTCCAGCTCGACGAAGTTCAGCGACGAGTTGTTGAAGACGATCACCTTGACCGGTAGCCGGTTCTGGATCAGCGTGATCAGCTCGCCGAACAGCATCGTCAGGCCGCCGTCGCCGGCCAGTGCGACCACCTGGCGGTCCGGGAACGCGGTCTGGGCGCCGATCGCGAGCGGCAGCGCGCAGGCCATGGTGCCGTGGTTGAACGAGCCGACCAGTCTGCGCCTGCCGTTCATGGTCAGGTAGCGCGCGGCCCACACGACGGGTGAGCCGACGTCGACGGTGAACACCGCGTCGTCGGTCGCCAGCCGATCAGCAAGTCCGGCAACGTATTCGGGCCGGATCGGGCTGCGGTCGCGGTCGTTGACCGCCAACGAGTCCAGCGTCTTGCGGGTCTTGCGCGTAGTGCTGTCAGCGAGCGGTCGAGGTGGGCGCGGGAGGCCTTCTGCACCAGCAGTGGCTGCAGCGCGGCCAGCGTGTCGGCGACCGTTCCACGCAGGCCGAGGTCGATCGGGGTGCGCCTGCCGAGGTTGCGGCCTCGCACGTCGACCTGGATCACGCGCGCGTGCTCGGGATAGAACTGCTGGTAGGGGAAGTCGGTGCCGAGCATCAGGAGGACGTCGGCCTCCTTGATGGCCTTGTAGCCGGACGCGAATCCGAGCAGTCCCGTCATGCCGACGTCGAACGGATTGTCGTACTCGATGAACTCCTTGCCGCGCAGCGCGTGCACGACCGGCGCGTTGAGCGTGCCGGCCAGCCGGACCAGCGCGTCATGGGCGCCTGCCACTCCGGCGCCGCCGAGGATGGTGACGTTCTCGGCGCGCGTTGAGCAGGTCCGCGGCCCGGCGCAGCGACGCGTCGTCGGGCCGCACCACCGACCGGGTGGGCTCGATCGGGCGGGTCAGCCAACCGGATTCGCTGCGCGTGGGCGAGGAAGATCTCGCCGGGCACCACGACGACGGCGACGCCGTTCTCCTCGACGGCCGCCCGCATCGCCATCTCGAGGATGCGCGGCGCCATCTCGGGGGTGCTGACCAGTTCGCAGTAGACGCTGCACTCGCGGAACAGGTCCTGCGGGATGGGTCTCCTGGAAGTACTCCGAGCCGATCTCGCTGCGCGGGATGTGCGCCGCGATCGCCAGCACCGGCACCCGGCTGCGGTTCGCGTCGAACAGCCCGTTGATCAGGTGCAGGTTGCCGGGACCGCAGCTGCCCGCGCACACCGCGAGCCCACCGGTCAGCGCGGCGTCGGCGGCCGCGGCGAACGCCGCCGTCTCCTCGTGCCGGACGTGCTCCCAGGTGATGTCGCCCGAGCGCCGGATGGCGTCGGTGAACCCGTTGAGGCTGTCGCCGGGCAGGCCGTAGACACGACGAACGCCGCTGCGCGCCAACGCCGCGATGATCTGGGTGGCGATCGGTTGCCATGGGCCCCTTCCCTTGCGATTTCGGTGCGGAAATCCGCGTTGAGCGCGGGTTTTCGCGCCGAAATCACTCTATTACTTGGGGGCGAAGCGCTGTCCGGCATCCAGGCGGAGGCACTGACCGTTGAGCATCGGGTTGTCGACGATCGCGAGCGCCAGCTTCGCGTACTCCTCGGGCTTGCCGAGCCGCTTCGGGAACGCCGCGTCCTTGGTCAGCGCCGTGGCGAACTCATCGGGAATGCCCTTGGTGAGGCCGGTGGCGAACAGGCTCGGCGCGATGGCCAGCACCCGATGCCCAGGCTGCCGAGATCCCGTGCCATGGTCAGGCACATGCCGGCGATGGCGGCCTTGGACGCGGTGTAGGCGACCTGCCCGATCTGGCCCTCGAACGCGGCGATCGAGGCGGTGTTGATGATGACGCCGCGCTCCTCGGCGTCGTCGTCGACGGGCTCCTGCTTGCTCATCTGCCACGCCGCCAGCCTGCTGATGTTGAAGGTGCCGATGAGGTTGAGGTCGACGGTCGCGCGGAAGGAATCCAGGCTGTGCGGGCCGTCCTTCTTGATGGTGCGCTCACCGATGCCGCCGCCCGCAGTGGTCACGATGACGTGCAACGCGCCGAGTCCGTCGATGGCCTTCTGCAGCACCTTCTCGGTTCCGGCGAAGTCGGTCACGTCGACCTCGTGGAAGGCTGCGCCGATCGCCGGCGGCGACGTCCTTGCCGTCCGACTGCGGCCGGTCCAGGATCGCCACGCTCGCGCCGCGCGCCGCCAGCGACTCGGCGGTGGCCCGTCCGAAGCCCGACGCCCCGCCGACGACGATCGCCTTCTTCCCCGAGATCTCCATCTAGCTCCCTTTCGCTGGGTACGTTGCAAATTGTGGTCAGACTGTAACGCAACTGGCGACGTCACTTTACGGTAAGCCTTTCGGGTGCCCGAGTCGGTACCTTGGCGGTATGGTCGAAACTGCGACGCGCCCGAGCCCTCCGCTGAACGGTGTCGCCGCCGCGGCGGTCGCCCTCGGTGTGTCCCAGTTGGTCGGCGGTTCGCGTTCGGGCCGGGCGCCGACTCGCGAACCGCCGATCGGCTCGGCCGTCATCGACCTCACGCCAGGCCCCGTCAAGGAATGGGCGATCCAGGCGTTCGGCACCTCCGACAAGCTGTTCCTGACGGTGGCTCGTGCTCGTCGTGATCGCCGTCATCGCCGCGCTCACCGCGCAGCTCGAGAGCGCGCGCGAATACCGATCGGGCAGCATCGCGATCGTGCTGGCCGGGCTGGCGGGATGCGCCGCCGTGCTGACCGCGCCGGCGCGAGCCCCGTCGACGTCGTTCCCACCGTGATCGGCACCGGCGTGCGGCGTGGCGGTGCTGCGGCTGCCTGACGTCGGGCCGGTTCACCGACGCGCACGGGTCGCCGTCGACGTCGCCGCGCCGCCGGATCAGCCGGCCCGACCGGGCCGTCGGCTGTCGCTGGCTGACGATCGGCTTCGCTGGCCGTCGGCGTGCGTGACCGGAGTGACGGGCGCCGTGCTGACCGCTGCGTCCATCGGTGGCGGGCGACCGCGACGGCGTTCGTCCCGCCGACCGTCGCCAAGCCCATCCCGCCGGTGCCGCCGACCGTCCAGCCCGCAGGGCGTCGCGCTGCCCAGTTTCGTCACCCCCAACGCCGACTTCTACCGGATCGACACCGCGCTGAGCGTTCCGCAGCTCAGCCGCACCGACTGGCAGCTGAGGATCCACGGCATGGTCGACCGCGAGATCACCTTCCGGTTCGACGATCTGGCGACGCTTCGAGCTCGTCGAGAAGATGGTGACGCTGGCCTGCGTGTCCAATCCCGTTGGCGGCGACCTGATCTCGAATGCCGTGTGGACCGGCTATCGGGTGCGGGACCTGCTGGCGACGGCGGGAATTCACCCCGATGCCGACATGGTGTTGTCGACGTCGATCGACGGCTTCACCGCGGGCACGCCGGTCGAAGCGCTCACCGACGACCGCGATTCGCTGCTCGCGATCACGATGAACGGTCAACCGCTTCCACTCGAGCACGGGTACCCGGCGCGGCTGGTGGTCCCCGGGCTCTACGGCTACGTCTCGGCGACGAAGTGGCTCGTCGACCTCGAATTGACGAGATTCGATCGCGCAGAGGCGTATTGGACGCGTCTTGGCTGGTCCTCCCGCGGCCCCATCAAGACCGAGTCACGGATCGACGTGCCACGCAGCGGCCAGGACGTCCCCACTGGCCCGGTGAGGTTCGGCGGCGTGGCATGGGCGCAGCACCGTGGCGTGCGCGCCGTCGAGGTCCGCATCGACGACGGCCCATGGCAGCCAGCGCAATTGGGGGCCAGTTACAACGACGACACCTGGCGGTTGTGGAGCTTCGATTGGCGCGCCGAGCAATCCGGCGAGCACCAGATCTCCGTGCGGGCGACGGACGACACGGGCGCGGTACAGACGTCGCAGGAGGCCGACGTCATTCCGGATGGTGCGAGCGGCTGGCACACCGTGTCGTTCGCGGTGAAGTAGGCACGGCGATGGACCGGCTGGTTACTGGCAGCGACTCTTCATGTCGCGCATCGGCTGTCGGATACCAGCCAGGTCGGACTGCGCCTGCGGATTGCCGGCGAAGTAGTTCTTGACCTGTTGGCTGATCTGATCTCGCGGCTGGCCCTTGAGCGTGGAGAAGAACGCGTTGACGTCGGGATGGGTGAACATGTAGGCCGAGGTCGCTGTGGATACCTCACCCTTGACCTGCTCGAAGTCGGCTGCCGAACAGCCCGGCGGGGGTGGTGGTGGCGGGTCTGCCAGCGCGGACGGCGCGGCACCGAACAGCGTGACGCCGGCGATCGCACCGGCACCGGCCGCGGCTGCTGCCGCGCGCCACGCGATAGAGGAAAGCAACATGGATCATTCTCCTAAGAGTGTTGGCGCCTGATGAAAAGACCTGGGATGAAACAAGTTAGAGACCGCAATGGCGATCACCGGTGTGACAGTCAGCGATGTCCACCGCCGCCACCGCCACCGCCACCGCCACCGCCCGAGTGCGACCCACCGCTGGGCTGCAGGGCAGTCCCGCCGCCCGCGGGGTTGAAGTACCACTCGTCGTCGGACGGATATTGGTCGACTTCCGACGCTGGTGGAGAGTCGTTGATTTGGACGTTCCCTGGTGACTCGCACACCGACGCCGTGGCGTCGCAGTCGTCGGCCGCTGCCATTGGCGCGGCACCGATCGCGAGCGCTGCCCACGTCACTGCGAAGAGCGCCGCGACTCCGGACTTTCGTGCTGGCATGACAATTCCTTCCCGGCGCCGTGGCTCGGCGAACGACCAGCGCAAAGTACCACCGTGTGCGGCGCTCATCCATGCACTCGGCAATGTCCGACCTCCGTGTCAGGCTGGCCTGGTGCAACTCGTCGACGTCGCCACCGCGTCCGCCGACGTCGGTGCCGTGTCCGCGCGGTCGGCCAAGATCGGCCGCATCGCCGACCTGCTGAAGCGGGCGGCCGCCGAGGCCGACCCGGCGCTGGTCTCGATCGTCGTCGCGTGGCTGTCCGGCGAACTGCCGCAACGCCAGATCGGCGTGGGATGGGCAGCCCTGCGCGTCGCTGCCCGACGCCGCGGCCGAACCGTCGTTGACGGTGCGCGGCGTCGACGCCGCGTTCACCGAGATCGGTGCCGTCGCGGGCAAGGGGTCCGCAGGCCCGACGATCGGCTCTGGTGACCGCGGTCTTCGGCGCCGCCGACCGAGGTCGAGCAGACGTTCCTGCGGCGCCTGCTCGGCGGCGAACTGCGCCAGGGCGCGCTCGTCGGGGTGATGGCCGACGCGGTCGCCAAGGCGGCCGAACTTCCGCGCCGCCGAGGTCCGCCGGGCCGCGATGCTGGCGGCTACCTCCCGACCGTCGCCGCAGCGGCGCTGACCGGCGGGCAGGCGCGCGCTCGCCGAGTTCACGCTCGTGGTCGGCCGCCCGGTCGGTCCGATGCTCGCCCAGACCGCGACCGGCGTCGCCGACGCACTCGAGAAGCTCGGCGGCGACGGCCATCTTCGAGGCCAAGCTCGACGGCGCGCGGGTGCAGATCCACCGCGCGCGGTGACACGGTGTCCGTCTACACCCGCAGCCTCGACGACATCACGGCGCGACTGCCCGAGGTCGTCGAGGCCGCGCTGGCGTTGCCCGCGACCACGTTCATCGCCGACGCCGAGGCCATCGCGCTGCAGCCCGACGGCGGCCGCACCGGTTCCAGGTGACCGCCTCGCGGTTCGGCCGCACCGCCGACGTCGAGGCGGCCCGCGCCGCGCAACCGCTGTCGGTGTTCTTCTTCGACCTGCTGCACCTCGACGGCGCCGATCTGCTGGACCTGCCCACCGCGCAGCGATCTCGACGGCTCTCGACTCGGATCGTGCCGGCGCGACCAGCGCGTCGACCGGTTGACCACCGCCGACGGCGAGGCCGCCGCGGCGTTCCTGGCGGCGACCCTGGCCGCCGGTCACGAAGGCGTGATGGCGAAGTCGCCGTCGGCGCCGTACGAGGCCGGGCGTCGGGGCGCGGGCTGGCTCAAGGTCAAGCCGGTGCACACCCTCGACCTCGTCGTGCTCGCGGTGGAGTGGGGATCGGGCCGACGCACCGGCAAGCTGTCCAACATCCATCTCGGCGCGCGCGACCCGGCGACCGGCGGATTCGTGATGCTGGGCAAGACGTTCAAGGGCATGACCGACGAGATGCTCGACTGGCAGACCGATCGCTTCCTCGAACTCGCGGCCGGACCTACCGACGGCTCAGGCCGGTCTGCCGGCTCCGCCGGCGGCGTAGTGAGCTGCGGCCCGAGCAGGTCGTGGAGATCGCGTTCGACGGCGTGCAGGGTTCCACCCGTTATCCAGGCGGAATGGCGTTGCGCTTCGCGCGCGTGCTGCGGTACCGCGACGACAAGGGGCCCGCCGAGGCGGACACCATCGAGACCGTGCGCACCCTGTACGAAGGCTGATGAGCGTTCCGCACGATCACGACAGCGCCGCAAAGTAGTCAGCGTCCTCGGGTGATTGCTGCCAGCCGGCCTGGCCGCGCCAAGCCACGCTGTGGTAGCGCATGTCGTTGCCGTATCGGACGCGAAACAGCAGGGAACGAGCCGGTCCGTTCTCGTACTCGTGCAGCTCACCCGGCGGATGCACCACGAACGAGCCCGGCACGACCTCGACTACCGAGTCCGGAGTACGCATCGTGCCCCCACCGGTGTAACAGAAGTAGATCTCCGTGGCCTCGGGATGGCAGTGGTGGGGGCTGCACTGCCCCGGTTCCCAACACGCGATCGTGACGTCGCCGCCACTGATCCTCTCGAGGATCTTCTCAACGTGTCGCTCCGGGTCCCAGACCTGCTCGGCGTCGAGGTTGAATGCGTACATCGTGCCAACGGTAGGCCGCGGCTACCGCCCACGATCTCCACAGAACACCGGATATCTCTGGTCGTTCCTCCGCTAAAATTTGGAGCGGCATGGACTGGACCATGGACGACCTCCTGGCGCGGCTCGGTACCGACGTCGAGTACACCGAGCGAGCCGAGCCCTCGACGCGTCTCGGCCCCGTCGTGCTGGCCGATGATCTCGGTGACGACACACCCGACGTCGGCGATGCCCCCTCCTCGGTGGTCTTGGCGATCGGCGTGGGCGAGGACGCGCTTGCCGCGCTGCTCGAGATCGCCGCTGCGCGGCAATGCGCGGCCGTGATCGCGAGCCACCCGGACGGGGATGCGCGTCCGGACGCACCCAAGGGGTGTGCCCTGATTCTGTTGCGCCGCAACGTCTCGCAGGCATCCGTGCTCGGCGTACTCGGCCAGCATGCCGCGCGCCCCGCCCGTCCGCCCGGAGGCCTCGATGCGCCGCCGGTCGGGGGGTTGCCTCAGGGCGACTTGTTCGCGTTGGCCGAAGGCTTCGCCGAACGCGTTGGCGGGCCGGTGATCATCGAGGATGCCAACTTCCAGGTGCTGTCGTACTCCTCGTTCAGCGGCCCAACCGATGTCGGCAGGGACCGAGCAATCCTGGGCCGACGGATGCCCATCGAATGGCTGGAACATCTCGACAACAGCGGTGCACTGGACCGACTGCGCACGACTGAGGACGTGATCGACGTGGTCGCCGGGCCGTTCCAGGCGCGCCGCAGGCTGATCACGGCGATGCGGTCGGGTTCGCGCCTGCTCGGCATCTTGTGGGTTGCCGAAGGTGAGACGCCCTTGTCGATCGACGCTCCCGCGCTGCTTCGCGAGGCCGCCGACATCGCCGTTCCACACATGTTGCGCTACTACGACAATCATCAAGAGGAGCGGCGGGGACGGGGACAGCTGGTCCGCTCCCTGTTGGACGGCCGCGGTCAACTGCACCGACACGCCGATGAGCTGGGCATCGCGCGCACTGCGACGACGGCGGTGCTCGGCTTCACCCCTGACGCCGACCTCGACATGACCGACGATGCCTGGGACCGGATCACCGACCACGTCGCGCTCACCTGTGCCGCATTCCGCTGGCACGCCGCGGTAAGCAGGCTGGGCCGAACGGTTTTCGCGATCGTGGAAGTGCCGCCGGACAGCAATGAGGAGGGTGTGCGGCGGCTCGGCGGGGAGATCGTCGGTCGGGTGATCCCCGTGCTGCAGGGGCGTCTACGCGGTGCCACCAGCTCGCTGGGACGAGGGTTGGGCGCCATCCGCGCCCGCCGCCGCGAGACAGAAGACGCACTGGGCGCTCTACTGGATGACGGCAACACTGAGTCCCCGCGTTTCGTGCACGCCGACTCGGTCCGCCCCATCGCCGTACTGCGCGAGGTGATTCAAGTGCTCGACGAGCGCGGCGACCTGTGGTTGCCCGGGCTGCAGACGCTGGTCGACGAGGACGCCGCGCGCAACACCGAGTTCGTGCTCACCTTGCGAACTTGGCTTCAAGCCAGCTGCAACTCCAGCGAGGCCTCGCGGCGGCTCAACTTGCACCCGACGACGCTGCGCTACCGGTTGACCAGGATCAAGGAACTCTCCGGGCTCGATCTCGACGATCCGCGGGTCAGGTTGGTCTGCGAGTTACTGCTCGTCGCGCGTGAGCGGAACCAGCGGTAGGCCGAGCGTCGTTGGCACAGTTCGCCTTTAGCCGTTATGCGCGCTCCGGGATCACCGGGAGCAACAGGTAGGGACGTCGCCCCGGTTCGCTGTGCAGCGTCGTGGTGCCATCGAATTGCCTCCGGTCGCGGTCACCGGGGTGCTCGTGCCAGTAAGGTCCGCTGCCCAGCAGTTCTCTGCCGTAGGCGACGTGATGCTTGCCCGGCAACCCGTGCACGTAGTCCATCCCGCGCACGGAGACCCCCAATGAGTACCCGGCGGGCGCAACGATGGACGTGGGCCAGATCTCGACGTCGGCCTCGTAGGTCTGGCCGGCGTCCAGCGGCTCGAGTCGATCGTGAGGGTGCCACGGCCGATACGGGAGGCTTCGCCGAGGGTCGAGCGCGCGGTGCGACATTCTCAGCCAGCCCTGGGTCAGCGGCGCCCGCGGTTCGAATGCAGTGGTGAACAAGACCTCCTCGCCGTCGGGGTCGAACAGGTGCACGGTGACGAACAGGTCTGCGTCGTTGGTGGACGACGAGACGAACAGCTTCAGTGCCGCCGGTCCGGTGATCTCCGAGGGCTCGGCCAGTGGCGAGGTGCGGAACAGGAGGGTGTCGTGTCTGGCCACGAACGACGCCTGCACCGACTCCTCGGGTTCGGCTTCGGCAAGGCCGCCGCCGGCGAGGTCGAGGTAGACCCGTGTCCAGCGGGTGCGCGCCAGCGGCCACTCGTGCTCGTCGCGGCGGATGAACCCTTCTGGGGTCCGGACTTTGAGTTGCACGCGCGCGGTGCGATCCCATCCGTTGTCGGCGCCCTTGAGGAAGTGGTCGAAGAAGCGGCGCTGCACGTCGAGGCCGTAGTCGGTGTAGAACTCGGTCCAGTGCTCCAGACCGTGCACTTCGAGCCACTTCTGGTCCGAGGCCACCCCGGTGAACGACTCGAAGTTGCCGCGGGAGTGCAGACCCATCCCACCCCAGTTCGCACTCGACAGCGTTGGGACGGTGATCGCGGACAGGTCGGCTGTCCTGTCCCGATAGAAGTCGTCGCACAACGGGTGCGCGTTGAGCACGCCGCCGATGTCGATCAGCTTCTTCGCCCTCTCCGCTTCGTCGACCGTCTCCGGTCCGGTGACTCGGCGGCCGTTGACCGGGTTGACCACGGCGCCTTCACCACGCCCGTGTTGCACCGTGGCCACCTGGTAGGGCATCCAGCTGGGCATGAATTCCGAGACGATGCCGCCGTGGTGGGTGTACTCGCGGTAGTAGTCCGACGCCCCCTCCCAAGGGCAGATCGCCGCGAGGTGCGGCGGGCGCAGCGCGGCGACCTGCCACTGGTTGGACGCCAGATACGAGATGCCAAGCAGGCCAACCTTGCCCGAGCTCCACGGCTGAGTGCCTGCCCACTCGATGCACTCAAAGAGGTCGTGGGTCTCTTGTGGTGAGAAGAAGTCGACTTCGCCGGGAGAGGCGCCCGTTCCGCGGGTGTCGACGCGCACGCACACGTAGCCGTGGGGAACCCAGCGTTCGGGGTCGGGGTACTCCCACACTTGGTAGGACCCGGTGGAGCCGTCGAGGACTTCGGGATGGTCGCGCACCAAGCTCGTCCACTGGTGGGCGTAGCCCTCCGCGAACGCCAGGCCTTTGGCGTACGGCCCGGCAGCCAGCAGCACCGGGTGCGGCTGATCATCGTCGGGCCGGAACACATCGGCGACGAGGTAGCCGTCCTCGACTGGGATGGCGACATCCCAGTCGATCCGCATGCCGTCGCGGACCTCGCTGCGCTGCTCGGTCATTGTCGTCTCCTTTCTCTGGTCTGTTGATTCAGGCCTGCAATGCGGTGACTGGGCGCGGCCGACCCAGCGCCGCCATCCCCAAAAGCCCCGTCACACAGGGGATGACGATCACCAGCGCACCGCCGACCGTCCAGCCCACCGCGTCGACGAGACGAGCGAAGACGTAGCCCGACACGCTGGCGGGAATGTAGAGCGAAGCAAGGAAGACACCCTGTGCACGCCCGACCAGCGCGGGAGCCACGTTGCGCTGCATGAGCGCGCTCGTGTTGGTGTAGATCACACCCGTGAACGACACCCCCATGAACAGCGTCAGCAGCATTTGGACACCCTGCGGCGCCGAGGTGGAGAAGATCAGCACGCCGGTCACCATCAGCCCCGTCAGGCCGATCACGTTGAGCATGCGCTGGCTGGTCCGGTCGGCCAGATAGCCGCCGAAGATCGCCGCCAGCGCGCCGACGCCGAACATGCTGGCCGTGACACTGGCCTGTGAGGGGGTGAAACCGTGCGCCGTCCGCAGGAACGTGGGATAGAGGCCGAGCCAGGCGTTGAGCGCGAAACCCGCGCCTGCGGCCGCGACCGCCGCGCACACCACGGCGCGATTGAACAGTCGGTCGGAGGCCACCACACCCATCTCTCCCGCGCGGGCGACATCCTTGGTGTCGGCGCCGTATTCGGCGGCCTCGCGCGGCACGCCGAATGCCACCGCAACGAACACCACGACACCGAAGAGGCCGAAGACGAGCAGCGGCATCTGCCATCGGCCGGTCACCTCGACGAGCAGCTGACCCACGGCCGGACCGGTGAAGGCGCCGACGCCGTACGCAGCAGCCAGGGTGCCGATCGCCAGGCCGCGGTTGCGGTGGAAGTACGAGCCCGCCGCAGCAAAGAGGGCGGCGTTCTGAATGCCCTCGCCGATCCCGGAAACCACGCGGTAGGCGGCCATGTCGAACCACGTCACTGCCACTGCCTGAAGCGCGGTCGTCACGGAGAACAGGACCAGGCCGGCCAGGATCATGTTCTTGCGACCCCAGCGGTCGGTCAGGTAGCCGGCGGGAATGCCCGCCAGTCCCATGCCGAGGGTGAAAATCGTTGCGAGAAGCCCTACTTGGCTGCTGGTGACCCCGAGCGCCTCACGGACATCGGGCAGGATGACGGGGAAGACCTGCCGATCCATGGCATTGATGAAGTACGCCAGATCAAGGATCAACAGGATGGTCAGCCCATTCCTGATGCGCGGTCCGGCGAGTCGCGGGATGGGTGGAGCGGCGGGGTCGGCAAGTGGCCGCATGACGGTCTCCTCGGGTTGCTGGGGCAGGTCACTGCTAACTCGCGGTCAAGCGTATGTGATCCAGGCCACAGCGTATTCCTCTAGTTGGAGGAAGATCCATAGTCCATTTCCTCTGATTGGACGACCCGGACCGCCGGGCGTTATCCACGCAGCACTCGCCGAAAGCCTCCGTTTCGCCAACCGCCGCGGCACGCGATGACAGGATCGGACCATGGCTTCATCTTCTGGTCCTACCGCTGCCGAGCGCTCAGAGGAGACCGTCGGCGACATCACCTACATCCGGACGGACGCGGACCTGCCGCCGGTGGCGATCATCGACCGGTCACCGATCACCACGAAGCACAAGATCGTCTTCGCCGTCATCGCCCTGCTCGGGGCGATCGCCTGGGCGGTGATCGCGTTCTTCCGCGGTGAGACGGTCAGCGCGGTCTGGTTCGTGATCGCGGCGATCTGCACCTACGTGATCGGGTTCCGCTTCTACGCCCGCCTCATCGAGATGAAGATCGTGCGTCCTCGCGACGACCAGGCCACGCCCGCCGAGGTGTTCGAGAACGCCACCGACTACATGCCGACCGACCGGCGCGTGCTGTTCGGCCATCACTTCGCCGCCATCGCGGGCGCGGGCCCTCTCGTCGGACCCGGTGCTGGCCATGCAGATGGGTTACCTGCCCGGCACCATCTGGATCATCATCGGCGCCGTGTTCGCCGGGTGCGTCCAGGACTACCTGGTGCTGTCGATCTCGGTCCGGCGGCGCGGCCGCTCGCTGGGTCAGATGGCCCGCGACGAACTCGGGCGCGGTCGGCGGCGTCGCCGCGATCGTCGGCGTGCTCGTCATCATGGTCATCCTGCTGGCGGTTCTCGCCCTGGTGGTGGTCAACGCGCTCGCCGAGAGCCCGTGGGGTGTCTTCTCGATCGCGATGACCATCCCGATCGCGATCTTCATGGGCCTCTACCTGAGGTTCCTGCGGCCCGGCCGGGTCTCCGAGGTCTCGCTGATCGGCGTCGTGCTACTGCTGCTCGCCGTGGTCTCCGGCGGCTGGGTGGCCGAAACCGACTGGGGCGTCGACTGGTTCACGCTGTCCAAGGTCACGCTGTCGTGGTGCATCATCTTCTACGGCCTGGCCGCATCGGTGCTGCCGGTGTGGCTTCTGCTGGCCCCGCGCGACTATCTGTCGACGTTCATGAAGGTCGGCACCATCATCCTGCTGGCGATCGGCATCCTGGTGGCTCGGCCGATCATGGAGGCGCCGGCCGTTTCGTCGTTCGCCAGCAGCGGCACGGGTCCGGTGTTCGCAGGCTCGCTGTTCCCGTTCCTGTTCATCACCATCGCCTGCGGCGCGCTGTCCGGATTCCACTCGCTGATCTCCTCGGGCACCACCCCGAAGCTGCTGGAGAAGGAAAGCCAGATGCGGTTGATCGGCTACGGCGGCATGCTCACCGAGTCGTTCGTCGCGATCATGGCGCTCATCACCGCGGCCATCCTCAACCAGCACCTGTACTTCGCCATCAACGCGCCCTCCGCGCAGACCGGGACGACGGCACAGACGGCCGCCGACTACGTCAACGGCCTCGGGCTCTCCGGATCGCCGATCACCGGTGCGGAGATCACCGCCGCGGCCGAGAGCGTCGGCGAGGAGTCGATCGTGTCGCGCACCGGTGGCGCGCCGACGCTGGCGTTCGGCATGTCCGAGGTGTTGCACCAGGTCTTCGGCGGGACGGGGCTCAAGGCGTTCTGGTACCACTTCGCGATCATGTTCGAGGCGTTGTTCATCCTCACCACCGTGGATGCGGGCACCCGGGTCGCGCGGTTCATGCTCTCGGACGGCCTCGCGAATCTCGGTGGGCCGCTGAAGAAGCTGCGCAATCCGAGCTGGCGCGTCGGCGCATGGGCCTGCAGCATCATCGTGGTGGCCGCGTGGGGCAGCATCCTGCTGATGGGCGTCACCGATCCGCTCGGTGGCATCAACACGCTGTTCCCGCTGTTCGGCATCGCCAACCAGCTGCTCGCCGCCATCGCGCTGACGGTGGTGACCGTGGTGATCATCAAGCGCGGTCTGCTGAAATGGGCCTGGATTCCTGGTGTTCCGCTGATGTGGGATCTGATCGTGACGATGACGGCGTCGTGGCAGAAGATCTTCTCCGGTGACCCGAAGGTGGGCTACTGGAGCCAGCACGCCCAGTACGTCGACGCCAAGGACGCGGGCAAGACGACGTTCGGCGCAGCCAAGAACATCGGCCAGATCGATGCCGTCATCCGCAACACGTTCATCCAGGGCACGCTGTCGATCGTGTTCGCCGTCCTCGTCGTGCATCGTGTTCGTCGCAGGAGTCATGGTGGCGCTGCAGGCCATCCGCGGTGGTGGTCGCCCGCTCACTGAGGACGACCCGGTGCCGTCGCGAATCTTCGCGCCGTCCGGGATGATCCCGACCGCGGCCGAGAAGGAGGTGCAGAAGCAATGGGACGAGTTGCCGAGATCGGCCGCCAGATCGGTTGGTACTGGGGCACATTGATGGGCGACAACCACTATCGTCGCTACGTCGAACATCGCCTTCGTGCCCACCCCGGCGAGACGGTCTGCTCCGAGCGGGACTACTGGCGGATGCGCCACGCCACCACGGAGGCCAACCCGCAGACCCGCTGCTGCTAGTCCAGTTCGTATCGGATCGGCAGGTGCTTGAGGCCGCCGACGAAGATGGTCGCCGTGTGCTGCGGTTCGCCGGTCAACTCGATCGAGCGCAGCCGCGGCACCAACGCGGAGAAGAAGCTGTTCACCTCCATGCGGGCGAGCGCCGCACCGAGACAGAAGTGCACGCCGTAGCCGAAGGCCAGGTGCTTGTTGGGATCGCGCCCGACGTCGAAGCGGAACGGGTCGGCGAAGATCTCCTCGTCCCGGTTGCCCGACGGGTAGGACAGCAGCACCGACTCCCCCGCCGCGATCGGCACGTCGCGAATCGTGGTGTCCCGAGCCGCGGTTCGCATGAACTCCTTGACCGGCGTCACCCAGCGGATCATCTCCTCGGTCGCCAACCCCATCAGGTCGGGGTCGTCCCGAAGGCGCTGAAGCTGCTCGGGGTGCTCGATCAGCGCCTGCAGCCCACCGGAAATCGTCGCGCTGGTGGTGTCGTGGCCAGCAGTGGCGATGATGACGTAGTAGGAGACCGTGTCGACGTCGGACAGCGGCTCACCGTCGACGCGGGCATTGGCGATGGCCGACGCGAGGTCCTCGGTCGGGTGTTCGCGGCGCGATGCGGTGATCGCGTTGAAGTACCCGAACATGTCGAGCAGCACCGCCAACGGGTCCTCCTTGGAGGCGCCGACGCTGAACTCCGCGTCGTCGTTGCCGAACAGTTCCTGGGTGTAGCGCAGCATCCGCGGAAAGTCCGCCTCGGGCACGCCGAGCAGCGACATGATCACGAAGAGTGGAAAGTTCACCGCGACTTCCTGGACGAAGTCGCATTCGGGACCCACCGCCGCCATGTGGTCGACGTAGCGCTTGGCGAGCTCGTCGACGCGAAGCTTCATGTCGCGCATGGCCTTCGGGCGGAACCAGTCACCGCCAATCGCACGCACGACACGATGCTGCGGGTCGTCCATGTGGATCAGGGTGCTGATGCCGACACCGGCCTGGAGTTCGTCGGACTCGGCGGTCATCAGCACCGGCCGAGGCGAGTTCGTGAATCGAGCGTTGTCGCGCTCGACCGCCATGATGTCGGCGTACTTGGTGATGGCCCAGAACGGCCGGTACCCGGTTACGTCGACCCACGACACCGGGGCGTTCGCGCGGAGATGTGCCAGCGCCCGGTGCAAACCCGGCTCGTCGGTGTATGCCTCCGGATCCGCCAGGACCTTCGCGGCCTCATCCATGGTCGGCGTACTCATCGGCAGCTCCCAGCCTTGCGCACCTCGTCGAGCACGGCGTCGACGACATCTTCGGACAAACCCGCAGGAAAGGCGGGCAGCACCCGGTCGATCACGCCGTCGCAGCGGGCCAGAAGCGCACCTGCCAGTTCGGCGGGCGGAGCGACGACGGCGAACGCGCGCAGGACGTCGTCGTCGACGAGCTCGCCCATGGCGTCCCAACGGCCCATCTTCGACAGCCGGTGCAACTCGACGTGCAAGTCGCCCCAGCCGTGCAGATCGAGAACCTTGCGGTACGCAGGCGTCGATCCGTAGAACGCGATCTGCTTGCGAGTGGCGGCCGCGGCGGCGGCCATCTGTTCATCAGTCTCGCCGGTGACGACGAACACCGGACACGACACCTGAAAACCGTTGCGGTCGCGGTCCGCTCGTCGTAGCCCTCTGAGCAGCGCGGGCGTTGTCACCTGATCGGCGTAACGCTTCGTAGTGAACGCGTGGGCCAGCAGGCCGTCGGCCACCTCCCCACACATCTCGGTCATCGCCTCGCCGACGGCAGCGATGAACACCGTGGGGAAGCCGTGCTCGGAGGGCTCGGGGGTGAACATCGGTGTCATCAGCTGGTGGGTGTAGAACTCGCCGTCGAATGCCAACCTGGTGCCATCCCGCCACGCGGTCCAGATCGCGTGCAGCGCGCCGACGAACTCGCGCATACGCGCGCACGGGCTGGCTCCACGGCATGCTGAACCGCTTCTCGACGTGAGCCTGGATCTGGGTGCCGAGCCCGAGGTTGAACCGGCCACGGGAGTACGACTGCAGATCCCAGCCCAGGTTGGCGACGGTCATCGGGTTGCGTGCGAACGCGACGGCGATGCTGGTGCCGACCTCCAGGCGCGAGGTGTGTTCGGCGGCCAGCAGGACCGGCAGGAACGGATCGTGGTTGATCTCGCCCGCCCAGCATCCGTCGTAGCCGCGGCGCTCGAGCGCACCGACTATCCCTGGGACACGGGCGAGTTCGCTTGGAATGCCCCTGTCGATCCTCAGGCGATCGGCACCGTCAACGGCCATGCACCGGCACCCGACCCCTGACCGCCGCCACCATGGTCGACGACGCTACAGTAAGCACTTCAGTATGGTCAACGCCCATACCCGCACGGCACTGGCACCCACCTGTGAGGATGGAACGCATGACGAAGGCCCAGGACTGGGAGGACACGCTCGACGATCTCGAGCGGCGGCGTCAGCGCACCTGGGCGATGGGCGGTGACGAGCGGCTGGCCAAGCATCGCGACAAGGGCAAGCTCGACGCGCGGGCGCGGATCGACCGGCTGCTCGACAAGGGTTCGTTCCGGGAGATCGGCACCCTGGTCGGCGGCGAGATCGCCGCGGACGGAATCGTGGTCGGCTCCGGCCTGGTCAACGGCACGCCCGTCATGGTCGGGCGCTGAGGACTTCACGACGTTGGCGGGCAGCATCGGCCCCGGCGGTAACTCCAAGCGCTACCGGATCGCCGAACTGGCGCTGCGGAACCGGATTCCGTTGGTGATGCTGTTGGAGGGCGCAGGCTTCCGGCCGACCGGCGGACACTACGGCCGCACCCCCACCGACCTGCTCGCGCAGGCCAACTGCTCGGGACGCGTCCCCACCGTCGCCGCCGTCCTCGGCCCGTCGGCCGGCCACGGCGCCCTGGTCGCCCCGGTGTGCGACTTCAGGATCATGAGCCGCCAGGGCGCGATCTTCACCGCGGGTCCGCCGGTGGTCAAGGAGTCGACGGGCGAAGAGATCTCGAAGGAGGACCTCGGCGGCCCCGGCGTCGCCCTGGCGAGCGGGGTGATCCACAACCTCGGCGAGGACGACGAGGCCGTGATCGACGACATCCGCCGCTACCTGTCCTACTTTCCGCCGAGTGCGTGGTCGTACCCGACGGCGCTGCCGGCCGACGAGGCCACGGCGCCACGGCCGACCCCCGAGTTGCTCGACATCGTCTCGCGGGACAACCGGCGGGTGTACGACATGCGCGCGGTGCTCGACGTCGATCTTCGATCGGCCGGACTGGTTCGAGGTGCAGCCGCGGTTCGGCCGGGCCATCATCTGCGCACTGGCCCACCTCGGCGGTCACCCGGTCGCGGTGGTCGCCAATCAGCCGCAGGTGATGGCCGGGCTCCATCGACGCCGACGCCGCCGACAAGGCCGCGCACTTCATCATGGTCGCCGACTCCTTCCACCTGCCGATCGTGTTCCTCGCCGACAACCCGGGCATGATGCCGGGCAGCCGATCGGAGCGCAGCGGCGTATTGCGCAGCGGCGCAAGGATGTTCGCCGCCCAGACGGCGGCCACCACGCTGAAGCTGCACGTCACCCTGCGCAAGGCCTACGGCTTCGGCTCGATGGTGATGTCACTGCTGGGATTCGACGAGCAGGTGGCCACGTTCGCCTATCCCGGTGCGACGATGGGCGCGATGAGCGCGGCGGCGCTGAGCCGCGCCACGCATGCCGAGGAGGATCTCAGCGCCAAGCTGCGCGACGCCGAGCTGGAGGCGTCGTACCGATCGGCCGAGCACCTCGGTTTCGACGAGCTGATCGATCCACGCGAGACCCGCGACGCGCTGCTGGCCGGCCTGCAGCGTGGGCTGTGCAGCAGACAGGCCGCCGCGGAGCCGGTCAGCCGCACCGTCATCCTGCCGTGACCGACGCTGCGGGACAGTGTCCTCGGCGCGTGGGATTTGGTGTCGTTCATCGCCATCGACTCCGCGACCGGCGACGAGCGTCATCCGCTCGGCGACCGCACCGCGCGGGCCTGATCCTCTACACCGCAGACGGCCACATGTCGGCTCAGCTGGCCGAGTCGGACCTGACCGGATACATCGCCTACGGCGGCCGCTTCTCGGTGAACGAGGAGACGTCGACCCTGCACCACGACGTGACCATGTCGATGATGCCGGAGTTGTTGGCGCAGCCGCAGTTTCGGCAGGCCGCCGTCGACGGTGATCTCTTGACGCTGTCGGCCACCATGACCGACGACGCGGGGGTGACGACCCACAGCAGCCTGGTGTGGCGGCGGGCAGGCGGCTCAGAGCGCTGAGAACACGGCATCCAACACACGGCGGACGGCCGGCACGTTCCGCGGTCTTGCGTGACGCGACGTTGAGCCGGTCGATCATGCCGACCATCAGCCGTATGCCACTCGCGCAGCTCCTCGGCGGAGGCCCGGTACACGTTGCGAGCCAGGTCCGGATCGTCGGTGGCCAATCTCTTGTAGCGGCGGTCCACGATGTCGATCGCCTCTTCGACGTCTTCGAAGGGCCGGAGTTCGACGAGTCCGTCGGGCGGGGTCATGTGCCGGCAACGGGCGGCGTGAATCGTCACGTCCAGCAGCACATTTCGTCCGACGATTCGACCTGGGCGTGCGCGAAGACGTAGAAATCCTGGGGCGAACATCGACCACTCCGCACGGACACAATCGCGCAACTCGTCCAGTTCCCCGAAGGTGTGACACACGATCTCCACGAACGGACGCGCCACGTCTCGTCCGCGGAACCGAATGCCGCCCAGCAGAGTGCCACGTGACGAGTGAACGGAGCGGTAGGCGAAGTCACCGGAGACGACTCCTGGAAGCGTGATGTGATCAGTGAAGAGGCGCACATAGTCGGGATCGACGATCCGTGCCTCCCCTTCCTCCAACCACCTCGCGAAATGGCGGTACCCCTGAGCTCCGAATAGGTTGGATGCCAACACCAATTCGTCGGTCAACGAAGGCCAGTCGCGCGGATCCACCAAGTCGTTGTACGCGCCGAGCACGCGAGTGTTCAAGTGAATTGATTGGTGCGGCGAACCGGGTCGTATGATCGGTCGCATGCCCGCACAGAATGGTGGAAGTGCCGTCGCGGGTTTCCTCGACGCTCGGAGATATACGCGCGACGAGGTGTTTGGTGAACCATGTCCGGTTCCGGACAAGCCGGGTGTCCACGGTTGGTGGTTCCGAGCGGTCCCCGACTCCATCGATGTTTCGGGCTGCGAGCAGCGCGACGGCTTGACGTTGCTCTACGTCGGGATCGCGCCGACCCCGCCGCCCCCGAACGGGAAACCACCCGTTAGCCAAGATCTGCGCAAGCGCATCAGGTATCACTACGGCTCCGGCGATGCGAGCGCGGAGGGTTCGACGCTGCGCAAGTCGCTCGGCGTGCTGCTCGCCGCGCAGCTCGACATCGAACTGCGCCGTATCGGCTCCGGTGAGCGTCGCACGTTTGCGGCAGGCGAGGCCGTTCTGAGCCGATGGATGACCGAGAATGCCCTCGTGTCGTGGGTCGTTCGGCCCCAGCCGTGGCTCTTCGAGGACGACCTGATCGCCGGCCTCGACCTGCCACTCAACATCCAGGGCAACAAGCGCAATGCGTTTTATCCGGAGCTGAAGCGGCTCAGGCGCGATGCCGTTTTGAAGGCGAACAAGATGCGGGTGCTCGCTGAGTGGTGACGGCTAAGCCACCGACCACGGACTGACGCCCCCCGAACCGCGGAGACAGGTCCCAGCACCCTGGCGTTCGGCGGGAAGCGGTGTCAAACCTTGCGCGGGACGCTGCCGTCGCTGACCACTGCGGGTGCCGTGGCGACTGTGTTGGTCGGCGCTGAGTGAGCCGGGCGGCTGCGGACTTTCAGTGGCCACCAGAACCAGCGGCCGAGTATCGCGGCGATCGATGGTGTCATCAGCGAGCGCACGATGAGAGTGTCGAACAGCAGGCCCAGTCCGATGGTGGTGCCGCCTTGGCCGATGTTGCGCAGGTCGCTGGCCAGCATGGAGGCCATGGTGAAGGCGAATACCAGACCCGCGGCGGTCACGACGCTGCCGGTGCTGCCCATGGTGCGGATGATGCCGGTTTTTATACCGGCGCCGATTTCTTCTTTGAAACGCGAGACCAGGAGCAGGTTGTAGTCGGATCCGACGGCCAGCAGGATGATGACGGCGAAGGCCAGGACGATCCAGTTCAGGTCCATCCCGATGACGCGTTCCCAGATGAGCACGGACAACCCGAACGATGCACCCAGCGACACCACGATGGTGCCGACGATCACCAGTGAGGCGACCAGGGCGCGGGTGAGAAGCACCATGACCAGGAATATCAGCGTGATGGCGGCGAACGAGGCGATCATCAGGTCATACTTGGCGCCGCTTTGAACGTCCCTGTAGGTGGCTGCCGTGCCGGTGAGATAGACGTTGGCGTCGGCCAGTGGCGTGCCCTTGACGGCTTCGTGCGCGGCGATGAGTTCGTCGTCGACGGTGGAGATTCCTGCTTCGGTGGCCGGGTCCACGTCGTGGGTGATGATCAGTCGGGCGGCAGTGCCGTCGGGTGAGAGGAAGAGCTTCAAACCCCGCTGGAAGTCGGCATTCTGGAAGATCTCCGGCGGCAGGTAGAAGTAGTCGCCGCTCTTGGAAGCGTCGAACGCTTGCCCCATCGCGGTAGCGGTGTCGGTCATCTGCTGCATCTGGTCGATGAGGCCGGCGAAGGTGGTGTGGATGGCCTGCAAGGTCTGCTGCATCGAGGTCGCAGTCACGATCAGCGGTGGCAACTGAGCGGCCATCTGCGGTGTCACCGTGTCGATGTCGGCGATGTCTTTGAGCAGGGCGCCCATGTTGTCGCTGAGGGTGTCTACGCCGTCGAGGGCATCGAAGGCCGATCGCACTCCCCAGCAGACGGGAATGTTGAAACAGTTTGGCTCCCAGTAGAAGTAGTTGCGAAGGGGCCGGACTTCGTCGTCGAAGTCGGCGAGACGGTCGCGCGTTTGGTCGACAGATGCCTTCATGGTGTTCAAGTCGCCGACGGTGCGGTGGATGGTGTCGGAGAACTGGGTCATCAGGGTGTGCATCCGCGTCATCGACGCGACCATGGCGCCCAACTGGTCGGCCATGGTGTCGATGTCGCCGACGCGGGTCTTGAGGAATTGCAGGTTCTGGGTGATGGGGGCGGTTTGCATGCTGACCTGGTACGGGATTGAGCTGTGCGCAATGGGTGAGCCCAATGGCCGGGTGATGCTCTGCACCAGGGCGATTCCGCGGATGTCGAACAGGCTTTTGGCGACCTTGTCGAGCACGATCATGTCGCTGGGGTTGCGCATGTCGTGGTCGGATTCGACCATGAGGATGTCCGGGTTGAGTCTGGCGGCGCTGAAGTGTCTTTCGGCAGCGGTGTAGCCGACGTTGGACGGCTCGTTCGCCGGAATGTACTTGCGATCGTCGTAGCTTGTCTTGTAGCCGGGCAGGGCCAGAATGCCGAGGATCGCGATGGCGGTGGCGACGGCCAGTATGGGGACGGGCCAGCGGACCGTGGTGGTGCCGATCCGCCGCCATCCGCGTGTCTTCATCATCCGTTTCGGATCGAGTAGTCCGAAGCGGCTGGCCACCACCAGGATCGCAGGTGCCACCGTGAGAGCTGCGGCGATGACGACGATCAGCCCGACCGCCGAGGGAATCGCCAAGGATTTGAAATAGGTCAATCGGGTCAATCGCAGGCAAAGCACCGCCCCGGCGATGGTCAATCCAGAGCCGAGAATCACGTGGGCCACCCCGCGGAAGGTGGTGTAGTACGCGGTCTCTGAGTCCTCGCCTGCTTGGCGAGCTTCGTGGTAACGGCCGATCAGGAAGATGGCGTAGTCGGTGCCGGCGGCAATCGCCAAAGCTGTCAGCAGGCTGACCGAGAAGGTCGAGAAGTCGATCATCCGGGCGTGCCCGAGCAGGGCGACCATTCCGCGCGCGGTGCCCATCTCGATGCCCACGATGGTCAGGATGAGCAGCACGGTGCTCACGGATCGGTAGACGATCAGCAGCATGACCGTGATGACCGCCATCGTTATGGCCATCATCTTCACCATGCTCTTGTTTCCGGCAGCCAAGGTGTCGGTGGTCAGCGGCGCCGGGCCGGTCAGATAGGCGCGCAGACCCGCTGGCGCTGGGGTCTCGGCAAGGATCGAACGCACCGCGCGGACCGATTCGTTGCCTCGCGTACTGCCCTGATCGCCTGCGAGATTGAGTTGCACGTAGGCGGCCTTGCCGTCGCTGCTCTGCGCGCCGGCGGCGGTGATCAGATCGCCCCAGAAGTTCTGGATGTGCTCAACGTGGGTTGAGTCTTGGTGCAGCTTGCCGACCAGGGTGTCGTAGTACTGGTGCGCCGAATCGCCGAGGGGTTGATCGCCGACCAGCACGACCATCGCCATGCTGTCGGAGCTGAATTCGTGGAACTTCTCGCCGATCTTCTTGGCGGCGATCACCGCGGGCGCGTCGGTCGGCGACATCGACACCGCGTTCTGTTCTCCGACGAATTCGACCTGTGGGATCAGCAGGTTTAGCGCGGCGGTCAGCGCGACCCAGGCCAGGATGATGGGGATGGCACCCGCCCGGATGAGCCGAGCGGCCCATGGGCGTTCGGCATGCCCGCTCATGCGGCCTTGTCCAGGCAGAAGGCTTGGGCGTCGCGGCCCTGCGCATGCTGCTGGGCGGTGACCTTGCCGTTGACGACGATGCGACACCCCAGCGTCTGACTATCGCCCTGCGCAACCACATTGGCGAAGATGCCGGGGTCGGTCGTGGTGATCGTGATTGACCACGGCAGCGCGTCGAAACGATCCTGGTGTGACTGACCGTTCGCGTCGAGGTAACTCACCGCGCCTGTCGCCGTCTCGGGCCCGACGACTTCATAGGTCACCTGCTTCGGGTTGAACGCCACGATGGCGTCCGCGTCACCGTGAATCGCCGAACCCGGCAGGTCCGAACCGAAGTATGTCCGGAGCCGGCCAACGACGAACCCGGCGACGACCAGAGCCACGACGATCACGATGACAACCCAGAATCTCCTCAACAGACCATAGGGCGATGTGGTGTGCATGAAAGCCAGCTCCTCTCAATGAGGTGTCGAGTCATCAATCCGGAGCGCAGTCGCGCGGTACCCTACCCCGTAGGGTATTAGTACTAGTCCGACTGGATCGCCGGAATCCTTGGGCGTGCCTCATTAATACCATAGGGGGTATGGTATAAACGAATCATGGCTAGGAAATCCAGCGGTGAGGTGCCGCAACCACACCACCCCCCCAGCGCCGACGTCGAGGCGACGCTGAACCGGCTTCGCAGGGCGCACGGCCAGCTCGGCGGGGTCATCGCCATGATCGAGCAGGGACGCAACTGCAAGGACGTCGTCACCCAGCTCGCGGCGGTGTCCAAGGCGCTCGATCGCGCCGGATTCAAGATCATCGCCACCGGCCTGCGCGACTGCCTGGATCGTCCCGTCGGCGCGTCCGACGGTGCACCCGCGCCGACGATCGACGAGCTGGAGAAGTTGTTCCTCAGCCTCGCCTGAGACCGGCGATCGCTGACCACGAAAGGAGATCTGCCCGTGATGAAACCATCTGGTGTGCAGTCGCATTCACGCTCAACCGAGGTGACCATGTGGTTGGACCCGGTGTGCCCGTACTCTTGGAACACCGCGCGCTGGCTGCGGGCCGCGGCGACCACGCTCGGATTCGAGGTCGAGTGGCGTCTGCTCAACTTGGCGATACTCAACGAGGGGCGTGAACTACCACCGCCGCAGCAGGCCCGGATGGACGACTCCCGCCTCGTCGGCAGGCTGATGGCCGGCATCGGCCGCGAGAAGGGCTCAGCGGGTCTGGGCGCTGCCTACTTCGCATTCGGTGAGCGTTACTTCGAACAGTCCGCTGCCGTCGACGTCGACCTGGCCGACGACGTGCTAGCCGCCGTCGGTGGGGGTGAAATGAGCCGAGAGGCCCTCGCCGATACGTCTCTGGACGAACTCGTTCGACAGTCCCACGAGGCGGGGCAGAACGCGCTCGGAGAGCCCGGCGGCAGCCCGATGCTGTCCGTCGACGGCCGCACCTTCTTTGGGCCCGTCCTGACCGCCCTGCCCGCGCCCGAGTCGACGACGGCCCTGTTCGACGCGGTCGCCACCCTCGCCACGACTGCACCCTTCACGCAGCTGCAGCGACCACGCGCCACCGCCTAACGGCCGCCCGGACTGAAGGGAGAGTGCCGATGTGTCACGCCGTGCACTGCCGCCAATGCGGCAGAACCACCTGGTCGGGCTGCGGCGCACACGTCGACGCCGTCAAACGCAGCGTGCCCGCCGACCAATGGTGCAACGGACACCCCCACACCGAATCCTCGGCGCCTCGCCGGGGCCTGTTTGCCAAGAAGAGGTAGGAATGATGAAGACACACAAGCGCCTGCTCATCCTCGGCGCCGGCATCGGCGGCCTCAGCGTCGTCAAAGAACTGTCCGAATCAGGCGTCCCACTCGACGATCTCGCCATCACGATCGTCGACAACGACTTCTCCCACTTCCTCGGTTTCACCCTGCCCTGGGTGATGCGCGGCTGGCGCCACGAAGACAGCGTCCCCATCCGACCGACCCCCGACGCGTTACGCGCCGTGCGCACCGTGACCGGTTCGGTCCACCACATCGATCCGGCGACTCGCACCGTCACGCTGGCCGATTCGACTCTGATCTCCTTCGATGCGCTGGTCATCGCCACGGGCGCACGCAACGCCGTCGACAAGGTCCCCGGTCTGCGATCGGCCGTCGATCACGCGACGGCGGTGCACTACTACAGCGCTGACGCCGCCGCCGATGCGCACACCGCCCTGCAGAACTTCAGGGGCGGCAAACTGGTGTTCCTGGTGACCTCGGCCCCCTACCGTTGCCCCGTGGCCCCCTACGAGGGAGCACTCCTGGCCGCAGACCTCCTGCGCGACAACGGCTCCCGCGAGGCGACACAGATCATGGTGTACAGCCCGGAGAAGCAACCCATGCCCTCGGCCGGCCCCTACGCCGGACAGGAACTCATCACCATGCTGGCAGCCAACGACATCGCCTTCCACGGCGAACACGACGTGGAGCGCGTCGACGCGGACCAACGCAGCATCAAATTTCAGGACGGCACCACCGTCGACTTCGATCTGCTCGTGTTCATACCCCCGCATGAACCCTCCGTCACCATCGACGATTCCGGCTGGATCAGCGTCGACATGACGACGATGCAGACCGAACACCCCGGAATCTTCGCCATCGGTGACGTCACCGCCGTTACCTCCCCCTCAGGACGTCCCTTGCCCAAGGCGGCGATATTCGCCAAGAACGGAGCCAAATCCGCCGCAATCAACGTTTTGCACTACCTCGGCAAGACCGACCACGCACAGCCACTGTCCGGCGAGGGCTACTGCTACATCGACACCGGTGGTCATGCCTCCGCCCAAGGCAAGGGCGACTTCTTCACCCTGCCCCACCCCGCGATACATCTCAGCTCGCCGTCGGTCCAACTGCACCACGACAAACAAGACGAGGAACGCGACTGGCGCGCCCTCTGGGAACGGGAAGCCTCATACGCGCAGTAGTCACGCCGGCCGCGACGTCCGGACCCCGACCACCGACGATCGAATAACCGCGACCAAATCCTCGCCAGCATCGGCAACTGCGGGACTGTGGATTCAACGGTGTTTCGGCCTGACACGCGCAGCGATGCTCGGCGAGTTGAAGGGCCCGCCCGAGGTGGTCGATCACTAACGGTCGGTTTCGCGGTAAACCCCGACGATCGGGGCGAGTTCGTCGGGCGTGGCGCCGTGCATGATCACCGCGTCGGCGCCGTAGTCGAACTCCTTGCGGATGCGGTCGACGCACTCGCTCGCCGATCCCGTCGCCGAAGGCTCCAGCCACTCGTCGGGGATCAGCGTGGCAATGTGCTCGATCTGGTCGGCCGTGGCCTTGTGGTCGATCCCGCCAGGGATCGAGGTGACGACGGCGTCACTGCGAAACCGCTGCAGCACTGCGCGATCCCAACCGTTCGTCTTCACCATCAGATCGCCGTAGCCCTGCAGATATGTGGCCAGCCGGGCGACCGTCTTCTTGAGCCGGAGTTCTTCTGGCAGGTGATCGCCGACCGTCGCGAAGCAGGACCACACCCTGACGCTGGCCGGATCACGGCCCGCCTTCTCGGCGGCGTCCTTGACGATCTTCACGCTGCGCTGCACGGTTTCCGGGGTGAAGTAGGTGTGCAGGATGACGTCGTCGAACTCGCGGCCGCCGAGCGCCAGCGTCTGCGGGCCGAAGGCCACGATGGCAAGCCGGATGTCCTCGTCGAAGTCGGGGTCGAGGAACAACACCTGATACTTGCCGATCGGCCCGTCGTGATTGAACACGACCTCGCCATGCCACAGCCGTCGCATGACTTGGGCGAAGTCCTCCATCTGCGCGGTGGTCACAGCGGGCACGCCGAAGGCGTTGTACATCGCGGCGATGCCGCGACCGATCCCCAAGGTGAAGCGACCCCTCGACAGCCGGTGCATGGTGGTGGCATACGAGCCCGTGATGAGCGGATGCCGCGTGTTGTGATTCGTTGCGGCGGTAGCGATCTGCATTCGGTTGGTGACCGCGCACGCCGCCCCGGTGAGCGACGAGGCTTCCTTGACGTTCCACCGCTCGGAGATGAACGCAGTTCCGAAGCCCAATTCCTCGCCGCGACGGGCCTCGTCCATCAGACCGGCCGGACCCTCACCTCCGGCACCGGCCAGCAGGTAATAACCCAGTTCATCGAGCACCCTGTCCTTGTTCATCACACCCAGAATCCTGCCTCACTGCCAACGGAACCTCGCCGACCCGCATGTTACTGTAACTCTTACAGTAGTATGTCCAAAGCTGTGGAGGGCGAGTGGACGCGAAACCGTGTATCGCGCTGCGGAAGTGGGCGACGAAGTTCTACGACAGCGCGGCACAGTGAAACCAGATCTTGAGGAACTCGTCGCTCCCGCACACACCGCGCTGATCACCCAGGAGGTACAGGGCGCGGTGATGGGGCCCAACGCCGGCCTGGCGGTGCTGGCCGCCGAGGCGCTCCCGAACATCGTGCGACTGCTGCCGTCGGCCCGCGCCGCGGGTGTGCGCGTCGTGCACTGCGTGGTGCAGCGACGGGCCGACGGACTAGGTTCGAACCACAACGCACGGCTGTTCGCCGGGGCGAGCAAGGGGGTATACATCACGCCAGGAAGCGAGGGCGCGACGCTGCTGCCCGAAGTTGGCCTCGCACCAAGCGACCTCGTCCTGACCCGATGGCACGGCCTCGGCCCGATGGGCGGCACCGATCTCGACGCCATCCTGCGCAACCTGGGCGTGTCGACCATCGTCGCGGTCGGCGTCTCGCTGAACGTCGCGATCCCCAACCTCGTCATGGACGCGGTGAACAAGGGCTACCGGGTGGTGTTGCCACGCGACGCCGTCGCCGGCGTCCCTGCCGAGTACGGCACTGCGATGATCGAGAACAGCCTGTCCCTTCTGGCCAGGGTGACCACCACCGACGAACTGCTCGCCGCCTGGCCGACCGCGTGACCGATACCCGCGGCTTCCCCGAAGTGAAACCGGTTGACGCGCCGCCGGAGTTGGACCGGTTCGCCGCGGCAGTGCGTCGTCTGCAGGATCTCGCGGTGTCGACGAATCCCGACGGCAAGGTGTGGAGCGACGCGACCGAACAGATCGAGCGCGTGTGTGCCGCCTTGGAGCAGTACGCGGTACCCGACGGGCAGGCCCCCGCGGGTCGGGCGACCAAGCTACCCGGACTCGGTCATCCCCTGATGCCACCATGGACGATGACCTCGTCGACCGAGGGCGGAGTCACGATGGAGGGCCACTTCACCCGCTTCCACGTGGGCGGCAACATGGCCGTGCACGGCGGGGTGATACCGCTGTTCTACGACTGGCACTTTGGCATGATCGTCTCGACTGCCGGCCGTCCCATCAGCCGCACCGCCTACCTGCACGTCGACTATCGCGCCGTCACACCGATCGACACGCCCCTGATCAGCCGCGGGCACATCGACCGCATCGACGGTCGCAAGGCCTTCATCACGGCGATCATGACCGACCCCGACGGCACCGTGCTGAGCGAGGCCAACGGCTTGATGATCAAGCTGCTCCCGCATCAGCCCTAGATCCCGGGTGTCGACTCTGCGTCCAGGGCGTCAAAGGACGAGTGGGTAAGACCGTGACCGCCGAGTCCAGTGCCGCAACGACGTTGGCGCCTAGCCCCTCCCACGTTCGTGCGCCCTGCGCCGCCGGTTCGTCCGGCGCCGAACCAGTCGCAGCGAGAGATCCGCGTATAGCTTCATCGGGCGGGTGAACGGCGGCGCCGCGGATCCGGTGATGCTGAACGGGAGATCGCTGCCCACCACCGACCGCTGGTGGCTGAACGCGTCGAAGCCCGCCTTGCCGTGGTAGGCCCCCATGCCGCTGCGGCCCACGCCGCCGAACGGGGCCGCCGACGGAATCATCTGTGCAGCAAAATCATTCCGCGCGACGCCCCCACTGCGGGTGTTGCGGACGAAGTCACGGAAGTGCGTACCGTCCGGCCCGTACCAGTACGCCACCAACGGTGCGGGCCGCGCGTTGACGTAGTCGATGACGTCGGCCAGCCGGGAGTACTCCATCACGACCAGGACGGGCCCGAAGATCTCGTCGTTGGCGATCCGCATCCCATCGTCGATGCCGCGGACGATGGTGGGTGCGATCTTGCGGGTGGCACGGTCGGGCAGCGACTCCCCGGCGGGTGCAACGGCCTCGACGCGGGCGCCGTTGGCACGGGCGTCGTCGATGAGTCCGACCACCCGGTCGAAGTTGGCGTCATTGACAGAGGAGCAGTAGTCGTCGTTGCCGACGATGGCGGGGAACATCCCGCGCAACGTGTCCCGCGCGACGTCGACGAACGTCTCGATCCGATCGTCGGGGACGAAGACGTAGTCGGGGCAGACGCATACCTGTCCCCCGTTGACCATGCGCGCCTGTGCAATTCGCATCGCCGACCGCCGCACGTCGGCATCCGGTGCCACCACGACTGGGTTCTTGCCGCCGAGTTCCAGCGTCACCGGGACGAGGTTCTGCGAGGCGGCCCGACCGACTAGCGCGCCGACCGACGGCGATCCGGTGAAGAACAGATGGTCCAACGGCAGGTCGGCGAATGCAGCGGCAACGTCGGTACCGCCGGTCACGACGTGGAGCTCATCGGGGTCGAAGTACTCGGGCGCGGTTCGCTTCATCAGCTCCGCGGTGCGCGGCGTGACCTCCGACATCTTGATCATCACGCGATTGCCGGCCGCGAACACCGCCGCCGCGGGCAACACGACCAGGTTCAGCGGGAAGTTCCACGGCCCGATGATGCCGACGACGCCAAGCGGCGACGGCTCGACCTCGGCCCGCAGGCCGAAGAGCCTTGCCGCAGGCATGATCCTGTTGGGCCGCATCCATTCGGCGACGTGGGATCTGGTGTGCTCGATCACCGGGATCATGCCGACGACCTCGGTGAACAACGACGCCGCCTTGGACCGGGTGCCGTAGTCCGCGGCCATCGCCTCGACGAAGGCGTCGGTGTTGTCGAGTACCAGTGCCACGAGCCGGTCGATGCGGTTGCGCCGGACGGCGACGCCGGGCGGGCCGTCGGCGATGAACGCCCGCCGCTGGCGTTCCAGGATCGCGCGTAGTTCGGTGGGGCGCTGCTCGACGCCGAGGTGTTCGCCCGTGGTGCTCATCGGCCTATCGTAGTGGCCTCCGGTACGCTTGACGAGTACGCTACTGTAACACCTACAGTAGGAATGCGAGTAGCCCTGCCGGCCCAGCGCAGATGCGGGAGAGGTGCCGTGAATACCGAAGCGCAGGCCGAGCCGTCGGCTGACGAGCGGGCGAGGCGGATCCGCGATCCCTACCCGTTCTTCGCGGAGAAGCGCATGCAGGCCGGGGTCTTTCGGGGAACGGTCATGGATTACTCCAGGACGCCAGAGAGCCTGCGCCCCAAGCAGAACTACGCCGCGATGTCGTTCGACGCGGTGAACACGGTGTTCAGGGACGGCAAGCTGTTCAATTCGGCGATGTACGACGCGACGATCGGACTGTTCATCGGGCCGACCATCCTCGCGATGGGAGGCACGACGCACCGCGAGCACCGCAATCTGGTGTCGGCCGCCTTCAAGTCGAAGTCGCTTGCGCGCTGGGAGCCCGAGATCGTGCGTCCGATCGTCGACGCGCTCATCGACGAGTTCGTCGAATCCGGCGAAACGGATCTCATCAAGAACTTCACGTTCGAGTTTCCGACCAGGGTGATCGCCACGCTGCTTGGGTTGCCCGAGGAGGACCTGCCGACGTTCCGCCGGCGCGCCGTGGATCTGATCAGCTACACGGTCAAGTACAAGCAGGCGTTCGAATCGTCGGCCGCACTGAAGGATTACTTCCTCGAGCAGATGGACAGTCGCAAGGCGAACCCCACCGAGGACATCATCGGCGACCTCGTGACCGCGGAGATCGACGGCGAGAAGCTCACCGACGAAGCCATCTACTCCTTCCTGCGCCTGTTGCTGCCCGCGGGCCTGGAGACCACGTACCGGTCCTCCGGCAACCTGCTATACCTGCTGCTCACCCACCCCGAGCAGTTCCAGGCGGTGCAGGAGGACCACCAACTCATCGGCCCCGCCATCGAGGAAGGGCTGCGGTTCGAGACACCACTGACCACCGTCCAACGGTTCACGTCGCAAGACACCGAGTTGGAAGGTGTGGAGATTCCGGCCAATTCGGTGGTCGACGTGTGCATGGGTTCGGCCAACCGCGACGAGGCGCGCTGGGAAAGTGCCGACGAGTTCGACGTCTTCCGCAAGCGCACGCCCCACATCACGTTCGCGGCAGGAGAACACACGTGCCTCGGGCTGCATCTGGCCCGGTTGGAGACCCGGGTCGCCGTGGAGTGCCTGCTCACCCGTCTGACCAACATCCGGTTGCTCGACGACGGTGATCCGCACATCCACGGGCAGCCGTTCCGGTCGCCGAACGTCCTACCGGTGACGTTCGACTCGGCCTAGTTCATTCCCGCCGAGCAGACGCAAAAGGCCCTCAATCGCCGCGATTGAGGGCCTTTTGCGTCTGCTCGCGGAGGGAGCGCGGCTATTTGGATGGCGAGTAGTTGGGTTTGCCCAACCCAAGGACATACTGCGCGATCATGTTCCGGAACACCTCGAGCGTCCCGCCGTAGATGCCCACCAGCGGCGCGAAGCGATACACGTACTCGGCGGCGCCGTCGTCGACGGCTCCGTCGGTCCCGATCGGCAGAGCCGAGGCAGGCCCAAGGAGATCCATCAAGTCCGGCGCGACGTCGCGCATGGTCTGTGCGAGGGCGACCCGGCCGAAGATGTTGGGCGTGGAGACCGCCGCCTCCATGCGGGCGATGCTGCGGCCGAGTCGGTACGCGACGGATCCGTCGTCGATCGCCCTGCGGCCGTTCGGATCCGCCGCGCCGACGACCTGCGCGGCCCTGTCGCACGCCGTCACCATGAAGCCGGCCTGATGAAGCATTATCGCGATGTCCTGCAAGCCATTGGCATCCGCATCCACGGCGCCGTGTTCGACGTTGAGTGGCTCGCGCACCACCGTCCACCCACCGTTGACCTCGCCGAGGCGGTACTTGTCGTGGACCCGGACGTCGCTGTAGTAGACGATGTTGGTGCGGTCGCCGTCGACGGTGCGGACGCCGTGGATCTCGATGCCTGGCGAGTCGAGCGGCACGAGGAACATGGTGAGGCTCTTGTGCTTTGGCGCGTCGGGGTCGGTGTTGGTGATCAGGAAGACGTACTGGCAGTTGTGCGCGCCGGTGGTGAACATCTTCGAGCCGTTGATCACCCAGCTGTCACCGTCGCGGACGGCGCTGGTCTTGCACGTCGCGACGTCCGAGCCTCCCTCGGGTTCGGTGTAGCCCAGGCACAACCGGACGTGACCGCTGTAGACGCGGGACAGGACCTCCGCCCGAACCTCGCGTGACCCGTACTTCTCCACCGATCGCGCGATCATCGCCGTGGTGCCCGACGTCACCCACGGCACGTGCGCGCGGCGCTTCTCGAGTTGCCAGACGCGTCCGCGGACCGCGCCGAAGCCGCCATCGCTCGCCGGCTTCCACTCCGCGGCAAGGTAACCCGCGGCGCCGAACGCCAGGTGGACACCCTCGTCGAAGTTGTCGCCGGTTTCGCGGTCACGACGAAGGACCTCCTCGGTCACCTCGCTCTTCAGGAAAGCGCGGACCTCGTCCTGAAACGAGAGATCGTCGTCGGAAAGCTCTACTCTTGCGAAGTCCATACGTAGCTCGCCCTAGGCCCCAGTCGTCGCGACGGAGGCGCCTTCGCGGGCCGCGACGATCCTGGCGATCTGCTTCGCGCTCGCCGCGGGATCTCCTCCCGCGAGCGGCCAGCCCCTGGCCCGCAGCAGATACGCGCTCGCCGCCGCCTCCGCCGAGACACCGAGGCCGCCCTGGACCTGCACCGCCATGGTTGCCGCCTTCGACGCCTCCTCGGCCATGAACACGAACGCCGAAGGAGCCAGCTCGGGCCGCTCGTCGGGCTCGTTGTCGAGATACCACGCGGCGCGTCGGGCGAGGCCGCGGCCGCCCTGAACCGCGATGGCCATGTTCGCCAGCGGGTGCGAGATGCCTTGCAGGGTCGAGATCGGAACGCCGAGGGTATAGCGCGTCTTCGCGAACTCCGCGGCGATGGTCATCGTCTCCTCCACCAGTCCGACCAGCGCGGCGGCGGTCAGCAGGCGCCACTCGTCAAGCGCCAACCCGTAACTCGCCAAGGCGTCGGGTCCGCTGCCCAGCACGGTCCTGGTGTCGGCGGCGTTGGGATCCACCCACGCCATCGGCAGTCGTCCGATGTTGTCGACGCGCGCGGGCCTGGTGCCGAACGTGAGCATTACGACGTCTTGATTGCCCGGACCATCGCGCAACACGATGTGGTCGGCGATCGACCCCGAGGGGATGAGCCTGAGGCCGGTCGTGCTGTCGACCTGCGCGTCGAGACCGGCGATCTGCTCGCCGGTGACGATCGGGGTGTCACCGTCCAACGCCCCGAGCCGGGCCAGCAGCCGGGCGGCGCACACGTGGTCGATCCATGGCACCGGCGCCACGGCGCGGCCCAGCTCCTCGGCCACCAGCACCAGATCGACCACCGTGGCCCCATCGCCGCCGACCGACTCGGGTAGCGCCATCGTCGTTGCACCGGTGGCGCACAACCGTTCCCACAGGCTCTTGTCGAAGCCGATGGCCTCTGCGGCCCGAACCACCTCCATCGAGCAGTTGGCCTTGAAGAACTTCTGGTAGGCCGACTGGAGGTCGATCTGGTCCTCGGTCAGGCTGTAGTCCTGCCTGCGCAACTCGTAGCGGTCCATCTCAGTGCCTTTCCCCGAAGAAGAACTCTTCCGCGTTGTCGTGGAGATACCTTTGGAGCACGTCGGCGGGCAAGTCCAGCGCCAGTGCCTCCGGGACCACCCGGCTCATCTTCAGCACCGGCCAGTCCGACCCGAAGATCACCTTGCCCTGACCACGAGTCCGCATGTAGTGCAACAGGCTCTCCGGCAATCGCTTCGGCGACCAGGCCGACGTCATCAGGCGAAGGTTCTCGTACTTGAGCAGTAGCCGAATTGCGACGTCCCACCACGGGTCGGCGCCGTGGATCATGCACAACCGCAGTTCGGGGAACCGTACGCACACCCGGTCGAGGTGGATCGGATTCTGCGCCTCGCCCGGAATCGGCGGCCCTGGCAGGCCGGTATTCACGCACAACGGCAGACCGATCTCGGCGCACTTGGCGTAGAGCGGGTAGTACACGGCGTCGCTCGGCGGATACTGGCCGTCGCCCCAGAAGCTGGGTCCCACAACGCTGTACGCGACCGGCAGATCCTGGGTGATCGCAGTCAGCTCCCGCAGCGCGGGCACCGGCCGCAGCAGGTTGATCCCGCCCATCGCCAACGCGAACCGCTCGGGTCTGGCCTCGACGAACTTGCGGGCCGTGACCGACGGCTTGACCAAGCTGTCCATCAAGATCGCCTTGGCGACGCCTTGGGCGTCCATCTCCTCGAGCAACTCGGACAGATCGACGGGGGCGAACATCGACGTCGGGCCCTTGAAGTAGTCGTCTCGCACCTTGAGCATCCAGGTGGGCTGCTGCTCGGTCTCGCCGAAGTGCACGTTGACCAGGCAATCGATGGCCCTCACTTCGACACCGCCGCGAGTCGTGCCGCAGTTTCCTTGGCCCAGCGATAGTCGGCCTTGCCGTTGCCGAGACGTCGGACCCGCTCGACGTAGACGAACTCCTTGGGCGCCTTGAATCGCGCCATCTCAGCGACGCACAACGCCGCGAGTGCATCCGATGGTGTCGCCTGCCCGGGGTGCAACTCGACGATCGCAACGACCTCCTGCCCCCATCGCTCGCTCTCTCTGCCAACGACGAGTGCGTCTGCGACCGCAGGATGGGCCCGCAGCACGGCCTCGACCTCTTCGACGAAGACCTTCTCGCCGCCGGTATTCACGACCAGCGAGTCGCGCCCGTACAGGCGCAGCGTGCCGTCGGCCTCCAACGATGCGCGGTCACCCGACACGACTACCCGTTGCCCGTCGATCTCGGGGAAGGTCTTTCTGGTCGCGTCGGCGTCGTCGAAGTAGCCCAACGGAATCCGGCCGGTCCGCACCACCCAGCCCACCTCGTCTTCGCCGGGCTCCACGAAACGGGTGAGATCCTCGGATGCCACCGCTCCCCCGGTCCGCAGCTCGAACGTGTCGCGATGCTCGCCGCGCTGACTGCGACCGAAGCCCATGTTCCCGGTCTCCGATGAGCCGAAGCCGTTGATGATCGTCAGCTGCGGCAGCAGTTCCAACAGAGCGCTCTGATGCTTGGGATTGGTGGCGGCGCCTCCGGTTCCGACGGCGTACATCGACGAAAGGTCGTAGGCGTTTCGGTGCAGCTCCTCGATCAGTGGTGCGGCGTAGGCGTCGCCGACCATGGTCATCAAGCCGACCTTCTCACGCTCGGCGGTCTGCCACACCACCGGCGGATTGAACTTCGTGCGGTCGTCGTAGAGCACCACGGGCAGTCCGGCGAGCGCTCCCGAGAACACCGTCCACAGGCCCGCCGCGTGCATCAGCGGCGAGACGGCGAACCACGGCGGTCCCTCGTTGCGGCGCACCTTGTCGTGGATCTCGGCGACGGATCCGTGGTCCGCCCCCACCATCGAGGACACGTACGAGTCACTCTGGCGCCACAGCACGCCCTTGGGCCTGCCGGTCGTGCCGCCAGTGCAGTACATGAGCAGGTCGTCGGGCGAGCCGACGATGAGCCGATCCGGATCACCCTGAGCCAGTGCGTCATCCAGCATCACCGACCCCGGTAGCGGCAGCGCGTCGCTTCCATCGTCGACGGCGATCATCAACTCCGTACTCGCGGGCGGCAGCACGTCGGCGAATTTGGTCCCGAGCGACCGGTGATACACCACGGCACGCGGGTTGACGTAGTCGAGCAGTTCGTGAAGCTCGCGCGGGGTGTAGTGGTGGTTGACGTTCACCGGCACCGTGCGGGCCTTGAGGCATCCGATCACCATCTCGGGATAGCGGTCGTTGTACATGACCAGCGCGACGCGGTCCTGACCGCACTCCCAGTTGTTCAACGCGGCGCGTTCTCGGTGGGCGCCGAACCCCTTGTCTGCCAGGAAGTTCGCGAACCGGCGAGTCCGTGCCGCCATCTCGCCGTAGGTGGTGCGACGATCGCCGCACACCGTCATGGTGCGATCGGGGATGACGTCGGCGATGGCGTCGACCACGTCGCCGATGGTCCATTCGGTCATGGCTAGGCGGACGCCGGGACAGCGCGGACGCGAGGAGCAGAATTGATGGAGCCGCCCAACAGGTCGAGTGCGTTGTCCCTCATGACCTTCCGCGTGTCCTCCGCGCTGAACTCGGGGAACTGCGGGATGTCCGCGGTGAAGTTCATCGGATCCGCGAGCCCCTCACCGTGCGGCCAGTCCGAACCGAACAGAATCTTGTCGACGCCGATGGTGTCGGCGAGCAGCAACACGTCGTCCTCGTAGTACGGGGCGATCCAGACGTTGTTGCGCAGCTGCTCGACCGGGTCCTCCTTGAAGTGGTGGGGTGCGGTGTTGGCCGCCTTCTTGAGACGCTTGATCAAGCGGTGGACGAAGTAGGACCCGTTCTCGATGCTCGCGACCTTGAGCTTGGGATGGCGGGTGAACACCTGGTGCACGATCATCGAAGCCATCGTGTCGTGGATCGCCCGGTCGTCGAGCAGGATCTGATCGAGCGGATCCTTCTTGCCGAATCCTTCGAACGTCGCCTGGCCACCCCACAGCGCCGCGATCGCGAGGTACCCGCTGTCGGAGAGGTGAAAGCCCACCGGCACACCGGCTTCGGCCAACCGCGCCCAGACCGGATCGTGCAGCGGATCACCCAACGACCGCGGCTTGACCAGGCCTGGCACCGGAGCGGGCCGGACCAGCACCATCTTGGCGCCGCGCGCCAGCACGAACTCGACTTCTTCGACCGCCTTGTCGGGATCGGCGAGTGAGATGATCGGCGCCGCGATGATCCGGTGGTCCGGCCGGTCGAATCCCCAGTCCTCGTCGAGCCAGAGATTGAAGGCGTGCACCGACGCCATGGTCGCCTCGATGTCGTGTTTCAGTGCCTCCTCGACCCCGCATGCGAACGTGGGCAGCATGAACACCGTCTCGAGGTTCTGGCGGTCCAGGACCTTCACTCGCGCATCGCGGTTCTGGTACTCGGGGTGGTTCTCCAGCCGGTCGACCTTCATCAGCGACGCGGGGTCGACGCCCTCGGGAATCTCGCCGCGGAACAACAGATCCAGACACCCCGGCTCGATGATCGGGTCGAAGGTGGGGTTGGGAATGAAGTGATTCACCACGCCACCCATGACCGCGAAAGTGCGCTTGCCCTCGGTAAGCATCTGCACGCCCCGGCGTTTGAACTCCTTGGGCAGGTGTCTGGTGAGCGAATCGATGGGCTCGTAGTAGTGGTTGTCGACGTCGATCGCCGGGTAGTCGAGTGTCATTTCAGGTCCTCCCTCAGCGGCGGAAAACTGGGCGGTCTCTTCTCGAAGAAGGCGGTGATGCCCTCGATGAAGTCGGGACGCCGCATCGACTCGTACATCAGCTTCTCGGCATCGACGCTCGCATCGACGAGATCGCGCGACGCATCTCCGTATACCTGGCGTTTGATCACCGCGAGTGAGCTTGGCGCGCAGTTGATCGCCATGTCGTCGGCGTAGGAAAGGGTGCGTGCCATCAACTCGTCGGGCGCTACGACCTCCTTCACCAATCCCAGCTCCGCTGCCTCGTCGGCGTAGAACGTCCGACCGCTCAACAACAAGTCGAGCGCGGCGCTCCAGCCCACGACGCGCGGCAGGATCCAGGAGATGCCGTACTCCGCGATCAGACCGCGACGGGAGAATGCCGTGGTGAACTTGGCACCCGCGGCGGCGAACCGCACGTCGCACATCAGGGCCTGGGTCAATCCGATACCCGCGCACGCACCATTGATGGCAGCGATGACGGGCTTGCTCAGCCCGGTGACGAAGTGCGGCTGGCGCTCTCCGACGAGTTGGCTGACGTCGGTGTCGCCAGTACTTTCGCCCGCGCCTCCGATGGTGTCCAGGTCGCCCATGTCAGCGCCCGCGCAGAACGCCCGGCCGCTGCCGGTCACGACGATCACGCGGACGGCGGGGTCCGCGTCAGCGCGGTCCATGCACCGGTAGAACTCGGCCGCCAACCCGCCGCCCCACGCGTTCAAGCGTTCGGGCCGATTGAGGGTGACGACGGCGACGCCGGTGTCGCGCGCGTCGTAGAGCACCGGGCTCTTCTGATCGGGGACGGTCACTGCGCCAACCTCACCTACTCGGATGCGGCCTCAACTGAAAGTATGGACATACTGTACATCTTTCAGTAGCACCCTCCACGGGGCGGCCGCACCTCAGGCGTCGACCAGCCCGAGACGCTCGTATGCCTCGCGGATCTGCGTCTTCGCGGCGTCGGGCAGGACCGCCTGCGGCGGCCGCGAATGCGGATGGTCACCCACCGGTAGACCCAGCACGGACGCGGCGTACTTGAACGCGCCGCCCCAGTGGGTGAAGTAGTCCGGCCGACCCGGGTAGCAGGTGTACCAGGACCCCCTGTCGAGTTCGAACTGATCCATGCCCGTGGTGCGCGCGTAGTCCATCGCCTCGATCAGCTTGCCGTCCCACACCAGGTTCCAGTACTCGGTGACGAGGCGGCGCTGGGGCGTCTCGAACAAGTAACCCGCAGTGCCCAGTTGGGCGGCACAGACGACGCCGTCGCGCAACCAGCCGGCCCGATAGACGGTGAGGTCGCACTCCCAGATCAGCAACTCGGGCGCCAGTTCGTGCAGCCTGCGGCTATTGGCGGGCCGGAAGGCGCCCTCCTTGGTGGCGCACACCGCGGGGATTTCGGCGGCGATGCGCGCGCTCTCCTCCGCGGTCAGCACGTACCCCGACGACGGCGAATTGAACATGCCAAGCGCGATGTCGGTGCGCTCGGCAACGTAGCGGAAGAAGTTCAGCACACCCTCGCCGCCGTGCGTCTCCACGACGGGCGTCTGGATGTACACGATGTCCGCGCCGGCCTCCTGCGCATGCCGGGTCAGGTCAAGGCAGTCCTTCGCCGCCGTCGTCGAGGTGCACGCCTGGATCACCACGTCCGGATTGAGGGCCCGCGCCTCCTCGATCGCCACCTCGAGCAGGCGCTTGCGCTCGTCGAGGGTCAGCGCCCAGAACTCCGCCAAACCACTGGTACACCAGAGCATGTCGTGGCGGAGGTCGCCCACGCAGTAGCGCACCAGCGTGCGGTAGGCATCCCAGTCGATGTCGTCGCCGTCGACACCGCGAAACGGTGTGTAGAGCGAATCACCGATCCCGCGAATCGCACCGCGCGCCCACTCCCGGGCGTCCTTGGCAGTCGCCATCCGTGCTCGCCTCTTTCGCGACCGTCAGGTGCCGGTCCACTTGGGTGCGCGCTTCTCGGCGAACGCCGTGGCGCCCTCGATGGCGTCCTTCGACGAGAAGACCGGAGTCAGGAGCTCCTGTTGCTTCTTCCACATCTCGTCTTCGCTCCAGCCCGCCGACTTGACGATGATCTCCTTGGTCGCCGCCACCGCAAGCGGCCCGTTGGCCGAGATGCGCTCCGCGAGCGCCAGGGCGCCTGCCAGCGCCTCGCCCGGTTCGGTGAGGACGTTGACGAAGCCCCACTGGACGGCCTGCTCGGCGGTGAAGCTATCGCCGGTCAGCGCGAGCTCAAGCGCCTTCTGGTATGGAATCCGGTGGGGCAGCCGGAGCAGCCCACCGCCGCCGGCCACCAAGCCGCGCTTGACCTCGGGAATGCCGAACTTGGCCGCCTTGGACGCCACCACGAGGTCGGTCGCCAGCACGATCTCGGTGCCGCCCGCGAGCGCGTAACCCTCGACGGCCGCGATCACGGGCTTGCGCGGCGGCTGCTCGGTGAAACCGATTCCGCGCCCGGGGATTGACGGCACCTCGCCTGCCACGAAGGCCTTGAGATCCATCCCTGCACAGAAGTTTCCGCCCGCTCCCGTCACGATCGCCACCGACAGCTCGGGGGTGGAGTCGAGTTCGTCCATCGCGTCCGCGAGCCCCCGCGCGACGGCGAGGTTGAACGCGTTGCGTGCTTCCGGTCGGTTGATCGTGATGACGATTGTGCGCCCCTGGCGCTCCGTCAGAACTTCGTCGGCCACGTGGCTAGTCCCGCCTCTTCGCTCGATGTGTCGGTCCCTACGCCGTGGAATCTACTCCGCGTATGTCGCCGGCCCAGCAGCAGGTAACGGCATTCTCGGAGCCCACGGTATGGCTACCGGTAAGGTTCACCGTGAACCCGCCGGACCCGAGCGGGAACTGCACCAGAAGTAGCGAACTCGATGGAGGTGCCAAGGTGGCCAAGCAGGTGACCGCCGAGAAGCGACAACGTCGCGAACGCGGCTCCATCAACCCCGACGACATCATCCACGGCGCGTTCGAACTCGCCGAGGAGGTCGGCATCGACAACCTCAGTATGCCGTTGCTGGGCAAGCACCTTGGCGTCGGCGTTACGAGCATCTACTGGTACTTCCGCAAGAAGGACGATCTCCTCAACGCGATGACGGACCGGGCGCTGAAGCAGTACGTGTTCGCGACCCCGTACGTCGAGGCGAAGGACTGGCGAGAGACGTTGCGCAATCACGCGCGCACCATGCGAAAGACGTTCCTTGGCAATCCGATTCTCTGCGACCTCATCCTGATTCGCTCTGCGCTCAGCCCGAGGGCCGCCAAGCTCGGCGTCGTCGCGGTAGAGAAGGCGATCGAGGGTCTCGTCGAGGCCGGACTTCCCGTCGAGGACGCCTTCGACACCTACTCGGCGATATCGGTACACGTGCGCGGATCGGTTGTGCTGCAGCGCCTCTACGACAAGAACCGATCGGTCGACGACGGACCCGGTTCCTTCGGCGAGGCGATGGTCATCGACCAGGAGACCACGCCGCTGCTGGCCAGGATGACCGAGGAAGGCCACCGGATCGGCGCCTCGGACGAGACCAACTTCGAGTACGGCCTCGACTGCATCCTCGACCACGCGGCGCGACTGATCGAGCAGCAATCGACGGCGAAACCCGCTCCCACGCAGCGCCGTAAGGCGACGACACCCCGGCGCAAGGCCGGCAGCCGCTGAACGTTCTCGGCAGGTCTGCTCAGACCTCGACCACGACGGCGCCGCCCTGGCCGCCACCGGCGCACATCGCGGCCACGCCGATACCGCCGCCGCGGCGCTGCAGTTCGTAGATCAGCGTGGTGACCATCCGCGCCCCCGACGCGGCGATGGGGTGCCCGAGGCTGCACCCGCTGCCGGAGAAGTTCACCAACTCCTCGTCGAGCCCATACTCCTTGCACGCCGCGATGGGCACCGACGCGAAGGCCTCGTTGATCTCCCAGAGTGCGACGTCGGACGGCTTGCGCCCGGCCCGGTCCAGCACCTTGTCGATGGCCTTGAGGGCGCCGAGCCCGCAATCGCGCGGTGGCACGCCGGCGGCGGCCCATGCCTTGACCGTGGCCATCACACCCAGGTTGTGCGCTGCCGCGTAGTCCGCGTCGACGACTGCCACCGCCGCGCAGGCGTCGTTGGTGCCACTGCTGTTGCCCGCGGTGATCGAAAAGCCCTCGATCTCGGGGTGCAGCACCTTCAGGCCTGCCAGCTTCTCGATGGTGGTGTCGCGGCGCGGATGCTCGTCGACGCTGAAGTCGATCACCGAGCCATCGGGCAACTCCACCTTCAACGGAATGATCTCGTCGAGGAACTTGCCCGCGTCGATCGCGGCGATGGCGCGCTGATGCGACCGCGCCGCCCACGCGTCCATCTCCCCGCGGGTGATGCCCATCGACTGGGCGGTGTTCCACCCCACGGTGATCGACATGTCCTTCGCCGGTGCGTCCGGCGTCTCGACGTGCGTCGGTGGCATCCACCGCTCCTCGAACTTCAGCTCGGGTCCCGGGATCCGCCAATTGGTCAGCGGCGTCATCGACAACGACTGCACGCCACCGGCGATCAGGGCGCGCTCCATGCCGGAACCGATCTGCGCCGACGCGTTGCCGATCGCCGTCAGGCTGCCCGCGCAATGTCGGTTGACCGACTGGCCGGGCACGTGCTGCAGCCCTGTCGCATCGGCCGCATAGCGGGCGAGATCGCCACCGCCGTAATGTGATTCGGCGAAGATGAGGTCGTCGATGTCGGCCGGATCGATGCCCGACCGACGCACCACCTCCGGCAGCACGGTGGAGATCAACGTCTCCGGCGGGGTGTTCACCAAGGTGCCCTTGAACGAGCGCCCGATGGCAGTCCTGGTGGCGCCGACGATGACGGGTGTGGCCATGTTCCTGAACCTCGGGCTCTCGAGCTGCCACTGGCAGCATGATCGGTGACTTTACAAAAGTAGCAGAAACTGTAGCGCGCACGGTAGGCGGCTACTGCACACCGGGCTCCGGTACGTGGAAGTGCTCGTCACGCAGCCGGAACGCCTCCTTGGTGCCGTGCTCTGCGCGGGTCTTGACGAAGTTGAACTCACCCTCCGCGAACTGCAGGTTCGTCCCGTAGGCGTGGAAGAGATAGCTGGCCACCTCTTCGCCCTGATACGCCTGGCTCTGCTCGACCAGCCGGAACGCCTCCTTGGCGATCACGACGCCGTCCGCGGGCATCTTGGCCACCTTCTCCGCCCAGTACCGAGCCCGCGCCGTCAGCTCGTCGGGTGCACACGTCTCGGTGAAGACACCGAACTGTTCGACCACCCCCGCCTCGATGACGTCGCCGGTCAACAGCATCCGCCGGGCCAGCACGGGGCCGAGCCGGTGGAAGAACATGTGCAGGCTGCCCAGTGCGGGGCCGAGGAAACGCGTTGCGGGCATGCCGATCCTGGTGTCGCGCGCGATGACGGAGATGTCGGTCATCAACGCCATCTCGAACCCGCCGCCCAGCGCGTAGCCGCCGATCTCGCCCACGGTGACCTTCGGAAACCCCATCAGGTTGTGGTAGAAGCCGAAAGACTTGCGGTCCACCGTGAGTCGCCTGCGCTGGCTCGGCCGGCTCTTGCGTTTCGCGGACTCGCTCGCTCCGGCACTCTGCTCTTCGCGCATGCGCTCATCGCCATACCAGCCGTAGGCGTTGTTCATGTCCGCTCCCGTGGAGAACACGCCGTCGACGCCGCGCAACAACACCACGGTGACGTCGTCGTCCTCGGCCACGCGATCCAGGCACCGCGCGATCCCGTCGCGCATCGCGGCGTCATACGAGTTGCGCTGCTTGGGGTTGTTGAGCGTGATGGTCGCGATTCGTCCATCGGGATCGACGTCGAAAAGGACGCGATCGTCCGCAGTCGTCATCTTCGGAACTCCTTGTTGGCATCGTTGGTGCTGGGATCTGAAATCCGCTTCGCATCAATGGTCTTGTCGATGCCGAAGGCGAGCGTGTTGCGCCGCGCCGCGGCGAGGTGATCCTGCGCCAGCCGAACCGCCCTGGTGCGGTTGCCGTCGCGGATCGCCTCCACGATGCGCTGGTGATCCCGGAGCGCGGCCCGCATGGTGCCGCGCTTCATCGGTCCATCGGGTGTGGCGGCGGATTCGGGGGCGGACTCGTCGCTCCACACCGCCGACTCGTGCGCCGACCAGATCAGTTCCAGTGACCCGATCAACAGAATCATCGGCTCGTTCCCGCACCGGGACACCAGCGCCTCGTGAAATCGGCGCGCGTTGGGCACGTACCGACCGGCGTCGTCGAACTGTTCGGTCTGCGTGTCGATCTCGGCCTCGAGGTAGGGCACCACTTCGGTCATGCGGTCTTCGCGAGCGGCGCACATGCCGGCACAGATCGGCTCGAGGTCCATCAGCGCCCCGCTGACGTCGGCCGGAGTCGCGTCACGCGACTGAAGCACCATGCTGATCATGTGCGCCGTGCGCTCGGCCGACGGCATGTGCACCACGGCTCCCCCGACGTTGCCGCGGCGCACCGAGATCAGGCCGTCGATCTCCAGGATGTGAATGGCCTCGCGCAGCGCGGGCGGACTGACGCCGAAGTCGCCGAGCAGGCTCTCCTGCGACGGCAGCACGTCGCCCTCCTTCAGCCGGCCCGACAGGATGTCGTCACGCAGCCGCGACGCAACGATCTCGGCCACCCTGGGTTGGCGGATGCGATGGACCACCACTCGTCATCGACCTCCGCTGCGCCGGGCGCCGAATCGGTTGCCGGTGAGCTTCTCCGGCGGTAATGCCACCGTCTCCACCGCGCCGACGCACAACACCTCGTCGTCGAGCAGCAACCGGGCCGTGGAGGTGAGCCCGCGCTGGCCCTCCGTGCGCACGACGTCAAACCTCAACTCGGTGAGGATGGGCGTCGGGCGTCGGTACTCGACGGTCAGCGATCGCGTCTTTCCCGACAGCCGCGTCGCACAATTGTGTTGCTGCGTCACGCAATCGAAGAACACCCCGAGAAAGCCGCCGTGGACCAGTCCCGGCGGGCCCTCGAAAACCAGTGGGAAGGCGACGCTGCCCTTGGCAATGTCGGGAGTGGTGTCGTCGATCGGGTCGAACCGGTACTCGGGGAAGCAGGGGTTGTATGCGCCGACGTCGAAGGCGTGGTCCAGGTACAGGCGACGGCTCCCGTCGGGATCGTCGCCGATCCTCGGCGCACTGTCGGGCGGTACCGCCGCGGCCAACTCGGCCTCCCACTCGGCGAACCGATCCAGCATGGTCGTGACCGTCGGATGGTCGTTCTCGAGGGCCAGCAGCAACCCGGTCAGCCGTCGGAGGGCGGCCGCGGCCGCGACGGTCTGCGCCAATGGCTTCTCGCCGAACCGCGGCTCGTCCGTCATTGGCCCGTCCTTTGCCGGCTGCCGCCGATCTTCCGCCTGTCGACTTTCCTTGCTAACTTATACAAGATAGCAATCGTGACCTCTACTGTATGGGTAACCGTAACGAAGCGGAAGGGTGGATCCAACCGTGAGTCAAGTGCTCGGTCGAGACCCGGCCGACGGCACGGTGACGGTGTCGCGCGACGGGCCCGCCCTGCGCATTACGCTGGACCGGCAGGCTAGCCGGAACTCGTTGAGCCACGCGATGATCGACACGCTGGTGACGACCTTGACCGAGGCGGCCACCGACGACGGGTTACGGGTCGTCCACATCCGGGCCGCGGGCAACGACTTCTGCACGGGCGCGGATTGGCTGGCCACCAGTTCAACCGGGAAGCGACCCCGCGCCGGCGACCTGGTGCGCCGCATCCCGCTGACCGCACACCGCGTGATCGAGTTGGTGCACTCCATCGCGCTACCCGTGGTGTGCACCGTGCGCGGCTGGGCCGTCGGCCTCGGTTGCAACCTCGCACTGGCGGCCGACTTCACCGTGGCAACCACCGACTCGGTGTTCTGGGAGCCGTTCCTCGCGCGCGGCTTCACCCCCGACTCCGGCTCTACGTGGTTGCTCCCCCGGCTCGTCGGCGTGGCCAGGGCAAGACGGATGCTGCTGCTGGGTGAGAAGGTCAGCGGGTCGGATGCCGCCGACTGGGGCATGATCCACCAAGCGACGGGCGCTGACGAGCTGGACCCGGTGAGCGAGGCGCTGGTGGCGCAGTTGGCCGCCGGACCCACCGTGGCCATCGGCCTGGCCAAGCAGGCCCTGCACACCGCCCAACACACCACCCTCGAGCAGGCCATGACCCAGGAGCTCTACGGTTTGGAACTATCGTGCCGCACAGCGGATTTCAAGGAAGGCCTGGCAGCGTTCCGAGAGCGTCGCACGCCGGAATTCAACGGCCGATGACCGAAGGGAACAGCATGTCGTTCGACACCATCCGCTACGAAGTGTCTGGCCACAAGGCCACCATCACGCTCAACCGCCCCGACGCGCTCAACGCGCTCAGCCCGCACATGATCACCGAGTTGCGCACCGCCTACGACGAAGCAGAGAACGACGACGACGTGTGGATCCTCATCGTCACCGCGACCGGCCGCGCATTCTGCTCGGGCGCCGACGTCACCGAGATCCCCGGCGACGGCAAGGTCGCCAACGAACGCGCGTACCTGTCCACCTACGACCAGTGGGAAGCGCCGCAGGAGGGCACCCCACCGTTTCGTCGGATGACCAAGCCGGTCCTCGCTGCGATCAACGGAATCTGTTGCGGCGCTGGGCTGGACTGGGTCACCACCGGCGACATCGTGATCGCGTCGGAGCGGGCAACCTTCTTCGACCCGCACGTGAGCATCGGCCTGGTCGCGGGTCGCGAGATGGTCCGACTGGCCCGGGTGCTGCCTCGCAACGTCGCGCTTCGCATGGCGCTCATGGGCAAGCACGAACGAATGGATGCGCAACGCGCGTACGACCTCGGGATGATCACCGAGATCGTCGAACACGACCGGCTTCTCGAACGTGCCCACGAGATCGCCGACGTCGTCAACTCCAACGCTCCCCTTGCGGTGCGCGGCACGCGGTTGGCGATTCACAAGACGCTCGATCTGCCCCTGCACGAAGCCGAGATCCTCGCCGAGACGTTCCGCGAACGCGAACCTGCACACCGAGGACTCCCTGGAGGGTCCGAAGGCGTTCATGGAGAAGCGGGCACCTGCACTGGCAGTGCCGGTGATGAGCGCTTGCGCGAAGAACAGAGCGGACCGGTGAGTGCCACTAACGAGTCATTCGAGACGGTCCTGCTCGACGTGGACGAGACCACCCACGTCGCCACGATCACGCTGAACCGCCCGGAGCAGCTCAACGCCTTCAACCGGACGATGTGCGAGGAGATGGTCCGCGTCTGGCGCACCGTCAAATTCGACGAGCGGGTGAACGCGGTGGTGCTGCGGGCAAGTGGCGACCGGGCGTTCAGCGCGGGCCTCGACGTCAAGTCGTCCTACGGCCAACCCGCCAACGTGTGGAACCACGAAGACCCTGGGCGAATCTGCTCAGCCCGAAGTGGCAGAAGATGTGGAAGCCCGTGGTGTGCGCCGTTCAGGGCATGTGCACGGCGGGCGCGTTCTACTTCGTCAACGAGTCCGACGTGGTGATCTGCTCCACCGACGCCACCTTCTTCGACTCTCACGTCAGCGCCGGCCTGGTGTCGGCGCTCGAGCCGGTCGGCTTGATGCGGCGAATCGGTCTCGGCGAGACGCTGCGAATGGCGTTGACCGGCAACGACGAACGCGTCAGTGCGCAGACCGCCCTGCGCATCGGTCTGGTGTCGGAAGTGGTCGAGGCCGACGAACTGTGGGCGCGCGCCAACGAAATCGCCGCGATGATCGCCGCGTCATCCGACGTCGGCGACGCAGGGCACCGTGAAGGCGATCTGGGAGTCGCTGGACAAGCCGTATCGCGCCGCGCTCGATCAGGGTCTGATCTACACGCGGCTCGGCAATCCGCATCGGTCAGCGCGAACTCGACCCCGATCGGCGGCCGCGGCCTCCGAGAATCCGCTGATGACCCACCCGCTGCGCCGACGGATCGCCGACGTGCTGGATCTGCGGCCCGCGCACCCCGTCATCGAATTCGATGGACGCTGGTCGTCGTGGGGCCAGGTGGGCGAGCACGCGCAGCGGATTGCGTCGCTCGTCGGGCAGCGCGCCGGAACCCATCCACAGGTTGGGGTTCTGCTGCGCAACACGCCCGAGCACGTGGCCACCTTCCTCGGCGTCCTGCTGGCGGGGGCGACGCTGGTCGTGATCAACCCGGCTCGCGGCGACGACCGCACCAGAAGCGACATCGCCGCACTGCGGCTGCCCATCGTCGTCGGCGCGCCAGACGACCTGGCCACACTGGTCGCTCCGTCGAATGCCACGACGCTACTCGCCATCTCGGGTCTGACCGACCCACCCGCGGTGAGGGCCGCCGCAGCGGGCCCGGCGGATGACAGGCCCGGTGTCGCGGTGCGGATGCTGACCAGTGGAACCACTGGGCCGCCCAAGCGGATCGACCTGACCTACGACATGCTCGCCCGCAGCGTGCTCCTCCACGACGGGGCCACGCCGACGGAGCCGCCGCGCGGCGTGGCGATCGTGAACGCTCCGCTGGTACACATCGGCGGCGTGTTCCGGGTGCTGCAGTGCGTCACCGAGGCTCGCTCCTTCGTCCTGCTGCCACGGTTCGAGCTGGACCGTTGGGCCGATGCGGTGCGCAGGCATCGGCCGAAGACGGTGTCATTGGTGCCGGCGGCGCTACGGATGGTGCTGCACTCCGACCTCAGCCGAGACGACCTGGCGAGCATCCGGGCCGTCACGTCGGGCACCGCGCCGCTGTCCGCCGAGGACGCCGACGCGTTCACCGAGAAGTACGGCATCCCGGTGCTCACCTCCTATGCCGCAACCGAATTCGGCGGTGGCGTGGCCAGCTGGACGCTCCCCGACCACCAGATGCACTGGGCACGCCAAACGTGGCAGCGTCGGACGGGCCAGCCTCGGCGCACGACTTCGGGTGGTCGACGACGACGGCAATCCGCTCGAGCCCCGACGAGCCAGGCCTGCTCGAGGTGAAACCCGGCCAGCTGGGACCCGCCGCGGACTGGATCCGCACCACCGACCTGGCCCGCATCGACGCCGACGGATTCCTCTGGATCCTCGGGCGCGCCGACCAGGCCATCATCCGCGGCGGGTTCAAGGTGATGCCCGACGACGTGCGGACCGCGTTGGAGAACCATCCCGCGGTCGAGGGGGCGGCCGTGGTCGGGACGCGCCGACGACCGCCTCGGAGAAACGCCGGTCGCGATGGTCGAACTCCGCGACTCCGTCACCGTCGATGATCTGGTTGAGTTCCTGCGAACGCGATTGGCGCGCTATGAGATTCCCACCGACATCGCCGTCGTCGAGACCATCCCGCGGACCCCGTCGGGAAAGGCCGACCTGCGCGCGGTGCGGCGACACTTCGACGCAGGCCGGCCCCGAGAGGTCGAGGATGCCCACTGACGCCCCGACGGTTCCGGAGGTGACCGCCCGCCAGGCACGCGCGCGCGGTGCGCACCCACTGCTGATCTGTGACACCGAACACCTGAGTTACGCTGAGGCACAACGGCGTTCGGCGGAGCTGGCGCGCGGTCTCATCGCACTGGGCGCGGGCAAGGGCACCCACGTCGGCCTGCTCTACCCGAACGGGGCGGACTTCGTGGTCGGCATGCTCGCCGCCGCCCGCATCGGTGCCGTCGTGGTGCCGTTCACCACCTTCGCGACCGCACGCGAGTTGGGCGAGCAACTGGCCGACGCCGACGTGTGGATCCTGCTCGCGGCGCGCTCCTACCGCTCGCACGACTACGCAACGTCGCCTTGACGAGGCACTGGGGGTCAAGACCTTCGACCCCGCGGGCCGCATGTTCTGCCCCGCCGCACCGCAACTGCGTCACGTGGTGTTCGACCAGTCCGAGGTCGCCGAGTGGCGCGGGCGACGTCGACTCGACGCTCCTGCACGCGATCGAGGACGACGTCGACGGCTCGGACCCACTGGCCATCGTCTACACCTCGGGGTCGACGGGCGCACCCAAGGGCGCCGTGCACACCCACGCGTCGCTGCTGACACACCAGCCAACCTCAACGCGATTCGGGGCCTGTCCGCCGGGGACCGGCTGTTCTGCAACTCGCCGTTCTTCTGGATCGGCGGCCTTGCCTTCGGTCTGCTGGCCACGCTCGTCGCGGGGTCCACGCTGGTGTGCTCGAACGCCGTCGACGCATCCGAAACCCTCGATCTGCTCGAGACGCAGCGACCGACCATCACCAACGGATTCGCCTCCGCAATAGCGCATCTCGCTCGACACGACAGCTTCGCTCGCCGCGACCTCTCGTCGATGCGCCGCGGCAACCTCTACCCGATCATGCCGCCTGACGCTCGCCCCGCCGATCCCGAACTCCGGCACAACATGCTCGGCATGACCGAGGCAGGCGGCACCCTGCTCATCAGCGCCGACGAGTCCGATCAACCCGAGGACAGGCGCGGCTCCTACGGCAGGCCCGCACCCGGCTTCGAGACCAGGATCGTCGACCCCGACACCGGCGCGGCCGTGTTCGCGGGCGCCATCGGCGAACTGTGGATCAGGGGCCCACACCTCATGCAGCGCTACCACCGGCGCAGTCGGGAGGAGTGCTTCGACGCCGACGGCTGGTTCCACACCGGCGACCTGGTGTGCGCCGACCTGGACGGGTTCGTGTACTTCATCGGGCGGCGCACGTCGATGATCAAGACCTCCGGCGCCAACGTCTCACCCGCCGAGGTCGAGAAGGCGATCGCCACAGTCACCGGCGGCACCGTGGCGCACGTGGTGGGCCTGCCCGATCCCGACCGCGGCGAGGTGGTGGCCGCCGTCATCGTCGTCGATGACGGCGAGCGGTTCGACGAGGACGGACTCCGCGCCCTGCTCGGCGACGAACTGTCCGCCTACAAGGTGCCGCGCAGATTCGTCGCGCTGCCCTCGAGCGAGGTCCCCGTGCTGTCCAGCGGCAAGGTCGACGTCCGCGGACTGCGCAAGGTATTCGATGCCTGACACCATCGACGCCTTGGTCAGGTTGCGCGCCGCTGAAGTCGCCAGCACGCCGGCTGGTGATCGACCCCGCGACCAGAATGACCTACGCCGAACTGGATTCCGTCACACGACGGCTGGCCGCCACTTTCGTGGACAACGGTGTCGGCAAGGGCGCCAGGGTCGGGCTGATCATGCCGAACGGCGTCGGGTGGGTCCAGGTCGCCGTCGCGGTCACGCGGATCGGTGCTGTGCTGGTACCACTGAGCACCCTGCTGGCGCCTCCCGAACTCGTCGCGCAGCTGCGGGTCGCCTCGGTCCAGTACCTGGTGACGGTCGAAGAATTCCGGGGTCACCGGTATCTCGACGAACTGGCGCTCGGAGTTGCACGTGGCGAACCTCGACGAGACTCTTCGTCACCCGAAACTTCCTGCCCTACGCAGAATCTGGACCCCCGATGCGTCTGACCACCGTGTCCGCGAACGCCGCCGCGGCCGGTATCGTCGACGCGATGACGGCCGCCGTCACGCCGAGCGATCCGCTGGCGGTCATGTTCACCTCGGGCAGTAGCGGCATGCCCAAGGGCGTGTTGCACTCCCACGGCAACGCGCTGCGCGCCGTGCGATCCGGCCTGGCACCACGGTGCATCGGTTCCGATACCCGGCTTGTACCTGCCGATGCCGTTCTTCTGGGTCGGCGGCTTCGGCAGCGGCGTGCTGTCCGCAATGCTGGCAGGAGCCACGCTGGTCACCGAACCCTCCCCCGCCCCGGAGACCACCCTGCGCATTGCTCGAACGCGAACGTGTCACGCTGTTCCGCGGCTGGCCTGATCAGGCCGAAGCGTTGGCGCGCCAATCTGATTCGGTGGCGCCGACCTGTCCTCCCTGCAGCCGGGCAGCCTGGACGCGCTGCTGCCGCAGCGACTCCGTGCCCGCCCCGGCGCGCGGGCCAAGTTGTTCGGCATGACCGAGGCCTTCGGACCGTACTGCGGCTACCCCGCGGACACCGACATGCCGGAATCGGCGTGGGGCAGTTGCGGCAGACCGTTTCCCGGCATGGAGATTCGCGTCGTCGACGTCGACGATGGCGCGCCGGTGGAACCAGGAACCATCGGCGTGATCCAGATTCGGGGACCGCACACGCTGCGCGGCGTCTGCAGGCGCAGCCGAGAGGACCTGTTCACCGCCGACGGCTTCTACCCCACCGGCGACCTCGGCCACCTCGACGACGACGGATTCTTGTTCTACCACGGCCGCTCCGACGACATGTTCAAGGTGAGCGGCGCCACCGTCTACCCGAGCGAGGTCGAGCAGGCCCTGCGGATCATCGAGGGTGTCGAAGGGGCGTTCGTCACCAACGTCGTCGGTGACCACGGTGACCGAGTGGGGGCGGTGGTGGTGTGCGAGACCACGAACGTCACCGCCGCCACGTTGCGCGCCGCCGCGCGAACGGTGCTTGAGCTCCTTCAAGGTTCCGACCGTGTGGCTGCTCCTGGACTCCGACGACGAGGTCCCGAGGGGTACCACCGGCAAGGTCGACACTCGACGACTTCGCGAAATGCTAGCCAATGCAGGGAAATCGAGAAGGGAAGATCGTTGACGGGTCGGCTCGAGGGCAAGGTCGCATTCATCACGGGGGCGGCCAGGGGGCAGGGTCGCGCGCATGCGGTCCGGATGGCGACACCGCTTCTGCCCAGCTGGATCGCCGAACCGGAGGACGTCGCCGATGCCGTGCTGTGGCTGGCCTGCGACGAGTCGCGCAACGTCACCGCCACGCAACTCTCGGTCGGCCAAGGGTCGACCTCGTACTGAAGGGGTCCGTCAGCTCGTCACGCGGGGACGCGATATCCCGCGGCCGACTGCCGCAGCTGCCAGATCTGGGCCGGGCACAGTTCCTGCGACGCCTGGCTGAGAAGGTACGAGATCTGGAACTCGTCGGACGTGTTGAAGTCCGACCGGATCGAGTTCGCCATGTCGGCGTAGCTCTGCTTCTGGCTGATTCGGTCGCAGAGCCCGTAGCCGTAGTCGAGCGCCGCGTCCGCGTTCGGGAAGTTGTACCCCGGGCGCAGGGTCACGTTGATCAGGTATCCGATGTTGTCGGCAGCCGCAGGCGGTGCCATCACCAACGGTGCGGCCAAGGCGCAGGCCAGGGCGGTGACGACCCCAGCAATCGAACGCTTCATCCTCAGGACGATAGCTCACCGTGACCGACGCCGGTAGGCACCAGCGTGCGGGTCAGGAACGACACCTGATCCGCGGCGGCCTGCTCGAAGCAGTCGTGGCCGGGCCAGACGTCGAAGTGGTCGCACGGGTAGTGCCGTACCTCGGCGTTGCCCAGTGCGGCGGTCCGGATCGCGCCCGTCTCGAAGCCCACCGCCGCGTCGATCTCATTGCGCCACGCCGGGCCGGCCGGAACGTGCGACCAACGGCATCAGCCTCGGGCTCCTGTCGCGCTATCAGCGGGTTTGGCGAACGTCAATGATTTTGGCAACTGTCAAGCGATGAATCGACGGGCCTACCATTGGCGGATGCCGGACATCGACTACGGCACACCGGACGGTTCTCTGCCCGGCTATCTCGCCGTGCCGGGCGGCGTCGAGCCGCAGCCCGGCGTCGTCGTCGTACACGACGCCCTGGGGATGACCCGCGACCTGCGACGCATCACCGACCGACTCGCGGCGCACGGATATCTGGCGCTTGCTCCGGCGTTGTACCGCCGAGGGTCGCGCATCGGGTGCGTGGTTTCGACCCTCCGGTCAGTGAGATCGGGAACGGGACCGGCCGTCGACGCCCTCGTCGCCGCCAGGGACCATCTGGCGGGCGATGCCCGTTGCACCGGCAGGGTGGGCATCATCGGATTCTGCATGGGGGGCGGCTTCTGTCTACAGTTGGCCCCGCTTGGTGTGTTCGACGCCGCCGCGCCCAACTACGGCGACTTGCCGCCGAAGTTGGCCAACCTCGCCCACTCGTGCCCCGTGGTCGCGAGCTACGGCGCCCGCGACTTCATCCTCCGCGGTGCGGCGGCCCGACTGGAGACCAGTCTCGCCGCTGGCGACGTACCGCGCGATGTCAAGGAGTACCCGGACGTCGGACACTCGTTCATGAACGACTATGGCGCTCCACGTGCTCTCCAGTTCGTGGAACGCATTGCCGGCCTGGCCTATTCAGAGCCGGAGGCCGAGGACGCCTGGCGCCGGATACTGGCGTTCTTCGAGGAGCACCTGCGCTAGGACCCTGCGGCCTCCGCGGGTGAGTCGGGGTCGGAGATGACACCTCGCTCGATCAGATGGTCGGTCAGCGGCGCGACGCCGATGGTGAAGTGCTCGGCCATCGCCATCCTGGCGCGGCTCGGCGTCGCGGCGCTCGAACGCGGCGATGACCCGGCGGTGGTCCCTGGTCGACTGCTTCGGCCAGCCGGCCAACGTCGGGAACACCGACTCCGGCGCGTAGCGGGTGATGCCCGACATGAACTGGGTGAGCTTGGGCGAGTCCGCGGCGACGTTGATCAATCGGTGGAATTCGTGATTCAGCCGCACCGTGCGCTCGAGATCGTCTGCTGCGGTAGGCCTCCTCCAGCTCGTCCTGGATGGCCCGCAGCGCCGACAGCTGTTCGTCGGTGATGTTCTCGGCGGCGCGCGCCGCGAGCTCGCCGCCGATGAAGGCCTGCACGTTCGCCACGTCGGCGACGTCGCGGGCGGTGACGTTCGAGCACCATGAAGCCCCGCCGTGGCTGCTGCACCAGCAGTCCTTCGGCGCGCAGATTCAGCAGCGCCTCACGCACCGGCGTCACGCTGATCGCCGAGCTCGACCGCGAGCTGATCCAGCCGCAGATACTCACCGGCGCGGTAGGTGCCGTTGAAGATCCGCCGCCGGACGTAGCGCGCGACGTCGTCGGACAGTTGCGGTCTGGCCGCGAACTCCGGGTCAGAGTCGATACTCATTGAGCAGGCTCTTGCTGATGATGGTCTTCTGGATCTCGCTGGTGCCCTCGCCGATCAGCAGGAACGGCGCGTCGCGCATGAGCCGCTCGATCTCGTACTCCTTGGAGTAGCCGTACCCGCCGTGGATGCGGAAGCTCTGCTGGGTGACCTCCGAACAGAACTCGCTGGCAAGGTATTTCGCCATGCCCGCCGCGACGTCGTTGCGCTCCCCCGAGTCCTTCAGCCGCGCCGCGTTGACCATCATCAGATGGGCTGCCTCGACCTTCGTCGCCATCTCGGCGAGCTGGAAGGCGATGGCCTGATGCTCGGCGATCGGCTTGCCGAAGGTGCTGCGCTGCTGGGCATACCGGATGGCGAGCTCGAACGCCCTGATCCCGACACCGCACGCGCGGGCCGACACGTTGACCCGACCGACCTCGATGCCGTCCATCATCTGGAAGAAGCCCTGCCCGGGCGCGCCGCCGAGCACGTCGTCGTCGGTCGCCTGGTAGCCGTCGAAGATCAGCTCGGTGGTGTCGATGCCCTTGTAGCCGAGCTTGTCGATCTTGCCGGGGATGACCAGGCCGGGCGCCACCTCGCCGAAGCCGGTCGGCTTCTCGATCAGGAAGGCGGTCAGGTTGCGGTGCGGTTTGTCCGCTCCCTCATCGGTCTTCACCAGCGCCGCCACCAGCGTGGAACTGCCGCCGTTGGTCAGCCACATCTTCTGACCGGTGATGGTGTAGCCGCCGTCGGGATTGCGAACGCGCCTTGGTGCGGATGGCCGCAACGTCGGAACCCAGCTCGGGCTCGGACATCGAGAACGCACCGCGCACCTCACCGGTCGCCATCCGCGGCAGGAACCGCTGCTTCTGCTCCTCGGTGCCGTGCTGACGCAGCATGTACGCCACGATGAAGTGCGTGTTGATCACACCGGACACGCTCATCCAGCCGCGGGCCAGCTCCTCGACGCACAGCGCGTAGGTGAGCAGCGATTCCCCGAGTCCGCCGTACTCCTCGGGGATCATCAGCCCGAACAGCCCCATCTCGCGCATCTGGTCGACGATCGCGCTGCGGGTAGGTGTCGGCGTGCTCGAGTTCCTGGGCGTTCGGGATGCACCTCCTTGTCCACGAACTGCCGCACCGTGGCGACGATCTCGGTCTGGACCTCGGTCAGCCCCGACCGTCTGGGCGAGCCTGGTCATGCGCGATCCCGCTTCGCTTCTCGCTTGGCCGTCATGCCGACACCTTCTCGAAGACTGCGGCCAGTCCCTGGCCGCCGCCGATGCACATGGTCTCCAGTCCGTATCGAGCGTCGCGCCTGTGCAATTCGCGCGCAAGCGTCGCCAGCATCCGGCCACCGGTCGCGCTCACCGGGTGACCCAGCGAGATGCCCGAGCCGTGCACGTTGGTGCGCTCCCGATCGGCTGTCGGTGAACTTCCACTCGCGCATCACCGCCAGTGCCTGCGCGGCGAACGCCTCGTTGAGTTCGATCAGGTCCATGTCGGCCAAGGTCAGCCCGGCCCTCGTCAGCGCCACCTCGGTCGCGGGCACCGGTCCGATGCCCATCACGTTGGGCGCGCACCCCGGCGACCCCCCACGACACCAGCCGGACGAATGGGCGCAGGCCGAGCTCGGCCGCCCTCTCCGGCGTGGTGACGATGCACATCGATGCCGCGTCGTTCTGCCCGCTGGAGTTGCCCGCGGTCACGGTGGCCTCCGGATCCTCGCTGCAGCAGAACGGGTTTGAGCTGGCTCAGCGACTCCACCGAGGTGTCCGCCCGTGGATGCTCGTCGGTGTCGATCGATCGTCCTCGCCCTCCCGGCTGCGCACGGTCGACCGGACGATCTCGTCGGCGAGGATGCCGTTCTTCTGCGCGGCGACCGCACGCTGATGGGAGGCCACCGCGAGCTCGTCCTGCTCGGCGCGCGTGATGCCGTACTGGCGGCGAAGGTTCTCCGCCGTCTCGAGCATGCCGCCGGGCACCGGGTAGTTGCGTCCGCCGGCCGTGGTGCGGCCGCGAGCCAGCCCGTCGTGCACCGTGACCCCGCCCCGGGCCCCGCCCCAGCGCATGTCGGTGGAGTGGAAGACGACGTTGCTCATGCTCTCGGCGCCGCCGGCGATCGACCAGGTCGTTCTGCCCGGTGCCCACCTGCAGGCAGGCCTGGATCACGGCCTGCAGACCCGATCCGCAACGGCGGTCGACCTGCATGCCGGGCACCGTCACGGGCAGGCCGGCGTCGAGCGCGACGACGCGGCCGATCGCCGGTGCCTCCAGCGTGGGATAGCAGTGGCCGAGGATGACGTCCTGCACGGCATCGGGCGCCACGCCGGTGCGCTCCAGCAGTCCCTTCAGCGCCGCGACGCCGAGATCGACGGCGGTCACGGACTTGAACATTCCGCCGTACCGTCCGATCGGCGTGCGGACGGGTTCGCAGATCACCACGTCAGTCGCCATCAGATGTGCCTGCCGCCAGTCACTTCCAGCACCGTGCCGGTCATGTACGACGACAGGTCGGAGGCCAGGAACAGCGCGACCTTGGCCACCTCGTCGGGCTCACCGGCCCGGGCCATCGGAATCTCCGCCAGCTTGGCGTCCCAGATCCGTTGCGGCATGGCCTCGGTCATCGCCGAGCGGATCAGGCCGGGCTGAATCGCGTTGATCCGCACGCCGAGGTGGGCGACCTCCTTGGCCGCAGCCTTCGTCAGGCCGACGATGCCTGCCTTGGCTGCCGAGTAGTTGGTCTGTCCGATCAGGCCGACCTTGCCGGAGATCGACGAGATGTTGACGATGGCGCCGCTCTTGTTCTCGCGCATGACGTCGGCGGCCTTGCGGGTGCCGTTCCAGGTGCCCTTGAGGTGGACCGAGATGACCTGGTCGAACTGCTCCTCGGTCATCTTGCGCATGGTGGCGTCCCGCGTGATGCCCGCGTTGTTCACCATGACGTCGAGTCCGCCGAACGTGTCGACGGCCGCGGCGATGAGCGCCTCGACCTCGGCGGCGTTCGTCACGTCGCAGCGCACCGCCGCGGCGACGTCGCGGCCGCCGAGCTTCTCCACCGCTGCCGTCGGTGGCAGCTGGATCGAGATCGCCGAGCACCACGCGTGCCCCCTCGGCGACGTAGCGCTCGGCGATCGCGAAGCCGATCCCCTGCGCCCCGCCGGTGACCACCGCGGTCCGTCCGTCAAGCAATGGCATGTGGTGCTCCTGTCCTTCCTGAATGGCATTCCACTGGCGCATCCGTACTGCAACATAAAATATGATATTTCTTGTATCAAACCATCCACCGCCCCGCTCAGGAGAACGACGCATGGCAGACCCGCCGTCAGCGCCCCGGTCGGCGACAGCCGACTTCCGGGACATCCTCGACGCGACGCGGCAGTTCATTCGGTCCGTCGTGATGCCGCGCGAGCTGGAGATCATGAACGACAACCGGGTGCCCGACGACATCCGCGACCAGGCCAAGAAGATGGGCCTGTTCGGCTACGCGATCCCGCAGGAGTGGGGCGGCCTCGGCCTCAACCTCGCCCAGGACGTCGAGCTGGCGATGGAGTTCGGCTACACCACGCTGGCACTGCGGTCGATGTTCGGCACGAACAACGGCATCGCCGGCCAGGTGCTCGTCGGCTTCGGCACCGACGACCAGAAGACGCGATGGCTGGAGGGCATCGCCTCGGGTGACGTCGTCGCCTCGTTCGCGCTGACCGAGCCGGGCGCCGGTTCGAATCCTGCGGGCTTGCGCACCAAGGCCGTTCGCGACGGTCGACGAGCTGGGTGATCACCGGGCAGAAGCGGTTCATCACCAACGCGCCGACCGCCGACCTCTTCGTCGTCTTCGCCCGCACCCGGCCCGCCGACTCCGACGGCCCCGGCATCGCGGTGTTCCTGGTGCCCGCCGACGCCAGCGGTGTCGTGGTCGGCCCGAAGGACGCCAAGATGGGCCAGGAGGGCGCGTGGACCTCCGACGTCAGCTTCGACGAGGTCCGGGTCGGCGCCGACGCGCTCATCGGCGGCGCCGAGGACATCGGCTACCGCGCGGCGATGACGTCGCTGGCGCGCGGCCGCATCCACATCGCGGCGCTGGCGGTCGGCACCGCGCAGCGCGCGCTCGACGAGTCGGTGAGCTACGCCGCCACGGCCACCCAGGGCGGCACGCCGATCGGCGACTTCCAACTGGTGCAGGCGATGATCGCCGACCAGCAGACCGGGGTGATGGCCGGGCGCGCGCTGGTGCGCGACGCCGCCCGGCTCTGGGTCTCCGGCGAGGACCGCCGCATCGCCCCGTCGACCGCGAAGCTGTTCTGCACCGAAATGGTCGGCAAGGTCGCCGATCTCGCGGTGCAGATCCACGGCGGCAGCGGCTACATGCGAGACGTCGCCGTCGAGCGCATCTACCGCGACGTCCGGTTGCTCCGGCTGTACGAGGGCACCAGCGAGATCCAGCGGCTCATCATCGGCGGCGGCCTGGTCAAGGCCGCACAGCGGAAGTCCTAGCCGCGTGCGCAGCCCGGCTTCAGGCGATGTAGCGGACGATCGACTCCGCCACGCGCGGCCGGCTTGTCGGAGCCCTCGATCTCGACGGTGATCGTCGTGGTCGCCTGGACCGCGCCCTCGAGCTGAGTGACGGCGGTGAGTCTCGCCGCGCGCCCGAATCTTGGCGCCCACCTTCACCGGGGTGATGAAGCGCACCTTGTTGTAGCCGTAGTTGACCGCCAGGGCGATGTTGTCGACCCGGTACAGCTGATGGGAGAAGTGCGGCAACAGCGACAGCGTCAGCAGACCGTGGGCGATGGTGCCACCGAAGGGCCCGCCTGCCGCCCGCTCGGGATCGACGTGAATCCACTGATGGTCGTCGGTGGCGTCGGCGAAGAGGTTGACACGATCCTGGGTGATCTCCAGCCATTCGGTTGGCCCGAGTTGACTGCCTTGCGCCGCCGCAAACTCGTCAAGACTCTCGAAGACTTTCACTGCAACTCCTCACGAAACGATGCCGACCCACTAGCCAAACCACACTATGTGTAGCGCCTCGCACTCCCGGCACCAGTGTCCGTCCGGTAGGCGGCCGCCGTCGGTGGGCGGCCGCACGGCTCCCACCTGCGAAGCAGCCCTGAGACGGCGTCAGCCACTTGCCCGCGGAACGTCGCCAGCCGTCGCAGCAAACATTCCCCTGACCGCATATTGTTTGCCATCGAGCGGATCCGCGGCCGTATTCCAGGCGGGAATGAAATTTCGGAAGATTGCCAAACTTGCAACGCCCGGAGAAGTGCGCATAAATCGGGCAAACAATCATTAATACAACAATCAGTGCAGTGCCTCGAATCCGGCACGTAGGGGCGATACTAAGGCCATATTTGCTCTTCATTAGACGCGCATATGAGGCGGCGGCTTCGACAAACCACGCTCCCCGCAAGAAATGGATACCGATGAGCGTTTCCACGCTGGATGTCAGCGATGCCGATCGGCTTTGCCTCGACCGCCGCATCGATTGGTGGGATCCGGACACGCAGTGCACGCTAGTGGCGTCCGAGCCATCGGCCGAACCGCAACTCTGGGCGGAATACGTACGCGGTGCGCGGGACAGCTATCGCAAACACGGCGTCGAGCGCGCGCTCGAGCTTGACTCACTGCTCAAGCCGCGGGCGACGTCACTCTTCCTCACAGCGTTCGACGAGTCCGGCCGGATGGTAGCCGGGGTCCGGGCGAAGGGGCCGTATCGCAGTGCCGACGATTCGCACGCCGTGGTCGAGTGGGGTGGCCGCACCGGATTGGCGACGGTGCGGAAACTGATCACCGATCGTCTACCGTTCGGAGTCGTGGAAATCAAGACCGCATGGGTGTCTGGTGAGCCCGATCGAAGTCGCTTGCTCACCAACGCACTCGCTCGTTTCCCGTTGCACTCGGCAATGCTGCTCGATGCGAAGTTCGCCATGGCCACCAGCGCGGCCCACGCCCTTGCGCGATGGCAGACCACGGGCGGGGTGGTGGCGTCGCAAGTTCCCGCTACCCCGTACCCGGACGAGCGGTATCAGACGAAGATGATGTGGTGGGACCGCAGCTCGTTCACCAAACATGCCGAGCGGAAGCAAGTCTCGACGATATTCTCGGAATTCCGGCTGATGGCGCGGCAATTGGACGAGGCTGATGGGACCGGGCTGCTCGCCGGGAGCCATCCATGACAGTCGGCGCTTACCCACACGAGGATCGTTACCGGGCAGTCATTCTCGACCCTGGCCGGGCCGCCGATGACACGACGCTGGCCGAGCTGAGACGCAATCCGGGAATCCAATTCCTCGAATTCGCCGACGAGCAGAGGGCAGCACTGCGGGAGTTGACCCCCACTCCTGATCCCGGGCTGATCGACGAGCCGACCCGCTTGGCGTATTACCCGTGGCGCCGGGCCGTGATCGGCATCCTCGGCGCGGCTTCTTACCGACGGTTGCGACTGGACCGGAACCGTCATCTCATCACCGCGGAGGAGCAGGCCCGGCTCGGCAGGCTGCGGGTCGGCATCATCGGACTCAGCGTCGGCCACGCGGTCGCTCATACCCTTGCGGCACAGGGCCTTTGCGGCGAACTGCGACTGGCAGACTTCGACGAGCTGGAGTTGTCGAACCTCAACCGCGTCCCCGCAACTGTCTTCGATCAGGGCATGAACAAGGCGATCGTCGCGGCCAGACGCATCGCCGAACTCGACCCCTACCTCTTCGTGTCGGTCGACACGGCCGGCGTCACCCCCGCGTCGGTCGACGGATTTCTGGACGGACTGGACGTCGTCGTCGAGGAGTGCGACTCGCTGGATACGAAGGTCCTGGTGCGCGAATGTGCCCGCAGGAAGGGCATTCCGGTGTTGATGGCCACCAGCGACAGAGGGTTGATGGACGTCGAGCGCTTCGACCTCGAACCGTCGCGGCCGGTCCTGCACGGCCTTCTCGGCGATCTGGGCACCGCCGACCTCGCCGACCTCACCACCGAGGACAAGGTTCCGCACGTGCTGCGGATTCTCGACGCCGCGCGGCTGTCACCGCGCATGGCCGCCTCGCTGTTCGAGGTCGGTAAGACCTTGTCCACCTGGCCGCAGCTGTCAGGCGAGGTGTCGCTCGGGGCCGCAGTGGTCGCAGAGGCAATCCGGCGGATCGGACTGGGCGAACGGCTGCGGTCGGGCCGGGTCCGGGTCGACGCCGGCGCCCTATTGGACCGGATCGACGACCCGTTGACCCATGTCGTCCCACCGTCGCCCGGCCAGGACCCCGACGACCGGTCGGAGCCCGCGGAGTTGTCCGCATGTCGTGGCCGAGGCCGCAATCCGTGCGCCATCGGGCGGCAATGCACAGCCATGGCACCTCGAGGTTGCCGAACGGTCCGTGACGCTGCGGCTGGCGCCCGAGCTCAGTTCGACGATGGACGTAAAATTTCGTGCCAGTGCGGTGGCCCTGGGCGCAGCGGTGTTCAACGCCCGCGTCGCCGTTGCGGCGCACGGGCACCGCGCACACGTGTCACTCTCCGAGGGCGACGAGCGCGCGCCGCTGTATGCGACCGTCCGCTGGTCCGTCGGCGAGGACCGCGAACTCGCCGAGTTGCACGGGCCGATGATGATCAGGGAGACCAACCGCAACCACGGCACACCCACGCCAATCGGCCAGGACGCCGCGGCGGCGATGGCGTCGGCCGCCGTGCGCGAAGGCGCCCGTCTGAGACTGCTCACGTCGCGGGACGACATCGACGTCAGCGCCACTCTGCTCGCGGCCGCCGACCGGATTCGCTATCTGACGCCGCACCTGCACGCCGAGATGTTCGCGGAGCTTCGTTGGCCGCTCGATCCATCGCCCGACTCAGGTATCGACGTCCGCAGCCTGGAGTTGCCCCCGGCCGACCTCGCCGTTCTCGACGTGCTGCGCAGGCCCGAGGTCGTCGCCCAGCTGGCGAAATGGGACGCCGGAGAGGTGCTTGGCGAGGACACCCGCGACAGGGTGAAAGCAGGTGCCGCGGTCGGCGTCATATCGATGCGTGGCAATACGCTGCCCGACTACGCGCGGGCCGGATCGGCGGTCGAAGCGGTCTGGATCGCCGCACAACGAAACGGCCTGGCAGTGCAACCCGTCTCGCCGGTCTTTCTCTACGCCCACGACGGAAGGGACATGCACGAGTTGTCTCCGGCCTTCCACGACGAGTTGGGCCGCCTGCAATACACTTTCCGAGAATTGGCGAGCACTCCACCGGACGAGTCGCAGGCGTTGGTGCTCAGATTCACCCGAGCCCCGCGGACGTCGGTGCGAAGCCGCCGCCGCGCACTTCGCCAGCACCTCTCACCGCGTGGCTGACAACCTACTGGAGGAATTGGGTGCCAGGCAGCCTCGATCTCGTCGTCACCGCAGTCGCAACCCGACTGATGGAAGTCGACGCTGCCACGTCGGCGGACACGAGCACGCAGGTGCTCGCCGATCTCGTCGCCCACTTCAACGTCGACGTCAGCTTTCTGCGTTACAACGATCACCGCATTCACGCCACCAGGCTCATCGCCGAGTGGCCACCGCGGCCTGACGTCGGCGACGACGATCCCCTCGAGCTGATCTACTTCGCCGACGCCGACCCCGTCTTCGCCCTTGCCGAGTTCCTCCGCGAACCGACCGTCTTCCGTGCCGAAAGCACCGAGGACTACCAGCGCACGATCGAGGAGGGCAGGCACGTCCCAACGACTTCGATGGCGTGCGTACCGTTGCTGTCCGGTCAGCTCACCGCCGGAGTGCTCGGTTTCGTCAAGTTCGGCGTCCGCGAATGGACCAAAGAAGAACTCAATGCGTTGCAGGCCATCGCCTCACTGTTCGCCCAGGTGCAGGCGCGGGTACAGGCCGAAGAGCGGCTGCGCCATCTGGCCGAGCACGACGACTTGACCGGGCTGTTCAACCGGCGGGCATTGCTGGCGCACCTCGATGCGCGGCTGGAGTCGGGATTGCCGGGACCTGTCTCGGCGCTGTTCCTCGACCTGGACCGGTTGAAGGCGATCAACGACTACCTCGGTCACACCGCAGGCGATCGCTTCATCCGTACGCTCGCGGAGCGGCTGGCGGAGGGCACCGGCAAGCGCGACATGATCGCTCGGCTCGGCGGCGACGAGTTCCTCGTCATACCCGCATCACCCATGTCGGCCAAGGCGGCAGAGGCACTCGCCCACCGCCTGCAAGCGATTCTGCGTCAACGCGTCGCCATCGACGGTGAACTGCTCACGCGGACCGTGAGCATCGGTGTGGCCCACGGCGTGCCGGGCCGCGACACGACGTCGGACCTGCTCCGCCGCGCAGACCAGGCGGTGCTCACCGCCAAGGCGTCTGGCGGAGATCAGGTTGCGGTGTTCTCCGACGACATGTCGTTGAAGTCCGAGTACCGCAACGACATCGAACTCCACCTGCAGACCGTCATCGAGGACGGCGCACTCTTCCTTCGTTACCTACCCGAAGTGGACATGCGCACCGGCGAGGTCCTCGCGACGGAGGCGCTGGTGCGGTGGCAGCATCCGACCCGCGGGCTGCTGTCCCCCGCGTCGTTCATCGCGGTGGCCGAGTCCATCAACCTGGCGGGTGAACTGGGCCGCTGGGTGATGCGGACGGCGTGTTCGGACTTCGCGGGATGGCGGTCACGGGGGCTGGGTCTCGACACCGTGCTGCGGTTGAACGTCTCGCCGGTGCAACTGGTGTCGGACGGATTCGTCGAAGCGGTGGCCGACATCATGGCTGAATTCGGCCTCGAGAACGGCTCGGTCTGCCTCGAGATCACCGAAAGCGTGGTGGTTCAGGACCTCGAGACCACCAGCATCACCCTCGCCGGACTCAAGGAGGTCGGCGTCCAGCTCGCCATCGACGACTTCGGCACCGGCTACAGCGTGTTGACCCACCTGAAGTCGCTCCCGGTCGACGTGCTCAAGATCGACCGTGGGTTCGTCACCGAGCTGGGGAGCAACCCCGACGATCTGGCGATCGTGCGCGCCATCATCGCGCTGGCCGAGGCATTCAACCTGCAACTGGTCGCCGAGGGCGTCGAGACCGAAGCCGCCGCGCTCACCCTGCTGCGCCACGGCTGTTACCGGGCGCAGGGCTTCCTGCTGTCGCACCCGTTGGCAGGCGCGCAGATGGAGGAGCTACTTGCCGCGGGGCGGGTGCCCGTGCACTTTTCCCCCACGCCAAGCATCTGAGGGCACCTGACGCGATTCGCGCAGGGCCTCGTGGAGGTGACGACCCGACGACATGCAGAGTGGCCGGGAGATGGCAGGCGGCGGCGCGGGGGTGACCAGCTCGACCCGCCCGAAGCGGCTGGCGGTCCGCCCGACGAGGCACACCTGCTTCGCGTCCGCGGAGATCGGTTCGATTGGACGGTCGGCGCCGAGCGGTTCGTGGTCGCGCGGCGAGACCATCACACCGCGCGTCGTTCGCACCGCGTAGGGGCCGTCCGGCGTTGCTAGCACGACCCCTGCGATGACGTCTTCCTCGAAGACGAGCCGTTGCAGAGGACTGTTGGCCAGCACCTCGATGTCGCGCTCGAGGACCTGCGCGTCCATCCACTCCAGCAGGTCGGTTCCGTCGAGGCCGTCGTGCCAGTCCATCGAGCCGAGCGGTACGACCTCGATGGACTCGCCGTCCGACGATCGCATCGTGGTGGCCTGCCACCCGTAGATGCTGGTGTGCAGCATCCCGTACGGCGACCCGAGGCATTGCGCATCCCAGTCGCGAACGGCGGCACCAACGAACGTCTCCACCACCCGTTCGTCAACGGCCCACTCGCTGGCCACCCGCGTCGGGACGCCCGTGGCTCCGACGCGCCGTGCCAATGGATCGAGTCCCTCGGCCAGCGCCTGGAAGTACTCATTGGTCTCGAAGTCCACTGCGTCGTGCTGCAACCAGCCGAGCATGGAGCCGACACGCCGGCGAGTCGCGATGGCCGACCAGTCGGGGCGCAGGCGGGGGGTGGTGTCCGCGATGATCACCTCGGCGCCCGCGTCAACGGTGGCGATCGCTCCGGCCAGGCCACCGATTCCCCCGCCGAGACACACCAGGTCTACTTCTAAATCCCACATCTGCGTTAATTACCTCTGAATTGCCGGAGCCGACCCTGGCTCTTGGACGTAGACGGCGCGATGGTGCGGATGACGCTATCGCGCAATTCGATTTGGCAACGCTCTTTAGCACCTCGGACCCGACAGTACGGGCCGTCTTCGGTGATCAGGAAAACTCTCAGCACCGGCGAATAGGCGTTGCCACGGTGCGCGCGGGGATTCGAGGGGGATTTGCCGGTGCAGACCATGGCAACGTCGGAAAGATACCAACCATGGGATTCGCGCCGGACTGGGCGAACGCGCTTGGCGCAGCCGTTGACCCAATGGTGATCCCGGACGCGTATCGCCGTCGGCGCCGGACCGGGAGTCATCACCTGTGTGACTTTACATACCTTTGGAATGTTCTGCAGCACTGGCAATGACTTACAGTCTGGAGCAAAATTAGTCGTGACCCGGACCGCGGATCCGGCAAAAGTCAGTGATGAGTGACGAGAGAGCCGAGATTGAGCGAACAGGTGGAGCGAAGGGCGGACACGACTCGGCTGCAGATCCTGCAGGCCGCCGCCGCGCAGTTCGCGACCAAGCCGTACAGCCAGGTCAATCTCGATGACATTCTGGCGAGTGCCGACGTCACCAAGGGCGCGCTGTACTTCCACTTCCGCTCGAAGCATGCCCTGGCCACCGCGATCGTCGAGCACCGCGCCGACATGGGCCGAGCCGAATTCGAAGAGATCGCCGCCCAGGGTCTCTCGGCACTGGAGACGATCATCGACGTCTCATATGCCATCGCGGTCTCCGACATCAGCACGCACTTCGCCCGTGCCGGCCTCAATCTGCTCGAGTCGATCGGCCGCTTCGACGGACTCCAGGCGAAGGTGCTCGATACCTGGATCACCGCATTCGCATCGATGACACGACGGGCCATCACCGAAGGTGACGTCGTTGCTGGGTCTGATCCCGAGCACGTCGGCCGGCTGTTGGTGTCGCTGTATCTCGCCCTGCGCCAGACGAGCAATCTGGACGAACCCGAGACCTGCATTGGCGATCTCGAGTCGACGTGGCAGCTGGTTCTGCCCGGTTTCGCCGTGTCCGAACGACTTGCCTACCTCACCGGGTTCATCCGGCGACGGTCCGCACTCGCGATCAGGAATGTCGTCCCTTTGCGCGCCAACAATCTATGATCCCGTCCAGAGCGGAATATCCACTCATCGACGACGGAGGGGCTCGGACATGGTGCGCCAGGCCAGATCCGAGGCCACCCGTCGGAAAATCATCGAATCCGCAGTGGATCTGATCAACGAGATCGGTTATCCCGCGGCCGGACTTGCGGACATCATCGAGCGCGCCGAGTTGACCAAGGGTGCCCTGTACTACCACTTCGATTCGAAGGAGGCGGTGGCGACCGCGATCATCGAGGAGGGCGCAGACGCATTGCTCGGCGCGTTCCGCTCCGCCGGCAGATCGAACTCACCTGCCATGGAGAACATCGTGCACGGGCTGTTGCTCGTCGCCGACGTCATCGCCAGTGACCGAGTCGCGCGAGCCGCGTGTCGGCTATTGCGGACGTTCGGGGGATTCAACCCCGCAGCAAAGGCGACGTATGCCCTCCTCCAAGATGAAATGACCGACCGCGTGCGGTCGGCCGTCGAGGAGCGCGATCTGCGTGCCGACGTCGCCGTCGAGGCGATCGTCGGCACGATCGTCGCTACGACGCTGGGATCCGAAGTCTTGTGGAGCGCATTGGCCGACGGGCACGATCTGCGTGCGCGCTTCACCAACACGTGGGCCGTCCTCCTGCCCGCCATCGTTCCCGAGGAGTCGCTCGGCTACTACCGCGAATTCCTCGCCCGTCAGTCGATGCGTAGCCCAGCGCCGAACGAGTAGTCCGGGCACTCAGGGCTCGTCGGACCAGAGTCGCTCGGTGAGATCCTGGAACGTGGCAAGCGCGACGGGGTCGTCGCCGCGAATGAGTGCCGACCTGCTCATCCGGGCACGGACGATCGAGCCGTCCTGGTGGCGCAACTCCACGATCAGGCCACCGTGGGCACGGATGACCGACAGCGTGTCGTCGCTCGGCATGGTGTGGAACAACTGGCGGAACGCCAGCGACGTCACCTCCTCGGCGGTCCGGCCGACCATCTCGCCGAAGGCGCGGTTGGCGAAGATGACCGATCCGTCGTCGGCGATGGCCAACACTGGCACCGGAAACCGTTCGAGGACGACGAGCGCGGGCAACTCACTCAACACCGAGATGGGTGACTGTCTCGCCTCACCCGTGCGCCTCCGCTCCATGTATTCGATTATTGCCGGTCCGGCAGAGTGCTCAGGCACCCAATTGAAATCGGACTTGGATAACTAGGTTTACTGTCTGCCTAGGCAGCATCGACGGACGGGGAGGCCCATGGACCTGACGTGGTCGGCGAGCGACATCGCCTTTCGCGACGAGGTGCGCGCATTTCTGCGGGAGAAGCTGACACCGGACCTGCAACGGGCCGGTCGCCTCATGACCAGTGTCTACAGCGACCACGATGCAAGTGTCGAGTGGCAGCGCATCCTGCACGAGCGTGGCTGGGCGGCGCCCGCCTGGCCGGTCGAGCACGGCGGTTGCGACTGGAGCCTCACACAGCACTACGTCTTCAGCCGCGAGTCGACGCTGGCCGGCGCACCCGCGTTGTCGCCGATGGGCATCCGCATGGTCGCCCACGCGATCATCGCCTACGGCACCGATGCCCAGAAGGACTACTTCCTGCCGCGCATCCTGACCGGCGAGGTGTTCTTCTGCCAGGGCTACTCCGAACCCGAATCAGGGTCGGACCTGGCGTCCCTGTCGATGGCCGCCGTCTCAGACGGCAACGACCTGGTGTGTACCGGCAGCAAGATCTGGACCACGCACGCACGGGAGGCGAACTGGATGTTCGGCCTGGTGCGGACGTCACGCACGGCCAAGAAGCAGCAGGGCATCACGTTCGTGCTGATCGACATGACCTCGCCCGGCATTCAGATCCGGCCGCTGGTCATGACGTCGGGCGAGGAGATCCAGAATCAGGTCTTCTTCGACGAGGTGCGTGTCCCGAAGACCAACGTGATAGGCCAGATCGACGACGGCTGGACGGTGGCGAAGTACCTGCTGGAGTTCGAGCGCGGCGGCGGCGCCACCGCGCCGGCGCTGCAGGTGCGAGCCGATGAGGTGGCCACAGCCGCCGCCGGCCAGCTGGGTCCCGGCGGCGGCACGCTGCTCGACGACCCCGGGTTCGCGCGCAAGCTCGCCGACGCACGCATCCGCACCGAGGTGCTGGAGATCCTGGAGTACCGCATCCTGGCCGCGCTGGCCGGCGGCGGCCACCCTGGCTCGGCGTCGTCGATGCTCAAGGTGCTGTCCACCGAACTCAGTCAGTCGCTCACCGAGCTCGCGATGGAGGCGGCGGGACCGCGCGGCCGCGCCTACCAACCACACGCCACGTGTCCGGGCGGGCCGGTGTCCGAGTTCGAGCCTCCGTCTGATGGCTACGTCAGTGGCGAGCCGTGGCAAGCCGTGGCTCCGCTGCGCTACTTCAACGACCGCGCAGGCTCGATCTACGCGGGCAGCAACGAGATACAACGAAACATTCTGGCGAAGGCGGCTCTGGGCCTCTGATGGACTTCAATCTCTCCCACGAACAGGAACTGCTGCGCGACGGCCTCACCAAGTTCCTGGCGACGCGCTACGACCTCGAGAAGAGCAGGTCTGCGGCCAAGACGGGGTCCGGCTGGCAGCCAGAGGTCTGGCGGGCGCTCGCCGACGAGCTCGGCATCCTCGGCGCCGCGCTGCCCGAGGAGGTCGGCGGGATCGGCGGCGGGCCCGTCGAGGTCATGGTCATCGCCGAGTCCCTCGGCCGCGCGCTGGTAATCGAGCCGTACGTGGACACCGCGGTGGTGGCCGCCGGGCTGCTGCACCGCGCGACCGGCGACGTCGCGACCGCCGTGTTGGAGGACGTCGTCGCGGGACGGGCGATCGTCGCGCTGGCCGCGGCGGAGGCGGAGTCCGGCGACCGCTGGCAGGACGCGGCGGCGACCGCGGTCCGCGACGGCTCCGAATGGGTGCTCGACGGCGCCAAGATCATGGCGGTCAGCGCCCCGTACGCGACGCATCTCCTGGTGACGGCACGCACCACCGGTGGCCTGTCCCTGTTCTGTGTCGACCTCGCGAAGGCCACGTCGGGCATCGAGGTCCACGGTTACCGCACCGTCGACGATCGCAGGGCCGCCGACCTCGTGTTCACCGGCCTGCGGCTACCGGGCGACGCCCTGCTCGGCGAGGAGGGGCAGGCATGGCCGTCACTCGACCAAGCCCGCGATGAGGGCGCTACCGCGGTCTGCGCGGAGGCGGTGGGCTGCATGCGGAAGGTGCTGGCCGACACCGTCGAGTACTGCAAGCAGCGGCAGCAGTTCGGCCAGCCGATCGGTAGCTTCCAGGTGCTGCAGCACAGAATGGTCGACATGCACATGGAGGTCGAGCAGTCCGTGGCCGCGGTCTACCTCGCGGTCCTGCACCTCGACGCCGAACCCGCGACGCGAGCGCGGGCAGTGTCGGCGGCCAAGGCGACGATCGGCAGGGCGGCGCGGTTCGTCGGCCAGAACGCCGTACAACTGCACGGTGGCATGGGCATGACCGAGGAACTTGCGATCGGGCACTACTTCAAACGGTTGACCACGGTCCAGTACGAGTTCGGGTCGACCGATCACCACGTGACCCGCTACGCGGAGCTGACCAGGGCGTGAGCCTTCGCGGGTGGACGTTGTTCGCCGCCATGGCAGTCATCTGGGGCATCCCGTACCTGCTGATCAAGATCGCGGTGGACGGAGTCTCGGTGCCCGTCCTGGTGTTCGCCAGGACCGCGATCGGCGCGACGGTGCTCTTTCCGCTGGCCCTGTCGCGCTCGGCGTGGGCTCGCGTGCTTCAGCATTGGCGGCCGGTACTGGGCTTCGCGTTCTTCGAGATCATCGCCGCCTGGCTGCTGCTGTCCGACGCCGAACGCCACCTCTCCAGTTCGTTGACGGGACTGCTGATCGCGGCGACGCCGATCATCGCGGCGGTTCTCTCCCGATTGACCGGCAACGAAACGGGATTCGGCGTGAAGCGGATCGCCGGCCTGGCGCTCGGACTGGTCGGCGTCGCGGTGCTGGCGGGCCCGGAGCTCACCGGTGGAAGCGCCTGGCCGGTGACCGAGATCCTGCTGGTGTCGACCTGCTATGCGATCGCTCCCCTGATCGCCGCCCGTTATCTCGGCGACGTGCCGACGCTGCCCCTGACAGTGGCGTGCCTAGGCGTCGCGGCCCTGGTGTACGCGGGGCCGGCCGCGGCGACGTGGCCGGATCACGTACCGACCACCCGAGTCCTATTGGCGTTGTTGGGACTTGCCGTGATCTGCACCGCGGTCGCCTTCATCGTGTTCTTCGCACTCATCCGCGAAGTGGGCGCTGCCCGTGCGCTGGTGTTCACCTACGTCAACCCGGCGGTGGCCCTCGCCGCGGGAGTGATCGTGTTGAACGAACCGCTGACGCCGTGGAACGTCGCGGGGCTGGTCCTGATCCTCGCGGGTTCGGTGCTGGCCACCAGGCGGCCCGACGGGGACGCGGTGCCCGAGATGTCGGAACCGACTCAGGCGGGCCCACGCTAAACCCCGTCGAGACTGCGGACAGATCGGGACTCGCCGAATTTTCGCGATCTCACTGCAGTTTCGGCGACATTCGTGATTTTGGACCTAGGTTGCGGCGAGCTGCTTCTGCTCGTACAGGCGTGCCCATTCCTTGCGCGGCCTGATCGACACGTCGACGTCGGTCGCCGTCGCCCGAAGCGCACCAACGGTCGCCCGGTCGCGCGGCGTCCTGGCGAACGGGTCCCAGCTGAAGAACCGGCAGGAGTTCTCCCAGGTGATCTTGTTGATGTCGGAGTCGTCGGCCCCGGCCGCGTCGAGTTCGGCGAGCACCTTCTCCGGGGCGTCGGGCCAGAAGCAGTCGGAGTGCGGGTAGTCGCACTCCCACGCGATGATGTCGATGCCGATGTCGTGCCGCAGCTTCAGCGACGTCTTGTCGGTCACGTAACAGGCCAGGGAGTGCTCGCGGAACACGTCGCTGGGCAGCTTGTCGCCGAAGTCGCGCCGCAGCCACTTCTGGTTCGTGTAGTGCCGGTCGCTGCGGTCCAAATAGAATGGGATCCAACCGATTCCGCCCTCCGAGAAGGCGAACTTGAGGTCGGGATAGTTGCGCATCGCCGGGCCCCACAGCAGGTCCTGCGCACACATCGCCGAGATCTGGGTGGCCAGGATGATCAGGTTGTCGATCGGCGCGTTGGGCGCCATGCTGATCGCCCCGAAACCGGTGCCGATGTGCAGGCACATCACCACGTTCTCCTCGGACAGCGTACGGAACACCGGGCCCCAGTAGTCGTCGTCGTGATAGCTCGGAAGGCCTTCCAGGTGAGGCAGTTCCGGCATGGTGACCGCACGGCAGCCCTTGGCTGCGACCCGGCGGATCTCCGCGCACATCGCTTCCGGGTTCCAGGTCGGCAACACCGCGATGGGAATGAAGCGATCGGGATACGAACCCGCCCATTCGTCGATGTGCCAGTCGTTGTAGGCCGACACCATGACCAGCGTGACCTCCTCGCGGTGCAAGTTCAGGTGCCTCGCCGAGAACCCGGTGAACGTCGGGAAGCACATCGACGCGAGGATGCCGTTGCGGCTCATGTCCTTCACCCGCTGGTGCACGTCGTACACGCCCGGGCGCATCTCGGCGAAGCGGGCCGGGTCGCGGCCCCACTCCTCCGCGGGCCACGACACCACGGCGTTCAGTCCGCTCACGCCCTGGGGCCTTCCCTGATACATCCACTGGTCGACGCCCTTGTCGTCGGTGACGACGATCGGCGCCTCCGCCTTGTACTTGGCGGGTACGTGGTTGAGGAACATGTCCGGCGGTTCGACGACGTGGTCGTCGATGCTCACCAAGATCAGGTCGTCGGTCTGCACAACTAACTAGTACCCTCGGTTCGCATGACCGTCTCTGCACTTTCGGACAGAGGTTTAGCTGAATCGGCCAAGCTTGCCCGCCCGGTCATCGAGCTGCGCCGGGGTGGCCGTGCGCTGGCCGGGAGCTACCTCTACGAGGGCGACGGGCTGATCACCGGTTGGCACTCGCACGAGGTGCACCAGATCGAATACGCGATGCACGGCTTGGTGGAGGTGGAGACCGACTCGGCGCATTACCTACTGCCGCCACAGCAGGCGGCCTGGATCCCGGCCGGGCTGGAACACCAGGCCGTGATGAACCCGGACGTCAAGACCGTCGCCGTGATGTTCGACCCGCAGCTGATTCCCGACGCGGGCGGCCGCGCCCGCATCATCGCGGTGTCGCCGCTGATCCGGGAGATGATGATCTACGCGCTGCGATGGCCGATCGACCGTGGCCCGGGGTCCGCCCAGGACGACGGAGTCTCCGACGGCTTCTTCCGTACGCTGGCCCACCTGGTGTCCGCGGCGCTCGATCACGAGGCGCCGCTGAGCCTTCCGACATCCGAGCAGCCGATCGTCGCGGCCGCGCTGGCGTACACCAAGGCGCACCTCGACTCGGTGACGGTCGACGAGGTCAGCCGGGCCGTGTCCGTATCCGAGCGAACCCTGCGCCGACTGTTCCAAGACACGCTCGGATTGCCTTGGCGCACATACCTTCTGCACGCCCGCATGATGCGGGCCATGGCGCTGCTCGCCGCGCCGGGACAGTCCGTGCAGGCGACGTCGTCGGCGGTCGGGTTCGAGAATCTCAGCTCGTTCACCCGGAGCTTCACCCAGTTCTGCGGGGAGACGCCCAGCACTTACCGCAAAAGGGTTGCCGGCGAGCGATTCTGACGGTCAGTCGTGGTGTCGCAACACGCCGTCGCGGATCAATGAATCCACCGAGGCCTGCCACCGCTCGAGCTGAGCGGGCGTGGTGAGCGGCTCGGGCAGATGCCGGTCGACGTGCGCGCGCAGGCTGACGGCGCCAAGAGCAAGCACCAACCCGTTGATGGTTGCCCACGTCAGATCGAGGTCGGGACGGATTTCACCGCGTTCGGCCCGCTGTTGCCATCGGGCCATGCCCACGGTCATCAGCGCGTCGAAGAGAGTGTCGCCAAGCGGGCTGCCGTCCACGAGCGCGCGCCCGACGTAACCCGCGACGTCGGGCTGCTCGGCGATGATCCGGGTGACCCGGCTTCCGATTTCGCCGATCGAGTCCCCCGGCGGCTCCAACAGTGGCTGCGACATCGCCTCGACGACGACGCCGAAGACGTACTCGTCGACCGCCTCGATGAGTCCGGCCTTCGTGGCGAAGTGGTGCTGCACCAGCCCCAAGGACACTCCCGCTCCCGCGGCGACCGCACGCAGCGTCGTCGCCGACGTGCCGTGCGTCGCGAAGCTCGCCAACGCGGCGTCGCGGATGCGCTCGATGGTCGAGAGTTCGTCCCGCCCGAGCCGACCAGCTTCCGACACCACCGTCATCGTCGACCTCCTCTGGTGCGCACTCTCTGGTGCGCACTCGACCAGAGTAGCAATACGTGTGTATTGTCAGTCCAATACGCATGTATTGCCCGCGACGGCCAAGACGGAGGGCTTCGAAATGCGCGACGAGTCATCGACCTTCGCCTGTACGCGTGATCCCGACCGGTGGACCACCACTGCCGATGAAGGCGCGCGGGCACTGTGTCGCGCGTGCCCCCGCCGTTGGCCGTGCGCTCAAGAGGCCTGCCAGACGCCCGGTGCACAAGGCGTATGGGCAGGAATCCTGATTCCCAAGGCGGGTCGCAGTCGCCAGTTCGCCCTGAAGCAACTGCGCTCCCTGGCCGAGCACCACGGCTTCCCGATCCGAAATACGGCGTAGGAGGACAGACGTCGGCGGCCGATATCCTCTAGACGGAATGACTGCCGTACGGATCGACCTCATCCACGAGCTGGTGTCCTCGGCGGCGGCCGCCGTGCCCGACCGCAACGCGATCATCTCCCCCGACGGAACCGCCACGACCTTCGCGCAATTCGACCGGCAGGTGGGTTCGGTGGCCGGTTGGGTGAAGGATCGAACCCGCCGTGGCGACCGCGTGGCGGTGATCGCGGACAACAGCGCCGCATATGCGCGGCTCTACTACGGCGTGCCCCGCAGCGGGCGCATCCGCACACTGATCAATCAGCGACTCAGCGCGGGTGAGCAGGCCACGCACCTGGCGTCGGCAGAGCCGACCGTGCTCGTCGGCGACGCGGGCTACCTCGCAGCCCTCCCGGACGTCGCCGACCACATCCCGTCGCTCGAACACGTCGCAGCGTTCGCCGATCCGCAATGGCAAGGCGCCGAACACGATACGACCGAATTCTGCGGCCCGGTCGAGCCCGATGACCCCGCCTGGCTGTTGTTCACCAGCGGGTCGACCGGCGCACCGAAGGGAGTGCTGCACACCCATCGCTCGATCACGACCGCGGTTGTTGGCTGTCCAAATTTAAGCGAGTAAACGTGATCGAATGCGCAGCAACGGATATTCACCCTCAGACTGCGTATCGGTGGTTTCGGGAGGGCAGTGAGGTAAGGCGATCTGCGCCGTCGTGGTCAGTCGTGCAGATCGCAGCCCCTCGGCAGAAGCCCTCATCGCCCATGCCCGCAGATCGCCGCCTTCAAACGCCCGCGACACGTCCTGTTCGTCGACGCTCTGCCGACGACCACCAACGGGAAGGTGGCCAAAGACACTGTGCGGCAATATGCGAGGACCGAACTACTGCAGGTCTAGCAGAGTTTATGGTCGAGGCATGCCGCTTCCGTATGCCGACCCGACGCGTTCCCACTCCGCGGTCGGACGCGCGGTCACCAAGCTCTTCCGCTCGCCGGCGGGGCAGGCCTTCATCAAGAACGTCGCTGCCAAGACCGACCCGTGGCTGGACCGCATCACCGGCGGTCGGCTGAACTGGGGCCTGGGGGTGGTCCCAACGGCGACGCTGACGTCGACGGGCGCCAAGACGGGTCAGCCGCGCGAAGTACAGATCACCTATTTCCACGACGGGCCCGACCCGATCGTCATCGCCTCCAACTACGGTGGCAACACGAATCCGCAGTGGGCCCGCAACCTCATTGCGCATCCCGACTGCCAGCTCGGCGGCGATGCCTTCCGCGCGACGGAGGTCAGCGACCCCGAGGAGTACGCCCGCCTCTACGGCCTCGCCGAGCAGGTCTACGCCGGCTACGCCGACTACAAGGCCAAGGCCGAGCGCGTCGGCCGACGCATTCCGATCTTCCGGCTCACCGCGGGGTAGCGAGCAACGCCCTACGACGACACCGCGCACTGCCCGCGGTCCGCGCTGACGGGCCCCGACGCCGACGGCCGGATGTCGAAGTCGAAGATCGCGGTGGGCAGATACAGCGAACAGCACGCGTTCGGGATGTCCACCACTCCACTGACGCGGCCCTCGATCGGGGCCGCCCCGAGGAGCAGGTATGCCTGAGCGCCCGAGTAGCCGAACTTCTGCAGATACTTCACGGCGTTGAGGCACGCGTTGCGGTAGGCCACGGTCGCGTCGTTGTACAGCTGGGTGTCGGTGTCGTGATCGACGCCGATGCCGATGAAGGTGACGAATTCCGAGTAGCGCGGCTCGACGTTGCCCGGCATGAAGATCGGGTTCGTCGTGACGCCGTAGGTCTCCATGCCGCCCTTGATCAGGTCGACGTGAAAGTCGATGAATCCGCCCATCTCGATCGCACCGCAGAAAGTGATCTCGCCATCGCCCTGGCTGAAGTGCAGGTCGCCGCCCGAGAACAGCGCGCCGGGGACGTGGACGGGGTAGAAGACCCGGGAGCCGCGGGTGAAGTTCTTGATGTCGTGGTTGCCGCCGTTCTCCCGGGCGGGCACGGTCCGCGCGCCGTCTCGGGCGATGCCCGCGAGGGTCTCACCGGTCGCGGTGCCGCCCAGTACCGATTCCTCCAACGGCGGCAGCGCGAGCGCCGGGATCCGCTGCGGATCGGTGTCGATCAAGGCCTGCTCGCGAGAGTTCCACCGTGCCAACAGTTCCGGTGATGGGGCGGTGCCGAACAGCCCGGGATGGGTGATGCCGGTGAACTCGACGCCTGGAAGGTGGCGCGACGAGCACTTCTGGCCGGAGAAGTCCCAGATCGCCTTGTAGGCGTCGGGGAAGTAGTCGGTGAGGAAGCCACCACCGTTGGCCTTGGCGAAGATCCCGGTGTATCCCCAGCCCTGACCGGGAACCTCACCGACCTCCTGCGGTACGGGACCCAGGTCGAGGATGTCGACGACGAGCAGGTCGCCGGGTTCAGCGCCCTCGACGTAGATCGGCCCCGACAGCATGTGGGCGTGTGACAGGTCGACGTCCCGGACGTCGTTGGCGGAGTCGTTGTTGCCGATCTGGCCGTCCGTCCACTCCCTGCACTCCACCCGGATCGACTGTCCGGGTTTGACGGTGACGGCGGGCGGGATGTCCGGATGCCAGCGGTTGTGGCCGGGCACCACCTGGTCGCGCATCGAACGGGCCTGGTCAACGGAGAATACGACGTCGGGCATGGCGACCTCCTCAGGTCAGGGGCGGGGCAACTTGGCGTGGCGGGGGTCGGTGGTGATCGGCGTCGCCCGACGTGACCGGCCGGGCACGCTGGACACGATTGCCGGGTTCTCGGCGCTGTGCGCACTGGCGTCGAGCGCCCGGTGCATCCCTGGGTCGAGTGAGCGCAGAGCGGGTGAACCGAATACCCGTCGGGCGTCGTGCCCGCAGGTGGGACACGCGGCGGGCCCCGTGGCGTCGGCCATCGGCCGCACCACGTCGAACCCTCCGCAGGGAGAACACAGATAGCCGTACGTTGGCATGACTCGCTCCTCCGCGACCGCTTCGGGGGTCACCCCATTCCAGCACGCCGACCGCCGCGCCGCATCCCGGCACGGACCCAGACCCTGGGCCGATCCCGGGACTGCTTTGCCGAAGTTGCTGCAGTGCAACCACCTTAGTGCCGGATACGTCGGCGGCTCCCGTCACCGGACGCCAAGCCAGATCAGGCTGCCCGCCCCCGCCAGCACGCAGTAGATGGCGAACGGGGTCAGGGTGCGGGTGTGGAAGTAACGCGTGAGGAACCGTACTGCCACGTAGGCGCTGACGAAGGATGCGACGCTGCCCGCCAGGACCTGTCCACCGATCCCAGCGCCCAACGGGCCGAGCAAATCTGGGATCTTCAACACCCCAGCCGCGAGAATCACCGGTGTCGCCAGCAGAAACGAGAACCTGGCAGCCTCGTCGTGCGTGAGTCCGCGCAAGAGACCGGCCGTCATCGTGACGCCGGAACGGCTGATGCCAGGCAGCAGCGCCAGGGTTTGTGCCGAGCCGATGAGCGCCCCCCGGGTCAACGACATCTGGGCAAGTCGGTCGTCGACCCCGTCCACCTGATCGGCGCCGGTGGACACCGATGCCTCGCCGCGATCATGGCGACGGCGCAAACGTTCACCGGCGTACAGGACGAATCCGTTGACGATGAGGAAGGCGGCCGCAGGCACGGGCCTGCCCAGGGTGGTCCGAAACAGGTGCTCGAGTGCGAGCCCGCAGATTCCCACCGGAACGGTGCCCACCACCATGAGCCACGCCATGCGCTCACCCGTCGTCTGGATGCGACCGTGTCTGAAGGAGCTGATGAAGCCGCCGACGATGAGCACCCAGTCGCGCCAGAAGAACAGCAGTAGCGCTGCCGCCGTCGCGACAGTGCAACCCCACGATGAATGCCAGGTAGGGCGACTCGGGAGCCGACACGTTGAGATCCTGAGCCCATCGACCACCGATCAAGGCTGGAATCAAGATCGAATGACCAAGACTCGAGACCGGGAAGAGCTCGGTCACGCCCTGAAACAGGCCCACGACGGTCGCTTCCACGAAGCTCAGATTGCTCACCAATGCCCCTACGCTCGGCCCACGTTTGGGCGCACTGCAGGGGCAGTGTGGCCTACCTGGCCACGAGATTGCTGTCAGCGGGCGCGCGGTTACCTGACGCCGCGAACCAGCTTGCCAGGGCGGGCACCGGTATCGGCGCCGTGGCGTCGGGTCACGACGCCGCTGACCACGGTGGCGTGATATCCCTTCGCGCCTTGCACCAGGCGACGTCCGCCCGCCGGCAGGTCGTACACCATCCGCGGCACCTCGAGGGTCAACGCGTCCATGTCGATCACGTTGATGTCGGCCTTCTTGCCCACGGCGATGACGCCGCGGTCACTCAGGCCGAACAGCGTTGCGGTGTCGAGGGTTTGCTTGCGCACCATCTGTTCCAACGAGAACCGCGGCCCCCGCCGCCGATCACGGGCCCAGTGCGTCAGCAGGTACGTCGGATAGGACGCGTCGCAGATCAGGCCGCAGTGCGCGCCGCCGTCGGACAGGCCGGACACCGCCGACCGGTGCGAGATCATGTCGTAGATCGCGTCGTGGTTGCCCTCGACGTAGTTGAAGAACGGCAGCATCAGCAACGCCGTCGCGTCGGATTCCAGCATCAGGTCATAGATCGTCGCCAACGGATCCTCGCCGCGCCGCCGGGCGATCGCCCCGACGGTCTGGTCCGGGGTCGGCTCGTAATCCGGCGGATCACCGATCGCGTAGATGGCGTCGGTCATGTTCTGAATCATTCGGGACATCCCGTCGAACATCGGCACCGGCTGCACGGGCAGGTCCTCTTCGGACAGGATCGTCGCCCGCACGTCCGGCTGGGCGAGGCGCTGTGCGAGTTCTTCGTAGTCGGCCGCCTCCGCCTTGAGTTTCCGGAAGGTGGGCCGGTGCGTGAAGGCGTGATAGCCGGGGAACCCGAACAACATGCCGAACGGCCGAGCCGCGAACTGCGGATGCACCGCGATCCCGTCGTCGATCGCCGCCCCGGCGAGATCGAGCTGCTTGCGCCACATGTCCGGCGACGACGCCGTCTGCACCACGCCGAACGAGACGGGCCGATCGATCTCGGCGGCCAACCGGACCATCCAGTCGACCTCGCTGAGCACGACTTCGCCGTGCTCCCCGACCGCACCGTCGGGCGCCACCTCGAATACCGCCTGGCCGCCCGCAGCCATCGCCCGTCCCAGGCCGAAGAGCTCGTCGGCAGCCGCGTACGTCCCGGGCACGACTTCGCCGTTGATGGCCTGATGGCCTTCGGTGCGGGACGTGGAGAACCCCAACGCACCGGCTTCCACGGCCTCCTGCACGATGCGTGCCATCGCCGTGATGTCGTCGGCAGTCGCGGGTTCGTTGTGCGCGCCACGCTCCCCCATCGCGTATCCACGCACCGCACCGTGGGCGACCTGCGCGCCGAAATCGACGGCCAGTTCCCGCTTTTCGATGACGTCCAGATACTCCGGGAAGCTCTCCCACCCCCAGCTGATGCCTTCGGCGAGCGCACTGCCGGGAATGTCCTCAACGCCTTCCATCAGCTCGATCAGCCACTGCTCCCGGCCGGGCCGGACGGGGGCGAAGCCGACCCCGCAGTTGCCACTGACCACGGTGGTGACACCGTGCAGACTCGAGGGCTCGAGCGTAGCGTCCCAGCTCACCTGACCGTCGTAGTGCGTGTGGATGTCGACGAACCCGGGAGTGACGACCCGCCCGGTCGCGTCGATGGTGCGTTCGGCGTCGCCCTCGATCCCGGCGTCGTCACCGTCACGGCGCCGCACCTCGACGATGCGACCGTCCTTGACGCCGACATCGGCGCGGTAGCGCTTGTCCCCGGTGCCGTCGACCACGGTTCCGCCGGTGATCGTCAAGTCGTACATGGCGCCTCCTCGAACGGTCAGCTGCAGCCTGGTTCAATCATTGCCCTGGCTAGCCAGCCATGGGCTCGAATCAACCGACGACTGCCGCGTGTGTCGAGGATTCGCAGCTACCAGACGCGGACCCAGTCGACGAGCATCTCCGCGGGGTAGACGCCCGTCTTCGGATCCCCGCCGCCGGAGCCTGCGACCGCGAGGTTGAGCACCGGGAACACCCGGTAGTCCGGCAGGTTGAACGGCCAGTCGTCGATGGAGAACGCCGGAACCTCGAAGTACGGTTGCGCGCCAGGGGTGTAATCCAGCCAGAAGTACATGCCGGCGTCATTCCAGGTGACGCGCCAGTTGTGCCACGCGCCGCCCACCGGGAACGGGTTGGTCGCGAACGACGTGCCGTCCTCTCGCGCGTGGACGGTGGTTCCCGACGGCCACTCCCCGTTGCCGTACCACTCGACCAGGTCGACTTCGCCGCCGACGACGGGATGGTCGTTCGACAGCCACCACGCGGGCCAGCAGCCGGCGGTCAGGCAGTTGAACTTGATGCGGGCTTCCCAGGTGGTGTTGATTCCTCCCCACCAGGTGCCCTTGACCTTGCCGCTGACGTACTTGTTGTCCGGCGACCTGGTCGCGCGGATGACCAGGTTGGACTTGCCGTCGAGGAACACGTGTTCGCGGTCGTCGCGGTACTGGCCCATGTTCTCGGGCCTGTCCCAGAACACTGGGTTCCTGATCGTTTCGCGTGCCTGCGCCACCATCCACTTCGATGGATCGGGGGCCGAGCCGGCCTTGCCGTCGAACTCGTCGCGGAACAGGTAGGCCGGCGGCTGCGCGCTGCTTGGCTGCGGAGTGCCCGGTGGCACCGGCCCCACGGGCGGCACCGGGTCTGCCCAGGCGGCCGGGGCGGGCATGGCCGCGGCGAGCAGGCCGAGGCCCGACATGAACAACAGGTTGCGGCGATCCATCTCAGGCACAGCGACACGATAAGGCCCAAACCTCAAAATCCGCACATCTCGCCGTCGGCGATTTCGCTACCAGCGCACGTCCACCAGGCCACTCGCCGTTTGCAGTGACGGCGCGGTTTCAACGTCCCCCGCTGGTCGTCTCGGTTGGGTGCCCGGCCTCGGCGGCCCCGAAGACGGCCACCGCCACCGCACCCCCGACGGCGCCGACGAACGCCACCGCCACCAGCCAGCCGAGGCCGGGGGCGGCGGTGTCACCGAGCAGCACCACACCGATGATGCCGGGCACCACCGTCTCACCCACGACGAGAGCCGCCGCCGCACCATTGACCGAACCGAGTTGCAGCGCAACGGTAAACAGGTAGAAGCCCCCAAGCCCGGCGATCAGAACCGTCCACGACGCCGGGTCGGTCGAGCAGCACGCCCAGCCGAAGCGGATCGACGCCGTCGACGATTCGCACCGCGACCGCCATCACCCCGAATAGCACCCCCGCGACCAGTCCGGCGGCGATCGCGGCCCGACCACCGAGCACGCGGATCAGAGCGAACCCGCCCAACAGGATCAGCACCGACGCCGCCAGCACGCCCCAGTGCACGGCGGCCACGGAGGTGCCCTCACCGGTGTGGCCGGCGGTCAATCCCAGTACGCACAGGGACACGACGACCACGGTGATCGCCACCCAATCCCGGGGGCGCAGACGCACCCCGAGCACCGCGACGCCGAGTACGGCCGTCACGACGAGGTTGGCGCTGATGATCGTCTGGGACAGGAACAGCGGAATCAGCCGGGCCGAGACGACGCTTCCCGCGAAGCCGACGACGTCGAGCGCCATCCCGGCAATGAAGGCGGGGGTCAACGCGGCGCGGATGGTCGCGCCGAGCGACGGGGCGCCGGTGGCCGTGACCTCGGCACCTCCCCCGTGGGCCGCCGCCGAACTCCGCGCGCCGTAGGCCTGCAGTACCGACGCAGTCCCGTAGCCGAGACATGCCAGGACCGCGGCGGCCACCCCAATGAGCATCTAATCGCCTGTGCGCGTGAATGTTTCGTCGAAGCCGAAGTTGACGGCGCAGGACCCGCTCTGTACCCAGCTGCCGTGCCCGGTGAGAACCGGGATCGGATCCCGAGGTGGTTGATGCAGCGGATACTGCCCGCCGGCCGTCAGGTGCGACATGTCGCCGTTCGGACACGGACCGTCGGACTCGTCGTTCCAGTGCCAGCTTCCGTCGCCGAACACCAGCGGAATGTCGCCCGACGCGAGCGAGAAGTAGCTCATGCACCGATCGCCGGTGCGCAGACAGTAGGTGGTGACGGCGGAGTCTCCCAACGGTTGCGGCACCCGGCCGGTGAAGGTTCGCGTGATGGTGTAGCGACCGTGCAGGGCTTCGGCAGGCGAGACTACCCGTGGTGGCAGGCTGGCCGGATCGGGGAGGCCCGTGAGGTCGGCGTTGACGTCGACGTCTCCGGTGCGGGTGAAGGTCACGGATCGCTTTTCGGCGCACTGGTCGGCGGTGGCCCTGATGTGTTCGCCGGCCAGGGTGCCGTCGGGACGCGGTTGCAGCGTGAACACCTGCCATGCCTCGGTTTGAGCGGTCTTGCACTGGCTCGGGGCAAGCGCGACGGCCACCCAGCTGGCACCGACCTGGTCGAACATCATCGTCGCCGCGAACGAGGGATCGCCGCTGAATTTCGACGCGGTCGCCACGCACCCTGCTGGGCGGCAGACCGAGCGCAGGCCGTACGACCCGGTCGACGGCGTCGCACCCGGATCGCCGACACCGTCGAGTTTGGTCGCCCTGCCGAAGTCGGCGCGGTAGATGCCGGTGAAGGGGCCGGTGTTGGGCGCCGCGACCGCGGTGCCGGCCGCAGTGGAGGTGCTGGACGGCGCGCCGGCGAGTCGGTCCGTCGTCCGCGGTGAAGTTCACCGCCGCGAACACACCAGCGGCGACGAGCAACACGACCGCCGCCACCGCGCCGATCACGACACCGGGGCGCCGGCGCGGCGCCCTTCCGATGGGCGGCGGCGGTGGCATCGGCGGCGGCAGAACGGGTCCGCCGAACTGTGCTGGCGGGTTCGGTACCCCGCCGCCACGGGCAGGCCACGGTTGGGTGTGCGCGGGGTCGGCCCTGACCGGAACGCCCGGACTGCTGATCAGCGGCGCTGGTTGCGTGGGTGCGGTGGCGTCGAGCCGACCCGTGGGCTGGGTGACGGCAAGGCGCGCCGCGGCGGCCATCTCCACCGTGCTCGGATAACGATCGGTGGGTTGTTTGGCCAAACCCGTGGCGATCACCTGATCCATCGCCGCCGGAATCGTGTCGCGTTCCTCCGACGGCCTCGGCGGCGGAGCGACCATGTGGCCCACCGCAATCTGCTCGAGCGCCTCCCCCGGAAACGGCGGATGACCGGTCAGACACTGATAGAACACACACGCCAACGCATAGACATCCGAACTCGGCGCAGCCTCCCCCGTCTTGAAACGCTCCGGCGCCATATAGGCCCACGTGCCGATCGTCGTACTGGCCGACGTCAACGAAGTCTCACCGACCGCGCGCGCGATGCCGAAGTCGATGAGATACGCGAAGTCGTTGTGCGCCAACAGAATATTGGACGGCTTCACGTCGCGGTGCACCAAACCCGCCCGATGAGCCGTGTGCAGCGCCGAGGCGACCTGCTCGATGACGTACACCGCGCGATCGGGCTGCAACGGCCCACCATCCAACAACGTCTGCAGATCCACCCCGTTGATCAGCCGCATCGTCACATACAGCCGCCCGTCGATCTCCCCGACGTCGTAGATGGGCACCACGTGCGGATCGTCCAAGCCGCGCCGCCGCGCGGGCCTCACGACGGAACCGTTGCTCGAACTCGGGATCCTGCGCATAGTGCGGCAACAGCATCTTCAACGCGACCACCCGATCGATGGCCGTGTCATGGGCACGCCACACCTCACCCATCCCGCCACGACCCAGCAACTCAATCAGCTGGTACCGGCCAAAAGGCGTGCCCTCCACCGGCTCACGATAAACCGGCCGACCGCTCCTCCTGTGGCGATGAGGAAAGTACGTTCCCAACGGTTTGCCCACTGGCCGTGTTTACGTCACGGTTGGACTGGCGTTTGGCGACGACGACGCCGCCAATGCGAATGTCGTGACTGGACAGGACATAAGGTTGCCTGAAGGTACCCTCCAGTCCATAATCAGCCGGTGCCTCAACTGAAGAGCTGTGTTCACGCCTCGGGCGCTGTGCTGATGTCAGTACTCACCTTCCTGTCGACACTGCTCTTCCTGGAGCTTCCGGTCGCATCCGCGGCCGCCCCACACATCACCGGTATCGAGCACGTCAACGATCGGTGGGACAAGGTGTCCGTCTTTTCCCCGGCGATGAACAAGGTCGTCGTCAACGACGTCTTCAAGTCGCCCAAGTCGGGGTCGCCCACCTTCTATCTACTGCCGGGCATCGACGGCGGCGACAACCTCGACCCAGGCGGTGATTTCGCGCCGGGTACCAAGAGCTGGTTCGGGTTCACCGACCTTCAGGGCTTCTTCGGCAACAAGAACGTCAACGTCGTCTCGCCCCTCGGTGGGGCCTTCAGCTGGTACACGGACTGGGTCAACGACGGCAGCAAGCAGTACCAGACCTACATGACGCAGGAGCTGCCCCCGCTGATCAACTCGCAGTACAAGACCAACGGCCGCAACGCGATCGCCGGCTTGTCGAGCACCGGCGGCACCGCGCTCGACTACGCCATTCAGAAGCCGGGGATGTACAGGGCCGTTGGCTCCTACAGCGGTTTCCTGACCCCGTCCACGGGTGCTCAGAACATCGCGCTGACGCTCAGTGGCGGCGGTGCGAACGCCGACGACATGTGGGGCCCGCAGGGCGGCCCGTTGTGGGTGGCGCACGACCCGACGGTGAACGTCGCGAAACTCAAGGGCGTCGCCGTCTTCGTCACCGCGTCGGGCGGCGGCCAGGGCGATGTCGACAAGCTGCCCCCCGGCACCAACAACTTCGCCGGCGGATTCATCGAGGGCATCGTCAACGACAGCACCAAGCAGTTCGCGGACGCCGCGGCGGCCGCCGGTGTTCCGATCAAGTACGTCGTTCGACCACAGGGCTCCCACTCGTGGGGTCTGTTCGAGTCGGAGATGCAGGAGTCCTGGAACACCACCATCGGACCCGCGCTGGGCGTCTAGCCACCCGGCTTCGGCCCCTTGACATTGGCAATTGGTGGCGTTCGTTGCGGTGCTTACCACGCAACGAGCGCTACCGATCCCAACAATCGCGGCGGACACGCGACCTGCGGAAACGGTGTCGAACGCACCCCAAGTTTCCACCAAGAATCCGCCAAGGCATCAGTCGCAATCTTTTCGTGACCGGCCACCACGCGCCGGCAGACGCGAAAGGAGCCAAACATGAACACCAATGTCGCGGTTTGCGAATCCAGCCAGTCGACAATGCCGGCGCAAGGCGCGGCAGATGAATGGCCTCTACGCGCTGAAGCCGTGGTTCACCAGCCGACTCACGCCGATCCTCAACGCCGCAGTGGCACACAACGTGTCACCGGATGTCTTCACCGCCGCCGGCGTCGTCGCGGCGGGCGCCGCCGGAGTGTCCATCGCCTTCGGATGCTGGCCGCTGGCGGTGCTGTTCCTCGTGTTGCGCCTGGCCGGCGCCAACCTCGACGGCGCGGTTGCCCGCGCCCGCGGCGTGAGCCGGCCGTGGGGCTTCGTACTCAACGAAATCGGTGACCGCACCTCGGATCTGCTGACCTTCGCCGGGCTTGCGGTGTTCGCGGCCCGGCTGCACGGCCCCGGATTCGACTGGCTGTCCTGGCCGGTGCTCCAGGTGCTGTTGGCCGCACTGGCCGCGACGCTGCCGACGTTCGCCTCGCTGGCCGCCGCGGCCGCGGGCGCGCAGCGCCGCAACGGCGGCCCGTTGGGCAAGACCGAACGGTGCCTCTTCGTGGCACTCATGACCGCATTCCCGATCCTCATGCCGATCCTGTTGACCCAGATCGTGAACGGTTCGCTCATCACCGCCGTGCTGCGGCTGCGGGGCGCCCGTCGCGAGTTGGCGGCACGTCGAGAGCAAGAGCAGCAGGAGCTGGTCGACGAGGTCGAGCAGCCCGCCGCACCCCGACTCGCACTGGTGCCCGCGGCGGCCTGACCGCGACGAGCTCCACCCCTAGGGACCATCGGCGAATTCCGTTCGGCGCCCTGCGGTTGGCGCCTTCCCGAGCACCCGTTCCGGGCGCCGGGTCACCCCAAGAATCCGACAAGGATCCACCAAGACCTCGGGCGCAATCTCTTAAGTGACCGGCCACCCGGGCCGAGAGCAGCGAAAGGAGCCAGCCATGAACGCAAACGTCGTGACACTCAAGCCTTCCCCGTCGGGTTCCGGCACGACCGGAACGCGTTTCGCGTTCGTGCTGCGGCACTGGATGTGGCGGATCATCGCCGCCGTCTCGGGCGGGCTGACGGTGACCGGCAAGTGGCGCGCGTCGGGCGGCTGCGTGGTGGTGGCCAACCACAGCTCGCACGCCGACACCGCGGTGCTGCTGGCCGCGTTGCCGCCCACGGCCAAGCCCGTTTTCGGGGCGGCAGCGGACTACTGGTTCGACGTTCGGGTGCGACGCTTCATCGCGAGCTCGGTGGCCGGCGTGCTGCCGGTGCGGCGGTCCGGTGAGGGCTCCTACGCCGGCCTGCTCGCGGCGGCCCGCCCAGCGCTGAAGGCCGGCCGCACCGTCGTCATCTTCCCCGAGGGGACCCGCTCCACCGACGGCAACGTCGGGGAATTCCGTTCCGGCGCCCTGCGGTTGGCGCGCGACTGCGGTGTGCCGGTCGTCCCGGTCGCGGTGCTGGGCACCGCCGACGTGCTGCCAAAGGGCGGCCGCTTCTCCCCCGCCCCGATGCAGGTCCGCATTGGCGAGCCCATCGACCCGACCAGCCTCTCGGCACCGCAGTTGCGCGAGCGGGTGCTGGCCCTGCGGGACGGCTCGCCGCTACGCCACCCGCTGCCGGTCCGCGAGCTCGTCGCCGCCTAGCGCGGGTGAGAGTCATGGAAAGCCCGACGATGCACGAAGACCCACAGTCGCTCACGGGCGCCGATAGATTGTCCAAGATGAGCCGGCCGCTGCCGCCCACCATCACCGTTTTCTCCCTTGGGTGGCAGCGCACGTTCGCGCCGGGCAGCGACGTCATGATTGGTCGCGACGTGCGGGCCGACGTCCGCCTCGTACACCCGGCCGTCTCGCGGGATCACGTGAGGCTGCGCCATCTCGACGGTGGCTGGGTCGCCATCGACAACGAAAGCTTGAACGGGATCTTCGTCGGGAACCGGCGGGTGCGTTCCGTCGACATCCACGGCGGGGAGACCCTCCACATCGGCAACCCCGACGGTCCGCGGCTGACATTCGAACTCGGCCGTACCGGCGGAGCGCCGGACGATCGGCCGACGATGCGGATGACGCGTGGCGGCCGACCTCGGAGACTGCGGTGTCCACCATCGGCAACGCCCCCGACAACGACATCGTCGTCCCCGACGTGCTGGCCTCGCGCCACCACGCCGTCTTGCTGCCCACGCCGCAGGGCGTTCGGATACAGGACGTGGGCAGCACCAACGGCACGTTCGTCAACGGACAGCGGATCAAGGACGCCTTCCTGCGCGACGGCGACGTCGTCACGATCGGCAACGTCGACCTCGTCGTGGCCGACGGCACGCTGGTCCGCCGGACGGAACCCGCCGCCAAGACCGGTGGCCTCGAGGTGCGCGACGTGAGCTTCACGGTCGACGGCACCCGCACGCTTCTGGACCGCATTTCGTTCTCTGCCAAGCCGGGCACCCTGACGGCGGTGATCGGCCCATCGGGTGCGGGCAAGTCCACGCTGTCGAAGGTGATCGTCGGCGGTGCCTGGCCGAACAGCGGCACGGTGTCCTTCGAAGGGCACGATCTCCATGCCGGGTACGCGTCGCTGCGCAGCCGGATCGGCATGGTGCCGCAAGACGACGTCGTCCATCGACAGCTCACCATCAACCGCGCGTTGGGCTACGCGGCGGAACTACGGATGCCCGACAGCACGAAGCAAGACCGGCAGCGGGTGATCGCGCAGGTGCTCGAGGAACTCGAGTTGACGCCACACGCGGAGACCCGCATCGACAAGCTGTCGGGCGGGCAGCGCAAGCGCGTGTCCGTCGCGTTGGAACTGTTGACCGGTCCGTCGCTGCTGGTGCTGGACGAGCCCACGACGGGCCTGGACCCCGCGCTTGACCAGCAGGTGATGAAGATGCTGCGCCAGCTCGCCGACGCGGGCCGCGTCGTCGTGGTGGTCACGCATTCATTGGCGTATCTGGACGTCTGCGATCAGGTGCTGCTGCTCGCCCCCGGCGGCAAGACCGCATTCTGTGGCCCGCCGAGCGGGATCGGACCGGCGATGGGCACCACCGACTGGGCCGACATCTTCACCGACATCGACGCGGATCCCGAAGCGGCCCAACGGCGATTCCGCGAGCGCGCCGGGCGGCCCGCCGAACCACCCGTCCAGGCGGTGGCCGAGAAGCCTTCGGACTCGGGCAAACCCGTGCGCACCAGCCCGTGGCGCCAGTTCTCGCCGATTGCCCGCCGCCAGGTGCAGCTGATCCTCGCCGACCGGGGTTACTGCTTGTTCTTGGTGTTGCTGCCGTTCATCGTCGGTCTGCTGCCGCTCGCCGTGGCAGGCGACGTCGGCTTCGGCAGGCCTTCACCCGATAGCGCCGCACCGTTCGAGCCGAAGCAGATCGTGGTCCTGCTCAACCTCGGTGCGATCTTCATGGGGACGGCGCTGACCATTCGCGAGTTGGTCGGCGAGCGCGTCATCTTCCGCCGCGAGCAGGCGGCCGGGTTGTCGACGTCGGCGTACCTGTTGGCCAAGGTCGGTGTGTTCGGCGCGGCCGCGGTGGTTCAGTCGGCCATCCTGGTCTTGCTGGTGACGGTCGGCAAGGGCGCCCCGCCTGGGGCGTCGGCGCTGGGCAGTCCGACGTTGGAACTGTTCGTCGACACCGCGGCAACGTGTGTGGCGGCGGCGGTCCTCGGCTTGGCCGTATCGACGTTGGCGCAGAACAGCAATCAGGTGGTGTTGCTGGTGGCAGCGACGCTCACGACGCAGCTGGTGCTCGCGGGCGGCTTCATCCCGGTGACGGACCGGGCGCTGCTGGATCCGATCTCCTGGCTCACGCCGTCGCGGTGGGGACTGGCGACTACGGCATCGACCACCGATCTGAGCAACCTGGTGATGGGGGTGCCGAAGGATTCGCATTGGGAGCACACCGCGTCGGCCTGGTGGTTCGACCTCGCCATGCTCGTCGTTCTCTCGGTGTTCTACGCCGGGTTCGTGCGGTGGAAGATCCGGCTCAATCACCGGCGCGGCTAGGACCAGGCAGCGATCACCGCGGACAGCGATGCGGTGAAGATGACGGCCGCGACGATCAGATAGATGCCGTAGAGCCTTCGCAGCCGGCGATGAAACAGCGACGACAGCAGCCAGACCACCAGCCCCACCATCGAGATTCGCAGCCCACGCTCGAGCAGCGTCCAGCCGGCCAGGTTCCACAGCTCGATGGTGTGCTCACCGGCGGCGCGGGCGTACACCTTGACCGGGATGCCCGACAGCGCTTGATGCATGATCGCGCTCGGCCCGGCGGCCAGCTGGTCGAACGCCGTCTGCGCCATCCGCGGGGTGGTCAGAGGCGCGGGCAACAAGACGTGCCGAGACGCCAGCCACGCGTTGGTCAGCACGCCGAGCACGGAGCCGGCGATAACCGCTGCGGCCCAGGGCATCACGCGGCGCGGGACGGCAGCGGCGAACAGGATCAACGCCATTTCGGCGACGATGAACCAGCTCAGCGCCTCGGCGTAGCCCCATACGAACGCCAGCAGCAGGCCGTACGGACTGGCGACGAGACGGGCCATCGCCGACCAGATGCGTGAATCATGCTCCTGTGCAGCGCTATTCGTCACGTACTGCGTCCGCTTCCGCTCATCCGATGACGTATGCCAGCGGGAGCACCACCAACAGCGAGTCGATCCGGTCGAGCAGGCCGCCGAAGCCAGGCAGCCACGTGCCTGCGTCCTTGACCTGGGCATCCCGCTTCACCATCGACTCGAGCAGATCGCCGACGAGGCCACCGAACGCGACCGCGATGAGCAGACCGATCGAAATCGTGCCCAGCAAGGTCAGCACTAGGAAGGCGCCGATGAACGCACCGACCACCCCGCCGATCGTCTTGTTCGGGCTCAGAGCCGTAAACGTTCGGCGTGCCCAGCCGAAGCGGCGCAACCCCTTTCCACCACACCAGGCGGAGACGTCGGCGACCGCCACGGCGAGGCATACCAGAAACGCATCTGCCCCCAACACCACCAGGTGCGCCAAGGACCAGCAGATCCACACCGAACCGAACGCGGTGAAGAGGGTGCGCCTGACCCCGGTTTCGACGTCACCGCCGAGCACCGACGGCAGCGCACACGCCAGCACGAGGATCGGCACCAGCCCCAACAGCGATGGCCGCAGCCACGCCGCGAGCGGGTAGAACACGGCCAGCACCAGCAGCAGGCAGACGTCGACCCTGCCCAGTCTTACCAAGCGTCCGTACTCGACGATCGCGACCACGGCCACCACCGCCGCCACCACCGCGGCCGCGCCGGGACCTATCCAGATCGGGATGCCGAATACCGGCGCGATCACCATCCACGACGCCCACTTGTCGATCAATTCCCGTTTGCGCGAGGCAAGCACCGCGATACCGCCGACGGCCAGGACCGCGATGGTGACCCACATCAAGAACACGGCGCGGCCGTACAGGTGGACGTGCAACGGACCTAGATCGACGTCGAGCGCCAACTGTCGATTGAAGTGGAGGATCCGCAGGTACCAGTCGAACGGCGTCCCGTCCACATCAGCCTCCCGGCAAGCCGCGGTTTCGCACACGATAATCGGTGCCGAGAGATCCGAGGTCGACTTGCGCGTACTAGCCGCGGTACCGCGTCACTCCGTCGGGTCCGGCGCCTCACGGGGGGCGACTTCATCGGCCCGTAGTGGACGCACCCACGCCCAGATGAAGAAGCCTGCGGCGATGCCGAGCATGATGAGACCCACCCACCAGTTGGCGTCGGTGCCGATGTACAGGTCGTTCGTGTTGGCCGCCGCGGCGGGGTCGGAACGATCGCGCAAGATCGCTGGTGCAAATCCGGCGATGGTCAGCACCAGCCCGTAGATCGCCAGCAGCGCGCCGATGATGTTGCGGATGTCGAACAGGTGGGACAGCACCCGATTGGTGTGCGGGACAGCCATTTTCGGCTCCTATCCGAGACTCAGTGGAAGACGATGTTGAAGCCGACGGCGAGCAGGAGCATGACGATGCCCAGTGGAAGGGCCCGCTGGAACCACGGCCTGCCGGCTTCGTCGGGATCCGAGAGGATGTCCACCTTCGTCTCCGAATAGACGAAGCCGACCAGCTCCTCCTTGGGCTTCGGCATGGTCACCATGCTGACCAGCGACGCTGACGACGATGTCGACGATGAACGCGGCCGTGGCCGCGAGGAAGGGCATGCCCTGTCCGGGCAGGTCGATGACACCGACCTTGGACAGAATGAAAACGAAGATGGCAGAAAGCGTTCCGACCACCAGGCCGACCCAACCGGCGGTCGGGGTCATCCGCTTCCAGAACATGCCGAGGATGAAGGTCGCGAACAGCGGCGCATTGAAGAAGCCGAACAGCGTCTGCAGGTAGTCCATGATGTTGGAGTAGCCCGACGCGATGAGAGCGGTGAACACCGCCAGCACCGTCGCGGCGACCGTCGCGTAGCGGCCGACCTGGATGTAGTAGTCATCCGACCGGTCCTTGACGACGTACTGCTGCCAGATGTCGTAGCTGAACACGCTGTTGAACGCCGAGATGTTCGCCGCCATACCGGCCATGAACGAGGCGATCAGGCCGGCGATGGCGACACCGAGCAGACCGTTGGGCAGGATGTCGCGGATCATCAACAGCATGGCGTCGTTGTAGGTGACGTCGCCCGCGCCGGTGGTCTTCAGATGGATCATGTCGCCGATCGCGGCGGCGGCGATCATGCCGGGCACCACCACCACGAACGGGATCAGCAGTTTCGGGAACGACGCGATGATCGGCGCGCGGCGCGCCGCGGACATCGAGTTCGACGCCATGGCGCGCTGCACCTCGACGAAGTTGGTCGTCCAATACCCAAAGGACAGCACGAATCCCAGCCCGAACACGATGCCGATCACCGACCAGACCGGGCTGCTGAAGCCGCTGAGCGCCTGACCGGGCCACGTCGTCAGCTGCTCGTGCACGGTCGCGGTCACCTTGCCGCCCGACCCGGTCGTGTCGATCACCTTCTCCTTCGAGTCCGCTCCAGCCGCCGACCTTGATGAGCCCGAAGGCGGTCAGCGGGACGAGCGCCGCCAGGATGACGAAGAACTGCAGCACCTCGTTGTAGATCGCCGCCGACAGTCCGCCCGCCGCGGTGTAGGTGAGCACGATCGCGGCCGCGATGAGCAGCGACACCCAGGTGGCCCAGCCGAGCAGCACGTTGATCACCGTCGAGAGCAGGAACAGGTTGACCCCGGCGATGAGCACCTGGGCCACCGCGAAGCTGATGGCGTTCACCAGATGTGCGCCGGTGCCGAAGCGCCGACGCATGAACTCGGGCACGCTGCGCACCTTGGAGCCGTAGTAGAACGGCATCATCACGATGCCGAGGAAGATCATCGCCGGGACGGCGCCGATCCAGTAGTAGTGCATGGTCGCCAGCCCGATCTGGGCGCCGTTGGCCGACATGCCCATGATCTCCACGGCGCCGAGATTCGCCGAGACGAACGCGATGCCGGTGACCCACGCGGGCAGTCGGCGACCGGACAGGAAGAAGTCCAGGCTCGTCGAGATCTGGCTGCGGGCGAGGTAACCGATGCCGAGTACGAACACGAAGTACACCGCGATCAGCACGTAGTCGACCGCGCCGACGTTCAGCGCAACACGTTGTCTGCCACCAGCGTGGTCATCGTCGGCCATCAACTCCTTCGTTGAGTGATCTGGACCACTGTCCTAACATGTTCTAACAGAATCGCGCAGCAGACAACAAGTCTTTCCTCAGACATCCTGCCAATTTCGGCCTGCTGTTGTTTGTTAATGTTCGATCTGGCCGGGCGAAGTCTTTGCGAGGGAGTGCCACTAGCGATGCTTGCCGCCGAACGACGCAGCGCGATCCTGCGCGCGCTGAACTCCGGAGGCGCGGTGCGCGTCGCCGACCTGGCCGCCGAGCTCGCGGTGTCGGAGATGACGGTCCGCCGCGACCTCGACGCCCTCGACGCCCAGGACCTCCTGCGCAAGGTGCACGGCGGCGCGGTGACCCGGCACAACCGAGGCGAGGAACCGTGGTCGTCGGTGAAGGCCGGTCAGCAGCGCGCCGAGAAGGCGGTCATCGCCGCCGCCGCCGCCGCGACCGTCGAGGACGGCATGACGATCGCGATCGGTGCGGGCACCACCACCACCGAGCTGGCGCGCCATCTGCAGGCGCGGTCCTCGATCACCGTGGTCACCAACTCCATCAGCATCTTTCAGGAGCTGACCGATCCGACCGCCGACGGCGCCGACGCTCCGCTGGTCTACCTCAGCGGCGGTGTGCGCACCCCGTCGGATGCGCTGGTCGGCCCGGTCGCCGATGCCGCGATCGCGTCGTTCCGGGTGGACGCCACCTACCTCGGCGTGCACGGCTTCGACCCGGAGGCGGGCCTGACGTCACCGAACATCGCTGAGGCGCAGACGAACCGGACGTTGATCGACATCGGCGGCCGGCTGGTGGTGCTGGCCGATCACACCAAGTACGGCGAGGTCGGCGCCTGCGTCTTCGCCCGGCTCGCGCAGGTCCAGACCCTGATCGTCGACGACGGCCTGACCGGCGCGGATCGTGCCGTCGTCGGCACGCACGTCGGCGACCTGGTGATCGCACCCGTGGGCGCGACGGTGAGCGCCATGACGACGGACCCGACACCGTGGACGCTGGCCGACGGCCGCGACATGCTGTTCTTCTCGTTGCCCGGTCACGTGCCCGCACCCGTCCCCGACCGACGGCCACTGCCCGATCGCGGAGATCAGCAGTCGCAGTTGCGCTTCGACCGTCAAACCGGTCAATGGGTCATCATCGCGGCGCTGCGCCAGGACCGCACCTACAAGCCGAGCGCCGGACCACTGCCCGCTGTGTCCGGGCCCCTCCGGGCTGACCAGCGAGGTGCCCGCACCCGACTACGACGTCGTCGTCTTCGAGAACCGCTTCCCGAGCCTGTCTGGAGCCGACGGACCGACATTCACCCTCCCCGACACCGACGGCGGCGACTTCGCACAGCGCCCCGGGACATGGCCGCTGCGAGGTGATTTCGTTCTCCAGCAGCCACACCGCATCGTTCGCGCGAGCTCGAACTCCCCCACGCCCGCCTCGTCGTCGAAGCGTGGCGACACCGCACCGCCGACCTGATGGCGCGACCCGGCATCGAGCAGGTGTTCTGCTTCGAGAACCGCGGCGAGGAGATCGGGGTGACGCTGACCCATCCGCACGGTCAGATCTACGGCTATCCGTACCTGGCGCCACGAACCGCACACATGCTTGCCGAGGCCCGGGCACACGCTGCGCGCCACGGCACGCAACCTCTTCGCCGACATCCTCGCGCACGAGGTGGCCGACGAGCAGCCGCGTCATCGCGCGAACCGATCTCTTCACCGCGTTCGTGCCGTTCGCCGCGCGCTGGCCGGTGGAGGTGCACATCTATCCGAACAGGTTCGTGCACAACCTCAGCGATCTCGACGACGCCGAACTGGACGGTTTCGCGTCGATGTACCGCGACGTGCTGAGACGCTTCGACAGGATGTATCCCACACCGCTGCCCTACATTTCGGCGCTGCACCAGTACACCGACACCGATGCGCAACGCGAAGGGTACTTCCACGTCGAGTTGATGTCGGTGCGGCGCAGCGCCACCAAGCTGAAGTTCCTGGCCGGTTCCGAGTCGGCGATGGACGCCTTCATCGGCGACGTGACACCGGAGAGTGTCGCCGAACGCCTGCGAGGAGCTCGGAACATGACGCCACGTCGATCAGATACGCGGCACCGGGCCGGATCAACCTGATCGGCGAACACACCGACTACAACCAGGGTTTCGCACTGCCCATCGCACTGCCCGACCGCACGGTGGTGTCCTTCGTCCCCGAGCACCGCGACACGCTCGTCGTGCGCAGCGACCGCGAAGACGGCGACGTCACGATCTCACTGGACACCGCGCCTGGCGAGGTCACCGGGTGGGCCGCCTACGTCGCCGGTGTCGTGTGGGCGCTTGGCCGCGCCGGTCACCAGGTCATCGGCGGCACGATGTCGATCACCAGCGGCGTCGAGATGGGCTCGGGACTGGCATCGTCGGCGGCGCTGGAATGCGCGGTCGCTCGGCGCGCTCGCGGCCGCCGCCGGCCTCGACATCGACCGGATCGAACTGGCACGGATCGCCCAGACCGCGGAGAACGACTACGTCGGTGCCCCAACGGGTCTGATGGACCAGCTGGCGTCGCTGTGCGGCGAGCCGTTGCGAGCCCTGATGATCGACTTCCGGGACGTCACCGTAGCGCCCGGTGCCATTCGACCCCGATTCCTCCGGCGTCGCGCTACTGCTCATCAACTCTCATGCCCCGCATCATCACGCGGGCGGTGAGTACGCGGCGAGACGCGCGTCCTGCGAACGCGCCGCCGCCGATCTGGGGGTGCCCTCGCTGCGCGAGATCCAGGACCGTGGCCCATCGGCACTGCAGGCGATCAACGATCCCGTCGACGCCAGGCGCGCCCGCCACATCCTCACCGAGAACCAACGGGTCGCTCGACGTCGTTGCGGCACTTGCCAAGTCCGACTTCGACGAAGTGGGCCGAATCTTCACGGCCTCGCATGCCTCCATGCGCGACGACTTCGAGATCACCACGGACCACATCGACCTGATCGCCGACGCCGCGGTACGGGCGGGTGCGCTGGGAGCGCGGATGACCGGCGGCGGCTTCGGCGGCTGCGTCATCGCGCTCGTCCCCGCCACCCGAGCTCGTTCCGTCGGCGATGCGGTGCGAGCGGCGATGAGCGACGCCGGCTACGGCCAACCGACGATCACCCGCACCCACGCGGGCGCCGGCGCCTCCGCGCGGCTCTAGAGCGGACGCCGACCAGCCGGCTGTCGGGCGTGGGCCCGGACCAGCCCGGCGCCGGGGGTGGCCTGACCCGTCGATGACGTGCCTCAGGTGAACGGCCTGAGCACGATGGTGCACAGTTGGGGCAGGTGCCCGATCGGAATGAACGCCACCAGCGTGCGGCAGATGCTCGAGGCCTGGCCCACCGGGCCGCCGCAGACCGGCCACGCCCCAATCCCCTGGGTATTCAGAACGTTGCGAGCCACTCGGATCTGTTCGTCGCGACTGGCCGAGGCTGGCGATCCGACGCCACCATTGGATGCCCAGGTGGCGGGCGTGAACTGCAGCCCGCCGTAGAAGCCGTTGCCGGTGTTGGCGGACCAGTTGCCGCCCGATTCGCATTGGGCCATCGCATCCCAGTTGGGTTCGGCGCCCGCCGATGGGATGGCCACGGTCATTTGCGTCGCGGCGATCGCGCCAGCCACTGCGATCACGCCGAGAGCCTTGCGCACACTCATGTCGATCCTTTCGCACGGTCGCGCACCGAAGCGCACGCCAACTAAGGGTGAGAGGCGGGGTCCCAGAAAACTCCGTCGCATAGCTAACTTTACAGACGGGACAGGAGTAAACCAGCTGGGCTAGTGAGTCTAATTAACCTCTTTGAGATTATTTAAGTCTCCTGCGCACAGTGTGTCTGCTGGGGCTAACGCCAGGTGCGCCATATAGTGACGTCATCACTGCTCAGGCCCGGTTTAGCAACGGAGCCCGAGCCGGTGGTGCGCCTGATGTTTCTAAGACAATTGAGATAGTCGATATTGACCGTGCTATTGGGATCTGTGATTCCCACGTGATTATTGATGTTAGCGGTACTAAAGGGATCTTTGGGGCAAATGTGGCGAAAGTTGTCTTATGAGTCACGAGTTGCTTGTGATGTTCCTGTGACTGAAGTGAAACCAGGGATGTACGCGCTGTGGCGCCCAGCCATCAGCGCAGAACTCCCCCACGCCCTGGGCACGCCGAACGTGAGCCCACTGCGAAAAATCGACCAAATCGTCGCAGTGGGCTCACGTTGGGTGCTCCGTGGAGCCGGTACCGGCGGGATGAGCTAGCCGATTACGGGTCGCGGGGCAATCCCAACAGTCGCTCGGCGATGATGTTCAGCTGCACTTCCGAGGTACCGCCGTAGATGGTGGTGGCGCGGCTGGACAGCAGATAGTTGGCCCACTCCCCCTGCAGCTGCCCGGTATCGCCGATGGCGCCGTCGACGCCGAACGACGACAAGCCGAATTCGGCGTAGGCCTGGACGGTGCGCATCGAGAGCAACTTGGATATCGCGGCCGCCGGCAGAGCGTCCCCACCGGCGAGCGTCAACAATGTCGAGCGCATGTTGAGGACCTTGGCCGCGTAGCCCTCGGCCATGAGTTGGCCCGCCCGGTTTTGGGAAGTCTGGTCGAACTGACCGTCGCGGACGAGCTCGACCAGACGCTCGAGGCTCGCGAGATTCGGGTTCTCGGCGCTGCCGATCGTCACTCGCTCGGCGGTCAGCGTGTTGCGGCTGACCTCCCAGCCGCGGTTGACCTCACCGAGTACCAGGTCGTCCGGCACGAAGACGTCGTCGATGAACACTTCGTTGAAGAATTCGACGCCGGTGAGCTCGCGCAGCGGGCGCACCTCGACACCCTCGCTGGCCATGTCCAGCAGGAAGTAGGTGATGCCATTGTGTTTCGGCGCGCTTGGCTCCGTCCTCGCCAGCAGGGCACCCCATTGGGCGTACTGCGCGAGGGTGGTCCAGATCTTCTGGCCGGTGATTCGCCATCCACCGTCGACCTTGACGGCCTTGGTGGACAGGCCGGCCAGATCCGAACCGGCGCCTGGCTCGGAAAACAGTTGGCACCACACCATTTCACCGCGCATTGTCGGCGGCAGGAAGCGCTGCTTCTGCTCCTCGTTGCCGTACGCCACGATCGACGGGACGAGAAAACTGGCGATGCCCAGCATGGGGCGCCGGACCCGGCCCGCGCTGAATTCCTGCGCCGTGATGATCTGCTCGATCGGGGGGCTGAACGGCCCCACGGCTTGGGCAGATACGGCATCACCCAGCCGCCCTCGACGAGGGCGGACGTACGGTCGTCGGACGGAATCGCCTTGAGTGCAGCGACTTCCGCGCGGATCTCCTCGCGCAACGACTCCGTCTCGGGATCGAGGTCGATGTCGACGCTGCGCACCCCGGTCGTGATGGCGGTGTCCACGACGCGCTGCGGATAGTCAGCGGCCCGGCCGAACGCGGCGACGAGGCCGAGCGCCCGCCGGTAGTACACGTTCGTGTCGTGTTCCCAGGTAAAGCCGATGCCGCCGTGTACCTGGATGCAATCCTGGGTGCAGGACTGGGCGGCGGCCGGGGCCAGCGTCGCCGCCACCGCGGCGGCGAATTCCGCTGCGGATTGCGGGTTGTCGATCCCCTCGTCGATGGCGCGGGCGGCGTCCCACACCGCGGCGGTCGCTCGTTCGGTGCGGGCGAACATCTCCGCACACTTGTGCTTGATCGCCTGGAACTGGCCGATGGGCCTACCGAACTGCTCACGGATCTTGGCGTAGGCCGCCGCGGTCTCGGTGGCCCAGCGCGCGACGCCGATGGCCTCGGCCGACAGCAGCGTGGACACGATGGCCCGTGCCGCGTTGACGCTCAGCTTGCTCAACACGCGGTCCTCGCCGACCTCGACGGCGTCCGCACGAACATGGGCGACCGGCCGCAGCGGGTCCACGCTCGCGACCGGTTCGACCTCCAACTGCGAGGCATCGAACACCACCCACTCGGTGCTGACGGCGGCGCCCAGTTGCATGGCCACCGGGAGCACGAGCAGCGTCGCCTGCGCGGCGGCAAGCACCGAACGCGCCTCGCCGCTGACCACCAGCACGTCATCCCGCCGGACCGCGGTGAACGACGATTCCAAGGCGAAGGTGGCGATCGCCGCGCCCGACGCCAGATCGGCAAGCACCTTCGCGTCCGGATCGTGGGCCGAGATCAGCGCGCTGGCGATCGCAGAAGGGACGACCGGACCAGGCACCGCGCCGCGGCCGAATTCGGCCAACACCACAGCCAGTTCGACGAAGCCGAACCCCTGCCCGCCAACGGATTCCGCCAGGTGGACGCCGTGCAGTCCCTGGTCGGCGGCCGCCGCCCAATACGGTGGCGGCGTGGCGACCGGCGTTTCCAGCGCTTGGTGCAGCACGCTGGACGGCACCATCCGCGCCACGAGGGACTGCACCGAGTCGGCCAAGGCCTGGTGCTCGGGAGTGATGGCAATGGGCATGACGGCGCCCTTCCCTCCTGCATTCGGCCCAAGCCTCCTGCGAATAACCGATCGGTTGGAGAATGAGGTTACCCGGGGCATCGATTTCCACGTCGGCGCGGTACGCCCGGCGTTACCATCCTCGATGGCCCGCTGACTTCCATCGGTTCCCGTCCTGTTGCCCAAGGGGGCGATCACGCTGATCAACACGGTGCGCGGGCCAGTGGCCGCAGGCGACCTCGGCTCGACGCTGATGCACGAGCACGTCTTCGTGCTCAGTCCCGACATCGCGAAGACGGCAGCGGAATGGGACGAAGAGAGTGCGCGGGCCACCGCGGTGCAACGCCTTCGGGAACTCAAGGAGCACGGTATCGACACCATCGTCGATCTCACCGTGATCGGGCTTGGCCGCTTCATCCCGCGGATCGTGTCCATCGCCGCCGAGGTGCCCGAGATCAACATCGTCGCCGCCACCGGCGTCTACACCTACGACGAAGTCCCGATGTACTTCCACTTCCGTGGACCGGGAACCATCCTCGGCGGGCGACGAACCGATGACCGAGATGTTCGTCCGCGAGATCCGAGAAGGCATCGGGGACACCGGAGTTCGGGCAGGCATTCTCAAGTGCGCCACCGACAAGGCCGGTATCACGCCAGGGGTCGAAAGGGTCCTGCGCGCCGTCGCCAAGGCCCACCGCCAGACCGGAACGCCGATCACCACCCACACGCCCACCCCGCCCGAGCCGTGGGGCCTCGAACAGCAACGGATCCTGGCCGACGAAGGGGTCGACCTCAGCCAAGTCGTCATCGGTCACTCGGGTGGCACGCTCGACACGGCCTATCACCTGGCCGTTTTGGCCAACGGCTCATACCTCGGTTTCGACCACTTCGGAATCAGCATGTTCTCGCTCGACCAACGGGTCGAGTCGGTCAGGGTGCTCTGCGAGATGGGACACGCCGACCGCCTCGTGCTCAGCCACGACGCCATGTGCCACTGCGATTGGTTTCCCCCCGAGATCGCCGGAGCATCGAAGGACTGGCGGTGGACCCACATCCCCGACGACGTCCTCCCCGCGATGCGCGCGGCGGGGATCAGCGACGCCGACATCACCACGATGATGGTGGACAACCCGCGCCGCATCCTCGAAGGCTGCGAGCCCTACTAGATGAGAACCGACGACATCGGGGCCATGGCCACCGCGCACCCGGAGGCCACGGCGTGGGTCAACCTGGCCGACGAGTCCGAGCTGACGTTCGGACGGTGGGACGGCCAGGCGAACCGGTTGGCCCGCGGTCTCGCCGAACGCGGCATCGACCGCGGCGACCGGGTGGTCATCGCCATCACCCCCGACGAACCGTTCGAATGGCTGATCTCCTACGTCGCCGTGCACCGCGCCGGTGCGGTCGCCGTTCCCGTGAACACCAGGCTGTCGCGACCCGAAGTGGAAGCCATCCTCGCGCACGCCGAACCGACCGCAGTCCTGGCCAGTGCGGCCACGGAAAGCGGTGTGCCGTGGGCTGATCTGACCGCTGACCTGGCGGGCCTGCGGGTCATGGCGGTCACCGGGGACGCCGACGCCGTTCCGGCGTTCGCCGAACTCCTGCATCCGGACGCTTCCGCGATGACGACCGCCTTCGACGCGGACGGGGCCAAGGACATCATGTACACCTCGGGGACCACCGGGGCTCCGAAGGCGGTCGTCGTTCCCTACGGCAAGAGCGGTGAGGAGTTGCGCCGGGGCCCGTGGAGCGGACTCGGCTTCATGACCGCATCGCCCTTCTCGACGACCAGCGGAATCCTCCTCATCGACGGGCCGAACAGAGGCGGCCTGAGCGGTTGGTACCTACCGCGATTCGACGCCGGGAAGTGGCTCGCCCTGGTGGCCGACCGACGTCCGGTGGCGGCGTTCATCGTTCCTGCGATGGCTCAGCTCCTCGTCGCCCATCCCGACTTCGCCGACGCCGACCTCTCCAGCCTGGTGGCGCTGACCGTGGGCGGCGCCCCCGTCACGCAATCGACGTTGCGCCGCCTGGCCGAGCGACTGCCGAATGCCGACGTACTCGTCGGCTACGGCCTCACCGAGTTCGGCGCGGTCACACGGATGCCCTCCGGAGACAAGGGCAAGCACCTGGGATCGGCTGGCCACCCACTGCCGGGAGTCGAGATCCGCCTGGTGGACGCGGACGGCACCGAGGTCGAACGGGGCGAGGTCGGCGAGATCACCGTCAAAGGCGTTGAGCCGACTCGGCAATACTTCAAGGACACGGCCACCTCGCAGGCGACCTGGCGCGACGGATGGCTGTACAGCGGAGACCTCGGCCGATTCGACGATGACGGATTCCTTTGGATCACAGGGCGTTCCAAGGACATCATCATCCGCGGCGGCTACAACATCGTGCCCGGCGAGGTCGAAGAGGCCCTCTACGGTCACCCGTCGGTGGCCGAGGCGGTGGTCGCCGGCGTTCCCCACGACGTGCTCGGTGAGGACGTCGAGGCATGGGTCGTCCTGCGCGAGGGCTCGACTGCCACGGCCGCAGACCTGCGGGAGTTCCTGCTCGGGAGCCTGGCCGACTACAAGGTGCCCCGACGGCTCCACTTCGCAAAGGCGCTCCCCCGCAACGCCGCAGGCAAGGTCATCCGGCACTTGCTCGACCGCTCGGAGGCCAACCAGTGAATGCGAACGACCCGGCCGTCCTGCGCGAGCGGATCGGAGCCGTATGCCGGTTGACGCTCAACCGGCCACGGCAGCACAACCCGCTCACACCCCGCTGCATCGACGAGCTCCTGACGGCGGTCGCCGAGGCCGAGCAGGACCCCGACGTCCGGGCGGTGATCATCCGCGGCTCCGGGCCGTCGTTCTCCTCCGGATACGGCGTCATCCCCGAGGACGTCCGACCCGAAGACCAGAACACCCGGAGCGGTATCGAAGGCGACGCGAGCGCCATGCTCGACCTGGCTGCCGGCTGGTCGAGGATCTGGGACTGTGCCATCCCGGTGATCGCCCAGGTGCACGGAAACTGTCTGGCCGGCGGCACCGACCTCGCCCTGCATTGCGACATCGTGGTGGCCGCCGACGACGCCCGCATCGGCTTCCCGCCGGTCCGGTCGATGGGGGTCCCGCCGACCAACATGTGGCTCTACCATCTGGGCCCGCAGTGGACCAAGCGCCTGCTGTTCACGGGTGACACGGTGAGCGGAGCCGACGCGGCGTCGATCGGCCTGGTCCAGTCGGCGGTGCCGGAGCCGGAGCTCGAGGAGGCCGTCCTGTCCCTGGCGACGCGCATAGCACTCGTCGGCCGAGATCTGTTGGTGGCCAACAAGAGAGTGATCAACCAGGGCGTCGAGCTGATGGGCCGGACGCAGCTTCAGCGGTTCGCCGCCCTCAACGATGCGGTTGCGCACCGTTCCGCCGACGCCAGGGCGTTCACCGCCCGCGCCGCCGAGGTTGGACTCAAGCGGGCCGTGCAGGAACGCGACGCCCCCTTCAAGGAGCACCGATGATCGTCGACCTCTGGGTGAATGCGCTCTCCAAGGAGGCCGCGGCCGCGTTCTTGGGCAAGTCGGGTTTCGGGTCGGTCGAGGGGTTCTTCGGCGTCGACGTGCGCGATGGGATAACGCCGCACGGCCTGGTGACGGAGATGGACCGGGTCGGCGTGGACCGGGGTGTCCTGTCCACCGCGTTGTCCGCGGTGGACGACGACACGCTGGCCTTCGTCGCCGAGCACCGCCACCGGCTGTACCTGGCCGCGTCGGTCGACCGTCCGGACCGGCCCAGGCAGCAGAGCATGGCCGTCCGCAGGCGGGCCGCCGACGGCACCGTGGACCTCGTCCGGGTGTCGCCCCTGGTCGAGCAGTACCCCCTCAACCACGCCCTGTACTACCCGGTCTACGCCACCTGCGAGGAGCTCGGCCTACCCGTCTCGATCAACGTCGGCATTCCCGGGCCGCGCGTTCGATCCCGTTGTCAGGACCCGGTTCTCCTCGAGGACGTATTGATCGACTTCCCCGATCTGATCGTCATCGGCGCCCACATGGGCCACCCGTTCGAGGAGCTGCTCATCGAGTACATGCTCAAGTGGCCCAACCTCTACCTGTCGAACTCGGCCTACCTGGCCAAGTACATGCATCCGTCGTTGATCGGGTTCATGGGTTCCCGCCGCGGCCGGGGCCGGGTGCTGTTCGCGTCGGACCATCCGTTCCTCCCCATGGAACGGGCCCTGTCGGCCGCCCGGGCGCTTGCCCTCGACGACGGGCCGATGGCCGACTTCCTCGGCGGCACCGCCGAGCGACTGCTGGCGAAGCGGCCCCGTGGTTGACCTCCTGCCCGACCAGTTGCGGCTGATGGCGTCGGCCTACCCGGACGAGGTGGCCTACCGGAACCTCGGCGACGGGTCGTCGATCACGTTCGGCCGCTGGGAGTTCGAGTCCAACCGCCTGGCCCACGGCCTTCAAGCCAAGGGCGTCCGCAAGGGCGACCTGGTCGCCATCGATCTCGAGGCCGAGCAGATCGTCGACTTCATCGTCGCCTACAGCGCGGTCCACAAGATCGGCGCCGTGGCCGTGCCGATGAACAACCGACTGTCACCGCCCGAGGTGCGCGCCATCCTCGAGCAGGCCGAGGTCACAGCGGTCGTCTGCAGCGGCGCCTTCGAGGACGCCGTCGCCCCGTTGTGGGGCTCCCTGCGCGTCGCTGACCGTCGTGGCCACGGTCGGCCCATCGCACGGCCGGTTCCCCGACCTCGAGGACGTGAAGAGCGCCGACGCCACGGCCATCCAGGTACCGCTCGACGAGACCGATCTGGCCGACGTCATGTACACGTCCGGAACCACGGGCATCCCGAAGGGGGTGGTCGTGCGACACGGCAACATCGCCTTGCTGCCCAACGCACTTCCGCCGTGGAACGGATTGAAGTGGCTCACTGCCACACCGGTATTCACCTTCGCCGGCCTCGGCTTCATCTACAACCCGATGAAGGCGGGCATGACGGTGATGTACCTGCCCAAGTTCGACGCCGGGCGATGGCTCGACATCGTCGCGCGCGAGCGGCCCGTCATCGCCTTCGTGGTGCCCGCCATGGCCAGGCTCCTCATCCACCACCCCGAGTTCGACTCGGCGGACCTGTCGAGCCTGAAGCGGCTCATCCTCGGGAGCGCCCCGCTGGCACCGGACACGCTGCAGCGCTTGCAGACCCGATTGCCCGGAGCCGCCGTTCTCAACAGCTACGGCATGACCGAAGGTGGGCACGCCACCTTCACGATGGACCCCGAAGGGGCCCGCACGCGGCCCGGTGCCGTCGGCCGGCCCACACCACCGGTGGAGGTGCGCATCGTCGACGACGATGGCGAGGTCCTGCCCGTCGGCGAGATCGGCGAAGTCATCACCAGAAACCCCAAGGGACATCGCGAGTACTACCGCAACCCCGAGGCCACCGCACGCATGTGGGAGGGCGGCTGGCTGCACACCGGTGACCTCGGCCGCCTCGACGCCGACGGCTACCTCTACATCGTCGGGCGCAAGAAGGAGATGGTGGTCAGAGGGGGCATGAACGTCTACGCGGACGAGGTCGAGGCGGTCCTGCAGGCCCACCCGGAGGTGGTGGAGGCCGCGGTGATCGGCGTTCCGCACGACGTGCTGGGTGAGGACGTCGCCGCCTACGTGGCCTTGCGCCCCGAGGCGACGGTGTCGACCGCCGAGCTCAAGGCCTTCGCCGGTGAGCGACTCGCCGACTACAAGGTGCCCCGTCAGATCCACTACCTTCCCGCACTTCCCAGGAATCCCGGAGGCAAGGTGCTGAAGTCTCAGCTGGCCGAACGCCACCACGAGTAGAGGAGATGCCGTGCAGGACCACAGATTTGACTTCGTCGTCGATGGCACGCCCGAAGAGGTGTGGGACGTGATGTGGAAGCACACCAGGGCGGGTGTCGAGACCGACAGCGTGAAGATCGAGATCCTGCACCCCGGGGACGAGGAGGGCAACGGGCTGGTGCGGCACTGCCACTTTCCGGTGCCGAAGTACTTGCTCTCGGGGGGCAGAGCCCAGTCGTGGGAGTGGATCACCGAGGCCCAGCGGCCGGTGTCGTGGCGCTACGACGCCGTCGGCAAGCCACTGTGGTCGAAGGCCTCGGGGTTGACCCGACTGGAGGATCTCGGAGGCGGCAAGACCCGAGTCCACTTCCGCGAGACCTACGAGGTGTTCAACCCGTTGATGCGGGCCCTGTTCGAGAAGCGGGTCCACGACTTCATCTCCAAGGACAACGACAAGTTGATCGAGGCCTCGTTGGTGCGATCGCTGAAGAAGCTCCACGAGCGCAAGGGCAGTTGAGCGATCGACGCCGCCCGCGCGAGCCGGTGAATCAGGTGATGCTCGCGCAGAGACGAGGGATGGCGAACTCGAGCATCTGGATCGCCTGAGTGACAGGAGTTTCGCCGGCGGCGAGCTCGTAGAGCACCGTACCGTCGACCACCGCGAGGACGCTGCGCGAGATCTCCGGGCTGACGTGCCGACCGTTGAGAACCAGTACCCGCCCGATCAGGTCGACCAATACCGCGTTGTATGCAGCGATGCGCGACCTGAGCTCGGGATGCTTACCGGCTTGTAGATAACGCTCGTAGACACCGGAGATCGTCTTATGGGTGATCGATTCGTTTTCGATGGCGTGCACCGTGGCGACCTCCACGACGAGCCGGGCCGTGTCGTGGAGGTCCAGTGCCTGGGGAAGCCGGTCGATGAAGCTCTCCGCCTGGGCAATCCAGCCGTTGAGCATGAACTCGAGTCCCGCGGCCTTGAGACCCTCTCGCGACGGGTAGTGATGCCGGACTGTCGGCTCGGGAAGGCCAGCCTCCTCTGCCACCGCACGGCTGGTGATCGCGTCGAATCCACGCTGGCGCAGCACAATTGCGGCCGCGCGCATTACCGCGCGCCTACGATGATGAGAACGCGTCGACGGTTCTCGGAGCTGCAACGACATCACGCCTCCTCAGAGCCCAGACAGATAGCGGTCACGCTCCCAATCGGTGACGATGCAGTGGTAGGAATCCCATTCCGCGTACTTCATGTCGAGATACTCCGAGACGAATCTCTTTGGAAAGACGCGAGTCGCAAGCTCGCTGCGCGCGAACGCATCCGTCGCCTCGAGGAGGTTGCGCGGCAGGCGGACGCCGTTCACCGTCGGATCAGGCCGCGTACCGAGCAATGCCACGTCGACGGGATCGCCGGGATCCATGCCGTGCTCGATGCCGTCGAGTCCGGCGGCCAGAACGAACGCCGCCGACAAGTAGGTGTTGGCGGCCGAATCGACTACGCGGTTCTCGATGGCCGGGCGGTTCTTGGGCAGACGCAGCATGCACGACCTGTTCTGCTCGCCGTAGGCCGACCAGACCGGCGCCCAAGAGGCAGTGCCGTCGGCCAGCTTGGGGTTCAGTCTCTTGTACGAGTTGACCGTAGGAGTGACGATCGCGGCCAGCGCATCGGCATGGCGCATGATTCCCGCTGCGAAGGCGTATGCCGTTGCACTCCAGCCCAATCCACGCGGATCCGCAGGATCTCGCATGATGTTCTCACCCGTTGACGTGGACACCAGACTCATGTTGTAGTGGTGGCCCGAACCCCAACCTTCGGTGTAGGGCTTCGGCATGAAGGTCGCCGCCAAACCATGTCGTTTGGCGATTTGGCGGGCCATCAGCCGGAAGAACGAGATCTTGTCGGCCATCTCGAGTGCACCGTCGAAGGCGAAGTCGAATTCGTATTGTCCATCACCGCCCTCGTGATCGAAGCTGTAGACGTCGAAATTGCTTTCCTGTAAGGCAGTGACGAAGTCGTCCAGGAAGTCTCCGGCGTCCAAGGTGGCCTCCGCGTCGTAGGCCGGACACGGGCGCAGGCTACCGCTGCGGGCCACGGGCGCAAGATAATCGGTGCGGCCGCGGGGAGACTCTGGGTCGTAGACGAAGATCTCGGTTTCGATGCCCAGCTTGAATTCGAAGCCGAGCTCTCGGGCCCGCGCCAGCTGAGACTTCAGAATGCTGCGCGGACACTGATCGAATGGTTCAGTGCCGTCCACCATCAGGTCCGCGGCCATCCAGGCGAAACGTTTGTCCCACGGAAGCTGCCGTAACGTGCTGAGATCGGGTATCGCGACGGACTCCTCTTCCTGCGGGTCCATCGGGCCCAATCCGCTGATCCCCCGTGGCGTGAATCGCTCCGATCCGGCCAGCATGTTGGGCAGATGGTCGATGGGCACCACTTTCGACTTCGGCCGACCGTGGATGTCAATCCACGCCGCGAGCGCGTACTTGACCCCTGACTGGGCGAGTGTCGCTGCCAATTCACGATGCTTGGATTCGATTGCGTTGACTGTGTCCATTGCTGAACTCCTTAGATCCAATGAGTGGGTTGGCTGGGCGCGACGGGCGCTTGCAGCGGGGGCTCTTCATCAAGTCCAGCAAGGACTTTCGCTACGACGACATCGACGATCTCGGTGAACAAGGTCTCACCCAGCGACGCAGTGGCCTCCGACGGTCGTCCGGTTACGCCGTTGCGTGACAACGCTTCCGCGGTATACCGGAAGGTGAGGTCGCCGGTTCTGTCGACGTCATCGGCGGTCAGCATCGCATCGTGGTCGACGATGTCCGGCCACAAGTGAAGCACGATCGAGGTCTCTGCGCGGTTGGCGTGGATGTCCTCGCCGTCCACCGATACGGCCGCGGCTACTTGGTCGCTGACGCGCCACCAGTCGATCCAGGTGGATTTGAGATCGGGTCGCAGGAAGCGCAGCCGATCGGTGGCCGCCGACAGCGAGGCTACGTTCCCCATGTGGGCGTTGACGAATATCAACCGTCTCAGACCGCTGAGGGCCGACCACTCGGCGTAGCGAATCAACAACCCGGCAAGTTCGTCGGGAAACAACGAGATCGTCCCGGGAAAGGTTGTTCCGTGACCGAGGCTGCAGCCGATGGCAATCGGCGGGAGCACGATCGTGGCGTCGCATCGTCCGGCGGCCGCATCGCAGATCGCCTGCGCAACTCTGGTATCGGTGTCGGTAGGCAGATGGGGGCCGTGTTGCTCGACTGCGCCCACCGGAACCAGACCGACGCGTCGGTCCAATCCAAGCTGCCCGATCTGGGTCGACGTGAGCTCGCCCCACCTCATAGCGAGCGATTACGTCGGCCGAGCTCAGTCGCGGCTGTGCACAACAGTATGACGAGAGGCATTGCCGGCCCTCCGATACCCGGAGCGAAACGCTCCGCAATCCTTCAGGGCTTTTGTCCCCAGGTGTGCCGGCGTTGCAAGCCGGTGTGCCTCTCGGTCCAGACCTCGATGAGCGGAACCCTAGGCACAGATTCCCGTCGGAAATCTGTCGTGAGACTAGGGACGCCGCGTAGCGCGCCGATTGCCGTGATGTTTCGGTCGCGTATCCGCGTCGAGGCGTGACGTAGATCATGGCGTTCCGGACACGCAGTGCTTCGACCAATACGGCCGCTCTGCGCACGGCTCGTTATTCGGGTCGGTGCTGGGCGGGCCGAGACTTTCGAATCAAATGCCGCGCGGCCTGTCGGCAGTTTGTTGAAGCTCTTCGGCGCCAGGGTAGTTGGGTGCGCGGCCGATGAAATCCAGCCCGGCATTGATGGCTGGTCGATGCCGCAAGATGCGGTAGTGCGCCAAGCGCCCGAGCCCGCGGGTGGTCACCAAGCTCGCGTCGGGCCACACACCGGCGATCGTCTCGCTCATCGCATGGGGACTGTCGGGGTCGTCGGGGTCGTGGACGATCAACAGCGGCGGCAGATCGTCCGATCGGCTCGCCACCGTGGAGATATCGGTGTCGAACAGCGGGATCCCCAGTCGTCGATCGAGGCGACGGTGCAGCCTGTCATGGATGCGGGGCCCGAAGCCATGACGATCGGCGAAGAGGTCGAGATACAACGAGAAGTCACCCATCGGCGCCAGGAACACCAGGCGCTCCACCGGGGTGCCCCGTCCCACGGCCACAGCGGTGGCCTTCGCACCGAGGGAATGTGCCACGATCGCGCGTGCAGGCCCGTGCGTGTGCACCATGGCCTCAACGGCTTCGGCGCACTCGACGATCGTGGTGCGTCCCGGTTTGAGATCACCAGGGTCGGACTCGTTGTGGCTGGGCAAGTCGAACGCGATGACGCGGTGTCCGGCCTCGACGAGCGGTTTGACGAAGACTCCCAGGTGTGCCCGACAGCCACCCCAGCCGTGCACCAGGTACACCACTGGCCCGTCGCCCCACGACTCCCCCGCGACGCGGTGACCGGACCAGGCCGCCTCGACGGGGTCGCCCGGCATGACACCAGGCGGCATGCGCAAACTCATCTCCACCGCGGGCGGCGTGCACCACAACTCAATCGCCCACCGCGCGCCCAGTCCGGGCGCCAAACGCTCGAGCAGGCCAAACGCCCGACGCACCCCCGCCGAAACCGCTGGTTCGATGCCCGAGCCCTCGTCTCGGGACGACCCGATATCGCGAGCCATCAGCAGAGCCCCCTCATTTTCACCAACGCGCCCCGGCCCCAAGTCGGGCTGAACACTAGCCTTTGACAAACCAGGGATCGTTGTCAAACCGACGACAGCTTCCCTTGACCCGTTGAGCCGCATCGTGCGTGGTCGGACATCGCCATCGTGGCAGTATTTTCTGCCTCGCGGTCATCCCTGCCACTGTTGGCGGAATATCATCTTTCCGATAATTACTGCCATGACCATGGCTCAGATACCGGCATTGCTCCTCGTCGTCGCCTCCCTGCTGGCGCCCTACGGCATCGCCAGGGTGCTAACCCACTACTTCCCCAGGCATGCGGAGCCCTATCGGGACATCCGCTCGAGACTCTTCTGACGTGGACGCGATGGACCGTGCAGGTCGGTAGACGGGGTGTTCGACGACCGCAGATGGCTACATCAGCCGGCGGTGCACCTCGAAGGCCAAACATAGTTCGGCGACATCCTTTGGGCGCGAGAGAGATCGGCCGGTGCGTTGCTCGATCCGGCGCAGGCGATGTCGCACGGTGTTCGGATGGCAGACGAGCACCTCGGCGACGCTGCGTATCGATGCATCGTTGTCCTGCCACACCCGAAACGTTTCGAAAAGCATCTCGCGCTCGGCGGCGGGGAGGTCGGCAAAGCCGTCCAACGCGTTACCGACCAACTTCACCATCACCTCGGGGGCACTTACTGCCGCAGTAGCCAGAATCGAGCCGTCGAACACCGCGACTGGCGAGGCGTCGTCGACTTGGCCCCGCAGCATGACCTTGGCGAAGTGCAGCGCCTGCGGCGCGTCCTGCAGATCGTCGAAGCGTGAACTGACGCCGACGCGATTCGCAGCCAACCGCGACACCAAACCGACGATCTCGTCGAGTCGTCGTTCGGACTTGACGTGCACGATCCCGACCTGCAAGTCGGGTTGAAGCCGCCAAGCCGAATACACGTCCCGGCTGCGGAGCTTCGCTTCGATCTCCGGCAATGCCTCGCTCCCGACCGCGGGAACCTCCGCGGCGATGACGACGAACGGACCATCAGCCGGCAGCCGCAGACTACTGGCTGCTTCCCACGAGCTCCAGCGATCAATGGCCCGCCCCTCGAGCAACGAATCAATCAGGAACGGCCGCTGAGAAGCCTCACCCAGGAGCTGCCGCTTCTGCTCGTCACGGTGCCCGGCCACCACGGCACTTGCGACAAGCTCGGCGAAGCCGCTGATGCGGACCTCGGTGTCGGCCGGCATCGGACCGGATCCTGCCGAACCGACCGCAGCCAGGCCCCATACGCGTCCATCGACGATGACCGGGACGCCCACCGCAGCTCGAATGCCCACCGCACGAACGCGGGTAGCGAGGGTCCCGGCGACTTCCTCGTAGCTATCCATCCGAGCGGGCTCGCCGGTGCGCTGCACCATCGATGCAAGGGTGTTGCCCGCGGTCGGTGTTCGAGCGCCTACCGGCCACTTCACCGGCTCTGCAGCGGGATGGTAGGCCGCGGCCACCATCGTCATTTCGTCGCTCGACTCGTAGCGCCACAGCCGGCGCCTTCCGCGGGTACGCACCGACACATTTCCTTGGTCACCGCGTCGAATACTGCCCACGGTTCGACCCCACGGGCGACCAGCGTGGCGAGTCGGCGCATTGCCGCCTGCTCGGCGGCGAGTCGGCGATACTCGGTCTGGAGCGCGGCATCGTCGAGATGCTCGTCGAGTAGCCCAGCGAGGGGCGATTCGTCGGCGGCTAACAGTTCGTCCATGACTTCCTCGTGGATCAGGGGTAACCGGCAGCACGACACTGTGATGTCAGTGGCCATCGTCCGGCGAGGGGCGACGCATTCGCATCCGCCACTGCACAGTGCGATGAAGACCCGTCGATCCGTCAGTCGGGAAGGACACCACCGAGCTGCGTACGCGACAAGATGCCGAGCTTGGCGAACACCTTGCTCAGGTGGTACTGGACCGTACGTGCACTGATGAACAGGCGGATGCCAATCTCGGGATTGGACAGGCCGTCACGGGCCATCCGGGCGATTTGAGCCTCCTGCGCAGTGAGCTGCTCATCGGGTCCGGCGACGGTGCGGCTGCGGGCCGTTTCACCGGTGGCCTCGAGCTCACGTCTGGCCCGCTCCGCGAATGCACCCATACCCATTGTGTCCAGCATGTCATGGGCGATGCGGAGCTGTACGCGCGCATCGATGCGGCGACGCTCCCTGCGCAGCCATTCGCCGTACAGCAGGTGTGCGCGGGCAAGATCTGCTCGGATGCGGGTGCGGCCAAGACGCTCGATCGCCTGGTCGCGGACCCGGACGTCCAATGGACCGTTGAGCGCCGCATCGAGCAGCGCGGCGGCATCTGCCTCCCCCAAGCGCTCCACGACGAGGTCCGGCAGCCCGGCAATATCGCTACTGGGCATCCGGGCCGCGAAAACCAAGCCAACCGATTCCGCGCCCAAACGGCGAGCGGCAAACCCGAGGACTTGGGCAGAGGCGCGATCGAGCCACTGCTCGTCGTCGATCAAACACACCAAAGGCCGTTCCTCGGCGACCTCGGACAGGAGGCTCAGCACCGCCAACCCGACCAGAAACCGGTCCGGCGCCGATCCCGAGCTCATGCCGAACGCGATTTTCAGCGCATCTCGCTGCGGGACCGGCAGACTCTGAAGCTTGTCGAGCATTGGCGCGCACAGCTGATGCAGTGCGGCGAACGGCAGCTCCATCTCCGATTGCACACCCGCGATGCGGGCGAGGCGACATCCCGCAGCCTGCCCGGCGAGGTACTCGAGCAACGCAGACTTGCCCACCCCCGCTTCACCGGACACGACCAATGCGCGACTTTCACCGCCGCGAACGGCCTCGATCAACCGGTCGAGCACCCCGGCACTCGGCGTGACGGTCAACCAGCGCCATCCCGCCGCCTCGCACCGTGAAGTCCGCCGCCATCTGCGCCGGAAGTGGCGCCAACCTTACCGTTGGCGAGCGGATCGGCGTCACCTTCGCGGCTCCGCGATGACCCGGGTGGCGGCTTCGACGACGGCGGCCCGGCGGTGCGCGATGAGGGTGGGGTCGTCCGTGACGGCGTGCGGGTCGGGCCAGTGCGCCCAGGCCAGGCCGATCCCGAAGAGTATGACGAGCAGGTCTACGGGTTGCCACGCGCTGTCGACGTGACCGCTGGCCTGAGCGGCCTCGACTGCGGCGACGGCTTGGACGGGGATGGGGTCGCCGTCGGTGCGGGGTTCGTCGAGGATGAAGCCCTCCAGGTGCGCCCACGTCATCATGCGCAGGTGCTCGGGCCGCGCGCAGGCCAGGTCGTAGAGGTTGCCGACCCACTCGGGAACGGCGTCGGGACGCAGCGTGACCGCACCGAAGAACTCGGCGACGTCGGCAGCGACCACTTCACGGAAGAGGGTCTCCTTGTCGCCGAAGTGCGCGTAGAGGCGTTCCTTGCTGGCATGGGCGGATTTGGCGATGCGGTCGATCCGGGCGCCGGCCAAGCCCGTACTGGGCGAACTCGGTTCGGGCGGCCGCCAGGATTTCGTCGCGCAGCTCTGTCGTGCTTCTCACAGGAAAATCATACACAGACGAACTGGTTCGTTCGGTATGGTGGTGACATCAGCCGCAGCGACATGCAAGGAGGGGCTCGATGAGTGAGGTGGCCGTAGTGGACCCGGTGAACATCGACGTCATCATGAATCAACCGGAGCGGGTCCAGGCCTGGCGCCGCGTCGCAGAGACCGTCGCCGATCGGGTCGGACCGCTCGTCGACCTCTCCCGGCCGTACGTCGACGGGCTGCAGAACCTGCCCAGTGATGGACGATTCCTGTTGGTGGGCAACCACACCCAGGGCGGTATCGAGGCCGTGTTGATCCCGTACCTGGTGCGGCGCGCGATCGGCATGCGGGTGCGGCCGCTGGCCGACCGTGGCATGGGCCGGATGCGCGGCCCGGCCGCCGACTTGTTCGCCGCCTGCGGGGTCGTCGTCGGGGCACCGGAGACCGCCCGCGAGTTGATGCGCCACGACGAACCGATTCTGGTGTTCCCCGGCGGTGGCCGTGAGATCCCCAAGTTCAAGGGCGAGGAGAACACCCTGCGCTGGCAGGGCCGCGCCGGATTCGCCCGCCTGTCCGTCGAGAACGACTATCCGATCGTGCCCGTCGGGCTGATCGGCGGCGACGACATGTACCGGAGCCTGACCACGCGCGACGGTCTGTGGGGTCGGCTGAGCCAGGGCCTCACCGAGAAACTGTCCGGTCGCGCCGACATGGCCATGCCGCTCGTGCATGGGATCGGGCCCACCCTGATCCCCCGGCCGCAGCGGATGTACCTGCGCTTCGGTGCCCCCATCGAGACCACCAAACCCGCGCGGATCTCGGAGGCGAAGTGGGTGGACACCGTCAAGCAGAACACCCAGGAATCACTGGAGCAGATCCTGGCCGACCTCCTGGTCGTCCGTACCGGCGATCCCTACCGCGAGCTGAACCCCCTGGCCTGGCGCACCGCGACGCAGCCGTCACGCGAGGACTGACACCGAGCGTCATGCAGTGCTCGGCTACATGTCCATTCCGCCGTTGACGCTCCACACCTGTCCCGGTGATGTAGGACGACGCGTCGGCGGCGAGGAAGTGGACGACCCGCGCGACTTCCTCTGGCCTGCCGGCGCGGCCGACGGGGATCTGGCTGGTCAGCTTGGCCATCACCTTTTCGGGGATGTCCGCAGTCATCTCGGTTTCGATCAGGCCGGGGGTGACCGTGTTGACGGTGATTCCGATTTCGTTGTCGGTGTTCTTGCCGGACTTCGCCAATTGGTAGGCCGCTTCCTTGGCCAGCGTCTTGGTCAGCCCGAACAGTCCGGACTTGGAGGCGGCATAGTTGGCTTGGCCGATGTTGCCCGTCTCTCCGACGACGGAGGACACGTTGACGATGCGCCCGCTGCCTCGCTCGACCATGTGCGCCAGCGCGGCCTGGCAGAGAAAGAACGCGCCCGAGAGGTTGACGGCCAGCACGCTATGCCAGTCGTCTTCGGTCATGGCGGCGACGGTCTTGTCCATCGTGATGCCGGCGTTGTTGACCAGGATGTCGAGACGCCCGTGGGTGTCGATGACTTCGGCGATCGTGCGGCGGCAATCGCCGGGGGCGCCGACGTTGCCTTGGTGCGCCGACGCCGACGCGCCATGCGGCCCGGTCTTGGCCATCAGGTCGGCGACGAACCGGTCGGCGCTGTCGTTGTCGCGGTTGTAGCCCACCGCGACGGTTGCACCCTGGTTGGCGAGGCTGTGCGCGATCGCGGCGCCGATGCCGCGGGTGCCGCCGGTGACGAAGGCGACGCGGCCGGCCAACTTGTCCGTGGCCGGCGGGTTCGATTGTTGTGGCGCGGATTCCAGTACGTCGGTCATGACGATTGCTCCGTTCCTTCTATGTGTTTTGGGTGAGTTGTGTTTCAGGTCAGTTCGGAAAGCGCGACTTCGGCGGCGTTGGCGCCGCACATGCCGTGAGCGCCGGGTCCCGGCGGTGTGGCCGCCGAACAGATGTACATGCCAGGAACGCCGATCTTGTAGGGCGACAGCGTGATCCGAGGCCCGAACGTCAATTGGCGGATGTCCTTGGAGCCGGTCATGATGTCCCCGCCGACGTAATTCGCGTTGTAGGTGGCCATTTCGGTGGTCGTTCGGACGGTCTTTCCGACGATCCGGTCGCGGAAGCCGGGGGCGAACCGCTCGATCTGGGCGATGATCGCCTCGGTGGCGTCGCCCGAGAATCCGTTCGGCACATGTGCGTACGTCCACAGGGGGTGGATGTTTCCGACGGACCGCTGCGGGTCGGCGAGGTACTGCTGGCCGACCAGCACGAACGGCCGCTCGGGCATGCGTCCGGCGTGGATGTCGCGCTCGGTGGCGGCGAGTTCGGCGTAGTTGCCCACGACGTGGACCGTGCCTGCCGGCGTGCGCCGACGGGTTGGTCCACGGGACGCCGCCTTCCACCGCGAAGTCCACCTTGAAGGCACCCGGCCCCTGCCGGAACCGTCGGTAGGCGCGGGCGATCCGGCGCGGCAGGCGGTCGCCGAGTATGCCTGCGACGGCTTCGGGCGCCAGATCGAACATCGTCACGTCGGCGGGCGGCAACTGCGAGGCCGCGTCGATCCGCATGCCGGTCTCGATCTTGCCGCCGAGGTCGGCCAGCAGTGCCGCCAGCGCGTTGGTGATCGACTGCGACCCCCCGGCCGCCACCGGCCACCCGTGCCGATGCCCCGCGGTGAGGATGCCCAGGCCGATGGCCGACGTCATCGGGTAGTGCAGCGGCCGAAAGGCGTGTGCCGCAACGCCTCCGAACAATGCCCGGGCCTCCTGGCTGCGAAACCATCTGGCAAGGGTCGATGCAGGCAGCACGGTGGGCGCACCGAACCGGGCCAGCGTCAGCGGATGATGCGGCACCCGCAACAGGGGTCCCATGATGTCCTCGGACAGCGCATCGAAGTTGGCCGACGGCTTGCCGAACAGCCGCTGCCAGCGGGCGCCGTCGGCGCCCAGCCCGTCGGCGGTGGCATCGACCGAGCGGTACAGCACGCCCGCGCTGCCCCCGTCGAGCGGGTGCACGCAGTCGATCTCGGGGAGCCGCCAGGACAGGCCGTAGCGCTCGAGGCCAAGCCCGGCCAGGAACTGCGAGCCGACCGCCATCGGGTGGGTCGCCGCGCAGTGGTCGTGCAGCAGGCCGGGGATGATCGCCTCGCTGGTGCGGGTGCCGCCGCCGATTTCGTCGGCGGCTTCCAGGACCGTGACCTGCACGCCTGCCTTGGCGAGGGCGACCGCGGCGGCCAGGCCGTTCGGCCCGGCCCCCACGACCACTGCGGTACTGTCACGCCAGCGCCCCGTGATCGTGACCCGCGGGCTTCCTGCCGGACAGCGTCCAGGTGACCTCGGTCGGGATCGGGCCGTTGGGCAGCCAGGGCTGCTCGGCGACGGCGTCGGTCACCTTCCACGTGCCGCGCTCGATCACGCCGAGCGCTGCGTCGATGACCTTGTAGTGCTGGACCTTGCTGCCCCAGGCCTGCGACTCCACCCAGACGACGACCAGCTCGCCCGGGTCGAACGCCGCCTCGCGCTGCACGGCCGCGATCATGTCGGCGTCGTGCAGGTGACCGTCGCCGAAGTTGAACCCGATCAGCGAGTTGCAGACGAACTCACCCTCGCGCACGGATCGGGTGTCGATGTCCGGCAGGCTCTTCAGCAGCACCGAGAACAGGCCTCGGCCCTGGCTGTGCATGGTGCGCCACGAGATCACCCGCTGCATCGTGACATCGGCCCACTTGGGTTCGTAGCCGAATTCGATGAACTGGTCGACCTGGTTCTTCGCGGAGCGGGTGACGTTGTTGAGCTTCGCCTCGGCGCCCGGGGCGAACGCCCACACCGCGGATGCCCAGTTGCCTGCGTACTGCCGCATCGACGGCAGGAACGACACCTTGTCCGGCCGGAAGTTGCCGAGAATCGGGTAGAACAGCAGCGCCGCGGCGACGACGAGCCCCAACCAGGCCGGGGTCATGTCGAACACGGAGTAGCCGTTCCCGGCCGGGAAGCCGACGAACAGGAAGATCGTCGCGTAGGCGAACAACACATTCCATTCCAGCGGTACCGCGAGCGGGAACGTCGAGATGATGAACAGGTGGAAGCTCACCATGATCACCACGGCGACGAGCGTCACCCACTTGTTCGTCGAGAACAGCAGCACCAGTGGCGCCAGGATCTCCACCACGCTGCCCGGGACGTGCGCCATGAAGCTGGCGAGGTGTGAGGGCCGCAGATCGTCGGGGTAGTTGCGGTAGTGCGCCCGCTTCAGCCACTTGAACGGAATCAACGGGCTGTTGCTGACCATCGGCGGGATGACGTTGGTGAAGTGCAGTCCCAACTTCGACACGCCGGCACCGACCCAGACCACCACGATCAACAGCTTCAGCGCGATGATCATGTTGACGAACGGGAAGACGGCGAACATGATCAGCGCCGGGAGGTACTGCTCACCGCGCGCCGCGAGGAAGACGATCTTGTCCCGCAATCCCATGACCACCAGCAGCACGATCGGCGCGATCAGCAGCGTCGGATCGACCAGCCCCGACGTGTTGCCGGGCATCGCCGCTGACAATGAATCACTGTGCACCCCAGGCGAAACCAGCGGGACGGCGACGCTGACCATCAGCACGATGTACAGACCGACGTCGAACCAGGTCCGCCGGTCGCCGCCGGTGAACGGCACCCACTTCCACGGCCGCAGCCGGATGGTGCCGGGCCGCGCCCAGAACAGGATGCCACCGGTCATCGGCTTGACCTTGCCGGCCAGCGGGCCCCACGATCCGGCGACGCCGATCAGCTCGAGCAGGACCGTCCACAGCACGGCCTTCTCGTAGACGATGGGCTGGTTCCACCACTGCGAGACGTGAAGTACCGGAAGCCCCGACGTCAGCGTCGCCACCAGAATGCCGCCGATCGCGTAGAAGAAGACCAGCTTGACGATGTAGATGGTGTGCACCATCTTGGGTGAGCCGAATCCGTTGTCCACCCAGTCGGTGGCGAGGATCCGCATCCGCTCCATGAGCGGTTTCTGCATGAAGGTGTCCGGGTCGACGTCGGGCAGGTCCGGCTTGGTGAATCCCATGATTGACGCTCCTTTGCGATCTGACGGGTTGTGCTTTTCAACGTGTTTCGACGAGGCGCTTGCGCAACTCGGGCTTGGCGATCTTGCCGACGGCGTTCTTGGGCAGGTCGTCCATGATCGTGATCTCCACCGGCAGTTTGTATTTCGACAACGAGCCGCGCAGATGTTCGCGGATCGCGTCGGTGTCGAGCGTCGTGTCGGGATGCAGCGACACGAACAGCACCGGTTCCTCGCCGTAGACCGGGTGTGCGCGTCCGACGACGGCGGCCTCGGCGATCTGGGGTAGCCCGTGGACCACGGCCTCGATCTCGCGGGGGTAGATGTTCTCGCCGCCGCGGATGATCATGTCCTTGGCCCGGTCGACGAGGACCAGGTAGCCGTCCTCGTCGAACCGCCCGACGTCACCCGTGTGCAGCCAGCCGTCGACGATGGTCTTGGCGGTCTCCTCGGGCCGGTTGAGATAGCCCCGCATGACGTTCGCGCCCTTGATCACGACCTCGCCTGCCTCGCCGTCGGGCGCCGGGTTGCCCGACGCGTCGACCAACCGGATCGTCTGGCCGGGCAAAGGTAGGCCCACCGTTCCCGCCTTGCGCTTCCCGGTCAGCGGGTTGACGGTGCTGGCGCACGACCCTTCCGACAGCCCGTACCCCTCGATGATCGGGATGCCGTAACGGGATTCGAACGTCTCGAGCAGTTCCACGCTGGCCGGCGCGGCGCCGCACACGGCGAAGCGCACGGACGAGGTATCGGGCCTGACGCTGGCGGGCAACCCGCACAGCATCGTGTAAATCGTTGGCACCGCGGAGAAATACGTGGCCCGGGTCTGCTCGATCCGGTCGAAGAACGTGTCCACCTTGAACCGGCCTGCGATCGTCGCCCTGCCACCGGCCAACAGCGGCGAGAGCGTGCTGACCACGATTCCGTTGACGTGGAACAGCGGCAGGATGAGCAGGCTGTGATCGTCTGCGGTGATGTCGAAGCCGTCGATCACCGCACCGCACATGGCATTCAGGTTGGCGTGATCGAGCATGACGCCCTTCGGCCGCCCCGTCGTGCCGCTCGTGTAGATGAGCAGCGCCAGCGCGCTGTCGGGGTACTGCGGCGCGCTCAGGAGCCCGGGTGTCGGCTCGCCGCCGTCGAGCGCGTCGGTGGTCACAACCGGTGCGCCTGCATCGAACTCCGGTGCTGTCTGGGCGATCAGCACCTTGGCTGAGGCGTCGGAGACCTGATAGTTCACCTCGGCCGCGGTGAGGGACGGATTCATCGGGGTTACCGCCGCGCCGAGGCGCCACGCCGCGAACAGCGCCACCACGAAACTGGCGGTGTTGGGCAGCATGATCGCCACGACGTCGCCTGCCGATACGCCGTGCCATCGCAGTGAGGCGGCTGCGCGCTGGACGGCGGCCAGAAACTGGGCGTTGTTCAGGTCCGTGGTGTCGTCTGCGACCGCCGGACCCGACGGGTTCTCGGTGGCGCGCAGGTCGGGCAATGCCGGCAGATTCATGGCGAACGCTCCTCGCTCAGGTTGATCTCTTGGTGGGTAAGACGGTAGAAATCCGGTGCCGTGGCGGCACCGTCGTCGGACGACTGAAGATCGCGGCACGTGTTGTCGCCAGGAGACAAATCGGCTGGGTCAAATCGCCCACCCGCGGCTACCCGACGATTTACCGTCAGAGGGTGACGAAACAGGCCGTGGCGAACGCGGTGGACGTCAAACGCGTGGTCGCCGAGATCGGCGCCCAGCTGAACGACCGACTCGCTGCGGTGTCGGGGTTCATTCGCGTGTCCCTCGAGGAGGAGATCCCCGAGCTGCGCGGTGACGCCCGCATCATCGAATTGCTGGGCGCCAGCGTCGAGGGGAACGTCGACACCGTCCTTCACGCACTGCAGCACGACATCACCGTGGAACGCGTCGTCGCGCCGACCGCGGCACTGGAGTACGCGCGCCGGCTGGCGCAGCACGGCGTGCCGGTCAATGCGCTGGTCCGGGCCTACCGTCTGGGTCAGCGGCGGATGAACGAGCTGGTGTTCCGCGAGGTGCGAGAGACGGACATGGACCCGGCGATCCGCGTGGACGTGATCGAGGCGATCACGACCACCCTCTACGCGTACATCGACTGGATCTCGCAGCAGGTCGCCGCCGTCTACGAAGACGAACGGGAGCGATGGCTGGAGAACCAGAACAGCGTCCGCGCACTGCGGGTCCGCGAGGTCGTGGCGGGCAAGACGATCGTCGACGTCGACGCGACCAGCGACTCGATCCGCTATCCGCTGCTGTGGCACCACCTCGCCGTCGTGATGCTGGTACCCGGACGAGGGCGCCGCCGGTGACGAGCTCGCTCGGCTGCAGCGCTTCCTTCGTGAGCTCGGCCAGGCCACCGACGTCGGCTCGAACCCGCTGTTCGCGGCCGCCGACGAAACCACCGGATGGGGCTGGCTCCCGTACCGTTCGGCGCCGGCGAACGCTGTCGAGGCGGTGCGTCGAGTTCGCCGGGACGCGAGCCGATTCGCCGAGTGTCGCGATCGGCACGGTTGCCTCCGGCGTCGACGGATTCCGCCGGTCGCATCGCGAAGCGCAGGCGGCGCGCGGCGTCGCGGTCGCCGGCGGGCGCGGAGGCGCCGACCGTCGTCGCGGCGTCGGACCCCGGGTTGGCGGCCGCTGCGCTGCTCGGCGGCGACATCGGCGCGACCCGGGTGCTGGGTGACCGACGTGCTCGGCGAGTTGTCTACCGACACCGAGAACGACGCCCGCCTGCGCGAGACGCTGCGGGTCTTCCTTCGGTGCGGGTCGAGCTACAAGCAGGCGGCCGAAGAACTGGACCTGCACTTCAACACCGTGAAATACCGGATCGGCCGGGCGGTCGCGCGGCGGGGCAACCCCATCGAGCGGGACCGTCTCGACGTCGAACTCGCCCTGCTGGCCTGCCAGTGGTACGGGACGGCAGTGCTCCAGTCGGACGAGGCGTAACCCGGTCAGACACCCGGTCATCTCGGGCCGACAACGAACTCAGCGGTATTCGTTGTCGGAGGACAATGGCGACGAGGTTGTTGGAACCTAGCCTTCCCCGCATGGACGGCGACGTGGTGCGGCAACAAGTCGCAGAGATCGCGGAGGCGCTCTACGAGCGAACCGACGAACTCGCGACCGCGCTTGCGCACGCGATCGCCCGAGAGGTGAAGCTGTACAACGCCACCGCACCGGTGCCGTTCGAGCTGGTCGTCGACGGCTGTCGGACGAACATTCGGCAGGTCCTCAGCGCGATCGCCACCGACACCGAGTTCGACCCGACCGCGGCGGCCGACGTGGGAACGGAACGTGCACGCGACGGGGTTCCGCTGGCCTCGGTGATGGAGGCGTACCGGGTCGGGTTTCGCGAGATCTGGGACGCCGCCGTGAATGAGGTGGCGAACCGTGCCCGTGTGAACGGCGATGCTCTGCGCATGCTGACTGCGAAAATACTTGCGGCCCAAGATGTCTTCACTGCCGCGATGGCGGTCGCCTACCGAGCCGAACAGACCCGCCGACTTCACGGCGATGAATCCGAACGCGAGGTCCTCATCGACTCGGTTCTGCACGGACGGCTGTTCGAGCAGTCGAGCGTGTGGGAGGCCGCCGACTATCTGCGGCTGCCCGCAAAGGGGCCGTACGTCGTGATCGCCGCCGACAGCGGGTGTCGTCGGCACCGAAGCTCTGCCCGGGATCGAATCGAAGATGCGCAGCATGGACGTCTTCTCCGCGTGGCGACGGTTGCCCGACTTGCACGTCGGGATCGTGCACGTGAAGACCACCGAGCAGTTGGACAACGTGCTGGCGCTGGTGTCGCGGCTGGCCACCGGCCGGGTCGGAGTCAGCGCACAGTTCGACGATCTGCGGGATACCGCACAAGCGCTGCGCTACGCGCGCGTGACGCTGCGCGGACGCCCGGATCAGGGGCCGCGGGTCACGCAGTTCGACGGCTCCATTCTGTCCACGGCCGCGGTCAGCGCGCCCGAGGTGATGGTGAAGCTCGTGACTCCCACGATCGAGTGTTTCGCCGAACTCTCCCATGACGAGCGCAACATTCTCTTCGACACGTTCAGGGTGTGGCTGGAGAACGACGGATCCTTGCGCACCGCAGGCGAATTGCTCTTCTGCCATCCCAACACCGTCCGCTATCGGCTACACCGAATCGAACAACGAACCGGCCGTTCCCTGTCTCGACCGCGGGACGTCGCCGAGATCTCCCTGGCGTTCGAGGTTCATCGACTTCTCATGTGGCAGGCGGAGAATCCGGATCGGACGAAGCAGACCCCATGAGGCTCCCAACATGTCGATGGCTCGCGGTCGATTCTCGTCCTGATGCGCAATGTCGGCCGCTGTCTGTGGATACAACATCGCCTGGGACGCGGTGTAGCGGCGAACGATACGAACTCTGGTGTGCACCGGCACACCGTCTGCGGGTCGACGTTGTTCTCCGAGACAACGACGCATGCCAGCCAATCGCGACGATGGAATGGTTAGCGAAGTGGGCTTAGACGGAGCCGATATGTCCAATCTTGCGCTTAATCTCGTTGCGACCGCGCGGCGTATCCCCGATCGGACGGCCACCATCTCCGACGATGCCACGATGACGTACGCCGACCTCGATGCCGCCTCGTCCCGGTTCGCGACCTTCCTCCACCGCGAGGGCATCGGCGTGGGAGATCGGGTCGGCATCATGCTGCCGAACATCCCGGCCGCCCCGATCGCCTACTACGGCATCTGGCGGCTCGGCGGCATCGCGGTGCCGATGAACCCACTGATGCAAGGCCGTGAGGTGGGGTTCTACTTGTCCAACACCGGCGCGAAGGCGCTGATCGGCACATCGGACTTTGCCGACGCCGCGCGGCAAGGCGCGGATACGCGCCGGCGCGAAGTCGTGGATCGTCGACGATGCCGAGCTCGCGCGATTGACCGACGAGCTACCCGAATTCGGCGAACCGGTCGCGCGCGACGCATCCGACACCGCGGTCGTACTGCATACGTCCGGCACCACCGGCACGCCGAAGGGCGCCGAACTGACCCACGGAAGCCTGGGCTCCAACCGGGACGTGATCGTGCGGCGCCTGTTGAAACTCACCGACGACGACGTCGTGCTGGCCTGTTTGCCGCTGTTTCACGTGTTCGGCATGACGTGCGCGATGAACGCCGCGATCGCCGCCGGTGCGGGCCTGTCGTTGATGGCGCGCTTCGATCCCAGCAAGGCCATCGAGCGGATTCGGCGCGACCGCGTGACGGTGTTGGAGGCGGTACCCACCATGTACTCGGCCCTGCTGTCCGTCGCCGATCAGTTCTCGCCCGACGCGACGGCGTCGTTGCGCACCTGCGTCTCCGGTGGCGCCGCGTTACCCGTCGCCGTGCTCAACGATTTCGAGAAGACATTCGACGCGATCATCCTCGAGGGGTACGGCCTGTCCGAGACGTCGCCCGCCGCAACGTTCAACCACCCCGACGCCGAGCGTCGGCCAGGATCCATCGGCACGCCGATCGAAGGGGTGCAGCTGCGCCTCGTCGACGAGGGCGGCAATGAAGTGCCCACGGGCAGTCCGGGAGAGATTCAGATCAAGGGCCCCAATGTCATGAAGGGCTACTGGAACCTGCCCGAGGCCACCGCGCAATCGATCAGTGATGGATGGTTCTCGACGGGTGACATCGCCGTCGTCGACGACGACGGTTACTACTGGATCGTCGACCGCAAGAAGGACTTGATCATCAGAGGCGGCTACAACGTGTACCCACGCGAGATCGAAGAAGTGCATGCACGAGCATCCCGCCGTCGCCCAGGTCGCGGTGATCGGCATCGCTCACGACTCGCTCGGCGAGGAAGTCGGCGCGGCGGTCGTGCTGAAGGCGGGCGTGACCGCCGAAGTGGAGGAACTGCGCCGGTTCGTCAAGGGACGAGTCGCCGCATACAAGTATCCCCGCCGGATCTGGTTCCTGGACAGCCTTCCCACCGGTCCGACCGGAAAGCTGTTGCGCCGTGAAGTCAAACCACCACCCGAGGAGGAATAGTCAGCGTGGTAGCCACGACCAGTAAGAGTGCAGACGAACTCGCCGCACCGTTGGATCTGCTGTTGACCAGCTCGGCCGTCGGCGTGGCGGATCGGATGATGCCCAACACCTCGTGGAGCCGATTCGCGCTCAGCCTTGCCAAGCAGCCCCGCACGGTGGGGTCACGCGCCGCTGCGCTTGGCCGTGAGCTGCTTGCGATCGCCGAGGGCCGGTCCGACCTGTCACCTGCCAAGAGCGACAAGCGATTCGCCGATCCGGCCTGGCGGGGCAACCCGCTACTTCAGCGGACGATGCAGGCGTACCTGGCCACCACCAACACCGTGGACCAACTCTTTTCGGATGCGAACCTCGATTGGCGTGACGCCGAGCGGATCCGGTTCGTGCTGGACGTGCTCACCGAGGGACTTGCGCCGAGCAACAACCCGATTCTGAGCCCGTTGGGGTGGAAGGCCCTGATCGACACCGGCGGGCAGAGCGCTTTCCGCGGCATGCGGCACTTCGTCGCCGACATGCTGTCGGCCCCCCGAGTGCCGTCGATGGTGGACCCGGACGCGTTCACGCTCGGGGAGACGATCGCGATCACCCCTGGATCGGTCGTCCACCGGACCGAGGAGTTCGAGCTGATCCAGTACACGCCACAGACCGACGAGGTGTACTCGGTGCCCCTGCTCATGGTGCCGCCAGTGATCAACAAGTTCTACGTCATGGACATCGCGCCAGGCCGGAGCATGATCGAGTACTTCGTTCGGCAAGGTGTCCAGGTGTTCGCCATCTCATGGCGGAATCCTGGTGTGGAGCAGAGAAATTGGGGATTCGATACCTACGGACAGGCGATCCTGAACGCAATGGAATCGGTCGAGAAGATAACCGGATCCGACCGCACCCATCTCCAGGCCTCTTGTTCGGGCGGAATCCTCGCGGCAATGACCGCGGCGCACCTCAACGCCATTGGCGAGGGTGAGCGGCTTGCCGGGTTGACGCTGATGGTGACGGTGCTCGATCAGACCAAGGCCGGCTTCGCCTCGGCCGCCATCGACGAAGAGGCCGCCAACATCGCGATCGCGTTGTCCGCCCGAAAGGGCTACCTCGACGGCCGATCCTTGGCGGAGGTGTTTGCCTGGCTGCGGCCGACCGACCTGGTGTGGCGCTACTGGGTGAACAACTACGTCGAGGGCAAGTCGCCCGCGGCGTTCGACGTGCTCTTCTGGAACGCCGACACCACCCGAATGGCGGCCGCGCTGCACCGTGACATGATCACGATGGGGCTGCACAACTCCCTCGTCACGCCGGGCGCGGTCAGCATGCTGGGCACCCCGGTGGATCTCAATCAGCTGACCACCGATGCCTACGTGGTCGCGGGAATCGCCGACCACATCTCGCCGTGGCAGGCCTGCTATCGCAGCGCGCGGTTGCTCGGCGTCAAGAACATGCGTTTCGTGCTGTCGTCGAGCGGCCACATCGCATCCCTGGTCAACCCGCCCGGTAATCCAAGGGCGTCCTATCGGGTCGGCGACGTGGACGAGCCCGATCCGGCGTTCTGGACGGAGTCGGCGGAGCAGCACGCGGACTCCTGGTGGCCGGACTTCGTCAGCTGGCTCGGCGAGCGCAGCGGTAACAAGAAGGCAGCCCCCGAAGTCCTCGGCGGCGCGGGCATGGCTCCGCTGGAGCCCGCTCCCGGAAGCTACGTGCTGGAACACTAGCCCCATTGCTGCGATGAGAGGCCCTGTATGACAACGATTCTCGATCAACCGACCGACCTGCTCGGATTGGTCGGCCAGAGTCTCGGCGCGACCGAGTGGATGAACGTGACGCAGCAACAGGTCGATCTGTTCGCCGAAGCGACGGGAGATCACCAATGGATCCACACCGACCCCGAACGGGCCGCCAGGGGTCCGTTCAAGGGCACCATCGTGCACGACTACCTGACGTTGTCGATGACGCCTGCGGTGATCGCACAGGTGTTGGAGATCCGTGAGCTCACAGCCGCTCTCAACTACGGGGTGAACAAGGTGCGATTCCCGACGCCGGTCCGAGTCGGATCCCAGGTCCGCGCCGTCGTCACGGTCGCGAGCGCACAGCAGAAGACATCAGGAGTGGAATCCGTGTTCACGCTGACCTATGAGATAGACGGCGAAGAACGCCCCGCGTGTGTCGCCGACGTCATAGTTTTGTACCCATGACCGACCCGGCGAGGACCACGACGACCGTGGAGAAACTGGTATCCGTGCTCGGCCAACAGATCCGGGTCGAGGTGCGGCAAGGATCGGGAACGGGAGTGCCGCTGGTCCTGTGCAACGGCATCGGTGCGAGCCTTGAAGTTCTGGATCCGCTGGTGGAACAGCTGGATCCCGGTACCACGGTGGTCCGATTCGACGTGCCCGGCTCGGGCGGCTCCCCCGACTCGCCGTTGCCCTACGGCTTCCCGTACTTGGCGGCGGTCCTGGGAAGGCTGTTGCGGAAGATCGGTATCGATGGGCGGGTCGACGTACTCGGCTTGTCCTGGGGCGGCGCGCTGGCCCAGCAGTTCGCGTTCCAGAACCCGCGCCGCTGCCGTCGGCTGATCCTCGTGTCCACCGGCACGGGCGCGCTGATGATTCCAGGAGGGCCCAGGATCCTGGCGCGGATGCTGACGCCGCGCCGATTCCTGGATCACGAGTACGCCGCAACGATCGCTGGTGACATCTACGGGGGCACGGTCCGTGACGATCCGTCGATGATCAAGCAGCTGTTCGACCGTCAGCTGATGGCCGGTTCGCGGGTGGGCTACCTTCATCAACTGCTGGCGGGGGCGACATGGACCAGTCTCTTCGCGTTACCTCTGGTCCGCCAGCGAACGCTGATCGTCGCCGGCTTGGACGATCCCATCATTCCCGTGGTCAACGCGAGGATCATGGGGCGACTGCTTCCCCACGCGACGGTGCACCTGCACGGCGGCGGTCATGTCGACCTGATCACCAACGCCCGCGAGTTGGCTCCGGTGATCGAGGCATTCAGATCCCAACCCGATTAGGGAGCAGCGATGAGTACCCCGACGATTACCGACAGCGCCGACTTCTACGGGTTGGAGGCACTGCTCGACGACGACGACCGGGAGTACCTGCACCGCGTTCGGGACTTCATGAAATCCGAGGTCGAGCCGACGGTGAACCAGCACTGGCAACGGGGGAGCTTTCCGTTCGAGATCGTGCCGGGATTCCGGCAACTCGGATTGGCAGGGCTCCCGTATCACGGATTCGGTTGTCCAGGAAGGTCATTCCTCCTCGACGGGATGGTGGCGATGGAGCTCGCCCGAACCGACCCGTCGATCGCGACGTTCTCTGGTGTCCATGGCGGGTTGTCGATGGGTTCGATCTATCTGTGTGGCAACGACGAGCAGAAGCAGCGGTATCTGCCTGCCATGGCGCGCCTGGAGAAGATCGGCGCGTTCGGACTTACCGAGCCCGACGTCGGGTCGGGCGCGTCGCGCGGACTGATGACGACGGCTCGCCGGGACGGCGACTCGTGGATCCTCAACGGGCAGAAGAAGTGGATCGGCAACGCGACCTTCGGCGACCTGACGGTGATCTGGGCCAGAGACGTCGAAGACGATCGGGTAAAGGGATTCGTCGTCGCGAATGACTCCCCCGGGTTCTCGACGACCAAACTGGAGGACAAGATCGCGTTGCGCATCGTGCAGAACGCGGTGATCACGCTGAAGGACGTCCGGGTCGACGAGGCTGACCGGCTCGCGAATGCCAACTCATTCGCTGACACCGCAGAAGTGCTGCGCATGACACGTGCCGGGGTGGCCTGGATGGCGGTCGGCTGCGCACGCGGCGCGTACGACAACGCGTTGGCGTACGCGGTGTCCCGTGAACAATTCGGCAGGCCCATCGCCGGATTCCAACTCGTCCAAGATCTGCTGGTGCGGATGCTGGGCAACATCACGTCGTCGTGGACGTTGTGCGCCCGGCTCTCGCAGCTGCAGGACCAGGGCCACGCGGAGGACCGCCACTCGTCACTGGCGAAGGCTTGGTGCACGGTCAGAATGCGCGAAACCGTCGGGTACGCACGCGAACTGCTCGGTGGCAACGGAATCCTGTTGGAGCACAACGTCGGACGCTTCGTCGCTGACGCCGAGGCCATCTACTCCTACGAAGGCACGCGGGAGATGAACACGTTGATCGTCGGCCGTGCCATCACCGGACTCAGCGCTTTCGTATGACCGGTTGCGGGTCCACAGACCACACGCCGCCCTGTCCGGCCCCTGCCTGGGCCTTTGTCTCCAGACGATAAGACGTCGTCGAAAGTTGGTCTTGTCGCGACATCGCTGAGCTGCGGTTTCGCTCGTAGATTTCTGTTCAGGAATTCAGCGACGAGTTCTCCAGACGACAAAGACCAACGATCCGCTTCGCGGAGAATGCGAGAAAGCCATGTTGTTCCCGATCATCCTCTTCCTGATGGTGCTGTCCCCGCTGTTCATCCCGATCGGCGTCACCGTGGTCGACGCGTATGACACCTGGAGCAGCCGGCGCGCCGCTCAGCCGGTCCGCCAGATCCGCCCCGTCCGCCAGTTCCGCCCTGCCCTCGGCCTGGTGCCAGCCGCCGCGTAATCCAACTTCGCACCCGAGCGTGACGCCCAGCGTCACGCTCGAAGCGTGTCAGGACCAGCCAATGCCAACTATCGGCATCATCGACTCGCGCTCAGGTCGCAGCCATTGCGGCTTCGACGAACCGCGCGGCGCCAGGACCGTTCGGTATGACTCCTTCGTTCGCGACATGACCACCTGGTCGGTCATTCCCTGGTAGGTGCCAAGCGGAGTCTCCGCAGTAAACAGATCGGGTGCGACATAGGAGTGCTCGTCGGTCGATCCAGCCGTGGCCGCGGCATACTCCTTGTCGAAGATCCCAAGCGACAGCAGCCACAGCACGGTTCGGGTCAGAGACACCACGACCCGATAGCTGCCACCCTCCGTCGCACGCCGGCGCAGGGCCTCGAGGATGCCGACCGTGCCGAGCCAGCCCACCACGTTGTCGCAAATCGGCACGATCGCCGGTGATTTGGGGAAGGTAGGTGTCCCTTCGATGCAGAACACGCCCGATACGGCCGCGCCGATCTCGTCGAAGCCGGGACGGTTCGACCACGGCCCCGTGTCGCCATGGAGGATCACCTTGGCATGGATCAGCCCGGGCTTCTTCGCGCAGAGCTCTTCGGCGGTGAGACCGTTTCGTTCCAGATAACCCGGGCGCTTGTTGGCGAAGAAGACGTCGGCATCCTTCAGCAGGTCGTCGAACTTGGCGCGATCTTCCTTGGAGCTGTCCAAGATGGTGGAGCGCATGCCGACCTGCACATCCCAGGCGAAGGCCTCGACCTCGGTGGCGTTGGGCCGCCAGATGTTGAGGACGTCCGCGCCGTACATCGCGAGGTCCCGGCCCATCGCCCCGCCGGCAATGACGTGTCCCATCCCGAACGCGCGGATGCCGTCCAACGGATTCCTGCCGTCGCTTTCGAACGGCATGGGCTCGCTATCCCCGATCTTCTCGCACCGTGATCAGAGGCATCGTGGAGAGGACTTCGGTGTATTGCGGCTCGTTGAGGAACTCTTCGGTGGTTCGCACCTTTGCGAGCACCAGACCTTCCTCCGCTGCGGCGGCCTCCAAATCGTCGGCACGCCATTGCAATATGGCGTTCTCGATGGATGCGAGGCTGTCGGTGCACCGCAGGAACTTCAGCGTGTCCGTCTTCGATCGAGGATAGAAGTCCAGGGCGACGACGTAGCGCCCATCGCGTGTCTTGCGGAAGAGCGGAATTTCGAGGAACGGGTTGCCTGCGAACGCGCCCATCGCGGGGGCACGTCCGTTCATCGTTTCCCATTTTCCGTCGAAGAAACCGCAGAACCGACGCAGCGCTTTGCGAACGTCGACGTGGATGTCCTGTGGCTCCCCCGTTCTCGCCTGCCAGAGAGCCGCGGCGGCGACGGACTTCGCGGCCAGGCCGATCGCGGCCATGGCACCGAACCGATGCGGGCTGGAGATGATCGGGTCCTGCCCGTAGAACGAAAGGCGTCCTCCGCAGTCCGCGGCAGTCAGTCCGACGTCGCTCAGCACGTCGTTCGTGTTCGCCAGCAGATCGAACTCCGATGACGCCGCCGGGTTGTTCAGCGTCGATTCGAGGGCCTCGGTCAAACGGGTTCGCCCTCGTGGTGAATACGGTGCTCACACCGTTTCCTTCTCCGCCGAGTGCGCGCTCGCGCCGTTCGCTCGTAGCCGAAGAAGTCCGATGATCACTTCGTTCTCTTCTCGAGCGAGCTCGTCGACCGACCGGCCCGCGGCCTCGCGCGTGACACCGTCGACGATGGTTTGCTTGAGTTCGGGCGTTACCTGCGGATTTCCGAGGGTCTGCATCATCGCCGCAAGCGGGTCCATGAGCTGCTCCATGAAGTGGTTGATGCCACCCGCTCCCCCGCCCAGATGCCATTGCAGGCTTTGGCCCATCACACCCCACCGAAGTCCGGGGCCGTAGCTGACGGCGGTGTCGGCTTCCTCGACGCTCAGCACGTCTTGTCCGATGAGATTGAGCATCTCCCGGTAGAGCGCCGCCTGTAGCCGGTTGGCGACGTGTCCGGGCAGTTCCTTGCGCAGATGAATGGGCTTCTTGCCGATCGATGCATAGAAGCGCATCGCCTGCTCGACGGCTTCGGGCGATGTCTTGGTGCCGCCAACCACTTCGACGAGTGGGACGATGTGGGGCGGATTGAACGGGTGGCCGACGATGACCCGCTCCGGGATGCTTGCAGTTCGATTGCATCACGCTTGGCGTTATGCCCGACGAGCTCGAGGCGATGATCGAATCGACTGGCGTCGCTTCGTCCATGTCCGCGAACAACTTGATTTTGAAATCGGGCCGCTCGGGCCCGTTCTCCTGGACGAAGTCGGCCGTCGCGAGGGCCTGATGCGAGTCCTTGGTGAAGCTCAACCGGTCGCGCGATGCGCCCGGCGACAGGCCGATTTCTTCGAGCTGCCCCCACGCCTCGTCGACGTAGCTGCGCAGATTGGCCTCTGCGTTTGGAGCCGGGTCGGTCGCGACGACGTCCAGCCCGCGCGCCAAATACTGAGCCGCCCAACTGGCGCCGATGACTCCAGTACCGACCACGGCGACACGACGGATTGGTTTGTCGAATGACATGATGACGTCTGCCTTTCAAGAGATTTCGAAGTATGCGATGCCGGTCAGGTTTCCTTGAGCGACGAGCAGGGCTTTCTCGTCTGATCCGTCGAGGTTGGCCGAAAGCACGTTGCCCCCGAAGTCGGTGACGAACATTCGGTCGCCCTTCAGATCCAGGGCGATGCCGATTCCTTCCATCAAGTGCGTGAGCACGATCTGAGGTGCGGGACGGTCCAACGTCGCCGAATCCATTGGTGCGCGATTCACCGTGTTGCCGCGCGGCGGATCACCCCGGTCGGTCCAATAGATGACCCGATTGTTGAGATCGAGCTCCAGATCGATCGGTTCGGGAAGCCCGTCATAGAGAACTTCGACGTCGGATCGATTGGACGCCGTTTGTCCGTTGGGAACGTCGATGCCTGCACGGAGAAGGCGACCCTTGCCGGCGTTGTCGGGACCCTTTTGCGTCCAGTAGACCTTGCCGCCGTCGACGTCGACGGCCACGCCCACGCACCACCTCGATGCGTCCGGGCCCGGGCCGAGGGTCGCCCTGGCTCGTGTCCACGATGGTCTCGATGTTGGAGCCGTCGAGATCGGCGCGCATCACGCGCATGCCCTCTCGGTCGCACCAGTAGAGCTTTCGGCTCTTCCCTTCGAGCTGGATCTGCTTGGGAGTGAAGGTTCCGCCCTGGGGAACGATCGTCTTTCGATTCCGCCCGTCGAGATCGGCTCGCTCAATGGAGCCGTCGTTCGCCTTGGGGTTGCCCATATTGGACCAGTAGACGTGTCCCGCCGCGACATCGACCGCGACGCCATCGGGGTATCGGCACTCGGTGACGATGACCTTGCGGTCGGAGCCGTCCGAATTGAGCGAGACGACGCGGTTGTCGCTGAGGTCGAGAAGGAACAGGCGACCCACGGTGGCTGTGTCGCCGGACGCGCGTTGTGGTGTCCTGCTTTTCTGAACTGACCATGTGGCTTCACTCCAAGAAATCGGCTGGAATCCGCCCGGATGTCAGATTCATCTCTGCGCCAGGCAATTCCATCGTCCATCGGGCCGTGGTCACCGTCGATGTGACTGCCGACAGCGATCGTCGCCAGAGGCTGTCCGCGTCGACAACGTCGCCGCGATCCGAAGGTGGTTAGCCCGAGCCTGCAATCCAGGCTTGCTCTTGGCCGGGCTCGGGCAGCACCCGACCGCCCTCGACTGCGTAATGCGCTGGACTGCTTATGAACACGACCATCACTCGTTCGGCGGGAACACCGGTGATCCGCGTGACGGCCGTGGCGATCTCGGTGGCAAGGCGGGTGGTATCGGCGTCGGGGTGGCCGGCGCGCACCCATCCACTGACAAGAACTGGGGCGGCGGGGCGCCCGTCGGTGTAGATGGCGTCGCGCGGCAGTTCGTGGAATACGACGTTGACGTAGGTGCTGGGCACGTGGTTGATCGCCGAGTGAAGGCGGGTGATCTCGCCGGCCAGCGCTGTCCTGCTGTCAGCGGTGAGCGTCGATTCGGTCGTGGTGCAGGTGTAGATCGGCATGTTGGCTCCTAGTTGCTGCCGGTCAGCCCAGGTGCGCCGGTTGCGGTTTGGTGGGCACCACGATGACGGTGGGTCCGTCGGCCTCCAGCGCGGCGGTGAACTCGTGGGCGAGCTTTTCGGTGGTGTCCACGTTGACTGCCCGGCACCCGAAACCCGCTGCGATGGACGCGATGTCGAGCCCGGGCAGATCCAACCCCGGCACACCGGGTGTCTTCTCCAGCACCGCGAACGACTTCAGGATCGAGTACTCGCCGTTGCGCATCACCACGAACACGACCGGCAGTCGGTGTTGGGCCGCGGTCCAGATGGCCTGCACCGAGTATTGGAACGACCCGTCGCCGATGGTGGCCACCACCGTGCGCTTGACCCCGCGGGCGCGGTCCCCCAGCGCGATGCCCACCGCCCCGGGTACTCCCCAGCCGATACCACCACTGGCGGTGGCGAAGAACGACGCCGGTCGGGTGGTGGGCAGGAATCGCAGCTTGTTGGGCCATCGTCGATGTCGATTCCGTGACCAACGGCGAATCGGCGGGTTTGACAGTGCTCAACGTCGACCACACCGCATCGGGCGCGAGCGGTGCCGAGCCGGTCAGGTCAACCGCGGAGGTGGGTACCTGCCGGACCGGGACCGACCGGTCACTGTGGTCGTCCACCATGCCGACGATGTCCTCCAAAGCCAGCAAGGCATCACCGATCACGCTGTCGCCCGACCGGCGCTGATCCCGCCAACCGCCGGATCGGCCGTGATCTGCAGCAGTTCGGTGCCCTCGGGCAAGTACTCGCCGGCCACATACGGGTAGTAACGGAAGACCTGCCCCCCGATCACGACCACGAGGTCATGTCCGCGCATGCGTCTCGGTGGCACCGGCGATCGTCATCGGAAGCTGTCCCTGATACAGCCGGTGATCCTCGGGGAACGACGACCCTGTCGGGAAGCGCGCTGCCGTACACCGGTGCGCCGACCTTTTCTGCGAACCGCACGCCGGCCTCCCAGGCGCCACTGCGGTCGACCTCCGGGCCGAACACCAACAACGGTCGCTTGCGCGCGTTGATCCGATCGGCGAAACTCTGCAGACGCTCGGCATCTGGACGGACCCGGTGGCTCACCGTGCGCACCACCGCGGGACCCAACGCCGGCTTGTCCCAGTCATCGAGCGGGATTGACAAGAACACCGGTCCCGCCGGCGGCTGAAGCGCCACCGCGTAGGCGCGCATGAACGCCGCGGGCACGTCCTCGGCGCGCTTGGGCTCATAAGCCCACTTCACCCACGGCTGCGGAAGCAGCGTCTCATCCTTGTTGGTCAAATACGGTTCGCACAACACCATTTCGCGTGTCTGCTGACCGGCCGTGACGATCAGGGGGATGTTGCCCTTGTACGCGGCCACCAGGCTGCCCATCGCGTTGCCGGCTCCGGCAGCGGTGTGCACATTGACCAGCGCGGGCTTGCCCGTCGACTGCGCGAACCCGTCCGCCATGGCCATCACCGAGGCTTCCTGCAACCCCAGGACATAGGTGAAGTCGTCGGGGAAGTTCTTCAAGAAACGTCTCTTCGGTAGAGCCGGGATTGCCGAACACCGTCGTCAACCCGAGCGAACGAAGCAAGTCGTACGTCACCTCGTGGATTGTCTTCTGATCTGTCATTGTGTCCGTCCCTTCTCGTCGACGAGCGCCGTACGTGAACCGTGATGTCACGCCCTGCCACCACCATCGCCAGGATCACGGTCGGAGTCGATGTGATGGGTGACAGCGATCGACGCCCACCGCTGTACCGCACGACAATCTGCACGTCCGCTATGAGGCTTCTGCCAGTGCCTGTACAGCATTCGCACAGGTGTCAGAATCGTTGCAAGGTCAGGTCCTCCACTGCGTCGGGGTCGATGTCGTAGCCGAGGCCCGGTTTTTGTGGCGCGGCGATGAAGCCATGGTCATCGACCTTGGGGAGGTCCTCGGCCGCCATACCGATGCTCAACACGTTCTGCGGCACCATGATTTCGGCGAAATCGCAGTTGGGTATGGCGAGGGCTACGTTCAGATACATGGCCAGATTGAGAGTGGGCCCGTAGCTATGGACCTCGTAGTTGACGTTGAACGCCTCGCAGGCGTGCGCGGATTTCATCAATTGCGTGATTCCTCCGGCGTATTCGGCGAGAGTTCGCACGAAGAAGAATCCGCTGCCTCGGTGCAGGTAATCGTGTATTGCGGCGAAGCCGGCGAAGTTCTGCTCGCCGACGGCCAGTGGGACGTCGAGCTTGCTGCGGAGGTAGGACAGTCCCTCGAGGTCGAGATCGGAGATCGGATTCTCGAACCAGTAGAAGTTGAGCTCCTCGAGCGCCTTGCCCACGGTCAGTGCCTCGGGCACGGTGTACGCGCACACCGGGTCGATCATCAGGTCGATGTGCGGAAATTCGTGCCTCAAGGCGTTCGCGAGGTCGATGTCTCGCGCAGCGTCTCGGAACGGGTGGACTTTGGCCGCGGTGAATCCCTCGCCGATGGCAGCACGGATGGCGTCGACGTAGCCATCGACCGTCGAGTAGGCCATGGTGCTGGCATAGGCCCGTATCTCGTGGCGGTAGGCCCCGAGGTACTGGTAGAGCGGCAGGTTGGCCGCCTTGGCGTTGATGTCCCACAGACATGCGTCTGCGCCGGCTAGCGCCGGTGGGTTGATGTAGGGCGGAAGAGCAGTAGTCATCTCCCGGCTCAACGCTCCGACGTCGTAGGTGTCCCTGCCGACCAGTATCGCCTTGGCGACCTCGGCGGCACGCGGAACCGACGTGGACGGGATGAGGTAGCTGATGTAGTGCCCATCGATCCCTTCATGGGTGGACACCGACACCAACACTAGATCGGGCATCTTGTCCACGGCCCCCTCGGTGGGAATCACTTCCTGGCCCAATTCGGTGCGCAGGATGGACAACTCGACGTTCTTTGATCTTCATTGTTTGGACAGCTCTCTGACACAGGTTGTTGGACAGCGTGTTTGACGAGCGAACTAGTGCAGGGCGGGTTCGCAACCCGCCGCCTGCAGGGTGGCGATGTCCTTGTAACCGCAGACGGCCAGGCACAGATCGAGTTCGGCGAGGAACGACCTCAAGAAGTGAGTGAGGCTCTCCGCGCCCCCGTAGGAGAGGGCGTATGCGTAGGGGCGGCCGATCCCGACAGCCGTCGCGCCCATCGCGAGTGCGATGATCACGTCGGTGGCATCGCGGACACCGGAGTCGAACATCACCGGGGTGGAACCGGCGGCCTTGACCACTGCGGGTAGCAGCTGCAACGTGGAGAGTCCCGAATTCGCCTGACGTCCACCGTGGTTGGTGCAGTAGAGAATGTCGGCGCCGTTGTCGACCGCCAGCCTGGCGTCGTCGGGTTGCTGAATGCCCTTGACCGCGATCGGCAACTGGGTTTGCGAACGAATCCACCGCAGATCCTCCCAGGACAGCGGGTTGGCGAAGATCTTCGTGTAGTGGGCCAGTGCGGCGGCCTGGTCTTCCTGTGGCGGTTTTGCGAGATGCTTTGTGAAGTTCTCGTCGGAGTAGTAGTTCTGCATGCAGTAGCCACGGAACTGCGGAAAGTTTCCGATCTCCAGATCGGACGGACGGAAGCCCAACGTCCACGAATCCACCGTGACCACCAAACCCGCATAGCCACAGCGCTCGGCGCGATTGATCAGGCTCGCTGCCAGCTCGCGATCCGCGGGCAGGTACAGCTGATAGAAGTTCGGTGTGTCACCGGCGTGGGTGATGACCTCCTCCATCGGGGCCTGCGAGAACGTGGACAGCGTGAACGGCACACCGGTTGCCGCTGAGGCTTGCGCGGTGGCAACATCGCCCTGAAAGTCCGGTGAACACAACCCAATCAGGCCGATCGGGCACATGAAGATCGGCGACGGAAGATGCTTGCCGAACAGGTCGATCGACAGATCACGCTCGGGCGGGCTCACCATCATCCGCGGCACGATTCCGTAGTGCGAATAGGCCTCGATGTTGGCTCGTTGGGTTCGTCCGTCACCGGCTGCGGCCGACACGTACCGGTAGACCCAGTCGGGGAGGGCCTCAGACGCCTTCCGCTGTATGGATGCGAAATCGAAGGGATATCGGGAAGTCTTGCCCTTTACGGCCTCGGCGTAGACCAGGTTCTGAAAGTCACCGAAGTTGTGGGTTACCATGATGTTTCCTCCTGAGCGGCCGTGACGGTTTTCTCAAACCGCCTGGGTCAGACGCTGCTCGCAATCTCGTGCGCCGTCGATGTCCGCGGCGACACGGCAGACCACCGGCGGCTGTGCGCGATCACAAGACTGTGAGGTCGCTGCGACTCCCCCACTAGCCCCGCCGATTTCGAAGAAGGAGTTCTCGTCTGGTTCGACGGGTCAGTCGAGTCAGACCTCGATCCGCGAGCCCATGATGAGGGTGCGGTCTTGGGGCAGGTAGAAGTACTCGGCGGCGTCGGTGCTCAGCCTGGACGTGGCGATGAAGAGGTTCTTACGCCATGCGGGCATGGTCGGCTCGCCGCTGTTCGTGAGTTCGATCTTCGACAAGAAGTACGAGGCCCCGTCGATCGCGATCGACCCCTCGGTTTTCGCCGGCTCGAGCAGACGTAACGCATGGCGGACGTCAGGGGTTTCCATGTACCCGAAACGCGCGGTCACGTGAATGATGCCGTCGCCAGCGTGGCCGAGCGAGTCGATCTGGATCCGCTCCGAGTCGCTGACCCGCGGGACCGGCACCGTGTCGATCGTCACGATCACGACATGCTCGTGCAGAACGTGATTGTGTTCGACGTTTGCGCGCAATGCCAACGGCGCGGTCTTGGTGCCGCGGTTCAGAACACCGCCGTGCCTGGGACACGTAGTAGCCCACGGCTCCTGGACAACTGGTCGACGAATCCCTGCAGTGGGCCTTCCGCGGCGTCACGCTTGCGAGTCACGATCATGCTGCCGCGCTGCCAGGTGATCATGATGATGAAGGTCGTCACGCCGATCAACAGCGGTAGCCACGCGCCGTGGACGATCTTGGTCAGGTTCGCCGCCAGAAAGAGCAGATCGAAGCCCAGCAGCGCACCGCCACCAATGACGATCAGCCACAACGGCGCCCGCCATCTCTTGTGCGCGATGTAGAGGAACAGCAGTGTCGTGATGGTGATCGTGCCGGTCACCGCCATCCCGTAGGCGTAAGCCAGTGCCGCCGAGCTCCGGAACGCGAACACGAGGATCAGGACCGCCACCATTAGCATGCCGTTGATCCATGGCATGTAGACCTGACCGTAGGTCGACGCCGAGGTGTGCACCACTCGCAGCCGCGGGAGGTACCCGAGCTCGACGGCCTGCGACGCCAACGAGAAGGCTCCAGTGATCACCGCCTGCGACGCGATCACCGTCGCGGCCGTCGCGAGCAACACCATGGGCAGTCGCGCCCAGTCGGGGGTCATCAGAAAGAACGGGGCGCTGATCGAAGTATTGTCGGCGATCACCAGCGCGCCCTGCCCAAGGTAGTTGAGCACCAGCGCCGGCAAGACCACGAACAGCCAAGCGCGGGTGACCGCCTTTCGACCGAAGTGGCCCATGTCCGCGTAGAGTGCCTCCGCGCCGGTGACCGCAAGCACGACTCCGGCCAACGAGAAGAACGCAATCCCGAAGTGCCCCAACATGAACTTCACCGCGTAGACCGGAGAAAGCGCCGCCAAGATCTGCGGATGCTCGGCGATCCCACTCACCCCGCACGCCCCGATGGCCACGAACCAACCGATCATCACCGGCCCGAAAAGTCCTCCCACGGCTCCGGTTCCGTGACGCTGCACCGCGAACAGCGCCACGATGATAACGGCCGTGATGGGGACGACCCAGTCCTGCAGTCCCGGATCGATCACCTTCAACCCCTCCACCGCCGACAACACCGAAATCGCCGGCGTGATCATGCTGTCACCGCTGAACAAGGCCGCACCGAACACACCCAACGTCGCCAGCACCACCGCAATGCGACCGCTACCCGCACCCCACCGGCGTACGAGGGCGATGAGTGCCATGACGCCGCCCTCACCGTCGTTGTCGGCATGCATCACCAACGTGACGTAAGTCAAGGTCACGATGATCATGACCGACCAGAAGATGAGCGAAACGACGCCGTAGATGTTGTCCGTGGTCAGCGGGACAGGGTGGGGATCGTCGGGGTTGAAGATCGTCGAGACGGTGTAGATCGGGCTGGTACCGATATCGCCGAACACGATACCGAGCGCACCGACCACGAGGGCAAGGCGAACCGACTGCCTGGCGCCCGGTGTACTCGGCGGAGATGTTGATTCGGACGTTGTGAGCACGGTCAGATCCCCGATCAGTGGTTTGTTTACATTGACCTGATTGTTCGTCGGGAAGCGAGCCGAGCCGATGTGTGAGAGGACAACATCTCGACCGCTACGATGTCACGCCGCACAGGTAGGCAGGGCGCCGGACCGCCTCAACTGGTTGCAAACCACCTGCGATGCGGATGAACGAGCCTGCCGCACAGGCGATCCTTACCTCGATCGGGTCGAATTGCACCCTGATTGGGCTAACGCGAACGCGAAGCAATCCGAGACGCGCGCGCCGGATCCACCGCCGAATCGGGAGGATTCGGTAGACGCAGCATGGTTTGAATCGCGATGTAGAGTTCGACTGCGCCCGACGGATTGTCAACGGATCGTCCGGTAAGCGCTTCGATGCGGCTCAGCCTGTGGCGCACGGTGTTGCGGTGACAGAACAGCCGATTGGCCGCTTCGGCCATCGAGCCCGCGGTGAAATACGTTTCCAGGGTTTCCAACAACAGGTCACGCTCTTCTGGGACTGTCGCGAGCAGCGGCCCCAGGACGTTGTTCATGACACGGTAGGACGTTGTCGGAGCGCTCGCGATCAACGCCGGCACTGGGGCGTCGTCGAACACGCACAGCTGCGGGTTGCAAGGTGCGATGCTGGCCATCGCGATTCGGGCCAGATGCATTGCCTGCGAGGTCTTCTCCAGGCCCTCGTAGACCGGGCTTACCCCGACCCGGGTCGTCACGACGGGCCGCACCATTTCAACCATGAGTTGCAACGTGTTGGGCGTCCGTAGCGACACGATGCCGACGTGCAGATCAGGTAGCAACCGCCACGCCGACCCGATTCCACGGTCGCGTAGCCGCCTTTCGATGTTCGGCAGCGCGTGCCGGGCGAGTGTTGGCGGCTCGGCCGCCACCACCACGAACAAACCCTGATAGGGCAGCGCCAACAGGTCCGCGGCCTCCCACACCGTGGCCGTGTCCGCGACACTGCCGGACACCAGCGCCTCGACGAGGGCCGACCGCTCCTGATCTTGTCTGAGAATCTGATCGGTCATCGCGTCGCGATACGACGTGGCCATCTCGGTGGTGAACATCTCGTTGAGCGTCCAGACGTCCGACGCGATTCGCACCAGCTCCGTCGCCGACACCAGACCCGAGCGTTCGGCCTCGGTCACCACGCAATCCCACATGTAGGCGAATCCGGTCCGGTAGGCGCTGAGCACCATGGCCAACGGCGCGCCCTGCGCGGCACGGAGGCGACCCGTGTGGCGCGGTGCAGCGAGATCGTAGGCGCCGGCGCGGCATCGGCGAGGCTGCGAAACCCGAACTCCAGGTTCTGGCAGCACGACCTGTTCAGGTCGTCGCGCGGAACCGGCTGCTCCTGCCGATAGGCCTCTACCTGTCGGCAAATCCGCTCGGTCAACTCGTTTGCGAACTGCGGCAGCCGCTCCAATAACGCCGATGCCAAGGCGGCCACATTCGGGTTCGGCGGGCGACCCGACAAGCCAGGCATGAATCGAGCATAAGAACAACATGCACAACCCATTGTGCGCGTGCACTATCCACAATCGGCCAAACTGTACGTCAGACCATCGACCGGTGCAGCCGTCCGTCGCAGGATGAATGCGACTGGTACGGGGTCAACCGCCCTGCGTCCGCTGCCGGACCGGCGATAAGCAGCCAGCGGTAAGGAAGGACACCATGACCGCCACCGGTTCGGCAACGTCGTCAGCCCGGCCCGTCTACATCGATATCGGGAAGGCCCTGGGCACCGACTACTTCCTGCTGAAAGACGAGCTCACCACCGCCGAGCAGCGCTACCTCGAGCGCACCCGGCGTGTTCGTCCACGACGAGGTGTTGCCGGTGATCAACGACTACTGGGAGCGCGCCGAGGTGCCCGCTCGACCTGTGCCGGCGGCTGGGCGAGCTCGGGCTGGTCGGCGACGGGATGGAAGGCTACGGCTGCCCGCCGATGAGCGCGACCGCGGCCGGTTTGATCACATGGAGCTCAACCGCGGCGACGGCAGCGTGGGCACCTTCCTCGGCGTGCAGGCCGGGCTGGCGATGCGCTCGATCGCCATGCACGGCTCCGAAGAGCAGAAGCAGCGCTGGCTGCCGGCGATGGCACGCTGCGAGAAGCTCGGGCGCGTTCGCCCTGACCGAACCCCGCCACGGCTCGGATTCGGTATCGCTGGAGACCGAGGCGCGCCGCGACGGCGACTGACTACGTGATCAACGGCGCCAAACGCTGGATCGGCAACGGCACCCTGGCCGACGTGGTCGTCGTTGTGGGCCCGTGACACCGAGGACATGCAGGTCAAGGGTTTCCTCATCGAGAAGGGCACACCCGGCTACGACGCCCGCGCGATCGAAGGCAAGGGCTCGCTGCGCGCCCTGTGGCAGGCCGACATCGACCTCACCGACGTGCGTGTCCCCGCCGAGAACCGCCTTCCCGGGGCGAACAGCTTCACGGACACCGCCAAGGTGCTCAAGGCAACCCGAGCCTCCTGCGCGTGGTCGGCGCTGGGCCACGCCGTCGCCGGCTATGACGCCGCGCTCAACTACACCGCGCAGCGCACCCAGTTCGGCAAGCCGCTGGCACGGTTCCAGATCGTCCAGGAGAAGCTGGTCCGGATGCTCATGAGATCACCGCCATGCAGCTGTACTGCCAGCGCATCGGACAGCTCGACGACACCAAGGACCTCTCCGACACGATCGCGGCGCTGGGCAAGCTGAACAACACCGTCAAGGCCCGTGAGGTGCTCGCCGAGGCGCGCAATCTACTTGGCGGCAACGGCATCCTGCTCGACAACCACGTCATCCGGCACATGGCCGACATCGAGGCCATCTACACGTTCGAGGGCACCGAAACGATCCAAACCCTGCTCGTCGGCCGCGACATCACCGGGTTGAGCGCCTTCACCTGAGCCGCGCGGCAGTCGCGGATAGCCGTTGCCCGACGCCAACCAGGAGCGACCACATGGAGTTTGCAACCGAATTCGTGTCGGGCATGGCCCCACGGGACAAGATCGTTACCGCCGCCGAGGCCGTCGCGCTGATCCGCGACGGAGACACCATCGTGGTGGAGGGCTTCGCCGGGCAGTGTTTCGCCGAGGAACTCACCCTGGCGTTGGAGGCGCGATTCCTACAGACCGGCACCCCGCGGGATCTCACGTTGGCGTTCACCGTGGCGCAAGGGAACCGGGAGGGACGGGGCTCGGACCGCTTGTGCTACGAGGGCTTGCTCAAGCGCGCCATCGGCGGGCACTGGGGGATGTCGGGTGAGCTCGGCAAGATGGCCGTGGAGAACAAGATCGAGGCCTACAACCTGCCCCAAGGTGTCATCGCGCAGCTGTTCCGCGATACCGCCGCCGGAAAACCGGGGCTGCTGACCCGCGTAGGCCTCGACACGTTCGTCGATCCCCGCAACGGCGGTGGGAAGATCAACGAACGCACCACCGAAGACCGTATCGAATTGATGACGATCGACGGCCAGGAGTACCTGTTCTACAAGGCATTCGAGCATCTCGACGTTGCGTTCCTTCGGGGCACCACCGCCGACCCGAACGGCAACATCACCATGGAGCGCGAGGCGCTCTTTCTGGAGTCGCCTGGCCGTCGCCACCGCCGTGCACAACGCCGGCGGGTTGGTCATCGTGCAGGTGGAGCGGATCGCCGAGGCGGGATCGCTTCACCCCAAGGACGTGAAGATCCCGGGTGTCCTCGTCGACTGCGTCGTCGTGTCGACACCCGAACACCACCCACAGACCTGGGGAACGCAGTACTCCCCCGCCATGAGCGGCGAGTTGCGCGTACCGCTGTCGTCGCTACCGCCGCTGGAGCTGTCGGTACGCAAGGTGATCGCCCGACGCGCCGCCATGGAACTGCGCCCCAACGCGGTGGTCAATCTCGGCATCGGCATCCCAGAAGGCGATTGCCAGTGTGGCGGCCGAGGAGCACGTCCTCGACTACATCATCCTGACCGCCGAGCCAGGCGTGATCGGAGGAATGCCCACCGGCGGAAAGGATTTCGGATCCGCCATCAACGGCGACGCCATCCTCGAGCAGCCCGCGCAGTTCGACTTCTACGACGGCGGCGGGCTGGACGCGGCCTTCTTGGGAATGGCCCAGGCCGACGCACAAGGCAACGTCAACGTCAGCCGGTTCGGGCCCAGGCTCGCCGGTTCGGGTGGATTCATCAACATCAGCCAAAACGCGAAGAAGGTGGCTTTCCTGGGTACCTTCCTGGCACCGTGCCGAACACAGGTCGTCGACGGGCGCATTGCCGCCAGCGATGACGGGGTTGCCGCGCCGAAGTTCCTCGCCAGCGTCGAGCAGCGCACCTTTAGCGGCCAGTACGCCGCCGCCGCAGGACAACCGGTGCTCTACGTGACCGAACGTTGCGTGTTCCGGCTTACTCCCGACGGACTGGAACTGATCGAGATCGCCCCTGGTATCGACCTGGAAAAGGACGTCTTGGCCCATGTCGGATTCACCCCAATCATCAATGGGGAGCCGAAGCTGATGGACGAGAGGCTCTTCCGCGACGAGCCCATGGGACTCAAGGACGATCTGCTGACCGTTCCCCTGGACGCGCGGTTTCCCTACGACGCCGACCGCAACATCTTCTTCATCAATATGGAGGGCTTGTCGGTGTACACCGCGGCAGAGGCCGCGGCCATCGTCGCCGAGATCGAGAAAAGATTGGCCGCGGTTGGAAAGAAGGTTCTCGGTCGTGGTCAACTACGACAACTTCTACCTGGCGCCCGACCTCACCGACACGTATACGTCGGCAGTCCGCAGCCTTGCGGAGCGCTACTACGAGAGCGTCACCCGCTACACCACCAGCTCGTTCATGCGTCTCAAACTCAGTCGGCCATCTCACCGCGCGCGGACTGGCCCCACACATCTACGAAAGCCGCCAGGAAGCACTCGACTGGCTGTCGAGCACCGGAAACGGATCCAATCCAAAGAGATGAGGATGCGCGCGAGGTACTCCCCTACTGCGCTGTATTCGTAGAAACCCCGACCCGATTTGCGGCCCAGGCGCCCCGCGGCGATCATGCGCTTCATCAGCGGCGGCGCGATACTCGTCGCGCTTGAACTCGTCGAACAGCGACGTGCACACCGCCTGTAACACGTCGAGGCCGATGAAATCGCAGAGCTGCAGGGCACCCATCGGATGACTGGCACCGAGCTTCATCCCGGCATCGATGTCCTCTCGGCTGGCGAATCCCTCTTCGTACATCCGGACCGCACCCATCAGATATGAGGTCAGCAGGAAGTTGACGATGAAACCGGCGCGGTCCTTGGTCTCGATGGGTTGCTTACCGAGCCGCGTGACGAACTCCCTTGCGCTCGATTGTCTCGTCGCTGGTGTCCAGCGCCCGTACGATTTCTACCAACTTCATCACCGGCACGGCGAGAAGAAGTGCAAGCCCAGTACACGGCCCGGACGGCTGACCGCGCCGGCGAGTTCACCGATTGGGATGGATGAGGTGTTGGAGGCCAGGATCGTATCGTCGCTGACGATCTCGTCGAGCTCCTTGAGGATCGAGATCTTGAGCGCAAGATTCTCCGGCACCGCCTCGATCACTAGGTCACTGCCGGCGACATCCTTCAACTCACTGGTGAAGGCGACCACGGCGAGTGCCGCATCGCGCTTGTCGGCGTCGAGCTTTCCCCGTCTCACCGCGCTGTCCATGGATCTCTCCAGTCTCGTGCGCGCCGCGGCGAGGTCGTCGGGTAAAACGCGTATCAGAACGGGAAGCCCTGCAAGAGACGCGGATTCGGCGATGCCGGCACCCATGAATCCACCCCCGAGGATGGCCACCGACTCGATGCTCCTCGACATGGCGTGTTCCCCCATCGGATGGGGTCGGCCCCGATTCGACCAGGCAGTACCGGAACAGTCCACCCCTGAAAGCGTGGTGGCACAGGCTCAATCGTTGCCGCAACGGCGCGCGCGGTCGTCGTCACCGTGCCCAACGATTGACGTCCAGTCCTGTGCACGTGCACGCCGCCATTCGCCACTTCCCAATTTAGCCGGTCGTCGGCCAGGGCGCGGGCCTTCGCCTTGACAACTGAACAGGGTTCTGCGGCAAGGGATGACGATTGATGTGGCTACGAGTTCACATTCGCCTCGCGTACGGGTCGTGACGGGGATGTGGACGGCTTTGTCATTGTACGGACGAACAGCGTTGGTACACCGCCATTGTCAACGCAAACACGATCTGCCGAAAAACCGCCGTCGCGGCGCGTGCATTACTGATGATCACAGGGCAGGCCTAGACGTTGTCCCATCGCCTTGGCCTATCTCACCACGAGCGGCGCCTCACCGCCCCATACAACTCAGCAAGCGAATCGCAAGAGGGGGGAATGTCCGTGAGCACCGAGACAAGCCAATACCCGTCATTGGACATGGTCGAGTGCGGCCACGCCGTCTTGGGCAGCCCGCACGGTTCAAGGTCTCGGCGAGGGGCACGGGGGCGCGCACCGTCGCACGTGGCACAAGTGGGGCGCCGCGGTGTGCGCGTCGCCGCGGCCCTCGCGTCGTCGCTCGTGTTGTTGGGGATTTTCGTAGCTGGCGGCGTGATGCCACACGCCGGTGCCGATGACCGGCAGTACGAGGAGTTCTATACCCCGCCGGATCCTCTCCCCCCGGGTCAGCCCGGTGACTTGATCCGCACCGAGCCTTCACGCATGGTGCTGGAGCCCTCCGGTCAGTTGGGCGCCTACGTTGGGACCGGAACCAGGATCATGTACCGCAGCAACGATGCTCAAGGCAACCCCGTCGCGGTGACAGGCACCTATATCGAGCCCGACGTCGCGTGGCCCGGCAATGGACCTCGGCCGCTGCTCGCCTACGCGACTGGACCCTACGGGGCGGGCGAGCAGTGCGCACCGTCGCGCCTGTTCAACCAGGGCATCCACTTTTCGCAGGGTTTCGACCTGATGATCAACGTCGAGGAGGGCTGGATCGCGACGATGCTGGCCCGCGGCTTCGCGATCGTGGTCACCGATGGCGTCGGCATGGGCATCCATGGCCCGCAATCGCCGCAGTGGTTGAACCGGGTCGCGGCTGGTTCTGCGATGCTCGACGCCGCCCGTGCGGCGATGAAACTGCCTGACACCTCGCTGGACCCGCACGGGCCGGTCGCGTTGTGGGGCTATGCGTCCGGCGGGCAGGCTTCGCTGTCGGCAGCAGAACTCGCCTCCACCTACGCACCTGAACTCGATATCGTCGGCACCTTCGCCGACGCTCCGGTCACGGACGTCATCCAAGCCATACCCGACATCGACGGCAACTTCCTTGCCGTCCTGGCCGGGTACCTGATTCGGGGAATCATGGCGGCGTATCCCCAGACCGAAGAACCCATCCTCGACGTGCTCACGCCGCGAGGGCAGCAGATGCTCGACTGGTCCGGGCATACCTGCCTGCTACAGGGCGGCGTGGACTACGCATTCCGCCATCTGGAATTCTGGTTCAACACCGATTGGAAAGCGTTGATCTCCAACGATCCCTTCAAGAGCCTGCTCATGGCACAGCGGATCGGCAACATCAAACCCACAGGCCCGGTGTACATCGCGCACAACCGATGGGATCCACTCATCCCATATCAGGCCGCTCGGCAGACGGCCCAGGACTGGTGCGCGATGGGCGCCGACGTCGAATTCTGGACCAACGAACAGCCACCGTTGTTCAACAAGTTGGACGTCAACAACCTGCTACAGCCGTATGTCGACGGTGAGCGAAGCATGGCCTGGGTGAGCGACCGATTCAACGGGGTGCCCACCACGCCGAATTGCGGTCAGTTCTGACGATGGAATCAGGTCGATCCTGCCGGGCACTTGGCCCAAGATGGCCTCCGATACCGTCGAACGGCGGCTCCAATCGCCACCGCCTCCGAAGGTCACATCGCTGCCCTAGCGCTGCCCCCAGCCACGCGCCAGCCAGTCGATGGCGCTATACGCCATCGACGGCCGTCACGTGGACATCGGTTCAACGAGCGGTGGAGTCGAGCTCGTCCGCATTGGCGCGCGAATACATTGCGTCATACACCGCCGACTCGGCTTCATCGATGGTGGCCTGCGCGAAGTCGATCGCCGACAATGCGTAGTCCTCAGCAAGGTCGGCATCGTTGGCGGCGAGGTGCGCGTCGAGGTGATCCTGCTTGTCCCTGACGTCGGACTTCACCTTCGCAACATGCGCCTGCCACTTCGCGTGCATCTCCTGCCACTGCGCCGACGCCTTGCCCTTGGCGTCAACTGCCTTGTCGTTGAGTCGATCCGCTGCCGCACTCGCACGATCGCGAGCACTGACAGCGTCAGTCTCCAGCCGGTCCCTGGTGTCTTGGCCCGCGGCCTTCAGCTTCTCGGATGCGCTCTTCGCCTTGTCGGAGATCTTGTCGAACTGCGCGCCCAGGTCAATGTCTGCCATTGCAAGTCCTTCTCGTGTGCGATCGGATGACTCCTGAATCGTGCCGCGCGAACCATTCACCGTCATTGTCGGCGCCGACAACGTCCGCAAGACGACGGTGTCGCGTAATACACCCATGCAGCCGCCGCCTCCAACGCGCAAGTATCATGGGTCTATCGCCGAAGGCGGACGGGAGACTTCTCTGCCGCAACAGTGTCGGTGGTAACAGTTCGCGAAAAGCGGTGCCACACCTGGAGGTTGGGCGCCGACCCGCAGCGGACGTTAGGAGTGGCTGGTGGGCCAGTCCCGCCGTGTCAGGCGGTGACCAGTATTGGCTGACTGCACGACGTCGTCCATCAGACGGGTCAAGCGCACGGCGTGGTCGAAATCGGGGGTGGTGTGTTCACCAGAGGAGATGTCGCGGGCCAGTGCGCGATACATCGCCGCCACATTGACCGCAGCGGCCGGCAGCGTGTCGGGCGGCTCGTCGACCCGTTCACGCTCGCCGTTGAGGCTGACGGTAAGCGGACCCGCCTGGAAGCCGTTTGGGTGACCGCCGGTCAGCAGAATTCGTCCCTCGGTGCCAACGACTTCGAAGGTGAAGGGTGTGTCGGGTGCTCGGTCGCCGGCGACTTCGACGGCCAGTGCGCAGCCACTGATCATGCGCGCCAGTACCAGCAGGTGATCGGGGGCGGTGCGTTGGATCTGCTCACCGGTGTCGGTGAGCGTGACCGTCGGGTGCTGCAGGGTGGTGAGGGCATCGAGGCTGTCGATTCCGCCGAGTACCAGGATCGCCAGGTCCAGGGTGTGACCACCCAAGATCGTGATCAGGTTCGCGCCGCTCTCGATCTGGTTGAGATAGGCGTGTGTCGCCGATAGGCGCGGCGCGAAACCGGCGGTGCTGGAGAAGATTCGGGCGGTCAACGGTCGGCCGATCGCGCCGGCGGCGATCAGTTCAGCAGCCCGACGTGCGGCCGGGTTCATGTGGGCTTGCAGGCCGATTGCCACGTGGACCGCGCGGGCCCCCGCGGCGGCATCCAACCCTGCGGCTTCGCCGAGGTCACGCCCCAGCGGCCACTCGCAATATACGTGCTTTTCTGCCGCGAGCGCCGCCAGAACCAGGTCGCGGTGGTACGGCACCCTGACGCACACCGAGACGACGTCGATGTCGGGCGCGGCGATCAGGGCGCGGGGATCGTCGTAGGCCGCGCGGACACCGAATGCCGCCGCGGCGGCCTCGGCGGTTCGGCGGCTGGTCGTCGCCACCGCGGCCAACTGGACGTTCTCGAGGCTACGCAGCGCTGGGATGTGGGAATCCTTGGCCCAGCCGCGATTCGGGTTGGCGCCGACGACACCGACGCGCAGGGGCCTTGTCATGCCATGGGCGCCACCGGCCATCACGACTCTTGGCGTCATGGCTACGAAGTCATCGGGTCGGGCACAGCGCTGCCTCCGTGCACTTCGTCTGCGAGCTTGTTGACGGCTTCGCGCAAATCCGGCACCGTCAGTGGCTCGATCACCCGGGGGTTCAAACCCCCACGGGTGTCCTCGCCTTGGCGTGACCAGACGCCGCTGTAACACCCGGCCGCAGGACCGATCACGGCGAGCGGCTTGTCATGCAATGCACCCTGGCCCCACCGACGTGTCAGCCAATCGATCGCGCTATGCACCATCGCAGGCACCCGCCCACGATAGCTCGTCACGACGAGCACCGCGTCAGCGTCAACGGCGGCCGCACGCAGGGCGACGACCGCCTCCGGCGTCCCGTTGGTTTCCAACGCTTCGTTGTAGCGGGGCAGGCCGGCGAGGTCGTCGAACACGTGCACCATTACGTCGTCGGGCGAACTGTCGAGCACATGCCGGCTCAGCGCACGGCTGACCGGACCCCCGGGGAGGCCGACCAAGACCAACACGATTATGAAGTCCGGGATTGCATTTCGTGTCTGTGGAGCCGCCATCATTACATCCTTTCTGTACTCGAATCTGGAACATTCGGGCCGCGCTGACCAGTCACGATTTGCGCCGTGTTCGCCCGTCGTCGCCGTCGATGAGGCATCGAATTTCGCGTTCCCAGGCAGAATCGCGCCGGCGCGCAAGGCGCGAGCGTCCCCAGCGGATCAATCCGGCCACGATGAGGGCCACCGTCTGCCATGCCGCATACGCGACACCGACCGCATCCACACTTGCCTGCGATGCCGGCGTGGGCGCATCGACGCGGTCGCCATTTCGATCCACCCAAATCATCAGCAGATCACCGGTTCCGACGCCCCGTTTCACGGTGAGGCTGCCGGTGTGTTCGGTGCCGTTGACATCCCATCGGGCGTTCACCCTCGTCGTGGTGTGGTGATCGACGCCGACAATGGTCGGACCGTCGTCGATGGCGGTGGCGATCACCGTGTGGCGGGTCTGTGCCTGCTCGACGTACACACGGCTGCGGGCATCGTGCACAGCCGTGCCCAGCGCCCCCGCACCGGCGGCGGCGATCAGAACAACCAGGATTCCCAGCGCGACGATCAACAATTCGAACCGGTCGCTGCCACGAACCAGCGGATTACGGCCACATGCGCGCACAACCCACCATCGGGGGACATCCTCGACGCTGTGCATGACCTCTCGCTCACCGAGACAGTTGGGTCACCGAGTTGGAACGGCTGCATCGGGTGCGGGGTGATTGTTGGTGACCCCAAGTCGATTGGCCCACCCCGCAACCTCGCTGATGCCACGGCGTCCTTGGTGGATTTGGAAGGCCAGGGCGATTTCGCCGATGCCATGCACCAGCGCCCCGGCAGCCACCCACGCCACCAACACCACCACCGAGACGTTCCACGAACCGGCAGCCCAAAAACCCAAACCCAGCTCAATGAGCCCGCAGATCAACAGCACCCACCAGCCGGGCACGGCGCTGCCGGCGAACGCCATGGCGATGTCGAAGCAACCACGGAAGATGAAGTAGAAGCTGATGATGGCGGCCAGCGTGATGAAGGTGGCGCCGAGGTTCATCAATGACACCACGCCTACCACCACCAGCAGCGCCGCGAGCACCCCGTGCGCGATGCGCCAACCGGTGGATGAGGACACCGCCGCGATCGTGATCTCGTTGACCGCGGCGACCAGGCAGTAGACCCCGAACAGCACGGCCACCGCCGCCACGGTGGTGTAGTCGAAGCGCAGAATCACGATGGACAGCACGATCCACGCGGCGCCGGTGACCAGCAGCAGCCACCAGAACCGGGTCTTGGACACGGCGTTCTCGAAGAAATTAACCACCGGCCCAGCCGGTGCCGTGGTGGTCTGACGTCGGATCTCGTTCATAGGTACTCCTAGGTATTCGATTGATGCAGCCCCGCCATACCCTTGACGGCGACACCGAGTCAAGAATGCTTTCAGCCGTTGACAATTGCGATGTGGTGCGACACAACATCGCCGTCTCGACGCGGTGTCGGCAGACAACGTGTGCGATTTCCCCGACTACCACTGAAGTGCCAAGCGGAGCGGGCGGCCGGGCAGGATTGTCGCGGTCATCGGCACTCCTCACCGTTCGACGGGTCGCTGAACCACCTCGGACACCGCGGGGTACGCGCGATCGCGGCGACGGATCATGTCGGCGACCAGGCCGGTCCAGCCGGTCTGGTGTGACGCTGGTTCCCGACCCGGTCGGGTATTCGATGGTGAGTTCGTCGCCGAAGAGCTCGTGGTCGCGCTCCAACCCGCCGTCCCTCTACGCCTGCGGCAGCCAGTCACGTGGACATCGGTCTAGCGAGCGGTGGAGTCGAGCTCGTCCGCATTGGCGCGCGAATACATTGCGTCGTACACCGCCGACTCGGCTTCATCGATGGTGGCCTGCGCGAAGTCGATCGCCGACAATGCGTAGTCCTCGGCAAGGTCGGCATCGTTGGCGGCGAGGTGCGCGTCGAGATGATCCTGCTTGTCCCTGACGTCGGCCTTCACCTTCGCAACATGCGCCTGCCACTTCGCGTGCATCTCCTGCCACTGCGACGACGCCTTGTCCTTGGCATCAACTGCCTTGTCGTTGAGTCGATCCGCTGCCGCACTCGCACGATCGCGAGCACTGACGACGTCAGTCTCCAGCCGATCCCTGGTGTCTTGGCCCGCGGCCTTCAGCTTCTCGGATGCGCTCTTCGCCTTGTCGGAGATCTTGTCGAACTGCGCGCCCAAGTCAATGTCTGTCATTGGGAGTCCTTCTCGTGTGCGATCGGATGACTCCTGAATCGTGCCGCGCGAACCATTCACCGTCATTGTCGGCGCCGACAACGTCCGCGGGCAGACGCTGTCTCGCGCGACACCCCTACGGACGACCCGGAAATCTCTTCCGCTATGCCATCTCCGCTCTTGCGCATTTTGATTCGACGGATCTCCGATGCGGCGTCGGCGTAGTTGTCGTGCAGAACAATTCCGTGGTGTCGACGGTGTGCTGGCGGACACCGTCCGCTCGGCTTGCCGCCGTTAGAGTGCGCGCAAGGCCGGTGTCTGCGATGGGCCGCGAAAGGAACGATCATGACGACTGACCACAGCGCCGCCACTACCCGGCGTACCCCACAGCTGATCCCGCGCCGGCTCCTGCGCGGCAAGGTGGTCCACAGTCCAGCCGTGCTGGAAGAGGCCGAGAGACGGAACCGGGATTTCCAACTGCGGCTGGCCGATCAAATCACCACGTTCGCCGGGTCGATGAACTTCGTCTGGATTCACGCAGCGATATTCGCCGTCTGGATGGTGTTTCTCGAGAAGACACCGTGGCCTACCTTGACCCTCGTCGTGTCGCTCGAGGCGATCTTCCTTTCGACATTCGTGATGATCGGTCAGAACCGGCAGTCGGCGTTCCAGCAGGCCAAGGCAGACCATGACTTTGAAGCCCAAGAGCTGGAGCTGAAGACCAATACCGAGCTGACCCGTCAAATCCATTTGCTGACAACGGAATTGCATCGGCGCCTCATCGATGGATCGACATCTGACACGCGACCCACCTCGTGCGTAGTGCCCTATCCGCGGACGAGGACGGTGCGGCCGGCCGTGGCATTGCCGCCCGGGTTGAGGGCGTCGCAGACCTGGTCGAAGGAGAGGGTGCGGCCGACATGGCTGTGGAGCCGGTAGGCGGCGACCTTGAAGAGGAGGTCGGCAAGCTGGTGTCCGTTGGGGGCGACGATCGTCCGAACGTAGTCGGCGTCTGAGCTGCCGGCCCGCCTAGCGTCGTCCGTGCCGGTGATGGAGGTGAACTTCCCGCCCGGGTGTATCACCCCGGCCGCCACCGAGAGATCACCGGCGACGTGAATGGCGGTGTCGGCGCCGCCACCAAAGAAGTCGCCGCACCGCCTCGATCGACCGCGTCGGGTCGGCCCCTCCGCGATGACGACGTCGGCGCCCAGCCCCCAGGCCAACTCGACCTGACTCGGCGAGGTGATCACCGCGACGACAGCACCATGTGTCTTGGCCAGCTGCAGGGCGAATCCGCCGACCTCGCTGACAGGACCCTGGATGACGAGGTTCCCCAGACGTGCGGCGCCAAGGGCGCGGATGGCGTCAGCCGCTGCGACCCCAGCCAAGCCCACCGCGGCGACCTGAGCGAGGTCCACGCCATCAGGAACCGGAGCAACAGATCCCGCCGGCACCGCCACCATGTCGGTGAAGGTGCCCGACCGGCCGGCGACTTCTGGCGCCAGGGTCCCTGCCACCACCATTCCCACGTCGATGTAGTCCACGTCGGCACCGACGGCGGTCACCCGGCCCACGAAGTCGCGTCCCAGCAGCACGGGATCTTGCTGCCCCATCGAGCGGGTGTTGCGACCGTGAATCGCGGCGCGATCGAAGTCGTTCACCGAGGCGGCCATCACCTCGACGACGACCCCGCCGGGCGCAGCAGTTGGTTCGTCGATGTCGAACAGGTGCGGCATGAAGTCCGGACCCATCACTCCCACTGCCTTCATCGCTAACCCCTCTCACTGGTGAGTGCGATCGTTCGCATACACGGTTAAACAATTAAGTGATGCGAGCATTCCCGGTTCAACGATTAAGTTAAAGTGAGAGCATGAGTACCTCGCACGAGACGCGGTGGCTAGACGCGGAGGAACAGCAGACCTGGCGGCAGCTGTCGACGATGATCCTCAGATTGCAGCCCGTCCTCAGTGCCCAGTTGCAGCGCGAGTTCGGCATCAGCCACTTCGAGTATCTGATCATGGCGGTGCTGTCCGAAACGCCGGGATCGATGCTGCGGATGAGCGTCCTGGCCAAGATCACTGGCAGCTCGCTGCCACGGTTGTCCCAGGCCGTCGCGCGTCTGGAGAAGCGCGGCTGGCTCGCGCGACAACCCGACGCGGCCGACAGTCGCTACACCCTTGCAGTTCTGACCGACGCGGGACGTCACGAACTAGAGGAAATCGCGCCCTCACACGTCACCGCCGTGCGCGAGTTGGTCTTCGATCGATTGACCCGTGCCCAGGCCCGCCAGCTCGGCGCGATCTCCCAGCGCATCCTCGACGGACTGCCACCCGACGACAGCTGGCCCAGCACCACGTCCTGAGTCGCTGGCCCTCTCTCAACCCGTCACCTTCGACAAGTGGTGTAGATCACTGGGGTTTCCCGGAATCGCAGAACCCGCATGCCACTTGTACGAGGCAGGTTGCCACTTAAACATTGAAGTGACAGTGAGCGGGAACGGGGAACCACATCATGAGCACTACACCCTTGGCAGTCAGAATGGGCAGGTCGATCGTCCGCCCGGCACGGTCCGCGACCTTCGCGGCGCTGGCCGTGGCCGCGATCCTCACCGGTTCGCTGGGCGCCCTGACCCCGGTGGCCAATGCCGCCGACGACGCGTGCCCCGCCGTCGAGGTCCTCTTCGCCCGCGGTACCAATGAGGCACCCGGCGTCGGCGCCACCGGCCAAGCCTTCGTCGACGCACTCACCGCCCGCCTACCCGGCAAGACCGTCGACGTGTACGGCGTGAACTACCCCGCATCACTGAACTTCGGACAAGCCGCCGACGGCATCGCCGACGCCAGCAACAAGATCCAGAGCGTCGCGGCGAGCTGCCCGACCACCAAGATCGTGCTCGGCGGCTATTCCCAAGGCGCCGCAGTCGCCGGCTACACCACCACAGACACCGTGCCCGCCGGGTTCGACCTGCCCGCCAGCATCGCCGGCCCCATGCCCGCCGCGATCGCGCCACACGTCGCCGCAGTGGTCTTGTTCGGCACACCAGATGCCTGGATTCTGAATCTGCTCGACCACGACGCACCAGCCATCACCATCGGTCAGGCCTACACGGGCAAGACCCTGCAACTGTGCGCCACCGGCGACCCGGTCTGCTACCCCGGCGGTCTGCAGCGCTCCGCTCACAGCTCCTACAAGGACAACGGCATGGCCGACCAAGCAGCCGACTTCGCCGCCCACCAGTTGGGCGCCCCGGCCCCCGCGGCGACCGTGCAACAGACCGCAGGCCAGGTCGGCGTCGACCAGCCCGCCACCGAGATTGACCCACCACTGGGCAACTGAATGACACCGACACCACCAACCCGGTGGTGACCGACCAACGGCCGGAAGTGAGTCCCCAAGACCACTCCCGGCCGTTGTCTATTCACGCGTCGGGTTACCCAGCATTCAGTGGACGGGTTTCGGTCCAGTCGACCATTAGCTTGCGCTGGCTGAAATACCAGACGCCATCATCCTTGACGTAGGTATCCAGATAGCGGATCGCGGCGACCATCAGACTGCGTTCCGAACCCTCGACCGTGACGTGATGAGCCAGGCAGTACGCGACGCCCTCGGCGCGTTCGCCATCGAGCAGCGTGGTGCTCTGCCCGTTGAAGTGCGTGGTCGCTTGGTACACGTTGAGTTCGTCGAACACCGGGGCCAGCGCTGCACGCCCCTTGAGATGCTGGGTAGGTGTGGGACTGCCGGTGTCCATGTACACCTGAAAATCAGTGTCTTCGGTGAACAGCGCCATCTGACCGGCAGCGTCACGCCGATCGGCACAGTACGCGTACGCGTCGACCAGCTCTCGTATCGCGAGCCTGTCGGCCAGCTGCTGACCTGTTGGATCCGCATGCTTGGCGCGCCGGAATTCCCCGGATGTCATGGCAGAGCTCCTCTCCATCTAGATCGTGACGATGACGGCGCCGGTCTTTCCGGGGCGATTGACATGCTGGACCGCCTCGGTGATCTGATCGAGTGCGTAGGTGCCGGCGACGTCGAATTCTTCGGGTTTCGTGGTGACGATTGCGACGACGCCGGCGATGTCGGAGGCGCGGCGTTCGGGTGCGACGCCACTGAGCCAACGACCGATTGTCAGTCCGCGGATGCCGATTTCACCGCCGACTAGAGCTGCGGCGTGCAGCGGAATGTTCTCTTGGGCCATGGCCCCGTAGGTGATCAGTGTTCCACCGGATGACAAGAGGGACATCAGGTGGCCGGCGATGGTGCCACCGACGGGGTCTAACGCCACGGGGATCGGGCGGCCGTCGGCGATGGTACGAATCTGCTGGACCCAGTCCGGGCTGTCGGTGGAAACGACGGGGACGTCCGGGTATCGGGCGGCGAGTTCGTGCGCGCGCTCGGCGCTACGCACGACGCCGATGGTCGCAATGCGATGACGGTCGGCGCCGACGGTGAACAGTCGGCCCACGGAGGAGTTCGCGGCGTTGTTGACGATCATGCCGTCGAATCCGACCGAGAAGTGTTGCTGCGCAGCGCGGTAGAGCAGCAGGGCAGTGAGCGGATTGCAGACCATCTGCGCGGCGACGTCTTGATTGACGGAGTCCGGCACGGGGACGGCGACTTCCGCGGCGACGTTGATGCGTTGCGCCCAGGAGCCGGGGTTGGGGAACACGGTCACGCGGGTACCGATCCCAAGCGTGTCGACTCCGGGTCCGGTCGCAACCACGACACCGGTGGCCTCGAGGCCGGCGACCGTGCGCTGGCCGGGATGCGGTGGGCCGAAGCCGACGCCGACGAGGTCTCCAGGATGGATCGGGAAGGCGCGGACGTCGACCTGGACTTGTCCACGCCCTGGTGCGGGCGGGTCGGGTATTTCGCTGACTTCAAGTACTTCGGCAGGGTCGCCGCCGACGGCGTAGGTGACAGCACGTGTCATCGTGGGTCACATCCTCCATTCCGGTGACGGCGCTGGGGTCGTTGGGTGCCGCTCGGCCGACCGCCCGATGCATTCTTCTCGTCGAATGCCGATTGACACATCGAGGTGATCTACTAGTCTGACCTTACGTGATAGATCACTCACTGTGAAGAGGACGGGACGGGATGACTCCACATCGGGGCATCGGCTTGGCACCCGCCCGAAACCGGTCCGAGGATGCTCACAATGCACTCATCGCGGCCAAAATAAGCTGATACATCATGCAATGAGGAGGCTCCAATCACCGACACAATCACGGACCTGATGCACGCCAATCTCCTCGAGGTCTTCAACCAGCGCGATCGTGCGCTTCGCTGGGCCGCAATCGGGCGAATCTACGCCGACGACATCCGGTGGACCGACGACGACGGCGTCACCATGGGGCGCGCCGCGTTGGATGCCAAAGCCGTTGAGCTGCAAGCGAAACTTGGTGATCTTCAGTTCATCGCAGCGGGACCGACATATCAGACATTGGGACTGGGCTACCTGGCATTTCAACTCGTCGATCCCGGCAGCGGAGCCGCGCAGGGCTCGGGTTTCGACGTTGCGATCGTGCGCGACGGCGTCATCGCCGAGCTCTATACGGTGCTGACCGGCGAGCCGAAGGAGATCGAGCAATGACCACAACTTCCAACCTGACCTCGCCAGCCGACGTCGTCGTCGTTGGCGGCGGCTCAGCCGGTGCCACTCTGGCTGCGCGGTTGAGTGAAGATCCCCGCCGTCACGTCTTGCTGCTGGAGGCTGGGCCGACGTTCACGCACGACGAGTTGCCGGCCGAGTTGGGCAACCCGGACATCGTGGCCCCGGCAGCCTTCGACTGGGGCTATACCGCGCGCGGAGGCCCACAGACCCCGGAGATGCCCGCACCCCGCGGGCGGGTACTCGGCGGCAGCTCGGCCGTCAACGCAGCAGTGGCGATACGTGCTCGGCAAGCCGATATCGAGGCGTGGCAACAGCACGGTGTGCACGGGTGGTCCTGGGCGGAGGTGCTTGAGACGTTCAAGGCGATCGAGAACACCGACGTCGGCGACGACGCCTACCACGGTCGTTCGGGTCCGTTGTCGATTCGGCTCCGAACGACCCGTGATCTCACGCCGAGCCTGGTGGGTTTCGTGGATGCGGCTGTCGCCGAAGGCTACAAGCGCGTGGACGACTACAACGGCGCCGACCCCGAGGGGGCCGGCGGGTATCCGGTCAACATCGTCGACGGCGTGCGGCAGAGCTCTGCGGTGGCCTATCTGACCGACGAGGTGCGACGGAGATCGAATCTCACCATCGTCGGCGGGGTCGTCGTCGACAAGGTGCTCTTCGACGGCACTACGGCGACCGGGGTGCTCAGCTCCACTGGGTCGGTCTATGCGGCGAAGGAGATCATCCTGTCGGCGGGGTCATACGGCAGCCCGGCGATCCTGCTGCGCTCCGGTGTCGGTCCGGCGCGCGACCTGGCCGAGCTGGGCATTGCGACGATCGCCGATCTTCCGGTGGGCCAGCGCCTTCAGGACCAACCGATCTTCTACAACGCGTATGCGCTCGCCGAGGACGTGTTGCAGATGAGCCCTGCGGCAGGGGCACTGCTGTGGTTCCGCTCAAGCCTGGCGGCCGAAGGCGAGCTCGACATGCACATCAGTGCCACCCACCTCCTCGATGGCTCCTACAGTCCAACCGGAGGGGCCATCGTGTTGGCCGTCGCGGTCGTGCTTCCGGAGTCCACTGGGACTGTGCGGATCTCGAGCACCGACCCCAACGTGCAGCCATTGATCGACAACAACCATCTGGCCACCGAGCGCGACCAGCTGCGGATGCTGGAAGGGGTCAAGCTCAGTCGCCGACTCGCGCGCAACCCGGTGTTCGGCCCACTTCAGGCCGGTGAGCTCATCCCCGGCAACGCCATCGACGACGACAAGCTATACGACGTGATCGCCGCCAACCTGGCCCCCTACGGCCACGCTACCTCGACCGCGCCGATGGGTGACGCGGGTGACCCCTGGGCGGTAGTCGACTCCCAGGGCGCAGTCCACGGGCTATCCAATGTCCGGGTGGTCGATGCGTCGATCATCCCCCGGATCCCCTCAACCGTAACGAATCTCACCACCATCATGGTCGCCGAACGAATCTTTCGCCGGGTGTACGCGCATTGACGACGGCGGGATGAACCTGTCCACCGCCTGAATTCTCATAGGGCCAAACTCAACCCGCCAACCAGGATCATCGCCGCGCCCGCGATCCACCCACCAACCTCCCCGAATGGGAGCGTCTTCTCGAGCAGAATGAAGATGGCGATCGCCGCGATCCACAGGAGGTTCATCACGCCGCCGACGAAGAGCAATCCCATCAGGATCCAGCAACAGCCCACGCAGTAGGCGCCGAGCCTCAGCCCCATGCGAAAGGCACCGAGGTTGCCGGTGCGCCAGTAGCGGGACAGGAAGTGCGCTGGGGCCCGGCAGTTTCGAAGGCAGGCGTTCTTGAGCGGGGTGAGCTGGTAGACGCCGGCTGCGATCAGCAGCGCGGCTCCGAACCCAGCGCTCGTCGACACCATCATCGGGGAGAGCAGCGCGGCCCGATCGAGAACACACTGGGCGGTGGTGGCCAGGAGACTGAAGATCGTCCACATCGCGACGTAGCCGGTGACGAAGACGGACGTCGGGGCCAGCGGGTTGTGTTGGGCGGCGGCCTTCCGGGCGACCGCGGCGTACATCAGCGTCATCGGTGCCGCGGTGGGAACCATCATCGCGACCATCATGACGGCCCACATGGCCAGTCTCAGCCCGAATTCGGTTGCCGTCCAGGGTTGTACGCCGGTCATGGCGTCCATCATCGGTTCCATCGATTGACCCGTCATGCCTGCGGACCCAGTCTCCATCCGGTGCGCCGTCACCACGACGTAGACCCAGGCTGCGACGGTGATGCCACCCAGACCCGCCGATACGGACAGCCGGTCCCGGTGGCGCCAGACCCAGGATGTAGTCAGCGAATCAGTCCGTCCTGGTTCATGTGCAGCGCATTGAACTGGTAGTAGCTGTCGGTGAAGTCGAGCTCGATTCCGGCCCGGGCGGTGGTGTTGCCGGTGCCCATCTCGGCATAGAGATAGCGCGGCCCCTCCGGGGTACTGAGGCGGATTCTGGGTGGCAATGCCGAGTTCCCCGGCTTGGCGAGCGGCGTCCCGCGCGACTCGACCAGCCCTTCGATCGTCAGGCTGGCCGTTCGCTGCTCGACGTCGATCGACAGTTCGATGGGTGCGTACAGCGTGTCGAGCACGGTCGACATCATGCTGTTGTACACGAAGAAGTGCGTGGTCCCCGGGGTGGTCGATTCACCGTGAAGGATCTTGCGCAACGCATCTCGCTGAGCAGGGTCCGCTCGTTCGTCGATGATGACCTGCTGCGTGCCGCCGCCCTCGTGGACCTCACCCGGCCAGGACATGAGCATCCCCCAGTCCAGGCCGTCGAGATTCGTGTCGTTGAAGTAGCCGTGCTCGATGTGGCCGGCCATGAACGCCTCGCAGCGCCCATGGGTGGACTTCGCACCGAACTGGCAGGGGCAGCCCCAGGCGCAGTTGCAATTCTCAAGCTCCGTGCCGTGGAGCAGCCATCGATCGGGCACCAGATTCTCTTGACCATCGACGGTGAAGGTCATATCCCCGCTCCTCACGAGCGTTCAGAACAACGCTCAGCGTGATCGACAGTTACAAGATATATCACGCAACATACCCCAAGAGTTTCTTCGTGACGAGGCTAAACTCCGCCCATGGCCCTGCACATGGACCCCGAGATCCTCGCCATCCTCGGCCCTCTGGGACAGGGGCCACCGGTGGGGGACGTCGAGACCCGCCGCAAGAACCTTGCCGAAGGATTCGCCGCAGCAGGGGCCGTGCCCGACGCGGTGGCAGGCGTGGATCGCACCGACGTCGTGACCACCGCGGGCGATGGCGCCGAGCTGCAGCTGTCCTGGTATCGCGACACGACGGCCGAGCCGCGCGGAAGCGCGGTTCTCTATCTGCATGGCGGCGGTTTCATCGTGCCACTGCTGCCGGCCTACGACCCCATGATGCGCGCATACACGAAGGCCACCGGCGTGCCGATGTTGTTGGTGGACTACCGCGTTGCCCCTGAACATCCCCACCCCACACCGGTCGAAGACTGCTACGTCGCACTGCGTTGGCTCGCCGACAACGCCACCGAACTCGGCGTGGACCGCAGCCGCATTGCGGTGATGGGCGAGAGCGCCGGCGGTGGACTTGCTGCGGCAGTTGCACTGATGGCCCGAGACCGTGGCGGCCCGGCACTGGCGCAGCAGCTGCTGATCTACGCGATGCTCGATGACAGAACCATCGGCCCCGATCCCCTCCTGCCGCCCGAGTATCTCGTGTTCGACTACGACGACAACCTCACGGGCTGGGGCGCCCTGCTCGGGTCGGACCGGGCCGGCGAAGACGTGTCGCCATACGCCGCACCCGCGCGCGCCACCGATCTGTCCGGCCTGCCCGATGCGTACATCGACGTCGGAGTTCTCGACATCCTGCGCGACGAGAACATCGACTTTGCGCGCAGACTGATGGCGGCCGGGGTTTCCACCGAACTGCACGTGCTACCGGGGCTGCCCCACGGTTTCGAAATGGTCGCCCCAGATGCCGAAGCGACACAGCGAGTCATGGCAAACCGGTTGCGTCGGCTGACGAACCTTTGACGCAGTGCGGATCTCGATCGAACGCGCCTGCGTGGCGCGTACTTAGGGAGGGAAGGGCGGCAGCGAAGAGTCGAGGTTGACACTCGCCTCGATGTGCTCCAAGGCCGCGGTGAAGGGAGAAAGAAGTTCATCGGGAAGTGCATCGAAGAACAGCCTTCGGACGAGCGCGGCATGGCCTGGTGTGGCTTCGACTACGGCGTTCATGCCTTTCTCCGTCAAGACCGCATCGGTCGCCCTCCTGTCGTCTTCCGACTGGACGCGTTCGGCGAGGCCGCGGTCGCACAGTCGCCGCAGATGATGAGAAAGTCGGCTACGTTCCCACCCGATGGTGGCGGCCAGATCGGTGACTTGCGGCTTGAGGTCGGGCGTACTGCACAACGCATTGAGCACGTGAAAGTCAGCCAGCGATAGGTCACTGTCCCGTTGCAGCTGACGGTTGATCTCATAGTTCATCCGCAACTGCACACGCATATAGGTCACCCACGCGCGCTGTTGTGACGGGGACAACCAGCGGTTGTCACCAGGGTTCGAACGACGTGGCATTTCGCAATCCTTCTACTGGACTCTTCATGCTTATTATCCGCTTCTTGTCTCCAGTCGAGTAGCAGGCAAGTGACATCCGTCGGCAGCCGACCCGGTAGGCGACGAGTCATCCCGAACCGAATTCTCAACATGCTGGCCGGCCATCGGCACGGCGTCGCGCGACCGGAGCGGTCGACACTGCATCGCCATCGCGCCGATGGGCTCCAATTATTTGCTTGACATATCACGTAATGAATCTACTCTGGACGTATGACCAAAGCAGTGCAGTTCGATTCGTACGGCGGTCTGGAGGTCCTGGAGGTGCGCGACGTGCCGCGCCCCGTTCCTGCAGACGGTGAGGTCCTGGTCGAGGTCAGGGCGGCCGGCATCAACATCAGTGAGGCGGCGATTCGCTCGGGTGCCGTGCAACACATCTTTCCCGCGACGTTTCCGTCCGGACAGGGCAGCGACCTGGCGGGAGTGGTGGCCGAACTCGGTTCCGGGGTCACCGGTTTCGCCGTGGGCGACGAGGTCATCGGATTCTCCAACCGGCGCTCCAGCCACGCCGAATACGTGACCGTGCCCGCGGACCCAGTTGACGCCCAAGCCGCCGGAGGTTTCTTGGGAGGTGGCCGGTTCCCTCTACGTGGCGGGGTGTACCGCCTATGGCGCGGTGCGGGCGGTGCACCTCGCACCGGGCGATACGGTCGCGATCGCGGGTGCGGCCGGCGGTGTCGGTGCGACCGCGGTTCAACTCGCCCGACGCGCCGGGGCCACGGTGTTGGGCATCGCCGGGCCGTCCAACGACGCCTGGCTGACCGACCATGGCGCCGTCCCGGTCAACTATGGCGACGACTTGGTGGCCCGGTTGCGCGCAGCAGCACCGTCCGGACGCATCGACGCCCTGCTGGACTTCTTCGGTGGTGGCTATGTCGCCATGGCGGTCGAGGACCTCGCAATCCCGCCCGACAGGGTCGACACCATCACCGACTTTCCTGCCGTGGAACGGTTCGGGGTCCAGTCCGCAGGTGGCGCGGACGCATCGAGCGCAGCGGTGGTCGCCGAGTTGGCCGACCTGGTCGCACGCGGTGAGCTGGACGTGCCGATCGCCGGGGTCTTCTCCCTCGACGACGTGCGCGAGGCCTACCGCGAGCTCGAAAAGCGCCACACCCGCGGCAAGTTGGTGCTGCGACCGTGATCGACCGGCGCATCGCCGAGCAGGACAGCAAGACCGATACGAGACAAGAGTCGATGAGGAGACCACGATGAGTGATGGCAATGACTTCAACGAGCGCAACATCGCCGAGTTCCGCGCCAACCACGGTCGCGTCAGCGGCCCGTTCGAGGGTGCGCCGATCCTCGTCCTGCACACCGTCGGTGCACGCAGCGGCAAGCCGCGGACCAACATCATGATGTATCTCGCCGACGGCGAACGGTACCTCGTGTTCCCCTCGAACCAGGGTGGCGACAACAACCCCGACTGGTACTGGAACCTGAAGGCCAACCCCGACGTCCGCATCGAAGTCGGCGACGACATCGTCGACGCGCATGCCACCGACCTACAGGGCACCGACCGCGACGACAAGTACGCCCTGCAGGCCGAGCGGTATCCGGCATTCGCCGAGTACCAGCGCATGACGTCGCGGACCATCCCAGTGGTCGCGCTCACGCCTACCGGTGCGGCCAAGCCACGCGTCTGAAACCTGACGGTGACTACACGTACACGAATTGATACATCACGTATTTCTACTAGGGAGCAATCATGACCAAGACAAGCTCGAGTTCCGCCCAAGAATCCGCCGGAGTTCCGCACATGGACTATGAAGCCCTTTACCGTGGCGAAAGCCCGGGCGAAGGCATGGCGCCGATGCCAACACCACCATGGGATACCAAGGCGCCCAACGAGAATGTCGTCGCGTGGCAGACCGCCGGATGGGTCCACGGCGACGTTCTCGACGTCGGCTGCGGGTTTGGCGACAACGCCGTCTACCTGGCCGAGAACGGGCACCAGGTGACTGGGTTGGACATCTCGCCCACCGCGCTGATCACCGCCGAGCAGCGGGCCAAGGACGCCGGAGTCGACGTGAAGTTCGCGGTGGCCGACTCCACCAAACTCGATGGCTACACCGACGCGTTCGACACCGTGATCGACAGCGGCTTGTTCCACAGCCTCGATGACGACGGCAGACGCAGTTACGCCGCCGCGGTGCACCGGGCCACCCGGGCCGGCGCCACCCTATTGCTCAGCTGCTTCTCCGACGCCAACCTGGTAGACGGCCAGGAGTGGCCGGCACCGGCGGTGTCCGAAGAGACGCTTCGCGACGTCCTCGGTGGCGCCGGCTGGGACATCACGTCGCTGGAGCCCGCCACGGTGCGCGGCGAACTGGACGGCGCGCAAGTCGAAATGGGGTTTTGGTACCTCCGCGCGCAAAGGCGCCATGTGACCTGAAAACTCGCGCCATTGTTGCACGCTTCCCGACCGACGACGACGCGTCGAAAGGAGCCGTCCACCGTCGTCGCGATATCCTGGGCGAATTAGTCCGAAAAGGGATAGGCGAAGTGTCACCTAGTCAGCGCCGGAAGACCGCTCAAGAACCCTGGCTGTCAGCAGCCCAGCTGCGAGCCTGGCGTGCATACATGCGCGTGCAAATGCGGATGAACTATGAGATGAATCGGCAGCTTCAAAGCGACAGCGATTTGTCGCTTGCCGACTACCACGTTCTGAATACGTTGACCGAGGCGCCCGGCGGGCGCCTGCAAGTCTCCGACCTGGCGGTGCGGATTGGTTGGGAACGCAGCCGCGCATCGCACCAGCTGCGGCGATTGTGCGAGCGCGGCCTCGCCGAGCGGATTCCATCGAAGGACGACGGCAGGGCAACCGACGCGACTCTGACGAAGGCAGGTCGCGAAGCGATCGAGGCGGCAGCTCCCGGTCACGTGGCCTTGGTCCGTCGACTGTTCTTCGACTCGCTGCCCGACGAGCTCCTCCCGCCCCTCACAGCGGCGTTGGAACACATCCACGTCAATACGAACTTGAATGGCACCTTGCCGCCGGCTCCGTGGTGAGCATGCGGCCGCACGCCCTTCGCGGGTGAGCTGAGGTCCGTTCAGGCCCTCCGCTCAAGTATTGCTAACAGCGTGATAAATCATCTATTGTCGTAGCTGACTCGGCTCCTCGAAGCAGGAAGGGATCTCCCATGGGTGCGACGACGCGTCCGCATACGCGCAACCTCTTCGCAGTGGTCGACGCGATGAATGTTCGACGGTGATGTCCCTTTTCGCCGAGGATGGCCGAGTCGTGTTCGGCAACGGTCAACCCTTGGTCGGTACCGACGAGATCCGCACGGGCATAACCGCGTTCTTCGACACGATCGCGGGCCAGCATCACGAGGTCGTGAAGGAATGGAACGTCGGCGACGACACCGTCGCCGAACTGAAGGTCACCTACGACCGCAAGGACGGCCAGCAGGTCACCATCCCGGTCGTCACGATCTTTCATGCCGACGGGGCCGGCAAGATCGACGACTACCGCGTGTACTTCGATTCGGCGCCCATCTATGCCTGACCGTGGGACACGGACTGGTTCCCGCTATCAGCTTGCCGACAAAGCGGTTTGGCGTGTCGGGTACGGCGCGATGCAGCTGGCCGGAGATGGCGTCTTCGGCCCGCCGCGCGACCGCGACGAAGCCATCGCAGTCCTGCGTGCCGCCGTGGACGCCGGGGTGGATCACATCGACACCGCCCAGTACTACGGGCCCGGGGTAGTCAACGAATTGATCCGGGACGCGCTACACCCCTACCCCGAGAATTTGGCGTTGGTCAGCAAGGTGGCCGCCCGCCGCGACGATTCGGGAGCCGTGCTGCCCTACGACGATCCCGATCAGCTGCGCGCGGGCATACACGACAACCTCAAGACGCTGGGGGTCGAGCGACTCACCGCCGTCAATCTGCGGGTAATGGACAACGGCGCACCCGATGCCCGGTTCGTCGATCAGCTCGGCGCGCTGATGACGGCCCGCGACGAGGGACTGATCGGCGGAATCGGGATCAGCAACGTCAGCCGCGAACACCTGATGCGGGCGCTGGAGATCACCGAAATCGTTTGTGTTCAAAACTTCTTCAATCTCGCGGCCCGACAAGGCACGCCCATCTTGGACGAATGCAATGCACGGGACATCGCGTTCGTCCCGTTCTGCCCGTTGGGTCATCCGCGCACGCAGCGCGATGCGATCCTGAGCAACCGGATCGTCACCCGCATTGCCGCTGCCCACGATGCGAGCGCCCCTCAGGTCGCTCTCGCGTGGTTGCTTGCCAACGCGCCCAACGTACTGCTGATTCCGGGAACGCGGACCCGCGCCCACCTCGCCGAAAACCTCGCTGCGGGCGACGTGTGGTTGGACGATCGCGAGATCGCCCGCCTCAACCGGGAATTCGGGTGACGTGACAACGATGAGGAGGTCTGGATGAACCTGGCGCTATGGATCAGCGCGATCGTCCTGGCGGTCGTATTCGCTGCAAGCGGGCTGATGAAACAGTTCGTGCCCAAGGACAAACTCGTCACGTCTGGCCAGGGCTGGGCCCAGGACTACAGCGCGACCAACATCCGATTGATCGGGCTCGCCGAGATACTCGGCGCCATCGGGTTAATCCTGCCGGCCGCAGTGCACATCGCCCCGATCCTGGTACCCCTGGCTGCGGTCGGGCTCGCACTGGTAATGGTGGGCGCGGCCGTCGTGCACGCCCGTCGCAAGGAGCCGATGAACGTCGCGGTCAACGTGGTGCTGATCGCCTTGGCCCTCTTCGTGGCCTGGGGCCGTTTCGGGCCGTATTCGTTCACGCGGTAACGATCGTCCACACACGTCGAAGCGACGCCGACGATGACGATGCCCGCGGTAGTGCTCACCGCAGACGGACGGATCGCCCTACAGGACCGGCCTCGCCCGACGCTTCGACCAGATCAGGTTCTGATCGAAGTCGATCTGTGCGGGATTTGTGGCAGCGATCTGCACGCATCCCAGCTGCCGCAGGTGTACCGCGGTGACTGCATCCTGGGACACGAGTCCACCGGCTGGGTTTCGGCCGTTGGCGACGACGTCGCAGACTGGGCGGTCGGCCAGAGGGTCGCGGTCAACCCCAACGGCAATGTGGACGGCACGTGCGTGTACTGCCGGTCGGGGCGGCCGAACTTCTGTCGGCAAGCGACTCTGGAGACGGCGCTGGGCCTGCAGGCCGACGGAGCGCTGGCCCCGCTGATGGCCGCCTTCCCGGGACACCTGCGCCGAATCCCCGACGAGCTGGGGGCCGTCGAGGCGGCCTGGGTCGAGCCCACGGCTACCGCGCTGCGGGCAGTGGAGCTCGCCGGCGAGCTCACCGGGCGGACGGTGCTGGTGACCGGCGGGGGGCCAATCGGACAGCTCGCCTGCAGGCTCGTTCACCTCAGATCCCCAGCTCGGATCCTTCTCATGGAGCCCGCCGCACGGCGGGCCCAGTTCGCGACGGATTCCCATGCCGTGCCGATCGCCGCCGACGCAACCGAGCCCGTCGACGTCGTGTTCGAGTGTTCGGGCAGCGCCGCTGCCACCTCCGCCGCGCTGAAACTGCTTGCCCCCGGCGGCATCCTAGTGGTGGTCGGGGCGGGGCCCGACCCCGGCCTTGATTCGGCGATGATCCTGCTCAAGGAGATCACCGTGCGGGGGTCCTACATCTACACCGACGAGTTCGACCGCGCGATCGACCTGCTGGCCACCCGCCAGATTGCGGTCGCAGACCTCACCACGGTCATCAGTCCACTGCCCGACGCACTGGCTGCCTTCGACGCACTGCGTTCCGGCCAGATCATGAAGGCCCTCATCGCGCCGGGCAACCATCAACCCCGCTAGACCGCCGAACATCAACGAAGAAGGAGCAAGATCGTGACAAAGCTCGCCGTCATCTACTACTCGGCCACCGGACACGGCACCACGATGGCCCAACGGGTCGCCAAGGCGGCCGAAGAGGCCGGCGCCGAAGTGCGCCTGCGCCACATCGCCGAAACCCTCGACCCCGCATCCTTCGCCCAAAACCCGGCCTGGACGGCGAACTACCACGCCACCAAGGATCTACCCGCCGCAAGCGGCGACGACATCGTTTGGGCCGACGCGGTCATCTTCGGCTCACCGACCCGGTTCGGTTCTCCCAGCAGTCAATTCCGCGCTTTCATCGACTCACTGGGTGGGCTGTGGGCGCAAGGTCAGCTGGCTGACAAGGCCTACGCCGCGTTCACCTCGTCGCAGACGGCCCACGGCGGTCAAGAAACCACCCTCCTGAGCTTGTACATCACCTTGATGCACTTCGGTGGCATCCTCGTGCCGCCGGGCTACACCGACCCCATCAAGTTCGCCGACGGCAACCCCTACGGCGCCAGTCACATCACCGGAGCCGACAACATGACGGCGGTCACGGACACCACCACCGCGGCGCTGAACCATCTGGCCAAGCGCGTCGTGGCGATTGCGGGCAAGTTAGCCGGCTAACGAGGCCTTGGCGCGGATGGAGATCGCTAATTCAGTTGATTCACAGCTACATTCCAGCGATCGCGGGCGGCGCCAGGTTCTCGTGAACCTCGACGACCGCCTCGTCGTGCTACTGGTGTCACATCCGTCAATTGTGAGGACACCGCCATGAACCGATACGTCCAACTCCCCGTCTTTGCACTCGGGGTACTGCTCGCCAGCGCGTGCAGCTCGTCGACTGGCGCGAACCCGGCAACACCGGCAAGCAGCACCACCACGGCAGCTATGAGTGCCGCGGCCAGCGCCGGACCAGCGGGCATCATGACCGCGCAGAACCCCCTCGGCACGATCCTGACCGACGATCACGGTCGCGCGGTGTACCTGTTCGTAGCCGACAAGGGCACCACGTCCACGTGTTCTGGCGCCTGTGCAAAGGAATGGCCTCCGCTGACCACGACGGGCGCCCCGGTCGCCGGGGCCGGGGTGAACGCCGCGATGCTATCGACCACCACGCGCGCCGACGGCACGACGCAACTCACCTACAACGGACACCCGCTGTACTACTACGACGACGACAAGGGCCCGGGAACCACGAAGGGCCAAGGCGAGACCAGCTACGGCGCGAACTGGTACGTCCTGAACCCTGCCGGGGCCAAGATCGACAACGACTGACCGCCAAGCGAAGACGCCTCGGTCAGGTCGTCACCACATACACTCGCGACGTGGTCACCGACGATCCCGACCAGCTCTCCCCAGACGACGTGCGGATCCTCGACGTCGAGTCGGCGACGATCACCGGTCAGACACTCAAGCTCGTCGTCCTCGAGCCGGCTTCCGATCCTCTCGACCTCGACTCATTGAGGGCCAGGGTGCTCAGTCGGCTTGCCACCCAGCCGCGCGCGACGCAGTGCGTGGACACCACCACGGCGCAACCGCGGTGGGTGCCGGCCGCCGAATTCGACGTCCGCGACCACGTCCGCGCCTATCGCGGTGCGGACTGCGCAACGCGAGCCGACCTGTGGCGCAACGTCAGCGCGTTGATGTCGCAGCATCTCGACAGGTCGCGTCCACTGTGGACGTTCGACGTGATGGCGCCGCTGGAAGACGGCCGACAGGCCATCGCAGCGCGCCTGCACCATGCGATGGCCGATGGGATCGCGGCCGTGCACTTCCTCGACTCGGTGCTATTCGACGAGTACGGGGTTGCTTCGGTGAAGGCCGCACCGTCAGTTGGCGCACGCCCCGGCACCGAGCCAGTCTCGCCGGTCGAGGATGCCTTGCGCCTCCCCGGCGCGCTACTACGGGAACTCGGACGCCCCGGTTCGCACTCACCGTTCGACCGCCCAATCACGATCGCGCGGGAGCTGGCGTTCACCGGGGCAACCATCGCCGACATGAAGGCCATCGGCGCCTCACGTCCGCAGCCCGCGACGGTCAACGACGTGCTTCTCGCCATCGTCGCAGGCGGACTTAGGGTTTGGCTCGCGGCACACGACACCATCGATCGGCACCTGCGGGCCCAGGTACCGGTCAGCCTGCACCGCCGCGACGAGAACGCGACCGCCCTCGGCAATCGCGATTCGTTCATCAACGTCGACCTTCCGGTCACCGAGTCGGACCCGCTGGTGCGGCTGGACCGCATCAGCGCCGAGACCAGGGAACGCAAGCATCTCGACGACGCCGACGAACTGTACGAGTTCTTTCACGCGTTGGGGCGGCTGAAGTCCGTCGAGAAGGTGGCCCGCAGGCTCGCCGGCACCGGACGCGAGTTCAGCCTGTCGATCTCCAACGTGCCCGGCCCTCGGATGCCGGTGGGCGTCGCGGGTCGCAGGGTGGCGCACCTCTTTTCCTCCTCGGAGCCGGGCGCCCATCACGCGCTTCGCATCTCGGCCATCTCGTGCGCTGGGGACTTCGGGATCGGATTGTGCGTCGACCCCGAGGCATTGCCACACGTTACGTACCTCGCCGAGGCGATCGAGAACTCCTATGTCGAATTGCGTTCCGCAGCAGGGAAATAACACCGCCGAGGCTCACCGCTAATAGATGTCGAGGGTTTCGATGAGGTCGTCGCGCACGGTGAAGACGTCAACGGCGTGACGTGTTTCGCCGGTCGGGCTGGTTGCCTTGAACTGGACGATCCGTGCGTTCCGGTCGGCGAACTGATTCTCGATCTCGTGGACCGATGGACCACCGAGCCACAAGCCTCGGTAGAACCCCGCGATCTCGTCGATGCCGCGGTAGACCCGGTCTCGCTGCGACACCGACGCCGTCGGCGCGAACAGGGCCGTCAGTCCTTCGACGTCGGCTCTGTTCACCGCATCCATGTACTTCTCGACGACGGTGCCCATGGGTCGACGATAGGCGAGAGCGGCGTCCGACCGCACACTGGAGATTCCTTGGCAAAGCACCCCGAGTTCGCTGTATGACGGGTGTCTGAGCGTTTGCACACGCCGACCTGTGGGAACAATCAGCCCTACCACTGTCGAAGCAAGGGGTAAGAGTTGATCGCTCCACGCACCATACCCAGCCTGAAGAGAACCTGTGTGGGGCTAGGCGCCTCAATGCTATTGGCCGGTGCCGCGAGTCTCGGGCTCTCCGCTGGCACTGCGCAAGCCGAGCCTGATTTCGTGCCGACCTATCACTGGTGTCCGGGCCAGTACTACGATCCGGGTTGGGGGCCCAACTGGGATCAGAATGTTTGCCACGACGACTTCCACCGGGACAACGACGGCAACTTCCACGGAAATGACTGGCACGGCGGCCCCCCGCCGCCCCAGTACGGCGGCCCTCCAGGCAACTACTACATGCCGCCCGACTACAACGGCCCCCCGCCGCCCCCGGGCGGTTGGCTACCGTCGCCGTGGTGCATTCCATTCGTGAACTGCGCACCGACGTAACCACGAGCGGACGGACGCGGACCCGCGAACCGGGGCGGAGCCAATCTGCTCGCAGGTGAAGCGAGCGGCTCTTATGGTTAGCCGGTGGAAGGGACACCGTTCGGTCGGTACCGGCTGGTATCGCTGCTGGGCCGCGGCGGCATGGGCGAAGTGTGGAAGGCATTCGACACTGCCATGAACCGGGTGGTCGCCTTGAAGGTGCTCCCCCCGAACTTCGCCGACGATGAGCAATATCAGGTTCGGTTCCGCCGGGAGGCTCAGGCAGCGGCCGGGCTCGACGAACCCCACGTCGTCCCGATCCACGATTTCGGCGAAATCGACGGACGCCTCTACGTAACGATGCGGCTGATCGACGGCAAGACCATCGACGACCTGCTCGTCGGCGGCCCGATGGCACCCCGACGCGCCGTTTCGATCGTCGAGCAGATAGCCGCCGCCCTCGGCGCCGCACACCGCGTCGGACTGGTCCACCGCGACGTCAAACCGTCCAACATCTTGGTCTCCGATGACGACTTTGCGTACCTGATCGACTTCGGGATCGCCCGCGCGGCCGAGGGAACCAAGCTGACCAGCACCGGCGCGACGATCGGCACCTTGGCCTACATGGCGCCCGAGCGGTTCACCAGCGACCGCTGCGACGCCCGCGTCGACATCTATGCGCTGACGTGTGTGTTGCACGAGTGTCTGACAGGGGCACAGCCGTTTCCGGGTGACAGTTTGGAACGCCAGCTCGCCGGGCACCTCACGCTGCCCCCGCCGCGGCCCTCGACCATGCAGCCCGGGGTGTCGGCACAGATGGACCAGGTCATCGCAACCGGCATGGCCAAGAATCCCGACCAGCGTTACGCCACGACCAAGGATCTGGCGATTAGCGCCCGCGGTGCGCTGGCCACGCCGATCGCACCCGACCCACAAGTGGCCACAGCCAAGTGGGCGCCGCCGGCGCCCAGTTGGCCCGCGCCCCTCCCCTATCCGGGCACGGGGCCGAACGCGCCGTCGGCCGGCGCACCCACCCCAAGCCACCACGTGGCCGACCAACCCGCGGCGTGGTCGCCGATGCCAGGGCCGGTGCCGCAGTGGCAACCCGCGCCGAGCGGGGATCCGTGGTGGCGCGGCCCGGCGATCCTGATTCCGATCGCCCTGGTGGCCGTCGTCGCCGTCGCCGTTGCCGTCGTCATCGCCATCTGGCCGGACAGCAGCCCGAAGGACGATCCGGTGGCCGGCCCTGCGCCAAGCGCACAGGACCGTCCGCCCGGCGCGAGCTCACGCGCGCCGTCATCGGACACCGCCGCGCCAGGCAACACCTCGTCCGAAGCGACCCCGACCTCGTCTGCACCGCAGGGGCCGACGCAGCTGCAGACGGCCGACGGGCTGAGCGGCCTGCTGGCGAGCATGCGAACCAAGTTCGGGGACACGATGGGATACCGGTTGGTCGTCTACCCCGATTACGCGGTCACCGACCGTGCCGATCCCAAGAACAGTCACGTCAAGCAGGGCTACATGTACCGCGGCGGCAACTGGACGTCCTGGGCGCCCGCGTTGTCGACCACCCCCTTCGACCACCTGGCCGACCTCAGCGCGATCAACGTGGCCGCGGTGGCTGCGACGTTGGCGGGTTCGGCCCAACCCATGGGTGCGCCCGAGGGGACTTCGGCCTACATGATCATCGAAGGCGCCGAGGGCGGCGGGCTGGAGCTGGCGATACATTCCACCGCGCCAGGTACCGGCTTCATGAACGTCAACGCGGACGGGACCGTGTCGCAGGTTCATCCGCCGTAATGAGTCGCCATCGACTACCCACGGAGATGGGCGAGCACGGCGAGGACTCGGCGGTTCTGTTGGACGTCCGGAGGCAGCGCCAGTTTGGTGAAGATGTTCCCGACGTGCTTCTCGACCGTGCCGTCGCTGACCACGAGGACCTTGGCAATGTTGCCGTTGGAGCGGCCCTCGGCCATCAGCGCCAGCACCTCCCGCTCGCGCTCGGTCAGCTCACGCAGCGGATCGTCGCGACGGCGGACGATCAGTTGCGCAACCACCTCGGGATCCAGCACGGTGCCGCCGTCGGCAACCCGGTGCAACGCGTCGAGAAACTCGTCGATCGCCGCGACCCGGTCCTTGAGCAGGTAGCCGACCGCGCCCGCCCGGTCGGCCAATAGGTCGTCGGCATAAGCGACTTCGACGTACTGGGACAGCACCAGCACCGGCGTCTCGGGGCACTCGCCGACGCGCCTCGACGGCGGCCCGCAACCCTTCGTCGGTATGCGAGGGCGGCATCCGCACGTCGACCACGGACACGTCCGGCCGGTGCTCCTCGATCGCCGACACCAGCGAAGGCCCGTCGCCGACCGCGGCCAGCACCTCGTGGCCGTTCTCCTCCAACAGCCGGACCAGACCCTCCCGCAGCAGCACCGCATCGTCGGCGACTACGACCCTCAGCACCGCAGCTCCACTCGGATCTCGGTCGGCCCGCCGGTCGGGCTGATCACGTCCAGGGTGCCACCGGTGGCCAGGACCCGGTCGGCCAGACCGGACAGACCATGGCCCTTGCCCACGTGCGCCCCGCCGTCGCCGTCGTCGACGATCTGGATGCCCAGTGCATCTGGGCCGTTCGCGACGGTCACCCAGCAGTTGGCGGCGTTGCTGTGCTTGGCCACGTTGGTCAGCGCCTCGGCCACCGCGAAGTACACGGTGTTCTCCACCGCCGCATCCGGCCGGCCGCCGGTGTGGCCGAGACCGGGATCGATCGCAAGCTTCACCGGGACGGGACACCGACCGGCGAGAGCGGCGAGCGCACTGGGCAGACCACGATCGCTGAGCACCGGCGGCGCGATGCCGCGTGACAGAGCGCGCAACTCGTCGAGAGTGTCCCTGGTCTGGGTGATCGCCTCGTCCAACGTCGTCCGTAGCGCCTCCGGGTCGCTGTCGAGCTGCTGCCGTCCTCGACTCAGGTCCATCGCCAGCCGTACCAGGCGCTGCTGCGGTCCGTCGTGAATGTCGCGCTCCAGGCGGCGAAGCGCTGCGGCCTCGGCGGAGACCGCGGCCGCCTTCTGCTCGGTCAGCACGCCGATGGTGTTCCGCATCTCGGCGACGCCGGTGAGCAGCAAGCGGCTGAAGGCGGCCGAGACCCATGCGCAGCCGCGGACCACGAACGGCAGTGTGGCCACGGCGAGCAGGCCCAAGGCGGTCTGCAAGCCGATTCGGGCGAAGGCGCTGTCGCCCAACCCGATCAGTTCCGCGAGCGATCTGTCGTCGGGGCCACGCGGGATGCTCCAGTCCCAGGCAATGGTGAGAGGCCCGGTGATGGCGGCCGCCCACCAGGTGATCACGACGCTGAAGGAGGTCACGGCGATCGGAAACTGAAGGATGGCGTGTGCCGCGTCGAGCCAGAACTGCACCTGGGTGATCGGCGTGAGGATCCTCTTCCACACGCCGGCGCCCGGCTCCGCCACCCGGTATGTCGGGCGGACGCGCGGCCTGTTCAGCACCGCCGGGATGCGCAGCCGCTCGATGTCGGCGAACAGCCGGGCGGCGAAGAGGGTCGCGGTGAGCACCGGCACGCCGATCACGACGACCAGCAGCCCGAGAGCAGCGGAGAGGCCGGTCACGACGACGGCGAAGCTCGCGGTGGCGAGCGGCAGGCCGAGGAGGACGTAGCCGGTGTCGGTGCCGAGCTGGCGGAGGGTGCCTTTCACGGCTTCGACGCTAGGCATCTGCCACGTCCGCTCCCATCCGGTGCGCCAGCCAATTCATGGTAGGGCTAGCTCCAAGATGGATCGGTCGCTTGAAGTACGTGTTGTGGTGTCCGATGACGTATCGTACGCTCAATCTAGTTGATATAAGTATCAATGCTGGTACCGTCCGCACACGTCGCCGCTCGTCGAAAGGGTCACGGATGCAGCGGGTTTCGATCGGACGAGCACTGAGCCGCCGCTGGATGGTGCTGGTGGCGATCGTGGTCGTCGCGATCGCGGGATTCGCCGTGTACCGGCTGCACGGCATCTTCGGCTCCCACGACGTCACCTCCACCCCCAGCGGCGCCGACAACAACATCGTTCCGTTCAACCCGAAGCACGTGGTCATGGAGGTCTTCGGCCCGCCGGGCACGGTGGCCACCATCACCTACCTCGACGTCAACGCCCAACCGCAGCGCGCCGACGCCGTCACGCTGCCATGGGCCTACGACACGACGACCACCCAACCGGCCGTCTTCGTCAACGTCGCCGCCCAGGGCAACAGCAACTCGATCGGCTGCCGAATCAAGATTGACGACGCGGTCAAGGACGAAAGATCAGCGAACACCATGAACGCCTACATCTTCTGCCTGGACAAGTCCGGATGAGCACGAATACTCACCAGGCCGAACGCCCGACGACGACCGACCGGGTCGGGGACACGATCCGACGGTTTTCAGTGCTGATCGCGCTGTTCTGGCTGGGCCTGGCGGTGGTCACGAACGTCTTCGTGCCGCAGTTGGAGACGGTGGCCGAATCGCACAACGTGTCGCTGAGCCCCCAGGATGCTGCCGTCGCTGCAGGCCAGTAAGACGCATCGGCAAGATGTTTCAGGAATTCGACTCCGACAGCGCGGCGATGATCGTCCTGGAGGGCGACCAGCCGCTGGGCGCCGACGCGCACCACTACTACGACGGCTTGGTCAAGAAGCTCGCCCAGGACACCAAGCACGTCGAGCACATTCAGGATTTCTGGGGGGATCCGCTGACGGCGGCCGGCTCCCAGAGCAACGACGGCAAGGCGGCCTTGGTACAGGTGTATCTCGCCGGCAACCAGGGCACGTCACTGGCCAACGAGTCCGTCGACTCCATCCGCAACATCGTGAACCAGACACCGCCGCCGCCGGGGGTGAAGGCCTACGTCACCGGCGCCGCGCCCCTGGTCACCGATCAGTTCGAGGTGGGCCGCCACGGCACGCTGAAGACCACCCTGATCACCCTCGGGGTGATCATGATCATGCTGTTCGTTCTCTACCGCCGGTTCACCACGGTGATCCTGGTGATCTTCACGGTGATGATCGAGTTGACCGCATCCCGTGGTGTCGTCGCCGTGCTGGCGAACGCCGGCATCATCGAGTTGTCGACGTATTCGACGAATCTGTCTGACGTTGCTGGTGATCGCGGCCGGAACGGACTACGCGATCTTCATTCTCGGCCGCTACCACGAAGCGCGCCACGTCGGGCAGGATCGGGTATCGGCCTACGAGACGATGTACCGGGGCACCGCGCACATCATCTTGGGTTCGGGTCTGACGATCGCCGGGGCAGTGTTCTGTCTGACCTTCACCCGGCTCCCGTATTTTCAGACGCCTTGGCATTCCCGCGGCGATTGGCGTCCTCGTCGCGGTGGTGGCCGCGCTGTCCCTGGCGCCGGCGCTGCTGAGCATCGGCCGCCACTTCGGTCTGTTCGAACCCGCCCGCCCGATGCGCACCCGGGGTTGGCGGCGCATCGGCACGGCGATCGTGCGTTGGCCCGGACTCATCCTCGTCGCCACCGTCGGCGATTGCCCTCATCGGACTTCTGGCGCTGCCCGGTTACAAGACCAGCTACGACGCCCGCCCGTACATGCCTGCCGTGGGCCCCGGCCAATGTCGGCTACGCGGCTGCGGAGCGGCACTTCTCGGCGGCGCGGCTGAATCCCGAACTGTTGATGATCGAGGCCGACCACGATCTTCGCAATTCGACCGACATGATCCTGCTCGAGCGCGTCGCCAAGGCCGTCTTCCACACCGACGGCATCGCCCAGGTGCAATCGATCACCCGACCGCTCGGCACGCCGCTGGACCACACGTCGATCCCCTTCCAGATCAGCGCGGGAAGCGCGTCGCAGATCAACAACCTGCCCTTTCAGCAGGCCCGCGCCGCCGACCTGCTCAAGCAGGTCGACGTCATCAACGACGCGATCGACGTCCTGCGCCAGCAGTATGCGCTGCAACAACAGTCCAGGACGTCACCGACGAGCAGACCAGGGCGTTCCAGGCGACCGTCGCCACGGCTCAGGACCTGCGCGACAAGATCGCCAACTTCGACGACTTCTTCCGGCCGCTGCGCAACTACTTCTATTGGGAGCCACACTGTTTCGACATCCCGGCCTGCGCGGCGCTCCGGTCGCTGTTCGACGCGCTCGACGGCATCGATGCGCTGACCGACCAACTGGCCGACGTCTCGGGCAGCATCACGAAGTTGGATGCGCTGCAGCCCAAGCTGCTCGCGCTGATTCCGCCTCAGATCGCCAATCAGCAGACCAACCGCGACCTGACGATGACGAACTACGCCACCACGTCGGGCATCGACGACCAGACCGCGGCGGCACTGGAGAACTCCACCGCATTGGGCCAGGCGTTCGACGCGTCGAAGACCGATGACTCCTTCTACCTACCGCCGGAGGCGTTCACCAACCCCGAATTCCTGCGCGGGCTGAAGCTGTTCCTCTCCCCGGACGGTCACGCCGCGCGGATGATCATCACCCACGACGTCGATCCCGCCACCCCGCGAGGCATTTCGCACATCGACGCGATCCGACACGCGGCGCAGGAAGCCGTCAAGGGCACGCCCTTGGCCGGGTCCAAGATCTACATCGCCGGTACTGCGGCCACCTACAAGGACATCCAGGACGGCGCCAAATACGATCTCATGATCGCCGGAATCGCCGCGCTCAGCCTGATCCTGCTCGTCATGATGTTCATCACGCGAAGCGTGATGGCGGCGATCGTCATCGTGGGCACCGTGGCGCTGTCGTTGGGCGCCTCCTTCGGGCTTTCCGTGCTGATTTGGCAGGACCTCTTCGGCATCGACTTGTACTGGATCGTGCTGGCATTGGCCGTCATTCTGCTGTTGGCGGTGGGGTCGGACTACAACCTGCTGCTGATCTCTCGGTTCCAGGAGGAGATCGGAGCCGGATTGAAGACCGGCATCATCCGTGCGATGGCCGGCTCGGGTGCGGTGGTGACGGCGGCCGGGCTGGTGTTCGCAGCCACCATGGCCTCCTTCATGTTCGCCGACTTGCGGATCCTCGGTCAGATCGGCACCACCATTGCGCTCGGTCTGCTGTTCGACACGCTGATCGTGCGTTCGTTCATGACACCGTCCATCGCGGCGTTGATGGGGCGTTGGTTCTGGTGGCCGCTAAACGTGCGTGCCCGCCCCGCCGGCCAGCCGTTTGCGTCGAGCGACCGCCACGAGCGACAACTGTCCCTGTGGGAGGACGACGACTCAGCGGCCGCTTCCACGCGACCGCTACGCGACTAGGCCGTGACGAGCTCGTCGACCGGCTCGGGCGCCGTCACCGAAACCTGTTGCAGGTTTGCTTTCAACCGCGCGACCCTGCGCAGCTGAGCGACGATGTTCATCGACGTCAACATCGGGATGCCTCCGACGAACGTTCGGAAGGACGGTTTGCCCCCATCCAAGTGGAGCATGAAGAGACAGCCGACCACATAGAAGAATCCGATGGTGAACAAGGCCGCGGGGATCGCGTACGCGAGCGGTGATCGAGCGTCGGCAACCAGTTCGGTCGCATAGTCCAGTTCATCTCGCGACATCGGATCGCGTTTGCGCAGTTTGGCGAGCACCGCCTTGTGGGCGCCCACCGCTTCACCCAAAGGATGGGATGTCCGCTGCTCCAGCCGGCTGATATAGACGAATACGCAAGTGGCGAAGACCATTTCCGCCACGACCGCCAAGATCATGAGATCACCCCACGGACCGAGATTCATCCCGTCGCTCCTCTGCTTCCCGTCGACGTGCGTAGCTCTTTGAAATGTTACCTGAACTAAGTACTTTTGTTCGGGCTTCACGGGGTCGCAGACACCATCAGAGTCGCAAACTTGGGGTTCGGCGCTGAAACGGATACGAACGCCGGGGCCCCACTACTTCGAAAACCGGGGACCGGACGACTTGAAGATCATGATTCTTCAGAACACCAGCACGCCCGAAGACAAGGACAACATCGGCATAGGCCAGTCCCTCAGCGCGCTTCCACCCCGGGTGTTGTCCGCCGTCTTCGGCGTTCCCGCGGCGACGTTCAACTCCTTCAAGAAATTCGACAAACCGATCGTCATCCTGCGGTCGCGGTAGCCGACACCCGTTGCGACGGGCACGCAATAACGGTTCACCGTCGGTTTGGTCTCGAAACACGGTTCAGCAGTGCTACTCCGGAGGGCACGGTGGTTGGATCGGGCAGGCAAGCCCACGCAGACGACCGCCGGAGGTTGGGACATGCAGGCGGTCGGAGCGACGCATCTCATCGTGCTGCTCATCGCAGTCGCCGCGATCGGAGTTGCATCCGGATTCCTTGGATCGATCTTGGTGCGGCGGAGGAAACGACGGGCACGCCGGATCTTCGTCCTCGGCTTCCTTTGTGGCGTGACGGCGGGCGCGATCCTGCGGACGCGGCGTCGTACCGTCTACGCGCTCGGAGCCTTCGGCCACGATGTTGGCGTCCTCCCACGAAGGGCTGGAACACGGGGCGACGCTTATCGTTTCGCCGCTCGCACGCTCGCCCTTGCGGTGACGGCCGGGCGCGGTCGACGCCGTCCTTCGTCTTGAAGTTGTGGACACCCGCCGACCGGCTTCGCCCCCATGCCCTTGACCGGGATGACTTCCCGGGCCGGCTCGCGTTCGACCGGGCAGGAGGGTAACTCCGGGTAACACGATCAGGAGGAGAAGAACATGAGCTTGGACAACGTTTCACACCTCGGTGCCTCGGCGCTCGAAGAGTTGGTTCCGTCGCGCTACGCGCTGCAGGTTGGCGACATTGAGGTGCTGGTGATCAGCGATGGGGTGTTACCGATTTCAGGCGAGACGATCGCTTACAACGCCGACTCGGCCGATCTGTCGGCCTGGCTGGGCGACAATTTCCTGCCGCCGGAGGTGCTCGAGTGGCCGCTGAACGTGGCCGTGGTGCGGAGCGGCGACCAGACCATACTCATCGACGCAGGGCTAGGCGTGGAGTTCCCGGACTTCCCGCGGGCCGGGCAGTTGGCTCTGCGACTCAAGTCCGCAGGCATCGACCCTGCGTCCGTGACCGACGTGGTGCTCACGCACATGCACATGGACCACGTCGGCGGGCTGCTCGGCGACGGGCTGAGGCGCCATCTGAGTCCGGACATGCGGGTCCACGTGGCGAGCGCCGAAGCCGAGTTCTGGGAGTCGCCCGATTTCTCCCGAACGCACATGCCGCAGGGGGTCCCGGACGCGCTTCGGTCGGCCTCCACGCAATTCTTGGAGGAGTACCGCGGCCAACTGCGGCGGTTCGACACGGAGTACGAGGTGGCGCCGGGTGTGCTCGTCCGTCGCACCGGCGGCCATACCCCCGGGCACAGCGTGGTCCGCCTGGCGTCCGGCGACGACCGGCTGACGTTCGCCGGCGACGCCGTGTTCCAGGTCGCGTTCGACCACCCAGAGTGGTTCAACGGCTTCGAACACGACCCCGAGGAGGCAGCCCGCGTCCGGGTCAGCCTTTTGCGGGAACTGGCCGCGACCGGGGAAGCGCTGGTGGCCACTCACCTGCCGTTCCCATCGGTCTGCCACGTGGCGGTCGCCGGCGACGCCTTTCGGTGCGTACCGGCCGTCTGGGATTACTGACCCCTCGCCGGGTTAGGCGATCCCCCACGAACGAGAAACCCGCTCCGGCCGCGAGGTCGGAGCGGGTTTTTCACGTGGAACCGTCGGGCGGAGTTAGACGGCCAACCGTTCAATTGCCCGAGCGTCCCCGGATCGTCTTGCACTCGGTCTCGTTTGACCAGACTCCAGTTGCCCCGGGTTGGTGGCGCCGGCGCCGTAGCACAGCCAGAGGGGCAAGGCGTCGTTCAGGTCCTCCATGAATTTCTCAAGCCCCACCCGGTACTCTCCAAACCCCAGCGGATCAGACCTGTACGCGGGGAACGCAATACCCATCCCGAATAGCCCGGGCGCAAGAATGCCGTTGGCGACGTTGTACTCCAGTGGTCCCCATTGCGGGGTCAGCGGCAGTTGCCTGCGTTCGAATCCGACGGTGTAGACAACGTGGTCACACGTCTGCAAGACCTCGTGAAATTCCGCGCTGCGGACGGAATATCTCTCGAGACGTGCCGGATACACCCCGTCGATGTTCTCCCGCGCCCAACGCGCGGCCTTGCCCTTCAGACCGGTGTCATCGAACAACGTCCAATCCTTGAGGTAGACGGCGTACCTGAGCGGGCTCTGGTAGAAATTGATCACCTTCCTCACCGGATTGGCCAGTAGGTTCGGCAATGCGATCATCGACGAGTGCGAAGAGCCGAAGACGGCAACCGTGGCACCCTCCAGTGATTCCCGCGCGAGCTTCTCGGGATCGAGAGCCACCTCGAGTGGAATCTCGTGCAGACCGGTATCGGCGAGTTTCTTGGGAACGGAACCGACGGCGAGGATCACATTCCTCGACGTGACTTCTCCTCGCTCGGTACTCACGGTCCAATGCCCGCTCTGCAGTGAGAGTTCCGTCGCGATCGTGCGGTAGACCGCAACCCGCTCACGAAGGCGCTCCGAGATCCACACCAGGGGATCAGCGACCATTCCGAGCGGGCACGTGTCCTCGGGATCGAGGTCAGTGAGCTCGAAATGCGGCGCCTCGGCGAAGCGAAACGACGTCGAGGCGGTCAGATAGTTCAGAAACGACGCGACGTGTGTGTTACCAGGGACGGCTCGCCATTTTCCACCCAGATCTCCCGCAGTGAACTGGGGGTCGATCCAGGCGATCTGTTCAGGCTCGATGCCGTGGTCGAGCAGTCTTCCCACCGCAGCGATTCCCGCGGGTCCTGCCCCTATCACCGTCCATGTGTACTGAGCCAACTTCGTCTCCTCGGCGATGCGTGCGGGCGAATACGGAACCTACCGCCCATGATCGGCGTGCAGCCGGTCACACGTCGATACCGCTGACGCCCATGAATACCCCTGCGCGCGGTACCTTGCGCTTACCTGCTAGCTGCAAGTCCCCGACGGCGCTCGCGGTTGCAACACTCGGAGAGCTCGCCGCCCGCGAGCCGCGCGTAGCCGGCTACCGAGTTGAAACTAGTGCCGCGGCAGCGCTTGTGACGAGTTCGAGCACCTTACGGACGTCGGGTCCGGTGCTTGCAGCTGGCCGATAGCTGGGAAGTACCGGTGGCAGGGGGCATTGATGGGCGTCAGCTGTGTCGCGACGCGGTCGCCTCAACGTCCATCATGAGTGTGTTCGTCGTGATGCTCGCGGCGCAATTCGCCGGAGTCAATCACGTTTGGTGACAGGCCTTTTCGAGACACATTAACGGAGGGACAGTGTGATGCCGATCAATCGTCGCCAGGTGTTGGGAGGAGCGGGTCTGGCCGGCGCCGCAGCAGCGACCGGTGCAGGCATCGACCGTCTCTTCCCCAGCGGCACTCCCGGCTATCGCACAGACAAGGTAGAGCCAATGAGCGATGACGCGGCACGGTTTGGTGATCCCCGCATTCCCGCCGAGACGATCACCTCGCAATCGCACCTGTTCCGTCTCGGCGCGCAGACCCCCACCACGCTTGACGGGGGCTCGTTTCAGCAGGCGGACGAAGCGAATTTTCCGATACTCAAAGGCCAAGAGGTCAGCCTCTTGATGCTCACGTTGCAGCCGGGAGCCATCCGGGAGCCGCACTGGCATCCCAGCGCGTGGGAGATCAACCTGGTCACCAGCGGAGTCGCGACGTGGGTCGTCATCGACGGGAACAGCAACCACGAGAATTTCGACCAACACGTCGGCGACCTCGTGTTCGCGCCCCAGGGTTCCTTCCACTACTTCGAAAACCGGGGCCCCGACGACCTCAAGATAGTGATCATTCAGAACACCAGCGCGCCCGAAGACAAGGACAACATCGGCATAGGTCAGTCCCTCAGCGGGCTTCCACCCCGGGTGTTGTCCGCCGTCTTCGGCGTTCCCGCGGCGACGTTCAACTCCTTCAAGAAGTTCGACAAACCGATCGTCATCTTGCGGTCGCCGTAGCCAACATTCGTTGCGGTACGACGTCCCGCCCCAACGGCGACGCCGCCACGTCTCCCACCTCACCGGGCTTCGGCCTCAAGGCGGGGACGGCCTTTCAACGCGCCCGGCGCAGGCCTGCTGATGCTGGCAACCCGACTTCACCCGCGATCCGCCCAGGACTCAGGGCGAGTAGGGCGGGGTCGATCCCTCCGCACGGACTGAACCCGTCCGGCGGCGGGCGCCGGCGGCTGCCAGTGGGGTCGCGATCTCTTCCAGCGACTTGCCTTCGGCATCGACCGCGAGGAACCAGGCGACCAGTCCCCCGGCCATCATTATTGCCGCGCCGAGCAGGTAGCCCAGGAACAGCAGGAACGGCTGGGAGCCATCGCCGATGAGCGCACCGTAGATGACCGGACCGAGGGCCCCAAAGCATTGGGCGATGGCGAAGAACACCGCGATCGCCTTCGCCCGAACCTCCAGCGGAAAGATCTCGCTCACGGTGAGGTAGGCAGCGCTGGCTCCGGCCGACGCAAAATAGAAGATGACACACCAGGCGATGGTCTGGGTAATTGCGTTGAGCAACCCAGCGTTGAACAAGACCGCGCTCACGGCCAGCAGCAGACCGGACAACAGGTACGTGCCCGCGATCATCTTCCTGCGGCCGATGGTGTCGAAGAAGTGCCCGATGGTCAACGGGCCCAGAAGGTTCCCGACGGCGAACGCGATCAGGTACAGCGGCGCCGCCTCTGAGGCCACCCCGTAGAACTTGCCTAGCACCAGGGTGTAGGTGAAGAAGATGGCGTTGTACAGGAACGACTGGCTGATCATGAGCGAAGCGCCCAGGATCGATCGGCTCGGGTAGTCGCGGAAAAGCACTCGCGTCAGCGCCAGATAGCCGATCTTTTCGGTCGGTTGCAGCTCGATGGCCTTGCTCTCGTCGACCGCGGGCAGCTTGGCGCCGGTGGACTCCACCTCGTGTTCGATGTGGGAGATCGAGCGCTCGGCGGCCTCCACGCGGCCGTTCATGACCTGCCAGCGCGGGCTTTCCGGCAAGTTCCGACGCACCAGCAGGATCACCAGGCCCAGGACCGGGCCGATCAGGAAGGCCAGTCGCCAGCCCAGGCTCAGGTCGATCGCCTTGAGGAAGATGAACGTGCCAAGCGTGCCGAGGATCGCACCGGCCCAGTATGTGCCGTTGATCGCGATGTCGACTCTGCCCCGATACCGGGCGGGGATCAGTTCGTCGATCGCCGAATTGATGGCGGCATATTCCCCGCCGATGCCCATACCGGCGATAAACCTCGTGATGTAGAGGAAGACGATCCAGCCGGTGCTATTGCCCAATGTGAACGCGGTGAGACCGCTGCCCACGAGATACACACCCAACGTGATCATGAAAAGGTTGCGTCGGCCGAGCTTGTCTGACAGGCGCCCGAAGAACAGCGCGCCAACCACCTCGCCAGCCAGATAAACGGTGGCGATGAGCCCGACCGCCGCCGAAGACAGACCGAGCGTCTCGGGCTGGGTCAGCGTGTCGGCCACCGCGCTGGCCACGGTGATCTCTAGACCATCGAGGATCCAGGCCACACCCAGCGCGACCACCATCCGCGTGTGAAACGGCGACCACGGGAGCCGGTCGATCCGGGCGGGAATGAGACTGCGGATCACACCCTGGGTCTCAGCAGGTGGTGTCGCCATGGCCGCCTCCTCGCAAATCGGCACAACCGGCGTTCCCGTCCCTGTGTGATCACAAACCTCGCCACGCACGCGAAACGGGGTAGCTCTGGATACCAGTCAAGAAAATCCACACATGAGTTACGCGCAGAGCCTCTGGGCTTCCTCGGAGCAAACCGCGCTGCCTTCACCGGAGACCTTTTTCCTCGGCGCTAACGGGACGGTGCTAACCCGATTCCCTTTGGTCGCGACCAAGGTAAACTTCGACGCGGACTCCTCGGAGGAACCCCGATGGTTCGACGTGGCCGACCCGGCGTTTGGGTCTCAATACTGATCGCTTCCCTGCTGCTAGCGATTCTCGCTGCAGCCGGAACTCACCTTGCGTTGAAACCCAGAGGACCAGATGGGCGGCAGGACGGCTTCCTGGCTTACGGTCAGGTCTCGGTGGCAATATCCGGCAGTGATGTGAATACTCCTCAAACCAAGCGATGCATAGCCAACTCCGTGCTGGCGGGCATCGACGTCCGGCAAGGAACTCCCGTAACCATCAGTCTCGACGGCCGCGCCGTTGGAGGCGGCAACCTGTCCACTGGTGAGCGCAAACGGGAAACAATTCAACGCGGGCATTCCGAATCATCGCGGTTCTCTTGCCAATACAAGTTTTCGGCGCCGGTAACACGCCCGGGCGAGGGCCGATACACGGTGGATGTCGGCGAAGCAAGGGTGGCTTTCTCGATGGATGAGCTGCGGAATGGCATCAATCTCGACTTGTCGTGATGTCATCTCGTAGGTCCGCCGAGATCGGCCCGAATAGGCACCCACCTGCGATGAACGCCCCGGCGAAAACGCGATTGTCGGAATCCAGGCCTTCACCCAGAAGTCGACCCGCGACGAGCGCCGCAAGCTGATCATGAACTTCTGGCAAGACTGACCTTCGCCTGGCCCGGCGGTGAGAATGGCACCAACCATCAGACTGCATGACGCACGAGGGAGACACACCATGGGAGCACCGTCGAGAGAAGCACGACTCGCCCACGCCCGTGTCCACTGCCCGTACTTGAACGAGGGGCCGCAAAGACGAGTGGGTCGCCTCGTTGCGCACGCTCGTCCCGGGCTCAGTAAGGATGCTTGACCCGGTCGTCACCAAGGAGAAGCACGGGTTCGACCATGCGACAACCGAGGCCTACGACATGTTCCAGCCTCACCTGAAGATGCACATGGTCACCGTCCAGGTGAACGACGACGATCCGTACGAGTTCCTCCTCGGCAAGGACAACGTCATCGCCAACGAGTGAGATCCGATGATTCCGGTGGTCTGCACGTGGCTGATTCATTAATGGACGGTATCGATTTGCTGAGCGCTAGAACGCGGCGCGCTTCGACCGACTGAATCAGATCTCGGACCAAAGTGAGCGTTCCCGCACTACGATTCTAGGGCCCATGGCGATCGAATCTCATTGGTGTGCACGCAATTTGGCTCTTGGCGCCACCCAAGCTGGGCACTGCGAATGCGTCGAACACCGTGTTCTCGTCGAGATGATCCGCACCCTCGGCCGCGACAACAGTCTCACCTCCGGGAAGGTCGCGCTTGGCAGCTCCGTGTGCTACCCGGCAGATGGCCGCCATCGCGCCGACCCGGCCGCGGCGTTGAACGGGCCCAGCGATATCGACTCGGAAGCCGTGGTGACCGCGCGGTCGTCGTGAACCGTGCGGGCCTCTGATCGACCTCGTGTCCCTTGCCGCGATGTAAGCGAGCTCCGCCGCGCTACTCACCGTCATCGACATGAAGCTCGACGTCGGCGAAACGTACCTGTTGCCGTCCATGGAGTGCGAAATGAGTTTCGGGCGATCGTCGTCCGGTCTCCGCTATCGATTGGGAGTACGGCGCGGAACTTCGGCTCGCTGTCGCACTTTTCACTTGCCCGTTGAGGTTGTGTGGGTGTCAACCGCTACGCGGTCCAGCAAGGCTCACGTCAGGTTGGCGCCCCCGTCGACCACGATTGTCTGGCCATTGACGTAGGCCCCGTCGTCGGAGAACAGGAACGCCACCATCGCAGCAAGGTCCTCCGGGGCTCCCAGGCGATTCGACCGCACCGATGCGAGGATCTCGTTGCGCCATTCTTCGGTGGTATCTTCCAGCGCCGCCCCAGTGAGGATCACACCAGGCGCGACCGAATTGCATCGCACGCCATGCTTGCCACCGACCGTCGCGGTGTGGCGAGTGAGCCCATAAAGCCCGGCCTTCGCCGATTGATAGGCGACACGGCGATCCTCACCCATCCAGACACTGGTTGACATCGTGTTGACGATCGCACCGCTGCCCTGGCCGATCATGATGGGCAGGGCGTGACGGATTCCGTACATGTAGCCGGTGAGTGTCACGTCAATGGTGTGCCGCCACACGTCGAGCCCGATCGACATCACATCGCCGTCCTGCTCCAGTGTGCGGGGCGAGAGGTCGGCCGCCACGTTGAACAAGCCGTCGAGCCGACCGAATTCCTTGACCGTGAAGTCGATGAGCTCCTTGTACGATGCCTCGTCGGTGATATCGAAGGACCGGGCAGCAGCCTTTCCATCCAACTCTCGGATCACGTCGACCACCGCTTGAGCGGCGGACTCGTTGAGATCGGCCACCACGACGGCCGCGTTCTCCTCAACGAGGCGTACGGCAGTCGCCGCGCCGATATTGCCCGGTGCCGCGCCGGCGACAATGGCGACTTTTCCTTTGAGACCTCTCATTGCTCCAACTCCTTACCTGCCCATTGCTACTGCTACTTGGGTTAATCGCACGGGAATGCTCAAGCTCAGTACGGGTGTTCGCCAAGCCACTTCAGATAGTCTTCAAGCGCTTCTTCGAACGTGTATCGGGGACGCCACCCGGTGTCGCGGGTCAGCAGATCCGCGCTGTATCCGTTCGACGGATACGGCTGCGCCCGAAGCGTTTCCGGATCCAGATTCACTTGTCGCGCGGCATCCGGGCGTATCCGGTAGAGGGTCAGCAGCTGTTCGCGTGCGCTGGTGGTATAGCCGCTGGACAGGTTGTAGATCCGATGTGGGAGGGTGTCGGCACTGATCATGCTCGTGAGCGCATTGGCCGTGTCGCGAACATAGGTCAGTGGGGACACGGCGATCACGCTCCACAGGTCGGACAGCGGCACGCCCATGTATCCCGCGCCGGCCATGAGATTTCCCTTGCCCGCGACCGTATGAACGGCGCGGCTGATGGGACTACCCATCTCCTTGTAACCCGGCCCGAACTGAGTCGGAATGCGCAGCACGGCGACGTCGAGCTAGGTGTTCGTTGAGCTTCTGATTGGCGTGCACCGTCGCCGACCCACCCATCTGCCACGGAGCCGCATAGTCGAGTGCGATGCGTTCAAGGGATCGTTTGACGGAAACCTCAAACGCCGGCAGCGCGAGTGCTCTGCTGCCATCAGGCGTGGTGAAGACGCCCATGGCGTCGGGATGGTCATCGATCGCAGCTTGCACGGGGAACCGCGTGTCTTCGGCGAATGGTGGTGCGATGCCGCCATAGACCGCGATCGAACTCACGAGTACGAGGCGCTTCACACCAGTGGCCTCCGCGGCTTCCAGACAATTGAAGATCATGTCGTAGTTGGCCCGGTTGGACGTGCGGGTCTGTGCGTGTTGGTGAGCCTGCGCAGCGTGTATCACCGCGTGAAAGTCGTAGCGGCTGAAGAGATCGAGCACCTCCCCGCTGCGCGCGAACTCGACCGGTTCGATGGTGACCAGCTCGCGGAGGTCGCCCAACGCTCTCTCGATTTGGTCGTGTCCGTGACGAGCGGTGATCACGACCGAAGTACCTGCGGCGGCGAAGGCGCGTGCGGTGTTCAACCCGACCAACCCGCCGCCGCCGGTGATCAATATTTCAGGCATGGTTGGCTACCTCTCCGGGCGGCAGAGGGGACCTGCCGTCTGTTTGGTTACGCATCGCCCAGCCCAATGAGTTGGAGTCGCAGCGCATCCAGTTCGGTATCGGACTGTTCTCGAACGAGACGCAGAATCTGTTCCGCGTCATCACCCAGGGCCGCGCGGATCGGTGGCGGTTCCTGTTCGACCAGTTCGATCACCCGGTCTGCGGACGCCTCAGCGCTCAGTCCCGCGTTCTGCATGTTGTTGAGTGACTCGGTGAACTTGCCGAACGCGTGCCCGTAGAGTGCGCGCTGCTCGTCGGTCATGGCGTCGGCGATGCGCTTCAGCGCGGCGGCCGTCTTGGCGGGCCCTCCGGTGCGCATGTTGCCGGCCTGCACCATCACGAAGGCGATCCCGAACGGCTTGAGCTCGAGACGGTAGACGTCGGCGAGCGCCTCGAATGCCGCCTTTGAGGCGCTAGACGGACCGTCGAATGGCACCGGCAACCGGCCCGTCATTGCGCCGATTTGGACGATCCGTCCGCGAGACTTGCGGAGCGCCGGAAGGAACCCGTTGATTACGGCCATCGCCCCGAAGACATTCACCTCGAACTCGCGTCTGATGTCGTTCAACGGGATGACTTCAAGGGGCCCGGGCGTCAGCGTGCCCGCATTGCTGATGAGGACGTCAAGCCCGCGCTCACCCAACTCATCCGAGACCTTTCCCACCCACGCCGTGACCGCATGCTGATCGGTGATGTCGGCAAGGGTCACTGCGGCATTGCCGGCCGATGCCTTCTCCAGATCCGCGGCATCCGTTTCTGACCTCGCGGTACCGAAGACGCGATAGCCCTTCGCGGCGAGCTTGATGGCCACTGCGCGTCCGAGCCCGCTGCCCGCGCCTGTTATGGCAACGGTGGGTTGGCGCAATTCCATGGTGTTAGACACCTTTTCACTCCCTTGGGATTTGATGCTCGGCCTGGCTTCGAAGAATCGTCTAGATCGTGGCGACCCGGAGGACGACGGTCGCGACAGCCAACACGAGAAGCAGCGTGGCCGGGCCGGCATTGCGAAGATCCTGTGCGCGGGCGTGAGTCACGATGCCGCCGACCATCAACAGTGCAAGTCCGACCGCGGCAGCGATACCAAGCGCTGGGACGACAAATCCGGCGGCCAACCCCACGGCGCCGGCAACCTCCAGCGCCCCGACCAGGCGCCACCGTTGCGCGCTGACGTTCAACTGGTCGCGCATCTGCAATGACTGCTTCGCGCCGGCGAGTTTGAGGGCGCCTGAACCGAGGAATGCGACCGCTAGAAGCGCGCTAAGGACGGTGATGGCGATGGACATTTCGAACCTTTCGTTGAGGGTTGACAATCTGACGCTGGCGGTGCTCACGCGAACCGCCAGGCAGGGTTGTGGTCAGTCTCCACGCCGGCACGGCGAGCACTCCGGACGTAGTCGACGGTCACTGGCTCATGCCCTTGAACATTCCGACCAGGCGGGAGAGATTGAGTTCGTTGTCGTCATGCAAGGCTCTCGCGACGTCGCGGATCATCCGCGGAGACGGGTTGGTACCCAGGAATTTCCGGGTGATCGGCGGTCCCCACTGGGAGAGTCCGGAAGCGGTCAAGGGAGCCCAGCCGGGTTCGAGGGTGTTGTCGAACAGGTCTCCGTCGGTGAAGTGCTCGACCATCAGCTTGTCGGGATCGTGCCAGTAGTCGAAGATCTGACTGCCCAGAATGTGGCGGCCCATGCCCCAGACGCGTTCGTACCCCTGGTGTAGCAGGTACTCTCCGCCGGCGGCGACCGCGTCCAGGTCAGTGACCTGATATGCGGAATGACCGTAGCCGGCGACGGTTCCGAGGTTCAGCGCGAGGGTGTGGTGATCGGAGGGTACCGACCCGCGGTCGCAGCGGATGAACGCCAGTGCAGGACCGCGGTCACGCTGACCGGGCACGTACTGGAAATCGCTCACGATCATCCCGAGGGTGTCCAGATACCAATTCAGACTGCGGAGGAAGTGCGGTGTCTGCATCACCAGGTGTCCGAGGCGCTGCACCTGTGCGGGTTCACGGGGCGGACGCTGGGTGGAGTTGATCCGTTGGCGATCGCCGCCGAAATTCAGTGTGTGCGCTCGCTGTTCGGGCATACCCGGCAGATCGTGCCGTCCGTGGTAGACCCCGACGGCGATTCCACTCGGGTCGCACAGTCGCACGACGGAACCCTCGCCGGGTTCGTCCAGCGGTTCAACGCGCCGATTGGTGACGGCCGCCAGCGTCTGGAGATCCGACGCGTCGGCCGCCTTGAACGTGGGGCCGATGAACCGGGACCGGGGGCCCTTGCGGATTACCACGGCGGGTGTACCCGGCATTGATCCACGCAGATGCAAGGTAGTGGTATCGCGCGCGGCCACCGCGAAACCGAAGGCGCGCGCGAAGGTTTCGGCACGTTCAAGGTCCGGCTTCTCGAATTCAAGCCAGGCCAGGTCGGTGACCTTGATAGTGGGATTGACGGAACGTCCGCTGTGTTCGCCTCGGTTGGGACCGTGCTCGCTGTGGAGGTCGGCGTGCCCGTCGATTGCGATCGAGTGGTCGTGGTTTCGCATGAGAGTCTCCTGCGGAGTAGGGGCCTTCAGGGAGTGAGTCGCCGCGCGCCGCGCGCACGCGCTAGGACGTCAGCGGGGTTGGCGATAGTGGTTCCGCTCCAGGAAATGTGCAGGTCTGGACGGACGAGAACCAGGCGGTGGCCATACAACTGACATAACCGCGGGTCGTCGAGGACAAGGTGACTCACCGGCACTCCGACCAGTTCGGCTTCGTCCAGGAGGAGCTTTGCGTCGCTGGGCCCGGCGACGGCGTCGACGAGTGTGAAACCATCACCAAACTGGTCGAACAATGTTTCATCCTCGGATACGACGACATTCGGCGCGCGGTGGCCGGGCCGCACCGTGGGTACGAAGGTGCGTCGATCCCAGTCGGGGGCTTCGTCATCAACACCGCTACACGATGGGCGAGTCGTCGTAACGGATGTCGAGTTCGATTCCCAGGCTGGTGTTTTCGGCATCATTGGTGGTGAGGAATTCCGCAACGGTCGCCCGGTGCGCGCGCCCCTCGCCGCTGTCCTGGCCGATGAGTTCCGGGTCGACCATGTCGCGCGACTGCAAATGGACCAACACGTTCTCCACGGACGCGTTGCGATTGCGATCTCCGATCGGCCGGCGCTCGGACTCGTAGCTCGTCAGCAGGTCTGGACCGCCCCAGCCGTGCAGCAAGCCGGCGAGCTTCCACCCGAGGTTGAACGCGTCACCCACACCGGTATTCATTCCGAAGCCGCCGGTCGGGATCATCGTGTGGGCCGAATCACCGGCAAGCAGGATTCGATCCCGGCCGTAATGGTCCGCGAGCAAGGCGTTGGGCCGCCACACGCTCGAGGCCAGGATCTCGTCGATCTCGATGGGGCGTCCAAGTGCCCTGGCGACGAACTCGTGGGGATCACCGATCGGATCGGGATCGTCGACGAGTCCCAAATCTTGGTGCAGCGTCCAGGTGTCGACCTCGTCCTGTGCGATGAGGATCGCACCGCCGGTGGTGAAGAGGTGCCAGAACTGTCCGAGCGCGTGCAGGTTGGTCAGATCGCTGGACCGAAAGTGCACCAACGCAAACTCGGTAATGTCCTTGGCGCCCTCCATCGCAATCCCCAACTCGCTGCGGACCCGGCTCGACGCGCCGTCACATCCCACCACATAGCTGGCACGGATCTGTAGTGCTTCATCGTCGTGCACGACAGTGGCTTCCACCGCGTCGCCATGTTGAGCGCAGGTCTGCAGCTGCCATCCCTGGCGAACGTCGATCAACGGGTCACGCCGGCAGCGGTCCATCATCACCGCTTCGAAGATCGCTTGCGAACAACGTTGCCATGGCTGACCCGGCCGGGTCCCGTCGGGCGACGCCCGCAGTGTCGCCCACTGCTCGTCGACCGAAGGCAACGCCCAGCGGGCGATCTCCGGGCCGTCGAGACCGGGCGCGAAGATCACATCGAACGAATGCTGCGGCGCGACCCCCACGCGACGCAACTCGGCGTCGACACCCAGCCGCCGCAGTAGCTCCATGCTGGCGCCGTTGGTGACGTCCATCTTCGGGAACCGGGTCGTATGCGTGTTGCGTTCAGCAAGAACGCAATTGATGCCATAACCAGACAGCACGCTGGCGAGGACGAGACCAGTCGGTCCCGCGCCAACAATGAGGACTGGGGTGTCGAGTGTCTGCGTCATGGCGAAAAGACTCCTGTGGCTGCCGAACCGTTGAGGAGTACATTAGGAGGTAAGTTGATAGATGTCAATATAAATGTTGATGGTCCGTCTGCCATAATTTGTCATGTGAGCCCTAAGCCAACAACGCAGGTACGTCGAGGTCGCCCGAAGGCCGCTGACTCGAAGCCGCTGCAGGACATCCTCGAGGCGGCCCTGGTGGCCTTCGCCACGTACGGCTATGACGGCGTGTCGCTGCGAACGCTCAACCGGGACCTCGGCGTCAGCCACAATCTGATCTATCAGCGCTTCGGAGGTAAAGACGATCTATGGCGGGCATCGGTCGATTTCGGCTTCGGCCCGCTCCTGCGCATCATGCAAGGGATATTCGATCCAACCCTGACCGAGCCGCTGGAACAGTTGCGCCTGGCGATCCGCCGCTACGTCGTGTTCTCAGCCGATCATCCCGAGTTGGTTGCGTTGATGAACATCGAGGCACGTCAGGACACCGACCGATTGAGCTACGTCTACGACAACTACATCGAGCCGGCATTGACGGGCGTCGGGCGACTCCTGCTGCACCTGGACGAACAGAAGACGATTCGTCCGATCGCGTTGCGGGAGTTCCACTTTCTGGTCGCACACGGTGGCGCAGCGATCTACAGTCTGGTGCCGCTCGCGATCTTGTTCGACCCGGCGCCCCCGGACGAACCCGCAGCCGTCGAAGAACACGCCCGGCTGGTGTCGGATCTGATCGTCGAGGGTCTGCGGTTGCGCCCAGACGAGTAGTCCCATACCCGGACGGCGCCAACTGACACGTGCCAAATTAATATTTGTCATGTATCATATTCATTGTTATCGTGATCGCCTAGATGCGCCTTCACGGCGACCCGAGATTCAGATTGGACACCATGAGTGCGCCGTCGCGACGCAGGCCGAGCGGCCGACCACGCCGCGAAGATTCGCCCGCGTCGCTGGACGACATCCTCGGTGCAGCGTTGAAAGCTTTTGCCACCCACGGCTATGACGGCGTGGCGCTACGAACTCTCAACCGCGAGTTGGGCGTTAGCCACAATGCGCTCAACGGCCGTTTCGGCTCCAAGGAAGCGCTCTGGTACGCCACTGTCGACTGGGCTTTCCAGCCTCTTGTGATGCGGTTGACGACCGCGTTCGACCCCACCGTGACCGACCCGCTCGACCAACTGCGAATCACCATGCGGACCTTCTTGGAGTACTCCGCCGAGCGGCCTGAGCTGCTGGGCTTGATGAACATCGAGGGCCGACAAGATACCGAGCGGTTGGCTTACATGTACAACACGTACATCCAGCCCGCGCTCGCACCGGTGCAGCGCCTGCTCGATCACCTTGTCGCCACCGGACGGACGCGGCCGATCTCGCTGCGCACATTCAACTTCGTGCTGGCCCATGGTGCCGCCGCGCAATTCACTCTCGGCCCGCTGGCGCGTCATTTCGACCCTGCTGACCCGCTGGAACCAGCCGCGGTCAAAGCCCATGCCGAATTCGCCGCGGACCTCATCGTCCGGGCCCTTGAGATAGACCACGAGGAATGAGGAGACCAGCCCATGGCAACCGACGATCAACGACTTGATGCCGCGGTGAGCGCGCCCGGCCGCGGCCTGGACTCGCTGGCCTTTGCCTGCACCGTGATCGTCGTCGCTGACCTCGACCGATCCTCGCAGTGGTACCAAAGCGTTCTGGGCTTCACCGAGCACGTGCGCGTCAGGATTGACGGCGCCAATGTCGTGCTGCTGGAGGGAGCGGGAACCCAGCTGGAACTCATCCAGGGCGATGGGCCGACCGTATCGACCGAGCCCAGCCTATGCGCCGATCCCCCACATCATCTGCTGCCCAAAGGGAACAAGTTTCTCGCCTTCGCTGTCGAGGACCTTCAACGCGCGACCGACCAGCTCCGCGACAAGGGCGTACCGATCATCTGGCGCGACAAGCAGCTGGCGCCAGGAATTCGTTCGACGGCGATCCGTGATGTCGAGGACAATTTCATCCACATCGTGCAGCACTGACTGACGTAGCCGTTCTGGGTGAACACGTCGTGCGGCCCGTCTCCCAGTGAAAGACGGGCCGCACCATTCAGATTGGCGACCGTGCCGCCGGCCGACGGGTCCTAGACCTGTTCGGCGCCCCCATCGATGAACAGCTCCGCGCCGGTCATGAAACTGCTTTGGTCGCTGGCCAGAAACAGGACAGCAGCGGCGATTTCCTCGGGTTGTGCGACTCGGCCCAGCGGAACCGTTGCCGCAAAGCCGGCCAGCAGCTGTTGTTCTTGGCCGGCTGGTGCGGCGCCCGTGAGTCCTGGCGTCTCGACCGGCCCCGGAACCAGCGTGTTCACCCGGATCTGCTGAGGCGCGAGTTCGGCCGCCCAGGTCCGGCCGAAGGATCGGACCGCCGCCTTCGACGCGGCGTACGCGCCCATCGCGGGCGTACCGCTTGAGGCTGAGCTCGAGCCGGACAGGATGACCGACGCGCCGGGATTCAGTAGCGGCAAGACTTTCTGCACTGTGAAGATGGTGCCGCCGACGTTGCGGTTGAACGTGTCGAGGAAGTGTTGTGGTGTCATGTCGGCCAGCGCCGCGAACTCTCCCCCACCGGCATTGGTGAACACGATGTCAAGGCCATGTCCGTGTGCCTTGACGGCGTCGGCGACTCTGTCCAAATCGTCAGGGTCGGTGACGTCGCCACGAATACCGTTGGCCGAAGGACCAATTGACGCTAGTGCCTCGTCAAGGCGTTGTTTGTCGCGTCCGGTGATGAAGACATGCGCGCCTTCGGCCGCCAACCGCTTGGCGGCGGCAAGACCGATACCTGAGGTGCCACCCGTGACCAGGGCGACCTTATCGTTGAGCTGTACCATGACGAATTCTCCTTTTCTACTGGGTTACTACTGGTGTCGATGCGACGGCATTGGCCGCAGCGCGCAACGTGGGTTCGAAGTCGGTGCCGAGGATGGCCGTCAGCACGGGGTTGGAGACCCCCGCGTCGCGGTATCGCTGAACCCCGTCGCGAACGGCGGCGTCGTCACCGATCGCACACAGGTCATCGATGAATCGCTCACTGATGGATAGCTTTTGAGCTTCGGCGTCGGGTGAAGCGGCATCGAATGCCGCCACGTCATCGGCGAAGCCCGCCGCTTGGAACATCGCCCGGTAGAACGGCAGGCCGAAGTACCGGTGCAACTCGTTGCGCACACCTGCGAGCGCGGTTGCGCGGTCATGGCACATCGCCGAGGGCACCGCGGCCAGGATGTGAAATCCCTCGATTGGCTTTCCGGCGCGATGGCGGCCCGCAGTCACTTCCGGCACCACGACATCGCGAACATACTGCGACGGGCATGCCCACAGCACCACTCCGTCGGCGATCTCACCGGCCAGGCGCAGCATCGCCGGCGACAGCGCGGCTTGATAGATCGGGATGTCGGGCCGCGGCGTCAAGCCCATGAACGCGAAGTTCGACGTCCACCGCTGGCCGGTCGGCGGGACGTCACCTGCCAGGATCGCGCGGACAATGCCGATGTATTCCCGCATTTCGGAGGTCGGCTTGCCGATCTGCTGGCCGTGCCAGCCGCCCATGGTGACGCGGTGGCCCACGCCGAGGCCGAGTCGGAAACGCCCGCCGGAGATGTCGTCGACCGTAGCGGCGGTCTGGGCCATCGATGCCGGCGAGCGGTGATACAGCGGCGCCACCGAGGTGCCTATCGCTACCCGTTCGGTGCGCATCGCCAGGGCGGCGGCCATCGTGAACGAGTCACGGGCCGCGATGTGGGACAACATGATCGAGTCATAGCCCAGCTCGTCGGCCAACTGCGCGTGGACGACAGCGTCGTCGAACGGCTCGAGCGCCGGAACGGCACAACTGATCGCGGCTTGCATAACGGCCAAGCTACTTTGTTATAGGGCAGCTGTCAAGTTTTATCTTGACAACTATCAATTTGTGAGTTTACGGTGAGCCAGGGGACGGACACGCCGATCTCGACACCGCGCGGATGGATACTCGAATGAACCGAGCCGAGTCAGTTAACGGAAGGGTCGTCGTCATCACCGGCGGCGCCCGCGGGATCGGGTTGGCCACCGCGACGGCGCTGCACCTGCTTGGGGCGAAGGTCGCCATCGGCGACATCGATGAGCAAGCGGTCAAACAGGCCGGTGCGAACCTTGGGCTCGCCGTGTCTGGCACGCTCGACGTGACAGATCACGACTCGTTCGCCGGCTTCCTCGACGAGGTGGAAAGTCGGCTGGGGCCCGTCGACGTTCTGGTGAACAACGCCGGGATCCTTCCGGCCGGTCGGCTCATCGACGAGCCAGACGCGCTGACGCGACTCGCGTTGGCCGTCAACGTCTACGGCGTGATCGTGGGCACGAAGGTCGCGGCCCGGCGGATGCTTGCCCGGCGCAGTGGCCACATCATCAACGTCGCATCGGTGAACTCCGAGACGCCGTCGCCGGGGGTAGCGACATACTGCGCCACCAAGCACGCCGTCCTCGGGTTCACCAATTCGATTCGCGCGGAACATCGCGGCACCGGCGTCCACTACTCGGCTAGTCCTCCCGGCGATGACCAACACGGAGATGATCGCCGGCATCGACCAAGCCAGGGGCCTGAAGAATGCCGAAGCAAGCGATGTCGCAAGAGCGATCGTCGGTCTGATCCGCAAGCCGAAACGACGCGTCACGGTCACCCGGGCAGCCGGAGTGGTGTTGGGGATCCAACGGATTCTGCCCGGCGGCGTTGCAGACGCGTTGAGGCGCTCACTCGGGTTGGACCATCTGTTCACCGACCGCATCGACGTTGGCAGACGTGCAACCTACGAGCGGAGGGTGCGTGGCCCTCGCACTCAGGCCGAATGAGCCATCTGACAATATTTTAATTGACAGCTTGTCATATTACCGGATACGCTTGCCGCCACACACGAGGGGAAGGCGCAGCGATGAGCACGACGGTTCACCGCGACACGAAGACGGTCGGCGAGGCGTTTCTGGCGATGGTCGAATCCCGCGCCGATGCGCCGGCGATCCTCAACGCCGACCTCGAAGTGGTGCTCTCGTGGGGTGACTACGGCGCCCAGGCCCGCCGCGCCGCCGCGGGACTCGCCGAACTCGGTCTGCGCCATGGGGACACGCTCGGGCTCCTGCTCAGCAACCGGCCCGAATTCCACGTTGCGGATGCCGGCGCGCTGCTCCTCGGCGCCACACCCTTCTCGATGTACAACACCTCGGCACCCGAACAGCTCACCCATTTGGTCGCCGACGCCGACTGCCGAATCGTCATCACAGAGGCAACGTTGGTTGACGGCCTGCTCGCCGCGCTCGAGCGCGGTCGCGGCGCCGTAGACCATGTCATCGTCGTCGGATCGGACTCGTGGTTTGAGCTGTTGGACTGCGACGAACTGGAGCACGCCGCGGCCGTAAAGCCAAGCGACCTCGCAACGTTGATCTACACGTCGGGCACGACCGGGCCACCCAAGGGCGTCGAGCTGACGCACGCGAACATCCTCACCATGGCCGCCGACATGGGCGCGCTGGTCGGAATTCAGCCGGGGCAGCGCACGATCTCCTATCTGCCGATGGCCCACATCGCCGAGCGCGTGTGCACGCACTACCTGCCGATGACCGCGGGCTTCAGCGTGGTGTGCTGTCCGACCCCAAGCGCGGTCACCGAGTTGCTCCCGCGGGTGCGCCCGCACTTCTTCTTCTCGCCCCCGCGATTGTGGGAGAAACTGCAGGCGTCCATCGCGACCGATGTCGCGGCGGGGATCGACCACCAGGAGATCCGTCGTCGCCTGGGCTTCGACCAGCTCGCGGCAGCGGTGACCGGCGCTGCGCCGTGCCCGCCCGCGGTCATCGAGTTCTTCGAAGCGATCGGGATCACCTTGCGGGAGGTCTACGGCCTTTCGGAAACCACCGGCGTCGTCTCGTTGGCCGCCGCAGACGACGTTCGGCCCGGCACCGTGGGGCCACCCCTTCCCAGCGCGCAGGTGAGGTTGGCAGAGGACGGCGAGCTCCTCGTCCGCGGCCCGCTGCTGATGGCTGGCTATCGCAACCGACCGGAGGCGACCGCCGAGGCGATCGACACCGATGGCTGGCTGCACACGGGCGACATCGCCCGCATCGAGGCCGACGGACACCTGCGGATCGTCGATCGCAAGAAGGAACTGATCATCAACGCGGCGGGAAAGAACATGTCGCCCACCAACATCGAGGCACGCCTGAAAGAAGGCAGCCCGCTCATCGGTCAGGCGTGCGCAATCGGCAACGGGCGACCGTACAACGTCGCGCTGATCGTCCTGGATCCCATGGTCGCCGCTTCGTACGCGACTGCTGCCGGACGGCAGGCCGAGGTTCGGGCCGGTGTCGACCGCGCCAACGCACGGCTGGCGCGCGTAGAGCAGATCAAGCGCTTCGCGATCCTCGCCGAAGACTGGCTGCCCGACTCCGACGAGTTGACACCGACGATGAAGCTCAAGCGCCGGCCGATCGCACAGAAGTACGCCTCGCAAATCGAGGCGCTCTACACGACAAAGGAGACGAAATGAAGCTCGTGAGATACGGCGTCCAAGGCGCGGGGGTGAGCGCAGGAGTCGTCGTCGACGACGACGTTGTCGCGCTCGGCGCGCTCGACGGTGCCCCCACCGACGTCACGGCGCTACTGGCGGCCGGTCCTGACGTCAATGCGGACGTGGCCCGCAAGGCCGCCGGCGCCCGGCAGCGGACGCCTCTCTCGGAAGTCGTTCTGCACGCACCGATTCCGGCGCCGTCGAAGTATCTGGCGATCGGCTTCAACTTCACCTCACACCTTGCAGAGATTCAAGAGGCCGCGACGCAACCCCAGTACGCCGAGCCGATGGAGCGCTTTAAGCATCTGCGTGCTGCGTTCCCGGACCAGAAGCTGCCGACGTTCTTCAACAAGCAGGTTTCCTGCATCACCGGACCCTACGACCCGATCCTCGCGCCGTACGACTCGCCGATGCTCGACTACGAGGGCGAACTCGTGGCGGTCATCGGGCAGCGCGTCCGCCGTGCCGACGCCGCCACGGCGCTTGCGTCCGTGGCCGGCTACACGGTGGGCAACGACGTGTCGGTACGGGATTGGCAGCAAGACACTCCAACGATGTGGCCGGGCAAGAGCTTTGACACCCATGGCCCGATTGGGCCGTGGGTCGTCACCGCCGACGAGGTGGATCCGGCGGGTCTCGGTATCCGCACGTGGGTCGACGGCGAGCTGCGTCAGGACGGCTCCACCAAGGAGATGGTCACCGGGATCGGCGACATGATCGCTGCGCTCTCGCGCGTCTGCACGCTGGAACCCGGCGACCTCATCGCCACCGGGACGCCCGGCGGCGTCGGTGTGTTCTCCGGACGGCTACTGCGACCCGGTCAGCGGGTGCGCGTCGAGATCGAGGGAATCGGCGCCATCGAGAACCCCGTGGTGGCGGAACCCTCCCCCTTAGCACGCCACTAGCTCGGTTCATCCGGTGCCATGGAGGAGAAGTCGGTAGATCAGCTGATCGTCCTTCTAGCTTGAGGCAGATTTCCGGCGCCGACGGGGTGTTGGCGGTGGGAGTCTCGTCAGCGTGTGCCAGCCTTGGCGTACTGGGCGATGGCGTCGATGTTGGTCTCGTCGATGAACGCGGGCCCGGTCAGTGTCGGCGCGCCGCCACCGACGACGTTGCGGTTGTTGAGATACAGCCACATCGAATCGATCGCCAGGTAGCCCTGCAGGAATGGCTGTTGGTCGACCGCCCATTGGATGTTCCCCGTCTTGATCGCGTCCACCAGTGCGGCATTGGTGTCGAAGGTGGCGATCTTGGCCGTGCTGCCGGCGTTCTTCGCCGAGTCCACCGCCGCCAGGGCGATGGGTGCACCCAGCGCCATGATGTAGTCGACCGAGGGGTCCTGCTGCAGCTTGGCGGTGATCGTCGATTGCACCGAGGGCATGTCGGTGCCGTTGACGTTGAGATTTTCGACCTGGCCTCCGAACCCGGATGCCACTCCGGCGCAACGGGATTCGAGTGCGACATTTCCTTGGTCCTGGATGACGCAGATGACCTTCTTGGCCCCGTCGGCAGTGAGACGTTTGCCGGCTGCTTGCCCGGAGACGGTCTCGTCTTGTCCGAAGTAGGCCTTGACTCCCATGGCCTTCCAGGAGGCGATCCCGGCGTTCAAGGCGACGACGGGTATGCCGGCATCGATGGCGACCTTGATTGCTGGGGCCAGGGCCTCCGGACGTGCCAGGGTGACGGCCAGTCCGTCGACCTTGCTGTCGATGGCGTTCTGCACCAGGTTGGCCTGATCGGGACCCTGCAGTTCGGAGGAGTACTTCAGCTCGATGTTGTCCTTGGCTGCAGCGGTTTCGGCACCCTTGCGGATCAGGTCCCAGAAGGTATCCCCGGGCGGGCCGTGCGTCACCATGGCGACGGTGAAGCGTGGGGTGTCGGCCTGACCGGCGGACATGCCGCCGCCGGCGTCGCGTGGCTTGCCGCCGGTGCTGGAACAGGCCGTCAGCGCGACCAGCGCGCTGACGACGAGTGCGGCGATCCGCATGGCCGTCGTATGCCCGATGTTCTTGGTGGTGCTCATGTCTTCGACATCCTTGTCTTGGTTCAGCCGACGAGGGCCGAGTTGGCGGTCTTCAAGGTCTCGGCAGCGACTTGCAGTCCTTCGAGTTGTCCCAGCTCGACGTCTTCGTGCTCGATGTTGACGGCCATGTCGGGGTCGACGGCCTCGAGCGCGCGCAGGAACCTGGCCCAGAAGTCGACGTCGTGTCCTCGCCCGACGGCGACGAAGTCCCACGCCGAGTCCTCGGGCCACTTGTTCACGACATGCCTGCCACCGAGGCCGGTGGGGTTCTGGTCCAACGGAATACGGGTGAACCGCTCGTCCAGTACGCCGTAGATCTTGCAGTTGTCGTTGATGCGGGTGTCCTTGGCGGCCGCGTGGAACACCAGGGGCCCCAGCCAGTCGATCGCTGCAACCGGATCAATGCCCTGCCAAAACAGGTGCGACGGATCCATTTCCGCGCCGACGTGGGTGGCGCCGACTTTGTCGACGAGGCGTTTGAGCGTGGGTGGGTTGAACACCAGGTTCTGCGGATGCATTTCGATGGCGACCTTCACGCCGTGCTCGCGGGCGAGGGAGTCGATTTCGGTCCAGAAGGGCACCGCGACGTCGTCCCACTGGTAGTCCAGAGAGTCCAGATATCCCGAGTCCCAGGTGTTGACGTGCCACGCCGGCCACCGTCCGCCGGGGTGTGCGTGCGGCAGACCGGACATCGTGACCACGCGGTCCACGCCGAGCAGGCCCGCAACGCGGATGGCCTTGCGTAGGTCGTCCGCGTCCTCGGGGCCGACTTCCGGGTCGGGATGAAGTGGGTTGCCGTTGCAGTTCAGTCCCGCGATCGATACTCCGGTGCCGTCGAAGATGGCCAGATACTCGCGCGCCGACACCGCGCCGGACAGCAGGTCCGAGACGGGAAGATGCGGGGTCGGCAGGAAGCCACCGGCGTTGATCTCAGCCCCGGCGAGACCGAGCGAGGAGATGACTTCCAACGCTTCACGCAGGGGCTTGTCGTGCAGGATTGCGGTGTACACACCGAGTTTCATCGTTCCGTTTCCTTCTGGCTAGAGGACTTTGACGGCGGCGCCGCTCGAGTTGGCGGATTCGGTGACCGCGGCAACCACCTGCAACCCGTGCAGGCCCGCGTCGAAGCCGGGGAGGGGGCCCAGGTCTCCGGTGCCCGCGATCTGATCGAGAAACGCCCGCGCCTGATAGCCGAAGAGGTCGGCCACGCCGTGCCCAACCCCGCCGGCATCCATCGGGAGCCCACCACGGATGTAGGGGTGCTCGGGTCCTACCAGGACTCGCCGGGCGCCGGCCGTGTGGCTGGCAACCTCGTCGGTGGAGATCTGAAATTCCCCTGCGCGGTGCAGATCGAAGGCCGCCGAACCGCGCGAGGCGAACAGTTCGAAGCCCAGCCCGTCGGGCAGGTTGTGGGCGACCCGAGATGCCGAGAACGTGCCGACGGCGCCGTTGTCGAACCGGGCGGTGAAGGTGGCGACGTCTTCGTTCTCCACCGGCACCCGCTCGTCGCTGACCTCTCCCCTGGTGTGCCCGTAGGTCACGCCCAATGGCACCGGCCGGCTGGTCACCAGCGTCGCGAACGATGCGCCGCTGACTTCGATGATCGGGCCGCAGACGAACTCGGCCAGATCCAGCAGGTGGCTGCCGACGTCGGCCAGGGCGCCGGTGCCCGGCGCTCCCCGATACCTCCACGTGATGGGCCCGTCCGCATCGAGCGCGTAGTCACACCAGTAGTGCCCGTTGAAGTGGACGAGCTCCCCCAACGTTCCGGCGGCCAGCTCGCGGCGGATCTGCTCGACCGCCGGTGAGCGGCGATAGGTATAGCCCACGGCCGTCACGCGGTCGGTGCGGTCGGCGGCAGCCACCATGGCCTCGGCGTCGGCGAGACTGCCGGCCAGTGGCTTCTCGCACAGTACGTGCTTGCCGGCCGCCAACAGGCCCTCGACGATCTCGCGGTGAAGGTGGTTGGCCACCACGACGCTGACCGCGTCGACGTCGGGCGCGTCGGCGATCGCCTGCCAGTCGTACTCGGCGCGCTGATAGCCGTAGCGCTTGGCGACGTCGTCTGCGACTGCGGTGCTGGTATCGGCGATCGCGACCAGCCGAACGTCCGGGCGGTCGGTTCCGAACAGTGTTGTCGCGGTGCGATATCCCGCCGCATGCGCGCGGCCTGCCATTCCGCCGCCGATGACGGCGACGCCGATCGAGTTCTGGTCTGCCATGCCGCGCCTCCCGAAGTAATTGCTCCGGTCTATTAGACCGGTCTAAGTCAGTTACTATGAGCGCAGTCACACCCAGCTGTCAAGACCCGCGGGTGTCGAATCCGAGAGGGCGTCAGTGACCGGCAACCGCGATCGACCGACCATGCAGGACATCGCCGACAAGATCGGGGTGTCCAAGGCACTGGTCTCGCTGGTGATTCGCAACGCACCGGGCCCCAGCACCGAGACCCGTCAGCGGGTGCTCGCCGCCGCCGACGAACTCGGCTACCGGGTCAATCGCGCCGCCGCCCTGATGACCGCCAAGCGATCGCACCTGATCGGGGTGATGGCCAATATCCGCAACAGTTTTCACGCCGAAGTCGTCGAGGACATCGTCGCGGCTGCCGACCGGGCCGGGTACGAGGTCGTGCTCGGCGCAGTAACACCCACTCACGCCGAACAGAAGGTCATCGATACGTTGCTTGACTTTCGTTGCGAGGGAATGCTTTTGATAGGTCCCGAGTTGCCTTCGTCGGCGCTGTCGGCTCTAGGCGAGCAGATACCATGTGTGGTGATCGGGCGGCGGGTGGCCGCCGATTCGCTGGACGTGGTCCGGTCGGCCGACGCCAAGGGCACCGCCATGGTCGTCGACCACCTGACCGGCCTCGGCCATCGCCGGATCGTGCACGTCTCCGGCGGGCCCGGCGTGATCTCCGCCGACCGCCGCAACGGATACCTCCGCGCGATGCGCCGACATTCGCTCGGTGAGCTGGCCTCCATCATCGACGGCGAATTCACCGAGACCGCCGGCCTCGCCGCGGCGAACCAGCTACTCGGCGGCGAGCTGCCCACTGCGGTGGTATGTGCGAATGACCGCATCGCGATCGGCGTGATCGACGGACTCCGACGCGGCGGAGTCGACGTCCCGGGCGAGGTCTCGATCGTTGGTTACGACGACAGTGTGCTGGCACGGCTGGGTCACATCGACCTCACCTCGGTCAGCCAACAGCCGCAGGAACAGGCCGACCGCGCCGTGGATGCGGTCGTACAACGCCTCGACAACGCCCGCACCGCACCGCAGTCGGCGGTACTAGCTCCCCGCCTGGTCGTTCGCGGCACAACGGCCCCGCCCGAAGGTATAGGCCCTACCCTCTGCCCGCTCTCGAAATGCCTCGTGGCGCCGACGAAGGTAGGCGTCCCGGTAGAACAACTCGTCCACCGCGGCCAGCAGTCACTCGCGCGCCGACGGTCGTTCCGCTGCCTTCGTCACCATTGCACGCCGAGTCTACGGGAATTATCGTTCGAACCGGTCTGTTCAAAGACTTGAAGGAGGCAGATCATGCAGACAGCAACAGAGGAGCGGAACCGGGCGTTTGTGTTGGAGGCATTCGACACGTTGTTCAATCGGCGTGACTACGTCACTGCGCAACGGTTTTGGTCGCCCGACTACATCCAGCACAGCGCGCACATCGCGCCGGGACGTGAAGGCCTGTTCGAGCTCGTCAAGGCCTCGCCCCCTGACATGCGCTACGAGAACGGGCTGGTGGTCGCCCACGGCGATTACGCGATGCTGCACGGCCGGTTCACCAACATCGGGCAACCCGCCAACTGGATAGCAGCAGACATCGTCAGGTTCGAAAACGGTCTGCTCGCCGAGCACTGGGACGTCATCCAAGATGAAGCAACCCGAGATCAGTCCGTCAGCGGGCTACCCATGTTCGGCGCCGCATTCCCGGCGGAGGGTTGAGCCGACGACACCCACAACGCGGGCGGAATGTATTGGTGACCAACGGTTCCCGCCCAGCGACAGCCTTGTCGCACAAACGGGCGCGGCTTGAAGCGCACACCGCGCAAATTGGAAATGAGGATGAACTGATGGCACGACTGGATGGCAAGGTCGCCGTGATCACCGGCGGCAGCAGCGGTATCGGGCTGGCGAGCGCGCAGAGGTTCGTTGACGAAGGCGCTCATGTCTTCATCACCGGGCGCCGCCAAAGCGAGCTGGACAAGGCCAAGGCGCTGATCGGCGACGGCGTTACCACGGTCGCCGTCGACAGCACCAAAGATGCAGACCTGGACAGGCTGTTCGCGACGGTCCTCGAGGAGAAGGGTGCGCTGGACATTCTGCTGGTGAACTCAGGCCGGGTGGAACCCGAGGAACTGGGCAAGGTCACCGAGGAGAACTTCGACCTCACCTTCGACCTCAACGCCCGTGCAGCCCTGTTCACCGTGCAGAAGGCGCTGCCATTGATGCGCCAAGGCGGGTCGGTCATTCTGGTCGGCTCGGTCGCGGGCTACGTTGGCATCAACGGTTACAGCACCTACAGCGCCACCAAGGCCGCACTGCGCTCCTACGTCCGGACGTGGACCCGCGAGTCGCAACGACCGGGGTATCCGGTTCAACACGTTGAGCCCGGGCCCGATCGACACTCCCATCATGGACGGCCAAGCCAATTCTCCCGAGGAAGCCGACCAGATCCGGGCGACGTTCGCCGCAGCGATACCTCTGAACCGGATGGGCCGCCCCGAAGAGATCGCCGCAGCCGCGCTGTTCCTGGCCTCCGATGACAGCAGCTTCGTCGCCGGCGCCGAGCTGAGCGTGGACGGCGGCTTTGCCCAGGTCTAATCAACCACCGAGGACAGGCAGGAGCACATCTCGCTGTTCGCCGCGCCAGCCGCCTAGCACCGCCGGCTGACATGCCAGTCAGTCGCCCACACTACGGAATCAAGTCCTTGCCTGATAAGAAAACGTGCTTGCCAAGGGTTTCATAACGCGTCCGGACGCGCTGGAACCACACCTCGGCCACGAGATGAGGGTCCTCGAAGGACCCAGCATCGACTCCGTCCGAGAACGGATAGACGCCACGCAGCCGTTCGTCATCGCGAACCTCGCGATGCTCGAATACGACGCGATCTACGAAATCTAACCCGGACAGAACCGCGGCTTCGCCCGCAAGATCATCAGCCCGAACAAACCGCAACGACAGGTGATGTCGAACGAACGATCACCGCCCCTGCCGGCAAAGACACCGGGAGACAACGTGACCACGCACCGTAGTGAAACCGTCGCCAGGAATTGGGGAGCATCGCGCTCACGCGTAGTGACGTAACAACGAGCTAGCTGTTGGTCAGCCGGGGTCGCGTCCGACGTGAATCCCGTACTGCGCGATCTTGCGGTACAGCGTTGCGCGACTCATGCCGAGTTCCGTTGCAGCCTCGGCCATCGTCAGTCCCTCCAAGTCCAGTACCCGGGTGATCTCGCCGCGCTCGAATGCCTCTATGCGGGACAGATGACGAGTCTCCCCCGCCAGTACCTGAGGAGGCAGGTCACCGACGTCGATGACATCGGTGAGGCCGGCAGCGTGCGCGATCACGCGGGACAGCTCGGCCACGTTTCCGGGCCAGTCGTAGTTGCACAGCGCCCGTGATGCCGCCGGTGTGAACGCAAGTTCACGACCGCGCGTCCGCTTGGCGATGTGACCGGCCAAGATCCGCACGTCGTCGCTACGGTCCCGTAACGGCGGCACCGACACCACTGTGTCGACGAGGCCAGCCAGCGCGGAAGGGATGTCCTCGTAGCGTTCGGCAGTAATGGCGAAGGGCACGGAAGTATCTGCGCTGCTGCGCAATACCAGATCGCGCAGGCGTTCGGCCACCCACGGCGGCAACAGGTCGACGTCGCGGACGATGATCGCGGTGTGCGACTTGCCCAGCTCCGGAGTCCACAAACCCAACCACGTCTGTACATCGGTTGGGGCAGGCGCACCTGCCGACAAGATGCGGTCCCGCGGGTACGTATGGCGCGCCGCTTGAGCGAGCGCCGTGGCGCGACCTGCACCCGGCTCTCCTACCGCCGCAACGATGCCGCCGTTCGCCATGCCGGCAGCGGCCCGATCGACGGCGCCATTCCACGCCGATGACAATTCGTGCAACGTGCCCGAGCCCGGCTCCAGTCGCGGCGCCTCGACGCGGAACACCTGACCGCGCGGCGTCGACCGCGTCTGTCTGCCGCTGGACCGCGCCAGCATCAGCGCAGCGGTATTGCTCGCCGCCGAACGCGCCAGCGCCAGCAGTAGCTCACTCGACGACCGTGACCACGTCGTCAGGTTCACGCTGCCCTCCAGCCGCCCCGACGCCGGGTTGAGTACGGGCACCGCCGCGCACGTGAACGTGCACAGGCTCGACGCGTAGTGCTGCTCGGCGCGCACCAACGTCGGCATCCGGTCGGCGAGCGCCAGGCCTAGCCCGTTGGTGCCGACCTCCCGCTCGGAGTATCCGAATCCGGGCGCGAGGTGCACGTCGTCGAGCGCCTTCAGCAGCGTGTGATCGCCGGACAAGCGCGACAAGACGACGCCCTCGGCGTCGGTGAGCATCATGCTGACCGGCTCTCCTGCCAGCGTTTGGTGAAGATCGGCCAGCACCTCGTTGCCGCACCGGAAGAACAACGAACTCAAGTCCTCGGTGCCAGTGAACACCGGTTCGACCGCGTCCAGCGGAATGCCATAGTCCTCGCTGCGCTGCCACGACGCGAGCAGTCGGCGCGGCACGGCATCGCGCTGAAGGTGGTGTAGTCCGGCCCGCTCGGGCCGCCCGTCCGGCATGTGATCCACGTTACAAAGCGTGGCAAGGGCGCGGCGTCGAAACAGCCCCACCTGCGTCTCAGATTGAGACGCGAAGCCCCTCGGCAGCCGTCGTCGACGCTCCTAGGCTCGCCTCAAGTTGTGACAGCCATCACACGACAGGGAAGGACAGCCCCCATGTACCAAAAGGACGACAACCGCTTCTTCATCGTCGACGCCCACGTCGCCCTGTGGGACGCGCGGCCGGAGAACCAGCGCAATATCCACGGCAAGCAGTTCATCGACTGCTTCTACGACTATCACCGCAACCTGTCGCCGGAGGCCGAGGTGTGGGAGTACGACGACTACCTCTATCAGGGCGGCGACCGGCTGATGAAGGACCTGTTCGACGACGGCTACGTCGACCACGCGATCTTCCAGCCCGCCCACCTCGGCGAGTTCTACTACAAGGGCTTCGGACAAACCGACGAAGCATTCGAGCTCGCCTCCAAGCACCCCGACAAGCTGACCTACAACCACTACTTCGACCCCCGCAACGGCGAAGCCGGCCTCGACCAGTTCCGCGAGGACGTCAAGAAGTTCGGGCTGAAGGGCGTGAAGCTGTACACCGCCGAGTGGCACGGCGAGTCCCGCGGCTGGCGGATGGACGACCCGTGGGCCTACCGCTACTTCGAGGCATGCCGCGAGCTCGGCGTGCGCAACATCCATGTACACAAGGGCCCGACGATCAGGCCACTGGACCGCGACGCGTTCGACGTCGCCGACATCGATCACGTGGCGTCCGACTTCACTGACCTGAACTTCATCGTCGAGCACTGCGGGCTGCCGCGTCTGGAGGACTTCTGCTGGATCGCCACGCAGGAGCCCAACGTGCACGCGGGACTCGCGGTCGCGATGCCGTTCATCCACACCCGCCCGAAGTACTTCGGCCAAATCATGGGCGAGCTCCTGTACTGGATCGGCGAGGACCGCATCCAGTTCTCGTCGGACTACGCGATCTGGACGCCGCGTTGGCTCATCGAATCGTTCGTCGACTTCCAGATCCCCGCCGAACTCTCCGAGTACGCACCGCTCAGCATCGATCAGAAGAAGAAGATCCTCGGGCTGAACGCCGCGAAGATGTACGACATCCCGGTGCCCGCCGAGCTTCAACTTCCGGAAGCCGACGAGACCGCGACGGGCCCGCGCGGTGCCGACGATCTGGTGGAAGCCTGACATGACCCGACGCGAAATCGCCTATCGCGCCTTGGGTGCCGTGATGGACCCCGAGCTCGACGAGCCGATCACGACGTTGGGCTTCGTGAGGTCGCTCGACGTGTCGCCGGCCGGAAACGTGAAGGTGCACCTGCGGCTGCCGACGTCGTTCTGCTCGCCGAACTTCGCCTACCTCATGGCCTCGGACGCGAAAGATGCGCTGGAGCAACTGGATTGGACCAGGAAGGTGACCGTCGAACTCGACGACCACCACGACTCGGCGATCATCAATGCCGGGCTGGCCGCCGATGCGGGCTACCGCGGGACGTTCGGCCACGAGGCCGAGGACAGCCTCGACGAGTTGCGGGAGACGTTTCGGCGCAAGGCGCACACCGCGGCGATGGAACGGTGCCTGACCGCGCTTCTGCGGGCCGGACACGACGCGGATTCGCTCAGCTCGTTGCGCCTTGCGGACTTGCCGGACGACGACACAACCAAAGCCCTGCTGCGTCGTCGCGCAGCGCTCGAATTGCCGACCGGTGGAGACGCTTTAGTGCTCGTCGATCACGAGGGTCGTCCACCCGAGAACGCCGAGCTGGCGCTGCGCCGGGCGCGCTCGACGCGAATCTCGATTGACGGCAACGCCCACTTCTGTCGTGGGCTGCTGCACACCGATACGGCGACCAAGAACCAGCTTCCTTCATTCCCCTGTCCGCGCTCACCACTCACTAGCGAAGGAGTCATCATGAGCACCATGCGAGCCGTCCAAGTCGTTGGCTACCACCAGAACCTGGAGATGAAGGAAGTTCCGACACCCACGCCGACGGGACCGTTCGACGTGGTCGTCAAGATCGGCGGCGCGGGCGTGTGTCGTACCGACCTGCACATCCTCGAAGGCCAGTGGGCCCCGAAGAACCCCGACTTGCAGCTGCCGTACACGATCGGCCACGAGAACGCCGGCTGGGTGCACGCCATCGGGTCGGCGGTGACCAACGTCGCCGAGGGCGACAAGGTGATCCTCCACCCGCTCATCACATGCGGGCTGTGCCGGGCCTGCCGGTCCGGCGACGACGTCCATTGCGAGGCCAGCCAGTTCCCCGGGATCGACACCAACGGCGGCTACGCCGAGTACCTCAAGACGTCGGCGCGCAGCGTCGTCAAGATCGACGACACGCTGGAGCCGGCCGATGTCGCGGCGCTGGCCGATGCCGGACTGACGGCCTACCACGCGGCCGCCAAGGCTGCCAAGCGGCTGACCCCGCGCGACCGCGTCGTGGTGATCGGCGCAGGCGGCTTGGGTCACATCGGGATTCAGGTGCTCAAGGCGCTATCCCCGGCGGAGCTCATCGTCGTCGACCGCAATCCGGACGCCCTCAAGCTGGCGGAGGCGATCGGCGCCGACCACGGCGTGGTGGCCGACGGTTCGCAGGTGCAGCAGGTGCTCGAGCTCACGGGCGGACATGGTGCCGAGACCGTCGTCGACTTCGTCGGTGAGGGAGGAGCGACGGCCGAGGGCGTGGCGATGCTGCGACGGGCGGGCGACTACCACGTCGTCGGATACGGCGAGAACATCAACGTGCCGACCATCGACGTCATCTCGACCGAGATCAACTTCATCGGCAACCTGGTCGGGTCCTACAACGACCTGTGCGACCTGATGGCGCTCGCCGCCCAAGGCTCCGTCAACCTGCACACCCAGAAGTACAAGCTCGACGACTTCCAGTCCGCCATCACCGATCTCGACAACGGCAACGTCCGTGGTCGAGCGATTCTCATTCCCTGATTGAAAGAGGTGTGACCTACCGTGATTTTTATCGTCGTCAAGTTCAAGCCGAAGCCCGAATACGTCGAGAGCTTCCCCGACAAGGTCGCCGACTTCACCAGAGACACCCGCAACGAGCCTGGCAACATGTGGTTCGACTGGTCGCGGAGTCTGGAGGATCCGTCGGAATACGTTCTGGTGGAGGGGTTCCGCGACGGCGACGCCGGCAAGGAGCACGTCACCAGCGACCACTTCAAGACGTTCATCGCTGACACGCCTGCGCTGTTGGCGTCGACTCCACAGATCATCAGTCACACCATCGACGCGACCGGCTGGTCGGACATGGGCGAGATGAAGGTGCCTTGATGGATCTCGCGCGCTGATCCGCTACCCGCCAGGATTGGCTGCAGTCGCACCACCGGGTCGCCGATCATCCACTCGGTGAGGTAGACCGCGTTAGCGTTCACACAACTGGCATCGACGGAAACTCCCTGCTCATGGCTGCGCTGAGCAGGGCGGTCCGGCCGGGGTTGGTGTCTTCCGGTGTGCCGGGGTTGGGCGCGCGCTGCGCGCGCCCTTTGGCGCTGCCGTCGGCCAATCCCAGTGCCGGCAGGGGATCATAGATTAGCGCACGCCAGCGGGCTCGTCGTTTTCCACGTAGTGGCCTCGCGAGTATTGGCTTTGCCTTGCGCGTCGCCAAGGGCGTAGCCCTTCGCATTTACCCGGCCTTGGAAATCGACCGTGCCGTAGCCGACCCAGTTGCCCTTCGCCGTCTGGTATCCGCGCCAATCTATGTGCATCGACATATCCCGACCGCCCCCTCCGATGCGGCCCCTGATAGTGCCCGTCAGAGGTACGTCCGGTCCGCCTCTGACCCCGCGCACCGCCCCGCTCGCCTTCACGCCGTACGAGGTGAAGCTGATCATCCATCCGTTGTTCAAGGCCATTTCGGTGAATCCGTCGAACTTCCAACTTGAACACCTGGGCGCCGACGGGTAGGGCGGCTGAGCTTGCGACGCTCCCGCACCGCAAAGCGTGACGATCGGCAGCACCGCGGCGGTGCCCAAGCTGATCGCCAAACGAGTGAGGAACCGGCGATTTGTCGCCATGCGACGCCCTGCTGTCTGCGACGCATTTGGCTCCGGAAGTGGGGGTGGAAATAAACTGGACACTCGAATTCTCCTCGCTTGCTTCTTAAACGGGGCGGGTGTCTGGCTTGAAACATCACTGGTCCAGATCTCCCGTCAGCCTTCCTGTGGAAGTGCTGATTAATACCTGTACTCGGGCGTAACGCCGAAGTGCTGAGTAGCTGACTACTCGAATTTGACGTTAACGATGACTCCCAGTCTCGACACCGCAGCATTGACGTCCGCGCCCGCTGTGGCCCACGTCTGGAATCGGGGCGCGCGACACCCAGTCCACCGCGTGCAGATCGCCGATTCTGTTCCCGTTGACTGCCAATCGTTCCGAGCGGCGCGTCTTGGCACACCGGAGCCATCATTTAGTCCACAAACAATTTGGGTACGATGTTTTACTGCTAGCCGGTATACCACACTGACGCCAGCGGTAATGACCATTGCTGGATCCAGTGCAATCGTTGCTGGCGTGGCTACGGTCACAACGGTCGCCTCGCGACAGGGTTTGACAGCCTAGGGGTCCGACCACCAACCAATTGCGAAAGCCACTATGTGGCAGACACTTCCGAAGGGAGAATGTTGTGGTTTCTTCTCAGGCAATGATGGTACCGGCACGACCGATTGATCTGTCAGCGGCGAGGTCCGCGCTGTGGTTGTCAGTCACGACTTTGCTGGCGCTGCTGGTGATCTATTTCGTCGGTATCGATCAGGGCGCGGTGTCGGTGTTCGGCGGTGACATGCACGTGCACGAGTTCACCCACGACGCGCGGCATCTGCTCGGATTCCCCTGCCACTGAACGGACATCGCAATGGAGAAGCGACTGATTGGCCGCGGCGTGCTGGCAGGTGCGCTCGGCGGCGTGTGCGCGTTTGTATTCGCGCGGATCTTCGTCGAGCCGGTCATCGGCAGGGCGGTCGCGTTCGAAGACGCCCGCATCCCGGCCGCAAACGCGCCGGGCGTCCACGAACACGCCGCCGAGTTGTACAGCCGAGGTGTGCAGGCCAACATCGGCATGGGTTTTGGCGTGCTGGCGTTCGGCGTCGCGATCGGCGCCCTGCTGGCCGTCGTGTTTGTGGTGGCGCACGGCCGCGTCGGCTCGATCCGACCGCGCGCCACCGCGATGCTGATCGCCGCGCCCGGGTTTGTGGCGCTCTATGTGGTGCCGATGGTGAAGTACCCGCCCAACCCGCCCGCGGTGGGTCATGCGGAGACCATCAGCGCACGCACCGGCTTGTATCTGCTGATGGTGGGCCTGTCGATCGTGCTGGCGATCGGTAGCGTCTGGCTAGGACGCCGGGCCACCGGGCGGCTGGGCAGCTGGAATGCCACGCTGGTCGGCACAGGTGCCTACCTTGCCTGCATCGCGGTTGCGATGGCGCTGCTCCCGGCCGTCGATGAGACCCCGGCGGGTTTCCCCGCCGACGACCTGTACGCCTTCCGGCTGACCGCACTGGGGACCCAGCTGGTCCTATGGACCACCATCGCGGTGGTGTTCGCGCGGCTGGCCGACCGGCTGTTGTATCGCACCGTCTCGACAGGGCTGCTGCGGCGCACCGGGCGCGCCTACACCGGTTGAGGGCGCGCGCTGATGACGGCGCAAATCCAAGTCCAGGAAAACCGTTATGCATCAACAAGAGTGGAAGGATGAACATTGTCTGACTTCGAAGGCAGGCTGGCCTGCGTCATTGGCGCGGACGGCGCAATCGCCCGTGGTTACCGGATCGTGAAGTGTGAACGCACCGGCATTGGCGACTACACGATTTCCTGGGAGGACGAGCTTCAGGGCTCCGCCAAGACCAACTTCTCCTGTGTCGTTGGTAGCGAGATGTACGAGGACGTCGCTCCGGGAATTTGTACCGTCGGACTCCTGCCCGACGCACACCGGATGCGCGTACGCACCTATGCCCCAAATGGCGAACCCGCCGATCGCGCTTTCCATCTCGCCGTCTTCCGCGACTGAATGCCGCAATGACTCGATGTCCACGACCGCTAACTGGCAGCGGCACGCCACCAAGTCCCCACAACGAATGGAGTTCTCATGGCCGCACCGCGCGACCGGGTATCCCATCTCGATCTGATGGCTCGGCTCAAGTCGGCATTCACCGACCTTCCCGACGCACCCTCGCCCGACCTCATTGACCACGAGCGGTTCACCGCATACGTGAAGACACCCCACGACGTCGGTGGAGAGCCCGATGCGCCGATCAAGTTCGAGAACAAGCAGTACGAAGCGTGGGAAGAGAACACCTACGTCTTATGTGAGCTTCTCGGGTGGCGCGGAATCTGGCACTCAGAGGAACGTCGCCGCATCGGGAACGTCGACGTCGGACGCACGATCTATTTTGGGCTTCCCTACTACGGTCGTTGGGTACTGGCAGCCGCGCGCATCCTCGTTGACAAGCATCACATCACCGCGGGTGAATTGACCGATCGCCTGGTTGACGTCAAGGGACGCTATGCAGGCGGCCTTGCGGGAAAGACCTTGGAGGCCAAGCCCAAATTCGAAGGTGACGGTTCCCAAGTCACCCGCAACCTGCACCACACGCACGCGGTCGGCAAGGGCGACCCACAAGTATTTGCCGGCCATGCCGGCCAGCCAAAGTTTCACGTCGGCGACACCGTGCTGGTGCGCGAGCTGCCCGCCCTGTTCTACACCCGCACACCGGAATACGTGCGCGGCGCAACAGGTGAGATCGCGACCGTCGCCTACGAGAGCCTTTCACCCGAGGACGAGGCGTGGGACCGACATGACCAGAAGCCGGAGTGGTTCTACATCGTCCGGTTCAACCTCTCCGACCTCTGGCACGGTTACACCGGGCCTGCCAGTGACACCCTGCAGACCGAGATCCCTGAGCGCTGGCTTGAAGCCGCCGAGCCCGGAGCCAGCTCCGGTCAGTAGCTCGTCTCTAAAGAAAGGAACCCACAATGTCCGAACACGATCACGATCACGATCGCACTGCCGCCCCCATGGTGGACGAGATCACCGACTTCGAAGTCCTTGAAATCGCTCTCCGCGAACTTTGTATCGAAAAGGGACTGTTCACCCCCGAGGATCATCGCCGCTTCACCGAGTTCGCCGAACACATCGGCCCGACCCCGGCCGCCCACATGGTGGCCCGGGCCTGGCTTGACCCCGAATACAAGAAGCTGGTCCTTGCGGACGCGATCGCCGCCAGTCTCCAAGTCGGTGTTGATTGGTTGGAGCCCACCGGTTTCGGGACGCCGAGCGACTTCACCGCGCTGCATGTGCTCGAAGACACCCCCACCCTTCACCACGTGATTTGCTGCGCCCTGTGTTCGTGCTATCCGCGACCGATTCTGGGCAATTCCCCCGAGTGGTACCGCACCCCCAACTATCGCCGTCGCATCGTGCGGTGGCCCCGACAGGTGCTCGCGGAATTCGGGCTCTACCTTCCCGAGGACGTCGCGATCCGTGTGGAGGATTCCAATCAGAAACACCGCTTCATGGTGATGCCGGTGCGCCCCGAAGGAACCGAGGACTGGGACGAAGACCAGCTGGCCGCCATCGTCACTCGTGATTGTTTGATCGGTGTCGCATTGCCCAAGGTTGGCGTGACCACCAACGCCATCACCGACACCCGCCCGGCCATTCACCCGGTCCAGCACTGATCGACGGGGAAGTGAAAAGAATGAGCACTTCAGAAAGTATCCGCCCGATCGAGCAAGTCACTGTAGCGCCATTGGCGAACATCGTTGAACGCCAGCAGGTCTGGAGCCGCATGGCGGCCAAATACGGAGTGGAGAATCCGGTGCCGCCGTGGAAGTCGAGCCTGGATGGGATCTGTGACGCACTCGACCACGGCGGTTGCGGTCCAGAGATACTCAGCTTTGTCGACCGGCGCAACGAAGAGGACACGCTGTCTGCGACGGTCTATTCCAACCTGCCCTACCCGGAGAATCAACTGGTTTCGCTGGCACACTCCCTAGTTGCCCGTGGCGTTATCGATGAGACAGAGCTCCAGGGACGGCTGGCCAGCATCCGGGCACGACTGGAAGCCCGCTAAAACCTCGCCCAGTGTGCGGAGGTACCGCGGCATCGCGGCGGCGCCAGTCCGGTTGTCGCTCAAAGATCGATGAAATCCGGAACCGATTGGAGAAAAGACGCCATGAAGAAAGCATTCGCGACCGGTGACCGGGTGATCGTCAAAAACGCCACCACAACGTTCTACACCCGCAACCAGGCGTTAATAAGAGGCAAGACCGGCGTCATCGTCGAGCACCGGCCCGACTGGGTCATCCCGAAGATGAGGCCATCGGACGTGGCGCACCCGAGCGCGGCGGTGGCATGGAGCACTTCCACGTCGTGCGGTTTAACCAAATAGACCTGTGGCCCCCCTACACCGGATCCGACGCCGACACGTTGGAAACCCAGATTGCACAAGGATGGCTGCAACCCGCCCTGGAGACATCGCGATGAGCCGGACGCATGAACACGACGTGCCCCCATCGAAACGACCGGGGACATCAGCGAATTCGAGTTCCTCGAGTGGGCGGTCCGCGAAATGGCCAGGGGCGGAACGATTGGCACGTCGGGCGGCTCCACCGCCTCGCTCGAAAGGTAAAGGAATGGAACAGTATCAGCGACGTCGCCCTGATCCACTGCGCTGGATCTGGTACGCCTTCGGTGGTGGACTCGGCCCGCGCTACCGCCAGTGGGTGTTGCACGACCTCACCGGCCCCACCCGCTGGCTTCGCCAACTGGCCCGCGCCGTCGTGCAGGTGGCGCCGCTCGCAGCGGTGGTGGTATCCGTACTCGGATTCGGCTGGATCGCCTGGGTGGGCGTGGGCTGCGGGCTGGTGTTGGCGCTGATCTACTCGGCCGCCTACTTCGACCCGACCGTAGACCACCGCCTCGCCAAGCACGGCTACCCACCGGGCACCGCCCAGCGGATCCTCGCTGAGCGTGACAACGCTAAGCATCCGGATCGGATGCGCCGCTACGTGCAGACCTACCGCAGTTGATCTGGCGCTACCCCCGCATCGAGGACAAATGGGCCGCAAACATTCAACCCACCCGCACATGAGAAGGCGGTTCACAAATATTTATTTGAGTGATGGGACTCAGAATGACTTGCACGCGCCATCGATGACGGCGGGATCATGACCGGTTCACCCTTGGATCGTGTTTATCTGAGGCGGCGGGCATTCGTCGCCGCTGCCGTCGCAGGCGGGTTCGCGCTGGCCGGTTGTGGTCGATCGACCAGCTCAGCGATGAGTCCACCGACGCCCCTTGAGGCCGCCATCCTCGCTGCCGAGGCGGCGCGTCCGCACACCGGGCGCACCGTCACCGCCTCGCTGACGCCGCAGCCGGCCACCGTCGACCTGGGTGGCACACTGGCGCGGACCGTCGCCTACGGCAATGCCATCCCGGCCCCGCTGATCCGCGCCAATGTCGGCGACGAACTCGCGATTAGCGTCGCCAACCGCCTCAATCACCCCACCTCGGTGCGGTTCAGCGGCATGGGATTCGAGAGTCTTCCTGACCAGAGTTGCAGGACGTAATGGACGGTCTTGACTCGCGATTTGGCGGCAGCAGGCGGCGGTGACGGCCGATTCACGAGCAAAAGCCTGGTCAACTGGCAATAGGTCACCCCACCGCCAACAAGGGTTGCTCGGTTGATGTAGTCGGCGGCCGAAGACGTGAGAAAGATGACCGCGCTAGCGATCTCATCACCGAGTGGTTTCACGCTCGCCGAGAAGGCACGGTGGTCGGCCCCGTCCGCGCAGTGTTCGTTCGCTTGGCTACGCCGAAGCACCCATCGTCGTGAGCAAGCCACGGAGCCGATCCTCGCTGTGTTCGAGCACCTCGAGATTTACGTCCGCCCCACCGGGCTTACCACCGTGGTACTCGAACGGGTTATCGAGGTCCCGAATCAACGCCAGCGCATAGAAGAGGAGGAAGCTGATCACCCCGACCACCAGCACTGTCGGCGTTATCTCGCCTATCTGGGTGATCAGCAACAACACCAGGATCACTAGCGCCGTGATCTCGGCGATGAGGTAGCCCGCCGACACGTACGACGTCCGGCGCATCGTGTCCATCCGGATCACCAGCCTGCGCATGGTCGCCTGCTCGGACTTCAACCGAGTCGTGAAACCCGCCTGGATCTTCGGCGCGAACACCATGAACAGCGGGTTCAGCGCCCGCAGGTTGGCCATAACCTCGTCCAAGTCGTGGTCCTGCACCAGCCACCAATGCACCGAGTTCCCGATCTCGACAAGCTGCGCCACACATTGCCGCGCCTCGGGCAGCTTGAGCTCGGCGTCGATGATCAAGCACTCGTCTGCGACCGTCTCAAGGCTGGCAGCCAGCTCACCGGGAAGGCGTTCGGCCTCCTTGAAGTCGCCGGTCGTACCGGCAAGCATGAACCCCACGATGAACACCTCGGCCGCGATGACTCCGGTCAGCAGTGGACTGAGTTCCAGATGCCTGGCCGGGCTCAAGTCGTAGAGCCATTTCAGAAGGATCACCCCGAACGCGACCGGCAGCGCCTGAAAGAGAAGGCGCGGGTTGCCGCGGAAGAACTTGGTCATAACACGTGCACGTGGTTGGCGAAAGTGATCATGTGCTCTCCACGACGCGGCCTGGGTCGTTGGATGTCAGCATGACACCTGACCTCGACTGAGGGGCAGTGAAAGAACGAAGTTGCTATCGATACAGACGGGCGTTCGGGACCATCCCGTCGAGAGAGGGCGACGTCCTCTGCCTCTGACCTCCGGACCTGCTGTGTGTTGTTCGGACCTGGATAATCCGCTTAGACGCCGTCGCGCGAGATCTCACGGCATCCGGGCCGTTTCGCTGCAGGTAGTCGACGCTTCAGGTACGTCCCTCATAGGGGGGCACGGCGTGTCCCGTGTCTTGCGGAGGAATTTGCTCCGGGTTGCGGTCGGGCTCCGACGTTGTGGGATCCGTCAGCGGCGGATTGGCGTCCTCGTCGACGGTGCCTGCTGGTCGCTCGGTGTCCCTGACCTTGTCCGCGCCGGTGCCGGGTGATTCTGTGGTGCTCATGATTCCTCCGTGAAAGCCGTCGCAAGATGCGACGTGGCTCACAGTCGGCCTACCCGCGCAGGCTCAGTCGAAACGCGGTCGGAAACGGGTGGATACGCCGCGGCGGTGTGACCCGCGTGCAGGACGGCCGACTCATTGGCCTATCCCCCTCGGGGCTTCGAGGTCAGTCACCGATGAGCATGTCTGCTGCGCGCAGACCGCTGGTGTAAGCCCCGTCTGCATAGCCGGTGCGTTCACCCTCGGTGTGTTCTCCCGCCAACAGCAGCCTGCCTTCAACGGGCTCTGCGAGCAGGTCGAACATCGACCGGTCCACTCCCGGCGGGCAGTGCGTGTACGCGCCCCCGGTAAAGGGATCGTGCGCCCACGACGTCACCACGGTCGCAATGGGTTTCGGCACCGAATGGCCGACCACCTCTGACAGCACGTCCCTCAACCACGTCACCGCTTCGGTTGGCGACCGGTCCAGCGCGTAGGGCGTCAAACTGTGGAACAGGTGCGCACACAGGACCGGGCCGGCGCCGAACGCATCGAGGTCGAATACCCACATCGCGGGCTCGTTGTCATCAGCTGGGAACACCATCAGGTGCGAGATGCCATCCCGGCGCCAGAACGGCGCATCGAACCGGAGCGCGATCTTCTCGTAGCGTCCGAACCCGAGACTCTCGACTGCGGCCCGCACCGGCCGGGGCAGCGCCGGGTCGAACCGCGGTCGGCCACACTTGAGCACCCCGAGGGGGACGCTGACGATCGCATGAGAGCCTGTCTCGACCGAACCGTCCGCGCAGGTCACGGACACGCCGTCACTCGCGACTGTCACCGAGACGACCTCGCTGTTGAGTCTGACCTCGAGTCCGGCCGCCAACGCCTCGACCACCGATCGGTAACCGTCGCGGGGCAGATCGCCGAAAAGTTCCCCCTCGTACTTCTCCTCATCGCCGAACCAACGAAGGGATTGATTGGCGGCGCGGTCCCCGGCGTCTGCCTCGATCTCGGCGAGCAGGGCCTGGCGCGCCCGTCGCGCAACCGACCCGACGAAGCCGCGCTCCACGACGAACGCGTCGATCGCATCCAGCGCAGATGCCTCGGGCGCCAGCCCTTCCCACAGCGACTCAATGGCGTCCGCGAAACCGTCGATCACCGCGCCCAACAACTCCTCGATCTCGGAACGGTCGAGACGTCGATGCTCAAGCCGGTCAAACGCCATGAGAGTCGGGACCGGGTCGCCGGGGTCACGTGCGAGGCCGTACTCGGCGCAGAGCGACGAGAGCGGGTTGCCGATCGGGTGATGGATCCACGAGCCGCCAAGGTCGACCGGTACACCCGCCAGGTCGACGGTGTGGAGCCGACCGCCGATGCGATCCCGCGCCTCGAGCACCACGTACGGAATGCCCGCACGACGAAGCCGCGACGCGGCGGCCAACCCCGCGATGCCCGCGCCGACGACGATCACCCGCGATACCGGCGACGCCACCTCGTTCACCAACTCACCATCTCCCCCGTCATCGATGGCGGCCCGGCCGCGAGCCGTTTCGCGGCCGCCATACACAGGGTCCTTCCGGCCCCATCACACCGATGACCTGTTCAGACACCCTGGTGTCTCACGCGGTAGATCGCTGCCATCCTGGCTGATACGACCATGCGCGTCGACTCAGCCCACCGGTCAAGTCGGTCGTAGGTCTGTGTCACGTGGTCGGCTGCCTCGGATGATGTCGTTTCAGTATCGCAGGGTGCCGGACAGGTCTTGGACGTCTGGCCGCCGGGATACCTAATCTGTACGCATAGCGTCGCATGGATTACGACCTGCGTACACAGGTTGCCGATTTGGAAAATGAAATGACGCACGCGCCCACCACCGACGGGTGGGTCGCACTTTCGCAGACCAGTCACAGAGCCAGTTCGCCGAGGAGATCGTATTGGAGGCCACCGCAAGCTCCATCTACGAATCCCTAGAGTTCACGGCCGAAGCGCAAAGCATGTCGACGACGTACCTGCAAGGGCGTGCAACGGCTTTCGGAGGCATGCAGATCGAGGGTGTCACGGTTCTCGAGCGCGACGCGAACAGCAGCATCGGCGCAGTCGCCATCCACCCATCGGTTGCTAGGCCCCGAGCTGCGATTCTCGGCCGAGATCCGCGATCGACTCGCCGGCGTGATACCTGCCGATTACTTTCTCGAGGAGCCAACATGACTGTACCGTTGCTGTTCAAATCCTTTGTCACGGAACCGATCCCGAAATCAGATCGCGTACCACTGTCTGACGGCAGCACTCGAATGTGGTCGCCCATAGCCTCGTCGCTGATCCTGGGATCGCGCGATGCGGTGCTCGGACGGTAGGCCGATCGTGTGTTCGACTCAGCCCGCCCGCGGGATAATCGCGGACTCATGGAAACGTTCGCGTCTGAGCGGGCTTTCGCCGTCGAGCACTTGGGATGCGTTGAGTGCGGATGATTACGACACATCCAGTCGGCTGCTACGCGCCGCCGACCCTGTCCTGAACAAGATGGCCGCAGCGCTCGACGGCTGGGACTACTGCGTGATGTTGGCCGACCGTGACGCCCGCATCGTCGCGACGCGTTGGGGCTGCGCGCGCATGCGACGCATGTTCGAGCTCATGGGACAGGCGTTGCACGGCAGAATTTTTCGCGAGGATACTACCGGCACCAACTCGATCGCCACCACCTACGAACTGTGTCACGCAGTGGCCGTCCACGGCGACGAGCATTTCATCGCACTGTTGCACGGGTTCAGCTGCTACGGCCATCCGATCATCGATCCGCACACCCGCCGCCTCGAGGGCGTGCTCAGTATCACGTGCCTGGAGGGTGACCAAAATCCGCTGCTCGCTCCCTACGTCGCCAGCGCGGCAGCTGAGATCGAGCAGCGACTCCTGGAGGGCCGGAGGCCGAACGAACGAGCATTGCTCGCAGCGCTGCAGCGCGAGCTCAGAGCCGGACGAGACCGGCCGACCCTTGCGATCGGCCGCGACATTCTTCTGGCCAATGCCGCTGCGATCGAACTCCTCGACGCCCCCGACCACGCGCTAATCCGCGACATCGCCGCATCGTGCACCGGTGAGGCGACAAAAGCCGCGCATGTGACACTGAGCAAAAGCCGCGGGGCTGACATCACCTGTCGCACGTTGGCGTCAAGCGCTGGCGCGGTGCTCACCATAACCAACGTGAAAAGCCCTACCCCGCTCGCGCTCTCGCAGCCGCTGCCGAATGCCACCCGCGGAGTCCTCATCTGCGGCGAACCCGGCGCGGGCCACACGACCGCAATTCAAATGGCGGCCGCGAGCAGATCACTGCGGATCCACCACGCCGCAGGCTCCCCCGAGCAGCCCGTGGCCGAGTGGCTGAGCGACGTGCGGCAGAGCGCCTCGGAGAGCGGCGTTGTGGCGGTCGAGTCGGTCCATCTGCTGTCAGAGCACGCGTCCCTGTCACTGGCCGGAATTCTCAACAGCTTCGCGGGGACAGTGATCCTGTCGACGATCATGCCTCCCGACGAGCTGATACTGCAGACCCGCCAGTTGATTTCGCGATGTACCGAGCAGATTCAACTGACCCCGCTGCGGCAACAGCCAGACATCATCCCCAAACTCGTCGGTTCGATCCTGCGGAACCTGGGCGTGCAACATACCGTCAGGTTCACCCCCGCAGCGTTGGAGGCGCTAGCAGCCAATCAGTGGGACGGCAACGTCCGCGAACTCCATACCGTCGTCACGCAGGCGGTGAGTCGCCGACGCGCCGGCGATATCACCCGCACGGATCTTCCAGAGCAGTACCGGCACCGGTCAACCCGGCACCGGTTAACACCGATGGAGCAGGCCAAGCGCACCACGATCATCGACGCGCTCAGACGCGCACACGGGGACAAGAAGCGTGCAGCAGCCCTACTCGGGATCAGTCGCACGACCTTGTACTCCGCCTTACGTAGCTACGACATCACCACGACTCCCGTGTCCAGATCTTGAACGTCGCGGCCCTCCTTCCGATGCGAGACTCGAAACGTCAACAACAGGAAGGCACTTCGATGAGCACCAACATCGACACCATCCATATCGGCGGGGAATGGTTACGCCCTTGTCCACCGCAACCCCATCGCACTACCGCGAATCTTCCTGTCAGCAATACGCGGATGAGCTATGTCAAGGAGACGCTATGACCGCCTCGCCCAGTGATCCGGCAACCGACAACGGCAACCGATGGCGGGCGACCGCGTCGAGGGATGTCGCAGCCCTCTCGACCCGGTTGACCCAAGAGTATGGTCTTCGGCATCCGTTCGTCGGAGCGGGCATGGGATTCATTGCGTACGAGCGGCTTGCTGCTGCAGTCACCAACGCCGGCGCATTGGGCGTGTTGGGAGCATCCCCCGATCCTCCAGGCAGCCTTCCGGTAATGGTAGAGCGATTGCGCTCCTTGACTTCAGGGCCGTTCGGGGTGGGCCTCATCTGCGCCGATATCGGGTTGGGCCCTGCCAGTACAGTCCTGCACATCGATGCGTGCGTCCAGCTGCACGTGCCCCTGGTCGTCTTTCACCACGACCCGCCGCCGGCGCGATGGATCGACACCCTGCGCACCGCAGGCATCCGTGTATGGATGCAAGCCTCTTCCCCCGAACTCGCCGCGGCCGCAATCGAACTCGGTGTCGACGGGATAGTTGCCCAGGGCAGCGAAGCGGGCGGCCATGCCCGCGGACGCACCCCGTTGCACGCGCTGTTACGGACAATCCGTCACAAGTGGCCTGACATGCTGCTGTTGGGAGCAGGCGGCATATCCGATGGGACCGCCGCAGCCGCCGCGCTGCGCGCGGGCGCTGACGGAGTATGGGTAGGCACCGCTTTGGTCGCCGCCGTGGAAGCCAATGCGCATCCAGAGTACAAGCGTCGACTCGTCGAATCGCCCGGTAACACGTTGCGCACCAACGTCTTCGGACCAGAGTGGCCCGACCAGCCCTATCGGCTTCTCGCCACCCCGGTGGTATGCGACGCCCATACAAGCGTCGGCGGCATGGACCCGGAAAGGCCCGGCACGATCGGCCAGACCCGCCTGTTTCCGCATTCGGTGAACATGCCTTATGACATACCGAACATGTCAGCGCTGCCGCCCACTCCCGAAACCAGCGGTGATTGGGAGTCGATGGCCTACCCTGCCGGCGAAGGGGTGGGGGCAGTTCGACGCATTGCCCCGGCCGCCGAGATCGTCCATCAGATGATGTGCGAGGCATACGACATACTCAGGGACGAACACCCGCTCCGCGTCCAAAGGTGAATCCAATCGACGCGCTCAGACGTGCACACGGGGACAAGAAGCGTGCAGCAGCCCTACTCGGGATCAGTCGCACGACGTTGTACGCCGTCACACACCTACGACATCACGATTTCCGTGTCAGATCTTGAACGTCGCGCCCCTCGTATCGACGCGAAACTCGAAACGTCAACAACAGGAGGGCACTTCGATGAACACCGACATCGACACCATCTACCTCGGCGGGGAATGGGTGACCCCGTCAACCACCAACAAGATTGAGATCCAGTCACCGGCGACCGGCGAGCCGGTGGGCTCGGTCATTGCCGCAGGCAAGCGCGACGCCAAACGTGTTTCGCCAGCACGCGGATCCTCGCTCCCCGCAGGCGCTATGAAAAGGTCGTCGACTTCTTCACGGCCATGGCGCAATCGCTGAACATCGGCGATCCGCTCGACCCCAACACGCAGATCGGACCGCTCGTCAGCGCGACTCAACGGAAAAAGGTCGAAAGCTACATCCAACAAGGTCTCGCCGATGGGGGCGCGATAACCACCGGCGGCGGGCGGCCTCCGCAACTGCCCGGCGGTTACTTCATCGAGCCCACCATCTTCGCAGGGCTCGACAACCGCCGCGCCGTGGCCCGTGAAGAGGTCTTCGGTCCGGTCCTGACGGTCATCGCCTACCACGACGAGGATGACGCGATCAGGATCGCCAACGATTCCGAATACGGTCTGGCCGGCACCGTCTGGTCACCCGACCACGACCACGCCGTAGCGGTGGCAACCCGCATCCAGTCGGGCACCGTTGGGATCAACCACTATCTGCCCGACATCAATGCGCCGTACGGCGGAATCAAGGATTCCGGGTGGGGCCGGGAACTGGGTCCCGAGGGATTGCAGGGCTTCCAGACCATCAAGTCGATCTTCCTTTCCTGACAAGACTTTTCCGGCCGGCAACTCATCACGACAAGGACTGATGCTGAAATGAATGAACCGACACGCCGCCCAATCGCCGTTACGGACTGTGTGGTGGTAGGTACCGCCAACGCAAACTGCAGCCGTCCCTCCGGAACAGCATGATTACTCCGCCGGAGGTACCGATGGCTGACGTCGGCGAGATGTACCTCGTCCACACGATGTTTCGCCGCGAGTTCGGATTGCTGCCCGATCTGATCCGCGGCACGGATCGAAACGATACGAAGCGTAGGGCTCTCATCGGTGCGCACGCACAGCTCGTGTGCCAGATTCTGCATGCACATCACGAAGGCGAAGACCTGGTTCTCTGGCCGCTGCTTCTCGAACGGGCCGAGGCCGAGGCGACGCAGATCGTGGCCGTGATGGGGGAACAGCATCAGGCCATCGCGGCCGCGCACGACGAAGCGGTCCATCGGCTCGGTGGCTGGTGCAGATCGGGCCACGGTGGGGAAGGATTCGCAACGGTGCTCGACGTTCTTGTACAGGTCCTGACAGAACACACTGCGCTCGAAGAGAAGGCCGTGCTTCCTCTTGCCGAGAAGTACATAACCGCCGCAGAGTGGCAACAGATGGGTCAGCACGGGATGGACACCTTCCAGAAGCGACTCTTGCCCTTGGCCTTTGGCATGCTGATGTATGAGGGTGACCCTGCAGTGATGCGGCGAACGCTTTCCAACGTGCCCCTGCCGGCGCGCCTCGTGATGCCGATCATCGCTCCGCGCGCCTTTAGCCGCCATGCTCGGCGGGTCTACGGCACCGCGACTCCGCCCAAGATCACGGCGTAGTCAAACCCCACAGGCATCTACGGAAGTCGACGCGCTCCCTCCTGTCGTCGACGTTTGAGGTTTGGCATTTGTGGTTCCGTGTCCAGATCTTGAACGTCGCGGCCCTGCTACCGACGCGAGACTCAAGTTGGTCGCCCAACCCGACATCGCACCGAACTAGGAAAGGGGCATCATGACAACGTTTCGCGCGGCCCAAGTCACCTCGCCGCGAGGACAACTGGCCCTTGTCGATCGAACGCTGACCGATCCTGCACCCGGCACTGTGCGGGTCGCCGTCGAGGCTTGCGGCATCTGCCACTCCGATGCGATCTTCATCGACGGCCAGTGGCCGGGTCTGCAGTTCCCGCTCACGCCGGGTCACGAGATCGCCGGGCGCGTCGACGCGCTTGGCGACGGTGTGGAGGGTTGGCACGAGGGTGAACGCGTGGCGATCGGCGCGTCGGGCGGCTATTGCGAGCACTGCCGCAGCTGTCGGCGCGGCGAGTTGGTGCACTGCGAGGCCGGCATGGTCACCGGCGCAACGTTTCCCGGCGGCTACGCCGAATACGTCGTGGCGTCCGCGAACGCACTGGCCCGCATTCCCGATGAACTATCGGCCGTCGACGCCGCGCCGCTCGCATGCGCCGGACTGACCATGTTCAATTCGCTGCGCCACACCGGCGCCCGGCCCGGCGATCTCGTCGCCATCCTCGGGATTGGTGGCCTTGGGCATCTCGGTGTCCAGTTCGCGGTCAAGATGGGTTTTCGCACCGTCGCGATCGCGCGCGGCCCCGAGAAATGCCACCTCGCCCGCGAACTGGGCGCTCATCACTGCATCGACTCGCTAACCAGCGATGTGGCCAGCGAACTGCAGAGCCTGGGTGGGGCGCGGGTCATCGCGGCCACCGCCACCAATGCCGAGGCGGTCACCGCCGCGATCGGCGGGCTGGGACTGCACGGTGAACTGCTGATACTGGCTCTCTTGGCCGACCCGGTGCAGGTCAGTCCGGTGCAGCTGATCAATATCTCGGGCACTGTGCGCGGCCATCCGGTCGGCGACTCGAACGACCTTGAGGACACCCTCAATTTCGCTGCACTACAGGGCATTAAGCCGATGGTGGAGGTCCTGCCATTGGAGAAGGCCGCCGATGGCTATCAGCGAATGCTGGCCAACCAGGCCCGCTTCCGGGTGGTACTCACCACTGAGGCCGCCGGCGACCGATGACAACTCCACCGGAGGTACCGATGGCTGACGTCGGCGAGCGGGGTGAGCGACCTATGTGGGCTTCGCCTCGCGGCACCCGATGAGCTACGCGAGTAACGACGGAATCACCATGACCCCACCACATCCGTTCGACAATGCCATCCACCTTGACACCAGCGACAGAAACGTCAGGCACGGGCGTACCCATCCGGAGTGGGCCAACATGGTCGGCCCGTTCGGCGGGATCACCGCTGCCGCCATGCTGCGCGCCATTGAAACGCACCCCGACCGCATCGGTGAGCCACTGGCGCTGACCGTCAACTTCACGGCACCCATCGCCGACGGCGACTTCGACATCTCGCTTCGGGCCACGCGCACCAACCGCAGCAATCAACACTGGATCGCCGAACTCAGTCAGGACGGCGCGGTCACAACCACCGCGACCGCGGTGTTCGGCGTCCGCCGCGGTACCTGGGCTAGTACCGAAGCGCACCCGCCGACCGCGCCGCCGCCCGAACAGCTCATCCCCGGTAGTCCTTCTCCGGGCGACTTCATCGCCTGGGGACGCCTATACGAAATGCGGTTCGTTGAAGGCGCCTTTCCGGGCGAACACGCGAAACCCAACCCGTCATCGACGAGCACCTTGTGGATGCGCGACAACGCACAACGCCCTGTCGACTACCCGGCCCTGGTCGCCCTGTGCGACATCTTCTACCCGCGAGTGTTCTTGCGTCGCGGCGGAATCATCCCGTCCGGAACCATCTCGTCGACCACCTATTTCCATGCCGATCAGCAGCAGCTTGACGCCCTCGGCGGTGACTACGTCTTAGGAACCGCCCACGCCAACCGATTCTCCGGCGGGTACTTCGACCAGAGCGCACAGCTGTGGACTCGCGACCGAGCACTGCTGGCGACCTCGCACCAAATCGTTTACTTCAAGGGCTAACGCGGTGATGCGGCGAACGCTTTCCAACGTGCCCCTGCCGGCGCGCCTCGTGATGCCGATCATCGCTCCCCGCGCCCTTAGCCACCACGCTCGGCGGGTCTACGGCACCGCGACCCTGCCCACGATCCCGCGTAGTCAAACCCCACAGCCAAGAGGTTCACGAATGCGCTACTTCTTGAGGAGAAACCATGCCCGCTGAGAGCCACATCGTGAGCACTGCCTCCGATCTTGCATCACAAGTCAGAGCGCGTCGCGTCGACCCGGTTGCGATTACTTCAGCCACGTTGGCGCGTATCGCCGGCGACAGCCGGGCCGTGGCCGCCTTTCGTCATGTACGACACGACGAGGCCCTTGCCGAGGCAGCTGTCCTGTCGGAACGCTCGGACTTGAGCGGGCTGGCGTTGGCTGGAGTTCCGGTCGCGGTGAAGGAAGTCACTGCTATCACCGGAGAGTATCCGGCGTGGGAATCACCCTCCACCGCACAGCCTTTTGCCTTCGACAGCGATGTCGTCGAGCGGCTACGCGCCGCAGGGGCCGTGGTCATCGGAACGACCCGCACTCCGCAATATTGCTTATTTCCCATGACCGATGATGCGGACGCGATCGTCGCCAACCCCTGGGCCCCTAGTTACTCCGCCGGCGGTTCGTCGGGCGGCAGCGCAGCCGCGGTCGCCGCCGGGTTCGTGCCTCTGGCTCATGGCACGGACGCATTTGGGTCAATACGCATGCCTGCCGCGATGTGCGGCCTGGTGGGTATCTCACCAGGAACCGGCACCGTCGCCGCGGACGACGCTTGGCAGTGGTCCGGTATGTTGCGCCATGGTCCCATTGCGACAACGGTCTCTGATGCGGCTCTTCTGCTTTCGGTGCTGGCCCAACGGCCGCAACTGGCTACGATCGCTCCGGCGGGGGTGATGCGCGTTGCGACATCGGTGCGGCCGCCGGAACCCGCGGGGCCGATCCCGATCCCCAAGCAGTTCGTAGAGTCGGTCGCACAGACAGCCGCACACCTGCGTGCTGCCGGGCACGACGTCAGGCAAGCAACACCACACTACGGAAACTTGACTCCAGCCATACTCAGCCGCTGGCTCGGCGGGCTTGGAACCGCGACGCCAACGCAACTGGAGAAGCGAACCCGGCAGCACCTGCAAGCCGCCCAAGTGGTGCGTCGAGCCAACTTGATCAAATCAGCCCCGCGAGAACAATGGATCGAGCGAGCACACGCCTTCTTCGCCGACCATGACGTCCTGATCACCCCCATGTTCGCCACACTGCCACCAGCAGCACGCCGTTGGAGTGCACGCGGTTGGACACCCAACACGCTGACCGCGATCCGACTCACACCGTTCCTGGGCCCCTGGGATCTTGCCGGGTTTCCCACCATGTCGGTTCCCGCCGCGCGTTACCCCAGCGGGCTACCGATCGGTATCCAACTCGTCGCACCGCCAGGCGGCGAATCGCAGCTAGTGGCCCTGGCAGCACAGCTGGAATCACTCAACCCATGGCCGCGCATCGCGCCACAGCAGCCGAGCGGCGAACGCGACGAGCCGGATCGTTAACCAACTGCGTTGGGATTCAGCGGTGCCCAAGTCCGCACCTTCCATGCCAACAAGAACCGGAGTTACATCATGACGGATCTACTGAAGAACAAGGTCGCTATTGTCACCGGAGCGGGAGCCGGTATCGGCGCCGCAATCGCGCATGCCTTCGCCGACGAGGGCGCACGTGTCGTGGTCTCTGACATCGACGCCGCTGCGGCGGAGGAAGTCGCAGCATCAATCGACGGAGCGATCGCAATCACCACAGACGTCGCCGATGAAACGCAGGTGGAGAATCTCGTCGCCCGAACGGTATCGACGTTCGGACAGCTGAACGTCGTCGTGCCCAACGCCGGAATAGCCACCTCCGTGCCTCTGACTGAGACTTTGTTCGCTGACTGGCGAAAAGTCATGTCCGTCAACCTCGATGGTGTGTTCCTGACGATCCGGCACGCACTCCCAGAACTACTCAAACCCGGAAGCGGATCGATCGTCACCATCTCCTCGATTTCGGGGACAACCGGTTCTCCGCTGATCGGCAGCTACGCCGCCGCCAAGGCTGCTGTACGCTGCCTCACGCAGACGCTGTCGGCCGAACTCCGCTTCCAGGGCATTCGAGCCAACGCGCTGCTCCCGGGATTCATCGACACCAATCTCGTCACTTCCCATCGGCGCGACTTCGAAGAGGCGCTCGGCCTCGAGGTCGGGGGCTTTGATGACCTCGTGGTCGCTAAACAGACCCGTTACGGGCGTCCGGAGGAGATTGCGGCAGCGGCAGTCTTCTTCGCCAGCGATCAGTCGGCCTGGTGCAACGGAAGCACGTTGGTGCTCGACGGAGGTTTCACCAGTTCGCTGCTCTAAGTTGAGTTCCGGCGTCGAATTGAACCGCCCTGGAAATGCTGGTGTGCCGCCAGTCGATTCATCAGCGCGGCCAGACGAGTTCGTTCTCGAGGGCGTGCCGATGACGGAGGGCAGCCGTAGTAAAGATGTGCACGGACGATTGCGGCGCGCTCGGCGGCGGCGACGCGTCGGATGAATTCGTGCCAAGGTAAACCCGCGAGGGAATTACTTGGGCTGCATCGTCCCTCCGTGGCCGAGGAAGCCTCTGCGCACCGCCGCATTGCCCTCCTCAGACATCCGAGTCCCGCCGACAACAGCGGCAGACACTGCCTCTGCTTGTTGAGAATGCCTCGCCAACAGCGATTTACAAGATGGTCATCCCGATCAACGGTGCTCACGCCCTGATCAACTCTACCGCGCATGCTCTCCGATCGCGTAGCGGTCGCCACGGTGCTGATCGAGGGTGCAATGGGCTTGACGGGCCCGGCGGCGATTCGGAGTCCGTCGACGTCGTGCAGTCGCAGTTGGTTGACGACCGAGAGTTCCGTATCAGCCGATCTGTACCGCCTCGACGATGTCCCGAATGGTGGCCAGAGTCGAGATCGAGATCCGACAAAGTGTCGCGCATAGCGGCGCAAAACTTTGAGAACTCTCGAGATTCATTGCTTATCATGGGGTCACCTTTCGGTTCTGCGTTGTGCGGCATTTCCATCTCGCGACCATCGAAGGAGCCACTACGCCACGCTGCATCGTCCTCGTCAGACACTCCAAGACTTCCGACAACAACAGCAGCAGGAGTTGGCTGTTCTTGATGAAATCTCGTTGTCAATAACGGTTTACAAAGCCGTGGCGGCGTTCGACGGTGATGGTCCTATCGACTCGCCAACGCGCCGCATTCGCCGGACTCCGGCAAGAGCTCGAAGGAGGCCATCGCCGCCCCATGTTTATCGACAGCAGCTGTACCTGGATCCCGAGGACATGCAACTCGATCACTCGTATACCTGGACCCGAAACAGCGGAGGACAAGAAGCGACAGTATCGGCTACGCCCTGCCATGCGTCGGTCGCTGCGGGGATCGTGGTCACCCATGTCGGCCCTCCTCGTCGGGCTAGTCGCTTGTTCGGACGAATTGTGATGTCTCGCATCCATTCACCTCGTTGCCCACTCGGTTGGCACTCCGAAGAACTCCACTAGGCTGGAACGGGCGTGCTCAGCTCAGTAGGTCCAGCTGCCGTAGGTCGCTGGCGTACTTGGCGATCAACTCGGCCGAGATGTGCGGGATGTCCTTGTCAGGACCGGCTCCGACCGCCAGCACCTCGTCGTGGAACGCGTCGGTCGGTGCCGCCGCGCCGCGGATGGGCTTGTCCGGCTTGCGGAAGGCGTCCAACAGAGGAAGCACGGAGTGCTGGCGCTGCGGTTCGGGCAGACCTGTCAGCGCGATCTGCAATCGACTCAGCCATTCGTCGTAATCCGTGATGCGCCGGATGTTGTTGCCGGCCTGGATCAGCCAATCCACGAACACATCGAGTGAGGCACCGTCGTCGTGGGGATTCATCACGTCGAAGGAGCGATAACCCGCGGTTACCCGGGTGCCGATCATGGTGATCGCTGCGGCGACGAAATCGACGGGCAGTCCGTCGAAGTGTGCCCTCGCCTGGCAGCTGACGCCGTCGCTTTCGTAAAATGAGTGTGGTGCAATGCCGGTCACCAGGAGGCTGAAGATCAGCCGGGTGAACATGTCGGGCACATTGAGCTGCCCGCGGTATCGGGTGTGCGCCAGGATCATGTCAGACCGGAACACCGCTACCGGCACTCCACATAGGTCGTTGGCTTCCCTCAGCAGGACCTCCCCGGCCCACTTGCTATTGGCGTAGCCGTTGGCGTAATCGTCGTTGACCGGGCGGATGGGGCTGACCCGGCGGATATCGCCGTCCTCTTCGAACTGGCCGGGGGGTACCGTCTGCGCCACCGCGATGGTGGACACGTACGTGATCGGCTTGATTCGAGTAGAGATGGCTAGTCGGATGAGCTCAGCGGTTCCAACGACATTCGGGCCGAACAACTGGCCGTAAGGCAGCACGTGGTTGACAAGTGCGGCACCGTGCACGATCAGATCTACACTGTCGGCCAGCCGCTGCCAGGTCTCCACGTCCATGCCGAGATCATGATCGCCGATATCACCGGGTATCACCTCGAGGTGATTGGCCGCCAGCAGCAGGAATCGGCTGAGCAACTCGGGATCACCGCTGTCGAACGCATCCTCGATTCGCGTTCTGGCCTCGTCGGCGTTGCGGCCGCGCACGATCGCGATCAGCTTGCCGCCTCGCCGGGATAGCCGCTCCAGCCACTCCAGGGCCAGGAAGCGACCCAGCCAGCCGTTCGCGCCTGTCAGCAGGACAGTGTGGGGCGCATGTACACCGGTGAAACGCGGCAATGACTCTGCGGTCGACAAAGTCTGGGCATCGATGAACTTGTCCAACGTCAACTCGCCGGCCATAACCACGGTCGGATTCGTACCGTGAACGCGAGCCACGGTCGGACGCTGTGCACCCGTGCTGCGCTGTGTCTCGATGTAGTCCGCCAGTGTTCCGACGCTATTGGTCGGGCTGATGATCACGCCGACCGGCACCTCGACCCCAAAGATGTCCTTGAGCAAGTTGGAGAATGTCAACGCCGACAACGAATCTCCACCGAGGTCGGTGAAATGGGCGTCGGGTTCGGCGTCGGCACTCGCGCTCCCGAGCAAGGCGCGGATGGCGGTGGTAAGCGTCTCCACCACAGGTCGATCGGCCGCGGTCTGACGCAACGCCCGCAGCTCGTCGAGCTGCGCGGCGGCCACTTCGGTGTACATCTGCTCGAGCCGCTCGCCGTAACGCTCCGTGAGCCGGGGCCGCAGCAGCTTTCCCACACCGGACAACAATCCGTTCTCCTCGGTGAACGGTTCTGTCGCGATCACGAAGTCGACTGGCATTTCGTAGGACTGCAACTGTGCCGCCGCAGCGCACTGTTTCAGCGACTTGTGCAGCGCCGTCTTCACTCCGTCCATGTCGTCGCCGAACTCGTGGAGTGCATCGAGGGTCGGCACGACGACCGCGAGTAGCTTTGACCGTTCACTGCTGCCGTACACGAAGATCTGCCGCACCAGTCGACCTGCGTTGTAGACGGCCTCCAGGTTCGTCGTAGCGACGAACTCGCCGTTGGCGAGCTTGAGCACGTTGTTGCGGCGATCTACATAGACCAGGTGATCGGGCTGGATTTCGGCCATCACGTCACCGGTTCGGTAATACCCGTCCGCATCGAACATCGCGGCGGTGAGCTCTGGGCGCTTGTAGTAGCCCGGCGTCATGGTGTCCGTTTTAACCAGCAACTCCCCGCGCGGGTAGGGCCGGTCGGTGCTGAAGTAACCGAGTTCGGGAACGTCGATCAGCTTGTAGTCCCGCACCCGCTTGCGGTTGATCACACCATCCATGCTGATCGTCCCGGTCTCGGTCAGCCCGTAGCCGTCGGCGATGTGGACGTCGAGCGCCGAGTCCACAAACGCCTTCATCTGCGCGGCCAGCGGGGCGGTGCCGATGAAACCACCGAGCACCCGGCCGCCCACCCGCTCTCTTACCTCGGCGGCGGCGTCCTTTTCGGCGTCTGTCGGGTCTGCGCCTTCGGCGATCCTTCGGTCGATCCCGGTGCGGTAGTGCTGAAACAGCGCCTCCACCACGCGCGGAACCAGAGCCATCTGTGTGGGCCGCACCAGCGCCCAGTCGTCAAACAGCGTCGACAAATCGGACTTGGATACGAAGTAGCTGGCACCCCCGGCGATGAACGCCGATGCCAACGCCACCCTTCCACCGAGGTGGTTTAGTGGCATGAAATTCACGTTGAAAGCAGGGACGCCAGGCGATAAGTAGAACCCGGTCCACAGCTTGGTGACCGTCGCCTCGGTGTACATGGCACCCTTGGGCGCCCCCGTACTGCCTGACGTATACAAGATCATCGCCAGACGCTCCTCGCTCTCCCCGGCGTAGGCCGGCTCGACCGGCAGCCGGCTGCCGCGCTCCACGACCTCGTCCACCGTGGTCACAACCACCTGCCCGGCCGCCTTATGCAGGCGGGCACGAGCCCGCTCGAAATTCTCCCGCTGCTCGTCGACTTCGGGCTGGTAGTCGAACACCATCACCTGGCCCACCGAAGGACTGTTCAACACGGACTCGACCGCTAGATCGAGATAGTCCGCACTGACGGCCACGATCCTGGGTTCGCACTCCTCGATGATCGGCCGCAGTCGCGATGCCGGAGCGTTGTGCGGCAGCGGTAACGTCACCAGTCCGAGGTAGGCGCACACCATGTCGATGACCAAGTAGTCAGGGCTGGCGAATCCGATCGTCGCGACCACATCGCCGGCAGTCGCGGGATGAACGGGGTCGTGCCGCCAGGCGCTCGCAATAGCACGCACCCGGTCCCAGAACTCGCGGTAGCTAATGGTGTCGAACTGGGGCAAGAGGCGTACCGATGTGCGGCCGGTGCCGGCATCTGTCACCAGCTCACGGGCACGTTGCCCAAGTGCGGGACGATCGGCATAACCCTCGACGACCGTCTCAAACACTTCGGTCAAACGCAGACCGGACCTGCAGGCCGCCTCGATTACCTCGGGAACGGGAGCGGCGGCGCGGAATTGCGCGTCGCTGTCAAACAACTCGGCCACCCGGCGGGCTACCCGCTCTTCTTGGCTACCGCCGAGCCCGGGCAACTGGGTGTGATCGAGCGAGTTGCTCGTCATAGCGTGTCCTCCTTCTTCCTTTAATGCAGCGCCGCAGTTACGCATTCGGAATATTGGCGCGGGTCCGCCCGGCCGCCGGCCGACCGGCCCGGCTCACCTGTATGTTTCGGTGAGTGCCGCAATGCTGTCGAGCAGTTCGAGCGTTTCCGATTCGGGTTTGGTGGAAAGGAGGATGAACGCTCGTTCTGCGCCATGCTGCCGGTAAGCGTCCAAGACGGCGGGTTCTACGCTTTCGGGGACGATGACACTGACTGGAATGTCGGTTGCACCGTCGAGCAGGCCCAGCTGTGCGGGGACCATGTCCGCAACCGGGACGGCCATGGGCATCCACCCAGCGTGATGCCGTCGCGCTCGGGATACCGTGGCCGCAGTGAATCCGCCGATGTAAATCTTCGGATGCGGCTTCTGTACGGGCTTGGGCCAGCAGTAGGTGGCATCGAAATCGACGTGGTGGCCGTGAAACTCGGCTTCCTCGTTGACCCATAGTTCCTTCATCGCGGCCAGCTTCTCGTCGAGCAGTTTGCCGCGCATCGTGGCTTCAACACCGTGATCGGCGCTCTCTTCGAGGTTCCAGCCCAGGCCCAGCCCGAGCAGCAATCGACCCGCGGATATCTGATCGAGGCTGGAAACCGCCTTCGCCGTTTCGATCGCGTCCCGTTGCGGCAACAGAAGCACTCCCGGCCCAATCAGCAGTTTGGATGTCGCGAGGGCGGCCGCTGTCAGCGCCACGAATGGGTCGTAAGACCGGTAATACTCGCGGGGCAACTCGCCGCCCGCTGGGAACGGCGTGGCCCGACTGGTGGGAATGTGTGAATGTTCAGCCACAACGAGCGAATCAAATCCACGATCTTCGGTCGCTTTTGCGAGTACATCCGGGCGAATGCTTTCATCGGTGATGACGGTGGCGACCCCGAGATTCATTTGCTGCCCCCCGCGGGTGATCCCTCTGATTGCTCCAGGTTCATGCCATCAACTCAATGCCGCATCCCGTCGCCTGTCCAAGGCCTGTTCCGTATGCCGCGATGCAGGTGACGCATCACGACTGCACAGCGGGCTACAAGGCCCGGGACCTACATTGACTCTGTGACTTCGGCATCGCAGGAGGTGGACCTCGACTTGCGACTGGTCGGATATTTCGTTGCGGTGGCCGACCACCAGCACTTCGGCCGGGCCGCGACCGAGCTGCGTGTCGCGCAACCATCGTTGAGCCGCCAGATCCGCCGTCTGGAGCAGCAGATAGGCGTGCGCCTGTTCGACCGCACGCCTCAACGCACCCAGCTCACCGAGGCTGGCGAGGTGTTCCTGCCTCGGGCCAGATCGCTACTACGCTCGGCCGCCCAAGCCACCGCGCAGGCCCGGTGCGCCGCCCAGCCCGGCCGCATCGTCATCGGCTACACAACGAGTCTGATCATCACCCCGGTGGTGTGCGCGTTGCGTCGCGAGCACCCCGACGCCGACGTGCAAGCCTTGCACCTGGACTGGAACGAAAAGCGTGATGCACTGCTCGACCACCGGGTGGACGCCGTGGTGGCCCGCCTGCCATTTTCGACCGACCAGCTGCACGTCACGGTCCTCTACGCCGAACCCCGGGTGGTGATCGTACCCCTCGACCATCGCCTCGCGGGCAGGCAATCGGTCACCATCGACGACATCGCCGACGAACCCATACCGAAATTGCGAGACTGCGACCCGGCCTGGAATGCCTTCTGGCGCATCGATCCTCGACCCGACGGGCGTCAGGCACCCGACGGTCCACTCTTCGACACCCTCGAGAACGGGTTAGAACTCGTCGCCGCCGGGCAAGCGGTTGCCGTCACGACCGTGTTTCACGAGGTGCTGCGCCCCGACATCACCGCCGTCCCGTTGGAAGGCGTCGAACCCAGTCGCGTCGTCGTGGCGAGCCGCGCCGTGGACCGCAGCCGTCTGGTGGCGGCCTTTCGCAAACTCGCCGAGGTACACCTCACCGCCTCCGGCGCCGAACTAGCGTCTCAAGCGACCCGGAACGACCGCTCCCACGATGTCGTTGTCGCGGCCGCGGCGCTGGAGACCGTCTAGCAGTCAGCCGTACGCACCGAGTTGGAAGCGTCGTGGCGATCCGTTCAGTTATTTTGTAGGACACCGGTACTCGGGACAATAAGCGTGCAGCAGCCCAACTCGGGATCAGTCGCACGACCTTGTACGCCGCCCGGACATCACCACGACTTCCGTGTCCAGATCTTGAACGTTGCGGCCCTCCTTCCGACGCGAGACTCGAACGTGAGACGTCAACGTCAGGAGGGCACTTCGACGGGAACCGACGTCGACACCATCTACATCGGCGGGGACTGCGTTACCCCATTGTCTACCAGTAGAATTGAAATCCGATCGCCGGCGAGCCGGTGAGCTCGGTGGCCGAGGACATGGTGCGCAGCGCATTTCACGGCAAAGAAGGCCCGCTGCACGTCGAGGACATGCTGTTTGCGCACGAGCTCTCGCAGCGCTGGATCGACTCGGCCGTCGAGTGGGGTCTGCCGTTCAACGACGACTTCAACGGGTTGTGCCAGATCGGTGCGGGCGCCTACCAAGTGACCTGCCGTGACGGTTGGCGATGGTCGACTGCCGACGCGTATCTGAAGCCCGTGCACGATCGACCCAACCCGATGGTGTGGGCCAATTCGCTAGCCACGGAGATCGTGTTCGATGGTCAGCGGGCGTGCGGGGTGGCCTATGTGCATGCCGACGTCGAGACCACCGCGCGCCGATGCCGAGATGATCCTTTGCGCAGGTGCGATCAATTCGCCGCAGCTGCTGATGCTGTCGGGTATCGGTCCGGCCCAGCAGTTGCGCGCACACGACATCGCGGTCAAGGTCAACCTGCCCGGCGTCGGAGCCAACCTCAACGATCACACCATGACGCCCATCGTCTGGTCGACGAAGGACTCAGCCGACCATCAACCGCTCAAGGCCAACCTCGGTGCGCTGCGGCTGCCCGACAGCGTTCCCGACGACGCCGCGCTCACCGAACACATCCGGCGTTGGTCACAAACCCAATACCACCCGGTCGGTACCTGCGCCGACGATCCGACCTATCGCGCTTGCCCCAGCGTCCTTAGCAGATGGCAGGCTCTGTCCAGTAGCTCGCGATCGGACTGGGCAACGTGATCCAAGCGAGGCACTAATGCGGCGACGATCGAGCGAAATCTGTCTACCAACTGCTCGGCCCTCATGCCAAACATGGGATAGACATCCTCGTCCCACAACTTGCCGTGCGGAGCCCATACCAGAACGAAGCGAAGGATCTCACGTTCAAACCAGTCGAGTCGACTGGCGCAGGTATCGGCCTCAGACAACGGACGGAGTGGCGACTGTATCGACGTCGCGCGTTGCGCCTGAGCCGTATTCTTCGGCGCATCATTCAGAAGCGGGCCTGCCGCCGGTTCCCGGGGAGCAGCGAGCAGTGAGTTTCGCATTTGATGGCGGCCGCGGCGCAGCAGTGAAATCACCGCGCTGACTGAGCGGTTCGTGATGTGGGCGATCTCCTTGTAGGAGAAGCCCTCCACGTCGGCGTAGTACACCGCCATTCGGGTGTCTCGTTCCAATGCGTGCAGGGCTTTGGTGACCACAGCGGTTGGCAGCGCCTCGAGCGCTTCCACCTGCGCCACGCTCAGGCCAGTCGATGAGCGCGCTTCCGCAGCCGGCGGATGCCGATCGGTGGTCGTGTCGGTCGGAGATTCGGCGAGTTGGCGGTGTCCATAGGGCCAAATGCAGATGTGGGCATTGGTCAAGGCCCGGTACAGCGAGGCCCGCAGGTTCGGGCTCTCAGCGAATATGCCGAACTCCCTGTAGACGTTCATCATCGTCTCCTGCAGGAGATCCTCTGCCTCCGACCGGTCGCCGGTTAGCGCCAGCGCGCCCCGGTAGAGCGGGTCGAGCAGTGGGAGGGCCTCGCGCTCGAAGCGCATCGCAAGTTCAGCGTCACTCTCGACCCCTCGCGGGGAGGATGACTGAGCCGGAACGTCGGAATCGTCCATTGTCATGTCCCTCGCGGTGTCATCCGGGCGGCTCAGTGCGCAGGGTCGACCACAGTGTGGTCGCACCCACACCTCTCCGGCGTAAATGCAATGACAGGGACGCATCTGACTCGGGTGGCCGCGGCCTGCTCGTACTTGCCGTAAGGCCCGGGGGCGTCTTTAGCACGCTGGAACAGTCGGTCGCGTTCGGCACCGTAGATCTCCTCGGCGATGAATCGGGCCCAGATGCCGCGGCCGTTTAACGTTACGTTCGGGTTGGCTTTAACGTTGTGGTACCAAGCCGGATTTCGTGATTCACCGAAGTTCGAGGCGATGAGGATGACGCGCCCTCGATCGGTGAAGTACACCAGCGCACTGGTGCGGGTCCTGCCGGACTTGGCACCAACGTGCGTCATGACGACGGCGGGGAATGGCCAAACGGAGGAAACTCTCCCCCGCGTGAGCCGGAGCAGCGTCGGATCGACTCGGGAGCCGATGTCGCGGAGGAAGCGGAGACCCAGTGGCGAGACAGCCACCCGACTGCCGATCCGATGGGCAATTGAGCGGCCGGGATCCACGACGGGAACGGACACGGAGCGTCAGCTCCTTTCTTTTCGATTGAACGGCAAACGGTTTCGGTTGAACCGGGCATGAGCAGCAGTACCGTTGGACAGTCGGTCGGGTGCTGGCCGCGCCGACCCCTCGATCACGGCGTCGCCCTCAGTAGAAGCTTGCTACGCAGCCACTCCCCCATCTCCGTGATGGCCTCATCAACCTCGGGCACACGGCCGGCGCCCATGATGAACGAGTGCTGACCGCCCTCAACGGGTCGCAGTTGTTGATCGTTGCCAGCCGCATCTGACCGCAGCGCGAACTGCACCGCCTCATCGGCGAGCAACTCGTCAGTGCCGTAGAACACCGCGATCGGTGGAAGGCCGCCTAGGTCAACTTCAAGCAGATTCACCCGCGGATCGTTCCACTGCACGCCCGTTCCATCGAGCCAGCATGACCGGAAGAGTTCCAGCAACCCACGCGTCAGCACCATGTCCAAATCGGCATGGGTATCGATGGACCTGCTTGAGAGCGTCATGTCGCACCAGGGCGAGATGGACAGAATCGCGCCGGGCAGGGCGGCCCCCCTGTCGCGCAACCGTACGGCCAGGCTGACCGCGAGGTTGCCGCCGATTGAGTGCCCGACGCTGGCGATGTTCTCGGGTCGGTAGCCCTGATCAAGCAGCCAATCGTAGGCCTTCTCCACGTCTTCGATCTGTGCGGGGAACTTGTGCTCCGGCGAACGCCGGTAGTTGATCACCAGCGATCGCATACCGGCTGCCTTGGCGATATGAGCAGCGGGTTTCCGGTCGCAGTGCATCGACGTGAGAACGCTGCCACCCATGTGGTTGTGCAGCAGAACGGTGCGAGGCTCGCTATCGGCGGGAACACACCAGAGGGCCTCGACCCCACCGGCGTCGACTTCTGCATAAGTAACGCCTTCGGGTTCCTTCGCCGCGATGTGTACCGTCTCGACGATGTCCCGGATGGTGGCCAGGTCGAGATCCGGATCCGACAATCGGTCGCGCATAGCGGCGCAGAACTTTGAGAACTCTCGAGATTCATTGCTTATCATGGGGTCACCTTTCGGTTCTGCACCAGCCCTAGTGGCCGACGTCGAAAATCACTGCGCCACAAGAACGCTGGTGTAGTTGCCACCAAGCAGCGGGTTCACGTGGCGGCCTTACCGAGTCGTACCGATCTAGGACGGCTGGAATACGAGCTCAACCACAGACCGCGAGCGGCCATCGACGACCGCAAACGGGTCAAAGTCTTCACCGAACTACTAATCCTCCGAAGCCGTCCGAATGTGACAATGACCGCCGAAAGCCACCCACCCGACCCTGGGCCACGGATTCCTTCGGCCCGCCAACGTGCGGCATTCGCCGGACCCCAGGAGGAGTTCGAAGAAAGCCAGCGCCTGTGCCGCCCCGTGTTGGTCGACCGCAGCTGTACATGCATCCCGAGGACGTGCAACTCGATCACTCGTACAGCTGGATTCGAGACAGCGGAGATAAAAGAGGAGATGGTGCCGGCGGCGGGCTTTCCCGATTCGACCACGGGCGTGATCGGAATGATCTTCATGTCGGCCCTCCTCGTGGGGCTATTCGTTCGTTCGGCCGAATTGTGATATCTCGCATTGATCCTCACCGCGGTGCTGGCCGGTTTGCTGCCGTAAGTCGTTGGCGTACTTGTTGATCAGCTCCGGAATTGCGCATCATTCTGGAACAACTCGGGCACCCGGTGGGCTAGCCGCTCCTCTTGACGGCCGCCGATCTCGGGAAATTGCCTGTCGTGGAGCGGGCTTCCTGCTCATGTCATCGAGTCAATGCCGCATTGCGTCGGATGTCCAAGGCCTGTCCCACATTGCGCGATGCAAATCGGGCATCGTGCCTGTCCCGCACGCCAAGGCACCCGAGCACTACGGGAGCGCATGACTGATTCGGCATCGCAGGCCGTGGACCTCGACTTGCGATTGTCGACTCACTGAGGCCGGCGAGGCGTTCCTGCCTCGGGCGAAGAGGGCGGCCGTCGCGGAACCCCTCCACCAGAACGTATTCCGATGGGTCCTCCAGCTCCGGTACCAGTCGAGCCACATGTCGTCAGGCTCGTCACGGGTGGCGGCCTTGACGATCAGCCGTCGTCACCCGTTGGCGTGGCCGGGGTTGGGGGACGGCTGATCTCGTCCCACTCGCAGAACAACCCGCCAGTCAGTTGTACGAAGATCGGTCGGCGCTGTTGTCCGCCCGATACCGGCGGCCGCGGTGACCGCAGCAAGGGGGACCACGCACAGCAGTGGCGATGCGGTGGGCACAACCACCAGCATGAGACCACCGCGGGTTGCACCACTCACCGCGTCGATCAACGATGCGAAACCCGTTGCATCACTTCGTGGCCGAGGCATGCGTGCGCGAGCAGCGACGTTGAGCCGGTCTGGGTAGCGGGCGGTCATCTCGTCGAGGAACCGTCGAGGCCTTCGGGGCGCAACAACACGGATACTCGATCGCTGCACGTCAATCACTATTTCTACTGCTAGGGAGCCGGGGTTCGATTCCCCTTCGCCTGCGAGCGTTTGCTACACGGATCTGAGCGGAGTCGAGCGACGAGACCGCGCCTTCGCGGTCTCGAGTTCGGCAAGGCTGTCTTCGAGGTAGGCGAGCATGTGTTGCAGATGGGGAACGCGGCGCCGACAGCCGGTGAGGCCGAAGTTGAGCTGGCCGGCATAGCTGGACACGGTGATGTTCAGCGCCTGGCCCTGCTGCGGCACGGACAACGGATACATGCCCTGCATTCGTGCGCCGTTCCAGTACAACGGCTCACGCGGCCCGGGGACGTTCGAGATGATCAGGTTGACCGGCACCGGGGCGAGGTCGGCCGCGCCGGGGACCTTGGTGGCCAGCAACGACCCCGTGGCGATCAGCCCGGTGAGCAGCTGGATCTGCAGCGCGCTCCTGGTGGACAGCTCGGCCTTGGCGGCGTTCATCGAGGCGATGATCTCGGGCAAGCGGGCGCGTGGGTTGTCGAGGTGAGTGGCCAGGCTGCAAGGCACGATTCCGACGGCGTTGCCGCTGTCGCCGAAGGTGCCCAGCGACCGCAGCGATACCGGCACCCCTGCGGTGAGCGCGCTGCTGGGCAGCGCGTCCTGTTCGATCAGGTAGCGGCGCAGCGCACCGGCGCACATGGCCAGCACGACGTCGTTCACGGTGGCGTCGTGCTTCGCCCCCGCCAGCTTGATCCGCTCCAACGGCCACTGCTGGGCGGCGAACCGCCGGCTGCCGGTGATCGACTTGTTCAGCAGAGTGCGCGGCGCGCGGTACGGCAGCCCATCGGTGTGCCCGCGTAGGCTCCGGGCGGCCATCTTGCCGACCGAGGGGGCCATGCCGGCCAGGTCGCCGGCCAGTCGCACGGGCCGGCCAGCGGCGCGGGTAACCCGGGCCGCGACGCCGAGTGCTCCGCCGTCCGCCGCCCCCGCTTCCGGACGGCTGGGACGTTGGTGCTCGGTCGACCACCAGGGAATCGCCCCGCGGGCATCCGGGTCATGCGACAACCAGCGGGTCAGCAGCGCAGTGGAGGCGACGCCGTCGTAGAGCGCATGATGCACCTTGGTGTAGGTGGCGAAGCGGCCGCCCTCCAGCCCCTCAATCAGGTAGAACTCCCACAGCGGGTGGTGCCTGTCGAGCATCTGGCCATGTAGCCGGGACACCAGCTCCAGCAGCTCGCGCACACGCCCGGGCCGCGGTAGCGCCGCGAGGCGGACGTGATACTCCACGTCGAGGTCGTCCTCCTCGGTCCACCAGAGGTTGCCGAGGCTTCCGACCGGGTCGGCGGGCCGCTGTCGGAGCCGCGGGCTGATCGCGGTGTGGTCGAGCAGCTCGTGGTACAGCCGGCTGACGTAGTCAGGCTCGGCGTCCGGCGGCAACTCATAGATGGCAAGGCCGGCCACATGGGTGGGCTGGGCCGCGGTCTCCCCCAGGAGGAACGCCGCGTCCTGAGGTGCGATCAGGCTCATGGCTCCTGCTTTCGCTCGGCACGGCGGATGGCACTCGACAGCTTGGGGCTGGCCAGCATGAACTCGTCCATGAGCGTGCCTGCGACCCCGCGCAGCGGGAGCAGCGGCCGGATCCAGCCCGGTGCGGCCACCGTCGCGGCTCGAGACTCAATGCCGTGAACGAGCGTTCGACCGGCCTGGGTGACGGGGATCGGCTTGGTGAACAGCTCCGGCACGATGGAGCGTGCCTCGACGACGTGCTCCTGCGCGAAGGCGTCGTCCACGAGGTCGGTCTCGACGAACCCGAGGTAGGCCACGCCGGCAGTCGCTTCGTGGTGGGCGAGTTCGACTCTCAACGCGCGGGTGAGCTGGTCGACGCCTGCCTTGCTCGCCGCGTACGACGCGTTCAGCGCACCGTTGACGAACGAATAGATCGACGCGACGACAAGGACGTGGCCGCGCCGCTCGATCACTGCGGGAAGTGTGGCCCGAATCGTGCGCCACTGGCCGAGCAGGTCGATGTCGACGGTCCGCTCGAACTCGGCGGGATCAATGGTCAGGATCGGCTCCGAAGGCGGCGCGACGCCGGCGTTGGCGACCACGACGTCGATGCCGCCGAACCGGGCGACGGTGGCGTCGGCGGCGCGCTGCAGCGCGTCCAGGTCGCGCACGTCGGCATCGAACGCGACCGCACCCTCACCGAGCTGAGAGACCAACTCTTGCAACGGTTTCAGCCGCCGGCCGACTAGGGCGACCCGCGCTCCGCGCGCATGGGCCTGGCGTGCGACCTCAGCCCCGATGCCGCGGGCCGCGCCGGTGACGAACACGACGCGGCCGTCCAGGTCGAGGTGCGGCGCGGCACCGAACACGCGTCCGGCGACGGGCAGTGACCGTGCAGCGTTGAGCCCCACGGTACTGAGCGCGCGGGCGGTGTCCTCGATCGCGATCACAGGCCCATGTCCTTGGCGATGATCATCTTCATCACTTCACTGGTGCCGCCGTAGATCCGCTGGACGCGATTGTCGGCGTACAGGCGGGCGATCGGGTACTCGTTGATGTATCCGTAGCCGCCGTGCAGTTGCAGGCAGCGGTCGATGACCCGGGCGGCATTTTCGGTGCAGAACAGTTTCGCCGCGGCGGCGTCTGCGGCACTGAGTTCGCCATCGTCGTGCGCCTGCAGGGCGCGGTCGACAACCGCCTCCAAGGCGTCGACGTCCGATTTGCACGCGGCCAGTTCGAATTTGGTGTTCTGGAAGGTGGAGACCGTCTGGCCGAACACCGTGCGCTCGGTGACGTACTGCTGGGCGAACCGGACAGCGGCCTTGGCCTGGGCGTAGGCGCCGATCGCGATGCCCAGCCGCTCCTGGGGCAGGTTCTTGCCGAGATAGCCGAACCCCTTGTTCTCGTCTCCGAGCAGGTCCTGCACCGGAACCTTGACGTCGGTGAAGGACAGCTCGGCGGTATCCGAGGTGCGCAAGCCCAGCTTGTCGAGCTTGCGACCCACGCTGTAACCGTCGGACTTGGTGTCCACCACCAGAAGCGAGATGCCGTAGCGGCGATCGTCTTCCTTCGACGGCGCGGTGCGTGCGCAGACGATGACCCGGTCAGCGTGCACGCCGCCGGTGATGAATGTCTTTGCGCCGTTGAGGATGTAGTGCGTGCCATCGTCGGACAACTTGGCGGTGGTCTTCATGCCTGCCAGGTCGGAGCCGGTGCCGGGCTCGGTCATCGCGATCGCGAACATGATCTCGCCGGTGACGAACCCGGGCAGCCACCGTTGCTTCTGCTCCGGGGTCGCATAAGCCTTCAGATAGGGCAGGCACAGCCCGACGTGCACGCCGCTGCCGCCCAGCGCCACACCGGCGCGGGCGACCTCTTCGGTCACGATCGACTGATACTTGAACGACTCCTCGCCGGCGCCGCCGTACTCCTCGGGCACCTCGATGCCGAACACGCCCAGCTCGCCGAGCTTGTAGTAGAAGTCGCGAGGCGCTTGGCCTGCGTCGAACCATTCGTCGAATACCGGGGCCACCTCGGTTTCGATGAACGCCCGCAGCGTCTTCCGGAATGTCTCGTGATCGTCATTGAAAATCGTGCGACGCATGGCGTCATCTCCTATTCATCAGAGCCGACGTCTGCTGTCGACGCAGGGGGTGGCCGGTGACACGTCCCGGGTGAAGTCGTTGGGCTGCTTCTCGTTCAAGGGGTATCGGACATCGTCAGCCTGCAATCAGGTTAAACTAGCACCGCTAGTTTAACAACGTGATCCGCGCCACCCGCTGAAAACTAGCGGTGCAAGGTATCGTGGCGTCGACCCTTGGGAGGTGAGATGGGGCGACCACCCAGTCCGCTGCTCAGCCGCGACCGGATCGTGTCCGCCGCGCTGGCTCTCGTGGACTCCGAAGGCCTGGAGGCCTTGTCCACCCGGCGATTGGCCGCCGAGCTGGGCGTTACCGGTCCGTCGCTCTACAACCACGTACGCACCAAGGAGGAGCTGCTCGACTTCATGGTCGACGCGGTGCTCGCGGAGGTGGATACGTCGATGTTCGCCGAATTGAGCACGACGAACCCCAATTGGCGTGCGGCGCTGGGCAAATGGGCCCGCACCTATCAGAAGGCCGTCGCTGCACACCCGAACATCGTGCCGGCGCTGGCCACCGGCCTGGGCCGCCGCCCCAACGGGTTGCGGATCGCCGACGCGGTCTTCGGTGGACTGGTGTCCGCTGGATGGCCGCGCCGTGAGGCGAGCAGCGTCGGCGCCGTCATGCGCTTCTTCGTGCTCGGCTCGGCGCTCGGGTCGTTCGCCTCGGGATTCCCCGCGGACGCGGCGGTCTATTCCAACGACTACCCGCACCTCGACGGTGCCCATTTGCTTGCCGCGCGCCAGCAGCGAGTCGACAAGCGAGCATTCGACACGGGTCTGCAGGCCGTGCTCGACGGACTCGAGTTGCGCTACCAGTCGCTCTCGCGTGCCTAACCGGTTCTGATTCGGTTGCTCGGTGGCCTGGCGACGGTCTCGACATCGGCAAGAAGGCGCTGGCTATCCGGTTGCGTCACGACGCTCTGTACGCCCACCGGCTTGCCGTCGGAGAGGATCCCACCGCCGCCTTGGGATCTCCCCCGGTCGCTGCATGGCTCGTAGTCTCGTGCTTCCGTCGATCTGCACGGCCTAAGAACCTGTTCGTGCCTCGTAACTCGGCCGTTGTGGCGACGCGATCAGTGCGTGCGCTGCCTGCAGGTGCTTGACGGCGTCGCTGACGATCCGTTCGATCAGTTCGGCGCACGACGGCAGATCATCGAGAATGCCCGCGACCTGACCGGACGCCAGCACACCTGCATCTGTGTTGCCCTCCACCAGGCCGGCCTTCAGCAGCATCGGGGTATTGGCCGCCATCACCACCTGCGACCAGGTCACCTCCTTGCTGTGCCGCATCTCGAGACCGTCGCTGATCATCGACCGCCACGTCATGCCGGACATCTTCTTGAACTTCTGTGCATTGCGGACCGCCGCGGAAAAGCCACGCAACCGCGAACCGCTTTCGAGCTTCTCGACCAGGCCGGTGCGCAGCACCCGGTGCGGCATCCCGTCGACGCGGGTCGACACCACGGTGCCGTCGAGCGCGGCTTCGAGGTACCGGTGTTTGACGGCGTCCGGCACGGTCGAGTCAGACGTCAGCAGGAAGCGTGTGCCCATCGCCACACCCGCGGCGCCATAGCACAGCGCCGCCGCCAACCCGCGGCCGTCGAAGAATCCGCCCGCAGCGACCACGGGAATGTCTGTGTCCTTTAAGGCGTCGAGCACCGACGGCAGCAGCAGCGTGGTCGCCACCGGGCCGGTGTGGCCGCCGCCCTCACCGCCCTGGACGATGACCGCATCGGCGCCCCAGCCCGCGACCTTCTTGGCATGTTTGGCCGCGCCGACCGACGGAATCACCACGACCCCAGCGTTTTTGAGCTTCACAATCAGATCAGGCTTCGGCGCCAACGCGAACGACGCGACCTTCACGCCCTCGCGGATCAGCAGATCGACGCGATCGATCGCATCGCCCGCGTCCGCCCGGATGTTGATGCCGAACGGCTTGTCGGTCGCAGCCTTGACCTTGGTGACCGCGGTCTGCAGTTCGTCGAGTGTCATCGTCGCCGACGCCAGGATGCCGAGGCCGCCGGCGTTGGAGGTCGCCGACACCAGTCGCGCACCCGCCACCCAGCCCATCCCGGTCTGCACCACCGGATGCTCGATACCGACCAGCTCCGTCAAAGGAGTCCGCAACCTGGACATTTCGGTCACACCCGTACTTCCTTGTCCCGCAGCAACTTCGGGTCGATCACCTCACGGATCAGCTTCAGTTCGTCGGCGGTGGGCAACCGTGTCGGCTCGGCCGTCGCCAGGTCGTGTACTTCGAAGGAGGTGTTCTCCCGTACCTCCTCGGGCGTGATTCCCGGATGCAGCGACACCGCCCGCATCTGATGATCCGGCCCGTTGAAGTCGAACACCCCGAGATTGGTCACCACGCGGTAGACATTGACGAATCGGAACGCCGGGTTGGCGGCGTCGACCTTGTCCCAGCCGATTCCGGACACGATGTCGACGGAATCGCCGAACACGCGCTTGGAGTGGTTGCCGACCCAGTAGCTAGTGGCGTGGTTGATCGTGTTGCCCGGTGCGCCGCGGACACCGAACATCTGCCGCGTGGGATGCTGCAGCGGTCCGAATGCTGAGAGGTTCTGGTTGCCGTGGCGGTCAATCTGGTTGGCGCCCATGACCACATGGCGACGACCCCAGGCCAGCGTATCGAAGACCCGGCCGAACGGCATCCATCCTTCGATCGCCCCGACCGCGCCGATCGCAGGGGTGTCGGCCAGCAGTTGCGCCTCGCCGTCGGTCAGCAGGATGTCGGGCGAGAAGGTCAGCCGGGCCAGCCGCGCGCCGATCGACACCATCATCGCCATCGGGCTGACCATGATCTCGCCCGCATCGCGGAACAGCTCCGCGCACGCGACCGCACACACTTCCGGACGGCTGACGGACATCACGAGGCCTCCTGGAATTTCCGCACCGCCGCCTGATAGTCGGCCTCGCTGCCAGACAGATACGTAGCGACGAACTCCTGCCACGTCTCGTCGGAGGCGGCCGCTTCGGCGTAGTGCCGCTGGAACTTCTCGTCGCGGCGGTAATCCGGTTCGGCAGTGGTGAAGTGGGCACCGTTGGGCGCCTCGACAACGGTGTCGACCATCATCCGGTTGATCAGCAGCGCCTGCGGTGGCACGGCCTTGACGAGCTCGTCGGTGGGCACCACCCGCTCCACCGACAGGAAGCGCTTCTCGGCAGCCATCAAGAACAGGTCGTCGAAGTACGGGTCGATGCCGGTGTAGGCGGCATTGCCGTGCGCGTCACCGAGATTCATGTGCACGAACGCGGCGTCGAGCCGCAGCGCGGGCATCGCGACGAGCTCCTCGAATCCGCCGTCGGTGGGATACGGCGACTTCACCGTCTTCAGTTCCTCACCCCAGAAGGCACGCACGCCGCTGCCAAGGCCGGCGCGGATCGGCAGGAACGGCAGCCGCTGGGCGGCGGCCTGCAACCCACAGCGCACCATGCCCTCGTCCATCTCGCGGGCCTCGATCACACCGCTGGTGCGCGCCTTGGCAAACCACGGGTCGTAGAACGGCGGTGAATCCAACGATACGAAGCCGTAGTAGACGCGTTTCACCTTGCCGGCCGAGCACAGCAGCCCGACGTCCGGTCCGCCGTAGGTCACCACCGTCAACTCCTCCACAGGAGTGCGCAGCAGCGCCCGTACGAACGCCATTGGCTTGCGCCGCGATCCCCAGCCGCCGATGCCGATCGTCATGCCACTCTCGATTGCTGAGACGGCTTCGTCGAGGGTGGTCCGCTTGTCGCTCATGCCTTCGTGCCCGATCCCTTGGCGGTGCCGGCGAACGCGTCGCGGTGCTCGTCGGCCACGCCGGCCAGGTTCAATTCGAACGTAAAGCCTTGCTCCATGCGGTAGCTGGAGTTCACCTTCTGCACGTCGATGAGGTTTAGGGCCTCCTTGGCCGCGCGGATCACCCGGGTGTCCTTGGCGGCGATGTCACGCGCGACCCGCAGCGCGGCTTCGTCCAAATCAGAGCGTGGCACCACTTCGTGCACCGACCCGAAGTGGTGCAGCGTCGCCGCGTCGACGGTGGCGGCGGTGAAGAACAGCCGGCGCATCATGTGCTGGGGTACCAGCCGCGACAGGTGTGTGGCCGCGCCGAGCGCACCCCGTTCCACCTCGGGCAGCCCGAACGTCGCGTCGTCGGAGGCGACGATCACGTCGGCGTTGCCGACCAGGCCGATGCCACCGCCCACGCAGAAGCCGTTGACGGCCGCAACCACCGGCACCGCGCATTCATAGACCGCGCGGAACGCCGCGAAGCAGCCCCGGTTGGCATCGATCAGCGCCGAAAAGCCCTCAGTGTTCTGCATCTCCTTGATGTCGACGCCGGCGTTGAAGCCCCGACCCAGCGCGCGGAGGATCACGACGTGCGTCTCGGGGTCTTCGCCCGCCTTGGTGATGGCGTCGGCGAGTTCGAACCAGCCGCGCGACGGAATCGCGTTGACCGGCGGGTAGTCGACGGTGACCGAGACGATGCCCGGTTCAGTGGTCGTAGACGTGATTGGCATTGCACTTCCTGGGGTCCGGCACCTAAGCAAGCATTTGCTTGGTACGCTAGCACAGTGACCGACGCCGCTGACATAAACCTCGGACTCAAGGACAGGGTCGTTCTGGTGACCGGGGGGGTCCGCGGCGTCGGCGCCGGCATCAGCGCGCTCTTCGCCGATCAGGGTGCCGCCGTGGTGACCTGCGCGCGACGGCCCGTCGAGGGGCTGCCGTACGAGTTCCACTCCTGCGACGTCCGCGACGACGACGCCGTCGCGGCCCTGATCGGAACGATCGTGCAGCGACACGGGCGGCTGGACGTCGTGGTCAACAACGCGGGCGGATCGCCATACGTGCTCGCGACGGACGCGTCGGCGAAATTCAACACCAAGATCATCGAGCTCAACCTGCTTGGGCCGCTGTCGGTTTCACAACATGCAAACGCGGTGATGCAGACGCAGGAGCGGGGCGGATCGATCGTCAACGTCGGCAGCGTCAGCGGGCGCAGGCCGACACCAGGCACCGCGGCTTACGGGGCGGCGAAGGCAGGTGTCGAAAGTCTGACAAGCACGCTGGCGGTCGAGTGGGCGCCGAAAGTCAGGGTCAACTCCGTCGTTGTCGGGATGGTCGAGACCGAACAGTCGGAACTGTTCTATGGCGACGAGGAGTCGATCGCAGCGATCTCCGCCAACGTGCCGCTCGGCCGGCTCGCCACACCCGCCGACGTCGGTTGGGCCGCAGCGTTTCTGGCGTCGGACGCCGCGTCCTACATCAGTGGTGCGAGCCTCGAAGTGCATGGTGGCGGCGAGCCGCCGCACTACCTGGCCACAACGAACGCAATCAAGTAAGGAGACATAGGCATGGGACTGCTCGACGGCCGCGTGGTCATCGTGACGGGTGCGGGCGGCGGCATCGGGCGCGCGCACGCCTTGGCGTTCGCCGCCGAGGGCGCGCGTGTGGTGGTCAACGACATCGGCGTGGGGCTGGACGGCTCGCCTGCAGGCGGCGGCAGTGCCGCGCAGGGTGTCGCCGACGAGATCACCGCCGCCGGAGGAGAAGCCGTCACCAGCGGGGCGAACGTCGCCGACTGGGAGCAGGCGGCCGGCCTGGTCCAGACCGCAGTCGACACCTTCGGCGGGCTGGACGTTCTGGTAAACAACGCGGGCATCGTCCGCGACCGGATGTTCGCGAATACCAGCGAGGACGAGTTCGACGCCGTCATCACAGTGCATCTCAAGGGACACTTCGCCACCATGCGGCACGCCGCGGCCTACTGGCGTGCGCAGTCCAAGGCGGGCAACACCGTTGACGCCCGCATCATCAACACGAGTTCCGGCGCAGGCCTGCAGGGCAGTGTGGGACAGGCCAACTACAGCGCCGCCAAGGCAGGCATCGCAGCGATGACGCTGGTGGCAGCCGTCGAGATGGGCCGCTACGGCGTCACCGTCAACGCGATCGCACCGTCGGCACGAACACGGATGACCGAGTCCGTTTTCGCTGAGATGATGGCGACTCAGGACGACGATTTCGACGCCATGGCGCCGGAAAACATTTCGCCACTTGTGGTTTGGCTCGGCAGCGTCGAGTCGAAGGATGTCACCGGCAAAATGTTCGAGGTCGAGGGCGGGATCATCAGGGTGGCCGAGGGTTGGGCGCACGGACCCCAGGTCGACAAGGGCGCCCGGTGGGACCCGGCCGAACTCGGTCCCGTGGTAACCGAAGCTAATCGCCAAGGCCCGGCCACCGGTCCCGGTCTACGGCAGCTGAGATCTACACGACACTTGAACGTTCAGCAGCACCACACGCTGAGAAAGCACTCAAGCCGACCGACCGCTCGATGCCCACAACCGGCACCCCTGGCGGTCGCCGGACCGTTCACGGCATTGGAGCGGCGACCGTCTGCCCTCCATCTACGTAGATGGTCGTCCCGACCAGAAACATCGGAGCCTGGTCAACCAAGAACCAGACGACGTCGGCGATCTCCGTCGGTTCGCCGGCGCGCCCTAGCGGGTTGACCGCCTTGAGCGTTTCTGGTGAGGACTGGTTAAGGAACTCTTCAGTCATCGGAGTTCTGACCCACCCAGGGGCGATCGCATTGGTGATGACGCCGGAGGGAGCGAGGTCGACGGCCATCGACTTGGCCAGACTGGACACGGCCGCCTTGGCGGCACTGTAGTCGGCGGTGTCCGGTTCGGACTGGAACCCGTTGATGGAGGAGAACAAGACGATTCGACCACCACCATTGGACACCATGTGACGGGCGGCGGCTGCCGCGACCAGCGCGGTCCCGCGAAGCGCAACCCCAAGGGTGGCGTCCCATGTCGCGGCGGTCGTCTCGAGAAAGGGGACCGGCTTGGAGGTGGCAGCCGCGGTCACCAAAGCGTCTAGGCCGCCGAACTCCCCGACGTGATCTGCGACGATCACCTCGTTGGCGGCAGGGTCGCTCACGTCGGCCACCTGCGTTCGAACCGTGCCGACAGTACCGGCGGCGACGGCGAGTTCTGAGGCTGCCGCGTCGAGAACGTCGGCTCGGCGGCCGACGATCGTTACGTCGAACCCGCCATGCAAGAGCCTGCGGGCAGTAGCCTTTCCAATTCCGGTGCCGCCGCCGGTGACCAAGGCACTGCGAGACATGCTAGGCGTTGCCATGGTCGTGTCGTCCCTCTGCTATCGATGTTTGTGTGCTGTGGCCGCCACCCCGGCGGCCTTCAGTGCGCCGATCTGGTTCTCCGCGTTGCGCGGCGCCAGGAAACCGATCAACGTCTGCCCACTCCTGAGCTTGGCCACTTCCTCAGTGCTCGGCGGGGCCACCTTCACCACCACGTCAGCCGACCACGCATCCCCGATCGTCGCTCCGGCCGCCGTGTACAGCTCATCGGGCAGCAGGGCGCGCTCACCCGCACCGGACTCCACGATGACCCCGACCCCACTCTTGGCCAACGCCGTCACCGCCTTGGGCACCAACGCCACCCGCCGCTCGCCGGCTTCCGACTCGGTAGGAACGCCAACGATGGTGGCAACGGGCTGCGCATCGGATGCCGTAGACGTCAGGGCATTAGAGCCGGTCTGATCGTGACCCATCGAAGAGTTCTCCTGTTCATGGCCGAACCGTGCAGGGACGGACTCGGGTGTTCACATTCCCAAAGCAGGCGCGGGAACGCTGGTTGTGATCGTCTAGCCGAAGAGAACGGCGGCCTCGTCGTAGCGCTCACGTGGCACCGTTTTGAGCTCGGCTATGGCCTCGGCCAACGGGACTGATCGCAGCGTCGTTCCGCGGTTGGCGACCATCGTGCCCCATCGTGCATCGTGGGCGCTTTGCACGGCGGCCATGCCCATTCTGGTGGACAGTACGCGGTCGAATGCGGTCGGAACGGCGCCGCGCTGGATGTAACCCAAAGTGGTTGCGCGCGTTTCGATGCCAGTGTGTGCTTCGATCAACGGCGCTAGTACGTCGGCGATGCCACCGAGCCGTGGGCGTCCGAACGTGTCGGCGCCGTGCCGGTGATGCGGGGTATCCATGGTGTCGAGCGCAAAACCCTCGGCCACGACGACCAACGGGGTCCTTCCACGATCGCGGGTGCTTTCGACCCAGGCACAGATTTGTTTCATCGCGACCGGCACTTCGGGGATCAGGATGGCGTGCGCGCTCGTGGCGATACCCGCATGGAGAGCGATCCATCCCGCGTTCCTGCCCATCACCTCGACGACCATGCAACGGTGATGCGCCTCACCGGAGGTGTGTATCCGGTCGATGGCTTCGGTCGCGACGTAGACCGCGGTGTCGAATCCGAAACTGTAGTCAGTGGCCGATAAGTCGTTGTCAATGGTCTTCGGGATGCCAATGACGTTGAACCCGCCGCGGTGCAGTTCGGACGCGACTGACAGTGTGCCTTCGCCACCGATGGTGATCAGTGCATCGACGCCCGCGTCGCCTAGTGCACGATAGACAGTCTTGTCATCGAGGCCGGCGGCGAAGGGATTGGTCCTGGAGGTTCCCAACATTGTTCCGCCGCGACGAGCCAGGCCCCGTACCGCCTTCCAGTCCAGCGTCAGGAAGTCGCCGTCCATGACGCCACGCCAGCCGTCGCGGAAGCCGACGAACTCGTCGCCAAAGGCGCGGGCGCCGTTGAGTACTGCTCCCCGTATGACGGCGTTGAGCCCTGGGCAATCGCCCCCGCTGGTGAGGATTCCGAGCCGCATGTACGAACGTTCGCTCAGACGGCCGGTACGGCGGCGGCGGCAGGTGCGTCGAGCAGGGCGCTGATCTCATCGTCGAGTTCGAGCACGCTGACCGACGCTCCGGCCATGTCAAGCGCTGTACAGTAATTGCCGACGTACGACTTGTCGATCGTGATGCCGGCCTCTACGAGACGCTCGGCGGCGTGCCCGAAGAGCAGGTACAGCTCGCTGATTGGCGTCGCACCGAGTCCGTTGATCATGACCGCGACGCGGGAGCCGCGCTCGAAGGGTTTGTCAGCGACGATGGTGTCGACCATCTCGCGGATGAGTTCGCGTGCAGGACGCAGCGCCTCCCTACGCCGACCCGGCTCGCCGTGGATGCCAACGCCGAACTCGATCTCGCCGGCTCCCAGTTCGAACAGCGGCTCACCTTTGGCAGGAGGCGTGCATGCGGTCAGCGCCACCCCAAGGGACCGGACGTTGGCGTTGACGCGCTCACCGATCGCCTTGACCTCGGCGAGTTCCTTGCCGTATTCGGCGGCCGCGCCCACGGCCTTGATGACGAAGAAGTTGCCAGCAACCCCGCGGCGACCAATGGTGAACGTCGAGTTCTCCACCGCCACGTCGTCGTCGATGAACAGCAGTTCCGCGGTGATGCCGTCGGCGTCGGCGACTTCCTGCGCCATTTCGAACACCATGCGGTCGCCGGTGTAGTTGTTGACCAGCAGGAGGACTCCCCTGTCTGTCGCAACGCGACGGATGGCCTCGGAAACGTAGTCCAGCGGCGGTGCGGCGAAGACGTCGCCTGGGCAGGCGACGTCGAGCATCCCGCGTCCCACGTTCATGACGTGGGCTGGTTCGTGTCCAGAGCCCGATCCTTGGATGATGGCGACCTTCCCGGACACGGGGGCGTCGGCGCGCACGATCAGGTTGTATTCGGGCACGTGGCGCAGTGTGTTCGGGTTCGCGGCGGCCACTCCGGCGAGAACCTCGGTGACGAAATTCTTGGGGTCGTTCATGAAGCGCTTCATCGCGCTGTCTCCTTTGGTTGGATTGCGGCGGTGTCGGTAGTCGGTGAAGTCCACAGCGCCGCTATCCGGGCGGCCATCGTCGCGATGGCCACCGCGCCGGGATCTTCGTGGCCAAGACTGCGTTCGCCGACGTAGGACGCGCGGCCGCGGTGCGCGATCAAGTCTTTGGTGTTCGCCGCGCCAGCCCGTGCGGCGGCGGCGACGGCGACCGCGATCTGCGCGGGTTCAGCGCTACGGTCTTGCCAGGTGGCCAATTCGTCTCGGGCTGGGCACAGGGCGTCGAGCAGCGTCTTGTCGCCGACCGAGGCGCCGCCGCGTTTCTGGATTCCCCCGATCGCTGCATCGAGCATCGCCACGATGCTCGTCGTGTCGATGGTTTCGCTGGTACCGGCCGACACGCCTGCGCGCAGGAACGCGGTGCCCCAGATGGGTCCCGACGTCCCTCCCAGCCGGCTGGTCAGGGTCGTTGCGACCTCTCGAAGGAACGCTGCGGGGTCCGTCGCGTTGAGCGCTTCCCACTTGTCGAGAACCGACTCGAAGCCACGCGCGAGCGAGTAGCCGAAGTCGCCGTCGCCGGTCGCGGCGTCGAGTTCGCAGAAGTACTTCTCGTTCTCGATCGCGGTGTCGGCCATGACGCGTACCGCTTCGCGCAAAGTGTCCATGTTGCTCATCGGGGTCCTCCGGAGTGTGAACGGGAATTGCTCAAGTCGATGAGCCGCTCGAGCACGTCGAGATCGATGCGATCTGAGATACCGCTGTTCAGCGGGTCGCACCGAACGACGGCGGGGTGGGCGTCATCGCCAAGACATGTGACGACGGCCGCACTGCCAGTGAAGTCTTCCTCGACCGTGTAGCTGCTCGTGGTGACCAGGCACGGCAGACCCGCGGCGGTCGCGGCTCGCAGTCCCATGGCGCTGTCTTCGATGACGATCGTTGCGGTCGGCTCGGCGCCGATGCCGTCGAGTGCGAGCAAGTAGATGTCGGGTGCCGGCTTCTTGGCGGCGACGGCATCGCCGGCGAAGACGGGGACGCGGAGTGTGTCTTGCTCGCCGATCACGCTCTTGAGGACTGCGGTGACCGATTCGGCAGCGGAAGTGGATGCGACCGCGACGTTCCACCCCGCGTCGAGGGTGGATCGGATCACGCGCGCGACGCCCGGCCGCGCCGGCATGGCGCCATCGACGACCATCTGCTTGTAGATCCGGGTCTTCACGGCGTGAATGACGCGCACCTGGTCGTCGAAGTCGCCGTCGGCTCGAGGCCCGGTGTCTGAGGACCAGTACCTCGGATCGCGCAGTGCGGCAGCGATGCGTTCCTTGCCGCCGCCGATGAGAACGAGTTCGGCGTAGTCATCTTCGCTCCAGCGCATCGGGACGCCGAGTTCGGTGAACGCGGCGTTGAAGGACGGAAGATGGCCGTTGCGTTCGGTGTCGGCGAGCACGCCGTCACAATCAAGGATGAGGCTGAACGGCGCGGTCATCGTGCCATACCCGACGAACCGAAGGTTCGCATCAACGTCGACACCATGGCCCGGATGTCTTCGGTCGTGTGCCGGAACAGCGAAGGGGGATCCCACTTGTCGGTTGCGGCGCAGGTTTGCAGGTACTCGAGGCTCGACCGCATGTAGGTCTGCTTGAGGGCAGTGGAGATGTTGACCTTCGCGCATCCCAAGGAGATCAAGCGGGTGAAGTCGTCGTCGGCCAGGCCGCTTCCCCCATGCAGTGCGATGGGCACCCCGGTTTCGCGGACGATGTCTTCGACGCGGTCGTAGTCGAGCGTCGGCTCCTGCTTGTACACGCCGTGTGCGTTGCCGATCGCTGGTGCGAAGACGTCGACACCCGTCGCGGAGATGAAGTCGAGCACGACTTGGAGGGGTTGACGCTGTGCCTCTTCGTCGGAGCCGTGGTCGTCTTCGACACCGGTGATCGATTCAATCTCGCCTTCGACGCCAGCACCGACGCGGCGTGCCTCGGCAACCACCTCCGTGGTCTGCCGCTGATTCTCGGCGACCGGCAGATGGGAGGCGTCGAAGAGGACGGAGTTCCAGCCGAGCGATAGGCATTCGGAGATGACGGCGCGGTCGGGGCAGTGATCGAGGTGCAGCGCGACGGGTACCTCGATGCCTTCGGTCATCGAGGTCCACATCGCGTGGAGCGTCGCCGCCCCGACGCTGCGCACCGTCTTGACCGAGGTCTGCACGATCACGGGCGAGTGCTCGGCCACCGCTGCTGCCAGGACCGCCTCGAGGCTGAGGTCGTTGAAGACATTGATGGCAGGGACGCCGTAGCGCTTGCGCATCGCCGGTTCGACGATGTCCTTGAGGGTGACGACGGGCATGTCAATCCTTCTGTTGGCGGAACGTGTTCGGTGGCCGTCGCGAGTCAGCCGGCTCGGTACCTAGGCGTCTCTCACTGAGTGAGGTATCCGCCGTCGACGGGGATGACGGCTCCGGTTGTGAAGGTCGAGTCGTCGGACGCGAGATAGGCGATGACCCCGGAGACTTCGCTGACGTGGCCTCGTCGCCCCATCGGCGTCATCTCGATGGTTTTGACTCGGCCACCGTCGGCGTTCTGGGCGGTATTGACCCCGCCGGGGCAGACGGCATTGACGCGAATCGAATCCGGGGCTAATTCGATTGCAGCAACCCGGGTTACACCGAGTAGCGCCGATTTCGACGCACAGTAGCTGACGTAGTTCTCGCAACCGACCACGCCGTAGGTGGAGGCGATGTTGATGATCGATCCGCCGCCGGTTGCCTTCAGTGATGGCGTGACAGCCTGGATGCCCAAAAAGGGGCCAGTCGTGTTGACCGCGAACGTGGTGTTCCAGTCCAGCAGCGACTCCTCCGTCAGGGGAGTCACATGCACGATGCCGGCATTGTTGACTAGGACGTCGAGGTGCCCGGTGGTGGTGACTGCGCGGTCGACCACATCGCGCCATTGCTGGACCGACGTCACGTCCAGGTGTACGTATTCCACACTGAGCCCGGCTTCCTTCAGGCTCTGCGCCGTGGCCACCCCGTCGTCATCGAGGACGTCGCAGGCAAAGACGTAAGCGCCCTCTGCCGCGAGGCGCTGCGCGTGTGCGGCGCCCATCCCGCGGGCGGCTCCGGTGACGATGACCGTGCGCCCGTGCAGTCGTGAGGCGTTGATGGGACGTTCGGCGTTGATCACGTGGCTCCTCTGACGTTCGACGTATCGCGGTCACAGCGAGCGGGAGTGGTTGGTTCGCATACGAGTTCAACCGCTGCCTGCTGTGATGCACAGCACGCTACCACATAATATGTGTATGTGAAGATTATGTTACGTATCTTTTGATGAAGTTGTCGTCGGGGACTTCGCCAATGGGGCATCTTCCCGGTCGGCGCCAAGCCGCCCCAGCGACGACAGTCAACCTAATTCAGTTGGCGCAGTGCGGTTTACGCCTGATCGGATACGACCGAGGACGGCGTTCCGGTGGATGGGTGCCCGATGCGCGGTGCCCGCCGTGATTCGCAGACCTTGACTGCTAGAACGAAGGAACGGACGTCCTGGCCGCCTGCGGGACCCGTCACTGCCGCGACAACATGGGTTCGGCGTCGGGTGCTCGACGATGCCCTGGCACCGCTCGGCCGATCAGGAACAGGGCGCACACCACCCCGACGAGCGGCGCCAAGAGCGCAGTGCGCAACCCGTAGTGCTGGCCCAGGAATCCTAGAAGTGGCGGTCCGACGAGGAACGCCAAGTACCCGAGCGTGGCAACGAATGTCACTCGAGCTGCCGCGTTCGGTCCGGAGCCTCCGGCCGCGGAGATGGCGACTGGGAACCCCAGAGAGGCCCCGATGCCCCATAGCACGACGGCCGCCATCGCAACGATCTGATTGTCGACCAACGAAACTAGTCCCAACCCAAGCGCCGCGGACACCGCGCTGACTCGCAAGGCGTGTGCGTGGCCGAACCGTTGTATGAAGGGACCGCCGCCGAAACGGCCCAACACCATGGCGGCCGAGAAGATCGCATAGACGAAGGATCCGAGCGTGGGGCTGAGCCCGTGGCCGTCGACCATGATCAAGGGCAGCCAGTCGTTGGCCGTCCCCTCGGTGAAGGCGATGGCCAACACGATGGCGCCGATCAGGAGCACACGCGTGTCCTTCCACACCGGCGCCACTGACGTATCTGCGGCTTCCACTTCGGAGGGCGTTCTTCCGGTTCCTCGCGCAACGAAGGGCATGGAGCAAACGAAGAGAACGACCATGCCGACGCTGATGCCGACCAGGTGCCACAGCACCGGAACGTTGATCGCGGTGAATCCGATTCCCATGACCGACCCCACGACCAGGCCGACGCTGAAATACCCGTGTAGCGCAGAAAGGAATGGCTTCTCCAGCGCTGACTCCACCGCTGCACCTTCCACGTTCAGAGCGACCTCTCCCGCGCCGGCGCCCAGGCCGAAGAGCGCCAACCCCAGCGTGACCGCCCAGATCGAATGGAAGGCCGCGCCGACACCCACGGTGGGCAGGCAGAGGGTGACGCTCGCCGTCGCCACTGCCATGACGGCACGAGCATCGAAGCGTGCAACCAAGTGGCCCGCAGAGAGGATTCCCGTCATGGATCCGATCGACACTCCGAAGAGCGCGATGCTCATCTGCAGCGTCGACGCGGCCAACAACTCCTTAATGGCGGGAGTACGGGTTACCCAGGACGAGAGACCGATACCGGGAACGAAGAACAGCGCGATCATCGCTCGACGGCGCCGCGCAACGGGCACGATCGGCCATTCGGTCATGTCTGCGTCATCCTTCGCGTTCGCCCTGGCAACGGCACACCCGTTGCCGCCCGGCCGGAGCTCGTCTTGCGGCGCCCGGAGAGGCATCTCGCTTTACGCCGAGCGCCGCTCAATGATGCCATACTATCCGTACTTAAATATTTATATTATTCGGTCTCCCGCCGTCGCGCGACGTGCATGCGCCGATCACGCGGGCACCGGGGTAAGCCGCAGACGCGCCGCGGCCCGGTACAACGCGTGCGAAGAAACGCTGTACCGGGCCAAGGTGTGACTGTGGATCAGCTCAGATCCACGGATTCCACCTGGTTGCCGATCCGTTTATAGGTGTCGGGGCGGTTGCGCTGGTACCACATGGCAAGCCCGATTCCGCCTGCAATCATGGCGGCGAGCAGCACCAGGGATCCGTCGGCGACGGTGTCGTGGCCACCCAGCACGTCTCCGAGATACATCGTCGCCAGGATCAAGATCGCCCCCAGCGTGACCAAGGAGATGACGGGTGCGATGAGCGAAGGCCATGGTCCCAGGCTTTCCGCAGCGCGGCCGCGGCGGAAGAAGAACACCACCGACAGCGACGTGGCGACCCACAGCACGATCAACCAATACGTGCCCAGCCCGGTGAGAAGGGAGTAGGTGATCACCTCGTCGAAGTTGAAGACCGCGAAGCCGCCCCACACGATGAGCATCAGCAGGCCCGAGGCGATACCCGCGCGCAGCGGGGACCCGTGCTTGACGGACACCTCTCCGAGACTCGCCGGCAGGACGCGGTCGCGTCCGAACATGAAGAAGTACCGGGTGGAGATGTTCTGAATCGACAGTGCGGCGGCGAAGATGCTGGTGCACAGCAGCACGTTGGCCGCGTCGGCCGCGAACTTGGACACGTAGAGCGTCAGAGTAGCGAGCACGGACCCCGTGGGGTCGGTTGCGCCGGCAGTCAAGGCCTTTCCGGGGCCGTAGGCGATGATGTAGCAGGTCGCGCTCACGATGTGCAGCAGACCCAGGAAGATGATGGACAGGTAGGTTGCCCGCGGCACCGTCTTCTCCGGGTTGCGCGTCTCAGAACGGAACACCTGCAACGACTCGAAACCGGTGAGTACCAGCAGCCCGAAAACCATTGCCAGCGGGAAGGACCCGGCGGTGAAGAAGTCCGAGACGGGATCGAACGTCCGTCCCTCCGGCCCGCCATCGTGCAAGACCATGATGTCCCACACGACGATGATGGCCACCTCGCACAGCATCAACACACCGAGGATGCGCGCCGACACTTCGATGTTGAACAGGCTCAGTGCGGTGCACGCCGCCCATCCTGCGAGCGCCCACACCCACCAGGGCGGGCCGCCGGTGATGCCGAACGTGGTTCCGAGCAACGCCTTGACCATGACGGCGAACAGTGCGTACGTGCCCGCCCCGATGGCAAGGTAGGAGATCATGGCGACGAGTCCGGCCGCGAGGCCGAAGGCGCGGCCCAAGCCCGCAGTGACGTAGGTGTAGAACGCGCCGGGGTGAGTCATTCGGGCGGCCATCGCGTTGAGTCCGACCGCGAAGATCATCACGATGACCATGAGGGCTGCGAAGGTCAGTGGGGTGGCCAAGCCATTGCCCTGGGACAGGATGATGGGGATGTACCCGGCCAGAATGCCGAGCGGTCCGTTGAAGGCGATCACTGTCGCCATCAGGGACAACACCCCCAGGTTGCCAGTCAGGCCTGGCTGCTTCTGGTCAGTCATGGTCGCCGTCCGTACGCGTTCAGCGTCCGGTGGATCTTGAATGGACATGATTGATTCGATTCTCCTCGATATGTGCCGGGCGCCGGCGGGATCACTGGTTGCCGCACCCTCGCCGAACGACGAGTTCGCCGATGATGCGGAACTCCGAGCGGGCTTCGATGACCACGGTCTTGGGGGCCTGGATCGTCTGCACCATGGCTAGCCCCAGGGGCGCCGTTCGGAGATTCACGAAGTTCCGTGGCCAACGGAAGGTCATGAAGGCGTCGCGTGTGGTGTCAACCCTTCCCTGCTGTGCGACAGATCATAATCTACAACCTTGAATGTTTTAACGCGAGGGTTTAACGAGATTGTCATCGAATAATTTGACCCGGCGCTTCGTCGGCCGCTCTGGCCCGTGCGCCGCGTCTTGAACGCGGCTAGGCGATAGCCAACGGGCGGACTGTTATGCACGGTCGGCTGGGGCGGCGTCAGCGATGGTGTGCGTGGGCCGCGGATGCAGGCGGCAGGAGCCCGCCGGAAACGTTCTGCGTTCGTCAGGCGTGTCGTTCGACGTCAGCCGATGAGCGCGCTGAAATCCGTCGTTGCGATGTTGCCGCCCGAAACAACTGCTGCGACAACCGATTTTGATGTTGCCAAGCGCAACGCGGCCGCGGGCGCCACCGCTCCGCTGGGCTCGCAGATCACGTGACCGCGCTCCGCGAGCAGCCGCATGGTGTCGACGATTTCGTCCTCGGACACGGTGACTACGTCGTCGACTAGCCGCTCAATGATGGGCCAGGTGAGTTCACCGACACGCGGTGTGCGTACGCCGTCGGCGATGGTCCTGCCCGTCCGGGCGACTGGCCATTCGACGGGGTAACCGGCTGCCACGCTGGCGGCGACGTCTGCCGCCAGCTCTGGCTCGACACCAATCACCGAGACCTCGGGTCGGCTGCCCTTGATGGCCGTCGCGATGCCGCTGATCAGGCCGCCGCCGCCGATGGGTGCGAACACCGTCGTCAACGCGGGTAATTGGTCGAGAAGCTCGAGGCCGATCGTGCCCTGGCCTGCGATGATCTCGACATCATCGAAGGGTCGGACGATGGTGGCCCCGGTAGCCGAGGCAATCGCATCGCACGCCGACACTCGCTCTGCCACGGGTACGAGAACGACGTGTGCGCCCCAGCGCCGAGTGGCGTCGATCTTGAACTTTGGCGCGTTGTCGGGAATCACGATGGTCGCCGGGACCCCCGCCCGCGAGGCTGCGCAGGCGAGGGCTTGACCGTGGTTGCCAGATGAGTAGGTCACCACTCCGGCGGCCCGCTGGTCGGCGGACAGCCGCGCAACGGCGTTCGTGGCTCCGCGCAGCTTGAAAGATCCCGTCCGCTGTAGTGATTCCAGCTTCAGCCACGTGTCACCCTCCTCGTTGTCGATCGGCAGCACCGGCGTACGACGACAGGTTGGGTAGATGCGAGATTGGGCGGCACGGACGTCGCCAACGTGCACGGACAGCGGAGAGTGGGACGTCATCTCTACTGCTTGATCATGACGTGCTTGTTGCGGCACCGGCAGTCATGTGAGGGCCAGACCTTTCGTCGATTTCGTGTTCGGTGTCGACCTGTCATGCATTCCGGGCTAGACGACTTCGCCGCCGGAGATGTTGAGCGTCGTTCCGGTGACGTAGCTAGACGAATCGGAGCCGCCGAGGATCCACACCCATTCAGCGATCTCCGAGGGCTGCCCGGCCCGACCCAGAGGGATGTGGGCGATGGCCTTCTGCATACGACCCAGCTGACGCGCTTCCTCGGTGTCGATCCACCCCGGCGCGATGGCGTTCACGCGGATGCGGCGGGGCGCGAGTTCGAAGGCCAACGATCGAGTCAACATGATCACGGCTGCCTTCGACGCGCAGTAGAGCAGCTGCCCCTTGGAGACGGCCAGCCCGTCGATGGATGCGAAGTTGACCACCGCCGAACCGTCCGCCAGGTATGCCGACGCTGCTGCGGTGACGTTGAGGACGCCGAGCACGTTGACGTCGAAGATGCGGCGGTACAGGGTCTCGTCGAACGTGTCCAACGTGCTGGTCGGATAGATGCCTGCCACGTTGGCGACCGCGTGGATGGAGCCGCCGATGCGAGGCGCCAAGTCGGACAACGCGGATTCGACTGCCGCCCGATCGGTGACGTCGACCTGCGCATGCAGCACATTGCCCGCCTCCGACGTCGATGGCCGCAGGTCGAGTCCGATGACGTTCCAGCCCTCATCGCTGAAGCGGACGGCGGTCTCGCGCCCCATTCCCGCCGAAGCACCGGTGACCACGATGGTCTTCGCGGACGTGTTCAAACCAGACATCAATGCGCCTTTCAGTTCCAGGTGTGGCACCGGCCGGTGGACCAGTACAGGGTTTTCAGGGGCCCGTCGAGGAGGTTGTCGCCGGGGGGAGGTACGCGAGTCAGGACTCGTCTATCGGGGTGGGAACGAGGCCGGGGTAGCCCGGCACCGTCCTACACCGGTGGTCGCGTGGAATGAACCCGACGCACGCACGGATGGGCGAGTTCGGGAGCGGGAATCACGCAGTACTACCGAAGAACGCCTTGCGGGGCTCGGTGCGGATGGTGATGGACTTGACCTCGGTGAACTCCTCGAGGCCGGCGGTGCCTCGTTCGCGGCCCAGCCCGCTGGACCCGTACCCGCCGAAGGGAAGCTGCGGGCCACCGTCGATGGTGGTGTTGATCTCCATCGTCCCGGTGCGCACCTTCAGTGCGACCTTCAGTGCTCGGCTGACGTCCTTGGTCCACACGCTGCCGCCCAGTCCGTAGACGGAGTCGTTCGCCAACGAGATGGCCTCGTCGACGGTGCTGAACCGGGTCACCGCCAACACTGGACCGAAGACCTCCTCCTGGAAGATCCGCATCTTCGGGTCGACGTGATCGAAGATGGTCGGCTCGAAGAACGCACCGTCGTCGAGTCCGTCTGGCGTGAAGGGATGCCCGCCGAGGACGGGCACCGCGCCTTCCGACACACCGACGGTGACTGCTTCGTGCACCGTGGCGACCGCGTTCTTGTGGATGAGCGAGCCGAGATCGGTCGCCGGGTCCTGGGGGTCGCCGATGACCAACTGGCGGGTTCGGGCGGTCAGGGCCTCGACGAACGATTCGGCGATCGTGTCCTGCACCAGAAGTCGCGAACCGGCACAGCACGTCTGGCCCTGGTTGAGGAGATATCCGAACAGCACGCCTTCGACCGCAGCGTCGATGTCGGCGTCGTCGAAGACTATGTTGGCCGACTTGCCGCCGAGTTCCAGGCTGATTCGCTTGAAGTTCGTGCCCTGCGAGCTGAGGATCCGGCGGCCGGTGGCAGTCGAGCCCGTGAACGACACCATATCGACTTCAGAACTCTGCACCAAGGGCTCTCCAACCGCGGGACCGGTGCCCAGGACCACGTTCAACACGCCGGCCGGAAGCCCGGCTTCCCGCGCCAGACGGGCCATGACAACTGCTGTGGCCGAGGTGAATTCAGACGGCTTGACGACGACGGTGCAGCCGGCAGCGAGCGCGAACGGAACCTTCTGCGTGAAGATGAGCGTCGGGAAGTTCCACGGCACGATGGCGCCCACCACGCCGATCGGCTCACGAACGACCATTCCGGTCAGCCCTTCACCGAGGTTGGTGAAGAGCTGACCGTGCTGCTGCTGCGCCAATCCCGCTGCGTAGCGGATCAGAGCTATTGCTCCGTCGATATCGCCCTTGGCCACCCGCGCGGGTTTACCGACTTCCAGTATTTCCAGGCGTTCGAGTTCAGCCCGGTTCTTGGCGACCAGATCGGCCCATGCATAGAGCAGTTCCGACCGGGCGCTTCCCGACAGGTCGCTCCAGCGACCGTCGTCGAAGGCCTGCCTAGCCGCTCGGATTGCATTGGCGGCTAACGCCGCGTCGCCGTTGGCATAAGCGGAGATCGGCGATCCGTGGACCGGACTTGTTCGAACGATGGTGGCGTCGGGCCCGGTCCCGAGCGGAGATTCAACTCCGTCGATGAAGTGCCCGAACTGGAATAGGGTTGTGCTCGTCATACTGATCGACTCCCGCGTGTAGTGGTTGAAACTCTCGTCGGATGGACATCCGCCTCGCTCACGGCGGCACCGCTCATATCTGCCATCACGCCCATTCGGCGGAGGTCGGCGATGTCGCGGCATGTTCGGCGGGTACCTGCCGGTAGACCGGTCCGCGTCTTCGAGGGCCGTCGAGCAGGTTGTCGCGGAGGAAGTACGCGACTTCGGACTCGTCGATCGGGGTAGGAACGCGGCCAGGGTAGCCCAGCACTTTCCACACCGGCCGGCACGTCAAATAGCGGCCCACGAAGATGATGCGCAGGAACTCGTACTCGACGGGGTTGGTCTCGCGCAGGCTGGCCAAGTAGGTCGCGATGGGCTGACCGGCCGCACGGGCAAACGCCGCGCGCATCTGTTCCTGCTGCTGCGGAACCAGCTGTGCAATGGCCAGCTCGAGCACTCGCCCGTCGGGGTCAGCCTCTTCGATCGTCGGGAAACCTTCGACCGGCGGCGTGAAGTAGGCGGTCAGCTGCGCAGCTACGTCCATCTCCTCCGGCGACAACTGGTAGCTCACAGCGGGACCTCCATTTCGCTTGCCTGCCTGACCATCTCCTGCGCTCCACGCAATGCCAGCGCGACAATGGTGCTAGTCGGATTCACACCGGCACTGGTGACGAACACGCTTCCATCGGCGATTCGCAGATTAGGTACGTCGTGCGCTTGCCCGAAGCTGTTCACCACCGACGTTTCTGGATCGTCGCCCATGCGCGCGGTGCCGAGCAGATGGCCGGGTTCGTCGTTGAGCAGTTCGTGCTCGTGGATCTCGTAAGCACCGGCCGCCTCGAGCACCTCCCGTTGACGAGCACGGTGAAACGCCAACAGGTCCTTGCTGTTCTGATCGATCTTGTAGATGACCTTGGGCGCGGGCAGGCCACTGGGATCCTTCAGACGCGGGTCCAGGAGCACCCGGTTCTCGGGGTTGGGGAGGTCCTCGCTGACAACGACCATCATGATGGCGTGGCCCATCATGCGTTTGATGTCGCGCAGCAGATCCTCACCGTGAGCGCCAACCGGTCCGCGGGGAATCATCGTGCCCATCGCCATCGGTCCGCCGATGCACAGCGATGTCCACTTCGCCCCCCGGACGTGTCCGCGCGATTTATCGGTCTCGTAGAACTCATAGGACTGAACGTTCTGACCAACCGGACCCAACCAGGTGTTGAACTCCTCCTCGAACACGCCGACCACCAAGGAATGCGGATGCAGCATCAGGTTGCGCCCGACCATGTCCGAGGAGTTGGCCAGTCCGTTGGGATGACGCTTGGATTGCGACATCAGCAACAGACGCGGAGTCCCAATTCCGTTGGCCGCGAGAATGACCTGCTCGGCGCGTAGGCGACGTTCGGTGCCGTTGCGGTCGAGAAACACCACGCCAGAGGCCAACCCGCGTTCGTCGGTCAGGATTTCGCTCACACGTGCGCCGGTGACCAGTGTGGCACCGTTCTTGAGAGCGGCAGGCCACTGCACGACGTCTGCGCTCGCCTTGGACCCGTTGGGGCAGCCGGCTTCGCAGGTCCCGTAGCGCACGCATGGCACCAAGTCGCCGACCGGCTTGCGGGCGATCGAGTTCACCCCCGGCCACCAGCTCCATCCAAGCTTGTTCATGCCCTCGGCGACCTTGCGGCCGACGGCGTGAATCGGAAACGCAGGCTGCGGGAACGGTGCCGCTCCGGGCGGGTAGGCGGGGTCGCCGTCGAGACCTGCTGCTGCCCACTCGATGTCGGTCTCATCGTAGAACGGTGTGAGGTCGTCGTAGCTGATCGGCCAGTCGTCTGCCACGCCGTCGAGGGTTCGAACGCGGAAGTCGCTGGGGAGCATTCGCGCCCAGTGGCCACCGAAGTGGATGGTTCCGCCGCCCACCGCGTTGTACATGACCGGGATCATGTCCGATTCCGAGAGTTCGGTCGGGTAGTCCTCCCAGGCTTGCCTGACGTTGGCGTCCTTGCTCCACTTACCGTAGAGCGACATCTCGTACTCGTCCTTGGCGCCGAGGTATTCGGTATTGGAGTACCACCGTCCCTGTTCAAGGCACACGACGTGGAATCCCCAGCTGCTCAGATACTTCGCGTACGTTGCGCCCGACGGTCCGGCGCCAATGATCACGACGTCGGCCACGTCGTTGGGACTCGCGTCGAACTTCGTCGCGTCGTAGGTCCCGCGCCGTATTGTCATGCTGAATCTCCCTGATGGTCGTGTGTGGCGCTACTGGGGCTGAGGAGCGCCGTCAACTCAACTTCCACCGGCGCTCCCGATGGCAGCGAACTGACCCCAATCGCGAGGCGAGCCATCGAATGTGACTGCGCCAGAGTGTCTTCGAACACATCTGCGGCTGCGTCGGCGATCGACGTGTGTTCGGCGTAGTGCTCGTCGCACGCAAGGAACACCGTCATGCGGAGGATCCGATCGATCGACTCTGCGCCTGCCACGCCACGAATCGCGGCGATCGCATTGCGAACGGCGATGCGGACGCATTCGCGTGCGTCGTCGTCGGACAGGTCGTGCCCGAGGCGTCCCGTGCGCCACATCGTGCCGTCAATCCGTGGTGTCAAGCCCGCCGTGTACACCAGGTCTTGGTGCCTGGTCGCGACGACATACGCGCCCTGCGGTCGAGGTTGGCTCATCGAACGTCGCTTGCGACCCGCAGTTGGCTGGGTGCCGGCGGCGGCACTGCCACCGGCGCCAGCAACGTGCGCATCTGCTTGATGTAGCGACCGCTCTCGAGCTCGAGCCCGTATCGCTCGGCGCTGGGGTAGTTGACCTGTAGATATTCGCGTTCAGTCTCGATGTCGTCGAGCATGTGTTGGCGGCTGGGTCGCTTCAGCGCGCCGGTGATCAACGCGGTGACGTACTCGGCTTGTACGTCCATGAGGGAGATGTTGGGGCCGCCGTTGGCGTTGAAGAAGCCGACGAAGTACAGCCCCGACCAGTCGGGATGCAGAATCCGCTTGTAGGCGTCGAGTCGACGATCCTCCACTGGGGCGTACTTCCCGAGGAAGGGCAAGTGGATGTAGTAGCCGGTCGCCGCGATCACCGCGTCGTATTCGCCGGAGGTGCCGTCGACGAAGGTTACTCGACGTCCTGCAACCGACTCGATACCGGGACGTACCTTGATGTAGCCGTACGCCACGGACGGCATGTACGTCAGAGAACTTGCGGGATGGGTCTTGGTGGTTGGGGTTCGCAGGCCCCACTGCTCCATCCGGCCGTGGAAGATCCGCGAGATCAGGCGTTGTATCTGACGTTTCGCGACCTGGGGAAGCCAGGGTCGGTTGATGTAGCCCAGCAGCCGGGCGGTCGGCATGCCCAACACCATGCGCGGCATCACCAGTACCGGTGATCGCACGGCGTTGTCGACCGAAGCGGCGAAGGACACCAGATCGGACGCCGCGTCCAAGCCGCTGTTGCCGAGACCCACCACCAGCACGCGCTTACCGGTGAACGGTTGTGGGCGGCGGTATTCGGAGACGTGCACGTACTCCCCCTCGAACTGAGCCCGGAACTCCTCGGGATGCGCCGCCACGCCGAGGTGTCCCGATGCGATCACGACGTTCTCGGCCTCGTAGGCGTCGCCGTTGGCCACCTCGACGGTCCATCGGCCGTCGGCGTCGCGTTCGACGTTGACGACCTTCGAGTTGAAGTGGATGTGACCCTTGATGCCGTAGGCATCGGCGAAGTCATTGAGGTAGCGCAACACCGTGCGGTGATCGGGAAACAATGGCGTGTCGGGAGGGAACGGAAAACCCGGGTAGGCCGTCGTGCGCGGCTCGGAGTTGATGTGCAGCGACTCATAAGCCACCGACAGGTCGTTGTCGTTGTCGATCTTCCACAGTCCACCGACATAGGAGCCGGCCTCCAGGATCACGATCCGCCGACCGGCTTGCAGTAGCCGTCGAGCCACCGCAATCCCCGCGGCTCCGGCCCCCACGATCACGGTCGGCAACTCGTCAACGGTGCGCTCGGGGCTTCGATCATCAACCATGTGACTACGGTAACATGAAATATGTGTTTATGAAGATTATGGTACGAATCTTTTGTTCTGTGCCGTTCGAGCTGGGTGTGCGTGCGGTTTCCTCCCCGTTTGCTTCGGGTTTGTCGCGCACCGCTGAGTGGGGGTGAGCCGGCTTCGCGGGCTACCGACAAGCCTTTGATCGCCGCAACATTGGAAGCCCGCGGCGCCGCCTACGCGATCGTCGGCGCTCCCCCCTCCGATTCGACTCGCGGCCCGCCTCCACGTCGTTCGTCTTGGCAGTGACGGGGCGCGATCAGCCGGCTTTCAATCCCGATGCCCCAGACGGTGTTCTAGTGGCCGCCGCACGCATGAACCTCCAATGGTCATGGTCAAGTAATCCGTTCTGTCCGTGGGGTTCTCCGGGCTCGACGGTCGACGATGGTCGCCGCGCGTTCGCCCGATGCGAGACGGAAGGCGAGGTGAGCTGCGAACCATGTGGTCCGCGTTTGTCCACCCACCGCGCAGCGCGAGCTGGGACGCAGCGGAGAAGTTCTACTTGGTTCGTCCGGCACCGACATGCACACTCCGTGGAAACGCGTCCAACCGAATCGTGAGAGCTCCGCCGCGCGGGCCGGCTGGTCGAATCGGTCTCGCTACTTCACGTCGGAGGTCCCTAGCGACCCTCGGTGCGCGTAGACCTTGCGCAGCTTTTCGTGCACGGTGATCCGTATGGGATCGCCCTTCTGCATCACGCAGACCGTGCCCGGCAGCAGGTCGAACTTCTCCCCGCGGTTGGTGAATTCGACGGTGGCTCGGCCTTCGACGACCACGAACGTTTCGTTGTTGTCGAAACCCTCGATCGCGCCTTCGGTCATCTCCCAAACGCCCTGCGTCAGGGTTCCGTCAGCTGACCGCCACAAGACCTTCTTCGACATTTGCGGTTGCCCGTCGACGATTCGATCCTGATTGTCCACGCCATAGTCCTCGAGTGCCTCCGTCAAGGCATTCGCCATGAAGCCGTGCATCTTTCATCTCCTCCTTGTGTACTGCCTCTGACGGCCAGCGCCGCCGAGGTCGGTGTGGTCTTTCGGATTAGTTGATGGACACGACGCAGGCCCCTACACGCTTGGAGCGCTCACGTATCACCGAGCGGCGAACCGACTGGTGGGGACGCGCGTCACATGGGCCGGTCTTCGCGTGGTGACGAGCTCAAAGAGCTGACTCCCATTATTTGTGTCGCCGATCGACACGGTCAGGCCGACGACAGCGCCATCGTCTATCCCCGATCAAGAACCGGCCCCTTGTCACCCGGAGAGGCTAGCATGAAATTATGATTACGAATATTATGATTTGCGCATTCTTCGCGGGCTACTTGCCTAGGAACCGCCGCACCCGTACGGAGGCATAATGTCCACTTACGTGGCTTTATGGGATGATCGCCAGGTGAGTTCGTCCGCTCGCGATGCAATGTCGCTCCAAGAAGCCGTGTTGCGTCCCATCGCCGAAGCCGACGTATCCGCGACCGTTGCACGCAGGCTTGAGTCGGCGATACGACTCGGTATCTTCGTCGACGGCAGCAAACTTCCGCGCGAACAGGACTTGGCCAGCCAGTTCGGCGTGTCGGCATTCGCTCTCCGCGAGGCGCTGAGCACCCTGCGCAGCCGCGGGCTCATCATCACCAAGCCCGGCAAGGGCGGCGGAAGTTTCGTCCGGTTCGATGTCTCCGTCGATCCGCCTAGTGAAGACTTGTCCAGTCGGTCGACCGCCGAATTACGCGACTTCGGTGACTGGACGTCCACGATCACCGCCTCGTGTGCTGCGCTGGCATCTCGGCGCGCATCCCGGTCGACGATCGCAGAACTTCATCGCCTCGCCTCATCGGTGGCGCAGGCGGACGACTCGGCCGACGCCCGCCGCGCTCAGGGCCGATTCACGCTGAGTCTCGCCGCAGCGTCGCAATCACCCCGCCTCGGGCGCGCGATATTCACCCTGCAAGAGGAAGCCGGCGCCCTACTCGAATTCCTGTTGCGCACCGAAGAGCAACGCAAGACCGTGTCTGAACTGATGTCCGACGTCGTGACTGCCGTCGAAGCAGGCGAAGAAGCCGCCGCATCAGCGGCCGCGACGCGCTACACCCAGTCCCTCGTACGCTCCTTACTCCTCATTCGCCTGGAGCAAGTTCGCGCGCGGAAGACTCGCGTCGTCGAACCCGGCAGCGCCGATGCGTCCGCGATAGTCACCGCCGTCGACGGGTTGGTGGCCTCGATACTCGATGCCCTCAAGAAGCTGTCGGAACAGGTCGTCGGCGCCCTTGCCGACGGCCCGTCGTCGGACGAAGCGATCGCGGAGACCACCGGACCGGTGATGGCGGCACTAGCGAGCCTGGGGCCGCCGATCTCCGGGGGGGGCGTGCTGGCCGAGGTCGGACTCATTTCGGACGCTGAGTATTGGCGCACCTGGTTTCTTCGCGATGAGACCGGGATACGCCGCGCAGCGCTTCAAGATGACCCCGATCCTCGGCATGGCACGCTCGGCTATCCGAAGGCCGAGTACTTCACTCAGCCCCGTGAAACCGAGCATTGGACTGTGATCGGACCCGCGATGGACCTCGCGGCAGGCGGCACCGAGTACTACGAGTTGGCCTTCACCTGGCCGGTCATCACTCCGGACCAGCGGTTCCTCGGCGTCGTGGGCGCCGACATACAGGCCGCAGACTTGGAACGCCATCTCGCCGACGTGATACTGGCGCAGCGGTCGAAGTTTCAGCTAGTCAGCGCCGAGCGCAGAGTGATCGTGTCCAACGACACCACCTACGCCGTCGGCGATCTCATTCCTGAAGGCGACGAAACCGTGCTGCAAACGTCCGCCGGATGGCTCGTCCTCGCCCCCGCGGACGGATGACGACGTCCGATCACGGGTTCGATCAGCCGTCGATGGGCAGTTCGGCGCGATGAGCGCTCGCCCGAGATCGCTAACGGTTTTGCCCTCATAGCCGGCGCTGACCAGGTTCCCCTCGGCGGAGTCAGTGGTTCCCATGAGTACCAACGGTGCATCATCCGCCGTAGCCGGGTGCAGTGAACTCCGGGATAGCGATGGAGCTGTTACCAATCGTAGGTAGACCTGCAGTGTCGTCAGTTGCGTGCTGTTCGAGTGTGGTGTCGGTGTTCGAACGCCAACTGTCGTCGAGCCGACATTCGACGAGTCCAATCAGGCGGTGACGTTGGCGAAATGCCAAGTCGAAAAAGTGGAGCTAAGGGGACTCGAACCCCTGACCCCCACACTGCCAGTGTGGTGCGCTACCAGCTGCGCCATAGCCCCGTGAAGTTGTGCTCGTCGACGCTACACCACACGCCGGACCGGTTCAAAATCGCAGGTCACGGCAGTTCGCCACCCACTTCGGGGCCCAGCGAACGGGCCGGAGTCGGCACCGAACTCGGCGACGGCCGCGTCTCGGGCGCGAACACCCAACCGAGGGCGGCCACCAGCAGGATCACGCCGCTGATCACGAACGCGGTCCCGAACGTCAGGTACTGCGCCACCTGGCCAACCACGAACGACCCCACGATCGCGCCGAAGTCGGCCATCATCTGGTAGATCGCCACCGCGGTCCCACTTCGGGCCTTGCTGCCCACGATGTCGGCGACGGCGGCCTGCTGCGGCGAGGTGAACATGCCCGCCGCCGCGCCCGCGACCAGCGCGCCCGCCAGGAACAACGTCAACGACGACGCCAGACCGACCAGCAGGGTCGCCACCCCGGACACCGCCAACCCGACGATGAGCAGTTTGCGGCGGCCGATCCGGTCGGACAGGTAGCCACTGGGAAGAACCGCCGACACGTTGCCGATCGCGAACGTCGCCAGCGCCAAGCCCGTGACGCGCGGCCCGCGGTGCAGCACCTCCGTCACGAACAGCGGCACCAACGCAATCCGGAGCCCGAAGACCGACCACCCCGTGGCGAAGTTGGAGAACAGCGCCGACTGGTAGGCCCGGTTGCGCAGCGCGTTCCGGAGGGTCACCGGCGGCTCGGCCTCCTCGGTTTCGGGCGCCGCCAACGACGAATGCCGCAGCCTGAAGAACACCACCGCCACGGCGATCAACAACGCGACGCCGTAGATCGCGAACGGCGCGGCCAGACCCAAGCCGGCTGTGAGGCTGCCCAGCACGGGTCCGCCCACCGACCCGATCAGGAACGCACCCGAGAACATCCCCGCCACGCGCCCGCGGGCGTCCGCGGGTGAGATCCGGATCATCAATCCCAGCGACGAGATGGTGAACATCGCGGACCCGAGGCCACCGACCGAGCGGAACAGCAGCAGTTGCCAGTACGTCTGGGCGAACGCGCAGGCGCCCGTGGACACCGCGACGATCAACAGACCGCTGAGGTAGACGCGCCGCTCCCCCAGCTTCTGGACCAGGACGCCACTGGAGGGCGCGGCGCACAACCGCATCAGGGAGAACGCGGTGATGACGAACGTCGCGGCGCTGATGCTGACGCCGAAGTTGCGCGCGTACTGCGGCAACACCGGCGCGACGACGCCGTAGCCGAGTGCGATGACCGCGTTCGCGGTGATCAGCACCCACACTTCGCTCGGGAGCTTCGGCCTCTGGCTACTAGACCTACAGTCATCCTCCGCGACGGAACTCACGCTATGACTTTATTCACCACGTCCTTGGCCGCGGCCTGCACCTCCACCAAGTGCTCGGGTCCCTTGAAGGACTCGGCGTAGATCTTGTACACGTCCTCGGTGCCGGACGGCCGCGCGGCGAACCACGCGTTCTCGGTCGTCACCTTCAGCCCGCCAAGTGGTGCGCCGTTGCCCGGCGCCGTGGTGAGCTTTGCGGTGATCGGCTCGCCGGCCAATTCCGTGGCGGTCACCTGCTCGGGCGACAGCTTGGCCAGGCGCGCCTTCTGATCCCGATCCGCGGGTGCGTCGATGCGGGCATACACCGGCGCGCCGTACTTCTCGGCGATGGCGTCATACCTCTGCGACGGCGTCGACCCCGTCACCGCAAGGATCTCCGAGGCCAGCAGCGCGAGGATGATGCCGTCCTTGTCGGTGGTCCACACCGAGCCGTCCTTGCGCAGGAAGGACGCTCCGGCACTCTCCTCGCCACCGAAACCGATTGTGCCGCTGATCAATCCGTCGACGAACCACTTGAATCCGACGGGCACCTCGATCAGCTTGCGACCCATGCCGGCCACCACCCGGTCGATGATCGACGAACTGACCGCCGTCTTGCCGACGGCGGTGGACCCGGGCCACGACGGCCGGTTGGCGTACAGGTACTCGATGGCCACCGCCAGGTAGTGGTTCGGGTTCAGCAGGCCGCCGTCGGGCGTGACGATGCCGTGCCGGTCCGAGTCGGCGTCGTTGCCGGTGGCGATCTGGTAGGAGTCGCGGTTGGCGATCAGCGACGCCATCGCGTTGGGCGAACTGCAGTCCATCCGGATCTTGCCGTCGGTGTCCAGCGTCATGAACCGCCACGTCGCGTCGACCAGCGGGTTGACCACGGTCAGGTCGAGGTTGTGTCGCTCGGCGATGGCGCCCCAGTAGTCCACGCTCGCCCCGCCGAGCGGATCGGCGCCGATCCGGATGCCCTGGGCGCGGATCGCGTGCAGGTCCACGACGTTCGGCAGGTCGTCGATGTAGGCGTTGAGGTAGTCGTGCCGCTCCGCGACCTGCAGCGCCCGCGCCAGCGGGGTGCGCTTCACGTCCTTGAGCCCGTCGCGCAGGATCTCGTTGGCGCGCTTGGCGATTACGCCCGTCGCGTCCGTGTCGGCGGGGCCTCCGTTGGGCGGGTTGTACTTGAAGCCACCGTCGCGCGGCGGGTTGTGGGACGGCGTGACGACGATGCCGTCGGACAGATCGGTGTCGCGGCCACGGTTGAAGGTGAGGATCGCGTGACTGACCGCGGGCGTCGGGGTGAAACGATCGGCGGCGTCGATCATCGGCACCACGTCGTTGGCGACCAGCACCTCCAGCGCCGACGCCCACGCCGGTTCGGACAACGCGTGAGTGTCGCGGCCGATGAACAGCGGGCCCGTCGTTCCCTGAGCCGCGCGGTACTCGGCGATCGCCTGGGTGGTGGCCAGGATGTGCGCCTCGTTGAACGCCGCGTCGAGGCTCGAGCCGCGATGGCCCGACGTCCCGAAGGCCACCTGCTGGGAGATCTCGTCCGGGTCGGGCACCACCGTGTAATAGGCGGTGACCACCTGGGCCACGTCGATGAGGTCATCTGGTTGCGCCGGCTGTCCAGCGCGGGGGTTGGCCGCCATGGTTACCGATTCTGCTCCTGATGCAATCCCGACGTCGGGCGGTCACCGACTTGGCACCATACTTTTGTCTCGTGTTCGGTCACGACAACCGAGAGTTGGCCGCAGTGTTCGTCGGCGGCGCCGTAGGCACCGTTGCGCGCGCAGCCTCGGGCCTGCTCAGCGACGGCAACCCCGGCCACTGGCCATGGCCTACCTTCGCCGTGAACATCGTCGGCGCGTTCTTGCTCGGCTACTTCACCACGCGCCTTCTGGAGCGCCTGCCAGCGTCCAGTTACCGGCGCCCGCTGCTGGGCACTGGGTTCTGCGGGGGCCTGACGACGTTCTCGACGATGCAACTGGAGACGGTGAAGATGCTCGAGCACGGCCACGTCGTGCTCGCGGTGGCGTACACCGTGGTCAGCATCGGGTGCGGGCTGCTGGCGGTCTACCTCGCCACCGCACTGACACGACGGGTCAAGGTCACATGACCACAGTCGCCATTTGGGTCGGCGTCGTGCTCATCGGTGGCATCGGCTCGGTGCTGCGATTCCTGGTCGACCGGTCGGTGTCCGCGCGTAAGAGCGGTTCCTTCCCGTTCGGCACGCTAGCGGTCAACCTCAGTGGCGCGTTCGTACTCGGACTATTGGGCGGCCTCGGCCTGAGCCCCACCGTCGCCCTACTTGCCGGCACCGCGTTCGTGGGGGCCTACACCACGTTCTCCACCTGGATGCTGGAGACGCAACGACTCGGTGAGGAGCGGCAGGTCTTCTCCGCCGCGGCGAACATCGTCGTCAGCGTCATACTCGGTTTGTCCGCCGCCGCACTCGGAATGTGGATCGGGAGCAGCCTGTGACCGACTATCTGAAACTCACCACGTACTTCGGTGAACGTCTGCGCTTCGAAGCCGGCTTCGCATCCGACGCGCTTCTCGACCTCTACGCTCGCAACGCTGTGGCGACCAGCGTGGTGCTGCGCGGGATCACGGGCTTCGGCCCGCGGCACCAGCTCCGCAGCGACCAATCGCTGAGCGGCTCGGAAGATCTTCCCGTGGCCATCGCGGCGGTCGACACCGAGGCGAAGATTGCAGGGCTGGCCGACCAGGTGGTTGCGTTGACGAGACGCGGGCTCATCACCTTGGAACGCGCTCGCGTCGTCGGCACGGAGACACCTGAGATCCCCTCCACCGCCAAGCTGACGATCTACGTCGACCGCCATGAGCGGCTATCGGGCGAACCCGCCTTCCGCGCCGTGTGCAATCTTCTGCGAGTCCGCGGTTTCTCCTGTGCAGCAGCCTTTCTCGGTGTCGACGGGACCTCGCGTGGGGAACGCCGCAGAGCGCGGTTCTTCAGCCGTAACGCCAACGTGCCCGTGATGGTCATCGCCGTCGGCTCGAGTGCCGACGTATCCGAGGCGCTTCAAGAAATCGGGCAGATGGTGCGCGACCCGTTGCTGACGGTCGAGCGAGTGCAACTGTGCAAACGCGACGGTGAGCTGCTAATGCGCCCCCCAGCCTTACCTGCAGTCGACGACCACGGCGGACCTCTCTGGCAGAAGCTCATGATCTACACAGCCGAAGACACCCTGCACGATGGCGAACCGATCCATCGTGCAATCGTCCGTAGGCTGCGGGAACCCCCCGAGGACCTCGGCGCCACCGTGCTGCGAGGCGTCTGGGGCTTTCACGGGGACCACGACCCTCACGGCGACAAGCTCTTTCAGCTCGGGCGTCAAGTACCGGTCACGACGATCGTCGTCGACAGCCCCGAGCGCATCGCGGCGAGCTTCGACGTGGTCGATGAATTGACCACCCGTCATGGCGTGGTGACCAGTGAGCTCGTGCCCGCGCTCGTGTCGATCGACGGCGACCGGCGCGGCGGTACCACGCTGGCGCGCTTCAACCTGTGACCCCAGCACGCTGGGTCACGGCGTGGACGGCCGGAGCCGAAGAGACCAAGCTGGACCTCCGCGCCGCGGCAGCGAAGAAGGTCACCGCCGCCCGCCTCGGCGAAGGGGTGATGAACGAGTGCATGCACATCTTCGGCGGCTCGGGATATCTGGTCGACGAGACTCCGCTGGGCAGATGGTGGCGCGACATGAAGCTGGCGCGCGTCGGTGGCGGCACCGACGAGGTGCTCTGGGAACTCGTCGTCGCGGCCATGAAGCCCGACTACGACGGCAACGCCGAGTTCAACCAACTGCCCTCGGTACGCCGAACGTACGGATGTTGTACCCATCGCCCCAGTAAGCGCCAGCAGGTAGCCGCGCCAACGTGCGGGCGGCCAGTCGTACTCCCACGCCTCCGCGAGGTGCGGTCGGTTCATCCACTCCGAGATGAGTTCCGCGTCGTCGTCCGGCTCGGCGATACGCCAGTGGTACGGCTCGCCCAGGACGGGCGTCGGCGGTGTTCCGACGGCGCGTACCTCCGCGGAGATCGACGGTAGTTCGCGCGGCAGGACGGACAGCGCCTCTTCGAGATCGGTCATTTGACCGCAGAGCCTACCCGAGGAAGTAAGGCTAGGATTGCCTACTTCAGCCGAGCTCCGGCCTCCAGCGAGCGGCGAGTTCCGCCACCCAATCGGCCGCCGCCGACGAATCCTCCGGCGGGCCCGCCACGACCACCAACTCGTCCACCCCGAGCCCGACGAGCGCGGCGACGTCGGACGGCTTGGGTTCGGCCAGCGCCACCGCGACGCGCACCTCACCCCGGTCGCGGCCGCACTCGTCACACAGCGCCGTCAGCGTCGCCAGCCGTTCGGACACCACGCCCACCCCGTCGACGTTGAACCCGTACCAGCCGTCACCCCACTCGGCCACCCGGCGCAGGGCGGCGTCGCTGTTCCCGCCGAGGACGACCGGGATGCGCCCGTCGCGCACCGGCTTCGGGTTGACCCGTACCGAATCGAACGCGACGAATTCGCCGTCGAAGGAGGCGACGTCATCGCGCCACAACGTCCGCATCGCCGCGACGTACTCGGCCGTGCGCGCCCCGCGCCGTTCGAACGGCACACCGAGAGCGTCGAACTCCTCACGCGACCATCCGATGCCGACACCGAGCGTGAACCTCCCACCGGACAACGAGTCGAGCGTTGCGGCCTGCTTGGCCATCAACACCGGGTTGTGTTCCGGCAGAAGCAGGACGCCGGTCGCGATCCCGATGGTCGACGTGGCGGCGGCGGCGAAGCTCAACCCGATCAACGGGTCGATCCAGTCCGCCTCGGCGGGTACGGCGATCTTGCCGTCGTCGCTGTAGGGGTATCGCGACGCCGACCGGTCCACCATGACGACGTGTTCGCCCGACCACAGCGTGGCGAATCCACACCGCTCGGCCGCGACGGCCACCGCGTCGATGACCGCCCGCGTGGCGCCCGCGCCGATGCCAAGTGCATGGAGTCCGAGCCTCATGTCGGCGATCGTCTCATGTGGCGGTGAGCAACACGCCCGCGATGGACAGCGCGATCACCTTGACGAGTTCCAGCCCGATGTAGATGAAGTGGGCGCGCGATCGAGGACGCTCGTCGCCCGCGAGCACGGCCGCCGTTCGTCGGGCCAGCAGTAGGCGCACCAACACGTTCTGGGTGAGCAGCGTGCCGACTGCCACGCTCAGAGCGACGTTTATCGGGACCGACGCGTCATCGGTGGACAGCGCCGCCGCGATGACGATGGCGAGCACGAATTCGCAGGCGTTCAGCGCGCGGAAGACCAGGCGGCCGATGCCCAATCCGACGCGGAGCGTCACGCCGGGGGCGCGGAACTTCAGCGGGGCTTCGAGGAAGGAGATCGCGAGCACCATGCCCAGCCATACGAACACCGCGGCAACCGCAACGCGCGAGCTAGCGTCCACGCCCCGCAGCCTACGACGGCAGTCGTGGAATCCTGGTGGGGTGAACCGCGATCGGGTGGCCGAGCTGATCCGCTGGGAGGATGCAGGCGCATCGTGGGAAGTGGTCGGTCGAACGAGTCACGGCGTGACGATCGCGCTGTTGCGCTGCGACGGCGGCGAGGAGGTCGACAGGTTCACCTCCGACGATCCCGCGTTGCTGCGGTTCATCGCATCCAAGTGAACGCCAAACACCAGGAGGGTGAGTCCAACGGTCGACACCATCTATGCCGACGTCTCGGAATGGCAGGTCCCGGTCGATGACAGGTATCCGTACCGGGTCATCTGCATTCGAGCCAACGACGGCACCCACCGCGACCTGAACTGGGGCATCAACTACCCGTGGTGCACGCGCCGCAGCGACCAGGGAGCGCTCGACTTCTTCATCGTGTACTTCGTGTGGCGGCCGAACTGGGCGCAGACCGTCGACACACTCAAGGACATGGTCGGCGTGCCACACCCCCGGATGGCGGTGATGATCGACGTCGAGAACTGGGACGGTCAGATCACCGGCAATCAGTCCGCCGGGATCAACGCCGCGTTCCGGTCGGTCGCCGAATGGCTCGGCAGCCCCGCGCGAGTGATCGGCTACGGCAACGTCAGTGACCTGAACCGCCTCTGGCCGGACAAACCGAAGGGTGTGCGTCTGGTCGTCGCTGCATACGGGTCGAACCCCGATTACCCGGGCAAGGTCGCCCATCAGTACACCAATGGCACGGGGTTCGGGAATGGCACGACGCTGCCCGATGGCTGCCCGCCATTTGGCAACTGCGACATGAACTCCGCCGACGGCCTGAACCCAGTCCAGTTCGCGGCCGCCTGCGGCATCCACATCGAGACGCCTGCCGTCGCGCTCCGCAGTGCCGAGGTGAGTGAGGTGGCGGAGAAGAAGCCACCGAAGAAGAAGCCGGCGAAAGCCGCCAAGAAGGCCGGGACGGCGAAGCCCGCGAAGAAGGGCACCAAGAAGCGTCGCTAGCCGCCGACCCTCGTCCACGAGCAGGAGCCGCTCATCTGGATGGAGAAGAGCTTCGGCACCACCTCGAACGAAAGCGGTTGGCCCGCAGCACTCTGGTCGATGCGCGGCGGACCGACCGTGGGCGTGCCGGGGATGACGGCGTACTGCTCGGCGCGGCACGAACTTCCGGGATCCAGTGGCACGGCGGTCCAGTCGCCCGATCTGATGGTGGCGTTGCGAAGGCCTTCCCCGTGCAGCTTGACTTCGGGGCCGAAGGTCAACCATCGGTCGCTCACCGGGTACGGCGTCGCCACGGGCTGCCATTGCGCGCCGGCTCCGGCCTGTTCGGCGCACACCAAGGGTGCCTTCGCGTCCGGGGGCAACGTCGTCGCACCCACGAAGTCGGAGACGCACGCCGTACCCGGCTGCGGCACAACGGGATCGGCCGCCGCGATCGCAGCGGACGAAACCGCGGCGGCCGCGGCGGCGATGGCCGTGGCGGTGATTGCGATGCGTCGGTTCACGGGCGCGCTGCCTACACCTTGGTGAGATCGGTGCGCATCAACATCACGTTGTATTCGTTCCAGTTCGACAGGTTCCAATACAGGTCGGTGCCGGTCCCCATGGTGGACGGCGACCAGGGGTGCATCATCGGCGCGTAGATGCCGCCGGGTTGCTGGGTGATGAGAACGCTTGCATTCGACCACGTTCCCTGCGCAGTGCTCGACGTGCGCATCACCACGCTGTTGTTCTGATCGGTGTAGAGCGTGACGAACTTGCCGAGCTGCTTGTTGTACTGGACGGACAGCTCGCTGACGGTGTTGCCCGCGTTGACGGCGCCGCAGGCTCCGCCCTCCTGGCCGAAGACCGGGCTGGCTGCGGCGGGATTGTTCTTGATCCATCCCGCCGGAGTGGCGCCCCAACCGAAGAATCCCGATTGCCCCTTGCTGTAGTACTCGTACTGGGTCAGGTCGAGGATGGCGGCCTCCGGGACACGGGCGACATACGCGGCTCCTTGCCGCCCGTTCGGCGTGCCGTACGTGTAGACGTATCCATCGCCGGGCCGCACGTACGCCGCCTGCTGGAAGTTCTGGTTGCCGCCCCAGGGCTGGTTGTAGCGGACCGTCGAGGGAGCGACGGTCCAATTCTCGCCATTGTCAACGGAGTACGCGATCGCGGAATAGTTCGTCGTCCATTGGCCGGGGGCGCCCCACTGCGACACCGACATGAAGTTGACGTACTGCGTCGCCCCGAACCGAGTGCCCGGCGTCGGGATGGAGATCCCCGCGGTTGGAATGAGGGTGACGCCGGCAGGCAAGCCGGAAGCACCGATGATCTGTCGCCCGAACGTCGAATTGCCCAGCGGTGTTCCGCCGAACATGTTGCCGTTGAACCACTCCCCGTTCGGGACGTCCATCCCGTTCCCGAGCGTGGTGTCTGAGCTGCGGAGCAACGTGTTGAATCGCCACTCCTCGCCAGGGACGGCACGGTTGCCGAACGTGTCGCCGAAGGCCATCAGAACCTGGTGCTCGTTGTACGGGGTGCGCGGGTCGTCGGGGATCCCGTTGTCCCAGATCACGCCAACGTCGGTGCCCGAGATGCCGAAGCGGTTCAACGTGTCGGCCATCAACGCGTTCCCGGTCTGGTAATCCCCCGTCACCCAGTTCACGAACTGCGTCGACGGGCTCAACTGCGCCCCGGGAAGCGGGAAGGCGGGCACGTTCACCACGGGGACGGGTTGCGTGGCGGCGAGCGCCAGGCTGGTCGACGCAACGGCCAGCGTGGCGTCCGCCGTGCCGCCGACACCGAAGCGCGAGAGCACGTTCTCGAATTCGCGGCGGGCGAAGGCGAGCAGCGTCCAGACCGACGGAGGCTGGGCCGGCGTCGTCGGGGCCGTGCCCGCCATCGGGCCAAGGACCCAGTTGATCACGCTCGACACCAGACTGGTGACCGCCGCCAGCGGCGCCTCCGGCACTGCGGCAACGGGTTCCGGCGCCGGTGCGGGCCGCACCACGACGGCCGCCGCCATCGCCGTGATCGTCACTCCAGACGCGACGGGGTCTGCCGGGTCGGCGACCGGCGTGGTGTCGGGTTCGTCGTCCTTGGTCGCGGGTTCCGGGACCGTGCTGACCGTGCGGGCTGACACGGCAGCGGCAGCAACCGGTGCGGAGCCCGAGCCGCCGGCCTCGTTCGTCGACTTCGACGAGCCGCGTGACGTCGGCTCCTCTTCCGTGTCCTTGGGGTCTTTCGTGTCGATCGGCGACGTGGTGGTCTCCGCCGGGGGCAGCACCGCGGGCGTCGCCGCCGGCTCCTCGGGTTTCTTGGCCGTTTCCGTACTGCTCGAGGTGCCCGTCGTGGTCTGGGCGCTCACCACCACGTCGGGCCCGAGGTGCGACGTCGTGGTCGACGACGTCTTCTCCGTGGCGTCGCCGGTCCCCGGCGTCTCGGCAGTGGTCGACGACCCCGTAGACGGTCCCGCCGGCCCCGACGACCCCGCCGGTGTCGACTTCGAGGTCGTCGGCGAGGTTCCGGTGGTCTGGGTCGACGTCGACTCCTGGGGCGTCGCACCGCCCGCCGGCGACGGATCCGATGGCGTGGTATTCGAGGATTCCGCGTCGGTGGCGTCGGCGAACGCCACGCCGTGGCCCATCGCGATCGCCGTGCCGACCCCCAACGCCACGGCCAGTGCGCCGACTCGTCCGATGTACCGTGCTGAGCCCATGATTTCCCCCTACGTCGCTTCCCCCGACGTCAGTTGGGACTATTCAACCGCACCACCAGTCACTCCAGGGGCAAAATGACGCAAACGTACCAACGCGACTCTTGACCGCCGACACGGAAGCGGCGCCGGTCAGTCCAGTTTGCGGAGCGCGTCCTCGTAGAGATCCGTTGCCTCGCCGAGTCCGTCGTTGACCCACGCGTCGACGATGCCCACCTTGTCGGCGACCAGCTGCACTTGGCTGACCCATCGCTGAAAGTCGTTGTCCCTGCGAAGCGCATCGATCTGCGCCGCTGTGCCCTGGATGAGGATGAAACCGCCGAGCTCCGTACTCTGAGGCTTCAGGATGGCCGTGTCGAAGCGTTCGATGCGACCGTCCAGCACGAGGTGCTCGAGGTAGCGGGGCGTCTCCTTGAGAAGGTCGAGGGCCTGTCGTTCGCGCCCTCGCGCGGGGATGCCCCAAGCCACCCAAAAACCGGCTTCAGCCATGGATTCCTCCTTCGTCGAGTGCCTAGCGACCGATCCTGCCAGTTTTTCGGGCCGGGCTGCTTTAGCATTCGACGCAAACACAGGTTGGAAGTTGCCGAGGAGCAGCCGTTGGACGCGACGCCGTTCGGGCACTACCAGCTGCTGGATCTGCTGGGCCGGGGCGGGATGGGCCAGGTGTTCCGGGCACACGACACCGTCCACGACCGAGTGGTGGCGCTCAAGGTGCTGCCCCCGCAGGTCGCCGACGACCGAATCTTCCAGGAACGCTTTCGGCGGGAGGCACACGCCGCAGCCGGACTGAGCGACCCCCACGTGGTTCCCATACACGGGTACGGCGAGATCGACGGCCAGCTCTACCTCGACATGCGGCTGATCGACGGCCAGGATTTGGGCACCGTCCTGTCCGAGGCCGAGGGACCGCTTCCTCCCGCACGCGCGGTGACGATCGTCGAGCAGGTCGCCTCCGCGCTGGACGCGGCCCACGAGGTCGGCCTGGTGCACCGCGACGTCAAGCCGTCCAACATCTTCCTCGCGGCTCGCGACTTCGTCTACCTGATCGACTTCGGGATCGCCCGCACCACCAGCCAGACCGGATTGACCAGTGTCGGAAGCACTCTCGGAACCATGGCGTACATGGCGCCGGAACGGTTCGAGAGCGGCCAGAGCGACCCGCGCTCAGACATCTATGCGCTGACCTGCGTCCTGCACGAATGCCTGACCGGCCACCGACCGTTCGCCGGCGACAGCCTCGAACAGCAACTCGCCGGTCATCTGGTGGCGCCGCCGCCGCGACCTTCGACGATAAACCCTGCACTGCCAAAGGGTTTCGATGACGTGATCGCCAAGGGAATGGCGAAGGATCCCGACAAGCGATACCAGTCCGCGGGAGAACTCGCCGAGGCCGCCAACGCGGTCCTGCGCGGTCGGTCTCCGCGCACCAAGCTGCGCCCCCCGCGCGGGCGTCCAGGCCGGCATCGGCCGAGCAACCGCATCCTGGCACTGGCAGGCGCAGCACTCGTCGGGATCCTGGCCGCCGCGTTCGTCACGTGGCAGCTACGCCCACCAGGGCATTCGGAGGCGGATGACACCAGAAGCACTGCCGGTTCAACCACTACGGGCTCCACGGAGTCGAGTCTCCCTGCGCCGCTGGGCAGTCCAGAGGCGATCGCGGCCACCGTGCCGGAGGAGATACGCTCTACGGGGAGATTGGTGGTAGGGATCAACGAGCCCTACGCGCCCGCTGAATTCAAGGATGCCGAAGGGAACTACACCGGCTTCGACGTCGACCTGATGAACGCGGTCGCACGCACCCTCGGTCTGCAGGTGGAGTATCGGGAGACCGCCTTCGAGAGCATCATTCCGTCCGTACAGGGCAAGGCCTTCGACGTCGGGCTGTCGTCGTTCACCGACACCAAGGAGCGCGAAGCGACCGCCGACTTCGTGACGTACTTCCAGGCGGGAACCCAGTGGGCTCAGCGGCCGGGCGCAGGAGTCAACCCGAACAATGCCTGCGGTCTGCGGGTCGCGGTGCAGTCGAGGACGATTCAGGACGTCCAAGAGCTTCCCAGGAAGAACAAGGCCTGCGTGGCCGTGGGTTCGCCGCCGATCGTGGCGATCGACTACGTCAGTCAGGACGACGTCACGAAGGCCCTGAGCACTGGCGAGGTCGACGCCATGTCAGCCGACTCGCCGGTGACGGGCTACGCCGTCAACCAGAGCGATGGTGCGCTGGTGGCCGCGGGCGAGGTCTTCGACGCCGCACCGTACGGTTGGCCGGTCGCCAAGGGATCACCTTTGGCGGAGTCACTCCGACAGGCCCTGATGCACCTCATCGCGACCGGGGAATACAAGACCATCATGAGCAAATGGGGGGTCGAGGCGGGGATGATCAACACGCCGGTGATCAACGGCGCGTACGGCTGATGTGGACCGACTCCCGGCGCGCGCTCTGTGGCCTGACCGCAATGGCCCTGCTGTCGGCGTGTGCCACGGACGCTGGAACGTCGACGGCTCCGACGTCGACCACCTCGGCGGCACCGGTGACCACCATGACAGCCGTCGCTGCACCGCCCACGCCGCAGACCCGGACCGAGAAGTGGGTCGACCTCGCCGTCGGTGACTGCCTGGCCGCCCCGCCGCCGACCGACCCCAGCGTCGTCACCGTCACCGTCGTCGATTGTGCGTCGCCACACTCGGCTGAGGTCTATCTCCTTGCGCCCCTTGCCGTCAACGCGGCCATCGTCGACGTCGCATACCAACAGTGCGCTTCGGGCCTGAGCCGATACACCGGCCAGCCAATCAAGGGCGGCCCGTTCACCGTGGCGTACCTGATCGATTCCAATCAGGACCGAACCTCGACCAATCCCGACCCGAGCACCGTCATCTGCCTGCTGGAGGCCGTCGACGGTCAACCCCTGACCGAATCTGCTCGTCACTGAGGCAGATTCACTGTGGGTGAAGCACGACCTTGATCGCGCCCGCCGCACGCGCCCACCCGGCCGTAGCCGTTGGATCGCCTCACCGGCGGCGAGCTGGTGGCCGTGCCGTGCCGGCCCGACAGTGGGCCGCGAAACAGCGCGAGCAGACGAAAAGGCCCCCAAATTGCCGCTTTGGGGGCCTTTTGCGTCTGCTCGGCATTGAGAGGAATCCCACCTCGGCCCTTGACTGTGAGCCGGCTCACAGTAATATGACCAGTGGTCATACGGCGCTAGGAGGACCCATCCCCACCGTCACTTGGGCTCGCCTCGACCCGGCTCGTCGCGCCGCAGTGGTGGACGCCGCAGAAGCCGAGTTCGGCGCGCACGGGTTCTCGAGGGGCAGCCTGAACGTGATCGCGCGACGCGCGGGGGTCGCCAAGGGCAGCCTGTTCCAATACTTCGCGGACAAGCGGGACCTCTTCGCGTTCATCGCCGACATCGGCAGCCAACGCGTGCGGTCCTACGTGGAAGACCGCATTCGCGAGCTCGACCCGAGTAGGCCGTTCTTCGAATTCCTCACCGACCTGCTCGACGCCTGGGTCGCGTACTTCGCCGACCACCCGCGGGATCGTTCTCTTCACGCCGCGGCGAGTCTGGAGGTCGACACGGATGCCCGCATCAGTGTGCGGACCGTGATTCACCGCCACTACCTGGAAGTCTTGAGACCGCTCGTCCGAGATGCGCACGCGCGCGGCGACTTACGCGCGGATTCCGACACCGACGCATTGTTGTCACTGCTCTTGATGATCTTTCCGCATCTTGCGCTGGCACCCTACGTGCGCGGCATGGATCCGATCCTCGGCCTCGACGAGCCCAGCCCGGAGCAGCCCGCACTGGCCGTGCGCAGGCTCGTCGCGGTACTGGCGGCGGCGTTCGCCGCTCCCCCAACGACCGGTGAACTCGCCTGTTCGCCAACGGTTATCGCCCAACATAGGAGGTCAATTCCATGACACGCACACGACTCGGCTCGCTCGAAGCAGGCGGGCTCAACTGGGACAGTCTGCCGTTGAAGCTGTTCGCCGGGGGCAACGCGAAGTTCTGGAATCCAGCCGACATCGACTTCTCCCGGGATCGCGAGGACTGGCAGTCGCTGTCGGACGTCGAACGTGACTGGGCCACCCGGCTGTGCGCCGAGTTCATCGCCGGTGAGGAAGCGGTAACCCAGGACATCCAGCCGTTCATGACCGCGATGCGGGCGGAGGGGCGCCTCGGCGACGAAATGTATCTCACTCAGTTCGCGTACGAGGAAGCCAAGCACACCCAGGTGTTCCGCATGTGGCTCGACGCCGTCGGAATCACCGAGGACCTGCACCACTACCTCGACGACCTTCCCTCCTACCGGAAGATCTTCTACGAGGAGCTCCCGGAATCACTCGACACGCTCTCGACGGATCCGTCACCCGCCGCCCAGGTTCGGGCGTCGGCGACGTACAACCACGTCATCGAGGGCATGATGGCGTTGACGGGATACTATGCCTGGCACAAGATTTGCGTGGACCGCAACATTCTTCCCGGTATGCAGGAGCTGGTCCGCCGCATCGGGGACGACGAGCGACGCCACATGGCGTGGGGCACCTTCACGTGTCGGCGCCACGTTGCGGCCGACGACGCCAACTGGTCGGTGTTCGAGACGCGGATGAACGAGCTCATTCCGCTGGCATTGAGCAACACCCAGGAAGCGTTCGCGCTCTACGACGAGATTCCCTTCAACCTCGAGATGGACGAGTTCATGCAGTACGCCACCGACAAAGGCATGCGGCGGTTCGGGACCATCAGCAGCGCCAGGGGGCGTCCGCTCGAAGAGATCGACCTGGACTACACACCGCTGCAGCTGGAGGACACGTTCGCCCTCGAGGACGAGAAGGCGCTCGCAGCTATGGCGTGACGACCCAGGAGCCTTGGCGTAGTACCCCGGCCACGGCGAGGTCCGAGTCCAGCACCACCAAATCGGCGCTCGCACCGGGGGCGAGTCCCATCGACGGCAGACCCAGCGCCCTGGCGGGGTTGAGCGACACCTGACGCACGGCCAGCATCAGGGCCTCGTCGCGGGGAAGCCCGCCGTGGGTGACGGCGAATCGGAATACGCGGTCCATGGTCGCGGTGCTGCCTGCGATGGTGTCGGTCCCCGATACCCGCGCTACTCCTCCCACGACGTCCACGGCCAACGGCCCGAGCTCATAAACCCCGTCGGCCATCCCGGCCGCCGCCATCGCGTCAGTCACCAACGAGACCCGGTCGGATCCCGCGCTGCGCGTGACGTGACGGTAGATGGCGGGGTCGACGTGCACGCCGTCGGTGATCAGCTCAACCGTCACTCGGGGTTCCTCGAGGAGCGCGACGATCGGTCCCGGCTCGCGACGATCGATGGGACGCATGGCATTGAACAGGTGCGTGCCCACCGTCGCGCCCACCGCAATCGCCGCCCGCGTCTGGTCATAGGTCGCCTCGGTGTGGCCGATGGCAGCCACCACGCCGGCATCGACGAGCTGCCCGATCGCGGTCAGCGCGCCGTGGCGTTCCGGTGCCACGGTGACCATGCAGACCGTCCCGCCGCCCGCGTCGAGGACGCGGTCGAGCTCGGCGGGGTCGGGGTCACGCATCAGGGACGACTGGTGGGCACCGCACCGCCTGGCGGAAAGCCAGGGGCCTTCCAGATGGATGCCGGCGATCAGGCCGCTGCGCACGTCGTCGGCCAATTCCCTGACCTGGCGCAGCAACTCGGCCGGGCCTGCCGTCACCAGGGAGGCGACGAGGGTGGTGGTGCCGTGCTTGCGATGGAATGCCACGGCGGTGGACGTGTCGGCACGGGTCGCGGTGGAGAAGCCCGCCCCTCCCCCGCCGTGCAGATGGGTGTCGACGAAGCCCGGCACCACCGTCACCGCGCCGAGATCACGATCCGCAGGGCGCGGTGGGGCGCCGGCGCCGATCGCATCCACCGTGGTCTGCGACACCTCAATCCAGCCGGGCCGCAACAGTTCTCGGCCAGTGAGCAGCGTGTCGACGGTAAACAGCACTCAGATGCCCTGCCAATCCGGTTTGGACAGGTAAGTTTCGCGGTAGTAGTCGACCAGCTGAAGCCGACGGGCCGCGGCGCCGTCGAGCAGCACCGTCACATGGGGGTGATGCTGCAGGATGCTCGCGGGCCACATCGCAGTCACGGGGCCTTCGACGAGATGGTGAACCGCCTCGGCCTTGCCACGACCGGTCGCCACCAAGATCACATGCCGAGCCTCCATGATCGTCGCCAGTCCCTGGGTCAGGCAGTGCGTCGGCACCGATTCGACATCGCCGTCGAAGAAGCGGGCGTTGTCGACGCGGGTTTGTCTCGTCAGCGTCTTGATACGGGTCCGCGAGGCCAGCGACGACCCCGGCTCGTTGAATCCGATGTGCCCGTCGGTGCCGACCCCGAGGATCTGCAAGTCGACACCGCCCGCCTCGCGGATCGCGTTTTCATACGTTGCACATGCGCGCGGGATGTCGGCGGCGAGGCCATCGGGACCCTGAACCGCGCCTGGTGCGAAGTCAACCCTGGACACGAATGCCGTATCGATGACGTTCCGGTACCGCTGCGGATGATCGGCGGGCAGGCCGACGTACTCGTCGAGGGTGAAACCACTGGCCTGCCGGAACGAGACGAGTCCGGCACGGCAGCGCGCCGCGAGTTCGTCGTAGATCGGCAGCGGCGACGATCCGGTGGCCAGGCCAAGGACCGCGGCCGGATTGCGATCGAGCAGGGCACCGATCGCACCGGCGGCGACCCCGCCGGTCTCCTTGGCATCAGCCAGGATGACGACTTCCATCTACTTGTTCGCGACGAAAAGGCTTGCACCGGAAGCGATATCCGCGCCGTCGAACACTGCTTCCGAAGGAATGACATTCCCGGATTCGCGTTCGTCCATCACCACCACGGGGACAATGGGATTGAGCCCCTTGGCCTCGATCGCTGGAACGTCATAGGTGATGACGACCTGGCCCGCGGTGACGTCGTCGCCCTGGCTGACGTGGGTCGTGAATCCTTCGCCCTTCAGAGCGACGGTGTCCAAACCCAGGTGCACGAGAACGCCGACGCCATCCGGGGTCAGCACGATGTAGGCATGCGGCATCAATTTCAGGAGTTTGCCGCTGACCGGGGCGACCGCGTCGATCACCTCGCGTGGGGGGTCGATGGCGGCGCCATAGCCGACCATGCCGGCCGAGAACACGGGATCGGGGACGTCCCCGAGCAAAACCGCACGCCCAGCGACCGGGGCGAGAACCTGCGTTGAGCTCACTGGTGCGACTCCTTCGTCCGTGTGCACCAACAATACGAGCGGGCTGACAAGTCGGTCTCGCGTTCGCGGGTTCTCGTCTAAGCTTCCGCACAGCTTGGGCCGAGGGAGCTTTGCGCAGGAGGAGGATCACCGATCATGAGCGATACCGCGAAAGAGACTGCGGCTCCGAGAAATTCGGGCATGCGGATTCCCGGCTTCGCGCAGTTGCAGCGCCTCGGCAAGAGCCTCATGCTGCCGATTGCGGTACTCCCCGCCGCCGGCATCCTGCTCCGGCTGGGCCAGGACGATCTGCTCGGCAGGATCAAGGCACCCGTCATCGGCCCGTTCTTCCAGGCAATGAGCGCCGCTGGTGGCGCGCTGTTCGACAACCTCGCGCTGCTCTTCGCGGTCGGCGTCGCCATCGGATTCGCCAGGAAGGCCGACGGCTCGACCGCCCTGGCCGCCGTCGTCGGTTATCTGGTGGTGCAACAAGTCTTCAAGACCATGTCGCCCGTCGTGCTCGCCGGAGTGGTCGACAAGGCAGGCGACCAAGCCCAGATCAACTACGGCGTGTTTGCCGGCATCGTGGTTGGTCTGGTCGCCGCTCTCCTGTTCGACCGCTACCACACCATCCAATTGCCCTCATACCTCGGATTCTTCGGCGGCAGGCGGTTCGTGCCGATTGTCGTGTCACTGGCGTGCCTCTTCATCGCGTTCGCCATGAGCTACTTCTATCCGATCTTCAACGCCGGACTGAATCATCTCGGCGCGTTCATCGGCGGCTCCGGAGCAATCGGCGCGTTCATCTACGGCTTCGTCAACCGCATGCTGCTGCCGCTCGGACTTCATCACATCGTGAACTCGTACGTCTGGTTCCTCTACGGCAACTATCCCGGCGCAGACGGGAAGATCGTCCACGGCGACATCACGCGATTCACTGCCGGTGACCCGACGGGCGGCGCCTTCACGGCGGGCTTCTACCCGATCCTGATGTTCGGACTGCCTGCCGCCGCGCTGGCGATGATCCACGTGGCGAACAAGAAGCAGAGGAAGGTCGCGGTCGGCATCCTGTTGGCGGCGGCGCTGACCGCGTTCCTGACCGGGATAACGGAGCCGCTCGAATTCGCCTTCATGTTCGTGGCGTTCCCGTTGTACGTCATCCACGCGGTGCTGACGGGGCTGTCCCTCGCGATCGCCTACCTGCTCGACATACACCTGGGCTTCTCGTTCTCCGCGGGGCTGGCCGACCTCCTCCTCTACGGCACCGCGCCCGCCGCGAAGAACATCCCGCTGCTAATCGGCATGGGCCTCGTCTTCTTCGTCGTCTACTACCTGTTGTTCCGGTTCGCCATCACGAAGTGGAACTTGAGAACCCCCGGGCGTGAACCCGAGAGCGAATTCGAGGCCGAGGAAGAAGCCAACCTGGGTGAAGGTACGGCGTCCGCCACCGCGATGACCGCCACCGGATCCGGCACCAAGACATTGGCGGCGCCCGCGACGACCGACAGCAAGGCCGAGCAAGTGATCGCGGCGTTCGGCGGCCGGGAGAACCTGGTCAACGTCGACGCCTGCATCACGCGCCTGCGGATGGAGGTCGCGGACAAGAACAAGGTGGATCAGGACCGGCTGAAGAGCCTCGGGGCCGCGGGCGTCATCGAAGTCGGCAACAGCGTGCAGGCGGTCTTCGGCACCGATGCCGAGGCGCTGAAGAACGCCATCACCGAGATTCTCTAATCGCCCGCGCGCTATGTGACTAATAGTCGACCCAAGACCGTCCCAACGATCTGACCGCCCGTGGTCGGATCTGACGTTCGTCCGCCAAATAGCGCCAGATTCAAGACTTTCTGCCGACATCCGCCGTCCGCGGGTTGGTCACCGATTGGTTGACAGCGTGATCTGGACCATTGTCTAATAGTCCAATTGGATGGCCGGTCCTAGGAGCACGTCGTGAACAAGGATGATCTGATCCTGGTCAGCGTCGACGACCACATCGCCGAACCGGCCGACATGTTCGACGCCCACGTACCGACGGCGTTCAAGCAGTACGCGCCCCGAGTGATCGAAGAGCCCGACGGCACCCAGCAGTGGTACTACGGCCAGCTGCGCGGCCGGAACATGGGCCTCAACGCGGTCGCGGGCAAGCCCCGCGACATGTACAACATCGACGCGTCGAGCTACGACGAGATGCGGCCCGGATGCTTCAACGTCGACGAACGCGTGCGCGACATGAACGCGGGGGGTCAGCTGGCCGGACTCAACTTCCCCAACTGGACGGGCTTTTCCGGCCAGGTCCTCAACCAGGGTCCCGACCGCGACGTCAACCTGGTGATGATCAAGGCCTACAACGACTGGCACGTCGACGAATGGTGCGGCGCCTACCCGGGCCGGTTCATCCCCTGCGGGATCCTGCCCCTCTTCGACGTCGAGGAAGCCGCCAAGGAGGTCAAACGCCTCGCGGACAAGGGCTGCCACGCGGTGACATTCTCCGAGAACCCGGAAGCGTTGAACATGCCCAGCATCCATACCAAGCACTGGTACCCGCTGTTCGAAGCCGCGTGTGAGAACAAGACCGTGCTCTGCACGCACGTCGGGTCGTCGTCGCGGGCGCCGCAGTTCTCCCACGACGCCCCGCCGAGCGTGAACATGACGGGGTCTTCGATGATGAGCATGTACACGCTCACCGAACTGATCTGGGCCGAATTCTACGAGGACTTCCCGGATCTCAAGTTCTCGCTCACCGAGGGCGACGTCGGCTGGATTCCGTACTTCCTATGGCGTGCCGAGCACGTGCTCAACCGGCACTCCGGCTGGACCAACGCCAAGTTCCCGAAGGGCTACAGCGGCCCCACCGACGTGTTCAAGCGCCATCTGTACGTCTGCTTCATCAGCGACAAGGTGGGCGTCCAGAACATGGACTGGTTCAACGAGGACATGCTCTGCTGGGAGTCGGACTTCCCGCACTCCGACAGCAACTGGCCGTTCGCACCGGAGGACGTGCTCGAGACCATGGGACACCTCGACGACGCACTGATCGACAAGGTCACCCACCAGAACGCAATGGCCGCATACTCCTTCGACCCGTTCCAGCACATTCCCAAGGAGCACGCGCGGGCCGGGTATCTGCGGGCGCAGGCGACCGACGTCGACGTCGTGACCCACGTCGGCCACAAGGCCAGCCAGCGCGACCGCGACGCGTGGGCGCGCATGACCGCCTTCGGACGGGCCAGGAACGCTGAAGCTGCTGGGACATCGCCAGCGTGCAACGGTTCTGGGCAACTAGGGTGGCGGAGCTACCCTTCGACGGACTTCGGGTACTGGAACTCGCGTCGGGCATCGCACCCGCGTACTGCGGCAAGATGTTCGCCGACGCCGGGGCCGAGGTCGTCCTGGTCGAACCCGCCGAAGGCGATCCGATGCGTCAGCTGGCGCGCTCGGGCCGGTGCCACCGCGGGCGCGCTGTTCGGCTACCTCGCGGCGGGCAAGAAGTCGGTAACGGGCGACTCGGCGTCCGCCGAGGTGAACGCGCTGATCGCCGCCGCCGACGTCGTCATCACCGACCTCGGCGCCGGGTTGGTCGCTGCCCGACATCACCACGGCAGCAACACGTTCCGCGGTCGTCGTCGCCATCACGCCGTTCGGCACCACCGGTCCCTACGTCGACTGCGGGCTGCAGGTCAACGAGTTCGTGCTGCAGGCGACTGTGCGGGTCCATCGGTGCCAGGGGTTGGCCGGGGTCGGAGCCCATGCAGGCAGGGGGCCGGCTCGGTGAGTGGTTCGCAGGCACCTACGCGGCCGTTGCGGCCGCAGCGTCGGTGCGGGCCGCGCGCCGCACCGGCTGCGGCGAGACCATCGACCTCTCGGTCTTCGAGGCCATGGTCGTCGCCATGGGCTCGCTGGGTGCCGTGTCGGCCAGCGTGCTCGGCGAGGATCAGGCGCTGGGCAGGCGGAGCCTCGAGCTTCCCTCGATCGTGCCCACCGCCGACGGGCTGGTGGGGTTCTGCACCATCACCGCCCAGCAGTTCCAGGACTTCCTGGTGCTGATCGAGCGTCCCGACCTCGTCGGCGACGACGACTTGGCGACGATGGCGGGACGAGTCCGGCGACGCGACGAGTTCCTGACCATCGTCCACGACTGGGCGGCCGACAAGACCACCGCAGAGATCGTCGAACTGGCCACGGCATTCCGGATACCGGTGGCGCCGATCGCGACACCTCAGACGATCTTGTCCATCGACCACTTCGTCGAGCGGGGCGTGTTCCTCGAAACGGCGAGTGGCGCCGCGGTACCGCGCGTGCCCTATCGAAGTGCCTCGATACTCCCGCGACGCCCGTCCACCGCACCGACTCTGGGTGCTGACAACGGGCGAGTCACCTGGCGACCGCGTCCCGACCCAACGCCTTCGGACGCGCCGGACTGCGCTGCCGTTGTCCGGTGTGCGCATCGTGGATTTCACGGCGTTCTGGGCGGGGCCGATGGCAACCCAGGTACTGGCTGCCCTCGGCGCCGACGTCATCAAGATCGAAGGGGTGCGCCGACCCGACGGAATGCGGTTCGCGGGCGGCCGTCCACCCAGCTGGGACCAGTGGTGGGAATGGGGCCCGGTCTTCCTGTGCAGCAACACCAACAAGCGCGCGATCAGCCTCGAGCTCAGCACGCCCGAAGGTCGAGCGGTCGGCACTGGATCTGATCGCACACGGCGACCTGGTCATCGAGAACTTCTCACCACGGGTGATGGCGAACTTCCACCTCGAGTGGGACGCGGTGCACGCCGCCAATCCGAAGGCGACGATGATCCGGATGCCCGCGTTCGGGCTGGACGGTCCATGGCGTGACCGCGTGGGTTTCGCGCAGACCATGGAGCAGGCCAGCGGAATGGCGTGGATGACGGGACCCGCCGACGGGCCGCCCCTGATTCCGCGGGGAGCGTGCGACCCGCTCGCCGGTCTACACGCCGCGTTCGCGGCGATCGCCGCGCTGGAGATCCGGGACCGCACGGGTACCGGCCTGCACGTCGAATCGACGATGGTCGAGGCGGCGCTGAACGTGGCAGCCGAGGCGGTACTCGAATACTCGCTCGAACGGCATCGAGATGCGCCGCAACGGAAATCGCGGACCCGGTGCCAGCCCACAGGGCGTGTACCGGTGCGCGGGCGACGACGAGTGGGTGGCCCTCGCGGTGCTCGGCGACGACGCGTGGCCCGCACTGGCCAGGTTGATCGGCCGTGCCGAGCTGGCGACGGACCCGACGCTGCACCGACGAAGCGGGCGGCGGCGTCGGGCCGACGAGATCGACAAGCTCATCGGCGACTGGACGGCTCGGCGTGGCGCAGGCGACGCCGTCGCGAGCCTGCGCGCGCACGGGATCGGCGCCGCGCGGGTCACCACCCGCGGCCGAAGCTGCTCGATGACGAACAGCTTGCCGCACGGTCGTTTTGGGAGTTCGTCGACCATCCGCGTCGTCGGGAGGTTCAAGACCATCGGCCTGCCGTTCACCTTCGCGAGTCGTCCGCGTCAGCTGGATCGCCACGCCCGCCCCGATATACGGCCAGCACACCGACGAAGTGCTGACCGAGCTGCTCGGGCAAATCCGCCGACGACATCGCCGGCCTGAAGGAGGTCGGGCGCCGACCAGTCACCGACCTGCGGGCCTGTGAACGGGCCGCCCATCGGCGCGCACCCTGCGCGCCGAGTCCTTCGCCACCCGGTACGCCAGGCTGTTGGCGGCGGCCGAACGGCACGGAGTCGATCCGACGGGTCTGGTGCTGCCCGCCGAGGGCATGATCTCCAGCGACGGGATCGACGTCCACTACCTCGAATGGCCCGGTACCGCAAATGATCTCGCACTGATCTTCCTGCACGGTGGCGGACTGCACGCGCACACGTTCGACTCGTCGGGAACCTGCTGCGCGACCCGGCCGATGCATCGCCCTCGACCTGCGGGGCCACGGGGAGAGCGAATGGTCCCCAGGCCGATACGGATCCGAAGCGACGGCCGACGACCTCTCGGCGGCGGTCGCGTCAGCTCGGTCTCGAACAGGTCGTCGTGGTGGGACATTCGATGGGCGGCATCGGCGCGATCGCGTGGGCCGCTCGGCGCCCACCCGAACTCGCCGGACTGGTCGATCGTCGACGTCGGCACCGGACCTCGACGACTCGGCGACCGCGTCGATCAATGACTTCATCACCTCCCAGCCGTCCTTCGCCGACCTGGAGGAGGTCGAGGAACGACGGCCTGGCGGCCAACCTGCGCTGGCGCGACGACGGACGGTCTGGCGTTCAAGTACGACGACTCGCAGTTCCAGCCCGGCCAGTATTCGGCTTGCCCGATCGGCGACGAGCTGCGCGAGTTGGCGCGCCGGATCACCTGCCCGACAACGATTCTGCGCGGATCCGCGCAGCAAGGTGCTGTCCGACGACGCCGCCGCGGAACTCGCCGACCTGATCGACGGCGCCGACCTGGCAGCCGGGTCGACGACGCGGGACACACCGATCCAGTCGAGCAATCCGCGCGGACTGGCCGCGGCCGTCACCGACTTCCTGGCCGGAGCTGGGCTACCTGACCGTGGCGATCACCTTGTGCGTCCCGCCGCGCGCGGGCGAACTGTGCGCGCCGATCCGGTTCCTGCTCAGGCGCGATTCGACGGTGCTCGAGCTGACCTCGCGGCACCGCGTCACCGACGTGGACTGGGATCCGACCGAGCGCGCGGTGGCCGTCGTCGTCGAGATCACCGACCCCGCGACGTCCCGGCCGGTGGACGTCCGGTTCGACATCCTCGCCTCGGACGTCGCTCCGGCGGATACGGTAGCGGCAACGGGACCACCGCGAGCCGATCACCTCGGCAGCGTGTACCGCGACGGTCGAGACGGTCGACGGTCTACGGCACGTACCTCGGAGTCGTCGCAGACGAGAACTAGTCCGCCACCCAAGCATCGGAGTCAATGTGCCTGCCACTGGCCGCAAAGCCGCCATCGCCGGCGTCTACAACACCAAACAGGGCCGCAGCCTCGAGGGCGAGACGACCCGACGGCTCGTCGTCGAGGCCGTGCTCGGTGCCCTCGACGACGCCGGGCTGACCCTCGACGACGTCGACGGCATCACCTCGGAGCAGACCGGCGTCGTTGATCTACGACCTGCGACTCGGCCCGGCGTGGCAGGGCTCCACGTTCGGCGTCGGCATGGTCACCGAAGCCGTCGCCGGCCATCGAGATACGGACTGGCCGAAGTCGTGGTGCTGGTCGCCGCGCAGGCCCAGGAGTACCGCGACCACGCCGCGACCGCACCGTGGACCCGTCCGGAGAACGAGTTCGTCGCACCGTGGGGCATGTTCACCGCCGCCGAGTTCGCCTTGATCGCGCGTCGGCACATGGAGGTGTACGGCACGACGCGCGAACAACTTTCGATCGTCGCCGCCACCATCCGCAACAACGGCTCGAACAACCCGGAGGCCGTGTACGCGGGCCGAGGACCCTTCGCACCGGAGCGACATCACCGCCTCGCGCATGATCGCCGACCCGTTCCACCTGCTGGACTGCGCGACCACGTCCGAGGGTGGCTGCGCGCTGGTGGTCGCCAACGTCGACCGGCATCGACGCGTCGCGCCAACCGGTGCTACGTGCTTGGGCAGTGGCGCGGACTTCAACGGGCCGTCCTATCAGCATCCCCCGGCCTGGGACTGACCGGCAGGCGCGGCCTCGACCCGAACGGGCTGGTGGGCAGGCACGCCGCCGACAAGGCCTTCGCGCACGCCGGACTCGAGCCGGGACGACGTCGACGTGTTGGAGCTCTACGACCCGTTCTCGTTCGAGATCATCCGTCAGCTCGAGGCCTTCCGCTTCTGCGCCGACGGGGAGGGCGGGCCCTTCGTCGAGGACGGCCACATCGCGATCACCGGCAGCCACCCCGTCACCACCGACGGCGGCACCATGTCGTTCAGCCACGCGGGCACCAACCCGCAGATGATGCAGCGCGCCATCCGGGGCGTGCAACAGATCCGCGGCACCGGCGGGTGCCCTCCAGGTGCCCGACGCCGCACGTCGCCCTGTGCAGCAACGGAGGAGCGGGTGCGTTGTTCACCACCGTCCTACTGCTGGGAGACGAACCACGATGACCAGTGACACCGGCGTGCAGCTGACCGCCCAGCGCGCAGCGGTTCCGCACGCCACCCCTGGCCCGTTGACGGCACCGTTCTGGCAGGGCTGCGCCGACCAGACGTTGCTCTTCCAACGCTGTGCGGCGTGCTCGGCGGCCGACTTCCCTGCCCGCAGAACACTGCAGGCGGTGCCTGTCGACCGAGCTGGGCTGGGAAGCGCAGCGTGGGACGTTGGCGTCGTATACAGCTGGACGGTGGTGTACCGAGCCGCCACGCCGGTGTTCGAAACGCCTTACGCGCCAGCGATCGTCACCCTGGACGAGGGTTATCAGATGCTGACGAACATCATCGGGGCCGGCACCGACGAGTTGCGGGTGGGACTTGGTGGTTGCGGTCGACTTCCGCGAGGTCGAGCGACGACCTGTGGCTCCCCTACTTCCGGCCGGTACCGATGAGCCCGCGCGCCGGAAGCGGCGACCTACCGACGACGGCGTACCTGGTGCTCGGGCATCCTGGCGACCAACGACGAGCAGTTGACCGCGGGCGAGATCAAGACCAGCGCCGAATTCTCGGTCGGCCACTTCTACTGGTCGCCGTCGGTGAGCCACGTCCGTCGCGAACTGATTCGCCTCTTGGAACGAAAGATGGTCATCGACACCGAAGATTCGCACGGGCAAGCGGACCAGCACGCTCTACCAGGCCACCGAGGCGGGCTTGCGGCGCTGCGCCGCTGGGTCGAAGCGCTGCCGGTCACCGACCAGGTGATCATCAAGCATTCGGTCATCCTGAAGACGTGGCTCGCCCAGGACAGCGACCCGGAGCGCGTCATCGAGACCCTCGACCATCACCTGGTCGTGACCCGGCGACGGCTCGACGAAGCGCTGTGGAGCCGGCAACGCACCCGGGAGGTGGGGATCAGCGAAGATCCCAAGCTGCGCTCATCGCTTGCCGTGCTCAACTACTCGATCCGCTCGCTCTACGGCGAACTCTCCAACATCCAGCAACTGCGCGACGAGATCTCCGTCGGCACCGCCGAGGATCCGGCTCTCCGCGTCCACCGGCCGAAGGGCCAGCTGCGCCGGTCACCCGGCTAGCGCTCTCCCTTGGAGGTCACCTCCCGTTTGCGGCGAAGAACTGCGCGCTGGCGTCCGAGGCGTTGAAGGCGTCGATGGTCGAGCCGACCGACTCCATGGGCAAGGAGAAGCCGCCGGACGGCCAGGTGTGGCCACCGCCGTCAACCGTGACGAGGACGACTTCCGTACCGCCGGCGCACCCGCCTGCGCTGAGGCGGCGGACCCCGGTTCCTTCGCCTGCGTCCACGACCGATGCGCTCGGGCAGCCATCGAGATCGCGCCACCGCGACGCCATCGCCGGCGCCGCCACGATGTCGCTGGGTCCGCCGCGCCCCAGCATGGGGCCACCGTCGAACGGCACGACGGGATCGGCGGTGCCGTGTGTTTCGAGCACCGACACCGGTCGCGACGGGGCGCACGGAACGCCGTTGCCGAGGGTGCCCGCGACCGGCGCGATGGCGGCGATGACGTCGGCGCGGTCGCACGCCAGCCTGTTGGCCATGAAAGCGCCCGCCGACATCCCCGTGGCGAAGACCCGGCCGGGATCGACGCCGTAGTCGTGGACGATTCGGTCGGCGAGCGCGGCGAGGAAGCCGACGTCGTCGACACCCTGACGGTCCGGGATCGACGCGCCGCGGCCGTCGGCCCAGCTGAGGTCGATGCCATCGGGGTAAACCACGACGAACCCGTTCCGGTCGGCGACGGCGTTGTAGTTCGTCATCGCAGCCTGGTCACTTCCGGTCATCCCTGCGCCGTGCAGGTTGAGCACCAGGCCCGCCGGCCGGTCCAGACCAGCCGGGACGTGCAGTTGATAGGTGCGCTGAGCTCCGCCGAAGGCCAACTCGCCCCTGAACTCCCCGACGGGACCGGCCGACGCCCGCGCACCGCCGAAACAGAGCGGGGCACAGATGATCGCGGTCATCAGCGCGGTCGTCGTTCGCACGAATGCGGTCACGGTCAGCATTTGCTGCCCTTCGGATCGGATGCGGCCGCTATGAGGTCAGCGTGATGGTCCCAAAAACTTCTCGAAAAAGTGTCGCAATCGGGGTCGCTCGTCCTCCTGACAGGTGAACGCGAGAAGAACCGAGGAGAACACCATGACTGTCTACTTCATCACGTACGCCGTCGTCGCAGCTACCGTCGCCGTCGGCACGTTCGCATATTTCGAACGGCGCCGCGACGCCGCCACCCCAGGAATTGTGACCGTGGTCGCATATTCGGCCGCGGTGGGCGCAGTGTGGCCGGTGATACCGCTGGCGGTGGCGCAGATGAGCCTGATTGCCTGGTTGATCTGGTGGCTACGGCGGCACGATGAAAACCTCGGCAGGCCGGTCGTTTCGCTCGGTACTCAGGCGGGAACAAGCAGCGCATCGTCCACGTTCCCGTGTTACCGGTCTTGACTCGAAAGGAAAGCGATGCCCACTGACTACGACGCTCCGCGTCAAAAGGAAACCGACGACGTCGCCGACGACTCACTCGAGGAGCTGGCTGGTCGGCGCAACGACGCCGCCACTGCCGTGCTCGACGTCGCCGACGGTGAGGAACTCGAGGACTTCGAGCTCCCGGGAGCGGACCTGTCCGGTGAAGAACTCACCGTTCGGGTAGTCCCGAAGCAAGCCGACGAATTCACCTGCTCGAGCTGTTTCCTGGTGCAACACCGCCACCGGATTGCCCGGCACATCGGCGATCGGCTGATTTGCGAGGACTGCGCCTGAGACGTGCCGACACGGGGCACTAGACAGAAATGCGGAAGTGTCAATCTTTCGCACCTCGGGAGCCTAACGTGAGGGCAGACCAGCCCTTCGCGTAAAGCACCTGGAGGAGTCTCTTGACCGCGTCAGTCCAGCTGCCGTTTGCACAGCCCCACCCGCTCGAGCCGCCACCGGACCTCTGCGCCCTGCAGGCCACCGGAACGATCCACCGGATCCGCACCCAGGTCGGCGACGAAGCCTGGCTCGTCACGGGCTACCCCGAGGTACGCCGGTTGATGGACGCCGAATTGCTGGGCCGCTCGCACCGTGATCCCGCCAACGCGCCGCGCAGTAGGACGTCGGCCATATTTGGCGGCCCGGTCGGCGAGTTCGACACTGAAATCGCAGACCACGCGCAGATGCGCAAGCTGCTGCAGCCGCACTTCTCGCCCAAGCACATGCGCACGCTGGAACCCAAGGTCGAGGCATTGTGCGAAGGACTGCTCGACGACTTGGAGCAGCTTGGCCCTCCGGCCGACCTCCTGACGAACTTGGCGCGGCCGCTGCCAGTCCTGGTGATTTGCGATCTGCTCGGCGTGCCCTACGCCGATCGGCAGCGGTTCCGGCTCTGGGTGGACGACGCGGCCTTCGGCCCAGACGATGCAACGTCCGAGGCGGGGTTGACGGCGCTGCTCGGCTACGGGATGGAACTCGTCGCGCACAAACGGGATCACCCCGACGACGACGTGATTTCGCGGTTGTGCGAGGAACCCGAACTGGCCGATTCCGACATCGCCTGGTTGGCGATGATGCTCCTGTTCGCGGGGCACGAGACCACGATGATGCAGATCTGGTTGGACTCGGTGCTGCTGCTGAGCAATCCGGATCAGTGGCAGATGCTGCTGGACACACCGGATCTGATCCCCAAGGCCGTCGAAGAACTGCTGCGAACCGGCATGCCAGGTGGGATCGGCGTGCCGCGGTACGCCCGTGAGGACATCGACGTCGACGGAGTCACGATCCGGGCAGGCGATCTAGTCCTGCTGGACCCGGGTGCGGCCAACCACGACCCGGCAGTGTTCCCCGATCCGTACCGCCTCGACATCCATCGCTCGGGCACCTCACATGTCGGGTTCGGATACGGCCTGCATTACTGCGTCGGCGCGGCACTGGCCCGGATGGAACTCAAAACGGTGTTCTCCCAGATGATTCCGCGGTTCCCGGGCATGCGGCTTTGTGTCGAACCCACCCTGGCCGGCGGATTTCACTCACTGTCGCACGGACTGGTTCCCTTGCCGGTCTCCTGGTAACCCGCCATTACGAGTCTGCTGGCCCCGGGCTGTAGCCAGCTCGCCACGTTGCGGACGTAGTCCTTGAAGATCGCCAGGCGGGTCGGGTCGGCCTTGATCTGCGTACCGGGCGGCTCGGTGACGAACGAAGGTGCGCCACGGTCGAGATCCCAGTTGTAGTCGGCGAAGTGGTGAAAGGTGGACTCGGCTACCGCCCGGCCCATCGGTCGGCCATCTGGCGTGACCTCACCGTCCAGCACTACGGCGAGGTTGAAGTGGCGGCCGGTGGCGGTGCTTCGGCCCCGTGCGAGCACCGTGGCGTTGGGAACGTCCGCCGATACCCCGCCCTCGTGCGGGTGCGCCGGGAACCATTCGATCCGTCCGCTGGGAGTCCGCGTGGTGCGCAGCAATTCGTGCACCGGTCCTTCTGCGAAGACGGGTTGATAGTCCCCGTTCGCGCCAGAGTGATAGTTCGGCCACGAGATGGTCGGCGTGTCCTGGTCATCGCGCATCGTGGCCGGGTCGACGTTGTGATCGTGGAACTTGTTGACCAGCCCCACCGATCCGAGCTCGCACAGGCAGCAGCCGAGGTTCTCGTGGTCGCGGGCGGTGAGCACGCCACCACCGCTCTCTCGGAACCGCGAGATGGCCTCGACGTCGGCGCCGGTGAGGCCGTCACCGACGTCGACGGCCATCAGCCACACCTGGTCGTAGTCGAGTTCGTCGAGTCGGCTCAGGATCGGGTCGTCCTCGCGGCCGACCCGGTTTCGCGCGGTCACCTCGTGGCCGGCGGTCCGTAGCTCGTCGGCCAGCAGCGAGAAGCGGGTGATGTCCCAGTCGTCGGGATGCTCGGCGATCGTCGTCTGTAGCAATATCTTCGACATCGAATCGTCGCCGTCTATGCGGGCGCGCTGGACGCGGCCGGTACGCGAAGGTGCGCGCGGGCTTCCAGCTCTTCGTCGTCGACGAGGACAAGCATCGGTTGACCGGGAACGCAGAGCATCGTGACGACGAAACTGCACTCGACGTCATCCCGGTTGTTGCCGTCCGAATAATGGATGACGTCGCCGCCGGGCTCCCAGAACGCCTCTCCGGCGCGGATGACACGCGGCGCCTCTCCCTCCAATTCGAACAGCACCTCGCCCTTCAGCACGTAGCCGAACGCCGGTCCACCCGGATGCCGGTGAGGCGGGGCGCCGGCACTCCCCGGCGGATAGGTGAGAACGACGGTCATCGCATGCGCGCCGTCGGCGATGAAGGGCGGCTGCACTTCCTGCACAACCGTGAATGCATTCTCCCAGTTGGGGTCATATTTCTTCGACATCGGTCATTCCTCCTCGTTGTGACTACTAGATGGCTTCAGATGACGGTGCCGCCGTTCAGGCCGCATCCTGTTCGACCGCGTCGACACCGGCCCGGCCGTGCGCGCGGTGAGCCAGGGCAACGCGCAGCCGTTGCCGACCACGGGCCGCCCGCGACATGACGGTGCCCATGGGGATGTCCAACAACGCGGCGGTTTCCGCGTAGGTGTATCCCTCGACGTCGGCGAAGTACAGGACCGCCCGGAAACCTTCCGGCAGCGCGGTGAGCGCCGCCCTGATTTCGCCGTCCGGCAAGGCATCCAGCACCTCGGTCTCTGCGGAGCGCAGTCCCGCGGGCAGGCGTGCGGCACTGTCGGCGAGATCCCGTTCGGTGACCTCGTCGACCGAAACCTCTGCCGGGCGCCGCTGCTTGGCCCGGTGCGCGCTGACCCAACGGTTGTACAGAATCCGAAAGAGCCACGCCTTGAGGTTGGTGCCCTCCCTGAACGTGTGAAAGCCGCTGTATGCGTGCAGCAATGCGTCTTGCAGCAGGTCTTCGGCGTCGGCGTCGTTGCGAGCCAGTCGCCGTGCGCCGCGCATCAGGACGTCGAACAGGGGTTCCGTTTCGCGGGCGAACCGCGCGGCGCGCTCCCTGTCCGAAGTGTCGAGAACGGTGGTCATGGTCATCGTCGAAGTCATGTTCAAATCTCCTGGTGACGAACCTGCTCGTGCGGTTTAGTTGTCGAATTCAGACTCGCGGTCGTGGCCGCGAAGCGAACCCTTGGAAGTCCGTAGTCAGTAGTCCGTAGTGGACGACCGGGGGCATGAGTGAACTAGCCGTCGATGAACGTGACCGTCTCGTCCAGTGGTGCCCGCGCGTTGAGGACATAGGGCACTGTCGGGTCCTCGTAGCCGATCGACATGCCGCAGAAGAGCATGAGTTCATCCGGGGGTGACACGATCTCCGCGACGGTCTCGCGAACCTGCGACCACGCCATCTGCGGGCAGCTGTGCAACCCCTCGGCGCGCAGCAGCAGCATGACGGTCTGCAGGTACATGCCGAGGTCGGACCATTGGGGCAGGCCAAGGTTGCGGTCGATGTAGCAGAACAGGGCGGCGGGCGCGCCGAAGCAATCCCAGTTCGCGATGGCGGCCCTCATGCGCGCCTCCGCGTCGCCACGCTCTATCCCGAGTGCGCCGTAGCGATCCCTGCCGAACGCGGCCCGGCGCTCGCCGTACGGAGACCTCATGTCGGGCGGATACATCACGTACTCCCGCTCGTCCCATGGGTCGCCGGTACCGACGCGCTCGACGGCGAGCTTCTTGAGCTCGGCCAGCGGCGCGCCGGTCACCACATAGATGTTCCACGGCTGGATGTTCGATCCGGACGGCGCGCAACCCGCGGTGGTCAGCACCCGCTCCAGTACCTCCCTTGACACAGGTTGGTCGGTGAATCCACGCACCGACCGACGGCTCGTGACTGCTTCATAAACGTCCATGTCTCCAGCTTGGACGTCGTCGCCGAGAAGCGAGCCCTTGGAAGTTCGTAGTCGGGATGAGTTCGTGGTCGTCGATCCGTTCTGGCCGTCAGGGCAGAGGCAAGAGGACGACAGAGGAGTGCGACATGACCAACGCTGAACAGCAGATCTCAACCTCCGTCCTTGTCATCGGCACCGGCGGATCCGGACTACGCGCGGCGATCGAACTCGCCGAGCGGGGAATCGACGTCCTCGTCGTCGGCAAGCGACCGATGACCGACGCGCACACCACACTGGCCGCGGGTGGCATCAACGCGGCGCTGGCCACCATGGATGCCGAGGACACCTGGCAGCAGCACGCGGCCGACACGATCACCGAGAGCTACCTGCTCGCCGACCCCGCCACGGTGCAGGTGGTCACCGAGGGTGCAGCGGAATCGCTGCGGGACATGGAGCGCTGGGGCATGGCCTTCGCCCGTGAGCAGGACGGCCGGATCTCGCAACGCTTCTTCGGCGCACACACGTTCCGCCGAACCGCATTCGCCGGCGACTACACCGGGCTGGAGCTTCAGCGCACCCTCATCAGGAGGACGGCCCAGCTCGGCATTCCCATCCTCGACTCGGTCTACATCACCAAACTGCTGGTCCGCGAAAACGTGATCTTCGGTGCATACGGCTTCAACCTTCAGGACGGCACGCGCTACACCATCCACTCGGATGCCGTGATTCTGGCCACCGGTGGACACACTCGGATCTGGCGACGCACGTCGTCGCGCCGCGACGAGAACACCGGCGACTCCTTCCGGTTGGCCGTCGAAGCGGGCGGGCGGATCCGCGATGCGGAGCTCGTCCAATTCCATCCGTCGGGGTTGATCGAACCCGAAGATTCCGCGGGGACCCTGGTGTCCGAGGCGGCTCGCGGCGAGGGCGGAATCCTGCGCAACGACCTCGGGGAACGCTTCATGAACCGCTATGACCCCGAGCGCATGGAACTGTCCACCCGTGACCGGGTCGCGCTCGCCGCCTTCACCGAGATCAAGGAGGGCCGCGGCACCCCGCGCGGCGGTGTGTGGCTTGACGTCTCGCACCTGCCGCGGAAACAGATCATGGACCGCCTCCCGCGCGTCTATCAGACCTTGATGGACCTGCAGTTGCTCGACATCACCACCACACCAATCGAGATCGCTCCCACGGCGCATTACTCGATGGGCGGTGTGTGGGTTCGGCACGTTGACCACGGCACCGGTGTGGAAGGGCTCTATGCGATCGGCGAAGCCTCGAGCGGGCTGCACGGAGCCAACCGGCTCGGTGGAAACTCGCTCATCGAACTGCTCGTCTACGGCAAGATCGTCGGTCGCGCAGCCGCCAACTATTCGGCTCAACTCAACGCCCAACACCGCTGCCGCGCAGCGCTTTCCGATGCCCGGGATGAAATCGACCGGGTCTTGTCCACCGACGGTCCGGAGAACGTCCGATTCCTCCAACGTGCGCTCCGCAACGCCATGACCGAGCACGCAGGCGTCGTGCGCGACGAGACCGGCCTGCTCAGCGGCCTGCGCGAACTGACGGAGATCGAAGACCGGTTGACTCGTGTTGGCGTGCACCCCGACATCGCCGGGTTCTACGACCTCGCCCACGCATTCGACCTCAAAGCCAGCGTCATTGCGGCGCGCGCCACACTCGAGTCAGCACTGGAGCGCCGGGAGACACGCGGCTGCCACAATCGCTCCGACTACCCGCAGCTCGACGAACGGCTCAACGTCAACTTGGTGTGGTCCGGGCCCGGCCGCATCGAACGCGAAGCCATTCCCGGTATACCACTTGATATTTCGGCGCGGATGCGTGAGGTGAGCAGCCACGGCAAGCTCGTCGAATGAGACCCTAACCCGCCCAGGACAGGGTGCGCAGTTGCCTGCGCGAGGTGATGCCGAGCTTGACGAAGACCTTCCGCAGGTGCCATTCGACGGTGTGCGTGCTGATGAACAGCTGCGCACCGATCTCCTGATTCGTGAGGCCGTCGGCAGCCAGCCGGGCGATCTGCGCCTCCTGAGCGGTCAGCTCGTCGCCCGAGGCGACTGGCTGCTTGCGCACCTTCTCACCGGTCGCGACCTGTTCGCGTCGGGTCCGTTCGGCGAAACCCAGTGCGCCCATTCGGCTGAACATCTCGTAAGCGGTGCCCAGCTGCTGGCGGGCATCCAGTCGGCGGTTCGCCCGCCGCAGCCATTCACCGTAGGACAATCGGGTACGCGCGACCTGCAGCGCGATGCCTGCGCGTTCGAGGCGTTCAATGGCCTCGTCGAACAAGGCCTCTGCGTGCTCGTTGGTGGCGAGAAGGGCTCGCGCACCCGCCACCGCCCCCATACCCCAGTCCGTTCCGCTGCCGCCCGCTCGTTCCTCGAACCGCGTCAGTGCCGAGGCGGCGGATTCCCGGTCGCCGATGTGGGCCGCGGCTTCGATGAGTTCGAAGAGGCACCAACCGTAGAAGCCCAGGTCCTCGTATTCACAACACTCGCGCGCCGCTGCGAACGCCTCCTCGTAGCGGCCAACTCCGTTGAAGAGGACCGCAGCGGTAAATCTGGACAGGCCGACCAATCGGCCTTCACCCCTGGCGACACCGTCAGCGGCGGCCGCCTCGATCAAGTCGACCGCGTCGGCGGGATTCCCCCGCCACGCCGCAAGCGTCAGCGAATGGTATTTCACCGGGGTGTCGCCCATCGACGCGGTGATTGCGCTGGCCTCTTCGATAACCGTTGCCGCCTTGGCGAATTCGCCGGTGAATACGTGAACGCCGGCCCGATAGCCGAGCGCCGGCGGCAGCACGGCGAGTGCACCCGTGTCGCGTGCGCGCCGAACCATGTCCGTGGCGATCCGCTGCAGGACCGCGTCGTCCCACAACTCGTGTGCCGCGGACTCCTGGGCGATCGGATACGGCCAAGGCTGGGCCGGGCCGCCACCCTTCTGCGCGTCGGTGTTCCAGAGTTCCAGTGCCGAGCGCAGGTGGTCGGAGCCGGCGCACGGCCCGTCGATGATCCGACTCGTCATGCCGCTCAACAGGAAGTCGATTGGCCGTCGTGGTTCCGGTATCCGATTGATCGCGCTGCGCCCGGCCATGGACACCTCCGCGAGTATGCCGGGATCGCCGAGCCGGCCCGCGTACATGGCAGCGGTGAGCGCCTCGAGATACGTCTCGCGGGCCATGTCGTCGTCCAGGGTTTCAAGTCCCCTTGCAGCGCTGAGCAGTTGGGCAGCGGCTTCGCTCGTCCGGGGTGCACCCGCCGCACCGGCGCGGCTGCGGGCGAACTCCATCTGGGCACGCATCCGAACGACCTGAGCGTGCTGAAGCGTGGACAACGACCCCAGTTCGGCTGTCGCAAGAAGCTCGTATGCCGCTTCGGGCGCGGCCGCATCTCGTTTGGCCTGGGCCGCGGCGATCGCACGCGAAGCGCGCAGGGCCGGGTCCACCGTGAGGACGGTGGCACGCTCGAGAAAGGCGGCGGCCGCGGCCACGCCGCCCTTGCACTGCGCACGGGCGGCCGAGGCTTCCAGCTCCCCTGCCACCGCGTCGTCGGGTCCGGCCGCGGCGGTCGCGGCGTGCCATGCCCGACGGTCGGGGTCCGACTGCGGATCGGTGGCATCGGCCAGCGCACGATGGACGGCCCTGCGTTCGGTCAGATCGGCCGCGCGGTACACGGCTGAGCGCATCAACGGGTGTTGGAAGCGCATCCGCGGACCGAAGTCGATGACGCCCGCGGACTCGGCGGGCCCCAATGCGTCGACCGAAATGCCCAGCAGCGCCGCAGCGCGGAGAAACAAGGCGGCGTCACCCACCGGCTCGGCCGCCGCGATGAGCAGCAGCCTGCGGGTCGGCTCCGGCAACGGCTGGAGTCGACGGACGAAGCCTTCCTCGATCTGTCCCGCGGATGGGCGCCCGGCCGAATTCCAGAACCCGCCGGCAAGCTCTGCTTGAGAAACGTTTCGAGGAACTTCCAACACGGCCAGTGGAATGCCGCGCGTCTCTGCCACGATGCGGTCTCGCACCTGGCGATCGATCCCCCCGACCATCACCGATTCCAGCAGGTCCCGCGCGTCGCTGTCGGAGAGCCCCCCGATCACCAACTCGGGGAGTCCGGCCAGCGCCTCGGCGCCGCCGTGCGCGGGCCGCGAAGACGAGCGCGACCGGGTCGGCCAGAAGGCGCCGCGCGACGAAAGCCAGTGTCTGCACGGACACTTGATCGAGCCATTGCGCGTCGTCGATGACGCACAGCAGGGGTTGCTGCTCGGCTGCGGCCGCCATCAGGCTCAGCACGGCAAGCCCAACGAGAAAGCGGTCCGGCGTGGGTCCGACACCGCGGCCGAACGCCACGGCCAGTGCGTCGCGCTGCGGTTCCGGCAATTCGTCGACGTGATTCATCAACGGCGCGCACAGCTGCTGAAGACCGGCGAATGCCAGCTCCATGTCGGACTCCACGCCTGCCACCTGGACACGACGAAAGCCCGACGCCCGCTCCGACACGTATTCCAGCAACGCAGTCTTGCCGACGCCCGCCTCCCCACGAAGCACCAGCGCCTGGCAGCTGCCCGATCGGACCGTCGAGATCAGACCCCGAAGTGTCTCGCATTCGCTACTGCGACCGCGCAGACTCTGCCCCCGACCCTGGCTCGACAATTGGCACCCATCGCGTCCGTCACCCGTGGAACCGACCCGCCCGTCGTCAATGACGGGCAGGTCGATCCTGATGGTAACGAGTGCCGGTGCCGGGGTCGAAGTGTGCTCAAGCCTTGGCGGCGGTTTCGAGAATCCAGTCCTCGAAGCGGGTGCCGAAGAGAGTTGCGCCGGCACCAGGAACCAGGGTGCGTTCTTGGATCTCGACGCCCCAATACCGCGCCTCGGGGTCGGTGACGACCTGCCGCGTGTCGCCCCGCGCCGTCAGCGCGGTGCGGATGAAGTCGGCCATCTGGAACGCCTCCGGTCCACCCACTTCGCTGATGCCGTTCACGGGCCGACCGACCGCCGCAATGGCGACGGCTTCGGCGACGTCGGCCGACGCCATCGGCTGAATGAGCGCCGCTGGCAGACGCGCCGTGTCACCGACGGTCGCGGAGTCGGCGATGGTGTTGACGAACTCGAAGAACTGCGTCGCGTGCACGATCGTGTACGGGATGGGACTGGCGCTGATGAGCCGTTCCTGCGCCAGTTTCGCCTGAAAGTAGCCGCTCTGCGGGGCCAGCTGCTCAGTGCCCACGACCGAGAGCACGACATGGTGGCCGACGCCGGCCTCGGCTTCGGCCGTGAGCAGGTTCGGGGTGGCCTTGTTGAAGAAGTCCAACGCCACGGCGTCCTCCAACGACGGCGAGTTCGACACGTCGACGACGACCGCAGCACCGGCCAGAGCTTCTTTCAGGCCCTCACCCGTGTACGTGTTCACCCCGGTCGAGGGAGCCGCGGCGACGGCGTCATGGCCGCGTTCGGTCAAGCCGTGCACAACCTTTGAGCCAACGAGGCCGGTCCCTCCGATGACGACGATCTTCATGATGAGCCTTTCTTGGTCGATCCGTGACACCTTCTCGACGCCCAGAACGGATGGCGTGGCGCGAATTCATCCCGGCGGCGCCATCTCCGGCCACGCGACGATGCGGCTATGCTCGAGTTCCCACCTCACACGTCGAATGGCGGGCTGACCAATGCCCTTCCGAATCGTTCCGCTAGAGCATGCGGACCAGCGCACCGCGATCGTGAGCCTGCCTCCCGGCGGCAGGAAGAACACGGTGTCCGCGGACAGCTGGGCGATCCTCGCCGAGATCGAGTCCGAGGACGTGGCAACGGTTCTGGACCGACTCGGTGCAGCAGGCGTCGGCGGTTATGCCGTCGTTCCCGGCGGCCAGAAGGCCCGTGCAATCGGGCGCTACCACGTCTACGTGGACGCCATGCAGTACGGCCAAGCGGAGGCCGCCATGATGGCCTTCCTGCGCAGCAAGCCCCGACCCGTCGACATGCCCGCGGTCCGGCGACCCAGACGGCCCCGACGGCCCGTGGTCCCGGTGGCGCTGCGGCGGCTGGCCAAGAATGACGCCGTCCAGACCGTGATGGGCGTGCTAGGAGGCGCTGTGTTCTTGGCCTTGGCCTGCTATTACGTCTACTTGAAGGGTTCGACGAGCTTCCCCACGGTGCACGACGTGCACCACACCCCCCATACCCAACAGGCGCCGGGGACCGCTCCATCGGCACCGTGACCGGTGCGGCACCCCGCTTCACCATCGGCGAGGGCTACGCGGTGTATCGGGGCCCGACGACGGCAGGCACCTTGCACCGCCACGCCGCCTTCCAGATCGTGATCGGGATGCGGGACGAGGTTGCGGTCGTCGACGCGTCGGACGTCCGGCACCGGGCTGCGACGCTGGTCGTCGCACCGATGGAACGGCATTGCCTGCAGGCCACCAAGGACGTGCTGACCTACTTCGTCGAGCCGCATTGCGTGTTCGCCGACCGATTGCGCGAGCGCTACGGCAACGGCATCACCGCGGCCCCCGAACTGCGCAACCTCGGCGAGGACGACGTCCGCCCGGCGGGAATTCGTCCGTCCGACGAGCTCGATCCACGCCTGGTGCAAGCACTGAATGCGTTGAGCCACCGAAGCATTCCGTTGCCGAGTGTGGCGTCGAAGGTTGGGCTCTCCCCTCAACGCCTGCGCGCCTTGGCACGACACCAACTCGGTATGCCGCTGGCGCGGTGGCGGGTATGGACGCGACTGCGTCGCGCCGCGGAGGCGCTTCAGGCCGGCGAGTCGCTCGCCGACGCGGCGATCACCGCGGGCTTCGCCGACCAGGCACACCTCACTCGCCAGATGCGCGAGATGATGGGCCTCACGCCCGCGGTCGTACTGCCGATATTGCGCGATCATTCCTTGCGCGCCACGTAGACCGAGATCGAACCGCTCACCGTCGGCACCACCTCGGCCTCGCGCACGTCACGAAATCCCGCGTCGGACATCAGTTCCGGAAGGACTCCTTCGGCGTTGGGCTGGGTGTCCTCCCTTCCATCCGCGAGCTGCACGATCCGGAACGCCAGACGCATCGCCGCCGTCCGCTGCCATCCATAGTCGGCGATCACGAGCCGTCCACCTGGGCGCAGCACCGCGAACATCGAAGCGAGCACCGCCCGCTTCATCGGCATCGGGCACTGGTGGAGCACCAGGCTGGACATCACGGTGTCCGCCGAGTCCGGGCCGACCGACTCCACCAACGCGTCACCCATGCCGGCTCGCCACTGCACCGCGTGGGCGGCCGGCTTGCGCCGGGCCACCGCGAGCACGTCGGGATCCGGGTCGACGCCGATGATCTCGGCGCGCGACTCAACCCGGCACAGCAACAACGCCAAAGATCCCGTGCCACAGCCCACGTCGACGATCACTTCATCGGGCCGCGGTGCCGCATACATGACCGCCAGCGCCCGCCAGAGTCGCTCACGCGTCAACGCGACCACGGGGTCGTAGAACTGGGTCGCCGCGAAGCGACCCATGGCAGGAGTGAAGGTGCGTTCGCGCATGCTCGTCAGTCTCGACGCGCGCGCCGCGGTCGGTCTTGAACGAACCGCTCGTCGCTCAGCGATCGGCGCCGTCGTGGCCCGAGCGGACCAGTGCGTTGCCGGGGCGAAGGAAGCCAGGCTGCTGGCGACTGCGGATCGCCCGCAGCGTCCCCATCGGGATCACGCGCCTGAAGAAGGCACTGGCATCGAAGGTGGCGCGTACTTCCTTGACGTAGGAACCGGGGATGCCGAACCGGATCAGGCCCTGGCTGACGTCGATGAGGTCGGCGCGGCGGACGGCCTCCACCAGGGGCGCATGGGGCCGGGTCGGACCGTATCCGGACAGGCGGTGATGCTCGGCGACGACCAGCGCCAGCTCATCGGACCACGCGTCGCGGCCGGTCTGCCGCAGCCATGCGTCCTGCGCTTCGATCGAGGGCACCAGGTAGTCGAGCGTGTCGAACGCCGCCAGGTCGTGAAACGCCGCGGCGATCGCGAGCTTGTCGTCGCGGTCGGGCCTGTCTGGGGTGAGCGCACGGGCGAAGTTCACCACGCGGTACACGTGCGCCTTGTAGGCGTCATAGCCGGCGTCGTCGCCGTGGGCCCGGTGGCGATGCGCCTCGAGGATGTCCTCGGCCAGCGGCAGGCTGCGCACGATCTCGGGAGGGGTCACGGGCCGATCGTACGGCCGGTCCCATAATGACACCGTGCTAGAAGAAATGATCGACGAGTTTCAACTGCGCAAGCTGGTCAACGCCTACTGTCGCGCCGTTGATCGCGGCGATCTGGCACAGCTGCGGGAGCTCTACCACCACGATGCGGTGGACGGGCACGGCGGATTCTCCGGGGGCAGTTCCTCGGACTTCCTCGACGAGCTCGCAGCCGCCCGCCCGTACATCCGCTCGATGCAGCACAACGTCACCACCGTGAACTTCGCCATCGACGGGGACGTCGCCGAAGGCGAGATCTACACGATTGCGACTCACACCCTCGCCGGACGTGACGGAGACGTCGACGTCGTGGTCGGTGGGCGCTACCTCGACAAGTACGAGAAACGCGATGACGCTTGGAAGTTCATCGAGCGCACGATCGTCACCGACTGGGCCCACGTGAACGACCCGTCGTCGGTGGACCTGAGCCACCCGATCACCAGAGACACACTGAAGGGATCGCCTGACGCGAGCGATCCGTCGTATCGGTTCTTTTCGTTGTTGACCGGCGCACACTCGGATTAGTCAGGATCGAATCGATGGAAGGCAATGCATTGACCGACAGTGAAACCACCACGCACGCACAACTTTTCGACCTGACCGGCAAGTCCGCGCTCGTCACCGGCGGCACCAGGGGCATCGGCATGATGATGGCGCGCGGGCTGCTGCAGGCGGGCGCCCGCGTGGTGATCAGCTCGCGCAAGGCCGACGCGTGCGCGCAGGCCCAGGAGCAGCTGTCGGAGTTCGGCGACGTGACGGCGATCCCCGCCGACCTCTCCCGGCACGACGAATGTCGTCGGCTCGCCGATCTCGTCACCGCCGACACCGGCGAACTGGACATCCTCGTCAACAATGCGGGTGCGACGTGGGGCGAGCCGCTGGCGAGCTTTCCGGACTCCGCGTGGGACAAGGTGCTCGACCTCAACCTCAAGTCGCCGTTCTGGCTCGTCCAGGCACTGTTGCCCGCGCTCCGGCAGGCAGGCACGGCCGACGACCCGGCGCGGATCATCAACGTCGGCAGCATCGACGGGATCCACGTCACCCAAGCTACCGGTGTACTCCTACGCCGCCAGCAAGGCGGCCCTGCACCAGCTGACCCGCATGCTCGCCCGCGAACTGGGGCCCGAGCACATCACCGTCAATGCCGTTGCGCCGGGCCCGTTCCGGTCGAAGATGATGGCCGCCACGCTCGACGCCTTCGGTGAGGCGATCGCGGCGTCGGCGCCGCTGCGGCGCATCGGGCGCGACGACGACATGGCAGGCATCGCGGTGTTCCTGGCCAGCCGCGCGGGCTCCTACCTCACCGGTGCGGTCATCCCCGTCGACGGCGGCATCGCGACCACGGCATAGGTGGGGTCCTGCGTTAGGCGCCGTCCCAGTTGCGCAGGAAGGCCTCGGTGACGATGGCCGCATTGTCGGCCGCGATCTGCTTGTAGACGACGAAGGTGAACGGGTAGCCCGGCAGGTTGAGCGGGTCGCCGGGCCCGTCGGACATGCCGCGAATGCCGAGGAACGGGGCGCCGTACGCGTCGGCGACCCGTTGCGCCGCCGCGGTCTCCTGGTCGACCGCATCCACGACCGGAACCACGGGGTTCAACAGCCCCGTGAAGTTGCTGAGCAGTCCGCCGGTCAGGAAGGGCACCACTGCCTGGAAGAAGTTGCCGATGAACAGAAGCGAGCGATCCGGTGCGGCGAACGGCTGGGGACCAAAGATGGCGCCGCCAAAGGGGATGGCGGGAAAGGCCACACCGTTGTTGTTGTCGTCACTGGAGCCGTCGCCGCCGACGAACAATTGCGGCTCGCGCTTGAGGTCGATCAGCGGAAAACGGCCAAGCAGACACCAGCGGCAGGCCGGATCTCCGATGGTATCGGTGCTGAGCAGGTCGACGGTGAGCGAGTTCGCCGCGGCGAGCATGTCTGCGTCGACCGCGTGCCACGTCGAGCCGTCGTCGGAGGTCCATCGGGCGGGCACCGCCACGGAGCCGATCTCGGTGCGTCCGGATCCTCCGGCGACGCCCGAGAAGACCACGCCGCCAATCGAGTTGCCCGATGCGGGCGTGAAGTGGGCGAGCGCCGTTTCGGTGGTCTGGGTGGCGTTCACCATGCCGATGCCCGTCATCGCCACGATGACCTTCTTGCCACCGATCGAGCCGAGGTAGAAGTGGTGACCGTCGACGACCACGGCGGGATTCGCGTCGAGGGTGGTGCGGGCGAGGATGGCGTCGGCTTCGGCCGGAAACGCGGTCAGGATCAGCGTGCGTCGTTCCGGAACCAGGCCGTACGCAGGTAACGACACGCCCCTCCTCGCTGGTGTCCCGAAAATCTTCGCACCGGGGGTTGGAAAGCGGAAGCGGTCGCGCAGACAATCTGAGAACCACCTGCCAATGGCCGGAAGCCGCGATAGTGTTCCAACGCCAAGCGCCCCCTGCCCATCGGAAGGTTCGGCAATGACCAGAACACGGCTCCTCGCAGCCGCCGCATCCACCCTCGTCGTCATCGGATTGGTGGCATGCGCACCCCCAGAGAAGAAGGACGCCGGCAGCCAGACGGAATCCGGTGTCAATGCCAAGGAGGCCACCTCGGCAGCCGACTTCGGCGGGATGGACGGCCTTGTCAAGGCCGCGAAGGCCGAGGGTGCGCTGAATGTGATTGCGCTGCCGCCGGATTGGGCCAACTACAAGGAGGTCATCGACACGTTCTCCCAGAAGTACGGCATCAAGGTCACCTCCGCGCAGCCCGACGCCAACAGCCAGGACGAGATCAACGCCGCCAACCAGCAGAAGGGCAAGAGCACCGCGCCCGACGTCTTCGACCTGGGCCAGGCGATCGCGCTGGCGAACACCGCCATGTTCGCGCCGTACAAGGTGGCGACATTCGACGACATCCCAGCGCAGTTCAAGGATCCGAAGGGCACCTGGGTCAACGACTACGGCGGCTACATGTCCATCGGCTACGACTCGGCCAAGGTCCCGGAGATCACCGGCGTCAACGACCTGATGCGCCCGGAGTTCAAGGGCAAGGTCGCCCTCAACGGTGACCCCACGACCGCCAGCGCCGCGGCCAACGGGGTGCTGATGGCCGCGCTGGCCAACGGCGGGTCGGTCGACGACATCGCGGCGGGCGTCGACTTCTTCTCACGGCTCAACGACGCAGGCAACTTCGTGCCGGTCGACCCGACACCGGCGACCATCGAATCCGGCCAGACGCCCGTCGTCGTCGACTGGGACTACCTGAATGCGGCTGAGACCAAGAAGATTCCCACCTGGAAGGTGTTCGTGCCGTCCAACGCGCTAGTGGGCGGCTACTACTTCCAGGCGATCAACTCCGACGGTCCCCACCCCGCCGCGGCTCGGCTCTGGCAAGAGTTCCTCTATAGCGACGAGGGCCAGAACCTCTTCCTTAAGGGCCTTGCCCGTCCGGTACGCGCCGACGCGATGGAGAAGGCAGGCACCGTCGACAAGAGCCTGCTCGCCGCGCTACCCACGGTGCAGGGCACGCCGGTGGTCCCGACCGACGAGCAGAGCAAGAAGCTCTCGACCTACCTCGGGGAGAACTGGGCCAAGGCCATCAGCTGACAACGACGTGATGTGACGGCTAGGCGATGCGGACGTCCTGGCGTTTCAGCTCCGCCTGGACCGCGGTGACGTCCACCTCGTCCAGCGGCCGGTCTGCGCGTATGGACAACGCGGCCGCCACGCCCGCGCCCTGGCCGGTGACGGCGCAGCACGACATGTTGCGGGTCGCGGCATGCGAGATCCGGTCGCCTCCGGTGGCACGCCCGGCGACGATCAGCTGGCGGACCTCCTTCGGCAGTAGCGACCGATACGGGATCTGCAGGTAGCGCCCGGTGGTCGGCAACACCAGCACGCCGTATCCGTCGATGAACTCGGGGTAGATGCCGATGCTGTCGTCGAACCGGCCCTGCTCGCGGACGTCGGTCTCGGTGAGGTTGTAGACGGCGTCGATCTTGCGGGTGTCGCGGATGCCGATGGTCATCCCGAAGTTTCGGAGGCGAGCGGTCTCACAGCCCGGGGTGTAGCGACGCAACGCCTCGATCGCCAGCATCGCCTGCCTGCGACCCTCGATCTCGAAGCGGGTCAGGCTGTCGGGGTCGGTGCCGTCGCAGCCGGCGAGGTGGACCAGGTTCATGTAGGTCAGCTCGCCGGTGTCGTGCATCGCACCCCAGGTGCCGCCGATCGTGTTCAAGTGGTCCGCTAGCAGGCCATCGGCGATGGCCTTCGCGAACGGCTTGCCGAGATACGGCGAGTAGAGGTCGGCGTCCTTCTCGTCGGTCTCGGCCGCGAATTCACCTGCTGCCCAGTCGCGATACGTCTGCGGATCCTCGGCCACGCCCTTGAGGAACGCCGCCTTGTCGACACCGGCCAGGTGGAACATCACCGACGCCGCCATCATGTCCTCGACAGGCGTCTTGTGCACCGGTGCGCCCGCCCGGTTCGCCACGTCGGCGTCCCCGGTGGCGTCGACGACCCGGCGGGCCAGGATCGCTTCCCGACCGGCCTTGGACTCGGTGACGATGCCGATGATCGTGTCGCCGTCCATCAGCGGTGCGACGAACTGGCGGTGCAGCATCGCGTGGATGCCTGCCTCCTCGACCAGTCGGTCGGCGACGAGTTTGAAGCCTTCGGAGTCGAGTTCGTAGGACAGCGACTGACTTTCGGGCACGGCTGCGCCCATCTCCTTGGCGCGCTGCTCGAACTCCCACCCGATGCCGCCGGCCTCGACCGTCTGCTCGCGGCGGTACCAGGCGAAGCCCTCGACGCCGACGGTGGTGATGTTTCCGCCGAAGCAGCCGAACCTCTCGACCAGGGCCACCCGCACCCCGGCCCGCGCCGCTGCGAGGGCCGCGGCCAGGCCGCCAGGACCCGACCCGACGACCAGCACATCGGTCTCGTGGATGACGTCGATCTCGCGGCTCGGTTCGGTGACGGTTCGGGGATACGACATGGTCGCGAATCCTAACCGTCGTGCACGTCCACCAACCGTTCGCAAATCCGATCCATGACCACCGAGCAAGAGCTAATGTCTTAAGGTTCGCGGCCGACAACTGGGAGGCGTCATGAGCGTTTATCGGACGGTTGTTGTCGGGACGGACGGTTCGGACTCGTCGTTGCGTGCGGTCGACCGCGCCGCAGCGGTGTCGGCGCAAGCCGACGCGAAGCTGATCGTCGCGAGCGCGCACATCCCCGTCGTCGAAAGGGGCGGCTGGTCGAGACCGCCATCGCACGACCACGTGGTTGACCCCCGCGGCGCCGATGCCCTCGGGAGCGAGGGCTACCGATTGCACGGGAGTGCCCCCGTATACGAAATCCTTCGGGACGCCCACGACCGGGCGAGGGCCGCGGGTGCCAAAGACGTCGAGGAGCGGGCGATAGAAGGTGCGCCAGTCCACGCGCTGGTCAAACTGGTCGAGCAGGTCGACGCCGACCTGCTCGTGGTGGGCGACGTGGGGCTGGACTCGGTCGCTGGGCGATTCTTGGGCTCGGTGCCCGCCGACGTCGCCCGCAAGGCCAGAACCGACATATTGATCGTCCACACCTCCGAATAGAGTCCACCGACCGCGACGCGCTCCGGGTTTCGCCGTCACCGGGCGGGCTAACCTCACAACAATGAGCGGTGAACGCAAGCGGGTCGTGGTCGTCGGCGGCGGTTTCGGAGGTCTGTTCTTCGCCCGCGCCCTCCAAAATGCCGACGTCGACGTCGTCCTGCTGGACCGCTCGGCATGCCATGTCTTTCAGCCCCTGCTGTACCAGTGCGCGACGGGGATACTCAGCACCGGGCAGATCAGTCGCTCGCTGCGCGAGGAGTTGGCGCGGCACCGCAACGTCACGACGCTGCTCGGCGAAGCCATCGACCTCGACGCCGAGGCCCGCCACGTCACCGCCCGCCGTCCCGACGAGTCCACGTTCGTTCTCCACTACGACGTATTGGTAATCGCCGCGGGGATGCAGCAGTCGTATTTCGGCAAAGAGGAATTCGCGAAGTGGGCCCCGGGAATGAAGACCCTCGACGATGCGCTGGGCATCCGGAGACGCCTCTACGCCGCCTTCGAGATCGCCGAGACCCTGTCCCCGGGGCCGGAACGCGACAGCTGGCTGACCTTCGCGATTGCCGGCGGTGGGCCGACCGGCGTCGAACTGGCGGGCCAGATCCGGGAGATGGCCACCCGGGCGCTGATCAACGAATTCCACAGCATCGCACCCGAAGACGCGCGTGTGCTGCTGTTCGACGGCGGCCAACAGGTGCTCGCCAGCTTTGCGCCGAATCTGTCGACCAAGGCCGCCGCGATCCTGAACCGGCTCGGCGTCGAGCTGCATTTGGGCGTCCACGTCACCGACGTGCGTCGCGACGGAATCACCGTCACGCCCAAGGCGGGTGGCCCAACTGAAACGTATGCGTCCCGGACGGTGCTGTGGACGGCGGGCGTCGAAGCCGTGCCCTTCGCACGCAGGGTCGCCGAAGTTCTCGAGGTGCCGTCGGATCACGCTGGACGCATGGCGGTGGAAGCCGACCTGTCCGTGCCGGGACACCCGAACGTCTTCGTCATCGGCGATCTCGTTGGCCGCGACAATCTCCCGGGCGTCGCCGAAAACGCCATGCAAGGTGGCTTGCACGCCGCCGCATGCATCCGCCACGACATGGCAGGCCAACCCCGTAAGCACTACCGGTATCGAGACCTCGGGTCAGCGGCCTACATCAGCCGAGGCCACGCCCTACTCCAGGTCGGACCCGTCAAACTCGCCGGCTTCTTCGGCTGGGTGGGATGGGGGTTCATCCACATCGCGTTCCTCGTCGGCATCCGGAACCGAATCAGCACCGTCGCCACGTGGCTGTCCAGCATCGCCCTTGCCCGCCGAACCGACCGCACGTTCATGCTGGGCGGCGCGATCGCGTCCGAGCAGCCCTACACCTGGTCGGCGTGCGGCCCCGCAATCTCGACTCACCCCCCATCCGCGAAGAAGGACTGACTCGGGATTGGCCACGGGCCGCAACGGGTATGGACACCATGTCCGGCGGCTCTGCAACGGCCGCTCCGACGTGGAAGGGATCCGGCGATGAGCGTGATCGTCGAACGAGGCTTGGCGAGGTGCCCCCGATGCATGGCCCTTGCCGACTATCGCTTTCACGAGGGCGACGGCAGTCAACTCAGCTATGAAGTGTCGTGCGGGAAGTGTGGCAACACCTACCGCGAAGTGTGCGCACCACCGTCGGCGGATGCGCCAGCCGCCTAGCTCGACACCGCGGTCACGATTCCCGGCGTCAGTACGACGAGCCGGTCGGCCAGACCGCGACGCGTGAACGCCTCCGGCACCACGGCAGCGTCGTCTGCGAGGTGCTGCCAACCGTCGACGTGCATGACGATCACGACCGGCGAACCGAGGATTTCAGCGGCCTCGGCGGCCTGATCGGCGCTCAAGGTCGGTACGCGTCCATCAGTGGACTGCGGGCCCGCCCGGCGAAGAGCACGGCGACGTCGATCGGGCCGGCATGGTCGGCAACCTCGCGAACCACGCCAAGTGAGGCGTTGTCACCGCAGATGTAGACGGTGGGTAGGCCGTCGCCAGAAAGCACGAATCCGCGTACCTCGCCAGTGAGGTGCTCCGTTCCTGCCGGGCCGTGCTGTGCTGGGACGCCGGTGATCTTCAATTCACCGCCGTCTGGGCGCGCCAAGACTTTGCTGCGCCAGATCGGAAGCTCACGCACGACACCGCCAAGGCGTTGCGCCGCCGCGGTGCTGAGCACCAACGGCATGCGCTCGAGCACCTTGCGGCCCTCGTCGTCGAGGTTGTCCGGATGCTGGTCGTGCGACAGCAGCACGGCGTCGAGGTCACCCAGCTGATCGATGGGAACCGCGGGGCCGCTGGTCTTTACGAGGTTCCGCGTACCGATGACGTGATCGCCGGGCGGATCGAATGTTGGATCCGTCAGAAGCCGCACCCCACCGATCTCGACCACCGCCGTCGGGCCGCCGACAAGCTGGATCGTCATCTCACCCGGTGTCTTGCTCGTTCCCATGTCGAAGCCAACGCCGGTGCCCGACGAACGCTTCCACGACAGGACTGATGGACATTTGGTTCGCAACTCGCCGAAGTCGCTCGCCTCATCCAGCGGCCGGCAAGCGGTCGCGGCTACGAATTCTGACTCCCGGCGCGGTCGAGTCGGCATTCCGTAGCGAGGTTGAGAGCAATCGTGCAACCAACCACCTCTACGTTATTGACGACACAGATAAGGATGTTTGATGAAAATTGAAAGCAGGTCAGGGACCGTGTCCCTGACCGGCTTCTGTCGGGCGGAGGTGCCGGAATCGAACCCGGTACAAAACCGATCCTGAGCTGGAGAGATAGCGTCAATACGGTGGATGCGGGCGAAGACGGTGGACGCGGGGCCGTCTATTTCGCGACGTATGGGCGATTAACGCTGGCGATCAGAGTCACAATGCCAAGTAGCCTGGCCTGAGCGCTCCGCCAGCAAATTGGCAACTGCTGCGCGACGGTTGACCAGAGAGGATTGCCCATGCGGCGAATCAGCCGGTGGTGGCGGCAACCCGACCACTTCGACTGGCTCAGCGGATACCTGCACGCGCGCGATCTAACCGGGCCGACGCAGAAACTGATGGCCGTCATATCGGCGTCGCTGGCCCTAGTTTCCCCGTTCAACGTCTTGTGGGGTCCAGCAGCCGTCAACGAATCCCTGGCGATTCTGCTTGCGGTGTTCGCCGTCTTCGCGGGCCTGGGTTTCGCCGCAATGTGGCTGATGCGCTGGCCTACCGAGCGGCGCTCGCTCGCTTTCGCGATGACGGCAATTGCATTCGTCGCACTCGGGGGCCTCAACCAGGCGAATCCGCTGATTGGCTTGATGGTCTGTACGGCGCTGACTATCTCGGGCGGCTACCTCGCGTTCTTCCATACCGCTCCATACATGGTCGCCCACATCACGGTGGCGGCCGTTGTCGGCGCCGTCGCCGCGGTGCGTCTGGCGCAGGAAGAAAATGTCATACTCGCGCTCTGGACGTACTTCCTCGTCGTCGAAGTCAACCTGGCAGTACCCTTGGCGATCCAAATCGTGGTGCGGGCCTTGGGTATCGACCTCCTGCAGTCGGATCGAGACCCGTTGACAGGCCTACTCAATGCGGCATTGGTAGCCGTCAGCCGCGCCCTGCGCGAGTGCACCACCGAGACAGCGGTGATCTGTCGCGCCGGCGGAGAGGAGTTCTTGGTTGCCGACATCGTGGCCGATGCTGCTCCAAAACACCTCGGGCAGCGATTGTGTGACGCGGTGGGCTCTGCTCCGATTCCAGTGACCGCCAGCGTCGGCACCGCAAGCACCGCCCTCCGCACTGTCACCACCGACGATGCCATCGAAGTATTGCACCGACTCATCACCGACGCCGACGCCGCCATGTACGCCGCCAAACGCGACGGCGGGAACAGAGCCCGGTATTGCGACCCCCCGCGACCGCAGGACGCGTGACGTACTCGCGGCGCGAATTGCATACCAGTACAGCATAATTCAACGCTACTCAAAGTCGCGCGCAGTGCTGATGGCATCAACACCCAAGCCGTGGGTCATCGGGCGGCGATGCGGCGGGTCGTTTGCTGCGCACCAAACCCGCTTGCCAGGTGCGCTGGGATTCACTCGCGGCAGGTGGCCGACTCCCTGGCAGTCCTGACGGCCGCGGCGGTGGCCACCGAAGGGGTGCGCCTCGGGCACTGCCATCCTGATCGCGGCACAGCACACACCCGCCCAGCTGGCCAAGGCACTGGCCACGATCAGCCTCCTGACCCACCGATTTGTGGACGGTGGTGGACGTAGAAACGCCCCGGTCAGGTGAAAGCCCATCCTGACCAGGGCATTTACTCCCCCCTGCCCGATGATGGCCTGCCACAGGGACTTTGATCCGATCACGGTTTAGTTGTGCGACCGCCCAAGTTGCTTGGGTACGTCGAACGTCGGTTCCGAAATACTCGGACCGCTGGTGACTTGCATCATATTCACCGGTCATCGTGACATCCGCTACCTCGTCGAGGTGATGTCGTCGCCGAGAAACCCCATAACCGCTCCTTGAGGAGGGATTGATGGAACTGACCACCTTCGCCTGCGCAAAAGCATGAAAGTGCTTGCGGCATGAACGCGACTGCACCTCCGCGGGCGTCGGCGGTGCCTTGATTTCGTCCCCGGATTCGCACCGAAGCGGGCGATGACGATTCACCTGTCTTGTCCCCCAGCCACGGACGACTGTCACACACGCGATGGGCAGTCGACCACCAAACACATCGACGGCGACAAAGGAGCACGGTAATGGCCACACAATCCACCGAGTTACTGGCAGGCGGGTCAGGTCTCAGTCTCGGGGAACAGACGCTACGCAAGGTTCGCTGGCGAATTCTCCCAATGATGATGTGCCTCTACGTGATTTGTTACATCGACCGGACCAACGTCGGCTTCGCCAAAGCTGGGCTGGCCAGGGATGTAGGTATCGGCGATGCCGCGTACGGACTGGCCGCCGGGATCTTCTTCATCGGATACATTCTTTTCGAGGTGCCCAGCAGCTGCCGGCATGCTCCGATTCGGTGCCCGAAAATGGCTGCCGCTCATCGTCATCAGCTGGGGCGTGGTCGCCACCGCCATGGCACTGATAACGGATGCGACGTCCTTCAATATCCTGAGGTTCCTGCTCGGCGCTGCGGAAGCCGGCTTCTTCCCGGCAGTGCTCTTCTACTTCACCCTCTGGTTCCCGGTCGCCCAGCGGCTTGTCGTGCTCGGGATATTCATGCTCGCGAACCCGGTCGCGAACGCGCTGGGCGCGCTGATGTCGGGGCTCATCCTGAACCTCGACGGCGCGGGGGGCCTGCACGGCTGGCAATGGCTGTTCATCGTGGAAGGAATACCGGCGATCATTCTCGGGATTGTGGCCGGCTTCCTTTTCACCAATCGTCCCGCACATGCCACCTGGCTACGGCCAGAGGAGCGGGCCTGGCTCGTGCAGACGATGGACGCCGAGCACGGGGCGAAGAGTTCCCAGTCGAGGCACCCGTATATGGCCGGGTTGAAGAATCGCAACGCATGGATCTACGGCGTCATCCTTAGTGGGCTGGGGGCTGGCTTTTTCGGTCTGCTGCTGTGGCTACCCGTAATCGTCAACACGCTGGGCCAATTCAGCCACACGGAACTTGGCCTTCTGGTGACGATCCCGCATTTGGTGTCGGTCCCGTGTGTCTACTACTGGGCAAAGCGCGCTGAGCGCACCGGACGGCCGGCCTGGCATTCCAGCGTGAGCCTGGCAGTCGCGGCGGTCGGTTTGCTGGGGGCGGGGTTACTGCTCGAGGTGAGCCCAGTCTTCGCATTCGTATCGCTGTGTGCGGCCGCGAGCGGCTCGTATGCGACTCTTGCTCCGCTTGTCTCCATGCCCGCCGCCCTCCTCGCCGGCGCTGCCGCCGCCGCGAGTCTTACCGTGGTCATCTCGCTGTCCAATGTCGGTGCATTCGCCGCCCCCTACGTCGTCGGCCTGATCACGCAAGCGACCGGCAGCACTCAGGTCGGCCTGTTCTTCCTCGCTGCCTGCGTGGCGGTGAGCAGCCTCGCCACTTATCTCTTTGCCCACAACCGACCGGAGGGAGACGCTGGTGTCGTGTCCGCGTCGGGTCGATAATCTGGAGACGAAAGCTGTTCAGCTGCTTGGCGGTTGGCGTCGGTGAGCGTGGTGGCGGACGCTCATCCCGCCGCGAGGGTGGTGCCCGGCCGGACTCCCCGACGGTCTGCCTGCGCGGGTTGACAGATCAGGCGTCGTCCCTCGCCGCGGAACTCGTTCCGTCGCTTCGCAATTTGGCGACGATGTAGCACGGACCAACATGTCCTCGAAGTTCGACGTCGGGGACATGTTTGGCGATGAACAACGCGGTGATCGACGCCTACCTCGGCGCGACGCACGCCGGCCAGCACTCGGTATAGCCGCACTCGACCTTGAACTAACGCCCCGAAGTTGCTAGATTCCGCATATAATCTAATGGCATTAGACGAAGGGTTTCCGGATGAGAGCGGCAGTTCACGCGGGTGAGGGGTTGCCACCCGAACTAGTCGATCTCACCCCGGTCGAGCCGCAACCCAACGACGTGGTCGTCGACGTCTTGGCGAGCGGTGTGTGTCACACAGACCTGTCTGTGACCCGCGGATACCTTCCGGTCCCGCCAGGCACGATTCTCGGGCACGAGGGTGTCGGACGGGTCGTCGCGATCGGGGATCGGGTGCGCGGGCTGGAGCCCGGTGACCGAGTGATCACGGCGTTTGCGCCCACCTGCCGAAACTGCTGGTACTGCGTCAACGGTGAGACTCACTTGTGCGCCAAGGCGGACGCCATCTACGCCACCCCCCGCGCGCGACACGCCGACGGCTCAACGAGCTTGGCGTTCACCGGCCTTGGCACGTTCGCCGACCAGATGACCGTCGACGAGGCGTCCCTAGTCAAGATCGACTCCGCGCTGCCGAACGACCAGCTCGCCTTGCTCGGCTGCGGCGTCACCACGGGCCTTGGCGCCGTGCTGAACACCGCGACGGTATCGCCTGGCAGTTCGATGGTCGTGCTCGGCTGCGGCGGCGTAGGACAGGCGGTGATCCAGGCCGGCCGCCTCGCCGGCGCGATAACGATCGTCGCAGTTGATCCGGTTGCGGCCAAGCGCGACCTGGCGTTGCAGTCCGGCGCCACAGTGGTCGTCGATCCGACGGTCGACAAACCGTCCACAGTCGTCCGTGCGTGCACCGACGGACGTGGGTGCGACTTCGCGTTCGAGGCCGTCGGGTCGGGCGCGAGTATCGCCACGGCGTACAACCTAACGAGGCGAGGTGGAACCGTCGTCGCGATCGGTGTGCCCCATCACGCCGAGAAGCTGGAGCTCGCCGCGGCCCGCCTGTTCCACGAGGGCAAACGTCTCATCGGGTCGTTCTACGGCTCGGCTCAGGTCCGGCGCGACCTGCCTCGGTATGCCGCGCTGGCAGAGTCGGGGCATCTGAATCTCGGGGCGCTGATCAGCCGACGCATCGATCTAGACCAGATCGGCGAGGCGCTCGAGTGGGTTGCACAGGGTTTGCAGCTTCGAGCTGTCATCGTCCCAGGCAAGGACGCGGCATGAACGTGCCTGCCGCGACGAGCTCGCCGGGTGGTGCGGCACCCCCGCCGCAGGCGCCACGTCTGGATCTTCTGCTCGACCTGCAGCCGCGCGGTGCAGACGTGTTCGTCGGTCCCCCGCACGCGGAGGGCTTGTCGAGGACGCTCGGCGGCCTCTTGTTGGGGCAGGCGGTGATGGCCGCCGGGGCCAGCGTCGATGCCGGCCTGCTCCCGGACTCACTGCACGCCCGATTTCTTCAGGCCGGAGACGGAGCCGAGCCGGTGTCCTATCGAGTGACGCGCCGACACGACGGGCGCTCGTTCGCCACACGCGCGGTCGAGGCGCGCCAGGACGGCACGGTGATCTTCAGCGCAACGCTGTCGTTCCACCGGGCGGAACCGGGGTTGGAACACCAGCAGCGTGGTCCAGCAGTGCCCGCTCCCGAGGAACTCGCCGACCTTGCCGCACAGCTGGCTAGTGCCGAGCTCGCCGCCGCAGAGTGGGTGGCCGAACTCGCGGGGCGTATCCCGTTCGAGGTGCGCTTCACCGCGCCATTCCGGCAGGACGCGGCTGTTCGAGGAGAAGCCGACGAACCGCGTCAGCGGTTTTGGATGCGGCCCCACGTGAGGTTGGCCGACGATGCCGTCCTCCACGCGGCCGCGTTGGCCTACGCCTCGGACTGCTTCCTGCTAAGCAGTGCGCTGCCGCCGCACAGGTTGCTGCTATCCGGCACGCAGTTCGCCAGTCTCGACCACGTCATGTGGTTTCACACCCGCGTGCACTTCGACGACTGGCTTCTCTACGACCAAGACGGCGCTCGTACCGCCCAGGCACGCGCGTGGTGCCGGGGTGCGATCCATGACCGACACGGCCACCACGTCGCGAGCGTGGCCCAGGAAGGCCTGGTCCGCCCGCTGCGCACGAATCACGAGGTAGCCCGATGACCACGCTCGAACAGGACCACCGCCACCGGCTCGAGGCGGTCGGGGTGCCCGCCGTGCCAAGCGGCTTCGTCGGCGGAAGCTGGCTCGATCCGAATCACTCCAAGCGCCTTGACATCGAGGACCCGTCCGTTGCAATGGCGTTCGCGCAGTTTGCTGAGGCCGATGCCGAGGACGTCGACCGCGCCGTTCAAGACACCAGGCGGGCCTGGCAGCGGGAGTGGCGGTCATCGGCACCGGCCGCTCGTGGCCGAATCCTTGCCGCGGTCGCCAAGGGAATCCGCGATCAGCGGGACAACCTTGCCTACTTGGAATCCCTCGACACCGGCAAGCCGCTTTCGCAGGCTCGTGCTGATATCGAGGTCTCCGCGCGGTACTTCGAGTACTACGCGGGCGCGGCCGACAAGCTGGAGGGGTCGACGATCCCGCAGCCGCCCGGGACGTTCGCGTACACACGGCGCGAGCCGCTCGGCGTCGTCGCGCACGTCACGCCGTGGAACGCGCCGCTGAGTCAGATGACGCGTGGCGTCGCGCCGAGCTTGGCGGTGGGCAACGGGGTGGTGGTCAAGCCGTCTGACCTCACCGTTCTCACCTCGCTGGCGGTCGCCCGCCTCATGGTTGAGGCGGGGCTGCCCGCTGGCGTCTGCAATGTGATCCCGGGCCGCGGCATAACCACCGGCGAGTCGCTGGTGCTACACCCACTGGTCGATCACGTGACGTTCACCGGGTCGGTGGCCGTCGGACGTCGCGTCGCCGGCATCGCGGCGGATCGCATCGTGGGCTGCAGCCTGGAACTCGGCGGCAAGTCGCCGACGATCGTGATGCCAGACGCTGACCTGGACAAGGCCGCGCACGCCGGCGCGCTTGCGGTCATCCGCAACTCCGGGCAGTCGTGTTTCGCGACGACGCGCCTGATCGTGCACCGCAGCGTCTACGAACAGTTTCTCGATCGCGTCGCGGCAGTGATCGCCGGTCTGACCGTCGGGCACGGCTTGGATGATCCGGATCTCGGTCCACTCGTCTCGGCTCGCCAACGGGACCGGGTCGTCGACTACATCGAGGGCGCGCGCCGGGACGGGGCCCGCGTGGTGGTCGACGGTCGCGAACTCACGGGGCCTGGGCGCGGCTACTTCGTCGGCCCGACGCTGCTCGCCGACGTCACGAACGGGATGACGGTGGCTCGGGAGGAGGTCTTCGGACCAATTCAGAGCGTGCTCGCCTTCGACGAGCTCGACGAGGCTGTCGCGATCGCCAACGACACGAATTACGGCCTATCGGCCGGGATCTTCACCCGCGACGTCGGCGTGGCGATCTCCGTTGCGGACCGGCTCGAAGCGGGCCAGGTCCAAGTCAACCGCTACGCGGGCGCGGGCGTCGAGGTGCCGTTCGGCGGTTACAAGAACAGCGGTCTGGGCCGCGAGAAAGGACTCGAGGCCATGCACCAGTACAGCCAGGTCAAGAGCGTGATCGTGGCGACGTCGTGAGTGACGAGCGCGTGCTCGGCTTTGTCGGGCTGGGCGTCATGGGCGGCGCGATGTGCGACAACCTCACTCGGCGCAGCGGTCACCCGGTACGCGTATTCGACGCTGCGCCTGCGGCGATGGACACCGCCGCAGCGGCCGGTGCCGTCCCAGTCGCCGCTCTTGGCGATCTCGGCGCCGCCGACATCGTCTTCCTGTCGCTGCCCAGCATCGCCGAGGTGGAGACGGTCGCGCGCGAATTCGCATCGGCACCGCAGCATCCGCGGGTCATCGTGGACATGAGCACCAGCGACGTGCGCCGCACGCGTGCCCTAGCCGTCGAGCTGGCCGGCGCCGGCATCGACCTGGTCGACGCCCCGGTCGCGCGGCTGCGCCAGGCCGCCGTGGAGGGGACGCTGCTCATCACCGTCGGGGCGGATCTGGAACTATTCACCGAGCTCGAACCGCTGCTGGGCTGCATGGGCAGTGACATCGTCCACGCCGGCCCGTCCGGCAACGGGCAGGTCATGAAGATCCTCAACAACATGGTCCTGTTCCTCAACATGACCGCCCTCGCGGAAGCGCTGACGATCGGACGCCGCGCCGGGGTGGACGGCGACCTGCTCTTCAAGACGCTGCAGCTGGGCTCGGCCGACTCGTTCGCGCTGCGCCGAACCGCGAGCGCGACCATGCTGGTCGACGAGTTCCCGGAGCGGGCCTTCCCTGCCGTGTACGCGATCAAGGACCTCGCCCTCGCACTGACACTCGCCGGCGAGTCCGGTGTCCCCGCCGAGTCGGCGCAGCGCACCATGAGCCTGCTGGAAGCCGCTCGCGACGCCGGACACGGGCTCGAGTACTACCCGGTCATGATCAAGATGATCGACGGACGGGGCTGAGCGGCGATGCATTCGGCGCGACACGAAGTCTTCGCGATACGGCTCGGCCGCATCGACCGGCCGGCCCGCGATAACTTCATGGCGCCGGGTGCGCGCGAGGGCCAGATGCCGCTCGACTTCACGATGTGGCTGATCGGTGGCGGCGACGAAGCCATTGTCGTCGACACCGGGTTCGATCCCGAGGCCGGCCGGCGCCGCGGCCGGCACCTCGATGTCCGCCCAGCGGACGCCGTCCGCGCGATGGGCACCGATCCGCGGGCCGTCCGGACTGTCGTGCTTACTCATCTGCACTACGACCACGCCGGCAATCTCGGTGACTTCCCGAGCGCCGAGGTGGTTGTCCAGGAGGCTGAGGTCGCGTACGCGACCGGACCGGCGATGCGCTACGGACAGCTCAACCACTTCTTCGAGCCGGACGACGTCGTCGACGTGGTGCGCAGGGTGCACGCCGGTGGGGTGCGCTTCGTCGACGGCGCCGCCACCCTCGTCGACGGCGTCGAAGTCCAGCTCGTCGGAGGTCACACCCGCGGGCTGCAGGTGGTACGCGTGCTGACGGCACGAGGCTGGATCGTGCTCGCCTCCGACGCCATCCACTACTACGCGAACCTCGAGGAGCAGAACCCGTTCCCTGCGATCGTCGAGGTCGATCGGGTGCTTTCCGGCTACGAGCGCATCACCGCGCTCGCCGACACACCTGATCACGTAGTGCCCGGTCACGACCCACAGGTATTCGAGCGCTACGCACCGGCGCCGGCGGCCGGCGTGACCGCCGTCCAACTCCATCGTCCACCGACGCACTGATCTGACTGGAGATACACATGGACTTCGATCTGCCCGACGACGTCACCGAGGTGGCGAGATCCGTCCGCGAATTCGCCAAGGACCGATTGGCACCCGGCGCACGGGAGCGGGCTCACCAGGCCGCGTACCCGTGGGACGTCGCCCGCGAGTGCGCCCGGCTGGGACTCCTCGGCCTGACCATTCCCGAAGAGCACGGGGGTCAGGGTGGCTCACTGCTCGTGGCCATCTGCGCGATCCAGGCAGTGGCGAGCGGCTGCCCCCGCAGCGCCGACGTGATCCAGGCCGGCAACTTCGGGCCAATCCGGACCTTCGCCGAGTACGCCTCCGCGCCGCAGCGCGAGAAGTATCTGCCCTCGCTGCTCGCCGGGGAGTCGCTGATCGGGCTCGGCATGACCGAGCCCGAAGCCGGCTCGGCGGTAACCGACCTGACGACGTCGGCGACCGAGTGCCCCGGCGGTTACCGCGTGAACGGCACCAAGATCTTCTCCACGCACAGCGCGGACGCGACCGTGTTCCTCGTCTACGTCCGATTCGGCCCGGGCGTCGGCGGTATCGGCTCGGTGCTGATCGACCGTGACAGCGACGGCCTGACGATCGGTCCGGAGAAGTCGTTCCTCAACGGCGAGCACTGGTGCCAGCTGTACTTCGACGACTGCTTCGTACCGACTGAGCAGGTGTTGCTGGGTGCGGGGAGCTTCAAGCGGCAGATCAACGGCTTCAACGTCGAGCGTCTGGGCAACGCCGCGCGATCGCTGGCGCTCGGCCGCTACGCCTTCGACGAGGCGCGCGGCTATGTCTTGTCGCGTTCACAGTTCGGTCGACCGCTGGCCGAGTTTCAAGGGTTGCAATGGCTGTTCGCAGAGGTGGCCGTCCAACTCGAGTCGGCCCAGCTGCTGTTGCTACGCGCGGCGGCGCAGGCCGACCACGGGCTGCCGTCGGCCCAAGACACCGCCATGGCGAAGTTCGCGGCGAACCGGGCGGGCTACCAGGCCGCCGACCTCGCCGTTCAAGCGATGGGTGGCACCGGCTTCAGCCAGGAGTCGCTCGTCGAGTACTGCTTCCGCCGCACCCGCGGCTGGATGATCGCCGGTGGCTCGACCGAAGTGCTCAAGACACGCATCGCCGAAGGAGTCTTCGGGCGCAAGTTCAGTCAGCGGCCGAGCGGCCGGTGACCGCCGCGACACAGGCCTGCATGCGCGCGCTCGGCCACGCGATCTGGCGCCCGCGCAGCGTCGCGCTCGTCGGCGCGTCCTCCGACCCGGCCAAGAACTCCGGGCGACCGCTGCATCACCTGCGATCTGCCGGGTTCGCTGGCCGGGTCTACCCAATCAACAGCCGCCGCGCCGAGGTGCAGGGCGAGCGGGCCTACCCGTCGGTCGCCGCACTGCCCGAGGTGCCCGACCACGCCTTTGTCCTCGCCCCGACCGAGGACGCGCTCGATGCCGTGGCGATGTGTGCCTCCGCAGGCGTGCCGGTCGTCACCGTGCTCGCCGACGGCATCGTCGGGCACGAGCAACGCACGGCCCGCTTGCGGGATGCGCTGGCCGGCACTGCGACGCGGCTACTCGGCCCTGGCAGCCTCGGTGTCGTCGAGGTGCGCAGCGGGCTCGTTCTCACCGCCAACGCCGCGTTCGCCGAGACCGACGTGCCGGCCGGCGGGCTGCTCGTCGCGTCGCAGTCCGGCAGCGCCATCGGGGCGGTGCTGTCGCGGGGCAAGGTGGCCGGCGTCGGCTTCGCTGGTCTGGTTGCTACCGGCAACGAGCTGGACCTGAGCCTCGGCGAGTTGTGTTTGTCGACGGTGGACGACCCCGAGGTCCGCTCCTACGCGTTGTTCCTGGAGTCGATCGCCCACGCCGACCGGTTACGCGAATTCGCCGTCGCTGCGGCCGAGCGCGGCAAGCCGGTGGTGGCCTACAAGCTCGGCCGCAGCCGCGCCGCGGCCGAGCTTGCCGTATCCCACACCGGCGCGTTGGCCGGTGACGACGCCGTGGCGGACGCGTTGTTCGCCGAGCTCGGGATCGCGCGGGTGCGCACGTTCGAGGCACTGTGGGAAGGCCAGCAACTCGCCGGGTGCCTACCGTTCGGTGTGCACCCACGAGTCGGGGTCGTGACGACGACCGGCGGCGGCGGAGCGATGGCCGTCGACGCGCTCGCCACGGCCGGAGTGGACGTGCGCGGGCCAAGTGCGGCCACGATCGCCCGGCTTGCCGAGCGCGGTATCGCCGCCGGTGCCGGGGTGCTCGTCGACCTGACCCTCGCCGGGACGCGCTATGAGGTCATGCACGCGGCGTTGGACGTCATGCTCGCCGCACCTGAGTTCGATCTCGTGGTCGCAGTGCCGGGATCGTCGGCGCGCTTTCGGCCCGACCTGGCGGTGCAGCCGATCCTCGACTGCGCGCAGGGCTCACCCATTCCCGTCGCGTGCTTCGTCGTTCCTGAGGCACCCGATGCGCTGCAGCGTTTGCGGGCAGCGGGTGTCGCCGCGTTCCGCACACCCGAATCCCTCGCGGATGCGGTCGTCGCTTGCGCCCGGCGCGAGCAGGCCCGCGAGTCGTGCGCGATCCGGTCCCCGGTCGGCGGGCCGGTGCGCGTACTCGACGAGGCGGCCTCCTACGAACGACTGGCCGCGATCGGCGTCGCCTGCGCGGCTCACGTCGTGGCAGACGTGCAGGCGATGCCGCCCGCCCTCACGCTGTGCCCTCCGCTCGCGGTGAAGGCACTCGCCGCCGACCTGCCGCACAAATCCGACGTCGGGGGCGTGCGGCTCGGGATCACCGGTCCGGACGAGCTGCGGGCCGCCGCCGAAGGGATCGCCGCCGCGACCGCAGGCCATGGCATCCCGATCGGCCGGGTCCTCGTGCAGGAGATGATCTCAGGTCTCGGCGAGGCGATGGTCGGCGTGCGCCGCGACCCGGACGTCGGCGTGGTCACCGTCGTCGCCGCCGGCGGCACCCTCGCCGAGCTCTACGCGGATCGCGCCGTCCGCCTCGGCCGACTCGACCATGCTGCGGCGCGCAGCATGATCGATGAGGTGCGGGCGCTCAGCGTGCTACGCGGCTACCGCGGCGGCCCCGTCGGGGACCTCACGGCGCTGGCCGACGCCGTCGTCGCCGTCTCGCACCTGCTCGCTGACGACCCGGCCGTCGCCGAGCTCGAGATCAACCCGCTCATCGTCCTCACGGACGGAGTGGTCGCCGTCGACGCGGTAGTCCGCATGTATTCCGGCGAGCCGGGATGACCGCGCAGGTGCGGTGTGAGCGCCAGGGCGACGTGCTGGTCGTGGTGCTCGACAACCCGCCGGTCAACGCAAGCACGGCGACGCTGCGGCGAGGCATCACTGACGCGATTACTCAGCTCGGCACCGACGCCGAGCTCACCGGTGCCGTCCTGATCGGAGCCGGTCGGTATTTCGTCGCCGGCTCGGACCTGTCCGAGTTCGCCGGCGACATCCCGCCGCCCGTACTGCCCGACGTGCTTGCGGCGATCGAGCGGTGCCCCAAGCCAGTGGTCGCCGCAGTGGACGGGGCGGCCCTGGGCGGCGGGTTCGAGCTCGCATTGGCTTGCGACGCGCGCATCGCAAGCGACACGGCGACACTCGGGCTCCCCGAGGTCACACTCGGGATCCTGCCTGGGGCCGGCGGCACGCAACGGCTGCCACGGCTCGTGGGTAGTCATGCAGCGCTCGAGCTGGTGGTCACGGGCCGGCGCATCGGCGCGAGCGAGGCACTGGGGCTCGGGGTCGTCGACGCGCTCGTTCCGGCACGCGAGCTGCGGACCGCCGCCGTCGCCCGGGTGACAACGCTGGCCAAGCGATCGCTGCCAGACACCGCGGACAAGCTCGACGGCGCCGCGGTGGACGCCGTCGTGCGCCGGGTGGCCCGCGGCCGCCCGCTTCGTCCGAACGTCGCCCGGGCCGTCGAGCTGGTGCAGGCCGCAGCCGCCGTGCCCCTCGACCGCGGGCTGGCCTGGGAGCGCGACGCTTTCGACGATCTGCGTCGCTCGCCCGAAGCGGCGGCCCGGCGTCACCTCTTCTTCGCCGAGCGGACTGCGGCGCGCGTGCCATCGGCGACGGCGCAGCCGGCTCCGACGTCGGCCGCAGTGGTCGGCGCCGGCGCGATGGGCGCCGGCATCGCCCTTGCGCTCGTGGAGCACGGCATCGAGACCACGCTCGTCGACGTCTCCGACGATCGTCTGCGCGCGGCGCAGCAACTGGTGGCCGATGCGCCGAACGTCCGCGCGCAGCTGCGGTGCGGCACCGAGCTGGCCGACGCGGTGCGCGGCCACTCGTTCGTCATCGAAGCCATCGTCGAACAACTGCCCGAGAAGCTCGCACTGTTGGCCGACCTTGAGCTCATCCTCGCCCCCGACGCCGTGATCGCTACCAACACCAGCTACCTCGACGTCACCCGACTGGCCGAAGGCATGCGGCACCCGGAGCGCCTCATCGGCCTGCACTTCTTCAACCCGGCCAACGTCATGCGTCTGGTCGAGGTAGCCGCCGGCGCCCAGTCCGCTGCGACCGCCGTGGCGCGCGGCGCCGCCCTGGCAAAGCGGTTGGGCAAGGCGCCGCTGGTGTGCCGGTCGGCCGAAGGATTCGTCGGGAACCGAATCTTTGCGGTCTACCGCAGCCACGTCGAGTTCCTGCTGGAGGACGGCGCGCTGCCGCACGAGGTCGACGCAGCACTGACGTCGTTCGGCTTTGCGATGGGGCCGTTCACCGTCGCCGACCTGTCGGGTCTTCGCGTGGCATGGGAGCTTCGTCGCCGGCGCCGGGCCGAGGGGCACCAGAGCGGGCGTTACGTCGAGGTTCCCGACCTGCTCGTCGCTGCGGGACGGACCGGGCGGGCGGTCGGCGCCGGCTACTACGCCTACCCGGACGGGCGACACCCTGAGCCGGACGACGCGGTGCGCGAGCTGATCGAGGGAGAGTCGCACCGCAAGGGCATCGCGCGTCGCCCGATCGCCGCCGACGAGATCGTGGCGGGCGCGCTCGGCGCGATGGTCAGGGAGGGAGCAGCGGTGGTGCGCGATGGGGTGGTGGCGACGCCGGGTGCCGTCGACGTGGCCCTCGTCAATGGCTTTGGCTTCCCGGCATGGGAGGGCGGCCCTCTTTGGTGGGCGGCGCATGCCCCTCGGGCCGAGGTGGACCGTGCGTTGGCCCTCGCGGCCACCGCAGCGGGCCGGGGCCCGGCGGCGACGGCCGCCGACCTCGACGACGTGCTGGGGAGTGTCGGGTGACGCCGCACGAGACCGCCGCCGAGACGCTCGGCCGTGAAGCGGCACGGCAGCAGCTGTCGCCCGAGCTCGTCCCCGCGGCACTCAACGCAGTGATCGACTGGTCCGCGGTGACACTCGGCGCGAGCCGGAACGCACTGGTCGTCGGCATCGGCGACCGGCTGGGGACCGACGGTGGGCCGGCGCGGTTGATCGGGCGCGCGCATCGGGCCGACCCGAGCGTCGCCGCACTGGTCAACGGCACCGCCGCGCACACGCTCGAACTCGACGACATCTACGCGCCGGGGACCTTCCACCCGGGTGCACCGGTCATCGCCGCCGCCCTTGCCGTCGGCGACCTGACCGACTGCTCTGGTGCAGACCTGCTCCGCGCCATCGTGATCGGCTACGAGGTCGGCGGGCGCGTCTCGGCCGATCTTGGCCCGGCCCACTACCGCAACTGGCACACCACCGGCACCGCTGGCGCGCCCGCGGCAGCGGCGGCGGCGGGCATCCTGCTCGGCGCCGATGGGACGCAACTGGCCCACGCGATCTCGCTCGGCGCGACCATGGCGGCCGGGCTGCAACAGACCTTCCGTAGCGACGCGCAGGGCAAGCCGCTGCACGCGGGCCACGCCGCCCAGGCAGGCGTGGTCGCCGCGGTCGCCGCCTGTGCCGGGATGACCGGTGCTCGCGATGCGCTGGAAGGCCCGGCCGGTCTCGGTGTCGCCACCGGCGTGAGTGAGGCGAGCTGGCAGTGGTCGCGCAGTGTCTGGGGGACGGATCGGGTGATCGAGCAGATCACCGTCAAGACCTACCCGTGCTGTGGCCACACGTTCGCCGCGATCGACTCGGCACTCGCCGTGCGGGACGCCCTCGGTGGGCGCGTCGACCACTTCGCCGACATCGAGGTCATTACCTACGGTGCCGCGGTCGACGTCGCCGGCATCAGGCACCCGAAGACACCGGCCGAGGCTCGCTTCAGCATCCCGTTCGCGGTGACCGCGGCCCTGTTCGACGGCGCCGTGACGTCGGGCAGCTTCGACGCGGTCGCCGACGCCGGGCCGGCCCGTGTTGCCGTCATGGACCGCGTGCGGGTGAGCGCGAGGACTGACTACGACGCGGCCTTCCCCGGCCGTCGTGGCGCGGAGATCGTGGTGACCGGGCCGGACGGCACCGTGCACCGTGCGGTGACCCCCGACCGGTTCGGCGCGCCGAGGAATCCCGTCTCGCCCGGACGCATCGAGGCGAAATACCTTGAGCACGCTGGGGCGGTGCTCGGCCGCGAAGCTGCCGAGAGGGGTCTCGCGCAGCTGCGCCACCTCCACGAGGCACCCGACATGGGGTCGGTGACCGCGTGGTGAGCACGGGTCGGGAAGCCCTGCTCGTCGAGCCGGGGCGCTTCGAGGTACGAAACCGCGACTGGCCGGACCCGCCGCCCGGATCGGTGCTCGTCCGGATGGCCGAGGTCGGGATCTGCGGTTCAGACCTGCGCGTGTTCGGCGGCGAGCACGCGCTGTACCCCTTTCCGGTCACGCTCGGCCACGAGGGTTGGGGGCACGTCGACGGTGACGCGGCGCGGCGGGTCGCCGTGTTCCCGCTCATCGGCTGCGGCCAGTGTCCGGCCTGTGACCGTGACGACCCCTCGCTGTGCCCCCAGGTCGGCGTCGTCGGTGGCCACACGCAAGGGGGGTTGGCCACCTGGCTGCCGTTGCCGGCCGCCAACGTCATCGGACTCCCGTCGAGTGTGCCGGACGATGTGGCCGCACTCGTCGAGCCGACGGCCGCGGCCGTGCGCGCGGTGCGCCGAGCCGCCGTCGCGCCCGGTGACACCGTCGCCGTGCTCGGTCTCGGTCCGATCGGTCTGCTCGTCGCGCTGCTCGCCCGTCGGGCCGGGGCCTCTGTTTTCGTCGCCGGCCACAACGCCGAGCGGCAACGCCTCGCGCAGGCATGCGGACTCGATTGCCTGGGCGAGACGCTTCCGGCGGGCGCGACGCTCGCCGATGTCGCCTTCGCGTGCGCGCCCGGTCCGTCCGCCGCGTCGGCGGTGATCGACTGCGTGCGCCCCGGCGGCCGAGCCGTGCTGGTGGCGTCCGGGGCGGGTGACCTGCGGGTCTCTGGAAACGACCTCTACCGCTGGAACCGGTCGATCCTCGGGTCGGCGATGTACGAGCCCGACGACTTCGCAGCTGCCGCCGACGCCCTCGCGGCCGGCCTGATCCCCGCCGACCTCGTCGAGGACGGTATCCGCGTGACGTTCCCACTCGAGGACGTCCAGCAGGTCTTCGAAGCGGTTCGGGATCGGACCCTCGTCCGCCCTCAAGCCGATCGTGCGCATCGACGGAGACTGACCCGTCCACCTGTTGAGCGCGAGAATCCACGACCTGTGGGGGCTACAGGACCACCATGACGTTCTTCGTGCGGATGAACTCTGCCATTCCCCACGGACCGTTCTCCTTGCCGTAGCCACTGTCCTTGAATCCGCCGAACGGGGCTCGTAGACCCGAGGGCGCATAGCCTCCGTTGATCCCGACCGACCCGGCTTCCAGGGCCGACGCGCAGCGTAGAGCGCGGCTGAGGTCGCGGGTGTGGACGTATCCGGCGAGCGCGTAGGCGGAGTCGTTCGCCAGCGCGATCGCCTCATCCTCATCACCGAACGTGATGGCGGTGACGACCGGTCCAAATAGCTCGGTCTGGGCGATCTCGTCGTCGTTGGACAATCCGGTCACGAGCGTGGGCGAGACGAAGTAGCCGGCGGCCAACTCCCCGCCGAGGCGCCCGCCGCCGGCGACTATCGAGCCGCCGGCCGCCTCGGCCCGTGCGACGGCCGCGACCACTCGATCACAGGCCGGTTCCGAGATGAGCGGACCCATCGCGACGTCCGGGTCGAGTGGATCACCGACCCGGACCGCCGCCAGCACCTTCTCTACCCGTTCCAGCAACTCGTCGGCCACAGACTCCTGGACCAGCAGCCGGCTCGCCCCGGTGCACGACTGACCGGCGTTCGTGCATAGCCACCCGACGGCGCCAGCGGCCGCGCGGTCGAGATCGGCGTCGGCGAACACGATGTTCGCGCTCTTGCCTCCAAGTTCTAGGACCATCGGCGTCAGAGCGGCTGCGGCGGCTTCCTGGATCCGGCGCGCGGTGGCCGAGCCGCCGGTGAAATGGATCTTGTCCACGCCAGCATGCTGGACGAGCGCGCGCCCAGTGTCCGGTCCCCCGGACAGCACATTGACCACCCCGGGTGGGATCCCGGCCTCATCGCACAGGCGGGCGAACAACGCGCAACTGAACGGTGCGAGTTCCGGGGACTTCACCACCACCGTGCAACCGACAGCCAGGGCAGGCGCGACCGCGACCGCGATCGTCCACAGCGGGCCGTTCCACGTTGGCAGCACCGCGATGACGCCGACCGGCTCAATGAGCGTGAAGTCGAAGATCGCGCCGGGTGACACGGGGATGGTCGCACCCATCATCTTGTCGGCCCAGCTCGCAGCGTAGGCAAAGGATTCTCCCGGGTGCGCGTTGAATCCCTCCAGCTTCCGCCGAATCGGTCCGCCACGCTCGAGAGCGCCGACGATCCGCAGCTCCTGGGCGGCCTCGTCCAACAGTTCGCCCAGCCGCACGAGGACGCGCTGGCGTTCCTCGATGGGTGCAGCCGCCCATGCGACCCCAGCACGCCGAGCGGCTGTCACCGCCTCGTCGACCTGGCTGTCCGACGCTTCCGGGAACAGGCGTTGCACCCGTCCCGTCGCGGGGTAGCGGTGCTCGATCTGGCCCGCGTCGACGTCCCGCCACCGGCCATCGATGTACTGCCCCGTCGGAAGCCTGGCCGCCAGTTCTTCGTTCGGAATCATGTCCAGCTCCGGTTCACCGACGCCGCTGACCGACGTTCACTTCGATATAATCTAACAGAAATAGATATACGCGCAAGATCGCTACGATCCATCGCCTGAGTGACTCCGAGTGACCGATCTGCCATGTCACCGGCGCGTCGTCGCGGCTACTTGCGCGGCGCGACCGCTTACGCGCTCGCCGCGCGGCGACGCGACCGCTTCGGCGCGGAGGCTTCGACCGCGCCGCGGACGAAACTCCGCACCGTCTCGGCGAACAGGGCCTCGCCATCCCAGAGGTTCTCCCCCACCGCCGCAGCGAGCAGCGGGTCGCGCTCCTCGTCTACGCGTGGGAACAACGCCTCGCTGATGCCCTTGGACTGCTGACTGGCCGCGTAGAGCGCCGAGCCCAGAGTGAGCTTGTCGACACCCTCGAACAGCAGGATATGCCGGTTTGTCGGGACCCCGGCGGCCGTCAGTACGCGGGCCATGCGCTCATACGCCGACAGCAGCATCTGGCGCGGCATGTACTCCAGGAGCAGCGGGGCGGCGTTGACGTGACTCAAGACTGCACGGCGGAACTCGACGGCTTGCCGAACCATGTACTCAGCCCAGTCGCCGTTACGAACGTCGCTCGGCGTCTCGGCACCGACCATGACGAGTCGCGCGACGCTGGCGAGAATCTCGGCCTTGTCCTTGAAATAGTAGTAGAGAGACGGCGCCTTCACTCCAAGACGCGTCGCAAGACGCTCCAAGCTCAGCGCGTTCAGGCCTTCCTCGTCGACGATCGCCAGGGCAGCCTGGGTCGCGGCTTCGCGCGAAATCATCGGAACCTTCGGACGTCCCATAGCGACGATTCTCTCCCTAACCGTGCCGGTGCTGGGTCAACCCCACCCTACCGTCGTCCGGTCGAGCCGGGATTGTTACATCGCATCTTGCGGTGGTGCGGTAATCTAATGTAATAAGATAAGTGTCGCCCGCGGGCCGAACCAGCCGATCCGATCGGTTTCGGAAGGTCGTGCGCAGGAGGATGCTTGACTTATCGAGAGGATTGCCCATGGCCACGACTGTCCTTGACGCGCTTCGCTGGTGGTCGCGGCAGACGCCTGACGCGCCGGCGTTGGTCGTTGGCGATGACTCGGTCACCTACGGCGAGTTGGAGCCGTGGATCGCCCGCGCTGCGAGCGCCATCCTCGACGCCGGCGCGAAGCCAGGAGATCGCATCGCGGTGTTTGGCGCGCCGACCATTGCGTGGTGTGTCAGCGCGCTCGCCGCGATGCGCATCGGCGCCATTGCCCTTCCGGTCAACACGCGTCTGGTCGAGACCGAGGTGGCGGCGTTACTAACGAAGTTCGAACCGAGCGTCATCATCGCCGACGCGACAACCCGCGATCGAGTGGAGGACGCTCGGGCCGAGAATCCGGCCGTGCATCACGTCGACGTCAGCAGCATCGTCGGGCTCCGGGCGACCGAGGCGCCCGCTCATCACTTCGAGGTGCTCGACGCGTCGCAGCCCGCGCTGATCATCAACACCAGCGGCACGACCGGCGAGTCGAAGGGGGTGGTGTTCAGCCACGCCGCCGTGGTCAGCCCGGTCGCCGAATGGACGATGCTGGAGCCGCAGGCCTTTCGCCCCGGTGTTCGCACGCTGCTCGTCCTGCCCCTCACGTTTCACGCCGGCATGGTCACCGGGCTTTGCATGACGCTGACGATGGGCGGCCTGCTTGTCATCGAGGCCAAGCTCAACGGAGACACCGCGCTTGCGGCGGTCGAGAAATACCGTATCGAAACACTGTTCGGGCCGCCGATCGTCTTTGAGACTCTGGCCGATGCGTCCGCGTTCGAGGCCGCCGACCTCAGCTCAGTCAAGAGCGCGTGGATCGGCGGAGCGCGAGTGCCGGGCGAACTGCTACATCGATGGCTGGCCAAAGGTGTTGCGCTTCGCCAGATTTACGGGCTCACCGAGGCTGGTGGATGCATCACCGCAACGCCAGTCGCCGACGCTGCCGACCATCCGGATTCCTGCGGGCCGGGCGGGTTCTTCACGGTGATTCGCACGATCCGGCCGGACGGCACGAACACGGACCCGGGCGAGGCTGGTGAGATTGTGATCAAGGGCCCGTCGATGCTCAGCGGGTACTGGAACGACTCGGAAGCAACTGCGCGCGCCATCCGCGACGGCTGGCTGCACACCGGGGATCTCGGTGTGTTCGAGGATGGCCGATTGAAGATGGTTGAGCGGCTGAAGGAACTCATCATCTCCGGCGGCATCAACATCTCGCCGATGGAGGTGGAGGCGACGATCGCGGCCATCGAAGGTGTCGAGGAGGTCGTGGTCATCCCGGTCGAGGATGCCCGCTTCGGCGAGACACCAGCTGCAATCGTCTACGGCACCGAGGTCTCGGTCGATCAGATCGTCGCGCACTGCGGGCACAACCTGGCCGACTTCAAGGTGCCTCGCTACGTCGTGTTGGTCGACGGGCCACTGCCGAGCCTGCCTGCTGGGAAGATCTCACGCGCCGACCTCAAGCGTGAGTACGCAGACATTCCGGCCCGCTTCCCCCGCGTCCGATGACGACTCTCGACCGCGCCGCGAGCCTGCCCGAGCCGGATGCGTCTGATTGGGGTCGGCACGAACCCGACGATGACCCGTGGTGGCAGGAAAGCGCCGTGTTCACTTGGAGCGACCCCTTGCGCCGGCTTGGGGCGGAGTACCGGTTGGGCATTCACCCGGTGCGCGGGGTCGCGAATGTCTATACGTGGTCCGTCGTCGGCGGCCGGATGGTCGACCGGCGGCTTGCGCGGGACCTGCCGGTACCCGACGGCATTCTCGACATCGACGTCGCCGGGCTGCGGCTTCGGACGGTGGAGCCCGGGCACGTGTACGACGTCGACTACGAGGTCGGCGAGCTGCGTGCAAGCATGCGCTGGACGGCATTCATGACACCGACGACGATGACCATCAAGCATGGCTCGCTCTCGGTCGCCGCCGGCCACTACAACACGCTCGGACGCGCCGAAGGCACCGTGACCTACCAGGGCACGTCCTACCCGGTGCACGGCGACGGCTTCCACGACCACTCGTGGGGACACCGCAAGGAGCCGCTGCCTGGCTCGCGGTGGATCGTCGCCGTCTTCGATCCCGAGTTCTACATCATGGCGATGCCGATACTCGGCAACGACGGCCGGTCGCGCATGCTCGGCTACATCCGCTACGAAGGTCGGCTTCGTTCGCTGGTCGGCGACGTGCAGATGGGCTATTCCATGCGCGATGACTGGGTGACGCCTGCGGGATGCGACGCGCGGCTGTTCGACGAAGACGGACGCGGCTTCCGACTCCTCGGCCGCACCATCGGCCCGTCTAGTTCGCAACCATTCCCGCAGGGCAAGTTCGTCACCCACGCACAGGCTGAGTTCGAGTGCGGCGGGCGCCTCGGACGCGGTCTTCTGGAATCGACGTCACCGCGGTTTCTCAACGACGAAGAGCGGGTGGCGCTCGACCTTCCGCCGGATCACTTCCTCAACGCACCCTTCTCGGCCTGATCACGGTCACACCAGCATCGGAGAACTGCATGAAGTTTCGTCGTCTCGGGGCGACCGGGCTCAAAATCAGCGAGCTGTCGCTCGGCAACTGGCTCACCCACGGCGATCTCATCGACGCCGACGCGGCGGTCGGCTGCGTGCACGAGGCCCTCGACCTCGGCATCTCGACATTCGACACCGCTGACGTGTACGCCATGGGCGCCGCCGAGACGCTGCTCGGCCAAGCACTGTCCGGTGTGAAGCGGGAGTCGGTCGAGATCTTGACCAAGGTGCGCATGCCGACCGGCAGCGGCCCGAACGAGCGCGGCCTGTCCCGAAAACACGTCCTCGAGTCCTGCGACGCGTCGCTGCGTCGCCTTGGCACCGATCACATCGACGTGTATCAGGCGCACCGCTACGACAAGAACACTCCGCTGGAGGAGACGGTCGCAGCTTTCGACCACCTCGTGCGCAGCGGCAAGGTGCTCTACGTCGGCGTGTCCGAGTGGACGACCGATCAGCTGTGCGCCTGGCTCGACATCGCCGACCAAACGGGCGCGGCCAAGCCGATCGCCAATCAGCCGCAGTACTCGATGCTGTGGCGGGTTCCCGAGCAGGAGATCATGCCGTTCTGCCGGGAGCGCGGGATCTCCCAGATTGTCTGGTCGCCGCTGGCGCAGGGTGTGCTAACCGGGAAGTACGCGCCCGGGACGGCGGCGCCCCCGGGTAGTCGCGCGTCGTTCGCTCAGGCCGACGAAGCGATCGGGCGGTGGATGCGTGACGACATCCTCGCTGGCGTACAGCGTCTCCTGCCGGTTGCCGCTGAGCTCGGCGTCACCATGTCCCAGCTGGCCCTCGCGTGGATCCTGACCAACGACAACGTTTCGTCGGCGATCGTCGGGGCCAGCAGGCCCGGCCAGCTCGGTGAGAACGTCAAGGCTCTGGACGTCGTGGTGGACGTGGACATGCTCGAGCGCATCGACGAGGCCCTCACCGACGTGGTCGAACGCGACCCGGCGATGACGGGGTGACGCGATGAGACTTTCGACCGACAACGCCGTTGACACGTCCTGGATCGAGGACGCGATCGGTCCGGTGCTCGACGTCCGCGTCCACCCCGCGGCCGGCCGCTCGAGGGGTATCTGGTTCGTCACGGTGAAGGAGAACGGCGTCCCCGTCGACGCGATACTGCGCGTCGAGGCCGGCGTCGGGCCATGGAGCGGCACGCCGTTCACCCTCGTGCGCGAGGCGCGCATCCTTGCTGTCTTACACCGCGCAGGCATCAAGGTTCCGAGGCTGCTGGCAGTCGCACCGGACGAGAGCGCGATGGTGCAGACCTGCCTGCCCGGGCGCGCCGGCATCGACGACCTGGACGACGCCGAGCGCCGTAGCGTCATGCACTCGTTCGTCGCCGAGCTTGCCCGGCTGCACGCGCTCGATCCGCACGCGCTCGAGCTGACGGTGCCGATTCCACATACCCCCGCCGAGCACGCGTTACTCGACCTCGACGACTACGTGCGGACCTATCGCTCGCTGTGCCCGCCGCACGCCGAGTTCGAGGAAGTCGTGGCCTGGCTGCGCGCCAACGCGCCGCAAATGGTCACGCGGACAAGCGTATTGCACGGCGATGCCGGACCCGGCAACTTCATCCATCTGGACGGCCAGGTGACCGGGCTGCTCGACTTCGAGCTCTCTCACGTCGGCGAGCCCGAGGACGACCTTGCCTGGCTGTGGCTGCGAACGCAGCTGCTCGGCGACGACGCGCACTACGTCGACTACCTGGCCGACTATGAGCGGTGCGCGGGCATGACTCTCGACCGTCCGCGGCTGGACTACTACGCCGTCCTCGCGATTACTCGGTGCGCGGCGGCGAACCTGTACGTCAACGCGCACGGCGTCACCGGACCGCGCGCCGGTTTGGAGCGCGTCCTGTCCTGGCTGCGCGGTGCCCTCACCCAGCTGGGCGCCCCGGCCCGTCCGGGCGCGGCGGCGATTCCGCCACTGCCGAGTCAAAACGCTTAGTTCGCAGGAGGGAAACCCGATGATTGCAACGATGACGTCACCGCCCGTCCCCGTGGTCGGCGATATCGGACCGGAGGACGACGGGGTCGACGCGCCGTTCTGGGCGGGGCTGCGCGAGCACGAGCTGCGGCTGCAGCGTTGCGCCGACTGCGGCACGTGGGTGTGGCCGGCCCGGTGGAACTGCACGGAATGCCTTGGCGCCGAACTCGTGTGGACGTCGACACCCGCTACCGGCACCGTCTACGCCTGGACCCGTACACACCACGCATTCTTCCCGGACATGACCGACGCGCTGCCCTACGTCACCGTGCTCGTCGAACTCGACGGTGCGAGGCCGCGACGGCTGCTCGGCATTCTCGTCGACGCGACCTCGGTCCGCGTCGGCGACCGCGTAGTCGGGGTACTGCAGGAACCCAGCACGCTCACCGGCGGCGCGCCGGTGCTGCGGTGGACGAAGGAGTCAGCCGATGTCGCCTGAGCAGCGGCGAGCCGCCGTCGTCGGGATCGCCACCACACCGTGGTACCGGCGCGGCTCAGCGCCGATCGGCGAACTCGGCCTTACCCTTCGGACGATCGTGGCGGCTTGCCGCGACGCCGGCGTAGACCCCAAACAGGTGGACGGTTTCGTGTCGTACGGACCGGACACCAACGAGGGTTCGAAGCTCGCACCAGCACTCGACATCGATGAGCTGCGGTTCTCGGCGCTGGTTTGGGGCGGCGGGGGCGGCGGCGTCGCGGGCGGGCTCGCGCTGGCGAAGATGGCGGTGGAGAGCGGACAGGCCGACTGCGTTGCGGTGCTGCGGACCTCAGCGGAGGCCAACAGCGGCCGGCTCAGCACCGCTGTCAGCAAGTCCCACATGGGCGTGCACTACCGCGCACACGGCGTCGTCGCGCCAGCACAGATCATTGCGTTGCGCGTCCAGCGGATGATGGAGGTCCACGGCGTCGACCCGTCTGCGCTGGAAGCGATCTCGCTGGTCGACTACGCGCACGCGGCTCGTAATCCGCAGGCGGTCGGCGGGAGTATGCAGGTGGATGAGGATCGCTATCGCACGGCCCGTCCCATCACCGACCCGTTCCGTCTTTTCGACTGCTCGAGGGAAAACGACGGTTGTGGCGTGCTGCTCGTGACCACCGCGGAACGCGCCGCGGACCTCGGCAACCCACCGGCATACCTTGCCTCGGCCGTGATCGGCGCTCCCCAGAATTGGGGCGCCACCCTGGAGAACGATGCCGACTACATGTCCGGCGGTTATGCAACGCTCGCCCGGCGGATCTGGGCAGAGACCGGCCTCGGGCCGTCCGACATCGACGTCGCCCAGGTGTACGACCACTTCTCCGGGGCAGCGGTCGCATCCATGATCGACTTTGGGTTTTTCACCCCGGAGAGTGCGGCCGACTTCCTCACCGTGAAGAACCTGTCGGCGCCGGACGGCGGCCTGCCGATCAACACGGCCGGCGGCAACATCGCCGAGGGATTCGTCCACGGCATCGGCCTGGCGGTGGAGGCGGTGCGGCAGATCCGCGGCACCTCGGTGAACCAGGTGCCCGGCGTCGATGTGTCGCTGCTGATCGGCGGTGCGGCGGCCCCACTATCGAGCGCCGCGCTGTTCACCGGCACCACTGCTGCCTGACGGGTGACGGTGCCAAGGGTGGGGCGTGTTCGTCAGACGGCGCTCCAGCCGCCGTCCACGACGAGCGTATGCCCGGTGATCATGGACGCCGCTGGGGCCAACAAGAACACAACAGGGCGGGCGATCTCGTCGCACTCGGCGAAGCGGCCGAGCGGGATCCGCTCGACCATGCGGTGCGCTTCGTCCGGGTGCCCGTCGAGGAACTCGGTGGCCAGCCCTGTCGCGGTCAGCCCGGGGGCGACCGCGTTGACCCGGATGCCGTCCGTGGCCAGCTCACCGGCGAGTGTGCGGGTCAGGTTGTTCACGCCCGCCTTGGCCGCGCTGTAGGGAGCGCGGCCCGGATTGCCCACCAGTCCGGCGCGCGAGGTCACGTTCACGATGCTGCCGCCACGCCCCAGCACTTTCATCGTGCGGGCAGCTGAGACGCAGCCCCAGTAGTAGGCCCGCAAGTTCAGGTCGAGAATGCGGTCGACCTCGGCGCGGGTGTAATCCACTGCCGCCTTGAGCAGGTTCCAGCCGGCATTGTTGACGAATCCGTCGAGAGCGCCGCTCTGGTCAGCGACGGCCTCGGTGAACGTCGACAGCGCGTCGGTGTCCGATACGTCGACGACGTAGCTGTCGCACTGCCCGCCCAAGTACTCGATCTCACGCCGCAGGGCGGCGAGGTCCAGCTCGGTGCGACTGCATGCAGCGACCCGGGCACCGGCCCGCGCGGCCTCGATGGCGATGGCGCGGCCGATGCCACGCCCCGCGCCGGTGATGGCGATCGTCCGGCCAGCCAGACCGAACTGCTCATAGAGGTGAGCCGCACCCGTGTGAGTGGCCATTTCAAGACGCAGGTGTGGAATTCTGCGTAGTCATCGAAGATTGCGACACTTGACCGGGATTACGTGTGATGAAATGCCTTGCTTCAGCAGGGTGCGCGCAGCCCTACGGGCGATCCTGGCGAACTCTTCGTGGCGGGCGTGCATCGTCTCGGTCGGCGTGCAGATCGACAACGCGGCAAGCACTCGGTGCTCGCGCGCGTAGATGCCCACGGCAAGACACGACTGACCCATGACGGTTTCACCATGCTCCACGGCCAGATCGTTTTCCCGCGCGCAGGTGAGCTGCTTGCGAAAGACGTCGATGTCGGATACCGAGTTGGCCGTCAACGCGGGCATGCCATGCTGCTCGATTCGTTCTTGCACCTTCTGCCAAGGCAGTTGAGCGATCAGGAACTTCCCGAGAGCCGAGGTGTGGCCTGGCAGGCGAGCGCCCTCGGCGAGGACGGGTCCGGTCCGGGAGACCGACGCGTGCGCAATGCAGACGACCCCTCGCCCGTCGCAGGCTCCGATGCTGATGGTCGCATTCAGGTGTTGGGCGAGCGCGGCGACGGTGCGCTGAGTTTGATCATTGACGCCCATGGAATTGATCAGCCGGCGACTGATCACCAGGAGTTGCCACCCGAGACGATATCGGTCGTCCGAAGTCTGTTGGAGTAGACCAATTTCGGCCAGACTGGCCAACAGGTCGAAGGCGGTCGACTTGGGCAGACTCAGGGTCGTCGCGACCTCGGTGAGGCTCCACTCGGGCGTCTCGGCAGTAAACAGGCCGAGCACGGTTCCGGTTCGAGCGATCGTGTTCAGCAACTCGCCAGCCCTCCAGAACGGTCCAAAGCGGACTCCGCGGTGACCGGATCGGTTGTGTCAACGTCGTGCATGCGATTTCGGGTACTCGCGCGCGAACGTGATCTGGTGTACCTCGGTGGGCCGGCGGCGAGCGCCATGACCTCGGACTCGACCATCATCTCGGCGTCAGTCCTGTGTGGGTGGCGGCGCGGTGGTACGCGCCGGGAGGCCGATCGGTCGCACGTTGGCGTCCATCTCAAACACCATGGCTACCCGGCTCAGCGTGCCGCCGTCACTCACCGGCAGGCAGACACCGGACATGTACGCCGCCTCGTCCGAACACAAGAACAGGGCAGCATAGGCGCTGTCGAGAATCCCCGGCGGGCGGTCGAGCTTGAGCGGGATCGGCGAGACGGACGGATCCCAGTCGCCCTGCGCCTCCTCGTAAGACAGCCCGTCCACGTCCGCATCGGCGCCGAACCGAAACGTTTGGGCCATGCCGTGCGTGGGGCAGATCGCGTTGACCCGGATGCCGAACTGACCGAGGTCGAGCGCAAGCGTACGGACCATGGCGTTGACGGCGCCCTTGGTCGCGGCGTAACCGGCGATCGTCGGATAGCCGACGAGGGCCGCAGCCGAGGACGTGATCAGGATCGTCCCCGACCGGGCGGGCTTCATCACCCGAGCGGCCTCTCGGCAAGCAAGGAACGTGCCGGTGACGTTGACGTCGAAGACCGTCCGCCAGGCGTCGAGGCTGACCTCCTCGAACGGCACCGTACCGCCCGGCATGCGGATGCCGGCGTTGGCGAACATCACGTCGAGCCGACCGAACTCGTCAACGGCGCGGTCGGCCAGGTCGGCCATGTCCTGCTCGACCCGCACGTCGGCGTGGACTGCGATCGCTCGCCCGCCGCTGGATCGGATGAGCTCGGCGCTCTGCTCGGCGCGTGCCGCAACGAAATCGGCGACGACGACGTTGGCCCCCTCGGTCGCGAACAGTCCGGCGCACGCACGGCCGAGGCCCGCTCCCCCGCCAGTGATGACGACCGTCTTGCCTGCGAGCCTCACTTGTCGTCCTGGGGGTCGTCCAGTACACCGCGGATATACATCTCGATGCGTCCCTGGCAGTTGAGTTTGTCCGAGCCGCGTGCGGCGGCGTCGAAACGCTCGCAGTCGAGCAACGACGGGCTGCGCCGCCCGCACGGACAGGGCGAGAAGTCGACAGTCACCCAGTCCGGGCTGGTCAGTCCGCCCCACCGGCCGGTCGCCGAGAAATCGAACGAGGCAGCAATGCCCTGGGCCTGACCGGAGTCCCGATTCAGCGTCCGCTCCGAAGTCTCGTCGAGCAACATGAACATGACCGTCGGGGGCGCGTGCCAGCGGCCCTCCGAGCACTCGTAGTACAGCGCCATGAGCTCGGCCTGCCCGTAGCCGGCAGTCAGCCGGGCCGGGTAAAGCGCCTTCATCCGGTCCAGGGCGCCTTCCGGCAGCCGGTTGTTCTTCAGTCCGCCGGCCATGATGACCGCACTGTCGGGGTGGAACGTCAACTCGACGCCACGTTCCTCGGCGCGCTGCATCGTCAGGTAGAACGCGTATGGCTGCCCCCACAGGTACACCGGCTCGTCGCGGTGTTTGGCGATCACGTCCACGAAGCGGTCAATCGCCGCTGCGGCGCGCTTCTGAGCGACATCCTGACCGTGCCGCAGCTCGGCGATGTCGGAGGGGTTGGCCGTGCCGTTGGCGAGGGCCTTGTTCAGCGCCGCCATGCGGTTGATCTCGCTGACATACAGCCGCTCCTCGAAGAGCGTGTAGGTGGTCTCTGGGCGGCCAAAGGCGGCGGAGAGACCTTCCAGGTTGATCCGCCCGCGGTAGGCGCTCTCCCGATGGCCTGTGTAGAAGAGCGGATGCGGCGTGCTCGGGTCGATCTGCCACATCGCGCCGTAGGTGCGGGCCGCCATCTCGTGGAATCGGGCGGAGTCGAGCGTGCTCTCCGGGAACAGCGAGCACTTGCCGCTCGTGCCACTGGTCGTGACAACCCGATGGCCGGCCGCACGCACTCGGTCGATGAACTCGTCAATGTCCTCGACGGCGGAAACGTCGACGTCGGTGAGGTCCTCCACGGCAAGGCCGTCGAGCCACTTGAGCAGGTGCTCCCAGCGGCCCTTGGAGATGAACGCCTCGGGGTAGCTCTTGTAGACGTTGGCCGAGAACAGCAGCGGGATGGCGTCGTCGAGAGTTTCGATCGAGTCAATGCCGAACTCGTCGGCCTTCTGCCCGACGACGCGCACCTCCTCGCGGCGCTGTACGAGGCGCTCGTTGAACGCCGCGATCTGCAACTCCCGAAGCGCCGGATAGTCGTAGTCGAACGGGTCGTCCTGCTTCCAGTACTCCAGGACTGCATCGACCGCAGTGACGCGCTCGGGGGACTCTTGCGCGTAGGCGTCGGTCAGGATCGGATAGCCGAGGTAGCTCATGTCCGCATCCCCTCAGACGGCCGAGAAGATCCAGCGCACCATCCGGTGCAGCGCGATCATGCCGTCGTGCGGGATACCGAGGGCTCCGGTGCCGCCCGCGCTCGCGGTGCCCAGATTGGCGACGCGGTCTACGCCGCCGGAGGCGAGCGCATCGCGCATCGTCACCTTGAGATCCGGCGGCCAGACACCGACCGTCTGGGTCGCCACGTTCACGTGGTGGACCACCTCGTCGAGGCTGTCCAGCCGAACGACGTTGACGGTGCGGCCGTCCGGATAGAAGTCGACGGGTTCGTCGGAGCGGACAACGAGGCCGCTGCCGTCGTAGCGCCCCCACACCTTGTAGATCGGGTCGAGCATGCGTAGGCCGTCCACCGCCTCGACAACCTCGGGCGGCGTCGCCTTGCACGAGCCTTGCACCCGATCGTGGTAGTCGTTCATGGCGGCAAGCAGCGCCTCGCCGTAGGCGTCGGCCTGCTCGACCGTGCCTTGCACGTATTGGTGACGGCTGGTGCCGCAGCCCTCCTGATACCGGACGTCGTTGGCGGCGAGGTCGGCCACCTGCCTGGTGACCTCCGGCGACTCGAACGCCTCGGGGCCGATGATCGAGATGGACGTCTTGGGGTCGAAGGAGACCAGTTCGAGGCCGGGGCCGAGGTAGCGCACCGCATTGCGGATCGCGCCCTCGCCGCCCCAAGCGATGATCTTGTCGAAGAACTGCGTGCGGAACAGCACGGACTCCACCTCGGCGTCACCGCCGCGCCAGTACGCCGCCGAGAAGCACTGCACGAGCGGGTGATCCGGGTCGAGGTCTTGCATGGTCCGGAGCACCGCGATCGGCGTGAACGGGTCGTTGGACGGCATCTTCATCAGCGCGACCCCGCGCAGCAGCGATGTCCTGATGATCGCGAGCGGGCCGCCGTGGGGAGTGTTGCCAGCCATGATGTGGACGGTTCGGGTCGGGAACCACCGCCTCTCGAACTGCGAACCGTCCGGCGCGGTCGCGCGTGTCCAGCCGTCGCCTTGGAAGCCGAGTGACTGCTCGTATTCGTACGCCATCAGCTCGCGGTTGAACAGGCTCACCGCGCTCGCCATGTGGCTGCGCAGCATCCCGCCGCCGACCGGGTTGACCTTGGCGAGCTTCTCCAACGCGTCGGAGATGTAGCCACGACCGTCCTTCTCGAGCGCCTTGCCGACCGCGGCCAGATGGTCGAGCACCTCGTCCAAGGTGAGGTCGGCGGCCGGGAAGCCTTCCGCCCGCGGCCAGACGAGCGAGTTCAGATCGAGCGACGGCGTCATCAAGGTCACGCCGTCCGGAGCCGGGCAGACATTGACCCCTTCGGTGTCCAAGCGGCCGCGAATGAAGTGCTCGACTCCGACCGCGTTGTTCGCGTCACTCATGCTTTCCGTCCTTCACTGGCAGACCCTGGGCGTACTTCCAGGTCACGTCATCGTGTCGCAGCCAGCCTAACAGCCTTAGATATTTTGGACAAGACTTCATCTCCCTCGACGAGGGGAGCCGGCACAGGCTCCTACCCTCGCTTGATTCCTGTTTATCTATCGATATAAGATTTCTGCCGGGGCAAGGAGCAGCTATGTATACGAACATCTCGACAGACCGCGTCCGCATCGACCGCGTCCTCGCGCACTTGCGGGACGGCACCACCGACCGCGTCGAGCAGGTGAGGGAGTTTCTACCGGGCTACTACAACGACAGCCATATCGCGGCCGAGGAGCGTCGGCTCGTGTTCGGCCGCGTCCCGACGCCCGTGATCCACGGTTCGGAAATTCCTGAGCCCGGCAACTTCGTCACGCTACAGATGCCGCGCAACAACGTGCTGATTGTGCGGCAGGGCGACGGTCGCGTCCGTGCCTTCGTGAACATGTGCCGCCACCGCGGCGCGTTACTGGCCAATGAGGACTCTGGGCGCTGCCGACTGTTCTCCTGCGGCTATCACCGGTGGTCGTATGACCCCGACGGCACGCTGCGGGCGATCACGCGAGACGAGATGTTCGGCGAGGTCGACCGGTCGAAGCTCAACCTCATTCCACTGCCCGCCATCGAGCGCCATGGGCTGGTGTGGCTGGTTGACTCCGCCGACGCGACGATCGACGTCACTGATTGGCTCGGTCCTGAGATGGACGAGATCCTCGGCGGCTTCGGACTGCAACAGCTGATCTGCCGCTATGCGGAGGGCTTCGACGAGCCCGTCAACTGGAAGATCATGATGGATGCCTTCCTCGACGGCTACCACATCCAGTACGCGCACCCCAACTCGGCTGCGAAGCATGTCCACACGAACGCATCAGCGTTCGACGATTACGGCCGGCACTGCCGGTTCCTGGTTCCCCGCAAGTCGATCGATCGATGGATCGACGAGGACCCCGGTGATCTCGACCTCACGCGGCACACGATCGACACGCACTTCATCGGACCGAACACCGTGCTGCTGCGCCAGCCGGATCACTTTCAGATGTTGTCGTTCCGGCCGCACCCCGTCGATCCCGGGATGTGCCGGATGGAAATGCGCCTGTTCGTACCCCCGGTCGAGGCCTCGGCGATCGACGCCGACACCTGGACGGCACGGTGGGAGAAGAACTGGTCGATTCTGCTCACCGTGCTGCACGGCGAGGACTTCCCGCTGCTGCGTGAGGCGCAGCGCGCCGTCGTCAGCGGCGACGCCGGCGGGATGCTTCTCGGCCTGAACGAGGTCGCGAACCACGTCTTCCACCGTGAACTCAACAAGCTGATGTCCCAAGAGGACTGATGATCCGGCTGCGCTGGGCTGACCACCTCACCGCCGAGGAAGTCGAACACGTCACCGATCTCATCGGCGTTGCGGCGGCCTATGACCGTGAGGCGGAGTTCTCGACCGTGTCGACGCCGACGGCTGCCGGGCAGGCAGCTGATGCGGGTCCGGCCCGAGTCCACCATCTACTAGTCACCGCCGATGTCGGCGAGCTGCACGAAGCCGACTTCGCCCGGCGCGCGTATGTGGCGTACCTTCGTGTGCTCGTGGCCGACCGCGCCGGCTCGGTCGAGTATGTGGTGCACCCGGACTCTCGCTCGCGCGGCATCACCACCTTGCTCATGGAGCGGCTTCGAGGCGGTGGCCCGGACAGTTGGCGACGGATACACGCAGACGTCGTCACCATCGTTGCGCAAGGTGACCATCCAGCTGCCCAACGGGCGGCCCTCCGCTTCGGGGCGGCCGAGACCGAACGCACGTGGGTGTTGGTCCGCCCTCTCGGTGAGGATGCCCCTCCCCTGACGACCGCCTCGTCGGCCGAGGCACGTATCGACCGAGGCTTGGCCGAGGAATCAGGCAGGTTCCGGGTCCACGGAGCGGTCGGTGTATCGATCGATGTCGAACTAGTGCCGCACCCGCACGGTCTGACCGGACGAATCCATGGAGATCCGCTTCCACCACCGGAGCAGATGCAACCGTTGCTCACGTGCGCACTTGAAGAAGTGTCCGCCCGCGGGGCAGCCCGGGCAACGCTGACCATCCCAGCCGAGGACCCGCGGGTGCTCGTCGCGCGCTACCTCTACTTCGAGCACGAACGCTCGGACGTGAGCTACCTATTGCGGTTGTCCGGAACCTGCGGGGTGCTGTCGTAGGCGAGAAACGACCCCGCCGGGTAACGCTCCCCCGCCCACACCCCAGGACGACCAACGATGTCGTCGATCGCAGCAAGGCTCGCGGCGTCGAGCGGCACCGACACCGACCTGATGTTGTCGGCGAGGTGACTGACGGACGTCGTGCCCGGGATCGGCACGATATCCGTCCCCTGGGCAAGCAGCCAGGACAGCGCGAGCTGCCCGAGGGTCAAGTCCATTGCCCGCGCCAGGTCGGCGATGTGCTCGCGCGTGCGGGCGTTGACTAGCCCCGTCTCGCCCCGGTAACGCGCGTTGTGCCTGCGGAAGTCGTCGGCGGGTAGCGCGTCGATCGCCGGCGGCTGGTCGGCGAAGAAGCCCCGCCCGAGCGGCGAGTAGCAGACGAGCCCGATACCGAATTCTCTTGCGGTCGGCACGATCTCCGCCTCGATCTCTCGAGACCACAGCGACCACTCGCTCTGCAACGCGGTCAGCTTGGCCGCGCCGGCGGCACGACGCAAGGTGTCGGCACTGGCCTCACACAAGCCGATGTAGCGCACCTTGCCCTCGTCAACCAGTTCGGCGAGCGCACCAACGGTCTCTTCGATGGGCACCGCCGGGTCGACGCGATGTTGGTAGAGCAGATCGATCACGTCTGTGTCGAGTCGCCGCAGAGAAGACTCGACCGAGGCCCGGACGCCGGCTGGGGTGCCGTCTACAGTGATCCGGCCCTCCGCGTCCCGAACGACTCCGCACTTCGTGGCAATGAAGACCTCGACGTCCACGGACTTGCGGAACCGCGCCAGCAGCGCCTCGTTGTGCCCGAACCCGTATGACGCTGCCGTGTCGAACAGGGTGATGCCGGCGTCGAGCGCTGCCCGCAGTGTCGCCAGCATCTCATCCGCGTCACGCCCCTCGTCGGACATGCGCATGCAACCCAACCCCAGGGCGGATACGGTCGCGTCCCCGAGCTGCCGACTCGGCATCGGGCAGGCAGAACTTGATTGCACAGACCACCAACTTCTCGTCCGGGTATAACTAACGACGATAGTCTCCAGCTCCTGTGGTGGCTAGGCCTGGATGCGTATCGCACGCCATACGGTGGTGCGCGCCAGATCCATGAGGTGCACCTCTAGCACCTCAAAATCTAATGATATAAGATTATGGTCCAATCTGAATGGAGGACCCATTGTCGACCCGCACTGTTATTGCGAAGATCACCACGAAGCCGGGACATCGTGACGACGCCGTTCAAGCGTTTGCACCGCTGCTCACCGCCGCGTCGGCAGAGTCCGGAACCCTGACCTACCGCATCTACCTCGACCGCAAGAACGACGCCGTTATCTGGTTCTTCGAGGAGTATGCGGACAAGGTCGGCTTCGATGCCCATATGAACAGCGAGACGATGCGCCAGGTCGGTGCCGCTGCCGCCCCCTTCCTCGTGGCCCCGCCGGAGATCGCGTTCGTCCAACCGGCGCTTACTACGCCATGAAGCGGACGTATTACACAGCGGAGCACGTACTCGGTCGCAACGTGTGGCTGGCCGCGGGCATAACGAGGTCGTCGGCTGTTGCCTTCAACTGCACGGCGGCCCGCTTGCAGCGCATCTACGGCGGAACGAACGAAATCATGAAGGTGATCACCGGCCGTGACCTCGTGGGCCGGAAATGACTGCGCCACAGGTGCATGATCGAACACGCATAGGGGGCTGACCCGATGACTAGCACTCCGAACACACTCACCGTGCTTCTCACACACCGTCGCACGCTCGCCGACGACACAGTCGAGCTGACTTTCCAGGCCCGATGCGGCACGTCACTTCCGCCATGGGATCCGGGCGCGCACATAGACGTCGTCGCACCAAACGGGCTGGTGCGGCAATACTCATTGTGCGGTCACAACATTGACACGTCGACGTTTCGCGTCGCAGTGCTCCGCGAGCGCGATGGGCGCGGTGGGTCAGCGAGCATCGTGGACGACCTGACTGTCGAAGACGAAGTAACAATCTCGGCGCCACGCAACCACTTCAACCTCGAGGTCGCCGCGCAGTACCGATTCATCGCCGGCGGAATCGGCATCACCCCAATCCTGGCGATGATCCACCACCTCGGAGAGTCGGCGGACTGGCGACTACTGTTCGGTGGCCGCAGCCGCACCACCATGGCCTACCTAGACGAACTGGAAGCCAGGTACCCCGACCGCCTCGTGGTGCGACCCGAGGACGAATCCGGGCTACTGCCGATCCAGGACTTCCTCGCCGACCGCGATCCGAACAGCCTCGTGTACTGCTGCGGGCCAACCGGGCTCCTCGACGCGATTGAGAAGCAGGCGACCGAGTGGCCGGATGCGGCACAGCTGCACGTCGAGCGCTTCACCCCCAAGAACCTCGACAACGCACCCGCGGACCGCGAGTTCGTCGTCGAACTGGCGCAATCCGGTCTGGAGATTGCGGTGCCCGTTGGTACGTCGATCGCCGACGCGCTCGAACACGCCGGAGTCCCTGTCTTCACCTCGTGTCGCGAGGGCACGTGCGGCACCTGCGAAACGGCAGTCATCTCCGGCGAAATCGATCATCGCGACTCGATACTGAGCGACATCGAGCGTAAAGAAGACAAAACGATGATGCTCTGCGTCTCGCGCTGCAGATCAGCCCGCCTGATCCTGGACCGCTGACCGAGCGAGACGAGACTGAGCGGAGCGCGGGCTGTACGACCCGTTGGTCAAGACCGGCTCGGGTAGCTTCACCGGCTGAGGACTTCACGCGGAGCTTTCGCCGCGCGACAGCACGACGCCGCGCTGGGCGAACACTTCTCGGCGCGGTAACCGCCCTGCGCAAGCTGAGCGAGCACGTCCGTGAGTCCAATGCCGTGGCGACCCGCGATCCTGGCGTTTCGCTTGACTTCAACTGTCTAGTGTCGTTAGTTTAATTTCCCAAAGGAGGCTACATGTCTATTCAAGATGAAGTACGCCAGTTCCACCATTCCGAGCCGGGTGCCGCCGACCCGTCCGGGCTGTATGAGCGGATGCGCGAGACCTGCCCAGTCGCCAGGAGCGAGCGCGCCGGCGGCTTCTGGCTGCTCAGTAGGCATTCCGACATCGACGCCATGCTCCGCACACGTAGCACCTCCGCTCGACACACCGCAGTGCCGCCCGATCCCAGCCAGCCTCGACTGTTGCCGATCAACTACGACCCGCCCGAGCACACCGCCTATCGCCATGAGTTTCGATCTTGGTTCTCGGCAGTCGCCGTCGCCGCCATCGAGGCGCGGTTCCGCGAGTCGGCGCGGCAGCGGATCACTGCGTTCGCGGAGGCCGGCGGCGGCGACGCTGTCGCCGCGATCTGCGTCCCCCTGCCGAGCGAAGGCTTTCTCGAGTTCGTCGGACTACCCCTGGACGATCTCGACCAGCTCTTGAAATGGAAGGACGAGCTTCTACGTGAGGTGTTCTCGGGCGAGCGCACCTCGGCGAAACAGGCAGATCCGGCCATGTTCAACTACTTCGCAACAGCGCTCGAGAAGGCAGCCGGAGACGCGCCGAACGACTCGATCGCGTCCCGACTGACTCGAGCCAGCCATGGAGGCGTACCACTCACCTCTGAAGAGCAAGTGTTGGCGATGACGACGTTCATGATCGCCGGTCTGGATACGACGACGAACGTGCTCGCGCACAGCCTCGAATTTCTGGCCGACCATCCAGAGCAACGCGCACAACTCATCGACGATCCAAGCCTGATCATGGCGGCCATCGACGAATTCGTTCGCTACTTCGGCTTGGTGACGATCACCCGGACTGCCGCCGAGGACATGGAGATCGGCGGCTGTCGGTTCGCCAAGGGCGATGCCCTGGTGCTTCCAACACAGTCAGCCAATCACGACGTGACGGTCTTCCCCAAGCCCGATGCTGTTGACTTTCGACGGTCGAACACCAGCCGGCATCTCGGGTTCGGTGCCGGGCCGCATGTGTGTCTGGGCATGCACCTCGCCCGTCTTGAGCTGAAAATCGCTCTCGAGGTCATCCTGGAAGTCATGCCGGAATACAAGATAAGCGGCAACGTAACGCGATACTTCGGCAGCATCAACACGATCGAATACCTGCCACTGTCCGTCATCGACGGCGCTTGATGCGAACGGCGCTGCAGCTTGACCATTTGTTGCGTCGCCACCTGTCGGCGCTTGGGTTGAGCTGCCGGGACTCGAACCGCGTTCCTCTTTAGCCACTGACCGGTGCAGACGCGCCAGATCGGAACGGGGCGTGTGGATGCCATCCACACGCCATCCACACGGGCGTGTTGTTTGCTGCGCGAGCAAAACACGCCTGCCAGGTGCCTGCCGGGAATCGCGAGTATGCGCCGCACGTTATGCCAGCAGCACCCGTCGGCGCGCTCGGATTGTCCTCAGCCGCAGCACGTCACGGACGCGCGCAGCGCCGCGAGGGCGTCGGACTGCGCGGCGATCAGCCCGCTTGGAGCTGACAGCACATCGGAGGTTTCAATTGAAGCTCGGACTTCGTCTGCCCCAGAGATTGGGAGTCGACCTACGACACGACGTGGTCGAAGCAGCCAGAACGGCCGAAGCCGCCGGATACGCCAGTTTGTGGACCTATGAACGGCTGCTTTTCCCGCAGACGCCGCTGGAACCGTATGCCCCGCCGGACCTGCCCTGGCCGGAATCCTCGCGGCAGGTCGCCGACTCCCTGGCAGTCCTGACGGCCGCGGCGGTGGTGACCGAAGGGGTGCGCCTCGGCACCGCCATCCTGATCGCGGCACAGCACACACCCGTCCAGCTGGCCAAGGCACTGGCCACGATCGATCAGATCAGCGGCGGCCGCGTGATCGCAGGCATGGGCCCCGGCTGGTCCAGCGACGACCTCCGGGCCACCGGCGCCACCCGAGCGGATCGCGGCCGCTTCCTCGACGAGACCCTGGACGTCTTCGATGCCGTGTGGGGGCCCGACCCGGTGACCTTCCGCAGTCCCCGCGTCGTCATCGACAACGCCTCGGTCCTGCCCAAGCCCGCTTCGAAAATCCCCGTCATGCTCGGCGGCGGTGGCAGCAACCTGGGTCGCAGCAGCAGCCCAAAGGCCGTGCAGCGCATCGCCAAACGCGCCGACGGCTGGCTGCCGCTCCTCACCACACCCGGGCCGGCCGGCGCCGCAGAACTGCGCACGAGCTGGGACCGCATCCGCGAAATGGCCGCTGAGTACGGCCGGGACCCGAGCCGGATGGAGATGGTCGTGGTGGGAAACGTCACCTTCACCGACCGCCCGGCAGGACCTGACCGACCGGCGTTCGTCGGCACGCTCGACCAAATCATGGACGACGTCCGAACCGCCGCAGACGCCGGCGCAGACGAGCTCATCGTGGATCTGAATCTGCAGGACTGGTTCACCAGCACTGCGCAGATGCTCGAGACCGCGGTGGAGATCCGCGAACGAGCCGCTGCCTCGTGACCCACCGAGTTGTGAACGGTGGTGAACCTAGAAACGCCCCGGTCAGGTGAAAACCTACCCTGACCAGGGCGTTTACTGGTGGCGCTGCCGGGAATCGAACCCGCGCCAAATCTGTCGTTGACGTGCGGAGACGTCGGATTTGGCAACGCGAAACCACGCGAAAGTACGTGAAACGACCTGCGGATACGCGACAGGCGTTGACGGCGTCAACACGCCGCAGCGCCCTTCGCGACCGGTACTCGGATTCGCGGGCCAGGTTGCCGCTGGCCCCTTCGCCTGCTTGCAACGCGTAACTTGCGCCGCATGATCTTGCCCGCCTAGGTCGAGCCGATGGAGCGAAAGGGAGCAAGGGCACGCCGTGGAACTCGGCACCAACACATCCATCGGCCCCGCGATCCAGGTCCGTTGCCGACCACGCCAGGACACCGCGCTGTGGAAGAAAATCCCGCTGCATTTCCAGGCAAAGAACGTGTCCAAGCAGCACGCAAACCGGCGGACAGCGTCCCGTCCGTCCCGTCACCGGCCCGGCGGGCGCGCTACGGTGGATCTGCCCATGGAGGTCTTGACCGCTCCCGGAGGTTTCGGTCACTCGGACTGCGAGCGCATCGTAGACGCCGCGCTGGCGCAGCCCGTCCTGGCCATCACCAGCCTGGCCTACGTCGCCGCCGGGATGGCCGTTCTGTGCTGGGCGAAGCGCTTGACGGCGCCGTTGGCTGGGGGTGCCGGAGTTGCCCTCGTGGCGGTCGGGGCCGGCAGCCTTGCCTACCACGGGCCACAGCCGTCGTGGGCGGAGCTCGCCCACGACTGGCCGATCGTCGTCGCGGGAGCGATCTACGCCGCCGGCCTGGCTCGGAGCAGGCGCCGACAGTGGCGGTCGATCTGGGCGGCAGCGGCCGGGGTCTTCGCGCTGGGACTGGCCGCCTACGCCGCAGGACGTTCCGGGTCGCCGCTTTGCAGACCCGACAGCCTCTGGCAGTACCACGGGGCCTGGCACGTCCTCTCTGCCGCTGCCGCCGGATTGGCCGCCTGGGCCATGGTGCCAGGCCCGCCGGTGAGCGGCAATCAGCGCGGGTAGCCGCGACTTGTCGGTCGCTAAGAGGGTGCCGTGAAGCGTCCTGTAGTTGGACGTCGACGCATCGTCACTGCTTGGGGGCCGCAACGTGCTTGTCGGGGGCCTTCCGTGGGCCATCGACGGAGGCACCCGACGCGATCGCCACGCCGGAGATGGCCGACAGCACATAGCGTGCGGCTGGTTATCGCAGCCCTGATCCGTTGTCGCGAAGATGAGACATCAGCGCCGAAACCGCACGGTCGCTATGACGCAGCCACTGGCGAGGATCGAAAACGCCAACGCCAACACCCAATCTCCGAGCCGTTGGTACGCGGTGGTGTGTGATCCGAGCGGGACGTCTACCACAATCGCGCCGCGCTCAATGGACGGGTACCAGGCAAGTTGGCGTCCCCGTGCGTCGAAGGCCGAGCTGACGCCGGACAAACCGGTGTGCACCGCCGGGTGGCCCACCTCCGCGGCGTGTACCGCGGCCTGGCTGGCCAACTGCGGCTGCGCCCAAGTTCCTTGGAACGTCGAGGTTGAACTCTGGTAAACCAGGAGCTGCGCGCCGTGCTGCACCTCGTGGCGGGGAAGGTCGGAGAAGGTTGCCTCGAAACTGATCAGCGGTCCGATGGCGAGCCCCCTGGTATGCAACACGATCGGTCCGCTGCCGCGTCGTCGGTCCTCGGCCGCCGCCTTGGTGTGCCGGGTGACCAAACCGAGCAGTGGCCGCAACGGCACATATTCGCCGAATGGCACCAGCCGAGTCTTCGTATACGTGCCGCGCGATCCGCTCGGTCCGATGAGGACCGACGATTTGTGGATCCCACCTGTGCGATCACGGGCGTCGACGTTCACGAGCAGGTCCGCGCCGACCCGCCGGGACAGGTCCATCAGGCGCGTCATGGCCTCCGGCTGGCCAGTGAGATCGACCCCGACACTGCTCTCGCCCCAGACGACCAGGTCGGGTCGCTGGGCTGCCAGACCTGCGGTCAGCGTTTCGCCAGCCGCCTGACGGGCCACGGAGTCCTCGATATTGCCCGGCTGGACGAGCGCCACCCGTAGCGTCGACCCGGCCGGAGGCGACGGTCCCAGCCAGAACAATGCCGGGCCCAGTCCCGCACATGCCAGTGCCACCGCTGCCGCGATGACACGGGCGGAATTGCGCCGATGCAGGATCACGAGTGCAATTGCGGTGTTCGATGCGGCGATCACGAAACTGGTGAGCCATACGCCGCCGAGTGAGGCCGAGGCAAGTGTGGCGGGCTGGTTCCACTGCGACGCGCCGAGCGATGCCCATGGACCGCCCAGACCCGGCAACGATCGCACCGCTTCGGCCATCACCCAGGCACTCGGTAATACCACCACGGCTTCGAGCGTCCCGCGGGCCGTGATCGGCCCGCGCAGAAGCCGGTACGCGGCCAAACCCCACGGCAGCCACAACGCGCCAAGTCCGATTGCCAGCACGACCAGCAGCGGTCCGGCACTCGGCAGCAGCCAGTATTGGGTGGCCAGTACGTAGCCGGCCATACCGCACCACGCCCGCAGAGCGGCCGCGCGGGCAGCCGCCGCGGAGCGCACCACCAACAACAGGGGGACGATGCCGAACCACGCCAGCCACCACCACGACGGCGCGGGAGACGCAAGAGCCGGCAACGCGCCGACGACCAACGCCGCCGCGAGACCCGACGAGGTTCTGCTTGGGCTCAGCGCGGGATGAGACAGGCATGTCCCGATCTTGCCGCGCAGCATCAGCGCCTGCGTCTTGCTGGCAGACTGCACCACCGCGTCGTCCACGTAGCGCTCAAACGCACACCACCTATGCCGACCACGCCTCAGATCTCTTCAACTCCTGATATGACCGTCGCACGTTTCGGGTCCGGGATTGTGGGACATGGTCGGGATCCATCGATTTCATCATCGCCACGGCCGCCTACCTCGCGAAAGCCGGATATCACCAAGAAGCCCGGCCAGCATATGGCCCGCAACGTCGGCACTGGCTACGTGCAGGTGCTGTACCGATGTTCATTGACGTTGATGGGGAAGAAAAAGCAGGACAGGACTTTCGTCCTGGCCGGTCTTTCCGGTGGAGCTGCCGGGAATCGAACCCGCTTATAACGCTGATGACGGTGCCGCTCTTCCGGATTGCCCCGCACCCGACCGGTTCAAGGGCACCGAAACCTGAGCTGCCCTATCAGGCATTGCACGTTCCACGCCACGTTGAAGCGCTAGAACGTGTAGCGCAGGATGCGCCCGCCCTGCGCGCGCAGCGCCGGGATGCCTTCCATGATGGCACAGGTGGTGCGGTATGCCCGAGAGGCATGGGAAAGCCATGGCGACTCGATAATCATTCGCTCCTCGGCGAGTTTGACTGTGGGATCTAACAGTTCGAGTGCTCGCGGATCGTCGAGCGACCATTGGAGCGTAGCGCCGGTCCTCTTTACCGCCGGATGACTGTTGGCCAGTTTGACTTGGAGCGCAGTGGCCGCATTGAACGCGATCTGGCCGGCGGGAAAGTGCGCGACGATACGAGAAAGCAGCTGGCGAAGGTCCTGCTCAGTGAGGAACATGAACACACCGTCGGCCACAACGGCGACTGGCTTGTCGCGTGGCACCTGATCCAGCCATGAGTCGTGCGTGAGGTCGGCCCCGATCGTTTCGTGGCGTTGGTGCGCCGGATAGAGGGCATTGCGCAGCTCGGTGACATCGGGATAGTCGACGTCATACCACTGACACGGACTGGGCGGGTTGACTCTGAACACCCGGCTGTCCAGACCGGCGCCCAGATCCAGAACGATTGCATCAGGGTGATCGGTGACGAAATCTCTTGTCCATTCGTCCATCTGGCGGGTGCGTACGCCGACGCCGTAGCGTTCCTTCTTCGCCGTACGGAACTGTGTGAAGTCGAAGTCAAGGCGGGTGATGATCTCCTCAGCCCATCGGTCGCCAAGTATCGGATGCTCTGAGTTGTTGTCGAGCGCCCTCGCGTACAGAGCGAGCAGAGCCGTAGCGCGAACTCCGTTGAGTTCAGTTACGAGACGATTCACGGGTTGCTCCGTTTCGATTCAGGAGGTTTGGGGCCGGCTTCCATAAGGCCCGCCAGCCAGTTGAAGGCGTCATAAGCGGACTGCATTCTTCCGGCTTGTGCGGATCTTGGTCCGGCGAGTTCCATGCCGTCGCGAGCGATGTTCGTGAACGCTGCCATGCTCGCAAAGCGGTGGTGCAGTACGCGTTCCCACGCGTCGTCGTCGATCCAGAAATACGTGGTGCGCCCGCCCGGCCGGGATCGCCGCCGCACAAACCCCGCAGCGGTCAGTTGCCTGATATTGGCGGTAAGCGAGGCTCGACTGGCTCCGATTGCTTCGGCAATCTGGGCCGCCGATTGTTCTGCTGGGTCGCAGATCATCAGCCAGCCGAGAATCCGTCCGGTAATGGGCTGAAGTCCCCACTGTTCATTGCAGAAACTCGCCACTCGTTCGACCCAGTCCATCCTCTTCGCGTGATCAAGCGCGGCGAGACGTTTGGCCATATCGATTACCACCTCCTTCGCAGCCGCGTGCAAACGCCGCTCACCAGGACCGCAGCTATGCCAGTAATTTCAGTATTGACTGAAATTACACGCATTGTCATCCCCGCCAACTCACACAGGCGGGCATCGAGCGAGTGCAACGCGCACCTCAGCCCAGACTGCCGGCGCGGAGGTCCTGAGCCGCGCGAGAGATCAGCGCGAGGACGGTAAAAATCGTCGCAGTCCGGTCGGTCGCCGAGGCGGTGGCGAACCGGCAGCCCAGTGCGGCCGCCGCGGCATCACCAACGACTCCGAGTGCCCGGGCAGACGGCGATGCCACGGCGGCGAGCATAAGCCCGAAACGTTGATGAAATGTTGATGAGAAAAGTAAAGCGGGCCAGGGCTTTTGGCCCTGACCCGCTTCCATACAGTGGAGCTGCCGGGAATCGAACCCGGGTCCTACGGCATTCCCTCGAGGCTTCTCCGTGCGCAGTTCGCTATGTCTCTACTTGGATCTCTCGGTCTCGCGAACAAGCCGTGATGACGATCCCAGTCGCTGTTTGATGTCCCCATATGTCCCGCGACCGAACGTATGGGTTTGTCCCTCTAGCTGATGCCAGGGTCCGGGCCGAGGGCGCTCCCGGTCTGACAGACACGCAGTCGCTTAGGCAGCGAGTGCGTAGTCGCGCTGATTGGAATCGGCGCTTAATTGGTTGCAACGACGCTTACGGTGGTCTCTTGCCTGCACCGGCACGCTTCCCTTGATTCGATGCGCGAAGTCGAAACCGTTCAGCCCCTCGCATCCCCACCGGCTTTCGGCGGGACAGTCCATCATACCTGGCAGGACAACATCGACCAGCGATTAAATAGTCCCAGTCAGATCACGTACGCGAAGTTGTCGACTATTCGCTGGCCCACCTCGGCGTCGCCGCTCGATGACGATGTCGGTCGGTCGCGCGGTGGTCATCGGCCGGCCCCCGCACAACCGGGTGAACTGCAGACCGTCGAGCCCGATGACCACCGTCGGCTCGGCGCCGCCGAAGTCCGCCACCAGCGAGGCGCGGCCATCGACCGCGACCCGGATCGTCCGCGCCAGCGGCCCGGTCAGCTCGATGGCCACCCGCGCACCGTCGGGAGCCTTGCCGAGCTTGCCGACGACGAAGCCCATGCTGCCCGCCATCTCGTCGAGCGCCAACCGCGCCGTCGGGCCCTCGAGATCCGCGTCCGACGACGGCCGCGCCAGCGCGTGACGTATGTCCTGCTCGTGCATCCAGCAGTCGAAGATCCGGATGCGCATGAAGCGGCCGTAGCTATCGGGACCGGCGGGCGTCATGGTCGGCGCGTTCCACGCCTCGTCGATCATGTTGGTGAGCATCGCCCGCCGCGCAGCGGTCACGTCGCGGAAGCGCTCCAGCACGTCTGCAGCCGACTCGCCACGCAGGTGCCTGGCCCAGCATTCGTTCATCTCGCCGATGGCGTTTCGGACGTGGTCGAGCTTGGCGACGTCGACGTCCGATTCGGGTGTGGCGACGCCGGACAACATCGACTCCGTCCCGATGACGTGCGCGATGACGTCATGGACGCACCATCCTGGCAGCGGTGTCGGCGTCAGCCAGCACTCCTCGGGGAGACCGGTCATCAACCGATCGAGGTCGTCCCACGACGAGAAGAGACCGTCGAGGATCTCCGACTTGTCCAGCAGGGTCAGGGGGCGCGATGGGCCGGTCACGGGCCGACGGTACCGCCGGGACCCGCTCCGCAACAGGCAATTAGTCGCCTGTGAACCGACCGATGAACACGACGACCAAGGCTCCCACCCAGAGCATCAGCGCGACGATCGATGTCACCGTACCGCCGTGCCCCAACGTCGCCAGCACGCCGACCGGTATCGCGCATACGATCAGTCCAAGGCGGAGAACCAGTGTGGACCGAGTCCGCAACACCGACCGCCAGGTGCGCAGCGGCACGACACGACTCAGCCACACCAGGCCGGCGAGCAACGCCACCGTGCAGATCCCGACCATCATCCGTCGTTGCACGGACGACGATCCCTGCTCAGCGTCCGGGGTCGCCAGGATCGCGAGGAACGCAAGTACTACCACGCCGAACGTGGCCAGCCGCAACGGCCTTACCAGCGCGATGGCGATGTTTCGGCGCGCCAGATCGCCCAATTCCGGATCAAGCCGCGCCGCCCCGAGAAATCCTTGCAACGCGGTCGACCACCGGCTGCGTGCGAGGCGGTTGACGGCGATGTTGTTGACGGCGGCGGCATGGCCCGGATCGAGGCGCAGCGCTTCTTCGTAGGAGGCCGTCGACTCGCCGACCCTGCCCAGCCTCGCCAGGATCTGACCACGCAACACGTGGCTGTCCGGTCTGGCGGGTTCGAGCCGCAACGCCTCGCCGACGCCGACCAGCGCATCGTGGGGACGGCCCGCCTTCAGCAGCAGCTCCGCGTAGACGAAGTGGGCGAGTCGGTCGTTGGGATGCATGGTCGCCGTGCGCCACGCCACCCACAGCGCCTGGCTCAACCATCCGGCACCGTCGAGCGCGACGGCGTACATCCGCATGGCGAAGCCGTACTCCGGCGCGACGGCCAGCGCGGAATGCGCAGTGCGGGCCGCCGTCGCGTAGTCGTTCGTCAGCGAACGCCGATGACCACTAGCCCGCGGCGATCAGGGCCACCGAGGCCAGGGCGAGCACCATTCCCGCGGCCTGCCAACGGGTAGCCCGCTCCTTGAGCACGACCATCGCCAGCGCCACCGTCGCAGCCGGGTACAACGACATCAACACGCTGGCCAGCGACAGCAGCGACGCCTGCAGCGCGAGCAGCATCGCGACGTTGGAGACCGTGTCGAGAACACCCGCGGTGAGAGCGAGGCGCAGCGGCACGCCCGTCGGCGCCTTCAGGTTGCGGGTGAACAACGCGATGAGCAGGACGAGCGTGCTGGCCGACATCCGCGCGAACACCAACGGCCAGATTCTTGCGTCGACCGGCGCCTGGTGGATCAGGACGAAGTTCATCCCGAACGCCAGTCCGGAGCCAACCGTGAGCCACGCGATCTTGGCGGTGAAGCGGTGCGGCTTGGAAACTGGCCCAGCAGCCTCATCGGCCACCCCCCGGGAGACCAGCACCACCGCGACCAACGCCAGCACGATGCCGACCACGGCAAGTCCAGAAGGCCGCTCCCCCAACGCGAGCCCGACGCCAACGGGCACGCCCGAAACCAGCACCGCGGTCAACGGCGACACCACCGAGATCGGTCCTGCCCCCAGCGCCGCGTAGAACCACCACACCCCGAACGCCTGACCGATGCCGCACAGCGCGCCCCAGCCCACCGCCGGTAGCGACACGTGACCACCGACGACGGACGCGATGACGGTCAACAGGACCATCGCCACCGGGTAGGACACCAGCACCACCCGAAGGGCGGCCACCCGGCGCGAGGCGAGACCGCCGACGAAGTCGCTTACCCCGTAGCCGGTCGCGGACGCCAGCGCCAGGACGACCCCGATCAGCTCATGCCCTTGGCGCGCCGCCCCAGTTCTCTTGTGACCTCTCGGTCGGAGTCACGCTTGGCCATGTCCTGGCGTTTGTCGTGGACCTGCTTGCCGCGGGCCAGCGCGAGTTCCACCTTGACCTTGCCGTCGGTGAAGTACAGCTTCAGCGGCACCAGCGTCAGATTGCCATCCCGGATCTTGCCGATCAGGTTGTCGATCTCACGGCGGTGCAGCAGCAGCTTGCGGTTGCGCCGCGGCGCGTGATTGGTCCAGGAGCCGTGGTGATACTCCGGGATGTGCAGATTGCGAAGCCAGATCTCGCCGTCGTCGACCGTGGCGAACGCGTCGGCCAGTGAGGCCTGCCCGTCGCGCAGGCTCTTGACCTCGGTGCCCATCAACGCGACGCCGGCCTCGAACGTCTCGAGAATCGAATAGTTGTGCCGCGCTTTGCGATTGGTCGCCACCACCTGGTTGTTGCGCTTCTCCTCCACGCTCATCTTCTTCGCCATCGCTAACGCCGCACGTAGAGCCGCAGCGTGACATAGGCAGTCAGACCGGCCATGGCCACGCCCACGAACAACAGGATGGGCGAGATGTACAGGATGTCGGCGTAGTCGATCCTGGCGATCAGATTGGCTTGATAGAACTGGCTCAGCGCCTTGTCCAGGAAGAAGAGCCGCACCATGATCAGCCCGACGATGGCGATCACCACACCGATGAACGCGGCAAGCATCGCCTCGACGAGGAACGGCAGCTGGGTGTACCAGCGACTGGCGCCGACCAGTCGCATGATGCCCACTTCCGTTCGCCGGGTATAAGCCGCAACTTGAACCATGTTGGCTATCAACAGGATCGCGCCGATCGCCTGCACGATGGCCACCGCGAACGCCGCGCTGCTCAGCCCGTCGAGCACCGCGAACAACCGGTCTATCAGGTCCTTCTGGTTGAGCACGTTGAGCACGCCGGGCTGCCCGACCAACGCGTCGTCGAACTGCTTGTGCTGCTCGGGATTGTCGAGCTTGACGATGAACGACGCAGGGAACGCGTCCTTCCCAGCGACGTCCTTGTACTGCGGGAACTTCTTGATCGCATCCTCGTAGGCGTCGTCGCGGTTGAGAAAGCGCACGGAGCGCACGTCGTCTCGCGCCTCGATCTGCGCACGCAGCGCCTTGCACGGATCGGCGTCACACGACGGGTCGTTGGCCGACACGTCGGTGGTCAGGAAGACCTGGCTCTCCACCCGGTCGAGGTAGATGTTGCGGGAGCTGTCGGCGAGCCGGATGACCAGGAGGCCACCGCCGAACAGGCCGATGGAGATGGCGGTCGTCAGAATCATGGCGACCGTCATCGTGACGTTGCGACGAAGCCCCGTGAGGACCTCGTTGATCAGAAAGCCGAAGCGCACTTAGCGGTCCATTCCGTAGACGCCGCTCTGCTCGTCGCGGATCAGGCGACCGAGCTCGAGTTCGATGACGCGCATGCGCATCGAGTCGACGATGTGGTGGTCGTGGGTGGCCATCAGCACCGTCGTTCCAGTGCGGTTGATCCGCTCGAGCAGATCCATGATGTCCTTGCTGGTTTCCGGATCCAGGTTTCCGGTGGGCTCGTCGGCCAACAGAACCAGCGGTCGGTTGACGAATGCGCGGGCGATGGCGACGCGCTGCTGCTCGCCGCCTGAGAGCTCGTTGGGCAGGCGGTTGGCCTTGCCGGACAGGCCGACCATCTCCAGGACGTCGGGAACCACGCGGTTGATCACGTCGGAACGCTTGCCGATCACCTCGAGGGCGAAGGCCACGTTCTCGAACACGGTCTTCTGCTGCAACAGCCGGAAGTCCTGGAAGACGCAGCCGAGCACCTGCCGCAGGCTGGGGACGTGGCGGCTGGCCAGCTTGTTGACGTGAAACTTGGACACCTGGATGTCGCCGTTGCTGGGCGTCTCCTCGGCGAGCAGCAGCCGCATGAACGTCGACTTGCCCGAACCGGACGGTCCGATCAGGAAGACGAACTCACCCTTGTCGATGTTGAGTGAGACGTTGTCCAGAGCGGGCCGTGCCGAGGATTTGTACAGCTTGCTCACGTGGTCGAGGGTGATCATCACGGCTCGCCAGTGTAGCGGTGGGGCGCTGATGCTCGGGTCAGGCCGCTACGCCGGGGGCGGCGGCAGCACACCGGGAACGACGGTGGTGGTCGTCAACGTCGTCGGAGTGCCCGACCTGTTCGGCACCGGCAACGGCGTGTCGACGGGCGGGGTCGTCGGGGTGGTCGGGGTCGTTGGGGTGGTCGAGTCCGTCGTGCTGACGGGCGTCGGCGGGAGCGTACCCGGCCCATCCGGATCGACCAGCGTCGTCGGAACCGGTCCCTCCGGCGGCGTCGGGGTGGTCGACGTGGTTTCGGTGGGGCTGGTCTCGGTCGTGGTCGTGGTCGTCGGCGTGGTCGTGGTCGTCCGTGGCCGCTCCTGGACGTAGGTGCGCGGTACCCAGGTGTACGCGGGATCGGGCACGAACCCCGGCGGCACCACTTGCGTCTCTGGCACCGGCGGCGGAGGGGCGGGCTTATAGGTGTTGAACAGCCACCAGGCGCCGAAGAACGCCACGATCAGGACGAACGTCGACGTCCGCATCCGGCCCCAGAAGAGATGGCCGGGCCACCCGCGATCCTCGCCGCCCTTGCGCAGCGTGAACCTCATCGGTTCTCCACCGGACGGGTCTCCTCCGGACCCTGCGTGTCCTCTTCGGCACCGCCCGCGGTTGCCGGGTGTACGAGGGCGCCGACCACCGGGGTGGCGTCGCCGCGAGTGACGATGCCCTCCCGGCGCAGCGCGGCGACGACGAACGCCCGCAGGCGCCTGCCCACGTCGAACTGCTTGCCGGGCAGAGTGCGCGCCACCATCCGCAGGTTGACGGTGTCGAGTTCGATGCTGTCCACGCCCATCAACTGCGGGGCGTCGAGCAGCAGCGCGCTCAGCTCCTTGTCGTCCATCGCGCGGTCGCACACCTGGTGCAGCACCTCGTTGACCTGGTTCAGATCGGCGTTGGTGGGCACCGGAATCTCGACCACGGCCCTGGCCCAGTCCTTCGACAGGTTGACCGTCTTCACGATCTGACCGTTCGGGATGGTGAAGACCTCACCGTCGTTGGAGCGCAGCTTGGTCACCCGCAGAGTGACGTCTTCCACGGTGCCGCGCGCTTCGGCGGCGATGCCCGCCACCGTCAGCGACACCAGATCACCGAATCCGTACTGCTTCTCTGTGATGACGAAGAACCCCGAGAGCAGGTCCTGCACGATGCGCTGCGCGCCGAAACCCAGCGCCGCACCGATCACGGCGGCAGGCGCGACGAGCGATCCGATCGGAATGTTGAGGATGTCGGTGATCTCCACCAGAACCATGACGCACAGAAGTGCGATGGTCACCCAGGAGATCACCGACGCCACCGCCTGACGGTGCTTGGTCGCCTCCGAGCGGACCAGGGCGTCGCTCTCCCGGAAGTCGGCGTCGATGCGGCTGGTGATCTTCTGCGCGGCCCAGCTGACGAACCGCGCCGCCAGGACCGCGGCGATCACGAGCATGACGATGCGCAGACCGCGAGTGATGATCCACTCGCCGATCTGGCCCCGCCAGAAGTCGTGCCAGCCCTGGGCCCATTCGAATGCCACGTATGTGTTAGTCGTCATCTTTCCTATTGCGCCAACGGATTCCCGCTTCCAGGAAGCCGTCGATGTCTCCGTCCAGTACCGCGGCCGGATTGCCGACCTCGTATTCGGTGCGCAGATCCTTCACCATCTGATACGGGTGCAGCACATAGGAACGCATCTGGTTGCCCCAGGAGCTACCGCCGTCGCCCTTCAGGGCGTCCATCTCGGCACGTTCTTCTAAACGTTTGCGCTCCAACAATTTCGCCTGAAGGACGCGCATTGCCGATACTTTGTTCTGCAGTTGCGACTTCTCGTTCTGGCAAGTCACGACGATACCGGTCGGGATGTGCGTAAGTCGAACGGCGGAGTCGGTGGTGTTCACCGACTGGCCGCCCGGGCCACTGGACCTGTAGACGTCGACGCGCACGTCACCCTCGGGAATGTCGATGTGGTCGGTGGTGTCGACGACCGGCAACACCTCGACTTCGGCGAACGACGTCTGGCGTCGACCCTGGTTGTCGAACGGGCTGATTCGAACCAGCCGATGGGTGCCCTGTTCCACCGACAACGTGCCGTACGCGAACGGGGTGTGCACCGCGAACGTGGTGCTCTTGATACCGGCTTCCTCGGCGTAGGACGTGTCGAACACCTCGACCGGGTACTTGTGCTGCTCGGCCCACCGGATGTACATCCGCATCAACATTTCGGCCCAGTCGGCCGCGTCCACACCGCCGGCACCGGAACGGATGTTCACCAGCGCTTCGCGCTCGTCGTATTCGCCGCCGAGAAGCGTGCGCACCTCCATCGCGGCGATGTCGTCGTGCAACGCCTTCAGCTCGGCGTCGGCCTCGGCGAGTGCGTCGGCGGCGCCTGCGCCCTCCTCCTCGGCTGCCATCTCGTACAACACGGGCAGGTCCTCGACCCGCTGCCGCAGCGCCTCGACGCGGCGCAGCTCACCCTGGGTGTGGGAGAGCTCGCTGGTGACCTTCTGCGCGCGGGCCTGGTCGTCCCAGAGGTTGGGGTCGGACGCATCCTGTTCGAGCTTCTCGATCCTGCTGCGCAGACCCTCGACGTCGAGCACTCGCTCCACCGTGGTCAGGGTGGTGTCAAGGGCGGCTATGTCGGCTAAACGGTCGGGATCCACGGGAAATCACAGTACCGACCGTCGTGCCCGCCGTTTCGCCCGTCGCCCCGTATGCCCGAACCGGGTTTAGCATCGGCTTGTAATGGCCACCCGGTGGCGTCGCGACAGCCCCTTGCGCGCCCGGGTCGACCGAAACGGCTCACAGAAAGCTGAAGTATGCGCCCCTACCATGTGGCGATCGTCGGCTCCGGACCCTCGGGTTACTTTGCTGCGGCATCGCTGCTGAAGTTCGCGGACTCCACCGACGACGCCGACGTGCGCGTCGACATGTTGGAGATGCTGCCCACCCCGTGGGGTCTGGTTCGCTCCGGCGTCGCCCCCGACCACCCCAAGATCAAGACCATCAGCGCGCAGTTCGAGAAGACGGCCGCCGACCCTCGGTTCCGCTTCTTCGGCAACATCGCGGTCGGTGAGCACGTTCAGGTCGACGAACTGGCCGAGCGCTACGACGCGGTGATCTATGCGGTGGGCGCTCAGTCGGACCGGCCGCTGAACATCCCGGGCGAAGAACTGACGGGCAGCGTGGCGGCGGTCGACTTCGTGGGTTGGTACAACGCGCATCCGCACTTCGAAGCGATGACGCCCGATCTGTCGACAGGGCGGGCGGTGGTGGTCGGCAACGGCAACGTCGCGCTGGACGTGGCGCGCATCCTGGTCAGCGATCCCGACATGCTGGCGTCCACCGACATCGCCGGCCACGCGCTGGACTCGCTGCACGCCCGTGGCGTGGAGGAGGTCGTGATCATCGGTCGCCGCGGTCCGCTGCAGGCCACCTTCACCACCCTGGAACTGCGCGAGCTCGGCGACCTCGAAGCGATGGCCGACGTCGACGTGATTCTCGACCCCGCCGACTTCGCCGGCATCTCCGACGCGGACCTTGAGGCCGCGAGCAAGACCGTCAAGCAGAACGTCAAGGTGCTCCGGGGTTACGCCGAGCGTGGACCGCGAGGGGCCAAGCGCCGCATAGTGTTCCGCTTCCGCACCTCGCCGATCGAGATCAAGGGCGACGGGCGAGTGGAAGCGATCGTGCTCGGTCACAACGAGCTGGTCGACGACGGCGGCCGGGTGGTCGCCAAGGACACCGGCGCGCGCGAGGAGCTGCCGGCTCAGCTGGTGGTCCGCGCCGTCGGTTATCGCGGCGTGCCGACGCCGGGGCTGCCGTTCGACGAGCGGGCCGGAACGATTCCACACACCGAGGGCCGGGTCGACGGCGGCCGCAACGCCTACGTCGTCGGGTGGATCAAGCGTGGCCCGTCCGGGGTCATCGGCAGCAACAAGAAGGACTCGCAGGAGACCGTCAACACGCTGATCGCCGACCTCGACGCGGCGGCGTTGGCGGACTTCGGGGACGGCCACGGCGAGGAACTCGTCGAATGGCTGCTGTCGCGGCAACCCAAGTTGGTCACCGACGACCACTGGAAGCTGATCGACGACCACGAGCGGTCGGCCGGTGAAGCCCTCGGCAGGCCGCGTTTGAAGCTGACGAGCGTGGCCGAACTGCTGCGGATCAGCCACGGCTGATCAGTCGTGTGCGGGCGGGGTGACCTTGTCGGCTTCGACGGTGAGGATCAGACGCGTCTCCGGCTGGCCAGTGAAGTTCGGGTAGGGCATGCCGAGGTACTTCTGCGAGATCTCGTCGATGCTGTCGGCGCCGCCCTCGGTGGTCGTCGCGACGACGCGGCCGCGAACCGCGTAGTAGCGGTTGACGTTGTCCGGGTCGACGACGTTGACCGCGACCCGGCCGTCGCGGGCGATGTTGCGGGCCTTCTGATGGCCGGCGACGACGTTGATCACCACGTGGTCGCCGTCAGTGGTCACCCAGGTCTGCGTGAGCTGGGGTGACCCGTCGGGCATCAAGGTGGCGATGAAGCACGGGCTGGGTCGGCGGAGCAGATTGAGCAGCCCGTCGGGCAGTGGCGTCGGCATGCCTTCTGTCATACCCGTCGACATCAGCGACATCGAAAACCCTCATCGGCATCGCACTCGCCAAACACGCAGCCTAGACAGGTGGCAGGGTTGGCCCGGTCGGCGCGAAGGCCCAGCTGTCCGGGTTCTTGGGTGAGTAGACGATGGGAATCAACTGGCCCATCGTCGGCCAGTCATTGACGTCGACGATCAGTCGTTGGTAGACCACGTGCTCGTTGACGGTCGGCCCGTTGATCACCCCGGTGATGGTGACGAACTGTTCGCCCTCGGCGTCTGGGCGCGGACTGACACCCGTGACGAGCAGCGTGCCGCCCATCTGACCACGCGGGCCGCCGCGGCGACCGCGGATCCATGGCGCCGCCAACAACGCGATCGCTCCGATCAGCAGCAAGATGACAGCGAATTCCCACACACGGCCATGGTAGGACTGCAGCCATGAGCACCGAAGACGATCGCGAGTGAGGATCGCAGCGAGGTACGAGCGAGGACCGGAGCGAGAGGGAGTCGAGCCATGAGCACCGTTGTGGATGACGTCACGCTCGCATTGCAATTGGCCGACCACGCGGATGCGTTGACGTTGGACCGGTTCGGCGCGCTTGACCTTCGAATCGAGACCAAACCCGACCTGACCCCGGTGACCGACGCCGACCGGTCGGCCGAGGAACTGCTCCGTGGGCTGCTCGAGACGAACCGGCCGGCCGACGCAATCCTGGGCGAAGAGTACGGCGGCACCGCGGTATTCGAGGGCAGGCAGTGGGTCCTCGATCCGATCGACGGCACCAAGAACTTCGTCCGCGGCGTGCCGGTGTGGTCGACGCTCATCGCGCTGCTGCAGGACGGCGTGCCGGTGGTCGGCGTGGTGAGCGCGCCGGCCATGGGACGCAGGTGGTGGGCGGGCACGGGCGAGGGCGCGTACACGTCATTCGGCGGCCTCACCCGTGCGATCTCGGTGTCGGGCGTCGACGACCTCGGAGCGGCGAGCCTGTCGTTCTCCGATCTCACCACCGGCTGGGGTGATCGGCGTTCGCAGTTCCTCGACCTCACCGACGCCGTGTGGCGGGTGCGGGGTTACGGCGATTTCTGGTCCTACTGCCTGGTGGCGGAGGGTGCCGTCGACATCGCCGTCGAGCCCGAGGCCAAGCTGTGGGACCTTGCGCCCTTGGACGTGCTCGTCCGCGAGGCGGGCGGGTCGTTCACCAGCGTCGACGGCTCGCCGGGACCACACGGCGGCAGCGCGGTGGCGACCAACGGCCGTTTGCACGACACGGTGCTGTCCCGGCTGTTCTGATGTGAGGTGTGTAACACCATCGCCGGACCTTACTCAGGAGTAAGATACGGTCCTTGAAGCACTGCCCCAACTACGCGAGGCTGCGGACATGACCGAAACCCTGCCATCCAAGAACGGAACCACGCCGCACCGGGCGCGCCCCGGATCGGACAGCGCCGTAGGCCTGAAGAAGCACAAGCGGACCGCGACATCGATCGGGTTGGCTCTGGTCACACCGTTGGTGGGCCAGGAATTCCTCGACAAGTACGGACTCCGCGGTCCGCTCAACCGCGGCCTGCGCTACGGGGTGAAGTCGGTGTTCTCCGCCCTCGGCGCATCGACCCGTCAGTTCAAGCGGGTGCAAGGTCTCGGCAAGCCGGCGACCCGGCTTGTGGCCAATCGGCCAAAAAGCACGGACCTGTTCGACCTCACGCCCGACGACGAGCAGAAGATGATCGTCGAGACGGTCAGCGAGTTCGCCGAGGAAATCCTGCGTCCCGCCGCGCATGACGCCGACGATGTCGCGACCTACCCGAAGGACCTGATCGCTAAGGCCGCCGAACTCGGCATCACCGCGATCAACATCCCCGAGGACTTCGATGGCATCGCTGCACACCGCAGCACGGTGACCAACGCACTCGTCGCCGAAGCGCTCGCCTACGGAGACATGGGGCTGGCACTGCCGATCCTCGCTCCTGGCGGCGTCGCCTCCGCCCTCACCCACTGGGGCAGCGCCGACCAGCAGGCGACCTACCTGCCCGAGTTCGCCGGCGAAAACGTCCCGCAGGCGTGCGTCGCGATCGTCGAGCCGCACGCCCTGTTCGACCCAACTGCGCTGAAGACCACCGCAGTACGCACCCCGAGCGGATACCGGCTCACCGGCGTCAAGTCCCTGGTGCCCGCGGCGGCCCACGCCGAGCTGTTCGTCATCGGCGCACAACTCAACGGCAAGCCCGCACTCTTCATCGTCGAGTCGGGGTCGCAGGGTCTGACCGTGAAGGCCGACCCGAGCATGGGCGTGCGCGCCGCGGCCATCGGCCGTGTCGAGCTGAACAACGTCGCGGTGCCGCTGCACAACCGCCTCGGCGAGGACGAATCAAACGAGGCCGACCACGCCCAGAACTACTCCGAAGCCATCGCCCTGGCCCGATTGGGTTGGGCCGCACTGGCCGTCGGCACGTCGCATGCCGTGCTCGACTACGTCATCCCCTACGTCAAGGAACGCGAGGCGTTCGGCGAGCCGGTCGCCCGCAGGCAATCGGTCGCGTTCATGTGCGCCAACATCGCCATCGAACTCGACGGTCTCCGGCTGATCACCTGGCGCGGCGCGTCCCGTGCCGAGCAGGGTCTGTCGTTCGCCCGCGAAGCCGCACTGGCCAAGCGGATCGGCACCGACAAGGGCATGCAGATCGGGCTGGACGGTGTCCAGCTGCTCGGTGGTCACGGCTTCACCAAGGAACACCCGGTCGAACGCTGGTATCGCGATCTTCGCGCCATCGGCGTCGCCGAGGGTGTCGTCGTCCTCTAACGGCCGAACAACAAACCAGGAACGGAAACCCAGTCATGGCAATCAATCTGGAAATGCCGAAGAAGCTGCAGGCCGTCATCGACATGGCCCACGAGGGCGCCGCCGAGATGCTTCGGCCGATCTCGCGCAAGTACGACCTCGCCGAGCATGCCTACCCCGTCGAGCTGGACACCCTTGCCGACTTGTTCGAGGGCATCTCGGAGGCCAACACGATCTCCTTCGCGGGCGCCGAGGCGTTCCGGGGCGCCGACGGGCCCAAGGAAAACGTGAACGGCGCCAACATGTCCGCTCTCGTCAATGCGGTGGAGATCAGCTGGGGCGACGTGGCCCTGCTGCTGTCGGTGCCCTACCAGGGCCTTGGCAACGCCGCGCTGTCCGGTGTGGCCACCGACGAGCAGTTCGAGCGCCTCGGCAAGGTCTGGGCGGCGATGGCGATCACCGAGCCCAGCTTCGGCTCCGACTCGGCGGCGGTGTCGACGACGGCGAAACTCGACGGCGACGAGTACGTGATCAACGGCGAGAAGATCTTCGTCACCGCGGGTTCCCGCGCCACGCACATCGTGGTGTGGGCAACGCTGGACAAGTCCAAGGGCCGGGCGGCGATCAAGTCGTTCATCGTGCCTCGCGAGCACCCCGGCGTGACGGTCGAGCGACTCGAGCACAAGCTGGGCATCAAGGCCTCCGACACGGCGGTGATCCGCTTCGACAACGCCCGGATCCCGAAGGACAACCTCCTCGGTGATCCCGAGATCCACGTTGACAAGGGTTTCGCCGGGGTAATGGAGACCTTCGACAACACCCGGCCGATCGTCGCGGCCATGGCGGTGGGCATCGCCCGCGCCTCGCTGGAGGAACTGCGGAGGATCCTCACCGACGCCGGTGTGGAGATCTCGTACGACAAGCCTGCCCACGCCCAGAGCGCCGCGGCCGCGGAGTTCCTGCGGATGGAGGCCGACTGGGAGTCCGGCTACCTGCTGACCGTGCGGTCGGCATGGCAGGCCGACAACAGGATCCCCAACTCCAAAGAGGCATCGATGGGCAAGGCCAAATCCGCAAGAGTGGCCAGCGACATCACCCTCAAGACCGTCGAATTGGCAGGCACCGCAGCCTATTCCGAGGAGACGCTGCTGGAGAAGTGGGCGCGCGACTCCAAGATCCTCGACATCTTCGAAGGCACGCAGCAGATCCAGCAACTCGTGGTCGCTCGCCGACTGCTTGGCCTGTCGTCGACCGAGCTGAAGTAGCCGACCCGCCGACGATATACCGTCGGGTGCATGGACAAGTTTCAGGCGCTCGTCGCCAGGCAAGACGGTGATCGCATCACGGCGGCAGTCGGAACGCTGCAGGAATCCGATCTGCCACCCGGCGAGGTGACGATCCGCGTGGCGTACTCCAGCGTCAACTTCAAGGACGCGCTGGCACTGACGCCCAAGGGCGGCGTGGTGCGCGACTATCCGATCGTGCCGGGCATCGACCTCACCGGCGAAGTGGTGGCATCCACGTCCGACGAGTTCAAGGCCGGCGATCAGGTGCTGGCGCACGGTTACGAGATCGGCACCGGGCGGCACGGCGGCTACGCCGAATACGCCAAGGTGCCCGCCGACCAGGTGGTGGCCCTCGGCTCGCTGAGCCCGCGCGACGGCGCCGCGATCGGCACCGCGGGATTCACCGCCGCGATGAGCGTGCAGGCGCTGATCGGCCGGGGCATCATCCCCGACGACGGGCCCATCGTCGTGACGGGAGCCACGGGCGGCGTCGGCTCCGTCAGCGTCGACCTGCTGTCGGCGGCGGGATACGAAGTGGTCGCGTCCACCGGAAAACAGGACGCGGCCGACGGACTGAAGGCCCTCGGTGCCGCCGACGTAATCGGGCGACTGCCGGCCGACCCCGACGCGAAGCCACGCGCGCTGGGCAAGACCCGCTGGGCCGGTGCGGTCGACTGCGTCGGCGGCGCGACGCTCGCCGACGTGCTCAGCACCGTGTCATATGGCGGCGCGGTGGCCGCCAGCGGCCTGACCGGCGGGGCCGCGTTGAACACCACGGTGATGCCGTTCATCCTGCGCGGAGTCGCCTTGCTCGGCATGGACTCGGTGATGATGCGCATCGGCCCGCGCCGCGAACTCTGGGCACTCCTCGGCGGTTCGCTCAAGCCGCAACGGCTTTCGCAGATCACCCACGACGTCGACGTAAAGGACGTCCTCGGCGTCATCGACCAGGTACGCGACGGGAAGTACTCCGGTCGCGCGGTGGTGCGGGTGGCGGGCGGCTTCTGAGCGCGGTACCTCCTAGTCCGGGTGCCGGAACGGTCTGAGCACGTTGCTGGCGCGCGACGTCAGGTCGCACTCCCAGCATTCCGCCAGCACCTCGTTGGCCGCCTGAACACCGAGCCGCGGCACCGCGATCGAACGTAGCTTCGCGTTCAGGTCGTCGTCGGAGAGCGGGTTGTCGGGAGTGCCCCGGTTCGCGGACACGAGGTGGTCGAGCGTGGTTCCGTCGCGCAGCGTGACCGTCAGGCGCGCGCCGCGCTTGCCCACCGTCTCGTCGGCGACCACCGTCACCGTCCCCCTCAACCGCGCGACCTCCGCATCGTCGACGGCGGGCGCGGAGAAACTGTCCAGCCCCAGGTAGCCCGCGTGCAGCGCGAACGCCACGCAGTGGGCGGCGCTGAACCGGGCCGCCGAACCAGGACCCGGGTGCATCAGCCCGGTGACCGAGGCGGCGAACGGCAGCATCCGCACCTCGATCGACGCGATGGCGTCGAGCACGAACCGCGGATCCTTGGTCAACGCGATGGCGGCGTCGATCGCCGGATGCAACAGGGATGCGTTCGGGTACAGCTTGTGCCCGTTGGACAGCACTTCCCACTGCTCGCCAAGGGTTTCGACGAGCACCGCCGGCTGCGGCGCCCGCGAGATGACCGAGAGCAGACCCCGCTCCCCCTCGATGGCGGTGTCCCGAGCGGTCATTCCCCGCTCGGCCATCAGGGCGGTGAGAACTCCGTCCATCGCCGCCCTGCCGGGCTGCAATGCCTTGGCGTCGCTGCCGTAGACCTCCCGGATGCCGGACGCCTGCGCGGCGGCCATCCCCAACGCGTTGGCGGTGGCGGCTCCGCTCAGTCCGAGCGCGCGGGCACCCGCCGCGGCCGATGCCAGGTGACCCGCGGTGCCGGTCACCTGCCAGCCACTCTCGAAGTGAGTGATCCCGGCCGCCCGCGCCACCCTGGCGCCGACCTCGAAACCGGCCACGTAACTCGACAGCGCCTGTGCGCCCGACAGCATCCGCATCTCGGCGATCGCCATGACCGGTGGGCCACACGCAGGAACCGAGGTGCACGGTGGTCTCGGGCGGGTTGTAGACGTCATCGAAATCCATTGCGTGCGAGGCGTATCCGTTCGCGAGCGCGGCGAACGGGCCGCTGGTGCACTGGCCGGCGCCGACGATCGTGGCGACCGGCTCCGACCCGACGGATGCGATGACGTCCCGCAGTTTGGCGGACGCCGGCTCCACCGAACCCGCGAGCACCGCGGCCAGCCAGTCGACGAGTGCCCGCTTGGCGTTGTGCACCACTTCGGGCGGCAGGCCCGACAGCGTCACAGCGGATGCGAAGTCGGCCAGCGATCGGGTCTTGGTCGGCTCTTCTCGAAGGTCGGTCATCCGTTGTTGACCATGCTTGCGACGAGTGGCTTGGCGGCGTCGGTGAAATCCTTGATCTGCGTGGTGAGTTCGTCTCCGACGACGAACTCCGGGTTCAGGCCCTCGCTGCGCAGATACGCCTTCCAGGCATCGGTCCCGGAGACCTTCTGGAAGAAGTCCTGGTAGAACTTGACGGCCGTCGCCGACATCTTCGGCGGCCCCGCGATCCCGCGGAACTGCAGGTGGTCGGGGAACTCACCGAGGTCGATCTTCTGCTCGGCGATCGTGGGCACGTTCGGGAAGTCCGGCACCCGCTTGTCGGCGAAGACACCGATCAACTTCAGCTTGCCCGCCTCGATCTGATCGGCGAAGTCCGGGATCGCGCCGATGTCGATCTGGGCGTCACCACGCAGCATCGCGGTGATCCGCGGTGCCCCGTCGTCGAACGACAGGTACTTCCACTTCGTTCCCGCGGTCTTCTCGATCTCGAGGGCGACCAGGTTGTCCACCGAGTTCGGCGAACCGCCGGTCTGCACCATCTCGCCGGGCTTCGCCTTGGCCGCGGTGATGAACTCCGCCATCGTGTTGAACGGTGCGTCCGCGGGCGCGGCGATCACCTGAATCTCGTCGGCCAGCATCACGATTGGGGTCAGATCGGTCAGTGTTGCCGGCGCCGTCGCGGCGGCAAGGCCGCCGATGATCCACTTCGAGGTGAACGCCGAGATGAAGTTGGAGTCGCCGGGCTTGCCCTTCAGGAATGCCATCGCGCCGAGTCCACCGCCCTCCGGCTTGGCGACGACCGGCCAGTTGTCGGTCAGGATCTTGTTGTCCCTGGCGATCTTGATGAGTTCCCGCGCGAACAGATCGCTGCCCCCGCCGGGTCCGGTGTCGACGACGAACTGGACGTTGTTCGGCGTGCCGGCGTTGGTGCCGCTGGACGAGGCGCCGCAGGCCGCGGTGCCCAGCGCGACGGCCAGACTCGCTGCGAGCACACCCAGTCGTTTGATGGTGGTGTTCATTGTTTTACCTCTCGGGTTGCTGCATGGCTTTCGGTGACCATCGGTAGGGCTGGTTCCGGTGTCAGGGGTTCGGCGTCGTCGGGCGGCGGTAGGTCGGGCACGACACTTTCCTTGGTGGGCATGCGATTACCGCGGCGGCGGCTGAGGATGGCCAGGACGACGACGATCACCGCAAGACCGAGCACGATGGCCGAGATCGGCCGCTGCACGAAGATCAGAAGACTGTTGTCACTCAAGATGAGCGACTGTCGTATCGCGTTCTCCGCCTGCGGCCCCAGGACGAAGGCCATCAGCAGAGGGGTGGGCGGGATCGCCAACTTACGGAACCCATAACCCAGCGCGCTGAAGAAGATCAGCATGTAGATGTCGAACATCGAGCCGCGCACGCTGTAGGCTCCGACGACCGCCAGCACCAGGATGGCTGGGTAGAGCACCCAGTACGGGATCTTCAGCAGACGCACCCAGATCGGGATCATCGGCAGATTCAGGACCAGCAGCGCGACGTTGCCCAGGTAGAGGCTGGCAATCACCGGCCAGACGATCTCGGGATTCGTCTCGAAGAGCCTTGGGCCGGGCTGGATGCCGAAGAGCAGCAGCGCGGCGAGCATGACCGACGTGCTGGCGCTGCCGGGAAGGCCAAGGGACAGAAGCGGAACCATGGCACCGCCGACCTCGGAGTTGTTGGCCGCCTCCGGTGCCGCAACGCCCTCCATGGTGCCCTTGCCGAACTTCTCCGGGTGCTTCGAGATGTTCTTCTGCAGCGTGTAGGAGACGAACGACGCGATGGTGGAGCCGCCACCCGGGACCGCGCCGACCAGGAATCCGGTGACGGAGCCCTGGGCGATGGCGCCGCGGCAGTCCTTGAGGTCCTGCTTGGTGGGCAGCAGGTTCCGGATGCCCTTCGGGATGGTGAGCAGCGACTTGCCGCGCTGCTCCTCGACGTTCATCAGCACCTCGGCGACGGCGAACATGCCAAGCGTCAGCACCAGGAACTCGACGCCGTCGAACAGGTTGATGTTGCCGAAGGTGAAACGCTCCGTGCCGCTGAACAAGTCGACTCCGACGGTGGAGATCAGCAGTCCCAGCGCCATCGAGATGAAGCCCTTGATGGGCGACTTTCCCGTGACGGTGATGACGAGCAGAAGGCCAAAGACCATCAGGCAGGCGAACTCCGGCGGCCCGAATGCGACCGCGAACTTCGCGATGATCGGCGCCAGGAAGGTCAGGGCGATGACGCCGACGGTGCTCGCGACGAACCCGGAGATGGCCGACATGCCCATCGCGGGTCCGGCACGACCCTTCCGCGCGAGCTGATGCCCGTCGTAACAGAGCACCACCGACGAGGTCTCCGTCGGGATGTTCAACAGGATCGCAGTGGTCGAGCCCGCGAACTTCGCGCCGTGGTACAGGCCCGCCATCATGATCAGGCCGGTGGTGGGCGGCAGCTTGAGCGTGAGCGGCAACAACACGGCCAGCACGGCGGCCGGATTGCCAAGTCCTGGAAGGATTCCGACGATGGTGCCGAGGGTGACGCCGATCAGCACCCACATCAGGTTCATCGGCGTCAGGGCCGCGCCGAGGCCGTCGACCAGGCTTTCCAGAGCGTTCAACGTTGTTCCTTTATCGGAGGGCAGGGGCGCGGAGCGACCCGGCAATGTTGATGGGGCTGAGGCGATCAGGCGGGAAGCAGCGGACCAGAGGGCAGCGGAATGGCGAACAGGTGGGCGAACAAGACGTAGCTCGCCATCGGGATCAGCACGGCGGCAAGGAGACTGCGGAAGTCGCGGCGCCGTTCGATCCCGTAGAGGACCACCAGCACCAGCAGGACCATCGCCGGGATGTAGCCGATGAGGGCGACCAGCGGTGCAATCACGCCGAACACGACCAGCACGGCTACCGGCCGCAGCATCGCATGCCTGCGCCCACCGGTGCCGGCCTCCTCGTCGGCGTCCGGTTCTTGCGGCTTCTCACGTACGGCGATGAAGGCCAGCAGGAGTCCCAGCACGATGAGCAGGCCGGCCAGGATCTTCGGGAAGAAGCCGGGGCCCGGAACGCTGTGTTCGCCGAACATCGACAGGTTCCTGGCATTCCAGGTCGCCGCCGCACCCACGGCCGCGGTCACCAGGCCGGTGTAGAAGTCCGTGCGACGCATTTCCGACCCACCACCGTTCGTTGGATTGAATTTCTTCTAGTCAGACATATCTTCTGTACAACAGAAGTCATGTGACGTATGTAACTCGCACCAGGGTGGAAGCGTCAAGTATCTGCAGATAATTTCTTGACAGCAGACACGCAGGGCGCGTCCTAGATGCGCAGAGTCTTGGCGCGGTCGAGCAGCACCGAGGCGATCTCCCTGCGCCTTTCCTGGCTGAGCCGCGTGGTGGGCACCGCGACAGCGACCGCGGCGATCGCCCTCCCGCCGACGTCGCGCAGCGCGATCGCCGCCGAGCCGACGCCCTCCTCGCTCTCCTCGTAGTTCGTGGCGTAGCCGTTGGCACGCACTTCTTCCAGAGCCGCGATCAGCAGGGGCAAGGACGACACCGAGCGATCGGTCTGCGGCACGAACGTCGCCGGGTCGGCGTACATCGCCCGGATGCGCTCGTCCGGCAACTCGGCGAGCAGCGCCTTGCCGCCGGACGTGCAGTGCGCGGGAAGCAGGCTGCCGGTGCGCGGAGCCACACGCAACGCCCTGGTGCCCTCGACCCCGTCGACGTACCGCACCCGGGTGCCCTCGAGTGTCATGAGGTGAACCGTCTCGTTGAACATCTCGGCCAGCTCGACGAGCAGCGGCCTGGCCTTGGTGCGGAAGTCGCTCTTCTCGACAACCGCGAGACCAATCTCCAACAGCGTCGGGCCGGGCCGATAGGTCCGCGACTGTGGATCCTGCTGGACGAAGCCGTGATGAATCAACATGGCCAGCAGGCGGTGGGCCGTGGAGTGCGCGACGCCGAGATAGCTGCAGGCATCGGTCAATCGCAGCGTGTCCCGGTCGTTGAACAGCCGGATCAGGCGCAGCGCGTTGTCCACGGAGGTTATGGGATAGGCGGGTTGCGCACCGTCTTCCGAGACCGGATATGTCTGCATGACAGAAATATTGTCGGCAGAGTGGAAATTTGTCCAGCCGAATCGCCAAAAGGGTATTGACTTCTTTACGGCAAGCCACTTAGCTTCTGTATTGCAGACAGAACGTCTGACTAGCAGAATTCGTCAGGAGGAAAGATGCGGATCCGCCATATGGGGATCGTGACCAAAGATCTGGAACGGTCGGCCGAGTTCTACGAAAAGGTGTTCGGCTTCAAGCGCCTCGGCCCGATCAGGACGCCGGGCCACTACCCCGGCAAGGCGATTGACCTCTCCGACGGGGAGGTGAACTACTCGCTGCTGTGCCCGGACGAGCGGGTGGAGACCTCGCAGTGGACCCAGGGCACACTGGGACCCAACCACATCGGTGTGGCGATCGAGGACACCGCGGGCGTCGCCGAAGCGCTCAAGGGCTACGACATCGAGATCTACGGCGAAGACAAGGAACAGTGGCCGCCGCGGTTCTTCAAGTTCAAGGACCTCGACGGCGTCGAGATCGACGTTGCGACCCCCGATCGCAGCTGGAAGTACTAGACCACAGAGACGAGTTCAACCCCGTGGCCGGAGCGGACGCTGAATCAGCAGATCGCTCCGGCCACAATTGGTTTCACGTATTCCTTGGCATGCTCCGGATCGGAGCCACCGCCTTCGGTGGCGGCAGCGCCACGATCGTCGCAATGCGTCAGCTGGCACTGCGCAAGAAATGGCTGACCGAGGCCGAGTTCCTCGAGACCGTGGTGCTGAGCCGGGTCACCCCGGGGATCACGATCCTGGCCCAGGCGATCCTGATCGGAAAGAAGGTCGACGGGCTCCGGGGCATCCTCGCCGCCCTCGTCGGCATGCTGTTGCCCTCGATCACCATCACCATCCTGCTGGCGCGCCTCTACGTCGCGCTCAAGGACAAGCCCTGGTCCGCCGGTCCGCTCGCCATGGTGGCGGCCGTCGCCGCCGGTTTCGCCGTTGCGCTGGCCCTGCTGCTCCTCAAGGACACCCTCGTCGTCGAGCGGCACTGGCGCGGACCCCTCGGCGTCCTCGGCTACGTGGTGCTCGGCGCCGTGGTCCCCAACCCCGTCCTGATGCTGGTGGCGGCGGTGGGCGTCGGGCTGCTGTTCCCCGGCCTGTTCGTATCGAAGGAAGACGACGAAGGTGCCGCTTAGCCACCTGTTCATGGTCATCATGATCGCCAGCCTGTTCAGCTTCGGCGGGCTCGGCTCGCTACCGGTGCTGCAGAGCGAACTGTCTGCCAACGGCGTCTCCCCCGACACCGTCGTGCTGCCCTCCCTCGCGGTCGGGAACATCAGCCCAGGACCGAACGGGCTGTATCTGATCGCAGCCAGTTACTTCATCGGCGGCATCACGGGCAGCCTCGTCGCGTGCGTCGCCGTGATGATCCCGCCGTTCCTGGTGCTCGCCGTTGAGCGGGCCAAGCAACGACTGATCCACCTGGCACGGTTCCGGGCCATGCTCCGTTCCCTTGCCCTTGCGGTCGTCGCACTGCTCATCGTCACCGACTGGACACTGGTCAAGCACGCCGCCACCAGCCCACTCGCGATCGTGGTCATGGTCGCGGGCACGCTCGCCCTACTGCTGCGGTTGCCGCCGCTGCTCGGCGTCCTTGGTGCGATCGCCGTGGGGATCAGATGGTGAAGGTCAGAGAAGCACGCGCTGTAGGTCCGGCTTCATCTGCTGCAGCTGCTGACCCCAGTACGCCCAGGTGTGGGTGCCGCTCTCCGGGAAGTTGAACACGGCGTTCTTGCCACCGGCCGCGACGTATTCGTCCTGGAAGGTCCGGTTGGTGCGGATGGTTAGGCCCTCGAGGAACTTGGCGGGCACGTCGCCGCCACCCAGTTCGTTGGGCTGGCCGTTGCCGCAGTAGACCCAGAGACGGGTGTTGTTGGCCACGAGCTGCGGAATCTGCACCATCGGGTCGTTGCGCTTCCAGCCGCTGTTCGGGTCTTCCGTGGGACCCCACATGTCATTGGCCTTGAAACCACCGGCGTCGCCCATCGACACGTTGATCAGGAAGGGCCACGAACCCTCGGACGGGTTCAGGAAGCCCGACAGCGAGGCGGCATAGATGAACTGCTGCGGGTGGTAGACCGACAGAATCATCGAGGCCGAACCGGCCATAGACAGCCCGACCGCGGCGCTCCCGGTGGGCTTGACGGCCTTCTCGGATGCCAGGTAGGCCGGCAGCTCGGAGGTCAGGAACGTCTCCCACTTGTAGGTCACCGTCGGACCCTTGTTGCGCGCAGGCGAGTACCAGTCGGCGTAGAAGCTGGACTGCCCGCCGACCGGCATGACGAGCGACAGGCCCGAATCGGCGTACCACTCGAACGCCGGGGTGTTGATGTCCCAGCCGTTGAAGTCGTCCTGGGCGCGCAAGCCGTCGAGCAGGTACACGGCGGGCGAGTTGGGTCCGCCGCTCTGGAACTGGATCTTGATGTCCTTGCCCATCGATGCCGACGGCACCATCAGATACTCGACCGGCAGGCCGGGGCGTGAGAATGCCCCCGCGGTCGCACTGCCGCCCGCAAGGCCGACCATCCCAGGCAACACCAGCATCGCCAAGGTCGCACCCAACAAGCGGCGCGCCCAGCGGCCGCGAATTCTGTCAACGAACATCAATGAAATCCCATTCAGTTGCGGTTACCGCGTAACTCGTCCACATCTGCGGTCAAAGACCGCCCCGAGCGGCCTACGGATTAGCGCCCGCGGCCGCGCCCGCCCAATTCCTGGGCAGACCAGACTATTTAGTTGTGAACTGCAGTAAAACATGGGGCCAGCTCCTCGAGAAACCCGAGGGGGGCTACCAGGGGGTTTGCTGACCCAACCGTCATCCTGACGTCACCGTCAGTCCGAGCGGCACAGACGGTCGTTGGCTGCCGTTAATGGCGAGTTCGCACAGCGCCTCGGGCAACAGGTTGTCGGCGGACGACTTGGATGGGGGCCGGCATCGCCATCCTGGCCGGTGAAGGCATGAAAACCCTGAAGATCGACCGCCCGTGCGACGGACTGGCGTTACGAAGGACAGCTTCCATTGCCACCTCGATTTGATGTCCAGCTATCGCACAGCGCCCATCCAGAAGGTGGGGCGGTTCGTGCGACGCCGACCACCGCCACATCGACGAACTGTGCGATTCGCCACCACGGGGACCGGTCTTCGAATCTTTACGCATCTGTGGCGGCCCGCGACCGGCCATTGACCGCTCGCGGACACGGCCCCTAAAGTAAAACTGACTTCATCTTTAGTTCTGTCCCGACGACGTATGGAGCCGGCCATGGAATCGTTCGTCCACCTTCGCAAGGGGAAGACGCCGCGACGGCTGCACGCCGATCTCGACGGCCTCAAGGACGATGAGCTGGGCCGTGGTGGGTTCACCGGACGCACCGCGAACATGTACCGACGTCACGACCCCACCGCGTACCGGTCGGTGGGACCACTGCGCCCCGTCGACGTGCTGGCCGGCGAGCTCAAGCCAAGCGACGCGACCGACGCACACGGCGGCCCGATGCTGATGTTCTCCAACGCCGACTGTCAGGTGCTGCTGTCGCGGCGCAGCGAGCCGATGCCGTTCTTCGTCCGCCACGTCGACGGCGATCTGTTGGCGTTCGTGCACCACGGTGCCGGGCTCCTGCAGACCGAGTTCGGCCCGTTGCGCTACCGCGCGGGCGACTGGGTGTACATCCCGAAGGCGTGCACGTGGCGCCAGGTGCCCGACTCCGAGAGCACCTGGTTGATGATCCAGGCCACCGACGAGTTCCGCGTGCCGCCGCCCGGATCACTGGGCAGACACTTCCCGTTCGACCCGTCGCAGGCGATCATCCCCGAGCCGGAGCCGGTCGACGACGATGGTCGCGACGAGTACGAGGTGCGCCTGATCCATGACGGCGGTCCGACAACGCTTTACTACCAACATAATCCGCTCGACGTTGAAGGCTGGCGTGGCGACAACTTCGCCTTCACGTTCAACATCGAGGATTACAACGTGGTGACCTCCGACAGCGTCCACCTGCCCGCCAGCGTGCACCTGTTCATGCAGGCCACCGGCGTCTACGTGATGAACTTCCTGCCCAAGCCCGCCGAGAGCGTGCCCGGCACCGAACGCACACCCTGGTATCACCGCAACGTCGACTACGACGAGATCGCGTTCTTCCACGGCGGCTCGCTGTACGGCATTCCGATGCCGCCCGGGCTGATTTCGCATGCGCCGCAAGGGGTTCACCACGGGGCGCCGGAGAAGGCGCGGGAGCGCGCCCGTCGCAAGTTCGACGACTACACCCACGTGGACTGGTCGGTGATCGCCATCGACACTCGGCGCCGCCTGGTCCCGTCCGACGAAGTACTGGCCAACGATCTGGGGCAACACTGGTGACCGCCGTGAAGCCCCCGTCAAGTACGCGTACGAGCGCATCCCGTATCTCGTTGCCTACCAGAACACTTCGGCCGTGCGGGACGTCTACGGCGGCGTCGCCGAGCTGGTCGTGCTGGAGAGCTACCTGCTGAAGCCGAAGGACCAACCCTCAAATACCGTGCTGGTGTTCATGCACCCGATCGGCGGCGGGGCCTACCTGCCGATGATCAACGCTCTCGCACGCGCGGGCCACCACGTCATCTACTGCAACAGCCGATTCCGCGGCACCGACTCTGCGCTGCTGATGGAGAAGGTCGTCGAGGACCTCGGTGAATGCATCAAGGACGCCAAGAACCGGCTGGGCTACGACAAGGTGGTGCTGGCCGGTTGGAGCGGCGGCGGGTCGCTGTCGGTGTTCTACCAGCAGCAGGCCCAAAACCCGACCGTCACGTGCAGTCCGTCGGGCGACGGGCCCGACCTGACCAAGCTCGGGCTGATCCCTGCCGACGGCATCATGCTGCTGGCCGCCCACATCAGCCGCCACGGCACGCTGACGGAGTGGTTGGACGCCTCGATCCTCGACGAGGCCGACCCGTCGAAGCGCGATCCCGAGCTGGATCTGTACAACCCGGACAATCCGAACCAGCCGCCGTATACGGCCGAGTTCCTGGTCCGTTACCGGCAGGCACAGATCGACCGCAACCGGCGAATCACCAAGTGGGTCAGGACGAAGCTCGACGAGCTGAAGGCATCGGGGCGGCCCGATGACGAGTTCGGATTCGTGGTGCACGGCACCATGGCCGACCCGCGCTGGCTCGACGCGACCGTCGATCCCAACGAACGCACCCCGGGAACCTGCTATCTGGGTGATCCTGCTGTGGTGAACAACAGCCCCGTGGGGCTCGCCCGGTTCTGCACCCTGCGCAGCTGGCTGTCGCAGTGGAGCTACGACGACGCCCATGGCGACGCGGTGGCCTGCGGGCCCGACGTCGCGGTGCCCGCGCTGGTGATCGGCAACCTCGCCGACGACGCCTGCACACCCAGCCATACACAGCGCCTGTTCAGTGCGATCGGGCATCCTGACAAGGAGATGCACGAAATCCCCGGCGCCAATCACTACTACTCCGGCCCCGACCAACGCGGCACGCTGCGCCAGGCCGTCGGTGTCTGCACCGACTGGCTGCACAGGCACGGGTTCTCCCAATGACCGAGCCTTGTCCGGGACCGCTCTCCGGCATCCGCGTCATCGAGGTCGGCACGCTGATCTCCGGACCGTTCGCAGGCAGGCTGCTTGGCGACATGGGCGCCGAGGTGATCAAGATCGAGCCGCCGGGCGCGCCCGACCCACTGCGCACCTGGGGGCAGGCCGAGCTCGACGGGCACCACTTCTTCTGGACGGTCCACGCCCGCAACAAGAAGGCGGCCACGCTCAACTTGCGCGAGGCCAAGGGTCGCGAACTATTCCTAGAGCTGGTCGAACAATCCGACATCATCGTGGAGAACTTCCGGCCGGGCACGCTGGAGAAATGGAACCTGGGCTACGACGTGTTGCGGGAACGCAATCGGGGCATCGTCCTGGTCCGGGTGTCCGGATACGGCCAGACTGGCCCGGAGGCACACAAGGCCGGCTACGCGTCGGTGGCCGAGGCCGCCAGCGGACTGCGGCACCTGAACGGCTTCCCCGGCGGGCCTCCCCCGCGGCTGGCGCTGTCGCTGGGCGACAGCCTGGCAGGCATGTTCGCCGTGCAGGGTGCACTGGCAGCGCTCTACCGCCGCACCGTGACGGGCGAGGGCCAGGTCGTCGACGCGGCGCTCACCGAATCCTGTTTGGCCATCCAGGAATCCACCATTCCCGACTACGACGTCGGCGGCGTGGTGCGGGGGCCGTCTGGCACCAGGCTGGAAGGCATCGCCCCGTCGAACATCTACCCGACCGCCGACGGCAGCTGGGTGGTGATCGCGGCGAATCAGGACACCGTGTTCCGTCGTCTGTGCGGAGCGATGGGCCAGCCCGAGCTGGCGACCGACGAGCGGTTCGCCAATCACGTTGCCCGCGGCCACAATCAGGACGAGCTGGACAAGATCATCGGCGCATGGGCCGCCGAGCGCCAGCCCGCCGACATCATCTCGACGCTGAGCGAGGCCGGCGTGATCAGCGGGCCCATCAACACCGTCGCCGAGGTCGTCTCGGACCCGCAGCTGCGTTCGCGCGGCATGCTCGCCGACCACTACGACGAGAGGATCGGGCGCAACGTCCTAGGTCCAGGCGTGGTGCCGGTGCTCTCCGAGACGCCTGGGACCATCCGCAACGCGGGCTCGGCCGAGCCCGGCCAGCACAACGACGAGGTATACGGCGAGCTGTTGGGACACTCGCCCGACGAACTCGAGGCGCTACGGACGGAGGGAGTGCTGTGACTGGAATACTCCCCGGGTCGCTGCGCTCCTGCCCACCGGTGCCCGACCACGTCACGATCCGCGAGGTCTGCCTGCGTGACGGGCTGCAGATCGAGAATCCGATTCCGTTGTCCGCCAAGCTCGAACTGCTCGAAGCCGTGGTCGCGACCGGCGTCCGCGAAGTCGAGGCCACCGCGTTCGTGTCGCCGTCGAAGGTGCCGGCGATGGCCGATGCCGCGGCACTGGCCGCCGAACTGCCGCGCCTGCGCGAGACCCACGGCATCGAGTTCTCCGCGCTGGTAGCGGGAACCGGCGGCGCGAGCCGGGCCGTCGCCGCGGGCATGGGATCGATCGAGTACGTGGTGTCGGCCGCCGACGGACACAGCCAGTCCAACGTCGGACGATCCACCGCGGAGTCCACTGATCTGATCGCCGACATCGCCCGCATCGCGCACGAGAACGACGCGACAGTCGAGGTGATCATCGCGACCGCGTGGGACTGCCCGTTCGACGGGCCGACCGACCCCAAGCGCGTGCTGGACATCGCCACGGCGGCCGTCGAGATCGGCGCCGATCGGCTGGCCATCGCCGACACGATCGGCACCACCACCCCTTGGCGGGTAACGGCTTTGATCGAGCTATTGCGACCGGTGATCGGCGACGTGCCACTCGGCGCGCACTTCCACAACACCCGTGGCGCCGGGCTGGCCAGCGCCTATGCCGCCGTCGTCGCGGGGGTCAGGAGGCTGGACTCGTCGGTCGGCGGACTGGGCGGCTGCCCGTTCGCTCCCGGCGCCAGCGGCAACATCGCCACCGAGGACCTCGTCTACATGTTGCGCGACAGCGGTATCGGCGTGGACGTCGACCTGCAGGCGGCGATCCACGCGGCGAACGTCGCGGCCAAGGTCGTCGGACACGACCTCCCGAGCGCCCTCCTGCGCGCCGGCGATCGCATCCTGAGCTGAGCACGACCGTGCCCGCCGAGACACTGACCGCGAAGGGCCTGCAGACCCGCGAGGCCATCGAGGAGGCCGCGCGGAAACTGTTCGCCGAACGCGGATTCCACGGCACCACGCTGGCCGACATAACCTCGGCCGCGGGTAAGTCTCCGGCGTCGTTCTACCGTTACTACGCCGACAAGGAAGACCTGTTGGCGGAGTTGGCCGAGTCGTTCCTGCGCGACGTCGTGGCACCATCGGCTCTGCGGTTGCACCTGCCGGAGTCCCCGGACGACACGGAGTTCTTCGTCTCGGTGGTGACCGGCTACTGGAACATGTTCAAGCAGAACATCGGAATCATGGTCGCCGTCGACCAACTCGCCGCCGACCAGGACCGGTTCGCAGGCGTGCAGAATGAGTTTCGCCGATTCGGCATCGACATCGCGCGGGCCTCGGTGCTGCGCGCGCAGGAACAGGGTTACGGCGCCGACCTCGACCCCGAGCACACCGCGCTTGCGATCTCGCTGCTGTTCGAGCGGTTCACCACCGTCTACCTTCGCCCGGACGCCGCCAGGTTGGGCGTGGTGGCCACCGACGAGAACGCGGTGCGCACGCTGTCGACGATTTGGAAGAAGACGCTGTACGGCTCTTGAGAAATTGAACCTTCAGAAGGGAATCAGTGTGGATTTCGCCCTACCCGAACATCTTCCGGGATTGCTCGACGAGATGGACGCCTTCATCGAGGCGGAGATCAAGCCGCTGGAAGCCGAGAACATGCAGTACTTCGACCATCGACGTGAGTACGCCCGCACCGACTGGGAGAACGGCGGGATTCCGGCAAGGGCGTGGGAGGATCTGCTCGACGAGATGCGGCGCCGCGCCGATGCGGCGGGCTGGCTGCGCTACGGGCTGCCGTCCCGGTTCGGCGGGCGCGACGGCACCAACCTCGACATGGCGGTCATCCGGGAGCACCTGGCGCACAAGGGCCTCGGGCTGCACAACGACCTGCAGGACGAGTCGTCCATCGTCGGAAACTTCCCGCAGGTCATCATGATGGATCGGTTCGGCACCGAGCAGCAGAAGAAGGACTGGGGCGAGGCGCTGCTCACCGGTGAACGGTCGATGGCCTTCGGGCTGTCCGAGCCCGGTCACGGTTCCGATGCGACGTGGTTGGAGACCACCGCCGTGATCGATGGCTCCGGAAAAGACGCGGAATGGGTGATCAACGGGGCGAAGCGGTGGAACACCGGCGTGCACCGTGCCACCCACGATCTGGTGTTCGCCCGCACGTCCGGCGAAGCGGGGCAGGCCCGCGGCATCACGGCGTTCCTGGTGCCCACCGACACGCCGGGCTTCACCGTGCCCTTCTACTGGTGGACGTTCAACATGCCCACCGATCACGGCGAGGTGGAGCTCAAGGACGTCCGCGTGCCCACCGATGCGGTGCTCGGCGAGGTGGACCACGGCCTCGAGGTCGGCCAGACCTTCCTGCACGAGAACAGGATTCGGCAGGCGGCGAGCAGTCTTGGCGCCGCGCAGTACTGCATCGACCGGGCCGCCGGCTACGCGTCGGAGCGGGTGGTGTTCGGCAAGCCACTGTCGGTGAACCAGGCCATTCAGTGGCCACTCGTCGAGCTGCAGACGGAGGCGCAGATGGTGCGCCTGCTCGTCTACTACGCCGCCTGGCATCTGGACCGCGACCACCACATGGAGGTCAGCGACAAGGTGTCGATGGCCAACTACCGCGCCAACCGGCTCGTCTGCGAGGCCGCCGACCGCGCGATGCAGGTCCACGGCGGCCTCGGCTACAGCCGCCACGAGCCGTTCGAACACATCTACCGCCACCACCGCCGCTACCGCATTACCGAGGGTGCCGAGGAGATCCAGATCAGGCGGGTGGCGCAGCGGATGTTCAAGTTCGGCAGCCGGACTTCGAAGTGACGCCCGAGGAGCTCGCAACCCCGCTGGCGGCGGTGCTGAGGCCCACGCTCGGAGACGTCCAGATAGCGGATCTGCGGGTGCTCACCGGTGGGGCCAGCCGAGCCACCTGGGCGTTCCGTGCCGTCACCGACGACGCTTCGCGCGAGCTGATCCTGCGCATCGGGCCCCCCGACGAGATTCACGCGGGCATGGAGCTCGAGGCGGCGGCGCTGTCCCGCGCGGCGGCCGCAGGCGCCCCGGTGCCGACGGTGCTGGTCGCCGACGATTCGGCTGCCGCGCTGGGCAATCCGTACCTCGTCTGCGACTTCATCGGCGGCGAGACCATCGTCCGTCGGATTCAGAGGGCGCTCGACGACGCGTCGCGCGCGAGCCTGATGACCAAGTGCGCGGATGCGCTCGCCGCGATCCACCGGGCCGACCCGACCGGCATCGGGCTGAAGTCGGCGGATCCCCTCGACGACTGGCACGCGCAACTCGACGAGATGGGCGACACGACCGCGACCTTCGAGTGGGCGTTCCGCTGGTTGTCCCGGAATCGGCCAGCCGAATCGGCCAACGTGTTGGTGCACGGGGACTTCCGGATGGGCAACCTCATCATCGACGTCGACGCGCAGCCCGCGCGGCTTGCCGCGGTGCTCGACTGGGAGCTCACCCACACCGGTGAGGTGTACGAGGACCTAGCGTGGTTCTGCATCAGGGCGTGGCGGTTCGGCGCACCACGCACGCTGGGCGCGGGTGGACTTGGCAGCGTCGAGGACTTCCTGCGGGCTTACGAGCACGCCTCGGCCACGGCGCTCGACCGGGCGACGATGCACTGGTGGTTGGTGCTGTCGACGCTGCGCTGGGGTGTCATCTGCCGGTATCAGGCCGAGCGACACCTGTCGGGCCAGACCCGATCGGTCGAACTCGCCGCCATCGGCCGCCGTGTGTGCGAGACGGAGTTCGACCTGCTCACGCTGTTGGAGGCACCGTGACCGGCCAGCACGGCAGGCCGACGGCAGCCGAGCTGGTGGCGGCCGTCGCCGAGTTCCTCGAAACCGATGTGCGGTCCTCGACCGGGCCCAATAGTCGGCTCGCCGACGCTGGGCAGGTCAACTTCCATGCCCGCGTCGCCGCCAACGTGCTGCGCACGGTCGAGCGGGAGCTGCTCGACTCCAGCGCCGAGCCGGAGCTGCTCGGCTTCGCCGACGAACGAGCGCTGGCCGCGGCGATCCGCGCCGGCGACCTCGACGATCGCGGTGCCGAGGTCGCGTCGACATTGCGCGGCCTGGTGCTCAACCGGCTCGCCGTCGCTCATCCGGGCTATGAGCAGGAGTAACCGCTCAGATCCGACGAACCCGCGCCAACCAGGCGGGCTCCTCGACCCTGGTGCCCACGGCGAGGCCGAGCGCTTCCGCGTGCGCCTCCCCCACCACGCCCCGGTACGTCGTGGTGTCGAGGGTCTCGAGCTCCCAGCCGTCGGCGAACGCGCCGCGAATCTGCGCCTCGCTGACCTGGGGTCCGAAGCCGCGGCCCGCGTCGGACAGGGCGAGCAGATGCAGTACCCCACCGGGCCGGATGGCCCGGTGCAGGCTGGCGACGTAGCGCGCCCGATCTGCGTCGTCGCCGAAGATGTGGAACAGGGCACTGTCGATGACGGTGTCGTAGCCGGGGTCGGCGTCGAGGTTCGTCGCATCGGCGACCTCGAAGCGCGCGTCGACGCCCTTCCCCGCGGCGTTCGCTCTGGCCTGCTCGACCGCATTCGGTGCGTAGTCGATGCCGAGCACGTCGTAATCGAGTGCCGTGAGCAGGATGGTGTGTTCGCCGAGGCCACAGCCGGCGTCGAGCACCTTGCCGCGAATTCGACCGGTCCGCTCGAGTGCGACGATCGCAGGCTGCGGTTCGCCGATGACCCAAGGTGGAGTGCCGGTTTCGTATGCGTCGTTGAATCTTTCCCGGGCTGGTGTGCTCATGTAGCCCAGTGTTCTACCTAAACCAAACTTGAGGTCAACCAAGAGGAGCAGAATCATGGACGTGGACGTAGGCCTCGACGTGGCGAACCGGCTGTTCGACGCCATCGAACACGGCGACCATGCGACCGTCGACGGCATGTGGGCCGACGACGTCGCGGTCTGGCACTCCGGGGACCGGGAGGACAACGAACGCTCCAGAGCGCTGAAGGTGATCCGGTGGTTCATGAACGTCACGACGACGCGCAGCTACGAGATCCTCGATCGGCAGTTCTTCGACGGAGGATTCGTCCAGCAACACGTCCTCCGGGCCCAACGACCCGACGGTCCATCGATCGAAATGCGAGTCTGCATCGTGATCAAAGTGGACGCCACGGGTCTGATCACCCGCATCGACGAGTACTTCGACCCGGCCGACATGGCACCGTTGCTCAAGGAGGAGAAGCATGGCTGACGTTTCCGAATTACTGGCAGGCACGCCGTCGTCGTGGGCGCTCGATGCCGGCCGCTCGACGGTTGGGTTCCGCGCCCCCACGTTCTGGGGGCTGATGAAGGTGAAGGGCACGTTCAGCGATCTCCAAGGCGCCGGCGAGCTCACCGGTGCGCACGACGTCAGCGGGCACCTCGGCATTGGCGCGGCGTCGGTCAAGACCGGCATCGCCAAGCGCGACGAGCACCTGCGGTCGGCCGACTTCTTCGACGTCGAGAAGTTCCCGACCATCGGCGTGACGGTGCACGGCGGGGTCGTCACGGGGCCGGACACGCTGGAACTGAACGCCACGATCACGATCAAGGGCGTCGAACGCCAGGTCAACCTGTCCGCGAAGGTGAGCACGCTCGACGACGGCGCCGTGCGGATCGCGACGCAGGCGGAGGTCAACCGCAGCGAGCTCACCGTCGACGGCAACATGATGGGCATGATGGGCGACATCGCGCAGATAAGCGCTGACACGGTATTCACGCCGCTGACGGCCGCCTAGTCGTAGCATCGGCTCCGTGCCCGACACGCCCCTGCGGATCCTGGTCTACAGCGACAACGCGCGCACTAGGGAGAAGGTCCGTTCGGCGCTGGGGAAACGCGTCCATCCCGACTTGCCCGAGCTGAGCTACCTCGATGTGGCAACGGCACCGGTGGTGGTCGCCACCCTCGACAAGGGCGGCATCGATCTTGCGATCCTGGACGGCGAGGCAGCGCCGACCGGCGGGATGGGGCTGGCCAAACAGCTGAAGGACGAGATCGCCGACTGCCCGCCGATCCTGGTGCTGACGGGTCGCCCGGACGACGCCTGGCTGGCGAACTGGTCACGCGCAGAGGCCGCCGTACCGCACCCCATCGATCCCATTCGGCTCGGTGAAGCGGTTGCTGGACTGCTGCGCGCAACGGTGCAGTAACCAGCACGAAATAGCCTGGGGCCGTTCACTCTTCGCGCCGAACGCAGGCGAGGAAGCTGACGCCCAGATAACAAACTTGATCCTATCCAAAATGGCCAAGCGATCGGTTAACGAGGCTAAGCTGTGCCATAGCTCACATCGACAGCTCGACGAGGGAGCGACACAGCGGTATGAACGTTTACATCCCGATCCTGGTAATCGGTGCCATCGCCGCCGCCTTCGCGGTCGGTTCGGTCGGCATCGCGGTACTGATTGGCCCGCGGCGTTACAACCGGGCAAAACTCGAGGCCTACGAATGCGGTATCGAACCGATGGCGCCCGGTTCTCCCGGACACGAATCCACCGGCCAACGCTTCCCCGTGAAGTACTACCTGACCGCGATGTTGTTCATCGTGTTCGACATCGAGATCGTGTTCCTCTATCCCTGGGCGGTGTCGTTCGACTCGCTCGGTCTGTTCGCCGTGGTCGAAATGCTGCTGTTCATGCTGACGGTGTTCGTCGCGTACGCGTACGTCTGGCGGCGCGGCGGATTGAACTGGGACTGAACCGATGGGACTCGAAGAACAGCTACCCGGTGGGATCCTGCTGTCCACCGTCGAAAAGGTGGCAGGCTATGTGCGCAAGGGCTCGCTGTGGCCCGCAACGTTCGGCCTTGCGTGCTGCGCCATCGAGATGATGGCAACGGCCGGACCGCGTTTCGACATCGCGCGGTTCGGCATGGAACGGTTCTCGGCGACACCACGCCAGGCCGACTTGATGATCGTGGCGGGCCGCGTGAGCCAGAAGATGGCCCCGGTGCTGCGGCAGGTCTACGACCAGATGGCCGAGCCCAAGTGGGTGCTCGCCATGGGCGTCTGCGCCTCCTCCGGCGGAATGTTCAACAACTACGCCGTGGTGCAGGGCGTCGACCACGTCGTGCCGGTTGACATTTACCTGCCCGGCTGCCCGCCTCGGCCCGAGATGCTGCTCAACGCAATCCTCATGTTGCACGCCAAGATTCAGGAGATGCCCCTCGGCGTCAACCGCGCCGAGGCCATAGCCGCCACCGAGCAGGCCGCGCTCGCGGCGCCGACCACCATCGAGCTCAAGGGACTGCTTCGGTCATGACGGAAGGCAACGGCGCCAACGGCAACGGCGCCCCAGAGGTAATCGGCACCAGGCGGGGCATGTTCGGGGCCGAGGGCAGCGGCGACACCTCGGGTTACGGCAGGTTGGTCCGTGAGGTCGTCCTGCCAGGCAGTTCGCCACGACCGTACGGCCAGTACTTCGACGACGTCGTCGATGTGCTGATCGGCGTCCTTGGCGAGTCGGCATATACCGCCGCCGTCGAACGGGTGGTGGTCTTCCGCGACGAGCTCACCCTGGAAGTGCGACGCGAGCATCTCGTCGCGGTCATGCAGAAATTGCGCGACGAACCGGCGCTGAGCTTCGAACTCTGCCTTGGAGTTTCAGGGGTGCATTACCCGAGCGACACCGGACGCGAACTGCATGCGGTGTACCCGCTGATGTCGATCACCCACAACCGTCGGATTCGTGTCGAAGTGGCGGCGCCGGACGCGGATCCTCATGTGCCGTCGCTGTTCTCGGTGTATCCAACCACCGATTGGCATGAGCGCGAGACGTACGACTTCTTCGGGATCCTCTTCGACGGTCACCCCTCGCTGACCCGGATCGAAATGCCCGACGACTGGGTCGGACACCCGCAGCGCAAGGACTACCCGTTGGGCGGCATCCCGGTCACCTACCACGGTGCCGAGATTCCGCCGCCCGACGAGCGGAGGTCGTACAACTGATGACTGAGGCACAAGAATCCCCCCAGACCAGCGAAACTGTTGTCACGGTGGGCGGCGAAGACTGGGCAGACGTGGTCAAGGCTGCCCAGGACAGCGCGGTCGCCGGCGAGCGCATCGTCGTCAACATGGGGCCCCAGCACCCGTCCACACACGGTGTGCTGCGCCTGATCCTCGAAATCGAGGGCGAGACCATCACCGAGATTCGGTGCGGAATCGGCTATCTGCACACGGGAATCGAAAAGAACCTCGAGTACCGCACCTGGACCCAGGGCGTCACTTTCGTCACGCGGATGGATTATCTGGCCCCATTCTTCAACGAGACGGCGTATTGCCTCGGCGTCGAGAAGCTCCTCGGTGTCACCGACGACATCCCCGAACGGGCAAGCGTTATCCGGGTCATGCTGATGGAGCTCAACCGGATCTCCAGCCACCTGGTCGCATTGGCCACCGGCGGAATGGAACTGGGCGCCATGTCGGCCATGTTCTTCGGCTTCCTGGGACGAGAACAGGTGCTGGCGGTGTTCGAGGCCATCACCGGGCTGCGGATGAATCACGCGTACATCCGGCCCGGTGGGCTCGCCTCCGATCTGCCCGACGAGGCGATCCCGCTGATCAAGGAACTGCTGCGGACCATGCCCGGCAAGCTCACCGATCTGGCGAACCTGCTCAAGGAGAACCACATTTGGAAGGCCCGCACCCAGGGCGTCGGATACCTCGACCTGACGGGCTGCATGGCGCTCGGCATTACGGGTCCCATCCTGCGTTCCACTGGACTCCCCCACGACCTGCGGCGCGCCCAACCGTATTGCGGTTACGAGAACTACGAGTTCGACGTCATTACCGATCCCGCGTGTGATGCGTACGGCCGCTATCTGATTCGCGTCGGCGAGATGAACGAGTCGCTCAAGATCGTCGAGCAGTGTATAGACAAATTGGGAAAGCTCGCCAATGAACCGGTGATGATCACCGACAAGAAGCTCGCGTGGCCCGCAGACCTGAAGCTCGGGCCCGACGGGCTTGGCAATTCCCCAGAGTACATCGCCAAGATCATGGGCGGATCGATGGAGGCCCTGATCCACCACTTCAAGCTGGTGACCGAAGGCATTCGGGTGCCCGCGGGTCAGGTGTACGTCGCAGTCGAATCGCCGCGCGGCGAGCTCGGCGTGCACATGGTGTCCGACGGGGGCACCCGGCCCTACCGCGTGCATTACCGCGATCCGTCGTTCACCAACCTGCAATCGGTGGCGGCGATGTGCGAGGGCGGCATGGTGGCGGATGCCATCTCGGCCGTGGCTTCGATTGACCCGGTAATGGGCGGTGTGGACAGGTGATGAGCGCTTGCACGCAGTGCGGACGGCCGACGAGCGCATGCGCGAAGAGGAGATGGCACGAGTGACGGTGATCGAGCTGCGACTGGGACCCCGACCCGACGAGCCCGGACCGCCCATCACGCGGGGGCCACAGTCGTATTCGGCCGAGGTGACGACCCGGTTGGCGCAGGACGCCGCGCTGGTGATCGCCAAGTACCCGGAAGCACGCTCGGCGCTGCTTCCGCTGCTGCACCTGGCGCAGGCCGAGGACGGTTATTTGACGCCCGCCGGAATCGCCTTCTGCGCAGCGCAACTCAAGCTGAGCCCCGCGGAGGTCACCGCGGTCGCAACGTTCTACTCGATGTACCGCCGCACCCCAACCGGCGAATATCTGGTGGGGGTGTGCACCAATACGCTGTGCGCGGTCATGGGCGGCGACGCCATCCTCGAGGTACTCGAAGACCACCTCGGCGTGCACGCCGGAGAGACGACCGCGGACGGGAAGGTCACGCTCGAGCACGTCGAGTGCAACGCGGCGTGCGACTACGCCCCCGTGATGATGGTGAACTGGGAGTTCTTCGACAATCAAACCCCCTCGTCGGCAAGGGAACTCGTCGACAACCTGCGGGAAGGTGCGTCTGTGACGCCCTCGCGCGGTGCGCCGCTGTGCACCTTCCGCGAGACCGCACGCATCCTGGCCGGCTTCCCCGATCAGAGGCCCGGCGCCAACGACGGCACACCCGGTGAGGCGACGCTCGCCGGACTGCGGATCGCGCACGAACGCGGGATGACGGCGCCCCGTCCCGGCGAGGCCGGCGCCACGGCCAGCGGCCCCGACGACGAGCGGATCGCCAAGGAGTCGGTACGCGACGAACCCGCACCCGCGCCGTCGGCCGACGTTCCGCCGAGGAACGGCGAGGCCAAGTGACGCTGACCCCCGTTCTCAGTGCCTACTGGGACGACCCGCAATCGTGGACGTTGGACACCTATCTGCACCACGACGGCTATCAGGCGCTGACCAAGGCACTGGCGATGAGCCCCGACGACGTCATCGCCCTGGTCAAGGACTCCGGGTTGCGCGGCCGCGGCGGTGCAGGCTTTCCCACCGGGCAGAAGTGGTCGTTCATCCCGCAGGGCGACGACGGGGCAGGCGCCAAGCCGCACTACCTGGTGATCAATGCCGACGAGTCGGAACCCGGTACGTGCAAGGACATTCCGCTGATGATGGCGACGCCGCACGTGCTCGTCGAGGGCGCGATTATCGCCGCCTACGCGATCCGCGCCAAGCATGCCTTCATCTACGTGCGCGGCGAAGTGGTGCCGGTGCTACGCCGACTGCAGACCGCGGTCGCCGAGGCGTATGCCGCCGGCTATCTGGGCACCGACGTGCAGGGGTCGGGATTCGACCTCGATGTGGTGGTGCACGCGGGTGCGGGCGCTTACATCTGCGGTGAGGAGACCGCGCTACTGGACTCGCTGGAGGGACGGCGCGGCCAGCCCCGGCTGCGGCCGCCGTTCCCGGCGGTGGCGGGGCTCTACGCCTGCCCGACAGTGGTCAACAACGTCGAGTCCATCGCCAGTGTGCCCGCCGTCGTGCGCGGCGGGGTGGACTGGTTCAAGTCGATGGGGTCGGAACGCTCACCGGGCTTCACGCTCTATTCGCTGTCCGGCCACGTCACCACGCCCGGTCAGTACGAGGCGCCGCTCGGCATCACGTTGCGCGAACTGCTCGAGCTTGCGGGCGGTGTGCGGGCGGGTCACGAACTGAAGTTCTGGACACCCGGCGGATCGTCGACACCCCTGCTGACCGCCGAACACCTGGACGTCCCATTGGATTACGAGAACATGGCCAAGGTCGGCTCGATGCTCGGTACCAAGGCCCTCCAGATCTTCGACGAGACCACCTGCGTGGTGCGCGCGGTCCGGCGCTGGACGCAGTTCTACGCCCACGAGTCGTGCGGCAAGTGCACGCCATGCCGCGAAGGCACCTACTGGCTGGCCCAAATCTACGAACGCCTGGAGAGCGGTCATGCCGGCGAGTCGGACGTCGAGAAGCTGCTCGACATCTCCGACGCGATCTTCGGCAAGTCGTTCTGCGCACTCGGCGACGGCGCCGCAAGCCCGATCATCTCGTCGATCAAGTACTTCCGCGACGAGTACCTGGCGCACCTCGACGGTGGTGGGTGCCCGTTCGATCCGCACGCCTCGATGTTGGCCGCACCGGAAGGAGCGGGCGTATGAGCGCGAACAGACGCAAACTCCCCTCATTTGCCCCGATTCAGGGGACTTTGCGTCTGCTCGCGGGAGAAAGGTGACCACGTGACGACGGCGGAGGACAAGGCGCAGTCCATGAAGGGCGCGCCCGAGGTCGAGATGGTGTCGCTGACCATCGACGATCACCAGATCAGTGTGCCGAAGGGCACCTTGGTGATTCGCGCTGCTGAGCTCATGGGTGTCCAGATCCCCCGGTTCTGCGATCACCCGTTGCTCGAACCCGTGGGGGCCTGCCGCCAATGTCTGGTCGAGGTGGAGGGCCAGCGCAAGCCGATGGCCTCTTGCACGATCACCGTCACACCCGACATGGTGGTCCGTACGCAGCTGACGTCGGAGGCGGCCGATAAGGCGCAGCACGGCGTGATGGAATTGCTGCTGATCAACCACCCGCTGGATTGCCCGGTGTGCGACAAGGGCGGTGAGTGCCCGCTGCAGAACCAGGCGATGTCCAACGGCCAGGCCGACACTCGGTTCGAGGACGTCAAGCGCACCTTCCCCAAGCCGATCAACCTGTCCTCGCAGGTGTTGCTCGACCGGGAGCGCTGCGTGCTGTGCGCGCGGTGCACCCGCTTCTCCAACCAGATCGCGGGCGACCCCTTCATCGAATTGCTCGAACGTGGTGCGCTGCAACAGGTCGGCATCGCCAACGACACGCCCTTCGACTCGTACTTCTCCGGCAACACCGTCCAGATCTGCCCCGTCGGCGCGCTCACCGGTACCGCCTACCGCTTCCGGGCCAGACCGTTCGACCTGGTGTCCTCGCCAAGCGTGTGCGAGCACTGCGCATCGGGATGCGCCCAGCGCACCGACCACCGGCGCGGAAAGGTGTTGCGCCGCCTGGCCGGTGACGACCCCGAGGTCAACGAGGAGTGGAACTGCGACAAGGGCCGCTGGGCGTTCGCGTACCCGACGCAGGGCGACCGGATCGATACTCCACTGGTCCGCGACGCAGACGGCACTCAGCGCCCCGCATCGTGGTCCGAAGCGGTTGCCGTCGCGGTCCGCGGGCTCAACGCCGCGCAGGGTCGCGCGGGCGTGCTCGTCGGCGGCCGCGCGACGCTCGAGGATGCGTACGCGTACGCGAAGTTCGCTCGGATCGTGCTCGGTACCAACGACATCGACTTCCGTAGCCGACCCCACTCCGCCGAGGAGGCAGCGTTCCTCGCCAACGCCGTCGCTGGCCGTCCGTTCGCCGTGACGTACGCCGACCTCGAGGCGGCACCAGCCGTGCTGCTAGTCGGCCTCGAACCCGAAGAGGAGTCGCCGATCGTCTTCCTGCGCTTGCGCAAGGCGTTCCGCAAGCACGGCACGAAGGTGACGTCGATCGCCCCGTTCGCCACGCGCGGCCTCGCCAAGATGGGCGGCACGCTCATCGCCACGGCGCCCGGCGGTGAAGCAGAGGCCTTGGCATGGGCTGCACGGTGAACTCGCCTCGGGAACCGTGATCCTGGTGGGGGAACGACTGGCGACCTCACCTGGCGCCTACTCTGCGGCGATCCGGCTGGCCGAGGCAACGGGCGCCCGGCTGGGTTGGGTTCCCCGGCGCGCCGGTGACCGTGGCGCGCTGGAAGCCGGTGCGGCGCCGAACCTTCTGCCCGGCGGCCGTCCATTGGCGGATCCCACGGCGCGTAAGGAGGTCGCCGTGGGGTGGCACGTCGACGACCTCCCGGACGCGCCTGGGCGGGATACCTCCGGCATCCTCGCCGCTGCCACGGACGGAACCCTGCAGGCGCTGCTCATCGGCGGCGTGGAGCTCGGCGACCTGCCCGACCCCGGTCTCGCATTGACCGCGGTCGAGGCCGCGCCATTCGTCGTGAGCCTGGAGTTGCGCCACAGCGACGTCACCGAGCGCGCCGACGTCGTGTTCCCCATCGCTCCCGTCACGGAAAAGTCGGGCACATTCGTCAATTGGGAAGGTCGCCAACGTCCCTTCGAGTCCGCACTGCCACCGAATGCCACCGCAGATGTCCGCGTGCTCGCTGCGCTGGCCGACGAGGTCGGAGTCGACCTCGCCCTGCCCGATGCCGCTGCGGTACGGGCCGAACTCGCCAAGCTCGGCAGTTGGCAAGGCACCGCTGCTGCCCCCCCGACGTCGCCCCACCCCAGCGGGCCCAACCGTCTGCAGGGCAAGCGGTGCTCGCCGGCTGGCGCCTACTTCTCGACGCAGGCAGGCTCCAGGACGGTGAACCCCACCTCGCCGGGACCTCCCGTGCAGACCGTCGTACGGCTGTCCGAGGTCACCGCTGCCGAAATCGGCGCGGCGGAAGGCAAACTCGTCACCGTCAGCACGGCAAGTGGCGCGATCTCGCTACCACTCGAAATCACCGACATGCCCGACCGCGTGGCGTGGCTGCCGCTGAACTCCCCTGGCTCCGCCGTGGCCGCGACGCTTCGCGCATCGGTCGGCGAGCTCGTCGCAATCTCCGGTGAGGGAGGACCTCGCGTGAACTATCCCGACCTGACTTCGTTCGGTCACGATCCGTGGTGGCTGGTAATTGCCAAGGCGCTGTTGGTCTTCGTGTTCCTGCTGCTCACCGTCTTGGTTGCCATCCTGCTCGAACGCAAGGTGCTCGGGTGGATGCAGTTCCGCCCAGGGCCCAACCGGGTCGGACCCTGGGGGCTGCTGCAGAGCCTCGCCGATGGCGTCAAGCTGGCACTCAAGGAAGGCCTCATCCCTGCGGGCGTGGACAAACCGATCTACCTTCTGGCGCCGATCATCTCGGTGACCCCCGCCATCATGGCCTTCGCCGTCATTCCGATGGGTGGCATGGTCAGCGTGTTCGGCCACCGCACTCCGCTACAGCTGACCGATCTTCCCGTCGCCGTGCTCTACGTGCTTGGGGTGACGTCCATCGGCGTCTACGGAATCGTGTTGGCGGGCTGGGCGTCTCGGGTCCACCTATCCCCTGCTCGGCGGCCTTCGGTCCAGCGCGCAGGTGATCTCCTACGAGATCGCCATGGCGCTGTGCTTCGCCGCGGTCTTCCTGTACTCCGGCACGATGTCGACGTCGGAGATCGTCGCCAAGCAGCAGCACCTGTGGTACGTCTTCCTCCTGTTGCCGTCGTTCCTGATCTACGTGACGTCCATGGTCGGGGAAACCAACAGGGCGCCATTCGATCTGCCCGAAGCCGAAGGTGAACTGGTCGGTGGCTTCCACACGGAGTACTCGTCGCTGGGCTTCGCGATCTTCATGCTCGCCGAGTACGTGAACATGACCACCGTGTCGGCCCTGGCGACGACGCTGTTCCTTGGCGGCTGGCAGGCGCCGTGGCCGGTGAGCCTGTGGGACGGCGCGAACAGCGGATGGTGGCCGCTGCTGTGGTTCGTCGTCAAGGTGTGGGTGTTCCTCTTCGGATTCATGTGGCTGCGCGCCACCCTGCCCCGCCTTCGCTACGACCAGTTCATGGGACTGGGCTGGAAATTGCTCATCCCGATTTCGCTGGCCTGGATCATGACCGTGGCGATCGTCCGCACCATGCGCACCCAAGGCTACAACGGTTGGGCGGCGTTCATGGTCATCGCGAGCGCAGTCGTCGGTGTGGCGCTGGTGATCTTCCTATGGGGGACGTTGCGGCGCAAACAAATTCGAGCCGACGAGATCCCAGCGGACACGGGCGCATTCCCCATCCCGCGCATTCCCACGAAGGAGTCTGCCGATGCCTAAGTTCATCGACGCGATAGCCGGCTTCGGCGTCACGTTCAAGACCATGTTCAAGAAACAGGTCACCGAGGAGTATCCGGAGAAACCCGGACCGACCGCCAAGCGCTACCACGGCAGGCACCAGCTCAACAGGTACGACGACGGGCTGGAGAAGTGCATCGGATGCGAGCTGTGCGCATGGGCTTGTCCGGCCGACGCGATCTTCGTGGAGGGCGCGGACAACACCGAGGCCGAACGGTTCTCGCCCGGTGAACGTTACGGCCGGGTGTACCAGATCAACTACCTGCGCTGCATCGGCTGTGGGCTCTGCATCGAGGCCTGCCCCACCCGCGCGCTGACGATGACCAACGTCTACGAAATGGCCGACGACAACCGCTCCGACCTGATCTACGGCAAGGACAAGCTACTCGCCCCACTTCTGCAGGACATGTTGGCCCCGCCACATGCCATGGCCGAGGGCAGCACCGACGAGGACTACTACCGCGGCAACATCACCGCACATGGGCTGGGCATCCCGAAGGTGCCGACCAAGTGACCGTGCGGACGCGAGGAGCAAAATGACGGTGCGGAGCGAGGAGCAAGAGACGGTCGGACGCGAGGAGCAATATGACCGCCGAGGCAGTGGTGTTCTGGGTGCTCGGCACCCTCGCCGTGGTCTCCGCCATCGCCATGGTGGCGGCGCCCAAGGCCGTCTATTCGGCGATGTTCCTGGCGAGCACGATGATCATCCTGGCCGTGCTGTACATCGCGCAGGACGCGTTGTTCCTCGGTGTCGTGCAGGTGGTCGTGTACACCGGCGCGGTGATGATGCTGTTCCTCTTCGTGCTGATGCTGATCGGCGTCGACTCGGCGGACTCCCTGGTGGAAACGATTCGCGGACAGCGCATCGCCGCCATCGTTGCGGGGGTCGGATTCGGCATCCTGTTGATCGCAGGCATCGGCAACGCCTCGGTCACCGGTTTCACGGGTCTGGCACAGGCCAACGCCGGGGGCAACGTCGAGGGCCTGGCCGCACTCATCTTCACCCGCTACCTGTGGGCCTTCGAACTGACGAGTGCGCTGCTGATCACCGCAACCCTCGGCGCGATGGTGCTGGCCCACCGCGAGCGGTTCGATCGCCGGAAGTCCCAGCGCGAGATGGCGATCGAACGCTTCGCGCCAGGCGGATATCCGACGCCGCGACCCAGTCCCGGGGTCTACGCCCGACACAACGCCGTCGACATGCCCGCCCGGCTGCCCGACGGCTCTGACGCGGATAGCTCGGTGAGCAGCGTGCTGCCGCGCCGCAAGTCGCCAGAGGTCGTGTCAGCCACGAGCAAGAACGGGAGCACCAATTGAATCCCGCGAACTACCTGTACCTATCGGCCTTGCTGTTCACGATCGGCGCGGCAGGAGTGCTGTTGCGCCGCAATGCGATCGTCATGTTCATGTGTGTCGAGCTAATGCTCAACGCGTGCAACCTGGCCTTCGTCGCGTTCTCGCGAATGCACGGTCACCTCGACGGTCAGGTCGTCGCGTTCTTCACCATGGTGGTGGCGGCCTGCGAGGTGGTGGTCGGCCTGGCGATCATCATGACCATCTTCCGCACCCGGCGGTCGGCCTCGGTCGACGCGGCGAACCTGCTGAAGCACTGATGAGCGCTTGCGCGAAGAAGAAAGAGGCCTGAGGCGTGATGACACCCATCTGGCTGTTGATCGCGCTGCCTCTGGCAGGTGCCGTCGTGCTGTTGCTCGGCGGCCGGGCCACCAATCCCTGGGGCCACCTGCTTGGCTGCGCAAGCGTGCTGGCGTCGTTCGCCGTCGGTGTGGTGCTGTTCACCGGACTGCTGAGCCGCGACGCCGAGGACCGTGCACTGCACGAACACCTGTTCTCATGGGTTCCCGTCGGCCAACTCCACGTGGACTTCGGACTCCAACTGGACCAGTTGTCAGTGTGTTTCGTGCTGCTGATCACCGGCGTCGGCTCGCTGATTCACATCTACTCGGTGGGGTACATGGCCCACGACCCCGAGCGGCGGCGTTTTTTTGCCTATCTGAACCTATTCGTCGCGGCGATGCTGCTGTTGGTGCTCGCCGACAACTACCTCGGCTTATACGTGGGCTGGGAGGGCGTCGGTTTGGCGTCGTACCTGCTGATCGGCTTCTGGTCGTACAAGCCGTCGGCCGCCACGGCCGCGAAGAAAGCGTTCGTGGTCAACCGCGTCGGTGACGTCGGGCTGGCGCTGGCCCTGATGGTGATGTTCGCCAACGTCGGAACCATCTCGTACGAAGGCGTTTTCGCGGCCGCCCCGCAGATGTCCCAGGGGACCTTGACGACCATCGGGCTACTGCTCCTGCTGGCCGCTTGCGGCAAGTCGGCCCAGTTCCCGCTGCAGTCGTGGCTCGGTGACGCCATGGAGGGCCCCACGCCCGGTCTCTGCGCTCATTCACGCGGCCACCATGGTCACCGCAGGCGTCTACCTGATCGTGCGCTCGGGCCCCGTCTACGATCTGGCGCCGGACGCACGGACCGGCGTAGTGATCGTCGGGGCGGTGACCCTGCTGTTCGGCGCCGTCATCGGGTGCGCAAAGGACGACATCAAGAAGGCTCTCGCCGCATCCACGATGAGCCAGATCGGATACATGGTGCTAGCCGCCGGACTCGGCCCTGCCGGCTACGCCATCGCGATCATGCACCTGCTGACCCACGGGTTCTTCAAGGCAGGCCTGTTCCTCGGCGCAGGCTCGGTGATGCACGGGATGAACGACGAGACCGACATGCGCCGGTTCGGGGGGCTCCGCACGTACATGCCGATCACGTTCGCGACGTTCGGACTGGGCTACCTCGCGATCATCGGCATCCCCCCGCTGTCCGGCTTCTTCTCCAAGGACCCGATCATCGAAACCGCGTTCGCCGCGGGCGGGGTCCGCGGCCCGTTGCTCGGTGGTGCCGCGCTGCTGGGGGCCGGCATCACGGCGTTCTACATGACCCGCGTGATGCTGATGACGTTCTTCGGCGAAAAGCGTTGGAAACCACAGACCCATCCCCACGAATCTCCCGGCGTGATGACGTGGCCCATGATCGTGCTCGCCGTCGGCTCGGTCTTCGCGGGCGGCCTGCTAGCGATCGGCGGCACCCTGGAGCACTGGCTCGAGCCCGTCGTCGGTGCCGCCCACGAAGCCGAGCACGCCGTGCCTGCGTGGGTGATGACCGTCGTCACGCTCGCGGTGATCGCGGTTGGCGTCGGCATCGCCTACCGCATGTACGCGACCCGGCCCATTCCCGAGACCGCGCCCGTCCCCGCATCCGCCCTGACCATGGCGGCCCGCAACGACCTGTACGGGGATGCCTTCAACGAGGACGTCCTGATGCGGCCGGGACAGCTACTCACCGCGGGTCTGGTCGAGATCGACGACGATGCAGTCGACGGCGTCTCGCGGGGGCTTGGGTTCGTGGTCGGTGGAACGTCAAAGCGGTTGGGGCTGGCCGAGACCGGGTTCGTCCGGTCTTACGCCCTTTCGATGCTCGGCGGCGCGGCGCTGGTGCTGGCCGCCATTCTGGTGGTGAGGGTCTGGTGAACGGCTTTCCGTGGCTGACCGCCCTATGGGCGGTGCCGATGTTCGGAGCTGCCCTGGTGATTTTGCTGCCCTCGGCCGCTCGGCAGTTCGCCAAGTACCTCGCACTGGCGCTCTCGTTGGTGGTGCTGGCGATCGCCGCGCTCTTGGCCGTCCAGTTCAAACCCGCAGGCGCGCAATACCAGTTCGTCGAAGACCACGAGTGGATCCCGTCGTTCGGCACCGGGTACATCCTCGGCGTCGATGGCATCGCCCTTGCATTGGTCGTGCTGACGGCGGTGCTGGTGCCAATCCTGATCGTCGCGGGCTGGAATGACGGCGGCGATCAGGCGCGCACCGCGCACACGTACATGGCGTTGACGCTGGCCGTCGAGGGCATGGTGCTGATCTCGCTGGTCGCGCTGGACGTGCTGCTGTTCTACGTGTTCTTCGAGGCGATGCTCATCCCGATGTACTTCCTGATCGGCGGGTTCGGGGGCGAGAACCGGTCCAGAGCCGCGGTGAAGTTCTTGCTGTACAACCTCTTCGGCGGGCTCATCATGCTGGCCGCCGTGATCGGGTTGTACGTGGTGACGGCAAGCAGCAAGGCGTTCACCGCAGGCACGTTCGACTTCCGTGCCATCGTGTCCGCGGTCGCCAACGGTCAACTCGGCGCCAGTCCCGCAGTGCTGAATGCACTATTCCTCGGCTTCATGTTCGCCTTCGCGGTCAAGGCGCCGTTGTGGCCATTCCACCGGTGGCTGCCCGACGCTGCCGTGGAGGCCACCCCCGCGACGGCGGTGCTCATGATGGCCGTCGTCGACAAGGTCGGCACCTTCGGCATGCTGCGCTACTGCCTGCAGTTGTTCCCAGACGCCTCGACGACCTTCCGGCCGTTGATCATCACGCTCGCGGTGATCGGCATCGTCTACGGCGCGATCGTGGCCATCGGGCAGACCGACATCATGCGCCTCATCTCGTACACGTCGATCTCTCACTTCGGCTTCATCATCCTCGGCATCTTCGTCATGACGAGTCAGGGCCAGTCCGGGTCGACGCTCTACATGGTCAACCACGGCGTATCGACCGCGGCCCTGTTCCTGGTGGCCGGCTTCCTGGTGTCGCGCAGGGGAAGTCGTGCGATCGCCGACTTCGGCGGCGTACAGAAGGTGGCACCGATCCTCGCGGGCACGTTCCTGGTTTCCGGCCTTGCCACCCTGTCACTGCCGGGGCTTGCGCCGTTCATCAGCGAATTCCTGGTGCTCATCGGGACATTCACGCGATACCCCGCCTTCGCGGTCTTCGCGGCGTCAGCGCTGGTGCTATCGGCGATCTACATCCTGTGGGCCTACCAACGGATGATGACCGGACCCGTCAAGGACGACAACGAGAAGCTGGGTGACCTCATCCCCCGCGAACTCGTCGTGGTAGCCCCGTTGATCGCGATCCTGATCGTGCTCGGGGTGTATCCGAAGCCCGCACTTGACGTGATCAATCCCGCCGTTGGGCACACGCTGACCACCATCGGGCAGCAGGATCCCGCGCCCCGCGTGGCGGATGGCGAACGCGAGGAGCAATTCGGGAGAGGGCCAGCGAAGTGAACCACCTCGTTCCGCCATCGGTCGAGTACGGCCTGCTGTCACCGATGCTCATCATCTTCGGCGTCGCGGTGCTCGGAGTGCTCGCGGAGGCCTTCCTGCCGCGCGGCGCCCGCTACCCGACACAGCTGGTGCTCGCGATCGGTGGCCAGCTCACTGCCCTTGCGGCCGTCGTCCGAGATGCCGTGGACTTGAGCTCAACACAGGGTGAACTGACCGCCGTCGGCGCCATCGCGGTCGACAAACCGGCGTTGTTCATCCAGGGCACCCTGCTGCTCGTCGGACTACTCAGTACCCTCTTGATCGCCGAACGCCGTGTCCCAGCCGAGTCAGACGAAAGCCCAGGCGGACTGGACTCGTTCACGCCACAGGCGTGGGCGGTACCAGGAAGCCTCGCCGAGAAGTTGGCAACCAAGGCCGGGGTGGCGCAGACGGAGGTCTTCCCGCTCACCATGTTCGCGCTTGGCGGCATGTTGCTCTTCCCCGCCGCCAACGATCTGCTGACGATGTTCGTTGCGCTGGAGGTGTTTTCCCTTCCGCTGTACCTGATGTGCGGGCTGGCCCGACGCCGTCGCCTGCTCTCCCAGGAGTCGGCGCTGAAGTACTTCCTGCTCGGCGCGTTTTCGTCGGCGTTCTTCCTTTATGGAATCGCGTTGCTCTACGGCTACTCGGGCGGATTCAGCCTCACCAGCATCCGCGATCAAGTCGCCACCGGATCGGGCGATACGTCGATGGCGGTCGTCGGCGTGGGCCTGCTCTCGGTCGGGGTGTTGTTCAAAGTCGGCGCGGTGCCCTTCCATTCGTGGATTCCCGACGTGTATCAGGGCGCTCCGACTCCCATCACTGCCTTCATGGCGGCGGCCACGAAGATCGCCGCGTTCGGTGCGATGTTGCGAATCTTCTACGTCGCGCTGCCCGGATTGGCCACCGACTGGCGGCCGCTCATGTGGGCGATCGCCATCCTCACCATGGTGGTGGGCACGGTGACCGCCGTATCGCAGTCCGACGTCAAGCGGATGCTGGCCTACTCGTCGATCGCGCATGCGGGGTTCATCCTCACGGGTGTCATTGCGTTGAACGCCGACGGACTGTCTGCAACGTTGTTCTATTTGTTCGCATACGGATTCAGCACACTTGGGGCCTTCGCCGTGGTCAGCGTGGTGCGCAATGCGGACGGTGACGAGGAGACCGACATGAGTAAGTGGGCGGGGCTCGGCCGCCGGCATCCGCTGGTAGGTGTGGTGTTCTCGCTGTTCCTGCTCGCCTTCGCAGGCATCCCGTTGACCAGTGGATTCGTCAGCAAGTTCGCGGTGTTCAAGGCCGCGGCCGAGGGCGGTGCGGCGCCCCTGGTGATCGTCGGCGTCATCGCAAGCGCCATCGCCGCCTACTTCTACGTACGGGTGATCGTGTTGATGTTCTTCACCGACCCGCCAGAGGATGCCCCAGCTGTCATCGTGCCAACCGCGCTGAGCACTGCGACCATCGCGCTCACCGCGGCGATCACGCTCCTGTTGGGCGCGCTGCCGCAACCGTTGCTCGACCTCGCGAACCACGCCAATCAATTCCTGAATTAGCGTACGAACATGACCGACGATGCGCTGGTACTTGGCACCGACCTCGGACGGGTCCGGGTTCTGACGATGAACCGCCCGGCGGCGCGAAACGCGTTGAACCGCGAGCTGATCAGATCGCTGTACGCGGCGCTCAAGGCCGCCGACGCCGACGAGGCGGTGGGCGCGGTGGTGCTCACCGGCGCCGATCCCGCCTTCTGTGCCGGCGTCGACCTGAAGGAAGCGGCCCGCGACGGGTTGAAGTACTTCGAGGAGTTCAAGACGAACAGCTGCATCAGCGCCGTCGCCGAGATGCGCACCCCGACGATCGGGGCGATCAACGGCGCGACCTTCACCGGCGGACTCGAGCTGGCGCTCGGATGCGACTTCCTCGTCGCGTCCGAGCGGGCGGTCTTCGCCGATACCCATGCGCGGGTGGGCATCCTGCCCGGCGGCGGGATGACCGCCCGGCTTCCGCAGGTGGTCGGTGCCGCGATGGCGCGACGGATGTCGATGACCGGTGAAGTGGTCGACGCCGCACGCGCCGAACGCATCGGGCTGGTCACCGAGGTCGTGCCGCACGACCGGCTGGTGGACCGCGCGGTCGAGCTGGCCGGCCAGATCGCCGAGGTGCCCAAGCCAACCATGTTGGGGCTCAAGGAGATCTACGTCGCCGGCGGTGCTGCCGTCGTCGATCCTGCGCTGGCCGCCGAGGACGCCATCGCCGGTGCCCAGGAGCACGATCTCGCGGGTCTAGGCGAGCAGTTCGCCGCGGTGTCGGCGCGCAACAAGCAGCAGCTCGGCGGATAGGTCCGAGGTCAGGCCTGCACGCCGTGGATGACGATGGCGGTGGTCTGGTCGACCCAGGTCTCGTCGAGCTCGAGGTCGGGTTCGAGCAGCAGGCGCAGCAGCGTCGCACCGCCCATGATCTCGATGAGCCGCTGGGGTTCGACGTCGGAATACACCTCGCCGCGACTGACGGCGTGCAGCAGCCGGACCCGCACCACGTCGAACAAGTCGGAGAAACGGCCCCTGATCCGCGCGCTGAGATCGGTGTCGGCCGCCATGTCGGCGATGAGACCCGGCAATGCCGCCCGCACCACCGGGCTGGTGAAGACGGTACGGGTGGCCGCGATCATCGCGCGCACGTCGCCGGCAATGTCCCCCTCGGGCATGGTCAACGCGGTCGGGGCGATGGGGAACGCCGCCTCGTGGACGAGTTCGGCCTTGCTCGACCATCGGCGGTACAGCGCGGTCTTGGTGGTGCCTGCGCGATCCGCGACGGCGGCCATCGTCAGATTCGCGTATCCGATTTCCACGAGCAGATCCGCCGTCGCGCCGAGTATGGCAGCGTCGATACGAGGGTCGCGTGGGCGACCTGCGCTCGGGGTCTTGTCAACCGCCGCTGGGTCTGCTTTCATAACGCTACTCACCGTATCGTAATTGGTGGAAAGGGCATACTGTGGCTACCGAACCGGCTGTCGAAGAGATCAGCCGCCTGCAACATTCCTCGCGAGACGTCACCAAGCTCCCCTCCGTGCTGTCGCAATGGCTCTCCACCGTCGTGCCCGGCGGGGTGACGCCGGACGTGACCGTGGAGAGCGGCGTGGAATCCAACGGCATGTCGTCGGAGACCATAATCCTTACTGGCCGCTGGGACGAGGACGGCCAGCCGGTGGAACAGCGGTGGGTCGCCCGGGTGGCACCGACCGCCGAGGACGTCCCGGTGTTCCCGACCTACCGGATGGATCACCAGTTCGAGGTGCTCCGGCTGGTCGGTGAATTGTCCGACGTGCCCGTCCCGCGGGTTCGTTGGATCGACGACACGGGCGACGTGCTTGGCACGCCGTTCTTCCTGATGGACCACGTCGACGGCATCGTCCCGCCCGACGTGATGCCCTACACGTTCGGCGGCAACTGGTTCGCCGATGCGCCCGCCGAACGTCGTCGCGAACTACAGGATTCGACGGTCGAGGTGCTGGCGCAGCTACATTCGATCCCCGACGCCGAGCAGATTTTCGGCTTCCTGTCCGAGATCGACCCACCGGGCGACACCCCGCTGCGCAGGCACTTCGGCTGGCTGAAGGACTGGTACGAGTTCGCCGTACCCGACATCGGCCGCGCGCCGCTGGTGGAGCGTGCGCTCGCGTGGCTGGAGGAGAACTTCCCCACCGACGTCGCCGCCTCGCGATCCGTGCTGGCGTGGGGCGACTCGCGCATCGGCAACGTTCTCTACGAGGACTTCCGGCCGGTGGCGGTGCTCGACTGGGAGATGGCGACGGTCGGGCCGCGTGAGCTCGACGTTTCGTGGATCATCTTCGCGCACATGGTCTTCCAGGAGCTCGCGGGCCTGGCCGGGCTGCCCGGCCTGCCCGACGTCATGCGCGAGCAGGACGTCCGCGAGACCTACGAACAACTGACGGGTGCACAACTGGGCGACCTGAACTGGTTCTACGTCTACTCCGGTGTGATCTGGTGTTGCGTGTTCATGCGGACCAGCGCGAGGAGGGTGCGATTCGGGGAGATCGAGAAGCCCGACGACGTCGAATCGCTGTTCTACCACGGGGGCCTGCTGAAACGACTCATAGGAGACAACTGATGCTCGGCCCGATGGATGAGTTCCCCGTACACCAGCTTCCGCAACCGATCGCGTGGCCGGGATCGTCGGACCGGAACTTCTACGACCGGTCCTACTTCAATGCCCACGACCGCACCGGGGACATCTTCCTCATTTCCGGCATCGGGTACTACCCGAACCTCGGGGTGAAGGACGCGTTCGTTCTTGTCCGCCGCGGCGACGTGCAGACCGCGGTGCACCTGTCCGACGCGATCGATCAGGACCGGCTCAACCAGAACGTGCTCTCCTACCGCGTCGAGGTCGACGAACCGCTGCACCGGCTTCGGATCGTCCTCGACGAGACCGAGGGCATCGCCGCGGACCTGACCTGGAACGGACTGTTCGACGTGGTGCAGGAACAGCGGCACCTGCTGCGCACCGGCAACCGGATCACACTGGACGCTCAACGGTTCGCCCAATTGGGTTCGTGGAGTGGGCATCTGACGATCGATGGCGAGCAGATCCCCGTCGACCCGTCGACTTGGATCGGATCGCGCGACCGGTCCTGGGGCATCCGGCCCATCGGCGAGGCCGAACCCGCGGGGCGCCCGGCGGATCCGCCGTTCGAGGGCATGTGGTGGCTCTACGTGCCGATGGCGTTCGACGACTTCTCGATCGTCATCATCATCCAGGAGGACCCCAGCGGCTTCCGCTCGCTCAACGACTGCACGCGGATCTGGAAGGACGGCCGCGTCGAGCAGCTCGGCTGGCCGCGGGTCAAGATCCACTACAACTCCGGGACCCGGATCCCGACCGGTGCCACCATCGATGCCACGTCCCTCGACGGGTCGACGGTCCACTTCGACGTGGAATCCAAACTGCCGGTACCGATCCACGTCGGCGGCGGCTACGGCGGCGACTCGGACTGGATCCACGGCATGTGGAAGGGCGACAAGTTCACCGAACGCCTGACCTACGACATGACCGATCCCGCCATCGTCGGGCGGGCCGGTTTCGGCGTGATCGACCACGTCGGGCGCGCGGTCTGCACTCCAGCGCACGGCACCCCCGTCGAAGGCTGGGGCTTGTTCGAGCACGGCGCGCTCGGCCGCCACGACCCGTCGGGGTTCGCCGACTGGCTCACCGTCGCGGATTAGTAACTAGGCGGCGGCTAGTCACCGCGGTGATCGTCGGCGGTCACGATGGAGATCGCCCCTTTGGCTTCGAAGATCGCGAGGTGGATCCGGTCGGGGGTCTCGTGTCCGTGTTGACGGAGCACCGCGTGCAGATCGGTCGGGGTAAGTCCGCATCGTCGTAGATTGCGTTGATCCACTTTGCCGTCGCGGATGAGCACCGTCGGCGGTGGATCGATGAGTCGTTGGAACCGCGGGATGAAGCGCAGCCTCGCCAGCCCGGCGTGGGTGACGAGCAGACAGACCAGCGCTGCGCTGGCACTCAGCCAGGAGGTGTCGCTGGCCGTAGCGGCCCGACCGACGATCGCCCCGGCCGCGACCGCAGCGATCCAGTCGAACGGCGCGAATTCGGCAAGAGTCCGACGTTCGGTGAACCGAAACAGAACCGCCGCAGTGATGAACAACGTCGTCGTCTTGACGACGACATCGGGCACCGCCGACACATCACCGATCAGCGCATGCAGTATCCGGTCCACACTCGTTCCATTTCGACTGGTGCTCGTTGACGTCGCCGGACAGAGCCATCTGGGTTATGTGACCCATTATGCCCCCCTGCGTCCCGGCCGTACACTGAGGTGGGTCGCTCGACCCATTTTGGCGGGCTAGGCCGGGAAATGGTGGATGCGCCGTCGCCAGGTCTGGATTCACGCGGTGGACATCGACAACGGTGCGACCTTCGACGTGATTCCCGAAGTCGTGCAGACTACGCCACCACCGCCGAAATGGTTGTGAAGAACGGACCCGCCGTCAGGCGGTCTGCGTCTGCTTGGCCGCTGGAGTCTGCACGCGACCGAAGACCATCGACTCCTCGATCCGGTCGAAGCGGTGATCGATGACGTCGAGCACGTAGTTGTGCCTGACCTTCCACGGTCGGCGGACACCCGACCTCGGCAGCGCATTCGGGGATCGCTGGATGTAGCCGGCCTGTAGGTCGAAGGCCGGCTTCTCCTTCATCGGGGTGTCGCCCAGGTGTGGATAGGCGTGGGTGTACCCGTGAGTGCCCATGTACGCCAACAGCTTCGCAACGGCGCGGGCCGTCATGTCCGCCCGCAAGGTCCAGGAGGCGTTGGTGTAGCCGATGCACCACGCCATGTTCGGCACGTCCTCGAGCAGGTATTCCTTGTAGGCGAACCGCTCGGTCGGCTTGATCTCGTCACCGTCGATGCTGAGCGCGACACCGCCGAGTGCCTGCAACTGCAAGCCGGTTGCGGTGACGATCACGTCGGCATCGATGCGTCCGCCCGACTTGAGGACGATGCCCGTGGCATCCATGTGATCGATGTGGTCGGTGACCACTTCGACGCCGCTCTGCGCGATCTCGTCGTAGAAGTCGCCATCGGGGATGATGCACAGGCGCTGGTCCCACGGCTCGTAGCGCGGCTTGAAGTGGGTGTCGATGTCGTAACCGGCGGGCAGGTGCCGTTGGGCCGTCGCCCTGGCGAGCTTCTTGAAGGTCTTCGGCGCCTTGCGGGCGAAGTGCATAGCTGCCCACGGTGATGAGCTTGAAGTAGAAGCGAGCGAATGCATGGGATGCGTTGCGCGGAAGGATCCTTCGGAAGAACGCCAGCATCGGGTTGATCCGCGCCACCGACATCATGTAGGTGGGTGAGCGCTGCAACATCGTCACGTGCGACGCCTTCTCCGTCAGCGATGGGATCATGCTGATGGCCGTCGCGCCGCTGCCGATGACGACGAGCTTCTTTCCGGTGTAGTCGAACGACTCGGGCCAGAACTGCGGATGGATCACCTGACCGGTGAAGTCCTCGAGTCCGGGAAACTCCGGCGCGTAGGGCGAGTCGTAGTTGTAGTAGCCGGTGCCGAAGAACAGGAAGCGACTGCGGTAGCTCTTCTCGACGCCGTCCTGCTCGGTGCGCACCGTCCAGGTGTCGGTCGTGGAGTCCCAGTCCGCGGACCGGACGTGCGTGTTGAATCGGATGTGACCGTCGATTCCGTTCTTGCGGGCGGTCTCCGTCAGGTACTCCCGGATGTGCGCGCCGCCGGCCAGGTTCTCCGGCCGGGTCCATGGCTCGTAGGAGTAGCTCAGCGTGAAGATGTCGCTGTCGGAGCGGATGCCGGGGTAGCGGAACAGGTCCCAGGTGCCGCCGATCCGCTCGCGGCGCTCCAGGATGGTGTAACTGAGCTGCGGATTCGTCTCGTGGATGCGGTAGGCCGCCCCGATCCCCGAGATGCCTGCGCCGATGATCAGGACATCGGTGTATTCGGCCGAATTCTGCTGATCCGCATCCATGTAGAACCTCCCTTGGTCCCGTGTCGTACCACCACGATAGGACCTCAGGCTCGGAGCGCGTCGACGATCTGCCCCAGCGAATCCGCCGCGATGGGTCCGGGCTGGTAGACGCACACCTGATCGGAGATTCCATCGACGCGGTCGCGGATGTGGGCGGCGATCTCCAGCGGCGTCCCGCACGCCGCGATGGTGTGCAGCACCTCGTCGTCGATCAGTGCGCCCATCTCCTGCCATCGGCCCTGCTTGGACAGCGCGTTCAGCTCGGGCTGCAGCTCCCCCCAGCCGTGCACTTCGAGGACCGGCCGGTACGCCGGCGTCGAGCCGTAGAACGCGAGCAACTGCCGAGTGGCCGCGTGATCTGGGTCTTCCTCGGAGCCGACCGACACGATGATCTCCGGTACGACCGCCAGGTCGCCGCGGTCGCGGCCTGCGGCGGCCAATCCCTCGCCGACCGCGGTCATCGTCATCTCGTGCAGGAAGCGCTTCGATCCGAACGGCATGACGAGCAGGCCGTCGGCGACCTCCGCCGTCGCGCGCGTCAGCCGCGGTCCGAGCGCCCCGACGTAGATCGGCGGCGGCCCGTACGGGTTGTCGCGAGGGGTGAAGTTCGGCGTCATCAACGTGTGCCGGTAGTACTCGCCGCGGAAGTTCAGCCGCTCTCCGGTGCTCCACGTCTCGAAGATGGCCCGCAACGCGCCGATGAGTTCGACCATCCTGGCGACGGGCTTGTCGAAGTCGCCGCCGAACCGCTTCTCGATCTGGGTGCGAATCTGCGTGCCCAGTCCTAGCGTGAACCGGCCCTTGCTGAGGATTTGGTGGTCGATGGCTTGGTGGGCCAGGTGAATCGGGTTGCGCGGGAACGCGATCGCCACGTTGGTCATGAGGTCGAGCCCGCCAACCGTCGACGCGAGCGTCAGCGGTGCGAACACGTCGTGCGGCCCCTCGAAGGTGAACACCCCACTGGCACCCGCGTCGCGCAACGCCCGCGTGCGGTCGATGGCGTCCGTTGGCCCGAACAACGCCGTCATCACCTTCACGACATGAGAGCCTAGTCACATGACCATCCCAGCCGGCGATGAGCGCTCGCGCGAAGAGCAGACAACAAGGGCTGACGTCGTCGTGGTGGGTGCGGGATTCGCGGGACTCTCGACGGCCCGTCGGTTGAACCGGATCGGGCACGACGTCCTGGTACTCGAGGGCCGCGACCGGGTCGGTGGTCGCTCGTACACCACGACCATCGCGGGTGTTCCGGTGGATCTCGGCGGCACGTTCGTCGGCCCGACCCAGGACGAGGTGATCAAACTCGCCGCCGAACTCGGCTGCGAGACGGTCCGCACCTACAACCACGGCAAGAACCTGATCCGGTGGCGGGGACGGGTGCGCTCGTACCGCAGCACCATCCCGCGACTGTCGATGCTCGAACTGTTCGACGTGTCGCGCATCCAGTGGCGCTTCGAACGGCTGAGTCGTCAGGTTCCGTTGGCGGAACCGTGGACGTCGCCGGTGGCGCACCGATTGGACGACCAGTCCTTCGAGGCGTGGCTGCGCTCCGTGCACGCGGGCAAGTCGACGCGGGATCTGATGGCGATCATGGCCAGGGTGACGTGGGGGTGCGAGCCGGACGAGGTGTCGATGTTGCACGCGACCCGCTACCTCAAGTCCGCAGGCGGAATCGGCCCCATGCTCGACGTCGAGGGCGGTGCCCAACAGGACCGCTTTCCGGCAGGCACCCAGCAGCTCGCGCTGCGGATGGCCGACGAGCTCGGCGATCTGGTGCGGCTGAACGCCGCTGTCGACCGGATCGTGCGAGCCTCCGACGGAACCGTGTTCGTGCACTCGGCCGCCGGCCGGACGGCCGCCAAGGCAGTCGTGGTGGCGATCCCCCCCGAGCACCGGAGCGGCGATCACGTTCGAACCCGCTCTGCCGGAAGGCTATTCACAGCTGGCCGAGCATTGGCCGCAGGGGCACCTCAGCAAGGCCTATGCCGCGTACGACACCCCGTTCTGGCGCGCCGACGGCCGGTCGGGTGAGGCGTTGTCCGACGAGGGGCCGGTGTTCATCACGTTCGACGTCAGCCCTGACGCGTTGGGCCCGGGCATCCTGCTGGGGTTCACCGACGCCCGCACGTTCGACCCGCTGCCCGCCGACGACAGGCGCGAGCGCGCCCTGGGCTGTTTCGCCGCCCTGTTCGGTGACGCCGCCTTGGCGCCGATCGACTACGTCGATCATTGCTGGGGCACAGAGCAATTCGCGCCGGGCGGCCCGACCGCCGCGGTGCCGCCCGGATCGTGGACGGCCTACGGGAAGTGGCTACGCAAACCGGTCGACGGCATCTTCTGGGCGGGCACCGAGACGGCCGACCAATGGACCGGCTTCCTCGACGGCGCCGTCCGGTCGGGCCAGCGCGCGGCCGCCGAGGTCGAGGCCTACCTGGACGCCTAGGAGGTGGCGCGGCGCTCCTTGCGCACCGATTCGACGAGCGCTCGCAGCTGACGGTTGACGTCGTCCGGGCGTTCCAGGATGGCGCAGTGCCCGCCGGTCAACTCCACGAACGACGCGAGATTTGGTGCGTCCGAGGCGATTCGGCGTGACGCCGCGATGGGCAGCAGGCGATCCTTGGCACTGCCGATGACCAGCGTGGGCACGGTGAGGTTCGCCAGCCCGATGTGCTTGGGTCCCAGCGAGTCGACGAGCGCGCGCGCCCAGCCGCCGCGGCCCGCGGGCGGCGTCGTGGCGAACAGGTCGAAGACGAAGTCGGCGATCGCCGGGTCGGCGTCGCGTCCGACCGCCAGCGCGGCGACGAACCGGCGACTCGGTTCGACCGACCCCGGCACCAGCGGTGCGGCGCCGAAACGCTTGAGCACCGTGCCGATGGCACGCACCCGGTTGCCGACGAGCGGCCGCGGCACCGGCAGGAACTGCACGTCGCGCAGCAGGTCGCCCGTCGTGGTGTTGATCAGCGCGACGGCGTCGGCGCACTGCGCGAACCCGCAGCGGGTAGCGCTGGGCCCACGACGTGATCGCGATGCCGCCCATCGAATGCCCGGCGATGACGGCCCGCTCCCCCGTGCGGCAGGGTGGCGTCCAGCACGGCGTCGAGGTCGGCCGCCAGGAAATCCAGGCCGTAGTTGCCACGCCGGGGCGGCACGGCGCTGCGGCCGTGGCCGCGGTGGTCGTAGGCGATCACCCGGTAGTCGGTGGAGAGGTCGGCGATCTGGTTGGCCCAGACCCGGATCGCGCACGTGATGCCGTGCGCAAGCACGATCGGGTAGCCGTCTTCGGGGCCGAAGACCTCGGTGTGCAACCGGGTGCCGTCGGCGGAACGGACGTCGACGACGCGTCCCGTGCGGCAGGGCGTCGGCCGGTGCATACGGTCGTAGTCGCGGTACTCAATGGTTGCTCCGATCAGGGCCGGCAACGCTGCCGGGATTGGCAGCTTACCGCCCGGTCAGCAGCACGGGCTTGACACCCGTCCTTCCTTGGCGGCGTCCCACGCCTGCGTCGAAGGCACGTCCAGATCGAAGGTGCGTCACGAATTTGTCGATCGGGCAGATCGCCGCTGCGGCACAGCTCGGCCAGCCGCGGAATGAACGTGTGCGGGTCGCTGTCGCCCTCGACGACGCCGCGCACCCGCAGACCCTTCCCCAGGATCAGGCCGACCGGCAGCTCCGAGCTCAGCGCGCCGAGCCCGACCAGCGCGAGCGTTCCGCACGACCGCAGCACCGTCAGCGCCGTCGCGATGACCGCGGGAAGCGCCGTGGTGTCGACCGCGAGTGTCGGTCCGCCGCCGGTGAGGTCGCCGAGCTGCGGCAGTGACGTCGCCCGCGGTCGGATCGATGGTCGCGGTGGCGCCCAGTTCGTCTGCCAGCGTGCGCCGTTCGGCCACCGGGTCGACGGCGACGATCGCGCGGCACCCCGCGATGCGCGCGCCCATCACCGCCGACAGGCCCACCGCGCCCGCACCGAAGACGACCAGCGCGTCGTCCCGCCGCGCCGACAAGCGCGTTGAGCACCGTGCCGACCCCGGTCTGCACGCTGCAGCCCAGCGGAGCCGCCAGCTCCGGGGCGAGCGGCTCGGTCAGTGCAACGGTGTTCGCGGGCCGCGCCAGCGCATGCGTGGCGAAGCTGGACTGGCCGAAGAAGCCGCCGCTGACGGGTCTGCCGTCCAGCCGAAGGGCGCTGGCCTCGTCACGGCGGTCACCGCGCAGGTTCAGATCGGTCGACCGCGTCGCAGTAGGCAGGCCTGCCGTCGGTGCAGCTGGCGCACTGACCGCAGCTCGCGAACGTCAGCACCACCTGCTGGCCCTCCGCGCGCGGCCGCGCGTGGCCCCGCGGCGACGACGGTGCCGGCGCCCTCGTGCCCGAACACCATCGGCAGCCGCTTGGGTGACCAACGGGCCGCGACGCTGACGTCGGTGTGGCAGATGCCGACGGCGTCGATGCGCACCAGCACCTCGTCGTCGACGGGAGGGCGAATCGTGACGTCGGTGAGTCTGCGGATCGGCACCCACGTCGTGCAGGACCGCGGCGCGTGCGTCGATCACCTGTGGAGGTTAAATGGTGCGGGTCGGCCGGAACAGGCCGGGGAAGGCCTGAAATGCGCGCCATACAGATTGCCCGGCTCGACGGTCCCGGCGCCGCCGAGGTGGTCGAGATCGACGAGCCGACTGACACCGACGCGGTGCTGATCGACGTGCACGCCGCCGGCGTCGCCTTCCCCGACGCACTGCAGACCCGCGGGCTGTATCAGCACCGTCCCGAGCTGCCCTACGTGCCGGGGGCCGAGGTCGCCGGCGTGGTGCGCAGCGCCCCGGCGGGCGCCCACGTGGCCGCGGGCGACCGGGTGGCGGCTCTGACGCTGCTGACCGGCGCGATGGCCGAAGTCGTCGCAGTGCCGTCCGACCGGGTGTTCAAGCTGCCCGACGTCGTCTCGTTCGAGGCGGGCGCGGGGATCCTGTTCAACGACATGACCGTGCACTGCGCGTTGCGGACACGCGGCAGGCTCGCGCCCGGTGAGACGGTCCTGGTGCACGGCGCCGCGGGCGGCATCGGCACCTCGACGCTGCGCCTCGCGGCGGCGTTCGGCGCGTCACGCACCATCGCCGTGGTCAGCACGGCGGACAAGGCCGAGGTCGCGCTCGCCGCGGGCGCCTCCGAGGTGGTGCTGGCCGACGGGTTCAAGGACAGGGTCAAGGAGCTGACCGGCGGACGCGGGGTGGACGTCGTCGTCGACCCGGTCGGCGGTGACCGGTTCACCGATTCACTGCGTTCACTGGCCACCGGCGGGCGGCTGCTGGTGATCGGCTTCACCGGCGGCGAGATCCCGACCGTCAAGGTCAACCGGCTGCTGCTCAACAACGTCGACGCGGTCGGCGTCGGTTGGGGCGCATGGGCGGGCACCCACCCCGGATACCTGGCCGAGCAGTGGGCGGAGCTGGAGCCGCTGTTCGCCTCCGGTGCGGTGACCGCACCCGAGCCCGTCGTCTATCCGCTGGAGCGGGCCGCCGACGCCATCGCCTCGCTGGAAGACCGCACGGCCAAGGGCAAGGTCGTCGTCAAGCTGCGCTAAGCCGGGATGGGCAGGATCAGGCGGGATCCGGCGTGTCTGACGACGTGCGTGCAGCGGGCGAGCGTGGTGCCCGTCGCCACGGGCTCGCCGGTGCCGAGGTTGCGGGCGAACCGCGGGAATGACCCGCCCGCGACGGTGAGCCGGATCCGGTTGCCTGCACGGAACAGGTGCGCGATCGCGTCCAAGTCGAGGCGCAGCAGTGGCGAGCGTTGCTGGCTGAGCCGGACGTAGCCGTCACTCACGTTGCGCGAGCGGCCCTTTGGATCGACCTCGCTGATTCTGACGAAAACGTCGGCCCACGGCAGGTCGGTGGAATGCGCGAGCTCGACGCATGGCGTGCCGATGACTTCGAGGTCCTCGACGAGCGGGTCGCCGGTGAACGCGACCACGTCGGGACGCGTCGCGAGCCGGGTGTCGTCGCGGTATCCGGCGACGCGCACCGAGATCATGCGTCCGCCGATGGTCGGCGTGGGATCAGCCGGGTCGTAGACGAATCGGGAGGGCGGGCCGTCGGCGCGCGCCGGCTCGTCGGCGAGCCGGCCGGGGTGCAGGTGCAATGACCGCTCGGCGTGCTCCGGCGGCCAGTCCGGTAGATCACGCCAATCCCCACCGCCGGTGACCATGATCCGAACGGGGCTGGGCTGACGGTCACCGTCGAACCAGCGCAACGACTCTCGGATTGCGTCGCCGCCACCTTCGCCATGCGTCCAGGGACCAACGATGAGCGTGACGTCGGCTCCGCGCGACCGCAGCCGACGGTACTGCTCGAGAGTCTGGTCGACGAACGCGTCCGGCCATCCGCTGATGAGCAGGATCGGTGCGCGCGACTCGTCGAGTGCGTCGACCACCTGCAGGTGTCGCCAGTAGTCGTCGGTCACCTCGGAATGCGCCAGCCAGGACTCGTAGAACTGGGCCTGGTCGCCGAGCAGGTCGCGTGCCGCCGCACCGAGCGGCAGCCGCCGCAGGACCGGCCCGACCCAGAGCGGCGTCGCCGTCGATCGGACCATCTCGCGGAGCCACCCGCCGCGGTGCTGCCTGGCCATCTGGAAGCTCCACGTCAGGAAGTCGGCCAGCGCGAACGAACCGGTCCCCCAGACCGCTCGACCGAAGTCGTGGGGCGCCATCACGATGACGGCGGTCTCGAGTTCGGGTCGCGGTTCGACGAGCAGCGCCAGCTGCGTGAAACCCAGGTACGACGCGCCTACCGTCGCGAAGCTGCCGGTGAACCAGTCCTGCCGACACAACCAGTCGACGGTGTCGGCGCCGTCGTCGACCTCGTTGCGGCCCGGTTCGAACGTCCCGCCGGAGCCGAACGTCCCCCGAGTGCTTTGCAGGACAACGTGATAGCCGCGGCTCGCGTAGACGCCGGCGGTGACACCGGCGAGCGGTGCATCTCGGCGGTACGGCCCGCGCAGCAGCAGCGTTCCCACCGGCTGCCGGGTCTGCGGCGCATAGTGATCGGCAATCAGATCGACCCCGTCGCGCATCGGCACTCGGACACCACGATTCACCCGGTATCGCACCGTCGTGGGTGGCAGTCGCAGCTTGCGTTCGAACGCCTGCCCAGTCAGCGACGCCAGCACACCCCGACGGCCAGACCTGGTCAATCGGCCTGCGTTACGTTCGCGGTGAAGTTGGGGGCGCGCTTCTCCCGGTGTGCCGCAAGGCCTTCCCTCACCTCGGGGCCGCCGAAGCCGATGAACTCCAACCCGAGCGACGCCTCGAAGGCAGGTCCGGCCATGCGGTACCAGTGGTTCAGGCTGTGCTTGGTCCAGCGGATGGCCGACGGTGCACCCGCGGCCAGTTGGGTCGCGATGCGGTTCGCCTCGTCGATGACGTCATCGTCGTCGACGCACTTGGACACCAGGCCGATGCGCTCGGCCTCCTCGCCGAGCAACTCGTCGCACGTCATCAGGTAGTACTTCGCCTTGGCCATCCCGGCCAGCAGCGGCCAGCAGATGGCGGCGTGGTCGCCCGCGGCGACGCCGAGGCGGGTGTGACCGTCGATGATGCGGGCCTTGCGCCCGACCACGGAGATGTCGGCCATCATCGCGACGACGAGCCCGGCTCCCACGGCGGGCCCGCGGACCGCCGAGACGATGGGCTTGGAACACGCGATGATGTTCATGACCAGGTCACGCGCCTCGCGCATGATCCTGATGCGACTGGAGTAGTCGTCGATCATCTCGGCGAGCAGGTCGAAGCTACCGCCCGAGGAGAAGGCCTTGCCCTCGCCGCGGACGAGCACCGCCCGCACGTCGTCGTCCCGGTCGATGACGGGCCACACGTCGGCGAGGTCGCGATGCATCTGCGGACTGACCGAATTCAACCCGGGCGAATCGAGCACGACGTGCAGTACGCCGTCATCGGCCTGCTCGAAACGCAGAGTTGGAAAGTCCTCATATCCGTCGGCCATGGCTGCCCTCAGCGTCCGTTCGGGTGCGCCGTCACACGCAGCCGTTGGCGCAGGGGTCGGCCGGCGGCGCGTTCTCCGGATTCTGGTCCCCGGGCGGGGGCATCTGGGGAACCGGCTGGCCATCGATGGTGGCCGGGTTCTGGGTGAGGTCGATGTCGTGATCGAGGTCGGGCGCGATCGGCACGAATCTGCACAGGAAGCTCACGGCGAGCTGGCACGGGTCGTCACCGGGGTCGGCACTGGCGGGCACCGCCACGCCGAGCGCCACGGCAATCGGGGCGATGGCGACGATGACCACCGTCTTCAGTGTGATCATCGCGCCCCTCCGATCGGTCGTGCTCAGTGGCCGTGACTCCGCAGCCTAGACCACCGTCGCGCGCCGATCGCGCCTACTGTTGCGCGGTCCCCAGGGTGACCTCGGCGGTCTGACTGTTACCCGAGGGATCCGAGTAGGTCAGCGCCACCTTGTCCCCGGGTGCCTTCGACCGCACCGACGCAACCAGTGCCTCGGCGCTGTCGATGACGTGGTCGTCCATCTTGGTGACGACCGCACCGTCCGGCACGCCGGCCGCCGCGGCGGGCCCGCCGTTGACCACCTGGGCGATCGGGGCGCCGTGGGCGTCGGCGTTGGTGGCTAGCTGGACTCCAAGCGAAGCATGGGTAGCCGTGCCGGTGGAGGTCAGCTCGTCGGCAACGCGCTTGGCTTGATCCACCGGGATTGCGAAGCCAAGTCCGATCGAGCCGCTCTGCGCGTTGGTCGAATTGCCACCACCCCCAAGTGACGCGATGGCCGAGTTCACGCCGATCAGTTCACCATTCATGTTCACCAGGGCGCCGCCCGAGTTACCCGGGTTTATCGCGGCGTCGGTCTGAATGGCGTCGAGCACCGTGTCCTGGTTGCTGCCATCGCCGCCCGTGGAGACTGGGCGATCGAGCGCGCTGACGATGCCCGTCGTGACGGTGCCCTGCAGGCCCAACGGTGAGCCGACCGCCACCACGTTCTCACCGACCTTGAGATCCTTCGACGAACCCACTGCGATCGGGGTCAATCCCGAGAGCCCTTGGGCACGAACGACGGCGATGTCCGTTGCGGGGTCGGCGCCGACCACGCTGAACGGCGCGGTGCGGCCGTCGGAGAGCGTCACGGTCGCTTGCATGCCCTGACCACCGGGGGCTGCCTGTCCGCTCGGTGCGTTCTGAGCGTCAGGGCCGTCCTGGCCACCAGGCATCCCCGGCATGCCTGGAATGCCCTGAGCGCCTGGACCGTCCTGACCGCCGCCCGCGCCGGCGAGGGCGGCCACGACGTGGTTGTTCGTGAGGATCAGCCCATCGGGGCTGAGGACGATGCCGGATCCTTCCTCATTCTGACCACCCATGGCGATTTCGAGCTTCACCACGCTGGGCACCACCTTGGCGGCCACCTGCTCGACCGAGCCGGGCGCGGCCCGGTTGGGCACGGTTTGGATGGGAGGTGCTGGCGCTGCCAGTGCACTGGCCAGACCATTGGCGGCCGTCCGGTCCGGCTGGTTTGCCAACACCACTGCGCCGGCACCGGCCGACACCGCGACGACGGCCGCCGCGCTGGCCATCACGATGCCCGCGCGAGAACGCCTCCGCGCCTTCCGATTCGCCACCGTCGGTGCCGAATCAGGTTGCTGCGGATGGCGGTACGAAGGCGGCGGCAGTGGCTGCTGCGCGTAGCGCCAGTCGTAGGGCTGCTGATATGCGTTCGAAGCCGGGTAGCCCGGACGCTGCCGAGGAATGGGCTGGGTTGGATTGGAATCGTCGCCCGGCTGTGGCAGCGGGTACCGCGGGTGGTTCGTCATGTCTTCGTGATTCTTTCGTCGAATGGACAGCAAAGCGTTGACTCCACCATCCACCGGACGACTGAGACTGGACTGAGAGTTGGTTCTATGCAGCCCAAGACTTCCGGTCATTCGCTGGTTATGCCGTCAGCGAAAGCCGGCAAATCCACTATCCACGAGGGTAGAAGACGAAGAGGACGCAGCAGCCTTCCGTCGATTGCAGAATGTGCCACGCGACAAGGGAGAACGGCCTCCGGAGACGTCTCCGGAGGCCGTTTCTGGTGGTATCGGGAAGCTACTTGGAGTCAGATTGCTTGGCGCGGGTCAGGAATGCGAAGGCCGCGATCCCCGCGACCACACCCATCACACCCCACAGGACGAATGAGAAGATCAGCGACCCGGCGATCCAACCGAACGTCGCCGCGATGTAGAACGCCCAGATCAGACGGTAGGCGCACCAGGCCGCGAGGACGGCAGAGCTGATCCCGATGTACAGGCTCCTCTGGCGATCGACGCGGTTGATCTTCTCCTCGATGGCAGTCGGGATGATGTTCATGAAGGGGATTCCTTTCGTGAGGCGCCGCCACCCTGGCGTCGTCGTTGCGACAAGTACAGGACGTCCCGGTGGCTACCGATCCCAACAATCCCGGTGGACCGCGGTTCGCGGTACGAGGCCGTGTTCGATTCGTGCTGCTAGCGTCCCGATGTCCAACCACCCCTGGCAACGGAGGGCCCAGTGGCCCGCACACTGGCAGTGTCAGTGATCGTCGCCACAGTCGCGATGGTGTGGACGTCGTCGGAGGCCGTCGCGGATCCGCAACCCGGACCCACCATCTTCGCCATCGGCAAGTGCTTCGATCCGGGCCAGCCTGCGCAGCAACGGCCGACTCGGTTCGCCTACAACTGCGACAACACCGGTGTGATGGAAGCCATGACTTGGACGTCGTGGGGTGCCGATGGCGCGGAGGGCAGTGGCACGGACAGCTCGATCGAGTGCCAGCCGAACTGCGCGCAGGGCACGCAGCTCACCAATCCCATTGTCGTGCATGCGTGGAATGCGTTGCCGCCGAGCAATGCCAGCTGCCCACCAGGGGTTCAGTTCTATTCCGACATGACCATCGCCTACCCGAGCGGCGCGCCGCCGTGGATCAAGCCGGGAACGACGTGGGCTGACGGAACCGCATTCGTCATCGTCGACGGCATGCCCGCGGTCCACTTCTCCGACCTGAGGCCGAACTGCCGACCGCTGTAGTCCTCACCTCATCGAGACGCGCTCGGCAGGCATGAAGCGGCCCCCGGAGAGGTCTCCGGGGGCCGTCTCTCATGCACGCGTTTGGTTACAGCGGGATCCAGATTCCGAAGAAGTAGAAGCCCCAGCCGTTTTGGCCCTGATCCCATATGGGGGTCTCGTTGTAGCCCCAGTAGTTGATCGGCCCTTGGTTCCAGAAGCCGCCCGGAGGAGGGAGGGGCCCGCCCCATCCGGCTCGTGGCGGTGCGCCCCAACCCCACGGCGCTGCTCCATCACCCCACGGGGCACCTCGCCACCCGCCGAACGCGTCCGGAGGCCGCGGTCCGAAGTCGTGGGGGCCACCCGGACCACGGAAGTCTCCGGGACCACCGGGCCCACGGAAGTCACCAGGACCACCAGGCCCACCTGGACCGCGGAAGTCACCAGGTCCACCTGGTCCACCTGGTCCACGGAAGTCACCGGGACCGCCAGGCCCACCGGGCCCACGGAAGTCACCGGGGCCACCAGGACCCCGGCCCATGGTCACCAGGACCACCGGGTCCACCCGGACCACGGTCACCGGGCCCACCCGGACCACGGTCACCACCACCCGGACCACCAGGCCCACGGTCACCACCACCCGGACCACCAGGCCCACGGTCACCACCACCAGGTCCGCCGCCTCCGCAGGCGGGTGGCATACAACCACCACCACCGCCGCCGCCGCCGCCCGGTGCCGCGTATGCGACCCCAGAACCGCCCCCTACCAGGGCCAGCGCTATGCCGCCCGCCAGGGATACTCCCGCGGCGGCCTTCTTCAGGTTCATCGTGTTACTCCCTAATTCGGAACTTTCACTCCGACTCATCCCGACGAACCAACGCTAGATAGCCTGCCTATGATTTCCTGCTGCGCGGCCTGAGAGTGGGCTGTGCCCGGCACGTGAGAGCACACATTTGCGGAGGGCCGAGGGCGGCTCGGGTCGGTGAAGGGACTGTCGCGGTTAAGTCTGGCCTTGCGCGCCGGTCAGAGTCCGAATCGTTTGTATTTCGCTGTCCCGATAGGGCCGGCCATCGGGTTGCAGGAGGTCGCTGAACCACGGCTTGGGCGGCGTCGTGTAGGGGTGATCCCACGAATCCCAGGGCAGATAGGTCTGAGTCTTCCCGGCGACCAAGCCCCAGTTGTAGGCACCGACATTGCGCCGCTTGGCAACTGGCAGGATTCCTTCGATGGTGCTGCCCTCGGACCGGGCCAGGTATTCGGTGCACATGATGGGCCGCCCCATCGGCGCCAGTTCGCTGATCCGCTCCTCGAAGTCGTCCGGTTTGGCGTAGCTGTGGAAGGTGATCACGTCGGAGTTGTCGAGTTGAATGCCGGCGATCTTGCTGCGACTCCCGGGATCGGCCCAGCTGCCCTGCCAAACGCCACTGGTCAAGGGCTGGATGGGGTTCACCGAGCGTGCCCACTGAAACACTTGCGGGAGCAGTGCTGCGACCAGGTCCAGCTTGTCCTTCCGCTCCACCTTGGCATACACCTTGGCGGGGTTGTCTGGTTCATTCCACAGGTCCCAAGCCAAGACGCGACTGTCATTGCGGAACAGACTCAGCACTCCCGTGACGTAGTCGTAGAGGACGTTGCGGTACTGCGGGTTGCCGAGGTTGTCAGCGCCTGGGCTCTGCACCCAACCCGAGTTGTGCACGCCGGGTGTCGGCGCCCGTTGCGGTCCCAGCCTGGGGTGGGGATCCCAGCAGGAGTCGAGCAGTACGAAGAGCGGTTTGATGCCGTGGCTGGCCGCGATGGCCACGAACTGCGTGAGACGACGTGCAAAGCCTTGGCGATCCTGGGCCCACAGCTGATCGTGGAGGAAGACGCGCACCGTGTTGAAACCGATCAGCCGACACGCACGGAGCTCGTTGTCGATGCGCCGGGGGTCATAGGTGTCCTGCTGGAACATCTCGAGCTGATTGATGGCGGTGGAGGTTATGAAGTTCGCGCCGACGAGCCAACCCTGCGCCTGATACCAGCGATTGGCGGCGTCGACCGGCCATCGGACTGGTTCGGCGGAGGCACTGGGCACACGGGTCAGCGCCGCACCTACTGCCAGTAGTAACGGTAGTTTGAGGGCGGTTCGACGCTGCACGTAGCAACGGTAATTTCCCGAGCTGTGTACTTTGGCTCGCGTGTCGATTCGCAACCGTTGTGGTGAGGAATCGTTACATGGGGGCCGACGATGACCTGGGGCGCGGCGCCATTCGATGGGCGCGCGAGAGCATGATACGGCAAGGCGAGCATTCCGAAATCCGTTACAAACCATCGTGAAAGCGCCTTGCCACCTTCCCAAGCAAGCCGTCGTCGTCGGATTCGTGGCTGCGTCTGCCAAGTGCCGCGGCAGCGCACTCGCGCAACACGGCGAAGAATCCGCGCGGCCAACGCAAGGAGCGAGATGTCCTCCGTACGCCTCGTGCCAGCGAAACTCTGGGGACGAGGTCGGGCGGTGCACCGGCAGGTCGCGACGATGGCGATCGTCCCGAGGGCGCCAAAAGCCAGCGGCCGGAACCGGTCCGATCGGGACTGGCTTCCGGCCGCCGGTCGGCGGTTCATTCAATTGCCGGGGTCAACCTCCGGCGGAGTGGCCGCGGCTGGCTGATCAGTACTCTGGCTGGCGCCAACCTCGCCGGCGGTCTGAGAAATCGTCGCCGCTGGGGCAGCAGCGCCCAACTTCTGGGCAGCGAAATCGGCTGCTTGGTCGGCCATTCCGTTGTCCTTGTACGAACTGTGCGCGGCCCGCTCAAGGCCACCTGGGAAACAGACTGGGTCGCCGGTTGCACACAGCTGAAGGGTCTTCGCCGCGTACTGCTGGCCGATGACGATGGGTGGCGCACTGTGGTCGACCAGGTTCAGAAACCAGGTGTCAGGCGTTCCGAATAGGACCACGGCCGAAACGTGCGACGCGATGGCAGCAGGCAAGGGTCCGGTGATCCCGGCTGGCAGCTCGTATCCGGCGGGAACGGCACTGGTGGTGGTGTAGCCGGCCACTGCGGCACCCTGCGAATAACCGCCCAAGACGATCTTCGTCGCCGGGCAGGTCGCCGCGATCGACTGAATCCTGTTGCTGGCGTCTGCGATTCCCTCGGTGGCTTGCCCGAAGTTCAACGATGCCGGGTAATTCACCGCGTACACGTCGACGGTTCTGCCTGGCAACCGTGCGTTGAGCGCGTCGGCGAACGCCTGCCCCGTCGCGCCGACACCGGCTGGCTCGAACGTGCCGCGGGCGAACACGACCTCCACGTTGGCACACGCGTCGTCGGCGGCATTTGCCGACGCGGTCGGGGCGGCAAGCGAGCCAACCACCATCGTGGCCAACGCGAAGGCGGTGAAGATCGTGGCCAGTACCGTCCGGACGAGCGAGTTGCCCGTCCTGGCCAACAGAGATGCGGAGGTACTCATCGTTGATTCCCATCCTTGGTTCCGTTTGCCATCGTCTTGAACTGGCAACTGCCTGGTACAAGCGGGCAGCGGGAGCGGCGATTCCTGGTAGATCAGGTGATCTACAACACCTGGGCAAACGGCCGATCGCGGGAATAGCAGCAGCTCCACGCGCATCCGCTCCGCGGCGTCAGGCCAGTTCGACCCCTCCGGGAGCGGTCCACCGCGTCACCGCCGGAACAGGTCGTACGCGTTGTCGAGGAAGATGGCGTCGCGGGTCGTGGCATCGAGGTGCTTGGAGTCCTCCAGCTGCTGCACTTCCCACCCCGGTCAGCGAGGCGCCGAACGAAACCTACAAGGCTGCAGCGGATTTGGTTGCCAGCGGCCGCAAACGGCAGTACCCGAACGTGCGGATCATCTTGTCCCACTTCGGGGAGTAGTACCGCGTACCTTGTCTCGCGGGTGGCCGGACTGTGTGCACTCCACCTCGGCTGCGAACTCAGCCCGAGGAGATCATCGCCGACTTCCGCCTGGCGAACTTCGTGGAGTCCGACCACATTCTGTTCGGCACCGACTTCCCGGCGGTCAGCCCACAAAGCGCGGGGTGGTACACCAACAACGTCGACGCATACTTCCGCGAACGACCCGATCTGCTTGACCAGGTCATGCACGACAACGCACAGAAGCTGCTGCGCAGGCTGGCGGCAACCTCCGCCAACTGAGTTCGACGGCAAGAAGTCCCGCCATCGGCAACTGAATCGTTCAGGTCAGCTGACCGAGTCCACCGCGGCCAGGATGTCGGGCACCTCGCTGCGGGTCGTGTAGTTGGGGTGCACGTCGATCCAGCGGATCACCCCGGTGGCGTCGACGACCACCGTCGTGGGCATCGGCAGCGTCAGGCCGCCATCAGCGTTGTGTTCGGCCAGATCCAGTCCCAGCTTCTGCTGTGCTGCCAGCGGCCTCCGCGTCGGGCTCGGTCAGAATGCCCAGCGCGGAGGCGAGCTGGTTGCCGGGGTCGGACACCACGGCGTAGGTCAACTCGTTGGTTTCCGCGGCGCTCAGCGACCCGTCGGGCTTCTGCGGGCTGACAGCGATCATGACGAAGCCCCGATCGGCAAGGGCGGGCGCCAATTCGGCCTCATACGTGCGTAACGCGATGTTGCAGAACGGGCACCACGCGCCCCGGTAGAACACCACCACCGCGGGCCGCCCGGCGCGAACCTGCGCCAAGGATGTCGCGGCGCCGCGGACATCGAGCAGCTCACCGTCGGGCATCAGCGCACCCGGTGCGCTCACCCCCGTGGGCACGCCCGCGTCGTCCAGGTTGACGTGTTCGGCGACGAACGCGTCCATGACCTCCGCCGGCATTGCGGCGGCGGGTCCCGCCAAGAACGCCTGCGCCTGCTCCCCGATGCTGGGTGTCTGAGTCGTCATGGGACCGCCTTCCGAAAGATTGGATTGATCACTCCACAAAAGCATCGAGTTTTTGGATTGTCAACTCCAGAATCGGTAGACTCGGTGGATGGTCACCCCGAAAGGGCGTGCCACCCGGGACCGGATCGTGGCCGCCGCCGCCACCCTGATGTGTACCCGTGGGGTCGCCGCCACCAGCACCGAAGACGTCCAGGTCGCGGCGAACGTCAGCGCATCGCAGATCTATCACTACTTCGCCGACAAACGGTCGCTAACCCGCGCCGTCATCGAGCACCAGACCGAAACCATTGTCGGGAACCAGGAATCGCTGCTGGCCCGCCTCGACGACCTGGACGCGTTGCGCGCCTGGGCCGAGTTCATCGTCACGTTTGCGCGGAATGGCGGTTACCGCGGCGGCTGCCCACTCGGCACGCTGGCCAGCGAACTCGCCGAAAACGACACCGATGCGCGCGAAGACCTCGCAGCGGGCTACCGGCGCTGGCAACAGGCGATCCGCGCCGGGCTGGCCGCCATGGCAGATCGCGGCGAATTCCTGCCCGGCACCGACGTCGACAGGCTGGCGATCGCACTGCTGACCGCCCTGCAGGGCGGCCTCCTGCTGAGCAAGACGCTACGCGACGGCGAACCCCTCGAAACCGCTCTCGACACCATGATCGACCACATCGAATCGTTCACGGCCGCAGGAACGCAACGGAGTTGAGATCGACACGAAGCCACACGCCGGTGCGCCCATTTTCCTAGTGGTACTGGCCAATCCCGCACGCTCACGCTGCTCGACTGGGGAGTGCCTGGACCATTCAATCGGGGGGTTACGTCAACCAGGAATCGGAACGACTTCCCACGGGCAGACCACGCACAGGCGGCCCTCACTTGTCTTGACCTGGACGAGAAACGTGCCGACGTCCGTGATGGTGCCGATGCGCGTACTACCCAATTTCACACTGTCGCCTACGTGTAATTTCACTTCCGTACCTCCGAGGCTGCTAGGAAGATTGCGATCATGCGCATTGGTATTCGCGGCGGGTGTTCTACGAAAGTTGGCCTCTCCCATCGCACCAAAGGCCTCTGTACCAATTGCATCTGAGTCGCCGGTCACCGCAGTGCGCAGATTGCGTCCGACAACCGTTGGCCACGACGACCACCCGATCGATACGTGATCTCAGCGACAAACGAGTGCCCTTGGCCATCGACGATGTCCCAGGAGTAGGGCCCGCGCAATTGTGTAGTGCCCAGCGTGTGCACGATGCGGCGTGCATCTGTCTCCGAGTGGATGTCGGCCACCCGCCGGCCGTCACTAGTGCTGAGTGCCCACATGGCTACACCTGCCGGTTTTCGCCCGCGCCTGCGCGGTAGCGGCGAGGGTTCCGGAGAGCATTGGTGTCTTCACGGCACGTTTTGCTCTGCCGCATTTGTCGCGGGGATGGGAATGGGTGGTCACAAATCCCCCTCGAGGATGCGACGAATAGCCCTGGCGACGTCCTGCCCGGTCCAGTGAAATGCTCCAGGGTGGTCTATCACCGCCCGTATCCTCGCCAGTTTCTCGGCATCCGAAATCTGCGCCGGTTTCTCCATCAGTCTCAAAGTTGCAACCGGGCCGCTCATCACCACACCCCCGGCTTGCGTCGCTCGTCGTGGGTAAAGGCGGTTCCTCGGTTGAGGCTCGGCGTTGTCAGTGCGACCGGTGTACATAAGTCTGCGCTTTTCATGATGCTATTCCTTGTCGCGGTTCACCCGGTCAGTCGAGCAACAGACCATTGACCAACACCCGACCTCATTGGTGGTTGCCACCAGCGGCCTGTGTTTCAGACTGCCGTGGCGGCGACCCGGCTGCCACGGGAGAACTACGTAGCCGATACGTAATTCTTGAAGTCGCGTCAGTCACCGGTCAGCCGTCACGTGCTGTCGCCGATGTCCAATGAGTCAGCCTCGCGGACGCGGACTCGCACACGCAGGTTCGGCCAGCGGCGCCTTGCTCAACCGCGCATGGCCCGACGACGTTGACTGCCAACATGTTTGGCTACCGAAGCGTGCCGACGAAGCGACGCGTCCACGGACCAACCGCACAGCCAAGCACTCACTCACCGAATGCCGCCGCCGGGTTAGGGGTCGTCTTTCTCTGCTGGCTGGGGTTTCGACACCCAAACCTACGTAGCGACTAAGTAGTTCTCTGGTGCCGTCCACGCCGTGACCGGTGTCTGCTGGACAGGTCACAGCAATGAGCGCTGCGAGCCAAACACCAGACCGCTCGGCCACATGAGCCTCTGGCGTTTCACGCAGCGGAAAGGGGGGCCACCATGTCCACGATCACCGTCGGCCAAGAAAACACCGACGACATCGACATCCACTACGAGGATCACGGCAGCGGGCAGCCGGTTGTCCTGATTCACGGATACCCACTGAACGGACACTCCTGGGAAAAGCAGGAACATGTCCTGCTCGACGCCGGATACCGCGTCATCACCTACGACCGCCGCGGCTTTGGCCAATCCAGCCAGCCCACCGTCGGCTACGACTACGACACCTTCGCCGGGGACCTCGCCGCGGTTCTCGAGCAACTCGACCTCGCCCAGTGCGTCTTGGTCGGGTTCTCCATGGGCACCGGCGAAGTGACCCGCTACCTCAGCACCTACGGCTCATCCCGAGTCAGCAAAGCCGTGCTGATGGGCGCCCTTCCCCCGTTCCTGCTCAAGACCGACGACAATCCCGACGGTGTCGAGCAGTCAGTCTTCGACGACATCAAGGCCGCGGTCATCGCTGACCGACCTGCCTACTTCAAGGACTTCCTCGACAACTTCTACAACGTCGACGTCTTCGCCGGCACCAGGATCAGCGACCAAGCATGGCAAAACAGCTTCAACGTCGCCGTCGCCGCCTCCGCCCACGCCGCCCACGCCTGCGTCGACACCTGGCTGACCGACTTCCGCGAGGACCTGCCCTTGATCGACGTACCGGTGCTCCTCATCCACGGCGACGCCGACCGCATCCTGCCCTACCCCAACACGGCCAAGCGACTCCCCGGTCTCATCGATGACCTCACCTTCGTCACCGTCGAGGGCGGACCGCACAACATCGTCTGGACTCATCCCGACGTGGTCAACCCCGCCCTTCTCGAGTTCCTGAAGAAATAGTTCGAGCCCCGTCCGGTCTCCCCACCATCCCCGAAAGGACCCCCACCATGACCGCACCTTCCACTGCTGTCACCCGGGTCAACGGTGGGCTCGCCGTACTGGACAAGAAGACTGCCGACGCGCCCGTTCCACCACGCCGACATCGTGGCATTGCCGGACGAGCGCGCACAGGCGACTGCGTCATGATCAACCACCGACTTCCTCGTCTGGATTCGAGGAAGCGGCCCGTGCCGGCGCGACCCCACCCCCCCACCGGGCGCCCCGGCACGGGCCACCTACTTCCAACCGCGAGACCGCGACTCAGATCCGCGTCATGCGCAACACATTCCGCGCGGAGGCGATGACCACATGACATTCCTAATCGCACGCATCGCCGCCATCATCATCGGCATCGCCAACAAGATCTGCAGCGCGCTCGACGCCTCCCTCTACCACGATTGGGATCTCGAAGACACCCCGAACGACCCTGCCGACCCGTTGGCCGAACGTGAAGCCGAAGAAGAAGTCGCCGGCACATCTCCGACCCACCCCCGCACACCACCGGCAACTGACCGGCAGGAGGCACGATCACCATGAACACCACCAGCAGTGCGTTCTTCAGCTGGGCTCCACCGATGAACGCGAGACAGGCGTGGGCCCTCATCGCTGCTGGCGTGCTCGGTTATGAAGTCGTTTGCAAGGACGGCCAGCTCCTGAGTCAGTGTGTGGACGAGTGGCTGGCCTCCAAGCCGATTCTGACGCGCGCGGCGATAGCGGCCCTGGCGCTTCATCTTGGCAACGCGATACCGGAACGGTATGACGTTGTCTCCCTTGGGTTCCAGGCGATCAGACGAAGTTCACGGTATTGGCAGCACCCGCGGAGCACACCACCTGCCCGATCGGATCGTTGACGAAGAAATGCTGCTGATGGAGGAAGGCCGGACCACGGCGCCCGAGATTCTGATCCGTGCACCCCAAAACGGCTGGGTTGGAGCGAAACCGACGTACACCGGCGTCGAACAAGCACCCACCTGTCGGCGCACAGAGGACGACGCACACTGATGAGTGGACGGCATCGCAAGCCCAAAACATCTGCGGCGGCCGCTGTCGCCAAGATCGCCGTTGCCGGCGCGGTCCTTGGTGGCAGCGGCCTGACGCTGGCGGGCCAAGCCAACGCGGCCAGCGACGCAGAATGGGACCAGGTGGCCCACTGCGAGTCCGGCGGTAACTGGGCCATCGACACCGGGAACGGCTACCACGGCGGATTGCAGTTCGCGCCTGGCACGTGGACCGCCAGCGGCGGCGGCCAGTACGCGCCCGCGGCCCACCTGGCCACCAAACAGCAGCAAATCGCCGTCGCTGAGCGCGTGCTCGCGCACCAGGGCCGCGGCGCCTGGCCGGTCTGCGGCGGACCCCTTTCGGGTGCCACGCCACGCAACGTCCCTTCGGGAGCTCCCGCACCCGCCGACGCGCCGCTCGACACCCCCGAACTGAACGGCGTCGCCCCGCCGCCGCCCGACGCTCCACCGCCAGCACCGATCCCGGCGTTGGACGCGCCGCTCCCTCCGGCTCCGGAGCAGGCCGTCATCGTCGACGCCGCGGCGCAGTCGCCCGCGCCCGCGGCGATCGCCGTTCCCGAGCCCGGCGCCCCGGACTTCGCACCCGCACCCGCCGACACGCCGCTCGACAACCCCGAGCTGAACGGCGTCGCCCCGCCGCCGCCCGATGCTCTGCTGCCGCCAGCACCGGTCCCCGCGTTGGACGCGCCGCTCCCTCCGGCTCCCGAGCAGGCCGTCATCGTCGACGCCGCGGCGCCGTTGCCGGCGCCCCCGGAGGCGGCGGTCGCCGTTCCCGAACCCGGCGCCCCGGACTTCGCCCCGCACCCGCCGACGCGCCGCTCGACAACCCCGAGCTGAACGGCGTCGCCCCGCCGCCGCCCGATGCTCTGCTGCCGCCAGCACCGGTCCCTGCGTTGGACGCGCCGCTCCCTCCGGCTCCGGAGCAGGCCGTCCTCGTCGAGGCCGCGCTGCCGTTGCCGGCGCCCCCGGAGGTGGCGATCGCCGTTCCCGAGCCTGCCGCCCCCGCACCCGCCGACTGGGACTTCGCGCCCGCTCCCGAGAACCAGCCGGAGACCTGGGCGGTGCACTTCGCTGAGTCATTCGTCGGGACGCCGTACAGCCAGGCCAGTCGTAATGACTGCTCGGGTGCCGCTTCGCAGTTGATCAATGTCGCCCTCGGTCAGGACCCCCGTAGCAGCTTCATGTCCACCCGGACTGCTCCGCAGTGGTTGGCCTCCAGGGGATTCGTCATGGGCGATGGACCGCCCGGAACACTGCGGGTCGGGTGGTACAACCACGGCTCCGCTCCAAACGCCGGCCACATGGCAATAACGCTGCCAGACGGAAGGCACGCCGAATCTGGTGGCTCGCACGGCGCTTTCGAGCTTGGCGGCTCTGCGGCCGGCGCGGATGATTCCCAGTTCGACCAGCACGCCTACCTGCCGATAGATGCCATGTACCCAGAGGGGCAGGCCAACGGCATACCACCATCTGAATAGCAGGCCACCTCCGCCAAGCCCGCATGTCGCTACGCCGAGGGATCGATTCCTCGTTGTTCGGCGACCCACGCTGCGACTTGGCTGCGGGAGGTGAGCCCCAGTTTGACCAATACGTTCGCGACGTGGGTCTCGGCTGTTCGCTGGGCGATGACCAGAGATTTGGCGATGGCCTTGTTGCTCAGGCCTTGCGCGAGCAGTCCAGCGATTTCCTCCTCACGCGATGTCAACAAGCCCGCGCCGCCGGCGTCCACCTGTCCCGATCTGGTTGAGCGCCTGGTGAGTTCGGCGTCGTTCAACACCTCGGCGAGCGGCATCTGCCGTCCACGCCGAAACGCGGCCGCATACCCTTGATCGCCGAGCGCGGCGCGGGCGGCGGCCACCGACTTATCGTGCTCACCGACCAACTCCGGCAGCAGGGTCGCGAGCGAGGCGCCGGTCGAAGTCCCACAACACGTCTGCCGCGCCCAACAAGTGGGCTGCACGCTTGTGCTGCCCCAGCGCGCCAACCCCCCACGCTAGGGCTTCCAAACCCAGGGCGGTGCCCAGCAGGTCGTCGAGCCCGAGTCTAATCTCAAGACCGGAGCGCTGAAGCTCCACGGCGTGAACGGAGTCGCCCCGGCGCCACGCATCCAAGCCCACAGCCATCAGTGCGTACGCCCGGTGCAAAGATTCCCCGCGCGGCTCGGTCAGCTCAATGATTTCCTCGAAGCACGCCTTTGACCGCTCGTGCTGACCCGCCATGGATGCGAAGAAGGCAAGCGACTGCAAGATGTCGAGATAACAGTCCAGGTCCGTCCTGCTTGCGGACATGGCCAACGCCTGCTCGAGTTCGGAAACCGCCCGGGGCAGGTCGCCCGCGTAACGTGCCGAGTGGGCGGCGACATGATGCAGCTGGGCCAGCACCATCGGATCGCTCACCTGGTGAATCAGCCCGCGAGCCTCGTCGAGTAGTTGGTTGCCGGTCGCGACCTCACCTCCGACCATCGCCAGGATGCTGTTGCGCAGCATTGCGCGCACGCGAAGCAACCGTGACGCCACTCGAGCGCGCAAGCGCCTCATCGAGCCGATGCCGCGCTTCGCGGAACTTGCCGCGCGCCCAGAGATACCCGAGCGGAATGCCGACCACGATCTCCATCACTGCATCGGGGTCGCCGCGTTCGTTGAGGCAGAAGTCGAGCGCGGACCGCATGTTTGCACTCTCTGCGGCCAGTCGCGCCAACCAATACACCTGGCGCTCACTGATCCACTCCGCCTTCGCGGTGTGAACAAGCGCCGCACACCACTGCAAATGGCGCATCCGCAGCGCTGGTCCGTCACCGGCCTCAGTCAGGCGCTCCAACCCGAACTCACGGATAGATTCCAACAGCCGATACCGCGCGACCGTTCCCCCCTCGTGACGAACGACGATCGACTTGTCGACCAGACCCGACACCAGATCCACAATCTCCTCACCGGCGAAGTCACCGGTGCATACTGCCTCCACCGCATCCAACTCGAAGCTTCCGGCGAACACGCACAACCGGGCCCACAGCCGCTGTTCGGCCGGGGTGCACAACTGATAGCTCCACTCGATGGACGCCCGCAGCGTCTGCTGTCGATCGGGGCGCCCCCGTTCACCGCCGGTCAGCAACCCATACCGGTCGTCGAGTCTCGACAGAATCTGCGCCGGTGACAACGATCTGAGCCGTCCCGCTGCCAACTCGATCGCCAGCGGCAAACCATCCAAGCGGTGACACAACGCGGCGACCGCGCGGTGGTTCTCCTCGGTCAAAGCAAAGTCGGGCACCGCCGCAACCGCGCGCTCGGTGAACAGCGCCACCGCGTCGTATCGAGACAGCCCAGCCACGCCGCCACTACGGTCAGGCGCTGGCGCTGCCATCGGGGGCACCGGTAGCACCGCTTCACCGACGACCCGAAGCGGCTCCCGACTGGTCGCCAATATCTGCAGATCAGGGCAGCGACGCAGCAAAGCAGCCGACAGCGCCGCAACCTCGTCGAGCAGATGTTCGCAATTGTCCAACACCAGCAGTAATTGGCGGCTGCTCAGGGAGTCGATCAACGCCTCCAAAGCATCCCCCAAAGAGGGCCCACGCACCCCCAGCTCAGTCAAGACCGTCTGGGTCAACAGTGCCGGATCCGCCAACTGCGCGAGTTCGACCAGCCACACGCCGTGCGGATAGGCGCGCCTGCGGTCCCGAGCCAGCCGCTCTGCCACGCGTGTCTTGCCGACGCCACCAACGCCGGTCAACGTGACCAGCCTGGACTTGGACAAGGCGCGCTTGGCATCGGCGAGTTCGCGGCGCCGACCGACGAAGCTCGTAACCTCCGCAGGTAGGTTGCCACCAGGGTGAACTACCACGGCGCTCTGCGCCATCGGCTCAGCGTACGCGCGCCCTACCCCCGCGACGTGCGGTTCGCTCGGTCAATCCAGCGCCCAACGGCGGCGCGGCTACCATCGCGTTTTCGACCGAGTCTGTTCGACGGCAGCCAGTTAACCGCAGTGCTTCTCCAATCAACTACCGCACCGTCCGATACTGCCTCTCCGTCAGTCAAACTGCCGATGGCACAATGGCATTCGCCATGGTTCCGCCCGCGACGCCGATTGCGGTGATCCGATCGAACGCGGTCGCCTCCTGCGCTGCGGCCATCGCGCATCTGGGGCTCGGCGACCACCCACGATGGCGTTCGGCCGGCAAGCTTTGCCATTGAAGGCCGTCGACGTTGTGGCGTTTCCGAATTCAAACATGAACGATAGATGCCATGTATCCACAGGGGCAGGCCAACGGCATACCACCATCTGATTAGCAGGCCACCTCCGCCAAGCCCGCGTGTCGCTACGCCGAGGGATCGATTCCTCGTTGTTCGGCGACCCACGCTGCGACTTGGCTGCGGGAGGTGAGCCCCAGCTTGGCCAATACGTTCGCGACGTGGGTCTCGGCTGTTCGCTGGGCGATGACCAGAGATTTGGCGATGGCCTTGTTGCTCAGGCCTTGCGCGAGCAGTCCAGCGACTTCCTCCTCACGCGATGTCAACGAGCCCGCGCCGCCGGCGTCCACCTCTCCTGATCTGGTTGAGCGCCTTACGCTTTCGGCGTCGCTCAACACCTGGGCGAGCGGCATCTGCCGTCCACGCCGAAACGCGGCCGCATACCCCTCATCGCCGAGCGCGGCGCGGGCGGCGGCCACCGACTTATCGTGCTCACAGACCAACTCCGGCATCAAGGTCGCAAGCGAGGTGGCGGTCGAATCCCACACCATTTCTGCCGCGCCCAGCAACTGGGCTGCACGCTTGTGCTGCCCCAGCGCGCCAACCCCCCACGCTAGGGCTTCCAAACCCACGGCGGTGCCCAGCCGGTCGTCGAACCCGACTTTGATCTCAAGGCCGGAGCGCTGAAGCTCCACGGCGTGAACGGTGTCGCCCATGCGCCACGCATCCAAGCCCAAAGCCAGAAGTGCGTTCGCCCGGTGCAAAGACTCCCCGCGCGGCTCGGTCAGCTGAACACTTTCCTCGTAGCACGCCTTTGACAGCTCGTGCTGGCCCGCCATGGCTGCGAAGTAGGCCAGCAAGATCAAAATGTCGAGATAAGCGTCCAGGTCTGTCTTGCTCGCCGTCATGGCTAACGCCTGCTCGAGTTCGGAAACCGCCAGGGGTAGGTCACCCGCGAAACGTGCCGAGCGGGCGGCGACATGATGCAGCTCGGCCAGCACCATCGGATCGCTCACCTGGTGAATCAACACGCGAGCCTCGTCGAGTAGTCGGTTGCCGGTTGCGACGTCACCTCCGGCCATCGCCAGGATGCTGTTGCGCAGCATTGCGCGCGCGCGCAGCACCGTGACGCCACTCGAGCGTGCAAGCGCTGCATCGAGCCAACGCCGCCCACCGAGATTGCCGCGCGCCCAGAGAAACCCCAGCGGCATCCCGGCCACCATCTCCAATACCGTGTCGGGGTCGCCGCGTTCGTTCAGGCAGAAGTCGAGTGCGGACCGCATGTTTGCACCCTCTGCGGCCAGTCGCGCCAACCAATACACCTGACGCTCACTGATCCACTCCGCCTTCGCGGTGTGAACAAGCGCCGCACACCACTGCAAATGGCGCATCCGCAGCGCTGGTCCGTCACCGGCCTCAGTCAGCCGCTCCAACCCGAACTCACGGATAGATTCCAAAAGCCGATACCGCGCGACCGTTCCCCCCTCGTGACGAACGACGATCGACTTGTCGACCAGACCCGACACCAGATCCACAATCTCCTCACCGGCGAAGTCACCGGTGCATACTGCCTCCACCGCATCCAACTCGAAGCTTCCGGCGAACACGCACAACCGGGCCCACAGCCGCTGTTCCTGCGGGGTGCACAACTGATAGCTCCACTCGATGGACGCCCGCAGCGTCTGCTGTCGATCGGGGCGCCCCCGTTCGCCGCCGGTCAGCAACCCATACCGGTCGTCGAGTTTCGACAGAATCTGCGCCGGTGACAACGATCTGAGCCGTCCCGCTGCCAACTCGATCGCCAGCGGCAGACCGTCCAAGCGGTTACACAAGGCGGCGACCGCGCGGTGGTTCTCCTCGGTCAAAGCAAAGTCGGGCACCGCCGCAACCGCGCGCTCGGTGAACAGCGCCACCGCTTCGTATCGAGACAGGCCAGACAGGCCGCCACTACGGTCAGGCGCTGGCGCTGCCATCGGGGGCACCGGTAGCACCGTTTCACCGACGACCCGAAGCGGCTCCCGACTGGTCGCCAATATCTGCAGATCAGGGCAGCGACGCAACAAAGCAGCCGACAGCGCCGCAACCTGATCGAGCAGATGTTCGCAATTGTCCAACACCAGCAGTAGGTGGCGACTGCTCAGGGAGTCGATCAACGCCTCCAAAGCGTTCCCCGAGGGGGGCCCACCCACACTCAGCTCAGTCAAGACCGTCTGGGTCAACAGTGCCGGATCCGCCAACTGCGCCAGTTCGACCAGCCACACGCCGTGCGGATAGGCGCGCCTGCGGTCTCGAGCCAGCCGCTCTGCCACGCGTGTCTTGCCGACGCCACCAACGCCGGTCAAAGTGACCAGCCTGGACTTGGACAAGGCGCGCTTGGCATCGGCGAGTTCGCGGCGCCGACCGACGAAGCTCGTAACCTCCGCAGGTAGGTTGCCACCGGCGTGGACTACCACGGCGCTCTGCGCCATCGGCTCAGCGTACGCGCGCCCTACCCCCGCGACGTGCGGTTCGCTAGAACGTGATCAAGTAGCTAGAACCCGATCAAGCAGTACCTGCGGAGCACACGCAGTCATTCGCTCGACAGCACCTGAACCCGGAACAGTGTCGAGACTTCGGCGGGCAATCTGACGGACACGGCTGGCCTGAGGTGAAACGATGTTGACGTGGACGCCGTCGGGGATGATGGCGGTGGACTGACCGCGCCGGGGCTGGTCTGTGCTTCCTGCGGCGCGCAGGCAAGCCAGACGGCCAAATTCTGCGGCGAATGCGGGACGCGACTCACGCCGGCGACCCAACCGGCGGAGTACAAGCAGGTCACCGTGTTGTTCGCCGACGTCGTGCACTCGATGGACATCGCGGCGACGGTGGGCGCCGAGCGATTGCGCGAGATCATGGCCGCAATGGTCGAGTCTGCGAGTTCGGCGGTCCTACGCTTCGGTGGCACGGTGCATCAGTTCACCGGCGACGGGATCATGGCCGTGTTCGGTGCGCCGGTGGCGTTGGAGGATCACGCGGTTCGTGCCTGTCTGGCGGGTTTGGCGATCCAAGACGAAGTGAAGCAACTCGCCGTCGATGTCCGAAGCCACGATGGTGTGGAGCTGTGGCTGCGTGTCGGGTTGAACTCCGGTCGGGTGATCGCTGGCGAATTTGGTTCGGGCCCATTCGGCTACACCACCATTGGCGAGCAGGTGGGGATGGCTCAGCGGATGGAGTCGGTCGCCTCCCCAGGAGGTGTGATGCTCAGCGAGTCGACAGCACGCCTAGTTGAGGGCACAGCAGCCGTCGGCGAACGTGAGTTGGTCCACATCAAAGGTACGGGCGAACCGGTGGTGGCGTGCCGGCTGACCGGCATGCGCCAGCATCGCCCAATCAGGCGCACCGAGTCGAATCTGGTTGGTCGGCGTCGGGAAATGTCGGCCGCCGAAGGGTTGTTGGATGGTGCCATCGACGGCCACGGAGCGGTGGTCGGGGTGGTGGGGCCGGCCGGAATCGGGAAAAGCCGTCTGACGCGTGAGGTTTCGGCCATGGCTGCGTCGCGTGATGTGGCAGTGTTCACCACATTCTGTGAGTCGCATACCAGCCAGGTTCCCTTTCACGCCGTCGCGCACCTTTTGCGTGCGGCCACCGGAGTGGATGGTCTGGACGGGCAGGCCGCCCGCGACTCGTTGCGCGACTGGGTATCTGACGCCGACCCGGAGGACCTGCTGCTGTTTGATGATCTGCTCGGAATAGCGGATCTGAATGTTCAGCTTCCCCGGATCGATCCCGATGCGCGTCGGCGGCGGTTGACGGCTCTGGTGAATGCTGCGTTGTTGGCGCGGGAGAGCCCAGCGGTTTACGTGGTGGAGGACGCGCATTGGATCGATGCGGTTAGCGAGTCGATGATTGCCGACTTCCTGACAGTGATGCCACAGACGTCTTCGCTGGTGATCGTCACCTACCGTCCCGAGTACCGTGGTGCGCTGGCCCAGGTACTGGGTCCACAAACAATTGCCATAGCGCCACTGACCGATCAGGAAACCACCGCGCTAATCACCGAGTTGCTCGGGCCGGATACATCAGTTACCCCTATCAGCAAGATGATCGCCGAAAGAGCCGCTGGCACTCCATTTTTCGCCGAGGAAATCGTGCGCGAGCTGGCCGAGCGGGGTGTGTTGCGTGGCAAGCCAGGCGAATACACGTCCACCACTCAAGTAGCTGAGATCAGTGTGCCCGCGACGCTGCAGGCCACCATCGCCGCGCGCATTGACCGTCTCGATTGGTCGGCCAAGCGCACCTTGAGCGCCGCGGCGGTAATCGGCGCGCGATTCAGCCTTGATTTGGTGACCGCCTTGGGTGTCGAACCATCCGTCGATGCCCTGGTGATGGGCCAGCTGATCGACCACGCCGGGTCGACCGCCCGAGACGAGTACGCATTCCATCATCCGCTGATCCGTGCGGTGGCCTACGAGTCGCAGCTCAAGTCCGATCGTGCCGAGTTGCACCGTCGGGTGGCCGCCGCGATCGCAGCTCGCGAGCCGGAATCGGTGGACGAGAAAGCTGCGTTGGTTGCCGATCATCTGGAGGCTGCGGGCGATTTGCAGGCAGCGTTCGAATGGCACATGCGAGCCGGAAACTGGTTGACGCACCGCGACATCTCCGGTGCGCGGATGAGTTGGGAGCGAGCACGTCAAGTGGCTGACCGGCTGCCCGCCGACGACGACGGTCGGATGGCCATGCGCATCGCCCCGCGCACCCTGTTGTGTGCGACGATCTGGCGCGTCAACGGAAGTCTGGACGACACCGCCTTCGAGGAACTCCACGAATTGGCGACCGCCGCAGGTGACAAGCGGTCGTTGGTCATCGGCATGACCGGACGTGTCCAACTGATGCAGTTCTACGGGAAGTACACCGAGGCCTCGGAATTGGCGTCGCGCCACGTCGAACTCCTCGACTCGATCGGCGACCCCGAGTTGACCGTCGGACTGATGATCACACCGGTGATTGTCAAGTGGTCTGCGGGCGAGGTGACCGAAGCGATGGAGCTGAGCCAGCGTGCAATCGACGTATCCGGAGGCGATCCCACGATGGGCAACATGATCGTGGGGTCACCATTGGCGCTCGCATTGGTGATGCGTGCATCGGCACGGTGCGCCTTGGGCATTCCGGGCTGGCGAGAGGATTTCGACACTGCCGTCGCGCTTGCCCGCAGAACCGACAAGTTCACGTTCTGCGCCGTCGTCATGTTCAAGTACATCGCCACGCAGAGCTTGGCGCTCCTGCCGGACGACCACGCGCTCCAAGACACTGCCGCGGCGTTGGAAATCGCCCAACAATTCGGCGACGACTTCAGCCTCACGAACGCGGAGTTCACCCGCGGACTCGTCTTGGTCCGTCACGAGAACGCCGACCGACAGTTGGGCTTCGAACTGCTCGACGGGGCTCGTCGAGTGGCTCTCGAGCACCGGAACCTCATCGTTGCCGCGTGGTGCGTCGACATCGACTTCGCTGCAGAGAAATGCCGAACCGGTGATTACGACGGTGCCATCGACTCGTGTCGTGCCGTGCTGGAGAACGAAATCCGCGCCGGTGAAATGACCAATCGCGGATGGTGCACCACCGTTCTCGTCGAAGCCCTGCTCGGCCGAGATCGCGATGGAGACCTTGACGAAGCACAAAATGCCGTCGACAACCTAGCGGCAACGCCCACCGCACCTGGGTTCCTGTACCACGAACTTCCCCTGCTCCGATTGAACGCAATGCTTGCCAAGGCCCGCGGCGACGAGGATCGCTATCGCGAGTTGCGTGACCGATACCGGGCCCGTGCTGAAGCCTCCGGTTTTGAGGGTCACATCGCGCTGGCTCACGCGATGGTCTAACAGGGTGCGGACCGTGCCTGATCGTGGTCCGCAGCGCCCGCTATCCGCATGCAGCCCAACGGCTGTCGTTGATCATCAATGCATTCGAGCGCTGCCGCCCAGGCCGATCTCGAGGACGCTGCCGGTGACGACGCCCGGGTCTGTGACCAGATAGAGGAGCCCGCGGCTGACGTCCTCGGGCTCAATCCACGGCTGCGGAATCGGATTTGCCTTCATCATCCGGCGGACCAAGTCGTCGGGAACGTCGTCGCCGCCCACGGGCTGCACCATCGGCGTGTGCACGGTGGTCGGACAGATGACGTTGACTGTGATGCCCTCCTTGGCGACCTCCAAGGCCACGGATTTCGCGAGCCCGATGATTCCCCATTTGGTGGCGTTGTACGCCGCCAGCTCCGGAATGCCCATGCGGCCGCCCATTGACGAGGTGACGACGATCCGGCCGAAACGCTGCCGCCGCATCACCGGTATGGCGGCCCGCAGAGTGTGAAACACGCCCGTCAGATTGGTGTCCACGAGCTGGTGCCAGATCTCGTCGGTCACCTCTTCCAGCGGTCCGGTGCTCACGATCCCGGCGTTGGCCACGACAATGTCGAGGCTTCCCAACGTGTTTACGGTCTCCTCGACGGCCGCACCGACCGCGGCGGGGTCGCGCACATCCATGACGATCGGAAGGCAGAGGCCGCCGAGCTCCTCGACCTCTTTGGCCGTGCCCCGAAGATCATCCTCGGTGCCCAGTGGATACGTCAGATTCATCGGACGGGGCGCGTCGACGACGACGACGTTTGCACCTTCGGCGGCTAACGCCAAGGCATGCGCGCGCCCCTGCCCACGTGCTCCTCCGGTGATGAACGCGACCCGGCCATCCAGCGCACCCATGGATAGCGAGCTTAACGCTAAGCAGGGTCGACGAAGACCGGCTGCTCCCCCGACATTCCGGCCACGACGGCCGCGATCTGATTGGGCTTGCCGATCAGCCCGACTTGCAGCTCGGATTCGCGTATCAGGGCAGCGGCGGCGTCATCACTGACCCACGTCTCGTCGTAGAGGCGCTTGGCGGCACGGACGGCATCGGGAGATTTCTGCGCGATCTCGTTTGCGAGTGCCAGCGCCGCGGCCAGCGGATCGTCACTATTTCGAGTGACCAACCCGAGCGCCAATGCGTCGCCCCCAGAAACGATGCGGCCGCTGAACGTCAACTCCTTCGCGACGTCGATGGGTACTAGTCGAGGGAGCGTCTGCGAGATGCCCATGTCGGGAACGAGGCCCCACTTGATCTCCATGATGGACAACTTCGCATCCGGCGCGGCGATCCGGATGTCGGCGCCCAGCGCGATCTGTAAACCGCCGCCGAAGCAGTTCCCGTGAATCGCGGCGATCACCGGCGCCGGCACCAAGGACCAGTCGTAGGTCACGCGCTGAGCGAAGTTGGCCAGCCGGTCGCAGTCGCGGTCCAGCAGGACGCCGGTGCCACCCCGTCCGGACATGAAGCTTGCAATGTCCAGCCCTGAGCAGAAGCTCTTCCCTTCACCGTGCAGCACTACCGCGCGAACCGAAGGATCGTCTGCCAGTTGCGCTGCGGCGGTCATCAAGCCCTCGAACATGGCTTGGTCAAGCGCGTTGTGCTTGTCGGCGCGCACCATCGTCACCGTTGCCACGCCGCTGGCACCCATCTGCACACGAACTCTGTCTTCGCTCACGCGTGGGAACTTACCGCGACGTCGAACCTGACCGACCCCGCGCATCGCTACGCAGGCAGATCCACCCGCAGCGCCAGGTGCTCATCGAGTATCCGCCGCAGCGCTGCGTCCATCGAACGAGCGGTTCCGAGGTCACGGCCGAACCCACTGTCCACCACGACCACCTCGCCGTCACGCAATTCGGCGGTCTGGACCTGATCGACGAACGGATCGAACAACCCGGGCGGCGTGGCCAGGTAATACAGCGCCCGGCGCGACTCGCTCAACTCAGCGGCATACATCAGTCCATGTTGGGTGATCACGAAGAGTTCCGAAGTGATTCTGGCGTTCGGTGTCTCGGCTTTGCCCCACGACATCGCGGCGCACCGGGGCTCGGCCAATCGATCTGCGACGTCGTCGGTGAGTGCAAGTAACCTCTCGACGAGTGCGCCCCCCATTTGCGGATATGCGCCGATCGCGGGCCTGAAGTACCGCTGGAAGATCTCACCGAAAAAGTCGTACCGTTGCTCGCTCATCGCGGCTCCCCGGGTTTTCAGACGGACACCTCAATTGTGCGCCCGAAACCGTCAGCTGAGTACTGCCGCGTCGGTTCAGTTTCTCGTCGACTAGGTCCACGCCGAAGACCCTGATGTTTGGGGCGATTCGCAACCCGGCTCGCCATCGAGCCGCTCGGGCCGAGGCCGAGCACCAAGGACTTCCCCCCACCCACAAATGGTGGGACCGTATCTGTAGACCTCCGCAGTCGGGGACCTACTCACACGACACCCGATCAGTGTCGGCGCCGCCGAGGCTCCATACCGATGATGCACACCGGGAGAAGCGATGAACGCATCCCTGACGGATTTCGACCAGAACGCACTGTCGACTCACGTCGCCGCCGACCAAGGCGCCTACCACATCAGCATCGACGCCGGTCCATGCCACGTCGCGTATGCCGACATCCGGCCCTCGTCGTCCAGCGTCAAGCTCAGCATTGACATCGCGCCGGGGAACCCCTCGCCCCGTCTACGTCGCCGCCTCGTCGACGCGGTGTTCGACCTCGACATCATGTGCACACCTCGAACCATCTTGGCTGCCTTGCCCCTCGGTGATGTTGACCTACTCGACTGCGTGGCCCAACACTGCGCCAGCTTCCACACGAGGTCGGCTGGATGTAGCTGCCTGGTCGACGGACGTCTTCTGGGGGAATAGCCGTTGCGGCGGCGTCAGGTGCAGCCCCACTGGCCCACGCTCACGCCGCCAGGTCGTCTCGCGTCGCCGCCCGCGCCCAAGACTTGCAGGTCACGACTGATTTGCGCGCCCAAGTCCATCACGTCACCTTTTCACGCCATGTCGTGTTCCCCGATGTGTCCACGATGCTGAGCTCCGATCCTGGGCCGAAATGATTTCGATCCGCCCGGTATTCGCTCGGTCATCGGCCATCGGCGGCTGACCGTTCGGCTTATGCTCAGGTTGGGTAGCCATGGTGCTGCCATGGCGCCGGTGCGGTTCGAGGCGAGCGATGGCCAGCAGCGACCCCCTGCCGACGCAGGGCGATATGCACGCCGGGGTCCCGGCGGAGTTGGTGGCTGCCGGTTTCGAGGATCCCGAGGAGATCGGCCGAGGTGGGTTCGGCGTGGTGTATCGCTGCAACCAGCGCGAGCTCGATCGCACCGTCGCCGTGAAAGTACTGACCGCGTATCTCGAGCCCGACAACGTGGAGCGGTTCGTGCGCGAGCAGGTCGCAATGGGCAAACTGTCCGGCCATCCGCACATCGTCAACATCTTCCAGGTCGGGATGACCGGCGCCGGCCGACCATACATCGTGATGCAGTACCACCCGCACGGTTCGTTGGAGACCAAGATTCATGACAACGGACCGGTCGGGTGGGCCGACACGCTGCACATCGGCGTCAAGGTCGCCGGCGCGTTGGAAACCGCGCACCGACGGAAGACCCTCCATCGCGACGTCAAACCGGCCAACATCCTGCTCACCGAGTACGGCGAACCGCAGCTGACGGACTTCGGGATTGCCCGCATCATCGGCGGGTTCGAGACCGCGGACGGCGCGGTCATGGGTTCGCCGGCGTATACGGCCCCGGAGGTGCTGCTCGGCCAATCACCGGACGTGACGCTCGGATGTCTACAGCCTGGCGTCGACATTGTTCTGCACCGGCACGGGTCACGCGGTATTCGAGCGTCGCAAGGGCGAGCAGATGGTCGCCCAGTTTCTCCGGATAACCAAGCACCCGATGCCGACCCTGCGGGACTCCGGCCTGCCGACCGATGTGTGCGCGGTGATCGAGCAGGCGATGTCGCGCGATATCGAGGACCGGCCGGCGACCGCGGAGGCCTTCGGGGAGCAGTTGCGCGACGTGCAACGGCGGCATGGCTTGCCGGTCGACGACATGTCCGTGCCCATAAGTGCGCCGACGATCCGGTACAACCCCACGCGGTCGCCGGGCACGCCATCCGATAGCTACCCAGCGCGGATGGTGACACCCCCGACACCGGCAACCCGGTTCCAACAACCGGTGTCAACGAAGGCGTTGGTCGACCGCGCGCGACTGATCGACGTCCTACGAGAACAGGACAAGAAGCTCACGGTGATCCACGGCCCAACCGGCTTCGGGAAGAGCACGCTTGCCGCCCAATGGGCGAAGCTGCTGACCGCCGAAGGCGTCGCGGTGGCCTGGTTGACCGTCGACCACGACGACAACAACGTGGTCTGGTTCCTGTCTCATCTGATCGAGGCCATCCGCGCGGTGACCCCCACGCTGGCGACCGAGCTCGCCGACGTCTTGGAGGAGCACGGCGACGAGGCCGAACGTTATGTCCTGACCTCGTTGATCAATGAGATCCATCAGAGTGGCACGCGCATGACGCTGGTGATCGACGACTGGCAGCGCGTCACCGACCCGGCGACCATCGCGGCGCTGCGCTACCTGCTCGATAACGTCGCTACCGGCCTGAGCGTGGTGGTGACCAGCCGCAGCCAGAGCGGCCTGCCGATGAGCCGGATGCGGATGCAGAACGAACTTCTTGAAATCGACGCCACCGCATTGCGTTTCGACGTGGCCGAATCGGAGAACTTTCTGGTCGACCTGAGTGGCCTGGACCTGGACCACGCCGACGTCGAAGAGCTCACCGCCAAGACGGACGGCTGGGTGGCGGCACTCCAGCTGGCGTCGTTGTCGCTGCGCGGCCGCGACGATCCCGTCCGGCTCATCGGCACGATGACCGGCCGCCACCACGCGATCAGCGAATTTCTCGTCGAGAACGTACTCGACACCCTGGAACCGTCGATGCTCGATTTCCTGCTGGCCACCTCGATCACCGAGCGCATCAGCGGGGACCTGGCGACGACATTGACCGGGGTGCCGGACGGGCAGGCGATGCTCGAACAGGTCGAGGAGCGCGACTTGTTCCTGCGCCGGATCGACGAGCAGTGGTTCCGCTACCACCAATTGTTCCTCGACTTCCTACGGCACCGGCTCGGTCGTGATGAACCCGAGCGGGTCGCGCGGTTGCACCGCGTGGCGTCGACGTGGTTCGCCGAGCACCGCCTGGTCAGCGAGGCGGTCGATCACGCGCTGGCCGCCGGCGATGACCAGCGGGCGGTGCAGCTCGTCGAGAACGACGGCATCTACTTGGTGGCGAATTCCCAAATGGCCACGCTGATCGGGCTGGTGGGCAAGCTGCCGGCCGCCGTCGTGCATTCGGATCCCCGGGTGCAGCTCGCCCTGGGCTGGGCCAACATTGTGCTGCACCGGATTCCAGCTGCCGAACAGGCACTGACCCTCATGGAATCCAGGCTGGGGTCGTGCGACCTGAACGACGACGAAATCGCAGACCTGCGTGCGGAAGGCGGGGTTGTGCGGGCGGTTGCCGATCTGCGCTCGGACCGGCTCGCCGGCATCGACGAGCACATCGCGCCCTGCCTGGCACGTCGAGATCACCTGCGTCCGTTCGCCGTAGGCGTGGCCGCCACCGTGGCGACCTTCGCCGCCGCCTATCGCTACGACCTCGACGAAGTGAACCGAATCCAGGCGTGGGCGGCGCCGTACGCCGAACACAACCGGGACAACTTCAACATCGTGCACGGACTCTGCTACTCAGGCCTTGCGCACCGATTGATGCTCGACATACCGACGGCGGAAGCATGCTTCCGCAAGGCTCTCAAGATCGCCAAGCGGTCCGGCGGCAGCCACTCGTACACCGCTCGGCTGGCGAGTTCGGCACTGGGCGAATTGCTCTACGAGCGAGGCGATCTCGACGAGGCCGGCCGCCTGCTCGAGGAGGGCTACAAACTCGGGCCCGAGGGTGGCTCGGTCGACTTCAAGATCGCCCGCTACGTGATCGCCGCGAGGATCAAGGCGCTTCAGGGCGACCGGTTTGCGGCCGGTCAACGGCTTGACGAGGCTGCCCGGGTGGCGCAGGCGCTATCACTGAACCGGTTGCGGGCGATGGCGGAGCATGAACGCACCCGCCTGGGGCTTGCGCCGTATCCGGGGTCTGATCCGTGGCCGCCGACGTCCTACGAGCTACGCCGCCAACCGGTTGACGCGATCGACGAGATCACCCTGCAGTTTGAAGAGGCCTCGGCAATCCGGATCCTGATGGACGCCGACGATCCGGACAAGAGGGAGACTTGCCTGCCGGTGGGCGCAGGAGTGGGTCGATCGAACGGCGACGCCGAACCGCCCACAGGCGTTGTTGCGAGCGCGTCGACTGCTGGGCGCCAGCCTTTCGGCCGCCGGCCACGTCGATGAGGCGAAGGCCACGATCGCGGCCGTCGCGGCGCAGTGCGCACAGTTGCGGATGCTGCGTTACCTCGTCGACGGCGGTCCGTACGTCGCCGCAACGCTTTCGGAACTACGTGCCGACCAACGGTCCGCCCGCTGGCAGCCCCAATGGCCGGACGTCCCGGCCGATTTCCTCGACCAAGCGATCAACGCGCCAGTGGTGCAGCACGTCTGACCGCGTCCACCTCCCGACGCCGAACCTGTGTGCGCGTCGGCTCTTCCATGCCGCGAGGTCGTTCGTCGCTGCTCCGGTGACAGCCAGCGCCACGCACTGCTGGGTGGTCTTCGCGTCCTCCCACGCCGCGTCGGACTGGTGACTAGGTGGCACCCGCCCGTACAGCAGACCCAACGACATGCGCTCACGGCGGTTCGTGCACAAGCGTTCACGAAACCAAACGGCCGCCAGCAGAAGCTGGCGGCCGTTTGGCGTGGTCAAAGACCACTTTCACTGGTAGCGGGGACATCACATTGTTGGCGATGCCGATGATGATGGCGGCGATGCGTGCGATTAGGAATGTCATGTGGTCATCGCCTCCGCGCGGAATGTGTTCCGCGTGACGCGGATCTGAGTCGCGGTCTCGCGGTTGGAAGTAGGTGGCCCGTGCCGGGGCGCCCGGTGGGGGGGTGGGGTCGCGCCGGCACGGGCCGCTTCCTCGAATCCAGACGAGGAAGTCGGTGGTTGATCATGACGCAGTCGCCTGTGCGCGCTCGTCCGGCAATGCCACGATGTCGGCGTGGTGGAACGGGCGCGTCGGCAGTCTTCTTGTCCAGTACGGCGAGCCCACCGTTGACCCGGGTGACAGCAGTGGAAGGTGCGGTCATGGTGGGGGTCCTTTCGGGGATGGTGGGGAGACCGGACGGGGCTCGAACTATTTCTTCAGGAACTCGAGAAGGGCGGGGTTGACCACGTCGGGATGAGTCCAGACGATGTTGTGCGGTCCGCCCTCGACGGTGACGAAGGTGAGGTCATCGATGAGACCGGGGAGTCGCTTGGCCGTGTTGGGGTAGGGCAGGATGCGGTCGGCGTCGCCGTGGATGAGGAGCACCGGTATGTCGATCAAGGGCAGGTCCTCGCGGAAGTCGGTCAGCCAGGTGTCGACGCAGGCGTGGGCGGCGTGGGCGGAGGCGGCGACGGCGACGTTGAAGCTGTTTTGCCATGCTTGGTCGCTGATCCTGGTGCCGGCGAAGACGTCGACGTTGTAGAAGTCGTCGAGGAAGTCCTTGAAGTAGGCAGGTCGGTCAGCGATGACCGCGGCCTTGATGTCGTCGAAGACTGACTGCTCGACACCGTCGGGATTGTCGTCGGTCTTGAGCAGGAACGGGGGAAGGGCGCCCATCAGCACGGCTTTGCTGACTCGGGATGAGCCGTAGGTGCTGAGGTAGCGGGTCACTTCGCCGGTGCCCATGGAGAACCCGACCAAGACGCACTGGGCGAGGTCGAGTTGCTCGAGAACCGCGGCGAGGTCCCCGGCGAAGGTGTCGTAGTCGTAGCCGACGGTGGGCTGGCTGGATTGGCCAAAGCCGCGGCGGTCGTAGGTGATGACGCGGTATCCGGCGTCGAGCAGGACACGTTCCTGCTTTTCCCAGGAGTGTCCGTTCAGTGGGTATCCGTGAATCAGGACAACCGGCTGCCCGCTGCCGTGATCCTCGTAGTGGATGTCGATGTCGTCGGTGTTTTCTTGGCCGACGGTGATCGTGGACATGGTGGCCCCCCTTTCCGCTGCGTGAAACGCCAGAGGCTCATGTGGCCGAGCGGACTCGGTGTCTGGCTCGCAGCGCTCATTGCTGTGACCTGTCCAGCAGACACCGGTCACGGCGTGGACGGCACCGAAGAACTACGTAGTGCGCTACGTAGTTGTCCCGTCGCAGCGGGGTCGCCGTCACGGCAGTCTTAAACACAGGCCGCTGGTGGCACATCCGCATCGTCGAGATCATGCCCGGGATAGCGAGCTGCTTAGGCGAGGTGGCAGGTGGTACCGGTAACCCGGGACCAGCACTTGAGGAGAAGGTCCAATATTAGCCGCCTGCACATCGCGGATCGGTCAGCGTTGGGGTCCGCTTTGGACCGTTCGGGAAGGCTGGCGGCTTTGTTGAACACGATCGCTCGAACCGGAACCGTGCTCGGTCTGTTTACTGCCGAGGCGCCCGAGTGGGGCGTCACTCAAGTCGCAACGACCCTGGGCCTGCCCAAGTCGACCGCATTCGACCTGTTGGCCAGCCTGGCCGAAATCGGTTTGCTCCAACAGACTTCGGACGACCGCTATCGCCTCGGGTGGCAACTCCTGGTGATCAGTCGTCGATTGATGAACTCCATCTGCTTCAATGATCAAACTCAACGCACCATCGCCGAGCTAGCCCAGCACCTGAATGCGACCGTCACCATCGGCGCCTGCGACGGCCGAGGGGTCGTCTGCATTGCGCACGCGCCGGTCTGCCGGAGCGGACCCGTCCTGGCCGAGGGTGCTCGCCTGCCAGGCCACACCTCGGCTCTCGGGAAGCGTCTCATCGCTCAACTCCCCTGGCAGAAGGTGCGAGAACGAATCGAGCGGTATGGCATGCCCGCGTTGACGGCCAACTCGGTATCCGACATCGACGTCTTCCACAACCAACTCACCTGCGCGCGGGACAACGATCTTGCCGTGGAGCATGGTGAAACCGTCACGGGTCAGTCGTGTCTCGCCGTGGGCATCTACGAGCGCGAGCACCGAGTGCTTGCTGCGTTGTCGATCTGCACGCCGACCGAGACCATGCACTCCCGCCACGAAGAGTTCGCCAGGATCGCCCGTAAGGCTGCGCGCATCCTGTCCGCGCGCATTGTGCGGAAGGCATCGGCCGCCCCTCGCCCGGACAGCTACTGCGAGCAAAGCGGCGACGGCGACGAAGCAGGGACTCATCATGGTGGCACCCTCGATGTTTCGATAAGCGATGCGCCGGCTTACCTACATCGGATCGACGCGGAGACTGATGAAAGGACGAACGATCAGTGGTTACGATCCGTGACCACCAGACCGATGACTACACCGCCGGACGCTCAGCAGCGTGCCCCGAGAATCGTTGTCGGCCACGCAAACCGTGAGGGCAGGAGTGGGCAGGACAAGCCCGCGGCGTGCAGCAGTGGCATGTACCCACAGGGGCAGGCCAACGGCATACCACCATCTGGATAGCAGGCCACCTGCGCCAAGCCCGCATGTCGCTACGCCGAGGGATCGATTCCTCGTTGTTCGGCGACCCACGCTGCGACTTGGCTGCGGGAGGTGAGCCCCAGTTTGACCAATACGTTCGCGACGTGGGTCTCAGCTGTTCGCTGGGCGATGACCAGAGATCTGCGATGGCCTTGTTGCTCAGACCTTGCGCGAGCAGTCCAACGATTTCCTCCTCACGTGAGGTCAACAAGCCCGCGCCGCCAGCGTCGACCCGACCCGATCTAGTTGAGCGCCTTGTGAGTTCGGCATCGTTCAACGCCTGGGCGAGCGGCATCTGCCGTCCACGCCGAAACGCGGCCGCATACCCTTGATCGCCGAGCGCGGCGCGGGCGGCGGCCACCGACTTATCGTGCTCACCGACCAACTCCGGCATCAAGGTCGCAAGCGAGGCGGCGGTGGAATCCCACACCATTTGTGCCGCGCCCAGGAAGTGGGCTGCACGCTTGTGCTGCCCCAGCGCGCCAACCCCCCACGCTAAGGCTTCCAAACCCACGGCGGTGCCCAGCCGGTCGTCGAACCCGACCTTGATCTCAAGGCCGGAGCGCTGAAGCTCCACGGCATGAACGGTGTCGCCCATGCGCCACACATCCAAGCCCAAAGCCACAAGTGCGTTCGCCCGGTGCACGGATTCCCCGCGCGGCTCGGTCAGCTGAACAGTTTCCTCGCAGCACGCCTTTGACTGCTCGTGCTGACCCGCGATCGCCGAACTGCAAACCCAACTCGACGCCTTCACCGACGAATACAACCACCGCCGACCACACCGCTCCCTGCCCCACCGCGCCACTCCCGCGACCGCCTACCAGGCCCGCCCCAAAGCAGCCCCAGGAACCCGCGTCGACACCCACGACCGCGTCCGCACCGACCGCATCGGCCAAGCCGGCTCCATCACCCTGCGCCTCAACGGACGCCTGCACCACATCGGCGTCGGCCGCATCCACTACCGAACCCGCGTCCTGATCCTGACCCGAGACCTCAACATCAGAATCATCAACGCTGCCACCGGCGAACTCCTACGAGAACTCACCCTCGACCCCACCAGGGACTACCAACCCACCCGAGCCCCCAAAGGCCCCACACCGAAAAAACCGCGGACCTAAAGAAAGTCCGCGGCTATTCCGATGTCCTGCGACATCACACTGGTAGCGGGGACAGGATTCGAACCTGCGACCTCTGGGTTATGAGCTAGGCACCGAGGCTTTCTGAGTGTCCGTCCTGTCTCATAAGTGCAGCTCAACGGCCACGGAGGGTTCGCGCCGTCCCGCCGCGTTCCACCGATTCAGGCGGGTTTCGCAGAGTTTTGTTCCCAAATCTGTTCCCAAGAGGTCGCTGCTGAGACCGCACCGTCGACGCCCTCACTGCAGCGTCCTTGGCTGTGCGGGTCGGCCCGTCGGAGGCGGCCTTGGCGTGCGCCCCGTCGACGTGAAGCGGCTGCATTGGATCCCATCAGGAGACTCCCAGCAAGGAGTTACGATCCGGACATGAGGTGGGGGAAGTCGGTGGCTGCAGTTGCGGCTCTCGCTGTGGGACTGGTGCCATCGGCCGGTACAGCGAGCGCTGGTCCGTTTTGCTACGAGACCGGTCCGGGCTTCGAAAAGTGCCTTAGCAGCCCGAGCGGTGACTATTTCAATCCGATTTACCAGGGGCCGAAGCTGCCCGACGGGTACGTTCCGTGGTCGCCGCCGGCTCCTCCTGCGCCGGTCTACGTCCCGGTGATGCCGCCGCAGCAGGCCCCTCCATCGGGTCCCCAGGTGGGCGCGATGTGCGCTCACGCTGACATGAACAGCACCGCTGTCGCCGCTGACGGAAGCGCGGTGCGATGCATGTCGGTTCCCTCGGCGGGATATGAGTGGCTGCCCGACACTGGTGTGCAACAGGCGGACCCGGCGATCGCTGGACAGCAGGCCTGGAGCGATTGCATGGTGTTGCATACAGCCGCGGAGTGCCGGCAGATTGTCGACGGCAATGGTGACTGAGCCCGGTTGGTACCCCGACCCATTGGGCGGTCAGGGTGCCCGCTACTGGGACGGGACCCAATGGGAAGGCGCCATTCAACCGGGACCGCCGACAGCGCCCCAGGAATTTCCAGAGCCGCCGCCGACACAAGAGAAGGCGCGACGCCTGTGGCCGGTCTGGGTGGGATTGAGTCTGGCCGTCGTAATCGCAGTCGGCTCTGCGGTATTCGTGTTGACGCGCCCAACCGGGGAAGGTACGAAGGCTGCGCCAACGATCACGACGACTACGACGCCCGAACCGACGGTGTCTCGGGCCGACCAGGTCGCCGCACAAGTGCAGTCGTCGATGCAGTCCAAGCTGGACACAGATCCAGACCTTTCACCTCTGCACCTCAAGGTGAATCACGTCGACCTAGTCAACAAAGCCGGCAACGAATACAAGGGCATCGCGACGGTGACGACCTCGCGCGGGAAGACTCACGATGTGCCGATTGACGTCACAGCGGATGGCGACAAGGTCGTGTGGGAGGCGGCTCCCGGCGCATTCCTGTTTGCAGTCCAGGACATGCCGACGCAAGCGCCAGCTCCCACCGCGGCCGCACCGCCACCTCCGACGGCCGCGCCACCGCCCCCCGGAGCGGGACCCCTCGAGAATTTCAATATCTGCCCATCAGGCATGAGTGGCGTTGCCTCCGATGAGACAAGCTGCGCCTTCGCAGACAACGTTCGCTCATCGTGGTATTCGCAGCCAGGCCAGAGCGTTATCGCCTACAGCCCAGTAACGCAGCAGTCATACCTGATGACGTGCACGCCGGCGACGACCAACGTATGGCCGGGAGCCAAGCGTTGCTCCGGCGTGAATGCCCAAGGCACGATCCTGATCGTTTACATCGACTAACAAGCATGGCGTCGATGGCATCGGCGTTGCCTTTGCCGCTCGATCGGTCGAAGTGCCCGTAAGTACCGACGGTAGCGGTGATGGATTGGTGGCCGGGTTGCTGTTGTACGGCGGGCAGTGGCCGGCCAGCCTGAGTGACCCAGCAGACGCAGGTGTGCCGAGGGCGTGCAGAGCCCGGCTTCCCGCCTGCTACTCCCCGGTTCGCGTTGAGACGACGTGCGTCTGCGACCACTTGACCCCCAGTCGGACATAGGGCGAATTGACCTGTCCTGCAATGACTCTCAATGCAGCTTGACCAGCCGAAACCGTCTCAAGCTGTCCCCCATCAACTCCGCGTACTCGGACCGAGTTGTGACAACGTCGTGACAACGGTCGCGCCGATGCCGTCGGTTGCAGTTAGGCGCGGTCGATTTGCTGGCTCTTGAAGTCTCCACACTGCCAGGACCGAAGATCTTGTTCCAGACATCGAGGCCGACATCGGGGAGCCGCAAGGCGACAGGCCGCCCCAGTAGGTGTGCTACCAGAGACGACCTGTGTGCGACGGTCCGGCGGCCCGCGATCCGCTCGCGCCGGGGGCCCGCAGGGTTAGTGTGCAACGGCGTGCGCCGGGCCGTCGGAGCCCGTGACATACTCGACCCTTTTCACATCGCTGCGCATCCCGAAGCCGGAGATGACCTCGATCACGCCGAGCACGACCAGCCAAACGCCGACCACCAATGTCAACGTCACGACCGAGTCGAACGGGTACGCCAACACCACAACGCCAGCGATGGCGCTGACGATGCCGAAGAAGATCGCCCACCCGCGGCCAGGGATCAGCTTGTCGGCTATCGCAGTGACAAGCGCAGACACGCCGCGGATGAAGAATCCGACACCAATCCAAATCGCCAGAAGCAGTACCGCGTATCCCTCGCCAAAGTGCCGAAATGCCATGATCCCCAGGATCACTGAGGCGACGCCGCTGATGAAGCTCAACAACCTACCGGCCGACGTTGAGACCGGCAGGCTGAACGCTAGTACCACCAGCGCAACGCCAGAGAGCACGAGGTAAGCGCCGAACACTGCCGACGTCACCAAGATCGAAGGGCCCGGCCAGAGCAGTATCACCGCGCCGAGGATGACCGCCAGTAAGCCTGACACTATCGCTGTCGACGAGATCCGATGCAGGACATGTGAAGCGGGACGGCTTGTTGGATTCATTTTTCGCTCTTTCTCTTGTGTGCCCGCGGGCACGATGTGTGGATGTGTGTCTCCGCCGACCGGCGCGGCTCTCACCGCATTGGTCACGGCTTTTGTTGTGGTGTGACCCAAGCCCGAAGCCTCAGCTGGTTGTCCATGCAGGCTTGCTTGACCCGCGCACCACCAGTACCGGGTCTCGCCAGTAGGGCTTGGTTTCGGAGAACTGCACCGGTGGGGCCAGTCGGACCAGTTCGCCGTAGGGGGTTTGAGCGGTGATGGTGTCTGGCGCCAGGAGTTGGTGCTGCTCGCCGGTGGGCGCCGGGGCATCTTTGTCGAAGGTGCCCAAGGACATGAACCACATCGCGCAGCGGGCCAGGTTGACCCGCACATGGTAGCTGCCGCCCTCCTTGGCCCGGCGGATCAGCGCGGCCTGGATGCCCGCGGCGCCGATGTAGCCGGCGATGTAGTCGTTCATCACCTTGGTCGGCGGGAACTTCGGCTGTTCCGGGGTGCCTTCTTCGGTGGTGAACCCAGTGACGCACAGTGCTTCCATGTCCATTCCGCCGCGGTTGGCCCACGGCCCGTCGTGGCTGAAGGCCTTGCCGGAGGCGTAGATGATGCCGGGGCGGCGCGCGGCCAGTTCCTCGGGCGACATCCCCAGGTCCGCAATCTTGCGGCCGCGATAGTTCTCGACGAACACGTCGGCGCCGGCGGCCAGTTCGTAGGCCCGTCGGAGTCCTTCGGGCTGAGCGAGGTCCAGCCACGCCGAGGAGGTGAACCCGGCGCAGGGGTCCTGCATAAGGCCCTCGTTCTCGAACTCCTCGGGGTGGGCGATCTGCAGCACCTCGGCACCGTGCTCGGCCAGCGTGCGCGCCATGACGTTGCCGGCGATCACGTGCGTGGCGGCCAGCACCCGCAGCCCCGACAGCGGGCGCGCCGCCGGTGTGAACGGCTCGGGGTCACTGTCGCCGATCTTGATGATTTCCACCAACGGCTTGTCGGCCAGATACTTGCCCTGAGGGTGGGCTGCCCACTCTTCGGGCGTGCGGACGATGGCGTAGACGACGCCCGCTTCGGCGGCCGCCTTGTCGAGTTCCTCGCTATCCCACTGGGACACGGCCTTGGCGATGCTGTCCTTGTCCGGCGAGCACCCCAGGAACGTGCACATGCCCTCCAGCATGCGCGGGTAGGCCCCCGTCGGCAGGAACAACCGACCGTCCTTGGTCCGGTACAGGTCGAACCCCATTGGGGGGCCACCGACCCAATACGGCAGCTGATAGGGGTAGCCGTTGACCGTGGGCATGAACTTGTACCCCGGGTTGATGCCGTGGATGGCCTTGCGCAGGTCAAGGGTCAGGTCCTGACCGCGGCCGGTGCGCTGGCGCCAGATATCGGCTATCCCCGCCGCCCCGGCCATGAGCGGGATGCCGATGCACGCCCCGAGGCGATGCACGCTCGGGACGATCGGGTCTTCGCCGACGAAGGTGATTTCGCCGCCGGTGTCTTCGGGCGACAGTCCGAGCTCGTGCATCACGGAGCGGAACTCCGCGTTGATGTCGAAGCCTGTAGAAACCTTGGGCGTGTCTGATGCTGTGCTGGTCATGATGATGGTTCTCCTTTGTGGTATATGGACCGCTGGCTAGCGAAAGAGCCGAAGCTATTTGTCGATCTAGAATATGACTGAAATACTTCCCGTGGGTCCGTCACAGCGGTCTTCTGCACCATAATTCGGGAAGAATCCGGTGATTTTACCGTCACGCGCGAGTTTGGATGGATAGTAGGGGACCTCGAATTCAGCGTCGCTGAGAGGCAGCCACGAGATGTCAGTTGGGGACGATCCGGGCAAACTTGGGAAAACGTGAGTTCCAAGTTTGGTGTGGCTGAGATCGATAGCTGGTGTGAAATTTGTCCATATGCCGAGGTCGGATTCTTGATCAACAGCGTATTTGATGAGGTCGTCCTCGACGAACTTCTCAGGTACCTCGGTGCTCCCCGTGAAGTCAGCGGCTCTCGTCGAGTTGGCGATCAGTGAAATATCCGCGTCCCAATAGCCCCCCTCGGCCTCTCGCTGCGCGAGTGCCGCTGCGACAGCCGCAAGCAGGAGGTATGCACCGCTGTAGTCGTTGATGAGCATCGGTGTGTAATGGGGTTCGGGGGATCCTTCAGATTGGGCATATGTGACGCCGGTAACTGTTTGAGCGATCTGTTCAAAGCCCTTGCGGTTTTCCCATAGGGACCCTCGGGGCGCGAAGGAGACACCTGTGCGGATGAGGTTCGGATTGATATTGAATAGGGTGTCGCTGTCAAATCCGAGGCGTTCAAATGCGCCGGGCGCGTGACCGTCGATCAATACATCGGCGGTGGAAAGAAGTTCCTTGAATCGTTGTTTGCCTTCTTGTGACTTCAGATCAAGGCGAATGTTGCGTTTGCCCCAGCTGCCTTCGGTCCAGGTCGGTAGGATGAAGTCGCCGGTAACGGGATTGATATTGATGACGTCCGCGCCGGCCTCGGCGAGAAGCCGGCCACCGATGGGGTTGGCGATGACATTCGTGAGGTCGAGCACGCGTACACCCGACAACAGACGGGACTTTGACTGACCGAGTTTGCGCGAGTGCGAATTCCCGCGTTTTTCAAATTCGATTATGGGAGTGTCTTTTGCGTAGGCGCCGACGGGGTGATCGAGCCATTCCTGCCGGGAGCGCATCCATCCTCCAGGTAGACCCAGCTTGATCATGTCGTCTTCGATCTCCTGGGCATTCTTTTCTTTGATTGCGCGCCGAACCGACTCCACAATCAAAGGACAATCGAGGTAACGCGAGAACTCCTTCTTAAGTCGAGCTAGGTCGCCGACATAGGAGAACCATTTTCCATCCTTGGTTTCGTAGATTCCGTTATCCGGACCCATTCCCCATGAATCGAAAACGAGATGCTGACCATTCAGATAGCTGGACAACCAATCGTTGAAATGAAGACCTATGAGGCGACGGTCTAAGCGGATGGACTGCGACGGCAGGCCACGTACCTGCCCTAAATGTTCCAGGGCAGACGCCGCGCTTGCGATCACGCCTGTCGCATAGTCGTGCAAGAACAACGGCGAATGAACATACGATGCGCCTTGCGTGACATCAATCTTGGTGGAATCCGTGGTGAACGAGAAGTTTTTTACAACTTCACTGTATGCGCGTTCTTGCACGGGATTTAGTAGTGACATGTCATTTACCTCTTTCCGCAGGTGACGTACTAACTCTGGAAACCCAGAGAACTGAAGGAGCTTCCCGGGTCAGACACGGCTTGTTGTCGTGATGATCATCTGGGTCGCGGGGATGCGTTAACATCCGCAAAGTCCACAGTCCAAGTCCACAGTCAGCCGGTCGAGCGAGTTGCGGTGCCGAGGACCCGATGGTGCACACGCCCGTCAGGGCGGCGTTGGCGAACTCCGTGGGTGACCGGGTCAGTCGGCAAGCATGCGGTTTAGTTGCCCTCGAGACTGGACGTTGAGCTTGGTGAAGACTTTCTGCAGGTGGTATTCCACGGTGCGGGTGCTGATGAACAGTCGCGTGCCGATCTCGGGGTTGGAGTGCCCGTCGCGGGCCATCCGCGCGATGTTGGCTTCCTGTGCGGTCAGTGTCTGGGGGTCGGTGGTGATGGTGCGTTTGCGCCTGGTCTCGCCGGTGGCCTGCAGCTCGCGGCGGCTCCGCTCGACGAAGCCCTCCATGCCCATCTGTTCAAACATGTCGTGGGCAACGTGAAGCTCGGTGCGCGCGTCGGTGTGTCGGCGTTCTCGGCGCAACCATTCGCCGTAGAGCAGGTGCGCCCGCGCCAGATCCGGGCGCAGCCGGGTGCGGCCCAGCCGCTCGATGGACTCCCGGAACAGATCCTCCGCGACCTGTCCCTGGCTGACCAACGCGCGGCACCGGGCCTCTACACCGCGTGCCCAATCGGTACCGCTGGCACTGGTCACATCGGCAAGTACGTCCACAGCTGCGGCCGCGATGTCGGCGCGTCCACAACGCGCCGCCGCCTCGGTCACCTCGATTGAAAAGGGGCACCAATTGAAAGCCGGGAGCAACGATGCTGTCTGACGATGACCCCTTGGCGAATCTGCCGAAGACGAGGTCGGGGTCAGGGTGCTTAACAGTCCCGAATCCTCCGCGGAGCGCAGCGCTGCTTGGTAGTCGCCGATCGCGTTGTTCGCCATCGCGCTCGCGAAAGAGGCCGTCGTCATCCCGAACCATTCTCCGCGCTGACTCAGATCACTGCGCACGGCGTCGATCAGGTCGCTCACTTCGCCGGGTCGGCCCCGCATCGCGGCCACGACAAGGGGCGCGTACGGCGCAAGATTGCTGCCGGTGGCTTCCATTACCGCCTGTAGCTCCTGGTTCAACGCGGCAGCGGCGCCCAGCTCGCCTCCGTAGGCGAGGGTGACCACCTTCAAAGTCAGGGCCGTCGGAAGCTCGCTCAGCGCGCCGAGGCTGCGGGCAAGCTCGACGTAGCGCTCCGCAAGCAGCTGCCAGCGATCGTGGTCCCACACGTACTGGTAGGCCAGCATGCTGACCAGCAGATGCTCGCGCAGCTCGTCCTCGGGCGACATGCCTGTGCCGAACTGTTCCAGCGCTATGCGCATGATCGGCGCTCCGGCCGCGTATCCCCCGGTGTAGTGGGCCGCGAAGCCATCAAGCAGGAGGTCGGTTGCGGATGGGGTGCCCGTCGGTGGCGGCGCACCCGCGGCGGCCGCGGCGAGTTCTGCGACGTTACCGCGTGTCACCTCATCGGTGAACATCGAAGCAGTGATTGCCTGGAGGTAGGTTGTCCTGGCCAGACCGGCGTCGATGGACTCCAGCCGCTGGGCGGCTTTGAGCAGCAGTTGCGGCACGTCACCGGCCCGGATGGTCGCGTACGCCAACTCTGCCTCGATCAGCTCGATGCGGGCCTGCTGAAAGCCGTTGGGCGCCTGGGCATTCGCGATCGACAGCAATTCGCGGGCCGCCTCGAACCCGCCGGCCTGGACCTGAGCCGACGCCGCAGACAGTGCCCGCTCAGCGCGCTTGTGGGGATCCAACGTCAACGCGGTGGCCCGCTGCAGAAACGCCGCCGCCGCAGCCAACCCGCCCCGGGCCTGCGCGCGGCCCGCCGACCCCTCCAACTCAGCCGCCACCTCCTCGTCAGGTCCCGCCGCGGCATGCGCACCATGCCAGGCACGACGATCGGGATCCCGCTGCGCATCAGTGACCTGTGCCAACGCCTCATGCACCCGCCGTCGGTCCTGCAACGACGCCGACGTGTAAACCACCGAACGCACCAGCGGATGCCGAAACAACACCCGGGTGCCGAACTCCACCAGACCATCCTCGACCGCAGGCCCAGCCGCCTCGGCGGCAACGCCCAATCGCGCCGCAGCCCGCCACACCAAACCCGCATCCCCAAGGGGATCAGCCGCCGCGATCAACAACAACCGCCGCGTCGGCTCGGGCAGAATCTGGACCCGTTGCCGAAAACCCTCCGCCACTCCGCCGGGTAGTCGGACCGCAGCAGGTAGCCCGAAACCCCCGGCCCACTGCTGGGTCGTCAACGCCCGCGGCCATTCCAGCAGCGCCAACGGATTACCGCGTGTTTCGGCCACCAGCTGATCGCGCACCCAGCCATTCAGCGGCACGGCCACCTCGGTATCCAGCAGCGCGCGCGCATCCGCTGGGCCTAAACCTTGCACCGAAAGCTGCGACAGGCCCGCCACATCCGACGTCGGCACCCGCGCGGCGAACACCAGCCCAACCGATTCGGCCGCCAGCCGGCGCGCCACAAACCCGAGCACCTGCGCTGAGGCACGATCCAACCACTGCTGATCATCGATGACACACATCAGTGGCTGCTGTTCGGCGGCGTGGGCCAGCAGACCCAGCGTGGCCAGCCCGACCAAAAAACGATCCGGCGCGGGCCCCGAACTAATGCCCAATACGATGCGTAGAGCATCACCCTGCCGTTCAGGCAGATCCTCCAGACCAGCTAGCAGCGGTGCGCATAACTGATGCAAGCCGGCGAACGCCAGCTCCATCTCCGACTCCACGCCCGCGGTCTGTACCACCCGGCACTGTGCGGCCTGCCGAATCAGGTACTGCAGCAGCGCCGACTTGCCCACACCCGCCTCGCCGGAGAGCACCAACGCCCGGCTCTGCCCGGCGCACACCGCCTCCACCAGTCCGTCGAGCTTGCCGCACTCGGCCCGACGATCAACCAGCCTCATCACACCCCGAACCAGCCACTCTGCGCCCACACCGACGGCGTCGGCGCAAACCCTACCTGCGAGCCGGTGAAATACAGACGCTATCGCCGTTTATCCGGTGGCCGATTTTCGTTCTAGATGAAGTGGCCGGAGCGCCTGCATCGCGAGCAGACCCGCCGCGTTGAACACCGTGGCGATCGTGACCTTGCGGGGCCGCCGATTCCCACCTTGGAGCAACGGGACTCGAACGAGTCGACCTGCTGCGCACCTACTGGAGGTAGGTAAAACCAAGAGTTTGAATAAGAACGATTAGGTGTCCAGTCTGTGGAGCTAAGGGGATTCGAACCCCTGACCCTCTAACGCTCGAACACCGCCCACTTGCGGTCTGTCCAGGCTGGTAGCAACCTTTATTCGTTGACTACAACTCGATTCTGCGTGCACTACCAGGAAGATTCGAGAGCACTCAGGATGGTTAGCAAAGGCTAATGTTCACAAATCCGTTCACAAGCGGCATGAAAATGACCCCAGAGGTCGCCCTCTGGGGTCATTTCCGCTGGTAGCGGGGACAGGATTCGAACCTGCGACCTCTGGGTTATGAGCCCAGCGAGCTACCGAGCTGCTCCACCCCGCGATGGGTAACGCCAGGTTACCGAAGGTAGCGCCTCACTTCCAAATCGCCTGCAGTCCGCTCGCGAGCGTGCGCAAAATGCCCGGGCTTCGCGGCGTGTCTGCGGACAGACACGCTTCCCCGCAGGCGGGAGGTGCCCCCAGCTCGCGGAAGTTACTTGGCGTTGGTGTACTTGTTCATCGCGTCGTCGAGGCGCTGCAGCGCCTCGCCGTACTCGGCGAAGTTGCCGCTCTGCTGCGTTTGGCGCACGGTGTTGAGCGCCGACTGGACCTCTTGCAGCGCTGCGGCTTTGGCCGCCGACAACTGCGCCGAACCGGCACCTGGCGGAACCGCGACCGGCGTGGGCACCTCGGGCGCCTGGCCCTGGCTCGGCGGAGGTGCGGCCGCAGGCTGGCCGTCTGCTGGCGGCGGCGGCGCAGCGGCAGGTTGCCCGTTGTCACCCGCGACCGGTGCAGGCCCGGTCGCAGTGGCCCCTGCTCCGGGACCGAACAACTTGTCCAGTGCATCGCTGACGGTCGGACCGTAGCCGACCCTGTCGTTGTACATCATCGCGACGCGGATCAGGCGCGGGTATGACGACGCCGCGTCGCTCGCTCCTGGCGAGGCATAGACCGGTTCCACATACAACAGGCCGCCTTGGGCCACCGGCAGCGTCAGCAGGTTGCCCCATCGGATCCGGTTCTGGTTGTCGCGGCCGATGACACCAAGATCCTGCGACACCGCCGTGTCGGTGGTGATCGCGTTGTTGGCCAGCTTCGGGCCGTTGACCTGACCCGGAATCGTCAGCACCGTGATCTTGCCGTACGTCGCGGGATCAGAACTGGCGCTGATGTAGGCGGCAAGGAAATCGCGCCGGAACCGGTTCATCGCGCTGGTCAGCTGGAATGACGACGAACGGTCGTTGGAGGCAAGGTCCTTGGCGACGATGTAGTACGGCGGCTGATAGCTACTCGCCGTGGGGTTGGGATCCAGCGGCACGTCCCAGAAGTCCGAGGTTGAGAAGAACGTCACCGGATCGTTGACGTGATACTTGGCCAGCAGCGAGCGCTGCACCTTGAACAGATCCTCGGGGTAGCGCAGGTGCGCCTGCAGTTCGGGCGAGATGTCGCTCTTGGGCTTGACGGTGCCCGGGAACACCTTCATCCATGCCTGCAGCACCGGATCCTTCTCGTCCTGTGCATACAGGGTGACGGTGCCGTCGTAGGCGTCGACGGTGGCCTTCACCGAGTTGCGGATGTAGGACACCTGCTTGTCGAGTTGCAACCGGTTCAGCGCCACCTCGGTGGAATCGGCGGTGGCCGACGATAGCGACGTCAGCTGGGAGTACGGGTAATTACTCAACGTGGTGTAGCCGTCGACGATCCACACCATCTTCTTGTTGACGATCGCCGGGTACACGCTGGTGTCGGTGTCAAGCCACGGCGCCACCGCCTTCACCCGCTGGACCGGGTCGCGGTTGAACAGGATCTTGCTGTTGGACCCGATCACGTTGGAGAACAAGAAGTTTCGCTCGGCGAACTTGGCGGCGAACACGGTACGGGCCAGCCAGTTGCCGACCGGTACGCCCCCGCTGCCGCTATAGGTGTAGTTCTTGGTCTCTGTGTTTGTCTCGTAGTCGTATTCGCGGTCATTGCCGTTCTTGCCGACGATCGCGTAGTCGGCCGCCGCACTGGCGATCACCGGACCGAAATAGACTCGTGGCTGATCCAGCGGGGCAGGACCGGGTGAAATCACACTGCCGTTCGCACCGACCACGCTGGCGAGGAACTCCGGATAGCCGCCGTTCTGGTTGGGGTCGTTGGCGATACCGCGCACGGTGTTGGCCGGCGAGGCGATGAAGCCGTTGCCATGTGTGTAGACGCTGTGCCGGTTGATCCAGTCGCGCTGGTTGTCGATCAGCCGGTCCGGGTTGAGTTCCCGGGCGGCCACCACGTAGTCGCGCAGGTTGCCGTCGGGACCGTTGTAGCGGTCGATCGAGAGCTGGTCGGGGAAGTTGTAAAAGTTCTTGCCCTGCTGGAACTGGGTGAAGGCGGGGCTGATGATGGTCGGGTCGAGCAACCGGATGTTCGACGTTGTCGCCCGGTCGGCGGCCACCTGCTGCGCGGTGGCCTGCGCATTGCCGCTGTAGTCGCGGTAGGTCACCACGTCGTCGGTCAAGCCATAGGCCTGCCTGGTCGCCATGATACTTCGGCTGATGTATTCGCTTTCCTTTTGCGCCGCATTGGGTCTCACGCTGATCTGCTCCACGACCAGCGGCCAGCCCCAGCCCACGACCAGCGAGCTCAACAGTAGAAGCACTACGCCGATCGCCGGAATCCGTAAGTCGCGCAACACAATCGCGGAGAACACCGCCAACGCGCAGATCACCGCGATCGCCATCAGGATCAACTTGGCCGGCAACACGGCGTTGATGTCGGTGTAGCCGGCACCGGTGAACGGCTTGTTGTCGCGAGTGTGGCTCAGCAGCTCGAAGCGGTCCATCCAGTACGCCACGGCCTTGAGCAGCATCAGGAGGCCCACCAGCGTGATCAACTGGATACGCGCCGAGCGGCTCAGCGCCCCGGTGCGGCCGGACAGGCGGATACCGCCGAACAGGTAGTGGCCCACCAGGTTGGCGATGAACGCCAGGAACGTCGCCGCGAACAGATAGCCCAGCACCAGCCGGTAGAACGGCAAGTCGAACGCGTAGAAACCGAGGTCCTTGCCGAACTGGGGGTCGGCGATCCCGAAACTGCCGCCGTGGATGAACAACTGCACGCGGTCCCAGTACATCTGGGTCACGAAGCCGGTGATGATGCCGACGAGTGCGGGTATGCCGAAGCCGACGAGCCGCAGCCGGGTCATCACCGCGGTGCGGTAGCGGGCCACCGGATCGTTGGGGCCGGCGGTCGGGACGAACACCGGCCGCATGCGGTAGGGCAGAGCGAGCGCGGCGAACACGATGCCGGCCATCACCACCGCTGCCACCAGGAAAATCACGACCCGGGTGATCAGTTTGGTAGTGAACACGGAGCGGTAGCCGAGCTCGCCGAACCACAGCCAGTCCACGTATGCGTCGATCATGCGCGGCCCGAATAGCAACAGCAGCACGACGGCCAGGGCGACCGCGATCAGAATCCGGCTACGTCGTGTCAGCTTCGGCATTCGCGCCGCGGGCCGCATACCCACTCGTCAACTCCAGTCTTGGGTTCTCAAACGTCTATCGAGGACGTGGCCCCAACTCTACGCATCCGCCGCACGGCAACCTCTCAGCAACGGGGAGGTTCGCCACCGGCGGAAATTGCATGCAACGCGTCGACGGCCTGGCCCAGGTTCTCGACCTTGACCAGCTCCAGGCCGTCCTCGTGGGCCGTCTTGGCCTCGTCACAGTTGTCGGCGGGCACCAGGAAGACGGTTGCGCCTGCTTCTTGGGCGGCCAGCATCTTGTGGGTGATGCCGCCGATGGCGCCGACCTTGCCCTCGCTGTCGATGGTGCCGGTGCCCGCGACGAACTTGCCGTCGTTGAGGTCACCGGTGGTGAGCTTGTCGATGACAGCGAGGGAAAACATCAGCCCGGCCGATGGCCCGCCGATGTTGGCGAGGTTGAAATCGATGGAGAACGGCGCCCACGGCGCATCGCGCACGCCGACCCCGAGGTAGCCCTTCGTGCGGTGGGAATAAGCGCCCAGCGTGACCGTGGCAACCCCCAGCGATCCGTCCTTGCGCCGGTAGTCCAGCGTCACCGTGTCGCCGGGCTTGGTCGTTTTCAACAGCTCCTGGAACGACTGGACATCGACCACCGGCTTACCGTTGACCGCGTCGATCGCGTCGCCGTCGACCAGCTTGCCTTTCGAGGGGCTGTAGACGACGACGGAGTCCACCGTGACGGCGTTCGGGTACTTCAGGTACTGCAGCGCCGCGTACTCCGCATTGTGCTCGGACTCCTGGAATTGGTCATTGTTGGTCTCGTTGATCTCGTCCTTCGACTTGTCGGGCGGATAGACCAGGTCGCGCGGAACCAGCTGTTCGCGGCCCGACATCCACAGGGTCAGCGCCTGTCCCAGGGTCAGAGGGTCGCGCTGCGACACCGTGGTCATGTCCAGGTGCCCCGTCGTCGGATGCACGTCGCCGCCTTTGATGTCGACGACCTTCTTGCCGTCGTACTCGCCGATGGTGTTGAACGTCGGGCCGGGGCCCAGCGACACATAGGGCACCGTCACCAGCGACAACAGCACCCCGAACGCCAAGATCGGCGCCAGGGCGACGAGCAGCGTCAAAATCCGCCTGTTCACGGCGACCACAGTAAAGGTTCGCCCGCTGCCCCGTGCGCTGTGTGTGACCCGGCGAGGTTCACTGAGAGCGTGACCCGTGGACCCGCCCACGACGGTCCGCCGGTGAGTACCGTTGAGGCATGGCTGACCTGCCTTTCGGCTTTTCCCCGGGGACGACCCCGAGCCTGACAAGCCCAAGAAGAACCCGGATTCGGGCTCGGGCTCGGACCCGTCCGGCTTAGGTGGTGGCGGGCCGAATTCGACATGTCCCAACTCGGGCAGATCTTCACCAAGCTCGGGGAGATGTTCAGCGGCGCGGGCGGCGCGATGACCGGCGGCAACCAGTCCGGCCCGGTGAACTACGACCTGGCCCGGCAACTGGCGTCGAGCGCCATCGGGTTCGTCGCGCCGGTGCCCGAGAAGACCAGCGCCGCGATCGCCGACGCCGTGCATCTGGCCGAGACGTGGCTGGACGGGGCGACCGCGCTGCCTGCAGGCACGACCAAGGCGGTGGCGTGGACCCCCAACGACTGGATCGACAACACGCTGGACACCTGGAAGCGGCTGTGCGACCCGGTGGC
>CAVTXO010000004.1:0-579189 GCA_963738695.1 uncultured Actinomycetota bacterium | reverse complement strand
ACAGTTCTGCGATCGAGAGCGACAAGCTTCTTGGCCGCTGCGGCGTGGCCCATCCGAGCACGAACTCGACGCCCTCACTCCCACGGACAAAGCCGGGTGCGCCGCGGGGACCATGACACGTGAGCTTGACCGATATCTAGGGTGATCTTGTTTGCTCGAATGGTCGATTCACCGTCCCACCGCTAACACACCGAACGATTTCTGGCGTTCGGACTGACCGCCGCATGGCTTCCCAACAAGGAAATACCAGGCGCTCAACCCATCTGGCGACCTGGATCAGATCCTCATCGTCTACACCACCGAACCGGGATCTGCCGACGAAACGTCGCTGCGCCTGCTGGCCAACTGGCATGACGGTGAACGGCACCGCGGGCCGTACGCGGTCAGGTAGGTAGCTGCCCGAGTTGCTGTAGGACCGAGTACAGGTTGGCCACGCCCCAGTGGTCGGTGATCTTTCCGTCTCGAACACGCATGGCGTCAACCGTTTCGAATTGGATGGCCTTGCCGGTGGGCGCGATGCCGAGGAAGTCGCCGAGGTGGGTGCCGTGGTAGACCTTGTAGGTCGTGACGATGTCGTCGTCGGCGGTTTGCCAATGGATCTCGGGCCGGAAGTCGGGAAACGCACCGCGCAGGCGCTTGTAGAGGATGAGAACGCCGGCCTTGTCGGCCGTGGTGCCGGGCTGCGGCGTGTGATCGACGAAGTCGTCTGCGAACAGCTCGTCGAACAACGCGAAATCGCCGTGGCCCTGTACTTGTTCGGTGTTGCGGCGGACGATCGCCTTGATGGCTTCACCGTCGGCTGAGGTCGTCACGTCGGGTCTATCCGGGCTGGACACTGATTACCCGCCTTTCTGTCGGCACTGATCGGACCACACCACTGCCACGGCGACGCATTCCCGTTCTCCTCCACCGCCAGCCACGGTGGTCACGTCCAGATCAGTCAGCTCGACCACCGTCGAGACGTCACGATTGAGATCGTCGAAAGAACTGCCGGCGCAAGTCTATCCACCGACAATCTCGCCATCGATGCCACATTCGTCGACGACCTGCGCCCCGTCGTTTCGACCACGTCCACGTCGACCTCACCACCGCCTCGGGACGAGCCATCTCGATGGCACCGGAAGTTTGACCTTCGTCGCGGAATTCGATCTCGACCCCGACGGGTACCGACGGCTGACCAACAACCGAGACGCGCATCCGCGGCACCGCCTCGCCGTGAAGCCCTCGAGCGGGCCCGAGCTGTCATTCAGCGGGAGTGACCCAGGTGGTGATGTCGGCGTGGACGACCTCGGTGCCGCTGCGGTCGGTGACGCGCACGGGCACCACGATCTCGGCCCCTTCGGTGATGGCGCCGAAGTCGGGCGGGTCGATTCGGGCGGTGGCCCGCAGCGACGTGGTGGCCTTGGCCAGGTACTGCACGTTCATCGCCTTGGGTATCCAGCGGTGGCTCGTCGGCACGGTGGCCTCCATGAGCATGCCCATGGCCATCTCGGCGGCGTTGCACGATGCGATGGCGTGAACAGTCTTCAAGTGGTTGTGCACGAAGCCCCAGTTCGGGATGGTGACCTCTGCGAAGCCCGGCTCCATGCGCCTGACGTGGGGGAGCACCGACGCGAAGTACGGCACGCGTGCCATCGCGGCCACGGAGAAGAGGCGGCTGCCACCTGGGCGTGCCGATAGTCGTTGCCACATGCGGTAGGTGGTCGTCGAAGTCACGGTGCCAATCTTACTGGCGAGTAAGATCGTGTGGACGCCCTACGGCGACGTCGCGTTCGACCGGCCACCTAGCGCGTTGCCGCTGCTTTGATCTGATCCAACGCGGACTTCAAGTCGTAGGCCTCGCGCCACTGCTGGATTCGCCCCTCTTCATCAAGCTCGAAAACCGCCATGACAACGCTGGAAATAACAGTGCCTGCAATGGTCGAGCGATGGACTTGCTCCACCATTATCGTTTGACCCTCGTATCGTTTGACCCTCGCTGACAACCGCTTTCACCTCTACCGCTACGCCTCCGACCGCACGCAGCTGTGACGCGAGTTCGGACTTGATGGCGTCTGCTCCGCAACGCACTCCTTGCGGACCGTCGACCCATACGGCGTCGTCACAGAAGAATGTTCCTCGTGCGTCTGGCTCCGGGTCCGACCAAGCCCCGAAGAACTTGCGCACTACGGTCTCCGGCGAATCGCTGACATAAACCACCTCGATTCCGGTCCATAGGTCGGTCGATGATCTTGTGCCTTCAGGCTATTGGGTGAGTGGCAACGTTCTCCTAGTTCCCGGGCTGGTCCTTCGTCGAGCATCTCGCGGTGGCAGACGGCTTGTGATCAAACCTCGAGACTCTTCACGAAACCGCACCTGAGCACTCGCGTTGCTCAGCTGCGCGGAAAGTCGATGACTAGCAGCGTGCTCGATGCAGTGGCTACGACGGCACCCGAGGCGTCGGTTACCGTGCCCTCGGTGAAAGCAGCGCGGGAACCAGACTTGACCACTGTTCCTGTGGCCGTTAGTACTCCGCTGGAAGGGCGAACCGCCTTGAGGAAGTTCACCTTGATCTCGAGCGAGGCGAAACCCTTGCCTTTCGGCATCGTGCTGTGTACTGCAGCGCCGACTGCTGTATCAAGCAGTGTGCAGACAACACCGCCCGCAATCGCGCCGACTGCGTTGTAGGCGGACTCGTCCGGCGTACAAGTGAAGACTGCCTTGCCAGGCTCAACACTCACCAGTTCGAACTGCATCAAATGGGTAATGGGCGGCGCCGGCAGCCGCCCATCGATGGTCGCTCGCACGTATTCCAGGCCGTCCATCGACGCGCCGATTGCTGCGGTCGGTGCGGGGTCATTCCACGTGATCACCCGCGACTTTTGAGCGCCCCATCCGTCCTGTAGGCCGTCGCTAGGTGTAACCGTCATGGCGCTCCCCTCGTCAGCCCATGCGATCACCCTTGATTGTGTCGGTCACTGGCAAAACGAAAGACGATTTGACTGAAATGCCTCGACGGACCGGACCATCGTTGCCACATGCGATACGTAGTGGGGGGAGTGGTCACCCGCGCTATCTTACTAGAAAGTAAGATAGGTCGAAGAGCCGTCCAGAAATCGATCCGGAAAAAAGTGAGGGAATCGCACTGCCCGGTTGCTCCTAGCCGTTGAACGCAGCCCAACCAGGGGTCGCGACAACGCCAAGGAGATCACCATGACGAACACATCGACCCCCCGCAAGCTGACCGGCTTCCATTACGCAGCGACGCTTCTCGGCGCCTTGGCCGTAGTTGCCTTGGCCCCGGCGACCGCCCATGCCACCGACAACGACCCCACTCCGGGCGGCGGCTGCCACTACACCGACGCCGACGGTTACGACGTCCCGATCGACGACGGCCAGGATGTCTTCGTCGACGGAAAGATCGTCTCCTGCCGCGGGGGAACGATCGTCATCACCACGGCGCCGAAGGCCGGCGCCGGCAACGTGCGGCCGCAGCAGATCAACCCCAACCAGACGGTCTTCACCGAAACGCCCCAGAAGCCGCCGCTGGTGAACCGGCACGCGCCGGTCTCGAAAGCCCCCTGAACCCCATCGCAGATTGCTCGGCCCGCCACCTCGAGAGGGGGTGGCGGGCCGAACTGTTGTGTCGGACGTGCTGTTTTGTCGGATGGGGCCGGCCGAGTAGTCCGTAATATCGCGTCCGACGCCGAGATCGGCTTTTGGTAGAAGAACGAGCGAGTGCACGCCTGCAAAACGTGGATTTCGGCAGTGCGGGATGCGGTCGACCAGGAATTTGGAAGAGACCCAGTTCTAAGGCATACTGTTCGGGTTGCCTTGAGCCAGGTTCGCCTGGCCGGGCATACGACCAGCGTCCACCACGGACGCATCCGGTCCCAACCTCGAGCGTGACGGATTTTTCGGCGCGGGCGAGCGTGCGTAAGGGCGACACACCCGAGCGCGGGGGTCGGTGGACCACAGACAGGTAAACAGCGGCGGCACAGCCAGCGCGCGACCGGAGGGGCAACCCGAAGGCGCGTGCACTGGCCCAGGCAGAGCGAACAAGGCCCGCGCTACGGGCCCGTAAAGAGTGAGGTAGGACAAGCGTGGCGGGACAAAAGATCCGCATCAGGCTCAAGGCCTACGACCACGAGGCGATTGACGCCTCGGCGCGAAAGATCGTCGAGACGGTCACCCGGACGGGCGCCAGCGTGGTTGGCCCGGTGCCGCTGCCGACCGAGAAGAACATCTATTGCGTCATCCGGTCCCCGCACAAGTACAAGGACTCGCGGGAGCACTTCGAGATGCGCACCCACAAGCGACTGATCGACATCCTCGACCCGACGCCGAAGACCGTTGACGCCCTGATGCGCATCGATCTGCCGGCGAGCGTCGACGTCAACATCCAGTAGGAGACCCAGAACAGATGGCTAGAAAAGGCATTTTGGGCACCAAGCTGGGCATGACGCAGGTGTTCGACGAGAACAACAAGGTCGTTCCGGTGACGGTCGTGAAGGCCGGACCCAACGTGGTGACCCGTATCCGTACCCCCGAGCGCGACGGCTACAGCGCCGTGCAGCTCGCCTACGGCGAGATCAGCCCCCGCAAGGTGAACAAGCCGGTCACCGGTCAGTACGCCGCCGCGGGCGTGAACCCGCGCCGGCACCTGGCCGAGCTGCGGCTCGACGACGAGACCGCTGCCGCCGAGTACGAGGTCGGCCAGGAGCTGACCGCGGAGATCTTCGCCGACGGCAACTTCGTCGACGTGACGGGAACCAGCAAGGGCAAGGGTTTCGCGGGCACCATGAAGCGTCACGGCTTCAAGGGCCAGGGCGCCGCACACGGTGCGCAGGCTGTGCACCGTCGGCCCGGCTCGATCGGTGGCTGCGCCACCCCGGGTCGCGTCTTCAAGGGCACCCGCATGTCGGGCCGGATGGGCAGCGACCGCATCACCACGCAGAACCTGGTGGTGCACAAGGTCGACGCCGCCAACGGCGTGCTGTTGATCAAGGGCGCCATCCCCGGCCGCAATGGCGGGCTCGTCGTGGTCCGCACTGCGATTAAGAGGAGTGAGAAGTGACTGCGGACGCGAGGAGCAAGACGGCCGGAGCTACCAAGAAGATTGACGTCCAGACCCCGGGCGGCAAGAAGAACGGCAGCGTCGAGCTGCCCGCCGAGCTGTTCGACGTCGAGCCCAACATCGCGTTGATGCACCAGGTCGTCATTGCGCAGTTGGCGTCGGCCCGTCAGGGCACGCACTCGACCAAGCGCCGCGGCGAGGTCTCCGGTGGCGGCCGTAAGCCGTACCGGCAGAAGGGCACCGGCCGCGCCCGTCAGGGCTCGACCCGCGCGCCGCAGTTCACCGGTGGTGGTATCTCGCACGGTCCCAAGCCGCGCGACTACAGCCAGCGGACCCCGAAGAAGATGATCGCCGCCGCACTGCGCGGGGCGCTCTCCGACCGGGCCCGCAACGACCGGATCCACGCGGTGACCGAACTCGTCGAGGGCCAGGCGCCGTCGACGAAGAGCGCGAAGTCGTTCCTCGCCACGCTTTTCACCGAGCGCACGCCCGGAAAGCACAAGGTCCTGGTCGTCATCGGCCGCAGCGACGAGGTCAGCGCCAAGAGCGTGCGGAACCTGCCTGGCGTGCACGTGATCTCGCCGGATCAGCTCAACACGTACGACGTCCTCGACGCCGACGACCTGGTGTTCAGCGTTGAGGCGCTGGATGCCTACATCGCCGCCGCGAGCAAGCCCGTCACTGAGGAGGTTTCGGCCTGATGGCTAACGTGACCGATCCCCGCGACATCATCTTGGCCCCGGTCATCTCGGAGAAGAGCTACGGGCTGATCGAGGACAACGTGTACACGTTCGTCGTTCGTCCCGGCTCGAACAAGACGCAGATCAAGATCGCCGTCGAGAAAATCTTCGGCGTCAAGGTCGACTCGGTGAACACCGCGAACCGACAGGGCAAGCGCAAGCGCACGCGCGCCGGCTACGGCCAGCGCAAGAGCACCAAGCGCGCCATCGTCACGCTGGCCTCGGGCAGCAAGCCGATCGACCTGTTCGGAGCACCGGCCTAACCGGCCGGCGGAAGCGCAGAGGACTTAGACAGACATGGCAATTCGCAAGTACAAGCCGACGACTCCCGGTCGTCGCGGTTCCAGCGTCTCCGACTTCGCCGAGATCACTCGGTCGACGCCGGAGAAGTCGCTGATTCGCCCGCTGCACAGCACGGGCGGCCGCAACGCGCACGGACGCATCACCACCCGGCACAAGGGCGGTGGGCACAAGCGCGCCTACCGAGTGATCGACTTCCGTCGCAACGACAAGGACGGCGTCAACGCCAAGGTCGCGGAGATCGAGTACGACCCGAACCGCACGGCCAACATCGCACTGCTGCACTACGTCGACGGCGAGAAGCGCTACATCATCGCGCCGCAGGGTCTTTCGCAGGGTGACGTGATCGAGCAGGGCCCGAACGCCGACATCAAGCCGGGCAACAACCTGCCGTTGCGCAACATCCCGTCCGGCACCGTCATCCACGCCGTGGAGATGCGGCCAGGCGGCGGCGCCAAGATGGGCCGCTCGGCCGGGGTCAGCATCCAGCTGCTCGGCAAGGAAGGCACCTACGCCACGCTGCGCATGCCCAGCGGTGAGATCCGTCGCGTCGACGTGCGCTGCCGCGCCACCGTCGGCGCGGTCGGCAATGCCGAGCAGGCGAACATCAACTGGGGCAAGGCCGGCCGCATGCGGTGGAAGGGCAAGCGTCCCACCGTCCGCGGTGTCGTGATGAACCCAGTCGACCACCCGCACGGCGGTGGTGAGGGCAAGACCTCTGGTGGCCGTCACCCGGTCAGCCCGTGGGGCAAGCCCGAGGGCCGCACCCGTAAGAACAAGCCGAGCGACAAGCTCATCGTCCGACGCCGGCGCACCGGCAAGAATAAGCGCTAGGAGTATCCAGCGATGCCACGCAGCCTGAAGAAGGGCCCGTTCGTCGACGACCATCTGCTCAAGAAGGTCGACGTTCAGAACGAGAAGAACACCAAACAGGTCATCAAGACCTGGTCCCGTCGGTCGACCATCATCCCCGACTTCATCGGACACACCTTCGCCGTCCACGACGGTCGCAAGCACGTGCCGGTGTTCGTCAGTGAGGCGATGGTCGGGCACAAGCTGGGCGAGTTCGCCCCGACGCGGACGTTCAAGGGTCACATCAAGGACGACCGGAAGAGCAAGCGGCGATGACCACTGTTACCGAATATCCGTCCGCTACGGCGGTGGCGCGCTTCGTGCACGTCTCGGCGAGCAAGGCGCGCCGGGTGATCGACCTGGTGCGCGGCAAGTCCGTGTCCGAGGCACTCGACATCCTGCGGTGGGCACCACAGGACGCGAGCGATCCCGTCGCCAAGGTCATCGCCAGTGCGGCGGCCAACGCGCAGAACAACGACGGGCTCGATCCGGCGACCCTGGTGGTTGCCACCGTCTACGCCGACGAGGGCCCGACCGCCAAGCGCATCCGGCCGCGCGCCCAGGGGCGTGCGTACCGAATCCGCAAGCGCACCAGCCACATCACCGTGATCGTCGAAAGCCGGCCAGCCAAGGCGGGCGGCACCAAGGGTGCCTCCGCGTCCGCGGCCCGCGCACGTCGCGCTCAGGGCAGCAAGGCCGCCGCGACCAAGGCGCCCGCCAAGAAGGCTCCCGCTGCAAAGGCGGCACCCGAAAAGGCGTCCGAGACTTCCGATTCGAAGGGAGGCTCAGAGTAGTGGGCCAGAAGATCAATCCCCATGGCTTCCGCCTCGGCATCACGACCGACTGGAAGTCCCGGTGGTACGCGGACAAGCAGTACGCCGACTACGTCAAGGAAGACGTCTCGATCCGGCGGCTGCTGGCCACGGGTCTGGAGCGCGCCGGCATCGCCGACGTGGAGATCGAGCGCACCCGCGACCGGGTGCGGGTGGACATCCACACCGCGCGTCCCGGCATCGTGATCGGCCGCCGCGGCACCGAAGCCGACCGCATCCGCGCCGACCTGGAGAAGCTGACCGGCAAGCAGGTGCAGCTGAACATCCTGGAGGTGAAGAACCCCGAGTCGGTGGCGCAGCTCGTCGCCCAGGGCGTTGCCGAGCAGCTGTCCAACCGCGTCGCGTTCCGTCGTGCCATGCGCAAGGCCATTCAGTCGGCGATGCGTCAGCCCAACGTCAAGGGCATCCGGGTGCAGTGCTCGGGCCGTCTCGGCGGCGCCGAGATGAGTCGCTCGGAGTTCTACCGCGAGGGCCGCGTTCCGCTGCACACGCTGCGCGCCGACATCGATTACGGCCTGTACGAGGCCAAGACGACGTTCGGCCGCATCGGCGTGAAGGTCTGGATCTACAAGGGCGACATCGTCGGTGGCAAGCGTGAGCTGACCGCCGCCGTCCCCGCAGGCGCAGAGCGCCCGCGCCGGGATCGTCCGTCGGGCACCCGCCCGCGCCGCAGTGGCGCGTCGGGCACCACCGCGACGAGCACCGAAGCGGGCCGCGCCGCAAGTGAGGGCACCGAAGAGACCGCCGAATCCGCTACCCCGGTGACCGCCGAAGCGCCTGCGGTCGAGGTGCCCACGGAGAGCACTACACAGGATTCAGGGAGCTAGCTCATGTTGATTCCCCGCAAGGTCAAGCACCGCAAGCAGCACCACCCACGGCAACGTGGCATCGCCAGCGGCGGTACGACGGTGAGCTTCGGCGAGTACGGCATCCAGGCCCTGGAGCACGCCTACATCACCAACCGGCAGATCGAGTCCGCGCGTATCGCCATCAACCGGCACATCAAGCGCGGTGGCAAGGTGTGGATCAACATCTTCCCGGATCGCCCGCTGACCAAGAAGCCCGCCGAGACCCGCATGGGCTCGGGCAAGGGCTCACCGGAATGGTGGGTTGCCAACGTCAAGCCCGGACGCGTGCTGTTCGAGCTGAGTTACCCCGATGAGAAGATCGCACGGGACGCACTGACCCGCGCGATCCACAAGTTGCCGATCAAGGCACGCATCGTTACCCGAGAGGAGCAGTTCTGATGGCAGTAGGAGTGTCGCCTGGTGAACTGCGCGAACTGACCGATGACGAACTGACCGCCCGCCTGCGGGAGTCGAAGGAAGAGCTGTTCAACCTTCGCTTCCAGATGGCGACCGGCCAGCTCTCCAACAATCGTCGGCTTCGCCTGGTGCGTCAGGAAATTGCGCGCGTGTACACCGTGCTGCGCGAACGTGAATTGGGTCTGGCGTCCGGACCCGTTGGTGAGGATTCGTAATGGCAGACAGCAGCACTGAGAACAAGACCGCCGAAAAGGGCCCGAAGCACACGCCCCGCACCGAGAAGCCGCGCGGTCGTCGCAAGACCCGCATCGGCTACGTGGTGAGCGACAAGATGCAGAAGACCATCGTGGTCGAGCTGGAAGATCGCGTTAAGCACCCGCTGTACGGCAAGATCATCCGGTCCACGACCAAGGTCAAGGCGCACGACGAGAACGGCATCGCCGGCGTCGGCGACCGGGTGTCGTTGATGGAGACCCGTCCCCTGTCGGCCACGAAGCACTGGCGGCTGGTCGAGGTTCTCGAGCGGGCCAAGTAGTACCGGCTCTTCGTCGCGCAAAGCCCCCGCACGCCTGATGGCGTCGGGGGTTTTCGTGTCTCCGGGTTAGGAGTCGGCCGCGGCGATCCTGGCGTCGATGCCGTCGAGCAATTGCTTCAGTCCGGATGCGAGCTCCGCACGCGGATCGTCGGTCGCACCGGTGAAGACGCCTGCGGCGAGGGCGGCGGCCAGAGCGGGGAACCGGGTCGCGTCGACCAGACGGTTCAGCAGAGCGGGATACGACTGAAGGTCGATGGGGCTGGCGTCGATCGCGAGTGCCGCAGTGCCACGCACGAAGTGCAGTACCGCCAGCACGGCGGCGAACTTTTCGCGTTCGTGCAACGGTGTGCCGCCGAGGGCAGCGAGGCCCGCGTTGAGCCACGCCAACTGGCCGGGATCGGCGGGCGGTCCTGAGGACGCGGCCTGCAGGATCCACGGATGAAGGTGGTACACGTCCCACAGCCCGTTGGCCCAATCCGTCAGGGCGCCGCGCCAATTCGCGGGGTCGACTGGAGCGGGCGGAGGCTCTGGCGCCATCGACAGCATGAACACCACCAGTTCGTCCTTGCTTGCGACGTGGCGGTAGAGCGACATGGTGCCGCTGCCCAGCCGTTCGGCGAGCCTCGCCATCGACAACGCGCCGAGGCCGTCGGCGTCGGCCAACTCGATGGCCGCGGCAACGATGCGCTCCCTGCTCAGGCCACGCGACCGCCGTGCAGGCACGCCTTGTCCCCAGAGCAGTTCCAGCGCTCGGGGGAGTGGCGCGTCGTCCTGGTTCGGTGGGCCGGATGGGCTGGTCATCACCGCTCAGCCTAAACGAGTGCGACCACGTTGCGTACCGTATACGCTTAAGCGTATGGCATACGCTCCGGTTTCGGTTCCCGCGAGATGGCTTGCGCCCGCGCTCGCCGTCGTCGTCGCGGCATTCCTCGTCATCTCGTTGCCGCCCTACTTCACCGGCGACCCCGCCCGCTCCAGGGTTCCGGCGACCTTCTTCCTGCACTATCCGTTGCTGGTTGGCCACGTCGTGTTCGCCAGCGTCGCGATAGTGACCGCCGTCGCGCAGATCTGGCCGGGGCTGCGCCGCAGACACCCCGCACTGCATCGCCGCATCGGCCGGGTGTACGTGTGCACGGCGATCCCGGCCGCGCTGTGCGCGATGGTGATTGGGGCGGTGACGCCATTCGGCCCGATCCTGGCGGTCGGCAACGTCGTCCTCGCCGCGCTGTGGCTGTGGTTCACCATCAACGGCTACCTGGCAGGCCGGGCGCGCCGCTTCGCCGACCATCGGCGTCACATGATCCGCAGCGCGACGCTCGCGCTCTCGATCGTCACCAACCGGATCTGGACGCCGGTGTTGTTCATCGCGTTGCAACCGTTGCAGGACAGTATCTTTGGCGGCAACGAGGAGCACTTCCTCTGGGTGGTGGCGGGGCTTGGTGCCTGGCTGGGCTGGACGATCCCGCTACTGGCCGTGCAGTGGTGGTTGAGCCACCGAACCGACGTGCCGCCGTCGTCAATTTCTCAACCGCCGGATACGTTGCGGGTGTAACCTCCGGGCGACCGTCGAGCGCAAGCGAGGAGCGGAATGACTTCCGAATTCAACGGCAAGATCGAACTCGACATCCGCGACTCGGTGCCCGACTGGGGCCCCTACCAGGCTCCTGTGGCGCCGCCCGAATCGCCCAACGTCCTCTATCTCGTCTGGGACGACACCGGCATCGCGACGTGGGACTGCTTCGGCGGCCTGGTCGAGATGCCCGCGATGCGCCGCATCGCCGACCGCGGTGTGCGCCTCTCGCAGTTCCACACCACGGCGCTGTGCTCACCCACCCGTGCCTCGCTGCTCACCGGACGCAACGCCACGACGGTGGGGATGGCCACCATCGAGGAGTTCACCGACGGATTCCCGAACTGCAACGGCCGCATCCCGAACGACACCGCGCTGCTGTCGGAGGTACTCGCCGAACGCGGTTACAACACCTACTGCGTGGGCAAGTGGCACCTCACACCGCTCGAAGAGTCCAATGTTGCTGCCACCAAACGACATTGGCCGCTCAGCCGCGGCTTCGAACGCTTCTACGGCTTCATGGGCGGCGAGACCGATCAGTGGTATCCCGAGCTGGTGTACGACAACCATCCCGTCACGCCTCCCGGCACGCCCGAGGACGGCTACCACCTGTCGAAGGACCTCGCCGACAAGACCATCGAGTTCATCCGCGACGCCAAGGTGATCGCCCCGGACAAGCCGTGGTTCAACTACCTTTGCCCAGGCGCCGGCCACGCGCCGCACCACGTGTTCAAGGAGTGGGCCGACAAGTACGCGGGCCGCTTCGACATGGGCTATGAGGCGTATCGCGAGATCGTCCTGGAGAACCAGAAGAAGCTGGGCATCGTCCCGCAGGACACCGAACTGTCGCCCATCAACCCGTATCTCGACGTCAAGGGACCGGGCGGCGAGGCCTGGCCATACCAGGACACCGTGCGGCCGTGGGACACGCTCAACGACGAGGAGAAGCGGCTGTTCAGCCGGATGGCCGAGGTGTTCGCCGGCTTCCTGTCCTACACCGACGCGCAGATTGGGCGGGTGCTGGACTACCTCGAGGAGTCGGGGCAGCTCGACAACACCATCATCGTGGTCATCTCCGACAACGGGGCCAGCGGCGAGGGTGGCCCGAACGGTTCGGTCAACGAGGTCAAGTTCTTCAATGGCTACATCGACACCGTCGAAGAGAGCATGCAGTTCTACGACCACCTCGGTGGCCCCGAGACCTACAACCACTACCCGATCGGGTGGGCGATGGCGTTCAACACGCCGTACAAGTTGTTCAAGCGCTACGCCTCACACGAGGGCGGCATCGCCGACACGGCGATCATCTCCTGGCCCAAGGGAATAGCCTCGCACGGCGAGGTCCGCGACAACTACGTCAACGTCTGCGACGTCACGCCGACGATCTACGAGCTCCTGGGGATCACGCCGCCGGACGTGGTGGGCGGTATCCCGCAGAAGCCCCTCGATGGGCTGAGTTTCAAGGCTGCCCTTGATGATTCGAACGCCGACACAGGCAAGCGCACCCAGTTCTACACCATGCTTGGCACCCGCGGCATCTGGCACGACGGCTGGTTCGCGAACACCGTGCACGCGGCGAGTCCGGCCGGCTGGTCACACTTCGACGACGACCGCTGGGAGCTCTTCCACATCGAGTCCGACCGCAGCCAGTGCCACGACCTCGCGGCCGACCAGCCCGCGAAACTCGAAGAGCTCAAGTCGCTTTGGTTCGCCGAGGCCGCCAAGTACAACGGACTTCCGCTGGCCGATCTCAACATCCTGGAGACCTTGACGCGGTGGCGGCCCTACCTGTCCGTCGACCGGAAGACGTTCACGTACTACCCGGGCACCGCGGAGGTCGGCATCGGTGCCGCCGTGGAGATCCGGGGCCAGGCCTTCTCCATCCTGGCCGAGGTCACCGTCGACACCACGGGCGCGGAGGGAGTGCTGTTCAAACAGGGCGCCGGGCACGGCGGTCACGTGCTGTTCGTTCAGGACGGCCGGTTGCACTACATCTACAACTTCATGGGCGAGGAAGAGCAGAAGGTGTCCGCGCCTGACCCCATTCCGCTGGGCAGCCACGTCTTCGGTGTCCGCTACGACACCACCGGCACCGTCGAGGGCAGCCACACGCCGCTCGGAGACGTGTCGCTGTTCGTCGACGGCGCGGCGGTGGTGACCAAGCCTGGTGTGCGGAGCCATCCGGGAACCTTCGGACTGGCCGGTGGTGGCGTGGCCGTCGGCCGCAACTCCGGTCAGGCCGTGTCGAGCAGTTACAAGGCGCCGTATCCCTTCACCGGCGGCACGATCGCTAAGGTAGTGGTCGACATCTCGGGTACGCCGTATGTGGACGTGGAACGAGAACTTGCGAAGGCATTCTCTAAGGACTGATGAACCACTGGCGATCGTCGACCGCCGTCATCGCGTGCGTGGCGGCGAGTGTCCTGTCGGCGTGTGTGCGGAGCAGCGAGGGCGTACCCGTCGCTGAGCCGGGCCTGGCGGCCTCTGCCCCGACCGCCTCATCGGCGCCCCGCTCGACGATCCCGACCGCGGCACCGAACAGCGACCAGGCTCCGCCGGGTGTCGTCTCCACGATGCAGGTGCCCGTGCCCGCCAACGCGGTCACCTGCTCGCCGCCCGTCAAACCGGCCCGCTCGGTCACGACCGCCGTTGCCGACCCGCAGGCGCCCCAGGTCACGGTCGCCATTCCCGACGGCTGGACCGCGTCGCCTGGGTCCGGCGACGTCGGCGCCAAGCTGGCCGGACCCGACGGAACGTCGGCGGCCGTCACGATCGTCGCGACGAAGCTCGATCCCGCGGCCGCATTTCGGGACTACACCGACCGCCTCATGGGACAGTCGGCCGTCAGCTCCGTCAGCATCGTGCCAGGGGAACTGTGCGAGTACAGCGGTCAGAAGCTGATGGGTGCATGGTCGGATACGCCGCAGAACTCCGTCGAGTTCGTGGACCGGATCGTCCACGTGTGGACCAACACGACGAACTATCTGGTGTCCGTCCACGTCGAGGCACCCACCGGCGTCCGACAGCTCGATGCGGCGGGGCAATTGCTCACCGAGGACTTCGAAGTCAGGATGCCCTGAGGCGTGGCCCCATGCTGACCGAACTGGTCGAGGTGCCCGGCGGATCGTTCCGCATGGGGTCGACGAGCTTCTACCCGGATGAGGGTCCGGTGCATACGGCGACCGTCGACGCGTTCGCGGTCGAACGGCACCCCGTGACGAACGCCCAGTTCGCCCGGTTCGTCGAGGACACCGGGCACGTGACGGTGGCCGAGCGGCCACTCGATCCGGCGCTGTACCCGGGGGTAGCGGCCGGCGATCTCGTACCAGGTGGCCTGGTGTTTCGGCCGACGCCGGGTCCGGTGGACCTGCGCGATTGGCGGCAGTGGTGGGACTGGGCGCCGGGTGCGTGCTGGCGTCACCCGTACGGCCCGGACTGCTCGATCACCGCGGACGACCTGGGCGATCATCCCGTCGTGCAGGTCGCATACACCGACGCCGCGGCGTATGCGCACTGGGCGGGCAGGCGGCTGCCGACCGAGGCGCAGTGGGAGTACGCCGCTCGCGGCGACGCGACGACCACCTACTGGTGGGGCGACGAGGTCACGCCGGACGGACGGCTGATGGCCAACACCTGGCAGGGTCATTTCCCGTACCGCAACGACGGGGCGCTGGGCTGGGTGGGCACTTCACCGGTAGGCGCATTTCCGCCCAACGGGTTCGGTCTGCTCGACATGATCGGAAACGTCTGGGAGTGGACGTCGTCCCCGTACTCGTCTCACCACCGGCCGGACGCCGCGAAGGGGTGCTGCACCCCGGGCCGCGACCCGGATCCGGCCGTGAACCAGACGCTCAAGGGGGGGTCGCATCTGTGCGCCCCGGAGTATTGCCATCGCTACCGGCCCGCGGCGCGATCCTCCCAGTCGCAGGACAGCGCGACGACCCACATCGGCTTCCGCTGCGTTTCCGCCCCTTCTCTTAGCGCGACCGTGCGTGTCTGCAGTGCGACACGCCGCAGATGGCCAGCAATCGCGCACGTTGGCTACCCATCGAACGTGCACGGTTGCGGTGAAGTAGGCGGCGTGTCGGCGACAGACACGCACGCTCGCGGAGAGAAGTGAGCGGATTTGGAGCATTGCAGGAGCTCACCTAGTATGTAGGGGTTGCCTTGGGCAGACCTCGGCTGGCTTCCGTCAGCCCTGCGTGCCCTTAGGTGACGAAGACCGCGTACGTCGAGCGATCTCGTGCTGCTTGGCGTGCACAGGATTGTATTCGAATCGAGGAGATCGAGTGATTCAGCAGGAGTCGCGGCTCAAGGTCGCCGACAACACGGGCGCCAAGGAGATCTTGTGCATCCGTGTGCTCGGTGGCTCGGGTCGGCGATACGCCGGCATCGGTGACGTGATCGTGGCGACCGTCAAGGACGCCATCCCCGGCGGCAACGTCAAGCGTGGCGACGTCGTGAAGGCCGTGATCGTGCGCACCGTCAAGGAGCGTCGCCGTGCCGATGGCAGCTACATCAAGTTCGACGAGAACGCCGCGGTCATCATCAAGCCCGACAACGACCCGCGCGGTACCCGCATCTTCGGGCCGGTCGGCCGTGAGCTGCGCGAGAAGCGCTTCATGAAGATCGTTTCGCTGGCCCCGGAGGTGCTGTAAATGAAGGTGCACAAGGGCGACACCGTGCTGGTCATCTCAGGTAAGGACAAGGGCGCCAAGGGCAAGGTCCTGCAGGCGTACCCGACCCGCAACAAGGTGCTGGTCGAAGGTGTCAACCGGATCAAGAAGCACACCGCGATCTCCCGCAACGAGCGTGGCGCGCAGTCCGGCGGCATCGTCACGCAGGAGGCGGCGATCCACGTGTCGAACGTGATGGTGATCGACTCCGACGGCAACCCGACCCGCATCGGCTACCGCGTCGACGACGAGAGCGGCAAGAAGGTCCGCGTGTCGAAGAAGAACGGCAAGGACATCTGAGTATGACTACGACAGAAAGCGCAGAGCAGTCGGCGAAGACCCTGCCGCGCCTCAAGCAGCGCTACCGCGACGAGATCAAGGACGCGCTGAACACCGAGTTCGGCTACGCCAACGTCATGCAGATCCCCGGCGTGGTCAAGGTGATCGTCAACATGGGCGTCGGTGACGCCGCCCGCGACGCCAAGCTGATCAACGGCGCGGTCACCGACCTGTCGCTGATCACCGGCCAGAAGCCCGAGATCCGCAAGGCCCGCAAGTCCATCGCCCAGTTCAAGCTGCGCGAGGGCATGCCGATCGGCGCCCGCGCGACGCTGCGCGGCGACCGCATGTGGGAGTTCCTGGACCGCCTGGTGTCGATCGCGCTTCCGCGTATCCGCGACTTCCGTGGCCTGTCGCCCAAGCAGTTCGACGGCAACGGCAACTACACGTTCGGACTGGCCGAGCAGTCGGTGTTCCACGAGATCGACGTGGACTCCATCGACCGGCCCCGCGGCATGGACATCACCGTCGTCACCTCGGCGACTAACGACGACGAAGGCCGCGCGTTGCTGCGTGCGCTGGGCTTTCCGTTCAAGGAGAACTGAGCAGATGGCAAAGAAGGCTCTGGTCAACAAGGCCAACAAGAAGCCGAAGTTCAAGGTGCGCGGCTACACCCGCTGCAACCGGTGCGGTCGCCCGCACGCCGTGTACCGCAAGTTCGGCCTGTGCCGGATCTGCCTGCGCGAGATGGCGCATGCGGGCGAACTGCCCGGTGTGCAGAAGTCCAGCTGGTAACAGCCCCACTAGACCAACTCAGACAACTTTGAAACACGCGGAAGGCCCCAAAGGGTATTCAACCCGGCTGGGAACCACTGCGAGGAAGGTGAACTGGCTGTCATGACCATGACGGACCCGATCGCAGACTTCTTGACACGTCTGCGCAACGCCAATTCGGCGTACCACGACGAGGTGACCCTGCCTCACTCGAAGATCAAGGCGAACATCGCCGAGATCCTCAAGAAAGAGGGCTACATCACCGACTTCCACACCGAGGATGCTCGGGTGGGCAAGTCGCTGGTCGTCCAGCTCAAGTACGGCCCGAGCCGTGAACGCAGCATCGCGGGCCTGCGCCGGGTGAGCAAGCCCGGTCTGCGGGTGTACGCGAAATCCACCAACCTGCCCCGGGTGCTCGGCGGCCTCGGCGTGGCGATCATCTCCACGTCCTCGGGCCTGCTGACCGATCGCCAGGCAGCACGAAGCGGCGTGGGCGGCGAAGTCCTCGCCTACGTGTGGTGAGGGAGTAGACATGTCGCGCATTGGAAAACAACCGGTCCTGGTTCCCGCCGGGGTCGACGTGACGATCGACGGACAGCAAGTGTCGGTCAAGGGCCCCAAGGGCACGCTGCAACTCGCCGTCGCCGAGCCGATCTCGGTGTCGCGCGGCGATGACGGCGCCATCGTGGTGGCCCGCCCCGACGACGAGCGGAGCAACCGTTCGCTGCACGGGCTTTCCCGCACTCTGGTGGCCAACCTGATCACGGGCGTCACCGAGGGCTACACCACCAAGATGGAGATCTTCGGCGTCGGCTACCGCGTGCAGCTCAAGGGCAAGACCCTCGAGTTCGCGCTGGGCTACAGCCATCCCGTGGTGATCGAAGCCCCGGAGGGCATCACCTTCGCGGTCGAGACCCCCACGAAGTTCTCGATCTCCGGAATCGACAAGCAACAAGTCGGTCAGATCTCGGCGAACATCCGCCGCCTGCGCCGCCCCGACCCGTACAAGGGCAAGGGCGTCCGCTACGAGGGTGAGCAGATCCGCCGCAAGGTCGGAAAGACAGGTAAGTAATCATGGCTGCCACTAAGACTGACGAAGCCACCGCCAAGCGGAAGCCCGTGGGGCAGAACGTCTCCGAGACCCGGCGGGTGGCGCGGCTGCGCCGGCACTCCCGTCTTCGCAAGAAGGTCTCGGGTACCGAGCAGACCCCGCGCCTGGTGGTCAACCGCTCGTCGCGGCACATCCACGTCCAGCTGGTCAACGACCTCGAGGGCGTCACGCTCGCCGCGGCCTCCTCGATCGAGGCCGACGTGCGCGCGGTCGACGGCGACAAGAAGGCCCACAGCGTGCGGGTCGGTCAACTGATCGCCGAGCGCGCCAAGGCCGCAGGCATCGAGACCGTCGTGTTCGACCGGGGTGGGTACACCTACGGCGGACGGATCGCCGCGCTGGCCGACGCAGCGCGAGAAGGCGGGCTCAAGTTCTAGATGGATACTTTCGTGAATAAGACTGGAAGGACCGCATGATGGCCGAGCAGCCAACAGCCGGTACCGGCGGCGCCGCCACCTCGGACAACCGTCCTCCCCGTGGGGACCGCGACGGCCGGGGTCGTCGTGACGACCGCGGCGGCCGTGGTGGCCGCGACAGCGGCGGCGACAAGAGCAACTACCTGGAGCGCGTGGTTGCGATCAACCGCGTGTCCAAGGTCGTCAAGGGTGGCCGGCGGTTCAGCTTCACCGCCCTGGTGATCGTTGGCGACGGCAAGGGCATGGTCGGCGTCGGCTACGGCAAGGCCAAGGAAGTCCCCGCTGCGATCGCCAAGGGCGTCGAGGAAGCGCGCAAGGGCTTCTTCCGGGTGCCGCTGATCGGTAGCACCATCGTGCACCCCGTCCAGGGTGAGGCCGCCGCCGGTGTGGTCATGCTGCGTCCGGCCAGCCCGGGTACCGGCGTCATCGCAGGCGGTGCGGCGCGCGCGGTGCTGGAATGCGCGGGTGTGCACGACATCCTGGCCAAGTCGCTGGGTAGTGACAACGCCATCAACGTCGTGCACGCGACCGTGGCGGCACTGAAGATGCTGCAGCGTCCCGAAGAGGTGGCGGCCCGTCGTGGCCTGCCGCTCGAGGACGTCGCTCCGGCAGGCATGTTGCGCGCCCGCCGGGAAAGTGAAGCGCTGGCCGCTGCGGCCGCGCGTGAGGGAACGGCATAACCATGTCAGAGCTGAAGATCACCCAGGTGCGCGGCACCGTGGGTGCGCGCTGGAAGCAGCGTGAGAGCCTGCGGACGCTCGGACTGCGCAAGATTCGCCAGTCCGTGGTCCGCGAGGACAACGCACAGACCCGCGGCCTGATCGCCGTGGTGAACCACCTCGTCACCGTTGAAGGGGTTGAGTCGAAGAAATGACCATCAAGCTTCACGATCTGAAGCCCGCGCCTGGGTCCAAGACCGCTCGCACCCGTGTTGGTCGTGGCGAGGCATCCAAGGGTAAGACCGCAGGCCGCGGGACCAAGGGCACCAAGGCCCGCAAGAACGTCCCAGCGACGTTCGAGGGTGGCCAGATGCCCATCCACATGCGGCTGCCCAAGCTCAAGGGCTTCAAGAACCGGTTCCGCACCTCTTACGAGGTGGTAAACGTCGCCGATCTCAACAGGCTGTTCCCCAAGGGCGGCGAGGTCGGCATCGAAGAGCTGGTGGCCGCCGGTGCGGTTCGCAAGAACACACTCGTCAAGGTGCTCGGCGACGGCAAGCTGACCGTCAAGATCGACGTCACCGCGCACAAGTTCAGCGGCAGTGCCCGCGAGAAGATCACGGCCGCAGGCGGTTCGGCGACCGAGGTCGCCTGACTCTCGTCAGCAGGCGCTGAAGGCCCCCGCACGCTTGGCGTGCGGGGGCTTTCGCGTTACGTGCCGTAGTTGAAGCAGCCCACGCCGGGCACGCAGCCGCCGCCGCCGCCGGGACCGCCGTGGCCGCACACGCCCTCGGCATTACAGCCGCCGCCGCCGAGAGGGCCGCCGCTGCCGCACGTTCCGTCGGCGGTGCAGCCGCTGCCGCCGCCGGCGTCGCCGCTGCCGCAGACCCCATTGGCGCAGCCGTCGCCGCCGGGGCTTTGAGGGGCAAATTGAGTGGTCGAATAACTTGCCGCCCAGGCGTAGGACTCTGCGGCAGCCACCGGTGCCGCGGCGATCGCCGTCGCGGCCGCACCCGCCATTAATAGCGGAGCGATGAAATGTAGTTTCGCTATCATGCTTCCGGTTTACCACCAGAAGGCATGAACTTAAACCACCTAATTTCAGCGAAATCTATGAGTCACCTGAGCTGCGGAATCACGTCCCCAGCAAGCCGTTCCATCTGCTCGCGGTCCTCGGTGACGTTCTCGCCGACGGGGTTGAGCAGGATCATCTGGGCGCCGGCGTCGATGACCTCGCGCAGTCCGGCGGCGACGTCGGCCGGGGTGCCTGAGATGGGAACGTCCTCGATGCCCGGCATGTCGCCGTAGATGCGGTGCAACCCGGCGACGACGCGTTCCCTGGCGCGTGCGGCGTCGTCGTCGACCATCAGGTAGACCCGCTTGCCGATGGTGAAGCCCGCCGGGTCCTTGCCCTGTTGCTCCAATTCGCGGCGCACGGTCTTGCTGGCTTCGACGAACGTCGCGGTGGTCGACGAGCCCGCGCCGAGGAAGGAATCGCCACGGCGCACCGCCCTGGCCAGCGCGCCGGGCGCGGTTCCACCGAACCAGATCGGTGGATGGGGGCGCTGCACCGGTTTGGGCTGAATCGGCAGGCCCTCGACTTGACGGAAGCGTCCGTGGAACGTCACGGTCGGATCGTCGGACCAGGCTGCCTTCATCAGCTCCAGGCCTTCGTTGAAGTACCCGACGAACGTCGACTTCTCCACGCCGAACGCGGGGAACGGCCGGAAGTTGCCTCCATGTCCGACACCGACATCCAGGCGGCCATGGCTGAGTCGGTCGACGGCGGTGATGGCGGACGCCAGCTGCAGCGGATCATGCAGCGACGTGATGAGCACCGCAACCCCCAGTCGCAGGCGGGTGGTGCAGGCGGCCGCATAGGCGAGCAGTTCCAGCGGCGCGATCAGCGGCGCGGGCCCGATGGTCTGCTCGAGTGTCCAGCCGCCTTCGAAACCGAGTTCCTCGGCGCGCGCGAGATAGCCCTTGAAACCCGAATCGTCGAAGCCGTCTGCGTCGCGTTGGGGGAGCGATATGGAGAACCTCACCCCAACACGTTAGGCCGAATCCACCGAGTCCATCTCGTCGGTAGGCTCGCGGCATGTTCAGTCTTCTTTCAGGTATCCCAGGCGCCGACGAGCTGCGGGCGGTGGTCCGCAAGGTGGACACCGCGCGGCACCGTGGCGTTCCCGATGGCTGCGTGCTCGAACTCGATCTGCAGTCGGTACCCAACGAGACCGGCGGGTTCGATCCGCTCGCCACCATCACCGGCGGCGGCCGCGCGCTGCTGCTGCGTGAGACGGTGGCCGCGATCCATCGCGCTGCCGAAGACGACAGGGTCGCAGGCTTGATCGCGCGTGTGCAGATCCCTGCGGCCGCAGCAGGGCCGGTGCAGGAATTGCGCGAGGCCATCGCCGCGTTCAGCGACGCCAAGCCGTCGCTGGCCTGGGCGGAGACCTACCCGGGCACGCTGTCCTACTATCTGGCGTCGGCGTTCCGCGAAGTGTGGATGCAGCCGTCGGGCACCGTCGGACTCGTCGGCTTCGCCACCAACGCGATGTTCCTGCGCGACGCACTCGACAAGGCGGGCATTCAGGCGCAGTTCATCGCGCGCGGCGAATACAAGTCCGCGGCAAACATGTTCACGCAAGACGAATACACCGACGCCCACCGCGAGGCCGACAGCCGGCTGATCGAGAGCCTGCACGTCCAGGTCTTCGCGGCGATCGCCGAGTCGCGCCTCGTCGACCCCGCCGAGCTCAACGCCCTTGCCGACAAGGCGCCCGTGCTGCGCGGCGACGCGGTGACCAGCCGGCTGGTCGACCGGATCGGGTTCCGCGACGAGGCCTACGCCCGCATCGGCGAACTCGTTGGGGCGCCAGGTATTTCGCCTGAGACGGGGGACGCCGACTCCGACGACGCTCCGCCGCGGCTGTACGTGGCGCGCTACGCCCGCGCCATCGCATCACGGCCGACGCCGCCGATGCCGCCGATCCCCGGACGCAAGACCAAGCCGACCATCGCGGTGGTTACCCTGCACGGACCCATCGTCAGTGGACGCGGTGGACCGCAGCTGCCGTTGGGCAACTCGAGTGCGGGTGGCGACACGATCGCCGCGGCACTACGGGAAGCCGCAGCCAACGATGCGGTGTCGGCGGTGGTGCTGCGGGTGGACAGCCCGGGCGGATCGGTGACCGGATCGGAAACCATTTGGCGCGAAGTGGTTCGGCTGCGGAAGGCGGGCAAGCCGGTCGTCGCGTCGATGGGTGCCGTCGCCGCGTCGGGCGGTTACTACGTCTCGATGGGCGCCGACGCCATCGTGGCCAACCCCGGCACCATCACCGGGTCGATCGGCGTGGTGACCGGCAAGCTGGTGGCCCGTGATCTCAAGGGCCGCTTAGGGGTTGGCTCGGATTCGGTCCGCACCAACAGCAATGCCGACGCGTGGTCGGTGAACAAGCCGTTCACCGACGAGCAGCACGCTCAGGTCGAGGCCGAGGCCGACCTGTTCTACACCGACTTCGTCGAACGGGTCGCCCAGGGACGCGAGATGACCGTCGAGGCCGTCGACTCCGTCGCGCGCGGCCGGGTGTGGACCGGGGCGGACGCGTTGGCGCACGGGTTGGTCGACGAACTCGGCGGGCTGCGCGCCGCGATCGACCGCGCCAAGGTGCTCGCCGGATTCGAGGCCGACGCCGAGGTGAAGCTGGTCAGCATGCCGGGATCGTCGTGGGTCGAGATGTTGCGACCCAAGCCGTCGTCGCAACCGGCGGCCGCGTCGATGCCCGAGGCGGTTGCCGCGCTGCTCGGCCGTTCGGTGGCGGGCGTACTGACCCACGCCGAGCGCTCGTTGACCGGCGTCAGCGCACTCTGGCTCGGCGATTATCGGTTCTGATGTCAAGTAGCTGGCGACGCGCTGTGGATTTGCTGCGATGATGTGTGCATGGCCGCGTCAACGTCGCTGCGGGAGACGGAGTCGCACGCTGTCGCGGAGTTTCTGAGCCGCGCGACCGTCGGGCCGGCGGGCCTGGTCGTCGAGGGAGACGCCGGCATCGGCAAGACCACGGTGTGGCTCGCCGCGATCGACCGCGCGCGAGCTGGGCTTGCGCGTGCTGTCGGCACGGGCGTGTCAGGCGGAATCGGTGCTGGCCTACAGCGGTCTCAGCTATTTGCTCGCCTGAACAGGCACGATCCGGCGGTGTGACGGCAGTCAGGCCGTCACCACATCGGTCCCAAACCACAGACTCAAGGGTTTTCCCCGATTTCCCATCCGGCCCCGAGCCAATAGCGTCGACGCTGCGCACACGGGTTTGCAGGGCGCGCCGGGGTCCCAATTCAAGCTTGGCGGCTGTTGGGGACACTGTCGATAGCGCGTCGCGACCTGTGGCGGAGGTGGCGTGGGGGACTCCGACTACCCCCACGCCACCTCAAACCCCTCCGGCCAAGGCGACGTCGGCTAGCGCTTCACCGCACTGACGTAACTGAGGTTGGAAAAGGTCATCGTCACCTCGTCATCGGGGAACTCGAACCCGTTGGCTTCGTGCGCCTCCCGCATCGGCAGCACGGACACGTCCCAGCCCCTCGACGTCAGGTACTCGACGACGTGGCTGCGTTGGTCCTTGTAGATCAGGTCGGCCATCTCGATGTCGGACCCAAACTGCTTCATCCGTTCCGAGATGCGCTGGGCGCGCTCGCCGGAGAAGGCTGCGATGTCGGGGATGTGCTCGGTGGCCACCCTGCTGCCAGGCGCCGACAGCGCGGTGATGTTGTCGAACAACCTGTCCTGGGCCTCGGACGGCAGATAGATCAGCAGGCCCTCGGCACTCCACGCGGTCGGTTGCGTCGCGTCGAAACCATTGTCCGCCAACGCCTTCGGCCAGTCCTCGCGCAGGTCGATCGCAACGGTCCTGTGCGTCGCCGTCGGCTTGGCGCCGAGGCCGGCCAGAGTCGTCGTCTTGAACTCGATGACCTCGGGCTGATCCACCTCGTACACAACCGTCCCGTCCGGCCAGGGCAGCCGATAGCCCCGCGAGTCGAGGCCGGCGGCGAGGATCACCGCCTGCCGGACACCCGCCGCGGTCGCGTCGAGGAACATCTGGTCGAAGAAGCGAGTGCGCACCGCCATGCCCTCGGCCGCCCGGCGCACCGTGAACGTGGGTTCGACGTCGGTCAGGTCGATGTCGCCATCGAGCATGCGGGTGAAGAAGTCGTGCCCGACCGCCCGCACCAGCGGATCGGCATACGGGTCGTCGATCAGCTTCTCGCGATGGGCCAATACGCGCTGCGCCGCGACCATCGTCGCCGTCGCCCCGACGCTCGAGGCCAGATCCCAGCTGTCGCCGTCGGTCCTTGCCATGGTTCTCCTCTAGTTCGCGGTTGCCGAGAGATAGCCGGAATCGCCGCCGAACGCCGCCAGTTCGTCGTCGGGCAGCTCGAATCCGTTGGCGGCGTAGGCATCGCTCGGTCCTGCGGACGTCGACCTGCCACCCGTAGGCTGGTCAGGTAGTCGGCCGCGCTGTTGCGCTCGCCGGTGTAGAACAGCTCGGCCAGGTTGATGTTGGAGCCGATGCGCCGCGACCGCTCGGTGAGCTTCTCCGCCCAGTCCGTCGGCAACCCGCTCATGTCCATGTGCTCGGTCGCCACCCGGCTGCCCGGCGCCGACAGCGCGGTGATGTTGTCGAACAGCCGATCCTGCGCCTCCGGCGGCAGGTACACCAGCAGTCCTTCGGCGCTCCACGCCGTCGGCAGGCCGGTGTCGAACCCGGCCTCCTTCAGCGCCGAAGGCCAGTCGTCGCGCAGATCGATCGACGACGGTCCGGCGCTGCGCCGTCGGCTCGGCGCCGAGGTCGGCCAGCGTGCGGGTCTTGAACTCGATGACCTCGGGCTGGTCGATCTCGTAGACCACCGTGCCCGCCGGCCACGGCAGCCGGTAGGCCCTGGTGTCGAGCCCGGAGGCCAGGATCACGGCCTGCCGTATGCCGGAAGCGGTTGCCGCCGTGAAGAAGTCGTCGAAGAAGCGGGTGCGCACGGCCATCTGCTCGTTCATCGCCCGACGGTTCAACAGCGGATCGTCGTCCACCACGAGCTCGCCGTCGACGAGCTTGACGAAGGTGTCGATGCCGACGGCGCGGACCAGTGGCTCGGCCAAGGGGTCGTCGAGAAGGGCGTCAGGGCCCTGGGAAGCCATCGCGCGTGAGGCGGCGACCGCGGTCGCGGTCGCGCCGACGCTGGAGGCCAGGTCCCAGGTGTCGCCTTCGGTTCGTGTCATGTGTGCGTGCTCCTACTTTCTGATTGCGCGATGATGGACAGTGAATTGCGCATCGGCGCAAGTGCTTCGTCGTCGGGGAACTCGCGGCCGTAGCCGGCGAACACCTCGGGCCGGGTGCGGGCGGACACCTGCCAACCGTGGTCGGCCAGATAGTCGACCACCGGGTTGCGCTCACCGGCGTAGAACAGATCGGTCAGGTTGAGGTCGAAGCCGTGGTGCACCCCAGGCGTCGCTGACGGCGTTGGCCCGTTCACCGAGGCTGGCCCCGCCGTCGGGGTGGTACTCGGTGGCCAGTCGGCTGCCTGGCGCCGACAGCGCGGTGATGTCGTCGAACAGCCGGTCCTGTGCCTCGGGCGGCAGGTACACCAGCAGGCCCTCGGCGCTCCACGCCGTCGGCATGTTGGGGTCGAAACCGCTGCCGCGCAGCGCTTCCGGCCAGTCGTCGCGCAGGTCGACGGCCACGGCGCGACGGTCGGCGCGTCGGGGTGGCGCCGATCGTCGGCCATCGTCGCGGTCTTCGCCTCGATCACCTGAGGCTGGTCGATCTCGTAGACCACGGTGCCGTCCGGCCACGGCAGCCGGTAGGCCCGCGAATCCAGCCCGGAGGCCAGGATCACCGCCTGCCGGATGCCGCCTGCGCCGACTCGAGGAAGAAGTCGTCGAAGAAGCGGGTGCGCACCGCCATCATGGCGGTCATCAGCTGGGCCCCGCCGCCGTCGTCGACGTCCGTCGTGATCTCGCCGTCGACGAGCTTGGTGAAGAAGTCGATGCCGACGGCACGGACGAGCGGTTCGGCGTAGGGATCCTGGATCAGGGGGTCGGCTTCCTTGGAGGCCAGGGCCCGCGCGGCGGCCACCATGGTCGCCGTCGCGCCCACACTCGACGCGAGGTCCCAGCTGTCGGCGTCGGAGCGCGTCACTCGCGCACCGCCAAGGATGCCGCTGACGTAGCGGTGGTCGCCGAAGCCGCTGCCCATCTCCTCGTCGTCGAACGGCGGAAGGCCGTGCGCGTCGAACAGTTCCCGATGCTGCTTCCGCTCAGCTGCCAGCCGTGATCGGCGAGGTAGGCCTCCGCCTCGTTGCGGTCGCCGAAGTACACCAACTCGGTCAGGTCGAGGTCGAAGCCGTGCTCACGCCAGTGTTCGGCGACGGTCTGCATGCGCTCGCGCATGCGCTCCCGGTCGCGGCGGTCGGGGTGGGCGCGCTCTCGGTCGCGAACCGGCTGCCCGGGGCGCTCAGTGCGGTGATGGTGTCGAGCAGCCTGTCCTGCGCGTCCGGCGGCAGGTAGCCGAGCAGCCCCTCGGCGGCCCACGCCGTTCGGCCGGGCCGGATCGAAGCCTGCTTGCCTTCGAGCGCAGCCGGCCAGTCGTCGCGCAGGTCGATCGCGACCGCGCGCCGGCCGGCGGTGGGCTGGGCGCCGAGCTCGGCCAGCGTGCGCGACTTGAACGCGATGACGTCGGGCTGGTCGATCTCGAACACCATCGGTGCCCGCCGGCCACGGCAGCCGGTAGGCGCGGGAGTCCAGGCCCGACGCCAGGATCACGGCCTGGGTGACGCCTGCCGCCGTCGCATCGAGGAAGAAGTCGTCGAAGAACATGGTCCGCACGGCCATGTTGTCGGCCAGCCGCTGCACGCCTGCGGTCGCGTCGCCGCCGAGGTCGGCGGGCGGAAGCTCGCCGGTGGCCAGGCGGGTCAGAACGTCGACGCCGACCGCGCGGACCAGCGGTTCGGCGAACGGATCGCTCGATCAGCGGCGTGGTCGGCCCGGGTGGCAATCGCCCTCGCCGCGGCGACCATCGTCGCCGTCGCGCCCACGCTGGACGCCAGATCCCAGGTGTCGTTGTCGGTGCGCACCATCGATCTCCGAAGATCCTCACGTCGGTATTAATTAGCCTGTGTAACGAGCTGACCCGACTGTACGCTTCGAACCTGAAGGCCCGATCGGGTCGCCGTCACCCTGATCGGATGCGGGTCCGTACCGACGGCAACTGTTACTCTCGTAGACTGTTTGACGCGCGACTCTGCTGGCTGCAGGCATGCCTGTGAGCCTGGCGGACCAACCGCGCATGACTTGACCAAACGCTGGTAGGACCAGCCCCATTGGCACGCCGCGACAAGTGCTCGGCTGCGCAGGAGGAAGAGTGCTCTCGGCTTTCATCTCGTCGCTGCGGACGGCCGATCTCAGACGCAAGATCCTCTTCACGCTGGGCATCGTCATCCTGTACCGCGCCGGCGCCACGCTGCCGTCCCCCGGCGTCAACTACCCGAACGTGCAGAAGTGCATCGAGCAGGTCCAGGGCGGCGACTCGGCGCAGATCTACTCGCTGATCAACCTGTTCTCCGGCGGCGCGCTGCTGCAATTGTCGGTGTTCGCGGTCGGCGTCATGCCGTACATCACGGCCAGCATCATCGTTCAGCTGCTGACGGTGGTGATCCCGCGCTTCGAACAGCTGCGCAAGGAAGGCCAGTCCGGCCAGGCCAAGATGACGCAGTACACGCGCTATCTGGCGGTCGCGCTGGCGCTGCTGCAGGCGCACGTCGATCGTGGCGCTGGCCGCCAACGGCGGGCTGCTGCAGGGCTGCTCGCTGGACATCATCCAGGACTCGGGCATCTTCACCCTCGTCGTCATCGTGCTGGTGCTCACCGCAGGCGCGGCGCTGGTGATGTGGATGGGCGAGCTGGTCACCGAGCGCGGCATCGGCAACGGCATGTCGCTGCTGATCTTCGCGGGCATCGCCGCCCGCATCCCGTCCGAGGGCAAGACCATCCTCGACAGCCGCGGCGGCGTCGTCTTCGCCGCGGTCTGCGTCGCGGCCCTGATCATCATCGTCGGCGTCGTCTTCGTCGAGCAGGGCCAACGCCGCATCCCCGTGCAGTACGCCAAGCGCATGGTCGGGCGGCGCATGTACGGCGGCACGTCGACCTACCTGCCGCTGAAGGTGAACCAGGCGGGCGTCATCCCCGTCATCTTCGCGTCGTCGCTGATCTACATCCCGCACCTGATCACGCAGCTGGTCGCAGAGCGGCAGCTCCAATCCCGGCACCGGCTGGTGGGCGAAGTTCGTCGCGAACTACCTGACCAACCCGGCCAGCCCGGCCTACATCGCCATCTACTTCGGCCTGATCATCTTCTTCACCTACTTCTACGTGTCGATCACGTTCAACCCCGACGAGCGCGCCGACGAGATGCGCAAGTTCGGTGGCTTCATCCCTGGCATCCGGCCAGGCAAGCCCACCGCCGACTACCTGCGGTACGTGCTGAGCCGCATCACGCTTCCTGGCTCGATCTACCTCGGCGTGATCGCCGTGCTGCCGAACCTGTTCCTCGAGATCGGCAACACCGGCACGGTGCAGAACCTGCCGTTCGGCGGCACCGCGGTGCTGATCATGATCGGCGTCGGCCTGGACACGGTGAAGCAGATCGAGAGCCAGCTGATGCAGCGCAACTACGAAGGGTTCCTCAAGTGAGAATCGTTTTGCTGGGGCCGCCCGGTGCGGGCAAGGGCACGCAGGCGGAGAAGCTGGCCGAGAAGCTCGGGATCCCGCACATCTCCACCGGGGACCTGTTCCGCCACAACATCAGCAACGGCGACCGAGCTGGGCCTCGAGGCCAAGAAGTACCTCGACGCCGGCGACCTGGTGCCCGCCACGCTGACCAACGCGCTCGTCGACGACCGCCTCAACGACGCCGACGTCGCCGACGGCTTCATCCTCGACGGCTTCCCCCGCTCGGTGGAACAGGCCGAGGCGCTCCGCGAGATGCTGGCCGAACGCAGCCTCAAGCTCGACGCGGTGCTGGAGTTCCGCGTCTCCGAGGACGAGCTGCTCGACCGGCTGAAGAGCCGCGGCCGCGCCGACGACACCGAGGACGTCATCCTCAACCGCATGAAGGTCTACCGCGACGAGACCGCTCCGCTGCTGGACTACTACCGCGACGAGCTCAAGACCGTCGACGCCATCGGCTACGCTCGACGAGGTGTTCGCCCGCGCGCTGCGCGTCTCTCGGTAAGTAGTCGATGATCGGCCTGCCAGGCCTGCGTGGCCGCAAGGTCGTCGCCCAGCGCAGCGCCGACGAGCTCGACGCCATGGCCGCCGCGGGCGCGCTGGTCGCCGCCGCGCTGCGAGCCGTCCACGCGGCCGCCACAGCCCGGCGTCTCGCACGCTCGACCTCGACGCCATCGCCGAATCCGTCATCCGCGACGGCGGCGGCATTCCGTCGTTCCTCGGCTACCACGGCTATCCCGGCCAGCATCTGCTCGTCGGTCAACGACCGCGTCGTGCACGGCATCCCGTCGGCCGACCGAGGTCCTGGCCGCGGGCGACCTGGTGTCCATCGACTGCGGCGCGATCCTCGACGGCTGGCACGGCGACTCGGCGGTGACGTTCGGCGTCGGCGCCGCTGATCCCCGCCGACGAGGCGCTGTCGGCGGCCACCCGGGAGTCGATGGAGGCCGGCATCGCCGCCATGGTGCCCGGCAACCGGCTGACCGACGTCTCGCACGCCATCGAGACCGGGACGCGCGCCGCCGAGCGGCGCCACGACCGCAAATTCGGCATCGTCGCGGGCTACGGCGGGCACGGCATCGGCCGTCACATGCACATGGACCCGTTCCTGCCCAACGAGGGCGCACCCGGCCGAGGGCCCCACCTGGCGTCCGGCTCCGTGCTGGCCATCGAGCCGATGCTGACGCTCGGGCACCACCAAGACGAACGTGCTGGCACGACGAGTGGACGGTCGTCACCGCCGACGGATCGCGGGCCGCGCACTGGGAGCACACCGTCGCCGCGACCGACGACGGACCGCGGATCCTCACCCTCTGAGAAACGCCTCCAGAACGAGGATTCACCACCGCTGACGCGCAACCCCGGCGCCACGCCCGTTGGCATAAACGTGAGTGATTGAACCGTCAGAGCGACCACAGCGTGTTAACTGTCGGAGGTTGGGAATGGATGATCCGGAGGCCGCGATGATGCGGGTGCTCTACGACGAGCACGCCGGCGCGCTCTGGCGCTACGTGCTGCGGCTGACCGGTGATGCAGCCCGCGCCGAGGACGTCGTGCAGGAGACGCTGCTGCGTGCCTGGCGCCACCCCGAAGTCACCTACGACGCCGACCGGTCGGCGCGGGCGTGGCTGTTCACCGTCGCGCGCAACCTGATCATCGACGAGCGCCGCAGCGCGCGGTTCCGCAACGAGACCCACACCGACGACGTGGAAGCGGTGGCCGACCGCGCGGGCCCCGACGAGGTGGACGACGCGCTGGACCGGCTGCTGCTCGGCACCGCGATGAGTCAACTGTCCGAGGATCACCGCGCGGTGATCCTCCGGGCGTACTACCAGGGCTGGAGCGTGGCGCAGATCGCCGCGGATCTGCAGATCGCCGAGGGCACGGTGAAGTCGCGACTGCACTACGCGGTGCGCGCCTTGCGGCTCAACTTGCAGGAAATGGGGGTGACACGATGACACAGTCGGTGAAGTCCGAGGCTTGGAATCGGTCGACGGCGACCGCTACGCGACGTGGGACGCGGCCTACGTGCTCGGTTCGCTGTCGAGCGCCGAGCGCCGCGAGTACGAGGCGCACCTCGAGACGTGCGACCGGTGCCGGGCCGGCTGTCGCAGAGCTCAGCGGCATGCCTGCTCTGCTGGCGATGCTCGACGTCGACGACGTCCGCGGCGCTGGACAAGCGAGCAGCCCGAACCGCCGCCACTGCGCCCCGAGGTGCTGGAGTCGGTGCTGGACAAGGTGCGGTGGCGCAGGCGCCGGTCGCGGTGGCTGACGTCGGCCGCCGTCGGACTGGCGGCCGCGTTGCTGGCCGTCGGACTGGTGATCGCCGTGCGGCCCGGCATCGTCGGCCTGCAGAGCGGCACCGAACAGGTCGACGGCGCAGCAACTGCCGATGGACAAGCTGGTGGACACCCCGTTCAGCGCCAGCATCTCGCTGAGCGGCTTCGCCTGGGGCACCCGCATCGACATGGCGTGCACGTACGGCCAATGGTCGAGCGGCGAAGTTCCTCCGCCGAGCAACCTCGGCATGGTGGTCGTCGGCCGTGACGGGAGCTCACACTCAGATCGCGACGTGGCTCGGAATGTCCGGCGCCACCGCGCTGCCCAGCGGAAACACGCCGGTTCCGAAGTCGGAAATCGCTGCCGTGCAACTGGTTTCGACTGACAATGGGAAGGTTCTGCTCGAGCGTCAGCTGTGAGTTCCGCGCCTGCGGTGAACCCTGGTGCCACGCGACGTCGTGTCACTAGTAGGGATCGGGAAGCAGGTGAGCAATGATCAGCAGATACCGGGTGGTCGACCACATCGTCGCGCACCTCGCGGCTCGCGGAGTGAGTCACGTCTTCGGCGTCGACGGCGCCAACATCGAAGATCTGTACGACGCCGCGCACTTCTGCGACGGGATCACCGCGGTACTGGCGAAGCACGAGTTCTCCGCGGCGACCATGGCCGACGGCTTCAGCCGGGCCACCGCGGGTCTCGGGGTGGTGGCGGCGACGTCCGGTGGCGGATCGCTGAATCTGGTTGCCGGGCTGGGGGAGTCGTTCGCCAGCGGGATCCCCGTGCTGGCGCTGGTCGGTCAGCCGCCCACGGCGCTCGACGGCCGGGGCAGCTTCCAGGACACCAGCGGACGAGGGCGGTTCGCTCGACGCCCACGCGCTGTTCTCCGCGGTGTCGGTGTACTGCCGACGGCTGGTGACGCCGGCCGACGTCGTCGACCGCGCTGCCCGAGGCCATCGCCGCCGCCCGCACCGGAGGGCCCGCGGTTCTGCTGCTGCCCAAGGACATTCAGCAGGCGCTCATCGACGTCGAGATGCGACGACCCCGTCGGCGCACGACCCGCGCGTCGGTGACCCGCAGCCGATCGTCGACGAACTGCGCCGCGCGCTCGGACCGGTCACGATCATCGCGGGCGAACAGGTCGCCCGTGACGACGCGCGCACCGAACTCGAAGAGCTGCGTGCCGTGCTGCGGGCGCGGGTGGCGACGGTGCCCGACGCCAAGGACGTCAGCGGTTCGCCCGGCCTCGGCGCGTCGTCGTCGCTGGGCGTCACCGGTGTGATGGGACATCCAGGGGTCGCGGATGCGGTGGCGGACAGCGCGGTGTGCCTGCTGGTCGGCACCCGCCTGTCGGTCACCGCGCGGGCCGGTCTCGACGACGCGCTCGGCGCGGGTGCGGGTGGTGTCGATCGGGGCCGGGGTGCCCTACCTGCCCGCCACCCACGTCCACTCCGACGATCTGCGGGTGTCGCTGCCGCAGCTGACCCGCGCGCTGACGGGGCAGGGCAGGCCGCACGGGCTGCGCGTGGCTCGACCCGTTGCCGCCTGCGAACTGCGCCCGCCCGAACACGACGGACCGGGCATCCGGTATCGCGACGCGATGACCGCGCTCGACGACGCGCTGCCCGACGGGGTCGACGTCGTGGTCGACGCGGGCAACACCGGCGCGGCGGCCATCCACCACCTGCCCGTCCGGCGGTCCGGGCGGTTCGTGGTGGCGCTCGGCATGGGAGGCATGGGCTACAGCTTCGGCGCGGCGATCGGCATGTGCTTCGCCAGGCGCAGGCGCACCGTCGTGATCGCGGGCGACGGCTCGTTCTTCATGCACGGCATGGAACTGCACACCGCCATCCAGTACGGCCTGCCCGTCACGGTCGTGCTGTTCAACAACAACGCCCACGCCATGTGCGTCACCCGCGAGCAGCTGTTCTACGGCGACCGGTACAGCTACAACCGGTTCACGCCGAGCCGCCTCGGCGCCGGCCTTGCCGCGATGTTCCCCGGCCTGCCGTCCGTCGACGTCACCGACCTCGCCGAGCTGCCCGGTGCACTGCGCGCCGCCCTGGCCCACGACGGGCCGTCGGTGGTCAGCGTCGAGTGCTCGGCGGACGAAATCCCGCCGTTCGCACCGTTTCTCGATGCTCCACAACATCATTCACCCGACAAGGAGATGATGCACGATGTCGCTGCCCGCGCTTGACGACATAACCGCCCACACCGGAATGACCCATCGACGGGGTGATCCGCATCGAGACCGCGCCGCGCGAGAAGGCCACGCCGATCATCATGGAGATGATGCGGTCGGTGTACCCGCACGATCAGGTCTTCGGCGAGTACTGCACCGTCAACGACTACGTCGACTGTCCGCCCGACGAGCTGTTCGAATACCTCTCCGACACCCGCAGCCTCGAGGAGTGGACCTACAGCCTGCGGGGCTTCACCCCCACCGACGAACCGGGGCTGTGGCTGGCCTACGACCGGCTGGGCTCGGAGACCGAGATCTACACCCGCACAGTCGTCAACCGCGAGGCGCGCACCGTCGACTACCACTGCGCGTGGGACCAGGGCACGCACCTCTGGATGATCTACCTGATGCGGGTGGTCGACGCGCAGGTGGTGTTCAACAAGCCCGGCTCGGTGGTGCTGTGGACCAACTGCCACCACCCGTTCTACGACCACAACCCGTACCCGGAGGCTGCGCCGCCGCAGCGGCCGGTGTGGGTCGGCGACTTCTGGGACATGTTCGGTGCCGGCCACGAGCTGGAACTGAAGAACCTCAAGGCAATTGCCGAGTACCGGCACCGCAACGGACTGCCGGTGACACCGGCCTGGATGAAGATGAGAACGCCTGACCACCGATGACCGTCAGCTTGATCGACGTCTCCACCTACCTGCCCGGGAGATCCGATCGGCGCCGACTACTACGCACAGTTCGCCGATTCCGACGACCTGCGCGACAACCTGATGTTCCGTGCGCCGAAGTTCCGCCACCACGTCGCCGAGGACGAGACTGGCCATCGACATGGTCGAGCGGGCCGCCGCGGGCCTGGTCGAGCGGCACGGCCAAGACGCCATCGCGAACGTCGACGTGCTCATCACCCACACCCAGATGCCGGACATGCCGTTCTACGGCGGCGGCGGCGGAATGGCGCATCGCCTTGGCATGAAACCGAATTGGGTGATCGACCTGCACAACGGCGGCTGCGCGGCGTTCGTGCTCGGTCTGAAGCTGGCGCGCAACCTGCTGGCCTCGGGCGAGGGCAAGCACCGCGCTGATCGCCGTCGCACAGAATTCGGCGGGAACGGCCTTCGACCAGCCGACCGTGCGCCGCAAGGCGCAGGCCTCGGTGCCCGGCGACGGGGCGGCGGTCGGGCTGGTGACGCTGTCGGACGAATCGCCGATCCTCGACGTCGAATGCCGCACCTACGGTGAGTACGCCGGTGACATGACACTCGCCATCGATCCGCCGCGCAAGTGGTGGCAGGCCGGCCCTGGCGAGGCCTGCATCGGCTTCACCGAAACCAAGATCACCAAGGTGCTGGCGCGGGGCAACCGCCAGGTGCCCGAGGTGGCGTATGCGGTGTGCGACCGAATCGGCATGAAGCCAAAGGATCTCGACCTGCTCGTCACCAATCAGCCCAACCGCGTCTTCCTGCGGAACTGGCGCGAGGCGCTCGAACTGCCCGAGGAGAGGCACGTCGACACCTTTGACGAGTGCGGCAACCTGTTCGCCGCGGGCATCCCGGTGAACCTGGACCGAGCCATCACCGAGGGCCGGGTGCAAGAAGGGCGACGTCGTGATGATGGCGGCGTTCGCGCACGCCGGTGACTTCGCCGGCGCCGCCGCCGTCCAGTGGGGCGGTCGCACCTCATGACCATGTCCTGCGCCCTCCGACGCCGTCGGTGCGCTTCCCGAGGCGGTGAACCCATTTGCGTTGTCGCTCAACGAGAATCCGTTTCCGCCGCTGCCGTCGGTCCGGTCGGCGCTCATCGCCTCGATCGACGCCGCCAACCGCTACCCGGAGTTCCTGCCCGAACGGCTGCGCTCGCTGATCGCAAGCCGGGTGGGGGTGCGCGACGACCAGGTGGTGATCGGCGCAGGCGCCACCGGTGTGGTGATGCAGGTGCTGCACGCCGTGACGAGTCCCGGCGACGACGATCGTGATGACGTCACCCACGTTCGACGGCTACCCGATCTTCGCGCAGATGGCGCGGCTGCAACCCGGTGACGGTGGCGCTCGACCAGCACGGCCACCACGACCTCGACGCGATGGCCGACGCCGCCGCCACGGCGCGCGCGTGGTCGTGCTGTGCCGCCCGCACAATCCCGACCGGCACCATCGAATCCGCTGACGACGTCGAACGGTTCCTGCGCCGCGTGCCGTCGGACACCGTGGTGGTGCTCGACGAGGCCTACGTGGAGTTCCTGACGCCCGAGCACCGCATCGACGCGCCCGCGTTGGTCGCGCGATTCCCCAATGTCGTGGTGGTGCGCACGTTCTCGAAGGCCTACGGGCTGGCGGGGATGCGCATCGGCTACGGGTTCTGCGCTCCTGACCTGGCGCGCCGGTTGTGGACCATGCAGCTGCCGTTCGGTGTCGGCGTCGACCGGCCTGGTCGCCGTCGCGGCCTCCTACGACGCGGAAGTCGAACTGCAGACAACGCATCCGGCGTTCTCGGCGCGGAGGGTCGCTACCTGCGGGCCCGGCTTGTCGCGATGGGGGTGTACAGCACCGACAGTCACGCCAACTTCGTCTACCTGCCCGCCCGTGCGCGGCCGTGGCAGCGAGGTCTTCGACGGTACCGGGTTGCGGGTGCGCGGCTACGCCGACGGCGGCGTGCGGATCAGCGTCGGCAGTCGGCAGTCGTCGCGCGAGGTGCTTGTCGGCGGTGGCGCGGGCCTGATCCGCGGTTGGTCGAGTTACCGCGTCGCACCGCATGGTTGCGGTATGAAGGGGCGTGCCCTCAGAACCCCCCAAGCGTGACCCGATCGCGCTGGCACGCGACAACTGGGAGCGCTCCGGATGGGGTGACGTCGCCGACGGCATGGTGGCGGTGACGTCGGTGATGCGGGCGCACCAGATCCTGCTGGCCCGCGTCGAGACCGCGCTGCGGCCCTACGACCTGAGCTTCTCGCGGTACGAGCTGCTGCGGCTGCTGGCGTTCAGCAGCGCGGGCGCGCTGCCGATCACCAAGGCCTCCGACCGGCTGCAGGTGCACGTCACCAGCGTCACGCACGCCATCCGGCGGCTGGAGAGCGACGGGCTGGTCGAACGCATCCCGCACCCGACCGACGGCCGCACCACGCTGGTGCGGCTCACCGAGCTTGGCCGCTCGACCGTCGAGGACGCGACGGTGACGCTCAACGACGAGGTGTTCGCCGACATCGGGATGTCCGATGGCCAGTCCGCGGCACTGGCGGCGTCGATCGAGACGCTGCGCCGCCAGGCGGGTGACTTCTAGCTCCCCGCGAGCAGACGCAAAGTGCCCTCAATCACCGGGATTGAGGGCACTTTGCGTCTGCTCGCGGGGAGAGGCGGGCAGCGGGATCGTCGCCGTGACCGCCGTCCCGGACCCGGGTCGCGACCGGATGTTGAGCCGCCCGCCGACGATCTCGGCGCGCTCGGCCATCGACAGCAGTCCGTAGCCGCCCATCTCGTCACCGCCGAGCGGATGCTCGAACGTGTCGAAACCCACTCCGTTGTCCACGATTTCGAGCCGGGCGGTGCTCGTCGCCCACCGAGAACGTCAGGCTGCGCGTTGGTGGCCTTGGCGTGCTTGACGACGTTCTGCAGGCATTCCTGCGCGATGCGGTACAGCGCGATCTCGATGTGGTCGGGCAGCCGGGTGTCGGCCAGGTCGACGTCGATCTCGACCTGGGGGATGGACCGCGCCAAGCTGGCCAGCCCGCCGGCCAGGCCGAGGTCGTCGAGCACCGGCGGGCGCAGCCCGTCGATCGCCGCGCGGGCCTCCTGCAGGGTGAGGTCGACCAGCTCGCGGGCCATGCCCAGCTGCTCGGCGGCCGTCGCGGCGTCGTCGCCCACCGCCCGGCTGGCGGCGTCCAGCCGGTAGGACAGCGTGACCAGCCGCTGGGAGATGCCGTCGTGGATGTCGCCGGCCAGCCGGCGCCGCTCGATCTCCTGGGCCTCGATGACCTGCTCGACGAAGTTCTCGTGCGCACGATCGCGGGCCACCAGCTGCCGGTGCAGCCGGCCTGGTGCATGGCGCCCGCGATCAGCCGACCGATGACCAGCAGCAATTCCACGTCGCGGTCGGTGAACTCGCGCCGCTGCACGGTGTGCACGTTGAGCACGCCGACCAGGCCGCCGGGGTCGGTCTCCATCGGCACCGACACCATCGAGGTGAAGTCCGATCCGCGCAGCGACTCGAACGGCATGTAGCGCGGATCGGACTCCTTGTCGTGGATGATCACGACGGGCTCGCGATGGCTGGCCACCCAGCCGGACACGCCCTGCCCCAGCGGCAGCCGGATCTTGCCGACCTCGCTGTCGAACGGCGGCGTCGCGCCCGTCAGCGTCAGCGAGCGTTCGGTGTCGTCGAGCACGTGCACGAAGCAGACGTCGGTGGCCGTGGCCGCGGTGATCATCCGCGCTGCCGCCTCGGCGAGCGGCTCCACGCCGGGGCCGCTCGACGCCGCCTGGATCAGCTCCCGCAGCAGGCCAGTTCGCGGTCGGCGTCGACGAGGTCGCGGACGGCGTTGGGTTTCCGCATGGGGCATCACTGGTAGATGCCTTCCCGCAGCGCGGTCGCCACGGCGCCCGTGCGGTCGCTGACGCCGAGCTTGCGGTAGATCGACCGCAGGTGGGTCTTGACGGTCTCGTCGCCGATCACCAGCTTGGTGGCGATGCCCTTGTTGGACAGCCCGTTGACGACGTACGACAGGATCTCGCTCTCGCGCTGCGTCAGCCCCTGCCTGGCGCCCGGCCAGAACTCGTCGCGCTGCAGCCGGGCCGCGGTGTCGACGGCGCGCGCGGCCATGCCGGGGTCGATCGCCGTCTCGCCGCCGTGCACGAACTCCAGTTGTCGGACCAGCTCGTCGCTGCTGATGCTCTTCAGCAGGTATCCCGATGCACCCACCCGCAGCGCCTGGAAGAGGTACTGCTCGTCGTCGTAGACCGACAGCATGACGACCTTGCGGTCCGGGTCGCTGGCTGCGCAGATCGGCGCACAGGTCCAGCCCGCTGGACGCCCTGCATGCGCACGTCGCACAGCACGATGTCGGGGTCGAGCTCGTCGACGACGGCCGACGGCCCGCTCGGCGCCGACGGCCTGGCCGACCACCTCCACGCGGTCGCCGAACGAGGCCAGCATCGCCTTGAGCCCCTCGATGACCATCTCGTGGTCGTCTACCAGGACGAGCCGGACCGGCCATGTCATCACCATAGGTGCGCGGGTGGCATCGGCTCAGCCCAAGACGGTCGCCAAGATGGCTACCCGAATCCCCCAATGGGGGGAGTCGGCCGAGTGTGACGTGGGCCACCCTGCTGAGCATGTCGGTTACGTGTGGGGATCGGACGTTCTGGTGGGACGTCGGCCGGCCGGCCGACGCCGCCGTCGAGCCGCTGCGTGCCGTGATCTTCGACCTCGACGGCGCGTTGGCCGACGTCGAGCGCGACGGTCAGCGGCTGGCGTTCAACGCCGCATTCGCCGCACATGGCCTGGACATCAGCTGGACCGTCGAGGAGTACGGCCGGCTGGTGCGCATCGGCGACGAACAGCGCCGCATCGCGTCGGCCCTGCGCAGGCGCGGTTTCGGCCGGGTCAGCGCGGAGATCGCCGCGCACGTCTACCGGACCAAGAACGATCTGTTCGAGGAGTCCGTGCTCGACGGCGACGTCACGCCGCGCGCCGGTCTCGACGATCTGGTGAACAGCCTGTTCTTCGCGGGCGTGCTCGGTCGCGGTGGTCAGCACGGGCTGCCGGACGTGGGTCGAGCCGTTGGTCCGGCAGCTGATCGGCGACGGCATCGCCGAGACGGTCGTGACGCCCGACGACCTGCCCCAGCCCCGGCCGCGAGCCCGACCTGCACGGGCACGCGCTGTGGGAGACTCGGGCTCGCGCCGGAGAGCGCGCTGGCCGTCGCTGGCACTCCGCACGCGGACTGCGTGCGGCACGTGCGGCCAAGCTGGCGACGCTGGTGGTCACCACCGGCTACACCGTCGGCGCCGACTTCACCGGTGCGGTCGAGGTGCGCTCCGGCTACGACGGGCTGCTGGCCTCCGGTTGCGAGCTGCTGCAGCCAACGGTGGCAGCGTCGCACCATCAGCACCATCGAGAATCCGACGGCGCTAGCCGTTGCGGATCAGGTCGATGACGGCGCTGAAGTCCTTGTCGGCGTGGGAGGCGTCGGACTTGATGAACCTCGCGTAGATCTCCGCGGCGTGGCTGCCCAGCGGCGCGGTCGACCCCGTCGAGCTGACGGCGTCCATCGCCAGGCCGAGGTCCTTGTTCATCAGCGCCGTCGCGAACCCCGGCTTGAAGTCGTTGTTGGCCGGTGAGGTCGGAACCGGGCCAGGCACCGGGCAATTCGTGTGGACCGCCCAGCAGTTCCCGGTGGCGCCGGTGATCACGTCGAACAGCGACTGCGCCGACAGACCCAGCTTCTCGGCCAGCACGAACGCCTCGCCGACGGCGATCTGCTGCACCGCGAGCACCATGTTGTTGCACAGCTTGGCGGCCTGGCCCGTGCCGGAGGCGCCGCAGTGAATGATCTTGCCCGCCATCGGTTCCAGCACGGCCTTCGCCGCGCTCGACGGCATCGGCCTCGCCGCCGACCATGAACGCCAAGCGTGCCTGCGGTCGCGCCCTTGACCCCGCCGGACACCGGCGCGTCGAGCTGCGCGAAACCGTGATCGGCGGCCTGCGCGTTGATGGCGCGCGCGTCGTCGACGGAGATCGTCGAGGTGTCGATGAACAGCGCGCCGTCGGCTTCGCGGCGGGCAGCACCTCGGCGTAGCAGGCCTTGACGATGCGCCGTTGGGCAGCGACGGTGATCACCACGTCCGCGTCGGCGACGGCCTCGGCGCCGCTGTCGAACACCCTGGCGCCCTTGGCTTCTGCGGCCGCCTTCGCCGTGGCCACCGGGTCGAAGCCGCGCACGGTGTGCCCGCGCCGCGACCAGGTTGGCCGCCATCGGGCCGCCCATGTTGCCCAGTCCCAAGAACGCGATCGTCGCCATTTCTACATGTTCTCCCGTCGCTTCGCTCGCCCCGGAGGGCCTCCTGTGATCATGACGCGCGGGCTCGGGCGGCTTCGGCCCGCCCGATCACCACGCGCATGATTTCGTTGGTTCCCTCGAGAATGCGGTGCACCCGCAGATCGCGGACGATCTTCTCGAGCCCGTACTCGCTCAGGTAGCCGTAGCCGCCGTGCAGCTGCAGCGCCTGGTCGGCGACGTCATAGCAGGCGTCGGTCACGTGGCGCTTCGCCATCGCGCACAGCTCGACCTTGTCCGGGTGGTCGGAGTCGAGCGCGGATGCCGCCCGCCACAACATCATTCGCGACGACTCCAGCGCGGTGGCCATGTCGGCGAGCGTGAAGCGGATGGTGGGCTCGTCGAGCAGGCTGCCAGCCGAAGGCCTCCCGGTCGCGCACGTAGGCGACGGCCTTGTGATACGCGGCCTGCGGCGCCGCCAAGCGAGCAGGCCGCGATATTGATTCGGCCGCCGTTCAACCCGTTCATCGCGATCCCGAAGCCGGTGCCCTCGCCGTCGGTGCCGCCGAGCATGGCGTCGGCGGGCACCCGTACGCCTTCGAAGATCACCTGGGCGGTGGGCTGGGCGTGCCAGCCCATCTTCTGTTCCTGTGCGCCGAAACTCACTCCAGGAGTGTCCGTTCTCGACGACGAACGCCGAGATGCCACGCGGACCGTCGGCGCCGGTGCGGGCCATCACGACGTACACGTCGGACGACCCCGGCGCCGGAGATGAACTGCTTGACGCCGTCGAGCACGTAGTCGCTGCCATCGCGAACGGCCTTGGTGCGCAATGCGGCCGCATCCGAACCTGCGCCGGGCTCGGTCAGGCAGTAACTGGCGACTGCGTCCATCGACGCCAGCCGGGGCACCCACGCCTTGCGCTGTTCGTGCGTGCCGTAGCGTGTCGACCATCCACGCGCACATGTTGTGGATCGACAGGAACGCCGCCGTCGAGGGATCCGCCATCGCCAACTGTTCGAAGATGCGCACCGCGTCGAGTCGCCGCAGGCCGCTGCCGCCGACGTCCTCGCTGCAGTAGATCGCCGCCATGCCCAACTCGGCGGCCTCGCGCAGCACGTCGAGCGGGAAGTGCTTCGGTGGCGTCCCACTCCAATGCGTATGGCGCGATGCGCTTCTCGGCGAACTCTGCCGCCGTCTCGGCGATCACGCGCTCGTCGTCGTCGAGCCCGAAGTAGTGCTGAGTAGTCACGGGTCCGTGGCTACTTCATCGTCGGGATGGAGAACTCGGCGCCATCCTTGATGCCCGACGGCCAGCGTTGGGTGACCGTCTTGACCTTGGTGTAGAACAGGATCGACGAGGGACCGTGCTGGTTGAGGTCGCCGAAGCCGGACCGCTTCCAGCCGCCAAAGGTGTGGTAGGCCACCGGAACCGGGATCGGCACGTTCACGCCGACCATGCCGACCTGCACGCGCGAGACGAAGTCGCGCGCGGTGTCGCCGTCGCGGGTGAAGATCGCCACGCCGTTGCCGTACTCGTGCTCCGACGGCAGCGCCAGTGCCTCTTCGTAGTCGTCTGCCCGGACGATGCACAGCACCGGGCCGAAGATCTCGTCGGTGTAGATCGACATGTCGGTGGTGACGTGGTCGAACAGGGTGGGCCCGATGAAGTAGCCGCCCTCGAGGCTGGCGTCGCCGAAGGTGAGGTCGTCGCTGGCGCGCTCGCGGCCGTCGACGACGGCCTCCGCACCCGCTTCGACGCCCTGGCCGATGTAGTCCTTGACCCGCGCGAGTGCCGCCGAGGTGACCAATGGGCCGTAGTCGGCCTTCGGGTCGAGGCTGTGGCCGACGCGGAGCTTGTTGACCCGCTCGACGAGCCTGGCGCGCAGCCGTTGCGCCGTCTCTTCGCCGACCGGCACCGCCACGCTGATCGCCATGCAGCGCTCGCCCGCGCTGCCGTAGCCCGCGCCGATCAGCGCGTCGACGGCCTGGTCGAGGTCGGCGTCGGGCATCACGATCATGTGGTTCTTGGCGCCACCGAAGCACTGCGCGCGCTTGCCGTTCGCCGCCGCGGTCGAGTAGATGTACTGCGCGATGTCGGAGCTGCCGACGAAGCCGACGGCCTGGATGTCGGGGTGGTGCAGGATGGCGTCGACGGCCTCCTTGTCGCCCTGCACGACCTGGAAGACGCCCGTGGGCAGGCCGGCCTCGAGGAACAGTTCGGCCAGCCGGACCGGCACCGACGGGTCGCGCTCGCTGGGCTTGAGGATGAAGGCGTTGCCGCATGCCAGCGCCGGGCCGGCCTTCCACAGCGGGATCATCGCGGGGAAGTTGAACGGCGTGATGCCCGCGACGACGCCGAGCGGCTGGCGCAGCGAGTAGACGTCGATGCCGCCGCCCGCGCCCTCGGTGTACTCGCCCTTGAGCAGGTGCGGGATGCCGATGGCGAACTCGATGACCTCGACGCCGCGCTGGATGTCACCGCGCGAGTCGGCGACGGTCTTGCCGTGCTCGAGGGAGAGCAGTTCGGCGAGTTCGTCGACGTTCTTGTTGACCAGGTCGACGAACTTCATCATCACGCGGGCGCGGCGCTGCGGGTTCCAGGCAGCCCAGTCCTTCTGCGCCTCGACGGCGATGGCGACGGCGGCGTCGACGTCGGCCGTCGAGGCCATGAGGACCTGCGCCTGGACCTCGCCGGTGCTGGGGTTGAGGACGTCGGCGGTGCGGGCGGACTGGCCCGCCGTGCGCTGGCCGTCGATGAAGTGCGGAATCTGTGTGGTCATGAGGCTGCCCTTCGGAAGAACGACGATTACTAGGACATCCTAGTAAACCGGCGCTGTGGTTGGCAAGGCGCCCGCACTCCCTTCGTCGACGATCAGGGCCCGACGGTGAGGTCGTCGGAACGTCCCGCCTCGAGCCGCGACCACTGGGCGATGGGGCGTCCGTCGAGCCGCGTGTTGGAACCGTCGACCTTCCACGGCTGCGGCCATCCCGGCGGCGAGTCCTCCCACGGTTCCTGACGCCCGTACACCGTGAGGTCCATCAGCGCGTAGGCTGTAGTCCATCGCCTCCACCCCGCGGCGGGTGGTCCAGTAGGTCTCGAAGACGCGGTCGCCGTCCCGCAAGTAGCACACCAGGTGCATCATGCCGACGTGGCGACCGACCAGGAGCGCGTCGAGCGACGGGAGTGCCGAGTACCACGGCATCTCCCAACCCATGAAGTCGTGGTAGCGGATGCTCTCGTCGAAGGGCCCCTGGCAGAACACCGCGTAGGTGATGTCCCGCGAGTGAAGGTAGGACAGTTCCTCGACCTGGGTGGTGCACCACGTGCACCCCTCGCATTGCTCGGGCGCAGGGTGGCCGGGGTGCCACATGAAGTAGTACGCGATGAGTTGCCGGCGTCCCTCGAACGCGTCGAGCAGGGTGAGCGGCCCGTCGGGCCCGATCAGTTCGAGGTCGGCGTCGACCTCGACCATGGGCAGGCGTCGGCGGGCCGCGGCGATCGCGTCGCCTTCCCGGATGTGCGCCTTCTCCCGGACCCGCACGGCGTCGATCTCGGCCTCGAAGGTGGCGCGGTCGACGGTTGCCGGCATGCGCGGATCAGCGGACATCGGAATCACCGACCGCGTCGTGCCACCGCCACCAGTCGTAGGGCTTGGTCTGCGGGTAGCCCGCCGGGGAGTCCTCCCACGTCTCCTGCCGCCCGAGTGCGGTGATGTCGAGGAAGCTCCAGGTGGTCACGAACGCCTCGTCACCGCGACCGTTGGTGAAGTAGGTGCGGAATACCCGGTCGCCGTCCCGGATGAAGGCATTGTGGCCGTGCCATTCGTCCACGCCGAAGTCCACGTCGAAGGCGCCGTCGGAGTTGGGAATCATCGTGTACCAGGGATGGGTCCAACCCATCCGTGCCTTGATTCGTGCGATGTCGGCCTGCGACCCGCGCGAGGCGTACACGAACGTGGTGTCCCTGGCGTTCAGATGGGCGAGGTTGGGGATGTGGTCGGCCATCAACGAGCAACCGACGCAGCCGTGTTCGGGCCACCCGTGCACGCCGGGATCGAGGAAGGCGCGGTAGACGATCAGCTGACGACGACCGTCGAACAAGTCGAGCAGGGTGGCCTTGCCATCGGGTCCCTCGAACTCGTATCGCTTGTCCACCGGCATCCACGGCATCCGCCTGCGCATCGCCGTCAAGGCGTCATGCGCGCGCATGGCCTCCTTCTCCTTGATCAGCATCTCCTGGTGCGCAGCCTCCCACTCCTGCGCCGAGACGATCGGAGGTGTCTTGCATGTCGATCTCCTTCCGCTTCTGCTGCAACGGTTCTTGCCGCACTGGACGAACAACGAAGCAGAAACATTAAACATTCCGGTTGAATATTCTCGTCTGCCAGCACACCACGGGGTACCCGTTATAGTCAACAGAATGCTTGAAGATCAGGTGTTGGATCGGGCGTACGCGGCGCTGGCCGATCCGACCCGCCGCCGGCTGTTGGAGACGCTGCGGGACGGCGACGCCCGCATCACCGACCTGGCCGCTCCGCTGCCGATGACCTTCGCCGGCGTGTCGCGGCACGTCGGCGTGCTGGAATCGGCTGGCTTGGTGCGGCGCGAAGTGCGCGGCCGCGAGCATTGGCTGTCCCTGCAACCGGACGGATTGGCGATGGCCCAGCAGTGGATGGACGAGCAGACGGACTTCTGGTCGACGCGTGCCGACGCACTGGCAGCGCGGCTCAAGCGGAAACGGCGGGGCGAGCGAAGCGACGGGAAGAGCGGGCGCAAATCGTGACCGATGCCGTGACCGTCCGGGTGCAACGCGTCATGCCCGCCACGCCAGACGTCGTCCTGGACCAGTGGCTCGATCCGGAGTCGTTGGCGGAGTGGATGTGTCCGCGACCGGTTCGCGTCCTCGACATCACCGTCGAGCCCCACGTCGGGGGGACCGTTCGCTTCGACGTCGACGATTCGGGCACCCGCGTCCTGATCAGCGGACAATTCCTGGCCATCGAATCACCGCACCTGCTGCGCTTTACGTGGACCAATTCGAACTGGCCGGACCCGACGAGGGTCAGCATCGTCAACGTCGCCTTCGAACCGTTCGGGGACGACGAGACCCTCATGTCCATCGAACATTCCCTGCTGCCGCCAGAGGAGTTCGAGAGTTTCCACAACGGGTGGACGCTCACGTTCGAACAGCTCGCAGCCACGCTGTAACCGACTGGGAATCGCCATCGTTTACCGAGTAGTTATGCACTAGTGCACACCGTCCATGGCACTGAAATGGCGACGGGAGGCCCCACAATCTGGGGCCGTGAAGCTTCAGCCAGCTAGCAAGCGCTTGCGCAGGTGGTTGAAGAAGTCATCGGAAAACGGGTCGAACTCCACCGCGCCAGCCTGGAGAACCGGGTCCGTCACGCTCATCTCGCCGTCTCTAATCCTGTTGGATCCGTGGGCGTTTCAATCTCCGCAAGCTTGCCGACGTGCGCCGCGGTCAGGTGGCCAGCGCGGTACATCCAGACCAGAGTGTCGCGATAGGTGTCCGCGACGTCTCGGAAGCTGACCCCGAGCTCGCGGGTGGTGCGCTCGGATTCTGCCCCGGGCCACCGCGTCGTGAACTCCATGGCGTCGCGGGTCAGCGGGAAGTCGAAGTCGTGGACGCGCTTTACCACGTCACTCACCGAGCCCGCCGCGCGCAGCAGCCGACCGGGCACCCGGATGCGGCGCAGGCGAACGCCGGTGAGGCGCTCCAGCAGCGCGTAAACCTCGGCCCATGACAGCATTTCGGTGGCGGCCGCGAAGCGATGCGCGCCGGGCGGCAGATCCAGCAGCTTCACGTGCAGCGCGGCGAGGTCGCGCACGTCGACAACCTGAAAACCGCTCGACGTGAGCAACGCGGCGACCCGCACCAACGAATGGAGTCCGTTGGTCGCGGCGCTCAGCCCGGGATCGTCGGGACCGAGGATCCCGGCGGGATAGGAGATGCGGATCGGTGCGCCCTGTTCCTGCAGTCGGCGGACGTACACCTCGGCCCGCGCCTTCGAGCGCCCGTAGGCCGTGGTCCCTGGCGCGATTGGCAGCTCGGGTGATAGGGGCGGTCCACCAGGGACGAAGAACACACCCAGGCTCGAGACGTGGACGATGCTGGACAGCCCGCGCTTCGCTGCGCCGCCGATGATCAGCTCGACGCTACGCGCGTTGGATTCCTCGACGAGGCGCGCGGCGGCACGGCGCAGGTCGACGAGCGCGGCGGTGTGAACGACTCCGTCGCACCCGGCAAGAGCCTCGTCGACGGCGCCCGGGTCGGTCATGTCACCGACCACGACGTCATCAGGAACGAAGCCGTGCGGCTCGAACACCAGGCGCACCTTGGCGGGGTCGCGCACCAGCAACCGGACATCGTGCCCGGCGGCGACGAGCGCACGCACGGTATGCGACCCGGCGAAACCGGTGCCACCCGTAACAAGTACCTTCACCTAGCACCCCGCTGCCGTTAGCTAGCTTGAGCAGTAGCTACGAAGTATGAACCCGCGGGGCCGCACTGCACTGAGTAATCAACTACTCGATTCCTTGCAGTGACGTCGCGCCCAGGTGTGATCGGCTCGCTCTGCTGAACTCGCAGTCGCACGCAGGCCGGTCGACGAGTTACGACTTGGGATGTTTACAGCTGTGCCGGCAGCAGCCCCGGTTCATTCCTTCCCGCGGGTGCATTTCACCCGTCGAAGTTAGTGATGCCGCGCATGCACGGGCCGACGCTGCAGCGCCTACCCACTGATGTGATCGAGGGCTGTTTGGTCGGCCAGGGCATCGAGGAGGGTGTGCCGTTCGTGATATCGCCCGACGGCGGCAATCAGCTCGCAGCTACGCTGTGAACCTGCTGGGAATCGCTACCGTTTACCGAGTAGGTGTAACCCGTGCCCCTATTCCTATAGGTGTACGGCCTTCCAGACGTAGACAGGCGACATGTGACGTCACGCGATCCAACGCAGCCGCGCCCCCTTCGGGTGGTGTCGTCTGATGATCGCTACCCGGACTGGGAAGCCGTCTACCAAGACAACGCGACTTGGGTGTACCGCACCATATACGCCAGGGTCGGCAACCAGGCCGACGCCGAGGACCTCACCGCTGAGGTCTTCTTGGCGGCGTTGCGGCCGCTTCGCCTGAGTGCCAGCGTCGCGGAGGTGCGCACCTATCTGCGCAACACCGCGCGGACGGTCCTTGCGGCGCATTGGCGCCAGACGATGGGTCGCGAGATCACCGAGATCGACGACGACATCGCGGCACCGCCGGAAAGCGAGGAGGCGATCAGCACGGCACCCGAACGCGTTGCCGCGGTGATGGAGACACTGCCCGACAACTACCGCCGCATACTGGAATTGCGATTCCTGCAGAACCGGTCGATCAAGGAATCGGCATCGGCGATGGGAGTCAGCGTGGCCAATGCCAAGGTGTTGCAACACCGGGCACTGCGACTTGCGGCACAGGTCAACGAGAAGGGCACGCCATGAATGCGCGAGGGCTCCGGGGTTATCTCGACGACCTGCTGCGCAATCGCAGGCCCAAGAGCTTCACCCCCGACGACTTCGAGGCCGCGCAGATGCGGACCGCGATCGACCTGCAGGCTGCCCGGTCGGGCGCCGACGAACCGCGCCCCGAGTTCCTGGCCGAGCTTGCATGCCAGGCTCGCAGCGCAACTGGACGGTGACTCCCAGTCCGCGGCCCCGCCGCCGACGTGGTTGCGTGCCAACCGCCGTCAAGTGATCGTCGGCACGTCGGCGGCAGCAACGGCCGCGGTGGCCGCGGTCTCCGTCGACCGGCTGCTGTTGGGCGCGGCAAGGGCAACGACACAAACGGCACCGAAGTCGCGCAGGATCTGGTGCCGACCGATGGTGCGTGGCAGCGCGTCGCAACCAGCGCCGACGTGCCCGACGGCGCCATGCACCCGTTCGACCTTGGCTCCGTGGTCGGATTCGTCCACCGGGTCGACGGACGCGCCGAGGGCATCTCGGGCATCTGCACGCACCAAGGTTGCCGCCTGTGGTTCGACGGACCCGATGACCGGCTGCGCTGCCCGTGCCATTCGACGTCCTTCTCCACGGAGGGCCAGGTGCTCACCCACCAGCTGCCCATTGAGCCGAAGCCGTTGCCCAAGTTGGAGGTTCGTGAGATCAACGGCGTCATCGAGGTGTTCGCCCCGCCGAGCAAGACCGAGCAAACCTGATCGTGTAACCCCCCTCCCTATCTGTTGGTGAGTGCTCCGCAGCCCGCGAGCCCGTCAACCGAAATCGGAGGAACCGTCGTGTCCCGACGAACCCAGCGCGTCGCCGCAAATGTGGTGGCGCTCTGTACGGCCGCACTGGCCCCGGCGATACTGCTGGTGGCCTGCTCGGCAACCGTTGCGCCAACAGGTCAACCGAACCCGACATTCAGCACCGACGTCAGCGCGACGCCGGGCATGCCAGGCATGGGCGCCATGCCACCCATGAGCTCGATGAACATGGAGCCGTCGCCGACTGGCGGTGCGACACCGCCGGTTTCGGCTCTCCCGGCAGGACCGAACGCGGTGAACATCGACGGATTCGCCTTCGCCCCGGCGACGCTCACCGTCAAGGCTGGGACCACCGTCACGTGGACCAACAAGGACGAGGACCCGCACACCGTCGTCGCAGACGACGGTTCGTTCCGCTCCCAGGCCCTGGGCTCGGGCGGCACGTACTCGTTCACCTTCCCGCGGCGGGCACGTTCGACTACATCTGCTCGGTCCACCCGTTCATGCACGGCACCGTGGTGGTGACACCATGAGCGAGGAACCGCGACTCCCATGAAGATGACCCGACGTCAGGCGATCCGGCACGGTGCGTGGTTCGGCGCGGCGGTCGGGCTGGCCGTCGTCGGCGGTGAGGTCATCTCACACGTCGCCGGATCCGCCACCGCCGCCGAGACCCGGCCCACGCTGCGCTTCGCGCAGGTCAGCGACAGCCACATCGGGTTCACCGGCCCTGCCAATCGCCGACGTCGCCGGCTCGTTCACCCGCGCCGTCGACCAGATCAACGGTCTTGGCTACACACCCGACTTCGTCATCCACACCGGCGATCTCACCCATCTGGCCACCCCTGAGCAGTTCGACCAGGTCAAGCAGATGATGTCCGGGCTGAGCACGCCGCACGTGTTCACCGTGCCCGGCGAGCACGACTCGGTGGACGACGCGGGCCAGAAGTACCGCAAGGTCTTCGGCGCGGGCACCCGCGGTGAGGGCTGGTACAGCTTCGACATCGCGGGGGTGCACGTCATCGCGTTGGTGAACACGCTGCACATGACCAAGCTCGGGCATCTCGGGCCAGGACCAGCTCGACTTCGTCCAGAAGGACGTGGCGCCGCTGTCCAGTGACACCCCGATCATCGTGTTCAGCCACATCCCGCTGTTCGCGATGTACCCCGACTGGGGCTGGGGCACCGACGATTCCATGCAGGCGCTGTCCTACCTGCGCGGTTCTCCTCGGTCACCTGCCTGAACGGCCATGTGCACCAGGTCTTCTCGAAGACCGAGGGCAACGTGACGTTCTTCAGTGGCACCACCACCGCCTACCCGCTGCCGCATCCCGGCGACGGGCCCGGCACCGAAACCGCTCACCCTGCCCGCCGGCAAGCTCCACGACGCGCTCGGCATCAGGGAGGTCGGCTACACCAAGGGTCAGCAGGCGCTCGCGCTGAAGGAACGGACGCTGCAATGACGTCGTTGGTTCTTCGGGTGGTGATCGCCGTCAGCCTGGTCGCCAGCGGCGTCGAGCCACGCCTACCTGTACGCGCACGGCTACGGCCACATTCCCGTCGTCGGACCCGGATTCCTCCTGCAGGCCAGCGTCTCCTTCGCGCTCGCCGTCCTGATCCTGCTCGGCGGCCCGGAGTGGCTGGATGTGGGCCGCAGGCGTGCTGGCCATCGGCGCGCTCATTGCGTTCGCGCTTGTCGCGCACGGTCGGCATCGCCGGGTTCATCGAGCGTGGCTCGAGCCGGCGCCGCACGCGGTGATCAGCGTCGGCGCCGAGTTCGTGACGGTGGCCTGCGTCGCCGCCCTGGCGCTGCGGGCCTACCGGTCCTCGTCACCGAGTAGCGGCTAACCCGAACGCGGAGAACAGTTTCGCGTCGAGGAAGACGGTGATGGCGGCGACGGACTCCGGACTCGTCCTCGGTCAGTACGTGCAGCGCATGCGCGTGATGCGCGCCGTCGTGACCACGGCGATAGTCCGCCGCCGCGTCCTGGCCGTTGGCTCGGACCGGAACCATCAGCACCGTGCCCGGTTCGCCGAACGCCCGGGAGGCCAGGAAGCGCGTCACCGCATCGCGCCCGCGGAACCACGCCGTGAACGGCGGCATCTCGAGTGCGATGTCGGTGCGCAGCAGTTCGGTCAGCGCCGCCAGGTCGGCGTTTTCGAACGCCGCGCAGTAACGCTCGATGAGATCGAGGCGCCGCCGGTCCGTCGGCAGGGCGACGGTGTCCTCACTGGGTGCCACCTCGGCGAGGTGAGCGCGGGCCCGCTGCATGGCGCTGTTGACGGCGGCCGGGGTGGTCGAGAGCAATTCGGCCACCTCTGCGGCGCTGAACTGTGCGACGTCCCGCAGGATCAGCACCGCCCGCTGGCGCGCCGGTAGCTCCTGCAGTGCGGTGGCGACCGCCAGCCGGACGGTGTCCCTGGTGGCGACCGCCTCGTCGGGGGTCAGCGAATCGGGCAGCGGCTCCATCCAGTGGTAGCCGTTCGCACCATCGTCGACAATTGCGTCGGGGTCCGTCGACCCCTCGCCGAGGCGGGCGGGCAGGACCCTTCGGGCGCGATTCTCCAACGCGCGCAGGCACGCCCGGGTGGCGATGCGGTACAGCCAGGTGCGTAGCGCGGCCCGCCCCTCGAAGCTCTCGTAGCCGCGCCAGCCCCGCAGGTAGGTCTCCTGCACCAGATCTTCGGCCTCGTGTACCGAGCCGAGCAGTCGGTAGCAGTGCGCGAGCAGTTCGGATCGAAACGGCGCAGCCTGCTCGATGAAGTCTTCCTTGACGGGCACGGGTCGCATCTCCTAGGTACGGATGACGGCGGGCGTAGAACCCGTCATCAGTACAGACACCCGGGAGGGCCGGGATTCATCGGTACCGATGAATCCCGTTCCTCACGGCCGGGCACGCAGGTCGGCGACGAACGCCTGCGCGTCGGCCCAGGTCGGTAGCAGGCCCGACGCCGCAACCTCGTCGAGCGTGGGCGCCTGCGCGTCGCGGTCCGACAACGTCGGGTCGGCTCCGTCGACGGCAGGCCACTCGATGCCGAACGCCGGGTCGGTGGCCAGGATGGTGTGTTCGCGGTGCGGGTCGTAGCCGGCCGAGCACAGGTAGGAGACGGTCGAATCATCTTGCAGGGCAACGAAACCGTGGGCAAGACCCTCCGAGATGTATATCGACCGGTGGTCGCGGTCGTCGAGCAGCACCGAGTCCCACCGCCCGAACGTCGGTGAGCCAACCCGGATGTCGACCACCACGTCGAACACCGCGCCGCGCAGGCACGTCACGTACTTGGCCTGACTCGGAGGCAGCTGCGCGAAGTGCAGCCCGCGCAGCACGCCCGCCGAGGACACCGACGTGTTGGCCTGCCGAAGATCGAGACGGTGCCCGGTCATGGCGGTGAACTCGCGATCGGCGAACCACTCGAAGAACACACCGCGCGGATCCGTGTGCACCGTCGGGGTGATCTCCCACGCCCCGGGCACGGCGAGTTCGCGGACCGTCACTGGCCGCGCTCCGCGTAGACCGCCTCGGCCGCGTCCTTCAGCGGTCGCCACCAGGATTCGTTGTCGCGATACCAACCGATGGTCTCCCGCAGGCCCGCGTCGAAGTCGTGTGTGGCTTGGCGCCCAACCCAGTTCGTCGCGCAACGCCGACGGGTCGATCGCGTACCGAAGGTCGTGGCCCGCGCGGTCGGTGACGTGGTCGAAGTCGTCCGGGTCGCGGTCCATCAAGCCGCAGCACCGTCCGCATCACCGAAAGGTTGTCGCGCTCGCCGTCGGCGCCGATCAGATACGTCCGGCCGATCGCGCCGTCGGAGAGGATCCGCCACACCGCGGTGTTGTGGTCGTCGACGTGGATCCAGTCGCGCACGTTGGCGCCGGTGCCGTACAGCTTGGGCCGCCTGCCCGTCAGCACGTTGGTGATCTGTCGCGGAATGAACTTCTCCACGTGCTGATAGGGCCCGTAGTTGTTGGAACAGTTCGAGATCGTCGCGCGCACGCCAAAGGACCGCACCCACGAGCGCACCAGCATGTCGGCCGCGGCCTTGGTCGACGAGTACGGGCTCGACGGGTTGTAGGGCGTGGCCTCGGTGAAGCGCCGCGGATCGTCGAGCTCCAGATCGCCGTACACCTCGTCGGTGGACACGTGGTGCAGCCGAATCCCGCTCTGGCGCACCGCTTCGAGCATCGTGAACGTGCCGACCACGTTGGTGTGCACGAACGGCTCGGGATCCGCGAGCGCGTTGTCGACGTGGGTCTCGGCGGCGAAGTGCACGACGGCGTCGGACTCGGCGACCAGCTTGCCCACCAGCTCGGCGTCGGTGATGTCGCCCCGTACCAACCGGATGTCGTCCTCGACCGGTGCCAGCGACTCGCGGCTGCCCGCGTACGTCATCGCGTCGAGCACCGTCACCGCGACCTGCGGGTGCTCGCGCATCGTCGCGTGGACGAAGTTCGAGCCGATGAAGCCTGCCCCGCCGGTAACCAACAACCGCATGGTCATACGGTAGCGGGCGCCGGATCTACCCGCGGGGCGACAGTCCCAGCGGGCCAGCCAACTCGGTGAGCGTCGGGATGAGCTTGTCCTCGCCGCCGAGCACCTGGATCGCCACGTGGTCGGCGCCCGCGTCGAGGTGCTCGTTCAGTCGCGCGGCGATGGCGTCGGGGGTGCCGTGAGCGACCACCGCGTCGATCAGCTTGTCGCTGCCCGGCTTTGCGATGTCGTCCATCGGTGAAGCCGAGCCGCTTCCAGTTGTTCAGGTAATTGCTCAGGCTCAGGTAGAAGTCCACCGTCTCGCGGCCGATCGCGCGGGCCTGCGCCGCGTCCCTGGTCAGCACCACCTTGTGCTCGGGCGCCAGGAACACCGTGTTGCCGATGAGTGCGTGGGCCTGCGCGGTGTGCTCGGGCGTGGTCAGGTACGGATGGGCGCCGGCGCTGCGCTGGGCGGCCAGCTTGAGCACCTTGGGTCCGAGCGCGGCGACGACGCGTCGGCTGGTCGGCACCTTCGCGACGTCCAGCTGCATCCAGGTACTCGACCAGCACGTCGTAGGGCTTGCGGTACTCCTCGGTGTGCTCCGGATGCCCGATGCCGATGCCGAGCAGGAAGCGACCCGGGATGAGCGTCCTCGATGCGGTGGTAGCGCTCCGCGACCTCGTCGGCGGGCGCCGTCCACACGTTGACGATTCCGGTGGCGACCTGGAGCGTCTCGGTCGCCTCGAGGATGGGCTCGACGAAGGCCAGGTCGGCGGCGGGGGAACCGCCGACCCATAGGGCGCCGTAACCCAGCTTCTCGATCTCGACCGCCTGCTCGGGTTGGACCGCCCCGAACGTCCACACGCCGAATCGGCCGAGGTCGGGCTTGAGGTCTACAGCGTCGGTCATGGAATTCCTTCGCGTATTTAGAGGATGAGGTCAGGTCACTTCAGGCCGAGCGGCCCAGCGAGCTCGGCGAGTGCGGGCACCAGCTTGTCAGTACCCGTCAACACCTGAACCGGCACGTGGTCGGCGCCGGCGGCCAGGTGCTCCTTGAGCCGGGCGGCGATGGCATCGACGCGTGCCGTAGGCGACGACGGCGTCGACGAGCGCGTCGCTGCCCGGCTTGGCGATGCTCCTCGTCGGTGAAGCCGAGCCGCTTCCAGTTGTTCGGTAGTTCGCCAGGTTCAGGTAGATCTCGAGCGCCTTGCGGCCGACGGCGCGGGCCTGCTCGGCGTCGGTGGTCAGGACCACCTTGTGCTCCGGGGCGATGAACGCGTCCGGCCCGACGAGCTCGCGTGCCTGGGCGGTGTGCTCGGGGGTCGTCAGGTACGGGTGGGCGCCCGCACTGCGCCTGGCCGACAGCTTGAGCACCTGCGGTCCCAGCGCGGCGACCACGCGGCGATCCTTGGGCACGTCGTACTCGTCGAGCTTGTCCAGGTACTCGGTGAGCGCGTCGTAGGGCTTCTTGTACTCGGCGTGCGCCTCGGGGTGGCCGACGCCGATGCCGAGCAGGAACCGGCCGGGGTAGGCCTTGTCGATGCGGTGGAAGGACTCCGCGACGGGTCCCGCCGCCGCGGTCCAGATGTTGACGATGCCGGTGGCGACCTGCAGCGTGTCGGTGGCGCGAGGATTGGCTCGATCCAGTCGAGTTCGGCGGGCGGCGAGCCTCCCGCCCAGATGGCGCCGTAGCCGAGCGCCTTCGATCTCCTTCGACTTGTTCGGGAGTCGCCCCGCGACCGAACACGCCGAACTTGCCGAGATCAGGTTTCGTCATGGCTGGGTCAACTCTCCGCATCGTCGGGACTGTGGTTTCGTCATGCTCGGGTCAACCCTGCGCGCGGAGTCGGGACTATTCCGTGGGGATGGCGGCTTCGGCGGGTCGCGGTGCGACCAGCGGCAGCACGACGATGAAGCGGGTGTCGCCGGGCTTGCGACTCCACCCGGAGATTGCCGTGGTGCTTCTCGACGACGATCCGCCAGGCCAGGTCGAGGCCGAGGCCGGTGCCCTCGCCGAACGGCTTGGTGGTGAAGAACGGGGTGAAGATGCGGTCGACGATGTCTCTTCGGAGATGCCGGGCCCGTCGTCGCAGATCTCGACCGGATCATGTCGTCGCCGGTTCGCGAGGTGCGCACCGTCAGCGTGCCGTGGCCGTCCATGGCCTGGATGGCGTTGTCGATGATGTTGGTCCACACCTGGTTGAGATCGCCTGGGTAGCACTGCAATTCGGGCAGCGACTTGTCCAGTTCCTTGCACCAGCTTGATCGGCTTGTCCTTGCCGACCTTGTCGCCGAACATCATCAGCGTGCTGCGCAGCAGCTCGTGGACGTCGGCGCTCTGATACGGCGCGCGGTCCATCTGCGAGTACTGCTTGGCGCCGGCCAGCAGGCCGGAGATGCGCTTGCTCGCCTCGCCGATCTCGTTCATCAGCTGCTCGGTCTCGATGGTGTACTTCAGCCAGCCGATGGCGCCCTGCAGCGACGCGGACGCGTCGACGTCGTCGACCGAAGCCGAGATCCGTTCCAGCCAGTCGATGTCGAGGCCGGCCTCGACGAACGTCGACGGGTAGTCCCACGCTCCGACGATGCCGTGGTCTTCGAGCCAGTCGCCGATCTGGTCCTCGCGGTCGGAGGTCTCCAGCGCGCTGAGCTCCTGGCGACTTGGACTTGGCCACCTGCTCGGCGACCTCGTCCTGGATGCTGACCAGCACCTGCGAAGCGCCTCCGGGGTGAACTTGCCGTCGGCCAGCATCGCCAGCTTGTGCCGCATCTTGCCGACGCGGTCCCGCAGGTCGGCGACGGCGCGGGCGTTCGCGCCCGCCGGGTTGTTCAGCTGATGTGTCAGGCCCGCGGTGATGGTGCCGAGTGCGAGCAGCTTCTCCCGCTGGTCGATGATCTTGCGGGTCCGCAACCCGCCGACCTTGTGCCCCTCGAGCAGGTGCACGGCCATCGGGAACTCGGTCTTGCACGAACCGAGCGAAGGCATCGGCGTCGAGCACGAAGAACTTCGACGGCTTCGTCACCCGGACCGACGCCTCGTAGACGGTGGCTCGCTCGTCCGGGCATCGATAGTCGCCGACCAGGCGCCGCAGTACACGCCGCGCTGCGAGGTCCGGTTGGTCTCGATGTCGACGCCGCCGGAGCGCTTGGACATCACCAGCTCGCCGTCGATCAGCACGTAGAAGCACGTCGCCGGATCACCCTCGATGCAGATCGGTCCCGGCTCGTAGGTGGCGACGTGGCCGTTCTCGCACAGCGTCGCGAGCTGTTCGTCGGTCAGCGTCTCGAACAGGAACAGCGTCCGCAGTTCGTCGGGCAGACACTTCTCGCCCATGACGGCTTCCTCTCGTTCCTCTAGGCCTCGGCCAGGTAGCGGTGCACCAGCATCACGGCCATCGATCCTTCGCCGACGGCCGCCGCGACACGCTTCGCAGACTCGGCGCGCACATCCCCTGCAACAAACACACCGGGCACACTTGTTTCCAAGTGGTGCGGCGGTCGTGTCCCGGTTCCAGCCGCAGACGTCCTTGAGGTCGGGCCCGGCGAGCACGAAGCCGTGGTCGTCGAGGGCGAGGACGCCGTCGAGCCACTCGGTCCGCGGGACGGCACCGATGAAGCAGCACATCCGTCCGCAGTCGACCCTCTCGCGCACCCCGGTGCGCCTGTCCTCCAGCCACAGGCCCGACAGGTGACCGTCCTCGCCGCACGTGTCGACCACCTCGGTGCAGGTCCTGACCTGGATCTTCGGGTTGTTCTCGATCTGCTGGATCAGGTAGTGCGACATCGACGCCTCCAGCGACGGTCCGCGCACCAGCAGCGTGACCGACTTCGCCTCCTTCGACATGAACATCGCGGCCTGGCCCGCCGAGTTGGCGCCGCCGACGATGTAGACGTCCTCGTCCCTGCACTCCGACGGCCTGCGACACCGACGCGCCGTAGTAGACGCCGCGCGCCGACGTAGTTACAGCCGTCCGGATCGTCGGGGTTCGGTCCAGCAACCGTTGACCCGCAGCGGCCGGTACTCGACGCCGGTGGCCAAGATCACCGACCTGCGCGCCGATCGTGCTGCCGTCCTCGAACTCGATGATGGGCGCCGATCTCGCCGACGTGCAGCTTGACCACCTGCCGCGTGGTGATCACCTCCGCGCCGAACCGCTCGGCCTGCCTGCGGGCCGACGTGGTCAGCTCGGCGCCAGAGACGCCGGTGGGGAAGCCGAGGTAGTTCTCGATCCGCGAGCTGCGCCCGGCCTGCCCGCCCGTCGTGGTGCGTTCGATGAGCACGGTCTCGAGCCCCTCGGAGGCGCCGTACACCGCCGCGGCCAGGCCTGCGGGCCCACCGCCGATGACCGCGAGGTCGTACATCGGCAGCGACGGCTCGGTGGACAGGCCCGAGCATGGCGGCGAGTTCGCCGTTGGTGGGGTCGACGAGCGTCTCGCCGCCTCTCGGTGATGACCACGGGCAGCTGATGGCCGTCCAGGCCGGCCGCGTCGAGCAGCTGCCTGCCCTTGGGCTCGTCGGCAATGAACGCGCGGAACGTGTGCTGGTTGCGGGCCAGGAACTGGCGCACCTCCCACGACCGCGGGTTCCAGCGGTGGCCGATGACCTTGGTGTGCGGGATCGCGCGATCGCCGATCGCCCGCCATGCCTCGAGCAGCGCGTCGATGACGGGGTAGAGCTTCTCCTCCGGCGGATCCCACGGCTTGAGCAGGTAGTGGTCCAGGTCGACGACGTTGATGGCGTCGATCGCGGCGTGGGTGTCGGCGTACGCGGTCAGCAGCACGCGGCGGGCCAGCGGGAACAGGTCCATGGCGGCTTCGAGGAACTCGATGCCGCTCATCTGCGGCATCCGGTAGTCGGCGACGAACACCGCCACGGTGTCGCCGCGCAGCTTCAGCTCGTTGAGCGCCTCCAGCGCGTCCTGGCCGGACTCGGCGCGCACGATGCGGTAGTTCTCGCCGTAGTGTCGACGGAGGTCACGTGCCACGGCGCGCGACACGGCGGGATCGTCGTCGACGGTCAGAATCACGGGCTTGCGGGGCTGGGGATCGGGTCCAGTCATCGAGTAGTAAGTATGCGCTGGTTGTCCAGTCGGATATCGGGTCGCGGGTAGCGCTCTGAGCGAACGCCGGGCGCGGCGGTTTCGGCGATTTTGGGCAACGCGCCGGAGCGGGTAGTATTGACCAACGGTGCGGTTTCCGCGCCGGCTTCTTGCGTGCCCTGTCCTGGAATTTCGGAACTGTCGCGATCCGGCTCACGTTATTAAGTCGGAGTCGAAGGCTGCGCTGAATGGGCCCAGTCCATTCGGACGTCGATACGAAACGAAAAGCAAGGATCGCCAGAACAGTATGGCCAAGAAAGACGGTGCCATCGAGGTCGAGGGTCGCGTGGTCGAACCCCTGCCCAATGCGATGTTCCGCATTGAGTTGGAGAACGGTCACAAGGTTCTCGCCCACATCAGCGGCAAGATGCGGCAGCACTACATCCGCATCCTGCCCGAGGACCGCGTCGTCGTGGAGCTTTCTCCGTACGACCTGTCCCGGGGCCGCATCGTGTACCGGTACAAGTAACCACGCGTCCGAACACTAACGATCAGACCTAGACGAGCGCTTGCGCAAGTCCGAGAACCCAGAAGGATCGAACAGCCGTGAAGGTGAACCCGAGCGTCAAGCCGATCTGCGACAAGTGCAGGGTGATCCGCCGGCATGGGCGGGTCATGGTGATCTGCTCCGATCCGCGCCACAAGCAGCGTCAGGGCTAGTCGATGAGCGCTTGCGCGAAGAGCAGATAGCGCGCGCGGAGCAGTCGCACGTAACCACAACTGAATGCAGACCTCCCAGTACCACTGAGCGGATAGGCCGCTCATCACGCCCGGCACGGAGGCCGGGCCCCGCAGCAGGCGGGAACGGACTGGGAACAGACCTCCGCACAGTAGAAGGAACACACTGCCTGATGGCACGTCTCATGGGCGTCGATCTCCCGCGCGACAAGCGCATGGAGATCGCGCTGACCTACATCTACGGCATCGGCCGTACCCGCTCCCAGGAGATCCTGGCGGCGACGGAGCATCGACCGCGACCTGCGCACCAAGGACCTGACCGACGATCAGGTGACGCAGCTGCGCGACTACATCGAGGGCAACCTCAAGGTGGAGGGTGATCTGCGCCGCGAGGTGCAGGCCGACATCCGTCGCAAGATCGAGATCGGCTGCTACCAGGGCCTGCGGCACCGTCGCGGCCTGCCGGTGCGTGGCCAGCGCACCAAGACCAACGCGCGCACCCGCAAGGGCCCGAAGCGCACCATCGCCGGCAAGAAGAAGGCCAGGTAACCCCGGATGGCACCAGCAAAGAAGGCCACGGCGCTGCTCCCAAGAAGGGGCAGAAGACCCGTCGCAGGGAAAAGAAGAACGTCCCGCACGGCGCCGCACACATCAAGAGCACGTTCAACAACACGATCGTGTCGATCACCGATCCGCAGGGCAACGTCATCGCCTGGGCGTCCTCGGGCCACGTCGGCTTCAAGGGCTCGCGCAAGTCGACGCCGTTCGCCGCTCAGCTGGCCGCCGAGAACGCTGCCCGCAAGGCGCAGGAGCACGGCGTCAAGAAGGTCGACGTCTTCGTGAAGGGCCCGGGCTCGGGCCGCGAGACCGCGATCCGTTCGCTGCAGGCCGCCGGACTCGAGGTCGGCGCCATTTCCGATGTCACCCCGCAGCCGCACAACGGCTGCCGTCCGCCCAAGCGGCGCCGGGTCTAGGAGGAACAGACAACAGATGGCTCGTTACACCGGACCCGTCACCCGCAAGTCGCGCCGCCTCGGCGTCGACCTCGTCGGTGGAGATCAGTCGTTCGAGAAGCGCCCCTACCCGCCCGGCCAGCACGGCCGCGCGCGGATCAAGGAGAGCGAATACCGCACGCAGCTGCAGGAGAAGCAGAAGGCCCGCTTCACCTACGGCGTCATGGAGAAGCAGTTCCGCCGCTACTACGAAGAGGCCAACCGCCACTCCGGCAAGACCGGCGAGAACCTGCTGCAGATCCTCGAGAGCCGGCTCGACAACGTCGTGTACCGCGCCGGGCTGGCCCGCACGCGTCGCATGGCGCGTCAGCTGGTCAGCCACGGCCACTTCACCGTCAACGGCGTGAAGGTCGACATCCCGAGCTACCGCGTGTCGCAGTACGACATCATCGACATTCGCGAGAAGTCGCTGAACACGCTGCCGTTCGAGCTCTCGCGCGCAGACCGCGGGCGACCGCCCGATCCCGGCCTGGCTGCAGGTCGTGGGCGAGCGTCAGCGCATCCTCGTGCACCAGCTGCCCGAGCGGGCGCAGATCCAGGTGCCGCTCGCCGAGCAGCTCATCGTCGAGTTCTACTCGAAGTAGTAAGACTCCTGCCACCGCGATTTGCGGCGGCGGGTCTGGAGCCGCCCCGGCGGCGACCAGGCAACCAAGACCGGCATCAAATAGCGGATGCCGAGAAGGAGATAGAAACAACATGCTGATCTCTCAGCGACCCACCCTGTCCGAGGAGAGCCTCGCCGAGAACCGCTCCAAGTTCGTCATCGAGCCCTTGGAGCCCGGATTCGGTTACACCCTGGGCAACTCGCTTCGGCGCACGCTGCTGTCGTCCATCCCGGGCGCGGCGGTCACCAGCATCCGCATCGACGGCGTGCTGCACGAGTTCACCACCGTCCCCGGTGTGAAGGAAGACGTCACCGACATCATCCTGAACCTCAAGGGCCTGGTCGTGTCGTCCGAGGAGGACGAGCCGGTCACCATGTACCTGCGCAAGCAGGGCCCCGGTGCGGTCACCGCCGGTGACATCGTGCCGCCTGCCGGCGTGACCGTGCACAACCCCGACATGCACATCGCGACCCTGAACGACAAGGGCAAGCTCGAGGTCGAGCTCGTCGTCGAGCGCGGTCGTGGCTACGTGCCCGCCGTGCAGAACAAGGCGTCGGGCGCCGAAATCGGCCGCATCCCAGTCGATTCCATCTACTCGCCGGTGCTCAAGGTCACCTACAAGGTGGAGGCCACCCGCGTCGAGCAGCGCACCGACTTCGACAAGCTGATCCTCGACGTCGAGACCAAGAACTCGATCACCCCGCGTGACGCCCTGGCGTCGGCCGGCAAGACGCTGGTCGAATTGTTCGGTCTGGCACGGGAACTCAACGTCGAGGCCGAGGGCATCGAGATCGGGCCGTCGCCTGCCGAGGCCGATCACATCGCCTCGTTCGCGCTGCCGATCGACGACCTGGAACTCACCGTCCGGTCGTACAACTGCCTCAAGCGCGAGGGTGTGCACACGGTGGGCGAGCTCGTCTCGCGCACGGAGTCCGATCTGCTGGACATCCGCAACTTCGGCCAGAAGTCCATCGACGAGGTGAAGATCAAGCTGCACCAGCTGGGTCTCTCGCTGAAGGACAGCCCGGCCACGTTCGATCCGTCCGAGGTTGCCGGCTACGACGTCGCCACCGGCACCTGGAACAGCGACGCCAGCTACGACCTGGACACCGACCAGGACTTCGCCGAAACCGAACAGCTCTAAAGTAAATCCGTCCCGGTCCTACCTGATACGGGGACCGGCCCCATATAGGAGATAGTCGCAATGCCCAAGCCCACCAAGGGCCCTCGCCTCGGCGGGTCGTCCTCGCACCAGAAGGCGCTCCTGGCCAACCTGGCCACGTCGCTCTTCGAGCACGGCCGGATCAAGACGACCGAGCCCAAGGCGCGGGCGTTGCGGCCCTACGCGGAGAAGCTCATCACCCACGCCAAGAAGGGCACGCTGCACAACCGGCGTGAGGTGATGAAGAAGATCCGCGACAAGGACGTGGTGCACACGTTGTTCGCCGAGATCGGCCCGTTCTTCGCCGACCGCAACGGCGGCTACACCCGCATCATCAAGGTGGAGGCACGCAAGGGCGACAACGCCCCGATGGCCGTCATCGAGCTGGTGCGGGAGAAGACGGTGACCGACGAGGCCAACCGTGCCCGTCGCGCGGCCGCGTCGAAGAAGGCCGCGCCCGCCAAGGCGGCCCCGGTTGTCGAGGAGGCTCCGGTCGAGGAGACCGCGGTCGAGGACGCCGACGAGACCGTCGACGACGTCCAGAGGCCGAGTCCATCGAGGAAGATTCAGCCATCGAGGAGGGCCAGGAAGCCGAGGCCGCCGAAGAGGTCGCCGAGGCCGAAGCCTCCGACGACGCAGAAGGCCGACGAGGCGGAAAAGGCCGACGACGCCAAGTCCTAGTCGGATGAACGACGACATGCCCGCCATCGACATCCGGTGGCGGGCATGTTCTATCCCGTCTGCGCCTCGACATCGCCTACGACGGAACCGAATTCGCCGGCTGGGCCGCCCAGACGGGCCAGCGCACCGTCGCCGGGTCCTCGACGAGGCGCTGTCCACGGTGTTCCGGACGCCAGTGCGTGACCCGGGCCGCGGGACGCACCGACACCGGCGTGCACGCCACCGGCCAGGTGGCGCACGTCGACGTCCCCGCCGACGCGCTCGCCGCTCGCCTACCCGCGCACCCGTCGCGACGCGACGAACCCGAGTTCCTGCCGCTGGTGCGCAGGCTCGGCGCGGTTGCTGCCCGACGACGTGCGCGTGCTCGACGTCGTCCGGGCGCCAAGACGGTTTCGACGCCCGGTTCTCGGCGTTGCGGCGGCACTACGTGTACCGGCTGTCCACGGCGCCGTACGGTGTCGAGCCGCAGCAGGCCCGCTTCGTCACGCCGTGGCTGCGGCCGCTGGACTCGACGCGATGGCTGAGGCATCGCGAGAACCTGCTGGGTCTGCACGACTTCGCCGCGTTCTGCCGACACCGCGACGGCGCCACCACGATTCGCGATCTGCAACGGCTGGACTGGTCGCGCGACGGTGACCTCGTCACCGCGTACGTCACCGCGGACGCGTTCTGCTGGTCGATGGTGCGCTCGCTGGTCGGCGCGCTGCTGGCGGTGGGGGAGGGTCGCCGTGAACCCGGCTTGGTGCGCGGGACTTCTCACGGCGGCGCGGCGATCGAGCGACTTCGCCGCCGCGCCCGCCCGCGGCCTCACCTTGATCGCCGTCGACTATCCGCCCGACGATCAACTCGAGGCGCGGATCAAGGTGACCCGCGACGTGCGTTCGCGCCGACGAGGTCGCGGACGCTGACTACTGAGCGGCGGCGGTCGCGAGCCTGCCCGCGACGAAGTCGGCCGCCTGATTGACCATGCCGGCCTTGATGTACGCCGTTGGCGAGGTGGTCGGGCCAGTTGTCCTCCCACGTGTCGGGATCGGCCGGGTTGCAGATCGGGTCCGCGCCGTGGCACAGCTCGATGGTCCGGTCGCGAGTAGACCGGGTTGAAGTTCGCCGATCGGGCCCGCCCACTGGATGCCGTTGCCGAACAGCGCGACCGCGGCGATGTGCTGATCCACCGGGCGGCAGCGGGTTGTTGAAGCCGAAGAACGTGAAGGGCACGGCCAGCACGACGTCGGTGACGCCCGCGCCGAGCGAGTACCCGCCGAGCACGATCCGGGTGTTGGGGCAGTGTTGCTGCCGTGCTCTGCACGTGCTGGCTCATGTCGTTGGCGCCGACGTCGATCTGGTTGTCGGCGGGGTAACGCACCGCGTAGAGGTTGATGTTCTTCTTGGTCTTCTGCCGCAGCGCGCTGACGAAGGCGTTGCCGATCGCGCCGGCGCCCGCTGGTTCCAGCCGGCCGCGTGCGAAGATCACCTCGACGTCGGGGCACGACGCGGCCGATGCCGAAGGGAGGCTGCGCGCGGTGACCGCGGGAACGACCAACAGGGCACCAGCGGTGAGGGCGATGGCGACGGCGGCGACGATGGACCTGCGAGGGTGGTGAAGGTTCACTGAATCGATGCTAGCAAAGACGGATTGACACCTTCGTCGGCCACCGATGCCGCGTCGGCTCAGAGCTTGCTCATGGCGAATTCGACCCCGGCATTCACGCCCCCGCCCGCGACGTAGGCGAGCTGCAGGTGCGACAGGGCCATTGGTCCGCCCGCGCAGATGGGGTCGCCGGGGTTGCACAGGTCGATGGACCTGCCGTTGAATTCGGGGCCGGGCGCGATCGGAACGTTCAACAGCCGACTTGCGTTGCCGAACAACACGATTGCGGCGATGTGATCGCCGACGCTCGCCGGCAGCGGATCATTGAGCACGCGGTTGGTGACGGCGGCCCCGAGGGAATACCCGCCGACGACGATCCGGGTGTTCGGGCACTGGCTGGTGATCGACTTGAGTTGGGCGGTCAAGTCGTCCACGCCGGGGCCAATGTCCTGGTGCGCCGGATAGTTCACGGCGGACGCGGCGACGTCGCGTCCGGTCCGATCGCGCAGGTTCTGCGCGAACGCATCGCCGACCTGCCCGAGCCCCGCCGGTTCGTCGGTTCCCCGCGCGAACAAGACCTGCACGTCGGGGCACGGCGCGGCGGCAGCCGCGGGGATCCCAATGGTGCCGGAGATCGTCGCGGCCATCAGGCCCGCCGCCATCAGTGCGCGGCTGAGCGCGGAGGTGGTCACGATAGAGGTATCCAATGCCGGTGCGGGTTCGTTACAGCAGTCCCGCGACGAAGTTGGCTGCCTGGTTGGTCGGGCCACCCGCGTAGGCCCTGTGCGCGGCGACGTTCTCGCCGTCGGTCTGGCAGACCGGGTCGTCGCCGTTGCAGAGATCGATCGACCGGCCACCCCACACCGGACTCGAGGTCAGCGGCAGGCCGAGCTTGGCCGACGGGTTGCCGAAGACGGCGATGGCCGCGACGAAGTCGGGCGCGTTCGGGCGGCAGCGGGTTGTTGAACCCGATCGCCGGGAACGGCACCGCGGCGATCACGTCCATCACCGCCGCGCCCTGCGAGTAGCCGCCAAGCACCAGACGCGTGTTGGGGCAGGCGCCCATCATGTACTGGACGTGCGCGCTGGCGTCGTTGGCTCCGCTGGCGGCCGCGAGGAAGTCGTAGTCGGCGGGGTAGTTCACCGCATAGCTTCCGACCGAGCGGCCGCCCACCTTGGAACGCAGCGAGTCGACGAACGCTCCGCCGGGCAGTCCGAGGCCCGGTGCCTCGGAGGTGCCACGGGCGAAGACCACCTCGATGTCGGGGCAGTTGTCGGCCGATGCCGTCGGGAGCAGCCACCGTGGTAGCGATGGGAATGAGCACGGCGGTACAGGCGGTCGCGACGGCAAGAGCCGTGCGCCTTACAAGATCAGAAGCCACGCTGCATGATAACGCGCAATTCGCCGAGAGCAGCCGCGCCACGTAGCTGGCGGCCTGATCCGTCATGCCTGCGGTCACGTAATCGCTGTGGGCGAACGGATTGCGGCCGCGGGAGCAGATCGGGTCGCCGTCCTTGCAGAGATCGATGGCCCGCCCGCCGAACACCGAGTTCGTGATCGGTATCGAGAACTTCGTCGAGGGGTTGCCGAACACGGCGACGGCCACGACGTTGTTGTCCAGGTTGGCCGGCAGTGGCGGTGCCGAGCCGACCTCACCGATCTTGTTGCCAAGCGGTGGGATGCCTGCCAGCATGTCGACCACCGCCGCGCCCTGCGAGTACCCGCCGAGCACGATCCTGGTGGACGGACACTGGCTGGCCATGGCGGCGATGTGGTTGGTGGCGTCGGCGGCACCGTCCTGGGCGGTCAGAAAGTCGTATGACGCGGGGTAGTTCACCGCGTAGGTGCCGACGCTGCGGCCGCCGAGCTGGGGCCGCAGCGCATCGGTGAACGCGTCACCGACGCGTCCCATGCCGGGGGTGTCGTTGGTGCCGCGGGCGAACACGACTTCGAAGTCGGGACACGGCCCGTCGGCGGCGGCGGGTGCTGCGGTGAGCACCGCCGCCGTCGACACCAGCGCCGCCGCGATCGCGCCCAGCCGGACCGACACTCTGAGAAGGGTCACGCAGGCCATCTTCACATACGTCGTTCAGCTGCGACCAATCGTTTGCTCCACGTGCGACCCGCCCGCCGGGGCGTCCGGCCAGGTGGCATGGGCCACCTTCTCGCTGCGATCGCCCTGGCGCGCCAGAGTCAAGTCCGACGAGCACGACGGCGCCTCCGATCGCCTGGGTCACGGTGATCGCCTCACCGAGCAACGCCCACGCCGCCAGCACCGCGAACATCACCTCGGCCAGTCCGACCAGCGAGGCGAACCGTGGCCGCAGTCGAGCGATGCCCGCGATGCCCAGCGTGTAGGCGATCGCGGTCGGAACCACCGCCAGCGCGATGACCGGCACGAGCCACGACGTCGTCCACCCCGCGATGACGACGTCGTGTGTGCCGAAGGTCAACGGCATGAGTCCGGACACACCGAGCAGGGCGACCGCGACGGCGCCGACGATGAGGCCGCCTGCGGCGAGCGTGATCGCGTTCAGCCCGGTGCCGTCGGCAGCGACTTCGTCCGACATCATGAAGTAGCACGCCGCGCAGACGGCCGCGGCCAGGGCCCAGCCGACGCCGACCAGGTTGATGTGCGCACTCGTGAAGACGTCCAGCACCAGGGTGATGCCGGCGATGGCGAGTGCCACGCCGGCCAGTGTGAGGTTGCTCGGCCGGTGGCGGGTGGTCGCCCACAGCCAGCCGACGACGAGGACCGGGGCGGTGTACTCGAGCAGCAGCGCCACGGCGATCGACAGGTGCGAAACGGCGTTGTAGTAGCAGAGCTGAGCGCCCGCGATGGGAATCAGCCCGTAGGCCACCACGGTCTTGGCGTGCCGCAGTGCTTCGCGGAACCAGTCGGGCTTGATGATGGTGGCGACGACGGCCATCACGACCGCGCCGCCTGCCAGCCGCGCGGTGACCGCGGCGGTCGGGCTCCAGCCGCCTTCCATCAGCGACTTCGCCAGCGGACCCGACAGGCCGAACGCGAAGGCGGATGCGACCGCGAACAGCAGTCCGAGCCGGAAGTGGTCGACGGCGGCGCGCTGATTCGTTGGAGTCGTGCTCGTCACGTGGCACCTCCCGGGTGGTAATGAGTAAAATAACGATTGGTCATGACACTACCGTTGGCGCAGGTCATGGGTCAAACGATTTTCACTCATGACGAGGCAGCTCACATCGAGGGCTGCGTGTGTCCCGTTCAACAGTGACTCAGTGGACGGCGAACGGCTCATCGACCTGTCGTGCAACCGTTCAAGGAAGTTCTGCGACGCCGGCAACTGCGGCAATCGTCGGCACGTGGCGGCGTACCGGGAGCGGCGGGCGCATGCGCGAGGAGAATCCCGGCAAGGAGCGGAAGCGACCGTCGGCTCAAGGCAGGTAGTAGCCGCGGATGCGGTGGAACCTGCCGTGCCCCAGCAGCACGTTCGCCGACTGCAGTCCGGAAATCACCGCGGCCTCAATGCAACCGGCGTTCAGTCCGCAGTCCGTCCAGTCGCCGGCCAGAACCAAGTTGTCATAACCACTTTCGTCGGGGCGCAGCCGGTACTTGTCGGAGCCGGGCACGGACTGCACGTAACGGTCGGAGGGGTCGATGTTCACGCTGACGTGTTGGGTGGACAGGGCGGCGGCACCCTTCTGGTCGGTGACGCCGTTGAGCAGGCGCCAGTCGAATCCCTGCTCGTCGAACGCATTCGGGAAGTAGAGGCCGAGGTTGCGGCTGATGTGGTCGGCGGCCGCGCGATGGACCTGCTCGCGATAGCGACCCACGTAGCGCGGACTCGTCTCCGACGTCGGCCACGCCGCGTCCAGGCTGCCGCAGAAATATGCGACGGTCCCCGGCCGATCGTCGGCGGGCCAGTCCTCAGCCCACAGCGTCTGCGGCATCGACGCCCACGTCTCGAACGGACGCAGGTAGGCAGTGATCGTCGCGCCGGGCTTGTCCCAGCCGAGAGCGGGTTCGGCTGGGCGTAGCCAGATTTGAAACGCCTGGGTGGCCACCGTACGGACCTTGGTCGTCATGTCGCGCCATTCGGCTCGGTCCGCGATGAGCTCCTCGGCGACGATCGGAATCATGCCGATCGACACCGCCAGCACGACGTGGTCGAAGTCGACGCCGCCACGGAGCACCCGCTTCTCGACGTCCTCGCGCTCACCGAAGTGTGACTCGAGCTCCGGCAGCCCGGAACGGGGGACGATCTGGTCGGGCAGCGGGGCGTCGGGGAACACCGGCAGGCCTCGCACCGTGGTCAGCGGCTGGTAGTGCTCGACGCCGTCGGCCAGCTGGACCTGACGGCCCATCGTGATGGACTCGACCCGCTGACGGCGCTCGTCGAGATGCAGTGCGTCGACCCGGTGAAAGAACTCGAACTCGACGCCGCGACGTCGCAAGGCCTGATAGAGGGGTGCGATGACGACATCGCCCATGCCCGCGGTCATCTTCCAGAAGATCGCCCCCCGGTATCCGAAGAGCACCATCCCGATGAGGAAGATCGTCAGGCCGGCAGCACAGGCCGGCCGCTCGGGATCGGCGTCCGCGTAACCGAAGACCAGGTCGTAAACGCCTCGCACCAAAGGAGAATCGAGCACGTCCCGATGTCCGCCGTGGCGCAGGATCCACTCGCCGAAGTCCTCGTCGTTGACTGAGCGGAAGCCCCGCGAATCGGTCACCAGGTTGTCGGCGATGACGCCGCGTACGACGGCGGTGATGAGCGATATCAGGACCCAGCTGTGCCGGTGGTCGGGTCGATCCTCGTAATCGATCGCGTTGCGGGCCGCATCCAGTGCGTGCTCGAGGAGGTCAGCGGACGGACCCTCCGACGCTGGCGGCTCGGCGACGGCCAGCAGCGCAGCCAAGCTCCCGCGCTGCACCGCGTCGATCGATCGAGACTGCGGTGTGGGTGGCGGCTTCGGCGATGTCGTGAGGCGCAGGATGGGCGGGCCCGCCTCGCGCAGGGAGTCGGCGAAGGCGAGCACCAATTGCAGCGCCTGCTGGACGAACCCCACCGGCGTAAGCCCACGCCCGGAGCCGTCCGGATCGCCCGGCAGCCGATCGTCGCGAGGGTGGGTACCGAGCCAGGTCATCCAGCCGTCACCCTGCCGGTCGGCGAGGCCCGGATTGTCGGCCGGGATCATCGCCTCATGCCAAGTCTTGATGGGGCAAGTGGGATCCGTTGTCGCCCGGTCGAGTTCGGTGTAGCACTCGCGCAGCAGCCGGAATGCGTTCTCGTAGGAACCAAGCCAGATGTGCAGACCGTGCTCCTCGATCCGTCCGTTGTCGCCGCGGCTGGACGCACCCTTGCCGCCCAACCGCCAGCCGCGCTGGTAGACCGTGATCGATTCAAAGCGATCCCGCCAGCCGGGTTCGCTGAGCCGCCAGGCCGCGCTCAAACCAGCCATCCCGCCGCCAAGGATGGCGACCTTCCCCGGTGGGCGACTCACCCGAGCAGGGCCCTGGCGCGCGGCAACTCAGGCCACGTGCTCTCGGCGGCGAATCGGTCCAGTGCATCCACCAGGGTCCGCCGGCCGGGCTCGCCGATCAGCTCGAAGTAGTCTGCCGCGGAACGCAGCTCGAAGACCTTCGCATTCTGGCTGCGGGCCAGTCTGATGGCCGAGTCGAGATCGGCACGCCGCTGCTCGGCGTCGTCAGTGGTGTGCGAACGCAGTCTGAGGAGTTCGGCATCGTAGAAGTGCATTCCGGTCTGGGCAGCCAGGTCGAGCGCGGTCTGTAGCCGTGCCCTTGCATCGTCGGCCCGACCAGCGGCCGTCAGCAGCCGCGCCAGCACCGCGTCGTAGAAGGTGACAAGGGCGATCAGGCCCAACTCCCGGAACGCCTCGACATACGCGGCGACGGTGTTGATGTGAGTTGCCAGGGCTCCGTCGGCGCCGGCGTCGTCGGCCAACCATGATGCGGCGCTCACCACGGCGTATTGGGCCATTCCGAACATCGCGAACGAATCAAAGCCGTGTTCTTCGCCCAGCGTGGCCACCGCGGTGGCGGCGTCGGCGGCGCGGTCGAACTGACCCGCTTCGATCCGGATCAATACTTCGGTCTGACGCACGTAGGCCAGGCTGAATGCGCCCTTCGGAAACGCCAGCTGGCTGCACAAGCGTTCCGCCCTGGCGAGTTCCGAGTCGACCTCGGTCAGCTCGCCGTCGGTGAACCGGGAGAGCGCGAGGTGGGTATACAGGCCTGCGGTGGCGTGGTTGGGCATGAACAACATCGCGTCGAGTTCGTCAGATGCCGCTGTGGTCAATTCGCTCGCCGCCAACTCCAACTTGGTTCGGGTGTAGTCGAATTCCCCGCGGTACCACGCCAGCATCCCCAGGGCGAAGTCGTTGATGGGCAGGAATGCCTCCCGGGATCCGGTGAGGCTCGTGCGGATCGATTCGACCAGCCGCTGAGCACGGTCGAGGTCGGCCTTCATCGTGTAATACGGATAAAGGGACATCATCGTCGACAGGAGATCGTCGTCGCGTAAGTCGTTGCTGCACAGTTGCAGGCACCGCTCGAAGTCGGCGACGACGCTGGGACTGGATATTCCCTCGGCGGCCTGGGCCAGGAAGGCACGGCGGAGCCGAAGTGCGATTTCCAACTGGTCAGTGTCCTGGCCGGGCGCCGCCCGCTCAACCTGAGTCACGGCGTGCGTCAGATAGGTTCGGGCCTCCCCGAGTGCGCCGCGTTGGCCGGCGTTGGCGGACGCCTGCCCGTACGCGGAGGCGGCCTCGGCATACCGCTCGGCGCGCTCGTAATGCCGAGCGATCAACGGCCAGTCGGGATTACCCGCTGTCGGCGCAGATGCCAAGGCATCCGCGATGCGACTGTGCAGCCTTCGGCGAAGGCTGGGTGGCGACGACTCCGCAGCGACCTCGCGAAGCAGCTCGTGCCGGAACCGCCAACTGTCCGCTGCAAGCGGTTCGAACACGCGGGTCTGCACGAGTTGCGAGATCAGCTCGTCGACCTGCTGCTCGCTGAGGTCCACGACGGACAGCAGGAGGCTGCGCTCGATGCGACTGCCGATGAGGGCGGCCGCTTCGACGACACGTGCGGTGCCGGAAGTGGGTCGAAGGCGTGCGAACAGCGCCTCGTACAGCGTGTCCGGAACGCCGATCGATCGAGCCTCGTCGGTTGGCTGGTCCTTGATCTTGGCCACGAGTTCTTCGATGTAGAGCGGGACCCCATCGCATCGAAGCTGAACGGCCTGTTGTTGTTTCGGGGTGACCCCGGGATGCAGTGCGGTGATCAGCGTCTCGGCCTCGGCGGTGGACAGCGGCTTGAGTTCGAAGATCTCGGCACGTGAGCTATCGGGCACATCCGCGAGGTTCCTGCTCGTCATGACGAGCAGGAGGTCGCCACCAGTAGCGGCACCCAGCAGCGACTGCACGACCTCGACGGTGTCCTCGTCGAACCAGTGCATGTCCTCGACCAGCACCAGCGCGGGCCCGCCCTGGACGCACGCCAGCAGGTAGTCGTGCACGGCGGACGCGATCTGTTCGTACAACTTCCGGCCCTCGACGTGCACGGGCTGGTATCCGGCCTGCGGCGCGATTCCCAGCACGGGCGCCAACAGCGGCACCATCGTGGCCGGGTCGGAGCCGAGTTCCAGGATCTCGCGCTCGAGGTGACGCAGGCGCCCGGGCGGATCCGATGTCCGGTCGATGCCGCAGCGGCGTTCCAGGAGCCTGCGGACGGGACGCAGCCCGACGTCGGTGTGAAACGGTGAGCCGACCAGCTGAAGCACGACCGACTGCGATCGCTCGGCCAGCGCCACCGCCGACCACGCCAGCCGGCTCTTCCCGATGCCTGCGTCGCCGACGAACGCCAACCCCGGCAGCTCGAGCTCCCCGGCTTGCGCTTGAGCCCAACGCCTTTCGAGGCTCGTCAACTCCTGGTCGCGTCCGACCAGAGGCCCCCGCGCCTCTGGCGTGACATCGCGCTCGGCGATGACGAGGAAATAGGGAATCGGTTCGTCAACACCCTTGACAAGGGCGGGCGGGCGCGCTTGGAGCTCGAACCTGTCCCGAACCAGCAGCTCGATCGCACCCGAGACTGCCACGGTGCCGGGCGCGGCGACGCTGCACATCCGGGCGGCGAGATTGGCCGCTAGCCCGTAGACGTCGTCTTGGGCGATATCCAGATAGACGATGCCGCGGTGAACGCCGACGCGGACGTCGATGTCGAAGCCGAATCGGCGGCGGACCCGCCCGCTGAGGGCGGCGATCTCGCGGGTGATGTCCAAACCCGCCTGCACCGCCCTGCGGCCGTCATCCTCGTGGGCCCTCGGATACCCGAAGAAGGCCAGCAGCCCGTCGCCCTTCGTCGAGCCGACATGGCCTTCGTACCGGTTCACGATCTTGAGCACGTCGTCGCGGTATCGTCCGACGACGGTGCGGTAGACCTCGATTTCAATGCGCGTGGAGAGCGCGGTCGAATCGACGAGGTCGGCGAACAGGATCGTCATTCGGCGGATCTCGCCGTCGGACGGCGCCGCGAGCAGGTCCTCGGCATCGGCGTTGTTGCGGTCTAGCGCCAGCACCTGTTCGGCCAGCACGTTAGCGGTCGCTCGATCACCCATGCTGATCGCTGAAATGGCTCGATCGAGTAGCTCGTCGACACCTTCCGTTGAATCAGGTTGGCTCACAGCGCAAGCGAGACCGATACTGCAGCGCCGTCGGGGGTTACGGTGCCCGGGATGCACGGTTGCACCACACCGACGAACACCCCGCTCGGAATGCCTGCGGCGTTGACGCGCAACTGAAATGTGTCCTCGCCGCTCTTGAGGATGCAGTCTTTGGGGACCACCTCGACCAGCTTGGCGATGTTCTCGCCGGGAATGGCCTGCCGGCCCATCTTCACCACTCTGAGTTCACGGTCACGGTTCTCTGGCCGCCCGACGGAGATCGGGTCCGAGGTGAATACCGGGTCTTTGTATCTGCCGGGTCCGGCCACGACGGTCTCGAGGACCTCGGCTCCGCGGATCATGCCGATGCTGGTCAGCTTGATCGCCGACTCCACCAATTGAGCCTTCTGATTCTGGGGGAACTTTTTCTTATCGACCGACTTCGCGAGATTCTCGGTCACCTGCTCGGCGTCGGATATCGCGATGGCGGCAACGGTGGCGATATGGTCGGCGAGCAGCAGCGGACCCTTCTCGGACTGGATCTGCAGGGGAATCCGGGCGAATCCGATTGCTCCGGTGGCGGCGATGGTCAGCAAACGGCTCAACGTCACGATCGCATCACCCGCGGTGAAGGGACCCTGGTCGTCGGGCTGATTCTTGCCATCAACCTTGTTGATCTTGCCGAATGCGTCATCGACGACCTTGGCGGCATCGTTGACCACTTTGTGGGCGACCATCCCGTACCGGGCCGCTATGACTTTCGGGTCGTCCATCAGGCGCCACCATCCTTTTTCTTGGGCTTGCCCTTGAAGTCATTCTCCGCCGTCGTGTAGACAGTCTGGGCGAACTCATTCAAGTTCTTGCCGATCTCGTGGGTGGTCGCGGCGATGTCCTCACGTGTCATGCCGTCCATCCACCGCTTCGCTGCGTGGCCCCAGGTGGTGGTGATTCGATCTATGAGGTCATTGGCCAAGGTCTTCGTATCGTCGACGGTGTCTCTGAAGTTGCCCGGCAGCGCGACAGGTTTCAGCTTCGGGTTATTCGGGATCACCGGTCCCGAATTGCCTTTGAGCTCATTGGCACTGGGAGGGGAGAACTCAAATTTCGTCAGGTCTGATTCTTTAATCTTCCCGGATTTCACCAATCTCGCGGTACCGGCAAGCATGTCCCGGGCCAACTGCCCCCAGCCCATGTGACACGCCAACGCCGATGTCGCGGTCGGGCTGAGGCCGTCGACTCGTTCTTGTTTACTGGTCCGAATCCGCACCCCTGTGGCGTTGTCGAGTGGTTCTGTCACGCAGATATAGCCGCTGTCCACGTGGACCAGGAACGAGTCGCCTTGCTTGGTGACGTCGATGTCGTAGTTGAGATAGATGCCACCCTTCTCATCGAATTTGCCGAAGTAGAAGACCAGCGCCGTATCCATGAGGTATTTGTCCGGCTCTGGGCTGATGGTTTCCTTGAGCCGACTCCAGCCCGTGGCCGCGTACTTCGGGTCCTGTGAGGTCACCGCGTAAAAGAAGTCTGAGCAATCGGGCCAGTTGTGCGGGTGCAGGACCTTCTTGACATCGTCGATGGTGAGATCGACCTCGTCGTAGTCGGTGTAGATCGAGCCGCAGTATTGTCCGTCCGCCTCTTCGAGCAGGCCGAAGCAGGACCGGCTTTTCTTGGCGAATTCCTCACCGATCTTCGGTCCCAAGACCGTCGTCCAGTCGTCGCGGAACTGGATGAGATCGATGTTGTTTCTGATTTCCAGCATGTCAACGGAAGTGATGAATTTCGGCGAGGCTTCCGGGCTGCCGCCGCTCTCGCTGGTAGGTGGCGGGAGCTGCTCCAAGAGGTTCAGCGGTTCGCCTAGTTGATTGTAGCGTGGACCGCCGCCCCTGATCTGTTTGATCTTCTCGAGTATTAACGACGGGTAGGCGGCCCCGGCCGCGATGTAGTTGATCAGGAATTCGTATGGCGCGCCGCGGATTACGGTGCCTGGCGGATTGGCGGAATCGTCAACAGCGCTACGGAAAGACTCTTCGCCCGAGGTCAGTGTCTGCAGATACCCCAGGGTTTGGGTCAGATCCGGGAAGACGACAGGCGAGGCATCGGGGTCCCGTACGTTTTCGTTGATGAAGGTTTCGAGCTCTCTGTACCAGCCGGCCTGGCCGAAGCCCGTGGTGTTCGGCAGAAGCCTTTCCACGGTGTCCACGACGGCATCGCCGGTGGCGGATTTCTCTGCCTTCGCCTCCAACACCTGCTTGTCGATCTCGCCGAAGAGCCCCAATTCGTAGCCGACCAGTAAATCCATCTTCCCCCGCCCCCCGCTCATGGCGGCATTAGCATACCGTTGTGCAGGCACGACGCACAGGGAATGCACGGGGAGGCGAACAATGGCGAGCCGGGGGCCTGGTGACGACGGCGGGCTGTCCGAGCTGCCATGGGCCTCGGTCTTTGATCCCGCAATCAACGTGCGCGCGCTCGGGGAGATTCAGGCCAGGGGCTTTCGTGCGGCGTCGGAACTGGTCGATCGATTCGTGCGCGTGACGACATCCGAACCGACCACCTCAACGGCGGGCGCAGCGGCACCGGTCGAGGACCAACAACAGAGCGGTGAAAAGCCGAGCACCCCAACACTTCCCGACGTCGAACAATTATTGGGCTCATGGAAGAACATGGTGGGTCAGCTCATCGGATCGATACGCAGCGGGACGTCCGGGTCGGCTCAGGGTGGACCCGCGATGTTCGACCTGGTCAACGACCAGGCCAGCGGCGAGATCGCGCTGACGGCAACCGAACCCGGTGCGGTGTCGACGGAGGTGTGGGTGCACAACGCCGGTGGCATCGACCTGGGCAAGGTCAGACTGCGGTGCAGCGACCTGATGTCCCATGACGGCAGTGTGGTCGAGGCCGCGATGGTGCGCTTCGAGCCGGACACGATTCCGATGCCTGCGCGCTCCAGCCGCGGTATCACCGTCGAGCTCGACGTGTCCGAGGACGTGGCTCCTGGCGTGTATCGCGGCACGCTGTTGGCCGACGGGCACGCCGACGTGTGGCTGCCGATACTGCTCACGGTCGCGTCGCAGCTCTCGTGACCAGCACGGCCGACCGCGCGGAGCTGATCTCCGACGTGGAGACTCGGCTACGCGCTGTCGGCAAGGTCGTGCGCAACTCGATGCTCGATGCGATGCCCGACGGCGAGCCGGTCCAATGGTTGTACGGGCCGATGAGGGAATACCCGGCCCGGCCGGGCAAGGCGCTGCGGCCCGCGCTCTGCCTCTCGGCGGGACGTGTCTTCGGTGGCAAACCGGATGACCTACTCGGGATCGCCGTGGCAATCGAACTGCTGCACAACGCCTTTCTGGTCCACGACGACATCGCCGACGGCAGCGAGCTGCGCCGTGGCAGACCGACTCTCGCAGCGCAACACGGGGTCGCTGCGGCGCTGAACGCCGGCGACGGGTTGGCCATCGTCGCAGGCCAGGTGCTGCGGAGAGCCACCCGACGGCTCGACAGAGAGCTCGCGGACCTGGTCTGGACCGAATTCGACACCATGGCGATGCGCACGTTGGAAGGCCAGGCGACCGAAGTCGGCTGGCAGGCCGACAACGTCGAGGAGCTCGGGCCAGAGGACTACCTGTCGCTGATCATGCACAAGACGTGCTGGTACACCACCATTCACCCGCTGCGCGTTGGCGCGATGGTGGGTTCACGTGGCACCGTCGACCTTGGGCCGCTGGTGCGGTTCGGGTTCCACTTCGGGGCGGCGTTCCAGATCCGCGACGACCTGCTCAACCTGGTCGGCGACGAACAGACCTACGGCAAGGAGATCCTCGGCGATCTCTACGAAGGCAAGCGCACCCTGACCCTGGTGCACCTGATGGCCACCGCGGAGGGCGAGGACCGCGCGCTGATCACCGACTACCTCCGCCGTTCCCGTTTGGAGCGCTCAAAGAACTCGTCCGCACCGTACGCCGCCTGATGGACGATTACGGCAGCATCACCTTCACCCGCGAGTACGCCGAGGGCATCCTGCTGGTCGCCGAGGAGTACTTCGAGGACGCCTTCGCCAAGGCCACCCCCGGACCCGATCTCGACTTCCTCCGCTCGCTGGTGCCCTACGTCTGGGCGCGGTGGCACTGAATTCAGCGCTCCGGCTGGTCCCACGGCGCGGTTAGGCTCGATCCCGGGGATTCATGGCCGATCAACCGACGACGCGGCTCGCTGCCAGTGGTCATCGCTTCCTGATGCGTCGCATGGAACATGCGTTGGTGCGCCGCAACATTGCGATGCACGACGATCCGCTGCACGCGCAAGGCCCCAGGGCGCCCTGGGGAGCGCGCCGATCGTGATGGCACGCGAATCGGGGTCCGTACGTAGCGACGTACGGGGAGCGGCGGGCGCGATGAGGTGACCGACTAGCACCCAGCTCAGGGTGATGCGGCTTGACCGGGTTCCCTGAATAGCGATCTCGGTGCGACCTGGGGCAACGCGTCTGGCGCTACTCGACCCATTGCCGCGAGAAATGGCGAACCCACGGCACGCCGCTGGATGCGCGGCGGCGCTGGGGAGTTCTGCGCTGGCGGGGCTGGGGTAGCGGCCGTATTGGTCGCGCCGGTCCTACGGAGCGTGGTGGGGAGCCACTGATTCGCCCAGTCGTAAACGGGTGGCCGCAGCACATGCGGCGCGTCTTGTCCGTCGCCGCGGCTCTCGGCAGCGGGCCCACCCGGCGACCGGATTGCATCGCCGTAATTGCTTCTGTTGCCGTAATTACTGGGCACAAAAGTTCCGCTCTCGGTGGTGGGCGCGACGAGCACGTCGTCCGGCGGCCACTTCTCCGATCGCCGCGCGAAGCGGCTGCTGTCGGTGCTGGCGGAGCTTCCTTCGTCGGGCCGTGCCAGCGACACCCCCGACGCGTTCGTCGACTTATCGGTTTGGTCCAGCCGCTTGCTCCCGGTCGGGTCGGGGGGCGGGATGTGTTGCACCGGCGGGTATGCCGGAAGAAACTGACTCCCTTCGTAATTGGCGGTTGGCGCGTGCGACGGTCCTGGTGTTGCCACTTGTTCGAGGTACTGCCTCCAGGCCTGCAGATAGCCAAACAGTTGCTGGGTGTAGTCGGCCGGTGTTGGTGGCACGAGGGGAGCGGTGGGTGGCATCTGTGGCATGCCTGGCATCGGTGCCATACCTGGTATCGGCATCGGTATCGGCGGCATGAACGGCATGAACGGCGAATTCGGGGCGAGCCCTGCCGTCGCGGCCGCCGACCTCTCCAGAAGCTCTCGCCAGACCTGGAGATAGGCGAGCGTCTGCTGGTAGTAGTCAGGTGAAGGCATGGACATTTTATGAACCTCCGGCGAGTGGTGGGACAGGAGACGTGGGGACGCCGGCCGTATCTGCGGCCGATATGTCCAACGGATGTGGTAGCGAGTGCAGGCAGTACTTGGAGTCCAGGGTGCGAAGCGCGCGGGTGTCGGCAGGCTCGCGGTTCTCGATGTCGAAGACGTAGCAGTAGTCACCGGCCGGTGTTGGGAGCCGGATCGGACTCGACAAACCCTGATCGAGGAAGCCGTAGGGAAACTTCCAGCCGAGTGTCGTGTTCTCCCGACGATCGAGACCGCCCGATTCGACCCAGATGTAGTGGTCGAGAATGGCGTTGACGGCATGGCGTCCCGACTCGCACGCAGCCTCCATCGTCGTCATCCGAGTGAACGTCTTGGTCCATGTGCCCGCGAAGACCACCGAATTGTTGTGCACCTGGTAGCCCCCGTGGCGCGCTTGCCAGACATTTCCCTGCTGGAGGTCGTCGTGCCACGAGTCGTCGGTCGGCACGGTGGTCCAAGACGTACCGTGCGGATTCCATGGGTCGGTTCCCGGCCGATTGGTCCAGTCCCCGACGATGGGAACGAGGTACGGGGTCTCGTTCTTAGCCGCGCGTCCTTGGCCCTGGCCCGGACCGGTTTCCATGATCAGGCCGCGGTCGAGTGCATACCACACGGGACACGGCAGGTTTGCCTGCGCGGCGGCCTTGTCGTAGCTCGTCAGCGCATCGACGATCTGGCGCCACACCTCCACGGCGATTTCGTCGGGAGTGCAATCGCGGGCCGCCTTGCCCTGGCCGAACTCGTCGAGCAGGCTACTGGAGGGGGTGTTGAAATCCCCGATGTCGACTGACAGCACCGAGACGTAGCCGTCGACGGCCAGAATCGGTCGCCTCTCCCACAATCCAGCCTGGTTAATCGACGACAGCGCCCACTCCGTGCCCGCGTACAGCATGGATCCTCGGAGCAGCTGGAATTCCGTGTCGAAGTAAAACTGGATGCCGCACAGCGTTTGGAATCGATCCCACGGCAGCCGCCCCATCTCATCCATCAGGTAGGGATTCCGCCGCCGCTGCGGCCGGGTCGCGTCGGGCTGCAGAGGTCCGTCGGGTGGGGGAGCGGAGGTGGCGAAACCGTCCAGCCGGGCCACGGTGCCGCCGGTTCCCGCTTCGCGCAGCGCGGCGGTGATGTATTCGGCGGCAGGGGCATCGACGGCGACGACCGTGTAGTCCGGAGTCTCCCGCGTACCGTCGGCGAACGTGATCTGCACGCGGGGTCGTAGATGCGGTTGCTGAGTCGAAGCGGATTCAGGCGGATCGAGGCGAATCACCGCATTGCGGACGAAGCGGACGTGAAGTGCGACGAGGTGGCGGTACCAGTGGTCGAACCACCACTCGGTGGTGGGACCTTTGAGCACGCCGTCGGCCTTGTTGTCGACGCGATCCATGTTGAGGTAGAGCTGAAGGTAGGTGGTGAGGTTGGTGCGTGCGTCTCCCCACTGCGAGTCGAAAGCGACCAGGACCCTTGGCATGCGGCGCAACAGCTCGTCGCAATGTGGCGTGTAGGAGAATTGGTTGATCCCGGTCTTGCTGTCGTGCCCGACGAGGAAGTCGTAGGCAGACACGTTCTGCAGTTCCTCCGCGCGGCGCAGCGGACTGGTGACGAGGTAGCGGAGCAGCCTGGCCCCGAAGGTGGAGGCGTCGGTGGCAGTTACGCCGAATGTCATGATTTGGCCAAGGATCGAGAGAAACTCAGCGGGGCTGCGTGGGAGTTCGCGGGGAAAGACGAGCGATGGTTTGCCGTCGACGGTCGTGCCCTGGGTGATTACCCGCTGGACGTTGTCATAGACAGTGCGTGAGGACGGTGTCCAGCTTGCCGTGCCGTCAGCCGTCGGCGTGAGGTGGTAGACCGGGATGCGCTGGAACAGGTCCCAGATGTGTAGGTAGTACGCCGCGAAGAAGCGGAAGCCATGTTCACCCGCGACCGCTCCCCCAGGATCACGTGGCTGGCCCCGTCGGCCCGGGAAGGGACGAAGCTCGGCTTGGCTTCCGTCCTGAGTGCCCACCGTCGAATACTGAGACGCGGCCAAGCCGCCGAGCTTGACGGGCGGGTAGGTCCCTGGCGGCTCGTGTCCCAGCCCGTTGCGTTCATCGTGTCGTGCCTCGTACACCGTGACGACGAAGCCGCGCTCCGCGAGTTCGTGGGCGGCGGTGAGGCCCGCGATGCCCGCTCCGAGTACCGCCACGGTGGGACGTCGTTCGCAGGACGCCGGCGTCGAGATGCGATCGCTCATCGGCCCGCCCGGAGTTCGGCCAGCAGTCCGGGCTGCGTGGACGCACGGACCGCGGCGTGGACGTACGCGAGCAGCGAGTCGTGAGCGCGCTGGACGTCATCGAGCGAACCGTGCACGCATACCGTGCCCGCCTCCACGGCCTCGCCAAGACCCACCTTGGCATCGACCAGATCGAGGATGGTGACTCGCGAGGTGACGATCCGGGCGCCGGCCATCTGCGCCGCGCCGTCCGACACCTGAAGACGGTCACCACCGCGCAGTGAGAACACCTCGCCGTCGACGTCGAGTTCGACCACCATCGGGCCGAGCTCTGCGACCAGCAAGCGATAACTGTCAGGCACCTCGTCCGCCAGTTGCTGGACCGAGCGCCGCAGTAGTGATGACACCCGTTCAGCCATGAAGAAACTCGAATACACCATTGCCGACGAAGTCGAAGTCATCGCCGTTGATCGATCCGCTGACCCGCGCGGTACCGCCAGTCTCACAGAGCACAGTCGATCGGTCGAGGCGTACCTCGCTCGGCTGCGCCAGGCGGGCATAGGAATGTGAGTGGAACTCGACGTGCACCGTGTCGCCCGCCCGCGTCGCGGCGATGTCGATCCGTTCCGGCACACCCGGCACCTCGCCGTCGAGGAGCAGCCGCATCGCGGGCGGCAAGGTGCAGTCGGCTGCGCGGTTGAGTAGGCCGTCCGACCGCGTGTGCACCGCCGAGTGCCGGAATGTCGCGGCGGGCTCATCGTGGTGCCACACGTAGAGCGCTTGGGTCAGACAGCGCAGCCGGCTCCGGTCGGTCGTCTGCAGGAATACCATCGACCACGGGTCCCCGGGTGCTGTGGGCAAGATGGTGCCCCACGTCCAGCCGAAGTCGTCGCCCCACCAGAACCGACCCCAGTTGTGGTCGTGATAGGCGAGGTCGTTTTCGATGCGGTGCTCCCGGCCGCCGATACTTAGCCACCCGTCGGCGCGCAGCCTCGGTACGAAGAGCCAGCTGATCCGGCCGTCCCCCAACGGTTCGTTGCGAACCACGAATGGACGGCTGGCCGAGGCGAAGTGCAATTCACCGCGAATGCCATTGTCTGGCAGATCGATTGTGACGTGGTAGCCGTCGGGGAGCACGGTCATCCGATTGCCGCCGATGGTCAGTTCACCCAGATCGGCCGAGATGTTCAGAGCGCGCTCGTCGAATCGCTCGACGGCGCCGGTCCAGTTCTCGTCGTGAGCGATCACGATGACCCGTGGCGCAAGCCGGACTTCACCGGCACCGAATCCTTCATTGGTGAGGTTGAAGTTGAGCAAGAGCCGCACACCTCGCCCGTGGATCACGAAGTGGTGCCACTCCTTGAAACCCGTGGGCTGGGCAGTGGCCAACAACGGGGCGCGGAGGAAGTCGTTGCGTGCGAGCAGTGCGCTCATCGCAGCCACCGCCTGGTCGAGGCGGCGGTCGGCGCCGCCTCGGTAGTCGGGTTCTGCTGTGCCATAGCCGAATTGGCAAATCGTTCGATGGTAGCACCAATGCTCGCAAGCCCGAGCAGGACGTGTACGAAGTCATCTGGGGCACGGAGCGGGTCGGATCGGCCGACCTCGCTGAACCGGCCGTCGGCGGCCAGGGTGTGAACCACTTGGGCCAGCCCGGCGAGGCCAACCAGGTAGCCAATGAAATCGCTCTGGTCGGCGAGCGCTTCGCGAGGGTCGGTGAGGGTCATGCGAACCCCTCGGGTCGCATGCGAGCCAGGATGGAATCCTCGAGGCCATGCCCGATGACAACGTCGGCCAGCAGATCCGCCCAGGCGTCGGGAGCGGTGTTTGGCGCCGCGGGACCGCCGAGAACGTTGAGGCTCACCGTCTCCCAGACGCGTCGGAGGTTTTCCACGGCTTCGGAGGCGGCCAGCTGATCGCGCAGCCGCGCCCCGCGAGGTGTGTCTGCGTAGCGACGGCCCTCGGCAACGAGTAGGTCGTGAACCCTTCGGGCGGTCGCGGGGTTGCCGAGGACCGCGCGGCGCGCGCCGAGAAGTAGGTCGTACGCCGTCCGCTCCGTCCCGCCGGCCTCCTCCGGCGGGGCCGGGTGCAGCTGAGGGGCGTCCCGCTCGATGAGGTCCAGAGCCAGCTCGCGGATCCGCTCTAGCTCCGCCAGCATGGCGATCATGGCTTCTGAGCTCATCGGGTCCGCCCGTGTACGTAGTCGACGAGGTCGGCCAGGACGTCGCGGTGTCGGCTTGCGGGCAACCAGTCGAGACTGGCTAGCACGGAGGCGGCTTCCCGAGCATTTCGGGCGGCGACATCTCGAGCGTGCTTGAGCGATCCGACGCGGTGCATCAACTCGTAGAGCCATCGAATGTCGTTGAGGCTCTTCGAATCCGAGGGATGCTGCCCTTGCAGCCGAGCCTCGATTTCGGTCCGGCCCGACTGTGACAGTTGCCCAAGGGCGGTGAGTCGCTCCAGCAGCTCGGTCAGCCCTAACTCGCCGTCGGCACTCGGGCGGTGCTTGGCCAGGATCTGCAGGGCGCGATCCCGCTCGTTCGGTTCGGCACACCGCAGGGTGTGCAGCAGCATCAGGGTCCGCTTGCCCTCCCAGAGATCGCCGCCGATCTCCTTGCCGTATTCCTGCGGGTCCCCCCGGAGGTTCAGCAGGTCGTCGGTGATCTGAAAGGCTGCTCCGAGATGCCGGCCGAGTGACTCCAGTGGGGCCATCCGATCGGGTGCGGCCCCCGCCGCCATCGCACCGGCTTGTAGCGGTGTGATGAACGAGTACCAGCTGGTTTTGAGCTCCACCATCTCGAGGTAGTCGGCGTCGTCGAGCCGCCACGCGTTGGACCGGACCCACTCGAGCTCCAGCGCCTGGCCGTCGACGGTGAGGCGGGTCATCTTGGCGACCGCGCGCAGGATGCGCAGGGCGGGCCCGAGGCCTACCCGCTCGACGTTGTCGAGTAGCGGCTGTAGCGAGAGCGACAGCATGGCGTCGCCGACGTTGACGGCGATCGGGACTCCGTGGTCGATGTGCAGCGTGGGTTTGCCACGCCGCGACCATGATTCGTCCTCGATGTCGTCGTGGATGAGAAACGCGTTGTGGTAGAGCTCGAGGGTGGCCGCGGTCGGCAGGATCGCCTCTAGGTGGCCGCCGAGCCCGAGGCAGGTGGCAATGCTCAGTGCCGGCCGGAGTGCCTTCCCGCCGCGCAACGGGTAGTCGAGGATCAGTTGGTGGAGGCTACCCGCCCTTTTTTCACCTGGCGCGTACAGCCGGTTGATCTCGCCGTCGCAGGCCTCCTTGCAGAGGGCGAGATAGTCCTCCAGGACGTCCGGCGCCGAGCGCGTCCGGGGAAGGGTCGATGTCATTATGGAATGAAAGCGACGAGTCCGCCTTCGTCCTTGACCCGTGTCGCGAAGCCGACGCGGACGACGAGCTGGATCGCGTTGGCGGCCGTGTCGCCGACGACCTCCAAACTTGGCGGGACGCTGACCGCGATGTCCACCGGCTCCTCGCCAGCAGATGCCTCCGAAGCGCCGCCCTGCGGAATCCTCTGCCGACGGCCCACCATCCACCCGAGGACGGGGGTCGGAGCGGTCGTCGGGGCAGGCTCCAGCGTATCCACGCGGTACAACGAGTTGACGTGCGCCGGGCCCAGCAGAGAGTCCATGACGCTGTACCCGCTGATCAATTGGCTGAGGGCTGCGAGCCCCAACGTGTTCGTGACGATGGCCGATGGCGCGCGATATCCGCCCGTCTCGACGATCGTTCGCGCCTGGATGAGTGCCCACAGAAGGTCGTCGGCCGTCGCAGTCACCACCCTCACCGTGGGGACGGTCGCCGAATGAAGGTCCGCGATCACCGTGTCGTCGAAGTTCCCAGCGAGTACGGCGGTGTTGGCGATCACCTTCGCGAGGACTGCGTCATGCGTTGGCGCGATCGCCTCGGCCAGCGTCACTTCGAAGGGCTGGGCCAGGAACCCGAGGGCCAGGTACGCCGGTGGGCCTATCACGTTGTCATTGCGTACCATGGTCTGGGAGGGATCGCGAGTGTCCCAGCTTGGAAATGCTTGCCAGGCGACACTCGACTGCTCAAACGTTTCCCGGATGGTTTGGTTGGCTATGGCCACCCGCTCCGCGCTCAAGTGCATGACTGAGACCCCCCTCGTCGGCCGTGGTTCAAATCATTGCAGAGAACATCGGCGCGTGCGTCATTTTTGTAGGAGCACCACGTCTTGACCAGGGGTCATCTCGCCGCGTGCCACCGCGTCGCAGTGTGCCAGGTGCAGCGGGGCGACGGGATCCTCGGGCAACAACACGCGGCATCGTTCGAAGGCGGCGCGTGCCTTGTCGACCTCGCCCGCGTCGAACAGCGCGAAGGCCTCGTCGAAGGCGGGTTGTGCCGCGCGCTTCGCAGCGTGGACCGGAGCCGAATCATCGTCGTAGACTTCGTAAATCGTCACCGGCCTGCGTCGGTTGACCACCATGACGCGTTCCATGCGACGGATGTCGAACTGGTCTGGATCGGCGAGTCGCTTATAGGTGCGATCAGAGATGAGCAACGCGGAGCCGTAGCGCTTGTTGGTGCTCTCGATGCGGGCGGCGAGGTTCACTGCGTCGCCAATGATGGTGAGCACCATGCGGTTTACCCCACCGACGAGCCCAACTCCCACTGCGCCGGTGTTGATCCCGATTCCCGCCCGTAGCTGCTCGGACCCGAGTTCCTTCCGCTCCTGGTTGTGCTCGCGCAAGGAGCGCAGCATGGCCAATCCCGCCCGGACTGCGTCGGGCTCCGAATCGAAGACGGCGACGATCTCGTCCCCGCGTACGTCTTGAATCATGCCGTTGTAGCTGATGATCGGAAGTTCGACAGCCCGAAGGAATCCCATCGCCAAGTTGCTCGCCTCGGTGACGTTCATGTCCTCGATCATGGTCGTGAAGCCGCGGATGTCGCTGATGAGCACCGTCATCTCGCGTTCGACCCGGTAGCCGCTGCGGACGCGACGAAGGTCGTCGATGTCGAGGATGCGCAGCAGTTCGTTGGGCACGAATCTCGATTGCACGTCCATGAGGGACTGTCGGTGCTCGTCGGCGGCCCGTAGTCGTGCCTCGAGCTGGAAGTTCCACAGGGGCGCGGCGGCCTGGGCGCACAGGAAGGCGACCGCCTGCTCGTGGTCGGCGTCGAAGTTTCTGCCGGACTCGTCCTGCTCGGCGTAGATCACGCCGATTGTCCTGCCCTGCAGTCGTATTGGGATGACAAGAATTGACGGGGCCGCCGCGTGGGAATCGGCGACGACGACGAGTGGGGAGCCGTTGTCCACCACGCGACGGACGGTGTCCCTGTCATAGGGCACCTCGGTCGATGGCCCATCGACGGACGAGACCTTGCCGCGATCAAGGATGGCCTGGACCGATAGATTCTCCGCTTCGCCGGTGAGGAGCAAGACGCGGCCCGCGCCGGTCGTGTCCGCGACCGAGCCCAGAATGATGTTGGCCAAGCCGTCCGGGGTCCGCGCCCCCGACAGCGCGTGCAGCAGTTGATGCGCGCCGACCGGGTCGATCCCAGCCGAATCCGTCTTCAGATCGCGTCTGAGTAGCCAGGGGTGCTCCCGCGCGAGCCAATCCGTGCGCACCGCGAAACCCAGATTCAGCCAGCGTTGGTACGCCGATCGCAGCATGTGTTCGCGAAGTGTCGTCCGTCCGGTCTCGGCGTAGAGGGCTGCGGCCTCCTCGTGGGCGAGCGCGCTGATGGTTGGGAGCTGGTTTCCGTCGCCGAGCTCGATCGCTTGGTGAAGGAAGCGCTCTGCCTTCGCGTGTTGCCCGCGCGCTCGCTCCCATGCTCCCTGGATCAGCGCATAGGGTGCCGCATAGTTCTCCGGTGCGCCCGCCGCGCACTTGCGATGGAGCGCCAGTGCCTGGCGCACGAAGCGGGCGGTCGAGGGGTCCCGCGGCGCGCAGTGGATCATGCTGAGGGCGCCCGCGAGGTAGACGAGCTGGGAGATCGCAGTGCCGGCCATGCCGGCGATGTGCTCGATTGCTTCTGGTGTGGCGGCGACCGCTCCGGCGTGGTCGCCGCACCAGAAGTGCAGGCCCTGCTTGATGTTTGCGGCGACGCTGAGGGTCACCTCGTCGCCCTCGAGCCTCGCCGCCGGCAGCACTTTCCGCTCGTCGAAGCCGCTCTCGCCGGCGAGGAGGAAAGGATCGGCGCTGCGGCCCATCAGGTTGAGGCAAAGCTGTTGCATGGCCTGGCAAAGCGCGCTGGGCACGGGCTGGGAACGAACGTGGGGGATCAGGGAGCTGGCGAGGGCGTCGATCTCCGCGAGCGGGCGACCGGCCCAGAATGACTGGGAGAGCAGGACCGCGACCAGGAATCCGGCGTATTCCTGGTCGCCTTGGTCGAGTGCCTCCTCGATGGCATCGCGAAGCTCGCCCAAGCCATCTCGGAGGGGGTGGCGCCAGTGGCGGATGAAGTTCAGATACATGAACAACGTCTGCGGCCGGGCCTCCCGAAATTCCGGTCGCTCCGTAAGCTGCATGGCTACCTCGCCGAAACGCTGGCTGCCCGCGTGATCACCGAGCATGACGAGGATGATCCCGTAAGCCGCAATTACCACAGGCGAGAACGGGGTGTGGCCGTCGGCCAACGTGAGATCGAGCTGCTTTCGTACGACGACAGGCAACAGGTTGGGCCGGACGAGGTACGTCAGGTTGCTCAGTTCGACAAGAATCGGTTGGATCTCGATAACGCGCTGGTCATCGCACTGCGGTAGCCGCAGCAGCCGCTCGGTGCTCCAGCGGCGAGTCGTCAACCACATCCGGACGATCGCGTTGCCCATGCGTGGCTTGCCCGCGTCGCTCGGCAGCCTTTCGCCGAGCTCGTCGAGCGCCTGAAGCCCGATCTCGAGCGCCTCCTGAAGCCGGTTCTCCGTGACCCGCCCCTTCAGCCGTAGGTAAGCGAGTCGCGCGCGGTCCGGGGGGTCGCGCAGGATCTCCTCGGCCTCGTCGAGTAGCGCATTGAGCGCCGTCACGTCACCCACCAGCAACGCCGCGTCGGCGGCGTCGAGCTGCAGCTCCCGGGTCAGTGCGAAGTGTGCGGCCCAACGTTGCTCGCCGAGCAGGTCCAAGGCGTTCCGGCAGTACCCGAACGCCAACGGGAACGAGGCTTGCGCGCGAGCTTTCCGCGCCGCCCGCCGTACGACTTCGACGAACCTGGTGCGCTCGACGTCGTCGGCCAGCCCCAGGCCCCCGATTCCGACGTGGCGCGCGGCTTCGAACAGCCGATCGTCCCCAAGGGCGACCAGCCAGCGGCCGAAGCGCAGGTGAATCTCGCGCATGTCGTCAGCGGAGAGCCCGGCGCGGGCCGCCTCGGCCACGCGGTCGTGGCTGAACCGGTAACGGGCGTCGCGGCTGATCGCGTTGGTGATCCGCTGGCCGTCGCCGTCGAGGGCCTCTAGCAAGCGAAGCTCGAGGCATGCCCAGAGCGCGTGGGCCACCACGTCGGGCGGTTGGGACGCAGCGGCCGTGGCGTCGTCGAGGTCGAACTCGCCACCGATGCACGCAAGCGAACTCAACACCGCCCGGTCAGTGGGGCGCAGCTGGTCCAGGTAGCCGCCGATGAACTCGGCGGCCGTTCCCGTGACCTCGATCGAGGCGAGGACGCGCAGGTCCCAGCCGGGTTGCCCGCCTGGGCCGACCGGAATGAGCGCGCCCTCGCGTTGTGCGCGGTACAGCAGTTGACGGACGTGAAGCGGGTTGCCCCCGGTGCGATGGTGGAACTCCGCTGCCACGTCGCCGATCTCGACGCTCTGGCCGCACACCGCTGCGAGCAATTCCTCGACGTCCGCGCGGGCCAGCGGCTCGAGTTCGATGCTGCGGAGACTCGCGGAGGTGATTCCTGCTGCGGTCGGGTCGAACTCACCGGCGCGATGCGCGCCGACGACCAACACGTTGCGCAGCGAAACCGTCAACAGTTCGGATAGGAGTAGTAGCGAGTCACGATCGGCCCACTGCAGGTCATCGATCGCCAACACCACGGGGCGATAGGACGCGGTCGCCGACACCAGCCGGATGGCGGCGCGGTGCAGTCGATGGCGAGCATCCGCTGCGTTCAGGTCGCCGACTTGCGAGGGTTCGCCCAGCACCAGCGCGAGGTCGGGTACGAGCTCGGAGAGAATGCCGCCAAGCCCGGGCATCCCGCTGACGAGGTCCGCACGCCAACGGTCCCGCTCCGCGCTGCCCGTGGCCGCCATGGTGCGGACGATCGAGCCAAGAGCCTCTCGCAACGCCGAGTACGGCGCAGGCGAGCCGTCTCGGCACCGGCCATAGGCGAACACGCAGTCACGCCGGGAGATCTCGACGCCGAAGGCCTGTGTGAGCGTCGACTTTCCGACTCCGGGAGGCCCGCTGAGCAGGACGCATCCTCCGCTGACGCGTTCAGCCGCTTCGACGGCAGCTCGGAGATCGGTCATCTCCTGGCGTCGGTCGACCACACGGCCGTCGAAGTCGAGTACCGGGGTGGTCACGGCCCGGGGTCCGCCATCAGGAGGAACACTCACCAATCGTAGTAATGGCATTACCACCCTGCGAGCGGAACGATGCAGATCCACTAACGGGTCGTGGAGAGTCGCTCCCGTCGGGCGCAGGCCCGGGGAGCCCGTACGGCCGGCCTCGACTCGGGCGCTGAAAATCGCTGCGAAGTAGGGCCGCCCGTTCGGCTTAGGCTCGATCCCGGGGGATTCATGGCCGAACCGATGACGCGACTCGCAGCCAGTGGTCATCGCTTTCTGCTGCGTCGCATGGAACATGCGTTGGTGCGCCGCAACATTGCGATGCACGACGATCCGTTGCGCGCGCAATCCCTGTCGCTGGTGGCCGGCTGCGTCCTCGCGCTGATCACCGTCGCGGCGTGCGCGATCCTTGCGTTCGCAAGGCCCCAGGGCACCCTGGGGAGCGCGCCGATCGTGATGGCACGCGAATCGGGTGCGCTGTACGTACGAGTCGGCGACACCCTGCACCCCGTGCCGAACCTGGCGTCCGCCCGTTTGATCGCCAGAACGGCGGCAAACCCGGTGGCGGTCGGCGAGGCGACCATCGCGGGCGCGAAACGGGGTCCGTCGATGGGTATCCCCGGGGCGCCCGCCGCCATCGGGACACCGCTGCCCGCGCCGTCGTGGACGGTGTGCGACGGCGAGCGCACCGTGGTCATCGTCGGCGCCGAAACCCCCGAAAACTCCGTCGTCGACCGACTCGACCGCTCACGCATCGTCCTCGTCACCCCGCGTGGGGAAGGCCAGGCCACGACGTACCTGCTCTACGACGGTCGGCGCGCCGAAGTGGACCTGCGAAACCCGGCGGTCGTGCGCGCCCTTCGCCTCGAAGGCACTGTCCCGCAGCCGGTGTCGCGGGCGTTGCTCGACTCCGTCCCGGAGGTCCCCGCGGTCGCCCCGCCGGCCATCGACGGTGCGGGTTCGGTGGGGCCTTCGACGTTGCCGGGAGTACCCGTCGGTGCCGTCGTGCAAGTGGTCCGTGCCGAGTCCACCGACTACTACGCGGTTCTCCGCGACGGTGTGCAGAGGATCGGCGTGGTCGCTGCCGACCTGATCAGATTCGCCTACGCGGGAGGGCGCGACGACGTCCTGGCCGTCGCACCGTCGGCGGTCGCACGGACGAGAGCCGTCGACGCGTTGGCCGTCGAGCACCTTCCGCAGCGCGTCCGTGAACCGGCGGGAGCCGGTTCCGGCGTGGTGTGCGTGCTCTGGCATCCCGATCGGGGCAGCATCGTGGTGACGGGACAGTCGCCGCTGTCCGCCGATCGCGCCGTGAGCCTGGCCCAGGCCGACGGCGACGGTCCCAACGTCGACGCCGTCCTCGTTCCCACGGGCCGCGGCGTAGACGTCCGGGCGGCGGCGATCGCCGGCGGACCGGGCCAGACCCAGGGCTCCGCCGGACCGCGCTACCTCGTCAGCGATCTCGGTGTGCGCTACGGCCTTCACGACGACGACGTCGCGACCCACCTCGGGTTGACCGGCCCACCCGCGGCGGCCCCGTGGCCCATCCTCGCGGCGCTGCCGGGTGGCCCGGAGCTCAGCACCGACGCGGCGTCAATCGTCCGTGACGGTCTGAGGGCGTCGTCGTAGTCGGCTCGCCGAGAGCGTCGACGCCACCGTCGCCACCACCACGCAGATCGCGGCGCCGCCGAATGCGATCCGCCGCGACCGTGATTCGGACCCGCGCACGTCGGCGGGCGGCGCCGACCGCGTCACGGGCGGGGTAGCACGCGAGGTGCTGGGACCATCCGCACTGATTGCCGCCAACGCGTCGACCACACCGTGACCGACCTGACCGTCCCAGCCGGCGGTAGGACGGTGCGCGGTGTCCTCGATGCGTTGCATGACCTGCCTCGCCGTCAGGGCCGGCTCCCGCGACCGGATCAATGCCGCGATGCCCGTCACCACCGGCGCGGCATAGCTCGTACCCGAAATCGGCATGCGGCGCCGCAGTGCCCGGGAAGGTGTCGATCAGGCCCTCGCCGTCGGGATCCAGTGAGACGACGGCCTCGCCGGGGGCCGCCACGTCCACCCACGGCCCCGCCAGGCTGAACCGCGACGGGCGTCCATCTGGCCCAACGGAACCCACGGTGAGGACGTAGTCGTCGTACCACGACGGGCTCACCACGACGCGCACCGCGTCCCAGTCCGGCACCCCGGGGCGCACTGGATCGGGCGGCGGGTTCTGCTCGCGGCACTGGCCCGGTCCGCCGACATTGCCCGCCGCGGCGACGATCACCACGTTCTTCACGTCCACGGCGTAGGCGAGCGCGGCACCGAGCGCCCCGTCGCCGATCGATTCGTCCGCCGGAACGCAGGCAACGGAGGAGATGTTGATCACCGTCGCCCCCGAGTCGGCCGCCGTCCGCACCGCGCTCGCGAGGGTCTCGACGTCACCGACGCCCGAACTGGCGGTGTCGCTCACCCGGCGAAATGCGTTGCTCGACTGGCGGATTGCCATGATGGTGGCGTCCGGTGCGAGACCACCGAACGTCGTGGTGCCCTCGCCGCCCTCTGCCGCGCCGATGATTCCGGCGACGACGGTGCCGTGGCCGTCGCAGTCCTGTGTGCCGTCACCGGTCGACACGTAGTCCCCGCCGGGAACGAGGTGGGGCAGCAGCCGGTGGCGTGCGACACCGGTGTCGATGACGGCCACCGTCTGGCCGGCACCGCGGGACAACCGCCAAAGCGCTTGGAGATCAAGGCCGCTGAGCTGCCGTGCGGTGCCGACGTCGGCCTGCTTGGTGGCCGCGTGACAGGGCTGGCTCTGCTCGGTCGGTTCGCGGGGTGCGGGAGACGTCGGTGCGGGCAGCAGTGCGTCGTCGACCGATGGAGGTGCCACCGCGCCCGCGGGTGGACAGGTCAAACCGGCCGACCACGTGAGCGCGACGACGGCGACGAGACGAAGCCCGGGAATGGTCATGGCAGATGCACGCCACGAACCATCGCGTAGACGCCGCCAACCCAGAGGGCCAGCGGAACCACGGCGGCCAGCGCGCCGTACTCGATCGCCTGCACGGCGCGCAGGGCGCGGGCGCCCACGCGCGGGCGATGAAGCGCGGCCAGCCCTCCAGCGATGACCACGCCGCTCGCCCAGCCTGCCTGGGCAGGGGCCGCGGTGACGACGATGACGAAAGCCGCTGAGGCACTGGTCAACCCGCCGGTGATCAGCAGGGCGTGGCGGGCGGCGTCGGCGTGACTGCGGACCCGGAGGAACAGCACCGCTGCGATCACGACCGCGAAGCAGGCGCCCGCCAGACCAGGAGCATCGTGGCGAATGCAGCCCACCGCGACGAGGAGCACGCCGAGCGCGGCACCGCCCGTGCAACCGGCGACCAGGCCGGTCAACGTGGTGAGGGCGTGGATCGCGCGGGCATCGCAGTCGTCGGCGTGCCGGTCGGCGACCAGCCCCGAGACAGCGGAATCGAGAGCCGGCCGAGACTCGCCAGCAGCCCCAGTGCGGCGACGGCCAGCGTGGCGCCGACCGTCGCGACGGGTACGGCGACGACCACCGGTGTGAGCGTCGCCGACGGCGACGAGACCCGAAAGCGTCGCCGTCGCGGTCAGGGTCGCCGTGCGGTGACGGGTCCACCGCAGCAGCAGTAGTGACGTGGAGAACGCGGCGACGGCGGCCAGGAAGACGTTGGCGGCTGCCGGACCGGACGGCACCACCAGGAATCCCGTCGCGGCGGCCAACGACACGGTGGCGACCCGCAATCCCGCGCTTCGGCCCATGACCACCGCGGCCGCCGCCGCGGCGCAAGTTCCGATCGCGGCGATCGCGAGGTGGAGCGCTGGATTTCCCGCAGCGGTCACGCACAACGCCGACGACCCGAGGATCGCCGCGAGAGCGCAACCAACCTCGGACGTGTTGGGCCCGGCGTCGGCGGCCGTGGCGTCGGTCTGCAAGCGTGCGTCCGCGTCCGCGACCGTTCGGCAGGGATCCCAGCGCGCCAGTCCGAGCGGGGCGCGTCCGCCGAGACGAGGACGAGCAGCTCGCCATCGTGAACACCGTTCTCGGCCAGGGTCATCGACTCGTCCAGCGACGACCCCGACAACCGGTCCAGCCGCCAGCACTGCGGCGACTCGTTGCAACGGCTGCGCCGCCAACGCGACGACGGCCGGCAACAGCACCGCGACCGGCGTCCCGGTGGGCAGCGCCAGATCGACCGTGGTCGGTTCGCCCTCGCAGTCACTCTGGATGGACAGTCGACACACCGACACCGCATCACCCCCCGATTGATGCCCTGCACCGCCACCGTAACCGGGCCGTGGGGCAGTGCCGCGCACCAATATCTCTTCGGCCGGGATGGAACGAAACCGGCTCCTGCGACGTCCATTCACCGATGGACTTTCTGTGCGCTGCGCGCCTGCCCGCCCCGCCGGTCGACGACGGCGACATCGTCGTCGACCCACCGCCCGACGTCCCGCGGGCGACACCTGCCAACCCATTGAAGTGGCTGCTGCCGGTGGCGATGCTCGTCGCGGCGGGCGGAATGGCATTGCTGTACTTCACCTCCGGGGCCAGCCGCAGCCCGATGTTCATGTTCTTCCCCGTCATGATGCTGGTGTCCGTGATCGGTTCGTTGGCATACGGCTCGCGCGGCACCCGCCGCACGGGGGAGGTCGATCAGGATCGGCGGACCTACCTGCGCTACCTCGACGCGCTGGACGACGCCACCACCAGAACCGCTGACGCCCAGCACCGGTCGATGCACTGGAGTCATCCCGATCCCGGCATCGCTGTGGACGCTCGTCGGTGGCAGGCGGATGTGGGAACGCCGACCCGACGACGCCGACTTCTGCCGCGTCCGGGTCGGGACTCGGCACGCTCGCAGCTGTCGACCAGGCTGATGGCACCCGAGTCGACGCCATCGGAATCCGCCGATCCGGTGACGACGGACGCCTTGCATCGCCTGCTCGCGACCAGGTCGACGGTGCCGGATCTGCCCGTCGTCGTCGACGTGCGCGCGCATTCGTGGATCACGGTCGACGGCGACGTCGCCGCCGCGCGCGGGCTGGCCAGGGCGATGATCTGCCAGTTGGCGGTGTTGCACGCCCCGAGCACGTGAAGATCGCCGCCGTCGTCGACGACGACGCCGCACCGGACTGGGAGTGGCTGAAATGGCTTCCCCACCATCGGCGTTCACGTCCGAGCGCCGACGCCACGTACCGTGGCTGCTGGTGGACGTCGCGGACGACGTGACGCGCGACTTGTCGGATCCCGCGCGTGACGGTGCTGGCGATCGGGCGACGGACCGCAGCGACCGTCGCGAGCCTGGATCTTCGGCTCGACGCCGGATCCGGCGGATCGCCGGACCCAGCCGGATCGGCTGACGCCGGTGGCGGCGTTGACGTGCGCTCGCCGGCTGGCACCGCTTTCGCGTCGGCGGCGTCGACGACCGACGAGCGGCCCAAGGAGCTCGGCGGGTGGGCGGCTCTGAACGGGCTCGGCGACCTGGCGCGGATCGACGCCGCGACGTGCTGGCAGCCGCGCACCGGCCCGTCGGCGGCTGCGCGTGGCGATCGGCGTCTCCGATGCCGGCGAACCCGTCGAGCTGGACATCAAGGAGGCCGCCCACGGCGGCATGGGACCGCACGGGCTCTGCGTGGGTGCGACCGGTTCGGGCAAGTCGGAGTTCCTGCGGACGCTGGCCCTCGGCCTGGTCGCCACCCATCCGCCGGAGGCGTTGAACCTGGTGCTCGTCGACTTCAAGGGAGGCGCAACGTTTCTCGGGTTCGAGCGGCTGCGGCACGTGGCGGCCGTCATCACCAACCTGTCGGACGAGGCGCATCTGGTGGCCCGCATGAAGGACGCCCTCGCCGGTGAGATGACCCGCAGGCAGCAGGCGCTGCGTGCGGCGGGGAACTACGCGAACGTCACCGACTACGAGGCGGCGCGGGCGGCGGGTGCGGCGCTCGCGCCGCTTCCGGTGCTGTTCATCGTGGTGGACGAGTTCTCCGAACTGCTCAGCCAGCAGCCGGACTTCGCCGAACTGTTCACCGCGATCGGCCGAGTCGGGCGATCGCTCGGCATGCATCTGCTGCTCGCCAGCCAACGTCTCGACGAGGGCAGGCTGCGCGGACTGGAGAACCACCTGTCGTACCGGATCTGCCTGAAGACGTTCTCGGCCGCCGAATCCCGCGCGGTGCTCGGCACACCCGGACGCCTACGACCTGCCCAACGCGCCAGGAGCGGCCTATCTCAAGACCGCCGTCGGGTGACTTCACGCGGTTCCGCACCGCGTTCGTGTCCGGTCCGATGGCCGTACCGCCCGTCCAGCACGACGACGAACGTGATTGGACACCAACGCGTATTCACCGCGCGATTCGCCGCTGGTCGGTCGGGCGGGGATCGGCCCGTCAGCCAGGAGATCGCGGACGCGGACGATCCTCGACGTGGTGCTCGACGGCCTGGCCGAACGCGGAACGCCGGCGCACGGGTGTGGTCGCCACCGCTCGCCGAGTCGCCCGCCCTGGACACCCTGCTCGCGTCGCCGCAACTGCCGCCGTTGACGGTCCCGATCGGGCTGGTGGACAAGCCGTTCGCGCAACGGCGCGATCCGCTGCTCGTCGAACTGGGAGGACCCGGTGGGCACGTCGCGGTCGTCGGCGGGCCGCGGTCGGGCAAGTCCACCGCGTTGCGCACCCTGGTCCTGGCGCTGGCGGCAACCCATCCGCCGTCGCGGGTGCAGTTCTACGGCCTCGACTTCGGCGGCGGCGTGCTCACGGCCACCCTCGCGCTGCCCCATGTCGGTGCCGTCGCGGGGAGATTCGAGACCGCGCTGGTGAGGCGCATCGTCGGGCAGGTGCAGGCGCTCATCCGTGCCAGGGAGTCACGGTCTGCGCCGCGACGGCGCCGACGCCAGGTTCGACGACCCCTACGGCGACGTGTTCCTGGTGATCGACGGCTGGGCCACGGTCCGCCAAGAGTTCGACGGCCTGGAGGAGGCCATCACCGCGCTTGCCGCACAGGGATTGGCGGTCGGGGTGCACGTCATGCTGGCGGCCTCCCGGTGGGTCGAGATCCGCCCCGCGCTCAAGGACCTGGTCGGGACGCGAATCGAACTCAGGCTTGGCGATCCTGCCGACTCGGAGATGGACCGACGCCGGGCCCGCCTGCTCGGCGACAGCCCACCCGGGCGCGGCATCACCCGCGACGGGCTCGACATGGTGATCGCGCTGCCCCGGTTGGACGGTCGGTCGTCGAGCGTCGGTCTGGACGACGCGCTACGGATGAGCGCCGAACTGCTGCGCGCCCGCCATCCGGCCGGCGAGTGCGCCGCCCGTCGAACTCCTGCCGACGATGGTGACCCGCGAAGCGGTGGCCGCCGCCGCCTCCGGGCGGCCCGCCGACGCAGGTCCTGATCGGTCTCGCCGAGGACGACTTGCGGCCGGTCGCCGTCGACTTCGGCAGGCAGTCACATCTCGTCGTCCTCGGCGAAACGGAGTGCGGAAAGACGGCCACCTGCGCACGCTGTGCCAGGAGATCGTCGCGCAACAACGACGCGGACGGCGCGCAGATCCTGATCGTCGATCCGCGCCGTTCGCTGCTCGGCGTCGTCGAATCGGAGCACCTCGTCGGCTACGCGATGTCGGCCGACGCAGCCGAAACGCACGTCGCCGCGCTGGCGCGCAGACTGCAAGCAGCGCCTGCCCGGCGCCGAAGTCGACCAGCGGCAGCTGCGGGACCGATCGTGGTGGTCGGGACCCGAGATGTACGTAGTCGTCGACGATTACGACCTGGTGGCCGAGTCGGCGGCCAACCCGCTCGAGCGCGCTGCTCGACCTGATGCCGCACGCACGCGATCTCGGACTGCACGTCGTGGTGGCGCGTCGGTCGGGTGGCGCTGCCCGCGCGATGTTCGACCCGTTCCTTGCCCGGTTGCGCGACCTCGGGTGCATGGGCCTGACGATGAGCGCGGGCCCCGACGATGGTGTCCTGCTCGGCTCGGTCCGCCCGACACCGCAGCCGCCGGGCCGCGGCACGCTGAGCCGACGAGGACAGCCGAACCAGGTCGTCCAGGTGTCGTGGACCGATCCGCCATGATCGGGGTGAACATCGCGGAGAACACGGAAGTCGTCGTGGTGGTCGGCCCCGCCGACGTCATCGGGACCCGCGAGGTGGACGCGGAACTCGTGCAGGCGGCGTTCGAGTCCATCGACGACGCCGTCGCACTCGTCGGCGACCGCGTCGTGCCGGTCGAACATGTGTGGTGCGAGGTGATGGAAGCGGCAATCGGCCCCGACGCCCGCACCGTCGACGTTCGTCTGCCCCACGTGGTGGCGCCCATCATCGACCGACCTGGTGTGCTCATCCGTCCGAGCCGTCGGACACCTGGACGCGAACGTCGTCCTACTGCGGCGGGCGGAAGTCCTGCGGAGCGACCAATCGCCGGTCGTCGTGGAGATCGCACCGGACTTCGTCGTCGTGCACGCCCCGGGCGTGGAGCAGGCCGTGGTGCCACGCATCGACGACCCGCGCACCGTGGTCGCTGCCGTCGTCACCCGGGTCGGTGACGCCGACGCCGTGACGATCGACCTGCCGGGCGGCGTGGCCGGGGCCAAGGGGCTCGCCGACGACCTCGCGCGGACGCTCCGGTCCCGGGGTACCGAGGTGTCGCTGGCCGACGATCGAACGGTGTTGCGTGCCGCGCGGGTCGATCGGCCTGCGCGTCGGGTGCTCACCCGACTCGTCCAACCCCGCGTCGCCGTCGCTCGGCGCGCCGGTGTGGTGGTGTCGGCCTTGGTGGCCGCGGCGGCGGGCTCCGGCTCCGAAGGCGCCGACCCCGCGACGGCTGCCACGACGTGGCTGGTCGAGGCTCGCGTCGCCGTGGAGGTCCCCGCAGACTGGCACGTCGAGCGCATCGCATCCGGGCCCGGTTCGGCTCGCGTGCAAGTGGTTTCACCGACGGATCCGCACGTCGCGATTCACGTCACCCAGTCGGCGGGGCAGGAGTCGCTCGGCGCAGCGGCGGAGGTGCTGCGGCGCGCACTCGGCGAGCAGCCCGACGGGGTCTTCGTCGACTTCACCGCGGCCGACCGCAGAGCGGACAAGACCGTCATCACCTACCGCGAGATCCGCACGGAGCACCACGTCGACTGGGTGGTGCTGCTCGATCGTGGCGTGCGGATCGCCATCGGATGCCAACACGCGCCGGATCGCCAGCCGCAGGAGCCGATCTGCGACCAGGCCGTCCGATCGGCTCGGACGTTGGTGTGAAAGTAACTCGCGGGCAAGGGAACCGAATCCCGACCGGGTGCGTCCAATCTTCATATCCCGCTTCACAGAACACGGAAGGACCGCGATGACGACACCTACAACGGGTGCATTGAACACCGACTTCGACCTCATGACGGCAGTCGCCGGCACGATCGACGCCCGCAACGAGGAGGTGCGCGCCATGCTGGGTTCCTTCATCGGCCAGATGACCAGCGTGCCCGCGTCGGTGTGGGGAGGGGTCGCGGCGGCGCGGTTCCGAGACGTCGTCGACCGGTGGAACGCGGAGTCGACGAAGCTGCACGCCGCGCTGCAGCGGATCGCCGAGACCATCCGCCACAACGAACGCACCCTGCGCGAAGCGGCCGAGGGTCATTCGCACCGAATCGCCGCCACCGCTCGAGTCCCTGTAGACCGTCAACCCGAATGGAGTTCCCATGGATCCGGTTCTGTCATACGACTTCAACGAGATCGAGTTCACCGTGCGTCAGGAGATCCACGCCACGGCGGCCCGGTTCAACGCTGCGCTGGACGACCTGCGGGCGCAGATCGCGCCACTGATGGCGGTCTGGACCCGCGAGGCCGCCGAGGCGTACCGCGTCGAGCAGGCCCGGTGGGACCAGTCGGCGGCGGCGCTGAACGAGATCCTGGTCAGCCTCGGCAACGCCGTGCGCGACGGCGCCGACGACATCGCGGACACCGATCGGCGCGCGGCGCCGCGTGGGGTTTCTAGCGGCCGGCCCATCGAAGACCCTGTGCGGTCCCGCGCAATGGGAGGAGAGCCCAGCGGGACCGCACAGTCATGGCGCAATCTGGTCGTCGCGGGCGGTGAGTGCCAAACGATCGTCAGCACTCGCAGGCGACGCCGTCGCCGTCGCGATCCAGTTTCGAGGCATAGTCCGAAGACCCCTGCATGATGTTGCAGACGCCGTCGTCTCTCGCCTGACTGCAGTTTGCGTACTGGCCTGCCGCGGTGGCGACCGGCGCCAACCCGATGATGGCGGCTGCGGTCAGAAAACCCGCTGCGATTAGTGTGCGAACCATGTTTACTCCGATGTGATCGTGAACAATCGTTGACGTACGGCCGCGAGCGTAGGGCTTGCTGAGCGCCGATGAGATGTGTTTGCTGAAACGGTCGGCATTCCTCGTTCTCGACGTGCTCACCAGACCGACGTGAACCTCTTCGTCAACGTGTCACGCCGCTCCGCGAGATCCACGCTTCCCGTCGTCGTCATGAGGACTTCTGCGCGATGACCTCAATCTCGCGGTGACCGTGACGTACCGGCCCTCGCGCGCCTAGCGTGAGTGATGACGGACACAACTTCGTCTGAAGCCAGGAGATACGTCATGACTGTGTATGCACGACCGGGTGCCGAGGGATCGTTGATGACCTTCGCGCCGCGGTACGACAACTACATCGGCGGCCAGTGGGTGCCGCCGGTGAAAGGGGAGTACTTCGAGAACCCGACACCGGTGACGGGCCAGCCGTTCTGCGAGGTGGCCCGCTCGACGGAGGCCGACGTCGAGAAGGCCCTCGACGCCGCGCACGGCGCCGCGCCCGCGTGGGGCAAGACCTCGCCGGCGGAGCGCGCGCAGATCCTCAACAAGATCGCCGACCGTATCGAGGAGAACCTCGAGTCCATCGCGCTGGCCGAGGCATGGGACAACGGCAAACCCATCCGCGAGACGCTGAACGCCGACATCCCGTTGGCGGTCGATCACTTCCGCTACTTCGCCGGCGCCATTCGCGCGCAGGAGGGGTCGCTGTCCCAGATCGACGAGGACACCGTCGCCTACCACTTCCACGAGCCGTTGGGCGTTGTGGGACAGATCATTCCGTGGAACTTCCCGATCCTGATGGCGACCTGGAAGCTCGCCCCGGCGCTGGCCGCGGGCAACTGCGTGGTGCTCAAGCCCGCCGAGCAGACCCCGGCCTCGATCCTGTACCTGTTCTCCCTCATCGGCGATCTGCTGCCCGCGGGCGTGGTGAACATCGTCAGCGGGTTCGGCGTCGAGGCGGGCAAACCACTGGCGTCGAGCAACCGGATCGCCAAGATCGCGTTCACCGGCGAGACCACCACGGGCCGGCTGATCATGCAGTACGCGAGCCAGAACCTGATCCCGGTCACCCTCGAACTGGGTGGCAAGAGCCCGAACATCTTCTTCTCCGACGTGATGGCCGCCAACGACGACTATCAGGACAAGGCGTTGGAGGGCTTCACGATGTTCGCCCTCAACCAGGGCGAGGTGTGCACCTGCCCGTCGCGGTCCCTGGTCCAGGCCGACATCTACGACGAATTCCTCGAACTGGTCGCCATCCGCACCAAGGCGGTGCGCCAGGGCGATCCGCTGGACACCGAGACGATGATCGGCTCCCAAGCCAGCAACGACCAGCTCGAGAAGGTGTTGTCCTACATCGAGATCGGCAAAGACGAAGGGGCGAGGGTAGTCACAGGCGGCGAACGCGCCGAACTCGGTGGCGACCTGTCCGGCGGCTACTACGTGCAGCCGACGATCTTCGCCGGCCACAACAAGATGCGCATCTTCCAGGAGGAGATCTTCGGGCCGGTCGTGTCGGTGACATCGTTCAAGGACTACGACGACGCGATCACCATCGCCAACGACACGCTCTACGGCCTCGGTGCCGGCGTGTGGAGCCGCGACGGCAACACGGCCTACCGGGCGGGCCGCGACATCAAGGCCGGCCGGGTGTGGACCAACTGCTTTCACGCCTACCCGGCGCACGCGGCGTTCGGCGGATACAAGCAGTCCGGCATCGGCCGCGAGAACCACAAGATGATGCTCGACCACTACCAGCAGACCAAGAACCTGTTGGTGTCCTACAGCAACAAGGCCCAAGGGTTCTTCTGACCGCGGGTCGGCGTTAGGCGTCGACCGGTACCCGATCGCGCACCCTGTGCAGGATGGCCCAGTGCTCGGCCACGCGCCGTCGCTCATTGCGATAGTGCGTGGCCAGCCAGGCCGCCTCGAACACGTCGCCGGACCGCTGGGCCATGGCCGCGCGCCTGCGCTCCGCGGCGTCGAGGTAGCTCAGTCGCAGGTTGAAGAACGGGCCGAGCAGATGCCGCAACAGCCAGTCGTAGGCGGTGGCGGCGTGCGCCCGGTAGTCCGTGGCGGCCACCCGGCGGGCCACCCGCCGGGCTTCGTGGCGCCAATCGAAGTGGGAGTGCGCCGTGGCGAGCACGGCGTTGACCGCGGCCAGGGTCGTCATCGTCGAGTCGTGATCGGCGTCGCGGACGTCGGCGGCCCGCTGGAATACGGAGTCGGCGCTCAGTGCGGGCACCTTGGTGACGAGCTCGGTCCGGGGTCGGACGAGTCCGTCGGGTGCGCCGAAGTGGACGAACAACGTGCGAGCCGTCCCGTCATTGCGCCCGAAGTTGAGCAGGGCGCGCTCGAACCACAGCGCCACTACCGCGATCACGGCCAGCGCGATGAGCAGCGCGAGCAGCGACGCTTCCCCCTGCCACAGCAGGTAGTACGCGACGACGGAGACGGCGACGCCGGTGCCGATCAGACCGACGTGGACGATCTCGCGGGCGCGCTGCGGATACTGCGTCAGGTACGCGACGTGCACGGTGTCGGCCTCGATGCCGCGGGCGATCTGCGCGGTCCCGAGCGCCGCGGGTGGCAACTTCTCCGCGAGCAGCAGGGTGCGGTAGAGCCGCTTCTGCACGTGCGACTTGGAGGAAAGCCTGACGTGGCTGGTCAGCAATGCGAAGACGGCAGGAAGCGCCACCACGACGGGCGCGCACATAAGCATGACGTCGATGAGCATCAGCTGTGAAGTCTATGGCCCCAGCAAGCGGCGGGCCCGCGAGCTGTCAACGCGTCTCGACCTGCTTCGAAACAAAGATTTAACGACCGTGCGCAAGATTGCATGCAAGTTTGCATTGACAACTGCATGGGGTATTGCACACACTCGGATTCAGCGTCGGCCGATCGGGCTGGCGGACGGCTCGCGATCCGGGTCTTGTCCCTTCAGGAGGTTCCAACATGTCGACAGACGTCCAGCCCCCAGGACCGGAGACCAACCAGCTCAAACGAAACGCCCTTGGACTGCCGAGCGCGATGGCCATGTCGCTGGCGTTCATCTCGCCGACGATCGGGGTCATCTTCATCTCGGCCCTGATCGCCGGCAAGGCGGGTGTCGCGTCGCCGTTCGTCTTCATTCTCGGCACGCTCGGGATCGCCCTGATGGCCTCGACCTTGGCTCAGTTCACCCGCCGGGTCACCTCTGCAGGGACCTTCTACAAGTTCATCACCCTGTCGCTGGGCCGGCGGGCCGGCTTCGTCGCGGGGATGCTGCTCATGTTCGCCTATGCCCTGCAGAGTCCACTGAATACGAATCTGTTCGGCGGCTTCGTCGGCGATCTGCTCCACACCGACTTCGGAATCTCGGTCCCGTGGTGGCTGCTGATGATCGCGGTCGTCGTCGTAGTGGGAGCCCTCGCCTGGTACTCGGTGCACACGTCGATGCAGTTCGACATCGCGTTCCTCGTCGCCGAGGTGGTGGTCGTCGCTGTTCTGTTGGTGCTCATCGTCATTCGGGGCGGCGACTCGGGTCAGGCACCCGAAGCGTTCCTGCCGAGCCATTCGTCAGGTGGTGCCGGCGGGCTCGGGCAGGCATTCGTGTTCATCGTCCTGGCGTTCTTCGGCTTCGAGTCCTGCTCGACGGTGGCCGAGGAGGTCCGCAACCCGCGCCGCAACCTGCCGATCGCGCTCGATCGGGTCGGTCGTGATCACCGGTCTGTGGTTCACGTTCGCGATGTACTCCATCATCGTCGGATACGGCACGAACCACATCGACGCGCTCGCGTCCGCGTCGGCACCGTTGCACGATCTGGCGATCCGCTACATCGGTCCGTGGTACGGCACCATCGTCGACCTGGCCGCGATCTCGGCCATCATCGCGGTGTTGCTCGCGATCCACACGGCCAACTTCCGCGTGCTCTACTCACTTGGGCGGGATGGATTGCTGCCCAAGGCAATCGGACGTACCCACCCCAAACGTCAGACGCCGCACATCGCCATCCTGGTGTATTCGGTCGGCACCCTGGTGATCGGCTTGGCCGCCGGGGTGGTCTGGGGTCCGATGGCCGCGTTCGGCAACCTCGGATACTTGTCCTCACTGGGTATCCTGCCGATCTTCATCCTCACGAATGCCGCTCTGCCCGTGTTCATCTGGCGTCGCTGCCGCAATGAGTTCTCGGTTCTGGTGCACGTCGTGTTCCCGCTGTTGTCCAGCCTGACCTTCTTCGCGGCCATCTGGCTGAACATCCATCCCTGGCCCGCGGCCCCGCTTGCCTACTTCCCCGGCGTCATCGTCGTCGTCGTAGTGGCCGCGGCGATCGCGGCAGCGGTCCTCAAGCGCCGGAATTCACAGGCGCTGGATCGACTGGGTTCGGTCCTGTTCATGGAGGCCGAATCCGTCCCGCAGCTCGAGGACGTCACCGCCATACCCAAGGAGGTACGGCCAGCGTGACCAGACGTGTCAGAGAGCAGGAGTCTACATGAAGCTTCAGACAACCGACGAGGAGACGTGGTGAGCAAGACTGGACGGCAAGAGGGCGCTGGTTACGGGGGGTGCATCGGGTATCGGCAAGGCGATCGCCCAACTGTTCCTCGAGAACGGCGCCCGCACCGTGATCAGCGACCTCGACGCGGCAAGGCTCGCGAGCACCAAGGAAGAGCTCGCGTCCTACGGGACCGTGAGCACGGTGGCCGGTGACGTCCGCGACATGGCCGACGCCGGACGGATGGTGCAGGCCGCCGTCGACGAGTTCGGTGGCCTCGACACCGTGGTCTGCAACGCCGGCATCACCAGCGTCATGCCCATCGAACAACTTGACGAATCGGAGTGGGACGCGGTCCTGACGACGAACGTCAAGGGCATGTTCACCGTCGTCAAGCAAGCGATACCGCACCTCAAAGCCGCTGGCGGCGGGACGATCGTCACTCTCGGCTCCGAGATGGGGATCGTGGCGGTGCCCGAATCGCCCGCCTACAATGCGAGCAAGGGTGCTGTCATCATGTTCACCAAATCCATTGCGCTGGACCTGATTCGGTACAACATCCGGGTCAACGCCCTATGCCCCGGCGTCACGCGCACGCCACTTCTGCAGGCCGAGATCGACAACAGCCTCGACCCGGCCAAGACGGCGGCCGAACAGGCGGCGTGGGCGCCCGTGCTGCGAGTGGCGGATCCGCGCGAGATCGCCCAGGGCGCACTGTTCCTCGCCTCCGACGACAGCTCGTTCGCCGTCGGCAGCTGCCTAGTGCTCGACGGCGGGTTCACCGCCAAGTGAGCCTGCACCACCAAGAAACGGAGTCAACCATGCAGCTCGGGGCCATCGTCAACGGCGACCGCGTCGCCACGCCCGCCGAGGTGGAAGTGCTGGATCCCTCCACCGGCGGAGTCATCACCACCACCGCGGACTGCGGAGTCGAAGAAGTCGACCAAGCAGTCCGCGCAGCTCGGGAAACCCTGCGCGACGTGGCGGCGCACGGCGCCCGCGACGCGGGCCGAGCGGCTGCGCACCCTGTCCCGGCTGATTCTGCGTGACCTCGACTCGCTCGGCTCGCTCGAATCGCAACAGACCGGGAAACCCATCAGCCAGGGCCGCCGCGACGCCGAACTCACCGCCCGATACTTCGACTTCTACGCGAGCGCGATCGAGACCTTCTACGGCACGACCATCCCGCTTGGCGAGAACGTCCACGTCTACACCACGTGGGAGCCGCACGGGGTGACCGCGCACGTCATTCCATGGAACTACCCGCTGCAGATTCTCGGGCGGACCGTCGCCGCCGCGTTGGCGATGGGGAACTGCTGCGTGGTGAAGCCGGCAGAGGAGGCGCCGCTGACGGTCCTCCGCGTTGCCGAACTCGCCATCGAGGCGGGGTTCCCACCGGGTGCGCTCAACGTCGTCACCGGCTACGGCGAGACCACCGGTGCGGCACTGACCAATCACCCTGGCGTCGACCACATTTCGTTCACCGGATCGGTCGAGGTCGGCAAGATCATCAGCCACGCGGCAGCGGAACGCGTCATTCCCGTCACGATGGAACTGGGCGGCAAGTCGCCCAACATCGTCTTCGCGGACGCCGATCTCGAGCGCACCATCCCCTCGGTGGTCAACGCCATCCTGCAGAACGGGGGCCAAACCTGCTCGGCAGGCTCGCGGTTGCTGGTGCAGGAGCCCGTGCACCGGGCCGTCGTCGACCTCGTGCGGGAACGATTCGCGGGCACCACGATTGGGGCGGCCGTCGATGACCCCGACCTCGGGCCGCTCATCTCCGCGGTCCAGCGTGAACGGGTCCTGGCGTTCACCGGGTGGGCCCGCGAGCACGCGACCGTCGAGTTCGGGGGGAACGCGCTCGCTGGTGGCCGGTTCGGCGACGGCTTCTTCGTCGAGCCAACCCTCGTCGACGACGTCGACCCGGCCAGCCCGTTCGCGCAGCAGGAGATCTTCGGGCCGGTGTTGGCGGTCACCCCGTTCTCCACGGTGGACGAGGCGATCGAACTGGCCAACGGCACCGATTACGGCCTCGTTGCCGGGGTGTGGACCACGGACGTATCGACCGCGCTGCGCATGACGCGCGACGTCGTCGCGGGACAGGTGTTCGTCAACACCTACGGCGCCTCGGGCGGTGTCGAGCTGCCCTTCGGTGGTTTCAAGCAGTCGGGCCACGGCCGGGAGAAGGGCGCCGAGGGGCTGCGGGGTTTCGGGCAAGTCAAGACCTCGGTGATAGCGCTGTGACGCCGGAGGCACTGCCGAAAGCCCTGCCCGACGAGATCGTCCTGCCGATCGAGATCGGCGACGAACGGTTGGACACCCCAGCACTGCTGGTCGACCTCGACATCGTCGAGGCCAACATCGACCGGATGGCGGCGTTCGCCCGGCGCACCGGCGTCGCGCTTCGCCCGCACGTCAAGACCCACAAGAGCCTTGCCATGGCCCGGCGCCAACTCGCCGCAGGCGCGGCGGGCCTTGCCGTTGCCACCACGGCCGAAGCGCTGGTGATGAGCCGCAGCGGTGTCAAGGACCTGCTGCTGGCCTACCCCACCATTGGTCACCGGAAGCTCGAACGGATCGCGCCGCTCGTGAAGGCCGGCGGTCTGACGCTCGTCAGCGACTCACCCGAAGCCACGGAGGGCTACCACCGGTTGGCCGAATACCTGGGGTGCACGATTCCCGTGCTGGTCGAGGTGGACACGGGAATGGACCGGGTGGGCGTCGAGCCACCCGCCGTGCTCAAGGCGGCTCGCGAGATTGCGCAGACGCCGGGGCTGGAACTGCGGGGCGTCATGACCCACGCGGGTCACGCTCACAACGCCAACGACGTACGCGGGATCGAGCGGGTTGCCCGGCACGAGGCGGCGGTCATGGGCTCGGTCCGCGAGGAGCTCGAAGCGGCCGGTCTGGACGTCGAAGTCGTCTCCGCCGGATCGACGCTCACGGCGCCCTATCTGATGGCCGACGACGGCATCACCGAAATCCGGCCCGGCACTTACATTTACAACGACCTTCGGACGCTCGCCTGCTACGCCTGCACCGCCGACGCCCTGGCCATGACGGCCCTTGCCACCGTGGTCAGCCGCAACGGCGAGCGCGTCACGCTCAACACCGGCAGCAAGACGTTGACCGCGACGACGGACCCGACCTTCGGATACGGACAGCTCCGCGGGCTTCCGAACACCGACTTCATCCACGTCTCCGAAGAACACGCGACGCTGCGCCTATCCAGTGATGCACCGCACTTCGGAATCGGCGACAGGGTTCAAGTGGTGCCGATTCACGCGTGCGTGTGGAGCGACCTGCAGCCCGAGATCTACGGCCACCGCAACGGTCGCATCGAGGAGCGGATCACGGTCGAGGCGATGCGCCACAGTCTGTGAGCCCCGGGGTGGAGCCGAGGCCGTCGAGGTCGATCCAGCTACCCACCGCCCGCTCGGCTGCGCCATCGACGAGGACCGCCACCGTGGCGGCGTCCACGACCGACGACCCCACCGAGTCGAAGACCACGCGCCCGCTGTGGTTCCGCAGGCCATTCGCCACGGGCTGCGACGTCAGACGCGCGCCCAGCGAGCCGACCCGGGCGGCGTCCGTCGCCGCCAGATAGGCGGACTCGCCGACCTGCAAGGCGTCCGAAGGGACGTCGGCGTAGACCTGTGCCGCGGTCTCCAGTACGTCCGGCCCGAGTTCCCGTTTGCCCCGCGTATCGGCTCCCATCGCCAGGATCACGGCGTCGGCTTCGAGGGGCTCCGCCCACAGGATCGGGTCGCGGGCCGGCGTGCACGTGACGACGAGCCCAGCACCGGCGACCGCGGTTTCGACGGTGTCGCAGGCTACGTGTCGCACACCCTGGGGTGACTGGGCGATGGCCGCCGACGCATGATCTGCCGAGCGGCTCCACCAGCGAATCTCCGACGCGATTCCCAGATGTGCCAGGGCTTCGGCGACGCGCCTGCCGACCGGGCCTGCGCCGAGAATGGCGACGCGGACGGGTGTTGTACTCACGACCAGTTCTTCGGCAGCGACTGCGGCGATCGCTGCGGTGCGCAAGGCGGTGACGTCGGCACTGGCCACGATGGCCTGAAGTCGTTGCTGGGCGAGGTCGAAGACCAGGATGGCGCCGGAGGAGTCGCCGAGGTGAGGACGGAGGTTGGCCTTCACGGACAACACCGGCGGAACCGACTGGATCCCGGCCTTGAGGTGCAGTGAGCCGTCGGGATAGGCGACCTGGGTCGAGGCGCCCGGGGCCGCCGATCCGTCGACGGTCGACGCATTCGCCACCTCTGACAGCCCGCGGCGCGCCGCGTCGATGAGGCTCGGCCACGTCAATAGACTGAGCACATCGGCCCGGCTCAGCAGCAGGATAGGCCCAGCACCGGGACGCACGGCGTTCTGCATGCAATGAAGTATGCTAGACGGCATGCGTACCGTCAATCGAGGCTTTGGGGAGGCCGAGACGATGCCACTCAGTCGAGATGACCGCGCGACCGTTCCGCCCACCAATCTGGCGACCGAGGTCTACGAGGAGTTGCGCAAGTCGATCGTCGAAGGCTCGATCCGACCCAACGAGCGTCTGATCGAGGCCGACCTCGCCGCCATGCTTCAGGTCAGTCGCACGCCGATCAGGGAGAGCATGTTGCGGCTTGCCGGCGACGGCCTCATCGTGCCCCACAAGCGCGGCTGGATCGTTCGGGAGCACTCGCAGCAGGAGATCCGCGAGGTCTACGAAATACGCGCCGCACTGGAAGGGTTCGCTGCCGGTCTGGCCGCGCAGCGGGCGACGGACGAGGAACTCGCGGGGATCAAGGCGATCCACCAGGCCTACATCGACACGGTCAGCGACGAGAGTCGCGGACAGCTCCTCGAGCACAACGACGCCTTCCACAACGCCGTCATCGCTGCCGCCAAGAACGACCTGCTGGCCGAGCAGATCCACCGCAACAGCCAGTACTACTTCATCCATCGGATCTCGGGTTTCCTCACCGACGAAGAGGTCAGGGGATCGATCGCCGGCCACGAATCCGTGGTACAGGCGTTGCTCGCCCGTGATGCCGAACTCGCGGAGAGCACGGCGCGGGCACTGGTCCTGGAAGGGCTGGCCAAGGTTCTCGCCCACGTGCGGTGACGACCGTTGCCTCGATGCCCGCGACAGGCGTTTTGACCTGCAACGACGCTCGCGGGTAAGCTGCCTCGTTGGCGTGCGGCACGCGGGACCTCGGGTCACTGCTGGTCGCCGAGATCCGTCCCAGCCGCACACGCCAGACCGGCACCCGGGTCACACCGGGATCCACCACCGCGGGTTTGACCCCGAAACGAGAGAGGTAAGCGCTGTGTCCACGTACACGCCGAAGGCGGGTGACACCACACATTCGTGGTACGTCATCGACGCCACGGACGTCGTGCTCGGCCGGCTCGCCGTAGAAGCAGCAAAGCTGCTGCGCGGCAAGCACAAGCCGACGTTCACGCCCAATGTCGACGGCGGCGATTTCGTCATCGTCATCAACGCCGAGAAGATCGCCGTCAGCGGCGACAAGCTCACCAAGAAGATGGCCTACCGTCACTCGGGTTTCCCCGGCGGCCTGCGGGCGCGCTCACTCGGTGACGAGTTGGAGAAGCACGCGGACCGGGTCGTCGAGAAGGCGATCGTCGGCATGCTGCCGCACAACAAGTTGAGCCGTCAGGTTCAGAAGAAGCTCAAGGTCTACGTCGGACCCGAGCATCCGCATACCGCACAGCAGCCAGTTCCGTATCGAGATCAAGCAGGTGGCCCAGTGACCGAACCGACTGATGTGACCACCGGGGCGAGCGCAGCGACGGGGGAGACCGAGGTCGTCGAGACCGAGGTCGCCGAGACCGAAGCCCCCGAGACCGAAGCCGTCGAGACCACCGAGGTCGTCGAGACCGCGGCCGTCGAGGAGTCCGCTCCTCGCGAGCCCATCGTGATCGAGCGTCCGATCCAGACCGTCGGCCGCCGCAAGGAGGCCGTGGTGCGCGTGCGCCTCACTCCCGGCACCGGCAAGTTCCTGCTGGACGGCCGCTCGCTCGAGGCCTACTTCCCGAACAAGGTGCATCAGCAGCTGATCAAGGCTCCGCTGGTGACCGTGGACCGGCTGGACACGGTCGACATCTTCGCCCACCTCGACGGCGGCGGCCCCTCCGGACAGGCGGGCGCGCTGCGCCTGGCCATCGCCCGGGCGCTGATCATCGTGCAGCCCGAGGATCGCCCGGCGCTGAAGAAGGCCGGCTTCCTCACGCGTGACCCGCGTGCCATCGAGCGCAAGAAGTACGGCCTGAAGAAGGCCCGCAAGGCGCCTCAGTACTCGAAGCGCTGATCCTCAGTACGTCACTTTGTCGTCGCGAGCGTGCATCGTTGCATGCCGTTTCGCGGCGTGTCGCATGACAGACACGCACGCTCGCGGCACAAAGGACACGGAAGGAGGGGCATGGGTCGACTGTTCGGCACCGACGGCGTCCGCGGCGTCGCCAATCGCGATCTGACCGCCGAGTTGGCGCTGGCCCTTGGGTCGGCGGCGGCCAGGCTGGGCACGCCCGGGCGCAGCTCCCGAAGGGTGGCCGTCGTCGGCCGCGACCCTCGGGCCAGCGGCGAGATGCTCGAAGCCGCCGTCATCGCGGGCCTGACCAGTGAGGGCGTCGACGCACTGCGGGTCGGCGTGTTGCCGACGCCCGCAATCGCCCATCTCACCGGCGCCTACGACGCCGAGTTCGGCGTCATGATCTCGGCGTCGCACAACCCGATGCCCGACAACGGCATCAAGATCTTCGGCCCTGGCGGCCACAAGCTCGACGACGCCACCGAGGACCGCGTCGAAGACCTCGTCCGCAGTAGCTCGGTCACCCGTCCGGTCGGCGCGGGCATCGGCAGGGTGGTCGATGCCCCCGACGCACTCGAGCGGTATCTGCGCCACGTCGGCAAGGCCATCACCACCCCGGCCGCCGGGTTGACCGTCGTCGTCGACTGCGCCCACGGCGCCGCGTCGACGGCCGCCCCCCATGCCTACCGCGCCGCGGGCGCCAACGTCATCACCATCAACGCAGAACCCAACGGGCTCAACATCAACGACGGCTGCGGCTCCACCCACATGGGGATGCTGCAACAAGCGGTGGTGCGCCACGGCGCCGACCTCGGCCTGGCCCACGACGGCGACGCCGACCGCTGCCTGGCCGTCGACGCGAGCGGCGCGGTGGTCGACGGCGACGCCATCATGGTGGTGCTCGCGCTGGGTATGTGCGAGGCCGGCGAGCTCGCGTCGAACACCCTGGTGGCAACGGTGATGAGCAACCTCGGCCTGCACATGGCCATGCGGGCCGCCGGCATCGAGCTCCGAATCGCCAGTGTCGGTGACCGCTACGTGCTCGAAGAACTGCGCGCGGGCGAATTCTCCCTCGGCGGCGAGCAATCCGGTCACATCGTGATGCCCGCGTTCGGCACCACCGGCGACGGCATCATCACCGGGCTGCGGCTGATGTCGCGGATGGCGCAGACCCGATCGTCGCTGGCCGAACTGGCCGTACCCATGCGAACCCTGCCGCAGGTTCTCATCAACGTCGAGGTGGCCGACAAGGCCACCGTCGCGGATGCCCCCGCGGTGCGTTCCGCGGTGGCGGAGGCCGAGGCGCAGCTGGGCGACACCGGCCGAATCCTGTTGCGGCCGTCGGGAACCGAGCAAGTGGTCCGCGTGATGGTGGAGGCCGCCGACGAGGACACCGCCCGGCTGGTCGCGGTGCGCGTCGCGAAATCGGTCAGCGCCCAGGGCTGATCGGCGGGAACCGAACCCGGCCGTCCTGCGTCCTAGCCCACATGGGAGAAAGTGACGCCGCACGCGTAGACGTGGCTGCGCTGCTCGACGTGGCCCGCGGGTTCGACGCTCTGGCCGACGCCGTCGACGACGCCGCGCGGACTCGTCTGACGGCTCTGACGTTCGACGGTGCCGTCGCCGGCCGGTCCTATGTCGCGAGGGGCGACGCGCTGCAGCGCTCCGTCGACCACGTCGGTGACGGGATGCGGCTGTGGTCCAGGGCCTGCGTCGAGATCGCTGCCGTACTGCGGGCGTCGGCGGTTCGCTACGGCGAGGCCGACGTCCGCGGTGCCTGGCGGCTGGGCTGACCGATGACCGACGGATTCGACGTGGCCGCGCGGATGGCCGACGGAGCTGCGGCCGTCGAGCACGCCGGTGCGTACGTGCGGGCGTGCCATGAACTCGGCTACCAGCACCCGGACCTGACGACGCACGCCGCTCAGATGCGCGACTGGTACGCCCGGGAGGACGGCCTCGACCTGCGGGCGCTCAGCGCCGACTGCGCTGCCCTGGCCGCCGCGGCCACCGCCGCCGACGATGCCTTGGGGCGACAGGCGACATTGATGGTGGAACTGGCCGGTGCCTGGTCCGGTGAAGGAGCCGACGCGGCACGCGAATTCCTTTGGCGCCACGGTCAAGCGGCGGCGACCGTGCGTGACTCACTGCGTCATGGCGCGGAGGCCATCATCGCCTTGCGCGACGAGCTGTGGCGCGCCGTCGACGTCAAGGTCCGCGCCGTGCAGGACATCGACGATCGCCGACTGGCGCAGCGCGGCGAATGGCTGGCCGCCGCCCAGACCGTCACCACCGGCGCTGGTGACCGTGCGACCGCCTCCGAGGTCGTCGACCAGCAGATCAAACCGTTCGTGGACAACGACATCCGGTCGGACTGGATGGCCGCAATGCACTCGGCGACGGCATCCGTCACCGCCGCCTACGACGCGGCCATCGCCCGGCTGGGGGCCGAGCCGGGCGCGATCTTCGGCGTGCCGGGGGAGTTGGGGCCGAGCGTCGAAATGCCAGAGGAGGCCCGCACTGTGGTTGCGACGGCGCCCGCCGCTGCGTCGATCGCGCCGCCGGCGGCCGCGAGCATCCCGCCCGTCGCGATGGCCGACCCGGTACCACCGCCTGTCGCCGCCCGCACCGCCCGCCGCGCCGCCGGCGGCCATGGAAGCCGCGCCCGTTCCACCTTCGCCGCCGACGTCGTCGCCCGGCGGCCTCGGTGGTGGCATGCCCTCGCTGGGGACCGGTTCGTCGGGCTTCGGGCAGCAGCTCGCGGATCTGGTCGGCGGGTTGCTGGGGTCGTCTGAGGACGCCTTGGCGGGCGTAGACGAGATCAACCCGCCGGACGCGATGGACGAAGCGGCGCAGGATGATCCGGCCGTAGACGAGGACGAGGACGACGAAGAGAAGGACGAAGACGAAGACAACGAAGACGAAGAGAACGACGACGACGACCCGATCCGGACGAAGAACCTGATCCGGACGCGGTCGAGGAGCCCGCCGAGGCGGAGACCGAGCCAGAAGAGGAGCCACTGCCGGAGCCGGCTCAGACGCTGGCCCCGCCGCCACCGGAGCCCGTACCGCCGATCCCGGCCGCTGGACTGGAAGCCCAACCCGCGGAGCGGACGCCGTGCGAGATCGCCGCCGACGAACTGCCGCAGGTCGGCGAGTGAGTCAGATCGTCTGATCGCGGCATGCCAACGCCGCTGCCACGAAGTCGTCGCGGGCCGGGTTGGCCACGGCGGCGTTCCAGATCAGGGTGACGCGGCTGGGCCCGATGTCCTCGATCGGGATGACCCGCACATCGGGTCTGCGGTAGAACGAGCTCGTCGAGTGCGGCAGGATCACGAAACCCTTTGCCCCGGCCACCAGTTCGAGCTTTTCCTCCACCGTGCGGGCGGTCTTCCGCGCGCACGCACGGCGTTGCTCGGGAGTGGCGATCGCGTACCACTCGGGCACCGTGGCCGGATCCTGCAGCATCCGCTTCGACGCCAGCTCGATCAGCCGCACCGAAGACCGTCCCGCGAGGGGGTCACTGCGGTGCAGCGCAACGTCTCTCGGTTCGTCGAGCAGCGTCGCGGTGCCAAGGCCGTGGTGATCGATCGGTTCCCTGGCATAGACCACGTCGGCATCACCGCGGTGGACGATGGCCACCTGATCGGCCCAGCCGACCTGAACGATCTCGGCGCGACGCGACGGGTCGCCGCCCTCGAATGCCTTGACCGCCGCGGTCGCCATCAGGCCCGGCATGACGCCCACCTTCACCGTCGTGACGGGCGCCGCGAGGGAACGCAGCCGGTTCTGCACGGCCGTCGACTCGGCCAGCAGGAAGCTCGCGTCTTCGAGGAGCTGAGTTCCGGCCGGGGTCAGCGTCGTGCCGCGCGAGTCCCGGGACAGCAACTGGACGCCGAGCTCCGCCTCGAACGAGCGGATCTGACGCGACAGCACCGGTTGGGCGATGTGCAACCGCTGTGCGGCGCGACCGAAGTTGCGCTCCTCGGCCACCGCGACGAAGTACCTCAGCTTGCGCAGATCGAGGTCCGACCCAGCCATACCGTCAGGGTATCGCGAAGTGACGAAATAGGTCATGGACGGACTCCGGTCGGCGGCGGACCGTAGAGGCATGAGCCTGAAGAACACCCGAGTCCTCGTCATCGGCGGCACGTCCGGCATCGGCCTTGGCATCGCCACCGCCGTCGCCGAACGCGGGGCCACTCCCATCGTCGTGTCGCGTCACCAGTCCAGCGTCGACCGTGCGCTGGCCCAACTGCCCGAAGGCGCCCGCGGCGCCACCGTCGATCTCACCGACGCCGCCGACCTGGACCGGCTCGCCGACGAGATCGGCGAGATCGACCATCTGGTGTTCACCGCGGGCGAGTCACTCGAGTTGGCCCCACTGGCCGGCCTCACCGCCGAGCTCATCACCGGCTTCTTCTCGACCCGCTTCGTCGGCGCACTGATGGCGGTGCGGGTATTCGCGCCACGCATCGCCAATGGCGGGTCGATCACGCTCACCAGCGGTACCGCCGCCGAGCTGCCGGGGTTCGGCGTGTTGCCGGTCACCGTCTGCGCTGCAATGAATGCCGCGACGAAGGCTCTTGCCGTCGAGCTCGCACCCATCCGCGTCAATGCGGTGGCACCGGGCGTGGTGCGCACCCCACTGTGGGACGCCATGTCAGAGGCCGACCGCGACGCGATGTATCACGCGTCGGCGCAACAACTTCCGCTCGGGCGCATCGCCGAAGTCGAGGACGTCGCGCTGGCCTACGTGTACCACATGGAACAGGCGTACGGCACCGGGATCGTGCTCACCATCGACGGTGGCACGGTCCTGGTCTAAAGCGTGTCGATCGACCCTGGTGGGTGGTTCGGCACCGCCCTTCTCGGGCGTCCGTTGGTTCAGGCCGCTGGTGCGGTGTGAACCTCGGTTCCCGCGTCTTTCGGGCTGGTTTCACCGGCACACGTGGGGTGCTGGTCAGCGCCGTCCCGTCGGCGGGCGTTGGTGACCCGGCCCCGTTGCTTGGGGGTCCGGGGATCTGGTGAAGTCTCGTGGTGAGCCTGGCCCCAGCGGGCCAGATTCGTCGCCGCGTTGGTGTCTCTGTCGCCGCGGTGCCCGTTGGGGCAGGTGTAGATCCGATCGGCCAGGCTCAGTGCGGTGTTGCGGTCCCCGCAGATCGCGCAGAGTTGACTTGACGGATACCACCGATCAGCGAGCAACAGTTCACCACCGCGCCAGCTCAGTTTGTAGCCCAGGATCTGGGCGAACTCGCTCCAGCTAGCGTCGGAGATTGCGCGCGCGAGGCGGTGGTTGGTCAGCATCCCAGACACGTTGAGGCTTTCGATGACGAGCCGGTCGTGGGTCTTGACCAACGCGTTGGATACCTGGTGCAGGAAATGGCGGCGAACGCGCGCGACGTGACGGTGGTGGTGTGCGAGCGCGGCGGCGGCATCGCGGCGGTTGTGTGATCCCTTCTGCTTGCGTGACAACGATCTCGCCAGCCTGCGCTGCTGCTTCATCCCGGCAGCCAGCGCCTTGGGCGCATCCGTGATGCGGGCGACCTCGGTGCCGTCGGCGCGGGCGGCGACCAGGAACGCCGACAAGCCGCGGTCCACACCCACCCAGCCGCCATGGTCGGCGACGGTGCGCAACGGGTGCTGCAGGCTGGGGTGTAGATCGGCGGTCTCGACATTGAGCGAGACCCACCACCGTCCGCAGTGATGGCTGATGGTGGCGAACAGGATTCTGGCGCGGTTCTTGGCGAGCATGCGCCGCAGTCGGCGGGTGTCGTCATGCACCCCGACCCGTCCGATTCCAGGCAGTGTGGCCGAGCGCGGCCGACCGTCTTCACCGATCCGGATCCCCGCCGACCGGCCCTTGGAGTGCTTGTTGCGCAGCCGAAACGACGGCGCCGCACCGGTTTTCTTCTTGAAGCGCGGAAACCCGACTCGTGGGCCTTGGCGTTTCCCGGCGCGGGAGTCCGACCAGGCGCCTAACGCTCGCCCGCAATCCACAGCGGCCTCTTCGAATACCTGCTGGCACACCTGCGAGCGCCAGGACAACCCGGTCACCACCGTGTCGGTGGTGCCGTCGGCGTCGACGCTGAAGACGCGGCCGGCGTTCTCGGTTTTCTTCCACGCGTTGAACGCGTTGATCAGGTCGAAACCAGTCCACGGCACCACCGCGTCTGGGTCGGTTATCCGTTGGGTGAGTGCGGTTTTCACGATTTGCAGGCACTGGTTGAACGCGAACCGCGACGCCCCGGCATGCCGGGCCAGCACCTCACGCTGCTCGACCGTGGGGTTCAGACAGAACTTGAACGTGGTGTGCCGTGTCATCTCAAAGGTGAGCATCCCAGAACCCACCGACAAAGGATCGAGGCAACCCTGACGTGGTGTCGAACTGGGTGATCACCACCGGATGTCAGGTTGCCCCAAGCCGGCGCGACGGTGCCGACATCGATCCGATTCGTTAGATGTCGCCAGGGCACGCATCGCGGGATTCATCGGGCCAAGCATTCACGCGGCGCGCGGCCCTGCCGGCCCCAACGGTGGCGCGCATATCTCGGGTGCCCATGGCCGGACCTGTCAGACGACGTCTCCGTGCGCTGCCCTGCGACCCATGAGCAGGTCCCTGCGCCGGTCGCCCGCCGGGAGTTGTACCACGGCATCCCCAGCGGTCGGGCCGCGCGGAGTCGATGGCGCCAAAAGCCAACCGCGTCTAACGCCACATCCTCCACGACACCCCGCAGCCCCGGTCGCAGTCATCATCACAGCACTCAACGCTCAGGACTGCGTTGCGTTTCCCCGCGCCGTCCAGGCCACGCTGCGAGGGCACAGAGCTCCTCGTACGTCAGTCAAAGCGCCCTACTGCTAGGACGACTCGACCGCAGCCAGTTGTCTAGCGGCCGCGCGATCCGCGGGTGGTGGGAGACGACGTCGACGTATACGTCCGCGAGGAGCCGCCGCGTGAGCGGTTCCCGCGTCGGGAGTTGTTGGCCGAGTTGCCATTGGACGAGGACCGGCCGTCACCGTGACGGGGCCTCCTCGGCGCCGACGGCTGCTGGGCCGGGGTCTCGAGGACGATCGGGCCGCTAAAGTCCCGCTCGCCAGGGGCGATCTCCTGAAGCACCGGATGCGATGCACCCTTGAACCTGGTGATCGTCGGCTTGACGCCGGCCTTGCGGGTCAGAGTGCGAACGTCGGCCACCTGCGAGTCGATCATCAGCGTGACCACTGTGCCCTCCGCACCGGCGCGGGCCGTGCGGCCCGAACGGTGCAGGTAGGCCTTGTGTTCGACGGGCGGGTCGGCGTGTACGACCAGGTTGACGTCGTCGACGTGGATGCCACGCGCGGCGATGTCAGTGGCGACCAGAACGCCTGCCGAACCGTCGGAGAACGCCGCGAGGTTGCGGGTGCGGGCATTCTGGGACAGGTTGCCGTGCAACTCAACTGCTGCTACGCCACGTGAATTCAGTTTGCGGGCAATGCCCTTCGCACCATGCTTGGTACGCGCGAAGACGATCGTGCGACCGGGGGATGCCGCCAGGTCCGTCAGGACCTCGAGCCGCGCCGCGGTGTCGACGTGCAGCACGTGGTGCACCATCTCCGATACCGGTGACTGGTCGGAATCGACGCTGTGTACCACCGGATCGTGCAGGTAGCGCTTGATCAGAACGTCGACGCCGCCGTCGAGCGTCGCCGAGAACAGCAGCCGCTGCCCGTCGCGAGGGGTCTTGTCCAGCAGTCGCTTGACCGGCGGCAGGAAGCCGAGATCGGCCATGTGATCGGCCTCGTCGAGCACGGTGATCTCCACCGCGGACAGGTCGGCGTGGCGGGACTGCACGTGATCCTCGAGCCGGCCGGGGCAGGCGATGACGATGTCGACGCCTTCACGCAACTTGTTGATCTGAGGCTGCGGGCCGACTCCGCCGAAGACGGTCACCGACCGCAGGTTCGTGACCTTGGCCAACGGTGCGAGCGCTGCGTCGATCTGAGCGACGAGTTCGCGGGTCGGGGCCAGGATCAGCGCGCGCGGAGCGCCGGAGCGGCGGGGAGTCGTGCTCTTCGCGAGGCGGGCCACCATCGGTAGCAGGAAGGCGTAGGTCTTGCCGGAGCCGGTGCGGCCGCGGCCGAGCACGTCGCGACCGGCCAGCGAATCAGGCAGCGTCGCAGCTTGAATGGGGAAGGGTTGCTCAATGCCGTTGGCAGAGAGGGTGTCGACGACGGCGTTGGGCAGGCCGAGTTCGGCAAAGGTAGGCATGGTGAAGCGATACTCCGAAATCTAAAGTGGTCGTCCTGCCCGGCGCGGGTGGTCCCCCGCGGCGCTCGGTGTGACGATCGAACGAAGGTCGATATGTGCCTTCGGCGAAGCGGCAAAAGGCAGAACAGACGATGCCGCTGTTGCTGAGTCTAGCGGACGTTCGGACAATGTCCGAACAATGAGGCGTGCGTCACGCCGTCAGCGCGACCAATTCCTCTACGTAGCGCACCTGTTCGGCCGCGTCGCTTGCCATCGGATGGACGAGCAACGTCGTGACCCCCGCCTCGGCGTACGCGGCCAGCCGTTCCTTGACGAATCCGAGCGGGCCGATGAGGTTCGTGTGGCGGACCAAGTCGTCGGGTACCGCCGCGATGGCCTCGGTCTTCTTGCCTGCCAGGTACAGATCCTGGATGTGATTGGCGACGTCGCCGAAGCCGTATCGGGTGGCGAGATTGTGGTAGAAGTTCTTGCCTCTCGCGCCCATCCCACCGATGTACAGCGCCAGTTGCGGTTTCGCCCACGCCAGCCGATCGTCGACGTCGTCTCCGATTGCGAGGCTGGCCGAGACCATCACGTCGAGCGGACCGAGTGCCTCGTCGCGCTTGGCGAACCCGGCGCGCAGCGCGTCGCCCCAGACGGAGTCGGCCTTATCCGGGTAGTAGAACACCGGTTGCCAACCCTCGGCGATTTCGGCAGTGAGCTCGACGTTCTTGGGACCCAGTGCGGCGATGGTGATCGGAATCCGTTCACGCACAGGATGATTGATCAGGTGTAGTGGTTTGCCAAGCCCGGTCCCGCGGTCGGCGGGCAGTGGCACCTGGTAGTACTTGCCGTCGTAGTTCACGTTCTCGCGGCGCCAGACCTGACGGCAGATCTCGACTACCTCGCGGGTGCGGCCGAGCGGGGCGTCGAACGCGACGCCGTGGAAACCTTCCATGACCTGCGGGCCGGACGTTCCGATGCCCAACCGGAACCGGCCGTCGGAGACGTAGTCGAGTCCGGCTGCCGTCATTGCGAGCAACGTCGGCGTGCGGACGTAGATCGGCACGACGCCGGAGGCCAGTTCGATGGTCGAGGTCTTGGCCGCCAGATAACCCAGCTGGCTGATCGCATCGAAGGAGTAGGCCTCCGCGACGAGCGCGATGTCGACACCGCGCTTCTCGAACTCGACGACCTGATCGGCGGCCTCACGGAAGCCGTCGGTGTAGTTGAGAAAGATGCCGGTGCGCATCATTGGTTTATACACCCCAACCGGTTGGTTGGCTCGCGCCGGTCTGCGCTTCGGTAGTACGGGGCCGATCTCATTGCTCGCGCAGACGTGCGCGGGCTCGGCACCAGTCGCTGCGTCCCAGAAGCGGCTTGGGGGAGAAATATCCTCGCGCAAAACAGTCTTTCTTTGCGGCAGCGCCCCAGCCGGGACGGGAAGACTCGCCGGGACGAAGGTTCACCGGAAAGAACACAAGATTCACTGTACCTCAGAGTTGCTGACCATTTACCCAAGTAGCGGGCATTATATGAATCATGCATGTTGTTTGCTAAATATGATACTGCAATCGCATTTCCGACGCCGCACAGGGAGTTGTCTGGCTACGGCGTTCGTTAACACCGCAAAGGACGGCTACCTGCGCAGTTCGGGATGTGCAGCAGGGCACTATGAATTTGCTGTGGTCCGACCCGCCGTCGGCGTTCCAGATTGCAAAGCAGCACCCCATGCACTAATAATGAGTTCGCTGCGTATGTGCGTGGGATGAGGAATGGCCATGCGTCGCAATGGCTTTTCGTCGAGGTGGGCATTTGATTGGGGATCGATGGCGTTGTCCGAGCTCAAGGAGAATACGGCCGTAGGAAAGTCGGCGCTGATCACCGGCATTACTGGCCAGGATGGCTTTTACCTCGCGGAGCTGTTGCTGTCGAAGGGCTACGAGGTTTTCGGCTTGCTGCGCGGTCAGAACAATCCCAAGGCTGCCGCCCTGATGCGGGACTTGCCTGCGCTCAAGCTCGTCTCGGGTGATCTGATCGACGCCTCGAGCCTGATCCGGGCGGTCAAGTTCGCCGACGCAGATGAGGTCTACAACCTCGGGGCATGTTCGCTCGTGCCGTATTCATGGACCAATCCCAAGATGGTGGCTGACGTCAACGGCATCGGCGTGCTCAACATGCTGGAGGCGATCCGCTTCTATCAGGATCTGTCCGGCAAGCAGGTCCGGTTCTACCAGGCATCGACCTCGGAGATGTTCGGCAAGGTCCAGTCGAGCGTCCAGTCGGAGACGACGCTGTTGTGGCCGCGCTCCCCGTACGGGGTGGCCAAGGCCTACGGCCATCACTTGACGGTCAACTATCGCGAGTCCTATGGCCTGCACGCCAGTTCGGGAATCCTGTTCAATCACGAATCACCGCGGCGTGGTGTGGAATTCGTTACGCGCAAGGTCACGCACGGGGTGGCCAGGATCTCCCTGGGGCTGCAGGACAAGATCGGGTTGGGCATCTTGGAGACCCAGCGTGACTGGGGTTTCGCCGGTGACTACGTCGAGGCCATGTACATGATGCTGCAGCAGGACCAGGCCGACGACTACGTGATCGCCACTGGCGAGACGCATTCCATTGCCGAACTGCTCGACGCCGCGTTCGACGTGGTCGGCATCTCCGACTGGAGGCCGTATGTCGAGATCGACCCGGCCTACGCCCGCCCCGCCGAAGTCGACGTGCTGGTCGGCGATGCCAGTAAGGCAAGTTCGGTGCTCGGCTGGAAGCCGAAGGTGTCGTTCCTCGAGCTCGTTGAGATGATGGTGCATTCCGACATCGAACGACAATCGGCCGGAACCAGCTAGGTCCGCCCGACCCCTTTTGGCGCAGCGGATTCGGGGGCCGCCGCTGCCTTCGGCGATTGAACGCTTCCTGAAAGGCCACCCTCATCAAGCGCGTAGCGTTTCTCTTGTCCAAGGATCCCGAAACCGAGCGTGGCGGCGACCTCGACACGTCCAGAGCCGTGATGCGGCTCGCCGCCGAAGCCTTCGAGGTGTCGGCGCTCTGCCTGTCGTCGGAGGAACCCGGTACATCGGTCGTGGACCTGGTGCCCGGCGGTCTGACGCTGACCCGGGTCCGCAAACCGCCGATGGTGCCGCACCGGGTGCTCGTCGCTGCGGTGCGGTCACGGCGCAGCATCGTGCACACCCGCTTCGACGTCGATGCACTCCTGCCCGCCATCGACGCGTGCGATGCCGACGTCTTCGTCGCCGAGCACAGCTACATGGCCGAGACATTCCTGCGCAGCACGCATTTCGGTGCGAAACGGCTGATCATCAACACGATCAACACCGAGTCGCAGGTGTGGCGGGCGACCAGGGGAGTGCTGGGCAGGCTGCTCTGGCGGTCCATCCTGCGCGACGAGCTGCGCGTCGCACGGGCGGCCGATGCCGTCGGCACGTACGACGCGGACGAGGCGGAGTTCTACCGGCGGCACGGTGTCCTCGATGCGCGCTGGATCGACCTGACGGCGCCGCCCGCCGCGCAACTGGACATCTCCGCGAGCGGGCCGCGGCTGGTGTGCTTGGGCAGGCGGGACTGGCCGCCCAATCAGGAGGCGTTCCTCGAGGCCTTGAGGTTGTGGCCGCGGATCGCGGCGGGGATACCCGAAGCGGAACTGTGCGTGGTCGGTTCGAAGAAACCCGGTGCTGCCGACCCGGTGTATCCGCCTGGAGTTCGCGATCTCGGTTTCGTCGACGATCTGGATGAATTCCTCGGCACCTGCCGGGCCTTGATGGCGCCGGTGCGAACCGGCGGCGGACTTCGCGCCAAACTTCTCGACGCCGCGAGCCGCGGACTGCCCGTGGTCGCTACGTCCGCCGCGATCGGCTCATTGGGCCAGCTCTTCGAGCTACCCGCACACGACACCGACGAGGACTTCGTAGCGACGTGCCGCAGGTACTTGCTCGACAGCGCGGCGGCGGCCGCGGAAGGCACGCGATTGTTCGAGCAGAACCGGCAGCACTGGGCACTCGGTCGGCCCGAACGCAGTGTGCAAGACCTGATCAAGGCCGCTAGCCCTTCAGCAGGGCTACCACCTTCTCCTCTGGGGTGACGGGCGGCGCTTCGGGATCTGGTGGCACCGTCTTGGGCAGCGAGACGTCGGGATCACCGAAGTCCTGGTAGGCCTTGTCACCGGTCAGCGCGTGCAGCAGGTAGCCCGTCAGCAGTGCGCGGACCGCTTTCTGGGTGCTGCGATCGGCACCGGGAAGCCCGAGCACGCGGGTCAGCCGGAAGCCCTCGACCATGCCGCCGGGCTTCGCCTTCGCAACCGTGCGCAGCGTCGCGGCCCGCCACGCCGCGGACAGGGGAGCGGCGTTGGACCGGATGCTGGTCGGATCGTCAGGGGCGGCGACGATCAGTCCGGGAACGCGCAGACCCGCGGCCGGCTGCTCGGCCGGCGGTTGCGTGACGGAGGGGAACAGCGCCACCGCCGCCTTGAGCTTGGTCGGCATGCCCGCCGCGGTGAACACGGCCGCCGACCCGCCAAACCCATGGCCGACGACGCCCAGCTTCGTGGGATGCACGCTGATCTTCCCGGTGCCCAGCCGCACGCCGGCGACGATGTCGAGCGTCGTGCCGAGGTCGAACGCCAGATTCAGCACCGACGGCGCGACACCGGTCTCCGTGTCGGGCGCCGCCGCGACGATGCCCCACGACGCGAGGTGTTCCAGGGTGCCGTGGTAGCGGTCCACCCGCGCCAGCCAGTCGTGGCCGAACGCCACCCCGGCCAGGTTCATGCCGGACTCGGGGGTGTAGACGACGCCGGGCAATCCGGCAAAGGCCAGGTCACCGCGCAGAACGCGATGCGGTCCTCGACGGGTCAACGCAGCAAAGAGCTTCTTCGTCCTGGCCACCCGTTGACCGTAACTTACGCACGCCCGCGCCACGTTCCGTGGATGAAGTTGCGCCTGCATTACCCTTTACTCTCGTGTGCGGAATCGTCGGCTATGTCGGGCAGCGTCCTGCCCGTGGCGTCGTCGTCGACGCCTTGCGGCGAATGGAGTACCGCGGATACGACTCGTCGGGCGTTGCGTTTCTCGACGGCCAGGGCGGTCTGACCGTCCGCAGGCGCGCGGGACGGCTCTCCAACCTGGAGTCGGCGTTGGACGAGACCGACGCCGCCACCCTCGTCGGCGCCACGGGCATGGGCCACACCCGCTGGGCCACGCACGGTCGGCCGACCGACCGCAACGCGCACCCGCATCGCGACGCCGCAGGCAAGATCGCCGTCGTCCACAACGGGATCATCGAGAACTTCGCGACGCTGCGCGCGGAGTTGGAAGCCACCGGTGTGGAGTTCGCCAGCGACACCGACACCGAGGTCGCCGTGCACCTGGTCTCCTGGCAATACCACCACGGTCCGACCGCCGGTGACTTCGCTGGCTCGGTGCTGGCCGTCCTGCCGCGCCTGGAAGGTCACTTCACGCTGGTGTTCGCCAACGCCGACGAGCCCGGCACGATCGTCGCCGCTCGGCGGTCCACGCCGTTGGTGGTCGGTGTCGGCGACGGCGAGATGTTCCTCGGCTCGGACGTCGCCGCGTTCATCGAACACACCCGCGACGCCGTCGAACTCGGCCAGGACCAGGCCGTCGTCATCACGGCCGGTGGGTACGAGATCTTCGACTTCGACGGCAACCGCGACGACGCGAACGCCCGCCCGTTTCACATCGACTGGGATCTGTCGGCCGCCGAGAAGGGCGGCTACGAGTACTTCATGCTCAAGGAGATCGCCGAGCAGCCCGCCGCGGTCGCCGACACTCTGCTGGGCCACTTCGTCGACGGCCGGATCGTGCTCGACGAGCAGCGCCTCTCCGATCAGGAGCTGCGCGAGATCGACAAGGTGTTCGTCGTCGCGTGCGGCACGGCGTATCACTCCGGGCTGTTGGCCAAGTACGCAATCGAGCACTGGACGCGGCTTCCCGTCGAGGTCGAACTGGCAAGTGAATTCCGCTACCGCGATCCCGTCCTGGACCGCAGCACGCTCGTCGTCGCGATCTCGCAGTCCGGCGAGACCGCCGACACCCTGGAGGCCGTCCGGCACGCCAAGGAGCAGAAGGCCAAGGTGCTGGCGATCTGCAACACCAACGGCAGCCAGATCCCGCGCGAATGCGACGCGGTGCTCTACACCCGCGCCGGGCCCGAGATCGGCGTCGCATCCACCAAGACGTTCCTGGCCCAGGTCACGGCGAACTACCTCGTCGGCCTCGCACTGGCGCAGGCCCGCGGCACCAAGTACCCCGACGAGGTCAAGCGGGAGTACCACGCGCTGGAGGCCATGCCCGACCTGGTCGCCAGGGTGCTGGGCTGCATGGAGCCCGTCGCCGAGCTCGCCCGCCGGTTCGCCAAGTCGCGGACCATCCTGTTCCTTGGCCGCCACGTCGGCTACCCCGTCGCACTCGAGGGCGCGCTCAAACTCAAGGAGCTCGCCTACATGCACGCCGAGGGCTTCGCCGCGGGCGAGCTCAAGCACGGGCCGATCGCGCTGATCGAAGACGGCCTCCCCGTCATCGTCGTGATGCCCTCGCCCAAGAACGCCGCCATCCTGCACTCCAAGCTGCTGAGCAACATTCGCGAGATCCAGGCCCGCGGCGCGATCACCATCGTGATCGCCGAGGAGGGCGACGACACGGTCCGGCCCTACGCCGATCACCTGATCGAAATCCCTGCGGTGTCAACACTTTTCCAGCCGCTGCTGTCGACGATTCCGTTGCAGGTGTTCGCGGCCGAGGTGGCTCGCGCCCGCGGCTACGACGTCGACAAGCCGCGCAACCTGGCCAAGTCGGTCACCGTCGAGTAGTCGCTAGCCTTGGTGGATGGACCTCGTCATCCCGACACCGAGGAAGGCTCCGCGTTGGGCAAGGGACAAGCTCGGCCACTTCGTCGACGACGTCGGGTATGACGGGTTCGGCCACTACCTCGAGGTCTACCGCGCGGCCATGGCCGAATTGCCGCCATTCGATGCGCAGTTCGACGTGCCGACCGCCTTCGGCACGGTGCGGGTCTACCGATTCGGGCCCGAGGACGCCGGCCCGCCGGTGGTGCTCCTGCCGGGGCGCAACGCGTCCACCCCGATGTGGCGGATCAATCTGCCGCCACTGTTGGCGCATCGCACCCTCTACTGTGTCGACCTGCTCGGCGAGGCCGGCATGTCCGTTCAAGACGGACCCTTGGCCGGTGCCGACGACCAGGCGCGGTGGTTGGACGAGACACTCGCCGGGCTCGGCCTGCCGAGCGCACATCTGGTCGGGGTGTCGATCGGCGGCTGGACGGTGACCAACGTCGCCGTGCACCGCCCCGGCCGGGTCGCGTCGTTGACGCTGCTCGATCCCGTCCAGACGTTCGCGCGCATCCCGGTCAAGACGCTGTTCGTATCCGCCGCGATGTTCAGTCCCGTTGTGCCCGAAGCCCTTCGGCGGCGCATCTTCAGCTGGATCGGCGGCGGCGCACCCGTCGACGAGTCGGTGCCCGAGGCCGCGTTGATCTCCGCGGGCACCACTGACTTCGTCATCCGCTCGGCGATGCCTAAGCGCTTCACCGACGAGCAGTTGCGTTCGTTGAGCATGCCGGTGCTGGCATTCATCGCGGGCCGCAGCGTGATGCTCGACGCGGCCCGCGCCGCCGCGCGGGCGCGAACCCTGTTGCCCCGCGGTCAGGTCGAGTCGTGGGCGCAAGCGTCGCATGCGATCAACGGCGAGTACCCCACCGAGATCGCGGAACGCGCACACCGATTCTGGGACGAGGTGGATTCGCGCGCCGGCGATGGACCTCGCTAGGCGGTGGCATGCTCCTGGAGGAAGGGGCGGATCAGCGCCACGGCCGCGTCGAGTCGGCTCTCGAGCAGGAAGTGACCGCCGTCGAGCAAGTTGATCTCTGCATTCGGCAGGTCGCTTTCGAACGCCAACGCGCCTGCGGGGCCAAAGATCTCGTCGTTGCGCCCCCAGACGGCGAGCAGCGGCACCTGTGACGTCCGAAAGTACTCGTGCACCTGCGGGTAGAGGTGCACGTTCGTGATGTAGTCGGCGAAGAGTTCCAACTGGACGGCGATGGCCGCCTCGTTTCCTGCGACTGCGAAATGAGCATTGGTCCAGGCGTCCGGATCGACCACGGTTGGATCCGAAACACCGTGTGTGTATTGCCATTTCAGGCCATCGAGGCTGATGATGTCGCGAAGCGCCTTGGCGTTCACCTCCGAACGATCGCGGCCGTAGGCGAACAACGGCTCCATCGCGTCGCCGACGAATCCCTCGACGTAGGCGTTTCCGTTCTGGGTGACGACCGCAGTGATCCGGTCCGGGTGCCGCAGAGCGAGCCGCCAACCCACGGGGGCGCCGTAGTCCTGGACGTACAGCGCATAGCGCGTCAGCCCGAGATGAAGCAGCAGCGCGTCCACGTGGTCGGCCAATGTGTCGAAGGTGTAGTCGAATTCGTCCACTCCTGGCCTCTCCGAGTGGCCGAAGCCGGGGTAGTCGGGGGCGATGACGTGGTACCGGTCGGCGAGAGCGGGGATCAGGTTGCGGTACATGTGCGAGCTCGCCGGTGTGCCGTGTAGCAGCACGATGGCGGGCGCCGTCCGCGGACCTGCCTCGCGGTAGAAGATCCGTCGACCGGCGATCTGGGCGAAGCGATGATGCGTGGTCACGTCTAACCTCCATGAAGTGTCAATACAGTTAGTCACTATTCAATCCACACTCGCCCTAACCTGTCAAGTGCTCTATGATGGTTAGCATGAAGTCCGTCGACTGGCAGGCGGTGGTGGTCGACCTGCTGAACACCACACCGGTGGTCGACGGCGTGGCGACGGACGTGCTCGCCGACGATGCTGCGGCTCGTACCTGGCTGCGGGCCCACGGCGGGGGTCGCCCCGACGACTCGGCCGACCTGGCCGGGCTCCGACGGGTACGTGACGATCTGCAGCGCGTGGCATGGGGCGAGTGTGCCGCCGAGGACTTGGGTGCTTACGTCTCCGGTGTGCGGCAGGTGCCCCGCGTCAGCGCCGACGGCGTGACATGGTCGCTGGATGCCGCCGACTGGGCTGCCCGCGTCGTCTTGGCCTGGGGCGCAATCCAGTCCGAGGCCCCGGGGCGGCTGCGCCCGTGCGCCAACGACGAGTGCCGACTGTTCCTACTCGACCGCAGCCGCGCCGGCACGGCCCGTTGGTGCTCGATGAGTGGGTGCGGAAACCGAATGAAGGCGCGCCGTCACCACCAGAGGGTTTCGGGCAAGTCCTCGGATTAGCGGTCGGGCACGAGGGCGGTCAGCATCTCGTTGGTGGCGCGCTCCGCCACATCCTCCGGGGGCTCGTCGATGCCGACGTGGCGCAGGTCGCCGCCGATGGCCAGGGACGCGACGCCATGGACCATCGACCACATCGGCCCGGCGATCTCGCGGGCATCGTCACCGCGCATGACCCCCGACTCCTGACAGCGGGCGATCGCATCGAGCAGGTGGTCGAACGCCCGGGCGCCGGCAACGAGCAGGCCGGGGTGCTCCTCCTTGTTCGTCTCGGCGCCGAACATCACCTGGTAGTGGTCGGGATGCGCAACGGCCCATCGCACATAGGCCCGGCCGATCGCGATGACCCTGTCCCGCGGGTCGGCCACCCCTTCACCCGCGGCGGTGAGGGCCCGGTCGAGTTCGATGAAGCCCTGCTCCGAAACGGCGGCGAGCAGGTGCGCCTTGTCGGCGAAGTGCCGGTACGGGGCGGCGACGCTCACCCCGGCGCGCCGCGCCGCCTCGCTCAAGGTGAAGCCCTTCGGCCCCTTCTCTGCGACCAGCGCCAGGGCGGCCCCCGTGAGCGCGGCCTTGAGATCGCCGTGGTGGTAGGTGTCTCCGGACATGTTGACGACTTTAACATCGATGAGTATGTTAAAGACATAAACATCGACCGGAAGGCTTCGGAAATGTCGAATCGAGCAAGCACCGCAGCAAGGTGGGCCGTGATAACCGGCGCCAGTTCCGGACTCGGCGCGATATTCGCCGAGCAACTGGCCACCCGGGGACTGTCCCTGGTGCTGACCGGTCGAGACCAGCCTCGGCTGAGCGCAGTGCAAGAGCGCGTTCGCCGCATCGCGCCGGATGTCGGCGTCGAACTGGTCGTCGGTGATCTCGGCACCGAATCCGGTGTCGACGATCTGCTCGCGCACGTCGGTGGACGCGAGATCGACGTGTTGATCAACAACGCGGGGTTCGGTACCTACGGCCCGCTGTCCCAGGCTGACGCCGGCCGCGAGCACGACCTCGTCACCGTGAACGTCGACGCGCTGGTGCGGCTCACCCGCGCGGTACTGCCGGCGATGGTGGCGCGGGGGACCGGTGGGATCTTGAACGTCGCGTCCACGATCGCGTTTCAACCCGCCCCGTATCAGGCCAGCTATGGCGCGTCGAAGGCGTTCGTGTTGTCGTTCAGCCAGGCGCTGTGGGCCGAGACGCGCGGCTCGGGGGTCACGGTGACGGCGTTGTGCCCGGGGCCGACGGCCACCGGGTTCGTCGACGCGCTCGGCTCTGACGTCTCGCACACCGCGATCTACCGGCACCTCGCCGCGCCGGAACCGGTGGTGGCCGCCGGGCTGCGGGGGCTCGACCGCGGACGGGCCGTGGTCATACCCGGCCTGCGCAACAAGGTCACGGCGTACTCGGGACGGTTCACGCCCGGCTGGGTCAACGCCCTGATCGCCGCGCGACTGTTGCGGCCTGCCGACACGACGACCGCCAGCCCGCAACTGCACCGATGAACGCCGTCGCGAGTGTCGAAACCGCCGCGGACCAAGCCGAACGGCTGGTCGCCGAGGTTCGTGACGACCCGGCCGCGCGGATGCGGTTCGCCGTCGACACGTACCCGGACGAACAGCGGTACCGGCCCTACGCGCGGGCCGTCGAGGCGTTCATGCGCTGGCAGGATTCCCGTGGTGTGCTCAACCCTCCGCTCGACGAGCACCCAGGGAGCCCGTGGTGGCGGGCGGTCAACGAGGATCTGCTCCGCGACACCTGCGAGGCGCGAATCCTCGCCGAGTACAAAGCAGGAGCCGGTAGCCCGACCGTCCAGCGGTGGATCGACTTCTTCGGTACGCCGTCGGCGAGGTCGTGGTACCTCGCCCACAATGGGAGCGTCGTCGCGGGCTATCTGGCCCACCGGAACCTCGCGAGTTTCGAGATGCCCGCCGAGCGGTTCTTCATGAACGTCACGCTCTTGCGCGTCCTCTATGCCCAGGCGCTGGTGTTCGACGGCGTCCTCGCCCTTGGACGCCTGTCATTCCTCAGCAGGTTGATCGGGCACCCGAGGACCAGATCGCCGGAGGCATTCCTCGCGATCGCGGACATCCTGCCCGACGTCTACCCGATCGAGACGAGCACCGTCGAGGAGGTCATCGATCGCGAAAACCCGTTGGGGCGCGTCCTGGACTACACCGTGATCGGCCCGCGCATCGACGCCCTCTACGCGTCAGCCGCGCACGCGCTCGGCGAGCCGCGGCTGCTCGACCTCGTCCGGGACGGGGCGCCGGTCTACGCCTGGCCGTACGAGAGTCGCCACGTGTGGCAGAGTCCTCCCGCCGCACGATCCCTGAAATCGCTGCTGCGCTTTCTCACTCGCCCTCGTGTTGACGGGGCGACGACGTAGCCTTGGCCTGGTGCGGCACTACTACTCCGCGGACGCCATCCGTGCGGCAGAAGCGCCGCTACTCGCCAGCCTTCCCGACGGAGCGCTGATGCGCCGGGCGGCGTACGGTCTGGCCGGCGCCATCGCCCGCGAGCTCGCGCGGCTCACCGGCGGCCTTACCGGCACCCGGGTGTGTGCCGTCGTAGGGTCGGGAGACAACGGCGGCGACGCGTTGTGGGCCGCGACGTTCCTGAAGCGTCGCGGGGTCGCCGCCGACGCGATCCTGCTCAACCCGGAGCGAGCCCATGCCGCAGGATTGGCGGCCTTCCGGGCGGCGGGCGGTCGCTTCGTCGAAACGGTATCGCCTGAAACCGATCTCGTCATCGATGGCGTCGTCGGCATCTCGGGATCGGGCCCACTGCGGCCGAACGCAGCCGAGATCTTCGACGGCCTAGCCGTGCCCGTGGTGGCCGTTGACATTCCCAGCGGCGTCGACGTCCAGACCGGCGCCACCGAGGGCCCGCACGTCGATGCCGACCTCACCGTGACCTTCGGCGGCCTCAAACCCGTTCACGCGCTTGGAGATTGCGGCCGCGTTAAGCTGATCGACATCGGGCTGGACCTTCAGGACACCGATCTACTCGCCTTCGAAGCGGCCGACGTCGCGGCCCGCTGGCCGGTGCCCGGTACCACCGACGACAAGTACACCCAGGGCGTGACGGGCGTGCTGGCCGGGTCGTCGACGTACCCGGGCGCGGCCGTGTTGTGCACCGGCGCCGCCGTCGCCGCCACCCAGGGCATGGTCCGCTACGCCGGAAGTGCTTCGCAGCAGGTGCTCTCCCACTGGCCCGAGGTGGTCGCAGCCCCGAACCCCGCTGCGGCGGGCCGGGTTCAGGCGTGGGTGGTCGGTCCCGGTCTCGGCACCGACGAGGCAGGTGCCGCCGCGCTGTGGTTCGCGCTCGGCACCGACGTACCGGTGATCGTCGACGCCGACGCGCTCACGATCCTGGCCGCGCACCCGGACCTGGTGGCCAAGCGCGACGCGCCCACCGTGCTGACCCCGCACGCCGGGGAGTTCGCCCGGCTGGCCGGGCATCCGCCGGGCGACGACCGCGTCACCGCCACCCGCCGGCTCGCCGAAGCGTTCGGCGCCACCGTCCTGCTGAAGGGCAACGTGACCGTGGTCGCGGAACCGGGCGGCCGGACGTACCTCAACCAGGCAGGCGGCTCCTGGGCAGCCACGGCAGGTTCCGGTGACGTGCTGTCCGGCATCATCGGTGCGCTTCTCGCGGCGGGCCTGCCGACCGGCGAGGCCGCGGCGATGGCAGCCTTCGTGCATGCGCACGCCGCCAACCTGTCGGCCGCCGATCCTGGACCGGCGCCCGCCCCCACGTCGGCGTCGAGAATCCTCGCGCACATCCGTTCGTCGATCGCAAAACTGTAGGAGGACACCGCATGTCACGAAGGCACAAGCCTGCACCGTCGATCTCGCCGGCGTACACCGGACGGCTCTCCATGGCGCCGGTGCCGACGCTGAGGATGCCCGACGAGTGCATGGATCCCCAGGCGGCCTACCGGTTCATCCACGACGAGCTGATGCTCGACGGCAGCTCGCGGCTCAACCTCGCCACCTTCGTCACGACGTGGATGGATCCCGAGGCCGAGAAGCTGATGGCCGAGACGTTCGACAAGAACATGATCGACAAGGACGAGTACCCGGCCACGGCCGCCATCGAACAGCGGTGCGTCTGCATGGTCGCCGACCTGTTCCACGCCGAGAACCTGCGCGACGACGACCCGGCCAGCGCGATCGGCGTGTCGACCGTCGGGTCCAGCGAGGCGGTGATGCTGGCCGGGCTGGCGATGAGCTGGCGGTGGCGCAAGAAGGTGGGGGACGGCTGGCGTACCCGCACACCCAATCTGGTGATGGGTTCCAACGTCCAGGTGGTCTGGGAGAAGTTCTGCCGGTACTTCGACGTGGAGCCGATCTACCTGCCGATGGAGGAGGGGCGCTACGTCATCACCCCCGAGCAAGTACTCGACGCCGTCACCGAAGACACCATCGGCGTCGTCGCCATCCTCGGCACCACCTACACCGGCGAGCTCGAACCGATCGCGGAGATCTGCGCGGCCCTGGACAAGCTCGCCGCGGACGGCGGGGTGGACGTGCCGGTGCACGTCGACGCGGCCAGCGGCGGTTTCGTGGTGCCGTTCCTGCATCCCGAGCTGGTGTGGGACTTCCGGCTGCCAAGGGTGGTGTCGATCAACGTCAGCGGCCACAAGTACGGCCTGACCTACCCCGGCATCGGGTTCGTGGTGTGGCGCAGCGCCGAGTACCTGCCCGACGAACTGGTGTTCCGCGTCAACTATCTGGGCGGTGACATGCCCACGTTCACCCTGAACTTCTCCAAGGGCGGCAACCAGGTCGTCGGCCAGTACTACAACTTCCTGCGGCTCGGCAGGACGGGCTACAAGCAGGTCATGACGTGCCTGTCGCAGACGGCCCGGTGGCTGGGCGATCAGCTTCGCGAGAGTGAGCACTTCGAGGTGATCTCCGACGGGTCGGCGATCCCGGTGATCAGCTTCCGGCTGACCGGAGACCGTCCGTACACCGAGTTCGACGTCTCGCATGCGCTGCGGTCGTTCGGCTGGCAGGTGCCCGCGTACACCATGCCCGACAACGCCGTCCACGTCGCCGTGCTGCGCATCGTGGTGCGGGAGGGGTTCTCCACCGACCTGGCCAGGGCGCTCAAGGATGACATGCTGACCGCACTCAAATCCCTCGACGAGCTCAAGCCGGAGGGGCACTTCGACGAGGTGCAACCCTTCGCGCATTAGCCCCGACGGTCCTGCCGGCCGCTCTCTGGGACACTTGTGGGCGGTGATATGACCATGCAGACGACCCAGCTCACGACATCGACGCCCGCGGGTTCCGCGGTGATCGATCTCGCCGCCATCGAGCACAACGTGCGACTCCTGCGCGAACACGCGGGGTCGGCGCAGGTGATGGCCGTGGTGAAGGCCGACGGCTATGGCCACGGCGCCACCCAGGTCGCCAGGGCCGCGCTGGCCGCCGGTGCCGCCGAACTCGGCGTCGCCACCCTCGACGAAGCCATGGCGCTGCGGCGCGACGGCGTCACCGCCCCGCTGCTGGCGTGGCTGCACGCCCCCGGCGCGGACTTCGCGCCCGCACTGACCGCGGACGTGCAGGTGGCGGTGTCCTCGGCGCGCCAACTCGACGCGCTGCTCGACGCCGTGACTCGGACTGGGTACACCGCGACTGTGACGGTCAAGGTGGACACCGGACTGAGCCGCAACGGCGCAAGCGACGCCGAGTTCGCGGCGATGCTGCCCGTGCTCGCGCGGGCGCGTGCCGACGATGCGATCCGGCTGCGCGGCATCATGTCGCACCTGGCGTGCGGCGACTCTCCCGAGAGCCCGGTCAACGACGTGCAGGCGGCGCGGTTCTCGGAGTTTCGGGCGCGGGCGCACGACGCCGGCGTGGCGTTCGAGATCAGCCACCTCTGCAACTCGCCGGGGGCCATGACGCGGCCCGATCTGGCCTACGACATGGTCCGGCCCGGTATCGCGGTCTACGGCCAAACCCCGATCGCGGCACGCGGCGACATGGGTCTGGTGCCAGCCATGACCCTGAAATGTCCTGTCGCGCTGGTCCGTTCGATCAAGGCCGGGGACGGTGTCTCCTACGGTCATACCTGGATCGCGGACCGCGACACCACGGTGGCGCTGCTGCCGATCGGCTACGCCGACGGCGTCTTCCGCAGCCTTGGCGGGCGCATCGACGTGCTCATCAACGGGCGGCGCAGGCGCAGCGTCGGACGCATCTGCATGGACCAGTTCGTCGTCGATCTCGGGCCGGGACCAGTCGACGTGGCAGAGGGTGACGACGCCATCCTGTTCGGTTCGGGCGCGCGCGGTGAGCAGACGGCACAGGACTGGGCCGAACTGCTCGACACCATCAACTACGAAGTGGTCACCAGCCCGCGGGGCAGGGTCGTCCGCACCTACCTGGGTAGCGCCGCGACGGATGCGACGGGCCGAAGCCGTTGAGCGACGACGAGTCTCGCGAGCCCATCGTGTCGGCGCGCAAAGGTCGATGGTTGGCGGGCATGGCCGGGCTGACCGCGGTGGGCGGCGTCGCCGGGGTATCGGTGGCGCGTTCGTTCGCACGTCGCGTCACTGACGACGATCCCCATGCCGGCGAAGACTTCGAGGTGCTCGATGCCGACCGCAGCTTCGTCGTCACCACGGCCGACGGGGTGCCACTGGCCGTGCGGGAGGTCGGCCCGGAGGATGCGCCGCTCACCGTCGTGTTCGCGCACGGCTTCTGCCTGAGGATGGGCGCCTTCTACTTCCAGCGCATGCGGCTGATCGAGCAATGGGGCCGGCAGGTTCGGATGGTGTTCTACGACCAGCGTGGGCACGGCCAGTCCGGCGACGCCCCGCCGGAGTCCTTCACCGTCACTCAACTCGGCCAGGATCTGGAAGCGGTGCTCGCGGTGATGGCGCCGCGCGGGCCGGTGGTGCTGGTCGGGCACTCGATGGGTGGCATGACCGTCCTCTCCCATGCCCGCCAGTATCCGCAGCGGTATCCCCTCCGGATCGTCGGTGTCGCGTTGATCTCCTCAGCGGCGGAAGGTATTTCGCGTTCCCCGCTGGGCGAGATCCTGAAGAATCCCGCGCTCGAGGCCGCCCGCTTCGCGGTCAGGTACGCGCCGAAGACGGTGCACCGCACGCGCGGCGCCGCGCGTGCGGTGATCGGGCCGGTGCTGCGCGCCGCGTCCTACGGTGACGAGAAGATCAGCCCGAGCGTCGTTGCGTTCTCCGAGAGGATGATGCATGACACCCCGATCGCCACGCTGGTCGGATTCCTGCACGCGCTCGAGGTGCACGACGAGACGGGGGCACTGCCCACGCTGGCGAAGGTGCCGACTCTGATCCTGTGCGGCGACCACGACCTGCTCACGCCGAAGGAGTGCTCCGAGTCGATGGCGGAGGCGCTGCCGAAGTCGGAGCTCGTGATCGTCGGCGACGCAGGACATCTGGTGCAGCTCGAGCAGCCCGAGATCGTCGACGATGCGCTGGTGCGTCTCGTCGAACGTGCTACCCCCTCCAAGCTCGTCGCCATGACCCGGAGGCTGCGCGAACGGGCCCGCCCCAATGGCTGAAGGCACCGCAGAACTGCCCACCGCCGCGGACACCGTGGCGTTCGGTGCGCGGCTGGGCGAGGATCTCCGCGCCGGCGACGTCGTGGTGTTATCCGGCCCGCTCGGCGCCGGAAAGACGGTGCTGGCCAAGGGAATCGCGCAGGCCATGGACGTCGAGGGAGCTGTGACGTCGCCGACGTTCGTGCTGGCCCGCGTGCATCGGCCGCGACGTCCCGGCACGCCCGCCCTCGTGCACGTGGACGTCTACCGGCTGCTCGACCACGCGGGCGCCGACCTGCTCGCCGAACTCGACTCGCTGGACCTCGACACCGATCTCGACGATGCGGTGGTCGTGGTCGAGTGGGGGGAGGGGCTCGCCGAACGTCTCTCCGAGAACCACCTCGACATCCGGCTGGAACGCGCCAGTGACACCGACGTCCGCACCGCGGTGTGGCGGTGGAGCAGGCGGCCGTGACTTCGATCCTTCTTGCCATCGACACCGCAACCCCGGCCGTCACCGCCGGGGTGGTCAGACGGGGGCCGTCGGGCGTCGAGGTGCTGGCCGAGCGGGTCACCCTCGACGCACGCGCGCACGCCGAGCAACTCACGCCGAACGTGTTGGGCGCCTTGGCCGATGCCGAACTCGCGATGGCGGACCTCGACGCCGTCGTCGTCGGCTGTGGACCGGGGCCCTTCACCGGACTGCGGGTCGGCATGGCCACGGCCGCCGCCTACGCGCACGCCCTGGACATCCCGGTGTACGGCGTATGCAGCCTCGACGCGATCGGGGTCGACACCACCGGCCACGTGCTGGTGGTCACCGACGCCCGCCGCCGCGAGGTGTACTGGGCGCGCTATCAGGACGGCGTCCGGGTGGCCGGGCCCGCCGTCAACACCCCGGCCGACGTGTTCGCCGACGTCGACGCGGTCGCTGGTGCACCGGATCACGCCGCGCTGTACGACCTCCCGCGCCAGACGCCGAGTCTTCCGACGGCGTCGGGCCTGGTGCGCGCCGTCGACTGGACGTCGGCGCCGGAGCCGCTGGTCCCGATGTACCTGCGGCGGCCCGACGCCAAGCCTCAACCGGTGCGGCCGTGACCATCGAGTATGGGCTGCTGGCCGTCGGTGACGCCGACCGATGCGCCGAACTGGAGGCCCAGCTGTTCCCCGGCGACGACCCGTGGCCCGCGGTCGCGTTCATTCGCGAACTCGATTCCGAGCACAACCACTACGTGGCCGCGCGGGCCGACGACAAGCTCGTCGGGTATGCGGGTATCACCCGACTGGGCCGAAACCCGCCATACGAGTACGAGATTCACACGATCGGCGTCGACCCGGCGTTCCAGGGCCGGGGGATTGGCCGCAGAATGCTCGACGAGCTGCTCGAAATCGCGTCCGGCGGCGTGGTCTTCCTGGAGGTGCGCACGGACAACGCTGCCGCCATCGGCTTGTACGAAAGCGTCGGCTTCGCCACCATGGGTCGGCGCAAGCGGTACTACCGTGTCAGCGGGGCGGACGCGTACACGATGCGACTGGACCCGGAGAACCGACTATGACGATCATCCTTGCCATCGAGAGTTCCTGCGACGAGACCGGCGTCGGCATCTGTGAGCTGGCGACCGACGGGACCGTCACGCTGCTCGCCGACGAGGTGGCCTCGAGCGTCGACGAGCACGTGCGGTTCGGCGGCGTCGTCCCGGAGATCGCGTCGCGCGCGCACCTCGAGGCGCTGGGGCCCACCATGCGCCGGGCGCTTGCCGCGGCGGGCGTGGCGAAGCCCGACGTCGTCGCGGCGACCATCGGACCCGGGTTGGCAGGCGCGCTGTTGGTGGGAGTGGCGGCGGCCAAGGCCTACGCCGCGGCGTGGGAGGTGCCGTTCTACGCGGTCAACCATCTCGGCGGACACCTGGCGGCCGACGTCTACGAGCATGGTCCGCTGCCGGAGAGCATCGGCCTGCTGGTGTCGGGCGGGCACACCAACCTCCTGCACGTGCGATCGCTCGGCGCGCCCATCGCCGAACTCGGCAGCACCGTCGACGACGCCGCAGGCGAGGCCTACGACAAGATCGCCCGATTGTTGGGACTGGGGTATCCGGGCGGCAAGGTGCTCGACGACCTGGCCCGCACCGGGAACCGGGACGCCATCGCGTTCCCCCGCGGCATGACGGGACCGCGCGACGACCCGTACGCATTCAGCTTCTCGGGCCTCAAGACCGCGGTGGCCCGATTCGTGGAGAACAATCCCGACGTGCCGACCGCGGACGTGGCGGCTGGGTTCCAGGAGGCGGTGGCCGACGTGCTGACACTGAAGGCGGTGCGCGCGGCGACCGACCTCGGCGTGGGCACGCTGTTGATCGCCGGCGGCGTCGCGGCGAACTCACGCCTTCGGGAACTCGCTGAAGAGCGTTGCGCCGCAGCCGGGTTGACTTTACGCGTGCCAAAGCCGCGGCTGTGCACGGACAATGGGGCGATGATCGCGTCGTTCGCGGCGCACCTCATCGCGGCCGGCGCCCCGCCGTCACCGTTGGATGTGCCAAGTGACCCGGGTCTGCCGGTCGTGAAGGGACAGGTTGCGTGAGCGTCGCCGACAAGCTGGCAGTGACCGAGCTGCTGTATCGCTATTCCGAACTGATCGATGCGGGTGACTTCGACGGGGTGGGCACGCTGCTTGGCCGGGGCAGCTTCATGGGCGTCGCCGGCGCCGCGAAGATCGCCAAGCTGTTCGCCACCACGACGCGCCGCTACCCGGAATTCGACAACACGCCACGGACCCGGCATCTGGTGCTGAACCCAATCGTCGACGTGGACGGTGACACGGCGACCGCCCGTTCGACGTTCTGCGTCGTCCAGCAGACGGAAACGGTAGCGCTGCAACCGATCGTCGTCGGTCGCTACTCCGACGACTTCGCCCGCGACGTCGACGATGTGGCGGGTTGGTACTTCACCGAACGCATGGTCGACGTCCAGATGATCGGGGACGTCTCCGATCACCTGTTGATCGATCCCCAGAGTTTCGGCTGAGCCCGAATCAGAACGGCGGCGGCTTGTTGCGTTCGGCCACGTGGGCGTCGTTGAGTGCGCGTTCGGCTTTGATGCGGTCGGCGCGGGTCTTGGGTGCGGGTGCGTTTTCGGGCCGGCATCATCATGGTGCGGTAGTCACCGGGTGGGGTCGACTGACCGGGTGGCGGCGGGTGTGCTGATGGCCCAGGTCGGGAAGAACAGGCTGCTGCCGGGTTTGGTGGCATAGGAATGCCCGGTGGGGGTCGTCACGATGACCGTGCCGTCGGCGAGTTGACGATCCGAGAAGCCGCGCCAGAACGTCTTGAGCAAATGGTGTTTTCGGCAGTAGCACTTGAGGTCTCCGGGGTGAGTGCGGCCACCGGGATAGGGCATGGTGTGGTCGATGTCGCCGGATCACCGCGGGTCGGTCACAGCCCGGGTAGCGACAGGTCAGGTCGCGCATCCGGACGAACTCGTCGAGTGCCGCCGAGGGGCGGTACCGCGGCTCGGGTGCCGTGGTTGGGGGCGGCGATCAGTCTGAGCTTAGCGCCGCGCGGCGATGAGGTCGGCCAGCAGCGGGGCGGGCACGGGTCCACCGCCCAGGATCAGGGCGGCCTTGGGTCGCACCGCGAGCTTCGGCGCCTGCCTCGTCGCGGATCAGATCCGTCGCCGTTGCAGTCTGTGGATCGGGCTGGGCTTCGGTGGTGGCCTGCTCGGCGATGACGTGCACGACGACGCTGCTGGCGCGGCCGTCGTCGACGTGTGGCGGGGCAGTCGGGGTTCTCGCACGCGCAGGACAGCGCGTTGGAGCCTGCGCCGCGAGCGCACCACGCGCGTCGGCGCGGCGTTGCGCCGGGGTGCGGGGGTCGTCCTCGCAGACCATGCGGGCCATCGCTGCCAGGCGTTGATCCAGCAGTGCGGCGTCGGTGGCGAACAGCCGGCCGTAGACCGCTGCGGTGCCGGTCGCGTCGGCGTCGGCGACGGTGAAGTCGCGGGTGCGGGCGCTGTTGCGGGTGCGGCGCAGCGCGCCGGGGTCGATCTGGTCGACCCACACGTCGATGGCCTGGGTCAGTTTGTACTCCGAGAGCGGTCCCCAGGTGGTGATGCGTTCGGCGATCGCCGCATCGAGTTCGGTCAACGCTGTCGGGTCGGTGACCAGGTAGGTGCGGTTGGCGATCAGCCAGACCCGACGTCCGTTCAGCTGCCCGGACAGGAACAGGGCCGCGACCTTGGGGAGGCGGTCACGCAGTACGACCGCCAGATCGATCTCGCCGCACGCGCGGCCGTGGCCGATGTTGAGTGCGGCGGCGACCTCGGCGGCCGCGGCATCGACAGTCGTCGCACGCCCACGGGCGTGCTCGCCGGTGTTGCGACGGCGCTCGAGTTCGGCGATCGCGGCGTACTTGCGTGCGTCGGCAGGCGCGCGCTGGCCCGCGGCCGTCACGCGGCGATGCGTGTCGACCAACGCGGCATCGGAACGACGCTCGAACACATGTTCGATTGTACTTGCCGCCCACCGACATGAGTGACCGCCGATTCGGACCGTGGATAACCCGAAAATGGGTAGCGCACATACCCACCCTTGAGTGCTAGCACTCGCGTGTATAGAGTGCTAGGTGGCAGGCGACCAAACCCCGAGCCGGCACCCGCGACGACGGCCCGAGGACGGACGCATGCCGAACACCTGGTAACTGCTGGAAATCCGTGAAGGTCCGGGATCTACCCCGGATCGCACCCCTAACAAATGTGGAGGGCTCCATCGTGGCGAGCGTGAACATCAAGCCACTCGAGGACAAGATCCTCGTTCAGGCCAATGAGGCCGAGACTACGACCGCTTCTGGTCTGGTCATCCCCGACACCGCCAAGGAGAAGCCGCAGGAAGGCACCGTCGTCGCAGTTGGCCCCGGCCGCTGGGACGAGGATGGCGAGAAGCGCATCCCCCTGGACGTCGCCGAGGGTGACACCGTCATCTACAGCAAGTACGGCGGCACCGAGATCAAGTACAACAACGAGGAGTACCTGATCCTGTCGGCACGCGACGTGCTGGCTGTCGTCTCCAAGTAAGCAGTCATGTCCGCCCCGGAGATCCCCGCACCCGCGGGTGATTTCCGGGGCGGCATGCGTTATGTCTCGACTACGTAGACAGAAAGAACATTGATGAGCAAGCAGATTGAGTTCAACGAGACTGCGCGCCGGGCGATGGAAGCCGGCGTCGACAAGCTCGCCGACGCGGTCCGCATCACGCTGGGGCCGCGCGGGCGCCACGTGGTGCTGGCCAAGGCGTTCGGTGGTCCGGTCGTGACCAACGACGGCGTCACCATCGCGCGCGAGATCGACCTCGAGGATCCGTTCGAGAACCTGGGCGCGCAACTGGTCAAGTCCGTGGCGACGAAGACCAACGACGTGGCGGGCGACGGCACCACGACCGCGACCGTGCTGGCGCAGGCGATCATCAAGGCCGGCCTGCGCAACGTCGCGGCCGGCGCCAACCCCATCGCACTCGGCTCCGGCATCGGCAAGGCCGCCGACGCGGTGTCAGAGGCGCTGTTGGCCGCCGCCACCCCCGTCAGCGACAAGAAGGGCATCGCGCAGGTCGCGACCGTCTCGTCGCGTGACGAGGAGATCGGCGAGCTGGTCGGCGAGGCCATGACCAAGGTCGGGCACGACGGCGTCGTCACCGTGGAAGAGTCCTCCACGCTGAACACCGAGCTCGAGGTCACCGACGGCGTCGGCTTCGACAAGGGCTTCATCTCGGCGTACTTCATCACCGACTTCGACTCCCAGGAAGCGGTGCTCGAGGACGCGCTGGTGTTGCTGCACCGCGAGAAGATCAGCTCGCTGCCCGATGTGCTGCCGCTGCTGGAGAAGGTCGCCGAGTCCGGCAAGCCGCTGCTGATCATCGCCGAGGACGTCGAGGGCGAAGCCCTTTCGACGTTGGTGGTCAACGCGATTCGCAAGACTCTCAAGGCCGTCGCGGTCAAGGCGCCGTTCTTCGGAGACCGCCGCAAGGCGTTCCTCGACGACCTCGCGGTCGTGACGGGTGGCCAGGTGGTCAACCCCGACGTCGGTCTGCTGCTTCGTGAGGTCGGCCTGGAGGTGCTCGGCACCGCCCGGCGCGTCGTCGTCAGCAAGGACAGCACGGTCCTCGTCGACGGCGGCGGCACCCAGGACGCCATCGACGGGCGCAAGTCGCAGCTGCGGGCCGAGATCGAGGCCACCGATTCCGACTGGGACCGCGAGAAGCTCGAGGAGCGGCTGGCCAAGCTCTCCGGCGGCGTCGCGGTCATCAAGGTCGGTGCGGCTACCGAGACCGACCTGAAGAAGCGCAAGGAGGCCGTCGAGGACGCCGTGTCCGCGGCCAAGGCCGCGGTCGAGGAGGGCATCATCACCGGCGGCGGCGCTGCCCTGGTGCAGGCCCGGTCGGTACTCGCGGAGCTGCGCGGGACGCTCAAGGGTGACGAGGCCGTCGGCGTCGACGTCTTCTCCGCCGCGTTGTCGTCCCCGCTGTACTGGATTGCCACCAATGCGGGGCTGGACGGCTCCGTCGTGGTGAACAAGGTGTCGGAACTGCCCAAGGGACAGGGCTTCAACGCCGCGACGCTGACGTTCGGCGACCTGCTCGCCGACGGCATCGTCGATCCGGTCAAGGTCACCCGGTCGGCGGTGCTCAACGCGGCATCCGTCGCGCGGATGATCCTCACCACCGAGACCGCGGTGGTGGAAAGGCCGGCCGAGGAGCCAGAGCACGCCGGCCACGGGCACGGCCACGCTCACTAGTTCGATCTCAGCACAACGGAGGCGCCCCCGGTGTTATGGCCGGGGGCGTTTTCGCGTCCTCGAGCCGAACCACCCCAGCTGGTTCCGTGGTCGGTACTAGCGTCCCGACGTCATCTACTGGCAAGATCCAGTAATTCCGGCTGCGCGAACCCGCCATCAGCGGCGCGGCATCGAGTGAGGTCTACGCAATGGAAGAACCCCTCCTGCTGCAACACCGAGATGACCGCGGCGTCGTCACGCTGACGCTGAACCGCCCCCAGGCGTTCAACGCGCTGTCTGACGCGATGCTCGCAGCGTTCGGCGAGGCCCTTGATTCGCTCGCCGAGGATGAGGCGGTGCGCGCCGTCGTGCTCGGGGCATCCGGCAAGGCATTCTGCGCCGGCCACGACCTAAAGGAAATGCGGGCCGAGCCTTCGCTCGAGTACTACCAACGCCTGTTCGCGCAGTGCACAGCCGTGATGCTTTCGATCCAGCGTCTGCCGGTGCCAGTGATCGCGCGTGTCCATGGTCTCGCGACGGCTGCGGGTTGCCAGCTCGTCGCGATGTGCGACCTCGCGGTGGCCAGCGACGACGCGCGTTTCGCGGTCAGCGGCATCAACGTTGGGCTCTTCTGCGCGACTCCGGGCGTGGCACTGTCGCGCAATCTGCCACGCAAAGCCGCCTTCGAAATGCTCGTCACCGGCGCGTTCCTCTCTGCCGAGGAGGCCCGCGTGTTGGGGCTGGTCAACAGGGTGGCGGCACCAGAGGCACTCGACGACGAGGTCGAGGAGCTCGTCAAAACCATTGTCGCGAAGCCGGGTGTCGCCATCGCAATGGGGAAAGCCTTGTTCTACCGCCAGATCGAAGTCGGCATCGAGGCCGCCTATGAAGACGCATGCGCGACGATGGCTCGCAACATGATGGATCCAAGCGCGCTCGAGGGCGTCGAGGCGTTCATCGAGAAACGCCCGCCAGACTGGTCGGTCCGTAATCGAACACCACAGAGACCGCGGTCGTGGAGAAGCCGGCCGGTTTAGCGCCGAGGGTGTTTCGCGTATGCCGTTCTCAATATTGGACGAGCCCGGCCGGCACGGGAGCACCGAGATGCTCCAGCAATGCGGCAAGCTTGCGATCCAACTCGATTCCCACCTTGGTGATTTGGGGTGTGTTGAAGCTGCCGAACCGGGTGCTCGGTTGGTCCACGGTGAACCACGTGGCGCCGTCGGCGTCTTCGACAATGGCGGTGCGTAGGGGTGCATAGAGCAGAATGGCTGGGTTGTAGCGGTACATCTTTTGCGCAATCGTGTGATTGCCCATCAGGTACTCGACACAACGGCCGCGGTCTCCGGCCAGGCGCATCAGCGACGTGAAGTCGTGGGACCAGTAGAGGATGAAGTCGTGTGGCGCGTTCTCTGCGGTGGCCTCTAGAACGGTCTGCCAGTCCACGCCCCTCTCGATCAGGGATTCGAACCGTTCGCTCCGGAACACCGGCACCGCATGCTCATAGCGATCTCTGAACCCACCGAAGGTGTCGTCGATCTGGATCGTCAACCGGTCGACCTGATGCGAGATTGTCTCGATCGATCCATTCAGTGACTGAGTCATGGCATTTCCTGGTTCTTGTCGCTTGTATCTAAAGCCTTGGCAGGCAGTGCAAGTGGGATCGCGAAGTTGATCAACGTTTCGCTTCCCGCAGGAGGTCGCGAGCGAGTCGCGTCGTGATGCCCAATTCCGCCAGCCTGGCGTGGTTTTCGTCGAACCATTCGTGCTCGTGGCCGGGCTCAGGAATGAACAACCCCGCATCCATGACATTCGTATGATCGACTTCGGTCACCGAGATCCAAAGGTCGTCTTCCGACTGGCCCGTGGCACGTGTCCAGATCTGCGAGAGTTGACGCAGCATCGCCCTTCGTGTTTCGAGGCCCCGTCCGTGGCGGTTGATGCCGAGGATCAAAGATTGGGCTGCCGGTTGGCCGCCCGAGAAGCAGTCGCCTTCGGGCAGCTCGTGGAACAGAACTTTGACCCATGACGCCAGTGCCCCGGTGGCGTCGCAGTACATGGTGGTCATCTCTTCGGCGATCTTGGCCTTCGCGGACTTGGTCACAAGCCCCTTTGGGCTATAGCACTGGTAGACGGGCATGTCGTTCCCTTTCATATCTCGTGATGAGTTCTTGGCGACGTCTCAACTTATACTATGCCGGGCGTCATACTTAGAACTATTGCCGACGGTACAGAGTGATTCGAACAGCTGTCAAGGACTATGTATGATGAGCGACATGCCAAAGAAGACCGACAGCAAGGAACGGATGATCGCCGCCGCGCACCGCCTGTTCCGTGAACACGGCTATCTCGGCACTGCTCTGTCGGACGTCGTCACCGAGAGCGCCGCCCCGCGTGGTTCGATCTACTTTCACTTCCCCGGCGGCAAGGAAGAGCTGGCCACCGAGGTCACTCTCCTGCACGCCTCCCACCGCATGGCGGACATCAACCGCGCCGCGGCCACCACCCGCACGGCGGCAGAACTGATCGCGGCGTTCATCGGCCGCGAACGTGACGACCTGGTCTCAAGCAATTACCGCGAGGGCTGCGCGGTGGCACCCATCGTCATCGAGTCGACGCCCGACTCCGATCAGCTCAGCGATGCGACGCGGCGCGCCTTCCAGGACCTGATCACCACGTTGGCCGCGCGCCTCACCGAAAAGGGCCTTACCCACGACAAGGCCGTGCAGCTGGCAACCAATGTGTGGACCAGCGTGGAAGGAGCGCTCATCCTCAGCCGTGCGCTGCGCAGCCCCGGGCCGTTCGACATGGCCATCGCCCAACTGGCCGCAACCGCTGAGGCCGACGCCTCAGTCCCGTGACACAGAGCACGCCGGGCACGGCCATCGCGGCGTTTCATTGGTCCTGCACCGCGGCGTCGATGAGGACTTCGGCCGCGGAGCGCGCGTGAATCATTGCCGCGGTGTCGTTGAGCGAGGTGGCCAGCGCCAGCGCGCCCTCGAACAACACCGCCAGCTGGTGGCCCAATTGATAGGGATCCTTCGCGCCGGCCAGTACGGCCGTGTCGGTCAGGCGCGCGATGAACTGCAGCTTGTGTTCGTGGACGATGTCGTGCACGTCTGGCATCTCGTCAGCTGCCTCGACGGCCGCATCGTGGAATGGGCAGCCACGAAAACGCCGCGCTGGTGGGCTGTCGAAGATCGCCAACAGGCGATTGCGTGGGCTGGCGCCGGGGGTGTCGAGGGCGTGCTCGTTGGGGGGCCCACCGGCGTCGTGGATCCGTCGTAGGTATGTCTCAACGAGCTCTTCCTTACTGGAAAAGTGCTGGTAGAGCGTGCGCTTCGAGACCTGTGCCTCCTCGGCGATGCGCTCGACGCCGGTGGCCCGGATGCCCTCGCGATGAAACAGGGTTCTCGCGGCGATCAGGATCCGCTCGCGAGCCGGTTGGCGGGCCGTCGCCCGGGCGACGCTGGCGTCATTCATGGCATCAATAGTACACCGATCGGTTTTACTGCCTTCAAAAACTGATTATTATAGAAAGTTCAGGAATACCGATCGGTTTACCTGGGTTGTGGGTGAGGTCAGCGCAGGTCCATCCGAGAGAAGGGCACGATCATGACCGACACCGACGAGCTAATCCTGATCACCGGTGCCACCGGCAACACCGGCGCGCACACCGTCAGATTGCTGCGTGAACGTGGACTTCCTGTCCGTGCGCTGGTGCACACCCTCGATGACCGCGCGGGCCAGCTAGGTGAGCTGGGCGCCGAAGTCGTGCAGGGCGATCTATTGGACTTTCCCGCGGTCAGCGCCGCGACGGCCGGGGTGACCGCGGCCTACTTCAACTACCCAGTCGCTCCAGGCTTGGTGGAGGCCACCGCGAATTTCGCCCAGGCTGCCAGCGACGCCGGCGTCCATGCGGTGGTCAACATGTCGCAGATCTCGGCGCGCAGGGAAGCCAAGAGCAATGCCGCGCGGGCGCATTGGGTCGCCGAGCGACTGCTGGACCGCAGCGGGTTCGCCACCACGCATCTGCGGCCAACCTTCTTCACGTTCTTGTTGAACGTGTTCTGGACCCGCGCCAACGACGAAGGGCTCTATCGGGTGCCTTTTGCCGATGCCCGCTTCGCCCCCATCGACGCCGCCGATCAAGCCCACGTGATCGCCGCCATCCTGCAAAACCCCGATCCGCACGACGGTCAGATCTACCCGCTGTTCGGCGCCGAAGAACTCGACTGGTATCAAATCGCCGCGAAAGTCCAACAGACGCTGGGTATCCCGGTTCGCTACGAGCCCATCGACATTCCCACCTTCAGCGCCGGCCTGGCAGCCTCTGGCGCCTCGGCGCACTTCGTGCAGCATTTCAGCAACGTGGCGCAGGACTACCGCGACGGGATCTTCGCCGGGGTCAACAACCTCGTCGAGGAGATCGGCGGAGTCAAGCCCATCTCGGTGGAGGACTACGTCGCGGCCACCCGCTCACGGTTCGAGACCTCCGGGCGCCCGCGTCGGTGAGCGGCAGAGGAAGACACACCCGGTGAGCCGGGGGTGTTCTAGGTTGAATCATGACCGGATCCCCTAGCCCGGTAGCAGGACTGGATCTGCACCTCGATCGCCCCGGCGGCAGGGTGCGCGACAGCGTGATGGACGCCATTCGCGACGCGATCCGTTCGGGGCGATTGGCGCCGGGCGTCCGGTTGCCGTCGAGTCGCACACTGGCGGCCGATCTCGGCATCGCGAGGAACACCGTGGCGCGTGCATACGCCGAACTCATCGCCGAGGGCTGGCTGACATCACAACATGGCTCGGGCACATCGGTTTCCCGACGTTCGGCCGAGTTCGTCCGGTCTGCCGTCGCACCGCCTGCACGAGGGGCGCCGCGCCGATTGGACCATGACTTGCGGCCCGGTCATCCGGACCTGTCCTCGTTTCCACGGGCCGAGTGGAGCCGTGCGGTCAAGCGTGCCCTGGACGCGGCACCGTTCGAGGCCTTCGGCTACGCCGACCCGCACGGCAGGCAGGAGCTTCGCCGCGCCCTTGCCCAGTATCTCGCTCGAACTCGAGGAGTTCGGGCGCGACCGTGCAACATCGTCGTGTGCTCCGGGGCCGCTGAAGGGCTTGGCCTCGTCGCCGGTGCCTTGGCAGAAGCCGGGGTCGTCGCCGTCGCCGTCGAGGCGTTCGGGCTGTCCTCGCAGCGGGCGACGCTCACCAGGGCGGGATTACGTTGTCCCCCAATGGTGGTGGACTCCGATGGTGCCGACGTGATGGCGCTCGACGACATGGCAGAGGCGGGCGGCGTGCTGCTCACACCATCGCACCAGTTCCCGCTAGGCGTGGCCTTGCACTCCGACCGCCGGGCGACGGTCGTCGATTGGGCGCGACGAACCGGTGGAGTGATCATCGAAGATGATTACGACGGCGAGTTCCGCTACGACCGCAGCCCTGTCGGTGCTCTGCACGGCGTCGACCCCGAACACGTCATCTACATGGGCACGGTGAGCAAGTCGCTGGCGCCGGGGCTTCGGCTCGGTTGGCTGGTGTTGCCGGAACGGCTCGTCGAAGGCGTCGTTCGGCAGAAGGGTGAAACCGAGGAGACCTCCGGCTTCGTCGACCAGTTGGCGATGGCCGAGTTCATCTCGTCCGGGTCCTATGACAGGCACATTCGCACGATGCGCGCCCAGTACCGGCGCCGCCGCGAGCAACTCGTCGCCGCCGTGAGCAGCTCATCCCCGAAGACCACCGTCGCCGGGATGCCCGCGGGTCTGCATGTGATGCTCGAGCTTGCCGGCGGCGACGAGAGCGCGCTTTCGCGTCGACTCGCGTGGCGACAACTCGGTGTGGAAGGACTCGACCTGTATCGCCATCCCGAAATCGGCAACGAGCGCAACGGTTTGGTGATCGGGTATGCGGCGCCGGCGCCGAGCGCATGGTCGGCAGCCTTGGACGCCTTGATCCGACTGCTGCCCTGATGCGTTCGTCTCGACTGGACCCTCCTCGCGGCACCGAAGTGGCCCACGACCAGTGCGATACCGCGATTAGCGTGGAAGGCATGTTGGCCGTAGGAAACACCAAGATCACTGACTTACTGTGCGTCACCCCGCCCGCCGTCCCCGCCGGTGCACACGCGATGACACAGCTCGTCGAGCTTCCCCCCGCGGACGCCGGACTGGGGCCACATCGCCATTCAGGACCGGTATTCGGCTACGTCCTTGAGGGCAGAATCCTCTTCGAGCTCGAGGGCGACGCGCCCACCGAAATCGCTGCGGGCGAGGCCTTTTGGGAGCCGGGCGGCGAGGTGGTCCACTATCAGATGAGGAACTTGGAAGCCACCGGCTGGAGCCGCTTCCTTGCAGTGTGCATCTGCGCTCCCGATGTCGACATGATCACCATGCTCGAACCGCAGGAGATCGAAGACCGTGATCAGTTGCGCCACCCCAGCGCCCGCACACACGCCGACTGACGGCGATGCAAGCGATCATCGCGCGCGACCGCGCTGCCGGTATCGATGGGCTGGCTCTAGGGGAGATGCCCTACCCGCACGCTGCGGAGAACGACGTCATCGTCCGCGTGCATGCGGCAGGGTTCACGCCGGGTGAACTTGACTGGCCGGGCACCTGGACCGACCGGGCCGGGCGCGACCGGACGCCGACCATTCCCGGCCACGAGGTCTCCGGCGTGGTCGCCGAGTTGGGTTATGGGACCACCGGCCTGAGCGTCGGCCAAAGGGTCTTCGGGGTCACCGACTGGTGCCGCAACGGCACGCTGGCCGAATTCGTGGCGGTGGAGGCGCGCAATCTCGTGGCGCTGTCCGACGGGATCGACCACACAGCCGCCGCTGCGTTGCCGATTTCTGGACTGACCGCATGGCAGGGGCTGTTCACCCACGGACGACTCGAGGCCGGTCAGACCGTCCTGATTCATGGCGCTGCGGGCGGCGTTGGTTCAGTCGCGGTACAACTGGCCCGTGAGGCGGGGGCGCGGGTCATCGGTACTGGCCGCACCGTCCACCGGCAGACCGTCCTCGACCTGGGCGCGGAAGTCTTCGTGGAACTGGACGGCGACCAGCTGGAGGACATCGGCGAAGTCGACGTGGCGTTCGACGTGTTCGGCGGTCAAATCCTAGATCGCTCAGCGACATTGGTCCGTTCGGGCGGTGCGCTCGTCAGCATCGCGGAACCACCACGGACCGCGCCGCCCGACAACGTGCGGGCCGTCTTCTTCGTCGTCGAACCCGATCGTGCGGCGCTTGCCGAGCTGGAGCGCAGGCTTCGAGATGGGCGGCTTCGGCCACTCGTTGGAGTGATGTACCCACTCGAAGACGCTCCTGCAGCGTTCGATCCGACCAGTCGCAATCGCGGCAAGTCAATCATCCGCGTCATCGAAGATGCGGTTTAGAGGAACCAGTCGAAAGGACGACACCATGGACGGTATCGCCGCCAATCTTCCGCAGACGCCGGCGACCGCGGCCGCACTTTCCGTGGCTACCCGTTTCTATTCGCCCGCGTTGCTCAACCACTGCATCCGCTCCTACTCGTGGGGCGCGATGTACGCCTCGGCCCACGGCATCGCCTTCGACGACGAACTCCTCTACGTCTCGGCGCTGCTTCACGACATCGGTCTCACCGACGCATTCGACAGTCACCGATTGCCCTTCGAGGAGGCGGGCGGGGACCTGGCATGGGTCTTCGGGGTGGCGGCCGGTTGGCCGGCTGATCGTGCAGCCAGGGCAATGGAGATCATCGTGCTGCACATGCGCGACGACGTCTCTGCGACCGCTGACCCCGAGTCCCACCTCTTGCAGGTTGCTACCGGCTGGGACGTAGTCGGGAGACGACCGGAGGAGTTCCCGGCGGAGGCAAGGGCGGAGATACTCGCGCGCTATCCCAGGCAAGGATTCGGAAGCGAGTTCGTGGCGTGCTTCGAAGACCAGGCCAGACGCAAGCCGGACAGCGCCGCCGCCGCGTCGATCGCAGCCAATGGTGCCGCACGTATCAAGGCCAACCCGCTCGACGGTTAGCTCATCGCGGGCACGCGAACTGTGCTGGTTCTCACGGTCGCGACCGCAGACATTGCGTATTTCTAAGAGTACGATAAGACTCGGCTTCGACTCCGACCGAGATTCCGACCGACCTGCGGGAGCGAACGAAAAACAATCTTCAAGCGTAAGGGGAGTGCCGTGGAAATGACCCGTGGTCGCGCGGGCCAGCCATGGCGTGCGCGTCGTCGCGAGATCGTCAACCGCATCGTCCGGGAAACGGATCCGCCGACGGACACCCTGTCGCGGATAACGAATCCAGGGCGCACGGACCTCGACGCCGCTGACAACGCGCGGGTGGGCGAGGTGCTCGATCTGGCCGGGACCATCGGCGCCATCCTGATGGCGTCCGGAATGCCGGCGACCGCCACGATGGACCAGGTGACGGCCATCACCGCCGCGTACGGCATCGAGCGTTGCGAGGTCGACGTCATCAACACGACGATCCACGTCGCGGCATATCGCGGGGCGACGTCGCCGCCGGCCAGCACGCTTCACATCGTGCAATCCCGATCGATGGACTTCAGTCGACTGGCCGCCGTCGACCGTCTGATCGGGCGCATCCGCGCGGGCCAGGTGTCATCGTCGACTGCTCGCGACGAACTCGACGCCATCGTCACCGCGCCGCACCCGTACAAGCGCTGGATCGCCACCCTTGCCTGGGGCGCGCTGGCGTTCGCGACGGCGGGAACCCTGGGTGCCCCCCTGCTCGCCTGCTTGGTCAGCGCTCTGAGCGCCATGACGATCTACCTGGTCAATCGGCAACTCAACAGGCACGGACTGCCGCCCTTCTTTCAATACGCAGTTGGCGGCGCGATCGCGACCGCGCCCCCGCTGGTGCTCTACTGGCTCGGCCCCAAGCTGGGCCTGCAATTCGAACCGACGGTGGCCATCGCCGCCGGCCTGGTCGTCCTTCTTGCCGGACTCTCGCTGGTGGGCTCAGTCGGCGACGTCATCACCGGTGCCCCGGTCACGGCTGCGGCCCGCTTCTTCGAATTGGTCATGATGACGGCCGCGACGATCGCCGGTGTGGCATTGGTTCTGCACCTCGCCAATCGCTTCGGCGCGCCATTCGTCGCCATCGGCGCGTCCGCACCGCCCGCCCTGGCAGAGCTGCCTGCGCGGGTCGCATTCGGTGCGGCGAGCGCCGCGGCCTACGCCCTCGCCTGCTATGCCGAGCGGTCCGCCGCGGTGGCTGCGGCGTTCGGCGGTGCGGCGGGCACCATCGTGTTTCTCCTGGCACAAGGCGCCGGTTTGGGTGCCGTGGTGGCGTCATTCGCCGCGGCGGTGCCGATCGGCTTGGTCGGCAGGCTGATGGAACGGCGAAATCTCGCACCGCCGATGGTCGTGTCGATCGCGGGCATCGTGCCGCTACTGCCGGGTCTCGCACTGCTGCACGGCATCTACGCGATTCTCAACGATCAGCAAGCCGTCGGCTTCGCATCGGTGTTGGGTGCACTCGCGATCGGTACCGCGCTTGCGGCCGGTGTCACATTGGGCGAATGGAGCTCGTGGAAGGTTCGGCGGCGCCGCCTTGCGGCTCGTCGCCGCAGCCGCGGCACCCGAGTCGCCCCTCCGGCCGGCTGACGCTTTCCGTCGGAAGAAACCATCTGGTTCGCCGCCGCTGTACTCGCAGCCCAGGGGCGCAAGGATTTTCAACGGATATCCCGCGGCTACTTGGTCCTTTGCGCGGCTTTCGCGGTCATTTGGATAATCCTCAGCTTCTTCATCCACTCGGAACCCGCACCAGCCACGGGACCTCCGTCATCCACGCAAACCACCATTTCCCATTAGGGTGTCGCGGAATGTGATCCGCGCCTCGCGTGGTTGCACATGGGCGTGACCATTCGACTCGGATTGCAGATTCCCAACTTCACTTACGGCACGTCGGTCCCCGAACTGTTTCCCGCCGTCAAAGCACAGGCCGAGGAGGCCGAGGCCGCCGGATTCGACACCGTCCTGCTGATGGACCACTTCTACCAACTGCCCGGGCTGGGCGAACCGGACGAGCCGATGCTGGAGGCGTACACCGCACTGGGCGCGTTGGCGTCAGCCACCGAGCGCGTGCAGCTGTCCACCCTGGTGACCGGCAACACCTATCGCAACCCGACCTTGCTCGCCAAGGTGATCACGACGCTGGACGTCGTCAGCGCGGGGCGCGCAATCCTCGGCATCGGGGCGGGCTGGTTCGAGCTGGAGCACCAGCAGCTGGGCTTCGAGTTCGACACGTTCACCGAGCGGTTCGAGAAGCTCGAGGAGGCACTGCAGATCATCGTCCCGATGTTGCACGGCGAGCGACCCACCTTCTCCGGCAAGTGGTATCACACCGAGAACGCGGTCAACGAGCCCCGCTACCGGGACCACATTCCCGTCATGCTCGGCGGCAGCGGTGAGAAGAAGACGTTCCGGCTGGCCGCACGCTACGCCGATCACCTCAACATCATCGCCCCCATGGACGAGTTGGCAGGCAAGGTCGACGTACTCCGGCAGCGCTGCGCCGAAATCGACCGCGATCCAGCAACTTTGGAGACCAGCTGCTTGACTGACGGTGATTGTCGACGGTTATGACGCGCCCCGGGACATCGGCGAGGCGCGTAGTGGGCGAGCTGTCAGCGGGACACCCGATCAAATCGCTGAGGAGATCAAACGGCGCGTGCTCGACGCCGGCATCGACGGCGTGATCATCAACCTGCCCACGCACCGCTACACACCCGGAGTGATCACCAAGGTGGGCAACGCACTTCGGCCGCTCGTCGACGCATAGTTGGACCAACGTGCGCTTCGTTGCCTGGCCGACTGTCACCGCAGGGAGGTGGTGACGTGAACTTCCGAGGTCAGGGTCTGGTGAACGGGGCAACGTTCGGCGATGTCCAGTAAACGTTGCCGTTGCGTGTCATCGAGGTCTCCGGTGAACTCGATGTCGCGATCGATCTGATCGACGAATCCCTTGGTGGTTTCGCAGTCGGCGCAGTCCTTCGCGTGAATGCGCGAGTGCCGCAACGTCACTCGAACCTTCTCGAGCGGCCAGCCCTTGCGGTCGGCGTACATCCGCACCGTCATCGAGGTGCATGCGCCGAGCGCGGCCAGCAGCAGATCGTATGGCGTTGGCCCTGCGTCGTCGCCAACCGGCCGTGGCTCGTCGGCGACGAGCCGGTGATGCCCGGCGGTGATCTCTTGCGTGTAGGTCCCCAAACCTGACTCGGTCACGGTGACCGTGCCCTCGGGCGCCGCCGTGTCATCGTCGGTCTGTTGGGTAGTCATGCAACTCTCCTGGACGGGTGGCCTCACGCTTGGCGTTGGTGCAGTCGAGGGTGCCATAGACGGCGTCGAATTGAGCCAGATGCGCGGCGAATTCAATTCGACAGATGCGCTAACCGTTGCAGTTAGCATCCATGCCACCTGCGGGTAACCGGAAGCGTAGATGGGTGCCAGCGTCGACGATTTTCGAGGTCGGAACCGCGATGCTGGAGACCATGGTGATGAAGACGTCACCACCCAAGTCGAGGAGAGGAAAAACCAATGAACATGCGGGTTATCGCACCACTGGCCTTGGCCGCTACCGCGGCAGCGATCGGATTCGCGCCGATTGCCGCGGCCGACACGACGGTGCACCAGAACCAGGGCAATGCCGAGATCGTCGCCCAACCGGGCGGGGCCGCGTCAGAGGCCGCTCAGCTCCAGCAGCCCTTCGGCGGGGCCGAGGGCGCGCTGCTCTTCCACCACGGCCACTAGAGCGAGCCGTGCCTGACTCAGGCACGGTCACCAGACGCAAACGTCCCCGACACGCCGAGCGTGCGGGGACATTTGCGTCTGATGGGGAAGTGGTTGTCGTCAGGCCGTGCGGCGGATGCCGCGCTTGAGGAGCATCTCGCGCTCCGCCTCGCTCAGGCCGCCCCAGATGCCATACGGCTCGCCGACGGCGAGGGCATGGGTCCGGCACTGCGCGATCACCGGGCAACTACGGCACATCTCCTTGGCACGCATCTCACGCTGCGCGCGGGCCCTGCCGCGCTCACCGTCGGGATGGAAGAACATCGACGAGTCGACACCGCGGCAAAGCCCCTGCATTTGCCAGTCCCAGATATCCGCGTTGGGTCCGGGTAGCTGCTGCGGCTGTGGCATGGGTAAAACCCCTCTCTGCGCACCCCGATCGCATGACGCGCGGGGGCGTAGGTCGTGGAACCGATCCGAGCACGTGTCGCCGATGACTACTCGTGCACACAACGTAGAAGGGCCCGCGAAATTCAGTCAATAGCCCGCACATGTGCTCAAGGGCATAACCGCAGTTCGAGAATTTACATCACGTTCATCGTTGCGACCCGCGTGCAACGAGAAGCGTCGTCTCAAAAGGGTCACGAGAAGGTGTCAAATCCCGTTTTCGCTGCTCGCAGCTAACGATTCCGCGCGCGGGGCCCGTTGCCTCCACTGGGCAGTTGACTTCGAATTAACATGCCGACCATCAACTGTTAACCAATGTTGATTTTCCCATACGTCTATATCCGTACCCGTCGGTACCGGGTTCCCGCGGTCCCGTATATCTGCGCTATTGATAGCGTCCGATTCGATGAATTTCTTGGCTCGGGCCGCCTTCGGAGACGACCCAGGGCGCTGGCCACTCCCCGCGCCGGAGACGCCGGACCAAACCTGGCACCGCGCGGTCGTCGCCGGCGGCCAAGGCCGATACGCGAGTGCATTCGCCGACCTGGACGCCCTCGGCCGCGCGTCGGGCGTGGGCCCGCTGGCTTCGCTGGCGCTCAGCACCAGGGCGTCGTTCCTGCGTCAGCTCGGGTGGCACGTCGGCGCTCGGTCGTGGGATGGCCGCGCCTTGGCGCTGGCCGGCTCGGACACCGAGGCGGCCGCCGACGCCCTGACCGGACTCGCCGCCGACGCACTGGGGACCGGTCGTTTCGCGGTGTCGCACCGGCTGCTGGAACGCGTACGCGATGTCATCGGTGACGCGCCGCAGGGGCGACTGCCCGTGCGGCTGGGCTGGGTGTCGGCTGAGTTGGCGATGTTCACCGGCGACGGCGCCGCCGCGGTCGGCCACGCCGAGCGCGCGGTCGGCCTCGCAGAGTCGACCGGCTCGGTGCGACACGCCGTCAAGTCGAACGTCGTATTGGCCGCTGCGCTGTGCAGCGCGGGCGATCTGGCGGCGTCCCGTCGTGTTGCGGACGCGGCGCTGGCGGCCACCGAGCGACTCGGTTTGGTACCGCTGAGCTGGGCATTGGCGTGTCTGCTCGCCGACGTCGGCAGCGCCGCCCACCCGCTGGACCGGGTCATCGCCATCCGCGACGAAGCCGCCGATACCGTGCGGCGCCGCGGGGGTGCGTGGGCCCCACCGCTGAATCCGGCCGCCCCGGCCTGATCATTAGTCTTGTCTGGCACACCCCCCCTCGCTTATTCCCATCCGTAACGCTGGAGTCAAAACTCACGATGACATTTTCGGGAGAAGGTCTCGATGCTGTCGTTGCTGAGGCGGTGGCTGGCGATCGAGATGCCCTGCGGACGGTGCTGGAAACCATCCGTCCGATCGTCGTCCGGTATTGCCGGGCGAGGATCGGGACAGCGGACCGAAGTGGGATTTCAGCCGACGATGTAGCTCAGGAGGTGTGCTTGGCCGCCATCACGGCGCTGCCGCGCTACAAGGATCAGGGACGACCGTTCCTGGCCTTTGTATACGGCATCGCCGCTCACAAGGTCGCGGACTCGCACCGCGCCGCAGGGCGCAACCGTGCGGACGCGACCGATACGCTTCCCGACCGACCGTCGACCACGGCCGGTCCGGAGCAGATGGCGATGGATGCCGAATCGTCCGCCCGGATGAACGCACTGCTGGCGGGCCTGCCCGAGAAGCAGCGCGAGATCATCATCCTGCGCGTGGTGGTCGGCATGAGTGCCGAGGAGACGGCCGAGGCGGTCGGAAGCACCCCGGGCGCGGTTCGGGTTGCCCAGCATCGTGCGCTGGCCAAGCTGAAGTCCGAGATCATGGCGACGGGACACGACCATGCCTGATTTCGGTCGCTGGACGTCCAATGGCGGGGATCCGTCACTCAACGAAATCAACCGGGCCGACAGGTTCCTCGACGCGCTGGCCAATGACCAGCCGGTGTACTCGACCGATCCCGGTGAGGCGGAGCTGGCGTTCCTGCTCTCGGACTGGCGCGACGGCGTTCGCGACGCCCCGCTCACGGCGGTGGTCACTCCGCGCGACGCAGCGATCGCGTTGCGCGACGGACTGGCTTCGTCTTCACGCAAGCGGTCGCGCACGTCGCTGACGCTCGTCGGGTCGGTGGCCGCGGGGCTGTTGTGCCTCGGCGGATTCAGTGCTGCCGTGTACGGCTCCGGTCCCGGCGATGCGTTCTACGGCATCCGGTCGATGTTCTTCGGCGAGAACCAGCAGACGCGCGACGACCAGGTGGTGCTCGCGGCACAGACCGAGCTCGCGCAAGTGCAACAGCTGATCCAGCAGGGCGATTGGCAGCAGGCCCAGGACAAGCTGGTGACGCTGTCCACCACCGTTCAGAGCGTCGGTCAGGTCGAACGCAAGCAGGAGCTGATCGAGCAGTACAACGCGTTGACCTACAAGGTGGTCGAGCAGGATCCCGCTGCCACCCTGCCGCCGCCGGGTGAGCCGCCGCCGGTGCTGCCGTCTTCGCCGCTGACCCTTCTGCAGGTGCCGGTGATCGAAGAAACCACAGTCTCGACCTCGACATCGACGACCACCTCTTCGTCGTCTTCGTCCTCCACGTCGACCTCGCCAAGCGCGATCCCACCGTCCGACCTGACGATCGCGACCACCACCACGGCCACGACCAGCCTGTCTGCGGAACCGCCGACGACCGTCACGTCGACCTCGACCAGCCCGCCACCGACCTCGACCAGCCCGTCCCCGACCTCGACCAGCCCGTCCCCGGCCACGCAGACCCCGACGTCGGCGCAGCCGCCGCCGTCCACTGCGACGTCTGCGTCGCCGCCGCCGAGCACCGCGACCTCGACCGTCACCACCACCAGCACGACGATTCCGCGGGACGTGGCGGTGCCGCCGATAGCCGCGCCACCGTCGCCCGTCGCGCCAGCGCCGCCCGCGGTGGTCGCCCCGCCGTCGTCGGTCGCGCCAGCGCCGGCGATCGTCGCGCCGCCGTCGTCGGTCGCGCCCGCCGTCGTGCCGCCGTCAGCAGCTTCGCCGCCGGCGGTCAGTGTGACGCCGGTCGCACCGCCGAAACCGCGGGAACCCGAGCAAGTGGTGACGTCAACCGTCACGGCGCCATCGGGCCGGGGCGGCGAATAAGGCGAATTCAGCGGTTAGCGATATCCGTCGGATTCCGAGGTCGCCTCGTTGAGCGAAGCGTCGGCGTATCCGCGGCAATAATCCCAGGTCACGTAGGCGTCGGGTTCGGGGTCGTAGGCCGGTTCGTGTGGCCGCACCGTGCCGTCGACCAGGAGCTGCAGCAGGTTGGCGCGCAACATGTCCCAGTCGTGATAGTGGTCCTGCTGACACTCGTCGCAGCACACCACCAGGCCGCGAATTCCCTTGTGTGCCAATAACGCCTCATACACCGCCAGATCGGCGAGGTCGGCCTCGACCGCGATGCGTTCCTGCGGATCCAGCGGCTGGCCCGGCTCGATTGCGTCGAGAGCTGCGGAAGGATCGCAGGGATCGTCGGCGAACGGATCGGGCGGCAAACCCGGCGGCAGGTGGTCGCGCACGCTTCCACACTACGCAGCCCCTCCGTCATCGCGCCAGCTGTCCACGCCGGAACACGCAGCTCGTAACCATGTAGAAGACAGCCATCCACGATGGTCCCGATAAGATGGACATTCAGTTCGGTGCCATCTGGAGGCCACACAATGTCGATCGCTGAAAGCAGCCTTCCCATCGCCGTTCCGGTGCCGACCGGTGGCGACGATCCCACCAAGATCGCCATGCTCGGACTCACCTTCGACGACGTGCTGCTGCTGCCTGCCGCCTCCGACGTAGTGCCCGCCAACGCCGACACGTCGAGCCAGCTGACCAGGCGGATACGGCTGAGGGTGCCGCTGGTGAGCTCGGCGATGGACACGGTCACCGAATCGCGGATGGCCATCGCGATGGCGCGCGCCGGCGGCATGGGCGTGTTGCACCGCAATCTCCCGGTGGCCGAACAGGCCGGCCAGGTCGAGACGGTGAAGCGCTCGGAGGCGGGCATGGTCACCGACCCGGTGACCTGCTCGCCGGACAACACGCTGGCCGAGGTCGACGCGATGTGTGCGCGGTTCCGGATCTCCGGTCTGCCCGTCGTGGATGCGCACGGCTCGTTGGTGGGGATCATCACCAACCGCGACATGCGCTTCGAAGTCGACATGAGCAAGCCCGTCGCCGAGGTGATGACCAAGGCGCCGCTGATCACCGCGCAGGAGGGCGTCACCGCCGACGCCGCACTAGGTCTGTTGCGGCGCCACAAGATCGAGAAGCTGCCGATCGTCGACGGCCACGGCAAGCTGACCGGACTGATCACCGTCAAGGACTTCGTCAAGACCGAGCAGTTCCCGCTGGCCACCAAGGACAGCGACGGCAGGCTGCTGGTCGGCGCCGCGGTCGGCGTCGGTGGCGACGCGCGGGAGCGGGCGATGACGCTGGTCGACGCCGGCGTCGACGTGCTGGTCGTGGACACCGCACACGCCCACAACCGGGGCGTGCTCGACATGGTGCATTGGCTCAAGGCCGTCGCGGGCGACCGCGTGGACGTGATCGGCGGCAACGTCGCCACCCGCGCCGCTGCCGCCGCGCTGGTTCAGGCGGGCGCCGACGCGGTCAAGGTGGGCGTCGGCCCTGGGTCCATCTGCACGACGCGTGTGGTCGCCGGTGTTGGCGCGCCCCAGATCACCGCGATCCTCGAGGCCGTGGCCGCTTGCGCGCCCGCGGGAGTGCCGGTGATCGCGGACGGCGGATTGCAGTACTCGGGTGACATCGCGAAGGCGCTGGCGGCCGGGGCGTCGACGACGATGCTCGGCTCGCTCCTTGCGGGTACCGCCGAGTCGCCGGGTGAGCTCATCTTCGTCAACGGCAAGCAGTTCAAGAGCTATCGCGGGATGGGGTCGCTCGGGGCCATGCAGGGCCGCGGTGCTGCGAAGAGCTACTCGAAGGACCGGTACTTCCAAGACGACGTGTTGAGCGAGGACAAGCTGGTGCCGGAAGGCATCGAGGGCCGGGTGCCGTTCCGCGGCCCGCTGTCGACGGTCATTCATCAGCTAACCGGCGGTTTGCGGGCGGCCATGGGCTACACCGGCTCGGCGACCATCGAGCATTTGCAGCAGGCTCAGTTCGTGCAGATCACCGCGGCGGGTCTGAAGGAGAGTCACCCGCACGACATCACGATGACCGCCGAAGCGCCCAACTACTACGCTCACTGACGACGAAGCGTCGCGACGGGGTAAGGGGGCGCAAGCATGCGTGACATGGTCGAGATCGGCATGGGCCGAACTGCTCGTCGCACCTATGAACTGCACGACATCGGCATCGTGCCGTCGCGGCGCACCCGGTCGTCGCAGGACGTGTCGACGGCATGGCAGCTCGACGCGTACCGCTTCGAGATCCCCGTCGTCGCCCATCCCACCGATGCCCTGGTATCACCGGAGTTCGCCATCGAACTGGGCAGGCTCGGCGGGCTCGGCGTGCTCAACGGCGAGGGCCTGATCGGCAGGCACGCCGACGTCGAAGCCAAGATCGCCGAGGTCCTCGAGGCTGCCGCCAAGGAGCCCGAGCCGTCGGCGGCGATCCGCTTGCTGCAGCAGCTGCACGCCGCGCCGCTGGACCCGGATCTGCTGGGCGCCGCGGTCGCGCGCATCCGCGATGCCGGCGTCACCACGGCCGTGCGGGTCAGCCCGCAGAACGCGCAGGCACTGACGCCTGCCCTGGTCACGGCGGGCATCGACCTGCTCGTCATCCAGGGCACCATCATCTCGGCCGAGCGCGTCGCGCAGGACGGCGAGCCGCTGAACCTGAAGACCTTCATCTCCGAACTCGACGTCCCCGTCGTCGCGGGAGGTGTGGGTGACCATCGCACCGCCCTGCACCTGATGCGCACCGGCGCGGCGGGCGTCATCGTCGGCTACGGCTCGACCAGGGGGGCCACCACCAGCGACGAGGTGCTCGGCATCAGCGTGCCGATGGCGACCGCGATCGCCGACGCCGCCGCGGCCCGGCGCGAGTACCTCGACGAGACCGGCGGCCGCTACGTCCACGTGCTCGCCGACGGCGACATCCACACCTCCGGCGAGCTGGCCAAGGCCATCGCCTGCGGTGCCGACGCGGTGATGCTCGGTACGCCGCTGGCCGAGTCGGCCGAGGCGCTCGGCGACGGCTGGTTCTGGCCGGCCGCGGCCGCCCACCCGTCGCTGCCGCGTGGGGCGCTGCTTCAGGTGGCGTTCGGGGAGCGACCGTCGCTGGAGCAGGTGCTCACCGGTCCGTCCGACGATCCGTTCGGTTCGCTGAACCTGGTCGGCGGGCTGCGCCGGTCCATGGCCAAGGCCGGATACTGCGATCTGAAGGAGTTCCAGAAGGTCGGCCTGACCGTCGGAAGTTAGGTCATCCTCTCTAGCTCGTTACCCATCGGTAAGTTCATACTGAGCCGATGAAGCCTGACTACGACGTGCTGATCATCGGCTCGGGGTTCGGGGGCAGCGTCAGCGCGCTGCGGCTGACCGAGAAGGGCTATCGCGTCGGCGTCCTCGAGGCGGGCAGACGCTTTGCCGACGAGGAATTCGCCAAGACGTCGTGGAACCTGCGGAAGTTCCTGTGGATGCCGAAGCTCGGCATGTACGGCATCCAACGCATCCATCTCCTGCGCAACGTGATGATCCTGGCCGGCGCCGGCGTCGGCGGGGGATCGCTCAACTACGCCAACACGCTCTACGTGCCGCCGGAGCCGTTCTTCGCCGACCCGCAGTGGAAGCACATCACCGACTGGCGCGCCGAGCTCGCGCCCCACTACGACCAGGCGCAGCGAATGCTCGGCGTCGTCAAGAACCCGACCTTCACCGACGCCGACCGCATCCTCAAGGAGGTCGCCGACGACATGGGCGTCGGCGACACGTTCGTGGCGACGCCCGTCGGGGTGTTCTTCGGCCCGGACGGCGAGAAGACCCCGGGCAAGCGGGTGCCCGACCCCTACTTCGGCGGCGCGGGCCCCGAGCGCACCGGCTGCATCGAATGCGGATCCTGCATGACGGGCTGCCGCTACGGCGCCAAGAACACCCTGGTGAAGAACTACCTCGGGCTCGCGGAATCGGCTGGCGCACAGGTGCATCCGATGACCACGGTGACGGGGTTCGAGCAGCGGGCCGACGGCTCTTGGGACGTGCACACCGCGCGCACCGGCCGCTGGCTGCGCACGAAGCGGCGGACGTTCACCGCCACCCACCTGGTGCTGGCCGCCGGGACGTTCGGCACTCAGAAGCTGCTGTTCAAGATGCGCGACAAGGGCAAGCTGCCCAAGCTGTCCGACAAGCTGGGAGTGCTGACGCGCACCAACTCCGAGTCCATCGTCGGCGCCGCCACCCTCACCGTCCCCCAGGACCTCGACCTCACCCACGGCGTCGCGATCACGTCGTCCATCCATCCCACCGCCGACACCCACGTCGAACCGGTGCGCTACGGCAAGGGCTCCAACGCGATGGGCCTGTTGCAGACGCTGATGACCGACGGCGCCGGCCCCGAAGGGACCGACGTACCGCGGTGGAAGCAGTTGCTCAACAGCGCGCGCGAAGACCCGCGTGGCATCCTGCGGATGCTCAACCCTGGGCACTGGAGCGAGCGGACGGTGATCGCGCTGGTGATGCAACACCTGGACAACTCGATCACCACGTTCACCAAGCGCGGCAGGCTGGGCGTGCGGCGGATGACCAGCAAGCAGGGCCACGGCCTGCCCAACCCCACCTGGATCCCCGCGGGCAACGAGGTCACCCGCCGCATCGCCGAAAAGATCGACGGCGTCGCGGGCGGCACCTGGGGCGAGCTGTTCAACATCCCGCTGACCGCGCACTTCCTCGGCGGCGCCGCCATCGGAGACGGCCCCGAGCACGGTGTCATCGACCCGTACCAGCGGGTGTACGGATATCCGACGATGTCGGTCATGGATGGCGCGGCGATCTCGGCGAATCTCGGCGTGAACCCCTCGCTGTCCATCACCGCCCAGGCCGAGCGCGCCGCAGCGCTGTGGCCGAACAAGGGCCACGACGATCAACGCCCCGGCCAGGGCCAGCCCTACCGACGGCTGGCGCCGATCGCGCCCGAGCATCCCGTCGTTCCCGCGGACGCTCCTGCCGCCCTGCGGCGGATGCCGATCGAGCCGGTCAGCTCGGCGGGCTGACCGTCGGATTCCGGCGGATCGGCTCCCTGCCAGGCGGCTGCGGCGGGGGCGGAAGCAGCGCGGTTCGGGGTCGCATCGGGACGGTGGTCGGGGATGCGGTGCTGAGTTCGAGCTCCTCGCCGGCGTTCCAGATGACCAGTCCACCGTCGGGTCCGTCGCGCAGCGTGTATCTGATCTCGGAGTGGCTGACGTCGACGGTGAGTCGAAAGTCCCTCCAGCGCAGCCGGAATCGCAATCGGGAGATCTCATCCGGCAGATGCGGGTCGAGCCAGAGCACGCCCTGGTCGTCGCGTAGACCGCCGAACCCGGCGACCAGCGCGATCCACGCCCCGGCCAGGGAAGCCATGTGCAGGCCGTCGCGGGTGTTGTGGTGCAGGTCGCGGATGTCGATGAGCGCCGCCTCGTAGGCGTAGTCGTGGGCGAGCTCGAGATGTCCGACCTCGGCGCACATCACCGCCTGGGTACAGGCCGACAGCGACGAGTCGCGTGTCGTGCGTCGCTCGTAGTAGTCGACGTTGCGAGCTTTCTGCTCGGCGGTGAACATGTGGCCGCGCCAGTGCATCGCCAGCACCAGGTCGGCCTGCTTGATCACCTGCGAGGGGTACAGCCGGACGTATGGCTCGTGCAGCAACAGGGGATACGCGGTGTTGGCCGTGAAATCCCACTCCCTCAGCGTGGTAAACCCTTGGCACTGCTGGTGCACACCAAGTTCCTCGTCGTAGGGGATGTGTACCGAGTCGGCGGCGTCGCGCCAGGCGGCGGTCTCCTCGGTGTTGACTCCCATCGCATGCGCCGCCTCGGCATGCCGCGCGCACGCTTCGGCGGCGCTACGCAGGTTGTGGGCCGCCATCAAGTTGGTGAACACGTTGTCGCGCATGATCCCGGTGTATTCGTCGGGGCCGGTGACTCCGTCGACGTGCCAGACGCCGTGCCGGTCGTGGTGTCCCAGCGACAGCCACAGGCGGGCGGTCTCGATCAGCACCTCGAGCCCGCACTCCAATTCCATCGACTCGTCGCCCGTCACCGTCCGGTACCGGTCGAACGCCATCGCGATGTCGGCGTTGACGTGCCACGCCGCGGTACCCGCGGGCCAGTACGCCGAGCACTCCTGACCGCGGATCGTCCGCCAGGGAAAGCTCGCGCCCTTCAGGTCGAGCTGGGCCGCGCGTTCCTTGGCGAGGTCGAGGATGGACGCTCGCCACCGGAGCGCGTCAGCGGCGGCGTGGGGCTTGGTGTAGGTCAGGACGGGAAGGACGAAGCCCTCGGTGTCCCAGAACGCGTGGCCGTCGTAGCCGGGACCGGTCAATCCCTTGCCCGCGATCGGCCTGCGTTCGGCGCGTGCGCTGGCCTGCAGCACGTGAAAGAGCCCGAACCGCACCGCCTGCTGGATGGCGGGGTCGCCGGTGACTTCCACGTCCGCGGAGTCCCAGAATTCGTCGAGGTAGGCCCGTTGCGACTTCACCAACCCGGTCCAGCCGCTGTACCGCGCGCCGGTGAGCGCCGCCGCGGCCTGGTCGCGCAGGGCTGGACGGGAACGCAGGCTCGACCATCCGTAGGCCAGGTACTTGACGATGCGCAGCTGCTGGCCGGGGCGCAGCCCGCAGATGACCGTCGTCCGCGCCCAGTCCTCGCCGGCGTCGGTTCCGACCTCCACCCGCCCCGGAACTTCGACTTCGTGGTCCATCGCGGCCGCGATCGTCAGTCCGCTGACCCGGGTCCGGTGTACGAGGAGCGCGCCCTGCTCGGTGACCTCGTGGTGCACGGCCTCAAGTGGCTTCTTAAGGGCGGCCGCCACTCGCGGATCGGCCGACACCGGCGGCTGGTCCTCGTTGGTGACGAGCTCGGATTGCACTGTGACGCGGACGAACTCGTCGAGCGCCTCGACGACGTACTCGATGGCCGCGACGCTGCGCTGGGACAGCGACACCAGCCGCGTGGTACGCAACCTGATCTTCTGTCCAGCGGGGGACCTCCATACCGCCTGGCGAGTCATCGTCCCGGCCCGCATGTCCAACACCCGCTCGTGTTGGATCAGTTCCCCGTAGCGCACGTCGAACGGCTCGTCGTCGACCAGCAGGCGCAGGATCTTGCCGTTGGTGACGTCGACGAGGGTCTGCCCATCCTCGGGGTACCCGTAGCCCGCCTCGGCATAGGGCAGCGGACGGGCTTCGTAGAAACCCCCGAGATAGGTGCCGGGAATGCCGTAGGGCTCACCTTCGTCGAGGTTGCCGCGCAGGCCGATGTGCCCGTTCGACAACGCGAACAGGGACTCGGTCTGAGCCAGCACATCGAGGTCGAGATGCGTCTCGCGCACCCGCCAGGCATCGACCGGGAAGGCGCCATTGGTGATCATGGCACCCTCACAGCAGCTCGGCCAGATCGGTGACCACGACGTCGGCCCCGTTGTGCAGCAAGGCCTCCCGCTGACCTACCCGGTCGACGCCGACCACGAACCCGAAGTTGCCCGCCCGTCCGGACTCGACGCCGGCGAGCGCATCCTCGAATACCGCCGCCTCGGCGGGCGCGACCCGGAGCAGCGCCGCGGCCCGCAGATAGGAGTCGGGCGCCGGCTTGCCGCGGATGTGCTCCTCGCGCATGGTTACGCCGTCCACCACGTGTTCGACGAAGTCGTCGAGGCCGGTGATCCTGAGCACGTCGCGAGTGTTGGCGCTCGACGACACGACGGCGATGGCCAGACCCGCGCCGGCGACCGATTCGAGGTAGCGGCGCGACCCGTCGAAGACCTCGACGCCGTCGCCGTGCAGGGTCTTCAAGAACATCTCGTTCTTGCGATTGCCCAGGCCACTCACCGTCTCGGACCCTGGCGCATCACCGGGTTCGCCCTCGGGCAGCGTGACTCCCCGGCTGGCCAGGAAATCGCGGACCCCATCCTCACGTCTCTTGCCGTCGACGTACTTCAGGTAGTCGGCGTCGACGTCGAACGGGACGAATGTCTCGCCGGTGCGTTCGGCGTGTTCGCGCAGGTACGCGTCGAACATGGTCTTCCAGGCCTTCTTGTGCACGCTCGCGGTGTCGGTCAGCACGCCGTCGAGGTCGAACAAGGTGGCATGCACTTCGTCCGGCAAACCCAGCACCGCGGGCCTCGCTTTCCTATCGCTGACATGTTGCACCAATAGTGCTCTCCGAACCTGTACCCACCTTCGCGGCGGGCATACTCGGCAACGAGGAAGGCATCTCGGTGCTGTGGCGGGCCGACGCGGGCTAGGGAGTCGGCGCTGAGCTCAGCTGGCGACGGCCTCCAATGGTGCCCCGCTGATCACCCGACTCGACTCGCCGTAGACGTCGACGGGAACGTCACCCATCACGGTCACTCGATGCATGAGGCGGTGCTGGTCGTCGTAGTCGTCCACCGCGCGGTGCTGGGTGGCGCGGTTGTCCCAAATGGCGACGTCGCCTTGCTCCCAGTTCCAGCGGATGGTGTTCTCCGGCATAGTGATTCGGCGTTGCAAAAGCCCGAGCACGATGCGTGACTCGTCGTCGTCGTATCCGACTAGGCTGCGGACGAAGTCGCCCGTCACCAGCGTCCGTTCACCGGTCTCGGGGTGCACCCGGACGACGGGATGTTCGGTGCGGTAATCGGTCTTCTGGAAGGCCGCTCGCAGTGCCGCCTGCTGATCGGTCATGGCGTCGGCCGACGTGGGAACGTAGTCGAACCGGTTGCTGTGCAACGCCCACGTGTTCTCGGCGAGCCGCTTGAGCGGTTCGGGCAGCGCGTCGTAGGCCGCGGCGGTGGATGCCCACAGCGTCGACCCGCCGTAGCTGGGCAGTGTCACCGCGCGCAGGATCGACATGGCCGGGTAGTTGGGCACGAACGTGACGTCGGTGTGCCACCGGTTCGCCTTGCCGTACTCGGAGTCGATCGGGGTGATGACCGGCTTGTCGCGGTCGGCGAGATGCGCGCCCGCCGGATGGCCGATCGGCGTGCCGAGGAGCGAGGCGAACGCGTGATGGGCCTCGTCGTCGAGGTGATGCTGGTCGCGGAAGAAGACGACCCGGTGCTCGAGGAGTGCGCTGCGGATGCCCGCGACCGCGTCCTCGGACAGGTCGCCGCCGAGTCGGAAGCCGTCGAGGCGGGCGCCGATGCGGCTGGTCAGTTTCGTCACGCTCGGAGCGGGCATGGTGCGGTCCTCGATGTCGATGTTTGCTGTAGTCACTCGACTACAGCGTTGTGAACGCTACTGTAGTCGCATGACTACGCGGTCGGCAACGAAGGCGGTACCGACTCCGGTCGGCCGCGAAGAAGTGGCAGCGGCCGTCCTGGACGCCGCGGCCCAGCTGTTCGCCGAGCGGGGCCCCGCTGCCACCTCCATCCGCGACGTGGCGGCGCGTTCGAATGTCAACCACGGCCTGGTGTTCCGGCACTTCGGCACCAAGGACCGCCTGGTCGGGGCCGTCCTCGACCACCTCGGCGGACGGTTGTCCGTGCTGCTGGACCAGGACGCGCCCGTCGCCGAGATCGAGCGGGCGATGGACCAGCAGACCAGGGTGGTGGCCAGGTCCCTGCTGGACGGCTATCCGGCCGGCGAGCTGCAGACGAGCTTCCCCAACCTGGTCCGCCTGCTCGATCGGGTCCGCCCGCGCTTCGACGACGACGTGAGCGCCCGGCTGGCGGTGGCCAACGCCGTGGCGCTGCAGCTCGGCTGGCATCTGTTCCAGCCGTTTCTGCGCGCGGCGCTCGGCATCGACGACGTGGCGGACACCGTGGTTCAGGCGTCGGTCGCCGCGGCGGTGGACAGGATCGTCGAGCCGGTCTGACGGTCGCCACTAGACTGGGGCAGTGGAATCCGCAGCACAGGATCATGCTCTTCGCGCAAGCGGCTCATCGTTGCGACCGGTCTTGGTCATCGACTTCGGCGCGCAGTACGCCCAACTGATCGCCCGCCGCGTCCGCGAAGCGCGGGTGTACTCCGAGGTCGTCCCGCACACCGCGACCGTCGACGAGATCAAGGCCAAGGACCCCCTGGCGATCGTGCTGTCCGGCGGACCCGCGAGCGTGTATGCCGAGGGCGCACCGCAACTCGACCCCACGCTGTTCGACCTCGACGTGCCGGTCTTCGGCATCTGCTACGGATTTCAGGCGATGGCCCAGGCGCTCGGTGGCACCGTGGCGCGCACCGGCACCAGCGAGTACGGCAGAACTGAGCTGAAAGTCACTGGTGGACAGCTTCATTCGGATCTGCCCGACACCCAGCCGGTGTGGATGAGTCACGGCGACGCCGTCACCGAGGCGCCGGACGGATTCGACGTCGTCGCGGTGAGCTCCGGTGCGCCGGTGGCGGCGTTCGAGGACCGCTCCCGCCGACTCGCAGGCGTGCAGTACCACCCCGAGGTGCTGCACACTCCGCACGGTCAGCGGGTGCTCAGCCGGTTCCTGCACGAGTTCGCCGGGATCGGCGCGACCTGGACGGCCGCCAACATCGCCGAGCAGCTCATCGACCAGGTGCGTCAACAGATCGGGGACGGGCGGGCGATCTGCGGACTATCGGGCGGGGTGGACTCGGCGGTGGCCGCCGCGCTGGTACAGCGCGCCATCGGCGACCGGTTGACGTGCGTGTTCGTCGATCACGGGCTGCTGCGCGCCGGCGAACGCGGCCAGGTGCAGCGGGACTTCGTCGCGGCCACGGGCGCCAAGCTGGTCACCGTCGACGCCGAGGCGCGGTTCCTCGAGGCGCTTTCCGGGGTGACGAACCCGGAGGGCAAGCGCAAGATCATCGGCCGGGAGTTCATCCGCGCCTTCGAAGGTGCCGTGCGGGGGATCGTGCAGGACGGTGGCCCCGAAGTGGACTTTCTGGTGCAGGGCACGCTGTACCCCGACGTCGTCGAATCCGGCGGCGGCGCGGGCACGGCCAACATCAAGAGCCACCACAACGTGGGTGGGTTGCCGGACGACCTGAAGTTCAAGCTCGTCGAGCCGCTGCGCCTGCTGTTCAAGGACGAGGTGCGCGCGGTCGGGCGTGAACTCGGGCTGCCCGAGGAAATCGTTGCGCGCCAACCATTCCCGGGCCCTGGCTTGGGCATTCGGATCGTCGGCGAGGTCACCGCCGGCCGGCTGGAGACGTTGCGCCGCGCCGACGCGATCGCCCGCGAGGAGCTGACCGCGGCGGGCCTCGACAACCAGATCTGGCAGTGCCCGGTGGTGCTGCTCGCCGACATCCGCTCAGTGGGCGTGCAAGGCGACGGCCGCACCTACGGCCATCCGATCGTGCTGCGGCCGGTGTCCAGCGAGGACGCCATGACCGCGGACTGGACCCGGGTGCCCTACGAAGTGCTGGAACGGATCTCGACGCGGATCACCAACGAGGTGCCCGAGGTCAACCGGGTGGTGCTCGACGTGACGAGCAAGCCGCCAGGCACCATCGAGTGGGAGTGAATTCTTCCGCGAGCAGTCCGCAAGCGGCTCGAGCAGACGTAAAGTGCCCTCAAATGACGTGTTTGAGGGCACTTTACGTCTGCTCGCGGGACTCCGACTGAGCGTTCTGGTCGGGTTCCTTCTCGATGAACTCGGCGAGCATCGCACCGACCACCGATTCGATCGTCGACTCGATCGAGAACGCCAAGGTCGCGCTGACCGCCGACACCGCCTGAGTGCGAAACCGGATCAGCATGGTGATCAACTCGGCCACCTCGGTGTCCGGTGGAAGCGCCGCCCCAGGTTTGATCCGGTCGGCGACGTGGTCCACGCCCGCACGCACCAGGATGCCGCTGATCTCGTCGATGAGCGGCAGGAGTTGCTCGTGGAGGTCGACCAGCTTGTCGACGCTGATGCCGTACTGCCGGATCTCGTTGAACGCCTCGATCAGCTTGGGCCGCAGGACCGTTGCGTTGGCGCCACCTTCACCGGCGAGCTTGATCACGCCGAGGCCGACCAGCCGTTCGAAGGCGGAGTCGTCGTCGACCAGCGCCTTGGCGTCGGCCAGTGTCATCCGTTCGGGTCTCTCGGTCGCCCAGCTGCCCGCGATCGCGGACTCGAGGCCGAGCATGTCGCCGAGGTTCTTGCCCTGCTCCCAGGCGCTGAGCATCTCGTGCACGTGGGCGATGTTGTAGCCGCGGTCGAGCATCGAGGTGATGAGCCGCAGCCGGGTCAGGTGGGTGTCGTTGAACAGCGCGATGCGGCCCACCCGCAGCGGCGGGTGCAGCAGGCCACGGTCGCGGTAGACCCGGATGTTGCGGGTGGTGGTGCCGCCGAGCCGCGCCAGCTCCTCGATCCGGTACTCGCCGGACGCCTCGACACCGTGCGGCTGCACGGCGGCGTCGAACAACTGCGATACCGCCGTCTCGATGACGTCACGCGAACTGCGCCGAATCTGCTTGAGAATCGTCGATATCGCGCCCGCCTGCTGTCGCGGCTGTCTGGCGGCCACGTCAGGCCGACGACGTGATGGGGATCCCCGTGCGTGCCTCGCGCCACCGCGAAGTAGTCCCCTAATTGGAAGTCACGCATCTGTCGAAGATACTGGGTGGCGAATCCCGGGTACATCGACGCGTTGAATCCGTCGGCGGTCAGGTACCAGCTGCTGCAGCCGCTCATCCAGGTGGTCTTGGTCAGCCGCTTCTGCAGTTGCTCGTTGTGGATGCGCTGAACGTCGGCGCGCACGTCGAGATACCGCAGGTCGCCGTTCAAGATCGTGGTGATGCCCTTCACGGCGTAGTCGATCTGTCCCTCGACGAAGACCAGCAGCGAGTTGTGCCCGGGGCCGGAGTTGGGTCCCGTCATGAAGAACAGGTTCGGGTAGCCGCTGGCGTTGATGCTCTTGTACGCCTGCGCGCCGCGCACCCATTCGTCGGCCAACGACCGCCCGCCGAGCCCGGTGACCGGATACGGCGGACCGGTCAGGTGCACGTCGTACCCGGTGGCGAAGACGATCGCGTCCAGATGGTGCTCGACACCGTCGCTGGTGCGGATCCCCACCGGGCTGATCGTCGCGATCGGCCAGTCGATGAGCTTGCAGTTGTCGCGCTGCAGGGCCGGGTAGTAGTCGCTGGAGACCAGCATCCGCTTGCAGCCGGGGGTGAAGTCCGGGGTCAGCTGCCTGCGCAGCCACGGGTCCTTGACCTGCCTGCGCAGGTGGGCCTTCCCCAGCCGCGCGACCAGCGAGGTCAGCGGTGAATCCCACACCAGCGCGGTCGCGCTGGCTTCGTGGCCCCAGAACAGGGCCTGCCTGGCAAGGCGTTGTGCGGCAGGAACTTTGGCGAACAATGCCTGCGCGGGCGCGGGGGTGGCGATGTCCAGTCGTGGAATCACCCAACCGGGCGTGCGCTGAAAGACCTTCACGAACTCGGCCCGCTTGACCAACTCGGGCACGATCTGGACGGCGCTCGCCCCGGTGCCGATGACCGCCACCCGCTTGCCGCTGAAGTCGTAGTCGTGGTCCCAGTTGGCGCTGTGAATCTTCTTGCCCTGGTACGTGTCGATTCCGCGGATGTCGGGCAGCACGTGATCGGGCAGCGGGCCCGACGCCAACACGACGGTGCGGGCACGGAATCTCCTACGGCCAGTGGTGGACACCGTCCAGGTGCCCTCGGCCTCGTCGAACGTCAGGCCGTTGACCTCGACGCCGAACTGAATCCGACGGCGCAGGTCGAAGCGGTCGACCATGTCCTCGATGTGCCTGCGGATCTCGTCGGCGGGGGAGTAGGCCCGCGACCAGGTCGGGTTCGCCACGAAGGAGAACGAGTACAACAGCGACGGGATGTCGCATGCCGCACCAGGATAGGTGTTGTCCCGCCAGGTGCCGCCGACGCGCTGATGCCGCTCCAGCATGACGAAGTCGTCGACGCCCGACTGCGTCAGCTTGATGGCGGTGCCGATGCCGGTGAACCCGGTGCCGACGATGAGGGTGTCGTAGACGTGTGTCGCCACGTCAGGCCGCCGGCTCGTGGGTGACCTCATTGACCCAGCTCGGTACCGACGGCAGCAGTGGCCGCGGGTACCGGTCGGAGAGCCAGACCATCGAGTTGGCCAGCAGATGGTAGGGGTGACGGGGGTTGGTGACCACGCCGGCGTACCGCCTCAGAAACCGGTATGTCGGTACCCGCCGGGTGGATTCGCCCCGATCGCCGAGTTCCTTGAACCGCTTCACGGCCTTGTACAGCCGCTCCGGCTCCATGCCCATTGCGACGATCTCGTTGCGGATCCTGTTGATCAGCGGCGCACCCATGATCGCGCCGATGATCAGTCCCGGAGTGGCGTTGTGGCCGACGAAGTCGATCAGCAAGCGCCGGATCTTGGCGTGTCCGATCATGTCGAGCACCTCGAAATCGACCACGAGGTGCCGTGACTCGTCGTTGTTGATCTTCTCGAACACCTGATGGCACACCGGGTCGTCCACCTCGTCGAGCAGGAACTTCAGCAGCGCCCCGTCGAGCGCGACCTCCAGCATCGGGATCACGGTGCCGAGTAACGACAACGGCATGTCGTCCGCCCAGCGGTCCAGCCAGTCGATGGCCAACCGGATGTTGACGTTCGGCTCCGGGACTTCACCGTCCTCGAGCATGCCCCAGCGCTTCATCAGCGCGAGTTCGGCATTGGCGTGCCGCTGCTCCTCGGCGTGGAAGTAGCGGTAGATCTCGGCGATCGTCGGCGTCGGGGCCTTCTTGGCCAGTGCCGCGAAACCGCGGGCGCCGATGTTCTCGATCCAGCACAGGTCGGCCATGAAGGCCTTGAGCTTGGGCCGCTGCTCGTCGGAGATGATCTCGGCTCCCGGTGCGTCCCAGTCGATGTCGGCCAACGCCCACTGGCGGTCCTTGATCTTCGCCAGCATCGCATCCATGTCGATGGCCATCACGAACCTCCTAGGGTGTCGTCACACGGGTGGTCAGGCCGACGGCGCGGGTGTACACCGTCGGGGTGAAACGCTTGATGCCCCAACCGATCCTGGCGTCGGGCTGCGGCATGCAGTACAGGCCGCCGCGGTCGTGGGTGTCCAGGCAGCTGCTGGGCGACCCGCTCCGGCGAGAAGCCGGTCCAGCGCATCAGCCGGTCGGCCAACTGCGACGACTGCTGCGTGATCCGGCCGGCTTCTACGATGTTGGTCTTGACGAACGTCGGACACAGCACCGTCACGCCGATGCCGGTGCCGGACAGTTCGGCGGCCAGCGTCTCCGACAGGGAGAGCACCCCTGCCTTGCTGACGTTGTAGGCGGCCATGCCCGGCGCGGCGCCGAACGCGGCGGCCGATGCCACGTTGATGATGCCGCGCGGCCGGTCGCCGCAGCCTGCCGCGCGCATGATGGGTGCGAACACGTGGCAGCCGTGGATCGGGCCCCACAGGTTGATGCCGAGCACCCAGTTCCAGTCGTCGAGTTCGGCCTCGCCGATGGCCGTGCCGCCCGCGCCGACGCCCGCATTGTTGATCACCAGCGTCGGAGGCCCGTCGAACCAGGTCTGCGCATCGATCGCCAGCTTCTGCACGTCGTCGACCTGCGACACGTCGCAGCGCACTCCGATTGCGTTGCCCCCGTTGGCCTCGATGGACGCCGCGGTGGCGTGGGCCGAGGCTTCGTCGACGTCGCTGCACACGATCCGGCCGCCGCGGCGGGCCAGCTCCGTCGCGAACGCGGCGCCGATGCCACTGCCCGCTCCGGTGATGACGGCGTCGGCGCCGTCGCTGCGCTTGGGTGACGATCCGAAGATGCCCAAGACGTTCACCCCGCCACCCGATTGATGGCGCTGGCGCGCAGCGACTCCGCGACGAATGCCGCTACCCGCCGCATCGCGGGCGCGGCCTCGGGTGTGAGCCGCGGCAACGCCTGGAACACGTGCACCTGGTCGGGCCAGACCTGCAGTTCGCAGTCACCGCCGGCCGCGGTGATGTCGGCGGCGAGCGCGCGGGCGTCGGCGACCAGCATCTCGCCGCCGCCGGCCTGGACCAGCGTCGGCGGCATCCGCCGCCCGCCCGCCACGTCGAGGGTGAGTCGAGGATGCGTGACATCGGTTCCCGCGCAATACAACCCGACCAGCTGGGCCGCGTCTGCCGATCGGATCGCGGGGTCGCGGCGCAGCTCCTCCCTGGCTCGGGAGAGCCCGAACGTCAGATCCACCAGCGGGGAGAACAGCGCCATTCCGGCCGGGTGTGCGACGTCCGGCTGCAACAGCAGATCCACCGCGAGGTGCCCACCCGCGGAATCGCCCGCGATGAAGATCCGTTCGGGTGCGAGCCCCTGCTCGCGACACAGGTAGTCCCAGCCCGAGCGCACGTCGACTGCGGCACAGGGGAATCGGTGCCGAGGGGCGAGGCGGTAGTCGACGCAGAACACGGGCAGCCCGGTCAAGCGCGACAGCCACGCCGTCAGCCGGCGGTGGGTCCGCGGCGAGCACAGGGCATAGCCGCTGCCGTGCAGGAAGTAGATGGCACTCCCGTGCGCGTGGACACCTGGACCGCGCACCCATTCACCGACGACACGGCGCCCGTCGCTCGTGCGCACGTCGACGTGCTCGACTCCGGTGCCCGACAGGGAGGGACCGAAGGAGTCCATCACCCGCTCGACGATCTTGCGTGACGCCCACAACCCCCATGCACGCTCGGGCGGCAGCACCGCACTGATCTGGCGCAGGGTCACGCTGCTCACCGCGGCCGCACCACGGGCCCGGATCGAGCCGCGGGCGGGCACGTCGCTGCCGGTCAATGGGGTGGACATCCGACCTCCTCGTCGAAGCGTCCGATGAGTACAACAGCAATTGGTGACATTTGTCAATGTCACCATTTGGCGCTGTAAAGCCAACCTCGTGAGGCCGGGAATGCCTACCGCAGCGGGTCGCCGCGCCAGCTGAAGCTGTTGACGTACTTGCCCATGTCAAGGGCGAGCTGCAGGTTGGCCGCCGACGGCTTGCCAGAGCCGAAATCCGGCCCGAATGCGTGGTACGGCCCGACCGCGCCCGCGACCAGGGCGAGGTCGTTCTTCACCGCGACCATCACGATCACGCGCATGCGCGAGTAGCTCGTCGTCGCGCCCTGCGGCCAGCAGTCGGCGGCCATGCCGAAGCCCGGCTGGTAGCCGACCATCGTGTTCGGGATCTCGTAGGCCGTCTTGGTGTCGGGGAACGTCTTGTTGACCAGTGCGGTGGCAATTTCCTTCGGGGTACGTCCCGCGGCCGGCTCGCTGAACAACCGCATGGTGCCGCCGTCGCCGGCCAGCAGATCGGCGGTGACCCCGTGATCGGCCATGGTGACCTTGTAGGCCGAACCAGGGGCGGGATAGGCAACCGAGAACGAGCCGTCGACGGCGGTGTAGCGGGGGTTGACGGTGACCGGCTTGCCGATCGGCGGGCTTCCGCATCCGGGTGGGCACATGTACCGGACCGACGGCTTCTCCATGGCTCCCGACATTGCGACGAGGACCGCGGCGACGGCGCCGATGGCGGCGACCCAGACGACGAGCAGACGCCGATGCGAGGTCTTCCGCATAGTGGGCGCGACATACGTACCGGCATGCGTGGAGTAGCCGGAAACGATGGTGGTCATTGAGGTTCCGTTCCCGCCTCAGGACCGATGTCGGTGCGCACGGGCCTGGTGCCGCGGCGCTCCTGCCGCGACGATCGCGACGATGCCCGGGTGGCCGCCCCGCATGCCACGCAGAAGGCCATGTCGGGCACGACGGTGCCGCAGTGCGGACACAGCAGCGGTTCGTCGGAGAGGATCTCGTCGTGCGCCTCGTGCAACAGGGCCAATTGAAGGCCGACCCGTAGGGCGAGCAGCGCGAGGCCGGCCACCAGCAGATGCGATGCCAACTGCCACATCTGTGGCAATCGCGCGACGTCGACGAGCCCAACCGCGGCATACATCGCCATGACGGCCAGTGCGATGACGGCCAGTGCGATGCGCACGTAGTTGCGGTGCTGTTCCTTCTTGTTCGCCGGACGGGTGAACCACAGCGCGGTGCCGATGAGACCGCCCACCGCCGCCGCAGTCAGCGGCACCGCCACGCCGCGAATGCCCGCCTCGACGACCAACCCGCCCATCGGCCTGGCCTTGGCGATCATGCCGGTGGCGAACTGCGGTGCGAGCCTCGTCATCTGCGCTGCGGCGGTGAACATCAGGGCGCCGAGAGCGCCGATGGCGAAGCCGTCCAAGGCTTCTCGGGTGCCCGGTCGCACCAGCCGCACCAACGCTGCGGGGGCGAGCATGAGAAGCATGCCTGCGATGGGTATGCCAAGCCCGTCGCGCATGATGCGGAACCCGGCGACGCCCATGCCCAATCCGACGTCGTACGCGCGGGCGACGGACGCGCCCGTGAGAAGCACCCATCCGACGCCGAGCCCGATGCCCAACGCTGCCGTGATCACCAAGGTGGAGGTCGGGACGTCGTCGTAGACGTCGGACTCCTGCAGGTAGATGAGGAACAACAACGGGAGACCGAGTGCGGCGACGGTGATCAGCGCGGCGGGCAGGCGGAACAGGGTGGCGGCGACCAGAGCGGCGAACAGCACGATCAACCCGACCATGAACGGCACGCGTGAACTGGGCGAAAGATGCGGGAACAGCGAACTCACGATGTTCGGTTTCAGCAGATGCTCACCAGGTGATGCGCTGAATGCCCTGATCCGCAACCACTTTGGGCCGCTGGCGCGGTGCTCGGTGAGATGGGTGCCGCAGAGGCCGCAGAATTCGCCTTCGGGAACGTCGGTCTTGCACACCGAGCACTCCACCATGCCGGGGGTGGGGTCGCCGGTTTCTGATTCTGTGCTCATTGGCTTGTTCTCTGTAGGGCGAGGAGGTTTCGGGCGAGGTTGTCGACGTCCGGGGTGCCGAGCCCGCTGACCAGGTCGTAGCCGGGTCCCGCGGAGTCGACCGCGTTCCCGCCGAGGGTCACGTCACGGAAGGCGGGCAACGGGGCGCCCTGCGCGATGTGATACAGCAGAGGGTTGATGTCGCCGATCGGGCCGCCGCCGTTGGCGGTCAGGAAGTCGGTCATCACCGCGGTCAGCCCCGCCAGGATGGGCGCCGACTGCGAGGTCCCGCCGCCGACCACATCCTGTTGGTTGAGCACGATCTTCACCCCGGTGAACGGGTCGGCAACGGCGGAGATGTCAGGGGTCAGCCGCTTGCCGGTGTTCCGTTGGGGGTTGTGGATCTGTTGGGCCACCACACTCTGCCACGGCGGCAGGTCGAACAGTGTCGACACTCCTCCGCCGGTGCCCTGGGACAGCGGAACGTCGAACCAGGCCTGCTCGGCCAGCCACTTGCCGGTGGCGTCGGTGGACAGCGTGGTACCGCCCACGCTGGTCACCTCGGGCAGGGAGGCGACGGAATCCAGTCCGACGTCGGATTGCCCAGGCGGGGAATCCCAGTCGTCGCCGCCCTTGCATTCCAAACCTGCGAGGTCGCCGCTCGCGTTGAACACCGTGGTGCCATGCGAGTGCGCGGTGGTCAGTGCGGTCCGCAGGGGTGCCAGGTCGGCGGCGGTGAGGAGCTTGTCGCAGCCCCAGCCGATCGACAGGCTCCAGATCGCCCCCGGGAACTGCCGATCGGTGTCCTCGAACATCTGGCCGATCTTCTGGAAGGCGCCTTCGCCCTCCACCGTCGGGCGGGCGTTGACGACGACCTTGCGGGCGTCGGGCGCAATCGCGTGTGCCACTTCGAGATCCATCGTGGTCTCGCCGTATGGCTCGGACAGCTGGTTGCCGACCAGGGTCGGAGTGAACTTGGGCAGGCCGTACGTGGTGGCGAAGGTGTCGAGGTCGGCCTGGTTATAGCCGCTGAACGCGAAGATCACGATGGTGGTCCCCTTGCCCGTGAAGCCGGCTTTGGCAAGGGGGGCCGCGTTGTAGGTGGTGAGCAATGCAGTGGGGGTCAACCCGCGGTCCGGCACGTCCAACGGCAGGATCGACGGCCGCGACGTGTGATGCGGTGTGTAGCTGAGGATTCGACCGAATTCGGTGACCTCGGTGTGCAACGGCCCCGGTACCTCCGGCTGCTGGGGAGATGCGTAGAACTCCTGGCCACGCTTGCCCCGGTAGTCGTGGACCTCGACTTCCAGTGCGCGCGAGACGTTTTCGGGCTTGCCCTCGATGATCGCCCAGTCGTCACCTGGCCGCCAGTCCACGGAAAGGCCGTGCTCGCCCGCCCAGCCCATCAACGCGTCCGGCCTGGTGCGGTCGTGCAGAGCGGCGGTCAGTTGGACGTGCTGGCCACGTGCGGGACCGAGATCGGTCGACGCGGAGAGCAACGACGCGAACGGGCCGTCGATCTGCCCCGGCGTTCTCGTACCCTGGGGGAGGCGCAGATCCGACGCGAGCACCAGCACACCGGCCGCGATCAGGATCAGCAGCCAGTGTGCGGGTCTCGTGTGTCTGTCTGTCGGCGCTGCCACGGCAATCCCTGGGGAATGGGGAAGTGATGACTCCCGAAGCTGCGCGATGTCAGTGGTCGCCGGGGATGGCCGTCGGCGCGGGAGGCGCTTTGACCGGAGGCGTGAACAGGTTGCCGCCGGTGGGGTTGAGCGACTTCTCAGTCGGTGCCACCGTTGGCGCGGACGACGGCGGGGCAGTCGTGGTGGTGGTCGTAGTGGTCGACGTTTCGGGAGCCTTCTCTCCGCCACCGCACGCGGCGGTCAGTCCGACCATCGCGACGATTGCGGCACCGCCCACGGCTGCCGCGACACGGCGAACCAGACGATTTGACCTCATGATGCATTCCTTACTTGTCCCCGAGTAGCGAACACATGGCCCTGCACCAGCCCCATTTCGACGTGGGTTCCGGTGACCGCACTCTATCTGAATGCGGATTTAGGCGCACAGGCCTTGCATAGCCGCCCACGAGCCCGCCTCGACCACTCCGGATCCGCTTGACGGTGTCAGAGGGCGAGTGTTTACTCATGGTATCGAACAAGCGTTCGAATCATGGCTGGGTCGGATGGTGTGGGAGGTGCTGCTGTGACGGCAGCCGCGAGCCTGGATCAACGCGGTTCAAACCGCGCTGAGCAGGTAGAACACCTGCGCCGCAAGATGGCGATGATATCCGGAAAGGGCGGCGGCGGGCGTCGGGGCCCGGCGCCGTCGATCGACCCGGTTCCGGACTCGGAGAGTTTGCTGCCGCTGCCCGAATCACTGGCAGAACTGCTGCCGACGTCGTTGCCGCGCGGCACGGTGGCGGTGCTGTCGGGCGCCCGGTCGCTCTCGCTGAGCCTGGTGGCGGCGGTGACGGCGGCGGGTGGGCACGTGGCCATCGTCGGGCAGCCCGACGTGGGTCTGCTGGCGGCCGTCGAGATGGGCGCGGATCTGAGCAGGCTCGCGGTCGTCCCCGACCCGGGAGGCGACCCGGTCGAAGTGGCCGCGGTGCTGATGGACGGTCTGGATCTGGTGGTGCTCGGACTGGGTGGGCGGTCGGTGCCGCCGACCAGGGCGCGGGCAGTGACGGCACGGGCCAGGCAGAAGGGCTGCACGCTGCTGGTCACCGATGGTGACTGGCCGGGGGCCTCGGCCCGGCTGGATGCCAGGGTCTGCGGCTACGAGGTGACCGGCGCAGGCAGTGGTCCGCCCACCCCGGGGTGCGGGCGGATCAGCCGGGTGCGGTTGGTCACCAGGGCCGGGGGCAGATCTGTCGGCCCCGTACGCGCCGTGGGCGGATGACGTGGCCGACTCATCCCCGCTCGCCAGAGTGCTGGCCATCTGGTGCATGGACTGGCCTGCGGTCGCTGCTGCCGCTGCGGCCGGTCTGCCCGCAACGGCGCCGGTTGCGGTGACGTTGGCCAACCGCGTCGTGGCCTGCTCGGCGTCGGCAAGGGCGGTGGGCGTGGGGCGGGGGTTGCGCCGAAGGGAGGCTCAGGCCCGGTGTCCGCACCTGCACGTCGTGACCGCCGACCCGGCCCGCGACGCCCGTCACTTCGAGGGGGTGACGGCCGCGGTGGACGACGTCGTGCCCCGCGCGGAGGTGCTGCGACCGGGACTGTTGGTGTTGTCGGTGCGCGGCGCGGCCCGTTACTTCGGATCCGAGCAGTCCGCCGCGGAACGACTCGTCGACGCGGTGGCCGCGGCAGGGGCGGAGTGTCAGGTCGGCATCGCCGATCAGTTGCCCACCGCCGTCTTCGCCGCCCGCGCCGGACACATCGTCGAACCCGGGCAGGACGCGCGGTTCCTGTCCTCGCTGTCCATCCGGCAGCTGGCCGCCGAGCCGAGTCTGGCCGAGCCCGGCCGGGCGGATCTGGCGGATCTGTTGTGGCGCATGGGTATCCGAAACATCGGCCAGTTCGCCGCGCTGTTGCGCTCCGACGTGGCATCTCGGTTCGGCGCAGACGCGGTCACCGCCCACCGGTTCGCCCGTGGTGAACCCGCCCGTGGCCCGTCCGGCCGGGAGTCGCCGCCGGATCTCGGCGTCGTGACGAATTGCGACCCGCCGGTGGACAGGGTGGACGCCGCCGCGTTCGCGGGGCGATCGCTGGCCGCTGAACTGCACCGCAGGCTGGAGGCCACCGGGGTCGGGTGCACCCGGCTGGCCATCCACGCCGTCACCGCCAACGGGGAAGAACTGCAACGGGTCTGGCGATGTGCGGAGCCGTTGACCGAGGACGCCACCGCGGATCGGGTGCGCTGGCAACTCGACGGCTGGCTGAATCGTCGGAGGGAAGACCGGCCCACCGCACCGATCACGGTGCTGAAGCTGGATCCGGTGGAGGTGGTGTCGGCCGCAGCGCTGCAGTTGCCGTTGTGGGGTTCCTCCAGTGACGACGACCGGTTGCGCGCCCGGCGGGCACTGGTGCGCGTCCAAGGGCTCCTCGGGCCGGAGGCGGTTCGGGTGCCGGTGCTCAGCGGCGGCCGTGGCCCGGCCGAACGCATCACCCTCACGCCGCTTGGCGACGAGCCGGTGCCACGGGCCGATCCGGGGCAACCCTGGCCAGGCCAGCTCCCCGAGCCGTCGCCGACGGTGCTGCTCGACGATCCCGTCGAGTTGTTCGATGCCGACGGCAACCTCGTCAGGGTGACCGGCCGCGGGCTCTTCTCCGCCGACCCGTCGCGGCTGTCGGGGCCCGGCAGGGAGGGCAGGCTGTCCTGGTGGGCCGGGCCGTGGCCCGTCGACGAGCGGTGGTGGGACCCAGGCCAAGCCAAGGCCGGACGCACCGCCAGGGCGCAGGTCCTGGTCGATGGCGATCTGGCCGGCGACCCGGCACGGGCCTTGCTGCTGTGCTACCGGCAGCGGCGGTGGTACGTCGAGGGGATCTACGAATAGCTCGACCTAGTTCTATTGTGCACAACTGAATTGTGCGCTACAGTCTTGTCATGGCCATGTTGACCCTTGATCGACATCTTTGCTTCGCCCTGTACTCGGCGTCTCGAGCGATGACGGCGGCGTACCGGCCGATCCTGACCGAGCTGAACCTCACCTATCCCCAGTACCTGGTGCTGCTGGTGCTGTGGGAGGAACGAGCCGTCACCGTGGGCCGGCTTGGCGAGCGGCTGCAGCTCGACTCGGGAACGCTATCCCCGCTGCTGAAACGCTTGGAGGCCAACGGTTTCGTCCGCCGTGAGCGTTCGCCGGACGACGAACGTCTGGTCGAGGTGACGCTCACACCCGCCGGACGCCGACTCGAGAGCAAGGCCCAATGCATCCCGGAAGAGCTGGGCAGCGCAACCGGAATGACCGAACAAGAAGCCGCGGACCTGCGCGACGCAGTCCGTCACCTCACCGATGCGCTCAACGCATCACAACGAAAGGAAACCGCATGAAGACCCTGTACACCGCCGAAGCGCTGGCCACCGGCGAAGGACGTGACGGCCATGGCCGCAGCTCCGACGGCAGGCTCGATCTCGACTTGGCGATCCCGAAGGAGATGGGTGGCAGCGGCAACGGCACCAACCCCGAGCAGCTGTTCGCCATCGGCTACGCGGCCTGCTTCCATTCCGCGCTGCGGCTGGTTGGACGTCAGGACAACGCCGACGTCTCGGATTCGGCTGTTGGAGCACGGGTTTCGCTCGGCCAGATCGACAACGGCGCCTTCGGTCTTGCGGTGGAGCTCGAGGTGACGCTACCCAACCTGGACCACGATGCCGCACAGCAGCTGGCCGAGAAGGCGCACCAGGTGTGCCCCTACTCGAACGCCACTCGCGGCAACATCGACGTCAAGCTCGTCGTCACCGACGACTGAGTGCTCAGGCCAGCCGGGCCGCAAAGGGGCCAACCCGGGCGATGAACTGATCGAAGAACTCGTCCGGGTTGACCTCGATGCCGATGTGCGCGTTGGGGTATCGGCCCCAGTGCCCGGTCCAGTCGGCGACGGTCATGCCGCGGGTCAGGGTGCCCGCCAACTCGACGTCCACGGTCGCCTGCCGGTAACGCACCAGATCGGGGGCGAGCGCGACGGCCGCGGCGAGCGGATCGTGCAGGTGCGCCAGATAGCCCTCACCCTGATCGAAGTGGAATTCGAAGTAGAACCGCATCGCGTCCTCCAGGACGCGGATCAGTGGGTTGGACGCCGTCGACCGGGTGCCGCGATCGTCGAGCACGCTCATCGGTGTCGTGGCCGAGCCCGCCGCGGCCGACAGCCGACTCAGGATCGACGGTGTCATCGCGACGTTCTCGGTGAGGTTGAGCCCCAACACGATCGGCAGATGCGTCGGGGTGTCGAGCCCCCACGCCGCGCCCCAGACGGCGAACACCTCGGCTGCCGACTCGGGGTCGACGCTGATGTTCCACTCGGCCACCGGCGTGGTGTTGCCCCGGTAGTCGAACGCGCCGCCCATGATCACCAACCGCCGCAGCAGCTTGGGCAGGGCAGGCTCGGCCCGCAGGGCGAGGGCCAGGTTGGTCAGCGGACCGGTGGCCAACCCGATCAACTCACCGGGATGGGCATGGGCGGCGCGCACCCACGCCTCGGCGGAGTCGTAGTCGGTGAGCTGGCCGTCGCTCGCGGGCAGTTCGGCATAACCGAGCCCCTCGGGACCGTGGGTGTCCTCGGCGGTGCGCAGCGGCGCGGTCAGCGGCTGGTCGGCTCCCTTCGACACCGGGATTCCCGTCGCGTGACACAACTCGAGCAGCCCGAGGTTGTTGACGCAGACCTGCTTGACCGGCACGTTGCCCGCCGTCGAGGCGATGCCCACCACTTCGGCCTCATCGCTGGCCAGGAGATACGCAAGCGCCATCGCATCGTCCACGCCGGTGTCGACGTCGGCGAATACGGGCTGCCGATTGCCCGCTGTCACCTCGCCCACGATAGGGCCGCGCGCCTACCAGTGCACACCGGGCACCAGCCGCACTGCCCGCTTGATCGGGCGTGGCACCCGCATCTTCGCAACGGTGTTGCGTGCCGGTCGCCTTGGCTGCCGGGCCGGGTGGTCCGCCTCCGCGGTCGGCTCGATACCCCTGGCCGCCGCCGAGTCCGGATACCCGAGGTAGACCTGGTGCAGCACGCGGCGCGAGAGCTTCGGGGTGAAGTAGGTGCCGAGATCGGCCAGCGTGCCGACCGGAGTGTCGATCCGTGCTGGCTTGTCCACCAGACCGCGCACCACCATCGCCGCGGCGTGCTCCGCGGTGATCGGCGGCATGGGGTTGAGCCGCCGCGACGGGGCGATCATCGGCGTCTTGACCAACGGCATGTGGATGCTGGTGAACGTGATGTGATCCGAAAGGGTCTCGGTGCCGACCACCTCGGCGAACGCGTCCAGGGCCGCCTTGCTGGGGATGTAGGCGCTGTACTTGGGGCTGCTGGCCTGCACGCCCGCGCTGGACACGTTCACCACGTGACCGAATTGGCGCTCCCGCCAGTGCGGCAGCAGCGTGAGCACCATGCGCACCGCGCCGAAGTAGTTGACCGCCATCACGCGCTCGTAGTCGTGCAGGCGCTCCGTGGACGCGGAGACCGACCGCCGGATCGAGCGGCCCGCGTTGTTCACCAGGTAGTCGACGTGCCCGAACCTGCCGAGGATGTCCTTGACGGTGTGCTCCACCGACGCCGAGTCGGTGACGTCGCACGTGAACGCGTGCGCCTCGCCGCCGAATGCGCGGATCTCGGCCACCAGGTCATCGAGCGCCTCGGCGTTGCGGGCGAGCGCGAACACCGTCGCCCCGCGCTCGGCGACCGCCACCGCAGACGCGCGGCCGATGCCGCTGGACGCCCCCGTGATGATGACGTGACGGCCGACCAGCGGTCCGCTCGGATCATCGCGCCTGGCCCGTCCGGGGTCGAGGTGCTCGGCCCAGTACCGCCACAGCTTCGGCGCGTACGTCGAGAACTCGGGAACCTCGATTCCCGTGCCGCGCAACGCTTCTACCGTGTTGTCGGCGGTGAAGGTGGGAGCCAAGTCGACGACGTCGAGTATCTCGCCGGGGATGCCGAGCTGGGTGGCCGTCATGTTGCGCAGGATCTTGGCCCGGCCGGTGGCCTTCAGGAACGGGGCCGCTACCGAGCCCGGCAGCGACCCGCGCAGCGGCGGCAGGCCGGCTTCCTCGGCCACGCCGCGATAGATGCCGCGCAGGCCGGTGGTCTTCGGCGCGGTGAGGTGGAACGTCTGGCCGTCCCGCCCGTCGGCGTGCATCAGCGCGACGACGGCTTCAACTACATAGTCGACCGGCACGATGTTGGTGCGCCCGCTGTCCGGCAGCACGATCGGCGTGAACTTCGGCAGCATGGCCAGCTTCGAGAGCACGCCGAAGAAGTAGTAGGGGCCGTCGATCTTGTCCATCTCGCCGGTGCGTGAATCGCCGACGACGACCGCGGGCCGGTAGATCCGGTACCGCAGCCCCCGCGCCGACCGGACCAGCAGCTCGGCCTCGAACTTGGTCTGGTGATACGGGGTCGGAAGGTCCTGCGCGACGTCGAAGTCCTCCTCGGTGTACTGGCCGGGGAAGCTGCCGGCCACCGCGATCGACGAAACGTGGTGCATCGTGGCGTCCAGCCGGATGGCGAGGTCGATCACGGCGCGGGTGCCGTCGACGTTCGCCGCCCGCTGCGCCGGCTCGTCGACGGTGACGTCGTAGATCGCCGCACAGTGCACCACGTGGTCGACGGACCCGATTTCGGCCAACGCGTCGTCGGTGATCCCGAGGCCGGCCGCGGTCAGGTCGCCGACCAGTGGTTTCGCCCGATCGCCCCACTCGTCGGTGAGGCGTTCGAACCGGGCGAGGGACTCCCGCCGCACCAGCACCCACACCTCGTTCTGCTCGTCGTGGTGGCCTTGCCGGGACAAGATGCGGGACACGACGCGGCGACCAATGAACCCGGTACCGCCGGTAACGACATAGCGCATGCGAGCCATGGTCACCCTTGTTCAGGCAAAGGTCAACACGGTGTGACCGGATCGGGGACGTGCCCTCCTGCCCGGCTGGGACGGCGGCTATCGTCCGACACAATCACGTCAGCTGCCAAGGGAGAAAGCATGCCGATCAATGCAGGCGCCATCGGTGCCAAGACGGACCCGCAATTGTTCGAGTGGACCGACCGCGACACCCTGCTCTACGCACTGGGCGTCGGCGCCGGCACCGCAGACCTGGCCTTCACGACGGAGAACAGCCACGACATCGAGCAACAGGTGCTCCCGACCTACGCCGTCATCGCATGCCCCGCATGGGCGGCCGCGGCCAACGTCGGCAGCTTCAACTGGGCCATGCTCCTGCACGGCAGCCAGCAGATTCGCCTGCACGCAGCCGCTGCCGCCCGCCGGAAGGCTCAACGTGGCCTCGGAGGTCGTCGACATCCAGGACAAGGGTGAGGGCAAGAACGCGATCCTGGTGTTGAAGGGCACCGGCACCGATCCAGACACCGGCGAGGTGATCGCCGAAACGGTTTCCACCGCGGTGATCCGCGGCGAGGGCGGCTTCGGCGGCCAGCCGGGCGAGCGGCCGGTTGCCCCGGTGTTCCCCGACCGCGAACCCGACGCCATGGTCGCGCTCGCCACCACCGAGGACCAGCCGCTGATCTACCGACTCTCGGGTGACCGCAACCCGCTGCACAGCGATCCGTGGTTCGCGCAGAACCTTGCCGGGTTCCCGAAGCCGATCCTGCACGGGCTCTGCACGTACGGCGTCGCAGGCCGCGTCCTGGTGGCCGAGCTCGGCGGCGGCGACGCCACCAAGATCCGGGCCGTCGGCGCGCGGTTCACCTCCCCGGTGTTCCCCGGCGAGACGCTCACCACGTCGATATGGAAGACCGAGGCCGGGCATGCGGTGTTCCGCACCGGGGCCGCCGAGATCGACGGATCGAATGCCCGGGTCGTGCTCGACGACGGCACCGTGGAGTACGTGGCCTGACCTACCAGGTCTGTTCGGCGGCACGCACCAGGATCTCGTTGACCGCGACGTGGCGGTGCCGGGTGACGACGTAGACCACGGCGTCGGCGATGTCGGCGGCCAGGAGTGGCTGGATGCCCTCGATCTGCCTGGCCATCGCGATCCGGTCCTCCGGCGGCAGGTTCTCGGTGATGCCGGTCGCAACCCGTCCCGGCTCGACGAGGCTCACCCGGACCCGCTGGCCCAGCACCTCCTGGCGCAGCGCCTCGGAGAACGCGCCGATCCCGAACTTCGTCAAGGCGTAGACGGCCGTCCCGGGGCGGGCGACCCGCCCCGCGGTGGAGCTGATGTTCACGACGTCGGTGACGCCGCGCGGCGAGTCGGTGGCCGCTGCGATGAGGTGGGGGAGGCTGGCCCGCGTCACGTACAGCAGGCCCTGCACGTTCACCGACACCATGGAGTCCCAGTCCGCGGGATCCGCCTCGGCCGCGGGCCCCATCGTCATCAGGCCGGCGTTGTTGACCACGGTGTCGAGCCGGCCCAACTGGGCCACGACGCCGTCCACCGCCGCGGCCGCCTGCGGCTGATCGGAGACGTCGGCCTCCACCGCGAGCGCGGCGCCGCCCGCGGACTCGATCCGACGGGCGAGGTCGTCGAGGCGGTCGCGTCGCCGGGCGAGCACTGCGACGGTCGCGCCCTCGGCGGCCAGCGCCAGTGCGGTCGCCTCACCGATGCCACTGCTGGCGCCGGTCACCAACGCCACCGTGCCGACAAGTCTTTGCGTCATGATGGCCATCATGACCGATGCCAAACCACCACTGCCGCCCTTCGACCTCGACAGCGCGATCGTCAAGGTGCAAGCCGCCGAAGATGCCTGGAATACTTGTGATCCGCAACGAGTCAGCTTGGCGTACACCGAGGACTCGGTGTGGCGCAACCGCGACCAGTTCGTCACCGGCCGCGCCGCAATCGTCGAATTCCTGACGGCCAAGTGGGAGAGGGAACTCGACTACGCGCTGCGCAAGAGCCTGTGGAGTTTCGACGGCAACCGGATCGCGGTGCGGTTCCAGTACGAGTGCCACGACGCCGCCGGCCAGTGGTACCGCAGCTACGGAAACGAGTTGTGGGAGTTCGACGAGAGCGGTCTGATGCGCCGCCGCGAGGCAAGCATCAACGACGTCGCCATCGACGAATCCGACCGCCGGTTGTTCGGGCCCCGCCCGGAGTCCGAGCGCGGCGCCGGGCACGACATCCCGTTGCAGTGACCTAGCCGACGGCGCGGGCCAGGGCCGCGAGTGACTCGTCGATGAACTGCTCACCGAACACCGGCACCGCGACCTGATCACGGAACTGCTGCGTCGTTCCGCTCCAGTCGTAGGTGAGGGTGACGTCGGTGTTGGCGCCGTTGGGGGCGAGGTCGTAACGCCAGAACCAGCCGCCCGGGCTGTGCTGGCCCGACTCGTCGAATTGGCCGGGCAGCCACCCGATGGTCCGGTCCTTCTCGAATTCGGTGACCAGGTTGTGCATGACGTAGTGGCCGCCGGCCTGCTCGAGGAACATGTTCATTGCGAACATCTGGCCGCTGGCCGTGATGGGCTCGGTGTCGATGGCGTCGCGGACCCAGTCGCCGGGTTCGGTGTCCTTGTGCCGGACGGGGTCGGCCAGCACGGCGAAGACCGCCGCGGGTGACGCGGGGACGGTGCGGGTGACGACGTAGCGCTCGGTGGTGGCGGTGGTCATTTCGTTGCTCCGTTCGATCCGTAAAGCCTTGCGATGTCGGGGGAGTCGAGCCAGCCGGAGTAGGCCGGCGACTTCGGCCAGCCCTCGGGCGAGTCCTGCCATTCCTCCTGACGGCCCCACGGCAGGACGTCGACCAACGCGAACGTGAGGGTGAGCTGCTCGGTGCCGCGGCCGTCGGTGTGCCAGGTGCGGTACACGGTGTCGCCGTCCCGCAGGAACACGTTGACGGCGAAGCCGGTTCCGGGTGCCGCACCGACGTCGGCGCCGAAGGAGCTCTCGGACGACGAGTACCAGGTCATCGTGTTTCCGACCTTGGCCTTGTAGGCCAGCGCTTCTTCGATGGGCCCGTTGGTGACCACGACGAAGCGGGCGTCGTAGGGGTCAAGGAAGTCCAGGCGGTCCCACTGCGACGTGAGGCTGGTGCAGCCACCGCATTGCCACTCGGCCCCGTCGGACCACATGTGGTTGTAGACGATGAGTTGCGAGCGGCCCTCGAACAGGTCGACCAGCCGGACGGGCCCGTCCGCACCGATCAACGTGTAATCGGGCATCTCGACCATCGGCAGCCGGCGGCGCTGCGCGGCGATCGCATCCAGCTCTCTGGTGGCGGCCTTCTCGCGCGCGCGCAACTCGTCGAGCGCTGCGCGCCAGGTGTCTTGATCGACCACCGGGGGTAGGGCGGACGTGGTCTGCTCGGTCACGGCTCCTCCTAGTGTGTTGTGTCGGCTTTGGTATTGACCGTGCGCAGCCGCGGAAATCATCGCGGGTTCACACACTGGTGGTCGTGCGGTTGGCTCGGAACATGCAGATGCGCGCCGAACCACCCGGTGAGCGCATCCCGCAACGCGGGCGCGGCGCTGTCGACGGGTTCGTCGACCGTTGCGGCCCAGGCGATGTACGCGTCCGGACGGATCAGGAGGGCGTCGGCCGGTCGATCGTCGGTGGTGGCGGTGTGGATGTCGACGCGAGTCCGCCAGTCCCGGGCGATGTCGCGGAGGTCGGCGCGGTCGGCGAGGTCGAGGAACACGGGCCGCGCGTCGTGCCCGAGGTTCGCGACGACGTCGGGGGCGAAGGTGCCGGTCAATGGATGCTGGTTGGGGTTCGGCATCGGGTAACGGACGTCGGCGCTGGCGATCATCGCCCCGATGCGGCGCCGGGGCTGGTCGTCGAGGAGAAGTTCGGAGACGACCTCGCCGGAGCGCGTCGGCGGCAGGGTCGAGTCCGCGCCGCAGCGCCACCTGAGCTTGGGTGTGCAACAACGTGCGCGCGCCGGCGAAGTGGCGTTCGACGTGATAGGTGTCCAGCAGGCCGTCCGGCGCCCAGCCCTCGACTTCGGCGGCGAGCTTCCAGGCCAGGTTGACCGCGTCGAGCATGCCTGCGGTGACCGCCACGCCTCCAGAGGGGAACAGATGCGCCGCATCGCCCGCCACCAGGATCCGTCCCTCGCGGAATCTCTCGGCGAGCCTGGCGTGAAAGGTGAAGCGCGTCAACCGACTTGGCTCTCCCAGCGGGATGTTCGCCCCGAGCACGCGCCGGATGCTGTCCTCGAACTCGGCCACGGTCATCGGCTCGTCGTCGTCGTACGACGCGTCTTCCTCGATGCTGGTGTAGACGCCCAAATCGGCTGGGGTGTATGAGCTGATCGCGAATACCCCGTGCTCCGTCTGGGTGTAGCCGAACTTGACCCGACCGAGGCCGGGGATCTCGTAGTCGCCGTCGTCGAGCAGTGTCACCGCATCGGGCATGGTGAAATGGCCGAGCCGGTGCACGTCCGGATACGTGGTGCCCGGGAACGGGATGCCTGCCATGTCACGGACCCGGCTGCGCGCACCGTCGCAGCCCACCAGGTAGTGCGCGGTCACCCGGTACGGTCCGTCGGGGCCGCGCACGTCGGCGGTCACCGTGGCGTCATCCTGGCTCAGGCCGACGAGCTCGTGTCCGCGGCGAACGACGGCGCCCCGCTCGCGGGCAATGTCCTCGAGCAGGGTCTCGAGCTCCGGCTGCGGCAGCAGCAGCGCCTGCATCGGATTGCCGGCGAGCTGTGTCAGGTCGACGTGGAGGCTGCCGAACGGGAAGTTGGGAGCCGGGCGGGGCTTGCCGCTCGCGGCCTCGAATCGCTCCAAGAGGCCGCGGTAGCGCAACACGTCGAGGATTCGGCCGCCGATGCCGCCCGCCTTGGCCACGGTTCGGGGCCGCGGCAGTCGCTCCAACACCAGCGTCCGCACCCCCGTCAGGCCGAGCTCGCCGGCCAGCGTGAGGCCGGTCGGGGCGGCCCCCACGATGATCACGTCGGTGTCGATGTCTGGCATTCGCTACTCCCATTTGTGCTGGTGGTGGCTTCGGCCAGCGAGTATGCGGCACACCGGGGGTCTTGCCGCAAGCCCCCCAGTGCGCTATATGTTGAGAGTGGAAGGGGCCTTGAGCCCCTTTTTCTTGCGCGTTGGTGTTCGAACGCATGTTCGATTAGGCTGGTTCGGGTGGGTTGGCACAACGGACCGCCGAGCTGGGGCGAGATGGAGCGCGTGCTCACCGGCAAGCCGCGCCGCGCCGGGTCGCGGCTGCCCGAGCCGGACGCCGACGGTGGCGACAGCCCCGCCTGGTCGCGCAAGCGCGGGAGCTACGAACCGCCGGATCGGATCGCACCAACGGGCAAGTCGGTGCCGTACGCCGAACTGCACGCGCACTCGGCCTACAGCTTCCTCGACGGGGCCAGTACGCCGGAGGAACTCGTCGAGGAGGCCGCCCGGCTGGGCCTGCGGGCCATCGCGCTGACCGACCACGATGGTTTGTACGGAGTGGTGCGGTTCGCCGAGGCCGCCAAGGAACTGAACGTGGCCACGGTGTTCGGTGCGGAGCTCTCGCTCGGCAACGTCGCCCGCACCGAGGAACCCGATCCGCCGGGCCCGCACCTGCTGGTGCTGGCGCGTGGGCCGGAGGGCTATCGACGGCTGTCGCGGCAGCTGGCCGCCGCACACCTGGCCGGCGGGGAGAAGGGCAAGCCGCGGTACGACTTCGACGCGCTGACCGAGGCCGCGGGCGGGCACTGGCACATCCTCACCGGATGCCGCAAAGGTCATGTGCGCCAAGCGCTGTCGACCGGCGGGCCGGAAGCCGCCGAAGCCGCGCTTGCCGGCCTGGTCGACCGGTTCGGTGCCGGCCGGGTCAGCGTCGAGCTGACCCATCACGGCCATCCGCGCGACGACGAGACCAATGCCGTGTTGGCCGCGTTGGCTCCGCGCTTCGGACTGAGTGTCGTCGCCAGCACCGCGGCGCACTTCGCCGAGCCGGCCCGCGGCAGGCTGGCGATGGCGATGGGCGCCATCCGGGCGCGCAACTCGATGGACGACGCGGCGGGCTGGCTGGCTCCGTTGGGTGGCTCGCATCTGCGGTCGGGGGAGGAGATGGCGCGGATGTTCGCCCACTGCCCCGAGGTGGTCACGGCCGCAGCGGATCTCGGCGAGCAGTGCGCGTTCGGGCTGGCACTCATCGCCCCGCAGCTGCCGCCGTTCGACGTTCCCGACGGGCACACCGAGGACAGCTGGCTGCGGCACCTGGTGATGACCGGTGCCCGCCACCGCTACGGGCCGCCGGAACGGGCCCAGCGCGCCTATCGGCAGATCGAGCACGAGCTCCGGGTCATCGCCCAGCTCAACTTTCCCGGCTACTTCCTGGTGGTCCACGACATCACCCGGTTCTGCAGGGACAACGGCATCCTGGCCCAGGGCAGGGGATCGGCGGCCAACTCGGCGGTCTGCTACGCGTTGGGTGTCACCAACGTCGACCCGGTCGCCAACGAGTTGTTGTTCGAGCGGTTCCTGTCACCGGCGCGCGACGGGCCGCCGGACATCGACATCGACATCGAATCGGACCTGCGGGAGAAGGCGATTCAGTACGTCTACGACCGCTACGGTCGCGACTACGCCGCGCAGGTCGCCAACGTCATCACCTACCGGGGCCGCAGTGCGGTGCGCGACATGGCCCGTGCGCTCGGCTTCTCACAGGGTCAACAGGACGCCTGGAGCAAGCAGATCAGCCGGTGGAACGGGCTTGCCGATTCACCCGACGTGGAGGACGTCCCCGAGCAGGTGATCGACCTGGCGCTGCAGATCAAGAACCTGCCGAGGCACATGGGCATCCACTCCGGCGGCATGGTGATCTGCGACCGGCCCATCGCCGACGTGTGCCCGGTGGAATGGGCGCGCATGGAGAACCGCAGTGTGCTGCAGTGGGACAAGGACGATTGCGCGGCAATCGGTTTGGTGAAGTTCGACCTGCTCGGGCTTGGCATGCTCTCGGCGCTGCACTACGCCATCGACCTGATCGCCGAGCACAAGGGCATCGAGGTCGACCTGTCCAAGCTCGACCTGTCCGAACCCGCGGTGTACGAGATGCTGCAACGCGCCGACTCCATCGGGGTGTTCCAGGTGGAGTCGCGGGCGCAGATGGCCACCCTGCCCCGGCTGAAGCCGCGGGTGTTCTACGACCTGGTGGTCGAGGTCGCGCTGATCCGGCCCGGCCCGATTCAGGGCGGATCGGTGCACCCCTACATCCGGCGCCGCAACGGCGAGGAACCGGTGACCTACGACCATCCATCGATGGCGCAGGCGTTGCGGAAGACGTTGGGAATCCCGCTGTTTCAGGAGCAATTGATGCAGTTGGCCGTGGACTGCGCCGGCTTCTCCGCCGCCGAGGCCGACCAGTTGCGCCGTGCCATGGGGTCCAAGCGGTCCACCGAACGCATGCAGCGGCTGCGGGACCGGTTCTACGAAGGCATGCGCAACCGGCACGGCATCACCGGAGCGGTGGCCGACCGGATCTACGAGAAGCTGGAGGCATTCGCCAACTTCGGCTTCCCGGAGAGTCATTCGCTGTCCTTCGCATCGCTGGTGTTCTACTCGTCGTGGTTCAAGCTGCACCATCCCGCGGTGTTCTGCGCGGCGTTGTTGCGGGCCCAGCCGATGGGTTTCTACTCGCCGCAGTCGCTGGTGGCCGATGCCCGTCGGCACGGCGTCGTGGTGCACGGGCCGGACGCCAACGCCAGCTTGGCGCACGCCACGTTGGAGGACGAGGGGAACGCCGTCAGATTGGGTCTTGGCAGCGTTCGCCACATCGGCGCGGAGTTGGCCGAACGCATCGTCGACGAGCGAAAGGTCAACGGACCGTACGGATCCCTACTCGATCTGACCGGCCGGGTGCAGCTCTCCGTGCCGCAGACCGAGGCACTGGCCACCGCGGGGGCGCTGGGCTGTTTCGGGATCGCCAGGCGTGAGGCGCTGTGGGCGGCGGGTGCGGCCGCCACCGCCCGGCCGGATCGGTTGCCGGGCGTCGGGTCGTCCTCGCACGTCCCAGCGCTGCCCGGCATGACCCACCTCGAGCTGGCCGCCGCCGACGTGTGGGCCACCGGTGTCTCGCCGGACAGCCATCCCATCCAGTTCCTCCGGGAGCGCCTCGACGAGATCGGCGTGGTGCCCGCCGACCGGCTGCTGTCGGTGCCCGACGGCACCCGGGTGCTGGTCGCCGGTGCGGTGACGCATCGGCAGCGGCCCGCGACGGCACAGGGCGTGACGTTCATGAACCTGGAGGACGAGACCGGGATGGTCAACGTGCTGTGTTCGCGGGGGGTGTGGGCACGCCACCGCAAGCTCGCACAGACGGCGTCGGGGCTGGTGATCCGCGGCATCGTGCAGAACGCCAGCGGCGCGGTCACCGTCGTCGCCGACCGGATGAGCAAGCTGGACATGCGGGTGGCGTCCAAGTCACGGGACTTCCAGTGAGCTGCTGCATCTAGGCTGATGACCGCACGACTGAGGAGGCGAGATGGCCGGATGGTCGGACTTCACTGTCGTCACCGGCGGGGCGGCCGCAGCCCTCGTCGGCCTTCTCTTCGTGGCGGTGACTCTGCGGATCGACGAACTCTCCCGAGCGCCGGACTTGCGCAGCCGCGCCGCGCAGACCTTGACCCTGTTCGCCGTCGCCTTGGTCGTGGCGATCGTGTTGACCGTTCCGGACCAGCCCGAGTGGGTCCTCGGGGCGGAGCTGATCGTGATCGCGTTCCTCGGCGGCGCCGTCATGCTTGCCTTGAACGGCAGGGCGCAGAAGGTGTCTCACCAAGATCCGATTGCCCGGCTGCTCGACAAATACGCCACCAATGCCACGACGATCGCTCTCATCGGAGTTGCAGGCGTTGCAACGGTATTCAAGGCGAAGTGGGGCATCTATCTGCTGGTCCCCGCACAGCTCGCGGCATTGGTCGGCGGGGTGCTCAGCGCATGGCTGTTCTTGACCAAGACCTCGGATTAGCCGCCCGTCGGTGTGGTCCAGACCTTGTCGATCGTGATGCGGAGTCGGGTGCTGTAGTTCGCCATCGCGTCGGCGATGCCGAACTTGGCGGCCGACTCGCCGTACTTGGCCCAGTACGGTTCGTCGGTGCGGCAGTCCACGTCGGTGGCGTCGACGGTCGCGGTGCCGCCGATCACGATGATTCCACTGCCATTGCCGTCGGAATCGACGTTCAGGCTCACCTGCGGGTGGCGCTCGACGTGCCGGACCTTCGCGGCATCGGGCACCGAGTAGATGACCACATCGGTCCCGTCGAAGAAGAACCAGATCAGTCTCGGGATGGGCAGGCCGGATTTCGCGACCGTCGTCAACCAGCCGTAGTGGTCGGAGGTCAGCCGGTCGGAGACTTCTTGCGTCAGTTCAGCACTCATGCTCCGAATGTAGTGTGCGGCTATGACCCTGAATCTCACAGTCGATGAACTCCTCACCACCACCCGCTCGGTCCGCAAACGTCTCGACCTCGAGAAGCCGGTGCCCCGCGAGATCGTGATGGAGTGCCTGGAACTCGCGTTGCAGGCGCCGACCGGGTCGAACGCCCAAGGCTGGCAGTTCGTGTTCGTCGACGACGCCGACAAGAAGAAGGCGCTCGCCGACATCTACCGTGCGGCGGCAACGCCGTACCTGGACCAGCCGAAGCCCCAGTACGGCGACAGCCGCGACGAGCGCACACCGTTGGTGGTCGACTCCGCCAAGTACCTCAACGACCACCTCCACGAGGTGCCGGTCATGTTGATTCCCTGCCTGGAGGGCCGCCCGGACGGCGCGCCCGCGGGCATGAGCGCGGGCTACTGGGGTTCGCTGCTACCGGCGGCGTGGAGTTTCATGCTCGCGTTGCGCTCGCGCGGCCTCGGGTCGGCGTGGACCACCCTGCACTTGCTCGGCGACGGCGAGAAGCAGGCCGCCGAAATTCTCGGCATCCCCTTCGAGAAGTACAGCCAGGGTGGGCTGTTCCCGATCGCCTACACCCAGGGCACCGACTTCCGCCCCGCCAAGCGGCTGCCCGCAGAGCAGCTCAGCCACTGGAACACCTGGTGAGTCAATCAGCCGTGACGGCCGCGACGATGCGGTCGGCCAGCCGGTCGCAGTAGTCGTTTCCGGCGGGGAGCTGCAACACGGCGAGCCGCCAGTAGAGGGCACCGCCGAGCAGATCCATCGCGAGATCCAGGTCGGCGTCTTGGGGTAGTTCACCTCGTGCGGCGGCGCGCTCGAACAACTCGACGGCCTTGATGCGCCGGGGTTCGCGCACGGCCTGCGCCAACACCTCGCCGAGTTCCGGATTCCGGATCGACTCGGCGAGCATGTCGGGCACGATCCGTCGCACCAACCGGTGGGACAGGAAGTCCCTGCCGTTGTACAGGTACTGCCGGATGTCGCCGCGGAGGCTGCCGGTGTCGGGCACGTCGATCGCCGCGACCGCGGTCTTGGACACCAGGGCCACGGTCATGTCGAGTTTCGAGCGCCAGCGCCGGTACACGGCCGCCTTGCCCACTGCGGCGCGCCTGGCGACCGCGTCGATCGACAGCCGGCCGTAGCCGACGTCGGCGAGTTCGGCGAAGAACGCCGACTCGATGGCCTCGGTCACGTCATCCTGCAGCACGCGTCCACCGGAGGTCCGGCGGCGGCTCGCCGGCTGCCTCGTCGGCTGCGTCGTCATGCCTGACAGCCTAACCGAGACGGAACGGTTGCGTTCCGTTAAAGCGCGATGCATACTTGCCGGTGTCAATCGATACGATCCTGTTCCGTTTCGTTAAGGAGTAGACATGAAGTTCCTGTTCGACGACGAGTCGTTCTCGTTCGAGACCCTTCGCGCGGCGGGCTTCGCCAACTACGGAGGCGCCGACCTCGGCGAGATCCTCGTCACCGCCCGCACGATCCCCGACGGTGACGAGGCCGCCTGGCACCGGGAGTGGAAGGAGACCGCGCAGCGGGTGGAGGCGATCGGACGCGAGTCCCTGCACGGCGGGCACGCCGTCAGCGCCAGGGAGGCGTTGCTGCGCGCATCGAACTACTACCGCACCGCGGAGTTCTACCGGCGCGACGACCCGTGGAACGACCCGGAGGTGGCCGAACTCTCGGGCAAGTCATGCGACACCTTCCGGGCCGCGATGCCGCTGTTCGACTTCGGCTTCATCGAGCTCGCGATCCCGTACCAGGACACCACGCTGCCCGGCTACCTCTACCTCGTCGACGACTCCGGGATGCCCCGGCCGACCATCGTCTACAACAGCGGTTACGACTCCACCCTCGAGGAGTCGTACTTCGCCATCGCGGCGGCGGCGCTGGCCCGCGGGTACAACGTGCTGGCCTTCGACGGCCCCGGCCAGGGTGCGGCGCTTCGTGAACAGCGTCTGGTGTTCCGGCCCGACTGGGAGGCCGTCATCACCCCGGTCCTCGACTTCGCGCTCACCCGCCCCGAGATCGCGCCGGATCGAATCGCCCTGTTCGGCTACAGCCTCGGTGGCTATCTGGTCGCCCGCGCCGCCGCCTTCGACGACCGCATCGCCGCGCTGATCCTCGACGACGGCCTGTATGACTTCCACTCCGCCGTCGCGGGTGCATTGCCGTCCTTCCTCAGCCAGTGGATCGATGACGGCAACGACGATGCGGCGAATCCCGTTCTGGCGCTGCTGATGTCGGTCAGCACACAGCTCCGGTGGGCGTTGCGCAACGGCCTGTGGGTGATGGGCACGAATTCACCGGCCGACCTGCCTCGGCTGTTCCACCACTACACCCTGGCCGGCATCGCCGACCGCATCACCGCCCCCGCGCTGGTGCTCGACGCGGAGAACGACCAGTTCTTCAAGGGTCAGGCCGTCCTCGCCGCGGACGCGATGGTCAACTCGAAGACGACGCTGGTCACCCTGCGCGAGGTCGACGGCGCTGGCGAGCACTGCCACATGGGCGCCATGGGACGTGCGCACCAGACGATCTTCGACTGGCTGGACGGCGTTCTACCGCAATCGAATTGACGGATCACACCGAACCGGTGAAACCCTGCTGGCGCCACGCCTCGTAGACCGCGACCGCGGCGGCGTTGGACAGATTCAGTGACCGGCGACCGGCCAGCATCGGAATGCGGACCCGAGCCGTGACGTGCGGATCTGCCAACGTCGCCGCGTCCAGCCCGGTGGGTTCGGGTCCGAACAGCAACACGTCACCCGGCCGGTAGCCCACGTCGGCGTAGGACGAGTCGGCGTGGGCGGTGAACGCGAACACCCGGTCGGGGGACAACGCCGCCCACGCGCTCGGCAGGTTGGCGTGCACGGTGACCGACGCCAGGTCGTGGTAGTCCAGACCCGCGCGGCGCAACTTCGGCTCGGACAGATCGAATCCGAGTGGTTGCACCAGATGCAATTCGCACCCGGTGGCCGCGACCATCCGTATCGCGTTGCCCGTGTTGGGCGCGATGCGCGGCGAATAGAACATGACCCGGAACACAACGAGGTATCTTCCCGCACCCGCAAGTCGTAAGTCACCTAGGACTTGCCCACGAGGTGCAGCGCGACGGGCTGTCCGTCCCGGCCGGTGTCGAGCTTCCGACGGCTACTCGTCGGGGGTGCTGACCGCGGCCAGTTCTTGTTCCTCGGCGGCGGCTGCCTCGGCGGCGGCGGCCTTGGCCTCTCGGCCAGCCGGACTTGCCACCGAGGCACCGGGGTTGATTGCCGTCGCGTAACCGCCGGCGCAGTTCAGGCTGAGCCGCACTTCATCGGTGGCCGACAGCATGTAGACATCGTCGGAGGGGTCTCTGAGGAACGAGTGGTCTTGTGAATTGGTGACGATGCATTCGTCCTGCGGCAGCTGGCCACCGACCCGAGTCGCGACGATTGCTGTACCGCCGGACTCTTCGATCGCTGCGGCGGCATCGGCGTAAGTCTGGCCGTCGTAGTCGCCGGCTGCGGCGGCGGAACCGGTGCCGAACAGTGCTGTCGACAGTGCCATGGCTCCGACCGCGCCAGTTCCAAGAACGATGAGATGCTTCATGTGTGCTCCCGGCATCAGAAAACGACTTCCAAGGGAATACCCAGTTTATTGCCAGAAACCACGGGCTGCACGGTGATCGTGACATTGATTGGCGCTGCATGACCAATCGCAGGTCAACGCTTAGAGCAGCTTGTCCAATGTGATCGGTAGATCGGTGACGCGCTTGCCCGTGGCGTTGAACACCGCGTTGGCGATCGCGGGTGGGACCGCGACGATGACCAACTCGCCGAGCCCCTTGACCCCGATCGGGTCGGCAATGGTGTCCTCGCCGTCCAGGAACATGGCGTCCAGTGTGGGCACGTCGGCGTTGACCGGCACCAGATAGTCCGACATGTTGGCGTTGACCACGCGGCCGTCGCGGTAGTCGAGTTGGGTGCCCTCCAACAGCGCCATGCCGGCGCCCATCACCATCGCGCCGATCGCCTGACTGTGAGCGAGTCGTGGATTGATGATCCGTCCGCCGTCGTAGCAGCCGAAGATCCGGCGGATCCGCACGCGGCCAAGCGATTCGTCGACGCCGACCTCCGCGAAGACCGCTCCGTACGCGTACATCGAGAACCGCTTGTCGGCGTCGTCGGGGGTCCACGTCTGATGGGTGTCCAGGCTCGGCCACCCCCGTCGACGCAGCAAGTCCTGATATGTCTCGCCCCTGGCGGGATCGTCGCCTGCGAACATCCGGCCGTCGGCGACGCCGACGCTCTGCGGCGCGATACCGACCAACGGCGATCCGGGGTCGACCACGGCCGTGCGGATGAACCTGTCCCGCAACGAGTTCGACGTGACGAAGACGGCCGAGCCGACGCTGGCCATGGTTCGCGACCCGGAGTGCGATGGAGCTTTGGGAAACTGGCTGTCGCCCAAGGAAAAGCGCACCCGCGACATGGGGATGCCGAGTGCGTCGGCGGCCACCTGAGTCATCGACGTGTAGGTGCCTGGGCCCATGTCACACGTCGCGCTGTAGACGTCAGCCGTGCCATCCGCGTTGATCCGGACGAGTGCGTCGGCTTCGCTGCGGTTGGTGTGGTAACCGGCCGCCGCCATGCCGATGCCGATCAACTCGTTGCCCTCGCGCGTCGAGCGAGGCACGGAGTTGCGCCGCGCCCAGCCAAATGCGGCAGCGCCCTGCCGCAGGCAGTCGACGAGTCGTGGCGTGGAGAACGGCAGACCATTCGTCTGATCGCGATCCGGCTGGTTGCGCAATCTCAGCTCGATCGGGTCGAGCCCGAGACGGTGGGCCAGGTCATCGACGCCGGACTCGAGCACGAAGGCGCCCGGCGTCGCCCCCGGCCCGCGCATCGGGCAGCCGACGTTGACGTCCAGCGGCACGACCCGGTACGTCGACCGCATGTTGTGGCTGTCGTAGAGGAATTTCGCCGGCCCGGTGATGCTGTCCTCGAACAATTGGTAGCGCGCCGATTCCGTCTGGCCTTCGTGCACGATCGCGGTGATGGTGCCCGCCCGGTCTGCCCCAATGGCCAGGCGCTGCCTGCTCGCGGGCCGGTAGCCGATGCCGTTGTACATCTGCTTGCGGGTCATGACGAGCTTGACGGGACGACGCACCTGCTTGGCGGCGAATGCCGCCATGATCTGGTGGGGCCAGGTGCCGCCCGCGCTGCCGAACGCGCCACCGATGAACGGGCAGATCACCCGAACGCGCTCCGGCGGGATGCCAAAGGCCTTGCCGTAGGCGGTCTGCGCGTTGTTGATTCCCTGCGCCTTGTCCCAGACCGTCAATGCGTCGCCCTGCCAGGCGGCGATGGTCGACGGCAACTCCATCGGATTGTGGTTGTAACGGACGATCGAATATCGAAGGTCGGACACCACGGCAGCCTTTGCCAGTGCGCCATCTGGATCGCCGCGGGTGTAATCCGTCTGGCGTCGTCCCGGCTGGGGCTTCGCGGCGGGCGAGTCGATGTCGGTGACTTGCGCGGTGCCGTCATAGCGCACGCTCACCCGCGAGGCGCCGTGCATTGCCGCCTCCAGCGTCTTGGCCACCACGACGGCGATGGGCTGACCGAAGAAGGCGACCTCAACGGGATCGAACGGGAGATTGACGCCGTGGAAGTCATCGACGACCGCAACGACGTCGTCGTCCTTGACGGCGGCAGAGCCGTCGATCCGTTGCACGGTGCCTCGAGCGACGGTGCTGCAGACCAGGGCGGCGTAAAGGACGTCGGTGGTCGGATTGTCCGCCGCGTAGCGTGCCGCCCCGGTGACTTTCTGCCGCCCGTCGACCCGCGACATCGGCTGGCCGGTGACCGCCGCTGCCGCCTGAACCGGATGTGTCATCTCATCGCCGTCGAATCACACATTTCTCGAGTAATGCCCGTGACAGCCGCCACAGTAACGACGGTTCCTGGGAGGCTTGGTTCGCCATTTGCTCGACTACCACACGGGCCCGCAACAGTAGAGTCACGAACTCTGTCTGTTCAGTAAGAATTGTGGAAACGGCAGGACATCGCTGTCATACTCGTCCAATTGCCAGGCGGGCTGGATCTTCCGCGCCTACCGACGACTTGGGCAAAGAGCAGCAGGAAGCCTTATGAACTACGCGCGATTACTGAAATGCGGACCAGCGGCCAGTCGCACGGCCGGGGTGCGATGACGTCGTTTGCGCAGCAACCACACGACGCTGCTGCCGCCGAATTCGACGGCAATGCGCCGCAACGGGCCAAGCGGCCGTCGCGATGGGCGATGAGCAATTGGCCGGTTCGATGGAAAGTGTTTGCGATCGTTTTGGTGCCGCTGCTTTTGGCGGGTGCATTCGGTGGTCTGCGTATCTACTCGGGCTGGACCGACGCTGCCGATCTGCGCATGGCCGCCGACCGCGCCGACATGGTGCCCGCGATCGAGAACTACACCGCCGCACTCGAAGGCGCGCTGCTGGCGAACTCCACCGGAGGCGACGCCCAAGCCGCGCTCAGCGCGTTCGACACCAGCAAGGCGAACCTTTCCCGGCATCTCGCCGACACCGGCGTGGCCCCCGACGTGAGCAAGGGCGTCACCGCGCTGCTGCAGGGTGGGCAGGCCCTGTTGGACCAGGTCACGGCCAACAGCATCGACCTGCGCGGCAGGGTCACCACCTACGCACCGATCCTGCTCACAGCCGAGGACGCGATCAACGGATCGGTCCGCGTCGACGACGAGAAGATCCGGGCCGAGACGCTTGGCCTGTCCCGCGCCATCGGCGCCCGCGGGCAGATGATGATGCAGCAGCTGCTGGTCAACCTCGGTGGCGAACTACCCGAGCCCGAGCTGCGCACCTCGATGATCACGCTGGCAGGCACCGAGCCGTCGACGCTGTTCGGGATGAGCGAGGTGCTCGGCGTCGGCTCACCCGACGCCCAGAAGCTGCAAGAGGAAATGGTCAAGCGGTTCGCCATGATGTCGGACCCCGCGGTCCCGCTGGTCAACAACCCCGACCTGAGCCAGTCGCTGCAGACCACGAACGAGATCGCGGGCCAGGTCATCGCTGGGACCACCAAGTCCGTCACGTCAGCCGTGCAGGACCAGGCGTCGACCAAGCGCACCGAAGCCATTCGGGACTCCGCCATCGTCGGCGGAGCCATCCTGCTGGCCCTGATCATCGTCACGCTGGTGGCGCGGTCGCTGGTGCGCCCGCTGCGCAAGCTGCGCGACAGCGCCCTCAAGGTCGCCCACGAGGACCTCGCCATGGAACTGGACCGGGTCCGCGCCGGCGGCGAGCCGGGCGCCGTGCAGCCGTTGCCCGTCTACTCCACCGAGGAAGTCGGGCAGGTCGCCCACGCCGTCGACGAGCTGCACGAACAGGCCGTGCTGCTCGCAGGCGAGCAGGCGCGGCTGCAGCTTCAAGTGGGTGACATGTTCGAGACGTTGTCGCGGCGCAGTCGCTCCCTGGTCGACCAGCAGTTGACGCTCATCGACCGGCTGGAACGCAACGAAGAGGACCCCGACCGCCTGGACAGCCTGTTCCGGCTCGACCACCTGGCCGCGCGCATGCGCCGCAACGGCGCCAACCTGCTGGTGCTGGCCGGATCCAAGGTGCCGCGCGAACAGGCCGACCCGGTTCCGGTGGCCGCACTGATCAACGCGGCGGCCTCGGAGGTCGAGGACTACACCCGAGTGGTCACCGCGGTCGCCCCCGACACGGAGATCGTCGGCATGGTCGCCGGCGACCTGGTCCACCTGCTGGCCGAACTGCTGGACAACGCGTTGCGCTATTCGCCGCCCATCTCGCAGGTGCGGGTGTCGGCCGTACACACCGGCAACGGCGGACTGGTCGTCGAGGTCAGCGACATCGGCCTCGGCATGACGGACCCCGACCTGCGGGTGGCGAACACGCGATTGCAGTCCGGTGGCGAGGTCAACCCGTACACCGCTCGCCACATGGGCCTGTTCGTGGTGGGTCGACTGGCCGCGCAGCACGGGCTGGTGGTCCGGCTGCGCAGCACGGTCGCTGGCAAGCCGCATTCGGGCACCACCGCGGGTGTCTACATTCCGGCCGAACTGCTGTTCCACGGTGCCGCGCCGATTCACTACGACGCTCCTCAGTACGACGCAGCTCCCCAGTACGACGACGCTCCTCAGTACGACGACGCTCCTCAGTACGACGACGCCCTCAGTACGACGACGCCCCCCGGTACGTGGCGCCTCAGTACGAGGCCCACCACTACGACGAACCCGCGTACGACGAGGACGACATCGAGGACCGGGGCTTCGTTGCTGATGCGCCCGAGTACCGCAACGGGCACGCCGACGTCCCGGTCTCGCTTCTGCCGCAACGCAATCCGGGAGCAAGCGGGATATCCGCCATCCCGGCCATCCCGTTCGAGCCCGAACCGGAGCCCGAGCAGGACTGGGCCGAGGAGGAGTGGCCGGAGGATTCGATGCCGGCGCAGACTCCGCAGGTGGCGCCGCAGGCCACGATGCCGCAGCCGCCCGCACCCGTCGAGCGCCCAAGCCAGGCGCCCACCGACACGTCGGCCTACTTCGCCGCGCGGGCGCAGGCCCCGGTCCCACCGACCAACGGCACGCATCCACCCTTCACGCCGCCCTCGCTGCCCGAGCTGCCGCCGGTGGAGGCAGGGGCCCACGCCGCGACGGCAGGTAGCGACGACGCCATCTTCCAGAAGATGCTGTCCGAGTGGTTGATCGACGATCCGGCCGAGTTGGCGCGGAGCACCGACCTGGACTGGAAGACGGTCTGGGACAGCGGATGGGAGGCGGCCGCCGCCGCGGCGGAGGCGCCCGTCGCACGGCACACCGAGCACGGCCTACCCATGCGGGAACCCGGTGCGCGACTGGTGCCGGGCGCGGCCGACAATCAGGACGGCGGCCACGACGGCCGACATCGCAACCGGGGCGCGAACGGCGCCAACGGTGCAGGCGAGAGGCCCAGCGACCGGGACGCGGACAACGGCCCGCGGGCCGTTCCCGTGCGCGACCCCGAAGCCGTCCGCGCTAGCATCGGGAGCCACTTCGGCGGCGTGCACGCCGGCCGCACCCATGCCCGCGAAACCAGAGGAACAGAAGACGAATGACCCGTTCGGCCCAGCGTGAATCCCTCGACTGGTTGGTGTCCAGGTTCGCCGGCGAGGTGGCAGGGGTGTCACACGCGATCCTGGTATCGGCCGACGGGCTGCTGATGGCCTCCAGCGAGCACATGCCGATCGAGCGGGCCGACCAGCTGGCCGCCGTGGCGTCGGGGCTGGCCAGCCTGTCCACCGGCGCCGCGCAGCTCTTCGACGGTGGCTACGTGATGCAGTCCGTGGTCGAGATGGAGAACGGCTATCTGCTGCTCATGCGCGTCGGCGACGGATCCAACCTCGCGACCCTGGCCACCAGGTCCTGTGACATCGGCCAGATCGGCTACGAGATGGCGATCCTGGTCGAGCGGGTCGGCACCGTCGTTCAATCGCCCCGTCGCTCCGCGCAGCGCTCGTGAGTCGCGATGGACGGGATCGCAGGCGCGTCGGAGTCCACTGAACCGGGGGATGAAGCCGGCCTGGTGCGGCCGTACATCCTGACGGCGGGCCGCACGCGGACGCGCGTCGATCTGCCCCTGGAGGCGCCGATCTGGACACTGGAATTTGGGCCCGCGCCGCGCTGGCCCGGAAGCGATGTGCGTGCCAAGATTCTGAGGTTGGGTGTGGCGAGTCCGTCGGTCGCCGAGATCGCGGCTCGTCTGTCGCTGCCGCTCGGAGTGGCGCGCGTGTTGATCGACGACCTGGTGGCGCAGGGGTACGTGCGTGTGCAGACCACTCTCGGCGAGTCGGCGACCACCGACGAACGACGCGAGCTCATAGGAAGGACACTGCGTGGCCTACGGGCACTCTGAGACCCAACGGGTTTCCACCGGCGCCGTCGCGCGCCGAGACACCGCCTCGACGAAGATCGTCATCTCCGGTGGGTTCGGGGCCGGCAAGACGACGTTCGTCGGGGCGGTGTCGGAGATCATGCCGCTGCGGACTGAGGCCCTGGTGACCAACGCCTCCCAGGGACTCGACGCGCTGGCCGGCACGCCCGCGAAGACCACCACGACGGTGGCGATGGACTTCGGCCGCATCACCCTCGCCGAAGACCTGGTGCTATATCTGTTCGGCACGCCCGGTCAGCGGCGGTTCTGGTTCATGTGGGACGACCTGGTGCGCGGCGCGATCGGTGCGATCATCCTGGTCGACGTGCGCCGGCTGCAGGACAGCTTCGCCGCGGTCGACTTCTTCGAGGCACGCAAACTGCCATTCCTCATCGCGGTCAACGACTTCGACGATGCGCCAAAGCATCCCGGGCCTGCGGTGCGCAAGGCGCTGGCTCTTGCCGATCACGTCCCGGTGGTCACCGTCGATGCGCGCGATCGGCACTCGTCGCGGGCGGCACTGATCGCGATCACCGAGTATGCGTTGATGAACCTCAGCTCGCTACCCGGCTGAGCAGTGGCCGACATCGACGAAGAGTGGGCCGACCAGGAATTCGACGGCGTGGACTTTCGTGACGTCGGTGACGGAGACCTCAGCAGGCTTCGCACCAAACGCGTCGTCTTCACCGAATGTGACTTCAGCGGCGTCAACCTCACCGAGTCCGAACACGAGGGCTCGGCGTTCCGCAACTGCAACTTTCGGCGGGCATCGTTGCAGCACAGCACTTTCAAGCATTGCAGCTTGCTCGGATCGGTGTTCTCCGAGACCCGCATGCGTCCGCTGCAGATGGTCGAGGTCGACCTCACGCTGACCGTTTTGGGTGAATGCGACCTGCGCGCCATCGACCTGTCCGACTGCCGGCTGCGCGAAGCGGGCCTCGTCGGCGCCGACTTTCGCAAGGCGGTGCTGCGGGGCGCGGACCTCACCGGTGCGCGGACGCAGGGCGCCCGCTTCGAGGAAGCGGACCTGCGGGGCGCGCGCGTCGACCCGACGTTCTGGACCACCGCGAAACTCTTTGGGGCCAAGGTCGACGTCGACCAGGCGGTGGCCTACGCCGTGGCGCACGGACTCGACTTGCACGGCGAATGAAGCGGTTACCGACCCGCAACGCCGATCAGGGTAGCGGCGACAGCGCGTGCGGCGGCGTCGCGGGCAGGGCCGAGATAACGCCGCGGATCGATCACTGCTGCGTCGGTTTCGAGATGGGCTCGAAGTTCGCCGGTGAACGCCACGTTGAGCAGCGTGCCGACGTTGATCTTGGTCATGCCGGCACGCACCCCGTGGCAAAGGTCCTCGTCGGCGACACCCGACGAACCGTGGAGCACGAGCGGAACCGGTAACGCCGCGCGCAATCGAGCGATCAGGTCGAAGTCCAGTGCGGCCGTGCGGGTGGACATGGCGTGCGAGCTGCCGACGGCCACCGCCAGCGCATCGACCCCCGTCGCGGCGACGAACTCCGCGGCGTGACCGGGCTCGGTGCGGGCGCCTGGGGCGTGCACGCCGTCCTTGCCACCGACCTCGCCGAGTTCGGCTTCCAAGAACAGCCCCTGCGAATGCGCCCAATCCGCAGCGGCTTTGGTGACCGCGACGTTCTCGTCGTAGTCGAGTCGCGACCCGTCGAACATCATCGAGCTGACGCCCGCATCGGCGCCCGCGCGCAGCAGATCGGCGTCCTCGACGTGGTCGAGGTGGACCGAAACCGGCACCGTCGACTCGGCGGCGATCGCGGCGGCCGCGGCGGCGATCGGCTTGACGCGGCCCCCGTGAAACTTCACCGCGTTCTCGCTGATCTGCATGATCACCGGACGGTTCGCCTCTTGCGCCCCGGCGGCGATGGCCTCCGCGTGCTCGAGGGTGATCACGTTGAAGGCGACGATCCCGTCGCCCGCCCGGTACGCGGCGGCCACGAGGTCGGCGGTGCGGGCTAGCGGCATGGTGTCACCAGGCTTCGGCTCGGCGCGGCGGCCGCGGCGTAGGTGCGGAGCACGCCCGCGACCCGATCGACGACCAGGCTTCGCGGATCGGCGGCGACCAGCCCCGTGCGGACGCGCTCGTACTGCTCAGGCAGAAAGGCGCTGAGCAGCGGCTGGGGAATGGCGCGGGAACCGAGGTTCTCGAACAGCGTCGTCACCGCCGCGTCGATCTCGCGATCCGCCCAGTAGTACCGGATCCGATCACTGTAGCTGTACCGCCGCGCCAGCCGACGTTCGTCGGCGGAGCCCGGGTGGTAGCGCTCCCAGTGCTCCGGAGTGGCCAGCATGCGACGTTCCACCACCTCGGCCAGATCCGAGCGGCGCGACGGTGCAATGAGCTCGTCCTCGATCGCGGCCAGCCCGAACAGCGCTTCCCGCATGGCGAAGGTCAACCCGGGTCCGACCTTCAGCACCCGCCAGCCGTCGGCCACCAGCGACGTCAGCGCGCCCAGCGTCTGGTAGTCGGTCGAGTGGGCCTCGAAGGTCATCGACGGTTCGTCGTCGAGGGCGCAGCGCAAGTCACCGACGGCCGCGGGCTGGTAATCGACGACGCGCCAATGGTCGAACTCGACCCCGGGCTGTACCACCAGTGCCATCACCTGCGGCCACACGTGGCCGAGACCCGCCTCGCCGAACGCCCGCCGGTGCTCGGCCAGCGTGGCCCGCGCATGCGCGGCGGTGGTCGGCGCGAGCTCGTCGATGTGATGGGTGGCCCCGCCGGGAGTCGGCACCTCGGTGCCGATGACGTAGCGCAGCCGGCCGGCCAGTCCGGCCCGTGCCGCCGCAGCTTCGGCGACGGCGAGCATCCGGGTCGCGCGGGCCGCGACCACCTCGTCGGTCAGGGGTCCCGAGTCGTCTGCGCATGGGTAGCTGCAATCGAGGTGCAGCTTGGTGTAACCGGCGGCGACGTAGCTCTCGACGAGCTCGTCGACGTTGGACATGGCCGCCTCGGCGTGGAGTCCGCGCCACCGGTTCGGGCCGAGATGGTCCCCACCCAGAACGATCCGCTCGGCGGGGAATCCGACGCGACGCGCAATGTCCTCGACGAGCTTGCGGAAGTCGGCTGGCCGCATGCCGGTGTAGCCCCCGAATTGATCCACCTGGTTGGAGGTGGCCTCGATCAGAACGGGATGCTCGCCACCCTTGGCCTGTTCGAGGGCGGCTTCGATGACGAGCGGGTGAGCCGAGCACACCGAGGTGATCCCCGCCGGCTGGCCGTCGGCGGGCTGGTGCAGGACGGCGTCGAGGGGATTGGTCACGTGGGCGCTCCTGCGCAACTCGATGCTCGTATGTGTTCATTTCGACGTAGATGAACACATAGACTGCGTGTGTGAAAGCTGAGCGGCTTGGCGAGATTCTTGATCGGGTGGTCGAGAACGGCAGTGTCGACGTCCCACGCCTCGCGAAGGAATTCGGTGTCTCCGGTGCCACCATCCGGCGGGACCTGCAGGCCCTGCACGAGCAGGGCTTGATCCGCAGGACGCACGGCGGGGCGCTGCCCAATCCCGGCGGCCTCGAGATGCCGATCCGGTACAAGGCGTCCAGGCAGCTCGGGCAGAAGCGTGCGATCGGCCTCGCGGCCGCCGCGCTGGTGCAGGACGGGGAAGTGGTGGGCCTGACCGGAGGAACCACCGCCACCGAAGTGGCTCGCGCCCTTGCCGATCGGCGCGACCTCACGATCGTCACCAACGCGCTGAACATCGCCGCCGAGCTGGTGTCGCGCCCCAACATCAGGCTCGTCGTGGTGGGCGGCAACGCCCGGCACGCGTCCTACGAGCTGGTGGGTCCCGCAGCCGAGACGATGATCGGGCAGTACCACCTCAACGTCGCGTTCGTCGGCACGGACGGCTTCACGGTCACGGCCGGATGCACCACCCACGACGAGATGGAGGCTCACACCGACCTCGCCTTCATCCGGCAGGCCGCGCGCACGGTCGTCATCGCGGACAGCTCCAAGATCGGCAAGGTGACCTTCGCCCGCATCTGCGGCCCCGAGTCGGTCGACACCTTGGTGACCGACTCCGGCATCGAGGCGGACGTACGGGCGGCCGCAGAGGCTGCAGGCGTCGAGGTCATCGTGGCTGACCCCAGGTAGGGGGCCGAAAGGCGTTGGGAATTCACGACACCGAGATCCGCTCGCGGCCGCGCTGAGCCGACCCGGTCTCCGCGTCGAACAGGTGGGTCCGGTCCTGCCGCATCTTCAGGCCGACGATCGTGCCCGCGTCCAGCGCGACGTCGGGCGCGGCATGCGCGATCACCCGTGCCGATGCCTGCCCCGGCACGTCGACCAGCGCATTGACCAGGACGTGGCTGCCCAGCGGCTCGCAGAAGTCGATCCGGGCGGGCACGGTGCCCTCCTCGAGCGAGGTGTGCACCTGCACGTGTTCGGGACGCACGCCGACGGTGACCGGTCCGTCGGGCCCCGGGGGAGCCGGGATGGACGCGTCGCCGATGTGCAGCCTGCCCCCGCGGACGGTGCCCGGCATCAAGTTCATCGGCGGGCTGCCCATGAACGACGCCACGAACGTGTTGGCAGGCCGGTTGTAGACGTCGTCGGTCGTACCGATCTGCTGCACTTCGCCTTTCGACATCACGCACAGCCGATCGCCGAGGGTCATCGCCTCGACCTGGTCGTGGGTGACGTAGATCGAGGTGACGGGTACCTCGCGGTGCAGGCGCTTGAGGTCGCCGCGAACCTGGGTGCGCAGTTTGGCGTCCAGGTTGGACAGCGGCTCGTCGAGCAGGAACGCCTGCGGCTTGCGGACCAGCGCGCGGCCCATGGCGACGCGCTGGCGTTGGCCCCCCGACAGTTGCCCAGGTTTGCGATCGAGCAGTTCGGCGATCTCCAGCAGGGCTGCGGTGTCGCGGACCCGCTGTTGGATTTCGTGTTTCGGTGTCCTGCGCTGGCGCAATCCGTAGGCCAGGTTGGCATAGACGGTCATGTGCGGATACAGCGCGTAATTCTGGAATACCATCGCGATGTCGCGCTGTCCCGGGCCCAGCCGATTCACCGTCGTGCCACCGATTTTGATCTCGCCGGAGGTCGGCTTGTCCAGGCCCGCGAGCAGACGCAGTGCGGTGCTCTTGCCGCATCCGGACGGTCCGACCAGGATCAGGAACTCCCCGTCGGCCACCACCAGGTCGAGACCCTTCAGCGCGGTCACGCCGCCGGCGTAGCGACGGGTGACGTCGCAGAACTCTACTTGCGCCATCGATCAGCCCTTCAGGCCTGTGCTGGCCACCGATTGGACGAAATACCTTTGCGCGCCGATGAACACCAGCAGCATCGGCAGCAGGCTCATCACGTTGGCCGCCATCAGCAACGGCCACTTGACCCGATGGGCCCCCTGGAAGTAGCTCAGTCCCAACGGAATCGTCATCTGATCCTGCGTGGTGATCACGATCAGCGGCCACAGGAAGTCGTTCCACGACGTGAGGACGGTCAGGGCGGCCAGCGTCGACATCGCGGGCAGGGACAGGGGGAGCACGATCTTGAACAGCACACCCAGCCGGGAGGTGCCGTCGACCCGGGCGGCTTCCTCGAGTTCCACGGGAACGGTCTGAAAGAACTGGCGCAGAAAGAAGATGCCGAACGCGGTCGCGAGGTTGGGCAGCATCAACGCGCCGATGTGGTCGATGCCGAGGCCCTCCCACACGTTGTCACCGAACCACTTCACGATCAGGAACACCGGAATCATCGTGACCTGGAACGGCACCATCAGAGTCGCCATCAACGTGACGAAAAGCGCTCCGCGACCGAGGAATCGGATCCGGGCGAACGCGTACCCGGCCAGGCTGCACACGATGAGGTTGCTGGCCAGCACCACCAGCGTGACGAGCGCACTGTTGAGGAAGAAGTGTCCGAACGGCGCCGTGGCCCAGGCCTCGGAATAATTCTGAAACCGCGGGCTTTCCGGCACCAGAACCGGGGGGAAGTGGTTGGCCTCGCCTTCGGTCTCCAGCGACGTGACGAGCATCCAGAGCAGCGGGACGATCAGCAGGAAGGCCAGCGGGATCAGGACCAGATGCCATGCGGAGAAAGGAAGCCTGAACGACAGCCGCCGTCGGCGCGGCGACTGCGGCTGCGGCGCAGCCGTTTCGGTATGGGGCAACTCCGTCGTGGTCACGAGTAGTGCACGTGCTTACGGGCGAGGCGGAACTGCACGGCGGTGATCACGACGATGACGACGAACAGCGCGTAGGCCATCGCTGCCGCGTAACCGGCGTCGAAGTGCACGAAGGCGCGGTCCCAGAGGTAGAAGACGATCACGGTGGTGGCCCGCAGCGGTCCGCCGCGGGTGGTGACGTAGACCTCGTCGAACAACTGAAGGGCGTTGATCGTCAACCAGACCAGCAGGAACAGGTTGGCGGGTCCGAGCAGCGGCACGGTGATGGTCCGAAAACGGGTGAACGCGTTCGCACCGTCGATCGAAGCCGCCTCGTGCAGCTCGACCGGAACCCCTTGCAGCGCCGCGAGATAGACGATGACCGAGAAACCCGTCCAACCCCAGATCGTCATCGCGACGATCACGTACAACGCCTGCGACGGGGAGGCCAGGAAGGGTTGCGACGAGACGCCGACCGTGTTGAGGGCCGCGTTGACCAGGCCGTAGTCGCGGTCGGTCAGCCACAGGAAGATGATCCCCTGCGAGATCGTCGAGACCGCCATCGTGATGTAGGCGGCGGTCCGATACACCGAGATGAAGCGCAACGAGCGGTTCATCGCCGCGGCCACGAACAGACCGACCAGCATCGTGCCGGGGACGAACAGGGCGGTGTAGACGATGGTGTGCTTGATCGCCTCGGCGAACACCGGGTCGTCGGCCAGCTTCCGGTAGTTGTCGACGCCGACCCACGGTGTCTCCGGGGTCAGCAGATCGGATTTCTGGAACGACAGCTGCAGCGACATCAACACCGGGAGCAGGCCGAAGATGCCGATCAGCACCGCGGCCGGACTGACCAGTGCCCAGCCGGTCACGGTCTCCGAGCCGCCGAAGCGCCGCAGGAACGACGTTCGGTGCTCGGAGACCTCGTCGGGCATCTGCACGTCCTCCAGCCGGCCTAGTTTCCGGCCAGCGCCGCGTTCGCGGCCTGGGCCGCGGAGTTCAGCGCGTCAGCGGGCTGCGCCTTGCCGAGCATGACCGACACGATGGCCTGACCCATCGCCTCCGAGATCGCGGGGTACTGCTCGACGGTTGGCCGGGTTTTCTTCACGTTTGACAGGTTCTCGATGAACGTGGCACTTCCGGGGAGGTTCTCGTCCATCTTCGCAACGAATTCCTTGTCCTGAGCGACCGACGTGCGGATGGGCAGATCGCCCGTGCCCAACGAGAAGGTCTTGACCTGTTCGGGTGCGGTGAGCCACTTGACGAAGTCGGCGGCGGCCTGCTTCTTCTTGTCGCCGTTGTTGAAGACCACCCAGTTGTCGGGCCCGGAGATGGTCTGGTGGGCACCGCTGGAGCCCGCATAGGTGGGCATCAGCTGCACGCCGTACTCGATGTCGGAGAGCGAGCTGAGATCGAAGGGCCCGGTGATGAGCATCCCGATCTTGCCGCTGTTCATCAGTTTGGTGCCGTTCTCGTTGGTGGTGTCCAGGTACAGCGACTTGTCGGTGACGGCCATCTGCTGCAACGTGGTCAGTGCCTTCACGCCGGCCTCCGAGTTGAACGCGGCCTGCTTGTTGTCGGGCGTCAAGATGTCGCCGCCGGCTTCCCAGAGCATCGGAATGTAGTGCCAGACGGTGTCTTCGCTTCCGTCGGCGGGGATGAGCCAGCCGTACTGTCCCTTGGCCGAGTCGGTCAGTTTGGCTGCCGCCGCCCGGAATTCGTCCCAGGTCCAGCCCGCCGTGGGCGGTTCGACACCTGCCTCGGCGAAGAGTTTCTTGTTGTAGACGATCGCGAGGTTGTCCACCAGGGCGGGCGCCCCGACGACCTTGTCTCCGACGGTGGCCGCGGCCCGTTCGGCGGGATAGAAGTCGTCCCAGCGCCAATCGGGTTTGGCGACCTCGTCCTTCAAGTCGACGACCTGTGGAATCTTGGCGATGTTCGGCGACCAGGAGCCGAACATGTACGCGACGTCGGGTGCGCTTCCCCCGCGCACGGCGGTGAGCACCTTCTGCAGCACCAGGTCGTTGCTGGAGTACAGCTCGGACACCTCGACGTCTGGATGGTCCTTGTTGTACTGGTCGATGAGGGCCTTGAACTTCTCGCCCTCGGTGTCCTGGTAGCCGTGCCAGACGACGATCTTGGTCGGGCCTCCCGCCGAGCCGCCACCACCCCCGCCGCCGCAGGCGGCGAGGACGAGCGCGAGGACGGCGGCCAGAGCGATGAACAGACGTGTGCGAATCACTATTGATACTCCTTTTACTGGAGACAGCGGAGCCGGATGGAGCAATGTCACGTCAGGACCACCGATCGGGTGAGGCCGCGGGGCTTGTCGGGGTCGAGCCCGCGCGCCGAGGCCACCGCCATGGCGCAGCGCTGGGCCTGGATCAGCTGGGCGAGTGGATCCAGCGCGCTGGTCACGACCGTCGCGCCGGTGTCAGCCACCTGCTCGACCAGGCCGGGCGGCGGCGTCCCGAGCACCCAGACCAGGCTCCTCGGTCCGGCGACGGCGATCGGCCCGTGCCGGTAGTCCATGGCGGGGTAGGACTCGCTCCACGCCTGCGCGGCTTCACGCATCTTCAGCGCCGCCTCGTGCGCGAGCCCCACGGTCCAGCCGGTGCCGAGATAGACGAAGTGCTCGAATTCCTCAGGGGCGACCGGTAGCCGATCTTCGACCGCAGTCTCCGCGTCGGCCACGACAGGCGCGAGGTCGGCGCCAAGGCTGGCCCGCAACAGCATGAGTGCAGTCGTGGGAAAGCGGGTCTGGACGATGCTGGACTCGTCGGCGAAGCCCAGTGCGACTTCGTGGTCGACGAGCGGGGCGAGCGGGCCACCCGGGACGGCGGTGAGCACCACCTTGGTGCCGGCGTCGAGCACCCGTACCGCGTCGATGATCTCGGTCGTCGTCCCGGACCGGGTGATCGCCAGCAGGGTGTCGTAGCGACGGCCGGGCGGGAGTTCCGACGCGTAGGCCCAGTCGGTCTCGCCGTAGCCGGCGTGCTCGCGAAGTGCGGCGAACGCCATCGCGACGAATGCCGAGGTGCCGCAGCCGATTACGAGCATCCGTCGGCCGCGGGCGGCGAGGTCCGCGGGAACCGGTCCCGCGGCTACCTGCCGCCAGAGTTCGGGTTGAGACCGGATCTCGAGCTCTGTCGCCGCCATGCCGGACATTATGTGCACAAATGCGCAATACGAGCAAGAGTAAGTCACTCCGGCATGGCCGTCTTTGTTTACCCGCCGGTCCGGTTTCACAGCTCCAGCGGCGCTCGCAGTGCCTCGGGCAGCAGGTCGCCGTGCGCGGCGGTCAGGTCCGCGCACAGCCGCCAGATCTCGTCGACCGTCAAGCTGGCGGCCGTGTTCGGATCGACCATGGCCGCGGCCCGCACCAGGCGCGGATCGCCGTCGACCGCCGCACGCACCGCCAAGTCCACGGGACCGATGAAGGACCGGTTGAGCGCAGCGCACTGGGGCGGCAGGTCGCCGACCTTGATGGGGTGTGCGCCGAGGCCGTCCAGCACGGTCGGTACCTCCACGGCGACGCCGTCGGGCAGGTTGGTGATCAGTCCGTCGTTGACGACGTTGGCGGAGATGACCCGCACGGTGCCGGTCTCGAGCGAATGGATGACCTGCGGGGCGTATTCGGTGGAGCTGGCATCGATCTCGAGGGTGTCGGTTTGCGCGAGCGTGGCACGAACGCGCTCGTACTCGGCGAGGTTCTCCTCGCTGATCGCGACGTACTCGCCGACCGTTGAGCCGCAGGCGCTCGACCTCGTCGGGGTGGTGCAGGTACCACGGGACGTACTCGCTGGAATGCTCGCTGGTCTCGGTGGGGTAGTAGCCGAGCCGCCGGTACATGTCGACGCGGACCCGCCGGCGCAGTTCCGGGTCCGCGGCGATGCGTTCGTCCAGCAGCGGGTAGAGGTCCTGTCCTGCGCGCTCCCAGCGCAGCACCCAGGCCTGGTGGTTGACACCCGCCGACCAGTAGGAGCACCTCCTCGAAGGGCACGTCCACCAGCTCGCACAGCCCGACCATCGTCCAGTACACCGAGTGGCACAGGCCAAGCACCTTCAGGCGCGGCGCGACGTGGCGCAGGTAGCTGACGTTCATCGCCATCGGGTTGGTGTAGTTGAGCAGCCAGGCGTCCGGGCAGACCTCGCGCCATGTCCGCGGCGATGCCCGCCAGCACCGGGAAGGTGCGCAGGCCGCGGAAGATGCCGCCGACGCCGATCGTGTCCCCGATGGTCTGGCGCACGCCGTAGCGACGCCGGGACCTCGAAGTCACGCACGGTCGCCTCGTGCATGCCGACCTGGATCATGTTGATGACGAAGTCGGCGCCGTCGAGCGCTCGGCGGCGATCGACGGCGGTGACCACCTCGGGGTGGGCGCCCGCGGCGCGGGCCGTTGCGACGGGCGATCGCCTCCGCGGTCTCGAGCCGCTCGTTGTCGATGTCGTGCAGGACGACCCTGGCGGACGTCAGTTCGGGGAAGGAGAAGACGTCGCCAAGCAATTCGCGAGTGAATTCGACGCTGCCGGCTCCGATGATCACGATGGTGGGCTTCACCAGAGAAGTATTGCGCATTTTGCGCATTTCGCTCAACCTTATGCAAACATGAACGTGCATATGCGCAGGCGCTGCCGCGCGCCCGTCATCGATGTCGTCTGACGAAGGACCGTGATGCAGCAGGTACCGGAGGTGCTCGTCATCGGGGACGCCAACCCCGACCTGGTGCTCGTCGGGGACGTGGTTCCGCAGTTCGGTCAGGTCGAGAAGGTGATCGAGTCAGCCGATCTCGTCATGGGCGGGTCCGGCTCCATCGTGGCGTGCGGGCTGGCGCGTCTCGGCGTTCACACCGCGCTGGCGGCGGTGCTCGGCGACGACCTCTTCGGCGGGTTCGTGCGCGACGTGCTCGCCGCGGCAGGCGTGGACACCAGGTGGCTTCGCACGGACCCCGCGACCGCCACGGCGGTGAGCGTGGTGCTGTCCGCCGGGGACCGGGCGACCCTCACCTTTCCCGGCACCATCGCGTCGACCGGACCCGACGTCGTCGATCCCGACCTGCTGACCCGCGTTCGGCACGTCCACAGCGCGTCAATGTTCTTGCAGCCCAAGCTGTCACCGCTCCTGCCGGGTTTCTTGGAGCGTGCGCGTGCGGCGGGGGCCACCACGTCGCTGGACACGAATTGGGATCCGGCGAACCGGTGGACGGGAGTGTTTCCACTGCTGGCGCATTCCACCGTGTTGCTTCCGAATGCCGCGGAGCTGCTTGCGCTGACCGGCAGCGCCGACCTCGCAACCGCCGCCGGTCGGGTCGTGGAGACGGGATGCCACGTCGCTCTGAAGAACGGCGCCGAGGGCGGGATTCTCTGGGACGGGCTCCCCGGCGGCACCGAGGTTCGGGCACCGACCACCGAGGTCGTCGACACCACGGGCGCGGGCGACTCATTCGACGCTGGCTTCATCAGCGGCATGCTCGACGGTTTGACGGGCGCCGAATGCCTCGAGCGGGCGGTCCGGTGCGGCAGCCTGTCCACCCGGTCGTTCGGGGGCACCGCCGCACAGGCCACGCGCGCCGACCTCTCGCCCCGCCGAGCAGACGCAAAATGCCCTGAAATCCCTTGATTCAGGGCATTTTGCGTCTGCTCGCGCGGAGGACTCGCGGGGAGGACTCGCGGGGAGGACTCAGCCGGAGGACTCAGCCGCCCTTGAGCCGAATCTTGAAGCGCACGAAGCTGATGTAGAAGATCGACAGCGCGGCGAGCATCGCCATGTTGAGCCACCACGCACCCGAGGTGTGCTTCCACAGCGCGTCGTCGGGAACGATCGGTGGCTTCACCAGATCGGTGAGTCCAACCGTCGACGCCGTCGCCGCGAAGCCCCAGCGGGCGGGGGTCACCCACGACATCTGGTCGAGCGGGATCCGACCCGTCACCGGGATCATGCCGCCGGAGAACACCAGCTGCGACATGATCGCGACGACCAGAAGCGGCATGATCTGCTCGTTCGACTTCGCCAACGCCGACAGTGCGAAGCCAACCGTCGCCGCGCAGATGGTCGCGGCGGCCATGCCGATGAACAACTCGATGGAGGCGGCCGTCTCGGACGAGCCGAGCACCAGCCCGCCGTTCTTGGGCGGACCGACGCCGATGATCGTGATGACGGTGACGATGCCGGACTGCACGATCGCGAAGATCGAGTAGATGCAGACCTTCGCCAGCAGATAAGCGGTAGTCGACAACCCGACCGCCTGCTCGCGCAGGAAGATGGCGCGCTCGCCGATGAGGTCGCGGATGGTCAACGCCGTGCCCATGAAGATGGCCCCGACGTTCATCAGCACCAGCACCTGCCCCGGCTGGTTGGGCGCGTCGCTGAGTTTGTCCGGTGGACCGAAGCCGGTGGCGCCGGGCACCGAAAGGGACAGCACGCCCATGATGAACGGCAGCAGCGCCAGGAAGATGAAGTAGCCGCGGTCGGAGACGATCAGCCGCATCTGCCGCCGCCCGATCGTGGAGAACTGCCGCAGCAGGCTGGTCTTCGACGGCTCGCCAAGCTGCGCCGGTTTCTCCGCCGGCGGCGCTTCCGGGGGCGGGCCGTGCCGCTCGAGGAACCTCCGGCTTGCGCCTTCCGGGTCGCCCGCGACGGTGCTGAAGATGTCGGCCCAGTTGGTGGTGCCCAGTTGCGGGCCGATCTGGCTCGGCGGCCCGCAGAACGCGGTCCTGCCGCCCGGCGCCAGCAGCAGTACCTGATCGCAGACGTCGAGGTAGGTCAGCGAGTGGGTGACCACCAGCACCACGCGGCCGGCGTCGGCCAGCTGGCGCAGCATGGTCATGACCTGGCGGTCCAGCGCGGGGTCGAGTCCGGAGGTGGGTTCGTCGAGGATCAGCAGCGATGGGCCGGTCAGCAGTTCGAGCGCGACCGACGCGCGTTTGCGCTGGCCGCCGGACAGCTTGTCGACCCGGGTGTCGAGGTGCTGGGTCATCTCGAGTTCCTCGAGCACCTGACCGACGACCTGTTCGCGATCGGCCTTCGTCGTGTCGGGAGGCAGCCGCAGTTCCGCGGCGTACATCAGCGCCTGCCGCACCGTCAGCTGACCGTGCACGACGTCGTCCTGCGGCACCATCCCGATCCGGGAGCGCAGCGAGGCGTACTCGGCGTGGATGTCGTGGCCCTCGAACGACACCGTGCCAGTGGTCGGGTGGGTGTAACCGGCGACCAGCCGGGCGAACGTCGACTTGCCTGCACCCGAAGGGCCGATCACCGCGGTCAACGTGCCGGGGCGGGCGGTCAGCGAGATGTTGTTCAGCAGGACCTTGTTGCCCTCGATGGTCCAGGTGACGCCGCGGACCTCGAGACCACCGGTGCGGGTGGCCGCCTCGGTCTCGGTGCGCCGGGCGAGCGTGCCGCCCGCGAACACCAGGTCGATGTTGCCGATCGTCACCACGTCGCCGTCGTGCAGCGTCGCGGTGTCCACCCGCGCGCCGTTTACGAAGGTGCCGTTGATGCTGCGGTTGTCCCGGATCTCGGTGCCGCCCGCCGCGGGCACCAACGTGGCGTGGTGGCGCGAGGCCAGCACGTCGGGAATGACGATGTCGTTGTCGGTGGCGCGGCCGATCTTGATCGCGCCCGCCGGTGTGTCCGCCGCCTTACCGGGCCGCAGGATCTTGAGCATGCTGGTGGCGAGGTTGCCCTCGCTCTGGCGTGGCTGCGCCGTCGGCCCGATCGTGGTCTCGCCAGGGTCGTGCGCGGGCGGCGCGTAGCTCTGCGGGGGCGCGCTCGGGTACGCCGCCGGCGCGCTCGGGTACGACGGCGGCGCGCTCGGGTACGACGACTGCGGCGCTCGGGTACGACGACTGCGGTGCGCTCTGGTACGGCGACTGGGGCCCACTTTGGTACGGCGACTGCGGACCGCTCTGGTACGGCGCCGGCGGTGCACTCTGCGGGCCCGACGGATAACGCGGCACTTGGGCGGACTGGTGGATCGGTTGGGACCACGACCCACCCGTCGGCGGCGGCGTGGGCCAGGAAGTGCTCGGCCGGTTGGCGATCCGCATCGAAGTGGTCTGTGGTGGTGTCCCCACCGACCCCTGGTGGCGACCCACCTCGAAGGTCAGCTGGGGACCGTCCGGGTTGCCGATGTTGACGTTGAGTCCGTCGGAGATGTCGACCATCGGAACCCGATGGCCGTTGACGAACAATCCGTTGAGGCTGCCGTTGTCGATCGCCATCCAGCGGCCCTGGTCGAAGCGCAGGATCACGTGCGCGCGCGAGATCAAGGGGTGGGCGACGCGGAGGTCGGCGCGCAGATCACGGCCGATCACCACGTCGTTGCCTGCCGCAAATGTGCGTTCCGACCCGTCATACCGAACGGTCAGCGCGGGTGGGGCTGGTCGCGTCATCGGATGCAACTCTATCGGTATCGGCGCCGCGTGTGACGCCGGTCCGGGTGCTCATGTCGCGGTGGAGATGCTCCAACGGGCGGTGTCGGTGATCTGCTGCAGGCTCGCGATGCGATCGTCGCGAATGGCGATGACGTGTGCGAACGCCGCGTCGACGCTGGTGTCGTCCGCGCGGGACTGGCCGCGGTAGCGACCGAGGACCACCACCCGGTGGTCGTCGACCTCGAGATAATCCGTTGGCTCGACCCGCATGTCGTAGAGCGACGCGATGCGCCCCCACACGCCGGCCACCATGTCGGCGGGGCCGCGGTGGTCGCCTCCGACGCCGTGCGGCATGCCGGCGCTGACCGTGCCGACGAAGTCGTCGGTGAGCAGATCGACGAGCGCGGCGCCGTCGCCCCTGGCCATCGTGTCGTACAGGCGGACGGCCACGGCCGTTGGCGTATCGGTGGGCATGTCCTACCTCCGTATTAGAGATCGATCTCTATTATTACCTGGTGCCTCGTCCCGCGCGCTACTCCATTGACGAACTTCTCGACGCCGCCGCCGATCTGCTGGCTGCCGACGGGCCGGCAGCGGTCACCATGTCCGCGGTGGCCCGCGCCGTCGGGGCGCCGAGCGGCTCGATGTACCACCGGTTTCCAACCCGTGCGGCGCTGTGCGGCCAGCTGTGGATGCGCACCGAGGAACGATTTCAGGGCGGCTTCGCCGAGGCGCTCGGCGCGTCGGACGACGTGACGGCGCGCTGCGTCGCGGGCGCCCGCTTCACGGTGCAGTGGTGTCGCGAGCGTCCCGCCGAAGCGCAGGTGTTGCTGACCGGTGCCGACGCCTTGTGCCGCGCCGACTGGCCGGCGCCACTGAAGGCGCGCCGCGACCGGGTGCGCAGCGCGACCCGTCGACTGCTGGCCGGGTTGGATGCGGACGCCGATCGGGTGCACGCGGCGGTGGTCGACGTGCCCTATGCCGTCGTGCGGCGCCACCTCGTTGCGGGGCAAACAATTCCAGAATCGGCGGAGGAGATCGTCCGGGATTGCGCGGTGGCGTTAGTTTCAGGACGCTAACGATTGAGCACTGGTACGGTCGAGGTCCATTGATATTCGTGTTCTACGTGGTCTGGTAATCGATATGGCGACGACGAGCGTGCAGGCGGAAAGGCTCCGCGGGCTGTTCCTCGCGATGGTTGCGGCAGTGCTTCTCCTGGCGGCGATGTGCGCCGCCGTGGCTATGGATGATGCTTTGCCAATGGCGAATGCTCAGCCGCTGTCGGGAACCGACGCCCAGGGCTTCGTCAACTCCCCGGCCCGCTGTGACCCGCAGCAGACGCCAGTCGTGGTCGGCCGGACGCCGCTCTCGCTGATCGCGATCTGTACCGACAACCGCGGGCACTACGAGTACCGGGGCATGCGCCTGCGCGACGGCGCAATGCAGCGGCTGCCCGCAAACGAATTGGCCAACGGCTGCTTCGGCGCGCACACCGACGTCGTCGTCTACACGGTCTCGGAGCGAAAGCTCCTGCTTACCTCGGGAATTCGGATCGTCCGCGACGAAACGATGCTCGGGTTCAGGGACTATCGCACGCCTGAGGCGGCGCCCGTGTCGCAGCAGTCGTCACACCAATACGGCTGACGGCGCGCGGGCGGTGATCGAACCGGCCCAATCGCTGCCCGCAGTGCGACCATGGGAACTGTGAACCAGTATCCGTGGGAACGGCTGGCGGCCTTCGTCTTCGTCGGCGCACTGGCAGGCTTGACGAGCGTGCTCCCGACGGCCGCCGCGGACCCCACCGTCGCGACCGACGACCGAGGCTTCGTCGACTCCACCGCCAGATGTGCCGCGCCCGATACCGCGGTCGTGTTCGGCCGCACGGCGAGCTCGCGCGTGGCGATCTGCAAGGACCCCTCTGGCCAGTACGAATACCGGGGCGTGCGGGTGAGTGACGGCGCGAAGCTCGTCGCATCGGCCAAGCCGACCGGCAGCGGCGGGTTCGTCGCCGAGCAGGACGGAATCAGCTACACCGTGACGTCGAGTGCGCTGATCATCAGTTCGGGACGCCAGGAGATCCGCCAGGAGGCAATGGTCGACTTCCACGGGACGGGTGTGGGCGCGACACCTGCACCGACTTCGACGACGTCGACCGCGACCGCGTCGACTGCGCCGCCCTCGACCGCGAAGCCGACGCAGCCGAGCGCCGCGCCGTCGACCGCCGTGCCGACGACACCCCTGCCGCCGCCGTTGCCCGCCGAGGTGGGTGGCGGCTAATCCGGCGGGCAGGAGCGAAGCGACCGGGGAATCTAATCCGGTGCGCCGGTGAGCACGCAGTGGGTATGGCTGTAGATCGTCATCATGCAGTCGTTGGTGTGCGTGCAGACCGACTCCACGGTGTGCGCATCACCGTCGGCGCGGATCCGGTTGAGCAGGTCGGGCTCGGCGAGCAGGGCGCGGCCCATCGCGACGAAGTCGAACCCCTCCGCCATCGCCAGATCCATCGTCTGGCGGTTGGTGATCCCGCCCAGCAGGATGAGCGGCATCGTCAGCTCCGCACGGAACAGCCGGGCATCGCTCAGCAGATACGCGTCGTGGTACGGGTATTCGCGCATGATGTTCGCCATCGCCGGGACGTCCTTACCAGGCGCGCCGCCGCGGAACATGTACATCGGGTTGACCAGTGAGCTGCCCGCGGTCAGCTCGATCGCGTCAAGGCAGCCGTCGTCCTGCAGCCACTTGGCCGTCTGTAGCGACTCCTCGACGGTGATGCCGCCGTCGACGCCGTCGGCCATGTTCAGCTTGGCGGTCACCGCGATCCGGCCCGCCCCATGAACGTCGACTGCTTCTCGCACGGCCTGCACGACGCTGCGCGCCACCCTGGCGCGGTTCCACAGTGAGCCACCGAACTCGTCATCGCGACGGTTGAGCAGCGGGCTGAGGAACGCGCTGCAGAAATAATTGTGGCCGAGGTGGATCTCGACGGCGTCGAACCCGGAGTCGATGGCCAACCGGGCGGCGGTGGCGTGCCCCTCGATGACGTCCGCGATGTCGTCGGCGGTCGCCGCTCTGAAGAGCTTGTGCGTCATCGGCGCGAGCGCCTCGGCGCCATTCGACCGGGCGTCGGCCACCGGGCCGGCGTGCGCGATCTGTGCGCTGATCGCGGCACCCTCGGCGTGGATCGCGTCGGTCAGCCCGCACAGCCCGGGGACCGCCTCCGGTCGCATCCAGATCTGCTTGCCCTGCGTGCGGCCGCCCGGGGACACCGCCAGGTACGCGACGGTCGTCATGCCGAGGCCACCCGCGGCAGGCAGGCGGTGATAGTTGATCAGGTCGTCGGTGACCAGCGCTTCGGGCGTGGCGGCCTCGAAGGTCGCGGCCTTGATGATGCGATTGCGCAGCGTCACCGGGCCGAGCTTGGCCGGGGTGAACACATTGGGCGCAGTGTTCATGGTCAGAAGACTGCCACAGTGTCGTGCCAGACTGGCTGTCTGGGCGAGCGGAGCGACGGGAGAAGACGTCGGGGCGAGCGGAGCGACGGGAGAAGAACACTTGGGTGCGATCACACTGGACGGCAAGGCCACGCGCGACGAGATCTTCGTCGACCTCAAGAAACGGGTCGGGGACCTGACTGCGGAAGGCCGCACACCAGGGCTCGGCACCGTGTTGGTGGGCGACGACCCCGGCTCGCAGGCGTACGTGCGGGGCAAGCACGCCGACTGCGCCAAGGTCGGCATCACCTCGATCCGCCGCGACCTGCCCGCCGACATCAGTCAGGCCACTCTCGACGAGACGATCGACGAGCTGAACGCCAACCCGGACTGCACCGGGTACATCGTCCAGCTGCCACTGCCCAAGCACCTCGACGAGAACTCCGCGCTGGAACGCGTCGACCCGGGCAAGGACGCCGACGGGCTGCACCCGACGAACCTCGGCAGGCTGGTGCTCAACGAGCCCGCCCCGCTGCCCTGCACGCCCCGGGGCATCGTGCACCTCCTGCGTCGTTTCGACGTCCCGATCGCAGGCGCGCACGTCGTGGTCATCGGTCGTGGCGTGACGGTCGGTCGGTCGATGGGGCTGCTGCTGACGCGCCGCTCGGAGAACGCCACGGTGACGTTGTGCCACACCGGCACTCGCGACCTGCCGGCCCTCACCCGCCAGGCGGACATCGTCATCGCCGCGGCAGGGGTGCAGTACATCGTGACGCCGGAGATGGTGAAGCCCGGGGCCGCGGTCGTCGACGTCGGGGTTAGCCGCGACGAGGCGGGCAAGTTGGTCGGCGACGTGCATCCTGGCGTCTGGGACGTCGCGGGCCACGTGTCGCCGAACCCAGGCGGTGTCGGACCGCTGACGCGGGCCTTCCTGCTGACCAACGTCGTCGAGCTCGAAGAGTCGAAAAGGCAGTGACCCCAAAGGAGTTCGCGCACAAGGTGTTCGCACGCCAATGGCCGATCCTCACGGTGGGGGTGTTACTCCTCGCGGCGTTCGGCCTGGTGGTCGCGGGCTACTGGCGCCGCGGCGCGTTGGTGATGGCGATCGGCGTCGGCGTGGCGGCCGCGATGCGGCTGGCCCTGTCGGAGGACCGGGCTGGGCTGCTGGTGGTGCGCAGCAGGGGTATCGACTTCTTCACCACGGCCACCGTCAGTGCGGCGCTGATCTACATCGCGTTGACCATCGACCCCTTGGGCACCAGCTAGTTCACAGATAATTGCCCGGTGGGCAATCTTGCCCGCCGGGCAAGATTCGGCGTACGGTGGCTTGCATGGCACCAGATGCAGCGTCTGGCCTTCGCGAGCGCAAGAAGGCCGACACCCGCCGCGCGCTCAGTGACGCGGCCCTGAAGTTGGCGTTCGAGCATGGCCTCGACGACGTCACGCGCGAGGCCATCGCCAACCTGGCCGGGGTGTCGGTGCGCACCTTCAACAACTACTTCACCGGCAAGTACGAGGCCCTGGCCTACCGGCAGACCGAACGCATGCGGCGCAGCGTCACCGCGCTGCGCCGGCGCCCACCAGGCGAGCCGCTGTGGACGTCGATCACCGAGGCCGTGCTGGAACCGCTCGAAGCCGACGTCGACGACGCGGGTGGCCACGAAGCCGAGGTGCCCACCCGCGAGGAGCTCGCCGAGATCCGAAAGCTGTTGATGCGGCCTGAGATCCGTAGCGCAGTGACGAGAGATCTGTTCGACGAATGGGTCTCGGTGATCGCCGAGCGAACCGGCACCGATCCGGCCCGCGACATGTACCCGCGTCTGGTCACCGCCGTGATCCGCGCCGTCGGCGACGCGGCCATGGACGCCTACGTCACGGCCGATCCGCCGGTGCCCTTCACCGCCCTGGTACGCCAGGGCTTCGCCGACGTCGCCGCGGGCCTGCCCGTACCGGCCAACCGAAGCGGAAGGAACAACCGTGACCGACATTGACGTCGTCATCGCAGGCGCCGGACCGAACGGACTGATGCTCGCCTGCGAACTCGCGCTGGCGGGCGTGCGGCCCGTCGTCCTGGACAAGGATCCCGGCTCCCACCTCGGAGCCGAAGGCCAACGGGCTTGTCGGACAGGTGATTCGGCTGCTCGACATGCGCGGCCTCTATCACACCTTCGGTGGTGCCGAGGGGCCGCCCACACCGATGTTTGCGTGGCGGTTCGCGGGTATGACGGCGAACTTCGTAGGCGTCGCCGACAACCCGATGCACGCACTGATGCTGCAACAGCCGAGGTTGGTCCGGCTGCTCGAGAAACGGGCCCGCGATCTGGGCGTCGACATCCGGTGGGGCCACGAGTTCACCGCTCTCCAGCAGGCGCCGGACGCCGTCACCGTCGCGGTCGGCTCGCCCGAGCGGAGCTACGAACTCGACGCCAGGTACCTGGTCGGCGCCGACGGTGGTCGCAGTGCGGTCCGCAAGGCAGTCGGCATCGACTTCCCGGGCAGCACCTCGGACACGGTCACCCGGCTCGCCGACATCCATCTTTCCGATGAACTACGTTCCGAAGACGGCGAATACGTGGTGCCAGGATTCGGCAGGCTGTTGATGGGGCACCATCGACTCGACCGTGGTGGCTATGTCTTCTTCCAGATTCCTGGCGGGCGAACGATGTTCGCGATCACCGAAAATGGGCGCCTGGCGCCGGACGCCCCGCCGATGTCTCTCGACGACCTTCGGGAGAGCACCAGCCGCGTGCTCGGCGTCGAGGTCCCGTTCGAGCCGCCACGGGGACCGGGTCCCCACGCGCTGCGCCGGATGGACGGAATCAACACTCGGCTGGCCCAGACGTACCGGGCGGGTAACGTGCTGCTGCTCGGGGACGCCGCTCACGTGCACTCGCCGATGGGTGGTCCCGGCCTCAACCTCGGACTGCAGGACACCGTCAACCTGGGTTGGAAGCTGGCGGCCCAGGTGCACGGCTGGGCGCCCGAGGGGCTGCTCGACAGTTACGAATCGGAGCGCCGACCAGTGGGGGAGCGCGTCATGATGCAGTCGCTGTCCCAGACGGCTCTGATGGCACCGGGACCCGAAGTCGGCGCGCTGCGAACGCTTTTCGGCGAGCTTCTGGAGAAGCCGGAAGTCCGTGAGCACATGGCCAACCTGTTGGCCGGCTCCGACGTGCGCTACGACGTCGGTGACGAGCACCCGCTGTCCGGTCTACTGGTACCCGATCTCGAGCTTGACGACGGCCGCCGCGTGGCCGAACTGCTGCACGATGCGCGACCCGTGCTGCTCGACCTGTCCGGGGGTGCGTTCGCCGCGACTGCCGCGGGCTGGACCGACCGCGTCGATCTGGTCGCTGGTGGCATTGCGGATTCCGAGGCCGCCGGGATACTGCTACGCCCCGATGGCTACGTGGCCTGGGCCGCGGACGGTGTCGAGGCCGACGACCTGCAGCGCCTGCGCGAGGCCCTTCTGCGCTGGTTCGGACCTGAGCCTGCGCGGGTCAGGCGAGCGTCGCCCTGATGCACACCGTGACGTAGGGCAGCGCCAAACCGGTCGTGTTGACGAGCGCGGGATGGGTGGCCAGGAGTTCACGGACCTCGTCCAGCGTGCGGGTGCGCACCTCCGCCGGTGAGGTGATGCAGTAGCTGCGCGACGCGACCAGGTCGATGAGCGCTTGCGGCGTCAGGTAACTGGTCCACTCGACCTGCTGTCGTTCGCATCTCGGAAAACGGGTCCGGCAGGGTCACTTCGTGGTTGAACGGATCATCCTCGTGGCCGACGATGCGGCCGAGATCCTGGACCCAGCCGAGCCGTTCGTCACGGGTGTTCCACACCAGCCCGAGCCGACCACCCGGGCGAAGCACCCTGGCCACCTCCTTGACGGCACGCTCGACATCGAACCAATGCCAGGCCTGCGCCACCAACACCGAGTCGACGCTGTTGTCCGGCAACGGAATGTCCTCGGCCGTGCCGAGCAGTGCCGGAGTGTCGGGCAGCGAGGCGCTGAGCAACTCGAGCATCTCGGGGATGGGGTCGACCGCCACCACGTGCAGCCCGCGTTCGACGAGCCGGATGGTCAGCTTGCCGGTACCCGCGCCGAGGTCGAGCACGTCGTGCGCATCCGGCGACAGCAGCCAGTCGATGGCCTCCGGCGGATACGACGGCCTGCCGCGCTCATAGGCGGCGGCCTCCTCTCCGAACGACAGCGGCCGCCGTCGCTGCCTCGACTCGTCTGAGGTCACCGTGATGCCAGCTCCAAAGTCCGCCGGACCAATTCGCCGACCGCGTCCGTCTCCACCAGGAAGCCGTCGTGGCCGTAGATCGAGTCCACCACGTTCAGTTCCTGACAGCCGGGCAGGAGTTCGGCCAGTTCCTCCTGCAGCCGCAGTGGATAGAGCCGGTCGGACGTGATGCCGCCGACCACCACCGGCACCGGGCAGGCGGCCAGCGCCGCGCGCACCCCGCCGCGCCCGCGCCCGACGTCGTGGCTGCTCAATGCATCCGTCAACGCGACATACGTGCCCGCGTCGAAACGCGCGGCGAGCTTCCCGCCCTGATGCTCGAGATAGCTTTGTACCGCGTAGCGACCGCCCGTCGTCGGGTTCTCCCGGCCCTGGGCGTCGTTGCCGAAGCGGTCGTCCAGTTCGGCCTCGCCGCGGTAGGTGAGATGGGCGAAACGCCTTGCGATCTCCATTCCGACCGAGGGTTCCCGTCCGGTGTCGTAGTAGTCGCCGCACTGCCAGTCCGGGTCGGCCTTGATCGCCGACACCTGGCTGCTCTGGGTGCCGATCTGGTCGGCGGTGGCGCGTGCACCGACCGCGAGCACCAGTGCCGCCCGCACCGTGTCGGGGTGGCCGACGATCCACTCCAAGGCCCGCGCGCCACCCATCGAGCCACCGACGACAGCGGCGACCTGAGTGATGCCGAGGGCCTCGAGCGCGGCGAGGTCGGCGTTCACCTGATCGCGCACCGTGATCGCTGGAAACCTTGACCCCCAAGGCTTTCCGTCCGGCGCGGGTGAACTCGGCCCGGTCGAGCCGCGGCATCCGCCCAGCACGTTGGTGGCGATCGCGCACCACCGGTCGGTGTCGATCGGCGCTCCCGGTCCTGCCACGCCGTCCCACCAGCCAGGCGTGGGGTGCTCCGGCCCGGCGTGGCCGGTGATGTGCGAGTCACCGGTCAGCGCATGCAGCACCACCACGACGTTGTCGCGGTTCGGCGACAGCTCGCCCCACCGCTGCACCGCGATGGACACGTCGTCGAGGACTGTGCCGTTCTCCAGCGTCAGCGACCCGATGTCGACGACGCCGACTTCGCCTTCGTGCGGGCAGCGTGGCGAACGCCGAAGGGCGGCTCTCCAACGGTCGTCACTTCGCCGCCCTCACAACGACGCCGCCGTCTGCGGCACTCCGGAGAACGCCTTGGCGGCGGCGAAGCCCTGCTCGAGGTCGGCGAGGATGTCGTCGATGCCCTCGATGCCGACCGCCAGCCGAACCAGGCCGGGTGTGACACCGGTCGCGAGCTGCTCCTCCGGGGAGAGCTGCGCGTGCGTCGTCGAGGCCGGGTGAATCACCAGTGACCGAACGTCGCCGATGTTGGCGACGTGGCTGTGCAGGACGAGCGCGTTGACGAATGCCTTGCCCGCCTCGATGCCGCCCGCCAGTTCGAACGCCAGCACGGCGCCGGTTCCCTTGGGCGCCAGCTTCTTTCCCAGCTCGTACCACGGTGAGGTGGGCAGGCCGGCGTAGTTCACCGACACGCACGTCGTCGTGGTGGGCGAGGAACTCCGCGACCTTCTGGGCATTGGCCACATGACGCTCAACGCGCAGACTGAGCGTCTCTAATCCCTGCGCGACCAGGAAGGCGTTGAACGGCGACGCGGCCGACCCGTAGTCGCGCAGCAGCTGCACCCGGCCTTGAGCGCGTACGCAGGCGGACCGAGCTCGGCGAACACCACGCCGTGATAGCTCGGGTCTGGCGTGGTAAATCCGGGGAACCGTCCGTTCGTCCAGTCGAAGTTGCCGCCGTCGACGATCACGCCGGCGATCGCCGAGCCGTGCCCGCCGAGGTACTTCGTCGCCGAGTGCACGACGATGTCGGCGCCGTGGCGCGATCGGCTGGATCAGGTACGGCGTCGCGATGGTGTTGTCGACGATCAGCGGCACGCCGTTCTCGTGTGCCACCGCCGGACACTCCGGGGGTGTCGAGGATGTCGATCTGCGGGTTGGAGATGGTCTCGGCGAAGAACGCCTTGGTGTTCGGCCGCACCGCCGCCCGCCAGGAGTCCAGGTCGTCGGGATCCTCGACGAAGCTGACCTCGATGCCGAGCTTCGGCAGCGAGTAGTGGAACAGGTTGTACGTGCCGCCGTAGAGCCGCGGGCTGGACACGATGTGGTCGCCCGCGCCGGCCAGGTTGAGGATCGCGAACGTCTCGGCGGCCTGCCCGGACGCCAGGAACAGTGCGGCCACGCCGCCCTCGAGCGCCGCGATGCGCTGCTCGACGACGTCCTGCGTCGGGTTCATGATCCGGGTGTAGATGTTGCCCGGCTCGGCGAGGCCGAACAGTGCGGCGGCGTGATCGGTGCTGTTGAAGACGTACGACGTGGTCTGGTAGATCGGCAGCGCCCGGGCGTTGGTCGCGATGTCCGGGGTCTGGCCCGCGTGGACCTGCTTGGTCTCGAAGGCCCAGTTGGCGGTCGGGTCGACGACGTCGTCGGTGCTCATGGGGATGTTTCTCCTGGAATTGGGAAGGGGGTGCCGTAGTCGGCACGAATCAGGTTCGTGGGAGGGTTCAGCAACGACGGCACATGGTGGGCCTCCACATCAGGTTTCCCTGTCTCTCCGGGGGGCCCGTCATCATCGGACCCGCGCTTGCCGCGCAGCTAGCGTTCACGGCTACTCAACCTGGTCAATCACCCGGGGCACCCCACCGCGGTTGGAGGGTTGCCGGCCAGCGAGCCGGGGCTTGACGCTGGCACTCATGACCGATACGAAGCGTATCTCACTTCATCGAGTGCGTGCCACGTGCGGGTTTCGCGCGCGGCTGAAGCGTGGCCTGTTCAGCCCGCGGGATCGGGCCGCGTAGCGTCGTGTCCGACGCGATACTGATGGCCGCGGTTCGCCGTGCTTCTTCGAGGCGGGGCCGCCCTTAATCCAGACCGACCTGACGCCGGGAGAGTGCCCATGAGTGCCCAGCAGCCAACCATCATCTACACCCTGACCGACGAGGCGCCGTTGCTTGCGACGTACGCCTTCCTGCCGGTGATCCGCGCCTTCGCCGACGCAGCCGGCATCGACGTCAAGACCAGCGACATCTCCGTGGCCGCGCGCATCCTGGCCGAGTTCGGCGACTACCTGACCGAAGAGCAGCGCGTACCCGACAACCTGGCCGAGCTGGGCAAGCTGACGCAGCTGCCGGAGACCAACATCATCAAGCTGCCGAACATCAGCGCCTCGGTGCCGCAGCTGCTGGCTGCCATCAAGGAACTGCAGGCCAAGGGCTACGACGTTCCGGACTACCCCGGCGAGCCGAAGAACGACGAGGAGCGCAAGCTCAAGGAGCGCTACGGCACCTGCTTGGGCAGCGCAGTGAATCCCGTACTTCGCGAAGGCAACTCGGACCGTCGCGCACCCAAGGCGGTCAAGGAATACGCCAAGAAGCACCCGCACAGCATGAGCCCGTGGTCGCAGGCGTCGCGCACCCACGTGGCGACCATGAGCCACGGCGACTTCTACCACGGCGAGAAGTCGCTGACGCTGGACAAGGCCCGCACCGTCCGGATGGAGCTGATCACCAAGACGTGGCGAGACCATCGTTTTGAAGCCCGAGGTGAAGCTGGACGACGGCGACATCATCGACAGCATGTTCATGAGCAAGAAGGCGCTGTGCGACTTCTACGAAGAGCAGATGCAGGACGCGTACGAGACCGGCGTGATGTTCTCGCTGCACGTCAAGGCGACGATGATGAAGGTCAGCCACCCCATCGTCTTCGGCCACGCGGTGAAGGTCTTCTACAAGGACGCCTTCGCCAAGCACCAGAAGCTGTTCGACGAGTTGGGGGTCAACGTCAACAACGGCCTGTCCGATCTCTACGCCAAGATCGAGTCGCTGCCCGCCTCGCAGCACGAAGAGATCATCCGCGACCTGCACGCCTGCCACGAGCACCGGCCCGAGCTGGCGATGGTGGACTCGGCCAAGGGCATTTCGAACTTCCACTCGCCCAGCGACGTCATCGTGGACGCGTCGATGCCCGCGATGATCCGCCTCGGCGGCAAGATGTGGGGCGCCGACGGACGGACCAAGGACACCAAGGCCGTCAACCCCGAGTCCACCTTCTCCCGCATCTACCAGGAGATCATCAACTTCTGTAAGACGCACGGCCAGTTCGACCCGACGACGATGGGCACCGTTCCCAACGTGGGCCTGATGGCGCAGCAGGCCGAGGAGTACGGCAGCCACGACAAGACGTTCGAGATCCCCGAGGACGGCGTCGCCAACATCGTCGACAACGCCACCGATGAGGTGCTGCTGACGCAGAACGTGGAAGAGGGCGACATCTGGCGCATGCCGGTCGTCAAGGATGCCCCGATCCGCGACTGGGTGAAGCTGGCCGTCACCCGGGCGCGCGACTCCGGTATGCCGGTGGTGTTCTGGCTCGACGTGTGGCGTCCGCACGAGAACGAGCTGCGGACGAAGGTCAACACGTATCTCAAGGACCACGACACCGAGGGTCTCGACATCTCGATCCGGTCGCAGGAACGGGCCATGCGGCACACCATCGAGCGCGCGATGCGCGGGCAGGACACCATCGCCGCGACGGGAAACATCCTGCGCGACTACCTGACCGACCTGTTCCCGATCCTGGAGCTGGGCACCAGCGCCAAGATGCTGTCCATCGTGCCGCTGATGGCAGGCGGCGGGTTGTACGAGACCGGTGCGGGCGGTTCGGCGCCCAAGCACGTCAGCCAGTTGGTGGAGGAGAACCACCTGCGCTGGGACTCGCTCGGCGAGTTCCTCGCATTGGCGGTCAGCTTGGAGGATCTCGGCAAGAAGACCGACAACCCGCGGGCCAAGCTACTTGCCAAGACGCTCGATGCCGCGACGGGAAAGCTGTTGGACAACAACAAGAACCCGTCGCGCAAGATCGGTGAGCTCGACAACCGGGGCAGCCAGTTCTATCTGGCCATGTACTGGGCGCTGGAGCTTTCTGCGCAGACCGAGGACAAGGAGCTGGCCGAGCACTTCGCCCCGCTGGCCAAGTCGCTGGCCGAGAACGAGGACGCCATCGTGGCCGAACTCAACGAGGTGCAGGGCGATTCCGTCGACATCGGTGGTTACTACTACCCGGATGCGGAGAAGACTGCGGCGGTGATGCGGCCGAGCAAGACGTTCAACGAAGCGCTGGAGGCCGTTCGAGCCTAGAGGGAGGACAAGCCAGCATGTCCAAGATCAAGGTCGAAGGCACGGTCGTAGAGCTCGACGGCGACGAGATGACGCGCATCATCTGGAAGCTGATCAAGGACACGCTGATCCTTCCTCACCTCGACGTGAACCTGGACTACTACGACCTCGGCATCGAGTACCGCGACGAGACCGACGACCAGGTCACCGTCGACGCCGCCAACGCGATCAAGAAGCACCACGTCGGGGTCAAGTGCGCAACCATCACCCCCGACGAAGCCCGCGTCAAGGAGTTCGGCCTCAAGCAGATGTGGCTGTCGCCCAACGGCACCATCCGTAACATCCTGGGCGGCACCATCTTCCGCGCGCCGATCGTGATCGAGAACGTGCCCCGGCTGGTGCCGGGCTGGACCAAGCCCATCATCATCGGCCGACATGCCTTCGGTGACCAGTACCGCGCCTACAACACGAAGGTCGAGCAGGGCGGCACGTTCACGGTGACCTTCACGCCGGACGACGGCAGTGAACCGATCGTGCACGACGTGGTGAAGATCCCCGAGGGGGGTGGCGTCATCATGGGCATGTACAACTTCAAGAAGTCCATCCAGGACTTCGCGCGCGCATCGTTCAATTACGGCCTGCAGCAGAACTATCCGGTCTACCTGTCGACTAAGAACACCATCCTCAAGGGCTACGACGGGATGTTCAAGGACGAGTTCCAGCGCATCTTCGACGAGGAATACAAGGACGAATTCGACTCCAGGCGACTGACTTATGAGCACCGGCTGATCGATGACATGGTCGCGTCCTGCCTCAAGTGGGAGGGTGGCTACGTCTGGGCCTGCAAGAACTACGACGGCGACGTCCAATCCGACACCGTCGCACAGGGTTACGGTTCGCTCGGCTTGATGACCTCGGTCCTGATGACGCCGGACGGCGAGACTGTCGAGGCCGAGGCCGCGCACGGCACGGTCACCAGGCACTACCGGCAACATCAGCAGGGCAAGCCGACGTCGACCAATCCGATCGCCTCGATCTTCGCGTGGACCCGTGGGCTAGCGCACCGCGGCAAGCTGGACAACACGCCAGAGGTGATCGAGTTCGCCGAGACGTTGGAAGAGGTCGTGATCGGCACCGTCGAGGGCGGTCACATGACCAAGGACCTCGCCATCCTGATCGGGCCCGAGCAGGGCTGGGAGACCAGCGAGGAGTACCTCGCCACCATTGCCGACCACCTCAAGCGCGCCCTGCACTAACCCGCTAGGTACCCGTGGGCGGTATCGCGCGTTCGGCACGGCCGGTGTGCTGGTCGACGAAGTCGGCGATCAATTCGGTGATGCGACCGGGCGCCTCCAACATGGGGATGTGACCCAGCCCGTCGAGCCGAATCACCTCCGAGCCCGGGGGCAGGTTCTCGACGAAGTACCGGGTGCCTCGGGGGGTGGGGAAGACGCGGTCCTTCTCGCACAGCACCAGTTGGGTGGGCGCCGTGGAGTTGGCGAGCTCGGTGAGCCCTGGCAGCAGCAGCGTCCTGACGAGAAGTTGGAAGTAGGCGGGACAGTGCGTCGCGTCATTCATCAGGGCGAGCAGGTCGGGTTGACTCGGTCCGTCTGCGGGCCCGCTGATCGCCAGCGTCGCGAGCCGGCGCCCGAACGGCAGGTCGAGGATCCGCGGGCCGAGCAGGCGCGCGACCAACAGCGCCGGGGCGCCGAGCAGGAACTTGGCGACGGTTTCGAACTTCGTCGGCGAGTAGCGGGTCCACCCACCCGCGGGAGCGATGGCCGTCAGGCTGCGCGCCCGTCCGCGGCGCTCCAGTTCGAAGGCCGCCCAGCCGCCCAATGAGTTCCCGACCACGTGGGCCGTGCGCCAGCCGAGCTGGTCCATCTGGCGTTCCACCCCGTCGACGAGCGTGTCGATGTCGAGGAACCAGCTGCGGGCGCGCGGACCGCCGTGGTGTCCGGCCATGGTCGGGGCGAACACCTCGTAGCGGCCGGTGTCGGCGAGCTGATCGGCCACGGTCCGCCACACGTTCTGCGAGCACAGGAACGGGTGCAGCAGGACGATGGGCTCTCCAGAACCGACGTGGATGGGATCGCGTTCGGGCATGACCGCGACAGTAAAGGTGATACCGGCGGTACCGCAAGCCTGCGCTGTCGGAGGTAGACGACATGCTTCTCTGCGCCGTCATCAAATGTTGACGGCCCGGAGAGGAGGTACTTCGCCTTGGACGCGAGGGAACCGTGGTGGGCTTCTGACCCCGACGATCGCCGCAATACGTCGCGGGGTCCTCGACGAGATCGAGCAAGCGCAGTCGCGGCCACCCGGACCCATTGGGCCCGACCCCGTCTTCGTCGAGGTCGCGAGCGGTGCGAGTGGGCGAGAACTGGCCGCCGCCCGCGACGACCTCCACCGCGCATCACTGCGTTATGCCGACGCGGTCAGGGGCGCCCGCACCGCGGGATACTCCTGGGGCGAGATTGGCCGTGTGCTCGGTGTCTCGAAGCAGTCGCTGCACCGCCGCTTTGGCGACCTCGGCTAGTGTCTGCCGGTGATCGTGAGCACCATCAACGTCAACGGGATCCGCGCGGCGACCAAACAGCGGTCGTCGGAGAACCTGGGACTGCTGCCATGGCTCAAGGAGACGACGGCGGATGTCGTGTGCCTGCAGGAGACTAGGGCCGACGACGAGCAACTCGCCGATGCGCTGGCGCCCGCGCTCGCCGACGGTTGGCACCTCGCCTCAGCCGACCCACACCTGAAGGGTCGCAACGGCGTCGCCGTGTTGAGCCGTCACCCGATCACGCGCGTGCGGATCGGGCCCGATGACGATGAATTCGCCTCGCACGGAAGGTATCTCGAGGTCGACACGGGTGACCTCACCGTCGCCAGCGTGTACTTCCCGACCGGCGAAGCCGAGACGGAGCGCCAACTGGAGAAGGAGCGGTTCATGGCCGCCGTGGCGGGTCGGATGGCGGCACTCAACTCGGGGAAGCGCGGCGCGGTCGTGTGCGGCGACTGGAACATCGCCCACACCGAAGCCGACATCAAGGCGTGGAAGGCAAACCGGAAGAAGTCGGGGTTCCTGCCCAGCGAGCGGCAGTGGCTCAGCGGCGTGCTCGCCACTGGCTGGGTGGACGTGGTCCGCGTCCTGCACCCCGACGTCGCGGGCCCGTACAGCTGGTGGTCGTGGCGCGGCAAGGCATTCGACAACGACGCGGGCTGGCGGATCGACTACCAGCTCGCCAACGCCGCGCTTGCGCCGCGGGCCAGTACCGCGCGGGTGGAACGGGCCGCCGCCTACGCTCTGCGCTGGTCCGACCACGCGCCGGTGACGGTCGCTTACGGCGCGTCGGGGGGAAACTCGACGGGGTAGGACTCGGCGAAATCGGCTGATCTGGCGACCGCCGACCATTTGCGGTCTTCGGCAAGGCGCTGTTCGTCGAGCCGTATCGAGCCCTCCGTCGCGTTCACCCCGAGAGGCAGATTGAGGGGAATGTCGCGCCGTTTCGCGACCTGGACGAGGATTTCGGCGGCTCGGTCGGGGTCCCCGGCCGTGACGCCACTGCCGCCGCCGTCCCGGCGCCAGGCGATCATCTCGGCGTACTCCTCCGGGACGGGCCGGACGGTCATCGACGACCCTGCCCAGTCGGTGCGGAAGCCGCTCGGCTCGACCACGATCACCTTGATGCCGAACGGCGCGGTCTCGGTCCGCAGCACGCGGCTGAACCCGTCGATCGCGAACTTGGCCGCCTGGTAGGAGGCGATGCCGGGGGAGCCGCCGACGCGGCCGCCCACCGACGAGAACTGCATGATCAATCCGCCTCCTTGTTCGCGCAGAACGGGAATGGCCGCCTTCGAGACGTTGTAGACACCCCAGAAGTTGGTCTCGAACTGGGTGCGGAAGTCCTCGTCATCTCCGGTCTCGATGGGTGAGACGTTGGCGTAGCCCGCGTTGTTGACGATGACGTCGAGGCGGCCGAACCGCTGGTGCGCGTCGCGGATCGCCGCACCGACGGCGGCCACGTCGGTGACGTCCAGGGCCAGCGCTTGTAACCGATCCGGATACGCGGCGGCGAGATCGTCGAGTTGCTCGGGCCCGCGTGCGGTGGCGGCGACTCGATCGCCCGCCTCGAGCGCGGCGCGAGCCAGGGCGCGCCCGAAGCCGCGGGACGAACCGGTGATGAACCATGTCTGCGTCATACATTTAGTAAAACACCGTTGTGTTAATAGTGCAACATAGTTGCGCTAACATAAGTGGATGGATGCCTCGGATTTTCAGAGGGCCCGCAGTCCGGAGGCCAAGCAACAGCGCGAAGACGCCATCCTGGCGGCGGCACGCGCGCTCGGCGCCGAGCGCGGTATCCGGCAGATCACCTTGACCGACATCGCCGACGCGGTCGGCATGCACAAGTCGGCCCTGCTGCGCTACTTCGAGACGCGCGAGCAGATCTTCCTGCTCCTCACCGCCGAGGATTGGCGCGAATGGTCGGCGGCGCTGCGCGCGAAATTGGAGACGGCAAGCGGTTCCCCGACCGCGGAGAAGGTGGCGTCCGCCTTCTCCAGCACACTGGCCGACCGCGGCATGTTCTGCGATCTGCTCGCGCAGGCGCCGCTCAACCTGGAACGAAATGTGTCCCTGGAAGCCGTACGTGCCTTCAAGCTCGTCACCCACGACGCAGTCGACGCCATCGTCGAGGTCATGCGACGGGTCCTGCCCGGCCTCACCGAACGAGACTGCATCGACGTCATCGCCACCGCGACCTCACTATCGGGCGCATTCTGGCAAATGGCCAACCCGGCTCCAGAGGTAGCGGCGCTCTACCGCAGCGACCCGCGCATGACGCACGCGGTCTTCGAGATCGAACCGCGCGTACGCAGGGTGCTGACTGCGATGCTCAAGGGAACGCTCGATGAGTGAGTGTTCAAGGCTTCACCTCGACCGGCAGGGCGAGGCGGCCGCCACCAAAGGAACTACTGGCACGGTCGATCTCACCGAAGAAGACCATGACGTCGTTCGGGTCCGTTCCCGTCTCTTGTAGGCGAGTCACGATCGCGGAAAGGAGCGAGCGCTTCCTGTCTTCGTCGGTCCCTGACGAGACCAGCACCTCGATCATCAGGACGTGCTCGCTACGAGGCTTCTGAAGATCGGGATAACGAGGGCTGATGCGCAGGTCGGCTTCGTCCAAGGAGATGAACCTCTGGAAGTGATCGTCCTCGGGATAACCAGCGCTGACGCTCGCCTCGTGAATGGCGGCGGATATTGCGTCCTTTTCGGTCACCGTTCTCCCGGAACGCATCGTGACGGTGAACAGTGGCAAGGATTTCCCCGTTTCTTGGCGAGTAGGAGGTGGTCTGCTCATGCGAGGTGCTGATGATCAGCGTAATCGTGCACGCAGCATCTGCCCCGGACAGCCCGGTCACCCCGCCTCGGCGGCCAGTTTGGTCAACACGTCGTTGAGGCTGGCGACACGTCGTCGCTCTCGCGCGGATGCTTGCCGCCCAGTGTTTCGATCGGCAGCGAGAACGCGGGCGCGTCAACAGCGTCGGCCCCGGCGATCCCGAACGACTTACGAGCCTCATCGTGCGCCCATACGCCGCCGTACTGGCCCATTGAGGCGCCGATGACAGCCAGCGGCTTGGCCGACAGCGCATTCTGCCCGTAGGGGCGAGAGAGCCAGTCGATCGCATTCTTGAGTGCGCCGGGAATGCTGCCGTTGTACTCCGGGGTCACCACCAGGATCGCGTCGGCTTCGGCGACGGCGACGCGCAGGGCGCTGGCCGAGGCGGGTAGGTCGGCGGGGTTGTCGATGTCCTCGTTGTAGAGCGGCAGTTCGCCAAGGCCCCCGCCGAGGCCTTGGTAGAGGTTCACCGTGATCCCGGCCGGGGCCGTCTCGGCCGCCAGCACGGCGATCTGACGGTTCACCGAAGCCGCACGCAAGCTGCCGACCAACGCCAACACGTTGATGTCCGACATTGAAGCTTCCCTTCGTAGTTGCGCCGGGTCAGAAGGGATACGCCGGCGGAGTGGGCTGCACGGTGATCCATCGGGTGTCGGTGTACGCCTCGATGTTGGCAGCAGCGGTGCCGAAGCGAGATGAGTTGCCCGAGTTGCGAACCCCGCCGAAGGGCACCTGCGCGTCGTCGCGCAGCGTCTGGTCGTTGATGTGGGCGGTGCCGGTGGGAATGCGCTCGGCCAAGGCGAGTCCGGTAGCTACGTCGGCGGTGAAGATGCCAAGCGCGAGACCGTATTCGGTGTCGCGGGCCAGTTCGACGGCTTCGTCGAGTGTCGAGAAGCGCGTGATGCAGGCGACCGGGCCGAACACTTCCTGGTCGTAGGCGGGGATGCCGGGTCCGGCGTCGGCCAGCACGGTGGGCCGGTAGAACAGCCCCTCGTAGGTACCCCCGGTGAGCAGTTTGGCTCCCGCCGTGACGCTTTCGGTGACCAGCCCGTGGATCCTGTCGCGCTGCCTGGCGTCGATGATCGGGCCAAGGGACACGTCTTCTGTCGCAGTGTTACCCACGGTCAGCGACTCGGCCTTGGCCACCAGCCGGTGCACGTAGTCGTCATATATGGACTCGTGCACCAGATGTCGGCCGATGATCATGCAGCCCTGCCCTTGGTTGAAGAAGCTGCCGTAGGCCAGAGCGTTGATCCCGTTGTCCAGGTCGGCGTCGGGGAGCACGATCATCGCGTTGTTGCCGCCCAGTTCGAGGTGGGCGCGGGTGAAATGCTTGTGCGGCGAGCTCGCCCACGGAGCGGCCGGCCTGCGTGGAACCGGTGAAGGACACGGCGTTGACGTCGGGATGGGCGACCATCGCCGAACCCAGTTCGCCGCCGCCGGGCAGGACGTGCAGCACTCCGGCGGGCAGGCCGGCCTCCTCGAAAACCCTGGCGAGGGTGACCCCACCGGCGACCGAGGTGCGCGGATCGGGCTTGAGGATCACCGCGTTGCCCAAGGCCAGCGCGGGCGCCACCGAGCGGATCGCCAGTTTGAGAGGCATGTTGAACGGCGCGATGACGGCCACCACCCCGACCGGGGTCCGACGGCTCATACTCAACCGTGCGCGATCGGTGGGCAGGACCTCGCCAAGGGCGTGCGAGGGCAGCCCGGAAGACTCCAGACACTCCTGGACCGCTCCGAATACTTCGTACTGCGCCTTGAGACGGACGCCGCCGGCTTCGCGCATGAGCCAGTTGTGCACCTCTTCGCTGTGTTGTGTCCACAGGTCCGCGGCGCGGCGCATGACCGCGGCCCGCTCGGTGAATGACACTGCCTCCCAGTCGGCTTGGGCCTTACGCGCCTGGGCGACCGACCGCTCGAGGTCGCCGAGCGACGCTTCGCCCACGCGGCCGATCTCGATCCCGGTGGCCGGTTCGACGACGGGGATCGTCCCGCCGTCGGGCGCCGTCCACTCCCCGGTGAAGATCTTCCCGCCCCATCGGTGCTCGTCGAGGAAGTTCATGGGATCACCCTGAAGTAGCCGTCGTCGTTGAGGATCTTCCGCGGGTAGTCCTGATTCTCTGAACTGAGATTCCTGATCTTCTCGATGAACGCCGGGTCTTGGTTGTCACCGCGATAGACGCTCATGTCTTCGCCCAGCCAGGCAGGAAGCGCGGCGAAGCGGTGCGTCGTCTGCGATTCCAGATACCAGGTGATGTGGACCAGCGCGCCGCTCTCCTCGTACCAGACGGTGGTCTCGACACCAGGAGCCACCCGCTCGTACCAGAAGTGCTGAATGGCATGCCGTCCCGCGTGCGGTCCCGCCGTCAACGTGTACTCGACGTTGTCGGACCCCACGATGCATGGTTCGAAGACCCACCCGTTGGCGAAGTGCCAGCTCAGGCGTGTGCCGATGATGCTAGTGAGCACGTCGATCGGCTCCTTTCATTTGGTGTCTCGTCTCAGGCGGATTTAGTAAAACATCGTTGCGGTAATAGCGCAACCGCGTTGTGCTAAATCCGGTGCATGGGCGCCTCGGATCTTCAGGAGGCCGCGACGTGAAAAGATCGAGACATCATGAGCACTTCCACTGGTTCCCGCCGTGTCGTCTTCTCCGGCGTGCAGCCCACCTCTGACTCCCTGCATCTCGGCAACGCGCTGGGGGCGGTCAGCCAGTGGGTGGGCTTGCAGGACGACTACGACGCCTACTTCTGCGTCGTAGACCTGCACGCGATCACCCTCCCGCAGGATCCCGACACCCTGCGCCGTCGCTCGCTGGTCACGGCGGCGCAGTACCTGGCGCTGGGCATCGACCCGGCGCGCGCGACGGTCTTCGTGCAGAGCCACGTCCCCGCCCACGCCGAATTATCTTGGGTGCTGGGCTGTTTCACCGGATTCGGGCAGGCGTCGCGGATGACGCAGTTCAAGGACAAGTCGCAGAAGCACGGTGCCGACGCCACCACCGTCGGCCTCTTCACCTATCCGGTGCTGCAGGCGGCCGACGTGCTGCTCTACGACACCCATCTGGTGCCCGTCGGCGAAGATCAACGCCAGCACCTCGAACTCGCGCGCGACGTGGCGCAGCGCTTCAACAGTCGTTTCCCGAACACGCTCGTCGTGCCCGACGTGATGATTCAGAAGGCCACCGCCAAGATCTACGACCTGCAGGATCCGACCGCGAAGATGAGCAAGTCCGCGGCCACCGACGCAGGCCTGATCAGCCTGCTCGACGAGCCGAAGGCCACCGCCAAGAAGATCCGCTCGGCCGTCACGGACAGCGAGCGCGACATCCGCTTCGACCCCGAGGCCAAGCCAGGCGTGTCGAACCTGCTCACCATCCAGTCCGCCGTCACCGGTACCGATGTGGACAAGTTGGTCGAGGGGTACACCGGGCGCGGCTATGGCGACCTGAAGGCCGACACCGCAGAGGCCGTCGTCGAGTTCGTCACGCCGATCAAGTCCCGCGTGGACGAGATGATGGCCGATCCCGCCGAATTGGAGGCCATCCTCGCAGCGGGTGCACAGCGGGCCAACGAGGTGTCTGCCACGACGTTGCGGCGGGTATATGACCGGTTAGGGTTTCTTCCGAAACGCCCATAGCGCCCAGGAGGCTGGTGTGACCGAACCGGCCAAACCGGGCGTCATGGACCGTCTGCGAGCCAGGCTCCCGTGGTTCGACCGCATCATGCGCGCCCAGGAGCGCTACAACGAAAGCAAGGGCGACTTCTACGCCGCTGGCATTACGTACTTCACGATATTCGCGCTGTTTCCGCTGCTGATGGTGGGTTTCGCCGCGGGCGGCTTCGTCCTGGCCAGCAGGCCGGACCTGCTCGCCAGCATCGAGGCGGACATCAAGTCGACCGTCTCCGGGGACCTCGGCCAGCAACTGATCAACTTGATGGACTCGGCGATCGCGTCACGCACCTCGGTCGGTGTCATCGGTCTGGCCGCTGCCGCCTGGGCGGGGCTGGGCTGGATGGCCAACCTGCGCGAGGCGCTCAGCCAGATGTGGGGCGAGCAGCGCGGCGAGCGGCCGGGCTTCGTGCGGACCAAGCTCTCGGACCTGATCGCGTTGCTCTCCGCGTTCGTCGCCATCGTCGTGACCATCGCGCTGACCGCCCTCGGCAACGGCAGCGTGATGCGACGAGTGCTCGACTGGATCGGAGTCCCCGACTTCCCGGCGCTGGGCATGCTGTTGCGCGTCGCGTCGCTGATCGTGGCACTTGGTATCTCGTGGCTTCTGTTCACCTGGATCATCGCGCGGTTGCCGAGGGAGTCGGTGAGCCTGCGCAGTGCGGCACGGGCCGGACTGCTCGCCGCGGTCGGCTTCGAGGTCTTCAAGCAGGTCGCCTCGATCTACCTGGGTACGGTCCTGAAGGGCCCGGCGGGTGCGACGTTCGGCCCGATCCTGGGCCTGATGGTGTTCGCGTACATCACTGCGCGGCTGATCCTCTTCGCGACGGCATGGGCGGCGACGTCGGCGGACACCCTGGCCGCGGCGCCCGTCGACCCGCCCAATCCCGCGACGATCACGCCACGGGTGGAAGTGCGCGAAGGCCTGGGCGCCGGTGGCGCACTCACCTCGGCCGCACTGGGAGCCATTGCGGCGCTGGGACTTTCGCGCCTGGCCAGGCGGCGGCGCTAGCGATTAGTCCTGAGGTCGGCGGTTCAGTGAGCGCGCGCCCATGATCAGGCCGAAGACCACCACTGCCCCGACGACACCGACCCCGACCCTGACCGGCGTGGCGTCGGCGGGCAGCAGCGTGGTGGAGGCGGCCTGGGCGGCCGCGGCGTTGGCAGCCGGATCGACCTTGGCAACGGTCAGCGACGGGTCCGGTTCGACCAGCGTGCCGACCTTCGTGCCCGGCGCGGTGGCGAAGCCGTAGTCGAGCAGGTGTGCGGCCTGCTCCCATGGGGCGATCGGCAGCCGGGTGCCGTGCAGCATCACCACGAACAGTCGGCGTCCGTCGTGGTTGGCCGCACCGACGAAGGTCTGGCCCGCGTCGTCGGTGTATCCGGTCTTTCCGCCCATCGCGCCCGGGTAGTTGTAGAGCAGCTGGTTGTCGTTCTCGAGCTGGTAGCCGGGATGGTCCTCGTCGCCGGGGTTGTTCGGGTCGGCGGGGTGGCCGGGGAAGTCGTACTTCTGGGTCGCGACGATGCCGGCGAACACGGGGTCCTGGTAGGCGTAACGGTAGAACAACCCGAGATCGTAGGCCGACGTGCTCATGCCGGGGCCGTCCAGGCCCGACGGGGTGGCGGCCCGGGTGTCGCGGCCGCCCAGCTTGCCCGCGAGGTCGTTGATCTTCTGCAGCGCGGGGTCCATGCCGCCGAGCTGTCCGGCGAGGGCGTGCGCGGCGTCGTTGCCGGAATGCATCAGCAGGCCGTGCAGCAGGTCGTTGACGGTGTAGACACCGCCGGTTTCGACACCGACCCTGGTGCCCTCGGCACCCGCGTCTTCGGGCGTTCCGGTGACCCGCTTGTTGATCGGCAGGTCCTTGATGGACAGCATGGCCACCAGGACCTTGATGATGCTGGCGGGGCGGTGCCTGCCGTGCGGGTCCTTGGTGGCGATCACCTCACCGGTGTCGATATCGCCAATCAACCACGCCTCGGCGGAGACGTCGCCCGGCAGCGGGGGTGTGCCTGGTGCGGTGACGATGCCGCACCCTGCCATGGCGTCGCCGCCGAGCGGGGTGGCGGGCACCGGTAGCGGGGCGGGGGGATCGCCGGCGGTGGGGACTTCCGACGAGTCGACCGCGGGCGGCGTCGCGACGCGGTACGGGCAGGCGTCGTCGGCATGCGCGAAAGGAGCGCTGACCAGGGCGGGTGCGGTCAGTAGGGCGGCCGCGGCCAACAGGGACGCAGCCCGGCGCGCGGCGGATCCGGTGATTGCCATCGTGACAGCAGGGTAGGAGATTCCGATCGCATTTGGCGGTAGCCACGCTGTTACCAGAGTGACTATTGCTACCAGTGTGGTCAGGGTTGGTCGAAATACGCGAGGGCCGGGAATTCGATGGTCGACATCCATACCTTGCCGTCGGCCTCGACGACGCCGGTGACGGCGCCGAAGTCGGGGCGCGTCGTCCGGATGCCGCCGAGCGCATCGCCGCTGTCGGCGTCGAAGCCCACCACCCAGATCTCGGGTTCGACCTTCGGCTGCAGTCCGGCGGGCAGCCGCCAGACCAACTTGCGGATCCACGGCGCTCGCGGCATCAAACCCTCCGCCCTGGGATTCGCCGCGGTCACCATCGCGGTCCAGATCCGACCGTCGGACCCCGTCGAGATGTTGTCCGGCATGCCGGGCAGGTTCACCGCGAGCGGCGTCACGCTCCCCGCCTGCGGGCCGGTCAGCCAGTACTTCGACAGCCTGCGCCCCACGGTCTCGGCGAACACCAGCGCCGAGCCGTCGGCGGTCACCGTCACCCCGTTGGCGAAGTACAACCCGTCGACGAGCGTGGTGACGGTGCCGTCGGTGGCGAGTCGGAACAGACTGCCACGGCCGCGCGCCTCGAGGATGGCACCGAGAAAGTGCTCGAAGTGGAAGTGACTGGTCGACTCCGTGAAATAGATTGTGCCGTCCGCGGTTTCGGTCACGTTCGAACAGAACCGCAGTGGCCGCCCATCGACGGAATTCGACCAGAACTTCGAGCTTGCCGCTGGCCGGATCGAGCGCCAGCAGACCGCGGTAGCTGTCACAGATCAGCAGGCGTCCGTCGCGGGCGACGTGCAGCCCGAGGGGCCGCCCACCGGTATTGGCGACGACGGTGGGCTGGCCCTCGTCGGGCGAGATCCGCACGATGCGCCCGTCGACCAGGCCCGTCCAGAGCCGGCCGGCGCCGTCGGCGACGACGTCCTCGGGACCGTCGCCGCCGACCGGAACCACCGTGACCGGCCGAGCCGGCTGGTCGGGGAGTGGGTCGATCGGCGGCGGCCGCCAACGAACGGGGTCGATCGGTGGCTTCGGCTCGGCAGTCATCGGCGAGAGACTACCGAGGCTCCTTAGAGAAGGCGGCCGGCTTCGCTCAAAACGCCGTGCAGGATCTCGTAGATCGCGTCGAATTCCTTCTGGCCACTGATCAGCGGAGGTGCCAGCTGAACGACTGGGTCGCCGCGATCGTCTGCGCGGCAATACAACCCGGCCTCGTAGATCGCGGGCGTCAGGAATCCGCGCAACAGCGCTCGGATTCCTCGTCGTTGAAGGTCTCCTTGGTGGCCTTGTCCTTGACCAGTTCGATGCCGTAGAAGAAGCCCTCGCCGCGCACATCACCGACGATCGGCAGGTCGTAGAGCTTCTCCAGGGTGGCGCGGAACGCGGGTGCCATCTCCTTGACGTGAGCGTTGATGCCTTCGCGCTCGAAGATGTCGAGGTTGGCCAGCGCCACCGCCGACGACACCGGGTGCCCGCCGAAGGTGTAGCCGTGTCCGAAGACTGTCTTGCCGTCGTTGAACGGTTCGAACAGCCGGTCGCTGGCGATCATCGCGCCGATCGGGGAGTAGCCGGACGTCAGCCCCTTGGCGCAGGTGATGATGTCGGGCACGTAGCCGAAGTCGTCGCAGGCGAACATCGAGCCGATCCGGCCGTACGCGCAGATCACCTCGTCGGAGACCAGCAGCACGTCGTACTCGTCGCAGATCTCCCGGACCCGCTCGAAGTAGCCGGGCGGCGGCGGGAAGCAGCCACCCGCGTTCTGCACCGGCTCGAGGAAGACGGCGGCCACGGTGTCGGGACCCTCGAACTCGATGGCCTCGGCGATCCGGTCGGCGCAATACCGGCCCCACGCCTTGATGTCGGTGTCATACGGCTCCGGCGCCCGGTAGAAGTTGGTGTTGGGCACGCGGAAACCGCCGGGGGTTGGCGGATCGAACGGCGCCTTGAACGCCGGCAGGCCGGTGATCGCGAGCGCGCCCTGCGGCGTGCCGTGGTAGGCGATCGAGCGCGAAATCACCTTGTACTTACCGGGTTTGCCGGTCAGCTTGAAGTAGTTCTTGGCCAGTTTCCACGCTGACTCGACGGCCTCGCCGCCGCCGGTGGTGAAGAACACGCGGTTCAGGTCACCGGGGGCATAGCCGGCGATACGCTCGGCGAGTTCGATCGCCGGCGGCGTCCCGTACGACCACAGAGGGAAGAAGGCGAGGGTCTCGGCCTGTTTGGCCGCGGCCTCCGCGAGTTCCTTGCGGCCGTGCCCGACCTGCACCACGAACAGCCCGGACAGGCCGTCGATGTAGCTCTTGCCCTTGTCGTCCCAGATCGTCACGCCTTCGCCACGGGTGATGATCGGCGGGGTGATGCCCTCGCCGTGGCGGGCGAAGTGGCCCCAGAGGTGGCGCTGCGCCTTGGCGCCCAGGTCGGTCGAAATTCCTTGCTCTACGTCTACTGCTGTCATCGCGTACCCCAATTGTATTGCTGTTTAACTAGTTTCAGGTAAACCAAAGTCTCGGTGGATATCACCCCTGGGACGGCGCGGATCTTGGTGTTCAACAGGTCGAGTAGGTCTCCGTCGTCCTCGCAGACCACTTCGACGATGATGTCGAAGGACCCCGCGGTGAGCACCACGTAGTCGACGGATTCGATGGCGGAAAGCTTCTCGGCGACCTTGTTGGTGTCGCCGGTGCACCGGATGCCGATCATGGCCTGACGTGCGAAGCCCAGCTGCATTGGGTCGGTGACTGCCACGATCTGCATCACTCCTGCGTCGACCATGCGCTGCACGCGCTGGCGCACGGCGGCCTCGGATAGGCCGACCGCCTTCCCAATGCCCGCGTACGACCGCCGGCCGTCCTGCTGCAACTTGTCGATGATCGCCTTCGAGAGTTCGTCGAGTTGATAGGCGGCACCGGGCCTGGACTGGTTGATTCGCAACGAGACGGCCTGCATGCCGGGCGGAGCGTCCGGCTTGACCATGCAGATGATTGTGCACGGAATCCGTCGAAACAAGCAACCATGTCGATGAAATCGTTCGTCAGGAACAGGTGGCACGGCGGTAATGCGTAGCCGAGGCCAACCAGGTCGGTTAGCGTTGGGATATGACTGTGAGCCTTTCGGCGGGTGTGGCAGGCAGCTGGATCGACGGTAGCGAGGTGGCCACCGGAGGCCGGGTGCACCAGATCGTCAATCCGGCTAACGGCCGCGTCGTCGCGGAGTACGCCGTGGCGACGACGACTGACGTCGATGTCGCGGTGGCGGCCGCGGGCAAGGCATTGCCGGGGTGGGCGAGGGCAACGCCGGTCGAACGGTCGGCGGTGCTGGCGAAGCTGGCCAAACTGGCCGACGAACATGCCGACGACCTGGTGGCCGAAGAGGTCAGTCAAACGGGCAAGCCGGTGCGATTGGCTACCGAGTTCGACGTTCCCGGCAGCATCGACAACATCGACTTCTTCGCGGGCGCGGCGCGCCATCTCGAGGGCAAGGCCACCGCCGAGTACTCGGCGGATCACACGTCGAGCATCCGGCGCGAGGCGATCGGCGTCGTCGCGACCATCACGCCGTGGAACTACCCGCTGCAGATGGCGGTGTGGAAGGTGTTGCCCGCGTTGGCCGCAGGCTGCACGGTGGTGATCAAGCCGTGTGAGCTGACGCCGCTGACGACTCTGACCCTGGCCCGGCTGGCCAGCGAGGCGGGCCTACCCGATGGCGTGTTCAACGTCGTCACCGGCCTGGGTGCCGACGTCGGCACCGCGCTGGCCGGGCACCGCGACGTCGATCTGGTGACGTTCACCGGGTCCACCGCGGTCGGCCGCAAGGTGATGGCCGCCGCCGCGGAGCACGGCCACCGCACCCAACTGGAACTCGGCGGCAAGGCACCGTTCGTGGTGTTCGACGACGCCGACCTCGACGCCGCAATCCAGGGCGCGGTGGCGGCGTCGCTGATCAACTCGGGGCAGGACTGCACGGCGGCGACGAGGGCGATCGTCGCGCGCGACCTGTACGACGACTTCGTGGCCGGGGTCGCGGAGGTGATGAGCGGCGTCGTCGTCGGCGACCCGCACGACCCGGACACCGACCTCGGGCCGCTGATCTCGACGGCACACCGCGACAAGGTGGCGGGCATCGTGGCCCGTGCGCCCGGCGAGGGTGGTCGCGTCGTCACCGGTGGCACCGCCCCTGACCTGCCCGGTTCGTTCTACCGGCCCACCCTGATCGCCGACGTCGACGAACGGTCGGAGGCCTATCGCGGCGAGATCTTCGGGCCCGTGCTCACGGCCCGATCGTTCACCGACGACGACGACGCGCTGCGGCAGGCCAACGACACCGAGTACGGCCTCGCGGCCTCGGCGTGGACCCGCGACGTCTACCGCGCGCAACGGGCGTCGCGCGAAATCAAGGCCGGTTGCGTGTGGATCAACGACCACATCCCGATCATCAGCGAGATGCCGCACGGTGGAGTCGGCGCGTCCGGCTTCGGCAAGGACATGAGCGACTACTCGTTCGAGGAGTACCTGACCATCAAGCACGTGATGAGCGACATCACCGCCGTGCCCGACAAGGCTTGGCACCGAACGGTTTTCACGAAGCGCTAGCTCGGCACCGTCGCCACGGCCGGCCGGGGTGTGCGGCGGCGGGCCGGTCCAGTGACACAATCGGGCGGTGAAGTACGGGGGTGGCTGGCGCCCGGCGGTCGTCGACTGGTCGTCGACCCGCGGCCGGATACTGCTCGCGGCGTCGGCGTTGTTCGCCCAGCGCGGGTACTTCGGCACTTCGACCCGCGACATCGCCGATGCCGTACGGATCAGGCAGCCGTCGCTGTTCCACCACTTCGAGGCCAAGCACGTCATCTTCCAGACGTTGGTCGAACTGGACCTCGCACCGTCGATCGACCGCATCAGCCGCCGCCTCGAGGAGGACTCGACGTGGGCGGAGAAGCTTCACCTGGCGATCGCGTGCGACGTGCGCGAGGCGCTGATCCAGCCGTTCGACGCCCGCGGGCTCTACCAGGACGCGGTGCTCGGGTTGGACGAGTTCGCCGACGAGCGCGAGGGCATCGCGCTGTTCCACGAGCTGGTTGAGCGCGTCATCTCCGGCGGCCGGGAGGCGGGGGAGTTCGTGGACTTCGAGCCGAGCTTCGTCCAGCGCGCCGTGAACGGCGTGCTGTTCGAGACCCTGCGCGAACAGGGCGGACCGGGCGGCCAACTCTGGGAGCGGCGCCCGTTGCAGGCCGCCGACTTCGTGGTGCGGGGGCTGCTCGTCGAGCCGGCCAGGCTCGAAGGGATCCGCGCGGTCACCGTGCACCGCCTCGACGAGCTTGCGGGGGCGAGCGAAGCGACGGGGGAAGATCCGGGGGCGAGCGAAGCGACGGGGGAAGATCCGGGGGCGAGCGAAGCGACGGGGGAAGTTCCGGTCGCCGCCCCGATTCGTTAGCCCGTCCCACCATCAGCCGGGCCAATTGGCGATGAATTTCGCGGAAAAGATGCCTATCGCCCGATAGCCACCTATCGTTCGATAGGTCCGGTCGTATCGACCCTGGAGGAAACCGTGAAGAAGACCGTCATCGCAGGCGTCGTCGCCGGCGTCGTCGCGCTCGCCATCTCTGGCTGTTCGTCGTCGGATGAGTCGACGCCCGCGCCCACCGGTCCCGCGAAGGTCTCCCCGCCCGCGATCCTGCAGGCGGGCACGCTCAAGATCTGCGCGCCCAACGACGGCACGCCGCCCAGCGTCTACCACGACGAGACCGGTGCGCTGGTGGGCAGCGAGGTCGACCTCGGCAAGGCGCTCGCCGCCCAGCTGGGCCTCAAACCCGACTTCGTCCAGTCCGCCTTCGCCGCCGTCATCCCGACCCTGCAGGCCAAGCAGTGCGACGTGATCATGGCGCAGCTCTACATCAAGCCGGAGCGCGAGCAGGTCGTCGACTTCGTGCCGTACCTGTACTCGGGTACGGGGATCTCGGTTTCGAAGGAACACCCCGCCGCCATTACCGGGATGGACGACAGCCTGTGCGGCAAGAAGGTGATGGTCGCGGTCGGGACCACGGCGGAATCGCTGTCGCAGGAACAGTCCGACAAGTGCACGGCAGCGGGTAAACCGGCGATCGACATCAACCGCAACAACCACGCCGACGTGTCGATCCAGCAGGTGCAGAACGGGCAGGTCGACGCCTACCTCGACACTGCGGAGACGCTCGGCTACTACGCCACCAAGACCGGCGCACGGATCCAGATGGCAGGCCAACCGTTCGGCACGATCAAGATCGGCGCTGCGACGCTGAAGGGAAACACCGAGCTGCACAACGCGATTCAGCAGGCGCTGAACGAACTGGAGAGCAACGGGACCTACACCAAGGTCATCGACCAGTGGGGTCAATCCGACCTCAGCATCCAGAAGTGACCGCGGGCGCCCACCATGCAGTTCGACTGGCAGTTCTTCTGGAAGGCCCTGTTCACGCCGAGTGAGCCCTTCGTGGACGGTCTGGTCCTGACCATCGTGATCTCGGTGGTGGCGATGGTGCTGGCCACGCTGGCGGGTCTGGTCGTCGCGTTGATGCGGCGTTCCCCGTTCACTGCGCTGCGTTGGGCCGCGGGCGTCTACATCTGGGTGATCCGCGGGACGCCGCTGCTGGTGCAGCTGGTCCTCATCTACACCGGCCTGGCCGCCGTGGGCCTCTACCAATTCCACGACGTCTCGCTGCTCGGCTTGTCGGTGAAGGCTGCGGTGCAGGCCGCGATCCTCGGTCTGATGATCAACGAGAGCGCCTACATCGCCGAAATAGTCCGTGCCGGACTGGATTCCGTGCCGAAGGGCCAATTCGAGGCGGCGGCGTCGTTGGGCATGAAACCAGGCAAGGTGATGCGGTGGATCGTCATGCCGCAGGCACTGCGTGTCATGGTCCCCCCGCTGGGAAACTCCTTCAACGGGATGATGAAGACGACGTCGGTACTGTCGGTGATCGGCGTGAGCGAGATGTTCCTGGTCACCCAGTCGATCAGCTCGTACACGTTCCACACGTTCGAGATCTTCATCGTCGCGGCGATCTACTACCTTGCGCTGACGACGATCTGGACGTTCATCCAGGCCTATATCGAGAGCCGGTTGGCGCGCCAGCTCGGCATCGAGCAGCGGATCCCGATCACCCAGCGGCTTCTCGGTGCCCGCCGCGCCGCGCTGACCCTTCAACCGCAGGGATGACGCAACCGTGAACCTGAAGGAGTCGGCCATGAGCGCCATCGCGGAATCCACGGCGCCGATCGTGTCGGTGCGTGACGCGACCTGCACCTTGGGCGGCCGCACGGTGCTGGACAACGTCTCGCTCGACGTGATGCGGGGTCAGGTCGTCGTGCTCATCGGCCCGTCCGGGGCGGGGAAGACCACTCTGCTGCGGTCGCTGAACCACCTCGAACAGATCGACAGCGGCTCGATCCTGGTCGACGGAGTGCCGATCGGGCACCGGGACCTCACCGGCGGGAAGAAGGTCGGCACCACCGAACTCGCCCGACGTCGGCGCGAGATCGGCTTCGTGTTCCAGCACTTCAACCTGTTTCCGCACATGACCGCCGCCGAGAACGTGTGGAACGGTCCGGTGCGGGTGCTCGGCACGCCCAAGGACACGGCCCGCAAGGATGCGCTGGCGCTGCTGGAGCGCGTCGGCCTGGCGGACAAGGCAGAGTCTCGGCCCAGTCAGCTCTCCGGGGGACAACAACAACGGGTCGCCATCGCGCGGGCACTTGCCATGCGCCCCAAGGTAATGCTGTTCGACGAGCCCACCAGCGCACTGGACGTCGAAATGGTGGCCGAGGTTCTAGGCGTCATGCGGGAGCTCGCGCGTGACCACATGACCATGGTCGTCGTCACCCATGAGATGCGGTTCGCCCGCGAGGTTGCCGACCGCATCGTCGTGATGGACGCCGGCCGGATCATCGAGGACGCGCCGCCCGACCAGTTGTTCAGCAACCCTCGACACGAACGCACCAAGTCCTTCCTGTCCACGATCACCTGACTGAAAGGGAAACATCCCACTGTGCCCATTACAGCGACGCCCACCAACTCATCGTCGAGTGCGTTCACCGGAGCGTTGGCCACCCCGCACGCGCTTGCGACCGAGGCGGGTATGCGCGCCTACCGCGACGGCGGCAACGCGATCGACGCGGCGGTCGTCGCGGCCGCCGTGCTGACCGTCGTGTACCCGCACAACGTCGCGCTCGGCGGCGATCTCTTCGCTCTCGTGCGCACACCCGACGGCACCGTCCGGTGTGTCAATGCCTCCGGCTGGGCGGGTGCCGACGGTCGACGTGGCCGGCTTGCGAACTCGGCACGGCGACCGGATGCCCACCCGCGGTGCGGACTCGGTGACGGTGCCCGGTGGCGTGCGCGGCTGGAACACGTTGCGCCGTCTCGGTGCTCGACTCTCCTGGGACCGGACCCTGCACGACGCGGAGGTCGCCGCCAGCACCGGTGTGCCCGTGGCGCCGTCCCTTGCCGACCACATCTCCGACGCGGAGAACGCCGACCTGGTCGGCACCCCGGACTTCGACCGGGTGTTCCGACCCGGCGGCCAGGCCTTGGGCGCGGGGGACGACTTCAGCCAGCCAGCCCTGGCGGATACCTTCGCGGCGCTGCGGCGCGGCGGCCCCGACGACTTCTACGAGGGCGAGGTCGCGAAGCGTCTGGTCCACTACCTCCGGTCACGCGACTCAGGCTTGAGCGCAGACGACTTCGCGTCCTTTCAACCCGAGACGCTGGACCCGATCTCGGTGAGCTTCCGCGGTCTGACGGTGCTCACCAGCCCGCCGAACACGCACGGTTTCCTGCTGCTGCGGGCGTTGCGCGCGGTGGAGGAACTCGGCATCGACGACCCGTTGGGAAGTGGACTGGGCACGCTGCTGCGGGTCTTTCACCGCGGCAATGCATTGCGCGGGTCTCATCTGGCCGATCCGCGGATGGCCGACGTGGACGTCGAGTCGCTAGTGCACGACGGGCTGGACCAGATGGCCGAGACCGGGACGGCGCAGTCCGATCGGGTGCTGGTACCCCACGGGGACACCGTCGGCGTCGCCGCCGCCGACGGCGAAGGCTACGCCGTGTCGTTGATCCAAAGCGTCTACCACGGCTTCGGTTCCGGACTGATCGACCCGGCCACCGGCGTCCTCTTCCACAACCGCGGGACGGGGTTCTCCCTCGATCCCGCCTCGCCCAACGTGATCGCGGCACGCAAGCGGCCCGCGCACACCCTCATGCCCGCAATGACGATGAGCGGGGGCGCCCCCCGCCACGTGCTCGCGACGATGGGTGGACAGGGTCAGCCGCAGATCCTCGCCCAGGTGCTCTTGCGCGCACTCGACGGTGCCGGAGCACGGGAGGCGGTCGCCGCCCCGCGCGCCATCGTGGGGCCCCAAGTCGACGGCGACACAGCCGATTCGGTGACCGTCGAGTCGGACATGCCGTCGGTCGCGCGGGACTCGATCGTGCGCGCCGGCCTGGCCCCGACCGACGTGGCGGCGTCCGCGGAGGCGCTCGGCCAGGCCAACGTCGTCTACGTCGCCGCAGACGGATCGTTCACGGCCGCCTCGGATCCACGGTCGGACGGAGCGGCGGTGGTCGCGCACTACGCCCGGCCGAACGTCATCCCTTGCTGAATTCCTCGCCGGTGGCCGGGTCGATGGCCTTCTCGCCTGCGGGCAGGTTCGACAGATCCGGGGAGATGACGATCGGCAGTCGCCGGAGTCGGGCAGGCCGAAGTGCGCGTCGGCGACCCGATCGCCGGCTCCAGCACCAGGTCGGCGACCGGCGCGGCAGGGTCTGGCCCTGGAAGAACGCCGGCTGCCAGCATCCACCAGACGAACATCAGGACCAGCGCCGAGGACCAGGGCGCCGACGCCGACCACCGCGACCGCGCCGATCCCGAGGATCGTCACGTTGTTGTCGTCGTCGTCGGTCAGCCAGTCGGGCTTGGCGTACTGGATCAGCGCGTAGACGAACACGACCAGCAGGATGAGGCCGCCGAGCAGGGGCACGACCCCGCGCATGAAGAAGTCACGCGCCGTGTGGTGCAGCGTCTTGCGGTAGTACCAGACGCACGCGAACCCGGTCAGGCCGTAGTAGAACGCGATCATCAGGCCGACCGAGCCGATGAGCGCGGTCAGCAGGTTGGGGCTGATCAGCGTGAAGAGCACGTAGAACGCCGATCGAGACCACGCCCATCACGATCGTCGAGACGTCGGGCGTCAGGTACTTGCGGGTGGATCTGCGCGAACGACTTCGGCACCGCCTTGTAGACGCCCATCGACAGCGTGGTGCGCGCGGTCGGCAGGATCGTCGTCTGCGTCGACGCCGACGCCGAGGTCAGGATCGACGCCGAGAGCAGCAGCAGGGCGATCGTGCCCGATGAAGCTGTCGCCGAACAGAGCCGGGCCCGATCGCGGCGAACACGTCGTCGGCGTTGTCCGGGTTGCCAAGGCCGATGCCCGTCGGTTCCGACGCCCGCGAACGCGACCGCCGCGACGGTGACGAGCACGTAGGTGACCAGCAGCAGGAAGGTCGACAGGACCGCGGCGCGGCCCGGGGTGCGTGCCGGGGTCGTCGGACTCCTCGTTGCACGGCCACCGCGGTGTCCCAGCCCCAGTAGATGAAGATCGCGGTCAGCAGGGCGGGCGCGATGACCGTGCCGAAGTCGAGGCCGCCGGGCCAGAACCAGCGACAGCGACGGCATGAGCGAGTAGTCCTCGGCGCTTGCCGTGTAGACCTTGATCAGCGCGACGATCGACGAACACGATCAGGACGAGGACCTCGATGTTGAGCAGGCACGTACTGCAGGCGCGCCGAGACCTCGATGCCGCGATAGCAGATGTAGGTCATCACCGCGATCCAGATGACGCCGGCGACCGTGGACCACAGCGGTGCTGTTGGCCAGGTCGGCCAGCCGAGTGCCAGCCGAGGTCGCCGACGAACGTGAACGAGTACGCCCCGGCGATCTGCGCCAGGTTGGCCATCACGATGACGTCGGCGGCGATGATTCCCCAGCCGCCGAGCCATCCGATGATCGGACCGAACGCGCGCGACGCCCAGGTGAACGTGGTGCCGCAGTCCGGCTCGGCCTTGTTGAGCTCCTGGTAGGCGACCGCGATCAGGTACATCGGGACGAACGCGAGCAGCACGATGGCCGGAGCCTTGACGCCGGACAGCAGCGCGCCGCCTTTGAGACCCTTGCTGTCGACGGTCGACCCGGAGCGTCGCCGCCAGGATTGACCGCGAGTTCGCCGTCTACTCACTGGCACCTGCTGTGAACCACAGGGACCATACGGTTTCCGCAAGAAATGCGTACTGCAACGACGGAATTGCTCTAATTTTCGCGATCAGACACCGGAATCAGTGGATTCGGGTAGCCAGCGATGCTGCGGCGCGTCGGACGGCGCCTCGTTAGGCTGAGGGAGTGACCACCGCGCTGCGGGCCGACGAATTCGAGCGGCTCCGTTCGCACCTCCTGGCCGTGGCCTACCGGCTCACCGGCACGTTCGCCGATGCCGAGGACGCGGTCCAGGACGCCTGGCTGCGGTGGGACGCGCTCGGCGCACGACGCGACGGCATCGTCGATCTGCGGGCGTGGCTGACGACGGTGGTGAGCCGCATCGGTCTGGACCGGCTGCGGTCGGCCGCGCACCGCCGCGAGACCTACTTCGGCGAATGGCTGCCCGAGCCGGTGGTGACACCGCTCGATCGGATCGGACCCACTGGCGGCGGTCGTCGCGGGAGAGGATGCCCGATTCGCGGCGATGGTCGTGCTCGAACGGCTCACCCCCGATCAGCGGGTGGCCTTCGTCCTGCACGACGGCTTCGCCGTGCCGTTCGCCGAGATCGCCGACGTGCTGGGGGTGAGCGAATCGTCGGCGCGCCAACTCGCATCGCGGGCCAGGCGGACGGTCGCCGGGGCGCCGCCTCCGGCGCGCGACGCATCGCACGACGAGGTCGTCGGCCAGCTGATGGCGGCGATGGCGTCGGGCGACATGACTGCCGTCGTCGCCTTGCTGCATCCCGACGTGACGTTCACCGGCGACTCGAACCGCAAGGCGCCCACCGCCGCCCGGGTCATCCACGGATCCGACAAGGTCGCCCGGTTCATCCTCGGGCTGGCGGCGCGGTACGGGCCGAAGCTGTTCGAGGCCGGGCAGTTGGCGCTGGTCAACGGCGAGCTCGGGCTCTACAACGAGCGGGCGGACACCGACGGCGAATGGCCCGAGATACAGCCGCGCATTCAGGCGCTGACGGTTCGCGACGGGAAGGTCTGTGCGATCTGGGACATCGCCAACCCGGACAAGTTCACCGCTTCGCCGCTGCGTCCTCGTCGTTAGTAGCCCACGGAACCCGGCACGCGTCCCCCGAGCTGAAGCCCTGCTCGGTGATGCCCAGCGCGGTGTTCATCCGGGCCCGCATGTTCTCGATGCCGATCTGATAGGTCAGCTCCATCGTGCCGGCATCGCCGAATCGCCTGCGTAGATCGGCGACCTGTTCGTCGGTGACGGTGTGCGGATCGGTCGTCATGGCATCGGAGTAGGCGATCGCGGCGCGCTCGTCGTCGGTGAAAAGCGGAGAAGTCGCGTAGTCATCCACGTACTTCAGCCGTTCGACGTCGAGGCCGTCGAGGCGGATCAGCATGGCGCCGAAGTCGACGCACCAGGAGCAGCCGACGGTACGGGCGGTCCAGTACACCGCCAGCTCGCGGACGTTCGACGGGCAGCTTCTTCGAACCACGCTCCAGCAGCGTCTCGTGCACGGCGTTGGCCACCAGCAGTGGCATGTGGTGAGCGCCCACCGCGAACGGTACGGGCACTTCGCCGAAGCGGTGCTTGGCGTAGCGGTACATCATTCGGGCCATGAGCGGGGCCTTCTTGGGGGACAGGGCAGGGATTCGTGACGTGGTCATGTCCCTTGGACGAGACAGCCCCCCGATGTGTGACAGCCCCGCGTCCCGCGAGCGTGCGTGTCTGCTGCGCGACACGCCGCAAGACGGCGACACCGTGCGCACGCTCGCACGACGTCGAGCATGCGGACTCACTTTCACTGATGGCCCGTGTCGCCGTTGGCCGGGATTCAGGGTGCGGGCGGACGCGGTGCGTGCACTTTCATTGGACGCCGACAGTGCACAAACCGCCGCACATCGGCGGCGTGTCGCCCGCAGACACGCACGCTCGCGGAAGGCGGGTGCTGATCAGCGGGCGAACATCAACGCGCGCTTGACCTCTTGGATCGCCTTGGTCACCTGGATGCCGCGCGGGCACGCCTCGGTGCAGTTGAACGTGGTGCGGCAGCGCCACACGCCGTCGACCTCGTTGAGGATGTCGAGGCGCTCGGCGGCGGCCTCGTCACGGCTGTCGAAGATGAACCGGTGGGCGTTGACGATCGCGGCGGGGCCGAAGTAGCTGCCCTCGTTCCAGAACACCGGGCAACTCGTGGTGCAGCACGCGCACAGGATGCACTTGGTGGTGTCGTCGTAGCGGGCCCGGTCGGTCTGGCTCTGAATGCGCTCCCTGGTGGGTGGATTGCCGCTGGTGATGAGGAACGGCTTCACCGCGCGGAACGCGTCGAAGAACGGCTCCATGTCGACGACGAGGTCCTTCTCCACCGGCAGGCCGCGGATCGGCTCGATGGTGATGGTCACGGCTTGCCGTGCCCGCCTTCTTCGGGCAGCATGTCGCGCATCAGCACCTTGCACGCCAGCCGGTTCACGCCGTTGATCCGCATCGCGTCCGACCCGCACACGCCGTGCGCGCAGGACCGCCGGAACGTCAGCGTGCCGTCGAGGTACCACTTGACGTAGTGCAGCAGGTTGAGCAGCCGGTCGGTGGGCAGGCAGGGCACCCGGAAGCTCTCGAAGCCAGCGCGCATCCGGATCCTCCGGGTTGAACCGCGCGATCTTCAGCGTGACCATCACGGCGCCGTCGGGCACCGGGGGCAGGGCCGGATCGCCGGTTTCGGGCTTGTCGATCGACAGGTGCGCTCATCAGTACTTCCGTTCCATCGGCTCGTACCGGGTCTGGACCACGGGCTTGTAGTCCAGCCGGATGTCGCTCAGCAGATCGGTGGGCGTGGGCCCTTCGGCCTTTTCGCCGCCATCGTCGAGCACCTTGTAGGCCATGGTGTGCCGCATGTAGTTGGTGTCGTCGCGGTTCGGGTAGTCCTCGCGGGCGTGGCCGCCGCGTGATTCCTTGCGGTTCAGCGCGCCGACGACGGTGACCTCGGCCAGCTCGAGCAGGAAGCCGAGCTCGATGGCTTCGAGCAGGTCGCTGTTGTAGCGCTTGCCCTTGTCGTGCACCGTGATTCGGGCGTACCGCTCCTTGAGGGCATGGATGTCGGTGAGCGCCTGCTTGAGCGTCTCCTCGGTGCGGAACACCGCGGCGTTGTTGTCCATCGACTGCTGCAGCGCGCCGCGGATGTCGGCGACCCGCTCGTTGCCGTGCTCGGAGAGGATGTCGCCCACCCAGTCGGTCACCATCTCGGCGGGCTTGGCAGGCATGTCGACGAAGTCGTGTCCCAGTGCGTAGTTCGCGGCGGCGATGCCGGCGCGGCGGCCGAACACGTTGATGTCGAGCAGCGAGTTGGTGCCGAGCCGGTTGGCGCCGTGCACCGACACGCACGCGCACTCGCCCGCGGCGTACAGGCCGGGCACGACCGCGGTGTTGTCGCGCAGCACCTGGCCGTGGACCGTGGTCGGGATGCCGCCCATCACGTAGTGGCACGTCGGGTACACCGGCACGAGTTCGGTGACCGGGTCGACGCCGAGGTAGGTGCGGGCGAACTCGGTGATGTCGGGCAGCTTGGCCTCGAGCACGTCGGCGCCGAGGTGGCGCACGTCGATGTAGACGTAGTCCTTGTTGGGTCCGGCGCCGCGGCCCTCGAGCACCTCGAGCACCATCGACCGGGCGACGATGTCGCGGGGCGCGAGGTCGACGATCGTCGGCGCGTAGCGCTCCATGAACCGCTCGCCGTCGGCGTTGAGCAGCCGGCCGCCCTCGCCGCGCACGGCCTCGGAGATCAGGATGCCAAGGCCGGCCAGGCCGGTCGGGTGGAACTGGTGGAACTCCATGTCCTCCAACGGAAGTCCCTTGCGGAACACGATGCCGAGGCCGTCGCCGGTGAGGGTGTGCGCGTTGGACGTCGTCTTGTACATCCGGCCCGACCCGCCGGTGGCGAACACGATCGCCTTGGCGTGGAAGACGTGGATGTCACCGGTCGCCAGCTCGTAGGCGACGACGCCGGTGGCCACCGGGCCGCCCGGGGTCTCGGACAGCACCAGGTCGAGCGCGTAGAACTCGTTGAAGAACTCGACGTCGTGCTTGACGCAGTTCTGATACAGCGTCTGCAGGATCATGTGGCCGGTGCGGTCGGCGGCGTAGCAGGCCCGGCGCACCGGCGCCTTGCCGTGGTCGCGGGTGTGGCCGCCGAAACGGCGCTGGTCGATGCGGCCCTCGGGGGTGCGGTTGAACGGCATCCCCATCTTCTCGAGGTCGAGACCGCGTCGATGGCCTCCTTGCACATGATCTCGACGGCGTCCTGGTCGGCGAGGTAGTCGCCGCCCTTGACGGTGTCGAAGGTGTGCCACTCCCAGTTGTCCTCTTCGACGTTGGCCAGCGCGGCGCACATGCCGCCCTGCGCGGCGCCGGTGTGGCTGCGCGTCGGGTACAGCTTGGTCAGCACCGCGGTGCGCGCGCGGGGGCCCGCCTCGACCGCGGCGCGCATGCCCGCGCCGCCGGCGCCGACGATGACGACGTCGTAGCGGTGTTCGATGATCATCTCGAAGCTCCTACTCGTTCATTCCCCGTCGCTGCGGTCGCCTGTCACGAGATGTTCGCGTCGAACGTCAGCAGCACGTAGGTGCCGAGTACCAGCGTGAACAACATCGACAGCGCCAGCAGGGTGTTCAGCCAGAACTTCGTGGAGTCCTTGCGGGCGTAGTCGGCGATGATCGTGCGCATGCCGTTGCCGCCGTGCAGCTGGGCCAGCCACAGCAGCAGCAGGTCCCAGGTCTGCCAGAACGGGTGACGACCAGCGCTGCGCGACGTAGTTGAAGTCGATGCGGTACACGCCGTTCTCCCACATCAGCATGATGAAGAGGTGGCCGAGCGCGAGAAAGATCAGCACGACACCGGAGAACCGCATGAACAGCCAGGCGTACTTCTCGAAGTTCGGCATGCCGCCGCGGCGCCGCGGTGCGCGCGGGTTGTCCAGGCCGGCGGGCCGGTCGTAGCTGCGCTGCATGACGGGCGCGGGGCCGCCGCGCTCGCTGACGTGGTCGAAGGGGTTCTCGCCCCGAACTGTTCGCGGCTCACAGGAACTGCTCCGCCATGTGCATGCCGATCACGCCGAGCGCGGCGATGAAGCACCGCGATCCAGACCGCCAGCACGATCCACAGCATCAGGCGCTGGTACTTGGGACCGTGCTCCCAGAAGTCGATCAGGATGACCCGGATGCCGTTGAGTGCGTGGTAGAGCACCGCGGCCACCAGGCCCATCTCCATGAGGCCGACGATCGGCGTCTTGTAGGTGTCGATGACCTCGTTGTAGGCCTCCGGGCTGACCCGGACCAGTGCGGTGTCGAGCACGTGCACGAAGAGGAAGAAGAAGATCGTCGCGCCCGTGATGCGGTGCAGCACCCACGACCACATGCCCGGGTCGCCGCGGTACAGGGTGCGGCGGCGCCGTGGTGACGAACGCGGGGCCGGTATTGCGGAATCCGCGGCTGTCTGTGTCATGTACTCCGAGCACTCACTTTCGTACCTCCAACGCCATCGGTGGACGCTCGGGCTACGACGCCGGGACCGTCTACCTGCGTCGCCCGAACCGTGCCCAAACCTCTGGGCGACTCTAAACCCAAATGTGCTCCTGAAAGAACTAGCGTGGACCGGTCAGCAGCCCTTCCAGCCGCGAAGTTAGGGTTGCCTGTCTAAGAATTCGAGCCGCGAAACGGAGGCTTCGGAATGCATTCAGAATCCCGGGCGGCGGAGCTGACATGACCATCGGATGTCGACTGGAAGTCGTTGCGGGACAACGCGATTGAGGTCTCGGCGCGGGCCTACGCGCCGTACTCGCGGTTCCCGGTCGGGGCGGCGGCGCTGACCGACGATGATCGAATCGTGGTCGGCTGCAATGTGGAGAATGTCTCATATGGCCTAGGTCTCTGTGCCGAGTGTGCTGTGGTCTGCGCCCTGCATTCCGGCGGTGGCGGCCGGCTCGTCGCGCTGTCGTGTGTGGACGCCACCGGCGACGCTTGCTCATGCCGTGCGGCCGGTGCCGGCAGGTGCTGCTCGAGCACGGCGGGCCCGAGCATGCTGATCGACCATCCGGCGGGCCCGCGCCCGCTGGCCGATCTGCTGCCCGACGCGTTCGGCCCCGACGATCTGGCCGCGCGGGCAGAACGCCGTGACGCAGTTCACATTCGATGCTCCGACCGTCATCCGGACCAAGCGCGACGGCGGCGTGCTGTCGGATGCCGCGATCGACTGGGTGATCGACGGCTACACCCACGGCCGGGTGCACGACGAGCAGATGTCGGCGCTGCTGATGGCGATCTTCCTGCGCGGCATGACGGCCAGCCGAGATCGCCCGCTGGACGGCGGCCATGATCGACTCCGGCGAGCGGTTCGACTTCGGCGACCTCCGGCGCGACGGCAAGCCACTGGCGTTGGTGGACAAGCACTCCACCGGCGGGGTCGGCGACAAGATCACCATCCCGCTGGTGCCGGTCGTGATGGCCTGCGGCGCGGCGGTGCCGCAGGCCGCCGGTCGCGGTCTCGGCCACACCGGCGGCACGCTCGACAAGCTGGAGGCCATCGCCGGGTTCACCGCCGAACTCTCCAAAGACCAGATCCGCCAACAACTTCAAGACATCGGCGCGGCGATCTTCGCCGCGGGCGACCTGGCGCCTGCCGACCGCAAGATCTACGCGCTGCGCGACGTCACCGGCACCACCGAGTCGCTGCCGCTGATCGCGAGTTCGGTGATGAGCAAGAAGCTGGCCGAGGGCGCCGACGCGCTGGTGCTCGACACCAAGGTGGGCCGCGGCGCCTTCCTCAAGACCGAGGCGGAGTCGCGCGAGCTGGCCGCGCACGATGGTCGAGCTGGGCACCGCCCACGGCGTCGCCACCCGGGCGCTGCTCACCGACATGGACCGGCCGCTGGGCCGCGCCGTCGGCAACGCGGTCGAGGTCGCCGAGTCGCTGGACGTGCTGGCCGGCGGCGGCCCCGACGACGTGGTGGAGCTGACCCTGGCGCTGGCCCGCGAGATGCTCGACGCCGCGGGGGTCGACGGCGTCGACCCGGCGGACACGCTGGCCGACGGCACCGCGATGGACCGGTTCCGCGACGCTGGTGGCCGCGCAGGGCGGCGACCTGTCCCAACCGTTGCCGATCGGTGCGCATTCCGAGACCGTCACGGCACCGCGCGGTGGCACGATGGGCGACATCGACGCGATGGCGGTGGGACTGGCGGTGTGGCGGCTCGGTGCGGGCCGCTCGGCGCCGGGTGAGCAGGTGCAGTTCGGCGCCGGACTGCGCATCCACCGCAGGCCGGGCGAACCCGTCGCCGCAGGCGAGCCGCTGTTCACGCTGTACACCGACACCCCGGAGCGGTTCGACGGGGCGATCGCCGAACTCGACGGCGGCTGGAGCGTCGGCGACGACGCTCCCGGAGTCGACGACCCCTGATCATCGATCGGATCACCGCGTGAGGAGCGATTCAGAGATGACGACACCGTTGACGCTCGAGATCATCCAGCGCGCGCCGAAGGCGCTGCTGCACGACCACCTCGACGGCGGGCTGCGCCCCGCCACGGTCCTGGAGCTGGCCGACGACAGTCCGGCTACGACGGACCTGCCCGCCACCGACGTCGACGCGCTGGCGACGTTCTTCCGCACCGCGGCGCACAGCGGATCGCTGGTGCGCTACCTCGAGCCGTTCGCCCACACCGTCGGCGTCATGCAGACCCCGGAGGCGCTTGCACCGGGTGGCCTTCGAGTGCGTCGAGGACCTGGCCGCCGACTCGGTGGTCTACGCCGAGATCCGGTTCGCGCCCGAACTGCACATCGACCGGGGCTGTCGCTCGACGCGGTCGTCGACGCGGTGCTGGCCGGTTTCGCCGACGGGGAGAAGGCGGCCGCAGCCGAGGGCCGGACGATCACCGTGCGCTGCCTGGTCACCGCGATGCGGCACGCCGCCCGGTCGCGGGAGATCGCCGAGCTGGCGATCCGGTTCCGCGACAAGGGCGTCGTCGGCTTCGACATCGCGGGCGCGGAGGCCGGGTATCCGCCGACGCGGCACCTCGACGCGTTCGAGTACATGCGAAGCAACAACGCGCGCTTCACCATTCACGCGGGCGAGGCGTTCGGGCTGCCCTCGATCCACGAGGCCATCGCGTTCTGCGGCGCCGACCGGCTGGGCCACGGCGTGCGGATCGTCGACGACATCGACGTCGCACCCGACGGCTCGGTGCGACGCTGGGCCGGCTCGCATCGATCCTGCGCGACAAGCGGATTCCGCTCGAGATGTGCCCGAGCAGCAACGTGCAGACCGGCGCCGTCGCCGAGCATCGCCGAGCACCCGTTCGACCTGCTGGCCCGGCTGCGGTTCCGCGTCACCGTCAACACCGACAACCGGCTGATGAGCGACACCACGATGAGCCAGGAGATGCTGCGGCTGGTCGAGGCGTTCGGTTACGGCTGGAGCGACCTCGAGCGGTTCACCATCAACGCGATGAAGTCGTCGTTCATCCCGTTCGACGAGCGGCTGGCGATCATCGACGACGTGATCAAGCCGCGCTACGCGGTGCTCATCGGCTAGCCCGCCCCTCCCGCATCTTCCGCGAACAGACGCAAAGTGCCCTATTTCTCGGCGTGTCGGGGCCTTTTGTGTCTGCTCGCGGGGAGTCTTAGCCGGCCAGCACCTCGCGCAGCCGGTCGGCGAACGCGCCGGGAGCACTCGATGAATCCGCCGTGATCGCCGGGGAACTCGACGGGTGCGGTGCCGAGCAGCTCGCACAGCGCGGTCGACGTGCGGTGGGTGAGCAGATGCCCTGAGTCGCACGCCGATGCCGATCACCACCCGGTGGCGCTCCCGTCGGTGAGCGCCGCGACGTCGGGCAGGTACCGCGTGGTGTGCCGCAGCTCGTGGTCGAAGAAGCGCGTCAGATCGGCCAATTGCTTGGCCTGCTCGTCCGCGCTCGGTTCGGGTCCCGGCGGCGGGCCCAGCTTCGGGTCGTCCAGGTCGATAGCCGGCGTTCACCATGAACTTCACCAACGCCGCGTCGGGCCCGTCGCGGTGGAACGTCTCGATGATGTCGTCGGTGACCGCCCGCTGCTGCTCGGCGTCGGACAGCAGTTCCAGCAGCGGCGGCTCGTGCGCGATCAGCGTGCGCACCCGGCCGGGATGCCGGGTGACCAGTGCCAGCCCGGTGACGGCGCCGCCACTGGAGCCGAACACGTCGGCCGATTCGGCGCCGAGCGCGTCCAGGATGGCGGCGACGTCGTCCGCGCGCAGTTCGGGTGTGGCGTCCTGCGCGGGGTCGTCGATTCGGTGGCTGCCGCCGTACCCGCGCGGGTCGTACGTGACGACGGTGTGGTCGGTCCGCCAGCGCGTGCGCCAATGGCGCGAATTCGGCGGCGGCCATCGGAGAGCCGATGACGAACACGAGTGGGCCGTCCCCGCGGACCTCGTAGTGCAGGCGGGCGCCGGGGACGTCGAGCGAGGCGGGTGATGAGGCCGTCAGTGATGGTCATGCCAGGGTCGACCCGCGCCGGCCCCGAAACTCATCGTGCTACTCGGTGCGCAGCCGCGACTCCACGAAGGTGGTCAGCCGCTCGAACTGCTCGGCGGCCTTGACGTAGGGCGCGTGTCGGCTTGCCGACCGAGCCCGGATCGAGCACGTACGCGACGAACCTGCCCGAGCGGCTGATCGGCATCGAGCGCCTCGTCGACGGTGGTGTCGTCGGCGTAGTCGCTGACGTCCCTGAGCAGTTCGACGGCCAACTCGAGCTGCTGGCCGTCCACGGCGTCGGGACCGTCGGTGATGTCGTCGGACAGCTCGGTAAGGACGTAGACGTTGTCGTCGGTGACCTTGATCCGCAGCGAGCCGTCGGTGGCCGCCGTGCGGATGTCGTCGATAGGTGGCCAGATCCGACAGGTCGCTCTCGTGCTCGTCGGCCAGGTAACGCGCCAGGGCACGCTCGGAGCCGAACACGCTGATCCGGCCGTTGCGGCCAAGGAAGATCGGCTGATCGTCGAGGTAGCACCGCAGCGTGTAGAACGTCCCGGCGCTCGTCATGATCCGGACCGGGTCGATGCCGACCTGGCCCCAGAAGTCCTCGTGGCTGCCGAGGACCTGCTCCTGTGCGACGGCTGCGAGCGCATCGGCCTCTTGATCGGTGTCCACGACGTCTTCGATCACGACGTCGTCGATCACGACGTCGTCTGCCTCGTCGGCGACCTCCGGCTCGGGTGCCGGCTCGGCCAGTTCCTCGGCCACCTTCTCGGCGGTGGCCTCGTCGACGTCGGGAATGGTGACGAGCGAGTCGATGGCGTCGAGCACGCCGTCCCAGCTGCGGCCGATGACCGCCTCGATCTCGGTCCAGCGCTTGCGGCCGGCGCGGCCGTCGAACGCGTCGATGCCACCGCCCACCGTCCCCAGCACCGGGTTGCCGTTGAAGAGCTTCGCGACCGCGGTGAGGTCGCACACCGATCCGATGGCCTGCACGATGCTGAGGGTCGCCCAGCAGCGACTGCACCGATTCCTCGGTCGGCTTCTCGGCCACCAGGTCGGGCACGCCGACCAGGTCGTGTTGCTGGTCGTCCGCCGGGTCGCACAGGTGTGCCGACGCCTCGGTGAGCGCCTTCCACCCGGGGTGGTCGACCAGGTCGTTGTCGTCGTCGGCGCGGATGAACGCCACCAGGTCGGCGACCGACTCGAAGGCGTAGACGTCTTCGTCCTTGCCGAGGAACGCCTGCCACTCGTCGTCGGCGTCACGCCACGACGGTGCCCACAATGTGTAGAGGTCGCCCTTGGTCAGACCGAGCTGCACCGGCACGATTTCTGCTGACATGCGGCACAGCCTAACGACGCCACCTTCGGGACATAAACGGTCACCGCCCGAAGACGGCTTCGGTGGCTAGTCGAAGTCGATTTCCACGGTGCCGGCGGGGTCGGCGCGGAATGTGCCCGAGCCGGTGACGCCCTTGAGTTGGCCGGTTCCGAGAACGACGCGCAAGTCAGCGGTGGCGACGCCGTCCTCGAACCTTCCGTCGTGCTGCACCACCAGCGTGCCGTGCCTGCCGCCCACGTCTCCCTGGATGCGCTCGATTCCGACGTAGGTGGCGGTCTTGTCGGGCGCGTAGGCCATCAGCCACTTCGTGGTGGACGTGCCCTCCACGTCGCCGGAGTACTTCTTCGACACCAGGGCCTCGGTGAGTTTGGAGACGCCGACGCCGTCATCGAATGGGGTCTCGTCCCAGCCGGTGACCTCGAAACTTGCCTTCAGCGTGGCGGTCATGGTGTTCCTCCTCAGCCGTTCCTCGCTCCACTCGATCATGCGCGCCGGCGGCGCGCGGTTGATTGGAGTTTCGCGACAGTGTCGGTTCACGGCAGGATTGCGTCAGCATGAGCGAGAGCGACGATTCGTCCGCGACGACCAGGCGGCGCCACATCGTGCGGCTCGCCTTGTTCGCCGCGTTCCTGGTCGGGTTGTTCTATCTGTTCGCCGTGTCGCGAGTGGTCGACGTCGAGGACGTCCGGCGTGCGGTGGCCGCGACGGGTCCGCTCGCCCCGCTGGCCTATGTCGTGGTGTCAGCCGGACTCGGCGCGATCTTCGTCCCCGGCCCGATCCTGGCCGCAGGCAGTGGCGTCCTGTTCGGACCCATCCTGGGCACGTTCGTCACCTTGGGTGCGACGGTTGGCACCGCGATCATCGCGAGCCTCGTCGGCAGGCGGGCGGGCCGGGGGAGCGCGCGGGCGCTGCTCGGGACGGCCCGCGCCGACCGCCTCGACGCCCAGATCGAACGGGGCGGCTTGTGGGCGGTGGTCGGCCAGCGTTTCGTCCCGGGCATTTCAGATGCGTTGGCCTCCTACGCGTTTGGTGCATTCGGGGTGCCGTTGTGGCAAATGGCCGTCGGGGCGTTCATCGGCTCGGTGCCGCGCGCATTCGTCTACACCGCTCTCGGCGCGTCGATCGGGGATCTGTCGGCGCCGCTCGCGTACACCGCAATCGCCGTGTGGTGCATCACCGCAATCATCGGGGCGTTCGTCGCGCACCGTGGATATCGACGATGGCGTGGCAGCGCCAGTCGAGGCTCGGACATCGCCGACACGGCCGAGTAGCCGACATACAGAACTCGAGTACCCGACTACGCAATCGCCGCGGTCCGCGCGGAGCCATGATGTAAGCGCCACGCCAACGATGTTCGATGATTCCAATCAGCTCACCAGGCCGATGGGTCACACTGGCGGCGGAGTGTAGGGGAGGGCACAGTGGCGTCTGACATCGAACTGGAGATCCTCAGGGGACCGGCCGAGGGCAAGTTGTCGGTCCGAGTCCTACGCGCGGTCTCGGGCGGAGAGCCGACGGCGACCACGAGCTTCGATGCCGCCGCAATGGCGAAAGACTGTGCGACGCTTGGGGACACGATCCTGGCTTCGTCGCTCAGCGCGCGCCGGAGCAACACCCAGGGCGAGCAGCGGTTGATGGACGTCGGCGAGCGCTTGTTCGATGCGTTGTTCACTGGCGACGTGGAGAACACGTACCGGTCGAGCATCGCGGTGGCCAAGCAGCAGAACGAGAAGCTGTGCGTGGTGTTGCGGGTGGCAGACGCCCAGCTCGCCAGCCTCCCCTGGGAGGCGATGTACGACCGCGAACTCGGTGAGTTCGTCTGCCGCACTGGACCGGTGGTTCGTCACGTCGAGGCGCGGTATACGCCTGTGCCACTCAAGGTCGACGCGCCACTGCGGGTTCTTTCGGTGGTGGCCTCGCCATTGGATCTGCCGCCGCTGGACGTCGAGCGCGAGCGCGAGAAGTTCACCCAAGCGCTGGGGGCGATCTCGCCGGCGTACCTCGAGGTCAAATGGTTGATGCAGGCCACCTGGGACAACGTGCACGACGAGTTGTTGGCCGGAACGTGGCACGTGCTGCACTTCATCGGCCACGGTGGGTACGACGCCGAGCGGGATCAGGGCATCATCTCACTGGTCGGCGACGAAGGCCGACGAAATCTGGTCGAGGCGGATCGGCTCGCCGACCTCTTGAACGAGGCCAACCCCACCCCGAAACTGGTGGTGTTGAATGCCTGTGAGTCAGGCAGAACCGGCAACACGGACCTGTTCTCGAGCACCGCCGCCACCCTGGTCAAACGCGGCATCTGTGCGGTTGCGGCGATGCAGTTCCCCGTGACCGACGGCGCCGCGATCGCTTTCACTCGGGGGTTCTACAGCGCGCTGGTGCGAGGACGCAGTATTGACGACGCCGCGCAAAGCGGTCGGATCGGCATGCTCGGATCGGGTTCGCTGGAGTGGGTGACCCCGACGCTGCACGTGCTCGGCGACACCTCGGAACTCTTCGACCTCAAGCCGCCGCCGGGCATTCCGCTCCCACTTGTCGAGGTGCCGCCCAAAGCGGACGTGCTACCTGGCGGTGACACCCCCGCGGCTCCCGTTCGTGGCGTCGACCCGGGGAAGCGCAGCCTCGGCTGGTTCAGCAGCCCCGACGACGATAAACGTCGATGGTCACCGAAGTCCATCGCCGTGGCGGCGGCCTTGGGCGTCGTGGTCGCCGTGGTCGCTGTCGTGAGCACGGTGGCGATCGCTCCACCACCGGAGGTCCAGCGTCCCCCCGCACAACCCGGCCGACCCGGCGCTGTTCGAGACGACCGTCATCGGTGACGGCGGGGTGACTTTGCGCCCCAGGCCCCGGCTTTCGGCCTTCTACAACCCGTCGAAGAATCTCCCGAAGGATACGACCGTCTACATCGTGTGCACCGAGAACAGCGTCGACTGGGTGAAGCGGCCGTATCTCGTGGCGAACCACCCCTTCTGGACGCCGATGTGGGCGAAGGTCAAGACGCAGGCCGACGGGGCTGACGTCGGCTACATCTCGGCGGGCTTCACCATCGACTTCGAGCAGATTCGAGCGCCGGACTGTTCGTGATAGCCGAGCTTGGCGTGGGGTCCCCAAGATTTATTTGAGAATCCTTCAAGCCGGTGCACAGATCCTGATCGGGTGACCACCGCGCTACTCACCAGGCCGGGCGTCGGCGCCGTCTTCGACGCCACCGCTGGGGCTATCGCACCACAATTGCCGTTCCTGCGGCGAATCCTCAAGCACCCGCGCCTGATGCATTACAACCGGCTCGTCGCGTTGGTGATGACGGTCAACCTCGGTTGGTTGGCTTACGGCGCCACAGCCGCGAACTGGTGGACGTCGGACGGCGCCGACCTGAGCGCCATCGCACTGATGGCGCAGACGAATCTCGCTGCCGCCGTGCTGTTTCGGCAGCCCTACCTCCTCAATGCGTTGGCATGGCTGGCCACCCGACCGCCGACGTCGTGGCCGCTGCGGGTGCGGTGGGCGCTCGGCAAGGCTGTGGGCCCAATTGATCATCGCCTACTACATCGCCGAACGGCAATCCGATGCCCTTGACGCCTATCGCCGATTGAAGACCACTCTCTCCGCGGACCTGGGCATCGAGCCCGGGCCGACGATCCGGGCTCTGCACGAGCGGATCTTGCGCCAAGAGGTATTGGACGTAAGGCGAGCCGCCCTGACCGCCGCCTCCGTCGCGGCGAGCACCCTCGATCGGCGGACGACGGCGGCCGGCCAGCCCAACGTGGCGCGCCTTCATGCACAGTCGGGACAGCTCTATCCCTTGAGCGGGGCGGCCACTCGGATCGGTCGGCTTGCGGACAACGACGTCGTGCTCGACGACGCCGAAGTCAGCCGCCACCACGCCGTGGTCAGCGACACGGGCACCAGTTTCGTGATTACCGATTTGCGCTCGGCCAACGGCGTTTACGTGCACGGGTGCCGAATACGGGGCAGCGTCGCACTCGCTGACGGCGACCCGATCCGCATCTGCCAGCACGAGTTCGTCTTCGAAATCGAGCCCTAGACCGACGACCTGATTGCTGGCTCCAGCGGGTCATCGCCCTGGACTCAGGGGGAAGGTGACTCGTGATTGAATCGTGATTTGCTGCGCACCGACGGCGGGCGTGATATACCCATGAATGTGGGTCGGGGAAGGGCCACACACGCGGGAGGACTCGTGTCGTTCGATTCTGGCGTCTTTGCCTGCCGTAGTTCCGACGAGCCTCCGCGGTCGCTCGTACTGGCAACACTCGCCGTGATTGCACTCGTCGCCGCGATGGGCACGCGGTCGATGATGGAAGCCCCCTCGGCGTCCGCCGACGCGAGTGCCACGGTCGAAGTCCAAACTCAACGCATGTCCGACGCCACCCTGGCATCGCACCAGGACGGGTCCTACGCCGCCGGGGAAATGCTGACGTTGGTCTGCTCCAAGCGAGGGCAAGGCGTGACGGGATTCTTCAGCTCCAACGTGCCCGACCGGTGGAACGACCTCTGGTACAAGACAACCGACGGCCACTTCGTCGCCGATGTCGACATCGAAACCGGCACCCTCAAAGTCGCTGCCCCCGAATGCAGCCCGGCTCCGGTCGTCGATGCGGGCAGCGCGACGGGCCGGACGCAGGGCGTAAATCCAGGGGCCGCGGGTCAATGTACCTGGGGTGCTGCGCAGAAGTGGTTCGAGGCCAGCGGATCGTATCCGGCCCTGTCCGGCAACGCGTTGGCGTGGGGTGACTCGGCAGCGGCGGCGGGCTGGACCGTCGTCGACGACCCGCGGGATCGTTCGATCGTCGTGTTCCAACCTGGTGTCGCCGGCGCGAGCAGCATCGGCCACGTCGCATGGGTGGATTCGGTCTCCCAACGCCTGGATGGTCGATGGATACACGTGACCGAGATGAACAACACGTATCTCGGTGGCGCGGGCATCTTCAACGAACGCGACGTCAAGGACGTCCCAGGAATGTCCTACATTCTGTTGCCCTGATTCCATCACACCGTCGGCCGCCAGAAGCCCTGAAAACCCTGTCCGGAGTTGGTGGTTCGGATCGGCGACAGCTTCACCGGATCGCCCGCCTCAGCCGCTGGTCAATGGGGGTACTGATCGGAACCACTGGCTCGCACGGGTCGCGATATCGATATGACGACAATGCCTGGCCAGCGGTGAAACGATATTGAGATGAACGGCGGTCGAGACGGCTATGGGGGCAACGGTCCACGTCGTGATCGCGCCGCTTCGATCGATGAGCTGCTGGATCAGGCGGTGGCGGCGATCAACAGCGGAGACCGCGAGAGTGCCTCGGCACTTGTTGGACAGGTGCTGGCCGTTGATCGATCAAATGAGGAGGCAGAGCACCTGCTCGCTGACGACGTGCTCGGCGCTAGCGGTTCGGACGGTGAGATCCGGCGACTGACGATTCTGTTCGCCGATCTAGTGGACTCGACGGCATTGTCCACGCGGACAGATCCGGAGACCTATCGCTTGGTGGTGGGACGGTACCGCGAGCAGGTTCTGCAGATCGTCGAGCGCTTCGAGGGCTTCGTTGCCTCGTCAAAGGGTGACGGTCTGCTGGCGGTGTTCGGCCACCCCACCGCCCATGAAGACGATGCGCGCCGTGCGGTGTCAGCGGGGATCGAGATCACCCGCGAGGTAGCCCGACTCAGCGATGCGACTCAGCGCCGGTTCAACTTTGAGATCCGGGTGCGAGTCGGCGTACACCGGGGGTTGGTGTATCTCGATACCGCCCAAGACGATGTGTACGGGCTTGCGGCCAACCTGGCAGCCCGGGTCTCGGGACTCGCGCCGCCAGGATCAGTCGTGGTGTCCGACGCGGTCGCGCCCCTGATCCGGAAGGTCTTCGAGTTGGAACCCCGGCCACCCGCTCCGGTCAAGGGCGTTGAAGCGCCCATGGCCCATCACCGGGTCATCGGGGAGCGATCCGCACCCACCAGAGCCACCCGCGGACCCCATGTCGGCCGTGACCGCGAGCTGGCACGTTTGCAGAAGAGTTGGGGACGCGCACAGGCCGGCACGTTGACGACACCCGGGCTCGTGTTTCGTGGTGAAGCCGGGATCGGCAAATCCCGTCTCGCCGCTGCGATCACCGACATGGTCGACACATCTGCCGGAGTTGTTCTGGAGCTGCTTGGCTCGCCGTTTCACACCGACGTCGGCCTGTACCCGATCCGCAGCCTCATCGAACGTCGTTGCGCCATCGAACGGTCGACCGAGCCCGCAGATCGATTGGTTCTGTTGCGCAGTGAGATCCGTGCCCAGGGTTTGGACGAGCAGGTCTCTGTGCCGGTGTTGGCGCCTGTGCTGGGCCTGGCGCGCGAGCACGGTTACGAACCCGTGGCCGCTGAGGGCCGCAAGTTACAGGAGTTCATCGCCAACGGAGTGCACGAGTATCTGCGGGCGTGCCTCGGCGAGGGAGCGGCCTTGGTGATGGCCGAGGATCTGCACTGGTTCGACCAATCCACCCTCGACGTACTTGGCGCCCTGCTCGGTGCGAATCTAGAGACGTTGCTGGTAGTGGCCACCGGCCGGCCAGGGCGATGGCTGCCAGATGATTGGCCGGTCAAGGTGTTCGATTTGGCGCCCCTGACCGATGTGCAGGCCAACGAGTTGATTGTCGCCCTAGAACCCACTGCGAGCGCCGAGCAGCGGGCGGCAGTATGTGAGCGCTGCGACGGGATTCCCTTCTACATCGAACAGATCGTGGCCGGGCTGGCAGAGACCGGTGTACCCGAGCCGTTGTACGAACCGTTGTTCGCACGGCTGCGCACCAGTGCGAATGTCGTGCCTCTGGTCGAAGCCGCCGGTGTCATTGGTCGGTACATCGACCGCCGCCTGTTGCGCGCGGTCGTAGACATGAGTGATGACGACATTGACGACGTGAGCGCTCAACTCGAGGATGCGTTCGTCCTCGAGGCGTGGGGAACCGACGGGTGGCGTTTCCGCCACGAGTTGCTGCGCGAGGTCGCAGCCGAGCTGCCGCCGCCGAGCGTGGCGCGTGATCTGCATGCCCGGGTGGCCGACGCTCTCGTGCGGGGCGTCGGTGGCGGCGAGCCGGACTGGCCGTTGGTCGCCAGCCACTACCAGCACGCCAAGCGGTCCGCGGAGGCCGTTGCGGCATTCGAGCACGCTTGCGCAGGTGCCCGCCGGCGAGGGGCGTTGACCGAGGCGCTCTCATGCCTGACACAGGCCATTGAGGAGCTCGACCGCACTGCACCCTGCCCGGAACGGGACCGACGCGAGATGAGCCTGCGACTGGAGCGTGGGTTCCTCATCGCGGCAGCCGATGGCCCCCAAAGTCCCGAGGCGGGCGTCGACTTCGAGCGGTGCCTGCAGCTCGGCGGGACTGATTTGAGCGACGAGGTGATCGGGACCTTGACCGCACTGGGCGCCTACTACGTCGGGCGTGCTGACATGCGCCGCTGCGCACGCATCCTCGAATTGTTGCGGACCGGCGTAGAGGGGCGGCGGTCCTTTCGTCCGTTGATCCAGGGCAGCGACGGGATCCAAGCATGGATACGCGGTGAATTCGAGGTCGCCCGCCCCGATCTCGAGAAAGCCTCAACGGGTTGGGATGCAGACATGGGCGAGATCACCGCGGTGTGGTTCGTTGCAGCCGACCCGATCGCTGCAGTCTCTCAGCATCTTGGCTGGAACCGCCTCGTGCAAGGAGATCTGGCCGGCGCCGAGGCGGCACTGGAGCAAGCGGTCCGCCGCGCCGAAGAACTCGGCTTCCCCGAGGGGCCGTACACGAAAGCCTGGGGACGCTTCGTCGAAAGCTGCGTTTGGGTCGAAGCCGGTCAACTCGACCGGGCCGACGCACTGCTCGCCGATCTGATGGAGTGCGCTGAACAGTACGGTTTCGACCTGACCCGGCTCATGGGGGCCACGCAGCAGGCCGCCACAGCGGCCCTCAGGTTGCTCGATGCCGACGGCGACACAGCCGCACTATCAGAGCAAGCGAATGCGGTGATGGCATTGGTCGACGTATGGCGCAGCACCGAGATGAACTTGTACATCACGTTCGTCGATGGCATCCTCGGGCGCTTGCTCACCGCTGCGGGAAACCCCGATCTTGCGCGCGTCCGTCTCGATTCTGGCCTGGATTTCGCACGAGAGAGCGGAATGCATTTCTACGATGCCGAGTTATTGCGGCTCCGCGCCCGCACTCACGCCGACCCAGTTGCCGTGCAATCCGATCTCCAGGCGGCGTTGGCGCTCGCCCGGCGCCAAGGTGCGCACCTGTTCGAACTTCGAGCCGCCCTCGATGATTTCGAGCGGCGGGGCGAAGTCGCGCGCTCCGCCGTCGCTGCCGCGGCGAGCCGCATGCCGACCGAAAGTGCGATACCGGAACTGGCCCGCGCGCGGAGTGTGATGGAGCTGATGATTCCTGAGTGAGGGACGGTTTGACGGTCGGCGGACCGCGAAGTGGACCTCGAGAACCGTGACGCCACCTCACACCGTCGGCCGCCAGAACCCCTGAAAACCCTGCCCTGCGTTGTCCGTTCGAATCGGCGACAGCTTCACCGGATCGCCAGCCTCGACAAGTGATCAATAGGGGTACAGATCGTGAGCGCGGCCGAGGTGGCTCGTCGGTCTGGGGAAGGCGGATCGGCGGCGTCCCACGTGCGATTTGGCAGACATGTCTGACCAGCGGTGAAACCATATTGACGTGGATGACTGTGGCGACGGTCGGGTGAACCTTGCGGCGGCACTCTCCAGCGGCTAGCGCATTCGCAGCCGCTGAATTTGGGACCGAGGAGGATGGCCCATGGATAGCTACACCGCGGCGGAGCTGCTCCGCAAGCCGCGCTGCGCCCACCGAGTCAATCCGGACCGCATTGCCGTCACGTTCGGGTCGCGACAACTAACCTACGACGAGCTAGATGAGCGTTCGGACCGTCTCGCCAGTGCGCTGCGCGCGCACGGTTTCGTCAAGGGTGACCGCGTTGGCGTGCTGATGTACAACAGGCTCGAATGGGTCGAGACGTTTTTTGCGCTGGCCAAGCTCGGGGGTGTCGTTGTTCCGATCAATTTCCTCCTGAAGCCGCAAGAGCTGTCCTACATCGCCGACGACGCCGGGCTCGGGTGGTTGATTTACGAGCAGGAACTGGCGGGACTGGTTAGCGAGACGCGGAAGATCAACGCTGCGGCACGCTGCTACGTCGGCATCGAAACCACCGAAGCGCCTTCGGACGTGCTCGACTACGAGGTTCTGATCGGGTCAGGCGAACACAACCCCGATGCGCTACCACCGGCCGAGGTACGCACCGACGACCTGTTCCTGCTGCAGTACACCTCGGGGACCACCGGCTACCCCAAGGGCGCCATGCATACTCATTCAACGGTGCTCTGGAACTCGTTCCACCAGATCGTTGACTACGGTGTCACGGCCGACGAGGTGTTCCTGATCGTTCCCGCGCTGTGCTGGGCAGCCGGATTTCATTACATCGCGCTGGCCACCCTCTGGCGGGGCGGTCGCGTCGTGCTGCACCCCGGCAGAGGGTTCGACCCCGCCGATTTCCTCGCGACCGTTCAGCGCGAGCGAATCACCAGCACGGTGCTGGTACCGACTGTGCTCAAGCGGGTGCTCGCCGAACCCACCTTCGACACCCACGACCTGTCCTCGTTGCGGCTGGTCTGTAGCGGCGGCGAACCGGTACCGACTACCGCGATCGAGGAGATGCGCAACCGGCTGCCGTCCTGCGACCTGGTGCAGTCGTACGGCATGAGCGAACTCCCCGTCGTGATGGCCTACCTCGAGCCCAGGTATGCCGTGAGCAAGCTGGGATCGACCGGCCGATCCAGCAGCGGAGCGGAGCTGCGCGTGGTCGACGAGAAAGGCAATGACACACCGCCGGGGGAACCCGGGGAGATCATCTGCCGCTCCCCGGCCACCATGATCGGCTACTACCGCAAGGCCGAGGCGACCGCGGCCACCCTGGTCGACGGTTGGCTGCACACCGGCGACCTCGGCTACGTCGACGATGACGGCTTCATCTACGTCGCCGGCCGCGCTAAGGACATGCTGATCACCGGCGGGCTGAACGTCTACCCGGCCGAGGTCGAGCGGGTGATCGCCCAACACCCGGCGGTGCACGAAGCCGCCGTCATCGGCGTCCCCGACGAGCAGTGGGGCGAAGTCGGGCACGCCCTTGTCGTGCTGCACCCGAGCGGCCAACTAACGGAGACCGAACTGCTTGACTACCTCGGCTCAGAGCTCGCCAAGTACAAGATCCCGAAGCGATTCACCATTCGCCAGGAGCCGCTGCCCCGAACGACGTCGGGGAAGGTGCAGAAGTTCGTTGTTCGCGAGCAGGTCGGGCTCTCGGAACCTCGTGCATGACATAAATGGGAGCTCAGCGCCGAGCAACGACCGCTGGGGCCCCTCCTATGGGTTGTGCGAAATCTTCTTCGTCGAGGACGTCCAAAACCCTTGCCACAACAATGGTTCGCTCATGGGGAGACCACGGCGCGATAGCGACATCGCTTTGGTTCGAGGCACATGAAGTGGGTCGAGGCGACAGCGTCGCTGCCACCTCACGCCGTCGGCCGCCAGAAGCCCTGAAAACCCTGTCCCGCGTTGGTCGGTTCGAATCGGCGACAGCTTCACCGGATCGCCCGCCTCGATCATCAAACCGTCCCCGACGATCATCGCGACGTGGCCGTCCCACACTGCCAGGTCGCCCGGCCGCAGCGAGCCACGGCTGACCGCCGCGCCGACGTCCTGCTCCTGGGCCAGTCGCGGAAGATCCAGGCCCGCTTCGTGATACGCCCACTGGGTCAGACCGCTGCAGTCCAATCCGACGCCGGGCGTGGTGCCGCCCCAGTCGGTACGGCACGCCGAGTTGGGTCAGCGCGTGCCGGACCGCGCTGGCGGCGACGGCGTTCGGTGCGGTCGCAGTGCTGCCGTCGGGCAGGGTGACCCCGACGCCACTGCCGAACACGCCGGGGTCGGTCTGTTCGCCTTGCCGCGCCGGGGACGTCTTCGTCGGCGCTCGGACCAGAGGCCATGGCCGGACGGGCCGGACGCCACCCGGATGGCCCGGATGCCAATGACGCGCCTGGCTGACGCGGCACCGCCGCTCGACCCCGATCCGCCCGACCAGCCCGGTACCGCGGCCGCGGGCATCGTCGCCGCTGCGTGACCCGCTGGCGCGACGCACGGCAGTGGCCTGCGCGTCCAACTCGGCTCGCAGGTCGTCGACGACCGCGCATGGCCTCGTCGAGCGCCCGACGCGCTTCCTCGATCAGCTCGTCGGCGCGCCCGGTTCGTCGAGGTCGGCCTCGAGTGCGGCCGCGCGGGCCTCGAATTCCTCGACGATCGCGTGCAGCCGTGCCCGTGGCCTCGGCGACCGCGTCGGCCGCCCGCGCCGTGCGCGCGCCGAGGTGGTCGGTGCGCGCCGCCAACGCGTCGACGGCGGCGACCGTCGCTGGGTGAACTCGGCGGCCGCGTCGGCGGCCTCACCGACCCATCGCGGTCCGCTGCCACGCCCGTCCGCGGCCGGACGGACACGTCGGTCAGCGCGTCGCGCACCTCCGACAGCGCAGCCGCTGGTCGCTGTCCGGCGGACCCGTTCCGACCAGCGCTTGAACCTCGCGGATGGCGCGCCGATCAGCGCCGCTCACCAGTGCGCTGGGCACCGTCAGACCCCGACGGTCGATGATCGCCTGCCCGGCGCGGTGCTCGGCGGCGCGGTACGCGTGCGGCCGTGGCCTCCGCGGTGGACGCGGCGGCGAGGCGTTCGGCGAGCTGCGCCGACGTGCGCGCGCCTCCCGGGCCACCGCCTCGTTCAGTGCCGCCAGGAAGCCGGGCGCCGACGGAACCGAACGCGTCGGCGCGCACGCTGCGCGGCGGCCGAGGTCGGCGGCGACGGCGGCGAGGTCGGCGGCGTGGCGGGCTGGGCGGCGCCGAGGGCGTGGATGTCGGATGTATCGGCGAGCATGTCGGTTATGACGGCGGCCGAGCGTGCCGGTTCCACTAGGGTTCGAGCGCATGGACGTCCGCGTTGTCGATCACCCGCTGGCCGCCGCGCGGCTGACCACGCTTGCGCGACGAGCGCACCGACAACGCGGCGTTCCGGGCCGCGCTGTGCGACCTGACGCTGATGCTGGTCTACGAGGCCACCCGCGACGCCGCGACCGAACCGGTGCCGATCCGCACCCCGCTGGCCGACACCGTCGGGATCGCGGCTGGCCGACCCGCCGCTGCTGGTGCCGGTGCTGCGCGCGGGCCTCGGGATGGTCGACCAGGCGCACACGCTGATCCCCGAGGCGAAGGTCGGGTTCGTCGGCGTCGCCCGCAACGAGGAAACCGCACCAGCCCACCCCGTATCTGGAGTCGCTGCCCGACGACCTGAGCACCCAGCCGGTGATGGTGCTCGATCCGATGCTGGCCACCGGCGGTTCGATGGCGCACACCCTGCGAGCTGCTGCTACGCGCGCAACGCCGTCGACATCACCGCGGTCTGCGTGGTGTGCGCGCCGGAAGGCATTGCGGCACTTGAGGAGGTGGCGCCCGACCTACGGCTGTTCACCGCGGCGATCGACGACGGCCTCAACGACATCGCCTACATCGTGCCGGGCTCGGCGACGCCGGGGACCGTCAGTTCGGTCCGCGCTGAAGTAGCTCGACCACGTCGGCCCGCAACTCGGTCGAGCAGTCCGAGCCGCCGTCGGCGCGGGCGGCGGTCACGTCGTCGCGTCGGTGGCGAGGTCGAATCTCCAGGTACGCCTTGACCTTCGGCTCGGTGCCCGACGGCCGGATCGCGACCCGCACCGACTCGCCGCGCGTAGATCAGCGCGTCGGTGCGGCTCTGCCCGCGGCGGTCCAACAGGTCGGTCGACCGTGACGTCGGATCGCCGCCGAGTCGGGTCGGCGGCGTCGGCCCGCAGGCGGTCCATCACGCGCGGCGTCGGCGGGCACCGACACCGCGGCCGTCGCGTGCACGCCGTGCGCCGCGGGCCAGTTCGTCGAGCGCGTCGAGCACCGTGCGGCCGTCGCGGCGCAGGGCGACGACCAGATCGCACACCAGCACCGCCGCGCTGATGCCGTCCTTGTCGCGCACCGCGGCGGGATCGACGCAGTGCCCGATCGCCTCCTCGTAGGCGTAGACCAGCGTGGCGCCGGGCAGACCGGCGTCGGCGCGGGCCAGCCACTTGAAGCCGGTCAGCGTCTCGACGTGCTGGGCGCCGTGGCTTGCCGCGATCGCGGCGAGCATGCGCGACGACACCACGGTGCTGGCCACCACGCGTGGCGGCCATCACGTCGCCAGGATCGGTCTGCGACAGCACGTAATCGCCTAGCAGCCAACCGGTTTCGTCGCCGGACAGCATGCGCCAGCCGGTCGGCGGTCGGTACCGCCGACGGCGCACCGGTCGGCGTCGGGGTCGAGCGCGATCGCGACGTCGGCGTCGACCTCGGCGGCCAGCGCGAGCAGCAGGTCGGTGGCGCCGGGCTCCTCGGGGTTGGGGAACGCGACGGTGGGGAAGTCGGGGTCGGGCGCGAACTGCTCGGCGACGGTGTGGACGTCGGTGATGCCCGCCTCGCCGCAGCGCGTGCAGCGCGACCTCGCCGCCGACGCCGTGCATCGGGGTCAGCGCCACCCGCACGTCGCCCGTCGTGCGTCGGACCGCCGGCCGCCCGGCGGACGTAGTCGCGCGACGAGGTCGGTGTCGGCGGGCGACACCTCCGCGCGGGCGATCGTCGGTGGGCGCGCTCGCCATCGCCGCTTCGATGTCGCGGTCGGTCGGCGGGACGATCTGCATGCCGCCGTCGAAGTAGACCTTGTAGCCGTTGTCGGCGGGCGGGTTGTGCGACGCGGTGATCTGCACGCCGGCGGCCGCGCGCAGGTGCCGCACGGCGAACGCCACGCACCGGCGTCGGCGCCGCGTCGGGCAGCAGGACGACCGAGAAGCCCTCGGCGGCAAGCACTTCCGCGGTCGCGAGGGCGAAGTCGTCGGACTGGTGGCGCGCGTCGCGGCCGACGACGACGGTCGAGCCGCCCAGGCACGCGATCCTTGAGCACCTTGGCCACCGCCCAGCTCGCCCTGGTCACGGTGTCGACGTTCATGCCGTCGGGGCCGTCGCGCATCGGTCCGCGCAGCCCCGCGGTGCCGAAGGTCAGGGGCGATCGGTCATGCGTTCATTGTGCGTGGCCGGGTCATTCGTGCATCGTCGCGGCGTCGCCGTCGGCCAGCTTGCGCAGCACCGGCGCCACGAGCATCAGCAGGTCGAACTCGAGATCGGTCAGCGTGTCGCGCATCGCCGCGTTCAGCCACGCGTCGCGTTCGGCGCGGTCGGCCTTCGAGCAGGGCGATGCCGTCGGCGGTCGATCTCGATGAGTTGACGGCGCCGGTCGTCGACGTCGGTCCGGCGCGCGACCAGTCCCCGTGCCTCGAGCTCGTTGATGCCGTCGGTGAGCGACTGCACGCGCACGTGCATGCGGGTGGCGAGCTCGGCCGGGGTGGTCACGCCGGCCCGGCTGACCTCGCCGAGCACCTGCTGCTGGCTGAGCGTGAGTCCGTTGTCGCTGCGGTGGCGGCGAAGTTGGCGGGTCAGGGCCATGATCGACTCCCGCAGCTCGGTGGCGTTTGCGGTGCTCGGATCGCATTACCAAGTTATACCTTGGTATTAGTGTGACGAACATCAGTTTGTAGCCTGAATTAGCAAGGGCATACTTGTATTAATGATGCGTTGGACGCTGCTGGTGGTGATCACGGTCGCCGTGACCGTGCCGCTGACCATCGTCGGCGTGCCCTCGGCGGCGCTGTTCGCCGCGCTGATCGTCGGCATCGTGCTGGCGCTGCTGTCGTTCGCGCCCGCCGGCGTCCCGCGCAAGGCGGGCATCGCCGCGCAGGGCGTGCTCGGCGTCTACATCGGCACGATGGTGCACCACGACGCGCTGACGGCGCTCGGCGTCGGACTGGCCGATCGTGCTCGGGGTCGCCGTCGCCACGCTGGTGCTGAGCATCGTCGCGGGCGCGCTGCTGGGTCTGCACCGCGACATCAGCCCGCTCACCGGCGCGCTGGCGCTGGTCGCGGGCGGCGCGTCCGGCCTGGTCGCGATCGCCCGCGAACTCGGCGGCGACGATCGCGTGGTGGCCGTCGTGCAGTACCTGCGGGTCGGGCTGATCACCGCGTCGATGCCGGTCGTCGTCACCCTCGTCTACCACGCCGAGAAGACCGGACACGCGCGCCGCGCCCACCCAAACCGGTTCGGCGCCTTGGTATCTCAGCATCGGGATGATCGTCGTCATCGTGCTGGTCGGGGCGACGGCGGGCCGGCTCGATCCGATTGCCCGGCGCCGGGTCTGCTCGGCCCGATGGCGGTGACCATCGCGCTGCGAGCTCACCGGGATGTCGTTCGGGCTGTCGGTGCCGCTGGTCCTGGTGCAGATCGGCTACGCCGTGATCGGTTGGCAGGCCGGCGTCGCGTTCACCCGCGAATCGCTCCGCGCCATCGGTCGCGCCCTGCCCGCCGCGCTCGGCCTGATCGTGGCGCTGAACGTCGCCACCGCGGGCCTCGGCGTGCTGCTGGCCCACGTGACCGGAATCACCCCGCTCGAGGGCTACCTGGCCACCAGCCCCGGCGGTGTCTACGCGGTGCTGGCCACCGCCGTCGAGACCGGATCCAACGTCACGTTCATCGTCGCCGCGCAGGTGGTGCGGGTGCTGCTGATGCTGTTCGCCGCGCCGCTGATGGCCCGCGGTTTCGTCGCGCTCACCGAACGGTTGTCGGCCTACAGGCGGGCGAGCACCTCGGCCAACAGGGAACCCATCCGCGTCGCCGACTGACGGCCCGCCTCCAGCACCTCGGCGTGGCTCAGCGGCTGGCCCGTCATGCCGGCCGCCAGGTTCGTCACCAGCGAGACGCCGAGCACCTCGGCCCCTGCGGCGCGCGCCGCGATCGTCTCGTGCACCGTCGACATGCCGACCAGGTCGGCGCCGAGCGTGCGCAGCATCCGGATCTCGGCGGGCGTCTCGTAGTGCGGGCCGGGCAGTCCGGCGTAGACGCCCTCGGTCAGCGTCGGGTCGACGTCGCGGGCCAGCGCGCGCAGCCGCGGCGAATACGCGTCGACGAGGTCGACGAACTGCGCGCCCGACCAGCGGCGAGCGCGCCGTCAGGTTGAGGTGGTCGCTGATCAGCACCGGCTGGCCCACCGCGAAGTCCTCCCGCAGCCCGCCCGCGGCGTTGGTCAGCACGACCGTGCGGGCGCCCGCCGCGCAGGCCGTGCGGACGGGATGCACGACGTGGCGCAGGTCGTGGCCCTCGTAGGCGTGGATGCGGCCGAGCAGCACCAGCACCCGCTTGTCGCCGACGGGCACGACCAGCACCCGGCCGCCGTGGCCCGCCGCCGTGGGCGGGGTGAAGCCCGGCAGATCGGCCATCGCGACGACGTGCGGACGGCTCGCCGAGTTCGGCGGCGGCGGGCGCCCAGCCCGAGCCGAGCACCACCGCGACGTCGAACGCGTCGACGCCGGTGCGCGCCTGGAGTTCGGCGGCCGCGGCGTCGGCGACGGCCTGCGGGTCGGTCGGCACCAGTCACGATGAGTGCAGCGACGAGAGCGCGAGCGTAGGTCCGACGCGGTGAGATACTGCTAGGATGCCCACCGCCACCGCGTCGACGACCGTCGAGGACGCCGTCCAGCGACGTCGTGGCGACCTGATCGAGCTGTCGCACTCGATCCACGCCGAGCCCGAACTCGCCTTCGACGAACACCGCAGCTGCGCCAAGACGCAGGCGCTGGTCGCCGAGCGCGGTTTCGAGATCACCGCGGCCCCCGGCGGGCTGGACACCGCGTTCCGCGCCGACTACGGCAGCGGGTCGCTGGTCGTCGGCATCTGCGCCGAGTACGACGCGCTGCCCGGGCATCGGCCACGCCTGCGGGCACAACATCATCGCCGCGTCCGCGGTCGGGCACGGCGCTGGCGCTGGCCGAGGTCGCCGACGAGCTGGACCTGACCGTCGTGCTGCTCGGCACGCCTGCCGAGGAGGCGGGCGGCGGCAAGGTCCTGATGCTCGAGGCGGGCACGTTCGACGACATCGCGGCCACGGTGATGCTGCACGCCGGGCCGCTCGACATCGCCCGCGCGCGGTCGTTGGCGTTGTCGCAGGTCGCGGTCGACTACTCGGGCCGCGAGGCGCATGCCGCCGTCGCGCCGTATCTCGGCCTCAACGCCGCCGACGCGATCACCGTCGCGCAGGTGGCGATCGGCCTGCTGCGCCAGCAGTTGGCGCCGGGTCAGATGGTGCACGGCATCGTCACCGACGGCGGGCAGGCCACCAACGTCATCCCGGCCCGCACCGAGATGGAGTACACGATGCGCGCCAACGACGCCGGGTCGCTGCGCGAGCTGGAGGGCAGGATGTCGGACTGCTTCCTCGCCGGCGCGGTCGCCACCGGCTGCGACTATCGACGTCGCGGAGACCGAGCCGTCCTACCTCGAGCTGACGCCCGACCAGTGGCTGGCCGACGCCTTCCGCGCCGAGATGGTGCGGCTGGGCCGCACGCCCGTCGGCGTCGAGGTCGAGGCGGCGCTGCCGCTGGGCAGCACCGACATGGGCAACGTCACGCAGGTGATGCCGGGCATCCACCCGATCGTCGGCATCGACGCCGACGGCGCGTCGATCCACCAGCCCGGGTTCGCCGCGGCCGCGGCGGGGCCGAGTGCCGACAAGGCCGTCGTCGAGGGCGCCGTCATGCTGGCGCGCACGGTCGTCGGGCTGGCCGAGACGCCCGCCGAGCGCGACCGGGTGCTTGCGCGCTTCAAGGCGGCGCGCGCATGAGCATGCAGGACTACACCGACGCGTGGCTGGCCGCCCACTACGACGACCTGGTGGCCTGGCGCCGACACATCCACGCGCATCCCGAGCTGGGCCGCCAGGAGTTCGCGACCACGCAGTTCGTCGCGTCGCACCTGGCCGACGCCGGCCTCAACCCGAAGGTGCTGCCCGGCGGCACCGGGCTGACCTGCGACTTCGGCCCCGAGCACGGTCCGCGGGTGGCGCTGCGCGCCGACATGGACGCGCTGCCGATGGCCGAGCGCACCGGCGCGCCGTACGCGTCGCTGGTGCCCGGCGTCGCGCACGCCTGCGGCCACGACGGGCACACGGCGGTGCTGCTGGGCGCGGCGCTGGCGCTGGCCTCGGTGCCCGAGCTGCCCGTCGGCGTGCGGCTGATCTTCCAGCCCGCCGAGGAGCTGATGCCCGGCGGCGCCATCGACGCCATCGCCGCGGGCGCGCTGACCGGGGTGTCGCGGATCTTCGCGCTGCACTGCGATCCGCGGCTCGCGGTCGGCAAGGTGGCCGTGACGGCGGGCCCGATCACCTCGGCGGCCGATCAGGTCGAGATCACGCTGCACTCGCCGGGCGGGCACACCTCGCGGCCGCACCTGACCGGCGACCTGGTGTACGCGCTGGGCACCCTGATCACCGGTGTGCCCGGCGTGCTGTCGCGGCGGGTCGACCCGCGCGACAGCACCGTCATGGTGTGGGGTGCGGTCAACGCCGGGGTGGCCGCCAACGCCATCCCGCAGTCCGGCACGCTGGCGGGCACCATCCGCACGGCCAGCCGCGAAGCCTGGGTGGCGATGGAATCGCTTGTCCGCGAGATCGTTTCGGCGTTGCTGGCGCCGCTGAACGTCGAGTACAGCGTGCAGTACCGCCGCGGCGTGCCGCCGGTGGTCAACGAGGCGATCTCCACGCGCATCCTCACCCACGCCATCGAGGCCGTCGGGCCCGACGTGCTGACCGACACCCGTCAGTCCGGCGGCGGCGAGGACTTCTCCTGGTATCTCGAGGAGGTGCCCGGGGCGATGGCCCGGCTCGGCGTCTGGTCGGGCCGCGGCCCGCAGCTCGATCTGCACCAGCCGACGTTCGACCTCGACGAGCGGGCGCTGGCCGTCGGGGTGCGGGTGATGGTCAACATCGTCGAACAGTCCGCGCTGCTCTAGCTCTCCCGCGAGCGTGCGTGTCTGTCGCCCAACACGCCGCAAAACGTCAGCATTTTGCGCACCTTCGCGGCGGTGCGACCGTGCACAGTCCGTCTTTCATCCACAACTTTCGATTCGTCACTGTTGGACCACTATCGCCGGGCCTGACGATCGCCGGCATGAACGACGATCTCGACCGGCTTCTCGAACTGCAGTGCGGAGTCGCCACTAGCGGCCAAATCCTGCACTGCGTCACGCGTTACGCGTTCGACCGGATGGTGGACGACGGCAGGCTCGAACGCATGTGGCAGGGCATCTACTGCCGTGGCGAACCGACCGATGCCACACGACTGCGTCGGCGTCGACTTGTCCTGTGGCAGAACGGTTGCCGTGTGCCTCGGCACCGCGGCGGCGATGCACGGATTCGACACCGAGAACACGACGACGTTGCACGTGATCAACCCGCCTCAGCGCCAGCTGCGGTCGGCCGACGGATTGTTGGTGCACCGTCGCGACGGCGCGCCGCTGGTCGTCGTCGACGTGCGACCCGTCACCGCCCCGGCCTGGACTGCCGTCGAGGTGGCACGCGGTCTGCGCCGCCCGCGAGCGTTCGCGACGTTGGACGCCGCCCTGCGCAGCGGCACCTGTGAACGGACCGACCTCTGGCGCGCTGCCATTCGGCAGGCCGGGCGACGTGGCATCGTCGCGATCCGCGACCTCATCCCGCTGGCCGATCCCCGCGCTGAATCGCCCATGGAGAGCGAGTTGCGGTTGGTCGTCCTCGACGCGGGCCTGCCGACCCCGACCCTCCAGCATGAGGTCGTGGACGGGAATGGGCAGCTCAGACGCCTCGATCTCGCGTGGCCCGAGTATCGCGTCGCCGCCGAGTACGACGGGGTGCCATGGCATAGCGGCGCCGACGCATTACGCAGCGACCGGGTGCGCCAGGTCGCGTTGCAGGACATTGATTGGGTGGTGATACCTGCGATGTTCGACGACGTCCGGTACCGGCCGGCCGACCTCGTCGCGCGCATCAATCATCAGTTGCGTCGTGCTCGTGCCGCGTGAGCGTGCGTGAAATGCCGGCGATTTACGGCGTGTCGTGCAGCAGACACGCACGCTCGCGGGGGAGAGGGTTTAGGTGCCCGGGCCGACGTTGCCGGCCGGGCGGGTGCGCAGATCGTGCACGTACTCCGCTGGCGCACCGGCGATCTCGGCGGCCTCGGCCATCACGCCGAGGTAGCGCGCCGACGGTATGCCGCCCTCCCACGCGTCGACGCACGTACAGCCAGGCCAGCACCGGCTCGTGTGTTGGTGTCCGACGACTGCCGGTGCACGCGGCAGCGGATCTTCTTGTGGAAGCCGAGTTCGGAACCCTCCCAGCGGTCGAGGTTGGCCTCGTCCTCCTTGGTCATGTCGTAGAGGACGACGAACACCTTCGCCAGCCGGGATCCTCGACGAGGGTGGCCAGCGCGCCCTCCCAGCCGAGGTCCTCGCCGCCGAACGTCAGCCGCCAGCCGTGCAACCAGCCCGTACCCGCCATCGGCGAGTGGGGTGCGCGCTGCAGCATCTGCTCCGGATGCATGTTCGATCCGTAGGCGGCGTAGATCGGCACGGGGGCAAGCCTAAGGCGTTCACCGGCCGGGATGTCGCCCAGTGGGCAGGAGCGAAGCGACCCGGGAGGTTAGGTTAGCCCGTGGTTACCCGCATCGTGATCATCGGCGGCGGGCCCGCCGGGTACGAGGCGGCGCTGGTGGCGGCCGGCCGCGGCCCCGACGTCGCGCAGGTCACCGTCGTCGACTCCGACGGCATCGGTGGCGCCTGCGTGCTGTTCGACTGCGTGCCGTCCAAGACGTTCATCGCCTCGACCGGCGTGCGCACCGAGCTGCGGCGCGCCGACGGCCTCGGCTTCGACATCGCGCATCGAGGACGCCAAGATCTCGCTGCCGCAGATCCACAACCGGGTGAAGACGCTGGCCAGGTCGCAGTCCGCCGACATCGGCGCGCAGCTGCTGCGCGAGGGCGTCAGCGTCGTGCACGGCCGCGGCGAGCTGGTCGACGACGTCCCCGGCATGGCGCACCACCGGGTGAAGGTCACCACGTCCGACGGCAAGGTCGGCGTGCTCAAGGCCGACGTCGTGCTGATCGCCACCGGCGCCAGCCCGCGCGTGCTGCCGAACGCCGTGCCCGACGGCGAGCGCATCCTGAACTGGCGCCAGCTCTACGACCTCACCGAGCTACCCGAACACCTGATCATCGTGGGCTCGGGCGTGACGGGCGCGGAGTTCTGCAACGCCTACACCGAGCTCGGCGTGCAAGGTCACCGTGGTGGCCAGCCGCGACCAGATCCTGCCGCACGAGGACACCGACGCCGCGGCCGTGCTCGAGGAGGCGTTCGCCGAACGCGGCGTGACGCTGGTCAAGAACGCCCGCGCCGACTCGGTGACCCGCACCGCCGACGGGGTCATGGTGACGATGGCCGACGGTCGCACCGTCGAGGGCAGCCACGCGCTGATGACCGTCGGCTCGGTGCCCAACACCGGCGGGCTCGGCCTGGAGAAGGTCGGCATCGAGCTCGGCCCGGGCAACTACCTTTCGGTGGACCGGGTTTCGCGCACGACGGCGTCGGGCATCTACGCGGCGGGCGACTGCACCGGGCTGCTGCCGCTGGCGTCGGTGGCGGCCATGCAGGGCCGCATCGCGATGTATCACGCGCTCGGCGAGGGGGTGTCGCCGATCCGGCTGCGCACGGTGGCGGCCGCGGTGTTCACCCGACCGGAGATCGCCGCCGTCGGGGTGCCGCAGACCGCGATCGACGACGGAACCGTGCCCGCCCGCACGCTGATGCTGCCGCTGACCACCAACGCCCGCGCCAAGATGTCGCTGCTGCGCCGCGGCTTCGTCAAGATCTTCTGCCGCCCGGCGACCGGCGTCGTGATCGGCGGCGTCGTCGTCGCGCCGATCGCGTCCGAACTGATCCTGCCGATCGCGCTGGCGGTGCAGAACCGGATCTCGGTGACCGACCTCGCGCAGACGCTGTCGGTGTATCCGTCGCTGTCCGGGTCGATCGTCGAGGCGGCCCGCCGGTTGATGGCGCACGACGACCTGGACTGAGCGCGACGTAGGCTCGGAGGCGAGCAACGCCTACCGACGAGTAACATAGGAGTCCCTGGCCGTGAGCGACGCTAACGAGGAGTCCGGCGTGAGTCGACCCGATCCCCGGTCCGGGCAACGGGCAGACCTTCCTCGGCCCCGACCAGCGCGCCGCGCGCCTGGGAGCGGCTCGGCAGCGAGCAGTTCGACGTCGTCGTGATCGGCGGCGGCGTGGTCGGCGCCGGCGCGGCGCTCGACGCCGCGACCCGCGGGCTCAAGGTGGCGCTGGTCGAGGCCCGCGACTTCGCGTCCGGCACGTCGAGTCGCTCGTCGAAGATGTTCCACGGCGGCCTGCGCTACCTCGAGCAGCTGGAGTTCGGCCTGGTGCGCGAGGCGCTGCACGAACGCGAGCTGTCGCTGACCACGCTGGCGCCGCACCTGGTCAAGCCGCTGCCGTTCCTGTTCCCGCTGACCAAGCGCTGGTGGGAGCGGCCGTACGTGGCGGCGGGCATCTTCCTCTACGACCAGCTGGGCGGCGCGAAATCCGTTCCCGCGCAGAAGCATCTGCTTCAAGGCGGGCGCGCTGCGGCTGGCGCCCGGGCTCAAGCGCAGCTCGCTGATCGGCGGCATCCGCTACTACGACACCGTCGTCGACGACGCCCGGCACACCATGACGGTGGCCCGCACCGCCGCGCACTACGGCGCGGTGGTGCGGACCTCGACGCAGGTGGTGGCGCTGCTGCGCGAGGGCGACCGGGTGATCGGCGTGCGGGTCCGCGACTCCGAGAACGGCGCGGTCACCGACGTCCGCGGCCACGTCGTGGTCAACGCCACCGGGGTGTGGACCGACGAGATCCAGGCGCTGTCCAAGCAGCGCGGCCGGTTCCGGGTCCGCGCCTCCAAGGGCGTGCACATCGTGGTGCCGCGCGACCGCATCGTCAGCGAGGTCGCGATCATCCTGCGCACCGAGAAGTCGGTGCTGTTCGTCATCCCGTGGGGCACGCACTGGATCATCGGCACCACCGACACCGACTGGAACCTCGACCTCGCGCATCCGGCGGCCACCAAGGCCGACATCGACTACATCCTCGATCACGGTCAACACCGTGCTGGCCACCCCGCTGACCCACGACGACATCGACGGCGTCTACGCCGGGCCTGCGGCCGCTGCTGGCCGGGGAGAGCGAGGAGACCTCCAAGCTGTCGCGCGAGCACGCCGTCGCGGTGCCCGCGCCCGGCCTGGTCGCGATCGCGGGCGGCAAGTACACCACCTACCGGGTGATGGCCGCCGACGCGATCGACGCCGCCAGCGAGTTCGTCCCGACCCGGGTGGCGCCGTCGATCACCGAGAAGGTGCCGCTGATGGGCGCCGACGGCTACTTCGCGCTGATCAACCAGACCGAGCACGTCGGCGCGCACTACGGGCTGCACCCGTACCGGGTGCGGCACCTGCTGGACCGCTACGGCTCGCTGATCGGCGAGGTGCTCGAGATGGCCGAGGGCCGGCCGGACCTGTTGGCGCCCATCACCGAGGCGCCGGTCTACCTGAAGGTCGAGGCCGTGCTACGCCGTCGGCGGCCGAGGGCGCGCTGCACCTCGAGGACATCCTGGCCCGGCGGATGCGCATCGCGCATCGAGTACCCGCACCGCGGCGTGGACTGCGCGCGCGAGGTCGCCGAAGTCGTCGCGCCCGTACTCGGCTGGAGCGCCGAGGACGTCGACCGCGAGGTCGCCACCTACGTCGCGCGCGTCGAAGCCGAGGTGCTGTCGCAGACCCAGCCCGACGACGAGTCCGCCGACGCGCTGCGCGCCGCGGCCCCCGAGGCGCGGGCCGAGATCCTCGAGCCGGTGCCGCTCGAATTGAGGCGCGTCCGCCCGCGCCGCTGCCGGACCGCGACGGCATCGGGCCGGCGCGGGTGCGGTTGCGCGGCGGCGGTCCGGTGCTCGCCGAGTTGAGCGGAGCGCTTCGGTGCCGATGCGCGCGCGAAAGTGCTTGCCGGAGAGGTGGTCTGCGCCGACGGCACGGTCGTCGACGAGGCGACGGTGCTGCCGCCGGGTGCGCACGTCTACCTCTACCGCGACCTGCCCGACGAGGTCCGGTCCCGTTCGACATCCCGATCCTGTACCGCGACGACGACATCGTCGTGGTCGACAAGCCGCACTTCCTGGCCACCATGCCGCGCGGTGGTCACGTCGCGCAGACCGCGCTGGTGCGGCTGCGTCGCGAACTCGACCTGCCGGAACTCAGCCCCGCGCACCGGCTGGACCGGCTGACCGCCGGGGTGCTGCTGTTCACCGCCCGCCGCGAGGTGCGCGGCGCGTACCAGACGATGTTCGCCCGTGGCGAGGTGCGCAAGACGTACCTGGCGCGCGCGGGCGTCGACCCCGTCGCTGGAGTTGCCGACGACGCTGCGCAGCCGAATCATCAAGGAGCGCAGTCGATTACAGGCCGTCGAGGAGCCGGGCGAGCCGAATGCCGAGACGCTGATCGAGCACCTCGGCGACGGCCTCTACCGGCTGACGCCGCGCACCGGGCGCACCCACCAACTGCGCGTGCACATGGCGTCGCTCGGGCCTGCCCGATCGTCGATGATCCGTTGTACCCGAACGTGATCGACGTGGCGCCGACGACTTCTCCAGGCCGCTGCAGCTGCTCGCCCACACGCTGGAGTTCGACGACCCGCTCAGCGGCGACCGCCGAGAGTTCGTCAGCACGCGCACGCTGTCGTGACACTCGGGCGTACGGTGGCCGAATCGATCAGCCGGGAGACGATGAAGCCATGAGCCCGCTGGACACTGCGCCGACCCAGCTGGCCGCCTTGAAGGCCTTGCCCGCCGATGCCCCGGTGGTGATGGTCAACCTGCTCACGTTCCGCTGAGGGTGGCGGACGAGAGCGGTACCTGCAGCTACGCGCGCGAGGTCGCGCCACACCTGGCGCGCGTGGGCGCCACCGTCCGCTTACAGCCGGGACCGCGCCGGTCAACGTGATCGGCGACGGTGAGCGGCCCGGGTGGGACGCGATCCTCGTCGTCGAATACCCCTCGCCCCGGCCTTCATCGACATGGTGAAAGATCCTGACTACCCGAACGGGTGCACGAGCACCGGGCGGTCGCGCTGAAACAGGGCGACCTGATCGCCACGTCGATCTGGACGATGGCGGACGCGGACTGACGTGTTCCTGGTCACGGGTGCGGGTGGCGGCGTCGGCAGCGTGAGCCGCGCCGTCGTCGAGGAATTGCGTGCGCAGGGCCAGCCGGTCCGCGCGATGGTGCGCCACGACGACGAGCGTGCCGACCGTCTGCGCGAGGTCGGCGCCGAGGTCGTCGTCGGTGACCTGACCGTGCCACTCGACGTCGTCAACGTCATGCGCGGCGTCACCCGGATGTTCTTCAACATGAGCGTGTCGGCCGACTACCTGAGGCCGCGGCCGTGGTGGCCGCGGTGGGCAAGGAACTCGGCGGCCTCGACGTGCTGGTGAACATGTCGCAGATGACGGTGTCGCAGATGACGCTGACCAGCACCGAGGAGTCGCACCACCAACGGCTGCACTGGCTCGCCGAGCGCATCCTGACCTGGTCGGGCCTGCCGGTCGTGCACGTTCGTCCGACAGTCTTCCTCGACAACCCGCTGTTCACCGTGCTCGGCGCTCGATCGATACGCGAACGTGGAGTGCTGGCGCTGCCGTTCGGCGACGGACACACCTCACCGATCGCGGCCACCGACGTCGCCCACGTCGTCGCCACCCTGTTGCGCGAACCGGAGGACCGCATCGGTCACGTCTACGAGTTGACGGGACCGCGCGTGCTGGACGTCGCCGGGCTCGCCGAGGCGTACGGGCGCGCGTTGGGTCGGCCCATCTCCGGCGAGGATCTGGCGGCTGACGACCTGCAGCCTGGGTTGATGGCCTTCGGGCTTCCCGAGCATGTGGCGCAACACATTTCGACGATGGCGCACCTGCACCGCGAAGACCGCTACAACCGCATCACCGACGACGTCGAACTCATCACGGGCCGCCCGGCGCAGACCGTCGAGCAGTACGTCGTCGCGCACCCGGAGTTGTTCGTCTAACGGCGGGTCAGCCCGAAGATCCCTGCGGCCACGAACGGCACCGGGGCGAGGGTGGCGATCATGGCGCTTCTGGTGCCGACGAGAGACCGGCTCCTGAGTCCCAGGACGAGATCGGCGGAATCACTGAGCAGCCCAAAGGCTGCCCACCGGCGGAACTCCGATTGAGTGCGGCCCGCCAAGGCGGCACAGGCGCCCGACCCAAGGACGACGTCGCGGATCCCGATCGTGCGCATGAGCAACGTCTCGGTACCCGACCCCCGTGGGAGGAACGAGCCCGGCGCCAGGAGCATCGCCATTCCGACGCCGACGCGGGCCAGCGCAACTACGGCCAGCGTCGGCGTCGACGTCCGAGACGTGTCGTTCTCCACGCGGTAAACCCTAGCCACGGCCGTGTTCTACTGTCCACGTGGACCGCAAGGCATTCGACCGACTGTTCGACATGACCGACCGCACCGTCATCGTCACCGGTGGCACCCGGGGTATCGGGGTCGCGCTGGCCGAGGGGTTCGTGCTCGCCGGCGCGAACGTCGTGGTGGCCAGTCGAAAGGCCGACGCCTGCGAGGAAGCCGCCAAGCACCTGCGCGGCCTCGGCGGGCGGGCGATCGGCGTAGCCCGCGCACGCGGGCACCCTCGAGGACCTCGACGTCATCGTGGAACGCACTGTCGCCGAGTTCGGCGGCATCGACGTGGTGGTCAACAACGCCGCCAACGCGCTGACCGAGCCGCTTGGCGAGATGACGCCCGATGGCGTGGGCCAAGTCCTACGAAGTGAACCTGCGTGGTCCGGTGTTCCTGGTGCAGAAGGCCTTGCCGCACCTGAAGGCCAGCCCCTCGGGCGCGGTGCTGAACATGGTGTCCGTCGGTGCGTTCAACTTCGCGCCGACCACGACGATTTACGCGTCTGGCAAAGGCCGCGCTGATGTCGGTGACCCGGTCGATGGCTGCGGAGTTCGCGTCGCGACGGCATCCGGGTCAACGCGATCGCGCCAGGCCCCGTGGACACCGACATGATGCGCAACAACCCGCAGGAGGCGATCGCCCAGATGGCCGGCTCGACGCTGTTGAAGCGTCTTGCCTCGCCGGACGAGATGATCGGTGCGGCGCTGTTGTTGTGCTCGGGCGCAGGCAGTTACATCACGGGGACGGTCGTGATCGTCGACGGTGGCGGAACGCCGCGCTAGCTCAGACCTGAGCGGCGGAATCGGCGAAGCGGTCCAGGAAGTCGACGAGGTGATCGCCCATCGCGCCGCCGGAGGTGTGCCCGGCGCCCGCGACGACGTGTAGTTCCGCGGCGGGCCACACCTGCGCGAGCTGCCACGCGATGTCGGGCGGACCGCTGAGGTCGAGGCGGCCGTGGATCAGGGTGGCCGGAAGGTGTGCGACCCGCGTGACGTTGCGCAGGAGCTCGCCGTCTGCGCGCCACGCGGCGTGACGCCAGTAGTGGGTTACCAAGCGCGCAAAGCACATTCGGTAATTCGGGTCGGCGTATCGGGGCGGTGGCGGTTGCGTGCCGTCGATGTCGACGTGGCTGGCTTCCCAGTCGCACCAGTCGCGGGCGGCCTGCTCCCGTACTCGCTGATCCGGCGCGTTGAGCAGCCGGGCGTACGCCTCGACGATGCTGCCGTCCCGCTCGGCCTCGGGCAGCGCGTCGCGGAATCGTGCCCACTCGCTGGGGAACAGCCTGCCGACGTCACGGGTGATCCACTCGACCTCGCGCGGTCCCGTGGTGGTGACGGCGGTCAGTGCGAGCGCGGTGACCCGATCGGCGTGCTGTTCGGCGTAGGCCAAGGCCAGGGTCGTGCCCCACGACCAACCCGCGACGAGCCACCGATCCACCCCCAAATGCGCTCGTAGTAGCTCCATGTCGGCGATCAGGTGGTCGGTGGTGTTGGCGTCCAGATCCACCGCCGGGTCGCTGGCATGTGGAGTGCTGCGGCCACATCCGCGCTGATCGAACGAGATGATGCGATACGCGTCGGGGTTGAACGCCCGCCGCATTCCCGGTACGCACCCCGAACCGGGGCCACCGTGCACCGCGAGTGCCGGCACGCCGTCCGGATTGCCGGATGCCTCCCAGTAGACCTGGTTCCCGTCGCCGACGTCGAGCAGGCCCGAGGCGTATGGATCGATCGGTGGATACACGGCCGCTAGGCGTCCCTGCGGCTGGTGAAGGCGGTGACCGCCCCCTGTATGCCACCACCGGCCGACGCCAGGATCTGACTGCGGTTCTCCACTTGCAGCGCAGACTCCAGGCTCGGTGCCTCGAGGTTGGCCCACAGCACCTGCTTGGTGGATTCCACGCCGAAGTTGCCGTAGCCGCAGAGGGTTTCGGCGATTTCCAGCGCGTCGTCGAGCACCGAGCCGCTGGACAGCCGCGACACCAGGCCGATCCGCAGGGCTTCCTCGGCCTCCACCGTGCGTGCGGTCAGGATCAGGTCGAACGCCTGTCCGGCGCCGACCACCCGCGGCAGCGTGTAGCTGACACCGATGTCGGCGCCGCCGATGCCGAGCTTGATGAACTGCGTGCAGAACCGCGCCGACGCCGACGCGATGCGGATGTCGGAGGCCAGCGCCAGCGCGAACCCGCCGCCGTAGGCCGGTCCGTTGACCGCGGCGATCACCGGCTGGCGCAGGCGAATCAGCCGCGTGGTGAGCGAGGCGATGCGTTCCTGCCACCGCATTCCCGACCTGGGGAACTCCAGGCCGTGAGTGGCCTCCTCGGGGAACGGGTCCGACAGATCGAGGCCCGAGCAGAATCCGCGGCCGGCGCCGGTCAAGACGACGACGCGGCAGTCGTCGTCGGCGTCGATCTGCTCGAGCGTGCGGTGCAACTCCTCGACCAGGCCGAGATTCAGCGCATTGAGTTTTTCCGGTCGGTTGAGCGTGACGACGGCGACGTCCGGGCGCGGCCGGGTCAGTTCGAGATGCGGCATAGCGATCGACACTATTCCCGAGGGTCAATCGCTACCGTGCCATCCGTTGATCCCGATGACGATCATCCGCAGCTGCTTCACGGCGGTGCGCTTGATCTCGTCGAGCGCAGTGGCGTCCGCTGCGTCCTCGATGGCCTCGGCGATCAGGATCATCGAGTTGACGAACAGGCTGGCGAGGATGTTGAGGTCTTCGGCGCTCCAGGTATTCAGCCCGGGGAAGCGGGTCAGGTCGATCGCCAGCTCGGAGGTGATCAGCCGGATCTCGGTGCGGATCGCGTAGCGCAAGACGGTCACGCCGCTGTTGCGTTCGCGGGCGATGAAGCGCCAGTGCTCGCGGCGCTCGTTCACCCCGGCGATGAGGATGTCGACGGTGGATTCGATGATCCTGGTCGGGTCGAGCTTGCCCGCACGGGCGCCGCGCAGCATGTCGCGCAGTGCGCGGAACGACTCGTCGATGAGCACCAGTCCGAGGGCTTCCATCGACTCGAAGTGCCGATAGAACGCCGCGGGCACGATGCCGGCCTCGCGGGTGACTTCACGCAGGCTCAGGGCGCTGAAGCTGCGTTCCTCGAGGAGTCGCAGCGCCGCTGCCACGATGGCCCGTCGCGTCGCCTCCTTGCGTTCCTCGCGGGACAGACTCTCACGGGAGGAACGCGACGAGCGCCCCGATCGGGACGTTCGCGAACTCGGCGTACGTTCGTTCACTGTGTGAAACCTACCACAACCTGGCCCAATCGATTGACGATTTCGGTGTTCGAGGCGCACGGTGTACACATGTTCACTCAAGTTAAAACGCGGAGCCTGCGGGACAGGGTGTTGCGATCACCGCTGGTGGACCTGCTCACCGGCCCCCACGGAGTCGATCGCTACACCGAGCTCGTCGAGCCGACCTGGACGCTGGGCGACTCCCGCGCGAAGGTGGTCGCGGTGCGGCGCCAGACGCCGCGCAGCGTCACCCTGACACTCGAACCCAACGCGGCCTTCCGCGCCGGACCACGCTTCCGTGCCGGCCAGCACCTCAACCTCACCCTCGAGGTCGACGGACGCAGGCGCACCCGCTGCTACTCGCCCGCCAACGCCGAGAACGACCGATACGTCGAGCTGACCGTCGGCCTGCACGACGGCGGCCTGGTGTCCACCTACCTGCGCAACCACGCCCATCCCGGCATGGTCGTCGGCCTGAACGGCATCGGCGGCGACTTCGTGCTGCCGACCTCGCGGCCGCGGCGCATCCTCTTCGTCTCGGGCGGCAGCGGCATCACGCCGGTCTTGTCGATGGCGCGCACGATGAAGGCGGAGGGATCCGACCGGGAAAGCACCTTCATCCACTACGCGCGTACTCCGGCCGAGGCGTGCTACCGCGATGAACTCGCAGCCATGTCCGGCGTCCGGGTACTGCACGGTTACTCACGCTCACCCGAGGAGGGCGACTTCGCGGGCTACTTCGGACCCGAGCACGTGACCGAGATCTCCGATCCCGACGCGGTGTTCGTCTGCGGTCCGCCGGCCCTCGTCGACGCGGTTCGCGAGCACTACCCGGATGCCAGCTTCGAGAGTTTCGTCCCGCCGGTCTTCGCCGTACCGACCGAGGCGTCCGGCGGCACCGTCGCCTTCGCCGACAGCGGCGTCGACGTGACCGACGACGGGCGCCCGCTACTCGAACAGGCCGAGGCCGCGGGCCTTACCCCCGAAAGCGGATGCCGGATGGGCATCTGCCACACCTGTACCCGTCGCAAGACCAGCGGCGCGGTGCGCAACCTCATCACCGGCGCGGTGTCGACCGCCGACGAGGAGGACGTGCAGATTTGCGTGTCCGTCCCCGTCGGCGACGTCGAGCTCGCGCTCTAACCACACCAACCGAGAAGGAGTTCGACATGACTACCTTGCTTGAGAAGACCAGCATCGAACAAGACGTCCTCGACGTATTGCCCGCACCCGTCCAACAGGCCATCACCAAGATGGTTCGCGGCAAGCCCGTCACCATGACGCCCGAGATGGCCGACGCCTTCGGCGCCGAACTCGACGCACTGAAGGAACGCGTGGTCGCCGACCTCGGCGAGCGCGACGCCACCTACATCCGCCGGGTCATCAAGGCGCAGCGCGCCCTCGAGGTCGGCGGCAGGGCTCTGCTGTTCGCGGGCATCCTGCCGCCCGCATGGCTCGCCGGCACCGCCATGCTCGCGGCGTCGAAGATCCTGGACAACATGGAGATCGGCCACAACGTCATGCACGGCCAGTACGACTGGATGGGCGATCCCGCGCTGACCAGCCGCAACTTCGAGTGGGACTCGGCCTGCCCCAGCGACCAGTGGCGCCACTCGCACAACTACATGCACCACACCTACACCAACATCGTCGACATGGACCGCGACATCGGCTACGGCGTCCTGCGGATGAGCGAGGATCAGCGCTGGGTGCCCTATTACTACGGCAACCCGGTCTACGCCTTCCTGCTGATGGTGCTGTTCCAGTACGGCGTCGCCCTGCACGAGCTGGAGACCGAGCGGATCCGCGCCGGTGAGATCTCCATCGCCGACAAGCGAGAGACACTGGCGGGCATCTGGCGCAAGGTGAAACGGCAGACGCTGAAGGACTACGTCGCCTTCCCGTTGCTCGCAGGCCCGTTCGCACCGTGGGTGTTCACCGGCAACCTGACCGCCAACCTGATCCGCAACGTCTGGTCCTACGCCATCATCTTCTGCGGCCACTTCCCCGACGGCACACAGGAATTCAGCAAAGAGGAAACCGAGAACGAGACCCGCGGCATGTGGTACTTCCGCCAGATCCTCGGCTCGGCGAACCTCACCGGCGGAAAACTCTTCCACCTGATGAGCGGCAACCTGTCATTCCAGATCGAACATCACCTGTTCCCCGACATCCCGGCCTTCCGGCACGCGGAGATCTCCAAGGAGGTCCAGGAGATCTGCGAGCGCTACGGCGTGCCCTACAACAAGGGCCCGCTGCCCAAGCAGTTTGCCACCGTGGTCCGCAAGATCTGCAGGCTTGCGCTGCCGGGCAGCTAGCCTGAGTCCCGCGAGCAGACACAAAATGCCCTCAATCCAACGGATTGAGGGCATTTCTGCGTCTGCTCGCGGGGGAACATGGTCAGGTCTGGCAGACCGGGCACCAGTACATGACGCGCTCGCCGCGGCTGTCTGACTCGATGGTGGTCCCGCAGCGGCGACACGCCTTTCCCGCCCGACCGTAGACCCACAGATCGCGGCCGGGCCTGGTGTCGCCGGTGGTGACGCGACTCACGCGGGACCGATTGAGCCACAGCATGTCCCGTGCACGCTGCACGACTCGCAGCGGATCCTTGACCCGGCTCACCGGTGAAGTCGGCAGCCGCCCCAGCACGAAGCACAACTCGTTGGCGTAGACGTTCCCGACGCCCGCCATCACCCGTTGATCCAGCAGGGTCTCGGCCAACGGACGGTCGGGATCGGCCACCAGGTTGGCCGCGGCCGTTCGTGGCTCCCAGTCGTCGCCAAGCAGGTCTGGGCCCAAGTGCGCGACGGCGTCCATGTCGTGTTCCCGTGCCAGGATCTCCAGGACACCGAGGTCGATGCCCGCGACGCGAGAGTCGGCCGTTTCCAGGATGATCCGCACCTGGTGAGGCTGTACCCGGCGGAGTTGACCCCCGATCAACCAGGCGCCGTCCATTTTCAGGTGCGAGTGGATGCTGGCGTCGCCAACGCGGATGAACAGGTGTTTGCCGCGGCTGAGCACTTCGTCGACCGTGTCGCCGGTGAGGTCGACGGTGGCGAACCGCGGCACCCGGACGTCGCAGCGGGTGAGCGCCTTCCCTACGAGCGCTTCCCGCAGTTTGGCCGCTGTGCGGTAGACCGTGTCGCCCTCGGGCATTCGTCGTCACTCTCCGTTCGCCGCTGCGATCTCCCGGTAGAACGCTACATGCGCCGCGGCGGCGACATCCCAGTCGAAGGACCGCGCCAGTGCCGTGCCCGGCACGCGGCGGAAGCTGAACTCGCCGTCGAGCGCCCTGCGCAGTGCGGTGGCCATCGCCGGCACGTCGGCGGCGAACTCCACCTGGTCGCCGAACACTTCGCGCAGCACGGGAAGGTCGCGTGCCACTACCGGCACGCCGGCGGCGAGCGCTTCCATGGCGGCAAGGCCGAACCCCTCCTTGACGGAGAGGAACGGCAGCACCGCCGCACCTGCCACTAGGCCGGGCATGTCTCGATCGTCGACGGTGCCGAGCATGATTGGCTGGATCCCGAGTTGGCGTGCGCGGTCGTCGAACTCGTCGCGGTAGCCGCGGTAGTCGAACAATGTCTCGCCGCCGGCGAAGACCAGCGGCACGTCCCCGACTCCCAAGGTGGCGTACGCCTCGAGCAGGTCGATACTGCCCTTGCGCGGTTCGATGCCGCCGACGGCGAGCACGTAGCGACCGAGTCGGGTGCGCCACGGCTCGGGGTCCGCGGCCGCGAACCGCTGCCAATCGACGCCGTTTGGGATCACCACCGGGTCACGGCCCCATCCGGCGCGTACCTCGGCGGCGACGGCGGCCGACACGCAGACGTGCGCACGCGGCCGGACGATCGCGCGGTCGTGGCAGGCCGCCAGCTCGGGCGTGGTGAAGCTGTCCAGGTGGTGCACGGTCCGGATGTAGGCGATCGACTCGGGCACCGCATTGGCGCTGATGCAATCCTGCGCGTGGACGACGTCGTACCGGTCGTCGGTCGCCGTGAAAGCCCGGCCGAGCACGTCGATGGACCGGAGGATGCGGGGACCGACCGGCTCGCCCTCGACGGCGTCGAACGGCACGGCGCACACGGTCACCGCCGGGTCGACGGGGCGGTAGAACGCGGTGTCGCCGCCGCGGCCGAGCGTCCACACCGTGACGTCTTGACCTGCACGCGCCAGCGCCTCGGCCAAGGCCAACGTGTGCACCACTCCGCCGCGCGGTTTGGTGGAGTAGGTCAGCAGCGCGATCCGCACGTCAGGTCACGCTGACGTGATACGAACCCGTCTGGCGTTCCCTCAGATGGTTGAGAACCGTTCGAGCGCGGTCGATCTCGGCGGCGACGTCGAGGTCGGCGACCGCAAGGCCGCCCTTCGACCAGGTCTTGGCGACGATGTTGCCGCCGGGGTCGACGACCTTCGCCTGGCCCAGGAAGCGTAGTGAGCCAGTGACGCCGGTGAGGTTCGACGAGGCCAGCACAACCTGGTTCTCGGCCGCCCTGGCCATGTCGTAGAGGTCGAACAGCCGTGCCTGCCGATCGTTCGGCATCCTGGCGGCGCGGTCGGTCACGCTGGCCGGCCAGGCGGAGAGGGCGGCGATGATCTCCGCGCCCCCGAGCGCCAAGGTGCGGGCCGACTCCGGGAACGTCTTGTCGTAGTCGATCAACATGCCGATCCGTCCCACCGGGGTGTCGAACGGCTCGAACCGGTCACCCGCCGCGTAGATGACGTGCTCCCGCGCGGGCTGATGGACCTTGCGGTGGCGGCCGAGGATGCCGTCGCCGCACAGGCACGCCGCCGCGTTGTACACGTGCGCGCCGTCCCGCTCGGCATATCCCACGCAGACGACCATCGGCCCGGCCAGCCGGCACAACGCATGGAATTCCGGTGCATTCGGATCGAGCGCGGGTGGGCGTTCCCCGGGGGATGGATTGCTCAGGCTGCCGATGTATCCGCCAAGAGTGGCGTCGGGCAGCACCAGGAGGTCGATCGACTCGCGTCGGAGCCGCTCGACGATGCCGCGCAGCTTCTCCATCGACCGCTCGATGTCGCGGCCGAAGTGCGCGGCCATCGCGGCGATCCTCATGCCGCGTGGGCTCTTTCGCGCGCGGTGATGATCTGGCCATGCAGGTGCTCGGCGTCGCGGCCCACCGAAGCGAATCGCCCGGATCCCCACGTGTGCAGCCACGGCAGCCCGAGGAAGTACAGTCCGGGCACCGCGGTTACGCCGCGGCGGTGGCAGACGTGGCCCTCCCCATCGAACACCGAGGCGCGCAGCCACGAGTAGTCGGTCGCGAAGCCGACGCACCAGATCACCGAGGTGATGCCCGCGGCCCGCAGGTCCAGCGACGTCGGCTCGGACGGCGGCCGCCACACCGGCACGTAGCGGTCTTCGCGGGGAGCGTCGATGCCCTCGCGTTCGACGTACGCGTCGATCAGATCCTTGATGCCCTCGGCGACGGCGTCGGCGGAGTCCAGGTTGCGCTCGAGGGTCGGCGCGAACGCGAGCGCCGACTCGTCGACACCCACCAACCGGCCGTACAGGCTCATGCCCTCGCGAGCGAACGCCCGGAGGTCGATGTCGCGACCGCCACCGCGGCCCGTCATGTAGTGATTGGTGTTCTCCCGCTTGGCAATTCCACCCGTCTGCGCTTCGATCGGCACGTCGTAGGTACCCATCTCCGACAGCCACGCCACGCAATCGCGGCCCCGGTAGAACCGGGCGCACCGGGGCGCGGTGCCGGTGACCAGGTGAACGGGCCGACCCTCCAGGTGCAGGTCCTCGGCGATCTGCGCACCCGACTGCCCGGAGCCGACGATCAGCACACCGCCATCGGGCAGCTGATGGCGACCCCGGTAATCCGCCGAGTGTAGTTGGAACACGTCGGCGGACAGCCGGTCGGCGAGTCGCGGCAGCCTCGGTTTCTGATAGCCGCCGGTGGCGACCACCACCTGCGCGGCGTGCAGGCCGCCCGTGGTCGTGTCAACGTCGAAGCCGCCCGCCTGCGCCTGGTGCAGGCCGGTGACGGCGACGCCCTCGCGCACCGGAGGCCCGAACGATTCGGCGTAGTCGACGACGAAGCGGTGCACCTCGTCTCGGGTCATGAAGCCGTGCGGATCTCCACGGTCGTACGGGAAACCCGGCAGATCGCACTGCCAGTTGGGCGTGACCAGGGTGAAGTTGTCCCACCGGCGGTCCCGCCAGTCGTGGCCGATCGAATCGCGTTCCAGGACAACGTGGTCGATGCCGGACTGCGTTAGGTGCCATGACATCGACAGGCCGGCCTGACCCGCGCCGATGACGACGACTTGGTGCCGCTCGGCCATGGTCATGACAGCGCCTCCCGTCCTGGCGCCATGCCGACGACGGTCACCGTGCCGTCTTCATACCGGCCGCGGGACCGCGCGAGTGCCTCGATCTGGGCCGCTGCCGAGGTGCAGGCGAAGCCGAACCTGGCCCGGACCCGCTCACTGGCGTGGGTCAGCGCTTCGGTGGTTCGCGCCATGAAGTCGTCGATTCCGTAATCGGTCTGATCGTCCAGGAAGTCGTGCATCACCAACGACGGTGAATAGCATTGCTGCGTTGTGCCATCGGGCCATCGCACGGTGAACGTCATCTCAGGCATGAACGGTCTCCATGAACTCGTCGAGGATCGAGCCGTATACGTCCGGCCTGCGGTCGCGCAGGTTGTACATCCCACCGCCGCGGGCGAGGCCGATCCGTTCGCGGACGTCGATTGCCGCGGTTGCCAATCCGGGCTCCACCCCGGTGCTGGCAAGGACGTCACCGCCGGGGCCGACGATCTTCGCGCTGCAGACGAACCGCAGCGAGCCGAACGTACCCGCCTGGTTGGACGCCACCCACACCACCTGGTTCTCCAATGCCCTTGCCTGGTCGTAGATGTCGAAGCGGTGCTTCCAGCGATCGTCCTGCAGGTTCGGCACCGTCGCGGTGCGTGCGGTCGGCCACGCAGACAGCGACGCGATGATCTCGGCACCGTCGAGCGCAAGCGCCCGCGCGGCTTCGGGGAAACCCTTGTCGTAACAGATCTGCATGCCCATCCGACCGACCGGCGTATCGAACGCCTGATAGCTGGAACCCGCTTTGTAGCAGAGGTTCTCGCCGAGCGGCTGATGCACCTTGCGGTAGGCGCCAAGTATGCCGTCGCCGGACAGCGTGACCGCGGCGTTGTATCGGTCGTCGCCGTCGGCTTCGCAGAACCCGAGGGTGAGCACCAGGTCGCCTGCCATCGTGCGCAGTCGATCGAACTCGAGCGCGTCGAGTGTGAACGCGGGCGGTAACGCCTTGCGGCGGCGCTCCCGCTCCTCCTCGGTCTCATCGCCGCCGCCGAGACTGGGCAGGTAACCGCCAAGGCACGCCTCGGGCAGCACCAGCAGGTGAGCCCCCGCGGCCTTCGCCTCGGCGATGAGCGTGCCGATGGTGGCGAAGCACGCTTCGAGGTCTCTGCCGAACTCCGCTGCGGCGACTGCGATGACTGTTTCGTTCATGGCTGCTCCTGTTGTGCCGGCGGCAGGCCCGTTACGGAGTCGCCGATCGCGGTGGTGATTTCGCCGTCCGGCCACCGGATGGTGACGAGCGGGGTCGATCGATCGCGGGGGTGGAACTGCCCGCAGGTTCGGGTGGTGGCGGGGCCGGGGTCGGCAACGGGCCGACCGGGCGAATCCGCGGTGACCATGGCGAACCCGGGGAAGCAGGTCAACCAGTCGCTCATCGAGGCGGCGGCGGGCCGCGGCACGTCGGCGACGTCAATCGCTGCTGCGCATCCGCTGGCCTCGGCCATCATGCCGACCGTGCCGACCAGGCCAGCCATGCTGACGTCCTTGGCGGCGTGCGGCGCGGCGTCGGCGACCACGCGGGTCAGCCGGCGCAGGTCGGCCGGATCGCGATGAGAGGTCGAATCCCATTGTTGGCCGGTGTATCCGGGCCGCCAGCCGCCGGACAGGTCGGCGGTGACGGTGAGGACGTCGCCGGTCCGGGCGCCACCGCCCGGGATGGGCCGGTCGGTGCGGCCGAACGCGGTGACGCTCAGTGCGGCGGGCACGCCTACCTGAGTGTGCCCGCCCAGCACGGGGACGTCCCACGCCTGCGCGGCATTGGCCAGGCCGCGGACGATGCGCGTGACCTGCGATGCGCTGGGTGCGCCCACGGCGTCGAGCATGCCGATGGGCGTGGCCCCCATGGCGGCCAGGTCGTTGACGTTGACCAGCGCGGCGCACCACCCGGCCCACTCGGGGTCGCGGGCGACCATCGACGGGATGATCGCGTCGCAGGCGGCGACCATGCTCTCTGCCCACTGGCACGCCGTCGTCGCCCCTGAACCGGGCCGGGCCAAGCCCCGCCGGGTGTGTGGCGAACGGGTTGAGCACGTCGGCGAGCACTGACTTGGTTGCGGCCGCAAGCCTGGCGAACCGGTCGATCGGCCAACGCACCTTCAGGTGCGGGACGCCGCTGATCTCGCAGCGGCCCAACGTGACCCATCCGAGGTCGGCGAACAGCCGCGCGTAGCGTTGCTGGATGGTGGCTTCGAACCGCAACACCCCGTTGGCGTCGGCCCATGCGCATGCCGCACGTATCAGTGCGCGGCCGATGCCCGACCCGCGAGTCGTCGGCGCGAGCACCAGTCGGCTGCCGGTCCACCAGCCGAGGTCCGGGTCGAGCACGGGCGCGAGTCGGACGCCGCCGAGCAGGTCGCCGTCGACCCCGACCGCGACGAGAACCGTGGTGGCGCTCCGGTCGTCGGCGTCGTCGTGGTCGGTGCGGTCGAACAGCTGCTGGCCGTCGACGAACGCGTGGTGACGCATGGCGGCGTACTCGGTGCGGATGTGTGCGGGTTGTTCGTCGAGCGTGGTGATCAGGTAATCCGTCTGCGGTGCCGCGCTTTCCCCCGAGAGTAGCGACACCAAGAGGTTGTCGGTCATGGCTAGGCTCCCGCCGCCGAGAGCAGACTGCAGGCACCGCAGGCCGCGCACCCGGCTTGTTGGTCCGAGCCGGACATGTCGGCGCGGCGGAGGAGCTCGGCGACGCGTTCGGTGACCTCGGCGACCATGTCCGCGGCTGGGGGCGTGGCCCCGTCGCGGGTGGCAAGGGAGTCGGCCAGCGGGCGGAACGGCACCACGAACGGGTACACTCCGAGGTCTATCAGTTCGGTTGCCGCCGAGACGATCTGGTCGGCGGTGTCGCCAAGGCCGATGAGCAGATAGCTGGACACTCGGTTGCGGCCGAATACCCGTACCGCCTCGGTCCACGAACGCCGGTAGTCGGTCAGGGACACCTTCGCCTTTCCCGGCATCCACCGGCGGCGCACAGCGTCCGTCATCGACTCCACGTGGATTCCGATCGCGGTGGCTCCCGCGTCCTTCAGGTCGGCGATCACCGACAGCTCGCCGGGCGGCTCGCACTGGACCTGGATCGGCAAGCCGGGTACCGCCCGTCGAACGGCGCGTGCGCAGGCCGCGAGATGTGCTGCGCCACGGTCGGATCCGTTGGTCGTTCCCGTGGTCATGACCAGTTGTCGGATGCCGTCGAGACGGACCGCGGCGGCGGCGACTTCGGCGATCTGGTCGGGTGTCTTCACGCCGATGGTGTCGCCGGCGTACAGCGACTCCTCGATGGTGCAGAACCGGCACCGCTCGGAGCGGCTGTAGCGGATGCACTTCTGGATGATTGTGGTGGCCAGCACGTCGGTGCCGTGCAGGCGGGCGATCTTCTCGTAGCTCACCCCGTCGTCGGTCATCAGGTCGTAGAACCGGGGACGCTTGACGGGTTGCACGTCGACGCCGACGTCCGTTCCGTCGAGCAGGACCCGGCCGTCGTCGATGATGTACTCGCTGAACGGATTCAGCGGAATCGTGGCGCCGTTGCCCGCGATGCTGACGTGGCCGTCGTCGGACGGTCCGGCGCCGGAGCGCCGGGAGACCGGCGCCACCATTCGCGCGCCGCGCACGGCGAGGTCGGCGCGGATGCGCAGGCCCGCACCGGTGGTCAGTTGGACGGAAGGCATGGCGGCGTTCCCTAGACCATGTAGGTGGAGTTGATGATCGCGCCCTTGCGCGCGTAGTGGATGACGGCGTCCTGCACGTCGAGTGGGTGCGCGGGGATGACGCCCTCGATCAGGTCCTCCTCGCGGCCGCCGTGCAGGGCAAGGCCGAAGCGGCAGCAGAACACGGTGCCGCCCTCTTTGATGAACGTGCCGAGCGCGTCGTTGATGTTCTGCTCGCCGGGGAAGCCACTGTCGCCGGTAGTTGGGAAGCCGCGGGTGGCAAGGCAGTTGATGGCACCGGGGCCGTAGAAGTAGATGGCCGATTCGAATCCCTTGCGCAGCGCGCGGGTGGCCTGCAGGACCGCGACGAAGCTGACCGACGATTCGTGGGCGATCCCGTGCACCAGGGTGAAGTAGGTTTCGCCGCCGGTGGCCTGGTAGTCGGGGAAGATCTTGGTTCCGCCGTAGATGTTGCTGCCCTTCGGCAGCGACGGGTGGGGGATCTCACCCAGCGACTTGGCGATGTTCGCCGCGATGGTGTCGTCGATCTCGGTGGTGTCGGTCATTCGATGCTCCCAGGTTGGTGATCTGTCGGGTGGTGAGCACCATTTAGGCCCTGGATTGCTTCGGAATGGTTTCGTCGGGAACAACACGTGATGTCCGAATCCTCACGGGGCCAAAGCTGGCGGTGAGCTCCGAAATATTTTGCAGTGCACTGGGGTACAGCTCGACAACGCCGGTCTGCGACTCCGCGGTGGCGCGCGAGTTTACCCGGCGAAACACGAGGCGGGCTCTTGGCCCATGATGCTGTTACGACCGCGTCATGCGGAGTTACAGCCGGAACACATTCACTTCACCCCACGCAATGGTGCTACGACACGAGTCGCACGGAAAGGTCCCACAATCGATCGGCATTGCCCGGGTCGAGCGCGTACGGCGCGACCCCGCCGCGGCCGGGCCCTTCGCGACGGTCGACGACCCTGGCCTGGTTGCAATCCTCGAAGTAACGCCCACCGATGCCGTCCACGAGCGGCGAGGCGGCCAGCAGCGTGGATGTCGCGGCGCCCTGCTCGACGGTCTTGAAGTCGGTGCCGGCGGCCCGGAACGCAGTCAACGCCTGCTCGGCGTACTCCTTTGGAAGATGTCGTTGAAGCGGGGTGGCGATGCCGCCGGGCATCAGCGCGTTGGCGTAGATCCCGTCACCAGACCACCGCCGGGTGGCCTCGACGGCGAAGAGCACGTTCGCGGTCTTGGACTGGCCGTACGCGCCGAACGGGTCGTAATCCCGGAACGCGTAGTCGATGTCGTCGAATATCACCGGTGAGCGCAGGTGGCCGCCGGAGCTGACCGAGACGATTCGGGCACCGCCCGCGGCGGCAAGGGCGTCGTGCAGGCCGAGCGCCAAGGCGAAATGGCCGAGATGGTTCGTCGCGAACTGCATCTCGTGTCCGGTACTCGACAGGGTGAGCTCCTGGATCGCCATCACCCCGGCGTTGTTCACCAGGATGTGCAGCGGTCCGTCCCAGGACCTGACGAAGGCGTCGACGCTGGCTGGCACGGTCAGGTCGAGCGCGGCCACGCCGACCCGGCCGCCGATCTCGGAGGCGACGTCTTGACCCGCGGCGGTGTCGCGCACGGCCAGCGTCACCTCGGCACCGGCGCCGGCCAGCGCCCGCGCAGTCTCGACCCCGATGCCCGAGGAGGCACCGGTGACGATCGCGCGCTTACCCGAGAGGTCGACTCCGGCGACCACCTCCGCCGCGGTCGTATCGAATCCGAACGGAGTGGTGATCAGATCGTCGGTCACGCCCCTAGCCAACACCGCTCGGCCAGGCGCTGTTCCCCCTATGCGGGAATGGCGTCGAGTCCCTTCGCTGCCTACTCGTGCCGACGCTGGCGCTCGACGACCGCGAAGTAGAAGGCGTAAGCGAACGCGCAACTGGTGAACAGGCTCGACACGAAGAACAGCCATGGCCGCCGGATGCCGCGGCGGTATCCGTCGACGATCGTGAACAGCGGCAGCAGGATGACGTTGATGATGGTGTAGTCCTGGCTGGCCGAGGCTGGCCGCTGGATTCGCGTAACCGAGTGCGATGAACTGCTGCCAACTACCGGGTCCCCAGATCGGGTTTCCCCCTGGCACGGCGTATTGGTCGACGAACTGATGGTTGAAGTAGTAGCCGAGCGCGATGGATGCCACGCCGATCACGTAGTAGACGATCTCCAGCGCGGAGAACGCCGGACCGCCGGCGGGGCGGGCGAAGACCTGCGGGTTGGCCCGGACGATCCAGGCAATGACGACGATGCCGAGGACGGCGTGAACGATCAGCGAAACCATGCACTCAGTATGGTGCGAAATGGCCAAAGTTTTGTCACTTTTGCCATCAAAGGCTCCGTCTAGAGGCCGCTGATTCGCACCGAATTCTCGGCCTGCTGGCCCATCAGCGTCGTGAACGCCTCGAGGACGATTTCACCGTTCTCGTCGGTGCAGACGTTCCTGGTCACGACGATGTCGGCGCCGAACCGCTCGTCGACCGAGTGGATCTCCAACCGTGCCCACAGCTTGTCGCCGGCGTCTATCGGCTTGTGATAGACAAAACGCTGGTCGACCTGCACGATGTGCATCGTTTCGATGCCGACGTCGACGTTGCGGAAGAAGTCCTGCTGGACGAGCAGCGCGAACACCGAGGTGAACGTCAGCGGTGCGACGACGGCGGAGTGGCCGAGTTCGGCGGCGGGCTTTTCGTCGAAGCTGGCGAGATCTTCGGCCTTGACGGCGGAAGCGTATTCGCGGATCTTCTCGCGGCCGACCACGAAGAAATCCGGGTAGACGTGGACCATGCCGCGGATGTCCGTCTTCAGTGCCATGTGGTTCCCCTCCAGATGGGTGTGGTCCGCGACTTGTGTTCGGGATCAACGACGTTCGATACATCCATTGAAGCAAATCCATCTGGGTGCGATCCGCCGGGCCAAACGTGTGGGTGGGACGAATTCGTGTGATTCATCCCTCGTGATCGGGGTGGGAGCGCCCCGCTCACACGAACCGGACGGTCAGCGCAACCGCAAGCCTCTGGGGGTGCGGGCGAAGCCACTGCCGGTCAGCGCGTCACGCGTGACCGAAAGGCGGTCGTCGGCGCCGGGGTTGAGCACCGGCATCCCGTTGACCTTCTCCACCAACAGCGACTGCAGCCGCCGCCCCGCGACCAACTCGGCCAACGCCGCCGCCGCGGACTGATTCGCCTCGGCGTCGTCGGAGTACGACAACAGGGTGCGGCCACCGCGCTCCAGGAACCAGACCAGCTCACCGTCGACCAACGCCACCAGGGCACCGGCCTTGCGGCCCGGTCGGTGTGCGCCGTCGGCCGGCCACGGCAGCGCCGCGCCGTACGGGTTGGCCGGATCGGCCGCCGCGAGCACGACGGCCTGGTACGCGCGGCGATCCTGGTCCACGTCGTCGAGGTAGGTGCGCAGCCGGTCGACTGTGGACGACACCGCGAACTGGGCGCCGCCCAGCGACTCGACGAAGTAGCCGCGCTGGCAGCGCCCGGTGTCCTCGAACGCGCTGAGCACCTTGTAGAGCATCGCGAACCCGCCAGGCACGCCCTCGGCCGAACCCTTCGTGAGCACGCCGTAGCGGTTGAGCAGCAACTCGGCCTGGAAGTGAGCGCGGATGGTCGAGTCGGGTTCTGCCGGCGGCAGCGCCGACCAGCGGCCCGCGACGGTCGGCTCGGAGGTGCGGACCTGCGCATGCGCGACGCTGTAGCGGCTCAACCGGGGCGGGCGTTGACGCTGGCGGTGTGTACCGCCGCGGCGGCCGGCGCCGGCCAGCATCGCCCGGACGGGGGCGAACGTGTCGCCGGTGACCCAGCCCGCCCAGATCAGTTCCCACAGGGCAGTCTTCAACGTCTCGGAGTCGGCCGCGCCGTCACCGCCGAGCTGCCGGAAGAAGTAGGCCCCGCCGTCACCGAGGGTGTCGAGGATGCTCCGGTGGACGTCGGTGAACTCGATCTCGGCCCCGGGCGCTCAGCGTCAACGGCGCGGAGTCGGCGGAGTGGAACGTGATCCAGCCGTCCGAACCCGTCAGTGCCGCCGATCTGCCCGGCGCCCGACCACGTGACCTCACCCGCGGCGAGCAGCTCGTCGAGCATGGCCGGCTGGTAGTCGCGGACGCGCTGGCCGAACACCAGCGGTTCGACGGCAGACGCTGGAATCGGCACTCCCGCAAGCTGTTCGATCACCGCCGGCCAGGCCGTCGACGCCCGACGCCTTCGCGGAGCCGACCTGTTGCCAGGCCGGCAGGAACCGGGCGTAGGCGGTGGTGCTGACCGGTTCGACCTGTGCCCGCAGCGCGGCCAGCGAGCGACGGCGCAGGATCTTCAGAACGTCGGCGTCACACCACTGTTCGGTCCCGTCGGTGAACTCCCCGCGCACCAGCTTGCCGTCGACGGCCATTCGGCCGAGCACGTCGGCGGTGACCCGCAATCCCAGCCCGAAGCGGGCGGCGGCGTCCCCGGTGGTGAACGGCCCATGGGTGCGGGCGTAGCGACCGAGCAGTTCGCCGAGCGGATCGGCCACCGATTCGGTGAAGCTCGCGCGCACGCCGACCGGGACGGCGATGCCGACGCCGTCCCGCAGCATTCCGACGTCCTCGATGGCCACCCACCACGTCTGGCCTGCGAAGGACACCGTCAACGCCCGCCGGGCCGCCCGCAGGCCTTCGAGCCAGCCGCCGACGTCGGCCGCGGTGGACCGTTGCGCGATCTCGTCCTCGGTGAGCGGGCCGAGTAGCCGTAGCAGGTCGGCCACCCCCTCGGCGTCGCGGGCCGCGCGGTCGGCGGACAGGTGCTGGAGCGCGGCGATGGTGGACTCGATCACCTGCGGGTCGAGCAGTTCGCGCAGCTCGACACGACCCGAGCAGTTCGGCCAGAAGCACGCTGTCCAGCGACAGCGCGGCCGCTCGGCGTTCGGCCAGCGGGCTGTCGCCCTCGTACATGAAGGCGCCGACATAGCCGAACAGCAACGACGCGGCGAACGGCGACGGGGTGGCCGTCTCGACCTCGAGAATCCGAATACGCCGCTGCGCAACGCGATTCATCACTTCGCGCAACGTCGGAACGTCGTAGACGTCCTGCAGACATTCGCGGACGGTCTCCAGCACGATGGGGAAGTCGGGGTAGTTGCGGGCCACGTCGAGCAGCTGGGCGGCGCGTTGCCGCTGATGCCACAGCGGCGAGCGCTTGCCGGGATGCCTGCGGGGGAGCAGCAACGCTCTGGCCGAACACTCGCGGAACCGCGAGGCGAACAACGCAGACCCACCGACCTCGTCGGTGACGATGGGATCGATCTCGTCGGCGTCGAACACGAACAGCTCCGCGCCGGGCGGAGTCGATCCGGAATCGGGCAGGGTATCGGGCAGCCGCACGATGATGCCGTCGTCGGAGGCCGTTGGCTTCTCGTCGATGCCGTAGCGCTCCCGCAGTCGCCGCGCGACGGCAAGGGCCAGCGGGCCGTGCACGCGTAGGCCGTAGGGGGAGTGCAGGATGACGCGCCAGTCGCCGAGCTCGTCGCGGAACCGCTCGACGATGAACGTGGTGTCGGTGGGCACGGTGCCGGTGGCCTGCCGTTGCTCGTCGAGCAGCTGCCACAGGTTGTTTCCCGCGTACTCGTTGAAACCCATGCTGGCGCACTGCTCGTCGAACTCCGCGCGCGTCATGCCGGACAAGCGGCCGGTGAACGCGCCGATCGCGGCGCCCAATTCGGCGGGCCTGCCGACACCGTCGCCGCGCCAGAACGGCAGCCGCGCGGGCTGCCCGGGTGCGGGGATGACGAGCACCCGGTCGTGGGTGATCTCGGTGATGCGCCAACTGGTGGCGCCCAGTGAGATGACGTCGCCCGGCCTGGACTCGTACACCATCTCCTCGTCGAGTTCGCCTACCCGGGAAGGCTTCTCGGAGTCCGCGTTGGACGCCAGGAACACGGTGAACAACCCGCGGTCGGGGATGGCGCCGCCCGAGGTCACGGCGAGCCGTTGCGCGCCGGGTCGCGCGGTCAGTACTCCCGCATCGCGGTCGTAGACCAGCCGCGGCCGCAGCTCGGCGAACTCGGTGGACGGATACTTGCCGGACAGCAGGTCCAGCGTCGCCTCGAACGCGCTGCGGGGCAGCGTCGCGAACGGAGCGGAACGTCGCACCGCGTCGAACCAACGGTCGGCGTCCAGCGGTTCCAGCGCGGCCGCCGCGACCGTGTGCTGGGCGAGTACGTCAAGCGGATTGGCGGGTACCCGCATGGTCTCGATCTCGCCCGCGAGCATGCGCTGCACGGTGACCGCGCAATCGATGAGGTCGGTTCGGTGCTTCGGGAACAGCACGCCGCGCGAGATCTCGCCGACCTGGTGACCGGCGCGTCCGATCCGCTGCAGCCCGCTGGCCACCGACGGTGGCGCCTCGACCTGGATGACGAGATCGACCGAGCCCATGTCGATGCCCAGCTCGAGACTGGAGGTGGCGACGACGGCCTTGAGGCGCCCGCTCTTGAGGTCGTCCTCGACGAGGGCGCGTTGTTCCTTGCTGACCGAGCCGTGGTGCGCCTTGGCCAGCAGTGGTTCGGCACCGAAGGTCTGGCCGCTGCCCATGATGTGCGCCGGGGAGCCGCCACCCACCTTCGGATTGCGCTCCATCGACAGCTCGACGTCGGTGCGTTCGGCGTGGATCTCGTTGAGCCGCGCGGTGAGTCGTTCGGCGAGCCGCCGCGAGTTGGCGAACACGATGGTCGAGCTGTGGGACTCGATCAGGTCGACGATGCGGCCTTCGACATCGGGCCAGATCGAGTTCTCGACGAGGTTGGCCATGTCGGGCACCGGCACCTGGACCGACAGGTCGAACGTCTTGCCCGACGGCGGCGCGACCACGGTGGTGGGGGCGGCTCCGGACAAGAAGCGCGCGACCTCCTCGGGTGGGCGCACGGTTGCGGACAGGCCGATCCGCTGCGCGGGTTTGGCGAGCAGCTGGTCCAGGCGCTCCAACGAGAGCGCCAGGTGTGCGCCGCGCTTGGTGCCCGCGACGGCGTGCACCTCGTCGACGATCACGGTCGTCACGCCGGCGAGGGTCTCCCTGGCCGCCGACGTCAGCATCAGGAACAGCGACTCGGGCGTGGTGATCAGGATGTCGGGCGGCTTGGTGATCAGCTCCCGCCTGCGGGCGGGCGGGGTGTCACCGGAGCGGACGCCCACGGAGATGGAAGGTGCGGGCACGCCGAGCCGCTCGGCCACCCGTGTGATCCCCGTCAGGGGTGTGGACAGGTTGCGTTCGACGTCGACGGCCAGCGCTTTGAGCGGCGAGATGTAGAGCACCCGGGTGCCCGGCCCGATGATCGGGTGGCGGGGCGGGGCCCTTCGGCGGCGAGCTGGTCGATCGCCCACAGGAACGCGGCCAGCGTCTTGCCGGAGCCGGTGGGTGCGACGACCAGCGTGTTGTTCCCACCTGCGATGGCCGCCCAGGCCTGGGCCTGCGCGGCGGTGGGCTCGGGGAAGGTGCCCGTGAACCACTCTCGCGTGAGCGCGCTGAAACGCGCCAGCGGATCGGCGGACTTGCGGGCCATTCCGCCATAGTGCCCCCACCCTCCGACATCACGTCAGCGACGGGATGCCGGGGATCCTGGCGATGGCGTCGAGCAGCGCGTGCGCACAGGAGTCGGCGACGTAGCCTGCGTCGATCGAGGGGTCCATGATGCGCTGCCTGCACATCTCGAACGTGTAGGCCAACCAGCCGTAGACCACTACCCGCACGTCGCGTTCCACTTTCGAGTCGAGCGGCTCGGGTGTGGCGGCCGTGATCCTGGCCATGATGCGGTTGGCCTGCCGGTCGTTGTCGATGTCCTCGATGCCCCGCAGCACCGGGTCCGACCGGCCCATCCCCATGTATGCCGCCCATGCGCCGTGCGGGTGTTCCTCGTCGTAGTACACGTAGGCCAGGACGCCCGCCCGCAACTGTTCGAACAGGCTCGCGTCGGGCTGCGGCGGGGTGTTGGTGGCCTCGAACAGTCGCTCGCCCTCGGCCCGCACGACGGCCGCGAAGAAGGCCCGCTTGTCGGGGAAGTAGTGGTACATCAACGCACGGGACACGCCCGCTCGTTCGGCGATCTCGTCGATGCGGACCTCGTCGTAGGGACGTTGACCGAAGACCTCGGCGCCCAACGCCAACAACTCGTTGCGTCGGTCCTCGGGGGACAACCTCCTGCGATCGGCCACCACGACATTCTACTTGACACATGTCTAACAGCGGTGGAGGCTGGCGCTGATCAGCCGAGCGTGGCCTGATAGCGACGCATGCCGGCGATCCACCGCTCGTAGTCGCTGCCCTTCTGCCGGTACATGTCGAGAACCACCGGATGCGGCAGCACCAGGAACCGGCCGTCGCGGACCGCCTCGACGGTCAACTCGGCCACGCGGGCGGGGCCGATCAGCTCGCCCGCGTTGGCGACGGCGGCGCCCGCCACTCTCGCGGCGGGATCGGCCGACTCGAGGATCCCCGTCAGCATGGGGGTGTCGACGCCCATCGGGCACACGCAGGAGACACCGATTCCCTTGTCGCCGTAGGTGATCGCCAGCCACTCCGCGAAACCGACGGCAGCGTGCTTGGTCACCGAGTACCCGGCCGCGCCGATCTGCGTGAGCAGCCCGGCCGCCGACGCCACGCTGACGAAGTAGCCGCCGCCGCGCTGCACCCAGTCGGGCACCAGTGCCTTCGCCGCCCTGACGTGAGCGCGCAGGTTGAGGTCGATGATCCGGTCCCAGTCGCCCTCGTCGTCGCCGAGTCCCGGCGCACCGATGATGCCCGCGTTGGCGACGTAGAGGTCGACGGGCCCGAATTCGTCACGCGCAGCAGCGATCAGCGCCGCGATGCCCTCAGGCGAGCTCGCGTCCGCGCGGATCCCCACCGCCGCCGCGCCGGTGGCCTGGATCCGGCCCGCCGTGTCCTCGGCGCCTGCCGCATCGAGGTCGCCCGCCACCACCGAACCGCCTGCCGCGGCCAATGCGACGGCCATCGCCCGTCCGATCCCGGATCCCGCGCCGGTCACGACGGCCACGCTGCCCTCGATTTGCATGAGGCCATTCTTACCGCGTCGATCGCCGATGCGATGCCGTCCATCCCAAGACTGGGTGTTTGACGCGTGTCTCGAAATTCGTCTATTCCGAGGCACTGTTAGCTTCGGGCCCGGCCGCGATCATGGCATTGCCTCGGCCCACTTCATGTGCCCCTCGAAGCCAAGCGTTCTCGCCATGTCGCGGTAGCGATCCCGCAAGTGCACGTAAGCCGCGGCGTCGCCGTGAGCCCGCGCCAGCAGAGCTCGCAGCCGCAACAGGAAAATGTCAACCGCGCGGAAACTATCGTCGGTCGCCGCCGCCGCTAAACCCTCGATCGCGGCCTCGGCTTCTGCCACGTCACCGTCAACCCCGCGGTCCAGCAGTGTCTCCACCAGAACACCCGTCGCGCAAACGCCCCACCCGAGCAACCGTCCCTCGCCGACCAGGTGGTCGACGGCGGAACGCATGAGCGATATGGCCTCGTCGCGATCTCCACGCCGAACCCTCTCACGCGCCGCGTAGACCTCGACAATCGGCAAGTCGCCCAGGTTGTGTCCCCGGCGCAGGAACACTTCGCTGACTTCCGCGAGCACCTGTTGTCCGCGGTCACGCTCGGCATCCGTGTGGCGGTGCACCAGCGCAACGCCCAGCACCACCCGGGCGTGGGCCACGGCGTGGTCATCACCGGATCGTTGCGCAATCCGTAGGGCATCCTCGATCTCGCGCATCGCCGAATTGTCGGGCCACAACACGCCGTTCGGTATTCCTACGAAGTAGGCGTAGGCGACAACCGTGGCGTAGGACAGGGGGTCGGCGCTGCGGGCCATGGCGAGGCCGTGCCGCAGGTCGTCGCGCCATCCGGGACGACCCAGGCAATACCGGGCAATAGCCCGCGTGGTAAAGGCGACAGATAACGGGGACCCGAAGATGAAGTTGCCTTTGGACGGGTCACCGTCGGCCAGCTGGATGACCCTTTGTGACCACCGCAACACGTCGGACCACTCGGAGCTCTGAAGCTTCGCGTAGATGGCCGCGAGGGACAGCCCCACCGTCAAGGTCGGATCGTCGATCGACTCGATGAGAGCCATGGCTTCCGATGCCAGCTGCGACGCCTCGCGCAGCCGGTCCTGATACGCGTGATCGATCACCAGCCCGGCCATGCCGATGGCCAGTGACGCCTTGTCCCCGGCGGCGGCGCACAACTGCTGCAATTCCTCAAAGCGGTCACCGGCAACGTTCACATGGACTCGCCAGGCGATCCCGCACAACATGGTGCGTGGGGCGATGCGCATGGCGGCTCGGTCCGGGTCCTCGGCGGGTAGGGCGTCGGCGATCTTTTGGGCGCGCTCCCAACTCAGTCGCGCCGCGGCGATGTCACGGTTGGTCGCCCAGGTTGCGGCGCGCATGTGCCAGCTGTAAGCGGCGTGCAGATCACCGGCGGCCTCCAGGTGCTCGGCGACCAGGGCGGCGTTTTCGTCGACCGAGTCCGGCTCCCGTTGTTCGATTGCGGCGGCCACCCGCTGGTGCAATTCGGCGCGATCGGATTTGAGCTGTGATTCGTAGGCCACTGCACGAATCAGCGGGTGGTGGAGCACGTACTCGGGTTGTCGGGTGAAGCTGACCTGATCGATGAGCTGGGCCGCCACCAGGTCATCCACGGCTGGTTCGACGCCCAGAACGGTGAGCAGGTCCAGGCCAAACCGGGAGCCGACCACCGCGGCGGCGCTCAACGTGCGTTTCGCTTTCGGGTCGAGTCGGTCGATGCGGGCGGCGATTGCCGCCTGCAACGTGGCAGGCACACTGACCTCCGCAACATCTGCCGTCGACAGGTATGCGCCGGGGTTTCCCCGCAGCACACCCCGCTGGGCCAGTTCGCGCACGATCTCCTCGGCAAAGAACGGATTACCGGCGGCCCGAGCGGCGATCGTCTGGCCCAGTGCACCAACCGAGGGATCCGGGCCGAGCAGCTCGGAAACCAATGCCGCGGTCCCTGCATCGCGCAGGGGCGCAAGGGCTATGGTCTGAGCACCGTGCACCCGAGCCAACGCCCCCTCGTACTCCGGTCGGTAGGTGGCCAGCACCAGCGACGGTGTCTGCGGGATCACCGCGAGGAACTCGGCCAGCATCGACTCGCTGACCTCATCGATCCAGTGTGCGTCCTCGATGATGTAGAGCGCCGGGGTTTCCCCGGCCAGCGCGGCGGCGTTCACCAGGGCGGTCAACCGCCGCCGACGCGCATCCGGATCGATCCGAGGAAGTGCCACCCCAGGATCGGCGAGCCCCAGCAGGTCATCAAACAGCAGCAAATCCTCCGCCTCGGTGTCAGGAGCCGCAGCCCGTATCCGCGCGCGGGCGGCATCCGGGTCAAGACCCTCGACACCGGTGGCCGCGCGCAGCAGCCGTGCCACGGCATGGAAGGGGACCTGGCTGGTCTGCGAATCGCAGAAAGTCGAAAACACCTCCACGCCGCGCTGAGCCGCCATCACCGCCATCTCGCGCACTAGCCGGCTCTTACCGATCCCAGGTGCCCCCACCACACCGACCACCGCGCCGTGGCCATCGATCGCGCGCTCCAGCAAGCCTTCCACGGCGGAGAGCTCCCAGTGCCGACCGACCAGAGTCGACTCAGCACGCCCGCCACCGCGATGCCCTTCGCCCACGGCGGCAGCCGCTACGACGGCGGCCGCGGCCTTCGCCAGCAGCGAGTCCAGCAGCTCGGAAGGAGGCTGCGGCAACCCGCGTGAAGCCTCGTCGAGGCCCGCGACCGCGTCCGGGTCCAGCAGTCCCAGCAGCGCGGGCATGCCGCCCAGTTCGGCGACGGCCTCACGGCACCGCTCGCAGGTACTCAGATGGGCCTCATACTGCCGGCGCTCGTCAGCGTCGAGCGAACCCAGCACATAGGCCGCGTCCCACATCGCAAACGGGTCGGCGTCGCCCAGATGCCCGGTACGCCCCGGGTCGAATTGCGTCACCGTGTTACTCCGATTTCTTGCAGGGTAAGCCGCATCGCCCGCAGGGCGTAGTGCAGCCGCGACTTCACGGTGCCTTCAGCAATACCGAGATCGTCGGCGATCTGCGTGGTCGTCCACCCCTGGTAGTAGGAACGCCGAACCACGGCCCGGTGGTCGGGGCTCAGCTGGGCCAGCGCCTCGCCGATGAGCATCCGGTCCAGCGCCGAGTCCACCTCTTCGGGGCAGGCCTGCTCGGGGGCAGCCGTACCGTCCAACGAGCTGACTTCGTTGCGGAACCGTGAGCTGCGGCGTTCGTCGATGATCATGTTGCGGGCAACGGTGAATAGCCAGGCACGTGCCGACCGCTGGCTGTCGTTGGTCACCTCGGGGTGCTGCCACCCACGCAGCAGCGTCTCCTGCACGACGTCCTCGGCGCGGGCCCGGTCACCCGTCAGGCGCATGGCATAGCGCCACAACGCGGCGCCGTGCTCGTCATACAGCGTCCGAACCGAGGTGGCCTCCGGATGCTCCACGTCAATACAACGGACTAACCGACCGATTGGTTCACCCGTGCGGCAATGCTGAGCCGCGGCGCCAGGGCCACACCGGGAGCCACCCAGTCGGGGAGATCCAGATCCACGGCGCCGGCCATGGCTGTGTCATACCCGCTCGCCGAGCACGCGATCTGGGCTGACACAGGCTTCGACTCGATGCGCGACCAGACATTTACCAACGAGCCCTACGTGTACGACGCTAGTGGCGTGTCCCATCATTGAGCGACTGCTTCCTGAAGCGCCACCCGGCCGCAGCGAACTTTGTCCAGGATCGACTCCGCGGTGGCGGTCCAAATCCACCCGGCAGGCTCCGTGGCCGTCCTAGCCAATCCGGACACCACACCGGGTTCAACTGGAAACCACACCGGTTTCAAACTGCAAGGCCTGCGCGTCACGAAGCCGGCCCATGGCCGGTCAAACGCTTGATGGTGGTGGCGGCGGCGGTGGTGGCCACGGGGGCGGTGGTGGTCCAACGCCGGTGTTGATCACCGACACCGTGTTGGAGACCAAGTTGGTGACGTAGACGGTTTTCCCGTTCGGGCGGACCGCCACCCCCAACGGGAAGCTGCCGGTGCCGACATCGATGGTGGCGATGACGGTGTCGGGTCGTGGTGGCCGCGGGGGTGGCGGCGCTGGGGGGCCGGTGGCGGGTTGTGGGGTCGCCGCGGAGGTGACTGTGGCGGCGGGGGGTCGGTGGTGGTGAGGGCAGTGGTGCCCGCGGCGGTGGGCGTAGCGGCGGTGGCTACGGATTCGGGCCTGGTACCCAGCGCCGCCAGCAGCAGCGGCACGTGCGAAACGGGCGGGCCTTGGTTAGGGACTACGCAGGCGGACGCAAGACCGCCAGTATGTTGGGGCAACCGTCGACAGTCGATGGTGACTCCGAGACGAAGTTTTGAGACTCTCGTATGTCGTCTTTTTCGAGACGCGGTCTGATGCCAGACCTCCGCCGCACATGCAGCCACCCGACGCGGGCTAGGGCTCAACCACTACGCGGAACACAAGCCTCGCGCGCGGCGACACCTGGTAGATCGAGGAGTGGACCAAAGGCTAATCGCGGCATCGGACGCGCCGGGCGGACCCTCTGTTGTCGCTGTTGTCGCTTTGGCGGGCACGGCGGCCCTGTGGGACGATGGGCCACCTCGCGCCGTCCTGACCGCGGCGGCGCAGCGCGGGAGGGAAACGCCACGCCGTCACGTCGATCCGAGCTCTTGAGCATGGCGGACGACTACGCGCGCCACGCCCTCTCGCAGCGCGCCGCGTTCGAGGCGACCCACCCGGCCGTGATGGCGGCCGCGGAGCAGCTGGCGGGCGAGCCCGTGCTCTGCGTGGCCGATCTGGGCGCCGCCGACGGCGTGAACTCTCACGGCCTCATCAGCGATCTCGTCGCCCAGCGCGCCGGCCAGCCGCTGATCTACGCGCTCGTTGATCTCCCGACGAACGCGTGGCGGGTCGTCGCCGCCCACCTGCGGGACGCCTTCGGCTCGGAGATCGACCAGGGCGTGATGGTCGTGATCCCTGCGCAGGCCGAGTCCGGCCCCGGCGTCGTCGACACGGGCACGGGCGCCCATTACGCCTCGCCGGAGGCCCACGGCGAGGCCTGTCGGCGAGCGCTCGATCGCGACCCGCCTCCCGCCACGGTCGTCTCCATGGCCGGAATCCCTCTCCACCAGGCGCCCTCCTTTCCGCGAGGCACAGTGCACGTCGCGGTGACCGGGCACGACCATGCACTGGGTCGCCGACTCTGCCGGCCTGGCCTCGACCGGCTCGGTCTTCCCCGGCTACCCGGACCACGTGGACGAGGACGAGCGACGCGCCTGGCGCATCGCCGCGGAGCGGCAGTGGGAGCAAATGCTCGAGATGCGCGCAGTAGAGCTGGCGCCTGGCGGGTGGTTCATCGCCGCCATCCCGGCCTCCCCCGCTCCACGCCCGGACTGGACGGGGCTCTACGTCGAGATCATCGGGGACATGAACCTGCTGCTCGCCGACTGGCGCCGCGCGGGGCGCATCGGCGGCGCCACCGTCGCCGCGGCCGTCGTTCCGGTCTGGTCGCGCACACTCGACGAGTTCCGGGCTCCCTTCGAGGCGGGCGGCGGGAGCTTCGCCGGCCTCGAGCTCGAGAGCACCGAGCTGTTCCGTCTCGACAACCCCTACTGTGCACGACAATCCCGCGGTGTTCGCGCGGGACTACGTCAAGAGCGTGACCGCATGGGGAGGGCCGCTCCTCCTTCGTGCCTTCGCGCGCGAGGGCGAGGCACGCGCTGCCGGTCTCCTCGCCGACTTCCTCGGAGAGCTCGAGGAGCGCGTCGCGGAGGCCCCCGACCGCTATCGCTGGGACTACGTCGAGGCCCTCGTCATCTGCCGGAAGGCGAGCGACGCGGGGCGAGGCCGCGCCCGCGTCTCCTCGACCAGTTGACCTGCACGTCCTGGTGCGGTGCCTCTTGGGTGATCGGTCCGTTTCGTCGCGTAAAGCGTGCCTTCGAACTTCGCCTGGGTCTGACACGAAGTTTTGAGACCCTCGTATGTCGTCTATTCCGAGAGGGCGTTCAGTTCTGTTCGGGCCTGATCGATTTGGTCGTAGGCGTACGTCACCATCGCGGCGGTGGTCATCGTTTCGCCCTTGCGGGCGAGCGATTCGTAGGTCTGCCTCGCCGAGCACGTTCGCGAAGGTGGGCGAACGCGGTGTCTGAACTCAGGGAAGATCGCCCCGTGAAGGGGCTGAGGGCGAACCCGGCTGATGGTGGCTGCCGGTTCGTAGCGTCCGAGCCGGTCGAACAGGGCGGCGAGCACCGCGAGTGGCGCGCACACGAGTGGGTAGCTGCCGGCGTCGTGGTAGTTGCGAATCGCCACAGTGATGTAATCGAACGCGGCCAGCGGGTCGCCGTGCGTGGCCTCGAGCGCGGGACAGAGCTGATCGCCATGTTGACTCGATCCAGCGGTTACCGCTGTCTCGAGCGATCACCAGACCCCGGCGCAGGACGCCCTAGGCGCGCGAGCGGGATCGGCGTCGCGGAAGGCGAGGCCGTAGGCGAGAAGCGCGAGCGATAGCGCACATGGGTTGTGGGTGGCCTCGGCGACGTCGATCAGGCCGTTCGCGGCGGCCATCGCCTCCTCATCGCAACCGGCGAACGTCAGTGCGAGATACCTGGCATGCCCTGGTGAATGTGTGGGTGTCGCGCCCGCGTGCGAGCTGGGCGCGGCACCACTCGACCCACCGTTCGGACTGGCCGATCGCCATGTACGCAACGCCAAGCAAGCCTTCGAGGCCGAACGGCACCTCGTCGTGGCGGCCACTGCCGATCACCATCTGGCCGGCGTCGGCGTAGCGGACGGCCGTCTTCGATCCGTCCGGGCATCCAGCACAGCGCCGCCATCACGTATAGGAACGCCAGTCGGGGATGGTCGACGGCGCGAGCGGGCTCGATCAGCTCTTCGGCCCAGGCGATCGGCTCGTAATTGTCGACCGCATGTGCCGAGGAACGTCGCGTAGGTGGCGATGGTGGCGGCGACATCGAGATCGCCGTGGTCGGCGGCCCACCGAAACGCCTGCGCAGATTGGCCAGCTCGACGGTGAACCAGTCGTACGCCTCCCGCTGTCGGGGGCTATCCCACAGGGCGAGGATGTCGGCTTCTCGCCCGGCGAAGTGGCGAGCGTGCGCGGTACGTGTCTCGGCTACCTCGCCGCGGACGACAAGTTGTTCTTCGGCGAACTGGCGGATGGTCTCCAGCATCGAGAACCGGGTCCGCCCCGAAGATCGGTCGGCGATCAGTAGCGACTTGCGCACCAGTGCGTCGAGCAGGTCGAGGACGGCGTAGTCGCCGAGGTCATCGAATCCTGCTACCGCACAGGCACTCTCCAGATCGAATCCGCCGGAGAACACCGAACACCGTTCCAACAGCACCCTTTCCGCGTCGTCGAGAAGCTCGTAGGACCACGCCACGGCCTGCCGCAGCGTTTGGTGGCGCTCAACTCCGCGTCGTGACCCCACCAGAAGTTTGAAACGGTCATCGAGACGATCACGCACTTCTGCCGCCGTCATCGATGCCATTCGCGAGGCCGCCAACTCGATCGCCAGTGGGATCCCGTCGAGGCGACGACACACGTCCTCCACGGCGGTCAGCTCGTCAGCCAATGCGCCTGCATCCATGCTCTGCGCACGTTCGACGAATAACTGCACGGCCGCACCGACGTCCAGCGACGGCACCCGCCGCAACTGCTCGTCAGCAACGCCAATTCCCTCTCGGCTAGTGGCCAAGACCTTCACGGTCGCCGAGGCCGCGAGGATCGCGTCGACCAAGTCCGCGACGCTGTCGACGACGTGCTCGCAATTGTCGAACACCAACAGTCGCGACCGTCCCTCCAGTGCGGCGGCCACCGACTCACTGACGGTCTTGCCGGGTTGTTGAGTGATTCCCAACACCGCCGCCACCGCATCCGGTACTGCAGCGGGGTCGGCGACCGCAGCCAACTCGAAAACCCATACCCCGTCGATGAATTCGTCGGCCAGCTGCGTGGCGACATCCAATGCAAGCCGGGTCTTGCCAACTCCACCAACGCCAATCAACGTCACCAGCCGATGCGAACGCACGGCGGCTTGGATGTCGGAGACCTCGGTGTCGCGCCCAATCAAGTTCGTGATCGCCGGACGCAAGTTGCCGGGATTCGAGACGACTCCCCGCAGTGGCGGAAAGTCCGTAGGTAGGCCCGATGCTTGCAGCTGGAACACCGTGATCGGGTTGGGCAGATCCCGTAACCGTCGCGGCCCCAGATCTCGAAGATCAACACCGCTCAACACTCCGGCCGTCGAGTCGGCCACCAGGATCTGACCACCGTGGCCAGCGGCCATCACCCGTGCGGCGCGGTTGAGCGCCGTGCCGAAGTAGTCTTCGTCTCGAAGCTCTGCTTCTCCGGTCGCGAGCCCCATGCGCACCGGCAACTCAAGCGCTAGCTGGGCCTTGACAGCCGCGTCGACAGCGGACCGCGGCGAGGCGAACGCCGCCACCACGCCGTCACCTGTGTGGCTGAACAGGAACCCCCCGTGCTCCTCGATCGCGGTGCGCAGCACGTCATCATGCGCCCGCAGCGCCGCCCGCATCGCATCCGCGTCTGTTTCCCACCGACGGGTCGAACCCTCGATATCGGTGAACAGAAACGTCACTACCCCCGTGGGCGGACGAGCCGCGGACACCCGCACAGGATGTCACACAAAGCCCTGTTCAACGCGACAATCGCTCCCGGAGTTCGCGCTTGAGCACCTTGCCGTAGCTGTTCTTCGGCAGCTCGTCGACGTACAGTAGCGCTTGGGCCGTCTTGAACCGGGCGATGCGCTCGAGCAGATGCGCGTCGAGATCCCGCTCGGCGGCCGTCCCCACGATGAAGGCGACGACGACTTCGCCCCACTCCGGGTCCGGGGCACCCACCACGCACGCCTCGGCGACGGCGGGGTGCTCGAGCAGCACCTCCTCGACCTCGCGCGGGTAGACGTTGCTTCCGCCGCTGATCACCACGTCCTTGGACCGGTCGCGCAGGGTGAGGTAGCCGCGTTCGTCGAAGGAGCCCATGTCGCCGGTGTGCAGCCAGCCGTCCTTCAGGGTGTCGGCCGTGGCGTCCGGATTGTTCCAGTAGCCCGACATGACGACGTCGCCGCGGCAGGCGATCTCGCCGATCTCGTCGACGTCGGCCTGCGTCCCGTCGTCCCGCAGCACCGCGACGTCCACCCCGGACCGCGCGTATCCCACCGACCCGAGCGTCGCGTCGTCGGCCCCCCGTGTCGGCGACGTGGTCGCACTGGCGAAGACCCGTGATGGTCATCGGCGCCTCACCCTGCCCGTAGAGCTGCGTGAAGATCGGGCCGAACGCCGCCATCGCCTTCTTCAGGCTGTCGACGTACATCGGGCCGCCGCCGTAGACGACGGTGCGAAGGTTGCGCGGCGCGGTCCCGGCCGGTCGCGACCAGTCGCTGCACCATCGTCGGGGCCAGGAAGGCGCTGCAGCCCGGGTGGTGCTCGCACAGATCGAGGAACTCGTCGGGTTCGAACGCGCGCCGATTCCGGGATCACCTGGCGGGCACCGCGCAGCACGTACGGCGCGACGTACAGACCGGAGCCGTGTGACATCGGGGCACCGTGCACCAGACTGCAGTCCTCGTCCGGACTGTCGAAGTCCGCGAGATGGGCAACCGTCATCGCCATCAGGTTGCGGTGCGACAGCATCGCGCCCTTCGAACGTCCCGTGGTGCCGCTGGTGTAGAACAGCCATGCCAGTGCGGCGGGGTCGGTGTCGCGGGGCGGAGCGGACGGGGTTGCGGTGAAACGGCTTTGGTACTCGGCGGAATCCACCGCCTCGACCGGCACGTCGGTCACGTCCAGCCGAGCCCTGCCGCGATCTTCGGCGACGCGAACACCCGGCGTCGCTCCGGCATCGTCGAGGATCTGCACCATCTCCCGGGGGTGGAGCTTGTAGTTGATGGGGACGAAGACGCATTCGGCGGCCCAGATCGCGAACATCAACTCGACGATCTCCGGCCGGTTCTCGCTGGCGACGGCGATCCGCGCACCGGGCGAGCTGCCCGTCGCGCAGGGACGCCGCCAGCCGTAATGCCCGCTCGCGCAAGCTCGTCCCAGGTGTGCAGCCTGCGCTCGCCGAGGTACACCGCACCGCGGTCGCCGTGGCGTGCCGCGGTCTGGTCCAGGAGGGCGAACAGGTTCAACGGGCCGACCCATTCCGACGACAACGCGAAGTCGGACAGGTACTTGGTCGAACTCCAGCCGCCGTCGACGACGATGGTCTGTCCGTTGATGAAACTGCCGCCCGGAGAGCACAGGAACGCCACCGTGCTCGCGATGTCGTCGATCCGGCCCAGCCGCTGATGTGGTGTCATCTCGGTGTTGATCTTGCGGAACCGCTCGTCCGGCGAGGCGCTTCGGCGACCATCGGCGTCACGGTCACGCCGGGCGCCACCGCATTGCAGCGGATGCCCTGCGCGCCGTACTGGCAGGCGATGTGGGTGGTCAGCGCGGTCAACCCGCCCTTGGCCGCGGAGTAGGCGCCGCCGCGCAGGCCGCCGACGACGGCGAAGGTGGACGTCACGTTGATGATCGCCGACCCGGGCTGCATGTGCGGGATGACGTCGCGCGCCAGCCGGAACGGGGCCCGCAGCATCAATCCCAGGAAGTAGTCCAGGGATTCGTCGTCGGTTTCGTGCAGCGGCTTGGGGCTGCCGACGCCGGCGTTGTTGATCAGGAAGTCGACGTGGCCCCACCGGTCCACCGCCGCGTCGACGATGCGGCGCGGGGCGTCGTCGGCGGTGAGGTCGACGGCCAGCGTGGCGAGCCGCTCCGGATCGTCGACCGCCGTCGGCCAGCTCGGCGAGCCTGGCCTCGTCGCGGCCGGTGCCGAGCACGGCCATGCCCAGCCTCGGCCAGCTTGACCGCGGTGCCGAAGCCGATCCCGCTGCTGGCCCCCGTGACGATCGCTACCTGCATCTCACTCATCCGACTCCCGTCTTCGTACAGAGTCGCTCGGATCACGATGCTTCAGCACCTTTCCCGCATCGTTCTTGGGCAGTGCGTCCCAGATCGCCACCTGTTCGGGCACTTTGAACTTCGCGACGCCGTGCGCATCGAGGAATCGCGCGGAGGCCCGCGACGTCGGGACCGGGCGCCGCCTTCGGCACGATCACCGCGCACGCCCGCTCGCCGGTGCGGGTGTCGGGCAGGCCGACGATCGCCACCTCGGCGATGTCGGGGTGGCCCGATCAGAATGTCCTCGATCTCCTTGGGCGAGATGTTCTCGCCGTTGCGGATGATGACGTCCTTGGCGCGGCCCGGTGACGACGAGGTAGTCGCCGTCGACCCAGCGGCCGAGATCGCCGGTGCGGAAGTAGCCTTCGGCGTCGAACGCGTCGGCCTCGTCCTCGGGGTGCAGATAGCCGAGCAGCATCTGCGGCACCGCGTGCACGGATCTCCCCGGCCCGGTGACGCGGCGTCGTGGGGCGCGAGCCGGACCTCGGCGATGCCGGGTCGGCCGTCGGTGTCGGCGGCGTGGTCGGGGTCGCCAGGCGCACCGACGGTGGTGACCGGCACCTCGGTCGACCCGTACACGCGGGTGACCGCCGCACGATCGAAATACGAAGTGGCCCTGCGGATCAGCGACGGCGGCACTGACGCCCCGCCGCAGATGAACACCTTCAGGTCCGGCAGCCGGGTGCCGGCCCGCCTCGGCGGCGACCAGTAACTGCTCCAGGAACGGCGTGGCCCCCGCCATGTGGGTGCAGCGCTGCGTCGTCATGAGTGCGACGGCGTCGTCGGCGTCCCAGCGCTCCATCAGCACAGCGGTGGTGCCGAGCAGCAGCGGGCACTCGAAGGCGTAGATGGAGCCCGCCGATGTGCGCGATCGGCGACGGCACCAGGAAGGTGTCTCCGGGCTCGACGTCGCCAGTGATCGCGGATCTGCGAGATCAGAGCGTGAATCGAATTGATGGCTGTGCAGAACGCCCTTGGGCCGGCCGGTGGTACCCGAGGTGTAGAGGATCATCCGGACGGCGTCGGGGTCGAGTTCCGGCAGTGCCCGGTCGGCTGAGGGTCGGTCGAACAGGTACTGGTAGGCCGGTGTGGGCGCCGGGTGCCCACCGCGCACCACGACGACCTCCGGTGGGGCGTGGCCAGTCGTGCGGCGATCACGCGGCGCAGCATGGCGGCGTAGTCGTGTCCGCGAAAGTTCGCCGGGCACGAAGATCATCCGGCTGTCCGCGTCGTCGAGGATGAACTCGCAGTTCGTGGTCGCGCAGCGACGGCAGGATCGGGTTCACCACCATTCCGGCCAGTGTCGCCGCCAGATACACCACCGCCGCCTCGTGCCAGTTGGGCAGCATGAACGACACCACGCTGCCAGGGGGTATCCGGTCGGCCAGCGCCGTGGCCAGCGCGCCGGCCTGCGGTAAGTCGCCCAGGCCGTCAGCGCACGTCGACGACGATGCGTCCCGGCGTCGCGACGACCACCGACGCGCGACGCGGCGTGCCGCACCAGAGCGCCGTAGCCTCCGCGGAGCGACGTCCACCGGATCGACCGTCCGCCGGTGATCGCGATCACCCGCTATGCCTACCCTTCACCCGGCGCAGTGTCATCGAGTGCCGAAAGCGCGATGCGGGATGGGTGTTGATGGTGACCTGTGCGATCTCCCCGTCGGAGGTCCTGTACGTGCGGTGCACCTCGACGGCGGCGCAGCCCGCCGCGACCTTGAGGCGCTCGGCCAGTTCCGGTGTCACGAGTACGGCGCCGATCTCCTGGTAGACCTCGACGACGCTGACGCCGAAGAGATCCTCGATGAGCGGGAAGATCGGACCGGTGTGCCGTTGCAGCAGCCTGCCGACGGCGGCGAACGCGCGGTTGATGTAGTACTCGGTCCAGCAGTGCGTGTATTCGGCGCCCGACGGCCTGGCGGTAGCCGAGCACGGACAGCCATTCCTGGCCCTCGGGAAGCCCTGTCCGCTCGGCGAGTTCGGCGTCGATCGTCACCATCTTGGTGGCTTCGATGTCGAAGTGCGCGCCGCTGGCGAAGGCCAGCAGATCGTTGATCGACATGTTGTCCTGCGCGTACGAATTCGACGCGATGCGGGGGACCACCAGTGGTGCCCGCGCGCGGCCGCGACGAGACGAGATTGTCGTCGCGCAGCCGGCGCAGCGCCTCGCGGACGGTGTACCTGCTGACCGACGAACCGTTCGCACAGGTCGTGTTCGGTGGGCAGCTGCGATCCCACCGGGTACACCCCGTCGACGATCTCCTTGCGCAGCGTGCGGGCCACCTGCAGGTAGCGGTGATCGGCGGGCGCTGATGGTCATGCGCGATCCCGCTTCGCTTCTCGCTCGCTAGTCATGCGTGATCAGTCCCTGTGCAGCGCGAGCACGCTGCCCTCACCGTCGGCCGAGACGTAGAGCGTGCCGTCCGCTCCCGCGGCGATGCCGGCGAACGGGCCCTGCGGTCCGGAGAACGGCGGCATTCCCTTGAGCGGCTTGGGTTCCACCCCGGGTGGCGGACCGACGGGCAGTCCGGAGGCGATCGTGGTGCGGGACCCGGCTGGCCAGTCGAACGCGATGACGGCCTTCTCGCCGGCGTCGACGATGAACAACCGGCCGTCGGCGACCAGAATGCCCTGCGGGCGTTGCAGACCGTCGACGACGGTCTCGGTGCCCGAGCCCGTCAACCGGACCACCCGGCCCGCGCCGCACTCGGTGACCAGGACGGCGCCGCCGCGGTCGACCGTCACGCCCACCGGATCGTCGAGTCCCGAGGCGAGTCACGTCGACGCCACCATGGGAGTCCGACCGACACCACCCGCCCGGTGCCCTGTTCGACGGCCGCCGACCTACCGCGCCTGGTGTCATCGCCACACCGTAGAGCTGATCGAAACCGTCGGCCAGATACGTCGCTTTCGTGCGGCGGCGGGGCGGTAGCGGGTGATCTGGCCACCGGACGTGGTCACGACGAACTCGCCGGGCCCGGACGGCACCAGCCCGCGCAGGAAGCCCGGATAGCCCGGTGAGAAGAGCATGCCGACGGTCTGCAGCGAGCCGTCCGGGAGCAGCACGTAGAAGTAGGTGCCGTCGGCGACGTAGACCCGGCCGTCGTGCACCGACAGCGAGATCCATCGGCCAGTTCAGCGCGCCGGGCAGCATGGTTCGGGTCTGACCGCCGCCGACGATCTCGGTGATCTCGCCGGTGAAGTTCGAGACGAACAGCCTCGCCTCCGAACCGGATCCGACGAAGGTGCAGTTGTCCAGGCCGGGCGTCAGCTGGGCCAGCACCGTCTGCGCGCCGGTGCGCGGGTCGATGCGCAGCACCTGGCCGCTGGCCACCTGGGTCGAGACGATGAATCCGTCGGCATCGAACTTGACCGAGTCGGGCACGCCGAGACCGGTCGCGACGGTCTCGGGCGCACACGGGCCTCCATTGCTCCTCGCGTCCGCGCCACGATCGGGGTCGATGCGCCAGATCTCGTTGGCGCCCATCACGGGGAAGTAGAGCAGGCCGTCGGGCCCGACCTCCATCGCGTTGGGCGACGGTACGTCCTCCAGCAGGATTCGCGGTGCGCCGCCGCTCAGGTCGAACTCCATCAGCCGGCCGCCCTCGCGGCACTCGCCGATGAACAGCCGGCCGTCGTGGAAGGTGATGCCGTTGGCCGACGGGACGTCGTCGCGCAGCACGCGGGTCCGGCCGCGAGTGTCGCGCACGCTGACCCGGCCGTCCATCACCTCGGTCGCGAAGAGGTTGCCGTCGGGCGTCGAAGGCGACGTCGTCGGGCGCGACGATGTCGCCGCCCTTGGCGCTGACGGCCTCGACTGTCGCCGGTGTCGACGTCGAGTGCGCTGATCTGGCTGCCGGTCACCTGCGCGATGTAGATCGCGGCCGTCGGGCCCGGTGCGCAGACCGTTGGCGCCGAACAGCCGGCTCGGCGCGGTGAGCGCGTTCGAGGCGCCAGCCCTCGGCGAGCGTCGGCGACGCCGGGGCAGCGTAGCGAGTCGTCGGTCCGCCGGTCACGAGTCGGACGATAGCAAGCCGAGCTAGTCCAGACAATAGAACGGACCGACGTCACGGCCGACCTTGACGAGCGCATTAGTGCTGCGGAATAGTGTTCTCCAATTGGCAGAGCATCGTATGTTGTCCGGACAAATAGACGGACGGCGGGAAAGCGAGACATGGCTGCGTCTGGAGCGTCTTCTCGGCTTGCACGGCCGCATCGTCGTGGTGTCCGGTGCGGGCGGGGGCGGCATCGGCACGACGGTGACCGCAATGGCCGCCGAGGCCGGCGCCACCGTGATCGCGGTGAGCCGTTCCAAGGAGAACCTCGACGAACACGTGGCCCCACTCGCGGAGCGCGGGCTCTCGGTCGTGCCGGTGGCGGCCGACGCGTCCACCGACGACGGCATCGCCGCCGTGATGGATCAGGTGCGGCGCACCGACGGTGAGCTTGTACGGACTGGTCAACGTGGCTGGCGGCGCCGCGCCGTCGACGTGGATGCCGTCGACGCGGGTGACGCGGTCGGACTGGCGCGACCTGTTCACGGCCAACCTGGAGACCGCGTTCTTCACCAGCCAGGCCGTCGCGGCCGAGCTCGATCGCGCGGGCAACCCGGGCTCGATCGTCTCGATCAGCTCGATCAGCGGCATGAACACCGCCCCGTTCCACATCGCCTACGGCACCGCCAAGGCCGCGGTCGTCGCGATGACGCGCACCATGGCCCTCGAACTGGCCGCCGACGGCATCCGCGTCAACGCGGTGGCGCCGGGCGTCACGGAGACGGCGGCGTCGCAGACCTACGTCGACCCCGATCCCGAACGGGACCGTGCCGCCATCGCGATGGGCCGGCGCGGCCGACCCGAGGAGCAGGCCGGCGCCATCCTGTTCCTGCTGTCGGACCTGTCGAGCTACGTCACCGGCCAGACCCTGCTGGTCGACGGCGGCCTCGACCTGAAGTGGAGCCACCTCGCCGCCGACCACACCTCGCTGTTCCTGAAGGACGAATCCTTCCGCGCAGAGATCAGTCGGCCCTGATGAAGGACAGGACCGACGTGGCCACGCGAAGCGTGGAGCCGAGAACTCTCCACGCCGACGACGATCGGGGTGGAGGCCTACACCTCCGAGGCCTACGCCCGCGCCGAGCGAGACAAGCTGTGGCGCAAGGTCTGGCAGCAGGTCGGCCGGGTCGAGGAGATCCCCGACGTCGGCAGCTACCTGACCTACGACATCCTCGACGACTCGATCATCGTGGTGCGCACCGGCCCGAAGCGAGTTTCGCCGCCCACCACAACGTCTGCATGCACCGCGGCCGTCGACTCGTCGACGCTCCCGCAGGGCGCCAAGAACGCGTGCGGACAAGACCAGGAAGTCGTTCGTCTGCGGATTCCACGGCTGGACCTACGACCTCGACGGCGCGTGCACCCACATCCGCGAGCAGGACGACTGGCAGGGCGCGCTCACGCCGGAGAACACCCACCTGGCGCCGGTCAGGGTCGACACCTGGGGCGGCTGGCTCTTGATCAACATGGATCCCGACTGTGAACCGCTGGCCGACTACCTGTTTCCCGCGGCGAAGATCCTCGACCCGTTCGGGCTTGGAGAACATGCGCTTCAAGTGGCGCAAGTGGCTGAACTTCGACTGCAACTGGAAGGTCGCGATGGAGGCCTTCAACGAGACCTACCACGTGTTCACCACGCACCCGGAGTTCAACAAGTTCGGCGAGTTCAAGGGCTGGGCCAAGGCGCAGGGCAGGCACAGCAACATCGGCTACGACGCGCCAAAGGGCTTGGACGAGACCAAGTCCAAGATCCGGCTCGGCACCGGTGACCCGCGCATCTCGACCGCGGAGATGCAGGTCTACACCATGGAGGAGACCAACGCGACCACCACGCAGACGCTGGTCGAACGCCGCCAAGCGTCTGGTCGACGAACTGCCGGAGGGCACGCCCGCCGACAAGGTGCTCGAGCACTGGCTGACCTCGGCGCGCAACGACGACGCCGCGCGCGGCGTCGTCTGGCCGACGATCCCCGCGGACATCCTCGGCCAGAGCGGCACCGCGTGGCAGATCTTCCCCAACTTCCAGATCGGTCAGGGCCTGACCAGCGCGCTGTGCTACAGCGCCCGCCCCGATCCGAGCTACACCCGGACAAGTGCATCTTCGAGGTCGCGGTGTTCGAGCTGTACCCGAAAGGCGAAGAGCCGCAGACCGAATGGGTCTACACCCCGGTCGGCGATCCGAACTGGCTGTCCGTGCTGCCGCAGGACTTCTCCAACATGGCGGCCGTGCAGCAGGGCATGAAGTCCCTCGGGCTTCCCCGGCACCAAGCCCAACCCGTACCGCGAACGCAGCACCGTCAACCTGCACTACCAGCTGTCGAAGTACATGGGCACCGGCGCCCCCAAGATCGTGATGGCACGTTTGACGCGCGAACGTGCACAAATCGCAGGAGTGCATGAAGGTCAATCTCGGCACCGGAGCGCAGAACTCCCACGACTGGGACCGCGTGCTGGCAGGCGACTTCGGCGTCGCCTCCCGCTACGCCGGACTGGCAGTGCGTGGAAGGCGCGCTGGCCCTCGGCGACCTCGCCGAACCGCTCGGTTTCGACGGCATCTGGTTTCCCGAGCACTGCGGCACGCCATACGGCATGACGCCCAACCCGATTCAGGCGCTCACCTACTTCGCGGGACGCACCGAGCGGGTCAGCCTCGGCACCTTCGTCGCCGTCGCGCCGTGGTGGAACCCGGTTCGGCTGGCGCACCAGATCGCCTATCTCGACATCCTGTCCAAGGGCCGATACACCACGATCGGGATCGGGCGCGGGGTGTCGAAGTCCGAGTTCGACGCCGTCGGCGTGCCGCGCGAGGAGAGCCGCGAGCGGTTCAACGAATGCCTCGACATCCTCAAGCTGGCGTTCAGCGGTGAGCGGTTCTCCTACGACGGGGAGATCTTCTCGTTCCCCGAGATGTCGCTGCGGCCCGAGCCGTTCAGCAAGGATCTGTTCTCGCGCATCTACAGCTCGTCGTCGACGCCCGAATCCCTGGAGATCCTGTCCCGTCGCGGCATGGTGCCGCTGTTCGTCGGCAACAAGCCGATCTGGGACGCCGGGCTGGAGGTGCAGAAGGTGAACACCTTCCGCGCCGAGGAGGGCTTGGCACCCTGCCAGCCCAAGAACGTGATGTTCATGTACTGCGTCGCCGGACGAAGTCAGATGCGGCCAAGACCGAAGAGTGGATCTGGACGGCCAACCGCGACGTCACCGTGCACTACGGATTCGCCGACGCATCGAACTTCAAGGGCGTCAAGGGTTATGAGGCGTACGCGGCCAGCGAGGCCAGTGCGACCGCGGTGCTGGCCGAGGCCGTCCAGGGCGGCAAGCCGGAACCCGGGACGAAGAAGATGCCGGGGTACCACGCGTCGAACCTGCTGATCGGTACGCCCGAGGTGATCTTCGAGAAGCTGAAGGCCGCGCAGGAGGCCTGCTCGTTCTCCGAAGTCACGATCGTGCCGCAGTTCGGCACCATGCCGTACGCGGACGGGATCGAGAGCACCAAGCTGTTCGCCAAGCGAGGTGCTGCCCGCGGTGCACGAGATGGCGGCGCCGCTGCATCCCGGTGCGCTGCCCGCCGAGGTGCACGCGTGACGGCGGTGGAACCGTCGTGCGGGCCGACGGATACGCCGGATGACGTCGACATCGACGTCGCTGCGCGCGAAGTACGAGCGCGAACGCGACAAGCGGCTGCGCGCAGAGGGTTCGACGCAGTACCTCGAACTCAAGGGTGAGTTCGCGGAGTTCGCGGAGGTCGACCCGCACACCCCGGTCGCACCCCGCGCGACCGATCGCCGAGGACGTCGAGGTCGCCGTCCTCGGTGGTGGAATCGCTGGACTGCTGGCCGCCGCGTACCTCAAGAAGGCCGGCGTCGACGACGTCCGGGTCATCGAGATGGGCGGGGACTTCGGCGGCGTCTGGTACTGGAACCGCTTCCCCGGAATTCAGTGCGACAACGACGCGTACTGCTACATCCCGCTGCTCGAGGAACTCGACTTCGTGCCGTCGAAGAAGTTCGCCGACGGCGCCGAGATCTACGAGCACTGCAGGCGACATCGCCAAGCACTTCGGCCTGTACGACGGGGCGATCTTCTCCACCCAGGTGCGCACGGTGCGTTGGGACGAGTCGATCGACCGCTGGCGGATGACGACCAACCGCGGCGACGACATCCGCGCCCGGTTCGTGGTCATGACGCAAGGCTCCGTACAACCGCCCGAAGCTACCCGGCATCCCCGGGATCAAGGACTTCAAGGGTCACGTGTTCCACTCGGCGCGTTGGGACTACGACTACACCGGCGGCGATGCCGAGCGGCGGACTGGACAAGCTCGCCGACAAGCGCGTCGCGCTCGTCGGGACCGGTGCGACCGGCGTTCAGCTCGTGCCGCATCTGGGCCGAGATGCCGAGCACCTCTACGTGTTTCAGCGCACCCCGTCGTCCGTCGACGAGCGCGCGAACACCCCGACCGATCCGGAATGGGCGAAGTCGCTGCAGCCGGGCTGGCAGGAGGAGCGCAAGCGCAACTTCCACGAGTGGTCACCGTTCGTGGGCGTGGTCTTCGGAGCGCCCGACCTGGTGTGCGACTTCTGGACCGAGCTGGGCCGCAACGTGACCGCACGGATCGCGGCGAGCGAGGATCCTGCGTCGCTGGGCATCGAGCAGATCATGGCGATCCGGGAAGAGGAGGACTACAAGATCATGGAGCGGCTGCGCCGGCGCATCGATGGCGTCGTCGACGACGCCGCCACCGCCGAAGCGCTCAAGCCGTACTACCGGTTCATGTGCAAGCGGCCGTGCTCGAGCGAGGAGTACCTACCGACCTTCAACCGTCCCAACGTCACGCTGGTCGACGTCGCCGTATCCAAGGGCGTGGAAAGGCTGACGGAGAACGGGATCGTCGCCAACGGCGTCGAGTACGAAGTCGATTGCGTCATCTTCGCGAGCGGTTTCGAGATCTCTACCGAGATCAGCCGCCGTTACGCGATGGATGCCATCGAGGGCCGCGACGGGTTGTCGCTCTTCGACCACTGGAAGGACGACTACAAGACACTGCACGGCATCACCAGCCGCGGCTTCCCCAACCAGTTCTTCACCGGCTTCATCCAGGGCGGCGTTTCGGCCAACACCACCGCGATGTTCGAGCAGCAGGCCAAGCACATCGCCTACATCATCTCCGAGGCACAGGCCCGAGGCGCCACGACCGTCGAGCCGAGCCAGGAAGGCCAGGACGGCTGGGTCAAGACCATCCGAGAGCTTTCGATCGACAACTCCGCATTCGAACTCTCCTGCACCCCCGGCTATTACAACAACGAGGGCCGCGGCGGCGCGGAAGGCAACGGCGCGTTCCTCGGCGACTTCTATTCGCCCGGCTTCTACGCATTCGACGACTTGCTGGCGGCGTGGCGCGACAAGGGCGACCTCGCCGGTCTCGAGCTTGGCACGTGAATGCCTGACCTGAGGTTCGACGATCGGGTCGCCGTGGTCACCGGCGGCGGACGTGGGTTGGGCCGCGAGTACGCGCTCCTGCTGGCGGCCCGCGGCGCGAAGGTCGTGGTCAACGACGTCGACGACGGTCCAGCACGTGACGTGGCTGCCGAGATCGACGCCGCCGGGGGAGAGGCGATTTCGTGCACGGAATCCGTCACCACCCCTGCCGGCGGAGCGGCGATCATCGACGCGGCACTGGACCACTTCGGCCGGATCGACGTGCTCGTGCACAACGCAGGCAACGTGCGCCGGGCCCCGCTGCGGGAGATGTCCTACGACGACTTCGACGCGGTGCTGGACGTACACCTGCGTGGTGCATTCCACGTCGTGCGGCCCGCGTTTCCGGTGATGTGCGACGCCGGTTACGGACGCATCGTGCTGACCTCGTCCATTGGTGGCCTCTACGGCAATCACGACGTGGCGAACTACGCCGCCGCGAAGGCGGGCGTCATCGGGCTGTCTAGCGTCGCAGCACTCGAGGGTGCCGCGCACGGCGTGAAGTGCAACGTCATCGTGCCTGCGGCGGTGACCAGGATGGCCGAGGGCATCGACACTTCGGCGTATCCACCGATGGGCCCCGAGCTCGTCGCGCCTGCGGTGGCCTGGCTTGCTCACGAATCCTGTTCGATCACGGGCGAGATGCTGATCGCGTTGGCCGGTCGCGTGGCCACCGCCATCGTTGCCGAAACCCCCGGCGTCTATCGCTCGTCGTGGTCGATCGAAGACGTCGGCGAGCACATCGACGCCATCCGTGACGACACGGCTCCGCTGGTCTTTCCAGTCGTTCCCGACGGGCACGCCGACCACATCCGCTACAGCTTCGCGATGGCCGCACGAACCATGGCTAGCGGCCCGCTCGCCGGCGTGCGCGTCGTCGACCTGACCGCGGTGGTGATGGGGCCGTACTGCACGCAGATCATGGCCGACATGGGTGCCGACGTCGTGAAGATCGAACCGCCTGCGGGCGACAACGCCCGCTACGTCTCGGTCGGGCCGGTACCCGGCCTGAGCGGGGTCTTCGTCAACGTCAACCGCGGAAAGCGCAGTGTCGTACTCGATCTCGTCACCGACGAGGGCAAGGCCGCGCTGCGCGGGCTCATCGCCAAGGCCGACGTCTTCATCCATTCGATGCGCGCCAGGGCGATCGCCAAGCTGGGGTTCGCCTACGACGAGGTGGCCGCCATCAACCCGGCCATCGTCTACACCAACTGCTACGGCTACAGCCGCCGCGGGCCGGAGGCCGACCGGCCCGCATACGACGACGTCATCCAGGCCCAGTCCGGACTCGCCGCCGTCCAGCAGCTTCTCACCGGTGAGACGACCTACGTGGGAACCATCGTGGCGGACAAGGTCGGCGGGCTCACCGCGCTGTACGCCACCATGATGGCGCTGTTCCACCGTGAACGCACCGGCGAGGGGCAGGAGGTCGAGGTCAGCATGTTCGAGACCATGGCGTCGTTCATGCTCGTCGAGCACGCCAACGGCAAGATGTTCACGCCGCCGCTCGGACCCGCGATCTACCCGCGGACGGTGGCGCCGAACCGCAAGCCGTACCCGACCAAGGACGGCCACGTCGCGGTGTTGATCTACAACGACAAGCACTGGAAGGCGTTCGTCGACGCGGTGAAGCCTGCGTGGAATGACGAGTCCTACGCGACACTCGAACAACGGGCCAAGCAGATCGACGTCATATACGGACTGATCGCGCAGACGCTGCTGGAACGCACCACCGCAGAATGGCTCGAACTGTTCCGCGAGCTGCAGATTCCGGCGGCACCCATCCAGACGCCCGACGCGTTGTTCGACGATCCGCATCTCAATGCCGTCGGTCTCTTCGAAACCGTCGAGACACCGCACGGACCGGTGCGCTTTCCCGGTGTGCCGACCTGGTTTTCGCGCACGCCGGGCCGGGTGGCCGGGCCCGCGCCCGAGCTGGGCGCGGACACGGCCGAGGTGCTAGCCGAACTGGACACCTTGAGCGAGCGGGAGCTCGGCGCCGTAGTTGACGGTGTTGGTGGACCGCCGCACGTAGGCCTTCCGGGAATCGGACCCTGATTCTGGGCGCTATACGGTCCGCGCCAAACGGTCGGCCAGTAGCGTCGCAAACCGCGCCGGATCGTCCAGCGCACCGCCCTCGGCGAGAAGTGCTGTTCCATACAGCAATTCGGCCGTCTCGGCCAGACCGTCCCTTGACGTGGACTTGGCCAACGCCTGCCGCAGACCGGTGACCAATGAATGGTCGGGGTTGAGCTCGAGGATCCGCTTTCCGACGGGCACCTCCTGCCCCGATGCGCGGTACATGCGCGCCAGCTGCGGGGTGATGCCGAACGTGTCGGTGATCAGGCACGCTGGCGACGACGTCAGCCGCGTCGACAGCCGCACCTCCTTGACGTGCTCGTCCAGCGTCTCCTGCAACCAGGTCAGCAGCTCGGCGAAGTCCCCTCGATCCGTCTCGTCGGCTGAGTCATCTCCTGCGCCGAGGTCGACCTCACCCTTGGCCACCGACTGCAGTGCCTTGCCATCGAACTCCGGCACCGACTCCACCCACACCTCGTCGACGGGGTCGGTCAGCAGCAGCACTTCGTAGCCCTTGGCCTTGAATGCCTCCAGATGTGGTGAGCGCTCGAGAAGTTGCTTCGACTCGCCCGTTGCGTAGAAGATCTGCTCCTGACCGTCCTTCATTCGCCCGACGTAGTCGGCGAGTGTCGTGGGCACATCGGAACCTTCCCCCGTCGCATCGCTCGCCCCGCTGCTGAACGTCGAGGCGAACGACGACAGTCGGAGCACCGTATCGCGGTTGTCGGCATCGGAGATCAAGCCCTCTTTGAAGACTCGGCCGAACTGCGTCCAGAACGTCGCGTAGTCGTCCGGGCGGCCCGACTGCAGGTCCTTGATCGCCGACAGCACCTTCTTGGTCAGGCTGCGACGGATGACCTTGATCTGGCGATCCTGCTGCAGGATCTCGCGAGACACGTTGAGCGACATGTCCTGTGCATCGACGACACCCTTGACGAACCGTAGGTACTCGGGCACCAACTCGTCGCAGTCACCCATGATGAAGACGCGCTTGACGTACAGCTGCACCCCGGTGTGCCCGTCGCGGTTGAACAGGTCGAACGGCGCATGCGACGGGATGAACAGCAGCGCCTGATATTCGAAGGTGCCCTCGGCCTTCATCGCGATGACCTCGAGCGGTTCGTCCCAGGCGTGGGCGACGTGCTTGTAGAACTCGCGCGTACTCCTCGTCGGAGACCTCGCTCTTGGGCTTGGCCCACAGCGCGGTCCTCGAGTTGATGGTCTCGGTCTCGACCGTGGTCGTCGGCTCTGTGCCTTCTTCACCGCTCTCCGGCCGCCGGGACGGTCTTCTCGACCTCCATCCGGATGGGCCACGAGATGAAGTCGGAGTACTTCTTGACCAGCTCCCTGATCTTCCACGGCGCGGTGTAGTCGTGGAGTTCGTCGTCGGCGTCCTCGGGCTTGAGGTGCAGCGTCACCGAGGTCCCCTGCGGCGCGTCCTCCAAGGTCGCGATGGTGTAGGTGCCGTCGCCGCTGGATTCCCAACGCGTAGCCGAGCCTTCGCCTGCCTTTCGGGTCACCAGGTCGACCGCGTCGGCCACCATGAACGTGGAGTAGAAACCGATGCCGAACTGCCCGATCAACTCTTCGGCATCGCCCTGATTGGCCTCACGGAGCTTTTGGCGCAGCTCGCCGGTACCGGACTTGGCGAGGGTGCCGATGAGCTCGACCACCTCGTCGCGTGTCATGCCAATGCCGTTGTCGCGGATGGTCAGCGTGCGCGCGGCCTTGTCGATATCGACGTCGACGTGCAGATCCGAGGTATCGACGTCGAGGTCCTTGTTGCGGAACGCTTCCAGCCGAAGTTTGTCCAGCGCGTCGGACGCGTTCGAGATCAGCTCCCTGCAGGAACGAATCCTTGTTGGAGTAGATGGAATGGACCATCAGCTGCAACAGCTGGCGGGCTTCCGCTTGGAATTCTCTCTGTTCGACCTGCTCGCTCACGCCGCCATCCTAAAACCCACCCAAAGTGCACTGACGCAGGACTCCGCTCGGGCGACTGCATCGCCGGGTTGGAAGTCCGGCGTCGATTGGAGGAGGCGCAACCACGTCTCCTCTGGTGTCATCGCGCCACCTCAGGCGGCAACTGGCGGGTCAGGTCCGCCCGGGTGCAGGGGGCCGTCATCGGCCACGCCGCCGGCCGGCGTCCAGGGGTCTGGATTCTCGGTGCCGGTTTCGGTGTCGGCCTCGTCCTGGGCGTCGGATTCGGTCTGCACCTCGCCCCGGGTGGCGGGGGTCCCGGTGTCGTCGGCCGTCCGGAACCGTTCGGGTTGGTGATAGTGGTTGACCCGGTTCTGCCCGGTGTCCAATTTCGGGGGCGGATGCCATTCGGTGTCATGGTTCTCGTTCATGAGGGTGGTCCAGGCACCGGGGCCGACCATCCGATTGTCCGAGCCGCAGGCCAGGCTCATCTCGTTGACGTTGGTGTTGCCGCCGTCGCACCAATCGGTGACCGTGTGGTGCACCTGGCTGCCATAGGCGGGCACGGGGCAGCCGGGCTTCGTGCAGCCGCCATCGCGCAGGATGATCGCCAGCCGTTGCGCCGTCGATGCGGTGCGGCGGGCCCTGAAGAAGTCCAGCACCTTGCCGGTGGCGTCGTCGAACACCCCCAGGTAGTTGGTGGCATTGTTCTCGGCGGCCATCCGCACGACGTCCTTGATGGGCATGACCGCGCCACCACCGGTGGAGGCGGTCCCGGTCATCGTCATCAGATCCTGCAAACTGGTGCGGATCAGGATCGACGTCGGCAACCCGTTGAGGTTGCCCAGGTCGCCCTTGCCCATGGCGCGACGCCCGATGAAGTACAACGCGTCGTGTTGACGCTGGGCGAGAGTGCGGGTGTCCCCGTCGATCTGGGCTTGGCTCGGGGTTCCCGAGACGCAGGGCTGTTCATCGGCGGGGTTGCACATGCCTGGGGCGGCGAACTTCGCGAGCAGCACTTCCCATACTGCGCGGGTCTGAGGGGTCAACGTCGCGGTGAACTCGGTCATGGCGTCGTCGCGTTGCGGCCCCATCCGCGCGCCGCGACGGCGTTGGCGTTCCTCGTCATTCGGGGGCTGGCCGTCTTGATCCAGCAGGAATAGCGTCTGGTTGATCTGATGCTGGAGGGCCTTCGGTCCGTCCCCGACGCCGTGGCGAACCCAGTCCACCTCGATCTGATCGCGCTCAGACGGTTGGACCCAGCCCGGGATCTTGGCGATGCCCTTGCGGATGATTTCCACGTGCTCATTGGTGAGGAACCCCATCCGTTGGGCCACCGCGACCGCTGGCAGCGTCGGGGCCAGAACCTCACCGGTGACCGAGCGGCGCGGGCCGAGCAGTGCAGCCTGGGTCAGGCGCATGCCGGCCTCGCTGCCCGACAGCCGCCAGCGGATCGCCAGCATGTCGCGCCAGGACTTGGCGCCCATCTCGATGGCGGTGGTCTGCTGCTGCAGGTGGGCCAGGGCGCGGTGGCGGTGCGCCGGGGTGCGGCATTCGGCGTCCTGCAGAGCGTCGAGCACCGCGACGGTCTCGGTGGTGCTGAGCGTGTCGAAGTCGCAGGCGTCGAGTTCGTCGTGGGCCGCGCGCAGTGCGGCCACCGCGGCGAGGACCCGATCCGACGACATGACTCGAACATACATTCGAACACCGACAAGTCGGCGCTCGCCATCGCGACTCTGTGACTCCTGAAACCAAAGAGGCGCAAGAGGTTTCGTGCGGCGTCAAATCTCTGCCGAGTTCTACGCCAGGGTCGTTCAAGAGCCGGCCGCACGACGCCCACGTAGAAATCGAGGGCGGGTACTAGCCGAACTGAACGCCCTGAGCGAGCGGGAGCTCGGAGCTGTAGTTGACGGTGTTGGTGGCGCGCCGCATGTAGGCCTTCCACGAGTCTGAACCCGACTCGCGGCCGCCGCCGGTCTGCTTCTCGCCGCCGAAGGCCCCGCCGATCTCGGCACCCGACGTGCCGATGTTGACGTTGGCGATGCCGCAGTCCGAGCCGTCCGCCGCCATGAACCGTTCGGCCTCGCGCATGTCGGTGGTGAAGATCGCCGACGAAAGTCCTTGCGGTACCGCGTTGTTCAGGGCGATCGCCTCGTCGAGGTCGTCGTAGGTCAGCACGTAGAGGATCGGGGCGAAGGTCTCGTCGTGCACCACCGCGGTCTGCGAGGGCATCCGTACCACGGCGGGCTTCACGTAGTACGAGCCGTCCGCCGAGGTTTACGTGCTCGCCGCCGGTAACCTCGCCGCCGTCGGCCCTCGCCTGCTCCAGGGCGCCGACCATGTCGCGGTAGGAACGTTCGTGGATCAGCGGCCCGACCAGCGTGCCGTCCGGGACGGGTCGCCGACCGGCAGGCTGCGGTAGGCCGTCACGATTCGCTCGACGAGCGTGTCGACCACGCTGCGGTGCGCGATGACCCGGCGCAGCGTGGTGCAGCGCTGACCGGCGGTGCCTGCCGCGGAGAACACGATGCCGCGCACCGCGAGGTCGAGGTCGGCCGACGGCGTCACGATGGCGGCGTTGTTGCCGCCGAGTTCGAGCAGCGACTTGCCGAACCGCTGCGCCACCCGTGGCCCGACCTGCTGGCCCATCCGCACCGATCCGGTCGCGGACAGCAGCGCCACCCGCGGGTCGTCGACCAGGAGCTCGCCGATCTCGCGGCCGCCCTGGACGAGCACGGCATAGGGTCCCTACAACTCCAACATCATTGGCTGCCCGTTCGATGAGCGCCTGGCAGGCGATCGCGGTCAGCGGGGTCAGCTCCGACGGCTTCCACACCACGGTGTCGCCGCAGACCAGCGCGACGGCGGTGTTCCACGCCCACACCGCGACCGGGAAGTTGAACGCCGTGATGACGCCGACCACGCCGAGCGGATGCCACGTCTCCATCAGCCGGTGGCCCGGCCGCTCGGAGGCGATGGTGCGGCCGTACAGCTGACGCGACAGGCCGACGGCGAACTGGCAGATGTCGATCATCTCCTGCACCTCGCCGAGTGCCTCCGAGGTGATCTTGCCCGCCTCGACGGTGACGAGCGTCGCAAGATCGGCCTTGTGCTCGATCAGCAGCTCACCGAGTCGGGCCACCAACGCGCCGCGCACCGGCGCCGGGGTGACCCGCCACGAGGCGAACGCCTCCGCCGCGGCGGCGATCGCGGCGTCGGCCTCCTCGGCCGTCGTCTCGGCGAACGGTGAACAGCACGTCGCCGGTGATCGGGGTGCTTGCGGGCATGCCGGGTGCGCCGGGTCGGCCCAGCATCCGTCATGCGCCCCGATGGCCTGCAGGGCGGCGCGCACCCGGTCGCGGAGTTCCTCGGCGGTGGGCAGGGTGGCGGTTTGCTTCTGCACAGTGGTCATGATGATGCTTTCTCGTAGAGATCGTAAGGGTCGTGGACGTGGTGGTCGATCGCGCCGGCCATCCAGTCGAGGCTGTAATCGGAGTCGTCGGTGCCGTCCGGCACCGCGGTGTCCGTATCCAGGTTGGACCGGAAGATGCCCGCCGCCGACGCCGGCAGGAAGTCCTCGTAGACAACGGGTTTCGCGGGGTCGCCGCCGCGGTAGTAGGCCAGCCCCTCGGCGGCCAGCCCGGCGTCGGTGCGTGGGAAGTACTGGTCCCACGACGCGGCGGGGTCGGGATTCGCCATCGCGGCGTCGTAGCGCTCCCGGCCTGCCCTGGTGAGCGCGACCCCGCGGGACTCGACCTCGCCGAATCGCACCGCCCACGTGCCGTCGGTCACGGTGCCGTCGGGCTCGCGGAAGCGCCGAGGTTCGGCCAGCGCGCGGAACGACGTCTGGCGCAACAGGACGTCAGGCCCGTCCCATCGCGGCGGCCCTTCGATGGCGTCGATCATTGTGACGCCCCTTGCCGTCATCCGCCGGTACAGCTCGTCGATGTCGAGCACCCGCGGGGTGAGGTGGTTGATGTGGGTGGTGGTTACCCCGGCGATGTCGGCGGCCACCGCCGACACCGCGGTGAGCTCGTCGTACCACGCCCGTGTCGATGGGTTCCCGCGACAGCGCGAAGGCGGCGGTGGCACGGTCGACGAAACCGTCGGCGGCGTCGGCGTCGGCACCCCCCGCGGCGGCGATCCGGCGTGCGTCGGCGACGAGTTCGGGATCGAAGAGCCGGCGCCGGTCGACGAACCGCTCCACCCGGGTGCGCAACTCGGCGGGGAAGAACCGGGCGTCGGCGGTGGCCAGCATCGAGGTGAACACCCGGAATGGGTTGCGGTCCAACTCGTCGGCGTCGATGGGCCGAAACGCCGTCGACACCACCGGAACGGGTGAGGCCGCGTCACGCAGGTCGTAGTAGCCCACCGGGTACATGCCGAACGCCGCGAACAGATCGGCCACGTCGGCGAGCTCGTGCACGTTGCCGACCCGGATGGCGCCGTGACGCTCGGCGGTGACCCGAGCGAGTGAACCGAGTCGGTCGTCGCGGGCGTGGTCGCGGTTCACCGCGGTGCTCACTCGACCAGCGTGGTGTAGGCAGGCACTTCGGCGGCGTACATGCGCGACAGGGCGGCGGCGAATCTCGTCCGCATACGCCAGGTTTCGACGTGTCGGCTCATCGGGTTCGCCGTTCGCAGTGACTGGGATAGTCTCCGGCCATGACCGACGCGAGCGAAGAGCTCGATGACATCGACCGGATCCTGGCGCGCGAGCTGGTGGTCGACGGCAGGGCCACGCTGACCCATCTCGCGGCGAGCGCAGGCCTGTCGGTCTCCGCGGTGCAGTCGCGGGTGCGTCGGCTCGAGTCACGTGGAGTGGTGACGGGGTACCGGGCGAGGATCAACCCCGAGGCCGTCGGGAACATGCTGTCGGCGTTCGTCGCCATCACCCCTCTCGATCCGTCTCAACCCGATGATGCGCCCGCCCGTCTCGAACACATCGAGGCCATCGAGTCGTGCCACTCGGTGGCGGGCGAGGAGAGCTACGTCCTCCTGGTTCGCGTCAGGTCCGGGCGAGCGCTTGAAGACCTGCTGCAACAGATCCGGACGACGGCGAACGTCCGCACCCGAAGCACGATCATCCTACAGACTTTTTACGACGGACGCGACTTTATACCGTAGATAATCCTGTGTGAGGCTGCAGGGGCCGTAAAAAATACGTTAAGATAGCGGCATGACCGCTGTTCTCTCGCCGCGTGACCTGAGCTCCACCGCTTCCGTCGCCCCCGACGACGTGCACGAGGTGCTGCGTCGCAGCATCCTGGCCGACGGGCTCGACTTCGTCCTCGACGTCGAGCGCTCGTCGGGCTCCTACCTCGTCGACGCCCGCACCGGCGCGCGCTACCTGGACATGTTCACGTTCTTCGCGTCGTCCGCGCTTGGCATGAACCATCCCGCGCTGGCCGACGACGAGGAGTTCCGCGACGAACTCGCGGCGACCGCGGTGAACAAGCCGAGCAACTCCGACGTCTACAGCGTGCCGATGGCCCGCTTCGTCGACACCTTCGCGCGCGTCCTCGGCGACCCGGCGCTGCCGCACCTGTTCTTCGTCGACGGCGGCGCGCTGGCGGTCGAGAACGCGCTCAAGGTCGCCTTCGACTGGAAGAGCAGGCTCAACGAGTCCCGCGGGGTCGACCCCGCGCTCGGCACCAAGGTGCTGCACCTGCGCGGTGCGTTCCACGGCCGCAGCGGCTACACGCTGTCGCTGACCAACACCGACCCCAACAAGGTGGCACGGTTCCCCAAGTTCGACTGGCCGCGCATCGACGCGCCGTACCTGCGCCCCGGCGCGAACATCGCCGAGCTGGAGGCCGAGTCGCTGCGTCAGGCGCGCGCGGCCTTCGAGGCGCACCCGCACGACATCGCCTGCTTCATCGCCGAGCCGATCCAGGGTGAGGGCGGCGACCGGCACATCCGGCCGCAGTTCTTCGCCGCGATGCGGGAGCTGTGCGACGAGTTCGACGCGCTGCTGATCTTCGACGAGGTGCAGACCGGCTGCGGCATGACCGGAACCGCTTGGGCCTACCAGCAATTGGGTGTCACGCCCGACGTCGTCGCGTTCGGCAAGAAGACCCAGGTGTGCGGCGTGATGGCCGGCGGCCGCGTCGACGAGGTCGCCGACAACGTCTTCGACGTCAGCTCCCGGATCAACTCCACCTGGGGCGGCAACCTGGTCGACATGGTGCGCTCCCGGCGCATCCTCGAGACCATCGAGGCCGACGACCTGCTGGACGCACGCCGCCGAGATCGGGCGCTACCTGCTGGACCGGCTGGTCGAGCTCGCCGTCGGAGTTCCCGGCGCTGGTGCTCGACCCGCGCGGCCGGGGTCTGATGTGCGCGTTCAGCATGCCGACGCCGGCGCAGCGCGACGACCTGATCGCCCGGCTGTGGGACCGGCACGTGATCATGCTGGCCAGCGGACCCGGACAGCGTGCGGTTCCGGCCCGCGCTCACGGTGTCCCGCGAGGAGCTCGACCTGGCGATCGACGCGGTCCGCGCGGTGCTCAGCCAGACGTATTTCGGGTAGGCCTCATTGGCCGACGCCGTCCGGCGTGACCAGTCGGCGGATCATCGACCCCAGTCGGGTGAGTTCTGCACCGCCGACGAGTACGCAGCCGTGCAACTCGGCGAGTTTGCGTGCGGCAGGGGTGAAGTCGTGATTCGTCACGACCATCGTCTGCGCGCAGTCCTGCATCGGTGCGCCCGCCACCACCTCCTGCACCGCGCCGGCGCCGACCGGACGTGACTGCCGCTTGCATTGAATGGCAAGGCGATGCGGCCGACGCCCGACGATGAGGTCCACGCCCCAGTCGCCCGTCAGTGGGGTCATGATGACCGGAACACCCGCTCTGCGGGCGATCCGCGCCACGTGGTCCTCGAAGTCGGTTCCCGACATCTGCTCGGTGGGACGCTCGGCGGGGCTCGGCGTGGCAGCGCCGCGCATCGCGCCCACCAGGAACCGGGGCATCGCGGCCACCAGGACGCCGACGACGATGCTCCACGGTAGGTCCAAGCCGCCCAGGTATGCGGTCAACCCCGCGGCGACGCCGAGGAGTCCGTAGAGCTTCCACACGGTCCGAACTCTAAGGTGCCCCACCGACACCGCCCCGGATGCAGTCCGCACGCCCCGCCGAGTGCACGGTTGTTTGCGGGATCACGCGCGTTTCGTGTTCGTCAACCGTACGTTGGGCGCGCAGGCCCGCCGGTGCGCGAGCCGCGCTACTGGAGGGCGCGCCACACCCGCGCCGGCGTCATCGGCAGCTGGTGCAATCGCGCACCGCAGGCGCGGGCGATGGCGTTGGCCAATGCGGGCGCTACCGGGTTGTACGGTGACTCGCTCATCGACTTCGCGCCGAGCGGCCCGAGTTCGTCGTAGGTGTCGGCGAAGTACACCTCGGTCACCGGAACGTCGGCCAACTGCGGAATGTGGTAGCTGCGAAGGTCCTTGGTGGTGACGGCGCCGTCGGGTCCGACCCGCATCTCCTCGTACAGCGCCGAGCCGATCGCCTGCGCGACGCCGCCCTCGACCTGCCCGCGGCACTGTTCGGGGTTCATCACCACGCCCGCGTCGGCGGCCTGAATCGACTGCAGGATCGTCACCTCACCGGTCTCGACGTTGACGGCGACCCGGAACGCCTGCACGTTGAACGCGACCGACCGTGGGGTGCCGTCGTGCCGGCCGTGGCCGACGAAGGGCGCCGTCGCCGCCCGCCGCCATCCTCGCCCGCAGGTCGCGACACGCGGCCTGCACCGCGAGCCCGGCCACCACCGTGCCCGCCGAGCCGAACGCGCCGGTGTCGTAACCCGTTGCGTCGGTGTCGGATTGGTGAATCCGTACCTTGTCGACCGTGGTGCCGAGTTCGGTGGCGACCAGTTGGGCGTGCACGGTGGAGGTGCCGTTGCCGAACTCCGCGGTGCCGACCGACAGCGATGTAGTGGCCGTCGGCGTCCGCCGAGATGGTGGCGTCGGCGAAGTGTCCGCGCGGCGGGATGGTCGCGATCATCGCGATCGCCATGCCCTCGCCGACCCGCCACTGCGGTCCGTCGGGCGCCGCTGCCCCGTTGCCGGCCGCCAGCGCATCCTGAGCCAGGTCGAGGCACTGGTCGAGCCCGTAGCTGCCGAACGTCAGATCGTCGTCGGCCACGTGCGAATCGGTGAACGCATCGCCAGGCACGACGACGTTGCGGCGGCGCAGGTCGAACGGGTCGATGCCGAGCCGGGCCGCCAGTTCGTCCAGGCGGACTCGACCGCGAAGATCATCTGCCCGAGGCCGTACCCGCGGAACGCGCCCGACGGAATGTTGTTGGTGTACACGGACTCGGCGTCGACGCGCTTGTTCGCGCACCGGTACACCGACATCGACTCGCTGCACCCGTGGAACATCACGCCTGGGCTGTGGTTGCCGTATGCGCCCGCGTCGATCAGGACGTCGACCGCCAGCGCCGTCAGCACGCCGTCGGCGCCGGCGGCGACCGTGACGTCGACGCGGAACGGGTGGCGGCACGGTGCGGCGACGAACTCGTCGGTGCGGCTGAACTCGTAGCGCACCGGGCAGGCCGAGCCGCAGCACCGCCAGCGCGACGACGTCCTCGGTGAGCATCTCCTGCTTGCCGCCGAAACCCCCACCCACCCGCCGGGTGAACACGTGCACCTCGGAGCGGTCGAGGCCGAAGACGTGGCACAGCTCGTCGCGGACCAGGAAGCGGCACCTGCGAACTGGTGCGAATCACCAAGCGGCCACGCTCATCTCGCCAACCGGTGCGACCCATGGGTCTCGAGGTGGGCGTGCTGCACGCGCTGGGTGGTCCAGCGGCCAGTGACCACGGCGCCGCCCGCGGCGGGCCGCGGCAACCGCATCCCCGTCGCGACGATCCCGGCACGAACTGCAACTGCAGGGTTGCGCTAGTCCACCGGACATGCAATTCTGTAGTTGCACATCGAATCGAACCTGGAGGGCACCATGGCAACACTCGACATCACCCGCAGCATCGACATCAACGCACCGGCCGACAAGGTCTGGGCGGCCATCACCGAACCCGACCTGATCGCCCAATGGTTCGGCGAGACATGCGAGTTCGATCCCACGCCGGGGGAACCGGCACGTTCGGCTGGTCCGCAGCACGGCACGTTTCGCGTGGTCGTCGAGCACGTCGACCCGCCCAAGACCCTGATCTACCGGTGGGCCCGTGAATCGGACGTCGATCCGGTTCCGGGCAACTCGACCGTCGTCCGGTTCGACCTCACCGAGGTCGCGGGAGGCACCCGGCTCACCCTGCTGGAGACCGGGTTCGACGACTGCCCGATCCGCAGGGCGCGCACGACGACAACATCGGCGGATGGCGGGCCGAACTCGGCGAGCTCGTGGAGTTCCTGGAATCCCGGTGACCGACGACTCCGCGACGATGCCGGCGGTGCTCTCGGTGCTCGCCGACGAGACCCGCTGGCGGATTCTCGCCGAGATCGGCGCCACGGACCTGTCCGCCAGTGCGTTGGCCGGCCGGCTGCCCGTCAGCAGGCAGGCCATCGCCAAGCACCTCGCCGTGCTCGCCGAGGCCGGCCTGGTGGAGTCTGTCCGCGCCGGACGCGAGATCCGGTACCGCGCGCTCGGCGCGCGCCTGAGTGTGCTGGCCAGCGAACTCGAGGCGATCGGCAAACGCTGGGACCGGCGCCTCGAGGCCATCAAGCGCATCGCCGAACGGGCAGGATTGAGCGCTACAGTTTTGGTCATGAGCGACGAGCTCGCCGATCCGTCGCGACGTGATCCCAACGTTGCCGGGCAGTCGCCGCCCGTCGAGCACGCGCTGGCCGGTGGCGAGCCGCAGCGCGTCGGTTGGTTCCGCTTCTACTTCGCCGACGAGCGGTGGGAATGGTCGCCGCAGGTCGAGCGGATGCACGGCTATGAGCCCGGCTCGGTGCAGCCCACCACCGCGTTGGTGTTGTCGCACAAGCACCCCGACGACTACGGCCAGGTGGCCGCCACCCTCGACGAGATACGGCGCACGTCCGGCGCCTTCAGCACCCGCCACCGGATCATCGACACCCACGGCGAGATCCACCACGTCGTCGTCATCGGCACCCAAACGTACGACGACGACGGACACGGTGATCGGCACCGATGGCTTCTACGTCGACGTGACGCCGTCGGTCACCGAGGCCAGGGAGGAAAGCGTCACCGAGGCGGTCGCCGAGATCGCCGAGGCCCGGAGCGGCATCGAGCAGGCCAAGGGCATGCTCATGCTGATCTACCGGATCACCGCCGACTCGGCCTTCGAGCTGCTCAAGTGGCGATCGCAGGAGTCCAACGTCAAGCTGCGGGTGCTGGCCGAGCAGGTCGTCAAGGACTTCCTCGCACTCACCTACGACGAGGTGCTACCCGACCGTGCCGAGTACGACCGGCTGTTGCTGACCGCACACCTGCGCCTCGACTCCTGAGGTTTGTCCCGCCGCGCTCGCCGGGAATTCCTCGGTCCACGACCCTGGCAGGTGGAACGTGTCTCACAACCCCAACGATCTTCGCCACGACGATGCGGCGGTCCGTGCGGCAGTCCGCTTCGGCGCCATCGTCTCCGTGATCGCGGTGGCATTCGTCCTTGCCGCGGCGGCCGTGTTGAGCACGTGCGCCGGAGACACCGTCGAGACGGTCGCGTGCGGTGCCCCGCAGCGGATGTTTCTCGCCCTCGGTGCGCCAGTCATTCTTCTGGTCGGAGGTGTGTGGGCGTTCGTGCACACCTACCGCTCGTGGCGCAGGTACCAGACGTGGTGGGCGTGGCAGGGGGCTGGCTGGTTCCTGTTGACCTTGATGCTGTTCATCCTGGTCGCCACCCTTCCAGCGCTCGCCGGACCGGCCCTTGGGGATTGAGGGAAGGCGAAGGCCCGGCCGGTGATCCGGCCGGGCCTTCGTTCTCGGGGGTGGTCAGCTCCGCTGCTCGGCCTGCTGCTTCTTCTCGGCGGCGGCCGCACCGGCGCGCGCGGCCTCGGCCTCGCCCTCCTTGCGGGCCACGTCACGCTGCGCCTCGGCCTTGTCCTGCTGGGCCTTGCCCTCGCGGACGAGATCGTCGCGGCCGGTCACGGTACCGACGGTCTCCTTGGCCTTGCCCTTGACGTCTTCGACGACGCCCTTCATGCCTTGTGCGGGGCCACTGTTCTTCTCGGTCATGACTACCTTTCGGTCGATGCACGATCGGTCGATCGCCCACTTCTTGAGCTCGGTGCGATCAAAGCCTTCCCGGAGCCGACCAGCCCCAAACGTGCGCGGCGAACCGCTGCGAATTACCGTGGTGGACCGTGGTTTCGGCGAGCGTCGCTGTGGGAATCCTCGATTCAAGTTTCCACGCGAGGAGGTCTGACGTGCCAGGAGCATCGATCAAGAACGAGAAGCTGTACGAAGAACTGCGCAGCGCCGGCGAGTCGAAACAGAAGGCGGCGAGGATCTCCAACGCCGCCGCGGCCCGAGGCGCGTCGGCCGTCGGCAGGAAGGGCGGCGAGTCCGGTTCGTACGACGACTGGACGGTGCCGGAGCTCCGCAAGCGCGCCAAGGAGATCGGGCTTGTCGGGCTATTCGGGGCTCACGAAGTCGAAGCTGATCTCCAAACTGCGCAACTCATGACACCCGTCATTGCCGCAACTCGATGCGCGCTGGTGATCGGGGTATTAGTGGTTAGCTGGAATTCGACCAAGGGTAGTCTCATTCAGACATCACCAGGAGGGCGTGTGGACAACGAGGTCGAGTTCCGGGTTGCAGCCAAGCTCGAGAACCTTGCCGTGCTGCGCACGCTGATCGCGGCGGTGGGAACCTTCGAAGACCTCGACATGGACACCGTCGCCGACCTGCGCCTCGCCGTCGACGAAGCCTGCACCCGCTGATCCGGTCGCGCGGTTCCCGGCTCGACGCTCGTCGTCGTGGTCCACCCGCGGGACAGACGAACTCGTCATCGACGCGTCGACCACCTGCACGTCGCCCGGACATCATGGCGCCGGGAAGCTTCAGCTGGCACGTGCTGAGATCGTTGACCGACGAGGTGAAGACGTTCCAGGACGGTGAGGCACTCGACGACGGCGCGGTGTTCGGCATCTCGCATGACGACGAGACGAGCGAGCTCGCTGCGGTGACGACCTCGTCCTCTCGGGGTTCGTCGTCGCGATCGAACTCTGAATACGCCGACGTCGTCGACATGTTCCGCGAGCTTCAGGAGCTGACGCCGAGGCGCACCGGAGTTCCCAGCGCCAGCGCGACGCCATCGTCGAACGGTGCCTGCCGCTTGCCGACCACATCGCCCGACGGTTCGACGGGCGCGGTGAGCCCCGCGACGATCTGGTGCAGGTCGCCCGGGTCGGCCTGGTGAACGCCGTGATCCGGTTCGACGTGGACGCCGGATCGGACTTCGTGTCGTTCGCGGTGCCGACCATCATGGGCGAGGTTCGCAGGCACTTCCGGGACAACAGCTGGTCGGTCAAGGTGCCGCGGCGGCTCAAGGAACTGCACCTGCGGCTGGGTACCGCGACCGCGGAACTGTCCCAGCGGCTCGGTCGCGCGCCGACCCCGATCGGAGCTGGCCGCAGAGCTCGAGATGGACCGCGACGAGGTGGTCGAGGGTCTGATCGCGGGCAGCTCGTACAACACGCATGTCGATCGACGGTGGCAGCGGAACCGAAGAGGCGCCCGCGATCGCCGACACGCTCGGCGACGTCGACGCCAACCTGGACCGGATCGAGAACCGGGAGGCGCTGCGGCCCCTGCTCGCCAGCGCTGCCCGAGCGGGAGCGCACGGTGTTGCTGCTGCGGTTCTTCGAGTCGATGACGCAGACGCAGATCGCCGAGCGGGTCGGCATCTCGCAGATGCACGTGTCCCGGCTGCTGGCGAAATCGCTAGCGCGGCTCCGGGACCAGCTGCAGTAGCCGGCGCGGTTCGCCGTGCGACGGCGGCCGAGCGCGGTCTCGATGCTCGGCGCGACGGGAAGCGTCGCGTCCGGATCGCAGATGCTGCAGCAGCCGGCTGACGGCTCTGCTGGGCACCATTGCCCAGTCGACGCCGTCGCCGGCGCACCGCACGTTGAGGGTGTGCAGCGCCGAAAAGCCTGCCGTGCCAAAGAATTCGACGCCCGTGAGGTCGAGCACCAGACGCTTCACCGCGTCGGCGTGGCGCAGTGCGTAGGTGGCGAACTCCTGTGCGTTGGCCGCGTCGAGCTCACCGTGCGCGGTGACGATGACCATCGACGGATGCAGCCAGCGGGTCGCGAAATGCGCTGCGTGACAGGTGACGGCGGATTCCGGACGTGACCGGACGAACGGAGATGCGAATGCAGACATTGTGACTCCATCAGTCGAAGATGCGATTCGTACTGTGGTTCACGTCAAATGCGGATGGGCCCTGCGTCTCAAAGCCGTGATGACGCTTCCGCTCGGCTGTGACCTCAACCTGCTCTGAAACGATACGCCGCCTCGCAAGCATCGGCAAACGAAGTACGACGAATCTCAATAAGCAGGTCAGCCGAGCCAGCCCTGCTGCAGATCCCAGGCTGCGCCGGCCGCGGGCGCGTCGTCGCGGGTGACCGTGGCCTGGATCAGGCCGTACGGCCGGTCGTCGGCGTTGAACACCTCGTTGTGGTTCTCCAGCCCGAACGGGGACAGGTCGTAGACGAAGTGGTGCTTGTTCGGCGCCGACAACCGGACCTCGGCGATCGTCGGGGTAGGTCTCCAGCACGGCCTTGCCCATCTCGTAGAGCGTCTGCTGCAGGGCGCAGCGACTGGACGATCGCGAACTGCTTCACCAGTTGGGTCTTGACGCCGACGTAAGTCTGACTCCCAGTCGATCCCTCGGTCGCTGGTGAACCGCCACTGCGCCACCAGCGACGTCGCCATCACGCGGTCGTGGGTGGGCTCCAAGGACGGTGTACGGGATCGGTCAGGAAGCCGGCGAACTCCGACCCGGTCGACTTCAGGATGACCAGGTCCTTGAGCCCGCCGATCACCCATTCGCCGTCGCCGTCGACGGTGATCGCGGCCGTGCGCACCTCCTGGCCCTTGCGCACCCAGGTGTGGTCGTGCTCGGCGCCGTCGACGATCGCGCGCTCCCAGGCGTATTCCTCGATCTCGATGCGCGCGCCGTGCACCGGTTCGACGTCGTCGCACGAAGTGCCGGGCCAGGGCCAGGCCGTAGTCCTCGATCGACTGCAGGCCCTTCTCCTTGGCGTAGGCGTACGCGGTCTGCTTCTGGGTGTCGGTGGGCAGCACGTCGGACTGGTCGCCGGTCAGGTGAGCCGCGCTGAAATCGCCACGCAGACAGGTGGATACGTTCACGTCGTGGATCTCGTGCCGCGGCGTGTCGCGGTAGATCCGGACGACGCGGTTCTCGGCCTTGCCGTACTGGTTCTTGCCCAGGATGATGCCCGACACTGCTCAGCTCCCTCGGTAGGTCGAATAGGCATACGGCGACAGCAGCACCGGGACGTGGTATTTGCCTGCGGCATCGGTGATTTCGAACGCGATGACGATCTCGGGGTAGAACGCGGCGACGTCCTGGGCGGCGAAGTACGTTGCGGTGTCGAAGCGCAGCCGGTACACGCCCGGCGGCCAGGTCGTCGCCGAGGCGCGCGATCCGCCCGTCGTCGTCGGTGGTGGCGTGCCGCGAGGACCGTGCCGCGTGCGTCGAGCAGCGTGACCGGCACTCCCGTCGGCGGGCTTGCCGGACACGGCGTCGAGGACGTGGGTGGAGAGGCTCATGTCTCGATCCTGCCGCCAGCCATCGCACGCGACGTCGCTGCGGCTCGGCTGCGCGGTCAGGCGGCTCGCTCAGCAGCCGTTGCAGGCGAAGCCGGTTGATCTTGGCCAGTTCGTTGCGCATGACCCGGCGTTCGGTGTCGGGGTCGTTGTCCAGTCGGTCGGTGAGGATCGCCAGCAGTTCCTCGGCGGAGCGCCCGCTGGCGCACACCAGGTAGACGTAGCCGAACCTGTCGTCGTAGTCCCGGTTGCCTGACGGCCAGCTGCGGCGCGCACGTCGTCGCCGGCCGTCGTCACGCCGGCCTGTTCCCGCGCCGATGAGGCGTTGTCGACCTTGGCCCCGATGCGGGGATGCCCGTCGAGCGCGGCGTCGATCTCGGCGTCCGGCAGCTCGGCGAGCACCCGGTCGGCGCGGTCGAGCAGGGCGTCGACGTCGGCGAACGGCGCCCCGGCCAGCACGCGGCGCGCCCAGATCGGCGACGAGCACACGCCGAACAGCAGATGCATGCGCTGGCGCTCGGTCAGCTGCGATTGAAGCCGTCGAGACCGAGCGCTGGTTGAGTGGTCATCGTGACGACTATGGCAACTCGTTGAGCCGGCTGAACCGCGCGGCCGCGATCGGGTTGGCGTCGGCGACCAGGTCGCTGAACCGGTAGTTGACGATCTTGGCGATCTCGATCAGCGCGAACGCCTTCTCGGCGGCCAGGCGAGTTGTCCATCCGCGACCACCCGTTCTCGCAGCACCCGGTCGAAGCGTTCGGTCTCCTTGGCGCAGATGATCAGCGGGAAGCCGAAGTGCTCCCGGTAGGCGGTGGACAGCTCGACGACGTCGTTGTGGTCGTCCTCGTCGAGGTTGGACAACGCGACGTGATCGACGGCCAGCGCGTGGCCGGTCTCGTCCTCGGCGCCGAGGTCGGGGAACGCCCGGATCAACTCCAGCTGCTGCTCGGAGGAACCGGTCAGGACGGCGTCCTGGAACGCCTCGCGCAGTGCCGTGGTCTCGGCGAACGGGCGCTGTTCGAACGCGCGCTCGACGGCCCACGGCACGTCCTGCACCACCTTCCCGAACACCTCGGTGAACCGCTCCTTGGTCATCGCGTTGACCTCGTCGAGGGTGATCGACCCGCCGCCCGCCACCCGCGGGCCGCGCGAACCCAGTGTGGAAGAACACGATGTTGAGCGCGATGGCCGCGATCGCGCCGATGCTGATGCCGCTGCCGAACAGCAGATCGATGCCGGGCGGAAGTGCCTTGGCGACATCGGGATACGACGTCACCCACAGCGCCAGCGCGATGCTGGTGGTGACGATGATCAGGTTGCGGTGGTCGGTGAAGTCGACCTTGCCGAGGGTCTGGATGCCGACCACGGCGACGGTGGCGAACAGGGTCAGCGCCGCGCCGCCGAGCACCGGGTTGGGAATCGACGACACGATGGCGGCCACCTTCGGCAGGAAGCCGAGCAGGATCATGATGACGCCGGCGGCGGCCACCACCCAGCGGCTCTTGACGCCGGTGAGCCGCACCAGGCCGACGTTCTCCGAGAACGCGGTGTAGGGAAACGAGTTGAAGACGCCGCCGATCGCGGTGGCCAGACCGTCGGCGCGCAGCACGTTGCCGATGTCGGAGGCCTTGATCCGCTTGCCGACGATCTCGCCGGTGGCCATGGTGCTGCCGGTCGACTCCACGGCGGTGATCAGCAGCACGATGATCATCGTCAGGCAGGCGACGACGTCGAACTTGGGCATGCCGAACAGGAACGGCTGGGTGAAGCCGATCGCGGAGGCCTGCGCCGACCTTGTCGAAGTTCATGTCGCCGAGCGCGAAGGCGACCGCGCAGCCGATCACCAGCCCGAGCAGCACGGCGATGGTGGCGACGAACCCGCGGAACAGTCGCTGGATCGCGACGATGATCGCGATGGTGCCGACGCGCGTAGAGCAGCCAGCGCAGGTTCGTCGGGTCGATCTCGCCGGTGTGCGGGTTGGTCACCGCGTCGTGAGCGCCCGACGGGCACCAGACACAACCCGATGATGGTGATCAGCGTGCCGGTGACGACGGGTGGGAAGAACCGCAGCAGCTTGACGAAGATCGGCGCGATCAGGAACGTGAAGACGCCCGCGACGATCACCGCGCCGTACACGTAGAGCAGGCTCGCGGCGCCACCGCCGTGTGCCAGCCCGATCGCGATGATCGGGGAGACGCCCGTGAACGTCACGCCCTGCAGCAGCGGCAGGCGCACGCCGATCTTCCAGATTCCGACGGCCTGGATGATCGAGGCGATACCGCAGGTGAACAGGTCGGCAGTGATCAGCTTGACGAGTTCCTCGCTGCGGCAGGTCGATCGCGCTGGCGATGAGGATCGGCACCAGCACCGCCCCCGCGTAGAACGCCACGACGTGCTGGAAGCCGTATGTCGCCAGCTTGGGGATCGGCAGCACCTCGTCGACGGGGTGCACGCGCTTCTTGGGCTTCGCTGCCGTCTCGGCCGATGGGGCGGACATGCCTCCAAGAATCGGGCAGGTTCACACTATTCGCATGTCGGGACTCAGGAGCGCAGCGACCCGGTCGCCAGTGGGGCGTGCTGCTCGCGGCGGGCGCGGGGACGCGGTACGGCATGCCGAAAGTCCTTGCCGAGCAAGGGGAGTGGCTCCAGATCGCGGTCGATGCGTTGCACCGTGGTGGATGTGACGACGTCGTCGTGGTGCTGGGCGCCGCCGTCGTCGACGTGCCATCGCCGGCCCGCGCCGTGGTGGCCGACGACTGGGCCGACGGGATGGGCTCCTCGCTGCGCGCCGGCCTGGCCGCGGCGGACGGTGCCCGGTACGTGGTGCTGCACCTCGTCGACACCCCCGACGTCGGCGCCGACGTGATCGCACGGGTGCTGGCGGCGGCACAGTCTGCGCTGTCCGGCCTGGCCAGGGCGACGTTCGGCGGGCGGCCCGGTCACCCGGTGGTGATCGAACGCCGTCACGTCGCGGCGTTGGTGGACGACGCTGCACGGCGACGAGGGGGCCCGACGGTTTCTCGCGGGCCGCTCCGACGTGGTCGCCGTCGAATGCGGTGACCTCGCGACGGGTGTGGACGTCGACGTGCGCTAGTCGCATCAGAACGGTGGTCTCGAGTCGAGCGCCACGGTGTCGATGACGGCTTCATTGAGCCGGCGTTCGTCGTCGATCCGCTGGAGGCGATCCTGGGTGCGGGTGGTCATGCGCCGCGGCATGGTCAGCCCAGCGGTGTGTGCCGTGGGGGCGTCGGTGACGGTGACTGGTGCGGTGGGCAGGCACAGGCTGGGGAAGAGCAGTCGGCTGCCGGGCCGGGTGGTGTAACTCTGCCCGGACGGTGAAGTCCAGTTGACCGTGCCGTCGGTGGGGCGAGTGTCACAGGCGACGCCGCTAGCGCGGTTTGAGCCGAAAGACAGGGATATGACGGCCAATCGGCTCTGTCTTCAGGCGATAGTCGCTCCAACCGGCGTAGACCTGCTCCGCAAGCCCATAAATACGTGCGTAGTCGTCGGGGGCGGTGACCTCAGTCGCCAGAAATTTCTCGCCGCCTAGTTCGCATTCAGGGTGCGCCTTGAGGTTGTAGTACCACTGCGGGTGTTTCGGCCCGCCGTAGTTTGAGGCGGTCACGATGGGATCGGGTCCATCGTGGAAGTAGGTGATCTGGTGCTCTCGCGGTTGACCTGACTTTGCACCCGTGGTCATCAGCGGAGCCGTGGACATCCCGCCAAAGATCGATGGATAGCGCCCGCCGGTGGCCCGGTACAACCACGGGTCGATGCGGGGCCACAAGTGGTGCGCTAAGAACTGTCCTGGGCGCGAACGGGAAAACTTCTCTTGGGCCTTGTAAAAGCGGCTGTGCATCTTATGCGGGTCGGCGTAATGCAGCGGCATAGTGGGAAGATACCGTCGCCACCGCCTCCATTACGCACAATTGTCCAGGTCAGGCCACCATTTCGGGGGGTGTCCTGGAAGGATGACCGTGCCCACGGCAGCCTGGGCGCACCGCCAGTGCGATCGAGATCGACACGACGGTAGCCTGAGGAAGCCCAGGTCATGCCGTGTTTCGAGGTACTGCACAACGACATACGAGACCGGTGTTCGCCGAAGGTAACTCGGGTATGCGAAAGGCCCCGCTCAATGTGGTGAGCGGGGCCATCGTGGTGGATTCGTCAGGCTCTGAGGAACTCGCCTGCGCCAGCACGTGCGGCATGCAGCCGAAGGGCGCGAGCAGCCGAAGGATCAGCGCTGTACAACGCGAGCAAAGCCATGTGCCCGCGCTGCTGCGGTGCGTCCGCCGGATATCCGGCACGCAACCGCCCGATCATCCTGTTCAGGATTCCCGAGCCAACTGTGGTGACACTCATTTAATACTCCTTACGAATTGGGTGTTTTCGGTGTGCGTGAGCCGACGTTTGGCGGCTACACAGCAACCATCCCCTGGTGGCGACTCGGTGTATGTCCGACGATGAGCCGGTGTTGGGGATGAACTCGCTGTCCCCCAGATGGGGGACATACCGCACCCTGTTCGCACTGACCGGCGCTGCGCGGAACTACGTGGCGCAGCAGCGTAGGTTCCCGTGCCAGGGTTGCCCAGATGGGCGGTGCGCCAAGGGCAGGGGTGTATCCCACAAGAGTGGCCGTGCCATCGGGCAGCTGTCGGTCACGCCAACCGTGCTGCCCGCCCCAGAACGTTTTCAAAGGTGGTGGGATCGACTAGCGGAAATACTCTCTCGTTACCCGGCACGTTGACCAGGCCTCTCGGTCTGGAATCCTCTGTGGCACAGGTCTTTTCGCGCGCAACTTGGGTATAGTCTCAGGTCAGAGCCGCGGCACAGGGCCGAGACTCGTTAGTTTTCCCGTACCTCTCAGACCTGACTGTTCTCGCTCGCGATGTCCCCCAATTGGAGGACATCGAGTTCATCCCGTGTGCGGGCCGTTTGGCGGACAGACGCGTCCCGTTTGCTGCAGCACAGTAGGTACGTCGCCGGAACAAATCGGTGAACATCCGAAATGACAACGCAAACAGGAGAATTGAGATGACTGATAACACCACCACCTCGACCCGTCGAGTGGCCGCCGGAGGGGTCAGGAAACATGACTGCGCGGAACTCGGCTGCCTGGCCGCGATGCTCGGGCTCGCGCTGGATGACGCCACTGCCAGCAACGCTGAGGAAGGTTCCTCGTCGAGCTGGTGATCAGCACGGATTGATCCGGCTACCGAATCAATCCGGAAGATTGGGTTTGCCCAGCGCATCAGCCCGGTCAACAGGTGACGCCGCACCGACTTCCGGCCCGGCGCGCGGCCCGGCATATTCAGCTTGGCCTGCGCGGCCCTCCAGGTGCCCTCCGGCACCAAGGGGGCCAGTCGCCCTTGCCCACGAGCTCGTCGTTGTGGGCGCGCAGCGCGGCGTTGCGCGGTGCTCTCAGGAATAGGCTCGTCGTGGACTCGTTCCACGGCTTGCCGTTAAGCCCGTACGCGCCAGCATCGTTGAAGATCGCGGTGATGTCCTTCAGCTTGGTCCCGGCCAGGATCGCCTTGTACGCCTCGGCGACCAGCGGCGCGGTCTTCGGGTCCAGCTGATGGTGATGGCTCTTGCACGACGGCGCGACCGCGAGCCCTCTCCTGGGTGCGGCGCAGCGCGTACGGGTCGTACTCGGCGATGAGTGCGTCGATGGTGCGCACCGACCGCGGCCAGCACCCGTCGCGCGTCGACCCCACGCATGTGGATGAAATCCAGACTGTGGACAACTGACGATCCCAACACCGAAAGTGTCAGTGCCCCATGCTAATGGGCCCGAGGGAGCCAAAATGGTTGCCTTAGAACCACAGTCGACAGTCGAGTATCGTCAGCAGGGCGGCGCTAGCACCAGGAACTTGGCCTCATCCGCTACTGGCCGCGGTTCGTGTCTCGAACAAGTACTTGGTCAATCCGCTCGTGCGCGCGCGTGGAGCAAGCCCAGCGCGGCCACCGCGGCCCGCTCGTCGGCGAGTTCGGCCACCGACGCATCGATTCGGGTCCTGGAGAACTCGTTTACGTCGAGGCCCTCGACCACCTGCCATGCACCATCGACGGCGCGCACCGGCAGTGAGGTCACCACGCCCTTCGGGGATGCCGTAGACGCCCGGGGAGCACATCGCCACCGAGGTCCAGTCGTCGGGATCGGTACCGTCGACCCAATCCCTGACGTGATCGATCGCGGCGTTGGCCGCCGACGCCGCCGACGAGGTGCCGCGCGCCTCGATGATCGCGGTGCCGCGCTTGGCCACGGTGGGGATGTAGTCGGTGGTCAGCCACTCGACGTCGGCGGCGTACTCGGCGCCAGGGCGACCACCGACGACGGCGTGGAAGAGATCGGGGTACATGGTGGGAGAGTGGTTGCCCCACACCGTGACTCGCGAGACGTCGGTGACGTGAACCCCGGCGTGGGTGGCCAGCGCGGCGACCGCCCGGTTGTGGTCGAGCCGGGTGAGCGCGGTGAACCGCGAGGCGGGGATGTCGGGAGCGTGGGCCGCACGCGACGAGTGCGTTGGTGTTGGCCGGGTTGCCGACCACCACGATCCTGACGTCGGAAGCCGGCGCCCGCGTTCAGCGCCCGGCCCGCGTCGGCGAAGATCGCGGCGTTGGCAGCCAGCAGGTCGGCGCGTTCCATGCCCTTCGTCCGGGGCTTGGCACCGATCAGCAGGGCGACGTCGACGCCGTCGAAGGCGCGCACGGGGTCGTCGTGGATCTCGACGTCGCAGAGCAGGTCGAAGGCGCTGTCGACGAGTTCCATCACCACGCCCTCGGCGGCTCGCACGGCAGACGGCAACTCAAGCAGGCGCAGCGTCACCGGTACGTTGCGGCCGAGCAGGGCGCCCGCGCCGATCCGGAACAGCGCGGCGTAGCCGATCTGGCCCGCCGCGCCGGTGACGGTGACGACCTTCGGGCTCACGTGTGCACCCGCAGATTCAGCACCTCCGAGGCGTATCGGCGGACGGTGTCCTCGGCCATCGCGGCGGCGTCCTGGTGGCCGGGGCGCGCCCTGCTGTGCATGTACGCCGACTTCGGGTCCAGCGTGATCTCGGCGAGCAGTTCACCGGTCGACGGTTCGCACACGGCCCACGTGTACCGGGTGTCTGCGGCCCACCCGTCCTCGGCGTCGTCGACGTAGTCGAGGTCGGTCTCCCCGAGGTCGGCGAGCGCCGTCACGGTCGTCGACGCGGTCGTCGTAACGTAGTGCGCGCAGGTACCACTGGCCGTTGTTGATCTCGACGGGCTCCACCCGGTCAGCGTCTCACGTAGACCAGCACCTATGAATAGGGCGTACGCCACATGAAACTCACCATCATCGGAGCCAGCGGGCTCATCGGAACCAAGGTCGTCGACCTGCTGACGGCGGCGGGACACGACGTAGTGGCCACGTCGCGGTCGACGGGCGTCGACGTCCTCACCGGGGAAGGCCTCGCCGAGGCGCTGGCCGGTGCCGACGTCCTGGTCGACGTGGTCAACTCGCCGTCGTTCGAGGACGAGGCGGTGCTGCAGTTCTTCTCGACGTCCACCACGAACCTCGCGGCCACTGCGACGACCGCCGGCGTCGGTCACTACGTCGCACTGTCCATCGTCGGCGCGGACGGCCTGCCGGACAGCGGCTACATGCGGGCCAAGGTCGTCCAGGAGAAGACGATCGTCGACTCCGGCATTCCGTACACCGTGGTGCGCGCCACGCAGTTCCACGAGTTCGCCGAGGCGATCACCGGATCGCTGGTGGTCGGCGACGAGGTCCGGGTGCCGGACGGACTGATCCAGCTGATCGCCGCCGACGACGTGGCCGCCGAGGTGGCGCGCGTCGCCGTCGGATCGCCACGGGGCGGCATCGTGAACATCGGTGGGCCGGACAAGTTCTCGTTCGCCGACATGGCCAGCGCGGTCATCGCCAAGCAGGGTGGCGACAAGACCGTCGTCGTCGATCCGCAGGCGACCTACTTCGGCACGCCCGTGGACGAGCAGCACAGCCTGGTCACCGGTGACGACGCGGTACTCGCCGCCACCCGGTTCACCGACTGGCTGGCCGCGCGCTAACTAGTCCTTGATCTCGGCGAGGACGGTGCCCTGGGTGACCGCGGCGCCCGCCTCGACGGCGAGCCCGGTGATGGTGCCGTCCTTGTGCGCGGTGACCGGGTTCTCCATCTTCATGGCCTCCAGCACCACGACGAGGTCGCCCGTGGACACCTGCTGGCCCTCCTCGACGGCGACCTTGACCACGGTGCCCTGCATGGGCGCGGTCACGGCGTCACCCGAGGCGGCCGCACCGGCCTGGGCACCACGCTTGCGTGGCTTGGGCTTCTTGCGAATCACACCGGCCGCGCCGGCTGCTCCACCACCGCCGCCGATCGCGAGATCACCGGGCAGCGACACCTCGACGCGGCGTCCGCCGACCTCGACGACGACCTTCTGACGCGGAAGGACCTCGTCCTCGTCGAGCGGCTCGCCGCCGGTGAACGGCTCGACGGTGTTGTCCCACTCGGTCTCGATCCAGCGGGTGTGGACCGTCGAAGCCGTCGCCGTCGCCGATGAACGCGGGGTCGGAGACCACCGCGCGGTGGAACGGGATGACCGTGGCCAGGCCCTCGACGGTGAACTCGGCCAGCGCGCGCCGCGAACGGGCCAGCGCCTCGTCGCGGTTCGCGCCGGTGACGATCAGCTTGGCCAGCATCGAGTCGAACTGGCCGCCGATCACCGAGCCGGTCTCGACACCGGAGTCCAGGCGCACGCCGGGGCCGGTCGGCGGGTCGAACTTGGTGACGGGGCCGGGGGCGGGCAGGAAGCCGCGGCCGGCGTCCTCGCCGTTGATGCGGAACTCGAACGAGTGGCCGCGCGGCGTCGGATCCTCGGTGATGTCGAGCGCCTCGCCGTTGGCGATCTTGAACTGCTGCAACACCAGGTCGATGCCCGCGGTCTCCTCGGTGACCGGATGCTCGACCTGCAGGCGGGTGTTCACCTCGAGGAACGAGATCAGGCCGTCCTGGCCGACCAGGTATTCGACGGTGCCCGCGCCGTAGTAGCCGGCCTCCTTGCAGATCCGCTTGGCCGACTCGTGGATCTCCTTGCGCTGCGCGTCGGTCAGGAAGGGTGCAGGCGCTTCTTCGACCAGCTTCTGGAAGCGGCGCTGCAGCGAGCAGTCGCGGGTGCCCGCGACCACGACGTTGCCGTGCTGATCGGCGATCACCTGAGCCTCGACGTGGCGCGGCTTGTCGAGGTAGCGCTCGACGAAGCACTCGCCGCGGCCGAACGCCGCGACGCGCCTCGCGGGTGGCCGAGTCGAACAGTTCGGGGATCTCCTCGATGGTGCGGGCCACCTTCATGCCGCGGCCGCCGCCGCCGAACGCGGCCTTGATCGCGATCGGCACGCCGTACTCCTTGGCGAAGGCGACGATCTCGTCGGCGTCCTTGACCGGTTCGGGGGTGCCGGGAACCAGCGGTGCCTTTGCCCTGGCGGCGATGTGGCGGGCGGTGACCTTGTCGCCGAGATCGCGGATCGACTGCGGGCTCGGGCCGATCCAGATCAGGCCCGCGTCGATGACGGCCTGCGCGAAGTCGGCGTTCTCCGAAAGGAATCCGTAGCCGGGGTGGATGGCGTTGGCGCCGGACTTCTCGGCGGCGTCGAGGATCTTCGCGAACACCAGGTACGACTCGGCCGACGTCTGGCCGCCGAGGGCGAACGCCTCGTCGGCGAGTCGCACGTGCGGTGCGTCGGCGTCGGGGTCGGCGTACACCGCCACGCTGGCCAGCCCGGCGTCCCTGGCGGCCCGGATCACCCGGACCGCGATCTCCCCGCGGTTGGCGACGAGCACCTTGGAGATCTTCGAGCTGGCGTGACTGGGCACTGCGCCTCCTGATGGCATGTCTAAGAAACGTCTTTAAGAATGTATCCCGGGCAGTTTAAGCGGCGCGACACCAGGCCGGGCGAGCCGGTATTGGTTACCCGCGGGTAAGTGTGAATCCAGGGCGGGCCGGTCAGTTGTCGCGAAGCCTGCGCTTGATCCGGGCCAGCATGGCCGACATGCCGCGCAGCCGCAGCGGGCTGATCAACGCGGCAAGGCCCAGATCGGAGTAGAAGTCGTCGGGCACGGCCAGGATCTCGTCCGCCGAGTGGTCGTCGAGCCCGGCGGCCAGGATCGCGGCGAACCCGCGCGTGGTGGGCGCCTCGGCGGGCGCGCTGAAGTACAACCGGACGTGTTGACGATCGGCGGCGTCGACGTGCAGGAACAGCGGCGACTGGCACTCGGGCACCGGCTCCATGGCCGCCTCTTCGAGATCGGCGGGCAGCGGCGGCAATTCGTTCGCGAACTCGAGGAGCAGCTGCAGCTTGTCCTGGCCGGCATGTCGGCGAAGTCCGACACCACCTCGGCCAGGGCGGCAGGCACGGAACTCATATCGGTCTCATCCGCGGCCGGGCGCCTCGCCCGGTTCGTTCGCCAACGGCGACGGGCACCCGCACGGCATTGCCCCACTCGGTCCAAGAGCCGTCGTAGTTGCGCACGCCGGGCAAGCCGAGCAGATGGGTCAACACGAACCAGGTGTGGCTCGACCGCTCGCCGATGCGGCAGTAGACGATCGTCTTGTCGTCAGGCGTCAGGAACCCGTACAGCTCGTCGAGTTCGGCGCGGCTGCGGAACCGACCGCTGTCCTCGGCGGCCTTGCCCCACGGGATCGACTTCGCGGTCGGGATGTGGCCGCCGCGCAGCGCGCCCTCCTCCGGATAGTCGGGCATGTGGGTGCGCTCGCCCGTGTACTCCTGCGGTGAGCGCACGTCGATCAGCGGCTGCGCGCCCAGGATGCCGAGCACGTCGTCCTTGAACGCGCGGATCGGGGCGTCGTCGCGGTCGACGACGGGGTAGCCGGTCGTCTGCTTGCTCGGCACCTCCAGCGTGGTGTCCCGGCCGTTGCTCACCCACAGATCGCGCCCACCGTCGAGCAATCGAACGTCGGGGTGACCGAACAGCGTGAACACCCACAGCGCGTAGGCCGCCCACCAGTTGCTCTTGTCGCCGTAGATCACGACCGTGTCGTCGCGGCTGATGCCCTTGCGGTCCATCAGCGCGGCGAACTGGGCGCCGTCGATGTAGTCGCGGACGTGCGGGTCGTTGAGGTCGGTGTGCCAGTCGATCTTCACCGCGCCAGGGACGTGGCCGGTGTCGTAGAGCAGGACGTCCTCGTCGGACTCGACGATGGCGAGGCCCTGGCGGCCGATGTTGCCGGCCAGCCAGTCGGCGGTGACCAGCCGATCGGGGTGGGCGTAGGCGGCGAGGGAGGGATGCGGGTCTGCTGGCAGCGGCACACTATGAGCCTACCTATGCCGAATTGTCGCTGCGCAAAGTAAGGTCTTGAGTTGGTGTCGCAACGTCCATTGCGGTAAGAATTCGAGGAATGATGAGTTTGCCAGCAAAGTTTGATGTGGGGATCGTGGGTCTGGGCTACGTCGGACTCACCTTGGCCACCGTGCTTGCCGAGGCGGGGAACTCCGTCATCGGAATCGAAAAGCGTGAAGATCTCGTCGAGATGACCAACAAGGGCGTCCCGCACTTCACCGAAACGGGTCTGCCGGATGCGCTCGCCGGGGTGGTGAAGTCGAAGAAACTCGTCGCGACCGGGGCGTTCGACGACAGCTTCACCTGCGACACCTACATCATCACGGTCGGCACGCCGCTGGCTCCCAACGGCGTTGCGCGGGTGGACATGATCGAAGCCGCGGCGCGTGACATCGCGGCCAACATGCGCGACGGCGCGCTGGTCGTCCTCCGCTCGACGGTGAAGATCGGCACCACCCGCGACGTGGTTTCGCCCATCCTGGCCGCCAGCGGCAAGAAATTCGACATCGCCATGTGCCCCGAGCGCACCCTCGAGGGCAAGGCCTTGCAGGAATTGCGTGAGCTGCCGCAAATAGTCGGTGCCGACGATCAGGCCGTCGCCGACCGGGCCGCCGCCGTCTTCCGCAAACTGACGAGTTCGATCGTCCTGGTCTCCGGTATTGAGACCGCCGAGATCATCAAACTGATCAGCAACACCTTTCGGGACCTTCAATTCGCCTTCGCCAACGAGGTCGCCCGCCTATGCGACGCGTTCGGGGTCAGCGCGCACGAGGTCATCTCGGCGGGCAAGCTCGGCTACAGCCGGACGAACATCCCGCAGCCAGGACTGGTGGGCGGGCCGTGCCTGGAGAAGGACCCGCACATCCTGATGGAGAGTGCCCGCACCCGCGGAATCTCACTGGAGATCACCAAGGCGGGCCGACTGGTCAACGAGCGCCAGCCGGGAGAGACGGTCGAGTTCATCAGCAGCGAGATCGAACGCCGCGCGATGCCGGGACCGCTGAAGATCAACATCCTCGGGATGGCGTTCAAGGGTCAGCCCGAGACCAGCGACCTGCGTGGCTCGATGTCGATCAAGGTCCTCGACGCGCTCAAGAAGGCGCATCCGGATGCCCAGATCGGCATCTTCGATCCCGTCACCCCGCAGGACGTGCTGTCTCGCGAGTTTCCCGACGAGCAGGTCTACGGCCGCTTCGGTGACGCGGTCAGTGGTGCCTCGGTGGTGGTGATCGCGAACAACCATCCGTCGCTTGGCACCATCTCGCCCCGCACCTTCAGCGAGTTCATGAGTCCCGACGGTTTCGTCTACGACTACTGGAACCACTTCAGCCATCTGCCCGCGTCCGAACTCGGCGACTCCTACTTCGCCGTCGGCCGGCGCGGAACGGTCCCGGCCAATGGCTAAGCGCGTCGTCGTCACCGGCGGTGGCGGATTCATCGGCGCCTATCTGGTCAAGCGTCTGGTGCACGACGGTTGGCAGGTGGCCGTCGTCGACAGCATGGTGCGCGGCGACGCAAGCCGATTCGCCGAGGTCGCCGCGGACGTCGATCTGCACATCTGCGACGTCAGGGACCAGGACGCGCTGGAGCGCGCATTCGCAGGCGCCGAGGTGGTCATGCACCTCGCGGCGATCAACGGAACCGAGAACTTCTACAAGCAACCGGAATTGGTGCTCGACGTCGGCCTGCGCGGTGCACTCGCCGTGGTCAACGCCGGCCGCGCCGTCGGGGTCCCCGACGTGGTCGTGGCGTCCACCGCAGAGGTGTACCAGACGCCGTCGATCGTGCCGACGCCGGAGACCATTCCGCTGATGCTGCCCGACAGCATCAACCCGAGGTACTCGTACGGCGGGTCCAAGATCGTCACTGAGCTGATCGCGTTCAACTACGGCCAGGACCACTTCCGCAAGGTGCAGGTCTTCCGGCCGCACAACGTGTTTGGACCGAACATGGGCTGGAAGCACGTGGAGCCGCAGTTCATCATGCGGGCGCTGGCGGCCAAGGACGCGCACCCGGACGGGACCGCGCCGTTCGAGATCCAGGGCGACGGCACCGAGACGCGCTCGTTCTGCTACGTCGACGACGTCGTCCAGGGGATCCTGACGATGTACGAAAAGGGCGGGCACCGCGAGATTTACCACATCGGCAGTGACGAAGAGATCACCATTGGCGAGCTGGCGGGCCGCATCGGCAAGATCGTCGGCGTCGATCTCGACATCCGGCCAACCGAACTCGCCGCGGGTGGCACGCCGCGTCGCTGTGCGGACATCTCCAAGATGCGTGCGCTGGGATGGTCACCCACCGTCGATCTCGACGAGGGGCTCGAGCGCACGGTCGCGTGGTACCGCGAGCACCGCGATGTCGTGCCCGCCAACGATCTGATGTGACGCTCGGGTTCAGGTTGCGAGCGGATTCGCTTGCCACAGTGTCGAAATCGTCAGTCCGACCCGTTCGAACATGCGGCGGGTCAGCGGCAGGCTGATCCCGATGACGTTTGACGGGTCGCCATCGATGCGTTCGACGAACCAGCCGCCGAGCCCGTCGAGGGTGAAGCCGCCGGCCACGGCAGTGGGCTCACCGCTGCGTGCATAAGCCGTCAGATCCTCGTCCGACGGACTGCCGAAGTGAACGGTGGTGATCGCATGCTCGGCGGTCTCGGCCTCGATCTGGTTGTCGCGCAGGCGAATCACGCAATGACCGGTGTACAGCTGCCCAGACATGCCCGCCATGTCCCGCCAGCCCGCGATCGCGGCGTCTTCGGATGCGGGCTTGCCCCACAGTCGGCCGTCGCGGTGCAGCATCGAGTCGCAACCGATGACCACGCCGTCCGCACCGTAGCGGGGATCGAGTGACCGGGCGACGGCTCTCGCCTTGGCGGTCGCCAGCGCGGTCGTCACCTCACCGGCTCCTGCGTCCTCGGCGAGCGCGGCGACGATCGCGTCCTCGTCGACGCCCGACACGATGACAATCGGATCGATCCCCGCGCCTCGCAACACCCCGCGGCGGCCGGGGGAGGCCGACGCGAGGATGACCCGCGTCATCAACGATTTTCTTCGCGCAAGCGGCTCATCAACAATGATTTTCTTCGCGCAAGCGGCTCATCAACGCCGCACGTGCGTGCGTTCCACCTGAGTCACGCGTTGCCAGCTGACGATGTTGTACCGCAACCTGTCGACGGGATGACCCCATAGGTCGCGGGATACGCGGACCGGCGTCGGCCTGCCCGCCACCCGATGCGCCAGCGAACACGGACACCAGTGCGGCGAGGTCGTCGTCGGTGGGCTGGCCCTTCAGCACCTTGATGACGGGTTCGTGGGCGATTCTCGTCGCTCACAGGGGGATGTTGCCGTGCTTCTTCGGCGGAATCTGGCTGATCTTGCGCTCCAGCAGGCGCAACGCGGTCGCGACGTAACCCCGCGTGTGCGACGGCGGGATGACCGCGTCGACGTAGCCCGCGTTCGGCGGCGACATAGGGGTTGACGAGGGTGTCCTCGTAGTCCTGCTGAAGCTCCAGCCGCAGCGAGTCGACGTCCTCGCCCTCGTTGGGCGGCTTCCTTGAGCTGGGAGCGGTAGACGAAGCCGACCGCGCCCGACGCGCCCATCACGGCGATCTGTGCGGTCGGCCATGCGACGTTGACGTCGCAGCCCATGTCCTTGGAACCCATCACGCAGTACGCACCGCCGTAGGCCTTGCGGGTGATGACGGTGATCTTGGCGACGGTCGCCTCGCCGTAGGCGTAGAGCAGCTTGGCGCCGCGCCGGATGATGCCGTTGTACTCCTGGTCGGTGCCCGGCAGGAAGCCGGGAACGTCGACCAGCATCACGATCGGGATGTTGAAGCAGTCGCAGGTCCGCACGAACCTGGCCGCCTTCTCCGACGCGTTGATGTCCAGGCAGCCTGCGAACTGGGTGGGCTGGTTGGCGACGATGCCGACCGGGCGGCCGTCGACGCGCCCGAAGCCGACGACGATGTTGGTCGCGTACCCGGCCTGCACCTCGAGGAACTCGTCGTCGTCGAGGATGCGCGTGATGACCTCGTGCATGTCGTAGGGCTGGTTCGGCGAATCCGGGATCAGGGTGTCGAGCTCGAGGTCCTCCTCGGTGAGGTTGTCCTCGATGGCGCCGGGGTGCGGCGGGGCCGGGTAGCGAGGCGGATCGGCGTAGTTGTTGCTCGGCAGGTAGGACAGCAGATCGCGGACGTAGTCGAAGGCGTCCTGCTCACCGGAGGCCACGTAGTGCGCCGAGCCCCGACTTCGCCATGTGGGTGTGCGCGCCGCCCAGCTCCTCCATGGTCACCTCCTCGCCGGTGACCGTCTTGATGACGTCCGGTCCGGTGATGAACATCTGGCTGGTCTGGTCGACCATCACCACGAAGTCGGTGAGCGCGGGGGAGTAGACGTGCCCACCCGCGGCGGCGCCGACGATCAACGAGATCTGCGGGACGACGCCGGAGGCCAGGATGTTGTTGCGGAAGATCCTGCTGTACAGACCGAGCGAGACGACGCCCTCCTGGATGCGGGCGCCCGCCCCGTCGTTGATGCCGATCAGGGGGCGGCCAGTCTTGATGGCCAATTCCTGGACCTTGACGATCTTCTCGCCGTACACCTCGCCGAGGCTGCCGCCGAAGACCGTGGCGTCCTGGCTGAAGATGCAGACGTCGCGACCATCGATGGTGCCGTAACCGGTGACCACGCCGTCGCCGACCGGTCGGTTCTCGCCGAGGCCGAAGTTGGTGCTGCGGTGCTTGGCCAGGGCGTCGAGCTCGACGAACGACGCCTCGTCCAGCAGTGCGTAGATGCGCTCCCGTGCTGTGAGCTTGCCCTTGGCGTGGACCTTCTCGACGGCCGCCTCGCCAACCGGATGCAGCGACTCAGCCGTGCGTTTGCGGAGATCGGCGAGCTTGCCCGCGGTGGTGTGGATGTCGACCTCGTGTTCGCTAGAGGCTTCGACTGGCGGCTCGGTAACGCTTGTCATGAGTAGCGATGGTATCGAGTGCCGTGCCGACCCGCCGCATCGGCCGCGTCATACGCGACCGATGCCATGCCGGGCCGACCTGCGAGAGTTTGCCATGAGTTGTAACTCGTTCCATTTTGCGGTTTTATGTACGCATCGATGAGTGGGACCGAGTGCAGTTCGCGACCGTCCGCCAAAAAGACACGTCCGAGAGGGATGTCCAGCGTGCGCCCTGTCCGCAGGTACAACGGAATTGATGGCCCTCGCGTCGCGATTGCCCATGATTACCTGACCCAGCGCGGCGGCGCCGAGAAGGTCGTCCTCTCGATGAGTCGGGCCTTTCCCGACGCCCCGATTTACACGTTGCTGTATGACCCTGGCGCCACTTATCCGGAATTTGCCGAGTGCGACATTCGGGTATCTCGGTTGAATTCGCTGGGCGTTTTTCGCAAGCATCACCGCGCGGCCCTGCCGATCCTGCCGTCGGCCGCAAACTCCATGCACATCGATGCCGACGTGGTGGTGACCAGTTCGAGCGGTTGGGCCCACGGATTCAGGACCACCGGCCGCAAGTTGGTGCACTGCCACTCGCCCGCCCGCTGGCTGTACATGCCCGACACGTACCTCGGGGCGGAGAGCGGACTGCTGAAACGCGTTCTCCTGGGTGCGGCGTCACCGGCACTTCGGTCCTGGGACCTTCGCGCCGCCCGCTCGTGCGACCGCTACCTGGCGGTGTCGACCGTCGTGCGGCAGCGGATCGCCGACGCATACGGAATCTCGGCGGACCTGCTTCCACCTCCGGTGGCGATGTCACGCAACGCTGCCACCGAAGCGGTGCCGGAGGTGATGCGTTGGCTGTCGGCACACGGTGAGTCGGAGGTGGGTGAGGCGTTCTATCTATGCGTTTCCCGGCTGCTGCCGTACAAGAACGTCGACGCCGTGGTGCGTGCGTTCGCCGGCCGCTCCGAGCGGCTGGTGGTGGTGGGCCGCGGTCCCGACGCCGAGCGCATCGCGGCGGCGGCGACGCCGAACGTGCTCATGCTGAGCGATCTCACCGACGGCCAGATGTCGTGGCTGTACCAGCACAGTCGGGCGCTCATCGCGGCAAGCTACGAGGATTACGGGCTGACCCCGATCGAGGCAGGGGTGTGGGGCCGACCCAGCGTCGTGTTGCGGTGGGGAGGTTTCCTGGACACGGTGGTCGAGGGCATCACCGGCATGTACTTCGACGAGCCCACCGCCGCGTCGATCGCCGAAGCCCTCGACCGTTTCGAGACGACCTCGTTCGATCCGGACAAGATTCGCCTCCACGTCGAGCAATTCACCGAGGAGCGGTTCGCCGAGGCGCTGTATACCGCCGTCGACGAGCTGATAGGGGGGCAGGCATGACCGATGTCACCGCGATCATCACTGGCATTACCGGGCAGGACGGCTACTACCTGGCCGACCTGCTCCTCAAGGAAGGCATCGAGGTGCACGGGACGGCGCGCGCCAGCACCCAACCCGCCGACGTCGCACCCGGAATCGTCACCCACGAAACACATTTGACCAATCGAGAGTCGGTCGCGGCGGTCGTCGACGCGGTTGAACCCGACCTGGTCTTCCACCTGGCCGGAGTGACCTCGGTCGCAGCCTCCTGGGAGGACCCGGTGCACGCCACCGAGGTCAATGCGCTGTCGACGGCGGCCGTCCTCGACGCGTGCCTTCGGACGCAGGAGCGCAGCGGCAAGCCGATCACCGTCGTCAACGCGTCGAGTTCCGAGATCTACGCGGGTGCGTCCGAAACGCCGCTGAGCGAAACGACCCCGGTGCATCCGCTCTCGCCGTACGGCGCGTCGAAGGCGTTGGGCTACAGCCTGTGCCAGGTCTACCGGTCTCGCGGACTCCAGGCGTCCAACGCGATCCTCTTCAACCACGAATCGCCACGTCGCCCCCCGACTTTCGTGACTCGCAAGATCACCGCAGCAGTTGCGGCCATCGCGTTGGGCAGGCAGGACCGATTGACCCTCGGCGACGTGAGCGTGCAGCGCGACTGGGGCTGGGCGCCGGACTACGTCGAAGCCATGTACCAGATCGCCGAGCACGGCAAGGGCGACGACTTCGTGGTCGCCACCGGTGTCGCGCATTCGATCTCGGACTTCGTTGCTGCCGCATTCGCGGCCGCGGGCATTGAGGAATGGCAGGAATTGGTCGTCACCGACCAAAGCCTGATTCGTCCGGCCGACCGGCCCGCCATGGTCGGAGACGCGACGAAGGCACGGGACGTACTCGGGTGGAAACCCAGCAAGGCATTCCAAGAAATAGTGATTGCCATGGTCGAATCGGATTTACAACGGGAGAGAAACGCGTGATTCCAGAACTCTTCGTCGCAGACCCCGAGGACATCGCCAGGAAACTGGCGGCGAATCCCGGATTGAAGATCCCGCCGGCACCGCAATGGGAGTTGGGGCCCGACGGACGCGTCGTGTGGTACAAGATGCAGCCCATTTCGTTTGTGCGCAAGGCACGCAACCGCCTCGCGACGCTCCTTTACAACGCGTTCGTGACGTTCATCCCGTCACACTGGGTCCGGCAGAACTTCCTGCGCTGGTTCGGGGGCTCGACCATCGGCAAGGGGTCGACGCTCATGCGGGGCGTGAACGTATACGACCCGGAGTTCCTCACCATCGGAAACGACACCACGATCGGCTTTCGTTGTTTCCTGGACTCGAGGGCAGGCATCGCGATCGGTGACAACGTGACCATCGCCAGCGACACCCACATCCTCGGCGGCGGCCACGACATCAACCATCCGGACTTCCTGCCCTGCCCGATCCCCACCGTCGTCGAGGACTACGTGTGGATCGCGAGCCGCGCGACCATCCTGCCGTCACACATCCGGCGCGGGGCCGTCGTTGCCGCGTCGTCGCTGGTCACCAAGGACGTCGGCGAGCTCGAGGTCGTTGGCGGCATGCCCGCGAAGCTCCTGACCAAGCGCAATCCCGACGCCCTCGGCTACAGCGCCCACTACCGCCCCCTGTTCTTCTGATGGCGACGGATCTCAAGGGCTACCGCCTGATCTACATCGGACCGCGCAACCACGTCACCGCGGTCGGCGACTACACCGAGGACCTCGCCGCGGCGTTCCGACCACACTTCGGCGACGTCGCCGAGGTCCGGGTATCCGGACCCGGCGATGAAACGTGGGCCGACGTACGGGCGGTCCGCAAGCAGGTAAGGGACCTTGTCGCGAGCTGGCCCGCAGGCCGGGTGCTGGTGCACTCGGAGATCGCGTGCGGCATGTTGTCGCCGTTCTGGTCGATCGTCGGCCTCAAGGGCATTCCCGTGACGTTGACGGTGCACGATCCGCCTCAAGCGCTGTGGTTCACCGCGCGGACGAGGTTCGTGGCTCGTCACAAGCTGCTGATGCACGGTTTCCACTACCCGATGCGACCGGTGTCGCGATGGCTGGAGGGCGCGGTCAACGGTCGTCGTGACATCTTCGCGCTGAGCAAGGCCGGACAGGCCTCCATCGACGAGGTGTACCCGAACACGCACACGCACTACATCCCGTACCGGGTGTCGGAGAAGAAGACGGTCGCGCCTGCCGAAGACCGGCCGAAGGCCGTCGGCTTCTTCGGGCTGGTGTACCGCGGCAAGGGCTTCGAGCAGATCGCCCAGATCCGGCGAGAGCTGCCCGACGACATCCTGATCCGGATCGCCGGCCGGGGCACCGAAGCGCTGCCGAAGGCCGACGGCGTCGAAATACTCGGTGGTGTGGACGGCGATGAGGAGGACGCCTTCTTCGCGTCGGTCCGGGCGATCGTGATTCCCTACGGCAAGCGGCACTGGTACGCCGACACGTTTCCGGCATCGTCGGTGGCCGCGCACGCACTGTCGTACCGGACGCCGATCGTTGCCACCGGCTACGGGTCGCTTGCGGAGTGGGATGCCGAGACCGGAGCGGTGGTCGTCCCCATGGGCAACGGCGATCCCAAGGCTCTGCCCCCGGGGTTCTCCGATGCCATCGCCTCCTTCGTCAACGACACGGGGCGTGTGACCGAACTGGGCAAGAACGCCGAACGGACCCGTCAGGAGCGGTCTACTCCACGAACTGCCGAGGCGTTCGTCGCCGCATGGACGGAAATGCTGGACCGTCCCGAGAGTGTCTGACTCCGGCACGCAGCTGGCCGCCGTCGGCTGGGTGTTCGCGATCTACCTACCGACGAAAGGTTGAAGCATGACCAAGGTCGCATTCCTGGTCTCGAAGGATCCGGTGGCCGAACACGGCGGAGACGTCGCGCTGGCGCGCGTGGTGCTGCGGCTTGCTGCCGCGGGTTTTGAGACTCGCGCCATCTGCTATTCCCATGAGCCTCCCGGCGCGGTGATGACCGACGTGGCCGAGGGCGGATTGCCGTTGTTGCGGTTGGTGCAGCACCCGGTCAAACGGGCACCGCTGCTGACCGGTTCGCTGACGCGGCGCCGGAGCCTGGTGCACGTCCGGTTCGACACCGACGAGCTGCTCGACGCGATCAATGCGAGCGATGACGACGTCTTCTTCTGTGAGCACAGCTATATGGCTGAATCCTTCATTCGCAGTGATCATTACGGCAAGAAGGGCTTCGTCATCAACACCGTCAACACCGAATCGCAGGTGTGGCTGTCGACGCGTGGCGCGCTCGGAAGGGTGGAGGCGCCGCGCCTGTTGCGCGACGAACTGAGGGTGGCGAAACTGGCGGACGCCGTTGGGTGTTACGAGATCGAGGAGAGCGAGATGTACCGGTCGCACGGAGTTTCCGGTGCGCGGTTCATGGACGTGACCCTTCCGCCTGCCGAGCAGATCGACATCTCTGCCACGCCGCGCCGGCTGGTCTTCCTCGGTGGCCGCGACTGGCCTCCGAATCAAGAGGCGTTCCTGATCGCGCTTCGGCTGTGGCCCCGGATCTCCGAGGGGATACCCGATGCCGAACTGTGCGTGATCGGCGCCAAGAAGACCGGCTCGACCGACCCCGTATATCCCGACCAGGCAAGGGATCTCGGCTTCGTCGACGACCTGCCTGGATTCCTGAAGACTTGCCGGGCCCTGTTCGCGCCCATCAAGACCGGCGGTGGTGTCCGGGTGAAGCTTCTCGACGCCGCCAGTCAGGGCCTGCCCGTGGTGGGTACCGGTCCCGCCGTCGGTTCGCTGCGTACAGTCTTCGGCATGTCGACCTTCGACGACGACGAGGCGCTCGTGGCCGAGTGCAGGCGCATGCTGCTCGATCGTGACGCGGCGGTCGCGGCAGGCAACCAGCTCTACGAGGTGAACTGGCGGCACTGGGAGGAAAAGAAGCCGTATCGCGCCGTCGAGTCGCTGGTTCAGGCCGGCATCCGCGGGTGATCCGGTCCACCGCCACCTAGGCGAAGTAGACCGTCGCGCCGATCCCCGGTTGAAACGTCATGTAGCCGTGTTGAAAGTCGACCCGGACGCCGGACGGTTGCTGCACTTCGTCGGTGACCGCTAGCCCGAGCTGCGGTGTCCAGACGGCGGCGATGCCGCCCCCCGCCGCGTGTGCTCCCGTGGCCGGTGACCACCACACCCGCATGCCCAACGGCGTGTCCATGTCCTGATATCCGTCGGTGAACGGGGCCTTCGGGACTACACCGTACTGGCGTGCCTTGTCCGCCACGGCATTCGGCGATGCGATCATGCCCGTGGGTGTCTCGTAGATGGTGCTCGTGGTGCGCGTCTGCGCCCAGACCGTTGGCGTCGCGCGGTAGACCGGGCTGAGCGCTTCACCGTAGGAAGGCTCGGTTATCGCACTGAAGCGTTGAAACTCAGCGGATTTCGGCACGCCGGCGGCGATGTCGTCCTTGATGATCTGCTGGGCGATCTTGGCAGACCAGTCGGTGCGGTACACGCCGAAGACGTCCTCCGGATTCGTGCTACCCGTGTTGGCGTCTCGAGTCGTGTGGATCATGATCGGGCCCGTGTACGGCATCTCCTGCCACTTCGTCATCAGGTCCGCGATGAACGCGGCTTGCGTGGCTTCGTCGACGGCGGTCATCGGCTCGCCGTACTCGGTCGCCCAGATCTTCTTGGTCCCATCGCCGTTGGCGATCATGATCTGCCGCATGGCAACGGCTTGGTTCATCGGGGAGTTGTCGATGGGGTACCCGTCGGAGAACTTGAGCGAGTAGTGGTAGGGATGAAACGAGACAGCGTCCATGAAGTTCTTGGCGCCTGCGGCGTACATCTGTTGGAGGAAGGTGACCGGGTTCATCAACCACGTCCCCTGGTCCGACACCGAACCCAGCACGCCGCCGATGACCGTGGCGTCGGGGTCCGCCTGCTTGATCTTGGGGTATGCCGCCTTGAGCAATTCGGTGTATGCCGCCGGGTCGGGTGTCGGTGCGAAGAACTGCGCTCCGTTGGGTTCATTCCACACTTCGTAGGCCGAGACCACGCCCTTGTACCTGGCGGCCACCTGTGCGCAGAATTCGGCGTACTGAGCCGCAGACGCGGGCCGACCCGTGATCGGAGGCGCATTGGGGGCGACCGCCCACGCCGGTGTTGCGTTGATGACGCCCATGATCGCCATGTTCCTGGCCGCGGCCGCGTTGACCGTGCGGTCGACATTGGTCCAGTTGAACTGGTCCTGGGATTGCTCGACGCCGGCCCACGGGATCATCAGCCGAACGGTCTTGACGTTGGTCTCCAGCATCTTGTCGAACGTCTGATCCACCTCGTCATCGGACATGAAGTACGTGCTGGGGTCGTGGAAGCCGATTGTCGTGGGAAGGGGCGTGATTCGCACCGACGACGTAGCAATGACCACCCGGGGGCGCAGCGACGGCAGTGCCAGCCAGATGCACGCCAGGGTCATCACGCCAACGGTGACGCTGGCGACGACTCTCCGGATGATCCGACGACGGCGCGGCGGGCGTCTGCGTCCGCGCACGGGTCACCTCAGACTTTCCGGCCAGGTCGCCGCCTCGACGCGATTCACGACGTTACCGAGTCGATCGGCAGTATGCCGGGTCGGCGAGGGCGCTACAACATCCCGATTGAATCGAGGGCAAGATACGCCAGATCGGCGTCGGTCAGCAGGCCCGCCCGCATTTGAGCCCGGAACTCGCTCACCGGTTTCAGTACGGGAACCGTGAATTCGGCTGCCGAGTTCATTGGGCGGGCCCGTTTGACGCAGTCCCGTGCGACGACGACGTACCGCTTCGTCAAAGCGGTCGAGGCCAGATAGGTCGTACCGGCAACGGAGAGGCGGTCGGATGCGTACCCCGTCTCCTCCAGCAGTTCGCGGGACGCCGCGGCGAGCACCGACTCGCCCTCGTCGACATAACCACCTGGCATCTCGTCCAACTCCAACGAGGGTCCCGGCCTGAATTGGCGAGCGAGCAGAACCATGCCGTCACCCGTCAGCGCCAGTACGGCGACGGTTTCACCGCCATCGAGCAGATCCCAGTCGGTGACACCGCCATCCGGCATTCGATATCGCCGGGTCACGATCTTCATGAATCCGGACGGCCCGGTGGAGCGCGTCTCGTCCATTACCGTCCAGGTTCGCGAAGTTGGGGTCACAGCGTCTCGGTCACCTTCTGCAGTCCGCGCGGCTTGTCGGGATCCGCGCCGCGGGCGATCGCCAAATGCAGCGCAAGCTGTTGCAGTGGAAGGATTTCCAGCAGTGGCGACAATTCCTCCGCCACACCGTTGGGAAGCGTGATGCCGCCGGCGAGGTGTTCGAGCGCGTCCTTCGCGCCTACCCCGAACACGTCGGCGTTGCGCTCGGCCAGCCGGGACAACACCGGCAGCATCGCCCGGCCGCCGACGCCGTTCGGGACGACGGCCAGCACCGGCACCTGCGGGTCGACGGTGGCCAGCGGTCCGTGCAAGAGATCGGCGCCGGAGAACGCCTGCGCGGACAGGTAGGAGGTCTCCATGAGTTTCAGTGCGGCCTCGCGGGCCGTCGGGTAGGAGTAGCCGCGTGCGGTGGTGATCAGGCGCTGCGCGAACCGGTAGCGCTGGGCGACGACGCGGACCAGATGATCGGACTGCAGGACCCGCTCGCCGAGGTCGGGCAGCGGCGCCGCGTGCCGACCGTCCCCGCCCCTGACGCGGTCGAGCAGCAGATACAGCGCCAGCAGCTCCGATGTGTATGACTTGGTGGCCGCGACCGCACGCTCCGGGCCTGCGAGCACGTCGATGTGGATCTCGGCGGCGGTGGCCAACGCGGAGCTCGGGTTGTTCGTCACCGCCACCGTCATCGCGCCCTGTTCACGTGCGACCTCGACCGATTGCACGAGGTCGGGGGAGCCGCCGGACTGACTCACCGCGATGTAGAGCACGTCGCGCAGGTCGGGGCGTGAGCCGTAAACCGTCATGGTCGACGGTGACACCAGGCCGGCCGGAAGTCCGTGGGTGATCTCGACGAGGTACTTCGCGTAGAGCGCGGCGTGATCGCTGGTGCCGCGAGCGACGAACAGCACGAATCGTGGTGTGCGCGCCGCGATCCGGGCCGCCGCGTCCGCGATGGCGGTGTCCTCGGCGAGCAGCCTGCGCCATGCAACCGGCTGTTCGGCGATTTCCGTGGCCATCAGCTGGCCGGGGGCGTCGACGTCAGCGCTCGACGTCATGGATCTCCTTCGTGCGGCACCAGAATCTGGCCGCCGCAGACCGCTTCAATATCACTCGGAATGGGTGGCGGCGTATGCCTCTTTGATCTCCTTGGGCCCGAACGGCCAGGTGTTCTCGGTCTTGGCGTAGACGAGGTATGCGATCGCGCCGAGGGCGATCCAGCCCAGCGACAGGCCGATCGAAAGCCAAGTCGCGGAGAAGTAGATGTACACCCAGCCGACCGCCGCGATGATCGTCGGCACCGGATAGAGCCACTGGCGGTAGGGCCGAGGGAGGTCCGGCTGGCGGCGACGGAGGACGACGATCGCGGCGCATTGTGCGAGTGACTGGATGATGACCAGTGTCGCGACTGCCGCGTTGATGGCGTCAGTCAGCGTGAACAGCGAGCCGATGATCGTGATCACGCCCATGGTGAGAACGCCCGCGGTTGGCAGCTTCAGCGTCGGGTGCAGCTTGCCGAACACGGGCAGGAACACCTTGTCGCGTGCTGCCTCGAACGGCACCCGGGAGCCACCGAGCAGTCCCGCGAACACCGACGCGGCGGCCGCGACGACGATGAAGGCGGTGATCACCTTCGCCACTCCGCTGCCCCAGGCTTGCTCGAGCACGCTCGAGGCAACCGAGGTGGCGGTCTTGACGTCATCGAGCGGGAGCGAACCCAGCACGCCGATCTGCAGCAGGAAGTAGAGGCTCATGATGCCCAGGATGGACACGATGATCGCGCGGGGGAGCGTCCTGCCCGGATCTCGCAGCTCTCCGCCGAGGTAGGCGGCGGTGTTGTAACCCAGGTAGTCGTAGGTCGCGATGATCAGACCGGCGCCGAGCCCGGCCCAGAAGGTGCCTGGCCCAGCCGAACTGAACGCGCCAGGGGTGAAGGCGAAGGCCTGCTCGACGTTGAAGTGCGTGAACGCCGCGATGATCGTGGCGAGCGCGGCGATCAGCATGGTGGCGAACAGAACGGTGGTGAGCCTGCCGATCTGACCGATCTTGCGGAACAGGGCCAACATGATGAGCAGGGTGATGCCGACTCCGATGACCTTGCCGAGGCCGGTATTGCCTCCGTCGTCGGTCACGCCGGGGATGAGGTAGCCGAGGTACTGAACCAGACCGATGATGCCGGTCGACATGATCAGCGGGATGAAAAGCACTGCGCTCCATACGAACAAGAACGGCATCAGCCGGCCGGTGCGGTACTGGAACGCCTCGCGCAGATATATGTACGTACCGCCCGCGCCGGGCATCGCGGCACCGAGTTCGGCCCAGATCAGCCCATCGGCCAGCGCCAGGATGGCGCCGATGATCCAGCCGAACATCGCCTGCGGGCCGCCCATGATGGCAACCATCGCGGGGATGGTGACGAAGGGACCGATGCCGCACATCTGCGTCATGTTGATGGCGGTCGCCTGCAGCGGACCGATCTGGCGCTCGAGGGTGGGCTGTGACTGAACGGTCCGCGGGTCGCCGGGGGAACGGGTAGGTGAACTCATGACGAAACCTCCGCTTCGGTATTCGTAAAGAGTCTTAACACATATCCTGTGGAGCCGGAAGGCCGTTCGATAAAGTCGAGCGGAACGTAATGAGGCAACGCGAGTCGAAGATCGGAATGGTGGTGGGTCAAAAGGGTTTGCAGGCCGGGACCCCGGCGAGCATGCGGGCACTCAATCAGCGCCTGGTGCTGCATCGGCTCCGCGAGCGCGGTGAGGCCACGCGGCCGCAGATCGCCACTGACACCGGCTTGTCGAAACCCACAGTGGGACAAGCACTGTTGGACCTCGAACAACACGGCCTGGTGCGCGCCACCGGCCGCAGCTCGGCGGCCTCCGGGCGTTCCGCGGTGGTCTACCAGGCCGCTCCCGATGCGGGCCACGTCGTCGCTGTGGACATTGGCAGGCGCCTCATCCGCGTCGTCGTCGCCGATCTCGACGGCGTCGTCGTCGCCCGTCTCGACGAACCCAACCGGTGTCGCTCGGCGACCGCACTGCTTTCCACCGTGTCCGATTCGGTCGAACGCGCCGTCTGCAACGCCGGGCTGACTGCGCGCGACGTCGTGGTGACCGTCATCGGCACGCCCGGTGTCCCGAACCTCGCCAGCGGCACCATTCACCGTGCGCCGAACCTGCCCGGCTGGGAACGCAGGGGAGTTCTCGACGAACTGATCGCGGCGCTCGCCGACGGCGGCTCGAAGGTGATGGTCGAGAACGACGCGAACTTGTGCGCCGTCGGCGAGCACGCCCTCGGCGCGGCAACCGACGTCGACGCACTGGTCTGCCTCACCGTCGGCACGGGCATCGGCATGGGACTGCTGGTCGACGGCAAGCTCTTCCGCGGCGCCCACGGCGCGGCAGGGGAGGTCGCCGACTTGCCCTATCCCGTGCGGGGTTGGGCCAGTGGCCGGCGCCCGTTGACGATCGAGGCGTTGGCGGCGGGCCCGGCGGTGGTCGCGGCAGCCCACGAGGTCGGCTTGCGCAGGGCGCGCACGGCGAAGGCGGTCTTCCAGCTGGCCCGCGAAGGCGACGAAAGCGCGCTCCGAGTGGTCGGCGACGTGGCCGTCAAACTGGCGTACCTGGTCTCGATCGTGGCAGCCGTGATCGATCCTGGCCTCGTGTTGCTCGCCGGCGGTATTGGCGGCGGCAATGCCGACTTGTTGACCGCTCCGATGCGTCGCGAGCTGGCGGCCAGCATCCCCGTGGTTCCGGACATCGTGGCGGGCAAGTTGGGTGAGGACGCGATTCTCACGGGTGCCATCTCGATGGCTCAAGGCACCGCCCGCGACGTCGTCCTCGAACGCTGTGGTCTGCGCCAGGGCGCGGCAGGCCCCACGGGCACCGAGGCATAGGGCCAATCGACTTCGAACTGGGCGACCACTGCAATGCGGAAATGGCGCCGGCCGTCGCAGAGGAGAGGTGAATCCGGCGAACTTCGCACGATGGTCCGCAGGAAACCCTCAGCAAAACCGGAGACAGTCACCTTCGAAATCGTGCAGTCGGTGAATTCCGAGTTGTCGGTGAGTGCGCGTCCGGTGGAGAGATAACCGACACGCCCGCGACGAGAATGAACACCATCGAGCCTCTTTCCCCGCGGGTGTAGCGGCACACGACCCCCGCAGCAAACGGGAGGCAGGCGCGCGCATGGGCGCCTGGGAGTTATCTGGGGGGACGAAAGTCGAGCACCGTGGCCAAACCCGGTGCCAACCACCGACGGTGCGCGGCGCGAGAGCGGCACGGGGGTGCCGTCGCGAACCGGCGGAGCTGCACGGATCGGGCAAACGACTACCATGACTGTGCCGGCTATCAGTCCTGAATACGACCGCATCGCCCAACTCGCGGTAGCAATACTTCGGCGTTGAGTTCGCTGAATGCAACCACCCTGGTTGGGCTGGCGGTGTGCTTTGTGTTGCTCGGCCCGCTATGGTGAGTACGTTGCGGCAAACTACGGCGAATGGAGATCCCGTTGGCGATCGGGGATTACCTGAGGGCATTTCGGCGCTTCTGGTGGCTCGTGCTAGTCCTCACACTCGTGGGAGCGGGCGTCGGGTATGCCACCACCTTCATGACCACTCCGCAATACCAATCGACGGCCCGGCTGTTCGTCACGACACAGAGCGGTACGTCCGTCGGAGATGCCTACCAGAACAACCTGTTCTCGCAGGAGCGGGTGGTCTCGTATGCGGGACTGGCCACCAGCGAACAGGTGTCGGCACGCGCCGTCGACCAGCTCAAGATGCCGATCACCGCCGACGAGTTGCGGTCGAAGATCACCGCGACGCCCGTGCCGAAGACCGTTCTGCTCGACGTCACGGTCAGCGACACCGATCCGGCGAAGGCACAGACCTACGCGAATGCCGTGGCCGATCAGCTGGTGCAATTGGTCAGCGAACTCGAGACGTCGCGTCGGGGCGGCACGCCTGCGGCGGGCGCCATCCTGCTCGATGACGCCAACTACCCCACCTCCGTCAGCGGACTGTCTTTGCTGACCCGGGTCGCCCTCGGCGCCGTCGGCGGATTGGTCGTGGGTTTGCTACTGGCGGTGCTGATCGGATTCCTCGACTCCCGCCTTCGCGGGCGTGACTCGATCGAGGCGGTCACTCGCTCGCAGACGCTCGGTGCCCTGGTCGCCGATCCGCAGCCGGTCAGGCGTGCCGATGACCAACCTGCAGACAGGTGGACTCGCGGCTGAGCGGCTGCGCGAACTTCGGACCAACCTCCAGTTCGCCCGGACCCGCGCGGGGCAACGCCCCACAGGTCATCGCCGTGACCAGCCCGTCGCACGGCGACGGGCGGTCGACGACGGCGATCGACCTCGCGGCCACGTTCGCCGAAGCGGGCCGCTCGGTCGTCCTCGTCGACGGCGACTTCGCTCAACCCGAACCTCCCGCAGCGTCTTGCCCTGACCGAAGCCGAGCGCGCTCGCGCGGGCCAGCGCGGCTCTGGGCACGGCCCTCGCTGGGCGACCACGACGTCACCGTCGGCAGTGATTCCGTCGCCGGGAGGCGCCCCGTTCGCGCTGCTGCCCGCGGGTCCCTCGGCGTCGACGCGGCGGCGGCTGTGGGGTGACGACGCCGCTGGCCGGGCCATCGAGACGTGCTGCGCGAGGGCTACGACTACGTCGTCATCGACACGCCGCCGCTGACGAGCTGCTCCGACGGCGCGGCCGTCGCGGCGCTCGGCGACGGTGCGATCGTGCTCGCCCGAATCGGCCACACCACCACCAAGGGTCTGCGCGCGGCGCTCCAGGTGCTCGAGGCGGCCAACGCCGAGTTCATCGGAACCGTCGTGACCTGTGAGCCCGGGCATGGGCGCGAACTGGCCAAGCAGCCCGTCGCAGGCTCCCGCATCCGTGGTCACGCCGCGCGAGAAGTCGAAGGACACCACGCCGCCACTGATCCTCCGTCGCGCAACGCACCCGATGTCGTTCCTGCAGCGCAACCGGGCGCCAACGGAGACTCGGCGGCCGATACGGCGACCATCGAGGACCGGACGACCGATCGGCGACCATCAACCAGGCAGGGGCACATCGACTGTCGGGCGTCAAGCGCGAAAGTCGGTGACCTGGTGGCGGTCTGGCGGATTCTGTCGTGTGCGGTGGTGACCGCGACACTCGTTGCGGCATGTGCCCCGGCCACCCCGGCCGCGCCACCGCCGTCCGGCGAGACGCCGACGGTGAAGACCTTCGAACCCGTGTTCGGCGGTGCTGCCGAACTCGGGCCCGCCCAACCTCACCGACGACGGACCGGGCTCGCTGGTGTCGGTCGACGTCGATGCACGGCAACGAGGAACTCGAGGACGCCAACGCGACGTATGCGCGGATCGTCTACCGCTCCACCTCGGGTATCGACGACAGCCCCACCGAGGTGTCCGGCGTCGTCGCCATCCCGCCGGGCCAACCGCCCAAGGGCGGCTGGCCGGTCATCTCGTTCGGCCACGGCACCACGGGCGTGCTCAACAAGTGCGCGCCCAGCCGGTTCCCGACACTTCCCGGCAACGGCCTCATGATGCAGGCGATGGTCCTCAACGGCTTCGCCGTCACGATGACGGACTACCAAGGGCTCGGCGTGCCTGGCTACTACCACCCGTTCCTCGACTCGAAGACCTTCGGCAACAACATGATCGACGCCGTGCGCGCCGCCAGGCGAGTCGGAGCCGACCTCAGTGACCAATGGGTGGCGTACGGCCACTCGCTTGGCGGCATGGCGGCGTGGGCCGCAGCGGACCGAGCGAGCGTGTACGGCCAGGGGCTCGAGTTGATGGGGACACTGGCCATGGCCCCTGCGGCTGACATGTCCGGACTTGCCGACGCGGCGTGGGACGGCACACTGACCGCCGACCAACGGGTGGCGATGATCTTCGCTCTGCAGTCGTTGTCGTGGTCGCATCCCGACCTGGACCTGGACCGCTACCGGCGCGGGTACACGGCGCGAACACTGGGACGAGCTCCTGGACTGCCTGCCGCCCAACATGGACGACATCCTCAAGGTGCGCTCCAAGATGGTGAACTCGGACCTGAAGCCGGCAACGCTTGCCGACCGGGACCGGCTACGCGACATGCTTGCGCAAATCGCAACTGCCGCAGGACAAACTCACGCTCGCCGCTGATGGTGGTCTACGGCACCGAGGACACCCTGGTCGACCTGCCATGGTTCGAACGGGCGATATCACGGGCGTGCGCGCGGGGCGACCAGATCCAACTCGAGAAGAGCATCGGTCAAGGGCACAGCGATCTCGACAGCACGTACGGATTGTCTTGGCTGCGTGACCGTCTTACGGGACAGGCGATTCCCAACTCCTGCACGGGGCAGGCGTGAGGCCGCCGGTAGACGTCCCGCGCGTCCGCGACTATCTGCGCATGCTCGCGCGCGGCTGGCTGGTGATCCTCGTCGCGACCATACTGTCGGCTGCCGCGGTGGTGGCCGGCGACCGCTATCTGCAGGATCCGGTCTATGCGGCCTCCACGCAGTTGTTCGCGGTCGTACCCGGCGATGCCCAAACGCATGCGGCCTACGAGGGCAACCGGGGCAGCACCGTCAGAATTGAAACCTATGCACAACTGGCCATTTCGACGATCGTGACCCAGCGGACCATCGACGAACTCGGACTCCCGGACACTCCCGCACAGTTGGCGAAGCGCATTTCCGTGCGGTCGGTGCCGGACACGCTTTCCCGGTTCGCCTATCCGATGTCGGTCCTGATCGACGTCCAGGTGACCGGCAGCGATCCGAACCGCACCGTCGACGTCGCCAACGCCGTGGCACGCAACCTCGTCGCGGCGACGCAGGAACTGGAGTGGAGTGGTTCTGAGTCCGGCCCGGCGCTGGTCCTGCATCGACGAGGCCAAATCGGCGAAGAACGCGGGTCGCTCGTGGCTGTCCAATGCGGGGATCGGTGCGGCCGTTGGCCTCGTACTCGAGCTGCCTCGCGATGATCGCGGTCGGCGTGAGACGCGACAAAGTCCTCAGCCGCGAACAACTCGGCTACGTCGCCAAGCAGTCGGCGGGTGGCGAATGGACGGAGGAGTCGTGACGGCGAGGAAGACCGCGGTCGGCCGTGCTGGCGGCCATCACGCTGTGCGCCCCGCTGCTCAGTGGCTGCGAGCGGTCCGCGAGGCCGTCGGCACCGCCGCCGCAGAACGGCCCGTCGAGCATGTCGGGTGTGGCTCTCCAAGGCGACTTCTCCGGTTCCGGAGGTGGAACCCTGAAGTCGGCCGTCACGATGGCGACCGTCGATCGGCGGATGCTCAAGGTGACGTCGTTGGCAGCTCGGGTCGAGTACGAGTCGAAGTCCGGCATCGACGGAAGCGCACAGCTGGTCTCGGGATCGGTCTTCGTGCCCAACGGTCACTCCGCCGCCAGGGGGTTGGCCGATCATCGCGATGGGTCACGGCACCATCGGCGTGCAGCACGACTGTGGGCCGTCCCTGTGGCCGAGTCTGCTCGGCTCGGTCGATGCCGTTGCCACTCTGGTGAACAATGGGTTCCTGGTCACCCTGCCCGACTACCAAGGGCTCGGCATGGATCAGACCTATCACCCCTATCTGGATTCCACGACCGTCGGCTACAACATGATCGACTCCGTTCGTGCCGCGCGAAAGCTCGTCCCGACCGCATCGGACCGTTGGTTGGCGTTCGGGTCGTCGCAGGGCGGCCAGGCCGCCTGGGCTGCAAACGAATTGGCGGGCAGCTACGGAACTGGCCTTGCAGTTGCTCGGGGCCGCAGTCGTGGCGCCCGCCGCCGACGTCGCCGGCCTGGCCGACGCCGCCGCCGCGGGCACCCTCACACTCGAACAGATGTCGGCGTTGCAGTGGGTGCTCTACTCCCTCAAGCAAGAGCATCCCGAGTTGGACCTCGACCAGTACCGGCGCGGCATCGTCGCCGAGAAGTGGGACGTCCTGTCCGCCTGCTCGGGTCCCCTCGTCGCTCAACGCGCGGACGTCACCGCGCACGTCACTCCCGACGATCTGCGGCCGGCGACGCCCGAAGCCGTCAACCGACTGCGCGACTACCTGGCGCAGATGAGCCTGCCGAAGACCGAGGCCGCGGCGCCGATGCTGATCGTCTACGGCGCACTCGACCAGGTGGTCGCACCGCAGTGGACGGATGCCGCCATCCGCCGAGCGTGCGCGCTCGGCGACGTGATCGAGGCCTACGTGGCGCCAGGAAGGGGTCACGACGACATCGACGGTACGGTCGCGCTCGGCTGGATCAAGCAGCGGTTCGCCGGCGGTCGAAGCGAACAACTCCTGCGACGTCGCCGACGGGCCCACCCTGCAGCTCAGTCCCAAACCCTGGTACCAGGAATGACGACGGAATTCAACGGGCCCGGTGACGGGTGAACCGTCGGAAAACCCTCCTGATCACCGCGTCGGTCTTGCTCGTCGTCGCCGTCTTGGCCCTGATCTCGCTGACCGTCGGCCGCTCGACGCTGGCCGGATTGGTCTCGGGTTCGCATCCCGATGCCGTCTCGCCGGAGCCGATCGCCGGTGCCGACCTGTCGGGTAGCGGTCCCGGCTCACTCGTCAGCGCGTCGAGCCATGGCCGACTTCGAGCGCACGACTGACGGCAGATCAGTGCGCTCGGCGCGGGTGGTCTACCGGTCGACGTCGGGCGACGACGGGTCGCCAACTGTGGTGTCCGGCACCGTGTTCACGCCCTTGGGTCAACCTCCGTCCGGCGGTTGGCCGGTGGTTTCCCTCGGGCACGGCACGCTCGGCTGGCAGGAAGACTGCGGCCCTTCGCTGTCGGTTTCGCTACTCGGCGAGGTCGAGACGGTCAACGGCTTCATCAAGCGCGGGTACGCCGTCGCGATGACCGACTATCAGGGCCTCGGGTCGCCGGGCATCCACCCGTACAGTGACGCGAAGACCGCCGGACTCAACGTGATCGACGCGGTCCGGGCGTTGCGCCACACCTTCGGCGACGTCTCGACCCGCTGGGTGGCGCTGGGCGGATCCCAGGGTGGGGGAGCCGCGTGGGCGGCCAACGAACAGGCCGCGACCTACGCACCGGAGCTGGCCTTGCTCGGCGCCGTCGGACTGTCGCCTGCCGCGGACGTCACCGGCCTGGTGGACAAGGCCGTGGCAGGCACGCTCACCGCGGATCAAGGCCCAGTCCTGCAGGGAATCCTGTACTCGCTCGCGCGTCTGCATCCGGACCTGAACCTGGACGACTACCGGCACGGTGCGGCGACCAAGTACTGGGACGTGCTGTCGTCGTGCGCTGGACCCGACGTCCACGAGCGCACCGTGGCCATCAACGCACTCGGTGCCCGCGACTTCGACGCCGAGCACACCGCAGGCAGCCGATCGACTGAGAGGTCTCCTCTCCCGATGGGCGTTGCCTCAGCGCAAGCTGTCTGCGCCGATGTACGTCGAGTTCGGTGCCAAGGACACCTACATCGACCCGGACTGGACACTTGCCGCGATCAAGCGTGCCTGCGCGCTGGGTGGGAGCGTCACCTGGCGCGAAGACCCCAAAGCCGGTCACGGAGACGTTGATTGGGCGGGCGGGCTCGCATGGCTCGATGATCGATTCCAGGGGAAGCCGGTGGTCAATGACTGCGCGTAGAAACCCCGACGGTGACAGCCCGGTGTGGCGGCGGCTGCTCATCGAAGCCAAGTGCATCGTCAAGCGTCGGATCGCCAAGGCAGGCATCCCGGTGGACGAGCCGGAGTTGCCCTATCTGGTAGTGCCGATCCTGGGGCAGTCCAACGCATTCGGGATGGGACTGCCGCTGGACCCGACCGGCCTCGACCGCCCGCACCCGTCGGTGCACCAGTGGGCCATGTGCGGCCCCTCGAAGGGGACCGTGGTCTTGGGCGTTGACCCGTTGTTCCATGAAATTCCTTGTAAGAGAGTCGGATTCGGGGTCACCTTCGCCAAGCGGCTGGCCGACGAAACGGGCAGGGCGGTACTGCTCGTTCCTGGTGCTCGCGGCGACACGTCCTTCACTCCCAAGAACGGTTACACATGGGACGGGAACGACCGCTCGACGAGGGTCAACCTGTACCGGCAAGCGGTAGATGCGATCGACGCGGCGCTCGCTCGCTACCCGGGCAGCGAGGTGGCTACGATCCTGTGGCACCAGGGCGAGACCGACGTGCCCCTGATGTCTCCCGCCGTCTATCAGGAGAAGCTCGACACCCTGATCGACGCCTTGCGCGGACGCTACGGGCCCGACACGCCAGTCCTCCTCGGCCAGATGGTCCCCGAGGAGATGGAGCTCAGCGGCAAGGATTATTCAGGGATCGACGCGGTGCACCGAGACACTCCGAACCGGCGCCACCGCACTGCCTTCGTCCCCGGACCCCGGTCGTCGTTCAACAGTGACACCGATCGGCACTACAGTGCCGCAGGCCTGCGAGAGCTCGGCGAGCGGATGTGGTTGGCATACCGCGCAATGTGTCCCGACGCGCTCAGCCAATTCCGGGCCGGCGTCTGAACGGAAGGGATAGGTCGATGCGCGCTCGTGCCCTGCTCGTGTGCGTGGTCTCGGTGATCGTCGATGGCGACGGGCTGCAATCAGCGCACCCCCGCCGAGGCGAGTCAACCGGCTCCGGCGCCGGGCATGCCGCTGCCCGGCGCGTTCGGTGGTCAGGATCCCGGCTCGCTGATCTCTGCGGCCACCATGCCGACGCTCGATCGACGGCTCAGCGGGGCGTCGTCGGTCGCGGCGCGGATCACCTATCTCTCGACGTCGGGTATCGACGGCAGCAGGCAGGAGGTGTCGGGCACGGTCTTCGCTCCGGTGGGCACTCCCCCCGACGGCGGCTGGCCCGTCATCGCCTACGGGCACGCCGCCGCCGGCATTCGGTCGGAGTGCGCGCCATCGCTGGATCCGATGCTCTTGGGTCTCTCGAACACCGTGACGGGGTTGGTCAAGGCGGGCTTCGTCGTCACCGTGTCCGATTACCAGGGTCTTGGCCTCGATCGGACGCCATCATCCCTATCTCGATGCCACGACCGAGGGCTACAACCTGATCGACTCGGTTCGGGCCGCTCGCAAGCTGATTCCCAACGTCTCCGATCGATGGTTGGCATTCGGTGGCTCGCAAGGCGGCCAGGCGGCGTGGGCCGCCAACGAGCTGGCCGCCCAGTACGCTCCGGACCTGCACGTCATCGGCTCGGCGAGCTATTCCGCGCCGCTGGCCATCGATGGTTTCGCGGATGCGGCCGTCGACGGAACACTCGACCCTGGACCAACGACTCGCGCTGTTGCAGATCTTGGCTGTCACTCGCGGCGGAGTCGCCCGACTTCAGGCTCGACGACTACCGAAGGGGATTCGCCAGCGAGAACTGGGACGTCCTCCTGGCGTGCAAGGGCGCTGCGGTCGCAGAACGTGACGAGCTGGCGAATCAACTGTCGAATGACGACTTGAAGCCGGCGAATCCCACAAGCCGCCGATGTCCTCAGATCCCGCCTCCAGGCGATGTCCCTTCCGCGCCTCCCGGCAACGGCTCCGATCTTGATCATCTACGGCGGACAGGACCAACTTGTCCCGCCGACGTGGACCGACCGGGCGCTGGACGCCGCATGCCGCAAGGGCGACGTCATTCAAATCGAGCTGCAACCGGACAAGGGTCATGCCGACGTCGACGGCGATCCAGCGTTCCCGTGGATCAACAGTCGGTTTGCCGGCGATCCGCCCTCGCAACGACTGCCCTGAATTCATCGGGCCGACCGAATCGCCTCCGACGTCCGAGGCGGACCGGAGTGACGGCGAGCGTTGCGCCTCCGACAGCACATCGCAAACCCATTGGGGACGACGCGATTTCGATTCGTCGGTAAGATCTGGCTGTCGGCCTACCTGTGGCGTTTCCCGGTGATGCTTCTGCTGGGCCGCGCAGGCGTGGTGGCAGGTGACAGTGTTGGTGCATGGTGCACGTCGTGATCGCACTGAGCGCGGCCCTGCTGATCTCCACGTACGTCTGCCTCGTGGAACAGCCCGCAGTGACCTGGGCCAGGCGATACCGGTACGGGATCGGATGATGCGTACGACGCTACGTAGGGTCGCGTTGACGCTCACCACAGCAGTCGGCGTACTCGTCGTCGGGGCATCGCTGCCCATTTCGTGGACGTTGGCCAACGACGTGATCGCGTCCGCCGCGCGGTCCGGTGGTCTGCCCGTTCCGATCCAGACCGCGAATCTCACCGGTAGCGGGCCCGGGTCGCTGGTCAGCGCGATGACGATGCCGGGTTTGGTCTCCAGCGGTGACGGGCGTCATTTGCAGGCGGCGCGGGTGGTGTACCGATCCACGTCCGGCGACGATGGCGCGCCCACCGTCGTATCCGGCGCCGTCATGGTTCCTCTCGGGCCGCCGCCTGCCGGGGGTTGGCCGATCGTCGCGTTCGGCCATGGCACCACCGGTATCGACGAGCCATGCGCCCCGTCCAACTCCGATTCGTTGATGGGGATGTCTGGCCTCGTGGCGGCGATCGTGAGCAAGGGCTTCGGCGTGGTGATGCCGGACTACGAGGGCCTCGGCGCGCCCGGCGTGCACCCGTACACCGATGCGCGCACGGCGGGGCTCAACATGATCGATGCCGTTCGCGCGCTGCGCTTTACGTTCAAGAACGTGTCCAACCGGTGGATGGCCCTCGGGCACTCGCAAGGCGGTGGCGCCGCCTGGGCGGCCGACGAAGGGGCACGCAGCTACGCACCCGAACTGGACCTGGTTGGCGCAGTGGCGCTGGCGCCCGCGGCCGACGTCTCCAAATTCGTCGACAAGGCGCAGGCAGGCACGCTGACACGAGACCAGATGCTGGCGTTCACGTTGATCATCGAATCGCTGGCCCGCCGGTATCCCGAGCTGAACCGAGACGATTACCGGAATGGATGGGCAACCCGGTCCTGGGATGCGCTCATTGCGTGCTCGGGTCCCCTGGTGGACCGAAGGCCCGCAGCGGCCGACGGTCTCACGCCAGCCCAGCTCGTCCCGAGTTCGGCGATGGCGGCGACCCGGATGCGTGAACGGCTCGCTCGATGGGCGCTGCCCCAGCAGCCGTTGTCCGCCCCGATGTACGTGGTGTACGGAAGCAACGACACGCTCATCGACGCGCAATGGACCACCGACGCCATCGCAAGGGCGTGCGCCCTCGGCGGCACGATCACGTGGCAGCTGGAGCCGGGCAAGGGGCATGGCGACATCGACTTCAGTCAGGCGCTGACGTGGATCGTCGATCGATTCGCAGGCAAGCCGGCGACCAATGACTGCCGGTAGCCGCAGAAATCAGTATGCCTCGGGCTAGACGATTCGTTACCGCGGTCGAAGCCGTGCTCGCCGTGCTCGCCGTCGTCCTGGTCGACATGGGGATCAGCGGGTACCTGATGTTCACCAACGCCAGGGTCGACGAGTTGCAGCATGCCGACGCGATCATCGTGCTCAGTGGCCAGCACGACGGGCGGGAGGACTACGGCCTGCAGCTCGCTCACGAGGGCTGGGCCAAGACGGTGGTGATATCCGATATCTACGCGTCGGACGACCCGGTGATGCGTCGAGTTTGTCAGGGGGCGGCCGACGTCGAGGTCATCTGCAAGCGGCCCGACTCGATCACCACCCGCGGCGAGGCCGAGATGATGCGGCAGCTGGCGCGGGAGCGGAACTGGACGAAGATCATCGTCGCGAGTTGGCGCTACCACCTGCCGCGGGCACGCCTCGTCTTCGGCCAGTGCTTCTCCGCTCAACCGGGTTCGACGGTCATGTCCGCCGTGCCACGACGCTACCCTTACTCGCCGCTCGTTTGGGAGTTCGTTTACGCCTACCAATTCGGTGGGCTCGCGAAAGCCATCGCGCTGGGTGAATGTTCGTGACCTGGGTATTCGCTGAATGTGTGGCGCTCTCTGGCAAACGGTGTCATAGTGTTACGGAACACGGGGGGCGTCTGATCTACGCAAGCTGCCAGCAAACAGGAGGTGTGGCGACCAGTGTCGGTGGCAGAAGAGTTATTCGCTCCCGCTAGGACGCCCCTAAGGGCCGTCGATTCCTCTGAGGGTCCGCGGTGGCAGCGGCGCTACGTGTTGGCCCTCATCGTCGGCGACGTGATCGTCGTGATGGCGGCCATGTTGTGTGCGCAGATGATCAAGCTGGGCAGGCCGATCACGGCGTTGGATCCGGCTTCGGTGTACTTCTCGATCCTCTCGGTCATCGTGGCCTCGATTTGGCTGGCGCTGCTCGCGGCCTACCGCACCCGCTCACCGCGCATCGTCGGCGCCGGCGTCGAAGAGTACCGGCGCGTGGTGTCGGCCACGCTCGCCACCATCGGCGTCATCGCCGTCGCCCTGATGATCTTCCGGCCGGAGTACGCCCGCGGCTACCTCGCCGTCGCGTTTCCGCTGGGCCTGGCCGGTTTGATGGTCAGCCGCAACGTCTGCCGGGCGTATCTGGCCAGGCAGCGGCGTCGCGGACGCTGCGTGGTGACCGTGCTCGCCGTCGGTGACGCGCGGGCCGTGCGCAGCCTGGTTCAGTCGCTGACCCGCGGCTGGGGATACGGCTACTCGGTGGTCGGCGTCTGCCTCACCGGGCGCAGCTCGGGCGGCACCATCGACATCCCCGGTGTCGGCACACTGCCCGTCCTTGGCGACGAGGGCAAGGTCCACGACGCGATCCTGAAGACCAACGCCGACACCGTCGCGCTGACCACCACCGATCACCTCGGCCCCGAGGGCGTCAGGGAGCTGTCCTGGGATCTGTACAAGCTCGGAGTCGACCTGGTCGTCACTCCGGGCGTGGTCGACGTCGCAGGCCCGCGCCTGACCATGCGACCGGTCGCCGGGCTTCCCCTGATCCACGTGGAGAAGCCGCAGTACAGCGGCACGAAGAAGATTCAGAAGCTCGCGTTCGACTACTTCGTGTCGGTGTCGGTGCTGCTTGGCGCGTTGCCGGTGATGATCGCCGCGGCCATCGCCATCAAGCTGACCAGCAAGGGCCCGGTGTTCTACCGGTCGGAACGGATCGGCCTCGAGGGCGAACCGTTCCAGATGATCAAGTTCCGCACCATGGTGGACGGCGCCGACAAGCAGGTCGACACCCTCGTCGACGTCAACGACAGCGTCGGCGGCGTGCTCTTCAAGATCAAGGACGACCCGCGGGTCACCGCCATCGGCCGCCTGCTGCGCAAGTACAGCATCGACGAGCTGCCGCAGTTCTTCAACGTGCTGTCGCGCGACATGAGCGTGGTCGGCCCGCGGCCGCCGCTGCGTCGCGAGGTGGACACCTACAACGACCAGGTCCGCCGCAGGCTGCTGGTGTTGCCGGGCATCACCGGTCTGTGGCAGGTGAGCGGCCGTTCCGATCTGTCGTGGGAGGACTCGGTCCGCCTGGACCTGTCCTACGTGGAGAACTGGTCGATCACCAACGACGTCCTGATCGCGGTGAAGACCATCCGTACGGTCGCGACGGGCTCGGGCGCGTACTGAGCCCCGCGCCGCACCCGTTTCATCCCGCTGAGATAGTTTCAGCAATCAAGATCAGGGTGGCCGGGATGGGCGGATGAAGGATACTACGCCTGCGTCAGCGCAAAATGCGAGTTTGTCAGTGTCGGTAGCGCACTAATTGGGCTCGGCAAAATCAAGATCGACACAAGGCGTGTCATCGTATACCCATCGGGACGGACTATCGACCCCAGTCGGCACGTCGTGACTGGAAACACAGCGCAATAGGCTGTCTCCACCATGACTACTGACCACTGGCGTACTCCGCTCGACGAGTCCACGCTGCGCGCGATCCTTCCGAACCCGCCATGGCGACGCGTCGACGTGGTGGCCGAGACCGGTTCGACCAACGCCGACCTGATCGCCCGCGCGGCCGCAGGCGAGGACGTCGACGGCAGCGTACTGATCGCCGAACATCAGACCGCGGGCCGCGGCCGCAACGGGCGGAGTTGGTCGGCCGTTCCCGGCACGCAGGTCACCATGTCGGTCGGGGTCAGCGCGGACGGCATCCCGAGCCGGGCGTGGGGGTGGATACCCCTGATCGCCGGGTTGGCCGTGATCGACGCCGTCGGTGCCGCCAGCGCCGTGGATCCGGGCCTGAAGTGGCCGAACGACGTGCTGGCCCGGCCGCCCGCGCACGGCAAGCTGGCAGGCATCCTCGCCGAGGTGGCGGCGCCCGCACCGTCGATCGTGATCGGCATCGGCCTCAACGTGTCACTGCGGCGCCGACGAACTGCCCGATCCCGGCGCGACGTCGCTGGCCCTGCTCGGGGGCACGCCCACCGACCGCAGCGAGATAGTCGCGCCGCTGCTGGCCGGTCTCGCGCGCCGGGTGGCGAGCCTGCGGGCCGCCCAAGGCGCCGACGCCGCGCTGATGGCCGAATACACCGCCCACAGCGTCACCATCGGGGCGCGTGTTCGTGCCCTGCTGCCGGGCGATCGCGAGATCGTCGGCGACGCACGCTCAGTCGACGACCAGGGCCGGTTGTGCATCGACACCGGCGGCGAGACCGTCGTGGTGTCTGCCGGCGACATCGTGCATCTTCGGCCCGTCGGCGGCTCGGGTACTGGGTAGAGTCGCACCCGTGGGTTACCCGGACAACGTGCTGGCCGGCGACGAACGCGTCGTGCTGCACCGGCATCCGCACTGGAAGCGGTTGATCGGACCCGTCCTCGTCCTGCTGCTGGCGACGGCACTTGCGGCGTTCGGCGCCGCGGTGGTCAACCACACCGACTGGGGCTCGACCGCGAAGAACGTCGTGATGGCCGTCATCGGAGCCATCTGGCTGGTGATCCTCGGCTGGCTGGTGCTGTGGCCCGTCTTGAGTTGGTGGACAACGCACTTCGTCATCACCGACCGCAGGGTCATGTTCCGGCACGGGCTGCTGACCCGCTCGGGCATCGACATTCCGCTGGCGAGGATCAACAGCGTGGAGTTCCGGCACGGTCTGTTCGACAGGATCTTGCGGACCGGCACGCTGATCATCGAATCGGCGAGCCAAGATCCCCTAGAGTTCCACGACATTCCGCGCGTCGAGCAGGTGCACTCCCTGCTCTATCACGAAGTCTTCGACACGCTCGGGTCGGAGGAGTCGCCGAGCTGAGGCAGCTGCCGAGCTCGCCTGCTGCGCAGCGGGGTGACGGTGCCGCGACCGTGGCCCTCCGCGATCTGATCCTCGATTGCCTCCGCGATACCGCCTGCGGTGATCGACGCCTCGACAGCCTTGTCGGGGTTGCGGCCGAACTCGTCGGGGAAGACCCAACGGCGGAACGCCCAGAACCGGAACGCCATCTGCAGCAGGTTGCCGATGACGTAGGCGGAGATGAAGTCGGCGATGTTCTCCATGGTGAGGGAGACCTCGGGGACGCGAAGCTCCAACACGTAGCTGGAGAAGTACAGCGGCGCCATGCTCAGCAGCACGCCGACACCGCTGACGCCGAAGAACAGCAGGGCCTCGTGATGGCGCTCGCGGCCGCCGCGGTCGCGGAAGCTCCACTCCCGATTCAGGATGTAGGACGCGATCACGGCGACGATGCCGGAGATGATCTTGGCGGTGACCGGCTTGGGCTCCAGGATGGTCAGCTTGAGCGTGTAGAAGATCGCCGAGTCGATGATGAACGTCGTCCCGCCGACGATCGCGAACTTGATGAGCTCGTGATGCCGCTCGGCGAAGGGCCGGATCACGCGAGGTAGCCGCGCGATGGTGGCATCGGTGAAAGACACAAGAAGGCAGTGTACGGAAATCCAGCACCCGACGCGTACCCGTGCAGGTCGGGGCCGGTTACGGCCATGACAACATAGCAGCGTGAGCGCACCCCCAGTCGTGGCCATGATCGGCGGCGGCCAGCTGGCCAGGATGACCCATCAGGCCGCGATCGCGCTCGGTCAGACGCTGCGGGTGCTCGCCGTTTCGGCCGACGAACCCGCCGCGCAGGTGACCCCCGACGTCGTGCTCGGCGCGCACACCGACATCGACGCCCTGCGCAAGGTCGCGGCGGGCGCCGACGCCCTGACCTTCGACCACGAACACGTGCCGACCGGCCTGCTCGAGGAACTGGTCGCCGAAGGCGTCAACGTGGCCCCGCCGCCGGAGGCGCTGATCCACGCCCAGGACAAGCTGGTGATGCGGCGGCGGCTGGAGGAGCTCGGTGCGCCGGTGCCGCGGTACGCGGAGGTGACGACGGTCGGCGACGTGGACGCCTTCGCCGCGCGCGTCGGCGGACCGATCGTCGTCAAGACCGTCCGCGGCGGCTACGACGGTCGCGGCGTCACGCTGGCCAGTGACCTCGCCGAGGCGCGTGACGCGGCCGAGCGCTACCTCGCCGACGGTGTTGCGGTCCTCGTCGAGGAACGGGTCGACATGCGGCGCGAACTCGCGGCGTTGGTGGCGCGCTCGCCGTTCGGGCAGGGAGCGGCGTGGCCGGTCGTGCAGACCGTGCAGCGCGACGGCATCTGCGTCGAGGTGATCGCGCCTGCGCCACAGCTGGATTCGGAGCTCTGCGGCGCGGCCGAGGCGCTGGGGCTGCGGCTGGCCAGTGAACTCGGGGTGGTCGGGGTGCTGGCCGTCGAGCTGTTCGAGACCGCCGACGGCGGCCTGCTGGTCAACGAGCTGGCGATGCGCCCACACAACTCCGGCCACTGGACCATGGACGGCGCAAGGACCAGCCAGTTCGAACAGCATCTGCGGGCGGTGCTCGACTATCCGCTCGGGGCGACCGGGCCGATCGCGCCGGTGACGGTGATGGCCAACGTGCTCGGCGCACCGCATCAGCCGGCGATCGGCATGGACGAGCGGCTGCACCACCTGTTCGCGCGGATGCCCGACGCCAAGGTGCACCTCTACGGCAAGGCGGAACGGCCGGGCCGCAAGATCGGGCACGTGAATCTACTTGGCGCGGCGGACGGTTCGCCTGACGACGATGCGTACGTGGCCGACGTGCGGGAGCGGGCGATGCGGGCGGCACACTACCTGTCGCATGGTGAGTGGACGGACGGATAGGACGAACATGGGCGATGAGCGCTTGCGCGAAGAGCAGACGACTGGCGATAAGGCTCGCGTCGGCGTGATCATGGGCAGTGACAGCGACTGGTCGGTGATGGAGGACGCGGCGACCGCGCTCGCGGAGTTCGAGGTGCCGTTCGAAGTCGGGGTGGTGTCGGCGCACCGTACTCCCGGCCGGATGCTCGACTATGCGCGCGGCGCGGCGGGTCGCGGCATCGAGGTCGTCATCGCGGGGGCGGGCGGAGCCGCACACCTGCCTGGCATGGTCGCCGCCGCGACGCCACTGCCGGTGATCGGCGTTCCGGTCCCGCTGGCCCGGCTCGACGGCCTCGACTCGCTGCTGTCGATCGTGCAGATGCCGGCCGGGGTGCCCGTCGCGACGGTGTCGATCGGCGGCGCCCGCAATGCCGGCCTGCTTGCGGTGCGCATCCTCGGCACGTCGGATCCCGGCCTGCGCGCACGCATGGAACGGTTCCAGGCCGACCTCGAGGCAATGGTGCTGGAAAAGGACGCGGCGCTGCGAGAGCGCCTGCTCGGACCGACGAGCGGCGAGGTAAAGTTACCGGCGAGTAGCAAGGAGTAATCCCATGGCCATCGGCAACCCGTCATTCGACGTCTTCAAGCTCTCCGACGAGCACAACGAACTGCGCACCGTCCTTAGGGACCTGTGCGACAAGGAGATCGCGCCGTACGCGGCCGACGTCGACGAGAAGGCGCGCTACACCGATGAAGCCTTGGTGGCGCTGAACTCGTCGGGTTTCTCCGCCATCCACATCCCCGAGGAGTACGGCGGGCAGGGCGGCGACTCGTTCGCCGCGTGCATCGTGATCGAAGAGGTCGCCAGGGTGTGCGCGTCGTCGTCGCTGATCCCGATCTGCAACAAGCTCGGCACCATGGGCATGCTCCTGCGCGGGTCCGAGGAGCTCAAGAAGCAGGTGCTGCCCTCGATCGGTGCGGGAGAGGCGACGGCCTCCTATGCGTTGTCCGAACGCGAAGCGGGCAGTGACGCGGCCGCGATGCGGACCAGGGCCAAGGCCGACGGTGACGACTGGGTGCTCAACGGGTCCAAGTGCTGGATCTCCAACGGCGGCCACTCGCAGTGGTACACGGTCATGGCGGTGACCGACCCCGACAAGGGCGCCAACGGGATCTCGGCGTTCGTCGTGCACGAGGACGACCCCGGCTTCTCCGTGGGGCCCAAGGAGAAGAAGATGGGCATCAAGGGGTCGCCCACCACCGAGCTGTACTTCGAAGACTGCCGCATCCCCGGCGACCGCATAATCGGTGAACCTGGAACGGGATTCAAGACTGCGCTGGCCACACTGGACCACACCCGTCCGACCATCGGTGCGCAGGCCATCGGCATCGCCCAGGGCGCGCTCGAGGCGTCGATCGCGTACACCAAGGAACGCAAGCAGTTCAAGCAGTCGATCAGCGACTTCCAGAACACCCAGTTCATGCTGGCCGACATGGCGATGAAGATCGAGGCGGCCCGCCTGATGGTCTACTCGGCGGCGGCCCGCGCCGAGCGCATGGAACCCAACCTGGGCTTCATCTCGTCCGCAGCGAAGTGCTTCGCCTCGGACGTCGCGATGGAGGTCACCACGAACGCCGTGCAACTGTTCGGCGGCTACGGCTACACCGTGGACTTCCCGGTCGAGCGGTTCATGCGCGACGCCAAGATCACCCAGATCTACGAGGGCACCAACCAGATTCAGCGCGTCGTGATGTCTCGCGCGTTGCTGCGCTGAGTCGCACCTGCGTCTAACCGCGGGTGACCTTCTCCATCTCCCTGCGCCGGGTCAGCGCCTCGGGATCGGGGTTGGCCACCTGCACCAGTGACGCGCCCGCGGCGAACACCGCGAGCAGGTTGTCGACCATGGCGTCGGGGGTGTCCCAGCCGACGGTCGAGAGCACCCGGTCCGTCGCGGTCAAACCCGTTGTTGCGGCTGATGTCTTGGCGGCCGACCACACCTCGTCGACTGATCGGCCCGCCAGCGCGAGACCCGGTTGACGTTCGGCGGCGACCTGGTCGCCGTGCACGCGTACCGAGGTGGCGTAGTCGGTGATGCCGAACGGGAGGTCGGCTATCGGCTTGCCGAACGGATCCAGTGACAGCGCGACCACCTCGCCGCCCGCTCCGATGGCGGCGTCGGCGTCCGCCAGCCGATCCGCCGTGCAGCAGACGATGTCGCAATCGCCTTGCCCCAGAATAACTTCCGCGCCGACGTACCAGACGCCGAGCAGGACGCCCGCAGTCTGCCAGTGTGCGGGCAGCATGATCGCGACGCGGCTGCCCGGACCGGCGCCCAGGTCGTCGCGCAGCAGGTTGGCAGTCTTGGCGGCCCAGTTGTACAGCGTCGCGGTGGACAGCTCGATGCGTTCGCCCGTGGCGTCGTCGTAGTACGTGATGCGGGGTCCGGCCGGGTTTACGCGCAGCAACGGGTCGAGCAGCGCGGCGCTTAGGTTGCTCAGTTCACGCACTCCGGACCGGTGGAACCCGCGGTGAGGATAGGCGATGGTGGGGGCGCGGTCTCGGTGGACTCGACTGCGGCAGGGTCGGCGGTGGCCCCCGACGGATCCTCGGAGCCGAGGCCGGAACCCGGACCGGTGTAGTCGCTTGCGAGTACCACCTTCACCGAACCCGGTGTCACCGAAGGATCTTCGATGACGGGCAGGTTGCCCAGTTGCTTGGCGACCGCCTGTGCGCCGAGGTCGTCCGTCTTGGCCGCCCTGACCTGGCTGGCCGCGACGTGTTGGGTCTCGTTGTTGCCGACCGCGCCCGCGCTGAAGCCCTTGTCGGTCAGCACCTGCAACACCGAGGCGGCCAGACCGTTGATGTCGGTGTCGTTCACCACGTCGGCGGTGGTCTTGTCCGGTGAGTAGGCGAGCTGCTCGGTCTTGCCCGCGTCCTGATCCTGTAGCAGGCCCGCCACGAACTGCTGTACCTGTTCCGGGTCGACGCGCACCACGCTCTGCATGCCGTCGTCGCTCCAGCCGTCCTCCTGCAGGACCGGGATGGTGGCGAACGCGACGTTGCCCCCGGCGAGCTTCTGCATCTGCTGGAGGAACTCCATGATGTCCCAGCCGTCGGAGAGCACGACCGAGCGTTGCACCGCGTCCTGCAGCCGGTTCAGCGTGCTCGGGCTGGACAGCGTCTTGCCCGAGATGACCTGGTGGGCCAGCTCTGCCATCACGGCCTGCTGGCGCGTCACCCGATCGAGGTCGCCGCGGGGTAGGTCATGGCGCTGCCGGACGAAGCTCAGCGCCTGCGGTCCGTCCAGCTTCTGCGGGCCCGCCGGGAAGTCGGCGCCCGAAAGCGGTTCGTACACGGCATCTTTCAGACACACGTCGACGCCACCGAGCGCGTCGGTGATCAGCGCGAAGCCGAGCAAGCCGATTTCGGCGTAGTGGTCGACGGTGACGCCGGTGAGCTTGGCGACCGTCTTGATCAATGCCTCGCGACCGGCCTCGGTTGCCTTCGGCTCGGCCTGCGCGGGGTCCATGCCCTCGTTCTCGACGAGTTCCTTCATGCGGTCCAAGTGGACCTGCCCGAACACGCCGTTGATCTTGGTCTTGCCGAGGCCGGGCGCCTCGACGTAGGAGTCGCGGGGGATCGAGATCGCGGTGGCCGACTTCCCGTTGTTGGGGATGCGGACCAGGATGATCGTGTCGGTGTTGGTCGACACGTCGTCGCCGGCGCGCAGCATCGCCAGCTCGTCGGCCGACAGCGGATTGCCGTGCGCGTCGGTCCGGCTGTCCAGGCCGACCAGAAGGATGTCGATGGCGCCGTCGTCGCCCCCTCCGCCGAGGGCTTCCGCGGAGATGTGATTGATGCCGGATTCGAACGACCGGATCTTGCCCCAGGCGACGCCCGTACCCACCACGACCACCAACGCGGCGATCACGGCGACGGTGCGGGCGAGGCGACCAGGCATCAGCCCAGGCTACTTGCGGGTCGGCCGCAGACCGGGTAGCGCGAGTCGGCGCGCCAGACAAGTGCGAGACTGAAAACCATGTCGCAGAGGATCGTCATCATCGGCGCGGGAGGCCTGGTCGGCACCGTCTTGGCAGCTCAGGCCCGCAAGCAAGGCCGAACGGTGCTGGCCCTGACGTCAGCGCAGTGCGACGTCACGGATGCCGGAGCTCCGGAGCGTCACCTCGCCGCCGGCGACGCGGTGATCAACTGCGCGGCATACACCAAGGTCGACGACGCCGAGGGCGACGAAGCGAGAGCGTTTGCGGTCAACGCGGCCGGCGCGGAGAACGTGGCGCACGCTTGCGCGCGGGTCGGGGCCGAGCTGGTGCACGTCTCCACCGACTACGTGTTCAGCGGCGACTTCGGTGACGGCGAGCGCCGTCCCTATGAGATCGACGACGAGACCGGGCCACTGAGCGTCTACGGAAGATCGAAGCTGGCGGGAGAGTTCGGCGTGCTCGCGGCCATGCCCGACGCGCACGTGGTCCGCACGTCCTGGATCTTCTCTGGCGGAGATGGTGGCGACTTCGTCGCGACCATGCGCCGCCTGGCCGGTGGCGACGGCACGGTGGACGTGGTCGCCGACCAGATCGGGACCCCGACGTACGTCGGCGATCTCGTCGATGCCCTGTTGGAGGTGGCCGACGGGACGATCAGGGAATCCGTGCTGCACGCGGCCAATCAGGGCGAGACGAGTCGCTACGAGCAGGCGCGCGCCGTATTCGAACTGGTCGGAGCGGATCCCGCCAGGGTGCGCCCGGTCAACAGCGACCGGCACCCCCGCCCCGCCCCGAGGCCGACGTACTCGGCGCTGTCGGGGCGCCGGTCCGAGGCGGCGGGTCTGACGCCGCTGCGTCCGTGGCGGGACGCGCTGGCGTCGGCCATCTGACGTGCTCGGCGGCTACCCGAAGAGGCTCGGGACGCCCTGCATGGCAGGGCCGGGTTCTACGTCGAGGACGTTGGCCAACAGCGACGGCGTGACGTCGAGCACGTCGACCTCCTTGCGGGAGACGTCGCGGGAAACGCCCTTGCCGTAGGCCATGAGAATGCCCTCGGGGATGTGGTAGCCGGTGTTGCCCCCGCCCACCCGGTGGCGGAACTCCAGGCCGAGCTCGGCAGGCAAGACGGTCATGTCCTCGGCCGCGCCGAGAGGCCTGAGTGTCAGGGGAGTCGACCCGCCGAATGCCGGGTCCTCTGCACCGACGTTGTAGTCGATGCCGAAGGTCACCGTCTTGCCCTCCACGCGGAAGCGGGTGAAGATCGCGCCAACGCCCTCGGCTCGCACCGATTGAAGCGGACCGACCGCGGCCTGGGCCTCTGCTTCGTCTTCGAAGATCAGCGAGAGCATCGGGTACATCGCCAGTCCGAGTTCGGTCTTCGGCAACTTGAGGCGGGTGACCAGCTGACTGTGGTCCTCGAGGACGAAGAGCCCCTGGTCGATCTGGGTGTAGTCGATCGGGCCCTGGCCCATGCTGGCGGCCAGGACGAGCACCGTCTGCGGGTGTGACGCCATGTACTTCCGAACGCGCCCCAGCTGCCGATCGACGATGTCCATGGCGCTGACGATGAAACTGCCGTAGACGTCGTCGGCGGTGTACTCGTGAGTGTCGGTGTAGCCCGGCATCCCGTCGCCCCAGAACCGGTGCATCATGCCCGCGACGTGGTTGGTGAAGAACACGCTGAGCCGCGGCTGGTGCTTCTGCTGCAGCCGCCAGTACAGATCGAATCCGGGTAGCACCTGCATGGCGGACCGGAAAGCCTTGTAACGCTGGTCGGTTCGTTCACGGGTCAGGTGCGCCGCGAGCGTGCCCGCCGACTTCGGTGTGAGGCCTTGGCGCAGAAGGTCGACACCCGTGCCCAGGACCATCTTCGGGCCGAACGCGGTGTCCGGTGAGAAGTTGTTCTCGCTCGTCATCGCCAAGTTGAACGCCTGAAATCGCTCGAGACTCTTCGGATAGGTCTTGCTGTCCTTGCTGAAGGTGTCGGGAACGAAGAAACCACCGTGTGCAAACTCGCGCGCCGGCCAGCTCTGCAACGGGCCGAAGAGGCCCACGCTGAGACCGGCCTGCTCGGCGACGTCCCACACGGTTTCGGCGCGGAAGGTAGTGGGATCCTGGCCGAGGTCGAACGAATTGTGCTCGTAGGAAGAGGTGTGGAACGTCGGCCACGTGCGCCACGGTTGCAGACCGCCGAGTTCCTCGCGGTCCTCGTGGATGGTCGTCAACGACTGACCGTCGTCGAGCATCGCGGCCAGGTTGGAGTTGGGCCGCTTGCGCAGGTAGAGGTCAACCACACCCCAAGGGACTTCGTTGAGCTCGTAGAGGATCACGTCACGCTTGTCGCTGGGCATTGCCTACGTCCCCTTGGTTGTTCGATGGTGAGTCCTGCGAGCGCACTGCCTCGACGTTCGGCCTTGGCCTAGGCAAAATCTACGCCAACCAAACCGCAGCGTTCAAGTCGACGTCAAAGTGTCAGTAGCAAATTCTGAGCTATGCCGTGGCTAACCGCAAGCCAGGTCGGCTGGACACCGCGTCGTGTCACGCAGCACGTGAAGTCGACGCGGAGTTGGCGTTGCCAAATGGGCGTCTGCGGAATTCGTGGCGGCGAGCAGCAATCTCCAGTGCGGTAGCTTTCTCGTCATGATCGAACGGGCAGGGAGGTACGTGGCGCGGGTGGCGGCGTGTGTTGCGGTCGTGATCGGTTTGTCCGTGACACCCGTTGCCGATGCGGCGCCCCCCGTGATCCCGCCGGGCGGTTACGGATTCGGCGACGGTGCCCAGATGACCTGGATCGGCGCAGACGACGTCAATCGCGAACTCGACGCCGTGGCAAAGACCACAGCGACTTGGTTCCGGGTCCTCATCCCATGGAGCCAGATCGAGACGGCGAAGGGTCAGTACAACTGGGGTCAGACCGATCTGGTGATCAACGCCGCTCGTGCGCGGAACTTGAAGGTGCTCGGTGTCATTGCGTATACGCCTGACTGGGCGAAGCCGCCGGGCACCTATTTCACTGCGCCGCCGGACAATGCGGCCGACTACGCCGACTTCTCCGCCGCCGCCGCGAAGCGGTACGGAGCGGGAGTGTCGAATTGGGAATTGTGGAATGAGCCGAACCTGCCGCTCTTCTTCGGATTCAGTCCGCACAACGCCCCCAAGTACACCGAGCTCGTCAAGGCTGCCTACCCCGCAATAAAGGCGGTACAGCCCAACAGCACCGTGATACTCGCCGGTTTGAGCCGACTGCCTGGTGAGGAGTCGCCGCCTGCGTTCCTGACCCAGATGTACGCAGCGGGCGCCAAGGGCAGTTTCGACGCCGCCGCGGCGCACCCCTACGTGCACCCCAGTGGGCTCGCGGCCAACCCCGACAACGGCTGGTCGGACGTCCCCGCCATGCACGACGTCATGGTCGCCAACGGTGACGGCGGCAAGAAGATCTGGATGACCGAGATGGGCGCTCCGACGAGCGAGGATGCCGAAGGAGTCAGTCAGCAGGAGCAGGCGAAGGAGATCACCGACGTGTTGGCGGCCGCGGCGGCAACCGGCTACAGCGGGCCCGCATTCATCTTCTCCATCCGCGACACCGACACGTCCAACCGAGGCGATCGCGAGTCCAATTACGGTGCCCTTCTGACGTCCGACTGGCAGCCGAAGTTCACCGCAGGGGTATTGGCGCGTTGAGTGACGAACTCGTCGTGGTGACGGTGACCTATTCACCTGGCCCGCACCTCGACCGGTTCCTCGCCACCATGGCGCACGCCACCGAGCGCCAGGTCACCGTCGTCATGGCCGACAACGGATCGACCGACGGCGCCCCGGAGGAAGCGCTGGAGCGCTATCCCAACGCCCGGCTGCTGCGCACCGGCGCGAACCTCGGCTACGGCTCCGCCGCGAACCGTGCCGTCGCCGAGTACCTCGCAGACCCGACGACCTCGGGGGACTCCGAGTTCTTCGTGGTGGCCAACCCCGACGTGCAGTGGGGCCCGCACAGCATCGATGCCATGCTGGAGGCCGCCGCGAGGTGGCCGAAGGCCGGGTGCGATCGGTCCGCTGATCCGCGAGCCCGACGGCACCGTCTATCCGTCGGCGCGGCACCAGCCCAGCCTGATCCGCGGCGGCATGCACGCGGTGGTCGGCCCGTTCTGGAAGTCGAACCCGTGGACCGTCGACGTACCGCCAGCTGTACCTCGAGCCCAGCGAACGTCCCGTCGGCTGGCTTTCCGGTTCGTGCCTGTTGCTGCGCAGGTCCGCCTTCGAAGCGGTAGGAGGCTTCGACGAGCGGTATTTCATGTACATGGAGGACGTCGACCTGGGAGATCGCCTCGAGCGGGCCGGCTGGCTCAACGTGTACGTGCCCTCGGCGGAGATTTTGCACGACAAGGGCCATGCCACTGGACGCGACCCCGCCCGCAACTTGGCGGCACATCACGAAAGCACCTACACTTTCCTCGCCGATCGGCATCGTGGCCGGTGGCAGGCGCCGCTGCGATGGACCATCAGGTCTGCCCTGGCCGTACGTGCGGGACTCGTAGTCGGAAGTTCTCGGCGCAGAATGGCGAAAGGAAGACGCTAACGTGGGAGAGCCAGTGAATCCGGCAGAGGTCGACGCGATCGTCCTGGTCGGCGGGCAGGGCACCAGACTGCGTCCGCTGACGTTGTCGGCGCCCAAGCCGATGCTGCCGACGGCTGGTCTGCCGTTCCTGACGCACATGCTGTCCCGCATCGCCGCAGCGGGTATCAAGCACGTCGTGCTGGGCACGTCGTACAAGGCCGAGGTGTTCGAGGCCGAATTCGGCGACGGCTCCAAGCTCGGCCTCGAGATCGAATACGTCGTCGAGGAGGCACCGCTCGGCACCGGCGGCGGCATCGCCAACGTGGCGTCCAAGCTCCGGTACGACACCGCGCTGGTGTTCAACGGCGACGTGCTCTCCGGCTCCGACCTCGGCGCGCTGCTGGCCACCCACCACGAACGCAAGGCCGACGTGACACTGCACCTGGTGCGGGTGGGCGACCCACGCGCATTCGGTTGTGTGCCCACCGATTCCGACGGCGTGGTGACTGCATTCCTGGAGAAGACGCAGGATCCGCCGACCGATCAGATCAACGCGGGCTGCTACGTGTTCCAGCGCGAGGTCATCGACCGGATCCCGAGGGATCGGGCGGTGTCGGTCGAGCGCGAGGTGTTCCCGTCGCTGCTCTCCGACGGACTGAAGGTGTGCGGCTACGTCGACGCCACCTACTGGCGCGACATGGGCACGCCGGACGACTTCGTCCGCGGCTCGGCCGATCTCGTCCGCGGCATCGCGCCGTCGCCGGCGCTGAAGGGGCACCGCGGCGAGGAACTGGTGCACGAGGGGGCGGCCGTCGCTCCCGGCGCGCTGCTGATCGGCGGAACGGTCGTCGGCCGCGGCGCGGAGATCGGGCCAGGCGTCCGGTTGGACGGTGCGGTCATCTTCGACGGTGCGCGCATCGAGGCCGGCTCGGTCATCGAGCGCTCGATCATCGGCTTCGGCGCCCGCATCGGCCCGCGCGCCCTGATCCGTGACGGCGTGATCGGCGACGGCGCGCACATCGGGGCGCGATGCGAGCTGCTGCGCGGCGCGCGGGTGTGGCCAGGGGTGGTCATCCCCGACGGCGGCATCCGCTACTCGACCGACGTCTGAGCCGCCCGCACCAACTGCCGCAGGCCGTAGTCGGCGCCGTCCGGCAACCCGCCGAGTGGCCACCAACGCAGATCCAAGGATTCGTCGCTGCAAGTGATCTGCGCGTCCGCGGGCGCATGCGCGACGAACTGGACGTCGAGGTGACGGGTCGGCACACCCAACGAACACGTCAGTGCGTGCACGTGCAGTGCCGCGGGCATCGATTCGATGGTCAGCCCGTCGATGCCGGACTCCTCTTCCGCCTCACGCAGTGCCGCGGCCACGATGTCCGCGTCGCCGTCCTCACAGTGACCGCCGAGTTGCACCCACCGGCCGAGCCGGGGGTGCAGGGTGAGCAGGGCCTGTCCGCCGGTGTGGTCGAGCACCAGCGCCGACGCGGTGATGTGCCCCGGCGCGCACGCCCTTCGGCAGGCGTCGGGCCTGCCGAGCACGAACGCCAGGACCGCCTGGCGCACCGCGTCCTGGGCGGGATCGGGCGGCGTCCAGTCGGTGAGCGTGTTGACCACCGACGCGTGCAGGGTCATCTCGTTATGAGGAGGTCGGTGGTCGGGACGGGATCCCGTGGGCTGGTCGGCTCGGCCGGATGGCCGATTGCGACGGCGCCGAGGGGCTCCCAGTCCGCGGGAAGGTCGAGTTCGGCGCGCACCAGATCGGGGGCGAAGATCGTCGAGCCGATCCAGCAACTTCCCACGCCGCGGACGGCCAGCGCGACGAGCAGGGCCTGCACCGCCGCGCCCGCAGCGACCGTGAACATGGTGTGCTCGGCGGCCGTCCTCGCCGTGTCGGGATAGGTGTGTGCGCCGTCGGGCACCATGAACGGGATGACGAGTTCGGTTGCGTCATAAAGGATCTGGCCGCGTCCGACGCGGCGCTCGACGGAGTCGGCGGGTCGTCCGTCGCCGGTCAGGTCGGCGCGCCACTGCTCCTTCATCCGGTCGAGCAGCCGCAGCCGCGTGGCGTGATCGGAAATCCAGACGAACCGTACGGGCCGCGTGTGGTGCGGGGCGGGCGCGGTGAGGGCCTCGCTGACGGCGTCCTCGACGACCGCCGGGTCGACGGGTTCGCGGCTGAACTTGCGTACCGACCGTCGCAACAGCTGGGCCTGTCGGCGTCCTTCCTCGCGGCCCTGCGCCAACGCCTCCTCGGTGCCAAGCCAGAACAAGTCCTCCTCGCCCGCGCGCACCAGTGTGCGGCCGTTGGAGCCGTTGTCGTGTAGGCGCATTCCGCGAACCACCGCCACCGGTACCCCGGTCAGCTTGCCCTTCACCAGGTCGGCGGCCGCGGCGATCTCGTCGGCGACGGCGACCTCGGTGACGAGCAGTTCGTTGCCGAACTGGTCATAGGCCCCCGCGTAGCCATGTAGCACGGCGAGGCCCGCCGCGCCGATCGCGGCGTCGGTCTGCCCATTGCGCCACGCACGCCCCATGGTGTCGGTGATCACCACGCCCACGGTGACGCCCAGGATTTCGTGCAGCCGGGTGCGCAGGGTGGCCGCGCTGCCGTCGGGATCGACCGGCAGCAGTGCCAGTTCGGCGGCGTCGACGTTGGAGCCGTCCACGCCTGCGGCGGCCTGAACCAGCCCGATGGCGTTCTCGGTGATCAGCGTGCGGCCCTTGCGTGCCAGCACGCGGACCGCCTCGGCGTCGATCAGCGTGCGTCGCAGGGCGTCCCGCTCTTCGGGGTCGGTCGGCGCCGCGACGATGCGGCCCTCGCTCTTGGAGAGCACCTTGCTGGTGACCACCACTACGTCGTCGTCGCGCAACCACGGCGCCGCACCGGCGATCGCCGCCGCCACGTCGTCACCGGGTCGGAACTCGGGAAGCCCCGTCACGGGCAGGATCTCGACGGCTGCGGCGGAGCCGTGATCGGTGCTCACGCTGAAAGCCCTGCCAATTCCAGTCCGCTGCGCACCATTTCGGCCGTCGCCTTCGGGTCGGTCATGAGAAGCGGAATCGAACGAACGTCGATGCCGTCGATCGATGCCGTGTCGCCCTGGTCGATCAGCCAGCCGTCGAGGATGCCGACCGCCGATCGGGCACCGAAGTGGGCGCCGACGGCCTCCGAGGTGGTCTCCACGCCGATCACCGACAGGCACTCATCGGCCATCCCGCGCAACGCCTTTCCGGCGACGATGGGGGAGTAGCCGACGACCGGTGCGGCCGTCGAGCGCAATGCGCCGCGGATGCCGGGCACGGCAAGGATGGCGCCGATGCTCACCACCGGGTTCGACGGTGCAAGCAGCACGACGTCCGCGTCGGCGATCGCCTCGGTGACGCCGGGCGCGGCGGCAGCCTTGTCGGCGCCGACGAAAGCGAAGCCGTGCGTGGGGATCTGGGCGCGGTAGCGGACCCACCACTCCTGGAAGTGAATCGCGCGCTGGGCGCCCGACTGGTCCTCGGGATCGGACACGACCACATGCGTCTCGCTGCGATCGTCGCTGGCGGGCAACAGGAGTGCGCCGGGCTGCCACCGTTTGCACAACGCCTCGGTCACCTGTGACAACGGATACCCCGCGCGCAACATCTGACTGCGCACCAGGTGCGTCGCCAGATCGCGGTCGCCGAGTCCGAACCAGTCGGGCTGCACGCCGTATGCGGCGAGTTCGGACTTTGCGTTCCAGGTTTCGTCCTTGTGGCCCCAGCCCCGTTCGGGGTCGATGCCGCCGCCAAGGGTGTACATGCAGGTGTCGAGGTCGGGGCAAATCCGTACGCCGTGCATCCACGCGTCGTCACCGACGTTCACGACGGCGGTGAGTTCGTGATCGTCCGCTGGCCCCGCGCCGGAGCCAGCGAACTGCCCCAGCCCCAGCAACTGTTGGACGCCGAGCAGGAACCGGGCGCCACCGACGCCGCCGACCAGAACCGAGACCTTCACATCGACCGAGACTAGGCCCTTACGCTGCTGCGGCGGCGCCCGTGGGTACCTTTACGCGACACGCCAGGTAACCGACGCGCCCTAATTCGGTCACGAGATGGTATGAAATTCCGTTCTAGAGCTTGACCGGTGCAGCTAACCCGTGTCTAATCACATCAGTGTCATTTCCCGGTTGGCATGCCGGTTCCGGTGTCGCAGACCGAGATTCGATCACATGTTCGAATGGAAGTTGCCGCACACCGCGACAATGGAGCTCCACTAGGGATCGACGAGACCAGTGAGGAGGCGGCAGAAGATGTCTTATGAGCGCGTAGATTTCGACCGCGTCATCCGATTCGACAATCGGATGCTCGGCTCTGTTGGCAACACACCGCACATCAACACCGGACCGCCACAGACCGCAGTGCCGGGCCGACCCCAGTTGAGCGTGGTGCCAGACCAGACGGACCACGATGGGGATCTCACCGACGAGCAATGGCAGGAGCGCGCACTGTGCGCGCAGACCGACCCCGAGGCGTTCTTCCCCGAGAAGGGCGGCTCGACACGTGAGGCCAAGCGCATCTGCTTGGGTTGCGAAGTCAAGGACCAGTGCCTGGATTACGCACTGGCCCACGACGAGCGGTTCGGCATCTGGGGCGGGCTTTCCGAGCGCGAACGCCGCCGCCTCAAGCGCGGCATCATCTGAACCTGGCGTAACCACGCCGCGGTTCACTCGTCGTCGAACGTCGGGTCGATGACGGAGGGTTCGACGCCCAAAAACGTTGCCACCTGAGCAACCAGCACTTCATGCAACAAGTCGGCGAGTTCCGCGGTGTCCTTGACCCGTCGCTCGATTGGCTTGCGGAACAACACAATTCGTGCGCGCGTCGCGTTGCCCCGCACGTCCACCCCGGCCGGGATCAGGCGGGCCAGTGCGATCGGTCCGTCGGCGATCACCTCCGGCGGCCACTGCACGCTCTCGGGGTCCTTCGGCGAGATCCGCGGGATCTCGTCGACGGCGACGTCCAGCGTCGAGACGCGGTCCTGCCAACGACGTTCGATCGGTTCGTAGGCCTCGAGGACCGCCATGTCGAAGCGCTCGGCCCTGCTGCGCCAGCCCGGCACGGTGGGCGGCAACAGCGGACCGCGCATGTCTCGGCCACGGCGAGATCGCGGGTCGGCCATCGCCAGATGGTATCGCCCCGATCGTAACGGTTGGAGATCGGCGGACGTCCGGCTGCGCGTGTCTCGTGGGCTCGTGACGGTGCCGCGCGATAGCCTCCCTGCGTGAACGTTCCCCGTCGCTGCTGCCGGCCCGGGTGCCCGCACTATGCCGTGGCGACGCTGACCTTCGTGTACCCCGACTCGACCGCGGTCGTCGGGCCGCTGGCCACCGTCTCGGAGCCCCATTCCTGGGATCTGTGCGTCCTGCACGCCGGCCGGATCACCGCGCCGCGCGGCTGGGAGCTGGTCCGGCACGCGGGCCCGCTTCCGACGCACAACGACGACGACGATCTGGTGGCGCTCGCCGACGCGGTCAGGGAGGGCGGCGACGGAGGTTTGCCGTACGGCGGCGTGGCGGCCGGGTTCACCGACCCCTCCACGGGCGTCCACGGTGGCGCGCTGATGGCCCCGGCGGCCCGCCGGTCGGAGCAGAACGGTCGGCGGCGCGGGCACTTGCGCGTCCTGCCAGACCCAGCCGACTAATCACGACCGGAGATTCGAACCTCGCGCGACGAGCCGTCGGCGCGAGGATTCGCGAGCCGATAGGCTGACGTCGGGAGCACTTCCTGCTAGGGATCCAAGGAGATCAATGTCTCGGCCAGCTGAGGCTGTCAACCGCGTCATCAAGGCGTATGACGTTCGAGGTCTGGTCGGCGACGAGATCGACGAGGCGTTCGTCTTCGACGTCGGCGGCGCCTTCGCCCGATTGGTCCGCGACGAAGCCAAGCCAGGCGCCGACCACGTGGTGATCGGCTACGACATGCGGTCCAGCTCGCCATCGCTGGCCGCGGCGTTCGCTGAAGGCGTGGTCGCACAGGGTCTCGACGTCACCCGGATCGGCTTGGCGTCCACGGATCAGCTCTACTTCGCATCGGGTCTGCTGGACTGTCCCGGCGCGATGTTCACCGCCAGCCACAACCCCGCCACCTACAACGGCATCAAGTTGTGCCGGGCCGGCGCCAAGCCGGTGGGCAAGGAATCCGGGCTCACCATCATCAGTGGGGAAGTGATCGACGGCGTCCCCACGCACGACGGTCCGGCGGGCACCATCCGCGATCGCGACGTCCTCGACGACTACGGCCAGTTCCTTCGCTCGCTCGTCGACGTCGCAGGCGGACGACCGCTGCGCGTGGCGGTCGATGCGGGCAACGGGATGGCCGGCCACACCACGCCTGCGGTGTTGGGCGCCCTCCGGGGGATCACGCTCCTCCCGTTGTACTTCGAACTCGACGGCACCTTCCCCAACCACGAGGCCAACCCACTCGACCCGGCCAACCTCGTCGACCTGCAGGCGCACGTGCTCGACACCGGTGCCGACATCGGCCTTGCCTTCGACGGCGACGCCGACCGGTGCTTCGTCGTCGACGAACTCGGGCGCCCAGTCTCCCCGTCCGCGGTGACCGCTCTGGTGGCGGCACGCGAACTCGGCCGCGAGATCGGTGCCACCGTCATCCACAACCTGATCACCTCGCGGGCAGTGCCGGAACTGATCGTCGAGCGGGGCGGCACGGCAGTGCGCGCCCGCGTGGGCCACTCCTACATCAAGGCGTTGATGGCCGACACGGGCGCGATCTTCGGCGGCGAACACTCCGCGCACTACTACTTCCGCGACTTCTGGGGCGCGGACTCCGGCATGCTGGCCGCGCTGCACGTGCTGGCCGCGCTTGGCGAGCAGGACCGGCCGCTGTCGGAGATGATGGCCGACTACCAGCGCTACGAGGGGTCCGGCGAGATCAACTTCACCGTCACCGACGCGCCCGCGTGTGTGGACCTGGTGCTGCGGTCGTTCGGCAGCCGCATCCAGTCCATCGACCATCTCGACGGTGTCACCGTCGACCTCGGCGGGGGCACCTGGTTCAACCTGCGGACGTCCAACACCGAGCCGTTGCTGCGGTTGAACGTCGAGGCCCGCAGCACCGACGACGTCGACAAGATCGTCGAACACGTCGCCGGGCAGATCTCCGTCCACACCGGGACGGCCCCGTGAACGCCGACTCTCGCGCTCGAAGTGTGACCATCGACCTCGACGACACGGAGGGGCTGCTGGCCGCCGATCGCGAAGGCCTGCTGCGCGCGGCGTCGATGGCGGGCGCGCAGGTGCGTGCGACGGCCTCGGCGGTCGACGAGGGAGTGCTCGATCCGCTGCGTTCCGACCAGCCGCCGCGCACCCTGATCTGGGTTTCCGGTGGCGGTCCCGCCGAGACCGCGGGGTTGATTCTGGCTGCCGCCCTTGGCGGATCGGCGGGGGTGCCGATCGTCGTCACGCCCGAGGTGCCGTCCTGGATCGGCGCTCTGGACGCGTTGATCGTCGCGGGCGACGATCCCGTCGACCCGGTGCTGGTGTCCGCCGCCGCGACGGGGGTCCGGCGGGGTGCGCGGGTGATCGCCGTGGCCCCTCAGGAGGGTCCGCTGCGAGACGCGACCGCGGGCCGCGCGGTGGCACTGGCGCCGCGGTTGCAGGTGCCCGACGACTTCGGACTGGCGCGCTACTACGCCGCCGGCCTGGCGACCTTGGGTGCGGTGGCGCCCGGCATGCAGGTCGACCTCGCCGGACTGGCCGACGAACTGGACGCGGAGGCGTTGCGCAACAGTGCCGGCCGTGAGCTGTTCACCAACCCCGCCAAGACACTCGCCGACCGCATGGCCGGCCGCGACGTCGTGTTGGCCGGCGACACCGCAGCCACGTCGGCGCTTGCGCGGCACGGCGCCGCGGTGCTGCTGCGGGTCGGCCACCGCACCGTCGCCGGTGTCGGTCTCGCCGATGTCATCGTCGCGTTGCACGGCGGAATCGCCAGTGGTGCAGCCGATTACGAAACATCGCTGTTCCACGACGAGGACATCGACGGTCCGCTGCCCGCGCGGGTCCGCACCGTCGTCCTCGCGGGCGACGACGAGCGGCCCGCGGTGGCGGCGCACTTGACGGGCTACGACGGCGTGGACGTGATCAGTGCGGGTGACGTTCCCGACGTCGCGACGCAGGTAGGTGGCCGGCGCCCGGAGCAACAGTTGGCGACGTTGGCGGTGCGCCTGGAGATGACGGCGGTTTACCTGCGACTGGTTCGAGGTTAAGACGAGTGGACCTGCTACACGGCGCGGTGCGGACCTACGCATGGGGTTCTCGAACCGCCATTGCCGAATTCACTGGAAGGCACAGCCCGGCAGCGCATCCCGAAGCGGAGCTCTGGTTCGGCGCGCATCCCGGCGATCCAGCGCGGCTCGAGACCGACAGCGGGGAGCAGTCGCTGCTCGAGGTCATCAAAGCAGACCCCGAGGGCCAGCTGGGTAAGGCCACCCGGGAACGCTTCGGTGACTGTCTGCCGTTCCTGGCCAAGGTGCTCGCCGCCGACGAACCCCTGTCGCTGCAGGCGCATCCGAGCGCGGCACAGGCCGTGGAGGGCTATGAGCACGAGGACCGGCTCAAGATCCCGCTGAACGCGCCGACTCGCAATTACCGCGACCGCAGCCACAAGCCGGAACTCATCGTTGCGCTGGGACCGTTCGAGGCGCTGGCCGGGTTCCGCCCCGTCGCGCGCAGCATCGAGCTGATGCGGGCGCTGGCCGTGGCCGATCTCGACCCGTTCATCGGGCTGCTGTCCGGGCAGTCCGATGCCGACGGCCTGCGTGCGCTGTTCACCACCTGGATCACCGCGCCTCAGCCCGATCTGGACGTGCTGGTGCCCTCGGTGCTCGACGGCGCAGTGAGTTACATCCGCTCGGGTGAAACGACTTTCGCCGCAGAGGCCAAGACCGTACTCGAACTGGGCGAGCGCTATCCCGGCGACGCTGGCGTGCTTGCGGCGATGCTGCTCAACCGCATCAGCTTGGCGCCTGGCGAAGGCATCTACCTGCCCGGGGGCAACCTGCACGCCTATCTGAACGGGATTGGCTTCGAAGTGATGGCCAACTCGGACAACGTGTTGCGCGGCGGCCTTACCCCCAAGCACGTCGACGTGGCGGAGCTGCTGCGGGTTTTGGACTTCACCCCCACCGACGAGTCGACGCTGCGTCCCGAGATCTCGGGTGACGGAATGGAACTCGTCTACGACACGCCCGCACCCGAGTTCGCGGTGTCGGTGCTGGGGCTGGACGGGGACCAGCTGGGCCACGAGGTCGACGCTCCGGCGCGGCACGACGGGCCGCAGATCCTGTTGTGCATCGAGGGCAGCGTCGCGGTGCACGCCAAGTCCAGCGTGTTGACGCTCGGCAGGGGTGCGGCCGCCTGGGTCGCGGCCGACGACGGGCCCATCCGGCTCGTCGCCCAGGAGCCGACCAGGCTATTTCGCGCCACCGTGGGTATCTAGGGGGAAGGATCGACCATGTCGACGGCCGGTAGTACCAGGGCGATCGTCGCCGCGCTGCTGGCGAACGCCGGCATCGCCATCGCCAAGTTCGTTGGGTTCATCATCACGGGCAGTTCCTCGATGCTGGCGGAGTCGGTGCACTCCGTCGCGGACACCTCCAACCAGGGACTGCTGCTGTTCGGGCAGCGCGAGGCCCGCAAGCAGGCCGACGATCTGCACCAGTTCGGCTACGGCCGCAGTCGTTACTTCTACTCGTTCGTCGTCGCATTGGTGTTGTTCACGCTCGGCGCCGTGTTCGCGCTCTACGAGGGCTACCACAAGATCACCCACCCCGAGGAGTTGACGTCGCCGGTGGTGGCGGTCGCGATCCTGGTCGTGGCAATCGGCTTGGAGTCCTACAGCTTTCGCACCGCCGTGGTGGAGTCCCGACCGCTCAAGGGCTCGGCCACCTGGTGGCGTTTCATCCGTACGTCGCGGAATCCCGAGCTGCCGGTGGTGCTTCTGGAGGACACCGGTGCGCTGATCGGCCTGGTGTTCGCCCTGGCCGGTGTCGGGCTGTCGATGCTCACCGGCGACCCGGTGTGGGACGGCATCGGCACCGTCGCGATCGGCATGCTGCTCGCCGTCATCGCGGTCATCCTGATGATCGAGATGCACAGCCTTCTCATCGGGGAGGGTGCGACCAGCCAGGAGGACAAGGCGATCCGCGCGGCGCTGGAGCAGACCACGAACGTCGCTCGACTGATTCACCTCCGGACGCAGTACCTCGGACCCGACGAGCTGTTGGTGGGGGCGAAGATCGCGCTGGCCGCCGACACCGACCTGGCGACGGTGGCCGCCACCATCGACGCCGCAGAGGCAGCGGTTCGGGCCGCGGTGCCCGCGGCCACGGTCATCTACTTGGAACCGGACCTCGATCGCGCGTTGACTGCCTAACGCCGCGTTTCTCGGCCAGCCAGAGTTGCGCGTTGTGCCGGATGGTGCGGGCGATCAACCGTGGCGACGGGACCATGTAGAGACTGTCCAGCAGGCTGAACCTTCGTAGAAACCATTCGGCGAGAACGGGATCGGTCTCCGCGGCGCCGAGGAACTGGTCGAACAGGCCGCCCACCGGCAGGTACCACCAGCGTGCGTCGCCCGTCGCGTTGTGCAGGCTGAGATCGCCGATGCTGGTCATGGCCCAGACGGGCCAGGTGGTCTTCGCCGTTGCGCGCGAAAGTGTTCCCGCGATGTCGGGATGCCCGGACCGAAGCACCTCGTGCAGGTTGCCCGCCTGGATCGACGTCATCGTCATGCCCTGGCCGAACGTCGGGTTGAAGCTCACCACCGCGTCGCCGAACGGGATGATGCCGGTGGGGAAGCGGTCCATCTTGTCGTAACGGCGCCACCGGCTGGTTGGGTACTTGTGAAATGCCATGTTCCCGAGGGGCTTTCCCTTGCGCAGCGCCGCGCTCACGTGAGCGGGCAGGATCTCGTCGGCCAGCGCGCAGATTTCGGCGAAGTCTCTTGGCGGCTCGACCCTCCCGGTGCCGAACGTGGTCACGCCCCAGTTGCCGTCCTCGTACAACAGCATGCCGAGGCCGCGCGGCTGGGCACGGCACGCGCCCGCCACGATGACCTTCTCGTCGAGCATGCCGTCGGGAATGTGTACCTGATGCGTCGCGTAGCCGATGCCGACCTCGACGGTGTCCTCGGTGGGGCGCCCAAATCCCCACTGCTCCAACCACACCGGCAGACGCGTGCCTCGACCGGTCGCATCGACGACCAGATCGGCCGACACCGCGCTCGATTCGTCGCCTGCGTCGAGGAGCACGCCGGTCACGCGTTCTTCGGCGGGCTCGAACTCTGGCTCTGCGACGGGCCCGTGCACCAGTTCGACGTTGGGGATGGCCAGCGTGCGTCGCCGGATCTGCCACTCCAGGTGCGGTCGACTCGGCACGTAGGCGGTGAACTCCCGCTGCAGGGTCGACTTGGTGCCGAGCACGTGGCCTGCCGCGCCGAAGTGGATGCAGTCGGGCCGGTTCGCCAGCTTCGGGACGCCGGCGGCCACCATGTCGTCGAGCAGACCGGGGAAGAGGCCGTCGAACTCGTTGGCGCCGCGCGCCATGAGCAGGTGCACGTGCCTGCCCTGCGGCACCGCGGCCCGGTTGGCCGGCCGCTCGGGGAGGTCGTCGCGCTCGAAGAGGGTCACGCGTCCGTAGTGATCCGACAGGACCCGCGCCGCACACAGGCCCGCGATGCTCGCGCCGATGACGACAGCGTGATCCCGCCCCATGCCCGGACGGTACCCGGCCGAGCGCCGAACCAACCAGGGAGCGGCGCCGTCGTCACACACGCGTCATCCGACGTCGACGCCGCCCGAAGCGTGATTTTACAAAATCAGCTTCTGTGTATAGACAAGCGACAAATTGCTCAGTAGCGTCAAAGGCGACGTGATACGGCTCTCATCGGAGGTGGCCAGCGATGGCATCGGATATTTCTGAGTACTCGGGGACCGCTGAGGTCCCGGTCGAGCAGTGGCGCGACAGGAAACGGCACCTGTGGCTCATGGGTCTGATCGCCCCGACGGCGCTGTTCGTGATGCTGCCGCTGGTGTGGGCGTTCAACCAGTGGGGCTGGCACGTCGCCGCGCAGGTGCCGTTCTGGATCGGCCCGATCCTGCTCTACGTTCTGCTGCCCGCCCTGGACCTCCGGTTCGGGCCGGATGGGCAGAACCCGCCCGACGAGGTGATGGAGCGGTTGGAGAACGACAAGTACTACCGCTATTGCACGTATGTCTACATCCCGTTCCAGTACGCCAGCGTGATCTTCGGCGCGTACCTGTTCACCGCGTCGGATCTGAGCTGGCTCGGATTCGACGGCGGACTCGGCTGGCCGGCCAAGATCGGACTGGCGTTGTCGGTCGGTGTGCTCGGAGGGGTGGGCATCAACACCGCGCACGAGATGGGTCACAAGAAGGACGAGCTGGAACGCTGGCTGTCCAAGATCACGCTGGCGCAGACCTGCTACGGCCACTTCTACATCGAGCACAACCGCGGCCACCACGTCCGCGTAGCGACCCCGGAGGACCCGGCCTCGGCCCGCTTCGGCGAGACGTTCTGGGAGTTCCTGCCGCGCAGCGTGTGGGGCAGCCTCAAGTCGTCGTGGGCGCTGGAGGCCCAGCGGCTGCGTCGTAGTGGGCGGAGCCCATGGGATCCAAGAACGCATTGGTCCAACGACGTGCTCAACGCCTGGGCGATGTCGGTGGTGTTCTACGGCATCCTGATCGCGGTCTTCGGCCTGGCGCTCATCCCCTACATCGTCATCTCCGCGGTGTTCGGCTTCACGCTGCTCGAGACCGTCAACTACCTGGAGCACTACGGGCTTCTGCGCCAGAAGCTGGAGAGCGGGCGCTACGAACGCTGCGCACCGGTGCACAGCTGGAACTCCGATCACATCGTGACCAACCTGTTCCTCTACCACCTGCAGCGGCACAGCGACCACCACGCCAACCCGACCCGGCGCTACCAGACGCTGCGCAGCATGGCGGGCGCACCGAGCCTGCCCAGCGGCTATGCCTCGATGATCGCGCTGACGTACTTCCCGCCGCTGTGGCGCAAGGTGATGGACCACCGCGTCCTCGATCACTACGACGGCGACATCACCCGGGTGAACGTGCATCCACGGATGCGCGACAAGGTGCTGGCCAAGTATGGAGTGGACGATGAGCGCTCGCGCGAAGAACAGGGGGCTTGAGCGTGAGTTCCTTCAAATGCCCCGGTTGCGACTACACCTACGATGAGGCCAAAGGTGCGCCGCGAGAAGGATTTCCGGCGGGCACCCCGTGGAGTGACATACCCGAGGACTGGTGCTGCCCGGACTGTGCAGTACGCGAGAAGGTCGACTTCGAAGAGATGGGAGCAATGAAGTGAGCAGCGATGAGCGCTTGCGCGAAGAGCAGACCAACACATTCAAGCTGTTCGTCTGCGTGCAGTGTGGATTCGAGTACGACGAGGAGAAGGGCTGGCCGGAGGACGGCATCGCGCCAGGCACCCGCTGGGACGACATCCCCGACGACTGGAGCTGCCCCGACTGCGGCGCGGCCAAGTCGGACTTCGAGATGGTCGAAGTTGCCCGGCCGTGACCACTAGTGTCGCGCGTGTGGACGAGGCTCGAGCCGCGCAGCGCATCCCCTACGCCGAGGCGTCGCGGGTGCTCTTGCGCGACTCGATCCTCGACGGCATGCGGGATCTGCTTCTGAGCCGGGACTGGTCGTCGATCACCCTGTCCGACGTCGCCAAGGCGGCGGGCATCAGCCGACAGACGATCTACAACGAGTTCGGGTCGCGCCAGGGGCTGGCCGAGGGATATGCGCTGCGGCTGGCCGACCGCCTGGTCGACGCCGTCGACGACGCGATCCGAGGCAATGTCGGCAACGTCTATGCGGCCTTCCTCGAGGGGTTCCGCGCGTTCTTCACCGAGTCGGCGTCCGACCCACTCGTCATCTCGTTGCTGACCGGCGGCGCCAAGCCGGACCTGCTGCAGATCATCACGACCGACAGTGCCCCGATCATCACCCGTTGCTCGCAGCGCTTGACCTCGACGTTCATGCACAGCTGGGTACGGGCCAGTGACGAAGACGCCGGAGTGCTGGCCAGAGCGATCGTCCGGCTGGCGATGAGCTACGTCTCGATGCCGCCGGAAGCCGACCACGACGTGGCCCGTGACCTGGCCCGACTCATGACGCCGTTCGCCGAACGCTACGGTGTAATAGACACCTCATAGCTGGCAGAGCGCCGTAGCGCCTGTCCCGCGAGCCCGCAGGCTATGGGTGTTTGCATTGGTGTCGCCACCCGCACACCCATGCGCCCACAGGCAATGACGAACGAAGTAGGGGCTCTACATGACTGCAACGACACTGACCGCTGATGTCCGTAATGGCATCGATTTCAAGGTGGCCGATCTGGGGTTGGCCGAGTTTGGCCGCAAGGAGATTCGGCTGGCCGAGCACGAGATGCCCGGCTTGATGACGCTGCGCCGGGAGTACGCCGAGGTGTTGCCGCTCAAGGGTGCGCGGATCTCGGGTTCGCTGCATATGACGGTGCAGACCGCGGTGCTGATCGAGACGCTGGTGGCGCTGGGTGCTGAGGTTCGATGGGCGTCGTGCAACATCTTCTCCACCCAGGACCATGCCGCCGCGGCGACCGTCGTCGGCCCGCACGGCACACCCGAGGAGCCCAAGGGCGTACCGATTTTCGCGTGGAAGGGTGAGTCGCTGCAGGAGTATTGGTGGGCCGCCGAGCAGATGCTGACGTGGCCGAACGAGCCGGCCAACATGATCCTCGACGACGGTGGTGATGCCACCATGTTGGTGCTGCGCGGCGCCCAGTTCGAGAAGGCCGGCGTGGTGCCTCCCGGCGAGGACGACGACTCCGATGAGTACAAGGTGTTCCTGTCGCTGATCCGGGAGCGCTTCGAGACCGACAAGTCCAAGTGGACCAAGATCGCCGAATCGGTTCAGGGCGTGACCGAGGAGACCACCACCGGTGTGCTGCGGCTCTACCAGTTCGCCGCCGCCGGTGAGTTGGCGTTCCCGGCGATCAACGTCAACGACTCGGTGACCAAGAGCAAGTTCGACAACAAGTACGGCACCCGGCACTCGCTCATCGATGGCATCAACCGCGGCACCGACGTGCTGATCGGCGGCAAGGCCGCGCTGGTCTGTGGTTACGGCGACGTCGGCAAGGGCTGTGCGGAGGCGCTCAAGGCGCAGGGCGCGCGTGTCGCGGTCACCGAGATCGACCCGATCAACGCCCTGCAGGCGCTGATGGACGGTTTCGAGGTCAAGACCGTCGAGCAGGCCGTGGGCTGGGCCGACATCATCATCACCGCCACCGGCAACCAGGGCATCATCACCCTGGAGCACATGAAGGCGATGAAGCACCAGGCGATTCTGGGCAACATCGGGCACTTCGACGACGAGATCGAGATGGCGCGTTTGGAGAAGGATCCCAAGATCCGCCGGATCAACATCAAGCCGCAGGTCGACGAGTTCGTCTTCGAGGATGGGCATTCGATCATCGTGCTCAGTGAGGGTCGGCTGCTGAACCTGGGCAACGCCACCGGACACCCGTCGTTCGTGATGAGCAACAGCTTCTCCAACCAGGTGATCGCGCAGATCGAGTTGTGGACCAAGAACGACGAGTACGACAACGAGGTCTACCGGCTGGCCAAGCACCTCGACGAGAAGGTCGCCAAGATCCACGTCGAGGCCCTCGGCGGTTCGCTGACCAGGTTGACCAAGGAGCAGGCCGAGTACATCAACGTCGACGTCGACGGCCCCTACAAGCCCGAGCACTACCGCTACTGAGTTCGACGCTTTCTCTGCGCGAGCAGTCCGCAAGCGGCTCCAGCAAAAGTCCCCGACACTCTCGGAGTGTCGGGGACTTTCGCGTCTGCTCGCGGTGGGTTGGCCTTGTCCGCAGGCTAGCCGATCGGCTAGCCTGCGGAAATGGACGTTCGGGCCCAGCGGATAAGTCTGTGGATCACACCGTTCTTCGGCGCCGTCCTGCTGCTCGCCTTCGTCGCGTTTCCGGGATTCCTGCCGCCGATGTCACCACAGCTGACGGCCGAGCAGGTCGCCGACTTCTACGCCGAGAACGCGACGATGATCCGGTTCAGCATGGTCACGTTCAACCTATGCGCGATCATGCTGATCCCGTTCTTCATGACGATCGTCGTTCAGATCAAGCGGATGTCGCTCCCGAGCCACCTGCTCGCGTACAGCTACCTGTGCTGTATTGCAGGTGGCGCAACGCTGTTCGCCATCGCCGACGTGTTCTGGCTGATTGCGGCATACCGGCCCGACCGCAATCCGCAACTCGTCCTGCTGCTCAACGACATGGCGTGGCTGGTCTTCATCGCACCCGTCGGCATGGTCGTCGTCGCGAACCTCTGTCTGGCGCTCGCCGTGTTCCTCGATCAGCGGCCGGTACCGATATTCCCGCGCTGGGTCGCCTACTTCAACATCGTGACCGCCGCGGCGATGACGCCGGCCGCCTGCGCCGTGATCTTCACGACCGGCCCGCTGGCCTGGGACGGCGCGATCTCGTACTGGCTGCGGCTGGGCGCATTCGTACTCGGCATCGCCGTCATGTTCGTCGTCCTGCGAACCGCGATCAACCGCCAATCCCTGGAAGAGTCAGCGGAGGGCAAACTTTCGCGAGACACCATGGGGGAGACGGTGACTAAGTGAGTGCGACGGTATCCGCCGAGGCGTGGTCCGCTGCCGCGGGCCGCGAGACCGCCTCTTGGACGCGGATACCCAAGATCGATCAGCGGATCGCGTGGTGGACGATTCCGGTCTTCTACAACCTCTTCGGGCTGATCTTCGTCGTGCTGACCAGGGTGATGCCGCCACCGCGACCGGACGTGGGGCCCGCGCAGATCGTCGAGTTCTTCCACGCCCACTCGCTGACCATTCGCATCGGCTTCGCGATTCTGATGGTCGCGATTGGCTTCACCGGTGTGGCCAACGGGCTGATCGCGTTGCAGATCAAGCGGATGTCGGTGTCACCGGTATTCGCCTACGGTTACATCGCCTCCCTAGTGGTGGGCGCCATCCCGGGTTGCGTGCTACCGGCATTCGCATTCGTGGCGGCGGCATTCCGACCGGATCGCGATCCCGACATCATGGTCATGCTCTACGACTGGTGCCTGTTGTCCTTCGTGGGATCGCTCGGCTGCTTCGTCGCGCAGAACACCGTGCTGGCCTTGGCCATCTTCCTGGATCGCAACGACGTCCTGCCAAAGTGGCTGGCGTACATGTCCATTTGGATGATCGTGACGGAGCTGCTGGCCGCGCCGGTCTTCATCTTCAAGTCGGGCCCGCTGGCGTGGAACGGGTCGATCAGCTTCTGGCTCGGCACGTTGGTATTCGTCACGTGGGAGTTCTGCATCATCTGGTTGCTCTACCGGACGATCAAACGGCAGGCACCCGACGAGCGGATCCAGGACTGACATGGCTGCCACGACGGAGACGGTCGAAAGCCGATCGGACCGCAAGACCCACCTGCCCGCCGACGGAAGCATGTGGGTGTTCGTGCTGGGTGACCTAATCATCTTCGGGGCGTACTTCCTCATCTTCATGATCTACCGCAACCAGAACCACGAGCTGTTCCTGGACTCGCAGCGCCACCTCAGTCTCACCATCGGCACCGTCAACACGCTGCTGCTGCTGACCAGTTCGTGGTTCGTGGCCAACAGCGTGCTGGCCACCCGGGCGGGCGAGTACCGCAGGGCGCTGCTGCTGACACTGTGGGGCGGCGGGTGCGGGGTGCTCTTCGCGCTCATCAAGGCCTACGAATGGTCGTCCAAAATCAGTGCGGGACTGACCTTTCCGCACAACGACTTCTACATGTTCTACTACATGCTGACTGGCATCCACCTGTTCCACGTGCTGCTCGGACTGGTCTTCCTCGGCGTCGTCGTCGCCGAACTGCGCAACCCGGACAAGCGCCGCCCGGCCATGGTGGAAACCGGCGCGACCTATTGGCACATGGTCGACCTGCTGTGGGTCGTCATCTTCGCGCTGCTCTACGTGATGAGGTGATTGGGTGCTCTTGGTCAAGAATCGCCTGACCGTCGTCTGGCTCGTCCTCGCCGCCTTGACGGTGGTGTCGTGGGCGCTCGCGCCGGGCCACTCGGCGGGACCCGTGGCGGCGAGCGTGCCGATCACCGTCGTGGTCCTCGCCATGGCGTTGATCAAGTCGCGCCTGATCATTCGGGAGTTCATGGAGGTGCGTACCGCGCCGGCCTGGTTGCGCGCCGCGACCGACGCGTGGCTCGTCGTCCTGTTCGGTGCGGTGCTGGTCATCTACCTCTGGTGATGACGTCCTTCAGGGCCAGTGTTTCGAGCAAGCGTGGATTCGTTCGGCGACGTCGGTGGTGCTGCTGCGGTGCTTGCGTCGCCGCAGCGCTGCTGGCTTGATATCACCTGCCCCTATGTTTGGCCAATGGTTTCGGGGCCGGATCCTTGGCAGGCGCGGCAGACATCGCGGGTGAGGCTGCGAGTCCGCCGCCGTTGCCGGCGGCGGCGGGCGCACTGGCCCCTAACGTGCCCGCCGAGCAAGAAAGCGCGGCGGGGGGCGAAACCGTGCACGAACCGGCATCTGCAAGGTTGCGCGCCTGCGTGCCGCCGAAGGCCCCTAGGGTGACGGCGGCGAATACGACCGCCACGCCGAAGAGGAGTCGTCGTGCGCTCAGTTCAAAAGATGTCATCTGCGATACCTTCATTTCAATTGGCCATGCCGACCGTCAAGCCGCACTACTGCGGCTACTACAGATGGGCAGTTCCACGACTAAGTGCCAGAATGTCGCTTCCGCGCGCCACCGTCATCGACGCTGACCCCCGACTGTTCTTGCGGTTAGCCGCACCCTGGTTCGGTGGTGTTGCCCTATAGGCAGCGGCGGGTGACCGCCGGTCGGTCTCCCGATACGCTCGCCGGGTGCTCATCGCGATCGAGGGCGTCGACGGCGCTGGCAAGCACACCCTGACGCAGGGTCTGCGCGCGGCGTTCAAAACTGCAGGCAAGTCGGTCGCCACCCTTGCCTTCCCCCGGTACGGCGCCTCGGTGCACGCCGATCTGGCCGCAGAGGCATTGCACGGTGGCCACGGCGACCTGTCGTCGTCGGTGTACGCCATGGCGGTGCTATTCGCGTTGGACCGGGCAGACGCGCGCGCCGAGATCGAGCGCCTGCGCGACAGGCACGACGTCGTCATCCTCGACCGTTACGTGGCGTCCAACGCCGCCTACAGTGCCGCCCGGTTGCACCAGGGCGCCGACGGCGAGGTGGTGGCGTGGGTCCGGGAGTTGGAATTCGACCGATTCGGCGTGCCCACACCCGATTGGCAGGTGCTGCTCGCGGTGCCGACCGAGTTGGCTTCGCAACGGGCGCAGCGCCGCGCCGACGCCGACGCGGACCGGGCCCGCGATGCCTACGAACGCGATGACGGCCTACAACGCAGGACCAACGAGACCTACGCCGGGCTGGCCGCGATCGACTGGGGTGGGCGCTGGGTGGTTGCCGGCCCGGACGTGGATGCCGGTGAGCTGGCGAGGACGCTGGCGCGCTGACCGGGCACATTGGCAAAACACCCGGTGTGGTATCCCGGGTTTATCGCGATTGGGTGACACCATGGACTCCATGAGGCAAAGGATTCTGGTCGTCGACGACGATCCATCGCTGGCCGAGATGCTCACGATCGTGCTGCGCGGCGAAGGTTTCGACACCGCGGTGGTCGGCGATGGCACCCAGGCCCTCACCGCCGTGCGTGAATTGCGGCCCGATCTGGTCCTGTTGGATCTGATGCTGCCCGGAATGAACGGCATCGACGTGTGCCGGGTGCTGCGCGCCGACTCGGGCGTGCCGATCGTGATGCTGACCGCCAAGACGGACACGGTTGACGTCGTGCTCGGCCTGGAGTCCGGCGCCGACGACTACGTGATGAAGCCGTTCAAGCAGAAGGAGCTCATCGCGCGGGTTCGGGCGCGGCTGCGTCGCAACGACGACGGGCCCGCCGAGATGATTTCGATCGCCGACATCGAGATCGACGTCCCCGCTCACAAGGTGACCCGGATGGGGGAGCAGATCTCGCTTACGCCGTTGGAGTTCGACCTGTTGGTGGCGTTGGCGCGCAAACCGCGGCAGGTGTTTACTCGGGATGTGCTACTCGAACAGGTGTGGGGCTACCGTCATCCCGCTGACACCCGTTTGGTGAACGTGCATGTCCAGCGGTTGCGTGCCAAGGTCGAGAAGGATCCGGAGAACCCGCAGGTGGTGCTCACCGTTCGAGGAGTGGGATACAAGGCCGGACCGCCGTGATCTGGGGCTCGAGGCGGCGCATCCGTAGTCGCTCAGCGCCGATGTTGCGCGGGCTCGGAGCGCTGAGTCGAGCGCTTGGCTTCGCGTGGCGTCGCTCACTGCAGCTGCGGGTGGTGAGCTTGACCCTTGGGCTGTCGCTGGCCGTCATCCTCGTTCTCGGCTTCGTGCTGACGAGTCAGATCACCGACCGCACGCTCGAAGTCAAGGTGCACGCCGCGACCGAGGAGATCGAGCGGGCCCGCAACACGGTCAGCGGCATCGTCGGTGGCGAAGAGACCCGCTCGCTCGACAGCAGCCTGCAGTTGGCCCGCAACACCCTGATCGACCGCAAGGCCGACTCGGGCGCGGGGCTGGCTGGCGCGTTCGACGCGGTTCTGGTCGTGCCCGGCGACGGCCCACGGGCGGCCACGGCGGCGGGTCCCGTGACGCAGGTCCCGTCGACGTTGCGGGACTTCGTCAAGGCGGGTCAGGTCAGTTATCAGTACGCGACGGTGCACACCGACGGCTTCGCCGGTCCTGCGCTGATCGTCGGCAGCCCCACTTCGTCATCGGTGACCAATCTCGAGCTTTACCTGATCTTTCCGCTGAACAACGAGGAGAGCACCATCGCGCTGGTGCGCGGCACCATGGCCACCGGCGGTGTGGTGCTGCTCGGCCTGCTGGCGGCCATTGCCCTGCTGGTGGCGCGCCAGATCGTGCTTCCGGTGCGTTCGGCGTCGCGGATCGCCGAGCGATTCGCCGAGGGGCACCTCACCGAGCGGATGCCGGTGCGGGGCGAGGACGACATGGCGCGGCTGGCGGTGTCGTTCAACGACATGGCCGAGAGCCTGTCGCGTCAGATCACCCAACTCGAGGAGTTCGGCAATCTGCAGCGGCGCTTCACCTCCGACGTCAGCCACGAACTGCGTACGCCGTTGACGACGGTGCGCATGGCCGCCGATTTGATCTACGACCACAGCGACGACCTCGACCCGGCGCTGCGGCGATCCACCGAGTTGATGGTCAACGAGCTGGACCGGTTCGAGACGCTGCTCAACGACCTTCTGGAGATCTCCCGCCACGACGCCGGCGTGGCGGAGCTGTCGGTCGAGTCCGAGGACCTGCGCACGGTGGTGGAGAGCGCGCTGGACAACGTCGGGCACCTGGCCAAGGACGCGGGCAGCGACCTGATCGTCGATCTGCCCGCCGACCCCGTGATCGCCGAGGTCGATGCGCGTCGAGTGGAACGGATTCTGCGCAACCTGATCGCCAACGCGATCGACCACGCCGAGCGCAAACCGGTACGGATCCGGATGGTGGCCGACGACGACACCGTCGCGGTCACGGTGCGCGACTACGGCGTCGGCCTGCGCCCCGGCGAGGAGAAACTCGTCTTCAGCCGCTTCTGGCGCTCCGACCCGTCGCGGGTGCGGCGTTCCGGCGGCACCGGACTCGGCCTGGCGATCAGCATCGAGGACGCGCGGCTGCACCAGGGCCGGTTGGAGGCGTGGGGCGAACCGGGCAAGGGCGCATGCTTCCGCCTCACCCTGCCGCTGGTCCGCGGCCACAAGGTGACCACCAGCCCGTTGCCGCTCAAACCGGCCGGGCCGGATCGGCCACCGCGGCGACCGGTGCGGGAACGCGAACCGGCGGGGGAGCGGGCGTGACACGCGTCCTGGCACTGGCGTCGCTGCTGCTGGTGGTGTTCGGCTTGGTGGGGTGCGCGGGCGTGCCGAGTTCGTCGGCGCCGCAGGCCATCGGGACCGTGGACCGGCCTGCCCCGCCGAGCCTGCCCACGCCGACGCCGAACATGGATCCCGACGTGCTGCTGCGCGAATTCCTCAAGGCCACAGCAGATCCCGCGAACCGGCACCTCGCCGCGCGGCAGTTCCTCACCGGATCGGCGTCGCAGGCCTGGGACGACGCGGGCAGTGCACTGCTGATCGACCGCGTGGTGTTCGTCGAAACCCGCGGTCCGGACCGGGTTTCGGTGCACATGCGGGCCGACATCCTCGGCTCGCTGTCCGACATGGGCGTCTTCGAGACCGGTGAGGGAGCATTGCCCGATCCCGGTCCGATCGAACTCGTCAAGACACCCGGCGGCTGGCGCATCGACCGTCTGCCCAACGGAGTGTTCCTCGACTGGCAACAGTTTCAGCAGACCTACAAGCGCAACACCCTGTACTTCGTCGACCCGACCGGCAAGACCGTCGTGCCGGATCCGCGCTACGTCGCGGTGTCGGATCCCGATCTCCTGGCCACCGAGATGGTGACCAAACTGGTCTCCGGTCCCCGGCCCGAGATGGACAACACCGTGCGCAACCTGCTCGGGCCACCACTGCGACTGCGAGGTCCCGTCACGCGCGCCGACGGTGGCAAGACCGGTGTGGGCCGCGGCTACGGCGGCGCGCGCATCGACCTGGAGAACCTGTCGACCACCGACCCGCATAGCAGGCAATTGCTTGCCGCTCAGATCATCTGGACGTTGTCGCGGGCAGGCATCAACGGGCCGTACGTGATCAACGCCGATGGTGCCGCGCTGGACGACCGGTTCGCGGAGGGGTGGAGCACCACCGACGTCGCGGCCACTGACCCGGGCGCCGACCCTGGCGCTGCTGCGGGGTTGCACGCCCTGGTGGGTGGGTCGCTGGTGTCGATGGACGGCCAGAAGGCGCCGCGCGTGGACGGCTCGTTCGGGACGATCCCGAACCAGACGGCGGCGGCACTGTCACGCAGCGGGCAGGAGGCGGCATCGGTGGTGACGCTGCGGCCCGGCGCCCCCGACATGGCGTCGTCGCTGTGGGTCGGTCAGGTGGGCGGTGACGCGGCCCAGGCGTTGGACGGGCGGACGGTTTCGCGGCCCAGTTGGTCGCTGGACGACGCGGTCTGGGTCGTCGTGGACGGCAACAACGTGGTGCGCGTCATCCAGGAGGCGGCCTCCGGTCAGCCCGCGCGAATCCCCGTCGACACGACCGCCCTGTCCAGCCGGTTCGCCGGCCCGATCGGCGAGCTGCAGCTGTCGCGTGACGGAACGCGCGCCGCGATGGTCATCAACGGTCAGGTGATTCTGACCGGCGTCGAGCAGACTCAGGGCGGCCAGTACGCGCTGACCTATCCACGGCGACTGGGCTTCGGATTGGGCGACACCGCGGTGTCGCTGTCGTGGCGCACCGGCGACGACATCGTGGTCAGCCGGACCGATCCCCAGCATCCGGTGTCCTACGTCAACCTCGACGGCGTGAACTCCGACGGGCCGAGCCGCAATTTGCTGGCCCCGGTCTCGACGGTGGCCGCCAACCCGTCGACGGTGTACGTCGCCGATCAGCGTGGCGTGCTCCAGCTTTCGGGTTCCGCCGCCGAAGACGACCTGGCCTGGGCGGAGGTCCGGCCGCTGATGACCCCTGGCGCGTTGCCGGTGTTGTCGGGCTGAGCACAGCCTGCGCAGTGACTGTGTAATTACTGGCAGTGTCGTTGTGAATCAATGCATTTGGGGTCGTTGCCGCGCCAGTACGCTGATGTTCGTTGTCGATTCATCGTGTCTGCCGTGGGGGTGTTCTGGGTGTCGGATTTGGGGGTGACGCCGTCGGCGCTCGCCGCGGTTGCGGGCGAGTTGCAGTCGGTCGCCGAGGGGCTGCGATCGGGGTTGGGCTCGCTGGACGGTGAGGTGTCGGGCCTGCTCGGCTCGGGCTGGTCCGGGGAGGCGGCATCGGCCTACGACGGCGTGTGGCGGGAATGGCACGAGGGTGCCCAGCAAGTCGCCGAGGGACTGCTGAAGATGTCGGGGCTGTTGCAGGACGCCGCACAGCGCTACGCGACGACGGATGCTTCGGGGGCCGCAAACGTGTCAAGCGCCGGGCTGTGAGCGCCTTCCGGGTGGACCCCGCCGCGTTGCTGGCGGTCGTCGACCGCATGTCGGAATTCGACCAGGAGCTCGAGGGGCACCTGGCGCATGCGGCGAGCTCCGTCGCTGCGCTGGGGACGGCGTGGTACGGCGACGGCGGCGAGGCGGAGCGGTCGGCGCAGCAGCGTTGGGACGACGGCGCAAGCGAGATGCGGGAGGCGCTGGCGCGGCTGCGCCAGATCGCGGAGGGCGCCCACGAGAACTACTCGGGTGCCGCGCAGACCAATGTGCGCAATTGGGGCTAGTTCGTGACTGGTCCCATGTCGGTGGACCCGTCGGCGCTTTCGGCGACGGGCGGGACGGTTGGCGGCGAGGGTGATGCGATCGCCGCTGCGGTCGGCTCGCTGGATTCGGCGCTGTCGGGCGCAGGTGCGATGTTCGGGCACGACGCGGCGGGATTGGTGTTCGCGCAGAGCTACACCGCGTCGGGCAAGGCGCTGCTGGATGCCGCCGCATCGGCGGTGAACGCTTGCCGCCGAGTGGGTTTCGGAATCCAGACGTCGGCGGCCAACTACGGACACGCCAACGCGTTGTCGACCGTCGGTGGAGGCGCGCCACCGGTGCCGACGCCAAGGGCCCCGGCTCAGTTCAGTGCGCCCGGCATGCCGCCGCCGCTCGGCAGCGGCATCGCCGCGCCTCTGGGGTGGTCGTTGGTGGAGGCCTTCGTTGGTGACGTCTGGCCGGACGGCAACCCCGGCCAACTACGCGCCGCGGCCGGATCGTGGCGGGCCTTCGGTGCCGCGATCAGCGGGCTGGCGGGACAGGTCGGCGCGGCCGGGCCGGGTTTGGGTGCCCAGCAGATCCCTGAGGCCGGCCAGATGGTCGGGGCGCTCGGGCAGATCGGTGGCGGGTTGACCGACATCGCCACGCAGGCACAGGCCTTGACGACGGCCGTGGACGGCTTCGCCAACACGGTGGACGCCACCCAGAACGCCGTGCGCGGGTTGCTGCACCAGCTCAGCCCGGCGGGAATCCTCGAAACCGTCGGAGGCATCTTCACCGGGCACGATCCGATGGAGAAGATCAAAGAGGTTGCCCATGAGATCAAGACGGTCCTGGACAACATGAAGCGCGAGGCCGACGCCTCGAGTCAGATCTTCAGCCAGGGCATCAATCTCCTCGACTCGGCGACGAACTCACTCGAGAAGTGGGCGAACAAGGAGTTCACCAACGTCTTCGGCCACGCCGTCGGCGGCGCGTTGTCGGCGGACTTCAACGCGTTGGTCGACCTCCCCGAAGGCGGCGTGAAGTTCGTCCTCGGGACCGTGCAGGGCCTTCAGCAACTCGACCCGACCCGGTTCGTCTACGACCCCAGCGGCGCCGCGAAGAGCTGGGAGGGCATGCTGGAAACCACTGCCGTGCTGACGAACCCGGCGCTGTTGGCGTCGAAGGTCGCCACCGATCCGCAGGGGAGTCTCGACACCCTCAAGGGCATGGTGGACTGGAAGGACGTCGAGGACGGGCACCCGTTCCGCGCCCTGGGTTACGACGGTGCGCAAGTCGCCGCGGCTGTCGTGCCCGGCGTGGGGGAGGCCGAACCGGCGGTCGTCGGCGCCGAGATCGAGGGACGAGTCGCCGGGACATCCGCCGAGGTCGAGGAACAGGCGGCGGCCGGCGTCACCCGCGAGGGTGTCCCGTTGGCGGGCCGTGCGACGTCGGTGACCGATGGTGTCGGTACCCAGGCCACCCGAATCGGCAACGACCTCAACAACGTCAAGGTGCCCGAGTCGACCACACCCGCCTCTTCCGCGGCGCCAGGGTCGTCGGCTCCCGTGGGGCGCGCGCCTGTGGATGCTCCACCGCCGGGGGATGCGCCCGGCGGTCGCGCACCCGTCGATCCCGCGCCGCCGGCGGGAGCGCCGCGTCCGGAGACGCCAACGCCCCACGCTCCCGACTTGGGGACGGCACCGGAACCGCGAGCACCAGAAGTGTCTTCACCGCAGCAACCGGAACCCCCGATTCCCGCCACACCGCACGACGCGGACCTCGCCCCCATGCACGGCGATGCGCCCATGTCGCACGCACCGGAGCCGGCGCAGATTGCCCAGAACGACCCCGCGAGGCCTCCGACTGGTGGTGGTGGCCCCTACGAAGCGATGCCAGCCGCCTCCGAGCCGTCGATGCCGATGGCTGAATCAACGCCGCCGACGTCGGGTGGTCACGGTGCCGAGATACCGTCCGCCGCCGGAGCCGACGACAAGGTGCCGGTCAGTGTCGGAGCGCATGGCGGAGAGTCCGGCGAGGGAGCCTCAGGTGGCGGTTCGGGTCATGGGTCTGGTGGTGATGGCTCAGGCGACGGTCCTCCGGCCACGCACCACAGCTCGTCCGACATTCCGTCGAGCCCGCATCCGTTGCCACCAGACTCGCCGCTATTCGATGGATACGATCCAGTCGAGCCAGGACCGGAGTTCACGAACCCTGACGGGAGTCTGATCTACCCTGACTCGAGTTCTCCCGAGAAGCCTTATGCGATTCCAGGCACAGTCGTCCCCGACGCTGAGTTGCCAAGTGGAACCCACTTGGCCCGGTTCGGATATCCAGGGGGTGCGTGGCTATCGCCTGAGGCCACTCCATTCGCTGAGCTAGCGCTTCCGCCGGGCAGCGCCCTCAAGCAATACTTCGAGTATGTGGTTGACGACCCCACGAGGCTGCCGCCTGGGTTCCACATCGAGCAATCCCAAGTTGCACCGTGGTTTCACCAGCCCGGCGGCGGAATCCAATACCGAGTCATTGGACCTGACGGTGCAAACGCTCCGGTACAGGCCCTGATCGATTCCGGCTTCTTGAAGGATCTATATGAGTGAAGTACCCGACTACTCGTATCTGGCAAATGCCTGGACATACTGGTCTGCGCTAGCGCAACTCCCTGATGCATCCTTCTCGACAGATAACAACGACTGCGAGATCCTTTTTGCATCAAAGGATTACTCCGTGCACCTCCGCAGGGATGACACTTGGTGGGCGATCGATACGGTCGACGACCGTGGCCAGCGCAACAATGACGTGGCTAGATTCTCTAACTTCGATCTAGCGGAAAAGTACTTGACTTGGATGTGGTCCTCTGCGGCCAGAAGCGCCATACGTGCTAAGCGGCTTGGCCCGCAGCTGTACTCACTAGGAATCGCGCCGAGCGTCGAAGCAATCCCCATCAAGGAAGGGATCTTCGAACTGCGATCCGCACAAGGACGGGCGATCCTGTCCGAACCCTACGCGACAATACTCAGTCACCTTATGTCCAAATCCCTGCCTGAAATTGAGCGAATGGTCAAGCAGGGCATCGAGTAGGTCACAGTGGCTCCATACGAATGAAGGATGTGTTCGGCATAGAAGTGACGAACGACTATTTGGAAGTAAACCGGTACATGGGTGCCTTGCTGTCGCGGCTGGGTTTCGTACCAGACGGGATGGACAGCGATCTGGAGTACGGTGGCAGACCTGCCTGGGCGGTTTATTATCGCGGCGACGACTGCAAGCTTCAGGTCTGCTGGTCTGCGCGCGACGGTGGGATTGACTTCCTGATCGCACCTCCTGATGCCCCAAACGAGTTGGGCATCGCGAACCCTTCAAAGAAATGGCGCTTCCTGCTGCTAGCAAGTGATTTCGACGAAGGATTGGAGACACCAGCTCTCGCTGCTGGAACGGGTGCTTGGTGGGCGTGGAGATCCGCATTGTTCGAAGTGCACTTTCCCGCCGCTCGTGGAGCGCTGATGCGAGCCGAGAACGAATAGAGACAACGTCCCCGCCGGACCGTCGGTCGCCCTTCACCGTCGCCGAAATCGAGGATGGATGGAATGAATCCTGATTTGGACATGAGGAAGCATGCATGACGTACGACAATGCGTAATTCTCCGAGCAGAACAGGCAATATCGCTCGTTCCTCGAAGATCGCTCTGCCGCAATCGAGTTCGTGGAATCCTGCCGTCGGCACTAGCGTGACGACCTGCTGATGGAGAAGCCCGACTGGAATCGGCGAACGCCGGTCTGACGGCTGCGAGGTTCGGGTGAGGTTCGAGGACAGGGCACCCCCAAGGTAGCGCCACACCGGGCATCACGACGCCCGCGCCGCCTGCTCGGCACGCTGCCGGTCGACGAACCGAATCGACATGCGCTGCAACAGACCCGGAGCAAGCCGCGCGAACAGCCTGGCCTGCCGCGCTTGCCGCGGCCACACCAGGAGCGCCTTGTTGCGCTCGATGGCCCGCAGGGTGTCGCGAGCGAGCTCGTCGGCGGAGGAGAACTTCGCACTGCGCTGACCCATGCGATCGAAGTCGCGACCCACGAACCCGCCGATCTAGCCCTTGTCCAGGATCGGTTCTCGACGGTGGTCGGACACACCGCGAGCACTCCGACGCCGCGGCCGGCGGCCTCTGACCGCAGCGCCAGCAACAGCCCGACCACCGCGTGCTTGCTCATGACGTAACTGGTGATCTGCCCTGCCGCGGACAGGCCGGCCATCGAGGCGGTGTTGACGATGTGGCCGTAACCCTGCCGGACCATCAGCGGATACGCGGCCGCGACGCCGTGCGCGACGCCGCGGATGTTGACGCCGATGATGGCGTTCCACTGGTCGAGTGTGAGCAGTTCGGTGTCGCCACCCCACGTGATGCCGGCGTTGTTGAACATCAGGTCCTGTCGACCCGCGCGGTCCGAAACCTCGTCGGCGGCGGCCAGCACGCGGCACAGCGCCGCCCCGATGCCCGAACCGGCGCCCGTGACGATCGCCTGCTTGCCCTCGAACGTCACGCCATCCCCACTCCAACGCGCCAGACTGAATATGTCGGACCACGGAGACACACTGCGGGAATGCTCGCCGACCTCGTCCTTCCGCTGGAGTGCGGAGGATGCGGTGCGCCGTCGACCCGGTGGTGTGAGACGTGTGCGCAGACCCTGGCGGTCAGGACGGATCAACCGGTCCTGATCACGCCACGCCTCGATCCCGGCGTCCCCGTCTTCTCCCTCGGCCGCTACGCCGGCGTCCGCAGGGAGGTGATCGTCGCCGTCAAGGAACGGGGCCGCGCCGACCTCGTCCGCCCCCTGTCCACGGCTCTGCGCGAGGGGCTGGCCCAACTGCTGGCGTGGGGCATCGTCGAGAGTCCGCTGACGCTGGTGCCCGCCCCCACGCGCCGCTCGGCCGCCCGGCGTCGCGGCGGTGATCCGGTCACCAGGATCGCACTGGCCGCGAGGTCCCCGCAGACGACGGTCGTCGCAGCGCTGCGGATGCGGGCGTTCACCCGCGACTCGGTCGGACTGTCGGCCGACGAGCGGCAGCGCAACGTCGCAGGTCGGGTCGCTCTGCGACGGCCCGTCCGCGGAGAGGTCCTGCTGGTCGACGACATCGTGACCACCGGCGCCACCGCGTGCGAATCGGTGAGGGTCCTGCAAACTGCCGGTGCCACTGTGGTGGCGGTTCTCGCCGTCGCACACGCCTGAGCCGTCGCGTCGACTGGTGCGCCGATTACCGCAAGGTCAAGCGAACGTGAAGAACTCAGAACAGGTCTGCGAAATTAGTGGCACAGGTAGGTGAACACGGACTACCGTCGGGGCCAACCACCCGTGAATACCTCACGGCGGCGTTGATCAACAGCAGCGCCACACGCTTGGACAGCGGCAGGAGGTGAGTAAACGACACCTTGCGCCGGTGGGCTCTGACGTTTAGCAGACATCCTTCCCCTTCGGCGCGTTTCCGTGACAAGCCGGATGCGCTGCGTGCGTACTCAACCGGCTTCAGCCGAAGAGAAGCGAGTTGCCAAGTATGTCAACCCAATCCGTGGACACCAATCGCACGACGATGCTCGTCGCCGACGATGAACCCGCCGTCACGCTTCACGCCGACGTGGTCGTCAAGGGCCGCAATGTCGAGATTCCCGACCACTTCCGCCTCTATGTCTCCGAGAAGCTGGCGCGCCTGGAGCGCTTCGATCGCACCATTTACCTCTTCGACGTCGAACTCGATCACGAGCGCAATCGGCGTCAACGCAAGAACTGCCAGCACGTGGAGATCACCGCCCGCGGGCGCGGTCCGGTCGTCCGCGGCGAGGCCTGCGCCGACAGCTTCTACGCGGCGCTCGAGTCGGCGGTCTGCAAACTCGAGAACCGCCTCCGGCGCAGCAAGGACCGACGCAAGATCCACTACGGCGACAAGACGCCCGTCTCGCTCGCCGAGGCGACTGCCGCCGCCCTTCCGCCACAGACGCCGGCGATCACGCAGGATGCGGCGCCCGCCCTCGACGGTGCGGCCGACGTCCACGAACCCGGCCGGATCGTGCGCACCAAGGAGCACCCCGCCAAGCCGATGACCGTCGACGACGCGCTGTACGAGATGGAGTTGGTGGGCCACGACTTCTTCCTCTTCCACGACGAGGACAGCGACAAGCCGACCGTGGTGTACCGGCGCCACGCCTACGACTACGGGCTGATCCGGCTCGCCTGACCTAGACGGGGCCCGCTACTAGGAGGCGGCCCGCACGCGCTGGACGGGTCCCGTCTGGCCTGCTTACGGTGGCGGCCTAGGCCAGTCACCTACCATGGACTCTTGTCGAACCACGAGTTCCATCGAGCCCACAGGGGAAGTTAGCGTGCTGTCGAAGTTGCTCCGTCTCGGTGAAGGCCGCATGGTCAAGCGCCTCAAGAGGGTCGCCGATTATGTGAACGGTCTATCCGACGACATAGAGAAGCTGTCGGACGCCGAGCTGCGCGCCAAGACCGACGAGTTCAAGAAGCGCGTCGCTGACGGCGAGAGCCTCGACGACCTGCTGCCCGAGGCGTTCGCCGTCGCGCGCGAGGCCGCGTGGCGGGTGCTCGACCAGCGCCCGTTCGACGTCCAGGTCATGGGCGGCGCCGCCTTGCACTTCGGCAACGTCGCCGAGATGAAGACCGGCGAAGGCAAGACGCTCACCTGCGTCTTGCCCGCCTACCTCAACGCGCTCTCGGGCAAGGGCGTGCACGTCGTCACCGTCAACGACTACCTGGCCAAACGCGACGCCGAATGGATGGGTCGCGTACACCGGTTGCTCGGCCTCGACGTCGGCGTGATCCTGTCGCAGATGACGCCCGACGAGCGTCGGGTCGCCTACGCCGCCGACATCACCTACGGCACCAACAACGAGTTCGGCTTCGACTATCTGCGCGACAACATGGCGCACACCGTCGAGGACATGGTGCAGCGCGGGCACAACTTCGGGATCGTCGACGAGGTCGACTCCATCCTCATCGACGAGGCCCGCACCCCGTTGATCATTTCCGGGCCTGCCGACGGCGCGTCCAACTGGTACGTCGAGTTCGCTCGGCTCGCCCCGCTGATGGAGAAGGACGTCCACTACGAGGTCGACCTGGCCAAGCGCACCGTGGGCGTGCTGGAGGTCGGCGTGGAGTTGGTCGAGGACCAGCTCGGCATCGACAACCTCTACGAAGCCGCCAATTCACCGCTGGTCAGCTACCTCAACAACGCGCTGAAGGCCAAGGAGCTCTTCCTGCGGGACAAGGACTACATCGTCCGCGACGGCGAGGTCCTGATCGTCGACTCGTTCACGGGCCGCGTGCTGCTGGGCCGCCGCTACAACGAGGGCCAGCACCAGGCCATCGAGGCCAAGGAGCACGTCGAGATCAAGGCCGAGAACCAGACGCTGGCCACCATCACGCTGCAGAACTTCTTCCGCCTCTACGACAAGCTCGCGGGCATGACGGGTACCGCGCAGACCGAGGCGGCCGAATTGCACGAGATCTACGGCCTTGGCGTGGTGTCGATTCCGACCAACCGGCCGATGGTTCGCACCGACCAGACCGACCTCATCTACAAGACCGAAGAGGCCAAGTACATCGCCGTCGTCGACGACGTCGTCGAGCGCTACGAGAAGGGCCAGCCGGTCCTGATCGGCACCACCAGCGTGGAGCGCTCGGAGTATCTGTCGAAGCAGTTCACCAAGCGACGTGTCCCGCACAACGTGCTCAACGCGAAGTTCCACGAGCAGGAGGCCGGGATCATCGCCGAGGCCGGTCGCAGCGGGGCGATCACCGTCGCCACCAACATGGCGGGCCGCGGCACCGACATCGTGCTCGGCGGCAACGTCGACTTCCTCGCCGACAAGCGGCTGCGAGACCGTGGCCTGGATCCCGTCGAGACCCCCGAGGACTACGAGGCGGCCTGGGACGAGGTCCTGCACCAGGTCAAGGCGGACGTCGAGGACGAGGCCGAGGGCGTTCGCGCAGCGGGCGGCCTGTACGTGCTGGGCACCGAACGCCACGAGTCGCGACGGATCGACAACCAGCTGCGCGGCCGGTCCGGTCGTCAGGGCGACCCGGGGGAGTCGCGGTTCTACCTCTCGCTGGGTGACGAGCTGATGCGCCGCTTCAATGGCGCCACGCTGGAGTCGTTGTTGACCCGGCTCAACCTGCCCGATGACGTGCCGATCGAAGCCAACATGGTGACCCGGGCGATCAAGAGTGCGCAGACCCAGGTCGAGCAGCAGAACTTCGACATCCGCAAACAGGTCCTCAAGTACGACGAGGTGATGAACCAGCAGCGCAAGGTCGTCTACGTCGAACGCCGCCGGATCCTCGAGGGCGAGGACGTCCAGGACCAGGCCCACCAGATGCTCGTCGACGTGATCACCGCCTACGTCGACGGCGCCACCGCGGAGGGCTATTCGGAGGACTGGGACCTGGAAGCCCTGTGGACGGCGCTCAAGCTGCTCTACCCGGTGGGCATCGACCATCACGACCTCATCAACAACGACGTGGTCGGCGAGCCTGGCGAGTTGACGCGCGACGAGCTGCTCGGGGCGTTGATCGAGGACGCCGAACGCGCGTACGCCGAGCGGGAGGCGCAGCTGACCGAAATCGGCGGCGACACCGCGATGCGCCAACTCGAGCGCAGCGTGCTGCTGACCACCGTGGACCGCAAGTGGCGCGAACACCTCTACGAGATGGACTACCTCAAGGAGGGCATCGGGCTGCGCGCGATGGCGCAGCGCGACCCGTTGGTCGAGTACCAGCGCGAGGGCTACGACATGTTCATGGGCATGCTGGACGCGCTCAAGGAAGAGTCGGTGGGGTTGTTGTTCAACGCCCAGGTTCAGGCGGCGGCACCCGCCGTCGCGCCCGTCGCGGCGCCGCCCAACCTCGCGCAGTTCGCCGCCGACGCGGCGGCCAAGGCGCAGGAGGCCGCCGCGCCGGCAGCCGCACCTGCCGCCGCCAAGAGTGCGGTGGCCACCGAGGACCGGCCGCAGCAACAGGCGCCGGCGTTGCGCGTCAAGGGAATCGAGGACGACGCGCGGCCGTCGCTGACCTACTCGGGGCCGTCGGAGGACGGAAACGCTGCGGTGCAGCGGCAGAACGGTGGCGGCCGGCATGCCGCGCCGACCGGCGCGACCCGGCGGGAGCGACGTGAGGCTGCGCGCAAGCAGGCACGTGGTCCGAAGCCGCCGGACTCGGTGCGCCGGGGCTAGTTTCACCCGATCTGCAGTGCCGTCACCGTCCACCGGCCCCCGACCACCTCGATGCGGCCGGCGATCGCGCGTACCCGGCCGCCGCGGGTGTAGGTGCCGAACACCTCTGCTGCCGTTGCCTCGCCGTCGACGGCGGCCGCAGTGCGCAATCTGACCCGGCGTAGTACCGCCGCCCCTCCGGCTGAGGTGGTCCTCGTCATCGCCACCACGGCGTCGACGAGTGTCGGCGCCAGCAGCGGCCGCAGTTGGGCGATGGGTCTGCGCCGGTCGGCCACTTCGAGGACGCGGCGCAGCGCGGTGTCGGCGAAGACGGCCGCGGCGCGGGGCGGCGGTGATTCGCGGACCGGGGCGTCGGGAACCGCGCGGAGCCGTCGTGTGGTGTGCCTGCGCAGTGCGGCGTGCGTGGGTGGAGGGCAGACCGCTGTGGTGGCGACCGGTGGTGGTTCGTAGTCGATGATCGGCGACGTGAGGCTCGGACGCGCGGCGGGAATTCGTGATGCGGTCACGGTTGATCTCCAGCAGTTCGGGGTGAACACGGTGGCATCTACTGGAGAGTCGCAGACTCATCCATGATCGCACGGCGCAGGGACACGCTCGTGCACCCGTGATGCGGGACGGTGGATTCGACGGCTACCGTGACGGAGTTCAGACTGCGAGCGAGGGGAGGGCGGGGCCGCCATGGTGACGAGGTTGTCGGCGGCCGACGCGTCGTTCTACCACCTGGAGGACTCCTCGACCCCGATGTACGTGGGGACGCTGTCCGTCTTGCGCAAGCCGCGCAACGGACTGAGTTACGAAACCCTGCTGGCCAACGTCGAGCACCGACTGCCGTTGATCCCGCGCTACCGCCAGAAGATCCGCGAGGTGTCGCTCGGCCTGGCCCGGCCGGTGTGGGTGGACGATCCCGACTTCGACATCACCTACCACATAAGGCGTTCCGCGCTGCCGTCGCCGGGCAGCGACTTGCAGTTGCACGATCTGGTCGCGCGGCTCGGGTCGCGCCAGCTCGACAAGACGCGACCGCTGTGGGAGATGTACCTCGTCGAGGGCCTGGCCAAGAATCGCATCGCCATCTACACGAAGTCGCATCAGGCGCTGGTCAACGGCATGTCGGCGCTGGAGATCGGGCACGTCATCGCCGACCGCACCCAGAAGCCGCCGGAGTTCGGCGAGGACATCTGGATTCCCGCCAGGGAGCCCAGCGATGCCCGTCTGTTCTGGGGTGCCGTCGGCGAATGGGTGGCCCGACCGACCGCCCAGCTCGCGGCCGTCCGTACCGCGGTGACCGAGGTGACGACCAATTCGGGCCAATTGGCCGAGGTGGGCCGCCGGTTCGCCGACGTCGCGCGCACGGTTGCGCGCGGCACCGCGCCGAGCAGCCCGCTCAACGCCACCGTGTCGCGCAACCGCAGGTTCACCGTTGCGGGCCACCGGCTGGAGGACTACCGGCAACTGCGTGCGCGCTACGACTGCGACGTCAACGACGTCGTGCTGGCCGTGGTGGCTGGCGCGCTGCGCAACTGGCTGTTGTCGCGCGGCGAACCGGTGACGTCCGCGGCGACGGTCAGGGCGATGGCGCCGATGTCGGTGTACCCCGACGGCGAAATCGACGTGGCGGGGCCGGGCCAGGCGATCAGCGAGGTGTCGCCGTTCCTGGTCGATCTGCCCGTCGGCGAGGGCAACGCGGTGGTGCGGCTGTCGCAGATCTCGCACGCCACCGAATCGGCTTCGACGGCCGCCAGCCTGGTGGACGCAAGTACCATCGTCACGTTGTCGGGATTTGCTCCACCGACGTTGCACGCCATGGGAATTCGCGTCGCGACCAGTTTCTCGGCGCGCCAGTTCAACCTCCTCATCACCAACGTGCCCGGCGCGCAGAACCAGATGTACGTCGCGGGCACCAAGCTGCTGGAGACCTACGCCGTGCCCCCGTTGCTGCACAACCAGGTGATGGCGATCGGCGTGACGTCCTACAACGGCATGCTCTACTTCGGCGTCAACGCCGACCGCGACGCGATGAGCGATGTCGACATGATGCCGTCACTCCTGCGCGAGTCGCTCGACGAATTGCTTGAGGCCGCGAAATAGGCCGTCGGCCAGATACGCTCGCCTGGTGCGCGTTTACATCCCGGCGACCCTGGCCATGCTGCAGAAGCTCGTCGCCGACGGATCGATTCACGCGCGAAGCGGTACCGCGTTCGCGGTGACTCCCAAGCTGCGGGAGTCCTACGCGGAGGGCGACGACGACGAACTCGCCGAGGTGGCACTGCGCGAGGCCGCGTTGGCGTCGCTGCGGTTGCTGGCCGCAGAGGGGACGGAGTCCGGGTTGCCGCCGCGGCGGGCGGTCCTCCTCGCGGAGGTGGATGGCGCCACCGTCCGGCCCGATCTCGACGACGCGGTGGTTCGGCTCCCGGGTCCGATCGCCATCGCCGACGTGATCGCGGCCTACGTCGACAACGCCGACGCCGAGCCTGCCGTGGTGACCGCGATGATGGCCGTCGACGCGGCCGACCTGGGGGACGAGGACGCCGAGTTCACCGTCGGCGACGCGCAGGATCACGACCTCGCCTGGTACGCGAGCCAGGAGTTGGCGTTTCTACTCGAGTTGCTCTGACGGGCTGGAGAAAGAACCGTAAGTTACGGTACCGTAGGTTAGATCCGCTGGGCCCCAGACTCCGGCCCCGGAACTTCGCGAAAATACGTGATCAGGAGCCGTCATGGGCAAGAACACCATCAAGATCTCGGCCCAGGTCGTCGACACCGTCAGACCCGTCATCGCGGGTGCCGACCGGCATCCGGGGTGGCACGCGTTGCGCACCATCGCCGGCCGCATCACCACGCCGCTGCTGCCCGACGACTACCTGAAGCTCGCCAACCCGCTGTGGTCGGCGCGTGAGCTCCGCGGTCGGGTGCTCGAGGTGCGCCGCGAGACCGTCGACTCCGCGACGTTGGTCATCAAGCCGGGCTGGGGCTTCTCCTTCGACTACGAACCGGGCCAGTACATCGGCATCGGGGTCTTGATGGCGGGGCGTTGGCGCTGGCGGTCCTACTCGCTGACGTCGACTCCGGTCACCGGAGCCGCCCCGCCGGCGACATCTGGCCGTGCGGCGAAGACCATCACCATCACCGTCAAGGCGATGCCGGAGGGTTTCCTGTCCAGCCACCTGGTGGGCGGCCTCGCGCCGGGCACCATCGTGCGGCTGGCCGCCCCGCAGGGCAACTTCGTCATGCCGGATCCAGCGCCGGCGTCCGTGTTGTTCCTCACCGCCGGTTCGGGCATCACGCCGGTCATGTCGATGCTGCGGACGTTGGTGCGCCGGGAACAGGTCGGCGGCCCGGGTCATATCGTTCACGTGCATTCGGCGCCAACGGAATCCGACGTGATGTTCGGTGCGGAGCTGGCCCAGCTGGCGGATGCGCACCATGGCTACCAGTTGCGGCTGCGCGCCACCCGGACCGAGGGTCGTCTCGACCTGTCGCGGCTCGCCGACGAGGTGCCGGACTGGCGCGACCGGCAGACCTGGGCGTGCGGTCCGGAGGGAATGCTCGACGACGCGCACCGGGTATGGTCGGCCGCGGGTATCGCCGACCGTCTGCACCTGGAGCGGTTTGGGGCGTCACGCGTCGCGGCACACGGTCAGGGCGGCGTCGTCGAGTTCGCCAGAAGCGGAAAGACCGTCACCGTGGATGCGGCCACCTCGTTGATGGATGCCGGTGAGAGCGTCGGCGTGCAGATGCCATTCGGCTGCCGAATGGGCATCTGCCAGTCGTGTGTGGTGAGCTTGGTCGACGGTCACGTTCGCGATCTGCGCAGCGGCAACGAGCACGAGCCGGGAACGCGTATACAAACGTGTATATCCGCAGCTTCCGGCGACTGTGTACTGGACGTTTAACATTTACTGGCTGGTAACCTACGGAGTCGTAGGTTACGCTAGCGTAGGTATCACAAGAGGAGGGCTGAACGATGGCGATTACTGACGTTCCGGAGTTCGCGCACCTGACCGACGCCGACATCGAAAGTCTGGCAGTCGAACTCGACGCGATCCGCCAAGACATCGAAGATTCCCGCGGCGCGCGCGACTCGCGGTACATCCGTCGCACCATTGCCGCCCAGCGTGCCCTCGAGCTCGCGGGCCGGGTCATGCTGGCCGCGAGCTCGCGCCGCTCGGCGTGGTGGGCGGGCACCGTGACACTGGGCGTGGCCAAGATCGTCGAGAACATGGAGATCGGCCACAACGTCATGCACGGCCAGTGGGACTGGATGAACGACCCCGAGATTCACTCCTCGACGTGGGAGTGGGACATGAGCGGCGCGTCCAAGCACTGGCGGTTCACGCACAACTTCATGCACCACAAGTACACGAACATCCTCGGGATGGACGACGACGTGGGCTACGGCGTCATCCGCGTCACCAGGGACGCGAAGTGGAAGCCGTTCAACCTCTACGGCAATCTGCTCTTCAACACGCTTCTGGCCATCGGCTTCGAGTGGGGCGTCGGGTTGCAGCACTTGGAGCTCGGCAAGATCTCCAAGGGCCGCGACGACCGCAAGGCCACGCTGGTGCGCGTGCGCGAGTTCGGCGTCAAGGCCGGCCACCAGGTGGCCAAGGACTACATCGTGTGGCCTGCGCTGACGTCACTGTCACCGGGCGCGACGTACAAGTCGACGTTGAAGGCCAACGCAGTCGCCAACGTGATCCGCAACGTGTGGGCCAATGCCGTCATCTTCTGCGGCCACTTCCCCGACGGCGCAGAGAAGTTCACGAAGACCGACATGGTCGGTGAGAGCAAGGGCCAGTGGTATCTGCGCCAGATGCTCGGTAGCGCCAACTTCGAGGCGGGTCCCGGGCTGCGCTTCATGAGCGGCAACCTGTGCCACCAGATCGAGCATCACCTGTATCCGGACCTGCCGAGCAACCGGTTGCACGAGATCTCGTTCCGGGTTCGCGAAGTCTGCGACAAGTACGACCTGCCCTACACCACGGGCAACTTCCTGGTTCAGTACGGGAAGACGTGGCGCACCATCGCGAAGCTGTCGTTGCCGGACAAGTTCCTGACCGACACCGCCGATGACGCTCCGGAGACCCGCAGCGAGCGGATGTTCAGCGAACTCGAATCGGGTTTCGCCGCAACCGATCCCACCACGGGGCGGCGACGGGGCCTGAACACCGCGATCGCGACCGTGCGCGCGTGGCGTCGCGACAAGCGCGATGCCAGGCGCGCCACCAAGCGTGCGGGGCGTCCGGACCTGGCCGCTTAGCGCCCGCAGTTTCGGGCGCTACCTTCGGTCGCCGATGAAGTCGAAGGTGTCGGGGTTGGATCCGACCCGCCCCGCTTCGCCCTCGTCGAGCGCGTCGATCGCTGCCACGTCGGCATCGCTGAGCTCGAAGTCGAACAATGCGAAGTTGTCCGCGATGCGTTGCGGCGTCACGGATTTCGGGAAGACGACGTCGCCGCGCTGAAGGTGCCAGCGCAGCACGACCTGCGCGGGTGACCTGCCCGTCGCCTCGGCGATGCGCACGGGCACCGGGTCGTCGAGTACCTTGCCACGCGCCAGCGGCGACCATGCCTCGAACGTGATGCCGTTCTGCTTGCAGTAGTTCCGGACGGCGGCGTTGGTGAAGTACGGATGTGCCTCGACCTGGTTGACCGCGGGCGTGGTGCCACTCTCGGCGGCCAGGCGTTCAAGATGGGGGACGTGGAAGTTCGACACGCCGATGCTGCGCGCCCGGCCGTCGGCGGCGAACTCCTCGAGCGTCCGCCAGGTCGAGACGAAGTCGCCGCCGTAGCGGGTCGGCAACGGCCAGTGGATGAGGTAGAGGTCGACGTAGTCCGTGTCCAGCGCGGCCAGCGTGGCGTCGAACGCCCTTCGCGCCGCGTCGGGTTCGTGAAAACCGTTGTCGAGCTTGCTGGTGACGAAGACCTCGGCGCGGTCGACGCCCGCGTCGCGGATGCCCTGGCCCACGGCCGCCTCGTTGTGGTACATCGTGGCCGTGTCGACGTGGCGGTAGCCGACGAGGAGGGCGGCCCGGACCGCCGCCGCGGTCTCCTCCGGGGGCACCTTGTACACGCCGAACCCGAGTTGTGGGATGCGGGCGCCGTCGTTCAGCGTGATCGTGGGTACCGGAGTCACGGCGTGTCCACCTTCCTGGCGATTACGAAGGCCTGCGGCGTCGATTCCACGCCGTCGTCATCGGCTTCGCGCACGGTCTGGGAGTAGATCGGAAGCCCGGCCGTCGCGAGGGGGGAACCCACCGCGCTCGCGGTGCGCCGGTGGAAGACGAGGTCGACGGAGACGCCGAACGCCTCGCGTCAGGTGTCGAGGCTGGTCGCCCACCTGAAACGCGAGCAGGACGACACCTCCGGGGACGAGCACGCGGTGGAACTCCGAGAACACCGTCGACAGGTGCGAGTCGGGTACGTGAATGGTCGAGTACCACGCGCAGACGCCGCCGACACTGCCGTCGGTCAGGTCCAGATCCGTCATCGAACCAACGGTGAATCCGAGGCCGGGGCTGCGCTGTCGGGCCTGGGCGATCATGTTGGGGGACAGATCGATTCCGGCAGGAACGACACCGAGGTCGCGGAGGATTCGAGTGGTCGCGCCCGTGCCGCAGCCGACGTCGGCGACGGCGGGATTGCCGGTTGCCAGCACCAGTTCGGCAAACGCGGCGAGCGTGGCCCGCTCGATGGGCTTGGCGTCGAGGTGACGATCGAACAGCGCCGCGAACTCGGCGGCGGCCGCGTCGTACCCGTGCCGGGTCCGTTCGAGGAAGTCCACCCGTCCTAGTCCTCGTGCATCGCGGTCAGCAGCAGGCGCGCGGCGGCGACCCGGTCGGCTGCGTGCCCCGTCAACGTGTCCAGCGCGCATTCCGGGTCGGCGGGCGGACCCATGTGACCACACCCGCGGGGGCAGTCCTCGATGGCCTCGGCGAGGTCGGAGAACGCCAGCATCACGTCGTTGGGTGCGATGTGGGCCAGCCCGAACGATCGGATGCCCGGCGTGTCGATCACCCAGCCGGAATCACGCAGCGGAAGCGCCACCGACTGCGTCGACGTGTGCCGGCCCTTGCCGACGCCCGAGACGTCGCCGATCGCCCGATCCGCTTCCGGCACCAGACGATTCACCAGCGTCGACTTCCCGACGCCGGAGTGGCCCGAACAACACGGTCACCTTGCCCACCAGCAGGGGAGCCACCACGTCGAGCGGATCGTCGCGGCCGGCGGTGACGACCGTCAGCTCCAGGCCCGCGAACTGTGCCGCGAACGGTTCGGGCGGCGCGAGGTCGCTCTTGGTCAGGCACAGGATCGGTGTCAACCCGCCCGTGTAGGCGGCGATCAGCGCCCGCTCGACGAAGCCGGTGCGTGGCGGCGGATCGGCGAGCGCGACCACGATCAGCAGTTGGTCGGCATTGGCGACCACGACCCGTTCGGTCGGATCGGTGTCATCGGCGGTGCGGCGCAACACCGTTCGCCGCGGACCGCGGCGAACGATGCGGGCCAGCGTATCCGGCTGGCCGGACAGATCGCCGACGATGCCGACGTCGTCGCCGACCACGATCGGGGTGCGGCCCAGTTCGCGGGCCCGCATCGCGGTGACGTCGGCGGGCCGGATCGCCGCCGAGTGCGCAACCCCATCGGCCGCGGTCGACGGTGACCACCATGGCTTCCTGCGCGTCGGCGTGTTCGGGTCGGGTCTTGGTCCGCGGCCGCGAGCCCCGACCCGGCGCTGACCCGGACGTCGGACTCGTCGTAGTCGCGAGCGCTCAATCGCCTGCCTCGGCCCTGGCCGAACAACATGTCCGCCCACATCCGCGGAAAGTCGGGCAGCGTCTTGGCCGTGGTGCCGATGTCCTCGACCTCGACGCCGGCCACGCGCAGCCCGACGATGGCACCCGCCGTTGCCATTCGGTGATCCGCGTAGGAGCGCCAGACCCCGCCGTGCAACGGCCGGGCCGTGATGAGCAAGCCGTCGGCCGTCTCCTCGCATTGGCCGCCGAGGCGGTTGATCTCGGTGCTCAGCGCGGCCAGCCGGTCGGTTTCGTGGCCCCGCAGATGCGCGATGCCGCGCAGTCGCGAGACCGAACCGGGTTCGGCCAGCGCGGCCAGCGCCGCGACCGACGGTGCCAGCTCGCCGACGTCGTGCAGGTCGGCGTCAAAGCCGCCGTAGCCGGAGGGGCCGATCACCTCGAGCCCCGAATCCGTCTGGCGGACAACCGAACCCAGCTTCTCCAGCAGGGCGATGATCGTCGTCGGCGGGCTGCACGCTGACCCGTCGGCCAGGCGGTCACCCGCACCGCGCCTGCCGGTGACGATCGCCGCGGCCAGGAACGGCACGGAATTGGACAGATCGGGCTCGATGGCCCAGTGCCGCGCGGCGACGGGTCCCGGTGCGACGTGCCACCGGTTGCGCCTCGCTGTCGTCGACGGCCACGCCCGCGTCGCGCAGCATCGACACCGTCATCGCGACGTGCGGCGCCGACGGCACCGCCTTGCCCGTGTGGACGACGGTCAGCCCGTCGCTCGAACGTGGCGCCCGACAGCAGCAGCCCCGAGACGAACTGCGACGAGGCCGATGCGTCGATCTCGACGGTGCCGCCCGCCACGGACCCGGTGCCGTGCACGCGGAACGGCAACGCGTCACCGTCGAGCGCCACGCCGAGGCCGCGCAGGGCGTCGAGGAGGGGTGCGATGGGCCGGGACCGGGCCTGCTCGTCGCCGTCGAACGTGACGACTTCGGCAGCCGAGCGCGGCCACCGGCGGGACGAACCGCAGCACGGTGCCCGCCAGCCCGCAGTCGACGCGCGCACCCGGCGCGGGGGCGATGGCACCGCTGACCGACAATTCGGTGCCCGGGCCGTCGACGGACACGCCCGAGGGTCCGCAATGCGCCGATCATCAGGTCGGTGTCACGGCTGCGCAGCGCGCCGCCGACGGTCGAGGTGCCCTGCGGGCCGGCCAACGCGGCCAGCACCAGGGCCCGGTTGGTCTGCGACTTCGAGCCGGGCACGGTCACCGTCGCATCCACGGGTGCGTCGGTGAACGGTGCGGGCCAGGTATTCAGGGGATCCATCGTGGTCCATCCTGCCCTGTCGGCGTCATCTGCAACCATGGGATACATGTGTGGGCGATTCGCGGTGACGACGGATCCTGCGTTGCTGGCCGAGAAGATCAAGGCCATCGACGAAGTGACGCGACGCGCAGAAGGACGCACCCGCGCCCCAACTACAACGTCGCGCCCACCACCACCATCACCTCGGTGGTCAAGCGGCACGCCGAGCCGGACGACGATTCGACGCGCCGGGTGCGGCTGATGCGCTGGGGACTGATCCCGCCGTGGGCGAAGACGGGTGACGACGGCGCGCCGGACATCGAAGGGCCCGCTGCTGATCAACGCCCGCGCCGAGAAGGTCACCACGTCGCCGGCTTTCCGCAACTCCACCAAGTCCAAGCGGTGCCTGATCCCGATGGACGGGTGGTACGAATGGCGGCCCAACGGCGAGAAGGCCGACGGCAAGAAGGCCGCCAAGACGCCCTTCTACATGTACGGCGCCGACGGGGAGTTGCTGTTCATGGCGGGCCTGTGGTCGACCTGGCGACCCAAGGATGCTCCGAAGGACATCCCACCGCTGCTCAGCTGCACCATCATCACCACCGACTCCGCAGGTCCCCTGGCCGACATCCACGACCGCATGCCGCTGACCATCAGTGAGCGTGACTGGGACCGTTGGCTCGACCCGGACGCGCCCGTCGACGAGGGTCTGTTGCGCGGCCACGGCGACCTGGACCGCATCGCGATCCGGGAGGTCTCCCGACTGGTCAACAGCGTCCGCAACAACGGCCCCGAGCTCATCGAGCCCGCTGAACCGGAGCCCGAACAGGCGACGCTGCTCTAGACAACGCGACGTCGCAAGGTCGGGTCAGAACACGAGCACGTCGATGTCCTGCCCGGCGAGTACGGCTCCGGCTGTGGTCAACGTGTCCGGCCTGATCAGGAAGTGCTGGGTGATGGCGTGGATGTCGCGCAGCCGGCGCTGCAGCGGGCTTTGGGCGTAGAGGGAGGTGCCGCCGCCGGCTTCGTAGGCGAAGTCGACCACGGCCGCCGTCCGAGCCGTCGCCCACGCCGCCGTGGCACGGAACCGTGCGCACATTTCCAGAGTGAACGGCGACCGACTGGCGGCGGCCGCCCAGGCCGTGTCCGCCGCGTCGTACACGAGACCGCGGGCCGCGCGCAGTTCCGCGTCGGCGTTGGCGAGCTGATGCTGGAACAGCGGGTTGGCCGCCAGCGCGGTGGAGGCCAAGAGCGGGGTCTTGCCCGTCGCCAGGGCGAGGATGTCGTCCATCGCCCCCTGGGCCACACCCAGCGCCGCTGCTGGAAACGGCGAGCGAATACAGCGTCGGCGGCGGGATTCGCACTAGCGGCTCGTCCAGGCACGGCTCGGCCTCCAACGTCGGGAACGTGCGTTCGGCCGGTACGAAGACGTTGTCGGCGGTGAAGTGGTGGCTGCCGGTGCCGCACAACCCGGACACTGTCCAGGTGTCCTCGATCTCCACCTCCGAGGCGGCGAAAACCACTGTCCGCAGGCGCTGTTCGCCGCCGACGCCTTCGAAGAGGTTGCCGAACAGCCAACCGCAGTGCTGGCAGCCACTGGCGAAGCCCCACCGCCCGGTTACCCGGTAACCGCCATCGGTGCGTACAGCCGAGCCGCTCGGCGCGAACACGCCTCCGACGATCACGTCTGAGCCATCATTGAAGACTGAGGTCGAACGTCGCTCGGGGCAACCCGGCAAAGTCGTACCAGGAACCAGATCCGATCATCACCGTCCAGCCAACTGACGCATCCGCCCGACTCAGCGCCTCGTACACCCGCATCGCATCCGGGAGCTCGACCCCCGACCCGCCGTGTGTGGGCGGGAGGAGCATCCGCAGGCACCCCGCATCCTTGAGTGTGCGGAGCAGGTCGGCGGGAAGTCTGCCGGCACGCTCGATCTCGGGCGCCCGGCCGCCGATCGTCGGCGCGAGGTGTCGCACGGCGGCCAGGATGTCCACGGCCGTCACGGCTGCGGTGGTAGTCATGTCGCGGTCCTCTCCGGTTGTCGCATACGTAAGAGGTGATCACGCGACGGTTTTCGCCCGCATCGGCGCGACCACCCAAATCGGGTGCGCCGCGCATGGGTGATTTCACCCATACGACCTTCAGACGAGGTTGTGCGCGTAGGCGAATGCGGTAGCCGCGGTCCGGGACGACACGTCGAGCTTCGTCAAGATGTTGCTCACGTGTCGATCGATGGTTCGTTCGCTGAGCCCAAGTAGCTCGGCGATGATCTTGTTCGATCTGCCTTCGGCGACGAGGCACAGCACCTGCAACTCACGCGTGGTGAGCCCGCAGGCACTTTCTCGGGGCTTCGCCTCGATCAGCGCGCTCAGCCGTGTGACGTCGGAGCCCGCGCCGAGCCGGTCGAACGTGTCACGGGCGGCCGTCAGCTCCCACGCCGCTGAGTCCTCGTCGCCGAGTTCCCGGCAGGCGCGCCCGAGCATCGTGCGCACCTGCGCGACTTCGTAGGGCGCGTCGACGTCTTGCCAGGCTTGGCAGGCCTCACGCAGCGTGATCAAGGCTGCGCCGGCATTGCTTTCCGCCAGCTCGACTGCGCCGAGGGCTTGGGTCGCCATTGCGGTCAGCAGGTCGCGGCCATAGTCCGCCGCGATCGTCGCCAGCTCGTGGGCCCCCGCTCGCGCCTCCGGGACGTCACCCGCCGAGAGCAGTATCTCGACGTACGCCGGGAGCAGCCTCGCTCGCCGGCCACGGTCAATGGTTTCGGCGAGCACCCGCCGGATCGCCGCCGCCGCTGCGTCGGTGCGCCCCTGGGCGAGCCGTAGAAGTGCCAGGCCCGGTTGCGGCTGCCAACCCATCTCGTATGCGTCCCGGTAGGCCTGCTCGGCCTCGACGAACTCTCCCCGCAGCCGGTGGATCTCGGCCTGTCGGTATCGGCCGGCACCCGTAGCCGGCTCCCCGGGCATCAAGCGATCGCAGGCACGGCGGGCCTCCTCGATTGCGGCCGGCCACGCGCCGTGGAGCTGAAGCACCCCCGCGCGGTGCACCAGGCAGATGCCGGTGAAGGTGATCATCTGGGACTCCGAATCGCACCAGCGGCCAAGTGCGTCGGTCCATTCCTGGGCCCGCCGAACGTCGAACACTTCCTCGCAGGCGTCGATCACCTGGCAGTAGATCAGCCCGGTGAACAGCGGTGACACCAGGTCGTTGGCGACCACGGCGACCATCGCCTCGTCCAGAAGCGCGAGGCCCTGCGTAATGCCGCCCCGCCTGATGCTCACCCGGCCCTGGGCGTGCATTGCGAATGAGATCAGGTCGACGTCGCCGAACTGTTCGCCGATCTCTGCAATCTCCGCGGCATCGTTGAACGCGGCCTCCAAGTCGCCGCCCGCGCCGATGTTCTCAAGCACTCCGGGCACCAGCAGGTATCCGCTCTCTACACAGTCACCGCGGTGACCGAGTAACCGGTTCCCTCTTGCGACCCAGCCGTTGGCCATGGCCTGCTCACCGCAGACGAGCAGACCCAGACTGATCCAAAACGTGCAGCGCACAGCGTCAACCGTCTCGCCGTCGTCGAGGTATCGGGCGTGGGCGCGCTCCAGCGTGCGGATGGCATCGTCGTCGCGGTTCGTCAGGTAGGCCGACTGCGCCAGCCGCTCGAGATCCGCGGCGCCCAGCGGTCGATCATGGTCGGACGCCGACAGCTCCGCGAAGGCGTCCCGCCAGGCCCGCCGCCGGTACGCCGCTCGGCCCCGGGCCAGGTGGCCCTTGGACTTTCGCTCGCCGCCGGTCGTGCTCACCGCGACCCCTCCCGCACCAGGTGCGCTAGACCGGGGTGTACCCCGGCGGGTTGGGGGTGTCGACCCACAGGTCGACCCCCAGTTCCGAGCCCGGCACGCAGTCGTAGACCGACAGGTCGGTGACCCCGGATTCCAGCAATACGTCCTCGCACAACAGGCTCTGGCCGGTGAACTCGCGGGACGGCTTCTTGAGGATCACGTAGGCGGCGTCGGAGTACACCTCGGGTTTGCGTGCGCGGGCCATGGCTTCGGCGCCGCCGAGCAGGTTCTGCACCGCGGCGGTGGCCACCAGGGTGCGCGGCCACAAGGTGTTCGACGCGATGCCGTCGGCGCGCAACTCCTCGGCCATGCCGAGCCCGCAGAGCGTCATTCCGTACTTGGCCATCATGTAGGCCGTCGGCTTGAGCCATTTCGATTCGAGCAGGATCGGCGGAGACAGCGTGAGGATGTGCGGATTCTCCCGTCCCTTCATGTGCGGGATGCAGGCCTGCGATACCGCATAGGTGCCGCGGACGTTGATGCCGTTCATCAGGTCGAACCGCTTGAGCGGGACCTCGGTGATGGAACCGAGGTTGATGGCCGACGCGTTGTTCACGCAGATGTCGATGCCGCCGAACTGCTGCACGGCCTGCGCCACCGCCGATTCCACCGAGTCGCCGTCGCGGACGTCGCCGAGGATCGGCAGCGCGTTGCCGCCGGCGTCCTCGATCTCCTTGGCCGCGGTGTAGATGGTGCCCTCGAGCTTGGGGTGCGGGTCGGCGGTCTTGGCCACGAGCGCGACGTTGGCGCCGTCGGCGGCGACCCGCTTGGCGATTGCCAATCCGATGCCTCGGCTGGCGCCGGAGATGAAGAGGGTCCGCCCTGACAACGAAGAAGAGGACATGCGCTCAACCCTAGGGCGCGAGGATGTCGGCGGTCACGGCCTTGGTGAGACGGATCAGGTCGGTCGGCGCCAGAGATACGTCCCAGCCCCGCTTGCCCGCGCTGCATAGCACCCGGTCCCATTCGAGTGCCGACGCGTCGACGACCGTCGGCAACGCCTTGCGCTGGCCCAACGGTGAAATGCCGCCGACCACGTAACCGGTGGACCGTTCGGCGGCGGCCGGGTCGGCCATGGTGGCCTTCGGCACGCCGAGCGCGGCAGCGGCGGCCTTGAGCGACAACTTCGACGGCACCGGCAGCACCGCGACCGCGAGTCCCTTCGGCACCGCGACGACCAGCGTCTTGAAGACCTGTGCTTGCCGAACCCCGGCCGTGACCGCGAGTTCCGCGGCGGCCTCGTCGCCGAAGGACTCGGCGCGCGGGTCGTGGTGGTACCGCAACACCTCGTGTGGCACTCCCGCCGCCACCAGCGCGGCGATCGCGGGAGTCGCTGCGCTGGCCACCGGCCCCACCCTAGTGCGCAAGCAGGTGGGAACAATCACACCCGGCGATGCCGTTATTGCATGCAGTCGGAGCGCCGACCTGGTTGTCGGCCCCTACCTCTAGGATTGGAAGGGAGACCTTAGTGCACACGGCCTGCTTGGAACGACCCGTCGAGCCGACGGATCCGTTCGACGGAGCCGCTAGAGGGAGGACGGTTTCGACTCTGATGACCGACGTCGACGAAGCAGCCGCCGCGCCCCTGGAGACTGATGCCGAGCTCACGGCGCGGTTCGAGCGCGACGCGATTCCGTTGCTCGATCAGCTCTACGGTGGTGCCCTGCGGATGACGCGCAATCCCGCGGACGCCGAGGATCTGTTGCAGGAAACCATGGTCAAGGCCTATTCGGGGTTTCGGTCGTTCCGCGAGGGCACCAATCTCAAGGCCTGGCTGTACCGAATCCTGACCAACACGTACATCAACAGCTACCGTAAGAAACAGCGTCAGCCATCGGAGTATCCGACCGAGGAGATCACCGACTGGCAGCTCGCCGCGAACGCCGAGCATTCGTCCACAGGACTGCGGTCGGCCGAGGTGGAGGCGCTGGAGGCGCTGCCGGACACGGAGATCAAGGCCGCGCTGCAGGAGCTGCCGGAAGACTTCCGGATGGCGGTGTACTACGCGGACGTCGAAGGCTTCCCGTACAAGGAGATCGCAGAGATCATGGATACCCCGATCGGAACGGTGATGTCGCGGTTGCACCGTGGCCGCAAGCAGCTGCGCGAGCTGCTGTCGGATGTCGCACGAGATCGTGGCTTCATCCGAGGTCAGCAGCTCGACGCGCCCGAGGGGGTGTCGTCATGAGCGAGCACGTATCCCGCTCCGACGAATACGACTTCCATCCGCCGGTCGGCCCCGTCGACCCCGACCACCCCGAGTGCGCGGCGGTGATCGCCGAGGTATGGACGCTACTCGACGGCGAATGCACCACCGAGACGCGCGACAAGCTGCGCCACCATCTCGAGGAATGCCCGTCGTGCCTGCGCCATTACGGCGTCGAGGACCGGGTGAAGCGACTGATCGCCAACGAAGTGCAGCGGGGAGAAGGCCCCTGAGGGGCTTCGTCAGCGGCTGCGCATCGAGATCAGCCGCACCACGATCATCCGCGGCTAGCGCACGGCCTTCGAACCGCAGTTGGGTCGCTTGCCGTGGTTGGCCTTGGTGTGCTTGCGGTCGCGCTTCTTACGGCCACGCTTGGCCATGATGATCCTCCAGTGAGTCAGTTGCTTACTGACAGTGTCTCATGACCGGGGTGGTCGGTTACAAACCCGCTGTTGTGGTTCGATGGACGCGCAGGCAGTGCTTATCCGATCCCGGTCGCCCAACCTTCGGCGGCTCCGACAGACGAGTGGAGTGAAGATGGCCGAAGATGTTCGCGCCGAGATCGTCGCCAGTGTGCTGGAGGTCGTGGTCAGCGAGGGCGATCAGATCGGCGAGGGTGACACGGTCGTGCTGCTGGAGTCGATGAAGATGGAGATCCCGGTGCTGGCCGAGGTGGCCGGTACGGTCACCCAGGTGAAGGTGTCGGTGGGCGACGTCATCCAGGCGGGCGACCTCATCGCCGTGATCAGCTAGCGCCCCCCAGACGTAGAAGCTCGTGTCAACACTCGGTGATCTGCTCGCCGAGCACACCATCCTGCCCGGCGCTGCCGTGGACCACCTGCATGCGGTGGTGGGGGAGTGGCAGCTGCTGGCCGACCTGTCCTTCGCCGACTACCTGATGTGGGTGCGACGCGACGACGACAAGCTGGTGTGCGTCGCCCAGGTCCGGCCCAACACGGCGCCGACGGTGCTGCTGGCCGACGTGGTCGGCACGCTCAACGACGCCGACGACATGCCGGTGGTGACGGTGGCATTCAGATCGGGTCACATCGGCCGGGAAAGCGATGCGGGCCAAGCGGATTCGCACGGCGGCGGATTTCTCGACGTGGAGGCCGTACCGGTCCGGCACGGCAACCAGGTGGTCGCGGTACTGACCCACCAGACGGCGCTGGCCGACCGGCGCAAGGCCAGCCCGCTGGAGCGGGCGTATCTGGACTGCGCCAGGGATCTGCTGCACATGCTGTCCGAGGGCACCTTTCCCAACGTCGGGGACCTGGCGATGTCGCGGTCGAGCCCACGGGTGGGCGACGGGTTCATCCGCCTGAACGTCGGCGGTGACGTCGTGTTCGCCAGCCCGAACGCGATCTCGGCGTATCACCGGATGGGGCTGGCCGCCGAACTCGAGGGCCACAACCTGGTCACCGTCACGCGCCCGCTGATCTCGGACCCGTTCGAGGCGCAGGAGCTCGCCAACCACGTCCGCGACTCCCTGGCAGGGGGCTCCAGCATGCGGATGGAGGTCGACGCTGGCGGCGCCACCGTGCTACTGCGGACGCTGCCCCTGGTGGCGCATGGCGAAGGCACCGGTGCCGCCATGCTCATCCGCGACGTCACCGAGGTGAAGCGTCGCGACCGTGCCCTGCTGTCCAAGGACGCGACCATCCGTGAGATTCACCACCGGGTGAAGAACAACCTTCAGACCGTGGCCGCCCTGCTGCGCCTACAGGCCCGCCGCACCAACAACGCCGAGGGGCGCGAGGCGCTGATCGAGTCGGTGCGACGCGTGTCGTCCATCGCGCTTGTTCACGACGTGCTGTCGATGTCGGTGGACGAGGAGGTCAACCTCGACCAGGTGGTGGACCGGATCGTGCCGATCATGAACGACGTCGCGTCGGTCGACACGCCCATCCGGATCGTGCGCGTCGGCGATCTCGGCGTGCTCGACGCCGACCGGGCCACCGCACTCGTCATGGTGGTCACCGAGCTGGTGCAGAACGCCATCGAGCACGCCTACGACGAAACCACCCCGCAGGGCTGCGTGACGATCCGCTCCGAACGATCGTCCCGGTGGCTCGACGTCGTGGTGCACGACGACGGCCGCGGTCTTCCCGAGGGGTTCAGCCTGGAGAAATCCGACCGGCTGGGTTTGCAGATCGTCCGGACTCTGGTGGCGGCCGAATTGGACGGTTCATTGGGCATGCACGAATCGCCAAGCGGCGGCACCGACGTCGTATTGCGGGTGCCGATCGGCAGGCGGACGCGGCTGCCGCAGTAACGCGCGCGTGAATTAACCGCAGCCTGCGCACAGAGTTACGGCCCCGATTGTTCATCGGGGCCGTAAAACTGTGAAGTGTCTGCGAACTAAACCCCGGTACGCGCCTTGGTGCGCGCGTTGCGCCGCTTGAGAGCGCGCCGTTCGTCCTCGCTCATGCCACCCCAGACGCCGGCGTCCTGGCCGGAATCCAATGCCCAGCTCAAGCACTCCGTCGTCACCGGGCAGCGGTTGCAAACGAGCTTTGCGTCAGCGATCTGAGCGAGCGCCGGGCCACTGTTCCCCACCGGGAAGAACAGTTCCGGATCCTCGTCACGACAGACCGCCTTATGCCGCCAATCCATAGCTTCCAACTCCTTATCGTGTGCGCAGCGAAGCGCACGAGCTTTTCTTCGGCTGTTAACGCGCGCACTGAAATGTTTCTGCACTGTTGCTTCCGATGGTTGCACAGGCTGAACAGATGTCAATAGCGGCGCGTTAACAGGTGTGCAATGTCACTAAGAGGTTGCGTTACCAGAACCCTTACTAGTTTGTACTACACTGAACCCACTTGCGCTCTCAATTACCGGCTGCGAACGAATTACTGCAGGTCAGAGAGTTTTTGCGGGCGGTGCAACCACGCCAAGTGCATCCCGCACCTGGGTGAACGTCATCGTTTCACGCAGGCCTGCGTAATCCCCGTCGATCTGGCAGGCCACCGGTGTGTCACTGGTCACCCGCACCCACGCCAGATCGTCGTCGCGGATCAGGTGCTTGGCCTCGATGCGAGGGTTGCGAGACACCATCCGTCCCACCAGTCGCAGATTCGCCCACACGTTCATGCTGGTGACCGCGAAGATGCCCAACCCCGTCTCGAACGTCGTGTCCGGGTTGGTCCAAACCGGCCGGGTATTGGCGTACGTCCACGGGCTCGAGTTCGACACGAACGCGAAGTGCACGCCCGGAACCGGCTCGCGACCCGGCAGGTGCAGCGTCAATGACGGCTCCTTCGTGGCGCCGGCCAGCATCTCGCGCACTGTCACGCGGATGTAGCGGGACGCGGTCACCTTGCGACCCTTCTCGCGCTGCGCCTCGACGGCGGCTACCACGTCGCCGTCCACGCCCATGCCCGCCGTGAACACGCCCCAGCGTTCCCCGCAGTCCATCAAGCCGATCCGCCGCCACGACGCGCCCCTGCGGAAGCCGTCGAGCAGGTCGACGAGTTGGTTGGTCGCCACGGTGGGGTCGGGGCTGATGCCGAGCGCGCGGGCGAAGACGTTGGCCGAACCGCCAGGAACCACGGCCACCGCGGGCCCGTCCTGCGCCGGCCTGCCCCGGCCGCAGTCGCCGAGGATTCCGTTGACCACCTCGTTCACCGTGCCATCACCGCCGTGCACGATCACCACGTCGATCCCGTCGCGCGTCGCATCCCTGGCGATCTCGATGGCATGGCCGCGGTGGTCGGTGTGCTCAACGGTCAGGTGGACTCTGCTCTCCAGCGCGTGTGCGAGTAGGTCGCGCCCGGCGGGAGTGGTCGAGGTCGCGTTCGGATTCACGATCAGCACGGCGCGCACGGGGCATCAGCCTATCCATGCCCGGCCTTGTACCCCCTACGCTGGCCGTCGTGAACGTTCCCTCACCGACGACGGTGCGTCAGGCGGGGGTGGTGGTCGCATTGGAGGGGGCCGCCGCGGTGCTCGTCGCCGTGGTGCTCGTGGTGCGCCACCTGGCGGGCGCCGAGGATCCGCCCTGGCTGAGCGGGTACGGCACGGCGGCGTGGTTCGTCGTGATGGGCTCCGCGGTGCTCGCTGCCGGGTGGGCGTTGTGGACCGGCCGCCGCTGGGGGCGTGGACTCGCGGTCTTCACCCAACTCCTGCTGCTGCCGATCGCCTGGTACATGGCGGTCGGTTCGGGGCAGTGGATCTACGGCGTGCCCGTGGCGCTCGTCGCGGCGGCGGTGCTGGCACTGCTGTTCAGCCGGTCGGCGCTGCGGTGGCTGGCCGCTCAGGACGAGGCGAGTGCCGACAACTCGGAGCCCGACACCCGATAGGTGATCCACTCGTTCTGGGGACGTCCGCCGACCGAGTCGTACAGCGCGATCGCGTTGACGTTCCAGTCGAGTACGGCCCACTCGAGTCGCGTGTAGCCGGCGTCGGCGCATTCGCGGGCGAGCGTCGCGAGCAGGGCCCGCGCCAGCCCGTGGCGACGAAAACTGGGACGCACGAACAGGTCTTCGAGGTAGATGCCTGCCACGCCGTCCCACGTGGAGAAGGTGCGGTACCACAGTGCGCAGGCCGCGGGCTCGCCGTCCACCTCCGCGATGTGCGCCCACGCGGTGGGTGCATCTCCGAAAAGTGCGGTATTGAGCTGGGATTCGGTGACGGTGCATTGGTCGGCCGAGTGTTCGAACTCGGCCAACTCGTGCACCATGGCGGCCAGCTCGGCCTCGTCACCGGGCCTCGCGCGGCGGATCACTGTTGTCATTTCTCGACTCCCACTCGCTCCGGTCCTCGCTCGTTCCTCGCTGCGATCCTCGCTCGCGATCGTCTTCGGGAAGTCATTTCTCGACTCCCAACGCCGACATCATGGTTCGGAACTTCGTGGTGGTCTCGGCGACTTCGTCGTCGGGATCGGATTCGGCGACGATGCCGCCGCCCGACCGCGCCTCGGCGGTGCGCCGGTCGGCCGACAGTTGGGCGCAACGGATGGACACCACCCATCGACCGTCGCCCGCCGCGTCGCACCACCCGACCGCCCCCGCATAGAACCCGCGGTCGCCCTCCAGCTCGTTGATCAGCTCGGCCGCCGCCTTGGTGGGCACTCCGCCGACGGCAGGCGTCGGATGCAGAGCCACCGCGAGATCCAGTGCCGTGGTTGATGATTCACGCAGTCGACCGGTGATCGGCGTGCTCAGATGCCACACCGCCGACGTGCTGGACAGCTCCGGGGCCGAAGCGATCCGCAGGTCGACGCACAGTGGTTCGAGCACCTTGCGCATCTCGTCGACGACCAGCTGATGCTCGTGCAGGTTCTTGGCCGAGTCGGCCAGCGCGGCACCGTTGGCGCGGTCCGCATCGGGATCGGCCGACCGGGGCGCCGAGCCCGCGAACGGTCGGCACGCCACCACGTCGCCTCTCCGGGCCACCAGCAGCTCGGGGCTTGCGCCGATGAGCGCCGCGCCGTCGTACTCGCCGCCGGCAGGGGACAGATCGGCGAAATACGCGTTGGCGGTGGCATCTTGGGCAAGACGACTCAGGATGGTCCCGACGTCGAGTGGGCCGTCGGCGACGAGGCGCAGCGCGCGTGCCAAGACCACCTTGTGCATGCCCGAGCGGGGATCGTTCAACCGTACGAGTGCCTCGACGATGCGCGCACGGTGTACGTCGGGGGCGGGCAGCGTCTCGGCGATGCGCACGTGCGGAAGGTCTCGCCGCGGCCAATCGGGTAGCCCGTCGACGAACCGCACGGCATCCGGGCGCATCAGTGCGGTCGGGCGTGTCATGTCGAAGGGCAAGGCGCCCAACACGATCGGCGCTTTGCCGGAGGAGAGTGCGGCCCGGGCGTCGGCGAGCCGCGGGTAGGGGGTGTGTACGCCATCGGCCACGACGGCGCCGGCACTGCCGGTCATCGCGAACGAGGGTTCGCCCGTCACGCGGGAAGGCACGAGTTCGTATGGCCCGTCAGGCCGAGTGCGCTGATCTGGCGAAAGCCGTGCTCATAGCCGCACACCGCGATCGACGCCGCGACCATCGATACCCGGATGCCTTCTGCCACCGGCAGTTCCATCCATCGGGTGAGCATCGCCCTGGAGAAGTGACCGTGCCCGACGAAGACCACGTCCCGGGTCGGGGTGTGGGACAGGGCCAGCGCGACGGCGCGGTCGGCCCGCTCACTGACGGCCTCGACGCTCTCGCCGCCGGGGCAGCCGTGCGTCCACACCATCCAGTCGGGCACCGTCTCGCGGATCTGAGCCGTGGTCAAACCCTCGTAGTCGCCGTAGTCCCACTCCGCCAGCACTGGGGACACCTCGTCGACGGTCAGGCCTGCGAGTTCGGCCGTCACCAACGCCCGGTGTCGCGGGCTGCTGACCACCAGCGGGTCGCGCAGCTGCAGGATGTCGAGCGCTTCGGCGGCCAGTTTGGCCTGTTTGCGCCCTTCCTCGGTGAGGTCGAGGTCGGTGCGGCCGGTGTGTCGGCCATTCTTCGACCATTCGGTCTCGCCGTGGCGGAGCAATAGAAGGCGGTGCGCTTGGATGCTCACTCCGGAGATTCTGCCGCACGTCGAACCCGATGCCGCGCGCGCGTGCTTGGATGAACACGTTCCAGGGCGGGCGAAGCGACGGGCAAGAATCCAGGGCGAGCGAAGCGACGGGGAAGAAGACTATGACGCGGGTATTAGCAGTCGCTAATCAAAAGGGTGGGGTCGCCAAGACGACGACGGTGGCGTCGTTGGGTGCGGCGATGGCGGAGAAGGGCCGACGGGTGATGCTCGTCGACCTCGATCCACAAGGGTGTTTGACGTTCTCGCTCGGGCAGGACCCCGACAAGCTGGCGGTGTCGATCCACGAGGTGCTGCTCGGCGACGTCGAACCCGGCGCCGCGTTGGTGCCGACGGCGGAGGGCATGACCTTGATGCCCGCCAACATCGACCTCGCGGGGGCCGAGGCGATGCTCCTGATGCGCGCCGGACGCGAGTACGCGTTGAAGAGGGCACTGGCCAAGGTCGTGGCGGACTTCGACGTCGTGATCATCGACTGCCCACCGTCGCTCGGTGTGCTCACGCTCAATGGTCTGACGGCGGCGAACGACGTGATCGTGCCGTTGCAGTGCGAAACGTTGGCCCATCGCGGGGTCGGCCAGTTCCTGCGCACGGTGACCGACGTCCAGCAGATCACCAACGCCGATCTGCAGTTGTTGGGCGCATTGCCGACGCTGTACGACTCGCGGACCACGCACAGTCGCGACGTGCTGCTCGACGTCGCGGATCGTTACGGCATGGTGGTGCTGGGGCCGCCGATTCCGAGGACCGTGCGGTTCGCCGAGGCGAGCGCGTCGGGTGCGTCGGTATTGGCGGGACGGAAGAACAAGGGCGCCAACGCCTATCGCGCATTGGCCAACGATCTGCTCAAGCACTGGAAGTCCGGCAAGGCGCTGGCGACGTTCAGCCCGGAGGTTTAGCCCCAGAGGTTTGGCTACGGACCCAGGGCCACCAGCGTGGCGCCGCGCTGTTCGAGCAGCGTGGTCCCTGCGACCGCCGGCACCACGGGAGCCTGGCTCGGCGGCCTGCTCACGGGGATGTGGCTTTCGCCGGCCCCGGTCTCCGGATTGAACACGTCATAGCCGGTGGTGACGGGGACCAGCAGCTTGCCGGCGTACATCGTGGCGGGGCCCACTGGCGCCTGTCCTCCGACCGGGCTGACCGTGTACTTGTACTTCAGGCCGTTGGCGTCGAAGACCATCACGCTGTCGCCGGTCCACCAGGTGTACAGGTCGCCCGCCCGCGACATGGTGGCCTGCGGCGACGCCGGCTTGGGCAGCAGTGTGCTGGCCACCATGGTGCCGGTCACGTCGATGACGTTCACGACCGGCTTGGGCGTCGGGACGTACACCGCGGTCGTGGTTTCGGAGACGGCGATCACCTGCGAGTCGGCGTCGGCGGGCACGCCAGGGAGCGAGACGAACTTCGTGTCCGGCTGGTCTTCTTCCTTGGCGGGCTTGAGCAGGGCGAGACGCTGGTCGGGCTGCTTCGGGCACGATTGGAGCACCGACACCGCCGAGGGACTCGCCGCGGCCGACACCAACCGGCACAGCGGCTGGGCGGGTACGTCGGGCTTGATTCTGGCGTCGAGCGCTCCGTAGCTGATCATCCGGACCATGTCGGATCGCCACTGCTCGAGTCTGCTGTCACCGGCCGACAACACCGTGGTGCCGTCCGTGGACAACCTGACCTCGGGGTCGGCGTAGGCCGTTCTGGTGGGCCCACGCTTGCCGGTCTTGCCGTCGATCGTGCTGACCTGGCCGCATCCCCGTGCGTCGGGGTACACGGCGACGGCGTACTGGTAGACCGAGGTGACTCCGCACAGCTCGAGGTCACGGGCAAAGCTCCAGAGCACCGCGCCGGTCGCCGGGTCCCGCCCGTCCACCTCGTGCCCCGCTCCGGTCACCACACTGCCCGCGACGACGATCGGTTGCGTCGTCGCGGGGCTTTCGGCCGTCCAGAGCTGACGCAGCGTGGTGGGCACGTCGCGGGCGGACTTCAGCGCGGGGACCGGCGTGGCCGCCGGCTTACTGACCGTCGCCCGCGCGTCACTGGTCCACCAGATCAGCCCTGCGGTGACGGCGACGGCGACCACGATCGCGATTGCCGCGAGCACGTCACTCTTGGTGCGACGTTCGGGTTTGACCACGCGCGGTAGTGACCTCGCCTAGTTGGCCGCAGGAGCGGTGGTGTTCGGGCGGCGACGCCTGCGCCTGCGCCGCGCCGGGCTCGCTGCCTCGCCCGCGGGTGCACTCTCGCCGTTGGTGGCAGGCGCCGTAGCCTCGGCGTTCTCCACGTGGCCGGTGCCGGACTTGCCGGCGCGGGTGCGCTGCCTGGTGCGGTCCCGGTTGCGTGCGGGCCGCTCGTCGTCGCGGGCCTCACGCTTGGGCCGGTCCTTGCGTGCCGGCGAGCCGACCGTCCCGCTGACGTCGGTGGGGATGTCCAGCTCTTCGTAGAGGTGCGGTGAGCTGGAGTAGGTCTCGAGGGGATCGGGGGTGTTCAGCCCGAGCGCCTTGTCGATCATCGTCCAGCGGGGGAGTTCGTCCCAGTCGACGAGCGTGACCGCGATGCCGGTCTTGCCTGCGCGGCCCGTGCGACCGATGCGGTGCACATAGGCCTGCTCGTCTTCGGGAATCTGGTAGTTGATGACGTGGGTGATGTCGTCGATGTCGATGCCGCGGGCGGCAACGTCGGTGGCGACGAGCACGTCGACGTCGCCGGTCCGGAAGGCCTTCAGCGCCTTCTCCCGAGCGGCCTGACCCAGGTCACCGTGGACGGCGCCGACCTTGAAGCCGCGTTCGGCCAGTTCGTCGGCGACCTTCTGCGCGGTGCGCTTGGTCCTGGTGAAGATCATCGTGGCGCCGCGGCCGCGGGCCTGCAGCACGCGACTGACCATTTCCACCTTGTCCAGTGCGTGCGCACGGTAGGCGAACTGCTCGGTGGTGTCGTGGGTGGCGGCGGAATGCGGGGCCTCGGCGCGGATGTGCGTCGGCTGGTTCATGAAGGTGCGGGCCAGCGTGATGATGGGATCCGGCATCGTCGCCGAGAACAGCATTGCCTGCCGCTCGTCGGGGATCTGGCGCAGGATTCGCTCGATGTCGGGCAGGAAGCCGAGGTCGAGCATCTCGTCGGCCTCGTCGAGCACCAGCATCGAGAGGCCACCGAGACGCAGGTGACCCTGCTGGGCCAGATCCAGCAGTCGCCCAGGGGTGCCGACGACCACGTCGACGCCGTTCTGCAGGGCCTCGATCTGAGGCTCGTACGGACGGCCGCCGTAGATCGAGGTCACCGTCAGTTTCCGGTCGTCAGGCCCGCCAGGGTCCGTCCTCAAATACCGAGCGGCGACGGCGAGGTCGCCGAACACCTGCAGGCACAGTTCGCGCGTGGGCACCACGACCAGCGCCCGCGGGGTGCCGTTGAGGGGCCGCTCCGCGTCGCCGACGATGCGGTGCAGCATCGGCACGCCGAATGCATAGGTCTTGCCCATGCCGGTGCGGGCCTGACCGATGAGGTCCTCGCCCGCCAGCGCCAGTGGCAGCGTCAGTTCCTGGATGGCAAAGGTATGTTCGATGCCGTTCTCGGCCAGTGCGCGCACTATCTCCTCGCGCACGCCGAGATCGGCGAATGAGGTCTTGGTTTCGGTGACGGGTTCTGTGGTGGGTTCTGGAGTATCCGTGGTGGGTTCTGAAGTAGATGAAGTCATGCGTTGCCGACGTAACCTTTCGAATGTCAATCCTCGCGGCGTCCACGCGCGCACGAGTCTGATCGAAAAGCACCGGGCCCTGGCCTTCGAGGAGGCGGGCCAACTGCGTGCACACACATTTCTCTGGTCGCTGCCCGCTCTGTACGGACCACGTCCACCTACATGATAGCTGGCCGATTCTTAGCCGCGCTCGGCGCATCGGTCGGCGTCTACAGTTGGGCCATGACTCAGACGCAGCCGGCGGCTTCTCCCGACCAGATGGTGAACCAAGGGACCTCGGGCGTGTCGATCGATCATCCAGGCATTACCGAGCTGTTCGCCTTGCTGGCCTACGGCGAGGTGGCGGCGTTCTACCGGCTGACCGACGAGGCCCGGATGGCACCGAATCTGGCGGGCCGGATCAACATGGCCAGCATGGCCGCCGCGGAGATGAACCACTACGAGATGCTGCGCGACGCGCTGGACCGGCGTGGGGTCGACGTGGTCCCCGCGATGACGAAGTACGCGCCGGCCTTGGAGAACTACCACCGCCTGACCACGCCGAGCACGTGGCTGGAGGCGCTGGTGAAGACCTACGTCGGTGACGCGTTGGCCGCCGACTTCTATCTCGAGATCGCCGACACGTTGCCTGCCGAGGCGGCCAGCGTGGTGCGCGCGGTGCTGTCGGAGACCGGCCACTCGCAGTTCGTCGTCGCTGAGGTGAAGGCCGCAGTCACCGCCAGCGACAGGCAGCGCCACCGCTTGGCGCTGTGGTCGCGGCGGCTGCTGGGCGAGGCCATCACGCAGGCGCAGTTCGTCCTCGCCGACCGCGATGAGCTGGTGGACCTCGTGGTGTCGACCGGTGAAGGTCTCACCAGGCTCACCGAGTTCTTCGAGCGGCTGCAGCGGACCCACAGCTCGCGCATGCGGGAACTCGGTCTCGCGTAAGCGATTTCGCTACCGGGCTACTTGGTGCAGGTCGCGATCATCGAGTTGTTGGACTGGGCGGCGATCGCCGCGCCGCCGGCGTCGGCGATCGAGCAGTTCAGCTGAGCCATCAGGCTCGTCGCGGTCACCGAGGTGAGGTTGACGCCGGGGTCCAGCACCACGGTCTTCGTCCACGGCAGCGCCACGTTGACCTCGGTCTGCAGGGCACCCTGCTGGTCGGTGTAGATGACCGTGACCAGGTCGAGGAGCTGGCGGGTGCCCGTCACCTGATAGGTGATCGTGCGCGGGTCGGGGGCCGAGACGGCCGGTGCGGGCGGTGCCGTCGTGGCGGGATCGGCCCCGGCGCTCGGCGACGGCGTGACGGTGGTGACGGTCTCCGGGGTCAGCGGTCCCGTTGGCGGCACGGGCGCCAGTGAGGTGGCCGCGGGGGGTGCGACGGACGTCGTCGGCGCCGCGCTGCTGGTGGCGGAGGGCGGGCTCACCGTCTTGGACACCGAGCCACTGTCGCCGCCGCCGAGGATGACCACGGTGCAGATCACCGCGACGAGCAGGATTACCCCGGCGACCCCGGCGACCCAGATCCACCGGCGGTCGATCTGCTCGGTGTAGGTGTAGTCGCCGTAGTCGTGATCGTCGTACTCATCGAGGTCGTAGTCGTCGTAGTCCTCGACGTCGTCGATGACCTCGGTCTGCGCGGACTCGAAGCGTCGACTCGCAGCCGGCGCCGAATACGGTGAAGACGTTGGATAAGAAGGATACTGCCTGCTCATGACGCTTTCCCAGGGTGCTCGAAAGGTGCTTGGAAGGTAACGGAGTTGATGCTATCGAGGCAGGAGTGACGCATGAGGTTCGCGCGCGGCGCGTCAGATCACGGTCCGGACTCGGTTCGGCAGAGGCAGCGGAGGTGTTCGCCATCCGCGTAGCGGCCGTGGCGTCGCGGGGTGGTCGCGTCCACTAGCCTTCTGCAAGGAGAACGTAGACCAACGGAAAGGGTCCAGCGTGGAGGTCAAGATCGGTGTCACCGACAGCCCGCGCGAGCTGTCCTTCAGCAGCGCGCAGACACACGATGAGGTGCAGAAGTTGGTCACCGACGCGCTGGGCAAGGACTCGGGAGTGCTGAGCCTCATCGACGAGAAGGGCAGACTGTTCCTGGTGCAGGTCGCCAAGATCACCTACGTCGAGATCGGCGCGGCCGACGGGCGCCGGGTCGGCTTCGGCATCGGAGTGGACTCCGGCAAGAAGAGCTAGGGAGAGTCAGCCCCGGGTCAGGGGCACGTGTGACAAGCCGCCCCAAGCGAATTGGACCGTGCCCTCGACCGCGGCCTCCTTGGAGATCGGACGGTCGCTGTTCAGCCAGTACCGTGCACAGTCCACACTGACCGCGACGAGGCCGACGGCGATCATCCGCGCGCGGTGCGCCTCCAGCCCCGAATCCCGGCTGATCAGGTCGAAGACGGCGTCGGTGCACGATTCGGTGGCCACCTTGACCTGCGCCGACACCTGCGGTTCGGTGACGTAGTCGTTCTCGAAGATCAGCCGGTAGCCCTGGCCGTCGTGCTCGATGAAGTCGAAGAACGCCTGAACCGCGGCGCGTAGCCGCTGACGGTTGTCGGTGGTGGTGCGCAGAGCCTGCCGCACGCCCGACACCAGATTGTCGACGTGGCGGTTCAGCACCGCGAGATACAGCTCGAGTTTCGACGAGAAGTGTTGATACAGAACGGGTTTACTGACGCCAGCGCGGTCGGCGATCTCGTCCATTCCCGCCGCGTGGTAGCCACGGTCGACGAAGACCTCGCTTGCGGCGATGAGCAACTGTCCGCGGCGTTCGTCGCGGGGCAGTCGGTTGCCACGCCGGTTGCCACCCGAGGAGCGGGCCGGCGAGCCGTCACCGGTCGCCGTTTGCGCGCGTCTCCTCTCGGGGGCGTTGGCGAGATCGCTCATCACGTCCTCAATCTGGATTGGTCCTGCGTGCCGCTCCGCGATTCGGAGTCGGCGCGGCCGATCATCAGATCGACATTACTACCCCAGCTCGGGGGAGCGCGTGATCGACGGGTGGCGCGCCGGAACGGCCGAGGCCGCTGCGCTGTGCCATTCTGGTGCGGTGACCTACGACCCGGGACGTCACTGGGGCGAGCGGAGCGACGGGAAAACTGGGGGCGGCGGTCGCGTACCCGTGCTACGCAACGAGTGGCGGGAGCCTCTGCGCGCGCAGCGTGACCCGGTCGCCAGCGATTTGGGGCGTACCCGCGCCAATCGCGACGACCATCAGCAGTGGCGCAAGCAGTCCTGGCTGGGCCGCTTCGTATCGACCTACGGGTGGCGCGCTTACGCGCTGCCGGTGCTCGCCGTGCTCACCGCCGTCGTGGTCTACCAGACCGTCACCGGCGTCGGCCCGGGCGCGCCCCATCACGCGGAGGCCGAGGGGCCGATCCAGGGGCCGCCGACCATCGATCCCGCCAGTACCGCCATCATCGGGGCGCCGCCGAAGGGCATGACCCAGTTCGACGCCAATCTGCCCACCGGGATCCTGCCCGAGGGCGGGCCGTTCACCGAGGCCGGCGCGAAGACCTGGCACATCGTGCCGGGTACCACCCCGAAGGTCGGCGAGGGCACCACGAAGTCGTTCACCTACACCGTCGAGGTGGAGGACGGCGTCGACACCACCGCGTTCGGTGGCGACGAGGCGTTCGCCCGGATGGTCAGCGAGACACTGGCCAATCCCAAGAGCTGGACCCACAACCCGCAGTTCGCGTTCACCCGCGTCGACGATGGGAAGCCCGACTTCCGGGTGTCGCTGACCTCGTCGATGACCGTGCGGGAGGGCTGCGGCTACGACATCCCGCTCGAATCGTCGTGCTACAACCCCGCCTACGCCGACGGCCAGCCCCGCGTCTTCGTCAACGAGGCGCGCTGGGTGCGCGGCGCCGTGCCGTTCCAGGGTGACGTCGGCTCCTACCGGCAGTACCTGGTCAACCACGAGGTCGGGCATGCCATCGGATATCAGCGCCACGAACCGTGCGGCGAGAACGGCGCACTGGCGCCGGTGATGATGCAGCAGACCTTCTCCATCAGCAATGACGACGACGCCAGGTTCGACCCGCAGTCGGTCACGGCCGACGGCAAGTCGTGCAGGTTCAACCCGTGGCCGTATCCGATCGCCTGACGACGGTGCACGATGAGGGACGAACCCGAGGAGTCAGGCAATCCAGACGCGCCTGACATCCGTCGGACATCCGCCTGACACCCGTCGGGAAGGTTCGGGCGGGGATTGCCGTTGAATGTGCTTGCCTGGTGTGATCAATACGGCCCCAGTCTTGACAATCGAACCGAGGAGCGCACCGGTGTCGACACCGCTACCACCGCTGGTGGAACCAGCCGCCACGCTGACGCGTGAAGAGGTGGCGCGCTACAGCCGCCACCTGATCATTCCCGATCTCGGCGTGGACGGTCAGAAACGCCTCAAGAACGCCCGTGTGCTGGTGATCGGCGCAGGTGGGCTCGGCTCGCCCGCTCTGCTGTACCTCGCCGCCGCGGGCGTGGGCACCATCGGCATCGTCGAGTTCGACGTCGTCGACGAATCCAACCTGCAGCGCCAGATCATCCACGGGCAATCCGACGTCGGCCGGTCCAAGGCCCAGAGCGCGCGCGACTCGATCAAGGAGATCAACCCGCTGGTCGAGGTGCGACTGCACGAGGTCCGCCTGGAGCCCGAGAACGCCGTCGACCTGTTCGAGCAGTACGACCTCATCCTCGACGGCACGGACAACTTCGCGACCCGCTATCTGGTCAACGACGCCGCGGTGCTCGCGGGCAAGCCCTATGTGTGGGGTTCGATCTACCGGTTCGAGGGCCAGGTGTCGGTGTTCTGGGAGGACGCCCCCGACGGCGCGGATGGAGAAAAAAGGGGCCTGAACTACCGCGACCTCTACCCCGAGCCGCCCCCACCCGGCATGGTGCCGTCGTGCGCGGAGGGCGGCGTGCTCGGCATCCTGTGCGCGTCGATCGCGTCGGTGATGGGCACCGAGGCCATCAAGTTGCTCACCGGTATCGGCGAGCCGCTGCTGGGCAGGCTCATGATCTACGACGCGCTCGACATGACGTATCGCACGATCAAGATCCGCAAGGACCCCGCGACCCCGAAGATCACCGAGCTGATCGACTACGAGGAGTTCTGCGGTGTGGTGTCCGACGCCGCCGCGGAAGCCGCGGCCGACTCGACGATCACCCCGCGCGAGCTTCAGGAGCTGCTCGACTCGGGCAAGCCGTTGGCGCTGATCGACGTCCGCGAACCGGTCGAATGGGACATCAACCACATCGAGGGCGCGGAGCTCATCCCCAAGGGCGCGTTCGAGACGGGTGAGGCGCTGGCCAAGTTGAAGGTCGACCGCACCCCGGTGTTCTACTGCAAGACCGGAGTGCGCTCGGCCGAGGTGCTCGCCATCGTGAAGAAGGCTGGGTTCTCCGACGCCGTACACGTGCAGGGCGGGATCGTGGCGTGGGGCAAGCAACTCGAACCCGACATGGTGATGTACTGACGGCTAGTTAGCCGAACTTCGGCTTAGTCTGACGTCTGTGACTGCAGACCAGCCGCCTGATCATGTGCTGGCCGCGTTCGGCCTCACCGGGCTTCGGCCGATTCTGCTCGGCTCCAACTGGGAGGGCGGCTGGCGCTGCGGCGAGGTCGTACTGTCCATGGTCGCCGATCATGCTCGCGCCGCTTGGTCGGCCAAGGTGCGGGAGACGCTTTTCGTCGACGGCGTGCGCCTTGCGCGCCCCGTGCGCTCCACCGACGGCCGCTACGTCGTGGATGGTTGGCGCGCCGACACATTCGTCACCGGTACGCCAGAGCCGCGGCACGACGAGGTCGTCTCGGCGGCGGTACGGCTGCACGAGGCCACCGCGCGCCTGGAGCGCCCGCGCTTCCTGGCCCAGCCACCTTCCGTGCCCTGGTCCGACGTCGACGTGTTCATCGCCGCCGACCGGGCGGCGTGGGAGGACCGGCCACTGCATGCGCTCCCGCCGGGAGCGCGGGTGGCGCCAGGCTCGGCCGACGGGCAGCGGTCGGTCGAGCTGATCAACCAGCTGGCCTCGCTGCGCAGGCCGACCCGCGGCCCCAGTCAGCTGGTGCACGGCGACCTGTACGGCACCGTGCTGTTCGCCGGCACTACCGCCCCCGGCATCACCGACATCACGCCGTACTGGCGCCCGGCCACCTGGGCGGCCGGCGTGGTCGTGGTCGATGCACTCGCCTGGGGTGAGGCCGACGACGGCCTCGTCGAACGGTGGACGTCCCTGCCGGAGTGGCCGCAGATGCTATTGCGGGCGTTGATGTTCCGGTTGGCCGTCCATGCGCTGCACCCGCGGTCGACGGCTGCGGCGTTCCCCGGGCTGGCGCGCACCGCCGCGCTGGTCCGGCTGGTGCTGTAGAGCTCGGGTTAATGAAACACCATGGCTAACAACGGTAGATGCGCTCCGCGTTGCCGGCGAAGAGCTTGTCGCGAGCGTCGTCGTCCAGACCGGCGGTAATGGCTGAATAGGCCTCGTACAGCTGGTCGAAGGTGCCGTGCATCCCGTCGACGGGGAAGTTGCTCGCGAACAGGCAGCGGTCTACCCCGAACGCCTCGATGGCGTACTCGAGCCACGGCGCCTGCACATCGACCGACATCGATCCCAGAGGCATCGCCAGGCCGGACAGCTTGCACAGCACGTTGGGGCCGACGCCGGCAAGTGCGTCGATGCCCTTCGCCCAGAGGGCGCGTTCTTCCTCGGAGTCGTTGCGCGGCCAACCCGCGTGCTCGATGACCACGACGAGGTCGCCGTGATCCTCCAACGTTCTGGCGATTGCCACCAGCTGATCGGGGTGGTTCATCACTTCGAAAAGGAGGCCGCGCTGTTGGAGGGCGCGAAGCACCTCGGCCGGCGGAAGATGCCCGTCGGGACCGCCCATGGGACGGACGCCCCGGAAGCGGCGCGCCTCCAACTGTGTGTCGAGCATCGCCACTGCCTCGGCCACCGAATCCGTTGGCGGCAAGCCGCCGACGATGGCGTCGGGGTGGCCGTCGGCATTCGCTCGCCGGTCTAGCTCGAGGGTCTCTTCCACCGAGTGGCCGCCGGTGGCGGCGGCGACGTTGACCAGCTTCTCGACGTTCCAACCAGAGGACTCGGCCAGGTAGGTGGGGACGTCGAAGCTGCGCGACATCCCAGAGACGTCGCCCATGTTCAGCTGAGCCTGGCCCGCCGAGAGATAGGGATACCAGTCGGTGCGGGCCGGGTCCCAAAGGTGTACGTGCGCATCAACAATTCGGTCGATGCGGCTACGGCGGGGCTCAGAAACCGAGGACGTCATCGGGGCGCCACGACCTCTCCGAGTGCGTCGTCGAACCAACCGGGCACGGCGGGTCCGCCGAAGCTGATGCTGCCGATCGGCCGGGGGTGGCTGCGCAGCCCGAACCATCCTGCGCCCGTGACCAATTCGGCGCCTGCGAGATCGACGGCCCCGGGGCTGCACACCAGATGGGCGGCGAGTTCGGCGGGGATGTCTTGGGACTCTGCGCTGACGGCGAAGGGAAACACCAGTTCGCCGGTGGACTTTCGGCCCGCCCGCGCGAGCTGGGCCGAGGCCTGGCCCCGGCTGCGGCCGCCCGCGGTGGTGGCATCGGTGATGGTGACCAAGCGGATGGGACGGCCGGTCGTCGTGGCGAGTTCGGCGACGGCACGCGTCCACCGGGCGTCGGCGTCGATCCGCCCCACGATGCCGTCGTGTTCGGCGAGGATGCGCTGCCATCCGGAGGCTGCCGCCGACCCGGCGGGTTCGCCCGCCATCGCGACCACGACGGCGTCGACCGCGTCGAGACCGGCCAGCGACTCGGGGGTGTCGATCAGGTGGCAGCCGACACCGCGAGCTTCGAGCGCGGCGGCCATGGCCTTGGCGACGTCGGGTCGGTCCGAGGCCACCGCGCACGACCGCGCGGCGGAGGTAGGGATTTCCTCGACCGGTGGTTCGTCGAACAGCGCTCCGAAGCGGGCGTTGCTGCCGCCTCCGCTCACCTGGTTGGCCTCCGCCGGCGCCAGGGCGATGGTGGTCGCGGCCTCCACCACGTGGGCCGTCGACGGAACGGCGTCGCTGCGCACCACCTCGATCAGGCGGGGTTCGTCGATCACCGCGACTTCGGATCCCCCGGCGAAGAGCACCCGGCCGTGGCAACGGGAAAAGCCTTCGCCTACCAGGTGGGCGCCCAGCGGGCCGAGGTCTTCGGGGGCAGGCATCGCGCCCAGCGACAACCCGCCGGTCGCCGCGCCGCCCGTCGGCATCTTGCCGCCAAGCGCGGCGGCCACCATGCGGGTAGCGGCGATCGGCGAGATGGCGTTGACCACGACGCCCGCGGGGGCGTGCCGACCCAGCTGCCAGGTGAGGGAGGCCACGGCGCGCTTGGCGCAGCCGTAGGCGCCCGCATCGGCCGAGCGCCACCCCGAACCGGAGGTGACGCCGAGGATGTGGCCGCGCCCGGCTGCCGCCATCAGCGGCAGGGCGGCGCCCAGAACGTTGCGGTAGCCGTCGAGGTGCACCGACAACACGCTGAGCCAGTCGTCGTCGCTGCCCTTGGCGAAGCCGGTGGGACGGCTGATGCCCGCGACGTTGACCACGGCGTCGAGGCCACCGAACTCGTCGGCCAGTTCGCCGAACAACTGGCGCACTCCCGACTCGTCGGTGACGGACACCGCCGAGGCTCGTGCGGCGCCACCGGCGGCGACGATGCGGCCGGCGGTGGTCTGCTCGGGTTGGGGGAGTTGCTCGGAGCCGTCGACGGAGACCAGCGGGTCGACGGTGACGACGAAAGCACCTGTGCGGCCAATTGATTCGGCGATGGCGGCACCGATGCCGCCGCCACCTCCGGTGACGACGACCACGCGCTGCCGGTCGCTCATGCCAGGTCCAGCCCGTCGAGTTCGCCCGATGCAAGCCACCCCTCGAGCAGATCCCGGTAGGCGAAGAAGTCGCCGAAACCGCGCCCGTAATTGGTGTCGCGCGCCTTCACTCCGCCCGGGTCGCCCTCGTTGTTGATGCGTGACGGCGTGCAGGCCGACATGACGACGCTTGGGTCGACGTAGGTTTCGACGATCTGCCGTATCCAGTCGGCCTCGGCCTCGGCGTTCACGTCGAACACGTCGACCCCCCGCTTCTCGAGCAATGTGACGGCGCCGGAGACGAACTCGGCCCCGAGCACGGCGACCTGGGTGTAGTTGACCGTAACGACCGATTGTTGGCCTGGCGCAGGCATCACGAACATGTTGGGGAAGCCATGGCTCATCATTCCGAAGAGGCTGGCGGCGCCGTCTGCCCATTTCTCGGCGAGCGTGACGCCGCCTCGCCCGACGACATCGTGGCCGACGCGGCGCGGCAGCGGCGTGATCTCGGCCTCGAAGCCGGTGCCGTAGACGATGCAATCGACCTCGTACTGCTGCCCGCCGACGATCGGCCCGCGCTCGGTGATCCGTTCGATGCCGGTGGGGCAGTCGATGAGTGTGACGTTCGGGCGGTTGAACGCGTCGAAGTACTCGTCGTGGAAGCACGGCCGCTTGCAGAGGTACCGGTAGTACGGCTTGAGTATCGCGGCCACGTCGCGGTCGGTGACCAGCTCGTCGATGCGCTGCCGATGCGCCTCCATGATGCCGAAGTCGATTTCCTCGGCGCCCCTCATGAAGTCCTCGAGGCTCATGCCCTTGACCCGCGGTGGGTTCTGCACCGCGGCGTAGTGATGTGTCCAGCCGTCGTCGGTCAGGTCGGCGTCCACCGGCCTGCCCAGCATGATCGACTGGAAGTTGTCCATCCGGGCCCTCTGCCAGCCCGGCCCCAACCCCTTGGCGAAGGACGGATCGGTGGGCCGGTTGCCCCGCACCCCGATCGCCGACGGCGTGCGCTGGAACACGTAGACGTGCTTGGCCGCCTCGGCGAGCGGCGGAAGGGCCTGCAGCCCACTGGCCCCCGTGCCGATCAGCGCGACGGCTTTGTCGCCGAGGTTGGTGAGCGCCTCGCCCGGCGCGCCCCCCGTATAGCCGTAGTCCCACCGCGCGGTGTGGAACGCTCGCTTCTCCTCTCCCGTCGCTTCGCTCGCCCCGGCGAAGTCGTCCATGCCCGGGATCGCGGGCAGCTTCATGAGGTTGAGGATTCCGACCGCCAGCACGTAGTACCGGCAAGACAGCTCGTCGCCTCGGTCGGTCTGGACCTGCCAGCGACCGGCGCCGTCGTCCCACGTCGCCGTCGTGACCCCGGTGTGAAACAAGGCGTCGGGCACCAGGTCGAAGCGGTCGGCGACCGCCTGCAGGTACTGCCGGATCTCCTCGCCGAACGCGTAGCGCCGGGTGGGGACGTAGCCGAGTTCCTCGAGCATCGGCAGGTACTGGTAGGACTCGACGTCGCACATCACGCCGGGGTAGCGGTTCCAGTACCAGGTGCCGCCCATTCCGCCGGCCGCATCGACGATCCGGATGCGGTCGACGCCCGCCTTGCGCAGGTGCGCGCCCGCGAGGATGCCTGCGATGCCGCCGCCGACGATCACCACGTCCGGGTCGTCGGTGACGGGCTCGCGTGCGGTGTAGGGCGTAAACGGATCGGCCCGGTACCCGGCGACGGACGCGTCGCTGGTCAGATCGCGGATGACCGCGCGGCCGGGAACGAGGCGTCTGTCGCGCTCCGCGAGGTACTTGGCGTGCACGACTTCGGGGTCGAAGGCCATGGATTCCCCTTCTGGCGGGATCATGATGATGTTACAAAAGTTCTAATGGGTGTCACCGCCGGAAGAGCTTGCGAACCGGTGGAGACGATCTTGCTATTTTTGTTAAGATAGCGGCCATTGGTCGCCAATCGTAAGGTCCCTCGGCGTCGAGGCAGAAGGGTGGGTCGCATTGGCCAACCACGCGCACACCGTGGACTGGACCCCGCTCCCGGTCCCGTGGGCGGTGCAGGCCGTGGACCGGATTCCAAAACAGCGGTACTACGACCCGGAGTTCTACGCGCTCGAAAACGAATTGTTCTGGCCACGGGTGTGGCAGATGGCGTGCCGGCTGGAGGAACTCCCCAAACCCGGCGACTTCGTCGAGTACGAGATCCTCGACCAGTCGATCATCGTGGTGCGCGTCGACGCCGATCACGTTCGCGCCTACTACAACTCCTGCCGGCACCGCGGCATGAAGCTCGTCGAGGGGTCCGGGTCGCGCCGCAGCATCGTCTGTCCGTTCCACGGCTGGTGCTGGGGCCTCGACGGCAGGAACACGTTCGTGCTGCGCTCGTCGGCCTTCGACGAGGACAACCTCGACGCCGACGACCTCGCTCTCACCCCGGTCAGGTGTGAGCTTTGGGGCGGGTGCGCCTGGATCAACCTCGACGACGACGCCCCGCCCCTGATCGACTGCCTGGAGCCGTTCGCCTCCAAACACGACGAGTGGAAGGTCGGCGCGCTTCGGACCGAGTGGTGGAAGTCGTGCGTGCTCCCGGTGAACTGGAAGCTGGCCACGGCGGCCTTCATGGAGGGCTACCACGTTCCGCAGACCCACCCGCAGCTGCTGCCGTCGTCGCACAGCGTGGAGCGGACCTCGGTGCACCCCCTGATCGAGACGAGCCTTCACTTCATGCGGACCCTCGGGTCCGGCATGGGCGGCATGACGCACGAGAACGACGTCCGGATCGCCGAAGGGCTGCAGCACATGTCGCTCCCCGACGATCCGGCCGAGGCGATGGCGGCATGGCAGCACTGCCGTCAACGACGCGGTCACCACGTGGCATCGAGCCCGCGGCTGCGACTTTCCCGATCTCAACGACCTCGATCGTCGACGGTCATCGACGCGATCGGGTTCGGCTTCCCGCACTACTTCCTGCTGCCGCAGTACAGCAGCGCATCGTCGTACCGAATCCGGCCGCTCGGCCCAGAGCAGACGCTCTTCGAGATCTGGTCGTTGACCCGCTTCCCGGACGACCAGTCGCAGGGTCGGCCCACTCCGCCCGAGCCGATGGCCCCCGACGACCCGAGCTGGCCCATGATTCCGGCTCAGGACTTCTCCAACCTGCCGAAGCAGCAGAAGGGCCTGCACGCCAAGGGTTTCGAGTTCATGCGGCTGTCGACGGAGATCGAGGGGCTGATCTCGAACTTCGAGCGCGTCATCGATGGGTTCCTCGCGGATTTGCCGTACGAGCGGCTGGTTCCGGCGATCCAGAAGACGAACACCACGATCGACGTACCGGTCGCGGACCTTGGGCTGACCGAACGAGTACCCACGTGGTGAATTGGGACAAGTCCGTCGACCTGCTCATCGTGGGAAGCGGCGGCGGGGGGACTGGTCGCCGCGCTGGCGGCAATCGACGACGGGATCGAGCCGCTGGTCGTCGAGAAGCAGGCCCTGGTCGGCGGATCCACCGGATTGTCCGGCGGCATGGTGTGGCTGCCGAACAACCCGCTGATGCAGGCCGATGGCATCGCCGACTCGCACGGAGGACGGCATGGCCTACTTCGACGACGTCATCGGCGACGTCGGTCCCGGCCTCGTCGCCCGCCCGTCGCGAGATGTTCCTCAGTGCGGGCGTCGAGATGATCAACTTCCTGCAGCGCTTGGGTATTCGGATGGTGCGGTGCCCCGGCTGGAGTGACTACTACCCGAACAACAAGGGCGGCAACGCGGCAGGCCGTTCGGTCGAGGGCATCCCGTTCGACGCCGCCGCGCTCGGCGACTGGAGCGACAGAGTCCAGCCGTCCATGGCCAAGAACTACGGGTTCGTGCTCAAGACCAACGAGCTGCGCTCGGTGCAGTACTTCAACCGGTCGCCCCGTGCCTTCGCCGTGGCGACGCGAGTGTTCCTGCGCACCAGGGCAGCCCGGCTCCGACGTCGCGAGATCCTGACCAACGGGGCGTCCTACATCGGTCAGATCCTGAAGGCTCTGATCGATCTGGGCAACGGCGATCCGCGGGTCTGGACAGACACGCGATGGACGATCTCATCGTCGAGGACGGCCGCGTCGTCGGCGCCCGAATCACCCGCGACGGCTCGACCCTGAACGTCGAAGCACGCAAGGGAGTTCTGCTCGCTGCGGGCGGATTCGGCCACAACGCCGACATGCGGCGCCAGTACAGCGCCGATCAGCCCAACGAGGCGAAGTGGTCGATCGCCAACGCGGGGGACACCGGTGAGGTGCTGCAGACGGCGATGCGCCTTGGCGCGAAGACCGACCTGCTGGACGAGGCCTGGTGGCTGCCAATGGCCTTCATCGCCGACCCGTCGGCGGCATCGCTGGGTTCGGGGCGTCAGCGCCCTGGGGCCATCTACGTCGACGGCACCGGCAAGCGATTCTGCAATGAGTCCAACTCCTACGTCGAGGTCGGCAAGGCGATGTACGCCAACAAGGCGGTGCCGTGCTGGCAGGTCTTCGACCAGGGGTACGTCGGTCGCTACGTCGTCGGCGCCAACCCGTTCGCGAAGCGTCGAGTGCCCGAAGCGCTGATCGAGAAGGGTGTCATCAAACGCGCCGACACGCTCGAAGGTTTGGCACGCGAGATCGGGGTTCCCGCCGACGAATTGACGCAGACGGTCAAGCGGTTCAACGAGTTCGCGGCCAAGGGCCTCGACCCCGACTTCGGGCGCGGCCAGTCGGCCTACAACGACTGCCTCGGCGATCCGGGCCATCGTCCGAACGCCGCGCTCGGGCCGATCGATCGTGCGCCGTACTTCGCGACGAGGATCTTCCCCGGTGACGTCGGAACCTGCGGCGGCGTGATCACCAACGAGTACGCGCAGGTGATCGACGAGCACGATCGTGTGATCGACGGCCTGTACGCGACGGGCAACATCACCGCGACGGTGATGGGTCGGACCTATCTGGGTGCCGGTGGCAGCATCGCCAACACCATGGTGTTCGGCTACGTGGCCGCGCGCCACGCGGCCGGCCAGACGGGCTGAATCCCCGCGAGCAGACGCAAATGTCCCCGAATCTCGGCGTGTCGGGGACTTTTACGTCTGCTCGCGGGGAGAAGTTTCGCCGCCCTCGACGAAATCCCTTGGCTTCAGGCCCGATTGCTTGAGCTCGGCCCGACGCGCCTGAACGTCCGAAGCGGCGCCGACCATGTTCGTCAGGATGTGGCTGACCTGCAGGTGGACGCGCATCCCCATCAGCTCGTAGGCCCGCTTGACGTTGTTCTTCACGGCCATCGACGTGGTCAGCGGGATCGCGGCGATCTTGCGGGCCATCTCCTCGACGGTGTTCTCGAGGTCCTCGCGCGGTACGACCTTGTTGAGCAGTCCCCACTCCAGGGCTTCCTCGGCGGTAAGCGTCGGCGCCAGCAGGAGCCAGTCCATGGTGCGGTGCCAGTTCATCAGCAGCCACGGCTCGATCATGGTGTGCCCGCCGGGCTCGCCGAGGCTCTGCGCGAGCGGCATCTGGAAGTACGCGTCCTCGGAGGCCACGCAGAAGTCGGTCAGCAGGCCCAGGTAGATGCCGCCGCCCATGCAGTAGCCGTGGATCTGGGAGATGGTCGGCTTCGGGAACTCCCACAGGTACAGCGTCGGCCACAGGAACAGGTCGGCGGTGCCCTTGTACAGGTCCTCGAACGAGTCGCCGAAGTCCGGATACGGGTTTTCGTCGGGACCCCAGCGGGCGACGTGCCCGCCACAGAAGCCCTTGCCGTTGGCCTTGAGGATCACCACCTTGATCTCGCGGTCGCGGTCGGCCTCCCGTAGGCACTGATCGACCTCGAGCACCAGCACGGAGTCCTTGGTGTTGGCCTTGTCCGGCCGGTTGAGGATGATCCGCGCGATCGGCGGTTCGCGCTCGTAGATGACGGCTTCCATGGTGCGTCGTTCGATCGTCATTGATCCCCTTCTACAGAATCGCGCCGCTGTCCTTGGCTCCTGCGATGTCGTCCCAGTCCAGGTCGAGCTCCAACAGGATCTCCTCGGTGTGCTCCCCATACTCGGGTGCCCGGGCAGGCGCGGGCGGCGTTTCGTTGAATTGCACTGGTGCGGCGACGATCTGGTACTCGTTGCCCTCCGCGTCGAGGTTGGTGACGACGTAGCCGTTCGGTTTGACCTGCGGATCGTTGAGGGTTTCCTTCGGCGTCGCCAGGGGCGCCCAGACGCCCGGCTCGTCTTCGAGGGCCTTGCGCCAGTGCTCGAGGTCCTGTCCCGCGATGGCCTCGGCGACGAGTGCGGACGCCTCGGCGGCGTTGGCGATCAGGTTGCTCGACGGCACGAAGCGTTCGTCGGTGGCGAGCTCCGGGCGGCCGATGCGCTGGCAGAAGCCCGCCCAGAAGCGGTCGGGCTGGAGGAAGACGAACTGGATGAACCTGCCGTCGCGCGTCTTGTAGCGATTGACGAGGGGGTTCATCGCCAGGCCGGGTGGTGCGCCGGGGATGCCGTCGATGTCGAAGAGGTCCGCGACCGAGATCGACGGGGCGATCGCCCACATCGCCTGGGCCAGCAGGGACGAATCGACGATGGACGGTTCGCCGGTGCGCTCGCGGTGAAAGAGCGCGGCGCACAGCCCGCCCGCGAGTGTGATCCCGCCTTGCAGGTCGCCGAACGCGGGCCCCTGCACGGCGGGATGCTCGGTGCCGAACGGTGTCAGCGTGTAGGCCACGCCGCCGCGCGACAGGTACGTGGCCGCGTCGAATCCGCCCTTGTCCCGGTCGGGTCCGCGAACACCGAGGCCGGTGCCGCGAGCGATGATGATGTTGGGATTGAACGCGCGGATGTCCTCGACCGTCAGCCGCGCCCGCTCCAGTGCCGCAGGCAGCCAGTTGGTCAGGAACACGTCGGCGGTGGCCAGCAAGCGGCCGAAGTATTCGCGGCCGGTGTCGGACTTGACGTCGATCGCGATGCTGCGCTTGCCGCGGTTGCCCAGCTCGAGGATGAAGTCGACGTGAGCCCGGGCCGCCTCCTTGGTGAAACCACCGATGACCAGTGCGCGTCCGGGATCGCCGCCACGTACGTCCTCGACCTTGATGACGTCGGCGCCCCAGTCCGCGAGCGCCGCGCCCGCGGCGGGCACGTAGGTCCACGAAGCCAGCTCGACCACACGCACGCCGCGAAGCATCTCTGACATTGCCAAACCTCTCGGTCGAATTTCGAACGGTCAGCCACTCGCGGAAGGCGCCAGTCGCCTGCCCATGTCTTCGAGGTACTGGTCGGACCCGCCGAGGAAGGCGCTCCAGCCCAGCAGGCGCTTGAGGTAGAGGTGGGCATCGTGCTCCCAGGTGTAGCCGATGCCGCCGAAGACCTGGATCGCGATGTCGCCGACGGAGGCCAGCCGGCCCGCGAATGCCTTGGCGCGCAACGCTGCCAGGTGGTGCTCGGCGGGTTCTGCGGCGTCCGCCGCCCAGACCGCATGGATGACCCCGCTGCGTGCGAGTTCGACCGTCTCGTACATGTCCACGCAGAGGTGCTGGACCGCCTGGAAGCTCCCGATGGGCTGGTCGAACTGCCTTCGCACCTTGGCGTATTCGATGGCCATCGTCATCACCGCACGCGCGGCGCCGAGGGCATCGGCGGCATGGGCGATCAGTACGTCGTCGACGAATGCCTGGACCGCGTCTCCCGGTGCCGAAGCGATCCGTCGCGCGGGGACGTCGTCGAACTCGGCGTCGAACAGCTTTCGCGTCGGATCGACGTGCGTCCGCGGCGTCACGACCAGACCTCGGGCCGCGGGGTCGACGGCGTACAGCCCCGCGCCGGCCCGTTCCTCGGCGAGCACCAGCACGACGTCGGCGGCGGCCGCGTCGGGCAGCGCCGTGATCCGGCCGCGCAGGATCGCGCCCTCATCCGATGGGACGGCCTCGGGTCGAGCGCCGGACAGTGGGCCGACCGTCGCGATGGTGGTGCCGTCGGCGATCCCAGCGAGAAGGGCCTCGCCGCCGGCGCCGAGCCGGGTCAGTGCACGCGAGGCGGCGACCGCGCTCGACAGCCACGGCCCCGGATGCAGGGCAGCGCCGAGCTCCTCGGCGACGACGGCCGGCCTCGACCATCGTCATGCCCGCGCCGCCGTGCTCCTCGGAGACGAGCACGCCGGTGGCGCCGATGGCGGCCAGTCCCCGCCACACCTCATCGGTCGAGCCGGTCGGGTCGTCCAGCAGCGGCCGCACATGTGCTGCCACGTTTGCCTTTTCGCTCAGGAAACGTCGCACGGTGTCGCGAAGGGCCACCTGCTCGTCGGTGAGTTCTAGGTTCATCTGTCTCTTCTGCTCTTCGCGCAAGCGCTCATCGCCTTGGCAGTCCGAGCACTCGGGTCGCCGTGATGCCCTTGTTGATCTGGGTGGTCCCACCGGCGATGGTGAGTGAGCGTGACGTCAATCGGTACTCCGTCCAATGTTGCCGACCCAGCGGGCCGAGCACGTCGAAGGCCAACTCGGCCAGTTGCTGGCCCGCCTCGGCCCACACGCTCTTCGCCAGGCTTGCCGAGCCGAGGGCATCGCCGCCGTGCAGCGTCGCCGAGATCGACCGCTGGCACAGCACCTCCAGGTACTTGATCCGCAGTGCGACCTCGCCGAGGCGGCGCAATACGTTGGTGTCCTCCAGTGCAGGTCGTCCGCCGACCTCGGATTCGGCGAGGTCGGCCACCAGGTCCTGGAGGTGGACCTGCATCCCTGCGTACAGACGCGCCGCCCCTGCACGTTCGTGGCTCAGCGTGGTGGTGGCGACCTGCCAGCCTCCGTCGAGTGGACCCAGTAGTGCGTCGGCGGGCACCCGCACGTCGTTGAAGAACACTTCCGCGAAGTCGCTGGCGCCGTTGAGGTCGACCAGGGGACGCGCATCGATGCCGGGCAACGTCATATCGACGATCAGGCAGGAGATGCCCTGATGTTTGGGGGCGTGCGGATCGGTGCGCACGTAGAGCTGGCACCGGTCGGCGCGATGCCCCAACGAGGTCCAGATCTTCTGCCCGTTGACCACGAAGTCGTCACCGTCACGGACGGCGCGGGTGCGCAGGGCGGCGAGGTCCGACCCGGCCTCCGGCTCCGACATGCCCTGGCACCAGATGTCGTCGGCGCGGACCATGCGGGGCAGCAGCTCGCGCCGCTGTGACTCGGTGCCGTACGTCATGATCGCCGGCGCGATGTTGTTGATTCCGATCACGTTGAGTGGCATGGGCGCTCGCGCACGCGTGGTTTCCTCCGCGTAGGCGAGCTGCTCGAGCACCGTTGCTCCGCGGCCGCCGTATTCCTGCGGCCAGGACACCGCGCCCCATCCCGCATCGGCCAACGTCGCATCCCAAGAGCGAAGCGTCTCGAACGCGCCAGGATCGCGCCCTCGTCGCTCGCCTGCGGCCACCACCTCGTCGGTCAGGTTCGCCGATAGCCACGTGCGCAGTTCCTTGCGGAACTGTTCCACTTCCGCCGGGTATGAGAAGTCCACGGTGTCCTGTCGAGATCGCGCCGAGTGGTTTCTTTTCTATTTTAGGTAGTATAGCTAGTCTAGGAGTTACAGTGGCCCTCAATGTTGCTGCTCGATTTCGTGGACAGGGTTTCGATGGCGCGCACCCTTCATCCGAGCCGACGGTGTGGCTACTCGAAGATCCTCCGGGATAACGGTATTGGCGAGCAATCGCTTGCCCCTTGTGCGAACGCGTCGGACCCGGTGCGGGTCATTTGTTTGGACAATCCGAGGAAGGGCGAGTCATGGGCAGGGTGACGGGGAAGGTAGCGCTGGTAAGTGGAGCGGCCCGCGGTCAGGGGCGTTCGCATGCGCGGCTGCTCGCCGAAGAAGGTGCCGACATCATCGCGGTGGACATTTGCGCGGACATCGAGACCAACGAGTACCCGCTGTCGCGGCCAGAGGACCTGGATGAGACGGCCCGGCTGGTCGAGAAGGAGGGGCGACGAGCGTTCACCGAGATCGCCGACGTCCGCGACCGGGCGGCGCTGTCCGCGGCGATCGATCGCGGCGTCGCAGAGTTCGGCAAACTCGACATCGTGGTGGCCAACGCCGGGATCTGCCCGATGACCGCGGGCCTTCCACCGCAAGCGTTCGTCGACGCGGTCGACGTCGACCTGCTCGGCGTCATGAACCTCATTCACGCAAGCATGAAGCACCTTCACGCGGGTGCATCGATCATCGCGACGGGGTCGGTGGCCGCCTTCATGGCGACGGCGGTGAACACCAGCGGCATGGACGGTGGGCCGGGTGGCGCAGGCTACGCATTCGCCAAACAGGTTGTCGCCCACTACGTCAACGATCTTGCACGGACCCTGGCTCCAGAGCAGATCCGGGTGAACGGAATCCATCCGACGAACGTCAACACCGACATGTTGCACAGCCCGCCGATGTACAAGGCGTTCCGGCCCGACCTGCAGAACCCGACTCGCGAGGACGCCGAACTGGTCTTTCCGCTGATTCAGGGGATGCCGATTCCCTACGTCGAACCCGAGGACATCAGCGAGGTGGTCCTGTTCCTGGCCAGCGATGCGGCCCGGTACGTCACCGGTCAACAGTTGCGAGTCGACGCGGGAGGCTTCCTGAAGATCAAGCCGTGGTCAGGCGTGTAGGGGAGAGTTGATCATGCCCAAGGGGATCATCTACCTGGAGACGAGGCCGGTGTCACCGGACCGCGAGGAGGAGTACCACAAGTGGTACAACGACACGCATCTCGAGGAGATCTGCTCGGTCGAGGGCATTGTTTCCGCCAGACGCTTCGCCCCGACGGACGGCGACGGCCCGTTCATCGCGATCTACGAACTCGACTGCGACGACCTCGACTCGGTGGTCGGCCGGCTGAGAGAACTGGGCGCCAGCGGGAAGATGTCGTCGCTGCAGTACCTCGACATGGAGACGCCACCCATCCCGAAGGTGTACGGCGAGATCGGGTCGTACGAACCGTGACTCACTCACCGGAGACTCAGCGACACATCTATGCGTTGATGGTGCTGATGAAGGCCGCCGACGACCGGCTGTGCAAGGGCATCGGCACCGGTGAGTTCATGTGCGTGTACTGGCCGTCGCGTGGGCAGGAGGCCATCGCCGCCGCGATGGGCGTGTCGCTTCGCGACGACGACCAACTGGTCACCACCTACCGCGGGCTGCACGACCTGATCGGCAAGGGCGTGCCGCTGGAGGAGATCTACGGCGAGATGATGGGCCGCACCGTCGGCGCGAGCCGCGGCAAGGGCGGCACCATGCACATCGCCAAGCCCGAGGTGGGCGTGATGCTGTCGACCGGGATCGTCGGCGCAGGACCGCCAGTTGGCGTCGGGCTGGCGATGGCGGCCAGGCGCAAGGGCCTGGACCGCGTCACGGTGGTCAGCTTCGGCGACGGCGCGACCAACACCGGCTCCTTCCACGAGGCGGCGAACATGGCGGCGCTGTGGGATCTGCCCATGGTGCTCGTCTGCCAGAACAACCTGTACGCGGAGATGACGCCGACCACGGACACGATGAAGCTCGAGCACGTCGCCGATCGGGCGGCCGGTTACGGCATGCCCGGTGTTCGGGTCGACGGCAACGACCCGCTGGCCGTGGCCGACGGTGCTCGACGAGGCACTGGCGCGGGCGCGTCGCGGTGACGGTCCCACGTTCCTCGAGTGCGTGACGTTCCGCTTCCGCGGCCACTACTTCGGCGACCGAACGCCGTACATCCCGTCCGAGCAGCTGCAGGCGGCGATCGCGGCCGACCCGGTACCCCGCTTCCGGCGGCTGCTGATCGACACCGGCGTCTGCACCGACGACGAGCTCAACCGCATCGACGAAGGCGCGCTGATCGCGGTCGAGGCCGCACTGAAGACGGTGATGGGTGCCGAGGCCCCGTCGATCGAGGAACTCGACCGAGACGTGTACGCGACCCCGATCGCTACCCCATCTGAGGAGCCGCACATGGACGAGACGGACGAGTTGGAGATGACGATGCGCGAGGCGCTGAACCTCGCGCTCGACCAGGCGCTGGCGGCCGACGACCGGGTGTTCCTGCTCGGCGAGGACATCGCCGATCCCGGCGCGTCGGGCCCGACCGCGGGGCTGTCGACGAAGTACGGCCACGACAGGGTGCTGGACACACCGATCTCGGAGGCCGCGATCGTCGGCGCCGCCATCGGCGCGGCGATCGACGGTCTCCTGCCCGTGGCCGAGATCATGATCATGGACTTCATCGGCATCGCCGCCGACCAGCTGATCAACAACGCGGCCAAGCTGCGCTTCATGACCGCGGGTCGGACGACGGCGCCGATCACGGTCCGCACCGCAGGTCTACGGCGGGCTCGCCACGGGTGCGACGCATTCGCAGTCGCTCGAGGCCTGGTTCATGCACATCCCCGGGATGAAGGTCATCGTGCCGTCCACCCCGCGCGACGGCAAGGGCCTGCTGACGTCGGCGATCTTCGACGAGGACCCGTGCCTGTTCGTCGAGACGATCCGGCTGCAGGGCCAGAAGGGCCTGGTGCCAACCGATCCCGGATTCTCGATCCCGCTCGGCCTCGCCGACGTCAAGCGGCCCGGTAGCGACGTCAGCATCATCACCTACGGGCGCAGCGTGCACGACGCGCTCGCGGCCGCGGCGACGCTGGCACGAGCAGGGGATCAGCGCCGAGGTCGTCGACCTGCGCACGCTGGTGCCGCTCGACGTCGAGACCATGGTCGAGTCGGTGAGGCGCACCCGGCGGGCCGTGGTCGTGCACGACGCCGTCCAATTCGCAGGCCCGGGAGCCGAGATCGTCGCGACCCTGCAGGCCGAGGTGTTCGGCGATCTGGTGGCACCCATCGAGCGGGTCGGGGCGCGCTTCGTGCCGACTCCGGCCGCGGCGGCACTCGAGGCGGCGATCTATCCGTCACCCGCGCGCATCGTCGGCCGCCGTGCAGAAGACCCTTCAAGCCATCGGCGGCGAGCGCATGGCTGACTTCATCATTCGCATCCCGCGGGTGTCGGTGGCCGTCTCCGAGGCCGAGCTCATCGAGCTTCTCGTCGACGGCGGCCAGCACGTCGAGGAGGGCACGCCGCTCTACGTCATCGCCACCGAGAAGGTGGACCAGGAGATCGAAGCGGGTGCGTCGGGCACCGTGCAGTGGACCGGTGAGGTCGGCACGACTTACGACATCGGCGCCGAAATCGGCGTCATCACGTCATGACGCCGCGGACGCGAGGAGCAGAAAAACAATGAAGGAGAACACGTGGATCTAGCACCAGACACGCGCGAGCGAATCATCTACGAGAAGACGGGATCCATTGCGCGCGTCACGCTCAACTGGCCCGAGAAGGCGAACGCCCAGGACCAGAAGCTCGCCGAGGAGGTCGACGCCGCGCTGCTGGACGCCGACCGCGACTACGACATCAAGGTGCTGATCCTGAAGGCCAACGGCAAGGGCTTCTGCTCGGGCCATGCGATCGGCGACAACGCAGTGGACTACCCCGCCTTCGCCGAGGGCGCCGAGCGCACGGGCACGCCGTGGAAGGCCCAGACCGACCTCTTCGTCAAGCCGACGCTGAACCTGTGGGAGTTCTCCAAGCCGACCATCGCACAGGTTCATGGCTACTGCCTCGGTGGTGGCACTCACTACGGGCTGACCACCGACATCGTGATCGCCTCCGACGACGCCTACTTCTCGTATCCGCCGCTGCAGGGATTCGGCATGCCGTCGGGCGAATGCTCCATCGAGCCTTGGGTGTTCATGAACTGGCGGCGCGCGGCGTACTACCTGTACACCGCCGAGGTCGTCAATGCGAGAAGGCGCTCGAGTACGGCCTCGTCAACGAGGTGGTACCGCGCGACGAACTCAACGATCGCGTCGAGTCGATCGCGCGGCTCATCGCGCAGGCTCCGCTGACCACCCTGATGGTCACCAAGGCGAACATCAAGCGCGCCTGGGAGTTGATGGGGATGCGGGTGCACTGGCAGACCTCCAACGACCTGGTCGTCCTCGCCTCGATGAGCAGCGACGTTCAGGCGCTGATCCGTCAGGTGCTCAGCGGTCAGATCAAGCCCGCGGAGATGGTGGCGCGTCAGGCCGCGGCCGCCGCTGCCGACGGCGCAGCCGCAACGTAGGTCTCCCCGGTGAATCTCGCCGACCACGCGATCGGGGCCGCACATTCACCGGCCCTGATCGTCGCCGACGAGCGCTCGCGCGAGGAGCATGTCCGGGCGGTGGCACCATCACCTACGGCGAGCTGTACGCCAGGAGTCAACGAGTCGCCGCGCTGCTGTACGAGGCAGGTCTGCGGCGCGGCGACGGGGTGGCCCTCGTCCTGCCCAATTGCCCCGAGTTCTTCGAAATCACCTGGGGCTGCCAACTTTCCGGACTGTACTACACCGCGGTCAACACCCACTTCACCCCGGACGAGGTGGCCTACGTCATCGGGGACTCCGACGCCCGGGCGGTGTTCGTCGACGCGTCGATGGCCGACCTGGCGGAGCGGATCCTGGAAGCGAACGCGGGTGTCGACGTGCGCGTCGTCGTCGGCGGCGGCCTGCCCGGCTGGCGGGCGTACCACGACGCCGTGTCGGCTGCGGGCGATCCCCCGCCGCACTCGGACGGATCCGAGATGCTCTACTCGTCGGGCACCACGGGGCGGCCGAAGGCCGTGCGCAGGCCACTACCCGTCGACGGCGCAGGCTCTTGGGCGCAGAAGGTCCTGGAGCACTCCCTGACTCAGGGCTACGACATGACGGAGTCGTGCGTGTACCTCTCGCCCGCACCGCTGTACCACGCGGCAGGGATCAACTACACGATGGCGGTGCACCGGGTCGGTGCGGCCGCGATCTTGATGCGCAAGTTCGACGCCGAGGCGGTCCTGCGCCTGATCGAAACCCACCGCGTCACCCACGCGCAGTTCGTGCCAACGATGTTCGTGCGGATGCTCAAGCTGCCCGACGACGTCCGCGCCCGCTACGACGTTTCGAGTCTGCGCTGCGTGATACATGCGGCCGCCCCGTGCCCGGTGGACGTGAAGCAGGCGATGATGGAGTGGTTCGGGCCGATCATCCATGAGTATTACGGCGGCACAGAGGGATTCGCGGGAACGGTAATCGGCCCGCAGGAATGGCTCGCGCACCCCGGCTCGGTCGGCATGCCGTTGAGCGCGGTGCACGTCGTCGGCGAGGACGGCGCGGAGCTTCCGGTCGGCGAGTCCGGCGAGCTGTTCTTCGAAGGCGGACCGGCATTCGAGTACTTCAAGGATCCGGTGAAGACCGCGGCGGTCGCCAACGACCGTGGCTGGCGGTCGCTGGGGGACATGGGGTACGTCGACGAGGACGGCTATCTGTACCTGACCGATCGGTCGACGTTCATGGTCGTCTCGGGCGGGGTGAACATCTATCCGCAGGAGGCGGAGAACCTCCTCGTCATGCACCCAAAGCTGGTGGATGCGGCGGTGTTCGGCGTGCCGAACGACGAGTTCGGCGAGGAGGTCAAGGCCGTCGTGCAACCCGTCGACGGCGTCGACGCCGGGCCCGCGCTCGAGGCGGAGCTCATCGCATACTGCCGGGCGAACCTCGCCGCGTACAAGTGCCCGCGCACCGTCGAGTTCGATCCGGCGCTGCCCCGCGACCCCAACGGAAAGCTCTACAAGCGGCGAATTCGCGAACGCTACTGGCAAGGACGCATGTCACGAATCATGTGACACCGCAAGGGTTTGGGGCAGACAGGCGGGAGATACGCATGCGAATCATCGATGCCGACGGACACGTCGCCGAGGGCGCATCGTTGGCGATCGAGGCGATGAAGCGCTGGCCCGAGCGCATCGTCCCGCGCCGTGACGCCCGCGGCCTGGTGATCGAGGGGCGCAACTATCCCGAGGACACCGGCCCAGGCGCGGGCTGCCCCACCGAGCACGGGCTGAGCACGGCCGCGGGCATCAACTGCACCACACCGGACGGCGTGCTCGGCGACGCCGACCGGGACGGGATCGACACGATGGTGCTGTATCCCAGTCTCGGATTGTGCACTCCCACACTGGAAGACCCCGAGTTCGCCGCGGGATTCGCGCGCCTCTACAACCAGTGGATCGCCGACTACTGCGGTGCGTCCAACGGCCGGTTGCGGGGGATCGCCGTGACGCCGATCGAGCACGGCGACGTGGCGATCGACATCATGGCCGAGGCCAAGGACCTCGGGCTGGTGGCCACCCACATTCCGCCCGCGTGCAAGACCCGCAACCTCGACCATCCCGACCTCGACTCGTTCTACGCGGCGGCCGTCGCCCTCGGGATGCCGCTGGGCATCCACGGCGCCCCTGGCATTCACCTGCCGAAGATCGGCGTCGACCGGTTCACCAACTACATCCAGGTGCACTGCATCAGCTTCCCGTTCGATCAGATGACCGCGATGACGGCGCTGGTTTCGGGCGGCGTCTTCGACAGACATCCCGACCTTCGCGTCGCGTTCCTCGAGGCGGGCGTCGGCTGGGTCCCGTTCTTCATCGACCGGCTGCACGAGCACTTCGAGAAACGCGGCGACTGGATCGAGGGAGGGTGGCAGCGCGATCCGAACGAGTACCTGCAGGCCGGCAACATCTGGACGACGTGCGAGCCGGAGGAGCCGATCCTGCCCGGCGTCATCGACGTCCTCGGCGACGACTTCATCATGTTCGCCAGCGACTACCCGCACTGGGACGGCGAATGGCCGCAGAGCACCAAGCATCTGCGAGCCCGTCCCGACATCAGCGAGTCGACCCGCGAGAAGATCGCAGGGCGCAACGCCCAGCGGTTCTACGGGCTCACGTAGCGGAGACCGGCCGGAAGGTCACCGGCAGCTTGGCGGGCGAGCGGAATGGCATGCCGACGATCTTGGCGTCGTCGGAGGGCACCAGCTGAAGGTCTGTCACCCGGTCGAACAGGCTGTTCAGCATCGCCCGCGTCTCGACCCTGGCCAGGTGCATGCCCAGGCAGCTGTGGATTCCACCTGCGAAGGAGATGTGCGCACGGCGTTGCCGGTGAATGTCGAACCTGTCGGGATCCGTCCAGCGCTTTTCGTCGCGATTGGCCGAGCCCATGCACAAGGTGATGGCCGCGCCCTCCGGGATCGTCATGCCATGCATTTCGACGTCGCGGGTGGTGTTGCGCGCCACCAGGACCAACGGCGTCTCGTACCGAATCCCTTCCTCGATGGCGGCCGGAATGAGGTCGCGATCCTGCCGAACCGCCTCGAGCTGGTCGGGGTGAGTGAGCAGTAGTTGCAGCAGGTTTCCCGACGACCGGTAGGTGGTCTCGAGCCCCGCCGGGAGGAGCAACCGCAGGAACGAGATGATCGCTTCATCGGTGAGTTTCTCACCGTCGATCTCGGCTGCGACGAGATCTCCGATGACGTCGTCGGTCATCTTGCTGCGACGTTGGTCCACCTGATCTTGGAAGTAGGTGCCCAGTTCGACCGACGCGTTGAATCCGGCCTCGAGGTCGTCCATGATCGAGATCAGGTCCAGTGAGAGTCGCCGGAACATCTCCAGGTCTTCCTGCGGAAGGCCGAGCAAAGCGGCCGTGACCCGGGTGGGGAATTCGAATGTGACCGCCTTGACCAGGTCGGCTTGCCCGTCATTGACGAACTCATCGACGAGTTGGTCGCAGATCGGGTCGATCACTTCGGGTTCCCACTGTGCGAGCGAGCTCTGCCGGAAGGCCTTGGCCACCAGGCTGCGATGGTCGTGGTGCTGTTTCCCGTGCATCCCGAGGATCGTCGGCCCGAACATGAGGCCGATGGTGGCGTTGTACATCTCCGAGGCGAACACCTCGTCCTCGCGGAAGGCGGTGAACACACTCTCGAAGTCGAACAACGTCCAGTTTTCTTCGGCCTTGAGCTCCGCAGGCATCAGGTCGCTCTCCATGAGCACGCCGCGCCAGACCGGCGCGGTCCTGCGCATGTGCGCGAAGTAGCCGTACGGATCACTGGCCAAGTCCGGAGCGTGTGAATCGGTATCGATGGTCACCTGTGCCTCCCGGGCAGCAGCATCTGGCGACACTGTCGGTCTATCTTTACTATTTTAGGCAATCTAGGTCAAGCAAGGAGAGGTGACGAAGGACCTGCCTTCGGAGGGCTAGAACTCGTGGCGGACTTCGCGCAGGGGCACCCGGCCGTCGGTGGCGAGCACGCCTTCGGCGCGAAGCAGCTCCAACTGGCGGGCGGTCAGGTGCGCGGCGGGCCGTCCCGACGCGCCGATCACCCGGTGCCACGGCAGGTCCGACGAATCGGTGCGCATGATCCAGCCGACGATGCGCGGGCTGGAAAGCGTTGCCGCGTCGGCGATGTCACCGTAGGTGGCCACCTTGCCCGCGGGGATGGACGCGACGAGCGCGCGTACCCTCTCGACCTGCTCGTCGGTGATCCGGGCCATGGTCAGCCCACTCGCGTCCGGATGACCTCGGCGGTCTCTGCCGGTTTGGCCTGGGCCACCATGTGGTTGCAGTCGAAGTCGACCACCGTGAAGTCCGATCCCAGTCGATCGGACAGCGCGCCGACGAGTTCGTCACTGACGTAGGGCGGATCCGTCAGCGTGGCTCGTACCAGCGTCGTGGGAATTCCGTTGGGCGGTAGCACGATACTGCGGGCCAGCTCGCTCCAGTACGACATCATCGCAGGCACGCTGATGCGCCAGCCGAATCGGCCGTTCGGCAGTGCGACGAGGTGCTCGTCGAGCTCGGCGTCGACCTCGGTGACCGCGACGTCCGCCCAAGAGCCCGACACCTTCTCGTTGCGGGCCTCGTCGCGGTCGGTGTAGTCCGGCGACTCCATCATGGCGTCGGCGATGATCCTCATCCTCTGGCCGTCCAGGCCGACCGCCGGATCGAGCAGGACCAGTGCCGCGACCAGATCGGGCCGCGTCGCCGCGAGGGCAAGGGCGATCGCCCCGCCGAACGAATGTCCGACCACCGTCACCGGACCACCCGAATCGGCGTCGAGGAGTGCGGCGAGGACGGCCACATTGGCTTCGATGGTCCACGGCGCGTCCCACGACGACCGGCCGTGGCCGAGCAGGTCCGGCGCCGCGATCGAGAACTCGGACAGGTGCCGGTTGGCCAGCGCCTCCCACCGTCGGCCATGTCCGGTCAGCCCGTGGATGGCCAGGATTCCGGCGGGACCCGCCGGACCGTAGCGGTAGACGTTCAGTGCATCGGTGTTGGAGGCCACGCGTCGATGCTGCCAGCAGCTGGTCGAGAGGGTTTGTCGGACCCCCGTGGTGTCATGCCGTCATGCCCACTTCGCACGTCGAACTGTCGCCCACCGCGCTGACCGAGCCCGGTCTGCACGGCACCGTGCGCCTGCTCGGAGGGCCAGGCACGGGCAAGTCGCAACTCCTCGTGCGGATCGCCGCCGCCAGGATCGCCGACGGCTGCGATCCCGAATCCGTTCTGTTGCTGACCGGTTCGGCCCGCCTCGGGATGCAGGCCAAGGCGGCGGTCACCTCGGCGCTGCTCGGGCAGGGCACCGCCGGGCGAACGGCGGTGCGCGAGCCGCTCGTCCGCACGGTGCACTCCTACGCCTTCGCGGTGCTGCGCCTTGCGGCGCAACGCAACGGGGACCCGCCACCGCGGCTCATCACCAGTGCCGAGCAGGACGGCATCATCCGCGAACTGCTCGCGGGCGATGTCGAAGACGGTGACCATGCGTCCGTTCGCTGGCCCGCGCCGCTGCGGCCGGCGCTGCTCACCGTCGGGTTCGCCACCGAGCTGCGTGACCTGCTGGCGCGCTGCACCGAGCGGGGCGTCGATCCGCTTGCGCTGCAACGCATCGGCCGACGCGCCAGCCGTCAGGAGTGGGTGGCGGCGGGCCGGTTCGCCCAGGTCTACGAACAGGTGATGCTGTTGCGCTCCGCGGTCGGCATGGCCGCGCCGCAGGCCACGGTGCCCGCGCTCGGCGCGGCCGAGCTCGTCGGTGCGGCGCTGGAGGCGTTCGCCATCGACCCGGAGCTGTTGGCCGCCGAGCGCGCACGCATTCGCCTGCTGCTGGTCGACGACGCGCAGCACCTCGATCCGCAAGCGGCCCACCTCGTCCGGGTGCTGGCCGACGGCGCGGAGCTCGGCATCATCGCGGGAGATCCCAACCAGGCGGTGTTCGGTTACCGCGGCGCCGACCCCGAATTGCTTCGCAACGACCAGGCGCCTGCCGTGGAGTTGACCCGGTCGCACCGCTGCGCACCCGCCGTGGCGCGGGCCGTCAGCGGCATCGCGGCGCGGCTGCCCGGCGCGGGTGCGGCCCGCGACATCACCGGCGACCAGGAGCGGGACGGCTCGCTGCGGGTGCGCATCGCAGCATCACCCCATGCCGAGTCGGCCGTGATCGCCGACGCGTTGCGCCGCGCGCACCTCGTCGACGGCGTGCCGTGGTCGCAGATGGCGGTGATCGTGCGGTCGGTGCCACGAACCGGGGCCTCGGTGGCCCGCGCACTGACCGCCGCAGGCGTGCCGGTGGATCAGCAGCCCGCAACCGCCCTGGCCGAACACCCCGCGGTCGCGGCGCTGCTGACGGTGCTCGACGTCACCACCAACGGCCTCGACGGTGACCGGGCCGTCTCGCTGGTGACCGGACCGATCGGCCGCGTCGACCCGGTGTCGCTGCGGCAGTTGCGCCGTGCCCTTCGCAGGGCCGATGGCGGCCAGCCGCCGCGCGAGTTCGCCGACCTGCTGGTCGAGGCGCTCGACGGCGCGGCCGTTGACCTGCCCGACCAGCTCGCCAGGCCGCTACACCGCGTCTCCGGGGTGCTCGCTGCGGCGCGGCGCGGCGACGCTGAACGGGATCCCCGCATCACGCTGTGGCAGGCGTGGCATCACTGCGGTCTGCAGCGGCGCTGGTTGACGTCGATCGAACGCGGCGGCGCGGCAGCCGTCCAGGCGGGCCGCGACCTCGATGCCGTGACCGCGCTGTTCGACGTCGCCGAGCAGTACGTCACCCGCACCGCGGGGGCGTCCGAGGCTGGCCTGGTGGACCACGTCCGCGCGATGGCTCTGCCCGCGACCAGCCGCGACGACCGCCGGGCCGGCGAGTCCGTCGCCGTGCTGAGCGCGCATGCCGCGTTGGGCCGCGAATGGGAGGTCGTGGTGCTCGCCGGGCTGCAGGAGGGATTGTGGCCCAACACCGTTCCGCGCGGCGGCGTCCTGGCCACGCAACACCTCGTCGACGTGCTCGACGGCGTCACCGACCCGTCGACCAACACCATGTCGAGCCGGGCGCCCCTGTTGGCCGAGGAGCGCAGGCTGCTGGTCGCCGCTCTGGGCCGCGCGCGCACGCACGTTCTGGTGACCGCCGTCGACGGTGACGACAGCGACGAATCGTCGTTGCCCTCCCCGTTCTGCGCCGAACTGGCGGCTCTGGCCACCGATGGTGCCGAAGTCGAAGAGTCGGTCCCGGTCCACGCTCCGCGGGTGTTGTCGCCCGCCGCGCTGGTCGGCAGGTTGCGAGCCGTGGTGTGCGCACCGGCCGAGGCCGTCGACCAGTCCACGCGCGCTTGTGCGGCAACGCAATTGGCCCGGCTGGCCGAGGCCGGTGTCGCAGGCGCGGACCCCGCACAATGGTACGGAACCACGACGCTGTCGACCGACGAACCGTTGTGGTCGGGCGAGGGCCACGTCGTGACCCTGTCGCCGTCGCGGCTGCAGACGCTCACCGACTGCCCCCTGCGCTGGCTATTGGAACGCCACGGCGGTTCCGACGGGCGTGACCTGCGGTCGGCGCTGGGGTCGCTCGTCCACGCGCTGGTCGCCGACCCCGGCAAGAGCGAGGAACAGATGCTCGCCGAGTTGGCCCGGCACTGGAAGGACCTGCCGTTCGAGTCCCAGTGGCATGCCGACAACGAGCTGGAACGGCACCGCACGATGCTGTCGTCGTTCATCGCCTGGCGGACCAGGACTCGGCGGGAGTTCACCGAGGTCGGTACCGAAATCGACGTGGACGGCGTCGTGGAGGGCACCGACGAGCGGCGAGTCGGGGTGCGGGTGCGTGGGCGGATCGACCGGTTGGAGCGCGACGCCGAGGGGCGGCTGGTGGTGGTCGACGTCAAGACCGGCAAGACTCCGGTCAGCAAGGACGACGCCCAGCGCCACGCCCAGCTGGCCGCCTACCAGCTGGCCGTCGCCGAAGGTCTTCTGCCGCAAGGCGATCAGGCCGGTGGCGGGCGCCTGGTGTATCTGGGCAAGATCGGTGCCGCCGGGGCGTGCGAACGCGACCAGGACCCGATGACCGCGCAAGCGCGCGACGAGTGGCGGGAGTCGGTGCGGCAGGCCGCCGCGGCAACGGCGGGTCCGGAGTTCGTGGCGCGCGTCAACGACGGGTGTGCGCACTGCCCGGTGAAGGCCATCTGCCCGGCGCAGGCCGCGATCGGTGGCCAGTCGTGACGGCGCGGTTCAGTGCGGTCGAAATCGCCGACGCGCTGGGCATCTTCGCCCCGACCCAGGAGCAGGCCGCCGTCATCGAAGCACCGCCGGGCCCGCTGGTCGTGGTCGCCGGGGCAGGGGCGGGCAAGACCGAGACCATGGCCGCCCGGGTGGTGTGGCTGGTGGCCAACGGCCACGCGCGGCCCGGTGAGGTGCTCGGTCTGACGTTCACCCGCAAGGCGGCCGGTCAACTGCTGCGTCGCGTCAGGACCAGGCTGGCGCGGCTGGCAGGCGCGGGCCTGGTTCCCGGCTGCCCTGGCGACGTCGTCGACGAACACGCGACCGTGGCCACCTATCACGCGTTCGCCGGGACGCTGCTCCGCGAGCACGGACTGCTGCTTCCGGTGGAACCCTCCACCCGACTGATCGGCGAAACGGAGCTGTGGCAGTTGGCCTTTCGCGTAGTGTGCGAGCACCCCGGCCCGCTGGACACCGACAAGTCGCCGGGCGCCGTCACCGCGATGGTGCTGCGCCTTGCGGGGCAGCTCGCCGAACACCTCGTCGACACCGGCCAGCTTCGCGACACGCACCTCGAACTCGAGCGGTTGGTGCACACGCTTCCGGCCGGGCCCCGCCAGCGCGAAGGGGGGCCGAACCAGTCGCTTCTGAAGATGCTGGCCACCCAGACCGAACGTGCCGAACTCGTCCCGCTGGTCGATGCGCTCCACGCGCGAATGCGCGCGGACAACGTGATGGACTTCGGCATGCAGATGTCGGCGGCGGCCAGGCTCGCGTCCACCATCCCGGCGGTGGGTGCCGAACTGCGGCGCCGTTACCGGGTGGTGCTGCTCGACGAGTACCAGGACACCGGCCATGCACAGCGGGTCGCGTTGTCGTCGTTGTTCGGCGGCGGTGTGGACGACGAGCTCGCGTTGACCGCGGTCGGCGACCCGATCCAGTCCATCTACGGCTGGCGTGGCGCCTCGGCCACGAACCTGCCACGGTTCACCACCGACTTCTGCCATGCCGATGGCACACCGGCGCCGACGCTGGAATTGCGCACCAGCTGGCGCAACCCGCCCCGCGCGCTGCGGCTGGCCAACGCGGTGTCGACGGAGGCGCGGCGTCGCTCCGTGGCCGTGCGCGAGCTGCTACCACGGCCCGACGCCCAACCCGGCACCATCCGGTGCGCGCTGCTGACCGACGTGGCGAGCGAACGGGAGTGGGTGGCAGACGGATTGGCGCGGTTGTACCACGACGCCCGTCGCGCTGGGGTCGCCGTGCCGACGGCCGCAGTACTGGTGCGTCGCAACGCCGATGCCGCACCCATGGCCGACGCACTTACCGCGCGGGACGTGCCCGTCGAGGTGGTCGGATTGGCGGGTCTGCTGGCCATTGCCGAGGTCGCCGACGTGGTGGCGATGTTGCGACTGGCGGCCGACCCCACCGCGGGTGCCGCCGCGATGCGCGTCCTCACCGGGCCGCGATGGCGGCTGGGCGCCGCCGACGTCGCCGCATTGTGGCGCAGGGCCGTCGAACTCGACGGTCCCGGGGCTGCCGACCGGGGGTCCGTCGCGGGCATCGTCGCCGGCGCCGCGCCGGACGCCGACGCCGCATGCCTGGCCGATGCGATCGGTCACCCGGGACCCGCGGCGCGGTACTCGCCAGAGGGGCACCGCCGCATCGTGGCGTTGGCCAGGGAACTGACCGCACTGCGCGCGCAACTGCACCATCCGCTGCCCGACGTCGTCGCCGAGGTGCGGCGCACGCTGGGCCTCGACGCCGAAGTGCGTGCGGCGCAGACGGTTTCGGCCGGCTGGAGTGGAACCGAACATCTCGACGCGTTCACCGACGTGGTGGCCGACTTCGCCACCAGGCCCGCGGCGTCGATATCCGGCCTGCTTGCCTTCCTCGACGCCGCGATGGAGGTGGAGAACGGGCTGGCACCCGCCGAGCTCACCGTCGCGCACGACCGCGTGCAGATCTTGACGGTGCACGCCGCGAAGGGGCTGGAATGGCAGGTCGTCGCCGTGCCACACCTGAGCGGTCGGGTATTCCCGTCGACGGCGTCTCCGCGCACCTGGCTGTCCGATCCCGCCGATCTGCCGCCGCTGCTGCGCGGTGACCGTGCGACGGAGTCCGAACACGGTGTGCCGGTACTGGACACGTCCGACGTCAACGACCGGAAGGCGTTGTCCGACAAGATCACCGACCACAAGCGTCGTCTCGACCAGCGCCGGGTCGACGAGGAACGCCGGCTGCTGTACGTGGCGCTCACCCGCGCCGAGGACACGCTTCTGCTGTCGGGGCACCACTGGGGTGCCACCGAGCTCAAGCCAAGGGGGCCATCGGAGTTTCTCGTCGAGATCCGCGACGTGATCGAGAAGTCCGCCGCTGAGGGCGATCCGTGCGGAACCATCGACACGTGGGCGCCGGAGCCCGCGGAAGGCGATCGAAACCCGTTGCGGGAAGACGTCACCGAGCGCTCCTGGCCCGCCGACCCGGCGGGCACGGCCCGGGTCCACCTCGATCGCGGCGCGGCGCTGGTCGCGTCGGCGATGTCCGGCGGCACCGCCCACGACGGTGACGACGTGGACGGGTGGGCGGCCGACGTCGACGCGCTGCTGGCCGAACGCGACCGGGCGCAGCAACGGCCGCCCGTCGCGCTGCCCGGTCAGTTGTCGGTCAGCGCACTCGTGGACATCGGCCGCGATCCCGCAGGCGCCGCCCAGCGGCTGGCGCGCAGGTTACCGGTGCGCCCCGACCCGCATGCGTCCCTCGGCACGGCGTTTCACGATTGGGTGCAGCGGTTTTATCGCGCCGAGCGGCTGTTCGACCTCGACGACCTACCGGGGGCCGTCGACGACGACCTCGGCCGCGCCGAGGAAGAGAACCTCGCCGCGTTGCAGGCGGCGTTCGCGGTGTCGCAGTGGGCCACTCGCACCCCGATCGACGTGGAGACGCCGTTCGACATGGTGATCGGCGGCACCGTGGTCCGCGGCCGGATCGATGCCGTGTTCGCCGACGACGAGGGCGGGGTCACCGTGGTCGACTGGAAGACCGGCGACGTACCCGCCACGCCGGAGGCATTGCGGCAGAACTCGATTCAGCTGGCGGTGTATCGACTGGCCTGGGCGGCCATGCGGTCGGTCCCGGTGTCGTCGGTGCGGGCGGCGTTTCACTACGTCCGCAGCGGCGTGACGGTCGAGCCGGAGCTGCTGCCGGACGCCGACGAGCTGGCCGCCCTGCTGGACGCCGCCTAGCGGGGCGCGTTTCGGTAGGCCTTGAGCGCCTGGGTGATCATCGGCCACTGAAGGGGCAACCGTGCGATCGTGCCGATGCGCGCCGGCCAGCCCTTGTTCCACCACAGCCGAACCGTGTTGAGGTTTGCCGGAAACACGGCGACGAGCAACGCGACGGCCGCCAACGCTCCCAGCCTGCGGGTGCGGGGGACGAGCAGCATCCCGCCGGCCGCCAGTTCCGCGACGCCAGAGGCGTAGGTGTAGAACCGTGCGGTGCCCGGCAGTTCGGCGGGCACGATGGTGTCGTACGGCTTGGGAATGACGAAATGCGCGATTCCGCCGCTGAGCAACATCACGGCCACACGTTTGGCGGGAGCCTGGCTGGGTGCGTTGTCGACTGAGGCGCTGGGTGAGGTCATGGTTACATTGTGCTGTGCTGCGCTACAGGCAGATGATGGGCCCTCGTGGCCAAGGGTAGGCTGCGTCGGCAGCTGGCGGCTATCGACCAGAATCTGACGTCCAGGCACGACGCGGACCTGGTCGGCGTGCTGAACATCCCCAGGCCGTTCGTCAGCCCGGGCCGCAGGATCGCCATGCGCGTGCTGTACGCACTGCTGGCGCTCTTCGCGGCGGTGTTCATCGTGTACTTCGACCGCGCCGGCTACCGCGACGTCCAGGACAACGAGCTGTCGTTCCTCGACTGTCTGTATTACGCGACGGTCTCGCTGTCGACGACCGGTTACGGCGACATCACCCCGTTCACCCCGTCGGCGAGGCTGGTCAACGTCCTGGTGATCACGCCGCTGCGCGTGGCCTTCCTGATCGTGTTGATCGGTACCACGGTCGAGACACTGACCACCCAGTCGCGCCAGGCGTTCGACATTCAGCGATGGAGGAGAAGCGTGCGCAACCACACGATCGTCGTCGGTTACGGCACGAAGGGCAGGACGGCGGTCGCCGCGATGATCAGTGACGACGTGGCCGCGGGCCAGATCGTCGTCGTCGACGAGAACCCCGCCGCGCTCGAGCGGGCCAAGAGCGCGGGACTGGTCACCGTCCGCGGCAACGCCACCGACTCGGAAGTGCTGCGGTTGGCCAGCGCCCAGCACGCCAAGTCGATCATCGTTGCGACCAACCGCGACGACACCGCCGTCCTCGTCACCCTCACCGCGCGTGAACTCGCGCCCAACGCCAAGATCATCGCGGCGGTCCGCGAGGCCGAGAACCAGCACCTGCTGCGGCAATCCGGCGCCGACACCACCGTCGTCACGTCCGAGACGGCCGGCCGGCTGCTCGGCATCGCCACCCAGACCCCGTCCGTGGTCGAGGTCATGGAGGACCTCCTCACACCCGACGCCGGGTTCGCCATCTCCGAACGCCCCGTCGAGACCACGGAGGTCGGCGGGTCGCCGCGGCACTTGGCCGACATCGTTCTCGGCGTCGTCCGTAACGGCAGGTTGCTGCGGGTCGACGAACCCGAGGTCGACGCCGTCGAACTGGGCGACCGGCTCCTGTACATCCGCAGCGCGAACTCCGCGCGATGACCGGCGGTCAGTCGCGCGGTGGCCGCGGTGGCTTCGAGCTGCGCAACATCCCCTTGCTGTCGCGGGTGGGGGCCGACAGGGCGGACGTGCTGCGCACCGACGTCGATGCCGCCATCGCGGGATGGCGGGACGCGCTGGTGCTGCGGGTCGACCGGCGCAATCAGGTCCTGATCTCCGGTGGCCGCGTGGTGCTCGGTGCCGCCGCCAAACTGGGTGTTAAGCCCGTCGACAACGCCGTGTTCCTGGGCCGTCTCGAGGACGGCAGGCACGTGTGGGGGGTGCGCGGAGCGCTGGAGGGGCCCGAGGATCCGCACGCGGAATCGGAGGTGCTCGACCTGCGCCGGGCAGGCCCGATCTTCGACGACGTCAGCTCGCAACTCGTGGCGACGGCGACGGCGCTGCTGAATTGGCATGACAACGCACGGTTTAGCGCGGTCGACGGCGCGCCGACCAAGGCGATCAAGAGCGGCTGGGCAAGAGCCAACGCGACAAATGGTCACGAGGAGTTTCCGCGGATCGACCCCGCGGTGATCTGCCTCGTCCATGACGGTCACGACCGCGCCGTGTTGGCCCGCCAGACGGTCTGGCCGGAGCGGCTCTTCTCGATACTGGCCGGCTTCGTCGAGGCGGGCGAGTCGTTCGAGTCCTGCGTCGTGCGCGAAATCGCCGAGGAGGTCGGGCTGACCGTGACCGACGTGCGCTACCTGGGCAGTCAGCCGTGGCCGTTTCCGCGTTCGCTCATGGTGGGTTTCCACGCCATCGCGGACCCCGAGCAGGAGTTCTCGTTCAACGACGGCGAAATCGCGGAAGCGGAGTGGTTCACCCGCGCCGAAGTGCGTGCCGCGCTGGAAGACGGTGACTGGAGCAGTGATTCGACCTCGAGGCTGTTGCTGCCCGGTTCGATCTCAATCGCCAGGGAGATCATCGAGTCATGGGCGGCATTGGACTAAGCCCGGGAACGGGCCTATGAAGCGAGCTTGGCCTTGACCTGGCGGGCACTCGGATTGGTCAGCGCCGAACCGTCGGCGAACTTCACGGTGGGTACCGTCTGGTTCCCGCCGTTGACCGACCTGACGAACTCGGCCGCGTCGGGATCCAGCTCGATGTCGACCTCGGTGTAGGGGATTCCCTCCGACTTCAGCGCGGTCTTGAGCCGGAAGCAGTAGCCGCACCACGACGTGGTGTACATGGTCAACCCTGATGTTCCCGTTGCACTCATAGCTTGGTCAACATAGCCGACCCGGTAGACATGCCCGGTGCCACGGCGGCATTTGTCGCAGTGCCCTGTAAAGATGGACGTCATGCCGCTCGAGGCTCCGGTCGCCGCCCTCCTGAACGACCTCGACGACGAACAGCGCGAGGCGGTGCAGGCGCCGCGTGGTCCGGTCTGCGTGTTGGCAGGCGCGGGCACCGGCAAGACCCGCACCATCACCCGCCGCATCGCCTACCTGGTTGCCTCCGGCCACGTCGCGCCAGGTCAGGTCCTTGCGGTGACGTTCACCCAGCGCGCCGCGGGGGAGATGCGCGGCCGGTTGCGGAGCCTGGACCGGGAATCGGAATCGGGCACCGGCGCCGTGCAGGCCGTCACGTTTCACGCTGCGGCCCGTCGGCAGTTGCAGTACTTCTGGCCGCGTCTGGTCGGCGACTCGGGCTGGGAACTACTCGACAGCAAGTTCGGCGTGGTCGCCCAGGCGGCCAACCGGGCGGCCATCAAGGCCAGCACCGACGACGTGCGTGACCTCGCCGGCGAGATCGAGTGGGCCAAGTCGTCGCTGATCAGTCCCGAGGCGTACCCGGCCGCCGTCGCCAAGGTGGGCCGCGACATCCCGTTGGACGCCGCCAAGATCGCCACCGTCTACGCCGGATACGAGGCGATGAAGGCCCGCCGCGACGGCACGGCCCTGCTGGACTTCGACGACCTGCTCCTGCACACCGCCGCCGCGATCGAGAACGACGACGCCGTCGCGCAGGAGTTTCGGGATCGCTACCGGTGTTTCGTCGTCGACGAGTATCAGGACGTCACGCCGTTGCAGCAGCGCGTGCTCGACGCCTGGCTCGGCGATCGCGACGACCTCACCGTCGTCGGTGATGCCAACCAGACCATCTACTCGTTCACCGGGGCCACTCCCGGCTACCTGCTGGACTTCTCGCGGCGGTTCCCCGACGCGTCGGTGGTCCGGCTGGAACGCGACTACCGGTCGACGCCGCAGGTGGTGTCGCTGGCCAACCGGGTGATCGCCGGGGCCCGCGGACGGATGGCTGGCAGCAAGCTCCACCTGGTCGGCCAGCGCGAGGCCGGGCCCGAGCCGTCGTTCAGCGAGCACCCCGACGAGGTCGCCGAAGCCACCGCCGTCGCCAAGGCCATCAAGCGGCTCATCGAATCCGGCACGGCCGCTTCGGAGATCGCGGTGCTGTACCGCATCAACGCGCAGTCCGAGGTCTACGAGGAGGCACTGACCGAGGCGGGCGTCGCGTTTCAGGTGCGCGGCGGCGAGGGCTTCTTCAGCCGTCAGGAGATCCGGCAGGCGCTGTTGGCGTTGCAGCGTGCCGCCGAGCGCGGTCCCGCCGACGAGGGGCAGGAGGTGGCCGTCGTGGTCCGCGGGCTCCTGGAACCGCTCGGCCTGACGGCGGAGCCTCCACCCGGCACGCAGGCCAGGGAGCGCTGGGAGGCGCTGGCCGCGCTGGCCGAGCTGGTCGACGAGGAGGTCGCCGCGCGACCCACGCTCGACCTGCGCGCGTTGGTCGCCGAGCTGCGCCACCGCGCCGACTCGCGTCACCCGCCAGTCGTACAGGGCGTCACGTTGGCGTCGCTGCACGCGGCCAAGGGGCTGGAATGGGATGCAGTGTTCCTGGTCGGTCTGGCCGACGGCACGCTACCCATCTCGCACGCGCTCGCGCACGGTCCGGACAGCGAGCCCGTCGAGGAGGAACGGCGCCTCTTCTACGTCGGAATCACCAGGGCCCGAGTTCATTTGGCGCTCAGCTGGGCACTCGCTCGGGCGCCGGGTGGGCGCCAGGGCCGCCGCCCGTCGCGCTTCCTCAACGGCGTCGCCCCCCAGGCGGGCACCGACGCCGCGCCGAACCGGCCGCGGCGGCAACGCGGCCCCGCGCCGCGGTGCCGGGTGTGCAACGGCGCACTCACCACGCCCACCGCCGTCATGCTCCGCCGCTGCGAGACGTGCCCGTCCGACATCGACGAGGAGCTACTCGGCGAGCTCAAGGACTGGCGGCTGCGCACCTCGAAGGAGATGAGCGTGCCCGCCTACGTGGTGTTCACCGACAACACGTTGATCGCCATCGCCGAGACCCTGCCGAGCGACGACGCCGCGCTCGTCGCGATCCCCGGCATCGGTGCGCGCAAGCTCGAGCAGTTCGGACCCGACGTGCTGGAGCTCGTCCGGCGGCGTTCGTGAAACGGCCAACATTCGCAAAGATGACGCCATAACCGCAGGTCAGAAAATCAGTTGTAGGTTGGGCGTGCTAGCGTTTAGCCTCAGAAGCGTCCAGTCGGGACGATCGACACGAAAGGAGGGACCAGGATCATGGTGAACATCAACACGTTCTCCGGTGTAGGCGCTGCCGCCATGTCGTGGACCCTCCACGTCTCTGGATTCGCCGCCGCCGCGGCGCACCCCGCAGCCGCTACGCAGGCGACGATTCCGTCGCCCAAGCGCCGCACCGAAGCCGCGACTGCCGCGTCCGTGAAGCGAGGCACCATCTAGGTAAGCCCTCGAGAAGCCAAATGGCCACGGACCCGAAGTCACCGGATCCGTGGCCATAGTTTTCGGAAAGACAATCCGAACAACCTGGTCGCAGGTCCATCAGAAGACAGATGACCGACGAAGTATTACGACCAGGAAGCAGGAGAGACATGTCAGTCCGAATATGCCGCGAGAGGCTGACGGTGCCGTGTCATGTCAGGCGATCCCGATCTGTGGTTCGCCGAGACGCCCGTCGACCTGGAGCGGGCGAAGACGCTGTGCGCGGAGTGCCCGATCCGGCGTGAATGCCTGACCTCGGCACTGGAACGTCAAGAGCCGTGGGGAGTCTGGGGCGGCGAGATCATCGAGCGTGGAGCGATCGTGGAGCGCAAGCGTCCGCGTGGCCGTCCCCGCAAGAACCCCGGCGAGAACCCCGTTGCGGCTTAGTTCGACGAGGCTGCCTGGCGCTAGTCGCTAGGCAGCTTCGTCGGCGAATCCTGGAACCAGTTCGGCCGCAAGCGCTCTGACGGGCACGTAGGCGTCGAGCTGGCAGGAGATCGCGACGTTCGAGGCGATCACGCGCATGCGGGATCGCCAACTTGGGCGGGATGTCCATCTGTCGGGCGGTCTTGATCTGCGCGCACCGAGTCGGTCCATGTTCATGGCGGTCATCCTCTGCAGCCACTTGCGGGTGTAGTGGAACACCTCGACCTCGACCGGTTCCACGTACTGCCGCAGCATGTCGTCGATTTCGCGGACCGATACCTGCTCGCCCTTCTGGATGAAGCCGACCCTCTCCATCGTCGCCAGCAAGTTGTCGTAGTCCTTGTTCAGCGCGTAGCGCAGGGTCAGCCCGAGCTCGATCGGAATGCCCATCCGGGCAGCGGGGCGACCGCGCCGAAGTCGATGACGCCCATCTTTCCGTCGGGCAGCAGCATGAAGTTCCCGGGATGCGCGTCGCCGTGCATCATATTCGAGCCGCCGCGGGGCGTCATAGGTCAGCTCGAACAGCCTGGTACCCATGAGATCGCGCTGCTCCTGCGTGCCCTCGCGGATGATCATCGAGCCATCGGGATGCCGTCGATCCACTCCTGGATCACCACCTTGGGCGCGCTGGCCACGATGTGCGGCACGACGAAGTGTGGATGGCCTTCATAGGCCTTGGCGAAGGCGCGCTGATTGTCGGCCTCCAGCCGGTAGTCGAGTTCCATCTCGGTGCGTTCGATCAGCTCGTCGACCACGCCCTGGACGTCGGCGCCGGGGGACAGCTGCCGGAACACCGAGACCATCCGCTTCATGGTCTTCAGGTCGGCGCGCAATGCCTCGTCCGCACCGGGGTACTGGATCTTGACGGCGACCTCGCGGCCGTCCGACCACACCGCCTTGTGCACCTGGCCGATGCTGGCCGACGCGATCGGGGCGTCGTCGAACGAGGCGAAGCGCTCCCGCCACTTGGTGCCGAGCTGTGCGTCGAGCACCCGGTGCACCTTCTCCGCGGGCAGCGGCGGCGCGTCCTTCTGCAGCTTGGTCAGCGCCTCGCGATATGGCTTGCCGTACTGCTCGGGGATCGCGGCCTCCATCACCGAGAGCGCCTGGCCGACCTTCATCGCGCCGCCCTTGAGTTCGCCGAGGACGGTGAACAATTGCTGGGCGGCCTTGTCCATCAGCTCGGCGTTGACCTCGTCCCTGGACGAGCCGGTCAACCGCTTGCCGAAGCCGAGCGCTGCACGGCCGGCGAAGCCGACGGGAAGGACTTGCCAGCTTTGCGTTTCGCGCAGCTCGACCACGTTTGATGTCTGCCACCAGACCATCATCCATGACGCCGCTGAACGCACGACAACCATGTGGCAACAACGATTGTCAGCACTGACAGCGCGGATGCCTCGACCAGCGGCGGCTGATCGTCGATCCGGTGCTGACGTCGAACTCCAGCGTGGTGTCGAGGGTGGCGTGGCGGCTCGCCTGCGCGACGGGGGTCGCCCGCGTCGCGGATCGCCTTGATGACGCGGTCGACCTGGCTGAGCGCCAGTGCCGCGGTGGCCAGCATGGTGGCCCGGTCGGCGCTGCCGACGGCGTCGCGCAGCTGCGCGGCCACTGCGGGCCAGGCGGCGTCGCGGTCGCTGCGGTGCAGGTCGGCGCAGCGCAGGCAACTCGTCATGCCGGGGATGACGAGCGGGCCGACCAGACCGGTGCCGTCCCGCACGCGTACCGGGCAGGTGCGGCACGCTCGGCGTCGTGCAGGTCGCGGATCACCCGCGGATCGGCGACCAGGTAGTCCGACAGCACCACCAGGTCGGTGGTGCCCGGCCGGACGCCGGCGTGGCTGAGGCTGCTGTGCCGGACCCTGGCGCCCGAGCAGCGCAGCGCACCGGCCAGCAGATCGGACAGCGGCCCGCGGCCGTGGATGCGGATGGAGGCCGAGCGGGCGGGCGGTGGTGCCGTCGTCACGACACCGGCGCACGACCAGCGAGGCGACGAGCTCGGTTACGGCGTCGACGTCCACCACGCCGCGGTTCACCGCCAGGGCCGTGCAGATCGGCGATCGCGACGCCGGACTGCATGACGCGCAGCAGGTCGGCCAGCGCCGCGGCGGACAGCCCGTCGGGCGGGCGGACCAACACGGCGCGCCGAGGATCCCAGCCCACCTGCACGGCGCCGTCGGGGCGCATCAGCACCGGCATCGCCGGATCGAGCGTGTGACGCAACACGTGACGACTGTGCCACGAAGCGCGGCCTGGCCGTTTTAGTTATCCACAGGCACGACGATCTAGTCGTCGGTGTCCTTGTTCGCGTCGTCCTCCAAGTCGGCGATCGCCTGATCGATCCCGCTGGTGTCGCCGCCGACGGCGCGGTCGATGAACGCCGCGGGGTCGTCGAGGTCGTCGGCGCCGGGGAGGAGATCGGGGTGCTGCCACACGGCGTCGCGGGCGTCGGCGCCGACGGCCGTCGGTCAGTCGCTCCCACAGCGCCGCGGCCTCGCGCAGCTTGCGTGGCCGCAGTTCGAGTCCGACGAGGGTGGCGAACGTCTGCTCGGCCGGTCCGCCGGTGGCGCGTCGACGGCGCAGCGTCTCGCTCAGCGCCGACGTGCCAGGAATCCGGTCGCCGAGCGCGGCGGTCACCACGGTCTGCACCCAGCCCTCGATGAGCGCGAGCAGCGTCTCGAGCCGCTCCAGCGCCGCGACCTGCTCGGGTGTCGCCTTCGGCTCGAAGATGCCCTGGTTGAGCAGTTGCTCCATGGCCGACGGGTCGGCGAGCGTCTCGGGGTTGAAGCTCACGGGTGAAGTCCTCGAGGCCGCTGGTGTCGATCTTCATGCCCTTGGCGAAGGCCTCGACGGCGTTGAGCAACTGGCTGGCCAGCCACGGCACGTGGCTGAACAGCCGGTGGTGGGCCGCTTCGCGCGCGGCCAGGAACGTCATGATCTCGCTGCGTGGCTGCTCGAGGCCCTCGGCGAAGCGCGTCGATGGCGTCGGGCATCAGTGCGGCCACCCCCTTGGGGCCCAGCGGCAGCCCAATGTCGGTGGAGGTCAACACTTCCCGCGACAGCGTGCCGAGCGCCTGGCCGAGTTGCGAGCCGAACGCCATGCCGCCCATCTGCGACATCATCGCCAGCAGGGGGCCGGCCATGCTCTTGGCCTCCTCGGGCAGCGTCGACGCCCACACGCCGGCGATCTGCTCGGCCACCGGGTCGCACAGCCGCTTCCAGGTGTCCAGGGTGTTGTCGATCCAGTCGCTGGGCGTCCACGCCGCCGACCTGGTGGTGCCTGCGGGCAGCGGCGTGACGCCGTCGAGCCAGGTCTCGGCCAGGCGCACGGCGTCGGCGATGGCGCTGGTGGTGGCTCTCGGGCACCGGTTTGACGAATCCGATCGAGCTGGACGCCAGCTGGCGGGCGAGGTCGTAGTTGACCGGCCCGGACTGCTTGCCGCCCATCACGTTGCCGGCGCCGCTGAACATCTCGCCGAGCTTGGTGAAGATCTGGCCGAGGTCGTTCATGTCGAAGCCCGCCCCGCCGAACCCGAACGGATCCGGCTGGGAGCCCGAGTCCGGGTCCTTCTTGGGCTTGTCGCGGTCGGGGTCGTCCCCGGGGGAGAAGCCAAAGGGCAGGTCAGCCATGTCCTCAACGGTACTCACCACAGCGTCGTCAGGTGGGCTCGCGGGTCACGCTGAGAGTGAACCGCCGGTGGCAGGAGCACAGCGACCGGGGGATTGACTGGGGACGAGCCCTAATGTGGGCGTCGTGAACAGGCGGATTCTGACCGTAGTGGTGGCGCTGGTGCCGATCGTGGCGTTCGGTCGTGCTGCTGTCGGCGGTGACTGTGCCGTTCGTGGCACTGGGGCCGGGTCCGACGTTCGACACGCTCGGCGAGGTCGACGGCAAGCAGGTCGTCGACATCGAGGGCACCGACGTCCAGGCCACGACCGGACACCTCAACATGACGACCGTGTCCCAGAGCGACGGCATCACGCTCGGTCAGGCGCTCGTGCTGTGGATGTCGGGTACCGCAGCAGCTGGTGCCGCGCGACCTCGTCTACCCGCCGGACAAGTCGAAGGACGAGATCGACGAGGCCAACAACTCCGACTTCAAGCGATCGGAGGACAGCGCCGAATACGCCGCGTTGTCGCTACCTGAAGTACCCCGACGGCGGTCACCGTCGAGACCGTCACCGACCCCGGGCCGTCGGCGGGCATGCTGCAGGCCGGCGACGCCATCGACATGGTCAACAACAAGCCCGTCGCCAACCTCGACGAGTTCACCGCGCTGTTGAAGGCCACCAAACCCGGCGACCAGCTCGTCATCGACTATCGCCGCAAGAACGGCGCGATCGGCACGACGACGATCACCCTCGGCAAGAACGCGGACCGCGACTACGGCTTCCTCGGCGTCGGCGTGCTCGACGCGCCGTGGGCCGCCGTTCACCATCGACTTCAACCTCGCCAACATCGGCGGGCCGTCCGCGGGCCTGATGTTCAGCCTCGCCGTCGTCGACAAGCTCACCACGGGCGAGCTCAACGGCGGCAAGTTCGTGGCGGGCACCGGCACGATCACCGAGGACGGCAAGGTGGGTCCCATCGGCGGCATCACCCACAAGATGCTCGCCGCGCACGAGGCGGGCGCCGACGATCTTCCTGGTTCCCGCGGACAACTGCGACGAGGCACGCTCGGCGCACGACGACGGCCTACAGTTGATCAAGGTCGACACCCTCACTACGGCCGTCGATGCGTTGCACACGGTTTCCGCTGGTGGCGAACCTCCACATTGCTGAGAAGTCCCTTGGCGAGCGATGCGTAGAGTTGTGGCAACGTCGGCGTCGGCATGAGACGTACGTCACGAGAAGTAGAGACACCCGAGAGCGGAGTTGACGAGTGGGTATGCGGCCCGCGGCGAGGATGCCGAAGCTAACGCGACGTAGCCGAATTCTGATCGCCATTGCGCTGGCCATCGTCGTGCTGTTGTTGGTCGGGCCGCGCCTGGTCGACACCTACGTGGACTGGCTGTGGTTCGGCGAGCTGGGCTACCGCTCGGTGTTCACCACCGTGCTGTTCACCAAACTCATCGTCTTCGTGGTCGGGGGGGTGCTGATCGGGGCCGTCGTGTTCGGCGCGTTGGCGCTGGCCTATCGGACCCGGCCGGTCTTCGTTCCCGACCGCGGGTCCCAACGATCCGGTGGCGCGATACCGCACCGCGGTGATGGCCCGGCTGCGGCTGTTCGGGATCGGCCTGCCGGTGTTCATCGGGGTCATTGCCGGCATCGTCGCGCAGGCCGACTGGGTGAAGGTGCAACTGTTCCTGCACGGCGGTGACTTCGGCGTCACCGACCCGCAGTTCGGCATGGACCTCGGCTTCTACGCGTTCGATCTCCCGTTCTACCGACTGGTGCTGACCTATCTGTTCGTGGCGACGTTCCTGGCGTTCGATCGCAAACCTGTTGGGGCACTATCTCTTCGGCGGCATCCGGCTTGGCCGGACGCAGCGGCGCGCTGAGCCGTTCGGCGCGCATTCAGCTGGTCTCGCTGGTCGGCACGCTGGTGCTGCTCAAGGCCGTCGCGTACTGGTTCGACCGGTACGAGCTGCTCAGCCACACCCGGGGCGGCAAGCCCTTCACCGGCGCGGGCTACACCGACATCAACGCCGTGCTGCCCGCCAAGCTGATCCTGCTGGCGATCGCGGTGATCTGCGCGGTCGCCGTCTTCTCGGCGGTCGTGATGCGCGACTTGCGAATTCCCGCGATCGGCGTGGTGCTGCTGCTGCTGTCGTCACTGATCGTCGGCGCGGGCTGGCCGCTGATCGTCGAGCAGATCAGCGTGAAACCCAATGCCGCGCAGAAGGAAAGCGAATACATCAGCCGCAGCATCACGGCGACCCGGCAGGCGTACGGCTTGACCGACAACGTGGTGACCTATCGCGACTACAGCGGCAACGCCCAGACCACCGCGCAGCAGGTCGCGGCCGACCGCGCGACGACGTCGAACATCCGGCTGCTCGACCCCACCATCGTCAGCCCGGCGTTCACGCAGTTCCAGCAGGGCAAGAACTTCTACACCTTCCCCGACCAGCTGGCGATCGACCGGTACGCCGGCCAGGACGGCAACCTGCGCGACTTCGTGGTCGCCGCGCGTGAACTCAACCCCGACAGGCTGATCGACAACCAGCGCGACTGGATCAACCGGCACACCGTCTACACCCACGGCAACGGCTTCATCGCCTCGCCGGCGAACACCGTGCGCGGAATCGCCAACGACCCCAACCAGAACGGCGGTTATCCCGAGTTCCTGGCCAGCGTCGTCGGTGCGAACGGCAGCGTGGTCGAGCCTGGACCGGCGCCGTTGGATCAGCCGCGCGTCTACTTCGGTCCGGTGATCGCCGACACGTCGGCCGACTACGCGATCGTCGGCAAGAACGGCGCCGACCGCGAGTACGACTACGAGACCAACACCGAGACGAAGAACTACACCTACGCCGGAACCGGCGGCGTTCCGATCGGCAACTGGCTTTCGCGCAGCGTCTTCGCGGCCAAGTTCGCCGAGCGGAACTTCTTGTTCTCCAACGTGATCGGATCCAACAGCAAGATCCTGTTCAATCGCGATCCGGCGCGGCGGGTTGAGGCCGTCGCACCGTGGCTGACCACCGACACCAGCGTGTATCCGGCCATCGTCAACAAGCGGATGGTGTGGATCGTCGACGGCTACACGACGCTGGACAACTATCCGTACTCGGAGCTGACGTCGCTGTCGAGTGCCACCGCCGACTCCAACGAGGTCGCGCTCAACCGGCTGGCACCGGACAAGCAGGTGTCCTACATCCGCAACTCGGTGAAGGCCACCGTCGATGCCTACGACGGCACCGTGACGCTGTACGCGCAGGACGAGCAGGATCCGGTGCTGAAGGCGTGGATGTCGGTGTTCCCCGGCACCGTCAAGCCCAAGAGCGACATTTCACCGGATCTGGCGCAGCATCTGCGCTACCCCGAGGATCTGTTCAAGGTGCAGCGGCTGTTGTTGGCCAAGTACCACGTCAATGATCCGATCACGTTCTTCTCCACGTCGGACTTCTGGGACGTCCCGTTGGACCCCAATCCGACTGCGAGCAGTTATCAGCCGCCGTACTACATCGTCGCCAAGGACCTTGCCCGGAACGACAACAACGCGTCGTTCCAGCTGACCAGTGCGATGAACCGGTTCCGTCGGGACTTCCTGGCCGCCTACATCAGCGCGAGTTCGGATCCGGCGACCTACGGCAAGATCACCGTGCTGACCATCCCCGGTCAGGTCAACGGTCCGAAGTTGGCCAACAACGCGATCACCACCGACACCGAGGTGTCCACGTATCTCGGTCAGATCGGCCGGGACAACCAGAACCGCATCCGGTTCGGCAATCTGCTGACGTTGCCGGTGGCCGAGGGCGGCTTGCTCTACGTGGAACCCGTCTACGCCTCGCCGGGGGCCAGTGACGCCGCGTCGTCCTACCCCCGATTGATTCGGGTGGCGATGTTGTACAACGACAAGATCGCCTTCGCGCCGACCGTGGGTGAAGCACTGACCAGTCTGTTCGGGCCGGGCGCCGGATCGACCGCAACGGGACTGGCGCCCACGGATCCGGGCAATGGTTCACCGCCCGCTGCGGCGCCGCGGCCAATGGGCAGCCGCCCGCCGCGCCGCCGCCGGGTCAGCAGGGCCGCGCACCCGAGGTGCCCACACCCGTCGCGGTCGTGCCCGGGGGCGGAGTGACGCAACTGTCGGCCGCGAAAGCCGCTGCGCTGCAAGACGTCAGCACGGCGCTCGCCGCGGTGCGTCAGGCACAGCAGGGCGGCAACTTCGCCGAGTACGGCGAGGCGTTGCAGAAGCTCGACGATGCGATGCAGGAGTACACGAATGCGAAGTAGCGCACGGCGCTGACCACCCGATTTGGAGTCCGTCCACGGCTTCGGTAACCTTGCGTTTACCCGTCGCGGGGTGGAGCAGCTCGGTAGCTCGCTGGGCTCATAACCCAGAGGTCGCAGGTTCGAATCCTGTCCCCGCTACTAACCGCTAGCAGCGGAAAAAGGCCCCCAGAGGAGACTCTGGGGGCCTTTTTGTGTGGTTTGGGAACACGATTGGGAACATTCGCAAAGCTAACGAGTTTTGGGAACGTTCGGCTGCAACGAGAAACCTTGACAGACGGCCCGCCGGTAGCCTCCCTGGCGCGAAGTGACCTCTCCTCAGGGCGCTGAAAATGTGTCGCGGTTGTCGGTAGCAACTGCCATCGTGGAGGCCATGGAGGGTGATCACGATAGCGACTGCGCCTTCTGTGCGGGCCGGGAAGCAGGGCACTTTGGTGACTCGGCGGATACAAACCCGTTCCCGCCAACCGATGCCGTTCGCGGCGCGTCGGGGTGGTACGACTCGCCATACGGGCTATGGGCTACCGGGCACTCCATCGGTGAGGCTGAAGCTGGACATCGGCGGTCAGCTGAAGAGGCCATGGCCGACCGCGAGAGCCGGCACCGAATCGTGCGCCCGCCCACGGGTTTCCACCCGCCCGCCGAGTTCATGACTGCGATCAAGCGTCAAGATCGGAATGCCGTCCGTATGCAGCATGCCGAGCGTCAGGAGGACGGCGACGGCTTCCGGGGCGAACACGACTGGTTGGTCACCTACTGGGCATGGACGGATTGCAGCACCCCGATTGGGCGAATGGCCAGAACATTCCGCGACCGAACACACCGGGCGCGATCTTCGATGACCGACTGAAATACGAAGCATGGCAACGGCAATACGACGCGGCTCGAGGTGGCGCGAAGAATCTGCCCGACCTGCAGGCAGTCGACAAATCAGTGACCGGGTTCCCGGACCGCAAACTGCTGCTTCTCGACACGAAGAGCGGCGACATGGTGCACGCCGCCGTGACGGTAGGAAACCCGGACACCGCCGAACACGTCTCGGTAACCACCCCGGGTCTCGACACCACCGTTCACGGCAGCATCGTCGCCATGAGCGATGAGGCGACCGCAATGCAGCGCGAAGCGCTCCACCAGCTCAGCCTCTCGCCGGAACACGAACTCGAGGGTGTCTCGACGATCGCGTGGATCGGCTACGACGCGCCCAAATCCCCGGGTTCGACGAGACGGGCGCGTCGCTGGCCGGCGCGTGGGGCGTGAGCCACGATGACCTCGCGAAAGCTGGCGCGCACAATCTCGCCGGCTTCTATGACGGGATAACGGCCAGCCATGAGGGCGTGCGGGCCGCACTGACCGCGATTGGCCATTCATACGGCTCGCTGACTACTGGCCTGGCACTGCAAGAGCCGGGCAATCACGGCGTGACCGATGCGATCTTCTACGGATCGCCCGGTATCGAAGCCACCACACCCGAGCAATTGCAATTGCCTCCAGGGCACGTGTTCACCATGGAGACGCCGAACGATCCGATCCAAGCCGTCTACGACGGACCGCCCGCACTCAAGGCTCGGGCGGCGATGCTGCCGCCGCCGTTCAACACCCTGGCTCTCGGCGGTTTGGGAGCTTTGAACCTCACCGGTGCCGGGCAGTTCGGGCCCAACCCGGCCACCAATCCCAACTTCACCCACCTGGCCAATGGCCCTGTGACGGTGCCGGACGGCAACGGCGGCACGCTCAGCCTCGGCGGAGCGCAAGGGCACAGTGAATACCCGCGGTTCATGGACGATGGAACTCCACGGACGACTAACTACAACATCGCCGCCATCATCGCTGGTCTCGACGGCAACGCCATCCGGCAGAAATGACACCGACTATGACACCGCACCTGGCCCGCACCGCGATCGCGTGTGCTGCCGCTGTTGCCCTACTCACGACGGGATGCCACGTGTCCGAACCCTATCCACCGACACCGTCCACCAAGGCCGCAGATGCGCTCGAGCAGTTGGAGTCGTTGCCGTCACTCGAGGAAACCAAGACACAGGTCCAAAATGTGGCGTGCTGAGATCCAAGACGCGGCCAAGCGATTACTTCCCGCATTGGAGTGGCAATCACGCAACGGTGAGAGCGGAGCCAACTGTATGGCGCCGTATCGAGCAGACCGACGGAAAAAGTCTCTATCTGCCCGACGAGGTGGCGACAGGAGCAGATATCTCCGAAGCCGACTGGGTGACGATTTTGGCGGCGGCGAAAGCATCGGCAGCCAACCTTGGTGCCACTGATGAACAAGTCATGCAAGATGGACCGGCCAACCATGATGTGGGGTTCTACGGTCCAGCGGGGATATTCATCAAGATCGGCTACCAGGGAAACTTGGGCATTTCCGCATTCACTGGCTGCCGACTCCCGCAAGACAAGAAGAAACCGCAGTCCTAGACCTAGCGATATCGCTGGTACGGTGACGACACGAGATGTCACCTAAAGGAGCGCTTCGATGGCTGAACGTATTGTTCGTCAACTGATCGACGATATCGATGGCTCAGAGATACCCGATGGCGGTGGGGAACGCGTCGAGTTTTCGCTCCGCGGGGTTTCCTACCAGATCGATCTTTCGACCGCGAATGTTGCAAAGCTCGATAAGGCGCTGAAACCGTATGTTGATTCGGCGGCGAAGGTTGGCGGTACGCGTGCTCGTCGCCTGAAGTCCAGCACTGGCAAGGCGTCAAAAGAGCAGCTGTCCGCGATTCGCGAATGGGCGCGCAAGAACGGCCATGAGGTATCGGACCGCGGACGGATCAAAGCCGAAATCGTTGAGGCTTTCGAGGCCTCGCGCTAACAAGACAAGGCTGCGTTGATCAACCACCAACCCGGAGCAGTGGCGCGGTGAGCGAAATCGATGTCTGGTGGCCACTGCTTCATGAGCAGATCCGCCGTGTGCTGGTAAACGGCATCTGGTCACCAGTGTCTAAGTTCGCCCGTGACGAGATCGAGCGCCTCGGCGGGCCTGCATCAGACAGCGCTTATTGGCATCTCCGCGACGGTGAGCGGTACTTGCCGCAATCTGCAGTTCAGTGGCTGATCAAGACGCCCGACTTCAAGAACTTTCTCGAACAGCAGCCACCCGATCCGCGTGCGGCGTACTTCCAGCGTGGCTGGCCACGGCGTCAGAACTGACCATCATGACGTACGCGGTCCCGTGATGGTGGAGGTCGCGTGACACCGGTCGCTATTGGCACGATTGTTGGATGGAGATCGGCGATGAATGGATCTATCGGCTGAAAACATTTAGTCCATCAGAGCGTGTCAAGATCCTCGACATCGAGAAGCGGAAGCAGACGACACGCGTCGACATCGAGTTTCTCGACGGCAAGCGTGCAGCGGCTCGAGATAACGTGCCCGCCACGCGCCTTCATGGACCGTCGAGTGCCGTAGCCGCCTTTGACGATCGAATGGCGAACTGGGAGCGGCTGAATCACAGCGACATCGACAGGACGGAGGAATCGGCAGTCGGCGACGTCTTCAACCTACTGATCTGATTCCGGAAACTGTTGCTGTTTACTATGATTCGTTCATCAGGAACGGCGCAACAGTGCGAGACCGTGACACGCTGGAGCAGTTGATGAGTCGCCCACTGGGTGACGTTCTGGATCAGGTTGAGTGGTTCGAGGACGACGAGCAGCTGCAGGTATCTGCAGAAGGCACGTTGTTGATTGCGGAGTTTGTGTGTGCCCCGGACGGCGTGGGAGTGTCGGATTATCTGCTCGCTGCCAACGACGGATCGCGATCGGTTCGTCGTGTGTCGACGGCGGTCGGGGAATCCTTGGTGAAGTTGGCTGCGGTCGCCTCGAACAGCGGCCGCCCCGGTCCTGGAATCACCCACTCGCGATATAGGTGATCGGAATCCTCGCGAGTCAGCGCGTTACCGGAGAACCGAGGTAGTCGTCAAGGCCGCGTGGAAACGTTACCGTGACACGCCAATGAGCCGACGCTAGGGTCTTCGAGGACCGTGGCCATTCACTGGTCTTCGATCAGGGATGGCGTGAGATCGCCGACTGCTGCCTGTCGTGGCTCGAGCGTGAGCGGCCTCAACTCACGTGATTGGGGTCGCCCGCTCCGAAGCCGCCCGGACGCCGTCAACCGGTCACCTCAGGCTGAGGAGATGCCGTCGACGGCGGCGAGTTCCTCCGCGGTCAAGCGCAGCGACGTGGCCTCGAGATTCTCCTTGAGGTGCGCGATCGAGGTGGTTCCGGGGATCGGCAGCGTCTGGGTGGACACGTGCAGCTGCCAGGCCAGGGCCACCTGCTGAGTGCTGGCTTGGTGGGCCCTGGCGATCGGGGTGATGACCTCGGCCGCGCGAGTTGCCAGCGGTCCGTCGGTGATGGTGACGGGATGCCAAGGGGCGAAGGCGATGCCGTCTTGCTCGGCCGCGGCGAGCAGGTCGGAGCCGGCCCGCATGGTGACGTTGAACAAGGCGGTCACGGCTGCGATCGGCACGATGGTCTGGGCAACACGCAGTTGCTCCAGTGTGACGTTGGACAGTCCGATGTGGCGCAGCAGACCGGCCCGTTGCAGTTCGGCCAATGCGCTCACCTGGTCCTCGAACGGTGCGTCGGTGGCTCGACCGCTGTGCAGGTAGTAGAGGTCGATGCTATCCACGCCGAGTCTGCGGGCGCTGGTGTATGCGGCTTGACGCAGGTAGTTGACGTTGCCGACGGCGCCGAGCGTGTCGTAGTCGTAGCCGCCGCGCACGAAGCCGCCCTTCGTCGCGATGACGAGATCGTTCGGGTACGGGCGCAGCGCCGTCCTTAATCAAGAGCTCGTTGGTATGGGGGCCGTAGACATCGGCGGTATCGATGAGTTGGACGCCCAACTCGACGACGCTGCGCAGCACTGCAACGGCGCGCTCGTGGTCCGGGTACGGCCCCCAGACTTGGTCACCGGTGAGTTTCATGGCGCCGAAGCCGATGCGGTTCACTCGAAGATCGCCGCCGATCACGATGCTGTCTGGAGCGGAAAGCTCAGGCATGGCACAACCTCTCGAGACGTGGTGGACTGGTGCAACCGCCACCAACGCGGCGGGGTGCCACACCTTGGCGGCGTGTTCGAATCTGGTGGTGCACAACCACGATCAGGGATGTCATATGACGCCGTGTCGCCGCCCAGTGAGCGGCTTGAGCATCACACGCCAAAGAGTGGACTTTCAAGTCCGATGGCGATTCTGCGTCGTGGAGGGCATGGCAATTACCGCGGAGGTAGGGTGACCCTTCTGAGCACGTTGCACTCTCGATCCGGCCGGCAGAACGCGTAGTGGAAACCGCACCGTCACGCGTGATATTCCGAGTTGAATGGAGCCTCCTGACCAGTCCCCGACGACAGACGGCAACGGGTGCCGTTCCGTAATAAGAGTCGTCAATGTTATGTAGCTGCACCAACACCCCTGCTCCGCACGCCCGTGCGGAATCTCTCCGGTGAAACGACACGCAGTGGCGGCGTCATGGATAATGATAATTGTGCACGAATCACGTTTTTGCCACAAGGCGATCCTGGCTCCGGGTTGGCTATTTCGCTACCTTGCCGTGCAGACAGTCCATCAACTTTCTTCGTAAATCTATTGCAGCTCAGCCATATTGACCGTATTGGTCTGAGATAGATTAGATCGGCCACAATGGAATTGCGCTCCGACGGCGAGCCGCGATTGCTGTCGAGGTGGTCGGACTCTGGACGGGTAGTCCGGCGCGGGTTTAGGGCTTATCGCTGGCAGAGCAGCGCGGGTGAGGCGTACGACAGCATCGGCATTGACCGCAACCATGTGATGTCGGCGATCGGGATCAGCTGCTCCGACAGAGGGGCGTGGGAACCGTCACCGTGACGAAAAGGTTCTGCTAACTGCAAAGCGTAAATGCGACGCCACGAGCAGCAGGCGTAGCCATGGCACAGCAGTGTCGGGTAGCGCTGAAGAAATGACCCGAATATGAGAAAAAAGACAGATGACACGACGTGAGACAACCTGCAACACCGCAGTTCAGAGGTGCGGGAAATGACACGGAGTTTGAGAACCGACAATTGCGTTGTCGGTTCCCATTTTTGGATGTCATTTTCCCGTTCTGAATGTCATCCGTATGTCATTTTGGACATGAAAGTGGGAATTTCGGAAGGCCCCTTGTTGGCGCGACGAGCAGTCGATGAACCTGCGAACCTATCGTTCTGTCACGCATCGCGACATGTAGCGGTGGATTCGCCTTCGGTGTGGTGTAGATACTGCCCGGGGCGAGATGGCCGGGTGTCGACGGGTCATCTCGGCAGCCCACGGCGACGACTCAGAAGCGCATATGATAATCGCTACCTGTTCCGGTTAATCCGCGTCATCGCGAAGTCGATTGCTGCCGACATGCTTGTGGCGCGCATGATGGCGATCACGGCATAGAGATTTGTCATGTAGTCGGTGCTCGCATTGTGGGTGCTCAGATGACGTGACAGCTTCGCTGGCGGATCGCCCTCGTCGCCGGGCCACCACGGGTCGAGGAACCGGACGGCGGGTGCGAGTGCGTAGTGGACATTGAAGGCATAGATGGCAGAAGCATCGGTCGACTCGTCGATGGCCACCTTCTCAGCCATGTCTTTGTATCTAGCGCTTTTGAACAACCGCTTTAGATGAGTGTCACAGACTGCGACGGCGAGCGCTTGGGCGGCTTCGTAGTGCCCCGCACGGTACGCTTCTACTGCCCGAAGTATCAGTGGCACTTGCTTTTTCAGAGACTCATCGTAGTCGCGACTTAGCGCCAACTTGCAGTCCTCAGCGATGTCATCGGCGCGCTCCTCGATGATCCGTACGCGAGCGTCGTAGTCGTCAGAGTCAACGATCGCTTGAACGATCTCCGCGCGAGGGATGTGGACGATTGGGATGCCGTCCGTTTCAAGTACCTCATGTATGCGTTCAAGGTCGGGCATCGGATTTGGCCAATTGGCGGGTAAGACAGCGGCCAGTGAATCGCGGACCCTTGTGAAGAGATCGTCCGGAATATACGTCGTCTGAATCGCTTCGAATGTTTGTTGCCGCAGCTTGCCCAACTGCTCTTGCATGCCGGCGAAGGTGTTCTCTGCCAGCTTGTACTTCGCGACCATCTCCCCGATTGAGGCGCGTAGCTTGGCTGCTTCATCGGGATGATCGTTGAGGTATCTGGCGAACTCGCCTCGATTGTCATCGGTCACGGACGAGAGCGTACGACTCTGAACCGACGATCAGTGAGCCTTGGTTTCCGCGGCTGTAGTCCGCTCTTTCACGCGGCACGTTCTCTTGCGCGAAGCTGCGGGGGAGCTAGTGGAGACGCGACGTCATCCCGATGCAGCGAGTCGATCGCCGATGGGCGCTCGGTACACGGAGGGGAGAATCTCATCGCGCATCAACGCGATGAGGTGAGGATTGGTGCTTGCGACTTGCCGCAGTGCCATCTCCAAGATGGGGGCGAGCTCCTGATCGCGTAGGGCCTGGTCGATAGCAGCCGCAACGTCCTTGGCTTCGCGCGTCCTGTGAGCTCTCCGGATTGCGCGGTCGGCGCCATCGAGTACTTCTGCCAAAGATCCTTCTGTCGGAGACAGGGCCTCGAGGATCTCTTCGTAAGCTCGCCAGGGGTCGCTGTTGGGGGGCGGGGCAGAGTGGGCACTTCTCTGCGGATTGCACCAAGGCCCTTGGCTCTGGATCCGACTCCTGCTTCGTGTGCTGCTTGCCCGAGGCAGGCTTGAACTTTCAACGTTGTTGCGCGTGAGACGTCACCTCCTGCGAGCCCGTCTCGGAGCGCGTCTGCGACAAGGCCGCGGGTGCGGTCAGAAACGTCGGCCGCTCGCACGAGGGCGCGAGCCACAGAGAGAGGATCAGGTAGATCCGGCATCGCGAGCATCGCAACTCCCTTGCCTAACAGCCGATCATAGAATCGGGGATGAGCGCGAGCCATGCCGTCATCGACGAGATCGAGTGCTAGCGATGGTGCGATCGAGCACACGGCTCCTAGTCGTTCCGCGGCGTCAACGTCGATCGATTCCACGAGAGACGAGTCTTTCGTGCTGGTGTGGCTGGGGCTCGGCGAATAGCTGTCCGGCCACGAAGAGCCAAACGCTTCGCCAGTGGGGACTTGGCGCGGCGACGCGCAGCAGCGCCATGACAGCATCCAATTCTCCGGTCGCCAGATAACGTGCGGCCATGAGTTCCTGTAGGGACCTAACGTCGAACCCCGGGCCGTCATCGCCGTGTCGTCTGCACGAAGGCGACGGCGGCCGGCGGACAGCCGTCGTCAACTTGAACGACGCCAGGAGCTCAAGACCATCAATGTCTTCGTACCGACTACGTCGCCGTGTTGACGTAGTCGGTCGATGACGTCCCCAAGGTGCTGAACGCTGCTCACTCGCATTCTGGCCAGTGCGTCGGGGTCACCGGCGACGGTAAAGACTTCGACAACTTCGGGTGTCTGGCGGGCGAAATCGCGGATTGCCGCGATGTTGGTATTGCCGGCGACGCGCATCTCGGCAAAGGCTTCGAAGCTTGAACCCAACATGCTGTGATTGATGAGGGCGGTATAGCCGGTGATGACGCCCTCTTGCTCCAAGCGGTCAATCCGCCGCTTCACCGGCGACGGCGTCAGATGCACCAGCGCGGCGATGTCGGCGATCGAGCGTCGTGCGTCTTGCACGAGAAGATCGAGGATCGCCCGATCCGTGCTGTCGAGTTCGACCCCTCCGGACATAAATGCACTCTACAGCGCAGGACGCGCGAAAAGACTGCCCCTTGCACATGAAAAATGCGCTGAGGGACCGAGAACGGCGTTTTTATTGCGGCAAGGCGGTACTGGCATTCAATATCGCTCGTCTGCAGTTGTGAGAGTCAGCCGGTCACTTCACGCCGAAGGTATGAACAGCGAGGTAGCGCATGCAGTCGAACGTGACCTACGAACGTCTGAAGCTCACGATGTGATTGATCTAGTTCGTAGCCGACGACGAACTCGCCCCGTTAGCTAGTGACTACGAGCAGACGGAACGCTTCCCGCGCGAACAATTCCGTAAGCTTGGTCACCTCGGCCTGCTTGGCCTGCCGTACTCGGAGGATTACGGAGGCGGCGGCCAGCCCTATGCGCTGTACCTCCAGGTACTCGAGGAGGTAGCTGCCCGATGGGCTGCCGTAGCGGTGGGAATCATGTCCACACGTTGTCGTGTTTTCCGATCGCTGTGTTCGGTTCTCCTACGCAGCGCGAGGATTTGCTTCCGAAGCTCTTAGCGGGCGATCAGCTCGGTGCGTACTGCCTGTCGGAGACTCACGCGGGATCGGACCCGACGGCGATGCGTGCCCGCGCAACGCCGATCACGGACGGCTGGCGGCTAAGCGGTTCGAAAGCCTGGATAACTCACGGGGGCAGGCCGACTTCTACACCACTTTCCTGCGCACTTCCGAGCTGAGATCTGGAATTTCTTGCTTCCACGTCGCCGCCAGCACCCCCAACGTCGCCGCGGAGGCTCCGGAACGCAAGATGGGGTTACGCAGCTCGACGACTACAGCCATCAACTTCGATTCTGCCGACATCGGCGCCGATGGCCTCGTCGGCGCCGAGGGCCAGGGCCTGACGATCGCTCTCGCTGCGCTCGACAGTGGACGATTACGCATCGCCGCGATCGCTGTCGGCCTCGCCCAAGCCGCGCTGGATTACGCCATGGTCTACGCCGGTGAGCGCGCGGCATTCGGTCGGCCGATCATCGAGCACCAAGGCCTGGCATTCCTACTTGCGGACATGGCCGCCAGCACTGAGGCTGCTCGGGCCACCAATCTGGCGGCCGCTCGCCGCCGGGACAACGGCCAGGATTACAGCCGACAGGCGAGCATCGCAAAACTGATTGCTACCGACACGGCGATGTCGGTCACGACCAACGCTGTCCAGGTGCTCGGCGGAGCCGGATACGTCCGCGACCACCCCGTCGAACGCCATATGCGCGAGGCGAAGGTAACCCAAATCTTCGAGGGCACCAACCAGATCCAACGCCTGGTGATCAGTCGTGAGCTCGCCCGCAGCCTACGTCGCAACGTCGGGTTCCCGGGCCGCCCCGGTGCCACGAATGAGGAGGACAAATATTGAAAATTGTGCAACGTCCCAAGCATGAGTGGCTCTGGCGCTTCATCTTGGCAACGCGATACCGGAAGGGTATGACGTTGTCTCGCTTGGGTTCTCGGCGATCAGAAGAAGTTCACGGCATTGGCAGCACCCGCGCGGAGGTCACCCTCGCGGTACGTAACGCCGAAACAGAACGGCGCATCGCCCTGGAAATCGCGCGTGCCGCGGCCCGGGCCGGGTGACCATCGTGGACCTGTGCGGATCAGCGTTTTGGCGTGAATCTTGGCTTTCCAGAGTCGAATTGGAACATCACCGTGTCGGCGTCCTCCCAGAAATATTGATCGGCAACGGACAACAGATCGCTGGTCAGTTCACCAAGCCCGCGTCGGTCGGAAGTGCCGTTCGGTCCCACCGAGTGCGAACCTCGTGTGGTCGCGGTGTAGCTCAGATGACGGCAAGCGCACGGCATTTCATCGCAAGTAACTCCGGTCAAGCACCCGCGACTAAGGACGTTTCGAGAGTCACGCGGATCCGGCCTGCACATCACTCGCATCTTGCCTGTCGTCGCCCGGGCATCGCTTCTCGATATATCGACGGTGCCATATGACGCCGCCCTCACGTCGGTGTTCGCCTGGTCGGCGCGCATCACGACTATCCCCGCCTCGTCGACATGGCCGCTGTCCCCGCAGTAGGCGTCCGGGCGAGCGGTAGCCGACGCATTCTTGACGATGCGCGTGGATAGCGTGCGCGCGGCCCTACGGGCGATCCTGGCGAACTCTTCGTGGCGGGCGTGCATGGTCTCGGTCGGCGTGCAGATCGACAACGCGGCAAGCACTCGGTGCTCGCGCCCGTAGATGCCCACGGCAAGACACGACTGACCGATGACGGTTTCACCATGCTCCACGGCAAGATCGTTCTCCCGCGCGCTGGTGAACTGCTTCCGAAAGACATCGACGTCGGACACCGAGTTCACCGTCAAAGGCGGCAAGCCATACCGCTCGATTCGTTCTTGCACCTTCGGCCAGGGGAGTTGAGCCAGAAGGAACTTCCCGAGAGCCGACGCGTGAGCTGGCAGGCGAGCACCCTCGGCCAGGACTGGTCCGGTCCGGGAGGCCGACGCGTGCGCAATGCAGACGACCCCTCCGGCCGTCGCAGGCCCCGATGGTCACGGTCGCATTCAGGTGCGTAGGCGAGCTCGGCGACGGTGCGTTGAGTTTGAACATTGACGCCCATGGAGGTGATCAGCCGGCGACTGATCACCAGGAGTTGCCACCCGAGGCGATAACGGTCGTCGGAAGTTTGCTGGAGCAAACCAATCTCGGCGAGACTGGCCAATAAGTCGAAGGTGGTCGACTTGGGCAGGCCCAGGGTCGTCGCGACCTCGGTGACGCCCCACTCGGGCGTCTCGGCAGTAAACAGGCCGAGCACGGTTCCGGTTCGAGCGATCGTGTTCAACAAAGCCGCCAGCCTTCCAGAACGGTCCAGCAGAGCTCCATGGTGAACGAATCCACCATGAAGTACTCGGCTAACGTTCTACCTAGACGTTGAGTAGTACGTCTCCATGGACAACTTCGACCTCGTCGACCCTGACTCGGTAGCGTTCCGGGTCGGTGAATGATCGGCCTGTCGCCAAGTTGAATTCCCCGCGGTGTCTGGAGCATCGCAACACGACGTGATCCCCGGGCGCTGCGGGCAGCACGGTGCCGCCGGCTTTGCCCAGGACCATCTGCGCCGTGATGCGGGCACACGTTACCGATGGCGTAATCGGTACCGCCCACGTTGAACACACCGATGGACGCTGGGCCCACCTGCACGATCTTTGCGTCAGCCCGGCGGGAACTCCTTGGCCGCGCAGACTCGACGAGAGGCCACGACGGCTCCCCCGCGGGCACGGCGAGGTCGCCGGTCGGAGCGCACGCTGCCGCGACCCCCACCCGTGCTTTGCTGACCTTGGCGAAACCGGTGGTTCCATCGCGATGGCCGACCGGATGCTTTGACGGTCGCATTATCAGGGCACGCGACGGGGCGGGCCAGGAGCGGTCACGACGGCTCATGGTGTGGCCGTGGGTTCGCGCCAGTAGAGGAACAGGTGCAGTGCGCTTGCGGCCATCCCGAGTCCTGCTGCGATGGTCATGGACCGCCGAGTCGGCAGTCGGCGATGCAGTCCGAGTAGGTGATCCACGCTGTAGGGTCCTGGGCCGAATCCGGCGAGCGCGACGGCGGCGGCGGCCAGGTTGGCCACGTATTCCCAGCCTTCGGCGGTGATGAAGAATCCGTTGCGGGCATGCACGGTGCGGGCAGCGACAGCCATCGTGGCGACCACGCCGGCCGCGGCCAGTGGCGTGGCCGCGCCCACGACCAGGGCCGCGCCTGATCCGATTTCGACCGCTGCGCTGGCCCGTGCCTGCAACTCGGGCTGTTGGAAGCCGATCGACTTGAACCATCCAGCGGTGCCGGCCAGGGTTCGGCCGTGCTTGACCCCGTGCGCGATCATCGTGGCGCCGACCACGCTGCGTAACAGAAGGCTGGCCCAGCCGGCTCGGTGATCGTTGCTCATGAGGCACTCCTGTTTGATCTCTTGCGTTGTTGCGGGTCGAAGCGGCAGGAGCGCGGTAATAACTCGATTAAGAGGGCATCACCGGCGCTACCGAGACCTTCCGAGACCTGGATGCCAAGCTTGCCTCCGGTGGCTTCCAGCGCCGAGAGCGTCGTAGCGAGCGATCTGAGGCCGGCGGCGGGGCCTGGGTGGCCGAGGCCGATCGAGCCCCCGCGAGGATTGAGCCGGTCGATGTTGGCGTCGAATTCACGCTGCCATACCAGTGGAATCGACGGGAACGCCTCGCTGATCTCGTAGTGGTCGAGTTGATCGCGGTCGATGCCGGTGTGCTCGAGCACCGCACCAGCCGCCCGAACGGGACCACACAGTCGCGAGCCAGGGGTGTGCGCGCATTCCGCCAAAGCAAGGATCCGAGCACGTGGCCGAAGGCCAAGCTCGATCGCCCGATCACCCCCGACCAGGATCGCGGCGGCGGCACCGATGACGGGCTGGCTGACATTACCCGCGTGCAGGCGCCAGCCGATCTCAGGAAACCGGTCAGCGATGTCGGAGTCATAAAACAGCGACCCCCCGTTGTCCGGGGGCAGGTCGCCAAGAATCGTCTCGTCGGCCTCGATGACGACGCGGGACTCCGGTGACCACGCCACCGCCGGAATGATCTCCGGACCGAACTCACCCATCGCGGCGACCTCGCGGGCGCGCCGCCGTGACTGCTGCGCGTAGGCGTCCACCTCGGCCCGGCTCAATTCCCACCACGAGGCCACCAATTCGGCACTGATTCCTCGCCGGGACACGCCGCGCGACCTCCCCGACGACCCCGGCATGCTGGTCCCGAGGACTAACACCACATCGTGGGCGCCTACCGCGCGTGCTGCGGTGTGGACGATGGACTGTTGGGTGCTGCCTGGCCCCAGCGGTGCCCGTGGTCGCGCCGCCACTCCGATAAGAGAACAGGTTTCCCGCGCCACGTCCTCAAAATCAAGCCCTCCCGCGATCAGCACGCTGGTCACCGCAGCAGGCTCTAGCAGTGTCCGGTCCAGCAACGCCGACGCCACCTGCGCGAGAAGCACCGCAGGACGCACATCGGTCAGTGACCCGCCAGGACCACACCGCCCCAACGGCGACCGGACCGCATCGGCGATCACGACATCCTCACCCGTGCGGATCGCGTCCGTGGCCTCCATCACGCTCACCGCATCACCTCCCACACCCGATCACTCGCATTTGCCGGCGGGTGCCGAGATCTGTCATGCGACTCACCACCTCTGCGTGCTCACCATATGGGCGGACTGATGCTCAAAGCGAACCAGCGTGTCGCACATTGAGCAAGCAATCAGACATCTATTGAGCATGTTGCCCATTTTGGGCTGATCGTCACCTGCAATACTGAGCGTCATGACGAAACTCGATCGCACCGATGCTCGGCTGCTCCTGGCGCTGTGTGATGCGCCGCGAGCTACCGGGGTGCAGCTGGCGGCCATGCTCAACCTGGCGCGGAACACCGTGCAGGCGCGGCTGGCCCGGTGGGATCAGGAGAAGGTACTGGCGCCGATTGACCGCTGCGTGTCGCCGCGCGACCTGGGGTATCCCCTGCAGGCCTTCATCACCGCGGTGGTCGATCAGCATCGCCTGGATGAGGTCATCGGTGCGCTGCAAACCATCGCGCAGGTCACCCAGGTCACCGGACTCTCCGGTGCGGCCGACCTGTTGATCGGTGTGGTCGCGGCCGACGCTGACGATCTGTATCGCGTCGCGGGTTTGGTTCTCGCGGTGCCCTGGGTGGAGCGCACGACGATGTCGGTGGCAATGCACGAGGTCGTCGCCTACCGCACACGGCCGTTGTTGGAGCAGCTCGCACGCCGGCAATGAGTGTCGACTTCAGCGCATCGGGTCTGGGCATCGAAGCACAGAGAGCGACCGCGCAGGTTTACGCCGAACGCAAAGGACGACGAGTTCTGCGATGAAGGCATGAATGCCAAGACATTGAGCGCTCAGCCGGGCGCGCTGGCCGGACTCGCGGCCGTACGTTTCGAGGAGTACAGCCACCGCAAATCATGCTGACCAAGCCAACCCGACCCGACTTAACGGCCATGATCTATCCACCGTATGCACCATGATCTATCCACCGTATGCAGAGGAGGCGTGGAAGCTGGGGCGCAGGCTCCATGTAGCGCCCGACCGCCCCCGCGCTCGGTGACTAGGGTGGCCTGGTCAGATGAGCGTGCGGAGTCAGGACTGAGGTTGTCGAGTGGAATCATCGGTCCAAGGTGGGGCGAGGGCGCGCAGGCACGCGCTGATCGTCGGATACGTCTCGGAGCGAACGTTGGCTACGCTCGCTGAGCTCGCCGATCACTTCGGCGTAAGTCACTCGCCGATCACTTCGGCGTAAGTCAGATGACTATCTATCGGGATGTCGAGCACCTCGAACGGATGGCGGCTGTCCGGCGAGTGCCCGGCCGCGTCACGAGTCAGCCGTCCACAGTCTTCGAGAGCAACCTTCAGTACCGGCAGACGATCCACGTGGAGGGGGAGCGGGCGATCGCGCGCGCTGCGGTGAAGCTGGTGGAGCCGGGGATGTCAGTCATGCTCGACGATGGAACGGCGATCGCTCGGATGCTGGCCGAGCTGCGTCATCGTGCTCCGTTGACGGTCATCTCCGGATTCACACCGTGACACCAACCTGACGCCCGGCCTGTCCGCGGTCGAAAACGGACTACCCGCGACAGATCTGCCGCAAGGTCAGAAAGTATCCGGTCTGATAGCCGTTGATGTACCGCTGGGAAAGGTTATTTACCCGGATCGTCCTTACGAATGGGCTCGGCGGCACGCAACTCGGTCGGTGGTTTTCATGCGGTCAACTCCGTGACCAGTTCGTTGACGATGACGCGGATAGGCACAGTCTCGCAGCGCGCGCGATACCAGCAGTCGAACAATCGGCGATAGCGCAGCAGGTGGTCGCGTTTCTTACTGGCGCGGCAGCGTGGCACGGTCATTGCATCTCGGGCCATTGCACTAGTTGGGGCGGCCAGGGCTGTGGCGTGATGTGAATTGTGCCGTAAAACACGTAGTGGAATGAACCATTCGGGCTGGCCTCATCACCATGTGGTCCGTCGGCTAAACGGCTAGGACAACCCGAGCGCGTCGGACGGCCCGTCGATGCCGCCGGTGTCGTCGTGTCCGAGGTGTGCCCGTAGATGTCTCCGGTGATGGCGATGCTGCTGTGCCCGGGTTCGACACCGTCGTCAAACAGCGCGTTCTATCACGTGTTCCAAGACGACGAAGGGCTGCAGACGCGGTACGCGCAAACCCTGCACGGAGCCAGAGAGTCGGGTGCGCGACTGTTCATGTTGCAATTCGCAAACGCCACAACGTCGACGGCCTTCAAAATGGCAAAGCTAGCCGGCCGAACGCCATCGTGGATGGGCTGAGCCCAGATGCGCGATGGCCGCAGCGCAGGAGGCGACCGCGTTGGATCGGATCACCGCCATCGGCGTCGCGGGCGAAACCATGGGCGAATGCGATTGTGCCATCGGCAGTTTGACTGGCGGAGAGTCAGTATCGGACCGTACGGTAGTTGTTGGAGCAGGTCACTGTAGTTGAACTGGCCGCCGTCGAAACAAACTCGGTCGAAGACGTGATGGTTGCCGCGGCCGTTTGGGCGCTGGACGGACCGAGCGAAATCGCACGTCGCGGGGGTAGGGCGCGCGTACGCTGAGCCGATGGCGCAGAGCGCCGTGGTATTTCACGCTGGCGGCAACCTACCTGTGGAGGTTACGAGCTTCGTCGGTCGGCGGCGCGAACTCGCCGATGCCAAGCGCGCCTTGTCCAAGTCCAGGCTGGTCACGTTGACCGGCGTTGGTGGCGTCGGCAAGACACGCGTGGCAGAGCGGTTGGCTCGGGACCGCAGGCGCGCCTATCCGCACGGTGTGTGGCTGGTCGAACTCGCGCAGTTGGCGGATCCGGCACTGTTGGCCCAGACGGTCTTGGCTGGGCTGAGTGTGCGTGGGCCCTCTTTGGGGGATGCTTTGGAGGCGTTGATCGACTTCCTGAGCAGCCGCCATCTACTGCTGGTGTTGGACAATTGTGAGCATCTGCTCGACGAGGTTGCGGCGCTGTCGGCTGCTTTGCTGCGTCGCTGCCCTGATCTGCAGATATTGGCGACCAGTCGGGAGCCGCTTCGGGTCGTCGGTGAAGCGGTGCTACCGGTGCCCCCGATGGCAGCGCCGGCGCCTGACCGTAGTGGCGGGGTGGCTGGGCTGTCTCGATACGACGCGGTGGCGCTGTTCACCGAGCGCGCGGTTGCGGCGGTGCCCGACTTTGCTTTGACCGAGGAGAACTACCGTGCGGTCGCCGCGTTGTGTTACCGCTTGGATGGTCTGCCGCTGGCGATCGAGTTGGTAGCGGGACGGCTCAGATCGTTGTCACCGGCGCAGATTCTGTCGAAACTCGACGATCGGTATGCGGTGCTGACCGGCGGTGGACGGGGGCGCCCCGATCGACAGCAGACGCTGTGGGCGTCCATCGAGTGGAGCTATCAGTTGTGCACCCCGGCCGAACAGCGGCTGTGGGCCCGGTTGTGCGTGTTCGCCGGAGGCTTCGAGTTGGATGCGGTGGAGGCAGTGTGCACCGGTGACTTCGCCGGTGACGAGGTGGTGGATCTGGTGTCGGGTCTGGTCGACAAGTCGATCGTCGTTCGTCACGAGGGGGGTACGGTCGCGCGGTATCGGCTTTTGGAATCCATCCGTGAGTTCGGGTTGGAGCGCCTGACTGAGGCCGGTGACGGACCAGCGCTGCGGATGCGCCATTTGCAGTGGTGTGCGGCGCTTGTTCGCACCGCGAAGGCGGAGTGGATCAGTGAGCGTCAGGTGTATTGGTTGGCACGACTGGCCGCAGAGGGTGCAAACATTGTGTCCGCGCTGGACTTCTGCCTCAACGAACTTGGCGACCCCGACGCAGTCATGGAGATCGTGGCCGCGATTCCGCTGGGGTTTCTCTGGGCGCGCGGCAAGCTCGGTGGGCGGCGTTGGCTCGATGCAGCGCTGGCGCGCTCGAGTGCCGTCACGGTGCTGCGCGTGCGCGCAATGCTGCGCAACAGCATCCTGGCGATGGTCGGAGGTGAGGTCGCGACCGGCAACCAACTACTCGACGAGGCTCGCGTGTTGATTCACCAGGTGAGCGATCCGATGGTGCTGGCCCAGCTGCACTATGTCGCCGCCCGCTCGGCCCGTTTCGCGAGCGACCTACCCCGGGCGGTTTCCGAACTCGAGCAGGCATTGGCCATCCCAGCAAGTAGGACAGACCTGGACTGTTATCTCGACATTCTGCAGTCGCTTGCCTTCTACGCCTCCATGGCGGGTCAGCACGAGCGGTCAAAGGCGTGCTGCGAGGAAATCATTGAGCTGACCGAGCCGCGCGGGGAGTCCTTGCACCGGGCGAACGCACTGATGGCTTTGGGCTTGGATGCGTGGCGCCGGGGCGACCCGGTTCACGCCGTGGAGCATCAGCGCTCCGGTCTTGAGATCAAACACGTGCTCGACGACCGGCTGAGCACCGCCGTGGGTTTGGAAGCCCTAGCGTGGGGGGTTGGCGCGCTGGGGCAGCACAAGCGTGCAGCCCACTTGCTGGGCGCGGCACAAGTGTTGTGGGATTCGACCGCCGTCTCCCTCGCGACGGTGATGCCGGAGTCGGTCTGTGAGCACGATAAAGCCGTGGCCACCGCCCGCGCCGCGCTCGGCGATCAAGGGTATGCGGCCGCGTTTCGGCGTGGACGGCAGATGCCGCTCGCCCAGGTGTTGACCGACGCCGAACTCACCAGGCGCTCAACCAGATCGGGAGAGGTGGACGCCGGCGGCGCGGGCTCGTTGACATCGCGTGAGGAGGAAATCGCTGTACTGCTCGCGCAAGGCCTCAGCAACAAGGCGATCGCCAAATCTCTGGTCATCGCCCAGCGAACAGCCGAGACCCACGTCGCGAACATATTGGTCAAACTGGGGCTCACCTCCCGCAGCCAAGTCGCAGCGTGGGTCGCCGAACACCGAGGAATCGATCCCTCGGCGTAGCGACATACGGGCTTGGCGGAGGTGGCCTGCTATCCAGACGAGGTATGCCCGTTGGGCCTGCCCCTGTGGGTACATGCCACTGCTGCACGCCGCGGGCTTGTCCTGCCCACTCCTGCCCTCACGGTTTGCGTGGCCGACAACGATTCTCGGGGCACGCTGCTGAGCGTCCGGTGTGCTTGATGTGCCGCTGTCAGCGGCTTAGTGATCCGGATCTCCTCCAGTTCGTGCTCTTGCCGACGGACGTCGACTACCTACCTGGATTTTCGGCATCGCCTTGCGTGATGTCTATGTAGTAAGCCGTCGCGGTCTGCCTGAGGCGGCGCGGTCACGTTAGCTGCAGGCAACGACGTTCAGCCCGCAGCCTCTACATGATGGCGTGCTCGTGCCATCGACTTCACTCAGCCGACCTCCAAACTCGCTCCCTAACACCGCAGGCACTAAATTGCGAGCCGCCTCCGCGGGCACCAAGCCAAACGTTGGAACGGGAATCGCCGCGGCGCTTCCGCTACACGTCACCTCATTAACCGGCAGCGAGTAGCCCTCCGGTGTTGAAGGGACACTGTTGACCGCGCCTGGGCCTACGCCACCTGCAACTTCCGGAATACCCGGACAGAAAGCGCCTTAGATCAATGTTCACCGATCATTGTGACATCCACCACTCATGATCAAGCAGTTGTTCGAAAGAGGTGATTGCAGTCACTCGATCAGCTCGCCACACGTGACGCCCGGTGTCAGGTGCTACGGCACTGACAACCTCCGCATACCGCCAACCTCCAATGAAGGAGACAACAGATCAATCCCATTAACTACCAACGCCTTCGTGGCGATTGTGGGTGGCGAGACCCGATCCACCTTTCCGTGAACTGAAGTCACTGTTAGCAACTCGGCTAGAGCCACCCGTCCGACAACGAAAGGCGATCGTGAGTTCCTTGATAGGGGAGCGGCTGCAAATCCGGGCTATGGCACCGGTAGTTGAGATGCAGCCAAGTGCGGGGGCAGACGTTAGACAACGCGGCGAGTCTGAGGGGTCCTCGCGTGCGTTGAGGCCGGCGCCGCTCCTGAGTCGACGGTATTCCCCGTTCGCTCGAGCGTGGGGTGTGTCGCAGAATCGGTGTTGGGTAAGTCGATCCCGCGGCTGCTCGGCCGGCCCTGCCTCCGCTAATGAGTTGGGGCACAGATGAATAGCGATACCGATGTGGTCACCGCGGCGGCAGGTCCGGCGCAGCGGGCAGTCGAGGTCGCCTCGTTGGATGGAGGTGGTGGGCACGTGACCGACTCCGCGGGACTGCTGGCGAGCGTGGCGACTCTGAGTGCGGACTCGACGTCCGGCCAGCCTCTGGTCGTGGATCCCGCGCTGACCATCCACCAGAGCGGGGGGAAGGGTCGGCATCGTGCTGTTGACCTAATATGCAGCAGCGCAGCGACATTACGACGGATGCCGGGTCGCCGTTCAGTGTCGGACCTGGCCGGTGGCCGGCCAACCACGGCGGCTGCGCCACAGCTCGACTGCCTGCACGTGGATCTGCTCGGCTTGACGGTGCGAAACCGTCGCTTGCTAAGCGACGTGACCTTCAGTGCACCCCACGGGTCGCTGACTGCGATAATTGGCCCATCCGGGGCGGGTAAGTCAACCCTGGCGAACCTGATTGCCGGCACCGTCCGGCCTACCAGCGGTGGTGTCACCTTCGGGGGCCACGACTTACATGCCCACTACGCCGCACTGCGGCGAAGGATCGGGCTCGTACCCCAAGACAACATTCTCCACTACCAGTTGACCGTCGAGGAGGCGCTGCGATATGCGGCGGAATTACGTCTGCCGCAAGCAATACATGACGAACGTCGCCAAGCGGTCGACAACGTGCTCGACGAACTTGAGCTGACGCACCGCAGGCAGACCCGTGTGGACAAGCTTTCTGGCGGTGAACGCAAACGCGCGTCGGTGGCCATGGAACTGTTGACCGGGCCGTCGCTGCTGATCCTCGACGAGCCGACCTCGGGGCTCGACCCCGCTTTGGACCGTCAGGTCATGACGATGTTGCGCCGACTCGCCGACGCTGGTCGGGTCGTGCTGGTGGTTACCCACTGCCTGACCAATCTTGACGTCTGCGACCAGGTGCTGTTCCTGACCACCGGCGGAAAGACGGCGTACTTCGGCCCGCCCAACGAGATCCCCCTCGTCATGGGCACGGCCAACTGGGCCGACATCTTCACTCTTGTCGGCGCCGACCCCGACGAGGTCAATCGCGAGTTCTTGGCTCGCCGAAGGGCTTCGGGATTTGCAGACCGACAACCCACACCATTACCTGAATCACCCGCGCGCCCAGTGCGATGCCAGAGGTACCAACAGGTCTCGGCCCTGACTCGTCGTCAGTTACGTCTGCTGGTCGCCGACCGAGGCTACCTCGCGTTTCTAGTCCTACTGCCCTTCGTTCTAGGAGCACTGACGCTACTGGTGCCGGGGAATGCGGGGCTGGGGACGGCAAACCCGCTCGGTCGCGTCCCAGACGAGCCGGCCCAGATTCTCATGCTGCTCAACATCTCGGCCGTGTTCATGGGCACCGCATTGACAATTCGTGATCTGGTCGGTGAACGAGCGATCTTCCGGCGCGAGCAGTCGGTGGGCCTGTCTGCGTCGGCGTATGTATTAGCGAAAATCGGTGTGTACAGCGTTGCCGCGACACTACAGACGGCCGTCTTGACTGCCATTGCCGTGATCGGCAAGGGCGCTCCGACACACGGAGCGGTGGTTCTCGGAAACCCGATCGTGGAGCTCTACATCACACTCGCCGTCACGGCAGCCATCTCCGCGGTCAGTGGGTTGGTCCTGTCGTCTGCAGCGAGGTCCCAGGATCAAATCCTGCCCATGCTCGTGATATCGGTGATGCTGTCGATCGTGTTGGCCGGCGGGCTCATTCCGGTTACCGGGCGCGTCGTCCTCAACCAGCTGTCATGGGCATTCCCGGCACGGTGGGGCTTTGCGGCCTCTGCTTCCACCGTCGATCTCCGAAACCTCACGGCGCTTGTTCCGGCGAATGAGACGCTGTGGTCACACGATCCGAAATGGTGGTTTCTCGACATGATCATGCTGACACTTCTGGGGATCGCCATGACGGCATTCGTGCGGTGGCGGGTCCGGCTCAACTGTAAGGGCCGGGTCGGGGGCTAGCGGTAGAGCCGCCGACGAAGACGACATATTCGCAGCGGGCACGTCGATACCCGAAATAGCCTATCGCATCGTAATTTTCAGTAATACAGTCATCGCGCGGGCGCAGAAAATCACTGCGCCGGTGCACACCAACAACAGGAGATCCAGGTGCAGAACGTACTTCAAGCGATTGGCATCAATACGCGGATTCAAGCACGCTGCGTTCACAACGCTGTGAGTCACGCATGGGCTATTCCCGCAATCGCATTCGCCTGGGTGACATCGGCGCCTCGGCAATCTGCGGGTCAATCTTGTAGGGCACCGCAGGCAAGCGGCGCCAATGCGGACGTTGGGCAGACCGGGCCGGGGCGCCGCAGGCACACCGAGGTGTCACTTGCGTACCGGCTCGCCCACCTTCCTAGCATTAGCGGTCGGATCGGCGTGGTACTGATGGCGGTGTTGACATGCACGGTCATCCCGGTTGCCGCGCGGGCCTGGGCCGACTCGGATCCGTTGGTTGACGTTTCGCCCCCTGCAGCGGAAGAAGTCTGGGTGCCTTCTTCGCCACCGGCCACCGCGACGTCCACGGACGGATGGACGATAGCGGTCTCGGCGAATAATGAATCACAGACCCCCGCACCGCCACTGGACCCTGCAGTGCCGTCGCTGGACTACATCGTCGGCGGAGTTTTCAGCGGGTCACTACAGGCACCGGACCCCAATACAACAGCACCACCTTCTGGCACTCTTGAAGTCGGGTATCAGGTTGAGTGTGTCGGCGGCGGCATGATGGCGGACCTCAAACCGAACAATGCCAGGGTTCAGGTAGTCAAGCAGAGCTTCACAGGGTTCAACCCGACGGTTGTGGTGACCGCGTTTCACGTGCAGCCCGACTGCGTGGGTAAAGCGACGATTCGGTCGTATGCGATTCTCACCCGCTCGGCCAAGTCCGCCGCTTCCGTCGCCTCCTACTACGGCGTTTCTGTGCCGGCGGAAGGATGACACGCACACTGCGCAAGCGGGCTGAAAACATCGAGCCCCCAAAATGAGGATTGTGCGCACTCACTGGGCCAACGGGCAATCACGTAGCCAATGCGCTGTACGACACGGAATCTGCTCGACGCAGGTGCCCGAAACTATTGGCCTGTAGACACGTGCGCTGCCGGATCAACTGCCTCGATAGGGCCGCAGTAGGTCAGCGATCAGGTGCAGTGTCATGAGCTCGCTCGCAGGAGCGAGGCCCGAAACGCGGCGGAGCTCGGACTCGGTGTCGATGTCAAAACCCGATGAATCGTGGGCGAGAACGTGTCCCTCGACGGCGGCCGGTGTGCATCCAGCCGTGCACTGTTGCATCACCAGGGGTTGGGATGGTCCGTAGGTCAGCCGCCAACGCCAGGTCGTCTCGATGATCGAACGATCGCTGGGAAGCGCTTCGCGGGAGCCGATTTCGCAGTATTGCGTCCGGGTGGCCGGGTCGCACGTCTCGAGAAGGAGCTGGCCGTCGGAGAGGCCGAGCGGATTGCGGATCAGCTTGACACCGAAGCGGTCGATCTTCTGTGCGAACGCAGACGCTGGGGGATACCGACCAACACCGCCTCGTCGTCGGCGCTCAGCGGAGCGACGTCATCGAAACTCGACAGCTCCGAGAACTCCAGACCGACGAGGTGCAGATCTGTGTCGATGTCGTCGCCGAATCGAATCGCCGAGGCGGTCAGGCTATCCGAGGTGAAGGCGGATCGCTGCATTGGAGTGGTCTCGGTCGTGCCCGTACGGGGTCTCGCGCGCTCGACGAAGATCTCCTCCGCGAGGGGGTCAAAGTGTTTGTGAAGCAGCCATATCGCGAATCGCCGCCACGCGTCGGTGGTGGTCAGATACTCCCCGATCTCGCGCAGGCATGCGCGATCGGAATCGTCGAGGACACCGACGTCGGTCAGGTCCATGTCGTTTAACGCGGTGTAGTCATCGGCCTGGTGGTCACGGATCGTAACCATTGATCGTTCGTCCTTTCATCAGTCTCCGCGTCGATCCGATGTACGGAAGCCGGCGCATCGCTTATCGAAACATCGAGGGTGCCACCATGATGAGTCCCCGCTTCGCCGTCCGCCGCATCGCCCGCTTTGCCCTCGCCACGTCCCAGCTGTCCGGGTGAGCGGCGGCCGATGCCTTCCGCACGATGCGCGCGGAGAGGATGCGCGCAGCCTTACGGGCGACCCTGGCGAACTCTTCGTGGCGGGAATGCATCGTCTCGGTCGGCGTGCAGATCGACAACGCGGCAAGCACTCGGTGCTCGCGCTCGTAGATGCCCACCGCAAGACACGACTGACCCGATGACGGTTTCACCATGCTCCACGGCAAGATCGTTGTCCCGCGCGCAGGTGAGCTGCTTGCGGAAGACGTCGATGTCGGATACCGAGTTGGCCGTCAACGCGGGCATGCCATGCTGCTCGATTCGTTCTTGCACCTTCGGCCAGGGCAGTTGAGCGATGAGAAACTTCCCAAGAGCCGAGGTGTGGCCTGGCAGGCGAGCACCCTCGGCCAGGACTGGTCCGGTCCGGGAGACCGGACGCGTGCGCAATGCAGACGACCCCTCGGCCGTCGCAGGCTCCGATGGTGACGGTCGCATTCAGGTGCTGGGCGAGCTCGGCGACGGTGCGTTGAGTTTGAACATTGACAGCAAATGGAGTTCATCAATCGACGACTGATCACCAGGAGTTGCCACCCGAGACGATAGCGGTCGTTCGAAGTCTGCTGGAGCAAACCGATCTCGGCCAGACTGGCCAACAGGTCGAATGCGGTCGACTTGGGCAGGCCGAGGATCGTCGCGACCTCAGTGACGCCCCACTCGGGCGTCTCGGCAGTAAACAGACCGAGCACGGTTCCGGTTCGAGCGATCGTGTTCAGCAAAGCCGCCAGCCTTCCCGAACGGTCCAAAGCGGACCCCAACGCTGACCGATCCGCGATGTGCGGGCGGCTAATATTGGACCTTCTCCTCAAGTGCTGGTCCCGGGTTACCGGTACCACCTGCCACCTCGCCTAAGCAGCTCGCTATCCCGGGCATGATCTCGACGATGCGGATGTGCCACCAGCGGCCTGTGTTTAAGACTGCCGTGACGGCGACCCCGCTGCGACGGGACAACTACGTAGCGCGCTACGTAGTTCTTCGGTGCCGTCCACGCCGTGACCGGTGTCTGCTGGACAGGTCACAGCAATGAGCGCTGCGAGCCAAACACCAGACCGCTCGGCACATGAACCTCTGGCGTTTCACGCAGCGGAAAGGGGGGCCCACCATGTCCACGATCACCGTCGGCCAAGAAAACACCGACGACATCGACATCCACTACGAGGATCACGGCAGCGGGCAGCCGGTTGTCCTGATTCACGGATACCCACTGAACGGACACTCCTGGGAAAAGCAGGAACATGTCCTGCTCGACGCCGGATACCGCGTCATCACCTACGACCGCCGCGGCTTTGGCCAATCCAGCCAGCCCACCATCGGCTACGACTACGACACCTTCGCCGGGGACCTCGCCGCGGTTCTCGAGCAACTCGACCTCGCCCAGTGCGTCTTGGTCGGGTTCTCCATGGGCACCGGCGAAGTGACCCGCTACCTCAGCACCTACGGCTCATCCCGAGTCAGCAAAGCCGTGCTGATGGGCGCCCTTCCCCCGTTCCTGCTCAAGACCGACGACAATCCCGACGGTGTCGAGCAGTCAGTCTTCGACGACATCAAGGCCGCGGTCATCGCTGACCGACCTGCCTACTTCAAGGACTTCCTCGACAACTTCTACAACGTCGACGTCTTCGCCGGCACCAGGATCAGCGACCAAGCATGGCAAAACAGCTTCAACGTCGCCGTCGCCGCCTCCGCCCACGCCGCCCACGCCTGCGTCGACACCTGGCTGACCGACTTCCGCGAGGACCTGCCCTTGATCGACGTACCGGTGCTCCTCATCCACGGCGACGCCGACCGCATCCTGCCCTACCCCAGCACGGCCAAGCGACTCCCCGGTCTCATCGATGACCTCACCTTCGTCACCGTCGAGGGCGGACCGCACAACATCGTCTGGACTCATCCCGACGTGGTGAACCCCGCCCTTCTCGAGTTCCTGAAGAAATAGTTCGAGCCCCGTCCGGTCTCCCCACCATCCCCGAAAGGACCCCCACCATGACCGCACCTTCCACTGCTGTCACCCGGGTCAACGGTGGGCTCGCCGTACTGGTCCGCCACTACGCTGGCTCCGCAACCGATCTCAGCCCCGGCGCCACGTTCGGATCACCGTTCGCGCTGGACGGCCAGATCCGCAACGGTCTACTCATCACCACGCCTGTCAGCGTGTCGGCAAGACGGCTGTCGACTGTTGAGGACGTCGGCACCACCCCCTATTTACAGGGCAAGCCCGCCTCGAACCCGTTCGTCGAGCAGCAGCTGATTCTGATCCGATCGGATCGGGCCGGCGGGCTGGAAGAGCCCACCGCGCAACCGTATCCGCGGGCTGTGCTCAAGGATGTCGGCGAAGCCGTGATGGACAAGAAGAATGCCGACGCGCCTGTTCCCCCGCGCCGACATCGAGGCATTGCGGGACGAGCGCGCGCAGGCGGCTGCGTCATGACCAACCACCCGGCTTCCTCGTCTGGATTCGAGGAAGCGGCCCACCTACTTCCAACCGCGAGGCCGCGACTCAAGCAGCATGGCAGGACACCGCGCTGCTCTCCATCGGAGGGCTCCGCACTGAAAACGCTGCGCTACAGATCCGCGTCGACGAACGCACGCCGCGCTGGCCCTCATCAACGCCGACAACAACCGACTGCGCCGGCGAACTCGCTGCAATCCGCATCGAGCGGAACACATTCCGCGCGGAGGCGATGACCCCATGACATTCCTAATCGCACGCATCGACGTCGCTATCGCCGGCATCGGCAACAACCTGCAACGCGCTCGACGCCTCCGTCTACCACGACTGGGACCTCGAAGACACCCCGAACGACGGCGCCGACCCGTTGTCCGACGATGATCTCGACCCGCTTCGATGCTGCGGTGGAATCGTCGACCACACCTGGCGGTGTCCCAAGCACGCCCAGCGCCGCGGGCAGATCGATGGTGTCGACCAGTTGGCCGAGCGTGAAGCCGAAGAAGAAGTCGCCGGCACACCCCCGACCCACTCCCGCACACCAACGGTAACTGACCGGCAGGAGGCACGATCACCATGAACACCACCAGCAGTGGGCTCTTCAGCCGGGCTCAAGCGATGAATGCGAGACAGGCGTGGGCCCTCATCGCTGCTGGCGTGCTCGGCTATGAAGTCGTTTGCAAGGACGGCCAGCTCCTGAGTCAGTGCGTGGACGAGTGGCTGGTCTCGAAGCCGATTCTGACGCGCGGCGCGAAAGCTAAGGCCGACGCTCGGCAGGTGAGGCATCGGCACCTCAACGCCCTCCCCAAAAGCGCCAAAGAAATTGCTTTGGCTATAGAACAGATACTGCAGAAAATGCCGAAACCGAACATGGCTAAAGCGAGATATAGGCCCGATAGGCGAATGGCAGGGATTGCGAGCACCGCGGCTATCGGCATAGCGACAACGCAAGGGGCGAGCAACGCCAACAGCCACGGCCATCCGCGGTCGACTGCCAGACGCGAGAATACGACAGCCCCAATGGCCATAAAACTTACACGACGCAGCGACGCTTGCCCTGACGTACGTACGAGGAGCCCGAACGCGAGAAACAGCGTGGACACCTATCAGCGAATAGTGGGAACACGCGTGAGATCGGCCTGTGATGTAGGAAACGTGCGTTACGCGATGAGTTTCAGCGTCTACGTCGCCGGGGACCGGGTGATTCTTGACACGTTCGCAGGTCGCAATGGAAGCTTCCATCAAACGTCTGCCACCATCCGCGCTGCAACCGTCGGCGCGCTCCGAGAACATGCACCATACAGATTGTCAAGGTGCCACATCACTAAGTAAGGATTCGTACCCGGTGTTGCAAAGTGTTTCCAATCAGTGCATCCAGCAGGGCATGAAGGCGAAGTTTATCGGGACCGCGTCCCACACCGCTTCAGCCGCGAAGTCGGCGGACATCCAGGGCATGGTTGGCATCGACCCGGCATTCCCGTTCCTTGATGCATCAAACCCCGCCACGCAGGCCTATCAGTCTGCTCTGCGCAAATACCACCCGGAGACAATCGCCGAGAATACTCGTTGGGGCGCGACAGCATGGGCGATCGGAAAGCTGTTTGAAAAGGTCGTCGGCTCGATCAAGGGTGGCATAACGCCGGTCAGTATCAAGGAAGAATTCTATTCACTGCACGACGAAACCTCGGACGGCCTGACGGTGCCGCTGAACTACGTCAAGGACAAGCCGACACAGAGCAACTGCTATTTCACGTATGGAATCACGGACTCTAGTTGGGTCACGTTCAACGGCCTGAAGCCTTTGTGTGCTCCGTCTGATGTAGTAGCGACGGCCCTGGCCCATAAATAGCGGTTTGATAGTCGGAGAAACCAATTATGTTTCGTACTACGTCGAGCGATTCTAGGATGTGCGCGCTTTGAGCACGAGATCCAAGCCCGTACCGGTGCCGGACGCTCTCAGTGAACCGTTCTGGGAGGCGGCGAAGAGGCACGTCCTGCTCATCCAGCGATGCGCCGAATGCCGCAGGTATCAGCATCCACCGTCTTTCATCTGCCTGTCATGCCCGAGTGACAGCCTGGGATACGAAGAGGTAAGCGGAAAAGCGATAATCCAGTCGTTCACGGTGATACTCGAGTCGCCCGTAGTTGGATTCGAGCCAGGTGTCCCGATCATCCACATGGCTGGCGAGCTGGCTGAGCAATCAGGCTTGCTTATGAATGCCAATCTCGTGGGAGCGGATCCAACAAGCGTAGAGATCGGCATGGAGGTTACCGTTGTCTGGGAGGACTTGCGGAACGGCTTCGTGCTACCAAACTTCGCTTTGACCAGCGGGGTTACCAAATGATCGATGAGTGGTCGATCCGGGACAAGGTCGCGATTGTCGGAGTCGGATATTCCGACGTTGGTCGCCGCCTAGAGCGTCCATTAGGTCTGTTAGCCCGTGACGCTGCGCTAGCCGCTATCGCGGACGCTGGCCTACAAGTTTCTGACATCGACGGACTGTCCGGGTATCCCGACATGCCGCGGGTTGGTAGCAACGTAGGCGGAATCGACGGCGAACATGTCGTCACGACCGAATATATGGCGAAGGCCTTACGCAACGGGAATCAGGTCAGCTGGTTCTCTCAGAGAGACTATCGCGGCTTGATGATCGGATCTGTGATCGAGGCTGTGAATGCGATTGCGGTAGGTGCATGCCACTACGCATTGGTCTGGCGGGCTATGCACATGCCCCGGGCGCGGTACCACCGTTACGAATACGATTCCGGAGACGGCATGCTGCAGTACGCAGTGCCATATGGCGTTCTTCAGCCCTCTGTCGGGGAAGCAATCACGTACCGAAGGTATCTGCACGAATCGGGAGCTACTCGCGAGGCTTTGGGCAAGTTTCTGGTCAACAACCGCAAGAACGCACAATTGAACACTAACGTGAATGTGTTCCACGGCAAGGATCTAACGCTTGACACGTACATGAACGCCCCTCGAATATTCGATCCGCTGACCATGTATGACTGCGACATGCCCGTGGACGGGTGTGGGGCCTTCGTGCTCACCAGCGCTGAACGAGCGAGAGACCTCCCAAACCCGCCGGCCTACATTCGTGGGTACGGGCTGAGCACAGCAACTGGTAATGGCGAGCGCTTCTATCAGATGGCGAACCTCGACTACATGCGGGAGGCCGGCGGCTCACTAGCGCGCACATTGTATGCGAGTGCTCGCCTGACGCCCATCGACATTCAAGCGGCCATGCTTTACGACGGCTTCAGCTCGTTCGTGCTGTCCTGGCTTGAAGTGCTCGGGATCTGCGGTAAGAACGAGGCCTGGCGCATGATCTCCGACGGGAGCACAAATATCGATGGGCGGTTTCCGGTGAACACGAACGGAGGCTGTCAGGGCGAAGGCCGAACCCACGGCCCGGGACAACTGTCAGAGGGTGTGTACCAAATAAGAGGTAGTGCCGGACTACGTCAGGTAGCTGAGATCGAGAACGTCGTAGTGACGTGCGGTCCGCCGATTTTGCAAGGGAGTGCGCTTATTCTTAGCCGAGGCAATTGAACGCGCCCAGGATCATCAATAGTTACAAAATCACCGTTGACGGAACCTTTATCAATTTGGATCGGAGTTGAGGATTGTGACGCAGCTAGAAACGTCCCCCGAATCTGTACTTGCAGGCATTCGAGTCATTGACGCGGATACCCATTTCACCGAACCGGCAGATCTGTGGACGTCGCGGGCCCCGGCCAAATATCGGGATCGCATGCCGAGGGTGATGGAAGTGGAAGGTGGAATCAACGTCCGGAACGGTGGTGAGTTGGGCCGCCATCTGGCATGGGTTGTTGACGACGACATTGTGTTGGGCCAGGCGGGGGCCGGGGCGCAGATCAATAAGTACAATGTCAAGGTTCCGGGGATGGAGTTCTCGCACTGGCCATTGACCGAGGTATCGCCAGCGGCGTCATACCTGGAGCCGCGCCTTGATCTGATGGATGAGGTCGGAATCTGGGCGCATATCATATATCCGAACGTGGTTGGGTTCGGCGGGAACAAGTTCGGCCAGGTCGATGATGCCGAACTTCGGAACCTATGCGCGACAATTTACAACGACGCGATGATCGAGTTCTACGAGCAGTCCCACGGTCGGCTCAACGGTATGGCCGTACTGCCCTGGTGGGACGTCAAACGAGCAGTCGATGAAGTTGAGCGAGTCGTTCGGCTCGGCCTCAAGGGTGTGAACATCAGCGCTGACCCGCAACTCAACTTCGGCCTGCCGGACCTGGCTGACGAGCACTGGAATCCGCTCTGGGAGGTCTGTCAAGACCTCAACGTCCCGGTGAACTTCCACATCGGTGCAAGCCAGACCCAGTTCTCGTGGTTCGGCAGTGCGCCGTGGCCTTCACTTAGCGGCAACATCAAGCTGGCGCTTGGTTCTGCCGTCATCTATCTGAGCAACGCGCGAGTAATCGGGAACCTGATCTACTCGGGCGTATGCGAGCGGTTCCCCAGGCTGAAGTTTGTTTCGGTGGAAAGTGGAGTTGGCTGGATCCCGTTCTTGCTCGAGGGCCTCGATTACCAGGCCGAGGAAGCCGGCGCGGGCAGCTTCGACCATCTGTCTATGAAGCCGTCGGAATACTTCCACCGACAAATGTACGCATGCTTCTGGTTCGAAAACGACCAGGTTATGGCGAATATCGAGAAGCTCGGCGTCGATCGATGCCTTTTCGAGACCGACTTCCCGCACCCGACCTGCCTCTACCCTAATCCGCTGAGCAAGATCTCCGAGACGCTCGCCGATGTTGACCATGATGTCCGAGAGAAGCTCCTCAGTGGTAATGCCGCCAAGGTATACAACATCGACGTTCCAAAGAATTAAACGGGAGACGCGTTGGAGGTCGATGCGCTCATCGACCTCCGCGCAGGGGTTGAATTTGCCAAGCCGCGCCAGCAGGCTGCGCGGCGTCGTACTTGCACTGAAGGGACAGGCGCCATGAGCACCGCGAAGCAAAATAAGTCGGGTGCCGACTGGAACTCGTATAACTACGATCATCACTCGAGCAAGGTCGCGTATGACCCGGCAGACTTGTGGAAGCGGCTGCAGGAGGAGCGCCCGGTCATACACTCCGACAACTACGGAGGCTTTTGGTTTGTCAGTCGCTATGCGGATGTAAGCAAGGCGCTTGTTGATTGCGGCACATTCTCTTCGGCTCAAGGTGTGTTACTCCCATCAGGAAAGACCAGGCTCATTCCTATCGAGGTGGATCCGCCGCTGCAGGGGCAGTATCGGAAACTGTTAAACGGTGCACTTTCGCCTGGTCGCATGGCTGAGTGTGAAGGATGGATTCGGGCGGCCGCTCAAGAGCAGATCGCCAAGATTGCTCACCTTGAGCGGTTTGAATTCTGTAGTGAGTTCGCGAGCCCGTTTCCGAAGGGTGTGGCGCTTCGCGTGATCGGTTTTCCAGATGAGGATCTTCCTCAGCTCAATGAGTGGATCGCAAAGTTAGGGACGGACCGTCACGCTCACGCGGCTGACGCTGCCGAGATTGATCGAAAACTGACCAGCTACCTATCGGACACCCTTGACGAGCGCATGGAATCCTCGGCACGCGATGACCTAATATCGGTCGTCTTGGACACCAAGATCGACGGGGAACTGATCCCGCGTCAAGATCAGATCAGCATGCTGATGCTGCTGCTGTTCGGTGGTCTCGAGACGACTACGGCCGTGCTGTCCACCGCCATCTTATGGCTCGCATCCCATCCTGAGGACCAGCAGCGTCTGAGGAATCAACCTGAGCTCATGGGCACAGCGGTCGAGGAATTCGTTCGGTTTAGCAGTCCAGCGGCGCACCAGTCCCGAGTTACGACGAAAGATACAAGTATCGGCGGATGTCCGATTCCGGCCGGCGCAAGGGTGATGCTGGGCCACGCCGCAGCAAACAGAGACCATGCGGCCTTCGAGTGCCCCAACGAGGTCGTATTGGATCGATATCCGAACCGCCACCTTGGCTTCGGCATCGGCCCGCACCGCTGCGTTGGCTCGCACCTCGGCAAGTTGCAGGTACGTGTCGGTCTCGAAGAGTTTCTGCGGGCATTTCGTCAGATTGAGGTCGAAGACTACGGCCTTCTGCGGTGGGAAGGTGGAGAAGCTAGAGGGCTGATCAACTTGCCTCTACGGGTGAGCGGCATCTGATGGCCGTTCGTGCATCGATTGATACGAATAGCTGCCAGGGGCACGGCCGATGCTATGCAGCTTTCCCCGATCTCTTCGCTCCCGATGACGAAGGCTTTGCATTAGTGCTAGCAGAGCAATGCCCGTCAGATTCGACCCTGGCGCGCGAACTGGAGGATGCTGCTGCCGGTTGTCCAGAGCACGCGATCGTAATAACTGGCGATGTATTGAACCCGGAGAAAGCGAAGGGGTGACCGAATCATGGGACGGCTAGAGGGAAAGGTCGCGTTCATAACGGGCGCCGCGCGTGGACAAGGTCGCTCGCACGCCGTCCACCTCGCCGAAGAGGGCGCGGACATAATCGCGGTCGATATTTGCCATGACCTGCCAAGTTTGGCGTACCCGCTCGCAACGCCGGAGGACCTGGCGGAGACGGTCAGACTTGTGCAAGAGCGCGGCCGCCGCATCGTTGCCGCTGTGGCTGATGTACGCGACGAGGGCGCGCTTCAAGCGGCATATGACGCAGGTTGTTCAGATCTGGGCGTACCAAGCATCGTGCTCGCCAATGCAGGACTGCTTGCCACCATAGGACCCCAAGCCGCGCTGAGCCTTGCGTGGCATGAGTCAATCGACGTCATGCTAACCGGCGTACTCAACACTATCGAAGTCGCGCTTCCCTTGATGATCGAGGCTGGACGTGGCGGGTCGGTGGTCATAACGAGCTCCGCGGCCGGCATTAAGGGCGGTCTCTGGTCAAGTCGGCGCCACGCAGTTAGAGGCGCACTCGGTTACGTCGCTGCTAAGCACGGTGTCGTCGGGCTGATGCGCGCTTACGCTGTTTCTTTGGCACCATACAGTATTCGTGTGAATACTATTCATCCGACCGGTGTAAATACGCCGATGATTGTCAACCCGGCCCATGACGAGTGGGCAGCGGACCTGGTCGCGGAGATGGGGCCTTCATTGCAGAATGCCTTACCGGTTGGACTCATCGAATCTGCCGACGTCTCCCATGCTATCGCTTTTCTTTGTTCAGACGAAGCTCGCTACATTACTGGGGCGACGATTCCCGTAGACGCGGGCTTCACCGTGCGGTAAGTGACGACTGATCGACCGCCCCAAGACCGAGGCCGCGCGGACTTGCGAAGTCGAGAGTTGCTCTTATTTAGCACCAAGACAAGCGGCGGGCGATAGTCGCTGTTACTCAAGGATAAAGGTTGTCAAATGATTGGAAGTTCGCCACAGTGAGACCAACTCAAGGCGAGGAAGTAGTATTACGACATCCGTCTGAGCTGTATATCGATGGCGTGTGGACCACGCCGGCAGCAGGCGAAGTCGTGATCGATGTACGTGATTCGACTACTGAAGATGTATTCCTTCGAGTTGCGGCAGCCGGTGAAATCGATGCTCGGAGGGCTGTCCAAGCAGCGAGGGACGCATTCGATCATGGGCCATGGCCGAGGATGAGCCACCGAGAGCGGTCTTCATACTTAGAAGCAATGGCCTCGCTTATCGAGGAGCGGCGATCGGATTTCGGTCAGCTTTGGACCAGGCAGGTCGGCGTCCTGTACTCGGATGCTCAAGCCGGCGTGGCGCGAGCCGCCGAGGCGTTCAGATTTTACGCCGAACTCGGGAACAGTTTCGACTTCGTAGAGTCCCATGAGCCAACGTCCGGTGGCGTTTCCGGGTATCTGGTCAGGGAACCTGTCGGTGTAGTTGCCGCGATAATTCCGTGGAACGCTCCCGCGCACATGATCACTTACAAGCTGGCTCCGGCGTTAATTGCTGGGTGCACTGTGGTCATCAAGGCCTCGTCACAGGCGCCCGGTGAGGCTTATATTTTCGCCGAAATCGCCGAGCAAGTGGGAATTCCAGCGGGCGTAGTGAACGTAATAACGGCCAGTCGGGAGGTGGCGGAACTAGTCGTGCGCGACCCCGACGTCGACAAAGTAACGTTTACGGGTTCGACCGCCGCCGGGCGCCGTATCTCGTCGCTGTGTGGCCAGCGAATTGCGCGCTGCACCTTAGAGCTTGGGGGAAAGTCCGCGGCGATTGTCCTTGATGACTACGACATCGAGGAAGCGGCGCAATCGCTGGCCCGCTCCGCGCGAAGGTCGACCGGGCAGACTTGTTCATCGCTCACGCGGATCATTGTGAGCGACCGACGGCACGACGAGCTAGTCGACGCGCTTGTTGCGATCTTCTCGAGCGTGAAGGTCGGAGATCCGTTTGATCCTGAAACTGAAATGGGCCCGCTAGCCACAAGTGGCCATCGAGATCGGGTGGAGAACTACATCAGGTCTGGGACGGCGGAAGGTGCGATGCTTGCAACAGGGGGTGGAAGGCCGAGTGAGCTTGATCGCGGCTTCTTCGTTGAGCCGACCGTCTTTGCTCGGGTGGACAACGGGTCTCTGATTGCGCGGGATGAGATTTTTGGGCCGGTGCTCAGTGTCATAGCCGCCAAGGATGAGCGCGAGGCCGTCTCAATTGCGAATGACTCCATCTATGGTTTGAATGCATCGGTTTTTACTAAGGACACCGATAGAGCATGGCGGATCGCTCGCGAGCTTCGTGCAGGTACGGTCGGCCATAATGCTTTTAGATCGGATTTTGGAATTGCCTTCGGTGGTTTCAAGCAGTCGGGTATTGGCCGAGAGGGCGGCACGGAAGGCCTGCTCCCGTTTCTGGAGACAAAAACGGTTGTTCTTGACAGTGCACCAAGCGGGGTTCTAGATAAGAATGATTACGCGGCGCAAGGAGCGAGAGCGTGAATGGGTCGGCTGAGATTGCATGCGGTATCACGACAGAAGTAGCCACCGATTTCGACGCGGTCGTGATCGGGGCCGGTATTTCGGGCCTCTACGCACTCTACCGGCTGCGTGAGCTCGGACTGTCGGTGTGCTCGTTCGAGACGGGTGGTGGGGTCGGCGGGGTATGGTACTGGAACCGCTACCCAGGCTGCCGGTTCGATTCTGAGAGCTGGTCCTACGGGTATTCCTTCTCCCAGGAGTTGTTGGACGAATGGGATTGGAAAGAGAATTTCTCGGCGCAGCCGGATACGGAAGAGTACGTAAATTACGTCGCTGACAAGTTCGATCTTCGACGCCACATTAACTTCAACTCCCGGGTGGTCGCCGCCGAGTGGCAGGAGGATACGCGGAAATGGGAAGTCCTATTGGAGGACGGTCGGCGTTACACAGCACGCTGGCTGGTCCCGGCGCTCGGCCTGCTGTCGGCGGCCGCTTCGACGTTGCCGCGGTTTCCTGGCGTCGATACGTTCCAGGGCGAGTCCTTCCACACCAGCCGTTGGCCTAGGAACCCAGTAGACTTCGAAGGCAAGCGCGTCGCGGTGATCGGCACCTCCTCGAGCGGGGTGCAGGTGATTCAAGAGGTGGCCAAGAGTGCGAAGCATCTCAGCGTATTTCAGCGTACCGCCCAATGGTGCATGCCATTGAATAATAGTGATATCAGCAAGGAAGATATGAATCGGATTCGGGCTGACTATCCCCGGATCTTCGCACGATGCCTAGAGACTGCTGGCTGTTACATCCATACAAGCGACCCGCGGTCGACGTTCGACGTAACGCCGGAGGAGCGCGAGGACTGGTGGGAGAAGCTTTACAGCACCCCAGGAATGGCTATCTGGCTCGGTAACTTCCGTGACCTGACAAGTAACAGAGAGGCTAACAAGCTGATATCCGATTTCTTGTCGCGTAAGATTCGCGAGCGGATTAATGACCCGGTCGTCGCTGAGAAACTGGTCCCGAAGCATGGGTTCGGCACGCGCCGCGTTGTTTTTGAGTCTGACTACTATGAGGTGTACAACCAGCCAAACGTGACTCTGGTCGATGTAAGCGCGACGCCGATCGAGCGTGTGACTTCGACTGGTATTCAGACCAGTGAGCTCGAGCAGCAGTTCGACGTCATCGTGTACGCGACTGGGTTCGATGCGTTCACTGGCGCGTTAGAACGCATTGATATACGCGGCGTGGATGGCGTGTCACTCAAGGATAGGTGGGCCGCCGGGCCACAGACGCTGCTCGGGTTCCTGGTCGACGGCTTCCCCAATCTGCAGATCCTCCTCGGCCCTCACTCCGGGGTCGGGAACACCCCGCGGACAGCGGAGTACGCCGCCGATTGGATCGTCGAGCTGATTCGATTCGCGCGCGATCGAGGCCTGACCCGGATCGAGGCGACCGAATTGGGAGTTAAGGCCTGGACCGAAGAGGTCATCGCGGCGAGTGAGGGTTTGCTGTACCTAGAGGAGGACTCATGGCTGACCGGAATTAATCGCAACGTAGAAGGTAAGGAACAGGTCCGACACGTCCTCCGTTATGCCGGCGGCCACCCGGCTTTCCGAAAGCGAGCCGAAGCACAAAGTGCCGCCAAGTATCCCGACGTAGTATTCGATTAGCGCTCGCGTGGTAGCCGGTTTTTGATGTACTTGGCGGATAACTGGAGGATTGGAGGGTGGCGTGAAACCCAAACATGAAGAACTTAGCGACCAAAGATCGCTAAGACGGCAGTCGAGAGCAAGTTTCGCGCGTGAATCCACCCTCGACTGCATGATTGCGCGCTTGTCGCGCATCGAGACCGGCTTGTAGAATATGAATATGCCTGAGTTCCATCACGTGAATCTTTGTGTTCCGGTTAGTGCCGTCGCCGCCGAGACCAAATTCTTGGTCGACGTCCTCGAATATCGGACGCTAGAGCCGCCCGCGCACCTGGCGCATAGGGCGCATTGGTTCGAAAGTAAAGACGGACATCAAATTCACCTCAGCGTGGATCCTGACTACCAAGTGCCCTCGTCGCTTGCGCACGTTGCGTTGGTTGTTGGTACCGGTCTCGCCGCGATAGAACGTACCTGCTCGCAGGCGGGCTATAAATTTCGGGCTTCTGACAGCGCTGAGTACCGAACGGTGATGTGTGAAGATCCGGCTGGGAATTGGTGGGAACTGCGCGGCGCACTTGCGGGTTAGCGAGCCCTATTGCGCCGATCTGCGACAAATTGGGCCGGCGGTTCGCTTTTGCCTTCAACAGGTGGGCCGGCCGGCCAAGATTGGACCGACCGTGAGCGATTCATGCGGGCTCCGCGCGTACGGGCCGCAGCCGAGCGATGCGAGTTCAGGGCGCCTGTTGCAGGGGCCATCGAAAACGGAGGATGCGTTGGCGTTCATGCCAGGAGTCGGGAACCGATGCCGGGTCGTTGGCCGAAATGATTTCGATATCGCACTCGAGGCAAGACGACGGCAGATGAGGCAGGGTATGGGTTGGGGATCGTCAGCGAAATGACCGAATTTAGCTTGTCTTCGACGTTCCTCGCCGGCATACGCGTCCTCGAGGTGGCGGACGAGCACGGCGAGTACTGCGGTAAAATTCTTGCGGGTCTCGGTGCCGATGTGATTAAGGTTGAACCGCCCGGCGGCGAGCCAACGCGTGCCTATGGGCCCTTCTACCGAGACGAGCCACACCCCGATCGGAGCTTGTACTTCTGGCACTACAATTTTGCTAAGCGCAGTATTGTTTTGGATTTAGACGTTCCGGATGGCCAGCAAGAGTTTCATCGACTAGCACTCGGCGCCGACGTCGTTATCGATGGGCGGGAAAGAGGGTACTTGGATGCCCGCGGACTGGGCTACCAGAAGTTGCGCGCTGAAAATAATGGCTTAGTCGTTTCGCGAATCAGTCCGTTCGGCGATGATGGCCCGTGGGCCCATTACAAGGCAAGTGATCTGATTCATCTGGCGCTGGGCGGCGTAATGATGAATTGCGGCTATGACCCGGAGCCGTCAGGCGCCTACGACACACCTCCCATCGCGCCGCAGATGTGGCATGCGTATCACATCGCCGGCGAGATGGCGGCGATCGGGATTCTTGGCGCCCTGAACTACCGCGTTGCGTCCGGTAAAGGTCAGTATCTCTCCACCGCGGTTCATGATGCGGTGAGCAAGAACACCGAAACCGACCTCCCGAACTGGGTTTATATGCGAGCGACGCATTATCGTCAGACTTGTCGGCATTCAAGACCGGTGTCCACTGCGCCGGGCATCGCACTCACCAAAGATGGTCGGTATTTGTTTCCGTATTCGACCTATCTGCCGGGATTCGTCAGCAGCGTCGTCAGCATAGTGCGTGTCCTCAAGCGTCACGGTATGGAGTTAGATCTTGAGGACAAGAAGTACTACGAGCCGAACCGCATGCTCGAGCTTCTGCCATCCCTGCATGTGGCCAATGCGGTCGACCGCATGATAAATCGGTATCAATACGACCGAGAGCTTTGGCGTGAAGCGCAGGCGGAGGGTTTGGCTTGGGCGCCGGTCCGACGACCCGAGGAGAACCTCGCCGAAGAGCATTGGGCGATGCGCGAGACGTTCAGCAAGGTCGAACATCCAGAACTTCGCAAGGAGTTTTCGGAGATCGGGGCTAAATGGCTCGCTCCGGAAGTTCCCTGGGTGAAGGGTCCGCGAGCGCCACTCCTGGGTGAACACACCGAGAGCGTCCTACGGTCAAAGTCGCCGTGGCGCATGCCGATCGCCAAGCCGGCCTCTGACGCGGTCGTCGCCGCGCATCCGGCGCTTAGCCCGCATGGTAAGCCGTTCGCTCTCTCGGGAGTCCGGGTCCTCGACCTGTCGTGGCTGCTCGCCAGCGGAGGCGCTGGGCGGTTTTTGTCCGCGTTGGGCGCCGAGGTGATAAAGGTCGAGCACCAGTCTCGTCCTGACACGATGCGTTGGGGCCCTGGTTGGGCCCCGGTCGGTGGGCGTGCAGAGCGCGAGGCGGCCTCGGCTCCCATGGCAACGCCCCTGCCTGAAAGCCCGAACCGCGCCGGCTCGTTCCTTGAGATCAACTCCGGGAAACGCAGCCTTGGTTTGAATCTGAAGACTGCCGAAGGGAAACGGTTGCTCGAGAGTCTCCTTATGAACTCCGACATCGTCATCGAAGGATTTTCGCCTGGCACGATGGAGCGTATGGGGTTCAGCTACGAGCGAATGCGCGAACTCAATCCTTCCATCATCTACGTTCAGCAATCGGGAATGGGTCAACTGGGCACTTACGGTTCGTTGCGTAGCTATGGACCAACCGCTCAGGCATTCGCCGGAACGAGTGAGATGTCCGGGCTACCGGACCCGTGGCCGCCTGCTGGTATCGGCTATTCATATCTGGATTGGTACGGCGCCTACAACATGGCTTTAGCAATGTTGGCTGCCCTGTACCGCCGACAAGCTACGGGCCACGGCTGTTATATCGATTCCTCGCAGGTCGAAACGGGCACCTATCTCACCGGAACGGCGATCCTCGACTATTCGGCGAACGGACGGAGTTGGAAGCGAACCGGCAACCGGTCGCCGTCCAAGCTGGCCGCTCCCCACGGAGCGTTCAGGGCTTCCGGGGAAGATCGGTGGATTGCTATCGCTTGTTTTACCGAACAGGAGTGGCACGATCTCACGGATGTTCTCAAGGTGTCGGAATTGACTACCGATCCACGATTCATGACCTTGGAGGATCGACTCGCCAACCAAGATTCGCTCGAGGAACTTATCGAAGCACAGACGATCGGCTGGGAGCGGTACGCACTAATGGCCGCCTTGCAGGACGCACGTGTCCCCGCCGGAGTCTGTCAGACCGCGCAGGATCGCGTCGAGGACGACCCGCAGTTGCGGCATCTGGAGTGGCTCGTCGAGCTCCCGCAGACAGAAGTCGGTACCTGGCCAGTCAAGGAGATGGCAACCAAGTACAGCGAGACACCTTCGTTCATCGGCGGAATCACCGGGCGAAGCGGGCCGAACTACGCGGAGGATACGGAATACGTGCTCGGGAACATACTTGGCTTGTCCAACGAAGAAATCCGAAAGATGGTCGACCTAGGTGTTGTCGACCTTCCAGATAATGCCTGACCGCGGCACCGTGCTGCTCGGGATGGACTTCCAGCCCGCAGTCTTGGAGAAACACCCCAGCCGTGGGGCGCTCGACGCTGCGCGCCGGGCGATCCGGGCAGCGCGGGCGAACGGGGTAGGGGTCGTTTTCGTCCGCGTGGCGTTCCGGCCGGGATACCCCGAGGCCAGTGCCCGTAATGCGATCTTCGGGCCGATGGCGCGGGTCGCCGACGTCGCCATGACCGAGGACCACCCCGCGGCCCAAGTCCACCCGGCTCTGGAGCGCCGGCCGGATGAGCCGGTCGTGCTCAAGCGGCGGGTGAGCGCGTTCAGCGGAAGCGATCTCGACGCGCTGCTGCGTGCGGCGGGCGCCCATACTCTCGTTCTCACGGGTGTCGCAACCGGGGGAGTGGTGCTGTCGACGCTGCGCCAGGCGGCGGATCTGGACTACCGCCTGGTGGTGCTTTCCGACGCGTGCGGCGACCACGATCCAGAGGTGCATAGGCTGTTGATCGAAAGGGTCTTTCCTCGGCAGGCAAACGTGCTCACCACGGATGAATGGATCAAAACACTGCCCGCCGATAATCCGGATGGGCTGAATTAATAGTCGACTGTGACATCGCTCAGTGAATTTCGAGCGTTGGTGCCCGCGACGCCGAAACGATGTGACTCTGTGGGGGCGATCTGCGCATCTTCCACTCTGGAGTGCCATGGATACGCTCCGTCTTGTGAATTGGTTCAATGACGTGTTGCGCTGGTAACTGGTGCGTCGGACGGTATTGGATTGGGTGTTGCGCGGCAGGCGCGCCGCCTCGACGAGCCGGTGCTGCACTTCGAGGCGTCGCTTGGTATCACTCATCGGCTGTTCGGCACTACGCTCGGCCGCCGAGATGAAATTGCGGCTGGAACTGACCTGACCTGACGTACGGCCTATTGATTCGTTTTGATTCGTTTCTTCACTAGGGCTCCTCCGTCTGCGCTAGCACGCCCGATGCTAATACCGGTCGATAACTGAATCTTCATTGTTTGGTAATCTCGAAGTCCAGTCCCGTGTCCGTGTCAGCGAAATGGAAAGACGACCATTGGTTGTCTCCCGCGCCGGGCGACCCAGATCACCGCAGAATCTGACCTACGCCGGGTTGCGCGCGCACTGGTCGACCGGGCGGGTACCTGCCGAATTCCTGGACCGCGGATGCCGGGTGGCGCGAGCCGGGCGAGGCCGAGTTCGCGACTGAGCCGGCGCTCGCCGCGGCGATGCTCCGCCACCCCGTGCAGGCCGGGACGTCGGCGGCATGGGTTGGCCGGCGACGAGGTCTACGGTGCAGACCCGAACCGGTTCGGCTGGCGCCCGAGAATCGCCCGCGGAGCCGCACGGCGCACCCATCGCCGCGTCAGACTGAGGTGAGGTACCGCAAGTGCGGCGTGTTCCCGCCGAGCACGTGGGGACGCCAGATCGGGCATGGCGATTAGATCGATCGGCGTGCACCACATTGACCGACGGGAAACATCGCTGCAACGTGTCGCCATAGACATTCGTGATCGTGACAATCATCGGTGCAGCTCGTGTGCCGCCATTAGATGGACCATGCATCATCGCGTAGGAGTGGGCAGTCGCGCGTGAAAAATGCGCAGCGCGGCTGGTTTCACCGTTGTTCTTGTCAGGATCGTGATATTGACATCTAATATCCCCAGTTAGCACCTCGACCTAAAAGTCGACGGACCGGCTCACGTTAAGAACCAGACCAGCGAGGTAGCGTATGCGCAGCGAACGTAAAGTTCCGACGTCCGAAGGCGCTGAGTTACTGCTTCACAAGCTCGGTCAAAGTAGTCAGCCCAAGAGCGAACCCGATGCTGGGTACGTCGCTCGTGTGATTACGTCCCCAAAACTCACGGATACACAGACGTAAGGGCTAGTCGAGGCAACTCACCGTGTAATCCGAGCGCAGAGAACGCCTCGCGCACGTATGGAAGGAATCGACTACTCCGTGGTGACCGACAATAGTCTTGGACAGGTAAGAATTGGCGCGGACGGCCAAGGGAGGAGGGCGACGTATGACGAGCTCGAAGTCGGCAAGGATCTCGGCGTCGCTGACTTTCGCGTCACGCAGGAACAGATTGACCAAGTGTGCGAGCGGACGCGATACCATCACCCCTTCTATGAAGTCGACTCACCCTTCGGGGGCACAGTTGCGCCGATTGTAATGACTTTCTTGCTTCCGCGGAATATGTTTTCGCGAGTTTACAACGTACGCGGGCTATTTTATAAATGGGCATATGACTTCACCAGCCCCGTTTTGCCCGGGGTAGATTATCTCGTCCGAGCCCACGTCACTGATAAATGGATCAAGAAAGAACGTGAGTTTGTGGCCTACGAGGCAACATGCGAAGACAAAAGAGGCAACTTGATTTTTACGACCCGTCGGGCGCATGTACTGGACTACATCAAGACGACGGCCCCGAAAACGGCATCGACCAAGGTCTCCTCTGGAGAGCTTACGCCTGAAGGGCGAGCGGCGCGCCAGCCCTACTGGGATCCGGACTGGCAGGTTGCAACTGCCGCAGGGACAGGCAAGGTATCCGTGAGCCCGCTTGCGACGGCCGACACGCAACTAGGTTCGCCATTGCCTCGCTTGTCAGCGTTCTATTCCCTAGAGGAGATTCAGCGACGGGCCAAGCTTGTGTTCGCGGGTAACCCGGCGAGCCTGCACATCGACTACGCAGCGGCACGGCAGGAGGGCTTACCGGCACCGGTCGCCAACGCACAGGATGTTATCGAGCTCATCGAACATTCTGGTGTCGAATTCTTTGGCGCCGGCTGGATACAAGGCGGGAAAGCTGATCTCACCCTTGTTCGACCCGTGCTTCCCGGCAACTTTCTGACCTCCAAAGGGTTCGTTGAAGCTAAGGAGCCGCTTGCGGACGGCTCCTTCCGCTTGACCTGTCGGGTTGTGGTGGAAGATCAGAAAGAACAGGTGAAGGTTGCGGGCACCATTAGCGGTGTAGTAGCGAAAAACGTCTAGTTTCGGACGTGTGTCAGGTGAATGCGCGCCAGCGCGTAGCTACGCAAGTTCCGATGGGCAGTTGTGCGTCGTAGTTTCTGGAAGTTAGCCTCGGTCGGCGCGCACGAGATGAGGAGCTGGATCAATGAATGAGTCGCGCCTTGCGGGTATCAGGGTTCTCGAACTTGGCGGGTATCTAGCAGCTCCATTCGCCGGCCACTTGCTCGCAGAACTCGGAGCAGATGTAATAAAGATCGAGTCGCCGACTGGCGATCCCACCCGCACCGTGCGTCACGGTGAACCGGGTGGCACCTTCATTGCATACAATAGGCGAAAGCGAAGCATCTCCCTTGACCTAAGCAAGGGTGAAGGCCAAGCAGTATTTGGAGGCCTGCTCGCGTCTGCGCATATACTAGTTCACAATCTCTCAACAAGCTCGATGCGTAGACTAAATGTAACGGAGGAAGCCTGCCATCGAGTGAACGACAGCTTGATATATTGTCGTATTTCAGGGTTCGCGGATGGCCCTCGATCGAATGACATTGCCTCTAACCCAGTGATTGAAGCGCTAACCGGGAGCATGCATTCACATCGAGTTGCGGATCGACCAACTCGGGTGGGTCCTTCATACTTTGATCAATTCGCCGGCGCCTACGCAGTGATCGGGATCCTGGCGGAGCTCGCTAAATTCGGTGGGCACCGCAGTGCGAGCAATACTACAGTTCAGCTCGGCCTATATGAAGTTGGCCTACATATAGCAGCGCGTGACTTGGTGGCAGATCAGCAGGCGTCAAATGACAAAGCGAACACGATGAGTGAGTTTGGGCATCCTGGGTATGGGGCATATAAGACGGCTGACCAACAGTGGATCTATTTGTTGATGCTCTCGGATGAACATTGGAGAAGCTTTCTCCGGGCATTGTCAATGAACGTCGATGAATATCACTCGCTCGCTTCCCTGAGTCAGCGACAGGAACGGCGCGACGAAGTCGAGCGCATTGTCTCGTCCTGCGTTGGGTCGTTGACGTTCAGCGCCCTTGCCGCGCGCTTCCGACATGAAGGATTCGGTTTCGCGGAGGTGAAATCGCCCTCAGACGTTTTAAGTGACCCTCAAGCTCGGACCTCCGGAAAGCTCCAAGCAGTGAGATATGGCGGCAGTGAATTTGAAGTGCCAACCTTTCCGCTTGCAAACCCGCCGGTCAATTCAACAACAGGAGTATCGCCGCCATCTCTCGGTGAGCATACGGTCGAGTTGCTGAGCTCACTGGGATACGACAGTGCGGAATGCGATCGTTTGGTGAAATCTGGGATCGCGTTGTCGAGTCAGGCAAGTGATCATCAGGTCACGAATCGAAGTAACAGATAGCTCATGAAGTCTTTGGGAAGATGCTGCCGGTGAGTATGAGAAAAGGCGTCGTGTTCAGTTGTGTCGGGCCTTCCGCCGACACCGTGGGCTAGAACCTGACCTCATTGTCGACGATGCGTTGGGCCACGAAGTCCTCGTCGCGCCGACTAAAACCCGATCGGACAGTGGCGACGGAGGGACGTTTAAGGTGCAGGCAATTGTGACACGGGCGCACGGCGGCCCGGAGGTGTTGGGCTTCGAGACCGTTCCCGATCCCGTCGCGCGATCTGGCGACGCAGTCGTCGAGTTACGGTACTGCGCCCTGAACAACCACGACGTGTTCGTACGAGAAGGCAGCCTTCCCATTGCGCTTCCGCGAATCCTCGGTATCGATGGTGCCGGCATCCGCCGTGACACCGGCGAGTCGGTCGTCATTTTGCCGTCGATGGACTGGGGTGACGACCGTCGACGACAGGGTATCCAGTACCACGTCCTCGGCGACCGGATCGACGGCACGTACGCGCAACTCGTCGCGGTACCCCAATCGAACCTCTTCCCAAAGCCGGCCCGATTGTCCTGGGCGGAAGCTGCGGCCTTGCCGGTAGCCGGCTTGACCGCCTACCGTGCGTTGTTTACTCGGGCGCGGCTGGGTCGAGGAGAAACCTTGGTGGTCCTCGGCGCGGGAAGTGGCGTCTCAACCTTTGTCGTGTCCCTGGGCGTGGCTGCTGGGGCGACCGTGCTAGTTACCTCCTCGAGCGCCGAGAAAATTGGGCGGGCGATCGAACTTGGCGCAGCCGGTGGGGTGAACTACACGCGGGACGGGTGGGTCAAAGAAGTGATCGAGCGGACCGGCGGTGGTGCGGACGTTGTCATTGATGCCGTGGGCGCTGATCACGAAAGCTCCCTCCAATGTGCTGCGCCCGGCGGACGTGTCGTCGTGTTCGGCGCGCAGCCCGGCACACATTCGGTCTTCGATACCAGGCGATTCTTCTTAGCCCAGCAGACGCTGCTCGGCACTACCTTGGGCGATGCGACTGACTTCGCGGAGCTATTAGCCCTGATAGACCATTCGTCGTGGCGGCCGGTTATCGATTCTAAATGGAATCTAGAAGATATGGCCGAAGCGCACCGCTACCTTGCCTCTGGGCAGCACTTCGGGAAGGTCGTTGTTGATTGCCAGGAAACCGTGAGGCGTCGAAGGGAGATACGATGAGTCGCGCCTACATTATCGCGAACGTGCACGTGAATGATCTCGATGGATATAAGAAATACATGGCCGGCGTGCCTGCAACTGTAGATAGATACGGGGGCAGATTCGTCACCCGGGGTGGGCCCGTGGAGTTCCTCGAAGGTGGGAGCGAGGCCGCCCCAAGAGTCGTCATCGTCGAATTCGACTCTGCCGAGTCAGCCAAGACTTGGTATTACTCCCCGGAGTACACGCAGTTGCGCAAGCTTCGGCAATCCTATTCCACGGGAACCTTTATCTTAGCCGAAGCCGTACCTTCGTAGCTAGGCTGGGCGACTCGAGCGCGAACGAGATATGCGTGCCTGACTCGCAGGCAAGGTGGGGTGCGGCCACCGATGCTTAAACCTGCAGAGCTCGACAGACTGTCGCGAACATCTGACTCGCTATGGCAGCGGTCCGGAAGCAACGTGAGCGGTTTGCTATGAATCGCTACGTCAACCGAATTTCCATGATCTCATCTACGCCGACCTCAACACGCGGCCCTGCCCTCAACGAAGGCACTCGGAGAGGCTGGCGCGCTACCCGAACATGTGTATCGGAATGCTCGCACGTGCCTCGAAACGTAGAACGCCAGGTCGCGTTCACCGGTGTGGGACCTGGCCACGATGCCGCCGCGCCATCCGATTTTCCAAATAGCGGTAATTCCAAATCAAGGATAAGGAGAAGTGCAATGGGGAGATTTCTAACACAGCGTTTTGAGGGTAAGGTCGCTGTGGTCGTCGGAGGCGCAACCGGGATCGGCGCGGCGACGGCGCACCGATTGGCCGATGAGGCGGCCCGCGTGGTTGTCGCGGATGTTGTAGGCGACGCCGCCCAGGCTACGTCAGATTCGATAGTAGAGGCGGGTGGTGTCGCCAGCCCGTTCACTTGCGACATCACTGAATCCGACCAGGTCGCGGCGCTCTTCTCATTTGCAGCGGAGACGTTCGGCGGAGTGGATGTGGTTCATGTGAATGCTGCGGACCTATCTATAGCAGATCGAGACACCGATGCCGTCACCGTGCCTCTTGAGGTCTTTGATCGGTCCATTGCCGTCAACCTGCGAGGACACCTACTCGCAGCGCGGTTCGCCATTCCGGCGATGTTGAAGCGGAACGGCGGCAGCATCGTGTTCACAAGCTCGAGGGGCGGCCTAACGTCGGATTCTGTCCGAGTCAGCTATTCGATATCTAAGTCAGGGCTGCTCGCACTGAACCGTCATATTGCTCTGAAATGGGGTAAGCAGGGCATACGTTCTAATATAGTCGCGCCTGGCGCTGTGCTGACGGATCCGGTATTTCGACGTCGGTGAGGCATTCATTCAGGACCGATTGGGATCGACCTCCAGCCCAACACTAGGCACGCCCGACGACATTGCTGCCGGAGTCGCCTACCTTCTCTCTGATGACTCGGCGTTCGTGAACGGCCAGATACTTAGCATCGACGGTGGGGCGACCATGCGCTGAATAGGTGGCGAGCTTCCACACCCTGCACGGCAAGCGCGACCTTATCGATGAAAGGCAATGCCACCGCTAAGGCCAGGTAGGACCGGCCACGGGCGTCCCGGTGGTGTTCTTGCAGCATTTCACCGCGGTACTCGATTGGGATCCCGCCGTCCAGGCGATGCTGATCGACGACCGCGGTGATGAAGGCCTGCAGGGGATACCCCAGGTCGCGCGGCGACACGCAGCGGTCAATCGGCGCCAGTACCTTCTCCTGATGCCATCGGGCCAGCCGCGCCTGCACGGTGTTCCGCGCCAGGTTGAGCATGGCCGCCAGCTGCACCCCGGTAGCTCGCGGCGCATCACACAGCGCCAGGAGCAGCCGAGCATCGGTGCGATCGAGTTTCGTCATGACGCTCAGTATTGCAGGTGACGATCAGCCCAAAATGGGCAACATGCTCAATAGATGTCTGATTGCTTGCTCAATCTGCGACACGATGGTTCGCTTTGAGCATCAATCCGCCCATATGGTGAGCACGCAGAGGTGATGAGTCGCATGGCAGATCTTGACACCCGCCGGTCGGACCAGCATCCCTACGACCTCGGGGATCGCTATCGTTCCGGATCCGGTCCGGTGGTGCTCACCGGCGTGCAGGCAATCGCGCGTGCCCTGGTCGAACAGCACGTGCATGACGAGCGTGCGGGCAGGCGGGTGGCGACGTTCGTCTCGGGGTATCAGGGCAGCCCACTCGGTGGTGTGGACAGGATGCTGGCCGGCATGCCCGAGGTACTCGAGGCACACGCCATCACTTTTGTTCCGGGACTCAATGAGGAACTGGCTGCCACCGCGGTATGGGGCAGCCAGACCGATCTGCCGATGGGCACGCCAACTCACGATGGGGTCGTGGGGGTCTGGTACGGCAAGGGGCCCGGCCTGGACCGTGCGACGGATGCCATTCGGCACGCCAACATGTACGGCGCTAGTCCGCGCGGCGGAGTACTGCTTCTGGTCGGTGACGACCCTGCCTCCAAATCCTCTACGGTGCCCGCAGTCAGTGAGCGTTCGCTGGCCGACCTCGGAGTACCGGTGCTGTTTCCGCGCAATGCGCGTGAGATCGTCACGATGGCCATGCACGGTGTGGCGATGTCGCGGGCGTCGGGATGTGTTGTGGCGCTGAAGATCGTTGCCGATGTGGCCGACGGCGCCTGGTCGGTCGATGGCAGCGTCGCCGACGTCGACGTCGTCGTTCCCCAGGTTCAGTGGGACGGCAGACCGTTCGTCTACCGCCAGCGGCCGATGGCCGCTCCCGCTGACAGTCTCGACGCCGAGGCCGACCTCTACGGTCCCCGCGCCGCCGTGGTGCGCGCCTACGGGGCCGCCAACGAACTCGACGTCATCGAGATCGATCCCCCCCACGCGACGATCGGCATCGCAGCGACGGGAACGACCTTCGACTCAGTGCGGCAGGCCCTGGCCGATCTCGGCGCCGACGACGTCGCGCTCTACCGCGCGGGTGTCAAGCTGCTGCGCATCGGCATGCCCACGCCGCTGGGACCAGACAAGGTGATGTCGTTCGCCGAGGGCCTCGAAGAGATCCTCGTCGTCGAGGACAAGACCGCGTTCATCGAGACCCAGGTGCGCGAAATCCTCTACGGCCGAACCGGTGCGCCTCGGATCGTCGGCAAGAAGGACTCCACGGGCAGGCTGCTGATCCCGGCCGGCGGTGAACTCACCGCCGGACGCCTGCTGGCGCCGCTGCGCCGCGTGCTGGGCTGCCGACTGGAGCTCAAGAAGCCGCCGCCACCGGCGTTGGCGCTGGAAGTGCTCCCCGCGAAACGTGCGGCGTACTTCTGCAGCGGCTGCCCGCACAACCGCTCGACCGCAGTTCCCGAGGGCTCCCTGGCGGGCGGCGGGATCGGGTGCCACATCATGGTGACGATGTCCGGCCGCAAGGACAGTGCGGTCACCGGACTCACCCAGATGGGCGGGGAGGGCAGCCAGTGGATCGGCCAAGCCCCGTTCACCGATGTCCCTCATCTGTTCCAGAACATCGGTGACGGAACCTTCTTCCATTCCGGGCAGCTCGCTGTGCAGGCCTGCGTCGCCGCCGGCGTGAACATCACCTACAAACTGCTCTACAACGACGTGGTGGCGATGACCGGCGCCCAAGCCGCCGAAGGCGCACTCACCATCGCGAAGCTGACCCACAAGCTGACCGCCGAAGGCGTCACGCAGATCATCATCTGCGCCGACGAACCCCACCGGCACAAGAAACGCGCACTCGCCAAAGGCACCGTCGTCTGGCACCGCGACCGCCTCGACGAAGCCCAGAGGAGACTGCGCGACGTCAAAGGTGTGACCGTACTGATCTACGACCAGCACTGCGCAGCCGACGCACGCAGGCAACGCAAACGCGGCACCTTGCCCACCCGTAATACCCGGGTACTCATCAATGAGGCGGTCTGTGAAGGCTGCGGAGACTGCGGCGTCAAGTCCAACTGCCTATCGGTGCAGCCGGTGGACACCGAGTTCGGCCGCAAGACCCGAATCGACCAAACCTCCTGCAACGCCGATTACAGCTGCCTCGACGGCGACTGCCCATCCTTCGTCACCGTCGAGGTACAACCCGGCAAGAAGCCGCGCACACGGCCTGCCCCCGAGCCCCCGATCCTGCCCGACCTTGCCGTCGAGCCCGTCACGACCACGCACAACGTCTTCTTCGCCGGAATCGGCGGCACCGGAATCGTCACCGTGAACCAGGTTCTCGCCACCGCGGCGCTACGTGCCGGCTACGACGTGGAAAGCCTGGATCAGATAGGACTGAGCCAGAAGGCCGGGCCAGTCGTGTCGCACCTGAGATTCGCCGCAGGCACGCTCGATCCCTCCAACCGGCTCACCCCCGCGAGCGCGGACTGCATCGTGGCCTTCGATCTGCTCACCGCCGCCGACACCAAGAACCTCGGATACGCCGACCCCGACAAGACGATCTCCATCGTCTCGACCAGTAAGACCCCGACCGGTGACATGGTGTACGACAAGGCGATCACCTACCCCGAGACGCCATATCTGCTCAACCGCCTGGGCCAGGTGTCGCACAGCGTGCATTCCCTCGACGCCCTGGCGGCCGCCCAGAAGCTGTTCGGCAGCGCCGCTTCAGCCAACTTCCTGCTCATGGGCGCGGCCTATCAGACTGGGGCGCTGCGGCTTCCGGCGGAATCCATCGAAGAAGCCATCGAGATCAACGGAGTCGCCGTTACCGCCAACATCGCGGCCTTCCGCTGGGGACGTGTCGCCATCGCCGACCCGGCCCGCTTTGACACCGTTGCCTCATCCCCGCCCGACCGAGAGCCAGTCCCGCCGCCGGCGAACGTACTCGCCGGCACCACCTTCGCCGGACAGGTCGGCGACCTCATCTCGCGGCGGGCAGCGAACCTCGTGCAGTTTCACAGCGAACGGGTTGCCCGTCGATACGTCGTACTGCTACAGGCAATCTGGACCGCCGAGCGCACGGTGAGTGATCGCACCGAGTTCAGCGAGGCAGTCGCAAACGGGCTGTACAAGTTCACCGCCTACAAAGACGAGTACGAAGTGGCCCGACTGCTCACCGACCAGCAGTTCGTCGAGTACGTGCAGTCGGAGATTCCGGACGGCGAAAACCTCACCTACAAACTCCATCCACCCGTACTGCGAGCCCTGGGCCGGAAGAAGAAGATCGGCCTCGGCCCACGATCCCATGTCGCGCTGCGGATCCTCGCCAAGGGGAAACGACTGCGCGGCACCAAGTTCGACCCGTTCGGCTACGCACACGTGCGTAAGGTCGAACGCGGCTTGCTGGCCGAGTACGAGAACATCGTGTCCATGCTCGCGGCCGAACTCGACACCGCCAACTACGACCGGGCCGTAGAAGTGTCCGCACTAACCGACATGGTGCGGGGCTACGAGGACATCAAACTCGCCAGTGTCGATGCCTACCACGCTCGACTTCGCGAGCTGGGGATTGCTCCTCCGCAGTAGGTGCTGCCGGAAGAAAGCGCGAATGCTCCGGGCACCGCGTGGCTGGATCAGCGTGGCGTCCAAGCGGCGAGCGCGCGGCCTGCGGCGCTGACCACAGCATCGCTCGGGGCTACCTGCTCGGGTTCCAGCGCTATCTTTGCGATGGCCGCGGCGAACGATGTTCAGGGTGTCCAGCACGATGAAAGTTGGAATCACGACATGCAGCTGCTAGCCAAGGATGTGACCTTGTTACGGCGACTGCTTGTTGGCACATCCGTTGACGTGAGCACTCCGACGGATGTGCTGATTGACACCAGTATGAGCCGGTGGCTGCGATCCAGGTAAGAAGGTGCATGTTCAAAAGCGGCCACCAAGAATCGCCGCATCCCATCCCCGCGACGTTTCGACAAGGACACGCGTCGGATCTCATCAGCTGCCGGCCGATGGGAAGTACACCCGTCGGGCGGTTTCACCGAAGAAGTCGGCTCGTTCTTCCGCCGAGAGGTCAGCGAGGGCGGCCTGCATGGTGGACATCATGGTTTGGCTGTCCCATAGCAGACGGTCGATGGGGTAGTGACTGGCGAACATGCATCGGCGGGCGCCGAAGATGTTCATCGTCATTCGTATCCATGGGCCGATCATTGTTAAGGATGTGCCCAAGATGAGTGCAATCCCCTGGCAGTTTGACCTAATGCGTTGGCCGGGAACGTCTTTCCCGCGCCGACCGGGCCTCCCATGGTGTTCACGTTGTAGGCATCAGCGAGAAACCGCATTGATGCACAACTCTGTCCATATCCACTCAAGTCTTTGCAGCGACCGGCGGGCAATCCGCTCAGGGCCGGCCCTAGCACCAATCGCCGTCGCCGCCATGGCCGCCTGCCGTGGGCTTCCAAGCTCTCGTTGACCATTCGGCGATCGCGCCGATTCGCGGGCACAGCTATCGTGGACGAGCAACTTGAGACCGATCAGTTGTCTTGCCGTGTTGACGACGGTCGAAAAGGGGACCAGTAACGCCGGGGTGGTTTCCGGTAGTCGACGCAACAAACGCTAAGTCTGTGGAGGTTGTTATGGCGTCGTCTCGTCGTGTTCGTAAGGGTCCGGGTCGACGGCCGCAGTCGGCCAAACGCCAGCGGTTCCTGACGTTGTTATCGCAAGGTCGGACCCTCGCGGCGGCGCGCCGGGAAGTCGGTGTCAGTCGCTCCACCGGCCACAACTGGCGCAATGGCCACACCGTGCGCCTCAAAGACGGCACAGTGCGATTCGTGCCGCCCCTAGACCCCCTGACCACCCGGGTGATCTCGCCACGGTTCCTCTCTGAGACCGAACGGATCGAGATCGCCGATCGCCGCCAGGCTGGAGAGACGATCCGGGCCATCGCCGACGCGATTAAACGCTCACCCTCGACGGTGAGCCGCGAACTACGCCGCAACAGCACCAGCGCAGGGCGACACCACCCGTTCGAAGCTCACCGTGCCGCCGGTACGCCGCCGACGACGACGGCCCACCAAACTCTCGGCTCATCTGGAACTACTCGCACAAGTCAAAGCCTTTCTGGCACAACGATGGAGCCCGTCACAGGTCAGCCGAGCGCTGCGCCGCGAATTCCCCGAAACGGCCGCCTGGCATCTGTCAGCCGAGACCATTACCAACAGCTTTACCGACCCAACAGCCTGCTGCTGCGCCGCCTGGCACCCTCGCCGCTGCGCACTGGCCGCGATCACCGCCGCGCACACATGCGCTTTACCCGGCGCCGGCGACGCTTCGAAGAACCCATGCTCAGCGTGCACCAGCGTCCGTTCGAACCCGAGGACCGTTCAGACCCCGGGCACTGGGAAGGAGACGTGATCGTCGGCCCCCAGCACCGCACGGCGATCGGTACCCTCGTCGAACGGCACTCCCGCTTCGTCAAACTCATCCACCTACCCCGCCCCGACTCGTTTCAGCTGCGCGACGCCCTACTACGCGAACTCGCTGGCCTGCCCGCCGAACTACTAAAGTCGATCACCTGGGATCAAGGCAGCGAGATGGCTCGCCACCTCGACATCACTGCGGCTACTGGCGCGAAGGTGTACTTCTGCGACGCTGGCAGTCCATGGCAACGCGGGTCCAACGAAAACACCAATGGGCTACTGCGGCAATACTTCCCAAAGGGCACCGATCTGTCGCGACACACCAGGGTGGATCTGGCAAGGATCGAACTCGAGCTCAACCACCGACCACGCGCCATCCTTGAGGACCGAACACCAGCCGACATCTTCACACAGTTGCTAACCTCGAAAACGGTCCCCGTGTTGCGATGACCGCTGGAAACCACCCCGTCACTGCTGGTCTACCTTTGGCCCGTCGTCAACATGCCGCGCGCTGATCAGTTTTCAGGTGCCGCCGACAAGGAACAGAGGCAATTCGCAAGTCTCCTACGACGGACGTATATCCTGCTCTGGTATCCAGATTGGTGCACGCTGCTACTCACTTCGCCCTGACCGCCGCTGGTGCGGGATCCCAGGTCCGTGTACGCGAGCCGAGACCCTGTCACCCGTTCAGCGGGTCTGGCCGATATGGCTATGTCCCTCATCGCTGATCCTTCGCGCCTGTGCAGGCTACGCCGACGGCACGACCGGTGCACCACGGGGGTATTCCGTTTCGGCGTCTTGTGTCGGCCACGTCTGGGCGCAGCAGCGCGGAGCTAAATTAAGATATTTTGCCTTCGGCTGCGCCCTCTCCGCACTGGGATGGCCCATTCGGGGCGCAGGCGAAAGGCCGAGTCAGAACGCTGATCACCCGCTCTGGCTAAGCAGTGTACCGTCGGCGAAGAGGGTCGAGTTGGCACCCCCGGTCCCCATTATCTGCTCACGTACTGCGGCTGGCATCCTGGTACTGACCGGCGAGTTCGCGCACACTACCTTCTGGAGCACCCGGGCTCCACCCTCAGCAGTGTTGTCGCGTGCGTGCTGGAACGCCATGTTGTCCCAGATAACCAAGTCTCCAGTGCGCCATTGATGAACATAGATGTTGTCGGGCGACAAGAGGTACTCGCAGATCTCTTGGATCAGAGCTTCGCCTTCACTCACATCCAATTCGACTACCTTGTCGAACATCAAATACGAGAGGTGGATAAATGAATCTCCGTTAGAAGAGCTGAGTACTAGCGGCCGGTCATAGTAGACCCCGGACGACGCATCCCCCGAGCGCCGTGTCACTTGCTGCGGTAGAGCGTGGCGCGTATTCAGGTCCTTGACCCTCAACTTAAGCGACTCTGGAAGGCGACTGTACCCCCGCTTTCCGCTGGCGAACTTCGTGCCAGCAACGTTACCCTCTATCTCCATTCCAAAGAGAGAGAGTATGGTGGGCGGCTCTTCGAAGAAGGCAAAGTCTGCGTGGAAGTCTAGTTCGCTGTATTGAATGGGCCCGTCCCACACCCCGGCTCGGTTCGTGATATAGGGATCTGCTTCCTGAAATGGATCGACAACGGGGGCGAGATAGCTCAGCACTCGCATCTGGTCCGACATTGAGAGCTCCTCTCCACGAAAGATGACGAGCCCGTATTTCGCGAAGAGACGCCGCATCTCGGCCTGGCTCTCACTCTCGAGTGGCCTGTTCAGCTGTGCGCCAGTGATCTGAACTCCCATGCCGTCGCCGACCTCGGTTAAATCAAACTGACTCATTGCTTCCTCCAATGGCTACGATGTACGACGACGATGGTCTCGAACGCCGTCAGCGGCACGCCGAACCAGGGCTCAGGTCGACGCCACCGTCGGCATGAACGTTAATAGCTGGTATCGCAGAGTCAAGATGCTTGCGCCAAAAAGCAAGAAAGCAGCGCTCGCGGCCACCAGCATCCAAAATCGCTGCCCGGCGCATCGAATTTCAATAGGAACGACACCCCGGACGTCATGGGAAATCACGTTCGACGCGTCACTGCACCCGAAGAAGTGCCCGACAGGCAAAGCGTTCCGCGGCATCGAGACCTGTAAGTCGCATTGCCACGCCGGTACGGTGCGCACGCGTACCCACATGGCGTCACGGATACGGGGTCAGCACACATCGCGGCGAACAACGCGTCAGCCCGGCCCTTTGCCGCCTAGAGGAAGTGGGCGACCGGCCCGACGACGGTGAGTCAGCGGCATCGCCCTGCTGCAAAGCGCGACCGAGCAGCCTTATCAGCGTTGCTCACGCGGGCACACCGCCGGGCGTCCCCGGAGTGCCGGTGCCACTCACTCGCCGGCGGCCACAAGAGCCAAGAGCAGATCCGCGCAACTCGACCTGTTCGAGGACTACGTCCCCACCGCCGCCGGGGTGCGTTCCCGCGCCACCGCATTCGCGGTCATCCGCCCAGCGGAAGTCCACTGCTACAAAGTGATCCTCGTCGAGAACGTCGTCGAGTTCGCCACCCGGTGGGAGCGTTTCGACTGGTGGATCGCCCGGCTCCCTACCGGGCTCTACAGCCAGATCATGATCTACGGGGCGCATTCCGGCGGTCGTAAAGAACGCGATCGACTGGTTGTCGCGGCCGCACGGGCAGGGCGCAGTTACCGCTAAGCCGCTCGCCGTGATCGGCGCCTCGGGTGGTCGGTACGGGGGGCGTGGGCACACGACGAGACGCGCAAGTCGTTCAGCGGGGCCGGGGCCCGCGTCGTCGACGATGCGTGCAACGGCCCGACGTACTGGCAGCAGGTAGGCGGCGGCGATAACTGGGATTTCTACCGGCCTTTCTGCGCAACACCATGCGAAAAGTCGCTCCTAAGGAGACCTCGCGGGACCACTCAGCTGCCCTCGATCCAGGTTCGGCGTGGGCAGCGGCCTTAGCGGGGAACACTTCGTACGTGGGGCAAGTGTGTTTTTATGGTGCTAGTCCGGCAGCTTCTTCCACGACGCAGCACACTTCTTGCACGCGCGTCGGATCGAACAGCGGCAGGTCCTCGCCGTGCATATGACTTTGCTGCCCGCACGAATAGGGTGCCGACCCGTCACTTCTGCTCCACAGAGAAACACTTCCATCGGCGCCCCGAGCATGAATCTTCTCTGCTTTGGTGTGCGAAATTCGCCGCGTGAACCTACGAGGGTGGCTGGATCTGGTGGTCATCGACCATCGGCCGTCGTGTGCGCCGTTCCGCTAGGACTTGGAGCAGGTGATCCCGAAGGGCGCCGAGATGTACAAGCTGTGGTTCGACGATCCGCTGGATGTCCACGGGCTGGCATTACATCTCAAGCCACAATTCCGTGGTTCGACGCCAACGGATTCCAATTTCCTGGTATCTCCTCTTGCAGAGGAGTTGTTGCCGCTTTATCGACGCCAAAACGGAGTGGTACATGCGACCGAATGTTGGGTCTGTGCGAATCCGGCGGAGAACCATGCACCGCGCTCCGAGGACCACAGGGACCGCACCGCCGTCGGGGGTGCACTCGCTGCAGCGTTTTCGCGTGCAACGGTCACGCCGAGTTCGACACCGGCGCAGGTCTTCTGTATTGCGCTCCCTGTGTGGGTGGGGTGACTCCTCCCCACCGACGGGGTCCGGGTCCGGGCGATCACCCCCCGAGCGATCGGCCGCCGGGTCCCAACGTCCCCCTCCGCGGCCGGGTGCTGTTGGCTGTCGGTAGGGCCAATCAGCTCCTTCGGCCGAGCTAGGTGGCTCAAACGACCACCTAGCTCGCACCCTTGACGCAGCAGTCGGCCCGCCACCTGTGGGGATCTAGGGTTGACGGGCCTAGAAGACTCCATTCCGCGCCGAAGGGCATCGGATCACCCGGGAGCCTGTTGGTCACAGGAGCATGCTGGGGACGACGAGGCCGCCAATCATGACGACTGGGCCGATGACAATCAACGACAACCCCCAACGCATGAGAAGACGCGTCATTCGTGGATGCTCGGACGAGTCCGGGGTAGTGGCCACCATCGTGGCACCAACGCTGGAAATGGGGGAAACGTCGACGATGGATGCGCAAATACCGACAGCGCAAATCAACGCCCATCCGGGGATCCCACCGGACATCACTAGCGGGATCGCCAGCGGGACCATGACGGCGATCATGCCACTGGTGGAGGCAAAGGCGGAGACCAAAGCGGCGACGAAGCAGATGACGAAAGCCGCAATCAGAGGCACGCTCATGCTGGCGGCGAAATTACCAAGAAGGTCGGTCGTACCGACGTGGTCGAGAACACCGACGTATGTGAGGATGCCGCCGACGAGGAGGATTGTCGACCAGTCGATCTTGCCAATTCCAACAGCACCTGCTTTCGGGTCGAGCAGCATGAGCAACCCGCCCAGTGCGAAGCCGATCACGCCGATCTCCGGGGTGGCACCCAGTGCGATGGCGACGAAAACAATACAGACAAGCGCCGCCAGGCAGACGATGGTGATCTTCTGCGTAAACGTGAATGATGTACGTGCGTTGGCTTGTTCGCCGGTCACCTCGAGCCCATCGCCTGCCCCGACGATGCTGTGGGCATCGCTAGTTTCGCCGCCTCCGATGGTGACGAGCCTGCGTTCGGCGGCATGTTCGGCCACCACAAGGGTCCGGTTACTCCGTCGTGATCGGCCGAAGAGCAAGTACGCGACAGCCAGAAGCGCGACGTTTACGACGAGAGCCACTGCGAACAGCAGCATCGGGCTCAGTGCGATGTTCGCTTCACGGGCGGTGCCGTAGACGATGACGCCGAAAATGCTGGTCGGGGCGAAAGAGCCGGCGCTCATCCCGGTGCCCATCGCGATGGCCATGAGCATTGGATCGACGTCCTTCTTGTGGGCGACGTTCATGCCGATCGGGAAAATGACGTACGCCGCCGCGGGGTTGCCCATGGAACAGACGGCGGTTAGGCCGAAGAGGCCCAGCGGTAGGAATGCGCTGCGCTTATCCAGCCTGTGCAGGGCTGCGTCGAGGAGGCGGTCGACGGTGCCTGTGGCCTGCGCGACGCCGAAGAAAAACGTTACGCCGGCCAGCAGAATGAGCAGGCCGACGGGGTAACCAGCGATCACGTCGTCTATCGGCATGTCTGCGAGCCACAGTCCGACAGCGCAAGCGGCGACGAACATCAGAATGCCGACATTGACACCCCGGTATAGCCCAATCGTGAAGACTGCGACGCAGATTACGAGCGCTGCAAGTTGTATGACCACGTCAGTTCCTCTCGTTGTTAGCGGTGGCTCGATTGGTTCGGTCCGCTAAGCGCCGTTGATCGAATGCGAGAAGATGGGCATCGCCCAGAACCAGCGACTCGAGCAAAAAGAGCATCGCCGGCGCTGCCGACACCCTCGGAGACCTGGATGCCTAGCCTGCCCCCGGTGGCTTCCAGCGCGCTCAGCGTGGTAGCCAGCGACCTGAGGCCAGAGGCTGGCCCCGGACGGCCAAGACCGATCGAGCCACCACGAGGATTAAGCCGGTTGATGTCGGCATCGAACTCAAGCTGCCACGCAAGAGGAATCGAGGGAAACGCCTCGCTGATCTCATGTGGGTCAAGTTCATCGGGTTCGATACCGGTGCACTCCAGTACCGCATGAGCGCTACCCGGGGACACAACATCAGCAATCGTCTCATCCACCTCGACGAGCACCCGCGACTCCGGCGACGACACCACCGCCGGAATGATCTCCGGACCGAACTCACCCATCGCCGCGACCTGACGGACCCGCCACCGTGACTGCTGCGCATACGTATCGACCTCGGCCCGGCCCAACTCCCACCGCGAGGCCACCAATTCGGCACCAATACCCCGCCGAGACAAGCGGCACTCCGTCGTCGCCCGCCCCGGCCGAAAGCGCCTTTCAGTTGCCCAGTTGCCCCGAAGACGTTGGTAGTTAATGGGATTCACCAATTCTTTCCTTAATTGAGTGTTCGCGGTATGCGGAGGTTGTCATTGCCGCCGCACGTGACACCGGGCGTCACGTGTGGCGAACCGATCGGGTGACTGCAATCACCTCTTTCGAACAACTGCTTGATCATGAGTGGTGGGTGTCACAATGATCGGTGAACATTGATCTAAGTCACTTTCTGTCCGGGTATTCCGGAAGTTGCAGGCATCTTCGGTCAAGCCAACGTCGGGCACCTCGTCCGCGATGTGGGCGCCTGCGTCTACCTGAAGTACTGGGAGCGGCTTGCCACCGGTCCCGGCGGTGAGGGGAGCGGACTGAAGGACCCTGTCAACGCGGCCTTCCTCGACGCGGTCGACCAGCTCACTCCGACACCCGCATCCCTCGACGACATCCCGGTCGGCGTCACACCCGTATTCAGTCCGCGCAACAATCTCGTACCGCTCGACCTGTATCAAAAGATGCTCACCGAGGCGACGTCGCTGGCGTGTGGCACCTTCCCGTTCGGTATCGCACGCGCGTGGCGACAGCCGCTCGCCGACAGCGGCACCGGAGATCGGCTGCGGTTCTTGCTGTTTGACAAGGACGACAGGCCCAAACCCTTGAAGGGCGAGAAGACGGTCGCCGAACTCGACTGGCGCAACAACGTCTACAAAGCCTTCGGCTCCGAACTGGAGACACCGCTGGGCAAGTGGGTGGCCGAGACCAACAACATCAGCATCGGTCTCAACACGTGGGTCAGCTACATCCATCTGAAGTTCCTGCTGTCCGACCCGTTGGGGGCCGACCCGATCATCGTCACCGGATCGGCGATTTTCAGTGCGGCATCGACTGAGGCGAACGACGAGAACATGATCCTCATCCGCGGGGACAAACGCGTTGATGGACGCTGCTATCGCTGGGTCACCTTCCCCAATGGTGGCGTGTCTGATTGCGGTTGCCGCGCGTGATGGAACCCAGTCCGTGCTGCGACACGATATGAACCGCCTGGCGATTCCGAGGCTCTCTCGATTGCGGACGCGGCTAGAACGTCCCGATAAAGAGCTCTTCCGCCACTGGATAAGTCGGGTCAGATGATCGATTCGTTCGTCGCAGCGTCTCAACGTGGCCAAATCTCAAGATCGTCGGCGTCTTCGGGGCCCACCGCCGCGTCGGCGTGCAGCGGGTTCCCGTTGACATTGAGCCCAGTGAGCGCCACCCCGGCGTCGCGGTAGACCTGGAGGTAGTCCTGGGGGTCGAGCTCACCGGACAACAGCCGATCCACCGGAAGGTGCGGGCTGGGCAGGAAGCCGCCGGCGTTGATCTCAGCGCCCTGGAGCCCAAGCGCGCGAATGGTCTTGAGAGCCTCGGGGAGGGCCTTGTCATGCAGGATCGCGGTGTACTCACCGAGCTTCATAGGTGGTCCTTCGGGATTGACGGGGTGAGGGTGGCGTAGGCGACTTTGACTGCGACGCCGCCGTTCTTGGCGGATTCGGACACCGCGGCGACGACCTGCAGGCCGTGCAGCCCGTCGCGGAAGCTGGGCAGCGGTCCCAGTTGGTCGATGCCGGCGATCTGATCCAGGAAGGCCCGGTTTTGGTAGCCGAACAGGTCGGCGACACCGTGCCCGACGCCGCCGGCGTCCATCGGCAGTCCACCCTTGATGTAGGGGTGCTGCGGCCCGATCAGCACCCGGCGGGGCCCGCTGGTGAAGTCGTCGACGTCGTCGGTGGAGATGGCGAACTCGGCAGGCCCGACATCGCCGGGGAACCCGAGGCCTTCCACGCCGCAGCGCGCACCATCAGCCCCGCCGGGTGACCAGACACCAACCAGTTACGAAGGAAACCGTATGGCGCCCAGGCTGTTTACCGGGTTTGGGACCGCTCCAGCACAATGATCCGGCCGACCGGCCGGCAGACATCTTCAGCGGGCGCACCACCGTGCACACCGGCGGCGACACAGCGTCTTGGCTCCAGCTACCGATCGTGGGCTGAACGGGTTGTGCTTGGCGGGCGGGTCGCGCCGGAGATCGCGGACACGGCGGCCGACGCCGAACCCGACGAAACTAGCTATAACTAGGAGGCACTTCTAGTCATGGGCGGCGGTCAAGCTCCTCCTCCCCGCCTGTACAACGCGGGAGCCGAACGGGTTTCGTGGATAGCCTCTGTTATCCACCAATCAGGCGGGATTGTGCTTCCGACGTAGTGACGACAGTCATCGGTCTGCAGTTTGACCGAGGACAAGAGATCATCCCGTCGTCGCTGTTGCGATCGGCGGCGTTCTGGGGGTGGTTTTCCCGCATGAGGCCGAGGGTAGGTGGACAATGACGGGTTAAGGACCATCGGCGGCGACTGGAGGCTGGCATGGCAAAGCAAATCACAGTGTGCCCGGTTTCCGATCTGCCCCCGGGGGCGGTGACCGGTGCGGGACCGTATGCCGTTGGAAACATCGACGGCAAATACTTCGCGGTCACGCGGCGGTGTCGACATCTGCGCGCAGACCTGGCGGGCGGATCGATCGAGGACGGGCGACTGGTCTGCCCGTGGCACCAATCCGCTTACGACGTCGAGAACGGGCAGATGGTCCGCGGACCTCAACAGATTTTCGCCAAGATCCCCGGACTCGGAACGACGTTCAAGATGCTGACGAAAGTTTGGCCTCTTGGACGCGGCACCGTATCGGTGTCCGGCAACGACATCGTCGTCGAATAGCTGGCGCGCCTGCGCGATTCGCCTCTCCGTTTGGCGACCCCCGACCGCGCCCGCGTTCGGCGAGACCCTACGTTGCAGTCGCCAGCCCCTCACGCGAGGATGACAGCCGGCCAGCCAGCAAGCATATGGGAACCCTCCACGATTCGACGGGAATCTCACACTGTCGCTGACTCGATGCGCCGCCAGGGCCTGCAGGGCCGAAGACCCAAACACCGGAAAGGGCTCACTCGTCAGGACGCGAAAGCGTCGAAATTCCCGGATCTGGTGCACCGCGACTTCACCGCCATGGCGTCGAACGTCCGCTGGTGCGGCGACGTCACCGAGATTCCGACCGACGAGGGCAAGCTCTACCTCGCCACCGTGCTGGACTTGTTCTCCCGCAAACTGTTGGCCTGCGCCAGTACGCATCCGGTTGCCGAGCTGGTGTGCGACGCGATCAAGATCGCTACAGCGGTGCGCGGTGGCCGCGCCGCGGTCGACGGGGTCGTGTTTCACGACCGACCGCGGATCGACCTACACCGCAAGGAGTTTCACCTGCCTGTGTGAGCGTCTCGGGGTACGCCAGTCGATGGGCCGGGTCGGGTCGACAATGCCGCCGCGGAGGCGTTCGTCTCCACCCTGGAGCACGAGGTGCTGTCCCGGCACCATTTCACCAGCCGGGCTCAGGCTCGCGCCGTCGTGGTCGCCTGGTGCCTTGACTTCTACAACACCCGATGGAGGCATAGCTTCGCCGGATTGCGGGCATCAGTGATCGACCGATGTGTGGTTGTTGGCCGCGGGTAATACGCGATGGTTACTCCGAACTCGATCTGTCGAGCGTGAAACGGCAGACGTCGGTGTAGCCGGTGCGGAACATGTTTCGCGCACCCGGTCATTGTTGTTGTCACGCAACGGCAACGGCCGATTCTTGGACGCCAAGGGCCTCCCGGTCGCCACCCAGGGACACGATCGCCCAGCGCGCAGAGTGCTCGCTTCGGCAAGCAGACCGCTACCGGCCCGGGCAGTTCGGTATACACGAGTCGGACGGCTCTCCTGACGAAAAGGAGGGCCGTCCGAAGTACGAACCACCTGATTACCAAGCGTGCATGATGGCGCAGTGAAATGTGGCCTCGGCGTCAGGAGACACTTTCCCCGCCTGACGCAAGCCCACCGCGCTGTGCCCAGTTGATGGGCCTCGCTTTGCGTGGGTGCCTGGTGCTCGTGCTGGGCGCCACAGCGGAGAGGAGGAATCTTCTCTTCCGGTCCGACCTTGGTCTGCCGTGGATCCGTACCTTAGGTGTACCCGTTTATCCAGGTAAAGCAACAAAATGAGTTGGGCCGAGCGTTCAACGGGCATCTCGCCGACCATCACCCAATTCCTGTTCGCGCACACGTTGGGCCGGATCGACAGCATCGACGCCGATAGGCGCGTCTGGCCCCTTTCATGTGGAAGACGATCCTGGACACCAGGGTCATCATCGCCGAAGACCTGGGCGCACCGCCGGCACCCCTGGTGCTCGAGCAGGTGGAGTGCTAGACCAGAAGGAGCGCAGCCAGCCGACACCCGTCGCGTGGCGAGGTGCGGCAACCAACATGTAGGAGGTGGTTGCTGTGCTTCATCCCGATCCATTTCGTGACATCGACAGACTCGCCGCGCAGTTGCTCGGTACATCGCCCGGATCCGTCCGAGTCCCACTGGCCATGCCGATGGACCTCTACCGCTCCGGTGATCACTACGTGCTTCACGCCGACCTTCCTGGCGTGGACCCCGGTTCGGTGGACGTCAGCGTTGATGGCGGCATCCTCACCGTGAAGGCACAACGCAGCGAACGCACCGAAGTCGATGTGCAGTGGCTGAGTTCCGAGCGCTTCACCGGCGGTTACCTGCGTCGTCTGTCCCTCGGTGAGGACATCGACGCCGACCACATCGCCGCCACCTATCAGAACGGGGTGTTGACCGTGACCCTCCCGGTGGCGGCACGGGCCAAGCCGCGCCGCATCGAGATCACCCCCGGGGCACGTGAGGAAACAAAGGTCATCGAGCCCAGCGACTCAGCCGACCAGGACACCACGACCTAACCCCTCTTCACCGGCTGTGACGACGATGCAGAGGTCGATCAGCGGCAGGGCCTCGGATGTGGTCGCGTGGTTTCGAGCTGGCGTATGCGACCACGGCGGCGATCAGATTCGGGTGCCGTTGGTGGATGCGTGGTCGCTGCGGTTGGAGTCGGTTGCGCCTGTTCGCCGGTTCAGCTCGTATCGAGGGCAACGCTATCTGGTCGGTGATGGTCGGCCACCGATGGGCGGCATGTCGGGTCCCAGTCGTGGCTGGAACCCGACCTGATGCTGCTGGACTTCGACCCGACGGTGATCGCTATCGGCTCCCAGCCGTTTTGGCTGCGGTGGAGTGAGGGGTCCGGTAGGCCGGTGGCGCGGCGGCGGCATCGCGATCGCGCACCATGCCATGCAGATGTGCAGCCGTTCGGCGTAGCGGTCATAGATTCCCGCGAGCGCCCTGCGATTACCGGCCGCTGCTGTACCGGCCAGCTTGGCGTCGCCAAGCGCCGCGGTTGCGCCCGGAAGTCATGACCCCTGCCCGACTGTCTTCGCTCCGCGGTATGGCCCTGCAATGCTCATGCACTCACGATCAGGCCGTGTAAGGACTAAAGGTGGTTAGCCGGCATCAACCCGGATTTACCGCGGTCGCCGGGGGGCGATTACCGGCGCCACCGGGTCTCGGGTTGGCTGCAGCGTTGAGGCGCCGCCCCCTCAACGCTGAGGGCGGCCGGATCCACGCATACCCCGTTTCTACTGACTCCGCCGGCGTGCTCGCAGCAGTACTCGTGACTCTCGCTGAGGTGTTCGTTCGCCGGTCGCCGGGTGGTTCGGGGGATAACCCGAGTACGCAGCAATGGTGGCAACCACGAATTGCCGTCCGACTGACACCCGCCCGCCCATTGCCGCGCCTTGCCTGTGGGAGGACGATGGAGTGGACGGCGGCGCCGTCGAGACGCTGCCCCGCGCAGAGGAGGCAGATCGTGTACGCACGCACTACCACTTTCCAGGCACAGTCCTCGTCCGTCGACGCCGGCATTGCGCATGTCCGCGACACCGTGATGCCCGCGCTTGAGAGACTCGACGGGTACACCGGCTTGTCCCTGTTCGTCGACCGGTTGTCCGGCCGATGTATTGCTACCAGCGCCTGGCAGTCCGAGAAGGCGATGCGCGCGAGCGCGGAGTCTATTCGGCCGGTTCGTGACCGTGCCGCGGAGGTTTTCGGTGGCAGCGCAGACGTCGAGGAATGGGAGATCGCTGTCTTGCACCGTGACCACCGGTCGAATGAGGGTGCGTGTGTGCGAGCCACCTGGGTCAAGGTCAGCCCGGATCAGATCGACCGAGGCATCGATTTCTACAAGACGACTATCCTGCCCGCACTCGAGGAGCTCGACGGATTTTGCAGTGCCAGCCTGCTGCTCGACCGCGCGTCCGGTCGTGCCGTGGCCTCGGCGACCTTCGACAGCGTTGAAGCGAGGGAGCGGAACAAAGACCAGTTGGACAGGCTCAGAGGCACGGGCAGCCAGGAAGTAGCTGCAGAGGTGCTCGACGAGTGCGACTTCGAGTTGGCGCTCGCACACCTGGGTGTGCCCGAGATGGCCTGACCGCACGACAAGCCGAGCAGTTCCAGCTGCCGCCACCTTCGTGAGAAGTCTGGCGGTGTGCAGGTCATGGAAGCCGCGCATGCGGCGACGGTCGCGAGGCTTACGCCAGCTCCGCCGCAACTTACAAGTGGAAGCGACAGCTGTCCTGTTCGCGTGAAAGCTTGATCGGTCCGGTCCGCACACCCGACCAGCACAGGGGGTGCCGCGTCCAGGCGATCGTTCATTCGGGAGCCGCTTTATCGAGCACATGCGTGACGCGTTTGAGGCGCTGGCCCAAGCGCGTTCGATGGCGGAGGCGGGGGCGCGCTGATGGTCAGCCGATTGTCAGGGATGGAAGCGGTGTCGCTGCACACCGAGAGTTCGACGGTGCCAGCGCACGCTGTCGCGCTGATCATCATCGAGGCGTCCGATCAGCTCAGCCACCAGCGGCTACGCGAGCTGGTGGGTTCGGCGCTGCCGCAGCTGGCACGGTTCCGCTGCCGGCTTGTGGGCAAGCCGCTGGGATTGGGTCAGCCCGTTTGGGCCGAGATCGACGACTATGACCCGACTTCCCAGATTCACAGCGCAACGGTTCCTGCTCCCGGTGGCCAGCGCGAGTTCGCCGAGCTGATCGCGTGGCTGACCACCGGGGCGCTGGATCGCCACAAACCGCTGTGGGAAGCGTGGAACATCGACGGTCTCGAGGGCGGCCGGTGGGCGTTGGCGGTGAAGATGCCGCCTGCAGTGAGCGACGGGGTCGCCGGGGCGGCGTCCATTTGGCCGCGGCTAGTGACTACCGGTCCGCAAGACGACTCGACCAGCAATCTGCCGCCCGAGCCGAGCCTGGGCACGCCGCCCTCCATCGGCGAGCTCGTTACCGACACGGCGACGGAGTTCCTGGAGAATTACGTCACCGGCGTCTGGCTGATCGCCGGGGCGGTACCCGGTGTGCTGCGGGCCGCTGGCCGCCGGCTGCGCGGCACGGGCGAACCTGACCAGCTGCCGCAAGCGGCGGCGTCGATGAGCGGGCCGGTGCCGCGCACCGTCTTCAACGCGCCGCTGACCGAGCGGCGGGCGGTGGCCTTCGCCTCGATGCCGCTGGCCGACATGAAGACGGTCAACAACGCGTTCGGGGGCAGCATCACCAACGTTTTCCTGGCCGCCTGCACACTGTCCCTGCGCGCCTGGCTGCAACGCCACGACGCCGTTCCCGACGGTCCGCTGCTGATGCAGGTGCCGCTATCGCTGCCAGACGCCGATTCCACCACCGTTGACAACCAGTTCACCTTCGGGCGTATCCGCATCCCGGTGCAGCTAGACGACCCCGTGCAGGTCCTGACCGACCTCCATGCCGCCACCGAAAGGCTTAACACGGCCCACATGAGCGATGCCGAAAGAACTGGTTTAACCATCGATTTCGCGACGTTCGCTGCGCTGATCCCGCCGACCGTCGTCCACGCCGGCATGCAGCTCTACACCGGACTGGGCCTGTCGCAACGGTTCACTCCGATCTGCCACGGCATCGCCTCGACTATTTCCGGGCCGCCGGTGCCGGTGTATTGCGCGGACCAAGGTCGTCGGTATGCACACCGCGGCGCCGCTGGTAGAAGGCTGCGGGTTGAACATCACGCTGATCTCCCACGGCGACGTGATGGATCTCAGCGTGTGTGTGTGCCCCGACAACGTGCCCGCAGTCAACGACATCGCGACCGGCATCGTCGACTCTGTAGGCATTCTGGTGGCGGCCGCACAAGAATCTCCACGCGGGGAACGCCCCTCAGTCCTCACCCAGATGACGTCACACACC
>CAVTXO010000003.1:0-538084 GCA_963738695.1 uncultured Actinomycetota bacterium | reverse complement strand
GCCACGTATTGCTAGGACACCGGGTACACGCTGAAGCGTTGACGGCCGAATTCGGTACGGAAGTAGGCCATCTCGTCGACGGCGTCACCAAGCTCGACAGGGTCGAACTCGGCAACGCTGCCGAGGGCGAGACCATCCGCAAGATGATCATCGCCATGGCGCGTGACGGCCGCGTGCTGGTGATCAAGGTCGCCGATCGCCTGCACAACATGCGCACCATGCGGTTCCTTCCGCCGGAGAAGCAGGCCCGCAAGGCTCGCGAGACGCTGGAAGTGATTGCGCCGCTTGCCCACCGGCTCGGCATGGCGACCGTCAAGTGGGAACTCGAGGATCTCTCCTTTGCGATCCTGCATCCAAAGAAGTACGACGAGATCGTCCGCCTGGTCGCAGACCGGGCGCCATCTCGCGACACCTACCTGGCCAAGGTGCGGGCCGAGATCGACGCGACGCTGACCGCGATGAGGATCGACGCGTCGTCGAAGGCAGGCCAAAGCACTACTGGTCGATCTATCAGAAGATGATCGTCAAGGGCCGCGATTTCGACGACATCCACGACCTGGTCGGCGTGCGCATCCTGTGCGACGAGATCCGCGACTGCTATGCCGCTGTCGGCGTGGTCCACTCGTTGTGGCAGCCGTCATGGCCGGTCGGTTCAAGGACTACATCGCACAACCGCGGTACGGCGTGTACCAGTCGCTGCACACCACCGTCGTCGGGCCAGAGGGCAAGCCCCTGGAGGTGCAGATCCGCACCCACGACATGCACAGGACTGCGGAGTTCGGCATCGCCGCGCACTGGCGGTACAAGGAGACCAAGGGCCGCAACGGAGTGCCGGCGGCCCACGCGGCGGCCGAGATCGACGACATGGCGTGGATGCGACAACTACTCGACTGGCAGCGGGAAGCGGCCGACCCCGGGCGAGTTCCTCGAGTCGTTGCGTTACGACCTCGCGGTCAAGGAGATCTTCGTCTTCACCCCCAAGGGGGACGTGATCACGCTGCCAGCCGGGTCGACGCCCGTCGACTTCGCGTACGCCGTGCACACCGAGGTCGGTCACCGGTGCATCGGCGCCAGGGTCAACGGGCGACTGGTGGCGCTGGAACGCAAGCTCGAAAATGGCGAAGTCGTGGAGGTCTTCACGTCGAAGGCGGCCAACGCCGGCCCGACCCGCGACTGGCAGACCTTCGTCGTGTCGCCGCGGGCGAAGGCGAAGATCCGGCAGTGGTTCGCCAAGGAACGCCGCGAAGAGGCGTTCGAAGCGGGTAAGGACTCCATCGCGAGGGAGGTACGTCGCGGCGGACTTCCATTGCAGCGCTTGATGAATGCCGACTCGATGGCGTCGATGGCGCGCGAACTGCGCTACGCGGACGTTTCGGCGCTGTACACGGCGGTCGGGGAGGGGCACGTCTCCGCGCACCACGTCGTGCAGCGGTTGTTGGCGCAGCTAGGCGGCGACGACGAGGCCGAGGACGAGATCGCCGAGCGGGCCACTCCCGGCACCATGTCGGCGCGGCAACGCACCAACGAGGACGTCGGAGTCGCGGTGCCCGGCGCGCCCGGCGTGCTGACCAAACTCGCAAAGTGCTGCACCCCGGTACCGGGCGACGACATCATGGGCTTCGTGACCCGGGGAGGCGGAGTGAGCGTGCACCGCACCGACTGCACCAATGCCTCCTCGCTGCAGGAGCAGTCGGAACGGATCATCGACGTCAAGTGGGCGCCGTCGCCGTCGTCGGTGTTCCTGGTGGCCATTCAGGTGGAGGCCCTCGACCGCCATCGGCTGCTATCCGACGTGACCCGGGTGCTGGCCGACGAGAAGGTCAACATCCTGTCGGCGTCGGTGACGACGTCCAACGACCGGGTGGCGATCAGCCGGTTCACCTTCGAAATGGGCGACCCGAAGCACCTCGGTCACGTGCTGAACGTCGTCCGCAACGTCGAGGGCGTCTACGACGTCTACCGGGTGACCTCGGCGGCCTGACCGCTAGTTCAGCCGCACGGATTCGATGGTCACGCCGGTGACTGGCTGCCCGTGGTCGCCGCCCCCCTGCACGCCACCCGTGGCGATCTTGTCGAAGGGCGGCCAGGCCCGCACTGTCGATCGAACCGAAGACGGTGTAGCTCGGCGGCAACTCCGAGTCCGCGTAGACCAGGAAGAACTGGCTGCCGTTGCTGCCCGGGCCTGCGTTGGCCATCGCGAGGGTGCCACGCGGGTACACGACCGGCTGCTGCAGCGCCGGATCGGTGATGCGGTACTGGTTCGTCGGGTACTCATTGGGGAAGCCGTACCCCGGTCCCCCGTCTCCGCTTCCCGTCGGGTCGCCGCACTGCAGTACCCGGAGGGTGTCCGACGTCGTCAGCCGGTGGCACGTCGTGTCGTCGAAGAAACCCTGCTGCGCGAGGCTGGTGAAGTTGTTGACCGTGCACGGCGCCTTGGCGTTGTCGAGCGTGAGGCCGATGCGGCCGACCTTGGTGGTGATGTTCGCGGCCAACGTCGGTGGCGTGGTCGCCACGGCCCCGGTCTTGGGTGGGGTGACGGGCTTACTGGCCGGTTCGCTCGTGGCCGGGTACGGGCAGTTGGACCCCAGGTGGCCGGCGGCTGAACGGCGGCAGTTTCTGATCCGGCCTTGGGTAGGCCGTGGCACTGGGATCCCGGGGATGGGAGTCGCATCCGGCGAGGTCATCGGCCCAGCGCACCATCGCGACGGCGAAGAAGCCGATGACGAGCACGATCACCGACAGGATCGTCACCACGTAGCCGAGGCCAGGCCTGCGATGGCGAGGCCCCGGCCCTCCTCGTTGCTCCGCTTGAGCTGCCGACAGCGAGATGTGCCCGAAGACGATGCCCAGCGGCGGGAACAGAAAGGCCGAGATCAGCGAGACGATCGCCATCGTGTTCGTGCCCCGCGGCTGCGGGTAGCCCGGATAGCCGCCGTAACCCGGGTATCCGCCCTGGCCTGCCACATACGACGGCGGGGTTGGCGGGTACTCGCCGTACGGGGGCGGATTGGTCACGGCGGCCCGCCGTCAGTCCAGCTGAATCGTCTTGATGTGCACCGGTAGCTTGGGCTTGCCGTCGCCTTGGCCGGAAGCCGGATCCACCCGCTGCGGCCGCGATCTTGTCCAAGGTGGCGAGACCGGTCTCGTCGATCGTCCCGAAGGCCGTGTAGTTCGGCGGCAGCGTCGAGTCCTTGTAGACGAGGAAGAACTGGCTGCCGTTGGTGCCGGGTCCGGCGTTGGCCATCGCGAGCGTGCCGCGCGGGTAGATCACCGGGTTCTGCAGATCGGGGCTGTCCGGTTGGTACTGATCGGTCGGGTACTCGTTCGCGAACTCGTAGCCCGGGCCGCCGGAGCCGTCGCCCTTCGGGTCGCCACACTGCAGCACGGACAGGCCCTCACCCGTCGTCAGCCGGTGGCAGCTGGTGTCGTTGAAGTACCCCTGCTGGGCGAGGCTGGCGAAGCTGTTCACCGTGCACGGTGCCTTGGCGTTGTCCAGCTGGAGGCCGACGTTGCCCTGGTTGGTGCTCATGCTGACGCTGACCTGAGCGGGATCCGTTGGCACGTTGCCCGTGCGGGGCGGGGTCGCCTTCTTCGCAGCCGGATCGGGCGACGCCGGGTACTGGCAGTTCTGCCCGAGCCCGGCTGGCGCCGCAAAAGCAGGCAGCGGCTTGGGCGGAGCGGGCTGCCCGGGCGGAGCGTCGGGCGGCGCCGAAGCGTTGGTCTGGTGGCCGCCGACGCCGTGTTGGTCGCGGAGTCCTTGTTGTAGTAGAGCACGGTCGCCACGACGGCTGCGATGACCAGGATCGCGCCCACACTGGCGCCGATGATCGTGAAGAGTCGCTGTCTGCGGGCTTGGGCCGCCCTGCGTTCGAGTTCCTGCCGCTCGAGTTTCCGCTTGGCCGTCTCTCGCCGTTGCTCGTTGGTCGGCACCGCCGCTGTCCTCCTCGTGGTCATCGCTTTCGTGACACGCACGTCGCCGGGAGGGCGACGTCGCTCACAGTCGGCACCGAGTGTGCCAGGAATAGCTGAGCGTGGGCGCCGCGACCCTCATGAACGCAAGGTGGGAAACTAGTCGACGTGTTGATCAAGGGGTTTCCAGCGGGCGTGTTGCAGTGCAACTGCTATGTACTGGCCCCGCACGAAGGATCAGACGCGATCATCGTCGACCCTGGTCAGCGGGCCATGAAGCCACTGCGCCGCATCCTCGACGAGCACCGCCTGACGCCCGCAGCGGTGCTGCTCACCCACGGACACATCGACCACATGTGGTCGGCACAGAAGGTGTCCGACACCTACGGCTGCCCGACCTACATCCATCCCGAGGATCGGTGCATGCTGACCGATCCGATCAAGGGCTTCGGGCCCCGGCTGGCGCAGGTGGCGTTCGGCGCCCTCTTCCGCGAGCCCCGTCAGGTGGTCGAGCTGGACCGCGACGGCGACAAGATCGAGTTGGGCGGCATCACGGTCGCCGTCGATCACACCCCGGGGCATACCAGGGGCTCGGTCGTGTTCCGTGTCGGCGGGCTGGAGCGGAGCGACTGGGGGATGTCGTCCGGCGGGCTGGAGCGGAGCGACTGGGCGTTGAACTGGGCCGACGGGCCGTTCGAACTGGCATTCACTGGAGACACCCTGTTCAAGCAGTCGATCGGCCGCACCGACCTCGAAGGCGGCAGCGGCCGCGACATCCTGAACTCGATCGTGAACAAACTATTGGTGCTCGACGACGACACCGTGGTACTACCGGGACACGGCCCGAAGTCCACGATCGGCGCCGAACGACGCACCAACCCATTCATCGAAGGCCTCAGTGACTGATTCATCGTCTTTCCCGTCTCTTCGTGCGCCGAAGGGCGTTCCCGACTACCTGCCGCCGGACTCCGCGCAGTTCGTCGCCGTCCGCGACGGCCTGCTCGAGGCCGCTCGCCGCGCCGGTTACGGCTATGTCGAGCTACCCATCTTCGAGGACACCGCGTTGTTCGCGCGCGGCGTCGGTGAGTCGACCGACGTCGTCTCCAAGGAGATGTACACGTTCGCCGACCGCGGGGAGCGGTCCGTCACGTTGCGGCCCGAGGGCACTGCTGGCGTCATGCGTGCGGTCATCGAGCACGGCGTCGACCGCGGACCGCTGCCCGCAAAGCTGTGCTACTCGGGGCCGTTCTTCCGCTACGAGCGTCCGCAGTCGGGGCGGTACCGCCAGCTTCAGCAGGTGGGTGTCGAAGCCATCGGAGTCGACGACCCCGCACTGGATGCCGAGGTAATCGCGATCGCCGACGCGGGTTTCCGGTCGCTAGGGCTGGATGGGTTCCGCTTGGAACTAACCTCCCTGGGTGATGAGACGTGCCGCCCGCAGTATCGGGAGTTGTTGCAGGAGTTCCTGTTCGGGCTCGACCTCGACGAGGAGACCCGACGGCGCGCCGAACTCAACCCCCTGCGGGTGCTCGACGACAAACGCCCCGAGGTCCGTGCGCTGACGGCAAACGCGCCGTTGATGCTCGACCACCTGTCCGATGAGGCCAAGCAGCACTTCGACACCGTGCTCGCGCACCTCGATGCGCTCGGCGTGCCGTACGTCATCAACCCGCGGATGGTGCGCGGGCTGGACTACTACACCAAGACCACGTTCGAATTCGTTCACGACGGACTCGGCGCGCAGTCCGGCATCGGCGGCGGTGGCCGCTACGACGGACTGATGCAGCAACTGGGTGGCCAGGAGCTCTCGGGAATCGGATTCGGCCTCGGCGTGGACCGGACCATGTTGGCTCTGAAGGCCGAGGGCAAGACGGTCGGCGAGACCGCGCGCGTCGAGGTGTTCGGCGTGCCCCTCGGTGACGAAGCGAAGCTGGTGCTCGTCAAACTCGCAGGCCTGCTGCGGGCGGAAGGCATCCGCACCGACCTGGCTTATGGTGACCGCGGAGTGAAGGGCGCCATGCGCGCGGCCGACCGGTCGGGCGCACGCATCGCACTGGTGGTCGGTGATCGCGATGTGGAGGCGGGCACCGTCGGTGTCAAGGACCTGACGACGGGGGAGCAGGTAGACGTCGCTACCGACGCCGTGATCGCCGAGGTCGTGTCACGGCTGCGGTGACACTCGACTCACGGCGGCAGTCAGCACCTGATCGACGTCGCCGATGCCTCCGTCGAACGGATTGCCACGCTTGAGCACCCGAGTGCTGCACGGCAACACCGCGACCAGTTTGGGCGAGCTCGAACCTAATTGCATCCTGCGCTGAAACCGGACCTGGTCCAACGGCAACACTGCGCCGCCGGCATAACTGAACAAGCCCAGCTGGCGATCGATGACCGCGACCGAGCGGCATTCGTGCAGCGGCTGGGTGCGGCGCCGCCGAAACGCTCGAAACGCGACGAGGGCTCCGACGGCGACCGCTACGCCGGCCGCCAGGAAGCTTGCGCCGACCACGTTCGAGAGAGCGAACGACGCGACCACCCCGAAGCCGAGCAGGACGAGCGCGACGATGCCGAATACGAAGGCGGTGACCGCCAACCCGCCGGTGTTGCGGTCGAAGACGAGTACCCGCCTGCCGTCGTCGGTCACCACGAGCCCGCCGGTGTCGGCCAATATCTGTGACCCGGGCGGCATCGTCATCCGGGTAGCTTGTCACGCCAACTGAACGCCTGCGGGTGTTTCGGCCGGTCGGACGGTCAGCGCCGCCCGAACGTCATCCGAGACAGCATGCCGTCGCGCAGCGTGAGGGTGTGCAGCAGGATCGCGCTGACGTGCGCCGCGATCACGGCCACCAGGAGGAACGCCAGCACCGTGTGCGTTTGGCGCAGCCAGAAGAACAGGTCCGCATCGAACGGTGCGATGCGCGGCAGATGGAGCCCGCCGAGGATCACCGGCGGCCGCCCCGTCGCCGACACCATGGCCCAGCCGACGATCGGTTGAGCCAGCAGTAGCGCGTACATCGCACGCTCGGAGAGGTTGACGAGCTTGCCCTCGAGCCTGCCCACCGTGGGTGGCCAGTTGGGCGGATGCGAGGTCAGCCGGTTGACCACCCGCACGGCGACGACCAAGAGGATGGTCACGCCGAGCGTCATGTGGACGGCGACCAGGGCGGCATAGGAGCCCAGCGCGGTGACCATCGTGAAGCCGATCAGAAGTGCTGCGAAGACCAGAACTGCCGTGAGCCAATGCAAGATGCGCGACCGCACGGGGAAGCGGTTGACGTTCGTCACGACGCCACCTCGTCGACTTGCACCGCTGAGGCCGACTTAGGTTCGCCGGTGCGCAGCCGGTAGCTGGCCGCGTACACCGATGATCGGGCGCTCGAGTATTGGATCGTCGGACGGTTGGATGCCCTCGGGCAGAATCAACGGGTCGAAGTTGACGTCGCGCGCATTGCCCGCGGCTTCGGTTTCTACCGACGTCAACGTGAGTGTGCCCGCGTTGACGACGCGGCGGTCGGTCGGCCACGGCACCGTCGGATCGATGGGGTCCTGCTCGGTGCCCACGATGAGGTGCAGATCCCAGCTCAAGGGGCCTGCCTTCAGCTGCCGCACCAGCGCGTCGAAGAGGACATTGGGGCCGCTGCCCGCCGCGGGACGTGCCGCCTGGCGCGGGACGAACGCCCAGCGCACCGGGGTGGCGGTGCCGGAGTCTGCGAGGAATCGGAACGTGTTGAGGCCGGAGAAGGTGCTGTCGGCGAAGCCCGGGGTCGGCGGGTGCGCCTTGATCACTTTCAACGCGGCGGCGGTCGCCGGATACTTCGCGAGGAAGGCCGCCATGGCGTCGGGGTCGGGCTTTTTGGTTTTCGGATCCGGCTTGGACGCGAGCAACTGGTCGTAGAACGCCTCGGGTGTGTTGACCGGGAAGACCGGCGCGTTGATCATCGCCGTGCGCCACTGCTCCCGGCCCGCAAACCCGATCGCGAGTCCCAACCCGCGCACCGTTGCCGGGTCATCGGGTGCGGTGGGATTGCCGCCACCGAGCGAGAACCGACCGACGATGGGGGAGGTGCCTGAGGCGAACACGGCGGCATTGGACAGCTCGCGCCCGGCGCCGTTGCTCTCGAAGTGGCCTGACACCGCGACGCCCTTCGCGTGGTTGCGGCGGAAGCCGGGATGCAGGCCGAAGATCGACTGGAACCGGTCGATGATCGCCTGCCGGGTGAAGCGGTCGCTGCCGATCCAGTTGCTGGCGTAGGCGATGGCGCCGAGGTCGACGGCGAGGAAAGCGCCGACGGCGCCGATTCCAAGCAGCATCGAGCGTCTGGTCAGGGGAGTGCCGCGCCAGTTCAAGCCGGCTCGCGGGGGCTGGTCCACGACTACAAGACGTACCACATCCGGCCGGGGTTCGATCGAGTGAGCGACGCCACAGTGGTGTGGCAACATCGGCGACCGTGCGAGTCCTGGTGCAACGTGTGACGTCGGCGCGGGTGATCGTCGCCGGTGAGGTGGTTGGTGCGATCGATCCCGAGCGCCAGGGCCTTTTGGCGTTGGTGGGCGTGACCCATGACGACGACGCCGCCGTGACTCGCAAGATGGCCGACAAGCTTTGGCGGATTCAGAATTCTCGATGGTGAGGCCAGTGCTGCCGACATCGCAGCCCCGATCCTGGTGGTCAGCCAGTTCACGCTGTATGCCGACACCAGGAAGGGGCGCAGGCCGTCGTGGAACGCCGCGGCCCCTCGGCCCGTCGCGGAGCCTCTCGTCGATCGGTTCTGCGCTGCGTTGCGCGAACTCGGTGCGCACGTCGAAACCGGTGTGTTCGGGGCCGACATGTTGGTGGAGCTGGTCAACGACGGGCCGGTGACGGTGCTGCTCGAGCTCTGACGGTGGTGACGTGACGGATGGTGAGGAATGTAACGATCGGGTAGCGTCCGGCGATGTGATGGTCATGCGAAAAGCGAAGTCCAAGATCGGGTCGGCATTTGCAGTCGCGGCGCTGGTGGCGTCCGCCGGAGTCGCGGCCAGCCAGGGCACGTCGGCCGCCGACCCTGCCGCTGGGCACAAGGTCGTCTACACGCTGACGACGGGCGCCGGTGCGGATTTCGACCTCTACTATCTGACGACTCAGCCTGCGAACAAGGCGGCTTACAACGCCGACTCGTATTCCTACCTGAAGAAGGAGTCGGTGACCCTGGCGCCGGGTGCGCCGTGGGTGTTCGAGACGACGCTCGCGGACCCGCAATGGGCGATCTTGACCGTGAGTAGCACCACGCACGGGGGTCGGGAGGCGCCGAATCCGCACTGCGAAATCGCGGTGGACGGTCAGGTCGGCCGTGCAGCAGGACGCGCCCTACAACTTGCAGTGCCAACTTGGGCAGTGGTGACCCGAGCCTCAGCCCAGTCGAGTTCGCGGCCGAACGTCTCCAGTTGGACTTCGCGCTGACGTAGGGTCCCGTACGAGAACAACAATTCGGTCAACTCAACCGTCACCGATTCATTCGACACGGCCCTAGGACTTCTCCGCGTGGCACGACCGACGCCGGTGCTGGCGATCGCGGCGCCCGTTGGACTCGGGTTGTGGTCACTGGGGTTGGCTTTCGGCCTTGTGGTCGTTCACGCCGGGCTCGCATGGTGGTGGGCGACGGTGTTCACCGCGGTGGTCTACGCAGGCTCGCTGGAGTTTCTGCTCGTCGGATTGGCCGTCGGCGGTGCCGCTGCTTCAGGTGGCCGTCCACCACCCTCATCGTCAACCTGCGTCACGTGTTCTATGCGCTGTCGTTCCCGCTGGACCGCGTCAACGGCGCGCCGGCGAAGGTCTACAGCACCTACGCGCTGACCGACGAGGCGTATGCCGTCACGTCCACGCATCCGGAAGACTGGACGTCACGCCGGATTCTATTGGTGCAGTTGATCTTTCAAGTCGGCTGGGTGTCGGGCGCGACGATCGGTGCGTTCGCGGGGTCGGCCCTGCCCATCGAGCGCGTCCAAGGCCTCGACTTCGCGCTCACCGCGCTGTTCGTGGTGCTGGCCATCGATGCGTATCGCGCACGACCCGACCGGGTAGTGGCCGTGTGTGCCGCAGGTTGCGCGGTCGTCGCGTGGCTGGTGGTCCCGGGCCAGATGCTGGTGTGGGCCTTCCTGGGCTACGCCGCGTTCCTGGTTGGCCGGCTCGGGTTGGAGCGGCGAAGACGCGCGCATGGCTGACCCGGCTCACATCGCAGCGATGGTGGTGGTCAGCGCCACCATTACCTGGATCTTGAGGGCGTTGCCGTTCGCGGCGCTGGCGCCGATGCGGCGTTCGGTCGTGGTGCGTTATCTGAGTCTGCACATGCCGCTGGGAATCATGGTGATGCTGGCGTTCTACACCGTCCGGGACGTACCCGGCGCAGATGCCATCCATCGATGGGCAGCACTGGCGGCCCTTGCGGTCACCGTCGGACTGCACCTATGGCGACGCAACGCGCTGCTGTCGATCGTCGGCGGGACGGTCGTGAACGTGCTGATCGTCTCGCTGCTCTGACCGCTACCTCGGCGGGCCTACCCAATCGGGGCGGCCCGCAGACACTAAGGGCTGGCAAGGTTTGACCTTGCCAGCCCAAGCTCGTTGTCGTTCTTAGATCGCGGTGACGCCGGTGGCCTGAGGCCCCTTGGCGCCCTGACCGAGGTCGTACTGAACGCGCTGATTCTCCTCGAGCGAGCGGTAACCGCTGCCCTGGATCTCGGAGTAGTGGACGAAGACGTCCGGGCTACCGTCTTCGGGAGCGATGAAGCCGAAGCCCTTTTCGCTGTTGAACCATTTCACAGTTCCCTGCGGCATATCTAATCTTTACCTGTCATCAAACTGGATGTGTCAGTACACCCACCTGCGGATCGTCTACATCCTGCATGAGCTTACTGCACGAAGCCGCCAATGGAAGAGCATGTGCGAATAACACGTCCTTGACGGATTTATCGAATGTATGTTCGACTGAGCGTGTGCGATGGGACGGCCTGAAGTCCGGCGTCGACGACGGTGCCCTGCCGGACTTGCAGCGCCTCGGTTTCGTGCGGTCGGTGCGCACGCCGCAGTTCGAGGGAATCACCTTTCACGAGATTCTTTGCAAGTCGGCGCTCAACAAGGTGCCAGATGCGGCGAATCTGCCATTTCGCTTCACCGTCAACGGTTTTCGTGGCTGTAGTCACGCCTGCCGGTACTGTTTCGCCAGGCCGACACACGAGTATCTGGACTTCGACTGCGGTGATGACTTCGACACCCAGTTGGTGGTCAAGGTCAACGTGGCGGACGTGCTGAGGCGCGAACTGTCCCGCGGCGTCGTGGACGCGCGAGACCGTCGCACTTGGCACAAACACCGATCCTTATCAGCGCGCTGAGGGCCGCTATGCGTTGATGCCCGGCATCATCGACGCGCTCGCCGACTCGGGCACGCCCTTCTCGATCCTGACCAAGGGCACGCTGCTGCGGCGCGATCTTCCGCTGATCGTCAAGGCGGCCGACCGGGTCGACGTCAGCGTTGCCATCTCGCTGGCGGTCGGCGATCCCGAGCTGCATCGACGGGTCGAACCGGGCACGCCGACGCCGCGAAGCGCGGCTCGGGTTGATCCGTTCGGTGCGGACGGCCGGCCTTGATTGCCACGTCATGGTTGCGCCGGTGCTGCCACTGCTGACCGACTCCGTCGCACAACTCGATGCGCTGCTCGGGCCGGATCGCAGCGGCCGGAGCGAGCAGTGTGACGGTATTCGGCCTGCACCTGCGCGGTTCGACACGGGGCTGGTTCATGGGTTGGCTGAATCGTGAACATCCGGAGTTGGCAGGGGACTACCGCGAGTTGTACCGGCGTGGCGCGTATCTGCCGCCGAGCTACCGCGAAATGCTGAGCGCTCGGGTGGCGCCGTTGATCGCCAAGCATGGCCTGCAGTCCGACAATCGACCATTTGCGATGCGCAGCGCCCCGGCGGTTCCGTCCGCCGGGGCGTTGCCGCACACTCTTCAACCGATGTTGTTCTAGAGCCCTTGCCGAATGCGCACTCGGCGTGAAGTTGTCGTCAACTCACGGGTTGCCGCACCTGCTCGTGCGGTCGGACCTGCTGCGGGGATCGTGCCGTGAACACCACGTCGTCATCGATCGGACCGCGGCGCAACAGCGCGACGTCCCGCACATAGTTCTGATGCAGCCGCCACGGGAGGCGATCGCCCTGCTTGGGCATCAAGTCCATGCTGCGTTGCACGTATCCCGACGTCAGGTCCAGGAACGGGTGCTCGGCCGTGACGCCGTGCGCGTCGGGGGTGACGGCGGTGTAACCCTCGCGATCCATGTGTGCGAGCAATCGGCACACGTACTGCGCGATCAGGTCGGCCTTGAGCGTCCAAGAGGCGTTCGTGTAGCCGATGGTCCAGGCGAAGTTCGGGACGCCCGAGAGCATCATTCCCTTGTAGGACACCGTCTCTGACAGATTTACCTGGCGACCGTCGACCTCCAGCGTCATCCCGCCGATGGCGAGCATGTTCAATCCGGTGGCGCTGACCACGACGTCGGCGGGAAGCTCGACCCCAGAGGCCAGCCGGATGCCCGTGTCGGTGAACGTCTCGATCTGGTCGGTCACTACCGACGCGCGACCCTCGCGGATGGCCGTGAACAGATCTCCGTCGGGGATCAGACACATCCGTTGGTCCCACGGGTTGTACGACGGGGCGAAGTGGGTGTCCACCGCGTAGTCGGCGGGGAGTTGCTTCACCGCGGCCTTGCGCAGCATCGACTTCATCAGCTTGGGGCGGCGGCGGCTGAGTTGGAAGATGACCATGCCCTGAAGGGTGTTCTTCCAGCGCACGATTGCGTAGGCCAGCTTCTGCGGCAGCCGGGCCCGCAGTCTGTCGGCGAGCGGATCGCTGGCGGGCTTCGCTGCGATGTAGGTCGGCGAGCGCTGCAGCATCGTCACGTGCGCGGCAGTCTCGGCCAGGGTCGGGACCAGCGTCACGGCCGTCGCTCCGCTGCCGATGACGACTATCCGCTTCCCGCGGTAGTCCAGGCCTTCCGGCCAGTGCTGCGGGTGGATCACGGAGCCCGCGAAGCGTTCCACGCCGGGAAACTTCGGGCTGAAGCCTTCGTCGTAGCGGTAGTAACCCGAGCAGACGTAGAGGAACGCGCAACTGAACGTGACGGTCTCGTCGAGGTACGTGCGAAGCACCTCGACGGTCCAGCGGGCGGTGGCGCTGTCCCAGTTCGCTTTCAGCACACGGTGATTCACCCGGATGAACCGGTTCACGTCGAACTCGCGGGCGGTGTCGTGGATGTAGTTCAGGATGCTCGGTCCGTCGGCGATGGCCTTGGGTTCCGTCCAAGGCCGGAATCGATAGCCCAACGTGAACATGTCCGAGTCCGACCTGATCCCGGGGTAGCGGAAGAGCTCCCAGGTACCTCCGATCGCGGCTCGCGCCTCGAGCACCACGACGGACTTGTCGGGGCAGTCCTGGTGCAACTGGCACGCGGCACCGACACCGGACAGCCCCGCCCCGACGATGAGCACGTCGGTGTACTCGATGGGATTGCTCGTCGACATGGGGCGCACCTCTCGTCCAAACCCTCGGTACGCATGAGTACCGGCTGTGGTACCTGACGGTACCACTATTGAACGCGTGTGGAAAGAGTCCTTGTGAAGTTCGGTACCGAGACGTACCGTGGCTGAGGAACTCCCGCCACCAAGGAGAAGAAAATGGGTGAAGCCACCACCGACCCCGTCCGATTGCCGCCCGCGCCGCGGATTCCGAAGTTTCTGCAGGGCATCGGCTTCGTGATCAATCGCGACAAGGCCGTCGGCGCCGTCGGGCGCCGGTACGGGTCGGAGTTCACGCTGAATCTACCGATCTTCGGCCACACCGTGGTGATCAGCGACCCTGCATTGGTCAAGGACCTCTTCACGACCAGCAGCGACCTGATTGCCCGTGGGGGGACGCTTGGGGAAGTGCTTGGACCCGGGTCGACCTTCAGCCTCGAAGGCATCCCTCACCGTCAGCGGCGCAAGCTGCTCGTCCCGCCGTTCCATGGCAAGCGGATGCAGGGCTACGAGCACATCATCGAAGAAGAAGTGATGCGCGAAATCGCGACGTGGCCGGAAGGCGAGGAACTCGAGACGTTGCCCTCGATGATGCGCATTACGCTCAATGCGATCCTCCGAGCGGTGTTCGGCGCTGAGGGCGAAGCCTTCGAGGAACTGCGGGAGTTGCTGCCGGCGATGGTGTTGCGAGCCTCTCGGTTGGCCGTGCTGCCCCCAATCGCGCGGCGGGATCACGGTCCGTGGAGTCCATGGGGACGCGTGGAGGTGTTGCGCCGCCGCTACGACGCGATCATCTCCCGGCTCATCGCCGACGCACGCAACGATCCGGACTTCGACGAGCGCAACGACGTGCTCGCGTTGATGCTGCAGGCCCGTTACGAGGACGGCTCAACGATCTCCGACGATCACATCGCCGACGAGTTGCTGACGCTCCTTGCAGCAGGCCACGAGACGACGGCCACGACGTTGGCCTGGGCCGTCGAGCGGCTGCGCAGGCATCCGCGGCTGCTCAACCGGTTGACTGGCGAGGTCGACGCGGGTGAATCCGACCTGCTGCAGGCCACCATCTTCGAGGTGCAGCGCACCCGACCGGTCATCAACGCCACGGCGCGAAGGACCAAGACGCGGATCAAGCTGGGGGAGTGGGTCATTCCCGAGCGTCATACAATCCTGGTGAGCATCTCGCTCGCCCACGCGTCGGATCGCAGTTTCCCCGACGCCGCGACGTTCAACCCGGACAGGTTCGTGGGCAGCCCGCCGGACACTCACGCCTGGGTGCCGTTCGGCGGCGGCATCCGCCGTTGCATCGGGGCTGCGTTCGCAAACATGGAGATGATGGTCACGCTGCGTACCCTGCTGCGCGAATTCGAGTTCGGCACCACCTATGCCGCAGGAGAATCGATGCACTCCCGCGGTGTCGCCACCGCCCCTGGACGCGGCGGTCGCGCGGTCGTCCACCGTCGGGTTTCGCATGTCGAGCAGACCCGGCGCGACGAGGCTGCGCAGGTGTCGGCGTGAGCTTGGGCGAAGACCATGTGGCGGATGAGCGCTTGCGCGAAGACCATGTGGCGGATGAGCGCTTGCGCGAAGACCATGTGGCGGATGAGCGCTTGCGCGAAGACCATGTGGCGGATGAGCGCTTGCGCGAAGACCATGTGGCGGATGAGCGCTTGCGCGAAGACCATGTGGCGGATGAGCGCTTGCGCGAAGACCATGTGGTCGACGTCGGCCGAGGCATCCAGCTGTGTTACGACGGGTTCGGCGACCCTGCGGATCCACCCGTCCTGCTCATCCCCGGCCTCGGTCAGCAATTGCATTCCTGGCCTGATGAATTCGCGGCTGCGCTCGCAGCCCGCGGGCTACGGGTCGTGCGCTTCGACAACCGGGATGTCGGCCGATCGACGCACATGGACTATCCAGCGCCCAATCCGATTGCCGTACTGCGGGGTGGCAACCACCCGCGGCAATACCACCTCGGCGACATGGCTCGCGACACCGTCGGGCTGCTCGACGCTCTCGGGTATCGCGACGCCCATCTGGTCGGAATCTCGATGGGCGGCATGATCGCTCAGACCGTCGCCGCGCAGTACCCTGGCCGCGCCCGCACACTCACGTCGATCATGTCGAACACGGGTGCACCACGCATCGGGCGTCCGGCACCGTCCACGTGGTGGCGCATGGCGACGGCGCGCCCGCCGCGAAACCGCATGGAGGCCATCGACGGCGCCGTGAAGATCTTCAAGCACATCGGCTCCCGCGGATACCCGTTCGACGAGGGGTGGGTGCGCGAGAAGGCCGGTGTCGCATGGGATCGCGACCCCACCTCGGACGGCGTGACCCGACAACTCGCCGGCGTCTTCGCGTCGGGCGACCGGACCGCCGAAATCGGTGCGATCGAGGTACCAACTCTGGTGATCCACGGCGACCGGGACCGCATGGTCCATCCGACGGGAGGCGTCGCCACTGCCCGCGCGATCCCCGGGGCGAAGTTCGTCACCATGCCCGGTATGGGACACGACCTCCCCTTCGACGCATGGGGGCGCATCCTCGACCTGATCGCAGACCACACCGCACCGGCGTCCGTCGTCACCGCCACCAATGAGGAGCAACCATGAGCAGATCGGCCAAACACGTCATCAGCGGTCGCACCGCCGTCATCACCGGCGCCGCATCCGGCATCGGTCGTGCACTCGCGCAGAGGCTTTCGGCCCACGGCTCTGCGGTCGCCATCGCAGACGTCGACGAGCGCGGCTTGAAGGAGACCGAAGCGTCGTTGGGCGGGCCCACCCTCACCCGGGTACTTGACGTGCGGGACGCGGAGGCGCAGCACGACTTTGCGGGCGAAGTGGCAGAGTGGGCGCCGACCCCGCTGGGTGCGGTGTTCAACAACGCTGGCGTCGCGGTGGCGTCGCGGGTGCTCGACACCGTGGTGGAAGACGATCAGTGGCTGTGGGACATCAACTTCCACGGTGTGGTCAATGGCACGCGCGCGTTCCTACCGATACTCGTCGCGCAGGATTCCGGATCCATCGTCAACACGTCGAGTGTGTTCGGACTGGTGGGCATGCCGAACCAAAGTGCCTATTGTTCGGCCAAGTTCGCGGTTCGCGGCTTCACCGACTCCCTTCGTCAGGAGCTGCGCGGCACGGGCGTCCGGGCGGTCAACGTGCACCCGGGCGGCATCAACACCAACATCGTGCGCAACGCTCGATTCCGGAAAGATCCCGAGGGGCGTGGCCGCAGCCAGAATCAGATGGCCGATGAGTTCGCCGCCATCACGATGACCCAGCCGGACAAGGCCGCTGAGCTCATCCACCGCGGCGTGGAGCAGGGTAAGGCGCGCATCCTCGTTGGCCCGGACGCGTATCTGTTCGACATTCTCGCGCGGTTGGCGCCGACCCACTACTTCGACCTTCTGAGCCGTTTCGAATCGACGTTGCGCAAGCGCAATCGGGCCGACGCGGCGGAACTTCCTTCGGAGGCGCGCGGCTAAGGCTGCGAGAGCGCTGTGCGCGGTCCCGCGCGTGCTCAGTCGCGCTTGCGCTTGACTTGGTTGAAGGGCACTCCGCGATCCGCGGCGTGCTCGCGTGGAAAGCCCAGCACGCGCTCGCCGATGATGTTGCGCGCGATCTCGGTGGTACCGCCGCCGAGTGAGGCCGCCTGTCGGGACAGGAAACGGCTGCCGACACGGAACAAGCCGCTTCCGTCGTCGACGACTCCCGGGCTGCCGGTCATCGCCAGCGCGGTGTCGATCTCGAACTGGACGTTCTCGGCGTGCGAGATGCGAATGATCGAGCCTGCCGCCGGCGGCAATGAGCCGTCCAGCACGCCGTGGTAGACGTGATCGATGAGCTGCTCGTGGACGGCGCGGCGCACCATTGCGCGGCCTGCCAGCTCGCGGATTCGCTCGTTGTCGGACTGACCGATTTCTTCCACCAGATCCACGTAGTCGACGGGTTGGTCGGTCTTGCCCTCCGCGCCGATGCCACTGGCGAACTCGGAGCCGCCGCCCACTGCACGGCGTTCGTGGTACAGCTGCCGGGACGCGACGTTCCACCCGTCGTTGACCTCGCCAACGACCGCGTCGTCATCGAGTTCGAGCCCGTCGAAGAACTCTTCGCAGAATTCCTGCGAGCCGTTTACCTGCGTGATGCGCCGCATTTCGATGCCAGGGCTGTCGAGCTTGACCAGGAACATCGTCAGTCCCTCGTGCTTCGGCACGTCCCACGTCGTGCGGGCCAGCAGGAGGCCGTAGTCGGCGGCGAACGCGCTGGTGCTCCACGTCTTGGCGCCCGTGACGACCCACTTGTCGCCCTTGCGGTCGGCGCGGGTGATGACGCTGGCCAGGTCGGACCCGCCGCTGGGTTCGGAGAGCAGCTGGACGAGGACTTCGTCCCCGCGGATGGCACTCGAAATATGTTGCCGCTTCTGCGCTTCGGACCCAGTATCCAGGATGGTGGCCGCACAGATGGTGAAGGTCGGCGTGTTGAGGATCAGCGGCATCTCGTAGCCGCGGGACTCCTCGTCGAACGCACGCTGGTACTCGATGGGCAGCCCGAGTCCGCCGTACTCACGCGGGAAGCAGATGCCCGCGAATCCACCTTCGGAGAGCTTCTGCTGAAGCTCGCGCGCGCGCAGCCACGGCTGCACCTCGCCGCGATCCGCGTCGGGCGGATTCTTGGCGTCGATGGTCGGTACGTTCGCGGCCAGCCAGGTCGCGGCGCGCTGGGCGAACTCCGCGACCGTTTCGGTGGTCGGCCGTGCCGACGTCGTCTCGGTCATGACGCGGCCTTCTGTGCCGTGGATGAGCGCTCGCGCGAAGACTGTGTCTCGGCGCAGGTGTAGACGCGCAAATTGTGCTCCTCAGGTGTTCCGAACATGGAGCGGTACAACGTGACTCGACGGAGGAACAGGTGAATGTCGTGCTCCCACGTGACGCCGATGCCGCCGTGCAGCTGAACGCAATGTTGCAGCATGGGCGCCGCGTGCTCACCGATGTACGACTTCGCGACGCTGACCAACATGTCTGCGTCGGTCGCGCGGGCCCCGACCGCGGCGACGGCGGCCCGTGAGGTGGCCCGGCAGGCCTCCAACCAGATCTTCATGTCGGCAAAGCGATGCTTGAGCGCCTGGTACGAGGCCAGCGGCCGTCCGAACGAGTACCGGTCCAAGGCCCACTGGATGGTGAAGTTCATGACGGTGTCGAGTACCCCCACCACTTCGGCGCACTGCAGCACCTGGGCGACCTGTGCCTGGCGCGCGATGAGCGCCGCCGTCTGGTCGGCCGAGCCAACCACGGCATCGGCGCCGACCTCCACGCCGTCGAAGGTCACTCTGGCATAACGCTTTACCAGGTCGATGGATTGCTGGGTCTCGACCGTCACGCCTGGGGTGTCCGCAGAGACGAGGAACTGCCGCAGTTCGTCGCCGCACTTGGCGACGACGAGGAAGAGGTTGCTTTCCGGTCCGGCCTCGACGCGATCCTTGACGCCGTCGATCCGGAATCCGGCGTCCGTCGCCGTCGCGGTGACCGTCGTTTCCAGTGGCGACCAGCCGCGCTGCGGCTCGTATACGGCCCATGACGCGATGAGTTCGCCCGCGACCAACGCTCCGATGGTGTCCGAGTGCGCCTGGGCAGAGTCCGATCCGGCGGCGGCATCTACCAAGCCGGCCAGCACGGTGTTCACCGGATGCAGCGGTCCCGGTGCGATGGTCCGGCCGATCAGCTCGGCGATCAACGCGAGATCCCCGACGCCGTCACCGGAGACGCTGCCGCCGCCGAGTTCCTCTGGCACCAGCATGCTGGCCCAGCCCAGTTCGGCGGCCCGACGCCACCAGTCCGGTTCGAAGGACATACCGGAGGCGTGCAATTCGCGGACCCGGCTCAGCGAGGCTTCCTTCTCGAGGAACGCGTGTGCCGTTGAGGCGAAGAGAATCCGCTCTGGATTGGCGACGTCGGTCATGGGCTCGATTCGCTTTCAATAAGCCGGGAACGTGCGTGCCGGCGAACCGACACGCACGCTCCCGGAGCTGAGCTCGTGATCAGGCGAATTCCATGGCGGGCACGCCGGGCTTGTAGACCACCTTGTTCTCGACCTTGAACAGGTCGATCATGTTGCCGCCCATGACCTTCCGCTGACCTTCGGCGTCGAGCCCCTGCAGGTCGTCGATCAGTGCGATCGGATCGGACAAGCCCTCGGGATGCGGCCAATCGGATCCAAAGATGATCCGGTCGACACCGCATAGCTCGGCCATCTGGGCGAAGTCGTCCTCCCAGAAGGGCGCGACGTAGACGCATCGCCGGAACGCCTCGATCGGGTCCTCCAGGAACCCCTGCGGCATCTTCGAGTAGACGTCCTTGAACTGCTTCAACAGGGTGGGCACCCAGGATGCGCCGTTCTCGATCGACAGCACGCGCAGGTCCGGGTTGCGGGTCAGCGCACCGTGGCAGACCAACGCCGCCATGGTGTCCTCGATGGGCCGCTTGCCCATCGCGACCATGCGGAACGAGGTCGGCGCGAACGGCTTGAACTCGTCACCGGGCTCCCAGTCATTCAGGTACTCGGAGTAACCCGAATCCGAGGCGTGCATCGACACCGGGATGCCGGCCTTGACGCACGCGTCCCAGAACGGGTCGAACTCCTCCAAGCCGAGGGAGCGGGTGCCGCGATAGCCCGGCACCGGCGCAGGCCGGACCAGGACGGTCTTGGCGCCGCGCTCCAGGCACCACTCGAGTTCTTCCAAGGCGCGGTCGACGACGCCGAGATTGATGACCGGGGTGGAGAAGATGCGGTCGGAGTAGTTGAACTGCCAGGTCTCGTACATCCACTCGTTCAGCGCGTGGACGATGTCGAGGATCAGGTCCGGGTCGTCCTTGAGTCGTTCCTCGACGAGGCTGGCAAGCGTCGGGAACATCAGCGTGTAGTCCAGGCCGAGCGAGTCGAGCACCTCGAGGCGCGCGGCGGGGTCGCGGAAGGCGGGGATGGCCTTCATCGGCTTGCCCATGACCTCGCGGTAGCTCTTGCCACCGCTGCCGTGCCGGAAGTACTCCTCCTGCGCGCCGGGCCGCGCGACGACCTCGAACGTCGGGTTCGGGATGTAGTCGCTGACCACGTTGCGAACCATGATCTTGGTGCGGCCGCGGACGTCGATGTAGTCGATGACGCCCTTGCGGTGGTCCGGAAGGAACTGCGTCAGCGCTTCCTTGGGCTCGTAGAAGTGGTTGTCGGCGTCGAACACCGGATATGGAAGCTCGCGGCTGGGCATTTCCGCCTCCTGAAGTCTGGGTTTGGTGAAGTGGTAATGACGTTACCACGTCGGGACCAGCGCCGACACCACCCTTGGTGACGCGATGTGTGACGTGCGGTCGCCGCTGGTCAGCGCGCTGTGCCGGTCACTTGCGCAAAGTGCGCAGGCAGAAGTCCTAGATGTGGCGTTGCTCGAGGGGCACGCCGTTGAGTTCGGCGCCGAGCACGCGGAGCCGCGTCGCGCCCATCGAGGACTGCATGATCAGCGTGGCGGTGGGAGTCACGTCCAGGTCGGGGTCGAAGACGCCCTCGGCGATGCCCCGCTTGATGATGTCCTTGATGAGCCCGTGCATCGGGGAGAGCACCCGCGCGTACTCGCGCGGCAACGATCTCGGCGAGATGGTCGTTGTAGAAGGTCAAGCCGCGGTTGATGCTGTCCTGCGTTGTCGACGACGCTGGGGTGCTGACCTTGTCGATCAGATGGCTGCAGCGCCGCGACGGCGTCGAGGCCGTCGGTCTCCTCGCGCCACCGCAGCGTCGACTCACTCATGATCCGGTCGATGAGCGCAAGCAGAAGCTCGTCCTTGGTCGAGAAGTGTTGGTAAAACGACCGAAGTGAGGTCTTCGAGCGTTCCACCACCTCGAGCACGGTGAAGTCGGTGCGACCGGTCTCGCCGAGGATCGCCAGCGCTGATCGCATGAATCGTTTGTCGCGTGGCTCCTCGTCGCCGGCACCGGCGTCCGCCGCGCCGGTCGAGGAGCGGGCGCTCGACTTGGCCATGAGAATGACGTTACCGTCTTGACCGAGCCAGCGGTGTCGTTGCCGTTGATACGAGAGGTGGAGTCGCCATGACCACGGAGTCCGATCAGGCCCAATGGACCGTCGCAGGACTGTTAGACCTGTTCGACGTCGAACCGGCGGGGGACGACACGTTCGTCGGCAAGACCGGCATCGCAGCAGCCGACGAGCGTCAGGTCGTCGAGGGTACCCAGGTGCTGGCTCAGGCCATCGTCGCTGTGGCCAAACGCTTTCCGGAGAAGTCGGTGCGCTCGGCGTACGCGGTGTTCGCTCGCGCGGTCGTCGCCGGGCCGCCGGTCGAATTCGCGATCGACGTGGTCGCGGAAGGTCGTTCGACGGCAACCGCCATCGTCAACGTGACCCAGAACGGCAAACGCTGCATCACCGTGACGGCGTTCACCGACGTTCCGTCCGGCGACGTGATCCGCCATCATCTTCCGCGGCCCGATGTCGCAGCGCCCGCCGAGGCCATTCACTCCGAGATGCCGATGGTTGGACGCGAACTGCGGCTTGTCGACGTCGCGGACGTCAACAGCCCAGACGAGGTCGGGCCGCCAGAGTTGTTCGCCTGGCTGCACTACGACCCCATTCCCGCGCGCGCTGATCTGGCGAAGGCGCTCGTCGCGTACTTCACTGGGCACCTTGGGATTTCGACTACCATGCGGGCGCACGAAGGCATCGGTACCGCCCAGGCGCACCTCACGGTTTCGACGGCGCCGATGACGATCTCGGTCAGCTTTCACGAGCCGTTCGCCTGGGGCGGCTGGCTTCTGTACACGCACGAGAGCACTCAGGTTGGTGCGGGCATGTCGTACGTGCGCGGCGCGGTTCACACCGAGGAGGGCGAACTCATCGCGTCGTTCGCGCAGGATGCGTTGATCCGCCCGTTGCGGACCACGGACACGTCGATCGCCGCCGAATCCCGGCTCTAAGCGTCCCGCCGAACGTGGATTACCGTCACGCGAGATGAAAGCGTGACGGTAATCCACGTTCGGCGGACTAGATCTTGAGGTAGCCCTTGTCGGCGGGGATCTGCGCGGCGGTCACCAGTGACGACGAGTCGCTGGCAAGCCACAGCACGATGTCCGAGATCAGGTCTGGCGCTGCCAGTGAGTCCGTCGGCAGCGCACCGGGGGAGAAGCTGTGGATGTACGTCTGATGGTCGGCGAACATCTGATACATCGACACGTCGTTGCCCATCGGAGTATCGGTGCCATACGGGTGGACGGAGTTGACCCGAATTCCGAACTCGCCCAACTCGACTGCCAGTGAATTGGTCAGCGCGACGAGCCCGAACTTGGTGGCGCAGTAGTGGCCGCAGCCCGGAACGGCCTTGATCCCCGCGGCCGAGCTGATATTGATGATCGAACCACCGTTGCCCGCCTCGATCATCGGTGGCACGACCGCTTTGATGGTGTGCCAGACACCGGTCAGGTTGGTGTCGATGGTCTCCTGCCACTGCTGCTCCGAGAGCTCCCACAGCCTGCCCCAGTTCATCACCCCGGCGTTGGCCACGACGATGTCCAGGCGGCCGAACTGTTCGACGGCGTCGGCGACCACGCGCTGCTGACCTTCGATGTCACGGACGTCGACCTCTTTGGCAAGGATCTTGCGGCCCTCGCCCTCGACGAGGTTGACCGTTTCGGCGAGGTCCTCGGGCGTGGCAGCGGCGTACCCGTTGTGCGCGGCCACCGGACCGCATGCGTCGATGGCGACCACGTCGGCACCCGCCCGCGCCAGCCGCACACAATGCGAGCGGCCTTGTCCCCGTGCGGCTCCCGTGACGTAGGCGACCCGTCCGGCCAGTGGCTTGTCAGTGTTCTCGTCGGCGCTCATGCGGAGTTGCTCCTCAATGGGTGACGTCCCAGGCGTGGTGGACGATGTCGTGGAGGTGATAGCGCGCGATCGAGGTGACGGTGAATTCGCTACCGTTGCTGCGCAGTCCGCGCCGTGACCATGCGTCGGCGGGCACGCGCGCGTAGGTGTCGGCGACCGCGTTCGCGGCCTCTGCCAGTTCGCCCGCGACCGACGCCGGGTCCTGCGAGGCATAGTCGTCGGCCACCGCGGTCTGGTCCTGATCCCAGTTGGGAAACGTCGGGTCGTCCTCGGAGCAGCATCAGCTCGCACGCGGTGGTCGAAGATGCGGTGTACGTCGCGAACGTGGCAGCCGTACTCGAGGACCGACCAGACGCTGGGCGCTGGGCGGACGGCGACGCCAGGCCGCTGCAGCCGGGTCGACCCAGTCGGTCGCGTCGCGGCGAATGTGTTCACCGACGTCCGTGGGATGCACCGATGCCGCGCGTCGAAACCGCACTGCGGGGCACGGGCGGCCCAGCACCCAGGTCCAGTCCTTGGTGTCGGGCTGATGGCGTCATCCGGCGTCATCGCCGTGCGCCCGGAGCCATCACTCGCTGCAGGTCCGCGCGGAGAAGGTGTCGCACTTGTTCGGGTCACCGGTCTGGTAGCCGTTGGTGAACCACTTCTGGCGAGCGTCCGACGAGCCGTGGGTCCACGACTCCGGGTTGACCCGGCCCGTCGAGGACTTCTGGATGCGGTCGTCGCCGACCGAGGACGCTGCCGACAGCGCGTCGGCGATGTCCTTGTCGGACAACGGTTCCAGGAAGGGCACGTCGGTGCCCTCCTGCTTGGTGATCGCGGCGTAGTGCGCCCACACGCCCGCGTAGCAGTCGGCCTGCAGTTCGGTGCGCACGCCGTTGCCCTGCGAGCCCGTCGGCCCCCTGCTGTGCCCGGCCGAGCACGCCCGAGCAGGTCCTGCACGTGGTGGCCGAACTCGTGGGCGACCACGTACTCCTGCGCGAACGGTCCACCGCTGGAACCGAACTGGTCGACGAGCACCTGGAAGAACGAGGTGTCGAAGTAGGCGGTCTGGTCGACCGGGCAGTAGAACGGGCCGACGTCGGTGGTCGCCGGTCCGCACCCGGTGTTCACCTGCTGGCTGAACAGCCGCACCTTCGGCCGGGTGTAGCCCTTCAGCAGCTGCGACCACACCCCGTCGACCGAGTTGCCGGTCGCCACCACGCGGCACTCGACGATGGTGTTGGCGTCCTTGCCCGTCTTGCACTGGCTCAGGTCGAATCCCGGCGCCTCGACGCCCTGCGTGTCGTACTCGTTGGTGCCGCCCTGCGGGAGCACGGTGCCGGGGTCGACGCCGAGGAACAGCGCCACCACGACGATCAGCAGGCCGCCGATCCCGCCGCCGATCGCGATGCCGCGGCCGCCGCCACCGCCGCCACCGCTCGCTCGACGTGGTGCTGGTGTCGATCTGCATACCCTCGTTGAAGGTCATCACACCGACTCCGTCCGCGTCACGTCGACACTCCGCCGGGAAGGCTGGGCGCCAGCCGCGTTCAGCTTCCCACACTACGATTCAGCGCGTGGCCGCCCTGAACGAAACTGCCGAACTCTCGACCGTCGCGCACACCGCTCCGGACTGCTGCGCGGCACCACCGAGGGCGGCGTCAACGTGTGGCGCGGCGTCGCCTACGCCGAGCAGCCCGTCGGTGAACGGCGGTTCCTGGCGCCCGCGCCGCTGCAACCGTGGACGGGTGTCCGCGACGCCGTCGAGCACGGGCCGTTGCCCCCGCAGGGCCGGTCGTTCGTCGGCGGTGGGCGCGACGATCCGAAGATCCGCGACGAGGCGTGCCTGACCGTCACGGTGTGGTCGCCCGACCTCACGCGGCTCGCTGCCGGTCATGGTGTGGATTCCCGGCGGCGCGTTCGTCTACGGCGCGGGTCAGCTGCAGCTCTACAACGGTTCGCGGCTGGCCGCCAACGGCAACGTCGTCGTGGTCAACGTGACCTACCGGCTCGGCGTGTTCGGCGGATTCGAACTCGGCGACCTCGGCGACGGGTTTCGACGACAACCTGTGCCTGCGCGACCAGCTCGCGGCGCTGGCCTGGGTGCGCGACAACATCGCCGCATTCGGCGGCGACCCCGAACGGGTCACGGTGTTCGGCGAATCAGCCGGTGCGACATCGGTGTTGGCGCTGCTGGCCAGCCCGGCCGCCGACGGCCTGTTCGCCCGCGCGATCGCCCAGAGCCCGGCGCTGCCGCTGATCGCCGACCGCGAGACCCGCGCCCGTCAGGCGCGACGGTTCGTGCGAGCGGCTCGGTGTCGGGCGTCGACGAGGTCAAGCCGCTGCCGCAGCGCCAGCTGCGCCGCGCCGCGGGGGTGCTGCAGGCCGAGAGCGCGCGCCGAGACCCCGACTGCTGGCCTACGGGCTGACCCACGGCGTCGACCTGCTGCCGCACCATCCGATCGAGGCGGCCGCGCGCGGGCGCGGTGTCGCGGGTGCCGCTGATCATCGGCACCAACAGCCACGAGGCGTCGATGTTCGCCTGGGTCAAGCCGCCGATGCTGCCGACGACGCCGCGAGACCATCGACGCCTACTTCGACCGGACGGCGCCCGACGCCAAGGCAGCGGGTGCTGGCCGCCTACCCGGACTATCCACGCCGGCGCGCGCTGGTCGCCGATCGGCTCCGACGCCATGTTCTGCGCACCCGGCGTGGGCATTCGCCGACGCCTACAGCGCGCACGCGCCCGACCTACGTGTACCGCTTCGACCACGCCACGTGGACGCTGCGGGTGCTGGGCCTCGGCGCCACCCACGGCAGCGAGATCGTGCACATCCAGCACAGCTACGCGTCGTATCTGGGCCGCAAGATCCACCCGCTGGGCCGTCGGGTGCAGCCGTCGGTGGGCAGGCGCATGCAGCGCACCTGGCTGAACTTCGCGCACCGGGTGGAGCTCGGATGCCGGACTGGCCGCGCTACGACACCGAGCGACCGCCGCACCCGCGTCATCCGTTCGACGCGCGACGACACCGTCGCCGATCCCGACGCGCGTCGGCGCTCGGCGTGGGCGGGTCTGTACTGACTGCAGCGAGGCGAGCGGATCGCGCGTGGGTAGAGCGTACCGCTCGTCGGTGTAGCGCCGCAGGTTGTGCAGGAAGCGCTGGAACAGCCACGCCCATCACCGGTTGTCCCATCGATCATGCCGAGCCTGCCTGCCAGGCCGCTCGGCTTCATCGCCATCACCCACGTCAGGTGGCAGCCGTCGGCGGTCTGCACCACCCGGTAGTCCTCGGCGAAGGCGGAGATGCGCGTTCGACGTGCTCTGGTTGAACCGGAATGCCATGTGGGAGAACGGCTCCCACGCGATGAACTCCTCGTCGCCGACGATGTTGCCGCGCATGCTGACGGTCCGGGTGGTGCCGACGCCGCGCGGCTCGCGGGCTGGTCCAGACCACGTTGGTGATCACGCGTCGCCCAGTGCGGCCACGACTCGGCGTCGCCGAGCACCTCGAACAGCTGCTCGGGGGTGATCGCGAGGTCGACCGTGCTGACGAAGCGGAACGGCGCGGCGTCGATGAAGTCGAGGTCGACGCGTTCGCACGGGTACGTCTTCGCCATGAGTAGACACTCTAGGCGGTGGTGTCTACTCCGATTTCCCCGTCGCTTCGCTCGCCCCAGTCGTCAGCCCGGTCCGTCGCTCGCGGCGGCGAGCAGCGGCACCAGGACGTCGCTGATCGGCGTGGCCAGCCCGTGCTGCGGCGGCCTTGCGCGCGATGACGCCGTTGCGGATGTCCCACTCCAGCGGCCTGCCCTGTTCGCGATCGGTCAGCATCGAGGTCGTGATGTCCTCGGGCACCCCGGTGAACATGCCGACGATCTCGTCGACGACGTGCGTCACCGAGGTCGGCGCCCTCGGCCCGCGCCACCGCGAGGCATTCGGCCAGGTACCGCGGGCCAGCCCGGCGACGTCGTCGCGGCGGAACATTCCCGACTTGCGACCGGTCAGGACCATCAGCCCGGCCACGGCGTTGGTCAACAGCTTGCGCCACGTCGCGCTGACGAAGTCGGGATCGGTGTCGATGGACACCCGTGGCCCGCGCAGCAGGTCTGGCCAGCCGGCCTGCCTCGGCGGGTCATCGGGCAGCACCAACCGAACCGGGGTGCGCAGGCGAACCCAGCCCTCGGGTTGCGTCTCGGACGAGAACCACACCGCGGCGGGCACCACCGTCGACGTGGGGCAGAAGCGTCCCACCCGCTCCACCTGTTCGACGCCGTTCTGAAGTGCGCACACCACCGTGTTCTCGTCGCACAGGCGAGCCAACCAGGCGGCGGCCTGCTCGTTCTGGGTGTCCTTGACCGCGAGCAGCACGACGTCGACGGTTCCGTCGATCTCGGCGGGGTCGGTGTGCACCGGACCCGGCACGACGATCGGCTCGCCGTCATCGGGTCTGACTTCGATGGACATCGCGGGGGGTGCGCCCGCACACGATCACATCGTGTCCCGCGGCGTGCAGACACGCGGCCACGGTCGAACCGATGGCGCCAGGACCCACGAGTGCGATTGAGGTTGTCCTCACCAGTGCTCACCACCGCCAAATTACCGCCGTGACCCCACCACTACACTGTGGCAGTCGTCTCGTCAGGCCATTCCCAGGGAGTTTTCGTGTTGCGCAGTCATGCCGCCGGTTCGTTGCGGTCCACCGACGCCGGCCAGAAGGTGACGTTGGCCGGTTGGGTGGCGCGCCGGCGTGACCACGGTGGCGTCATCTTCATCGACCTGCGCGATGCGTCAGGAGTGGCGCAGGTGGTGTTCCGCGACGCGGACGTCCTCGAGCAGGCGCACCGGCTGCGCGCCGAGTTCTGCGTCGCCGTCGACGGCGTCGTCGAGACCCGCCCCGAGGGCAACGCCAACGCCGACATCGCCACCGGCGACATCGAGGTCAACGCAACGTCGCTGACGGTGCTCAGCGAGAGCGCGCCGCTGCCGTTCCAGCTCGACGAGACCGCAGGCGAGGAAGCCCGGCTCAAGTACCGCTACCTCGACCTGCGCCGCGAAGGCCCCGGCAACGCAATCCGGTTGCGCTCCAAGGTGAACGCCGCCGCCCGCGGCGTGCTGGCCGAGCACGACTTCGTCGAGATCGAGACCCCGACGCTGACCCGTTCGACCCCAGAGGGAGCACGCGACTTCCTGGTGCCCGCGCGGCTGCAGCCGGGCTCGTTCTACGCGCTGCCGCAGAGCCCGCAGCTGTTCAAGCAGCTGCTGATGGTGGCGGGCATGGAGCGCTACTACCAGATCGCGCGCTGCTACCGCGACGAGGACTTCCGCGCCGACCGCCAGCCCGAGTTCACCCAGCTCGACATGGAGATGAGCTTCGTCGACGCCGACGACGTGATCGCGGTGTCCGAGCAGGTGCTCGCGGCGCTGTGGGCGCTCATCGGCTACGACCTGCCGCTGCCGATCCCGCGGATCGACTACGCCGACGCGATGCGGCGGTTCGGCTCCGACAAGCCCGACCTGCGGTTCGGCCTGGAGCTCGTCGAATGCACGGAGTACTTCTCCGACACCACGTTTCGGGTTTTCCAGGCGCCCTACGTCGGTGCCGTCGTCATGCCGGGCGGGGCATCGCAGCCGCGCCGGACGCTTGGACGGCTGGCAGGAGTTCGCCAAGCAGCGCGGCCACAAGGGCCTGGCCTACGTGCTGGTCGCCGAGGACGGCACGCTCGGCGGGCCGGTCGCGAAGAACCTCACCGACGCCGAACGCGACGGTCTGGCCGCCCACGTCGGCGCGAAGCCGGGGGACTGCATCTTCTTCTCGGCCGGGTCGGCGAAGTCGGCGCGCGCACTGCTCGGCGCCACCCGCATCGAGGTCGCCAAGCGGCTGGACATGATCGACCCCGCGGCGTGGGCGTTCACCTGGGTGGTGGACTGGCCGCTGTTCGAGGCCGCCGACGAAGCCACCGCCGCCGGTGACGTGGCCGTCGGCTCCGGTGCGTGGACGGCGATGCACCACGCGTTCACCGCGCCCAAGCCCGAGTCGGAGGCCACCTTCGACACCGATCCCGGTAGCGCGCTGGCCAACGCCTACGACATCGTCTGCAACGGCAACGAGATCGGCGGCGGCTCGATCCGCATCCACCGTCGCGACGTCCAGGAGCGGGTGTTCGCGATGATGGGCATCGATCACGACGAGGCCCAGGACAAGTTCGGATTCCTGTTGGACGCCTTCACTTTTGGTGCGCCCCCGCACGGCGGCATCGCGTTCGGCTGGGACCGCATCACCGCGCTGCTGGCGGGCGTCGACTCCATCCGCGAGGTGATCGCCTTCCCGAAGTCGGGCGGCGGCGTCGATCCGTTGACCGATGCGCCGGCGCCGATCACCCCGCAACAGCGCAAGGAATCGGGAATAGACGCCAAGCCCAAGGGGCTGGACCAGTCATAGCCACACACCGCCACGCCGACTGGACAGGACGAAACGATGGGCGAAAAGCCTGACACCGCCATGATGAAGAGTTGGAACACCGAGATCGAGGCGGAGTTCCATGCCAACGACGGCAAGGTCGGGGGCCCGTTCGAGGGTGCCACCCTGGTGCTGCTCACCACCACCGGCGCCAAGTCAGGCCAGCAGCGCCTGTCGCCGCTGGCCTACCTGACGGTCGACGGCAAGATCCTCGTCATCGGTTCATACGCCGGCGCCGACGTCGACCCGGCGTGGGTGCACAACCTGCGGGCCAACCCGGCGGCGCACGTCGAACTCGGCACCGAATCGGGAATCGAAGAGTACGACGTCATCGCTCGCGAGCTGCCGTCCGACGAGCGCGACGTGACATTTCCCCAGATCGTGGCGCAAGCGCCGGGTTTCGGCGAGTACCAGGCCAACACCACGCGCGTCATCCCGGTGTTCGAACTCGTCCGCGCCTAGACGTCCTGCGATACCGGCGCTGACCGCCGGTTAACGCGCCGAAATCGCTTGACGCTGGGGCGACCTGCGTCGGGTCTGTGAGTTGGCAGCCGGAATACCCCACGGTCGGCGACGACTTGTGAGGTTCATGACGGAAATCGACAAGGCCAAGCTCATAGCGGACACCGCGGCCCTGCACGCATTCAACGACGACATCGTCACGAAGTTCAGGGCCAACGGCGGCAAGGTTGCCGAGTTCGGCGACAACCTGCTGCTGCTGACGACGACGGGTGCCAAGTCCGGGCAGCCGCGGTTGTCGCCGCTGGCGTTCCTGGCCCTCGACGGAAGGACGATCATCTTCGGCTCGTACGGCGGCGCGCCCAAGGATCCGGCGTGGGTGCACAACCTGCGGGCCAACCCGCGCGCCCACATCGAACTCGGTGCCGACTCGTACGACGTGCTCGCCCGTGAACTTCCGACGGCCGAGCGCGAGGAGGTCGTGCCTGCGCTCGTCGCCGTCGCGCCCGTATTCGCCGAGTATCAGGCCAACACCGCGCGGACGATCCCGCTGTTCGACCTGACCCGCGCCTAAACCCACCTAAACCCCCTTGCCGGGGGTCAACTCGCTGCGGGCGCCTGCGCCGTCGCCAACCGGCGCACCGCGGCGGCGAACTCCTCACGCACCGGGGCTCCTGAGACCACCAGGTCGACCATGCTCAGCGAGCAGTGCGTGTGACCGCGTGCGCGGATGTGCTCGGTGGGCACGCCCGCCGAGGCGAGGGCGTCGGCGTAGGCCGTGCCCTCATCACGCAGGACGTCGAATTCGCAGGTGACCACGACCGCCGGTGGCAGCCCGGTGAGATCCGCCGCACGCAGCGGGACGATGCGCGGGTCGGTGCGCTCGGATGGATCCGAGTACTGGTCGAGGAACCACTGCATCAGCGAGGTGTCCAGGTCGTATCCGTGGCCGTTCTCGGTGTATGAGGCGCGTCCGGTATCGGCGTCGGTCACCGGTGCCAGCAGGGCCTGGCCGATGATGGCCGGCGCGGCCGCCTCGCGCGCGAGTTGGCAGACCACGGCGGCGATCCCGGCACCGGCACTCCAGCCGCCGACCATCAGCATGCCCGGCATGCAGCCGAGCGCCTCGGTGTTGTCGGCGACCCAGCGCACAGCTGCGAAACCGTCGTCGATCGCGGCGGGGAAGGGGTGCTCCGGGGCGTGGCGGTAGTCCATCGAGATGATGACCGAGTCTGTGCGCGCGCACAGGTCGCGGCAGAGTGGATCGTCGGACCGCGCATCGCCGAGCACCCATCCGCCGCCGTGGAAGTACACCAGGACCGGGTGCGGACCGGGACCGGGCGGCCGGTACAGCCGGTAGCTCAGATTGCCCGTCGCGCCGGGGAACTGACCGTCGACGACCTCTCCGACCTCGGGGCCCGGCGGACGTACCGAAGCGGCCTCGGCGACGGCGCCGCGCGCCTGTTCGGGGGTCAGCGTTTCCAGCGCCGGTGGATTCAGCACGGCCATTTCGAAGAGGACCATCTGAACGTCGGGCTGCAGTCGTCGGATCACGCCGTCCGCGCACTTCTGGCCCGCCCGTCCTAATCGTCTGAAGCCCAGGCAATCTCGGGCCAGAGCCTCGTCGCAGGCGGTGCGATAGAAGTCGACACCGGCGGCGTACGGCAGAAAGACGCGCGGTTTGCCGGGGATGTTCGCACCCACGTACCAGGAGTCGGCGCACGGAAACAACGTGATGTCCGCGCAGTCCTGGACATGCTGCATCCATCCGGCCTCGGCGAGTCCGGTGGGTTCGATGGTGTCGAATCCGTCAGCGCGCAGGCCAGTGATCAGTTCGGCGACCATGTCCACGTGCTGCTCGATGGAGACCATCATGTTGGACAACACCGACGGGCTGCCGGGGCCGGTGATCAGGAACAGGTTCGGAAAGCCCGTGGTGGTCAGCCCCAGGTAGGTCGACGGCCCCGCCGCCCACTTGTCCCTCAGGGTCTGACCGTCCCGCCCGGTGATGTCCACCGCGACGATCGCGCCGGTCACCGCATCGAATCCGGTGGCGAACACGATCGTGTCGAACGTGAATGATTCTCCTGCCGTGTCGATTCCGTCTTCGGTGAGGCCGCGCAATCGATGCTGGCGAAGGTCGACCAGTGTGACGTTGGGCCGGTTGAACGTGGCGTAGTAGTCGGTGTCGAGACACATCCGTTTCGCGCCGACCGGGTAGGTCGTGGGGCACAGCAACTCGGCGATCTCCGGATCGGCGACCGTGGCCCGGATCTTGTTGCGGAAGAATTCGGCCAGTTCGTGATTGGCCGCCGGGTCGGTCATCAGGTCGGCGTATACGTTGATGGTTTCGAGCAGCTCGCCGATCTGCCAGGCGCGCTCGTAGCGCTGCGCGCGCTCCGCGGCCGAGACGCCGAACGTCGGAGTGACACTGCGCTCCTGGGGCACACCGCCGCGCGAGAACCGGGCAGCTTCGCGGTAGGCCACCTCGTCGACGGCGAGCTGGTCGAGCTTCTCCTGCGACAGCGGACCATTGTGCGCGGGTATCGAGAAGTTCGGCGTGCGCTGGAACACCACCAGTTCCCTGGCCTGTGCCGCGATGTGCGGGATGGTCTGGATCCCCGAGGAACCGGTGCCGATCACCGCCACCCGCTTGTCGGTGAAGTCGACCTCGCGCTGTGGCCACCGGTTGGTGAACAGGACCTCACCACGGAATCGGTCGATGCCGTCGATGTCGGGTTGTTTCGGGATCGACAGGCATCCCGTCGCCATGACCAGGAAGCGACAGGCGATGCTGCCGCGGTCGGTGCGGACATGCCACAGCGCGGTCCGCTCATCCCAGCGAGCGTCCTCCACACGGGTCTTGAACTGCAGGTCGCGACGGAGGTCGAATTTCTCGGCGACGTGATTGAGATACCGCAGGATCTCGGGTTGGGTGGCGTACTTCTCCGACCACTGCCAGTCGCGACGCCAGTCCGGGTCGAAGCTGTACATGTAGTCCACGCTCGGGATGTCGACTCTTGCGCCCGGATAGCGATTCCAGTACCAGGTGCCGCCGATGTCGTCGGCGGATTCGAAGACCCGTACGGAGAACCCGGAGCGCCGGAGTCTGTGCACCGCATACAGTCCGGCGGCGCCGCCACCCACGACGACGACGTCCACATCGGGGGCACCCGATGTGGACATCGGCGTTTCGGTTTTCGGCTGCTGTGTCGGTGACGGTCTCATCGGTTCCCCCGAACCCCGATCCGGTGTGTCGATCTGAGTATCGACCCGGTGGGGGAGCTGGTCAGCCGATCGCCGACATCCTCAAGCACCAATCGCGTCAGAGGCGTTCGATGATGGTGGCGTTGGCCATCCCGCCACCTTCACACATCGTCTGCAAGGCGTACCGGCCGTCGCGCTGTTCGAGCGCGTTGACCAGCGTCGTCATGATGCGAGCACCGCTGGCGCCCAGGGGGTGACCGATCGCGATCGCGCCGCCGTTGACGTTGGTCTTGGCCAGATCGGCACCGGTATCGCAGGCCTATGCAAACGTCGGGTTACCGGTGCCAACGTCAATCCATGGACGCACAGATCTATCCTCCACCAGATCCCGGCGAGAAGCTCATCATGGCCGAGTGGAAGCGCCGCGCCGCGGACGGCGAACTGGAAGCAATGCAGGTGTTCGGGATGATCGCTCCCTGTAATCCCTCATCCCAGGCCAATACCCTTGAGCCAGTGGGTCTCTAAGGAGGGCAAGATGACGTACCCGGTCGCCATCAGCACCAGCCTCGAGGAACTGATGCTTCCATCTCGTCATCGTCACCGTGGTGACCCCGCAGCTGGTGTGGGACGTACGGCGGTATCACCTCCGCTGTTGCTACGCGCATTTAGAGCACACCTCACCGGTTGTGCTCATCTCAAAACTAAAGATTTGCAACGACCTCACCGAGATCGGCTGCGGCTCGGTTAGCCCCAGGTCGCGATGTCTCAAAAGATGCATCAAAAGCTGTGTCTCATATTGACGTGTTGTGAGACTTATGAGACGATAGTTGCATGGTCATCGACACCGCACCCGTCGTCACTGGAACCCAGCTCGGGTACGCCCGCGTCAGCACGGCGCACCAGTCGCTCGACCAACAGATGGATGCAATGACCGCAGCAGGTGTCGACGCCACCCGCGTCTACACCGACAAGCTGTCGGGCACCTCTACCCGTACACAACGTCCTGGCCTTGCCGCGCTCTTGGACTACGCCCGCGAAGGTGACGCCATCGTCGTTGTCGGTATCGACCGGCTGGGCCGCAACGCTGCCGAAGTCATGACCACCATCCGTGACCTCGGTGAGCGGGGCATAGTGCTGCGGTCACTGCGCGAGGGCATCGACACGTCGAACGCTGCGGGCCGCATGGTTGCCGGTGTCCTTGCCAGCCTCGCCGAGCTCGAACTGGAACTGGGCAAGGAACGACGCACCGCATCGCGTGACGCTCGTCGGGCACGCGGTCAGTCCATCGGACGCCCGAAGGCATTGACCGACGACAAGGTTGCTCTGGCCCGTCGCATGCACGACAGCGGCGAATCGGCCCCAACCATTGCGGCAACCCTTGGCGTCAGCCGCGCAACGATCTACCGCGTTCTGGTTGAGCAGGCCGACGGCACCGAGTGACGACCTCAGCCCCCCGTCTAGGGTCGCAGGGGCTACCCGCCAGTCTGGCCCTTTGCCCACGCCCAAGCTGTCAGACGCCAATCCGCGTCGACCTTGCGAAGCGCGACCGTGTACACGGAGCCGGTCTGTGTGACCTGCTGACCGCGAAGATCGAACGTCATGGTTGCGGGGACCACGACATAGGCGTTGTCGCCGTTTTCATCGACGTGCCGTGGGTCGCCTAGCGTGATGCTGTAGCCCGAAGCGCCCAGGTGCTCACCCTCGGCGAGTACGTCTCTCCACCAGTCTTCAGCGGCTGTCGGCCCTTGCCATACATGCGGCGACATGCCGTCGAGTATCTGCATCGGGTCTGCGCAAGCCGCCGCTTGTCCCTTGGCGTCACCGCGATTGAAAGCGTCGGTGTAATTGCGTACGGCACTCATCGGGTCGCTGGCGCTAGTCACGCCGTAATGCTAGGCCGGTTCGTCGCGGTCTTTCGCCAATTCGCCAATGCGCATGAACGATTAAAAGATGAGGTGTTCGACTATGTGGCCCCGCGATGAAGCGAAAGTAAACCAACGACGAGTCTGCTGTTCTGCAGCTCAATCCGACGTGACTTCCTACGATGACGCAGTGGCACCCGGTGGACCCGCACAAGAGCGGGATGGCTGAGCAGCGTCACATAAACCAGGAGAAGCGCGATGGCGACCGCAGTCGAACCACCCCTTGATCGAACAGTGTTGCCGATCCACGAACCGGAGCATCCGCCGATTACCGAGATCGACGCACGTAAGGTCGCACCGCCGCCGCGGTTCGAGGTCAAAGCGCCGCCTGGCGCACCGAACGTGTTGTTGATCCTGCTGGACAATCTCGGGTTCGGTGGGTCGAAGCCTTTTGGCGGTGCCATCGAAATGCCGACGTTGGAGCGTCTCGCCGCGGATGGGTTGATTTACAACAATTTTCGGGTGACGCCTGCGTGCTCGCCGAGTCGGGTTGCCCTGCTCACAGGCCGTAATTCCCACAGTGCCAATATGGGGGCGCTCTCGGAGATGGCGACACCGTTTCCGGGTGTGACGTCCGTACTGCCGAGAACCGTCGCCCCGCTGGCGAAGATCCTCAAACTCAACGGCTACAGCACGGCGATGTTCGGCAAGTCCCACGAATACGCCTCCTGGGAGACCGGGATCACCGGGCCGTTCGATCAGTGGCCCACCGGGTTGGGGTTCGAACGCTTCTACGGCAACGTCATTGGCGAGTCCGACCAGTTCTATCCGGTCGTGCACGACAACACCACACCGGTCACGCCGTCGCCCGACCCGGACTACTACTACCAAACCGACATCGCGGACAAGGCGATCTCCTGGATCAAGACCCAGAAGGCGCTCACTCCCGACAAGCCGTTCTTCGTTTACTACGCCGCGCAGGGCACACACGATCCCGTCCAGTTGCCCGAGGAGTGGCGCGACAAGTACAAGGGCAAGTTCGATCAGGGCTGGGACGTCTACCGCGACGAAATCCTGGCCCGTCAAAAGGAACTCGGCGTCGTCCCGCCCAACACCGAGCTCACCCCCAAACCCGACACCGTGCCCGACTGGGACACCCTGTCAGCCGACGAGAAGAAGATCTGTATCCGCCATCAAGAGCTGTTCGCAGCCTTCGCCGAGCTAACCGACTACGAGATCGGCAGGGTCGTGCAAGCCATCGACGACATGGGCGCGATGGATGACACCGTCATCATCTACATCACCGGCGACAACGGCGCGACCCCCAACGGCGGTCCACTGGGCACGTTCAACACGTTGCGCTCGTTCAACCAGGTGCCCGAAACCCTGGCCGACCAACTCGATCACTTCGACGAGATGGGCGGGCCGCACTCGGCGATGACGCCACCATTGGGCTGGGCAATCGCGGAAAACACGCCGTTCGCGTACTCCCAATTCCACACCCCGTATGGGGGCACCACCAACGGCACGGTGATCCGCTGGCCGAAGGCGATCACCGCCGGAGGTGAGGTCCGCGACCAGTTCCACCATCTGATCGACATCGCCCCGACCGTGTTGGAGTTGGCGGGGCTGCCGCAGCCCACCATGGTGGACGGCGTCAAGCAGAAGCCTCTCGAAGGGGTGAGCATGGCCTATACCTTCACCGACGCCACGGCTCCCTCGACGCACACGGTCCAATACTTCGAGTTCGCCGGGAACCGTGGGATCTACAAGGACGGCTGGTATGCCGCTGCCCTGCACAAGTTCTCCTGGGAGCCGACTCCGCGCAGCGCCTATGAAGACGACGAATGGCAGCTGTTCAACACCGCGGAGGACTTCGCCTGCGTCCACGACCTGGCCGCATCTGAACCCGCCAAGTTGAAGGAGCTGCAGGACGCCTTCATGGACGAGGCGCTCAAGTACAACGTGCTCCCGCTGGATGACCGCTTCCACGAACGGATGAACTCCACCATCGCGGGACGGCCTGACGTGATGGCAGGCCGGACCTCGTTGACCCTTTATCCGGGCATGGTCGGCATGAAGGAGAACGCCTTCATCGACGTGAAGAATCGCAGTTCGTCGATTACCGCCGACTTCGACGTACCGGCCAGCGGCGCGTCGGGGGTGATTCTGGCCCAAGGTGGTGCACACGCCGGATGGAGCCTCTATGTGAAGGACGGGCGACCCAAGTTCGCCTACAACTTCGTTGGCACCGTCACGACCATTGCCGCAGACGAACCGCTACCCGTCGGACCCGTCACCCTGACCTATGACTTCGCCTATGACGGCGGCAAGCCGGGGGCAGGGGGCACCGGAACTCTGTCGGTCAACGGGAGCCAGGTCGCCACCGGTCGCATCGAGCACACCATTCCGTTCATCTTCGGGACCGAAACAGCAGACGTCGGCATGGACCTCTACACGCCAGTCACCGACGACTACGCCAAGGCCGACAACGCCTTCACCGGAACCATCAACGAGGTGCGGATCGAAGTGAAGCCGTGAACGCCAGCGCCGCTGACAATTTCACGTCTCCGACCACCTCGGAGTCAGGTCCGGCCCTCGTACAGATCGGCGGCAGTGTCGATGGACAATCCGGTGCCGAAATGTGGGCCGCCTCCGGCTGAGGCAGGTGCACCGTTCGGCGGCACGAGTCCGGCCTTGGTGATCGCGTCGCTCCACACGTCGAGATGGCCGAGGACCTCGTCGAGATCGTCGCCGATGGCTTCCAACACTGGCCTTTCGAGGTCGTCGGTGCGGATCTCGATCTGCTCGCGGAAGGCCCGACCGGCGTCGGTGATCTTCTCGTCGTCAGTCATCAGATCGCGACGCTTGAGCCGGTCGAAACCGGCGTCGATGTCGTCGGTCTTCCAGCCCCGGCTCGGAACAAACGAGCGCGCCGGTAGCCCCCACCACGCTTCGGTGAGCAGCAGGATCTCCACCGCGTCAGCGCCTCCGACCGCCCATGCGATCACATGGCTGTCCCCACGGTGCTCCCGCAACAGGTCCGCCGCCCTCCACAGATCACCCAGTGGGTGTCCGGGGAAGCCTCGTGACCGCAGGCCGCCAAAGATCGGGCGGCCTGCCCACGGAGCTGCCTCGGCTGCACGGCGCAGCACCTCGGTGATCCGACCGATGCCGTCGGGTTGCTCGCCGAGTACCCGCTGCAACATCTCGGTTGCGCCTTGCTCCCGAGCTTCGAGTACCGCTTCCCGAGTGGTGATCTGCCAGCCTGCCTCGACTGCCGGTACAACGACCCTCGGATTGAAGCAGCCGAACGCGGCGGCGACCACTTCTCCCGACACGCGACCCATACACGCGCCACGACTAGTGAAGTACGCCTTCGGCTCCGGGCGGACAGCGCCGTCCGGGCCTTTGACGGGGCCATCGAAACCGAGTGTGACGTAGGCCGCGTATGCCTCGGGGGCGACGTAGACCCCGCCTGCCAACGGTTCCAACGCATCACGCAGTCGGCGAGCTTGCTCACCGCTATCCAGTGCCATCAGACTTCCTCTCATCGGAGGGGGTGCTCGACTGCCGTTCTGGGGCTTCCGACCACGGGCCGAAGCCTAGTCTTGGCCAGGCGCTTAGGCCGGTACCTTCACCATTGGGGTTGGGGGGTGCCCCCGGACCCGCAACGGGGGAGCCTCGCACGGCCAGCGCGCGCTCTCTCTCCGGCGGATCGGATCAGACCAGCGTCCGCAGTACGTCCGCAGTAGCTTCGGCGACGGCCGCTGCTAGCCAACACATCCAACCTCCTGACCTGCTAATACTGAAGGTTGCCAACGGCGTCAACGCCCACGAACGCCCAGTTCGTCTCGTTCGCATCGAGAAGATCGCAGGTCCGATTGCCATTAGCTCCACCAGATTTGAGCAGGTCAGGGCACTACATCCGACCATGACAATCCATCGATACGGGGCAGGTGACGCACGCGGGAACCCACGCCGACAGTTCGCCGTACCGTCCACGGAATCCCTTAGCTGCTCGTAGCATCGGCAGATACTTTGCTTCGATCCAGACGCTTCGGAGGCGACGTGCAGCCCAACCAAGGCCCTCCGCCTTTGCCTCCGCCCATGTGGTGTCCGGACCCGGCAGGCACCGACCAGCTCCGCTGGTGGGATGGGTCCAAGTGGACCGATCATTACGCGCAAATTCCCGCGCCAGCGCCTTCGGGGTCGACTACGCCCGCAGTATCTGCGTCGCACGACTTATCACCGATCACTGCGTACGGGGCACTGCCCGTCAAGAAGGCGCGGGGTCCAGCCTCATCGCCACTTGCCGACATCGTCGCTGCCGCGAAACTTGAGGAGCCCCGCTATCCGCTCGACGAGCAAATCGAGGTAGTCGGGGAAACATACCGCGCCAAAGATATTCGCCGGGTTTTCAAGGAAGCCGGTATGCCCATCACCGACCGTGGTGTGACACTCAACATGATCAGCTGCATTCTGGTCCCCGAGCCATGGAATGAGCACGACCCGAACGCGGTCGCTGTGATGGTCGGGCAGCACCACGTTGGCTACCTTGCCGCTGAGCTTGCCGTGACGTACACGGATGGTCTCCAACGCATCGCACGACTGGGCAGTCTTGCAACAGGTGAGGCGAGGATTTGGGCGAAGAGCGACGACGGGATGATCCGTGCTCGCGTGACAATCCTCATCCCGGAGGCTTCCCAATTTGACTAGGTGAGCTGACGCGGCACGATGATCTGGAACCAATCGAACGCTTGACTGCGGCGCAGCACTTAGTCCGCACCCAGTCCGCAGTAGCGTCATTCCCCCTCATACGCCGCCAACGGAATCAACCGAATGACGTGGCCTTTCAAACGTTTCCAGCGCCATCCTCATCGCCGAACGTGCTGGTGGTGTCGTTCGGGACGAAGAGGTCGTGGTTTCGAACCGCCGACAGCGGGAGGTCCAGCCCGAGTGCGACCGAGCTGGACCTCCACTTTGGTGCCTACTGGTCCAGGCGCTCGATGATGGTTGCGTTGGCCATGCCGCCGCCCTCGCACATTGTCTGCAAGGCGTACCGCCCGCCGCGCTGCTCTAGTGCGTTGACCATTGTCGTCATAATCCTGGCACCCGAGGCCCCGAGCGGGTGGCCGATGGCGATGGCCCCGCCGTTGACGTTGGTCCGCTCCAGAAGCGCCTTCTTTTGCACCCCGCCAACAGTCGCTTGCCCATGCCAGCACCACCGGGGCGAACGCCTCGTTGACCTCGAAGAGGTCGATGTCGGCCAGGGTCAGTCCGGCGCGGGCCAGCACCTTCTCAGTGGCGGGGATGACGCCGGTCAGCATGTACAGCGGATCGGACCCGACCGCGGTCATGGTGTGGATGCGGGCCAGCGGGCGCAGCCCCAGCTCACGGGCCGCCTTGCCACTGGTGATCATCACCGCGGCGCTGCCGTCGGACAGTGGCGACGAGTTGCCCGGTGTGATCTCCCAGTTGATCTGGGGGAAGCGCGTCGCGTAGGCATCACTGTAGAAGGCGGGCCGCAGAGCGGCGAGCGTCTCGACCGTCGTTCCTGGGCGGATGATCTCGTCGGTCGACAACCCCGCGATCGGGGTCAGTTCGTTGTCGAACAGACCGTCCTTGGTCGCGCGGGCTGCCTTGTCGTGGCTGCTGGCGGAGAACTCGTCGAGCTCGGTGCGCGACAGACCCCACTTGGCGGCGATCAGCTCGGCGCTGATGCCCTGCGGGACCAGGCCCTCGGGGTAGCGCTCGGCCATTCCCTCGCCGAATGGGTCGCTGCCCGGCAGCACGCTGGTGCCCATCGGTACCCGCGACATCGATTCGACGCCAGAGGCGATCACGATGTCGTACGACCCGGCGATCACGCCCTGGGCGGCGAAACTGATTGCCTGCTGGCTGCTTCCGCACTGCCGGTCGACGGTGGTGCCCGGCACGCTCTCGGGGAAGCCGGCGCCGAGAAGGGCGTTGCGTGCGATGTTGACGGCCTGGTCCCCGACCTGGGTGACGGCGCCGGCAATGACGTCGTCGACCCTGGCCGGATCGATGCCGGTGCGTTCGACGATCTCGCGCAGGCTGTGCGCCAGCAGGTCCACGGGCAGGACGTCGTGCAGTGCCCCGCTGGCCTTGCCCTTCCCGACGGGGGTGCGTACCGCGCCGACGATGACGGCGTCCCGATCTGAGTATCCGGCCATTTTGGTCCTCCTGAACTCGTCGCTGAGTATCGTTGTATGTACCCAGAGTTTAATCACCTGGGTATAGTTAGAACAACTCAGAGATGAGGTTTGATTCCAATGGCAGTGCTGCAGGGGCGGCTCGCCGACCGCGACGCCTGGTCGCCGGTGGGGCATTGCCCGATCGAGAAGACGATGGCGGTCGTCGGCACCAAGTCGGCGATGCTGATCATGCGCGAGGCGTTCTACGGCACCACGCGGTTCGACGACTTCGCCCGACGCGTCGGCATCACCAAGGCCGCCACGTCGGCCCGGCTGTCCGAACTCGTCGACGCCGGACTGTTGACAAAGCGGCCCTACCAGGAACCGGGGAAGCGCAGCCGCGACGAGTACGTGCTTACCGATTCGGGCACGGAGTTCATGCCGGTGGTGTGGGCGATGTTCGAGTGGGGCCGCAAGCACCTCTCCGACACGCAGCTGCGGCTGACGCACCTCGACTGCGGCGCCGAGGCGACTGTCGAGATTCGTTGCGCCGAAGGCCACGACGTCCCGCCCGACGAGCTGGCGGTCAGGCTGGTCAAGAGGACTCGTTCAGGAACGCCTTGACCAGAGTCTTCGGCGCCTGGACCAACCAGGCCTCGGTGACCAGTTCCGTCAGCTCCGGCACGCCGATCTCGGCCAACCTCACCAGCACCATCGGGTAGCCGTCGAAGTGCGGGGTGGTGAAGTACACCTCGGGCTCGTCGGCGATCAGCGCGAACTTCACCCCCTCGTCGGCGACCCGGACGCCGAGGATCTCGCCGTCCGGCGCGTCGGCACCGAGCGCCTCGAAGTCCGCCTTGCGGAGCGGCCGCTCCCAGACGATCAACTTCTTGCGCACCCGCCAGTCCGCGGCGTCGTCTCCGACGTCTCGGGCAGCGCGGCGACGATGCGTGACACGTCACCCCAGGTGGCCATGGCCCGATTGTGCCGGGCGGCCCGAGGTCAGGCCAGCTGCTCGCGGAACTTCCTGGCCTCCGTCATCAGCTCCTCGACCCGTGAACGCTCCGCCCGGTTCTCGAAGACGCCGTCCTTCTTGAAGAACGTGCCGACGATGGCGCCGTCGGCGATGTCGAGCGCAGCGGCCACGTTCTCCGCACGGACGCCGGTGTTGACGAACACCGGCACGTCGCCCGCGGCCGACTTCACCATGCGCAGTGCGTCGGCGTCGGTCGGCGCACCGGCGGTGGCCCCGGATACGCAGATCGCGTCGGGCAGCGTCGCGAACACCGTGGTGCGCGTGATGGATTCGAGGTCTCGAGCCGCGAGGTAGGTGGCCGACTCGGGGACGATGTTGAAGAACAACTTCACGTCCGAACCTCCGACGCGGGCACGGTGGCGTGCCACCTCGCCGACGTTGGTGTTCCACAGCCCGAAGTCGCTGGCGTAGACGCCGGTGAAGATCTCGCGGACGAACTTCGCGCCGGTCGCGACCGCCAGGTCGATCGACGCGCGCCCGTCCCACAGCACGTTGACGCCGTAGGGCACCTCGAGCGCGGGAAGCAGCTCGCCGATGATCCTGGCCATCGTGATCGCCGTGATCGGTTCGGTCTTGGTCAGGTACGGCAGGCTGAACTCGTTGGAGATCATCACGCCGTCGACGCCGCCGGACTGCAGGGCGTCGAGTTCCTCGCGGGCGCGGGCCACGACCGCGGCGATGCCGCCCGCGCCGTCGTATGCCGGGTCGCCGGGCAGGGCCGCGAGGTGGAGCATGGCGATGACGGGCTTTCGGACGGTGAAGACCTCGTCGAGCCAAGTGGTGGTCACGTCTTTCCTTTCTCGGGTTCTTCTGTTGCGCAAGCGGATTGGTGGCTAGTCCATGTAGGCGCCGCCGTTGACGGCAAGGGCCTCGCCGGTGATGAAGCGGGCGTCGTCGGACAGCAGGAACGCGACCGAGCGCGCGACGTCCTCGGGCTGCTCGAGGCGCCGCAGCGGGGTGTCGTCGATCATCATCTTCCGCACGCCGTCGGTGTTGATGCCGCGAAGCCGGGCCTCCCACTCGAGTTCCCTTGACTGCATGGGGGTCTCGACGTAGCCGGGACATACGCAGTTGACGGTGATGTCGTGCCCGCCGAGTTCGAAGGCCATCGCCTGGGTGAGGCCCACGACGCCGAACTTCGACGCCACGTAGTCCGAGAGGAACGGCACCCGGCCCTGCTTGCCCGCCATCGACGCCGTGTTGACGATCGCGCCCGCCGAACCAATGCGCACCATTGCGCGTGCGGCGGCCTGCCCGCACACGAACACGCCCTTGAGGTTGACGTCCATGGTCTGGTCGTAGCGCTCGATCGGCGCGTCGAGGAACGGGTGCATGAAGGAGATGCCCGCGTTGCTCACCCACGCGTCCAGGCCGAGTCGATCGGCGACGTCGTCGGCAATCGACGATCGCGTCGGCAGGTGAGCTGACGTTCAGCACCGCGGACTCGTGCTGGACGCCGGCGTTCGGGCAGTGCGGCCGCGACGGCGCCCGCGGCGTCGCCGTCGATGTCGGTGACGATCACTCGCCATTCGCGTTCGGCCAGGGTCGTCGCGATGGCCCGGCCGATGCCGGATCCCGCTCCGGTGACTACGACTGTCTTGGTCATCAGTGAACTCGGTTCCTCATCCGTCGGTGGTGCCAACGACGCGTTGGCCGGTCTGTGCGTCGAAGACGTGGACGGCGCCGGGGCGCGCCGACAGCGCGACCCGGGCGCCTTCGGTGATGCCGGCCAGTCGCGAGGCCTCGACGACGCTGGTGAGTAGCGTCCCGCGGGCGTCGATGGTGACGATCGCCCTTGGCCCGAGGAGTTCGATCAGCTTCACCGTGGCGTCGGCGGCATCGGCTCGTGTGGCCACGGTGACCTGCAGGTCGTCGGGGCGGATGCCGGCCGTGACCGGACCGCCTGCGTGCACCTGCTCGACGGGCAACGCGAAACCCGTTGGCAGGGTCAGGGTTCCGTCCTTGAGCTCCCCGTCGATCAGATTCATCTTCGGGCTGCCGACGAACGCCGCGACGAAGGTGTCCTTGGGGGTGTCGTACACCTCCAGCGGCGTGCCCTCCTGCGCGGTGCGACCATCGCGCATCACCACCATGCGGTCCGACAGCGTCATCGCCTCCTCCTGGTCGTGCGTGACGTACAGGCAGGTGATGCCGAGCCTGCGCTGAAGCTGCAGCAGTTCGGTGCGGGTCTCGACGCGTAGTTTGGCGTCGAGGTTGCTCAGCGGTTCGTCGAACAGGAAGACCGACGGCTGCCGGATGATCGCGCGGCCGATGGCGACGCGCTGCTGCTGCCCGCCGCTGAGGTCCTTCGGCTTGCGCCCCAACAGCTTTGCCAGACCAAGGGATTCGGCCACCTCGTCGGCGCGCTTCAAGCGCCGTCGCGCGAGGCTCCTTGGTGGCCCGCAGCGGAAAGGCGATGTTCTCCCGCACGGTGAGATGCGGATAGAGCGCGTAGTTCTGGAAGACCATCGCCACGTCGCGGTCGCGCGGTGCGAGCGCGGTGACGTCGCGGTCGCCGATCGTGATCGTGCCCGGACGTCACGGACTCCAGGCCGGCGAGCATGCGCAACGACGTCGACTTGCCGCAGCCGGACGGGCCGACGAGAACGGTGAACGACGCGTCGGGCAGCTCCAGGTTCAGGTCGCTGACCACCGACGTCGAGCCGTACGACTTGTTCACGCCTGCGAATCGGACGGTTGCCATGTTCCTCCCTTCTAGAACTTCACCGCGCCGCCGCTGATCCCCTGGACCAGCCTGCGCTGAATGAAGAAGCTCGCGATCACGACCGGTACGACGGCTATCAGGATGGCCGCGCTCATCGAGCCGATCTGCACGCCGCGGAACGTGTTGAATCCGGCGATGGCGACGGGGAGGATGGCCGCCTTGCCCGGAGCCAGGATCAGGCCGTAGAACAGGTCGTTCCACGACAGGGTGAAGCCGAAGATGGCGGCGGCCCCCATCCCGGGCAGCACCTGGGGAAGCACCACCAGCCGGAACGCCTGGAAGCGGGTGAACCCGTCCACCTGGGCCTGCTCCTCGAGCGACCGGGGCACCGCCTCGAAGAACCCGATCAGAAACCAGGTGACCACGGGCAGAACGAAACTCAGATGCGCGAAGATCACGGGTACCAGGGTGTCGTTGAGCCGCAGGGCGTACGCCATGGTGAGGAACGGGAACACCAGCACGGCCGGTGGCAACACCTGCGCGGCGAGCATGCCGAACCGGGTGGCCGTACCACCGGCCCGGAAGCGGGCGATGGCGTAGGCGCCCATGCTCCCGACCACCACGCTGATGCCGACGGTGGTGAGCGCGACGATCGCGCTGCGGCCTGCCGCCTCGAGGATCCCGGAGGACAGCACGTTGCGCCAGGCCGCCAACGTCGGGCGTGAACGACAGCAGGAACGGATCGTTCAGCTGCTCGGGGTTCTTCAGGCTGGCCAGGGCGATCCACGCCACCGGGAACAGCACCGAGATGCCCGCCGCCCAGAGCAGCGCCACGCGGCAGATGGTCGAGCAACGGTGAGTTCCTCATGACTGCTTGGCCTTCTCCATGCGGCGGAACGCAATCACGATGACGGTCAGCACGACCAGCAGCACGACGAACGCCATCGACGACGCCGATCCGAGGCGGAAGAACTGAATTCCGGTCTGGTACACGAAGTACTGCAGGGTCTGGGTCTCGGTGCCGGGCCCGCCGCGGGTGGTCGCGAAGACGTACTCGAACACCTTCATGGCGTCCAGGCAGCGCAGCAGGATCGCCACCACCAGCACCGGTGCCAGCAACGGCAGCGTCACCCGCCGCAGCACGTACCAGCCGCTGCGCGCCGTCGACTCTGGCCGCCTCCAGCGGTTCCGTGGGAATGGACTCGAGGCCCGGCGAGCAGCAGCAGCACCATGAACGGCGTCCACTGCCAGACGTCGATGAAGGCCAGCGTGAACAGGGCGCGCCCCGGTCCGAAGAAGTCGTAGTCGACGCCGATGGCGTGCAACAGGTGTGGGATGGCGCCGATCTGATCGTTGAGCAGGAAGCGGAAGATCAACCCGACGGCGATCGGCGTGATGAACATCGGCGCCAACAGCATCGACCGCGTGAGATCGCTTGCCCAGCGCTGCTTCTGCAGTGACAACGCGATGGCAAGGCCGATCAGCAGTTCCAACCCGACCGCCACGGCAACGAAGATCGCGGTGGTGCCGAACGCCTGCCAGAACGCGCCGTCGCCGCAGCGTGGCGACGTAGTTGTCCGCACCGACCAGCTTGGGTGTGCCGTGACTGGTCAGCTTGTAGTCGGTGATGCTCAGGTAGAAGGCGTAGCCGAGGGGGAAACCGACCACCCCGACGAAAAGCGCGACGAGGGGGGCGACCATGCCGTGTTTGAACTTCACGGTGGTCATCGCTCCTTTCGTGGGGTGGTCGGTTTCATGTGGGGTAGCCCGCGGGGGGACGAGCTAGCCCTGGATCTTCTCGGCCGCGGCCTGCGCGGCGGCGAGCGCGTCGTCGACGCTCTTGGTGCCCGCGACCGCCTCGTTGAGCTCGGTGCCGACGGCCTGGATCATCTCCTCGCCGCTGGGGCCCTGGCTCAGCGGCGACGCGTTGCCGAGCATCTGCTCGACCGTCTTGTAGTAGTCGGCGCCGAGCGGGCCGTTCAGCACGGCCGGATCCTGCAGCGTGCTCTGCCGGATCGCGGCGCCACCCTTCTCGGTGCGCTGCACGTCATGCGCCTTGCGGGTGAGCCACGACGCGAACGCCCACGCCGCGTCGGAGGCGCCGGAGTTGGTCGGGATCGCCCAGCTCCACGAGCCCAGAACCTGCTTGCCGCCGGGGATCTCGGCCAGCTTGTACTTGCCGGCCGACGGTCCCGAGCCGGGCGCGTTGAGTGCGGGCAGGTTCCAGTTGTAGCTGATCATCGACGCGGCCTGGCCGCTGGACACCGACCGGAACGCCTCGTCGAACGCCCAGTTCAGGCTGTTCGGCGGCGCGGCGGTCTTGTAGGTGTCGATGTAGGCGTTCAGCGCGCGCTTGGCCTCGCGGGGTGTTCAGAGTGGGCTTGCCGTCGGGGTCGTAGATCGAACCGCCCGCGGCGAACAACCAGTTGCCCCACTCCTCGAAGATCTTGTAGCCCCGCTGCGGCTGCATCGCGATGCCCGCACGGTCGCCGACCTTCAACGCCTTCGACGGTGCTGACCAACTCGTCGAGGGTCTTGGGCACCGCGAGCTTGGCCTGTGCCAGATCGTCGGTGTTGTAGAGGTACCCGAGCGCGTAGTTGTAGAACGGCACGCCGTACTTCACGCCGTCGACCGTGGCGATGTCGGTGAGCGGCTTGAAGAAGTCGGCATCGTCGTAGTCGGGGGTGCTGTCGATCCGCGAGTCCAGCGGCTGCAGGAACTTCGCCTTGGCGAAGTCGACCATCCACGGGTTGTCCACGATGATCAGGTCGTAGGTCGGCGACGACGACTGGAACGACGACACCAGCTTGTCGCGCATCTGGTCGTAGGTCAGCGTCTCGATGTCGACCTTGACGTTCGGGTAGTCCTTGTTGAAGTCGGGCACCATCGACTTGACGATGTCGGTGTCGGGCACGTTCTCCATCAGGATGCGCACCGTGCCGGAGACGTCCTTGGGGACGGCGCCGGTTCCGGTCGGCGTGGCCTGCTCGGGGCCGCCGCTGCCCGCGCAGGCGCTGATCAACAGGGTGAGTACGGCAAGCGAGCGCGACCAGGGGCCGCCACCTCCGCCGGGGTGTCGTCAATGACCTGGTTTTCATTGCGGCACTGTTCCTTTCATTCGGCAGTGACTTCTCGGGTGCTTCGCGCCATCGCGTGGGATATCGGCGCCACGGCGTCGCCGAGTTCCCGCCACGTCCGGTAGGCGTCGTCGTAGATCGACGTCCGCGCGGGATCGGGCACGACTGGCGGGTCCAGCGCGATGAATCGCGCGACGTCGGACCAGTCGTCGAGTGCGCCGATCCCGATGGCGGCGATCACGGCGGCACCGAGCGATGCTCCGGGATGACCTCGTACGGGTCGCATCTCGATGCCGAGCACGTCGGCGTGGATCTGCTTCCACAACGTGGATCTGGAGCCGCCGTTGGTGATCATCACGCGAGTCGGGGTGATGCCGATGTCGGTGAAGACGTCGACGTGGTGGCGGAATCCGAACGCGATGCCTTCGAGGACCGAGCGGTACAGGTCGGCGCGGGTGTGTCCGAGGTGCATGCCCGGCGAACACGCCGCGCAGGTCCGGGTCGTGGATGGGGCTCTTCTCGCCGAGGAAGTAGGGCAGGCACAGCACCTCGGCAGGCGTCGACGCCGCCGCCTCGTCGTCGAGCACGGTCAGGTCGTCCCCGCCCGTCATCGCCTGGAACCACCGGATCAGGCTGCCGCTGGTGGCCATGCAGCCGTTCGGCAGCCAGTGGCCGGGGACCGGGTGGGCGTCGAGGTAGAGCCGCTCGTCGACCACCTGGGTGTCGCTGGCGACCAGGATGTCGCCTGCGCCACCGAGTTTCACCAGCGCGTCGCCCGGCTGATTGACGCCCGCGGCGAAGGCGGACAGGACGTGGTCGGCACCGCCGACGATCAGCGCGGTGCCCGCCCGCAGGCCCGTCAGCTCGGCGGCCGCCTTGCTCAGATCACCGGCCCAGGACGCCGGGCCGGTACACCGGTGCGAGGGTGGCGGGGTCGAGTCCCGCGGCGGCGACGACGGGGTCAGCGACGTCGCCGTCGATGGTGAACAGTCCCGATTCCAGCGCCCAGTTCTGCTCGACGTGGACGTCGGCTCCGAGCGCGGTCAGCACCCAGTCGTAGGAGCCGACGTAGTGCGCGGTCCGCTCGTATACGTCGGGTTCGTGATCGCGCAGCCACATCGTGGTCGGTGCGACCGACTGCTGGGTCAGTGCCGAGCCGGTCATGCGTGACCAGGTCGATTCCGTCGAGTGTCTGCGGCGAGTTCGCGGACCTCGCGGTGGGCCCTTGCGTCGTTCTGAAGGATGGCGCGGCGCAACGGCTTTCCCCGGTCGGTCCAGCGGCACGACGGCGGGCACCATCCCCGACACCGCGACGGCGCCAACGGCGTCGCCGCCGATTCCGCTGGTGCTCAACACCTCCCGGATGGACTCGACGACGTTGTCGTACCACTGTCGAGTGTCGGCCTCGGCGAGGCCAGGGCCCGACGAGTGCAGCGTCGTCTCGCGCGAGGCCTGCGCGACGATGCCGCGGCTGGTGTCGAACAACACGGTCTTGGTGCCGGTGGTGCCGACGTCGATCCCGATCGTGTGCGTGCTCACGGCGATTCCGCCTCGTCGCGTGCCGTGCTCCGCGCGGCCGCTGACGCAGACCACGTCGACGCCCGACGTCGCGTGCGGCGACCAGGGCGGGGTGGTTCGGGGTCGCCGTCGGTGACGATGCACGTCGATCTGCGCCAGCGCGGTGATGCTGACGAACGTGACCCGGCCGAGCTTGCTCTTGTCGGCGGCCACGATCACCCGGTCGGCGCGCCTGCTCGCGGCCCGCTTCACCCCGCTCTCCGCCTGGTGGTAGTCGGAGATGCCGCGTTCGCCGTCGACGCCTGCGACGCCCATCACGAAGGTGTCGCAGTTGTACTTGGCCAGTGTCTCCTCGGCGGCGGGTCCGATCAGGCTCAGCTCGCCGGGCCGCAACTCGCCGCCGGTGAGCACCACCGTGGTGTCGGCCTCGTCGATCAGCTCCAGGGCGGCCAGCACGCTGGGCGTGACGACGGTCAGGCCCAGTCGGCGGCCCTTCAACGACCGGGCCACGGCCAGCGCGGTGCTTCCGGAGTCGAGGATGAGGGTCTCGCTGGGGCCGATCAGGTCGGCGACGGCATCGGCGATGTGGAGCTTCTCCTCGGCGGCGTCGGCGACCCGAGTCGCGAACGAGGGTTCGGTGTCCTTGCCCTTCAGCGCGATCGCCCCGCCGACCACCCGCCGGACGACGCCGACGGTCTCCAGCGCCTCCACGTCACGCCGGATCGTCATCTCGGAGACGTCGAATTCGGCGGCGAGGTCGGCGTAACCGACTTCGCGTTCGATGCGGACGCGCTGTTCGATGCGGTCTCTGCGGGTCTTCGCGTCCACCCCTCAGATGCCCCAATCGTGTGGAAAATTCACAGCTAGGACTCCATCTTGCTGGGCATTCATGCCGATCCGTACGCGGTAGTGTGAATTTACAACACATTGTTGTGGAGTGGGCACATTTGTCGACAGTTTCTCGGCCATCGTGGATTCGGCAAACTGCGGTGCGTGCTTCGCGCACCGCTGCGCCGGGCATGCGCACTGCATGGGCGTGTCGGGTGTGGTGGGATCAACCCCATGGGTATCAAGGTGGCGCTGGAGCATCGCACCAGCTACACGTTCGACCGACTGGTGGAGGTCTTTCCACACGTCGTCCGGCTGCGTCCCGCGCCGCACTCGCGTACCCCGATCGAGGCCTACTCGCTCGAGGTCGAACCAGCCGACCACTTCATCAACTGGCAGCAGGACGCGTTCGGCAACTTCCTGGCCCGCTTGGTGTTCCCGACCCGCACCCGCAGCCTCACCATCACCGTCGGCCTGATCGCCGACCTCAAGGTGATCAACCCGTTCGACTTCTTCATCGAGGAGTACGCCGAGCACATCGGCTGGGAGTACCCGAAGGCGCTGGCCGAGGACCTCAAGCCCTACCTGCGGCCGGTCGACGAGGGCGACGAGGGCTCGGGCCCCGGCGAGCTGGCGCAGGCGTGGGTGAAGGACTTCTCGGTCGCAGCCCGGCACCCGCACCATCGACTTCCTGGTCGCGCTCAACCACGCGGTCAACGCCGACGTCGGCTACAGCCTGCGCATGGAACCCGGTGTGCAGACCCCGGACTTCACGCTGCGCACCGGCATCGGATCCTGCCGCGACTCGGCATGGCTGCTGGTGTCGATCCTGCGCCAGATGGGGCTGGCCGCGCGCTTCGTGTCGGGCTACCTCGTACAGCTGACGTCGGACGTGGCGGCGCTCGACGGACCGTCGGGGCCGGCCGCGGACTTCACCGACCTGCACGCCTGGACCGAGGTGTACGTCCCTGGTGCCGGCTGGATCGGGCTCGACCCGACGTCCGGGCTGTTCGCGGGGGAGGGCCACATCCCGCTGTCGGCGACGCCGCATCCGGCGTCCTCCGCGCCGATCACCGGCGCCACGGAGCCGTGCGAGACCACGCTGGACTTCTCCAACGTCGTCACCCGGGTGCACGAGGATCCGCGGGTGACGCTGCCCTACACCGAGGCGGCGTGGGCGGACATCCAGTCGCTCGGCGCCCAGGTCGACGACCGTCTCGCCGCCGGGGACGTCCGCCTCACCGTGGGAGGCGAGCCGACGTTCGTCTCCATCGACAACCAGGTCGACCCGGAGTGGACCACCGACGCGGACGGCCCGCACAAACGACAACGGGCCTCACTGCTGGCGGCCAAGCTCAAGGCGCAGTGGGCGCCGCACGGGCTGGTGCAGCGCAACCAGGGCAAGTGGTATCCGGGAGAACCGTTGCCGCGCTGGCAGATCGGCCTGCACTGGCGTGCCGACGGAACGCCGTTGTGGACCAACGAAGCGTTGTTGGCCGACCCGTGGCCGACCGCGTCTGGCGCGATCGCGATCGCGCCAGACGCGGACCGGCAGCTCCTCGACGCCATCGCCGACGGCCTCGGTCTGCCCGCCAGCCAGGTGCGCCCCGCCTACGAAGACGCGCTGAGCCGGCTGGCCACCTCGGTGCGCCAACCTGCCGGCGACCCGGTCGCCAGCGGCGACGACCTCGTGGCCGACGACGCCGATGCCAGGGCCGCGCTCCTGGCCAGGCTCGACGAGGCCGTCACCGAACCCGCCGCGCACGTGCTGCCGCTGCACCGCCGCGACGACGACTCCGGCTGGGCCAGCGCCGACTGGCGACTGCGCCGCGGCCGCATCGTGCTCGTCGACGGCGATTCGCCCGCCGGGCTTCGGCTGCCGCTCAACGCGATCAGCTGGCATCCGCCGCGCCCGTCGCTCGACGCCGACCCACTGCGGCGCCGGGGCGCGCTGATCAACGCGCCAGGACCCGAACCCGACGACGACGTCACACCCGTGGAGGAAGCCGACGGCGTGCCCACCACCGCGATGGTGGCAGAGATCCGCGATGGCCTCTTGTACGTATTCCTGCCGCCCACAGAAGAACTCGAGCACTTCATCGACCTCGTCACCCGGCTCGAGGCGGCCGCCGCCAAGATGGACTGCCCGGTGGTGATCGAGGGCTACGGCCCACCCCCCGACCCGCGCCTGGTGTCGATGTCGCGTCACGCCCGACCCAGGCGTCATCGAGGTCAACGTCGCCCCGACGGAGAGTTTCGCCGAGCAGCGACGGCAGTTGGAGACCCTCTACGAGCAGGCCCGGCTGGCCCGCTTGTCCACCGAGTCGTTCGACGTCGACGGCACCCACGGCGGGACCGGCGGCGGCAACCACATCACGCTCGGCGGTGTCACCCCCGCCGACTCGCCGATGCTGCGCAGGCCCGACCTGCTGGTGTCGATGCTGACCTACTGGCAGCGCCACCCCGCGCTGTCCTATCTCTTCGCGGGCCGTTTCATCGGCACCACCTCGCAGGCGCCGCGGGTCGACGAGGGCCGCTCGGAGGCGCTCTACGAACTGGAGATCGCGTTCGCCGAGATCGCCAGGTTGACAAGCAGTTCCGCGTCCGCCAAACCCTGGGTGACCGACCGGGCGCTGCGCCACCTGCTCACCGACATCACCGGCAACACGCACCGGGCCGAGTTCTGCATCGACAAGCTCTACAGCCCGGACAGTGCGCGGGGCAGGCTGGGGTTGCTCGAGCTGCGCGGGTTCGAGATGCCGCCGCACTTCCAGATGGCGATGGTGCAGTCACTGCTGGTGCGCTCATTGGTGGCGTGGTTCTGGGACGAGCCGCTGCGTGCGCCGCTGATCCGGCACGGCGCCAACCTGCACGGCCGATACCTGCTGCCGCACTTCGTCATTCACGACATCGCCGACGTCGCCGCTGATCTGCGGGCGCACGGCATCGACTTCGACACCAGCTGGTTGGACCCGTTCACCGAGTTCCGGTTCCCGCGAATCGGCACCGCGGTGTTCGACGGAGTGGAGATCGAGCTGCGGGGTGCCATCGAACCGTGGAACGTGCTCGGCGAGGAGTCCACCGCGGGCGGGACCGCCCGCTACGTCGACTCGTCGGTCGAGCGCATCCAGGTTCGGATCATCGGCGCCGACCGGCACCGCTACGTCGTGACGTGCAACGGCCACCCGATTCCGCTGCTGGCCACCGACAAACCCGACATACAGGTCGGCGGGGTGCGGTTACCGTGCCTGGCAGCCGCCGAGCGCGCTGCACCCGACGATCACCGTCGACGGGCCGCTGCGGTTCGAGTTGGTCGACCTGTCCACCGGGATGTCCCGCGGCGGCTGCACCTACCACGTGTCGCATCCCGGCGGCCTGTGCCTACGACAAGCCGCCCGTCAACGCGGTCGAGGCCGAGTCGCGGCGCGGTCGCCGCTTCGAGGCGACCGGATTCACCCCGGGCCAGGTCGACATGTCCGACATCCGCGAGAAGCAGGCTCGACAGTCCACCGATGTGGGCGCACCGGGCATCCTGGATCTGCGCCGGGTGCGTACCGTGCTTCGTTGATGGTTCTTCGCGCTAGCAGCTCGCCCGAGCCGGTCCGCACCGTCGGCGACGCCGACAACGTGCTGGCTGGTTACCGCGCGGCGCGAGCGCAGAAGACGCTCTTCGACGTCAGGGACGGGGCGGCCACCGGCTACGACGAGTTCGTCGACGCCGCGGGCAACATCCGGCCTGCATGGCAGGAACTCGCCGAATGCGTCGAGGAGCGCGGCCGCGTCGGCCTCGATCGGCTGCGCTCGGTGGTCCGCGGGCTGGTCGACAACGACGGCATCACCTTCGTCCAGGTCGAGCACCCCGACGCCGTCACCAACGGCGACGGCACGGCGGTGCCAGGTCCGTGGCACCTCGACGCGCTACCGCTGCTGATCTCGGCGCCGGACTGGGACGTCCTCGAGTCCGGCCTGGTGCAGCGGTCACGATTGCTCGACGCCGTGCTGGCCGACCTGTACGGCCCGCGCCGCTCGATCACCAGCGGTGCGCTGCCCGCCGCGCTGGTGTTCGCGCACCCGGGTTACGTGCGGGCCGCCCGCGGCATCGAGGTGCCGGGGCGCCATCAGCTGTTCCTGCACGGCTGCGACGTCAGCCGCAACGCGGCGGGCGACTTCCTGGTGAACGCCGACTGGACGCAGGCGCCGTCGGGGGCGGGCTACGCGTTGGCCGACCGCCGCGTGGTGGCCCACGCCATTCCCGATCTCTACGAGCGCATCGGCCCGCGCCCCGCCTCGCCGTGGGCGCAGGCGCTGCGGCTGGCGCTCATCGACGCCGCGCCGGAATCGGCCGAGGAACCCGTCGTGGTGGTGCTCAGTCCTGGCATCCACTCCGAGACCGCGTTCGACCAGGCCTACCTGGCGAGCGTGCTCGGCTTCCCGCTGGTGGAGAGCGCCGACCTGGTGGTCCGCGACGGCAAGTTGTGGATGCGGTCGCTCGGCACGCTCAAGCGCGTCGACGTGGTGCTGCGGCGCGTCGACGCCGACTACGCCGACCCGCTGGACCTGCGCCCGGACTCGCGGCTCGGCGTCGTCGGGCTGGTCGAGGTGTTGCGTCGCGGCGCGGTGACGGTGGTCAACACGCTCGGCAGCGGCATCCTGGAAAGCCCAGGGCTGCTTCGCTTCCTGCCGGAACTGGCCGACCGGCTGCTGGGCGAGACGCCGCTGTTGCGCACCGCCCCCACGTACTGGGGCGGCATCGACGTGGAGCGTTCGCATCTGCTCACGCATCTGTCGTCGCTGCTGATCAAACCGGTGACGGGCGGTGAGACGATCGTCGGCCCGGCGCTGTCGGCGGCGCAGCGCGAGAGCCTCGCCGCGCGCATCGGTGCCGACGCCGTGGCAGTGGGTGGGCCAGGAGTTGCCGCAGTTCTCGTCGGCACCGACGGACCACCGCCCCGGCGGCTTGTCGGCGGGCAGTGTCGGCATGCGCTTGTTCACCGTCGCGCAGCGCGGCGGGTATGCGCCGATGATCGGCGGGCTCGGATATCTGGTGGCGCCGGGAAACGCCGCATACCGAATGAACACCGTTGCGGCCAAGGATATCTGGGTTCGCACGCCGAGCCGGGTGACGGCCGAGCGCACGCCGACGCCGGTCGGTGGACCTGCCCGCCATGACACCGAGCCCCACCCGCGTGTCAGTTCGCCCCGCGTGCTGTCCGACCTGTTCTGGCTCGGGCGCTACGCCGAACGTGCGGAGAGCACCGCGCGTCTGCTCAACGTCACCCGTGAGCGCTACCACGAATTCCGGTACCGCCGAGACCTTGCCGGCAGCGAGTGCGTACCGGTCTGCTGGCCGCCCTCGGCAGGATCACCGGTACCGACACCGGAGCCGACGGTGACGACGCCGAGATGGTGGCGACCGCGCCGACGACGCTGTGGTCGCTGACGGCGGATCGGCACCGTCCCGGCGCGTTGGCGCAGTCGGTCGAACGGCTCGGGCTGGCAGCTCGCGAGCGGTGCGCGACCAGATGTCCAACGACACCTGGATGGTGCTGGCCGCCGTGGAGCGCGCGGTGCTGCACCCGTCCGGCGGTCCGCCCGATTCGCACACCGAGGGCGAGGCGTATCTGGCTGCCGCGCACAGTCAGACGCTCGCGGGCATGCTGGCTCTGTCCGGGGTCGCGGCCGAGTCGATGGTGCAGGACGTCGGCTGGACGATGATGGACATCGGCAAGCGCATCGAGCGGGGCATCTGGCTGACGGCGCTGCTGAGTGCCACGCTCACCACCATGCGCAGTCGCGGCGCCGAGCAGACGATCACCGAGTCGACGCTGGTGGCGTGCGAGTCGTCGGTCATCTACCGCAGGCGCACCCTCGGCAAGGTGAGCGTGGCCGCGGTGGCCGACCTGGTGCTGTTCGACGAGGAGAACCCGCGGTCGCTGGCCTACCAGTTCGAGCGGTTGCGCACGGATCTCAAGGCGCTGCCCTCGTCGTCGGGATCGACCCGGCCGGAACGGCTCATCGACGAGATCGCCGCCCGACTGCGACGGCTCGACCCGGCCGATCTGGAGGCCGTCACGCCAGAGGGCAAGCGGGCCGAACTCGCCGATCTGCTCGACGGGATGCACGCCGATCTGCGCGATCTGTCCAGCCTGATCACCGCTACCCACCTGTCGCTGCCCGGCGGCATGCAACCGCTGTGGGGACCCGACGAACGACGGGTCATGCCATGACCGCCGGGGACGGGCCGACAGGTGGCGGCGGTCGGTGCTACGAGATCACGCACCGCACCGTGTACCGGTACTCCGACGACGTCACCAGTTCCTACGGCAGGGGCTTCCTGATTCCGCGGGACTCCGGTCGTCAGCGCTGCCTGTCCCACGAGCTCGTGCTCGACCCCGAGGCCGCGGACAGTTCGACGAGCCGGGACGCCTACGGCAACATCAGCTCGTACTTCCACGTCACCGAGCGGCACCGAAGGCTTTCCGTCACCAGCCACTCGGTCGTCGACGTGGATCCGCCACCTGCCGAGCTCTACGGTGGCGGCTCGGCGAACGCGCCGTGGGAGATCGCCCGCCCGGTGGGTCCCGACGGCGCGCTGGCCGTCGAGTTCACCCTCGATCTGCATCCGACGGAGATCACCGACGCGGTACGTGCCTACGCGGCACCGAGTTTCGAGCAGGGCCGACCGCTGATCGAGGTGCTTCGGGATCTGAACGCCCGGATTCACTCCGACTTCACCTATCGTTCGGGCTCCACGACGGTGTCCACCAAGGTCGACGAGGTCCTGACCGCCCGGGAGGGGGTATGCCAGGACTTCGCGCGGTTGGCGATCGCCTGCCTGCGCGCCAACGGCCTTGCCGCCAGTTACGTTTCCGGGTATCTCGCCACCGACCCGCCGCCAGGGAAGGAACGCATGGTGGGTGTCGATGCCTCGCACGCTTGGGCGTCGGTGTGGACGCCGCAGAACCAGTGGCTCGGCCTGGATCCGACCAATGACCAGATGATCGACGAGCGCTACATCGTGGTGGGCTACGGCCGCGACTACGCCGACGTGCCGCCGTTGCGCGGCATCATCTACACCGAATCGGAGAAGAGCGTGATCGACGTGGCGGTCGACGTGGTGCCGTTCGAGGGGGGAGTTCTGCATGCGTGACTTCATCTGTCCCAACTGCGGCCAGCACCTGGCATTCGAGAACTCGGTGTGCCTGGCGTGCAAGAGCAAGTTGGGGTTCTCGCTCGACGACATGGCGTTCCTGGTCATCGCCTCGGGCGCCGAGAGCGAGCACGGCGGCGCCGTCGATGCCAGCGAGTATCAGCTGTGCGCGAATCTGCATGCGGCCGAGTGTAATTGGCTGGTCAGGGTGGCACCGGTCCGTAGACTGTGCCCGTCGTGTGCGCTGACCCGCACTCGACCCGCCGACGCCGACACTCCGGCCATGGCGGCATTCGCGATCGCGGAGAAGGCCAAGCGGCGCCTGATCGTCGAGCTGGTCGACCTGAAACTGCCCATCGTCGGACGCGACGAGGACCCGAATTTCGGCTTGGCGTTCGATCTGCTGTCCAGCAAGTTCGAGAAGGTCTTCACCGGCCATCAGAACGGCGTCATCACACTCGACCTCGCCGAGGGCGACGACGTCCACCGCCAGCAACTGCGCAAGGCGATGGCCGAGCCGTACCGCACCCTGCTCGGCCACTTTCGCCACGAAATCGGCCATTACTACTACTACCGGCTGGTCGGCACGGCGCCGCAGTATCAGGAGCAGGCCCGAGAGTTGTTCGGCGATCCCGAGGCGGACTACCAGGCAGCGCTGGACCGGCACTACAGCCAGGGCGCCCCGCCGGGCTGGGAGGGCAACTACGTCTCGTCGTACGCCACCATGCATCCCGCCGAGGACTGGGCCGAGACGTTCGCGCACTACCTGCACATCCGCGACACCCTGGATACGGCCGCCGCATTCAGCTTCGCACCTGCCGCCGCGACGTTCGAGCGAAGGAACTTGGGGCCCAGCGGATTCGATTCGATCATCGAAATGTGGCTGCCGCTGGCGTGGGCGCTGAACATGGTCAACCGGTCCATGGGCCACGACGACCTCTACCCGTTCGTGCTGCCGACGAAGGTGCTGGAGAAGATGCGGTTCATCCACACCGTGATCGACGAGGTGACGTCGGATCCGGCCAAACTCGCGGCCGCCGGCGGCGGCGTTTAGCCGAGCACTACGTGGTCGTGGTTGTGCGCAGTTCCCGACCGCGGGTGCGTGTTACGCGGCCTGCGGCTCATGTGTTGGCCTAGCTCCGCACGTGAGTGAATGTCGAGTTTGCGGTAGATGCGAGAGAGGTTCGCCTCCACCGTCTTCGGGCTGATGAACAGGGCTGCCGCGACGTCGCGGTTGGTTCTGCCCGCGGCGGCCAGTTCGGCCACGCGTTCTTCGGACGGGGTGAGCACGCCACCGGGGCTTGGACCGGTGGTGATGCGGGCCAGTTCCGCGCGGGCACGCTTGGCCCACAGCGGGGTTTGAAGGTTCTCGAAGTCGCGCAGCGCTTCGGTCAGGTTCTGCACCGCGGCGCCATGGTGGCGAGCACGGCGATGGAGTTGACCAACCAGGAGTTGGGTCCGGGCACGCTCGAATGGCATCGGCAGCCGATCGTGCTCCCGTAGAGCGTGCGCCGCAGTGGTCGCGGCGTTGCCGAGGTCGCCGCGGGCGGCGAACAGCATCGCGCGGCAGCGGGCCCCGACGGCAAGCATCCAGGCCCGATCGAGGCGACGGCCGTTCCGTTCGAGATGCTCGATCAGCGGTTCGGCGTCATCGAGGCGGCCCAGCTGGATCAGCGCCTCGGCGGCCTCGGGAACCCATGAGGCCGTGATCATTTCGGCGGCGTTCGGTTCCGCGTCGATGTCGGCCAGCAGCGGCTCCACCGCGTCGGCCGCGGCAGCGTAGTTGCCCAGTGACACCTCGAGGAACGCCAAGACGGTGTTCGGCCACTGGGTCATCGGGAAGCAGCCGCCGCGCCGTCCCGCAGCCAGCGCGGCGCTGACGTCGGTCCGGGCCTGCTCGACGAGGCCGGCGTGGCACGACACCGCGGCACGCATCGTCAACGCGAGGAACAAGCCGACGTCCCCGCCCAGTTGCTGCGCCCGTTCCATGGCGTCCTCGGCGACCAGTGCGGCGACGGAGTGGCGCCCTCGCCAGATGTCGATCAGCACACCGTGACAGGTCAGGAGCATCAGTTCGGTCTCGTGGCCCCGCTCGATGCAGCGAGCTCGCAGGTGCATCACCTCCGAGTCCGCTTGTTCGAACTGCCCGGTCCAGGCCAGCACCATGGCACGCAGTACGGAGGGCCCAAAGCCCATCGGCATCTCCGCGATGCCGGCCTCCATCTCCTCGGCTCGCCGCAGGTCTGGTTCGTCGATGCCGTTGCCCCGCAGGAAGTCCAGCAGCACCCGTAGGGCCAACGCACGACCGACCACATGGCGGTGTCCGAGTCGTTCGGCTTCCACCACGGCGCGACGGGCAGTATCGACCGCGGCGTCGAACTGCGCGGCGCCAGCGAGCGCAAAGGCGAGCATGACCGTCAACCCCGCGCGCAGCTCGAGATCATCGCCCGCCTCGCCAATGGCGTCCCGGACGTGCGCGGGCTCGATGACGCCGTCGTCGAACATCCGGATGCACGCGAGTCGATACATCGCCGCCGCCCGAAGTGGTCCAGGCCCCAGCGCCGTCACGACCTCCTCCAGCAGGACCCTGGCCCGCCCGAGATCCCCTGCGGTGAAATGGTCGGAGGCAGCGTGCATCCGGCGTGCCACGGTGTCACCGCCAAGCCCGAGGGCGAGTTCCACCAGTTCCGCCGCGGCAGCGGGAGCTCCCCGGTGGCGCGCGAGTTCGGCGCCGATGTCCAGGCAGTCGAGAGTCTGCGAGTCACCGTTGGTGGAGCCCAAGGCCCGGTGCCGGGCTACCCGCTCGGGATCGGTGACGATCTCGGCAAGGCGACGGTGTACCGCCCGTCGGCGAGCCGGGCTGGCCTCCGCGGAGAATGCCATCGCCAGCAGTGGGTGGTCGAAACGGAGCCGGTGTCCGTCGATCCGGACGATTCCGCTGCCCTCGGGGGCCTCGAGCAGGCGTTCCGTCCGCTCCGCGTCGTTGCCGGTGGCACGCGCCACCAACTCCACGGTCGGTTCGGCCAGGCATGCCGCGGCCAACAAGACTTCGCGAGTGTCCGCGGCGAGCCGCCCGATCCGGGCTTGCACCAGTTCGGCCAGCGTGCGTGGCAACGCGATCTCGCCGGTGCCGGTCGCACCGTCGACGGCTCGCGCCAGTTCGAGTGCGAAGAATGGGTTGCCCGCTGAGATCTCGTGGATCCGCACCATCGTCGGTCGCGGGAACGACCGTCTCAGTCGTTCGGACAGCACCGCATGCAATGCGCCAAGGCTCAGCGGTCGCATCTGGACGTATTCGACCGCCTCGGGTAGGGACAACTGGAGCCACGAAGCGCCGGTCTCGGTCCCTGCACCGGTGCGAACGGTGGCGAGCACGCCGACCCGCCCCGAGAGCCGGCGGGTCGCGAACGCCAGCACACTTCTGCTCGACGGATCGAGCCAGTGCGGGTCGTCTATCGCCAGTAGCACCGGGGAGTCATCGGTGAGGTGGTCGAGAACCGATCGGAAGGCTGCCGCCGCGGCGCGTAGATCCGGTGCCCCACCGTCTGATTCGGCTCGCAGCAGCACCTGGTCGAGCGCCCGTCGTTGCGGGTGGGGTAGTCGTTCGAAGGTCTTCGCGTCGATCCCGTCGAGGAGATCCGCGAGCGCGGCATGCGCCAGCCCCGCCTCGGTGGCGGGCGGTCGCGCCGCCAAGACGTGAAACCCACGCTTGCGCGCCGTATCCACCGCGGACCACCAGAACGTGGTCCGCCCGATGCCCGGCTCGCCCGTAGCCACCAATCCCGACGGACCAAGCGCCGCCGATCTCAGGAAGGCATCGAGCACCCCGCCGGGCACCCCGCCGATCGGCGCGGGTCCCGCCGTCGCCGTAGCCACGACGGCAAGGCGTCGCGACTGACATGGATTCGCTGAATCCGACGTGGCACACAGTTTCTCTTGGAGGACGGTCACGCGATGCCGTCTCCCACTCCCGGGAACCGCGAAGGAGTCCGCGCCCGGGTTCTGTTCATGTCATTAAGCTAACTCCCAGGTTGCCGTTAGATTAGGCTCCACTTTCATGGTCATTTCGGGTACCACTGTGGGTCCTGAGTTGCTGGTGATCATCGACCGCGCGCGACCCGAACCCCTGCACCGGCAACTGACCGATGGGTTGCGCGACGCCATCCGCAGCCGTCGTCTCGAGCCGCACGCGAGGATGCCGTCAACCCGAGTGTTGGCAGCGGATATCGGGGTGTCCCGACGGCTGGTGGTCGACGCATACAGCCAGCTGGTCGCCGAAGGATTCCTGCTCAGCCGCCATGGATCCGGTACGTCGGTCGCGGGCGTGGAAGTCACCGGTGGCGCGACCGCGGGGGACCGTACCATCGCGACCGGTTACCACGTCGACTTCACCCCCGGCTGCCCCGACCTCAGTAGTTTTCCACGCGCCGCGTGGTTGCGGGCCTTGCGTCAGGGATTGGTGGTCACTCCGTCTGATGCCTTCGGTTACGTTGCGCCGGAAGGGCTTCCGGCGTGCCGCGCAGAGGTGTCGAGCTACCTGCGCCGTACCCGAGGGGTGATCGCCGACCCGGACTCGATCGTCATCTGCGGCGGCGTGACACAGGGCATTGCGATCACCGCCCAGATCTTGCGCAAGACCGACGGGCTGCCCATCGCGATCGAAGACCCAGCGTTCTGGTTTCACCGAATCGCGCTGCGCAACCACGATGTCGCCGGAATACCCATACCGGTGGACGAGGACGGACTCGACGTCGATGCACTGAAGGCTTGCGGGGCGCGGGCCGTGCTGACCACGCCGGCACATCAGTCGCCCTCCGGGGTGGTGCTGACACCTGATCGCCGTGCGGCCCTACTCGATTGGGCGCGGGCCGGGAACGTCATCATCGAAGACGACTACGACGCCGAGTACCGCTACGACCGCGCCCCCGTGGGAGCCATTCAAGCGCTGGCTCCCGACCGGGTGATCTACCTGGGGTCGGTCAGCAAGACGCTGGCCCCGGCAATGCGCATCGGCTGGATGGTGTTGCCCGAGCATCTCGTCAGGGTCGCGACGAGGTACAAGATGTCGGCAGACCTTGGCAGCTCGCTCATGGACCAGATCGCCTTCGCCCAACTTGTGGCGTCGGGTGATTACGACCGGCACCTGCGCCAGATGCGGCGGCGCTACATCGTGCGCCGCAACGCGCTGCTTCGCGCGCTGAGTCGCTACCTCCCACAGACCAGGGTGTACGGCGTTGCCGCCGGTGTTCAACTCGCCGTGCACTTTCCGCCCGACTATCCCATCGACGAATTGGTCGCGAACGCCGCGGCGATGCGGGTCAAGGTCGAGCCGCTCCGACCGTGGTACGCCCAGCCGGCCTCCGGTCCGCCGGGATTGATCATGGGGTTCGCCAACTTGTCCGAATCGCAGATCGTCACCGGGGTACAGATACTCGGGGAGGCCTCGCCGGTTGCCGGCTGACGAGGTGCTGGCAGCTAAGGCAGTGAACCGTGATCTTGTCACCATGTGGAGACAAGTCTTGACCTCTGGCAAACGCTAGTGCAGCATCACGCGCATGGCCCGAAACCTTGGCATCCGCTTTGGCATCGCTGTGTTCATCGGCGCTGCGACGTTGTCGCTCGCGTCGTGCGGCTCCTCGACCATCAAGCCCGATGGCGCAGCGCAGTCAGTCGTCGAGCTGGTGTCGGAGAAGACGGACTTCAAGCCAACGGACGTGAAGTGCCCCGACGGCGTCGAGGCGAAGGTCGGCCAGGAGTTCGATTGCAGCTTCACGGGTCCCGACGGCGACTACACCGCGCATATGAAGGTGCTCAAGATCGACGGCGAGCAGGTGCTGTTCGACATCAACACCAAGCTGAAGAAGTAGCGCGCCCTAGCTCCTCGCGCGGGCTCTAGTTCCTTCCGCGAGCGTGCGTGTCTGCGGGTCGACACGCCGCTGTAGTTCAACGTTTTGCGCACGCTCGCGATCGCGTGAAATCTCTTGTGTCACTGTGGTTTCAGGTGTCACATTCGGGGTTTTCATGTCGGTGGGTCGAACTAGTGTTCGGTGTATGAGTTCTGGTGGTGGCGCCGATCGCGAGGAGATCCTCGCCGCCCTGGACACCCTGGATGCGGCCTTCGACACGGTGGCCGCCCTGTCGACCGACGCCCTGACTCACCGTGAAGTGCTCGCCGTGGCGCACCGCATCGAGTGCCTGGCCCGCCGGCTGCCGACCCTCGGGCATCGCCTCATCGCCCGTCTGGCCGCGGAAGCCAGTCCGGTCGAGTTGGGTGCGAAGTCGTTGCGCGACGTGCTGCGCGACCGGTTGCGGATCTCGGGTGCCGATGCCAAGCGTCGCATCCAGGACGCCGCGGCATTGGGACCCCGGATCGCCTTGTCCGGGGAAGGGTTGGCGCCGGTGTTGGGGTTGACCGCCGCCGCCCAGGCCGACGGGCGGATCGGCGGTGATCACGTCCGGATCATCCGGCGATTCTTCGACCACCTGCCCGCCTGGGTGGACCTGCAAACCCGCGAGCAGGCGGAGGTGACGCTGGTGCGGATCGCGACCGGGTCGGACCCCGACGGATTGCGCGAGGCCGCCGACCGGTTGGCCCTGTTGATCGATCAGGACGGGCCGCTGCCCGATGACACCGAACGGGCCCGGCGCCGGGGCTTGTGGATCGGCAAGCAGGGTGTTGATGGGATGACCCCGTTCAGGGGCAACCTGGACCCCCAAGCGCTGGCCACCCTGGAACCGATCTTGGGCAAATGGGCCGCCCCCGGGATGTGCAACCCGGATGACCCGACCGCCGCACCCCGAGTGTCGGGGACACCGTCGCAAGCCCAGATCGAGGGTGATCACCGCAGTGTGGGGCAACGCAACCACGACGCCCTGATCGCCATCGGCCGCAGTGTGTTGTCCTCGGGGGAGTTGGGTCAGCACAACGGGCTGCCGGTGACGATCATCGTGTCCACCACGGTGCAGGAGCTGGAATCCGCCGCCGGGTCCGCGGTCACCGCTGGGGGCACCGTGCTGCCGATGGCCGACACCATCCGCCTGGCCTCCCACGCCCATCACTACTTGGCGATCTACGACAAACACACCGGCGAACCCCTCTACCTGGGCCGTACCCGACGGTGTGCCTCCCCGGCACAACGCATCATGCTGCTGTCCCGGGATCGGGGCTGCACCCGCCCGGGTTGTCCGGTGCCCGGGTATGGCACCCAGGTCCACCACATCCAGGGCTGGGCCAAAGACCACGGCGAAACCAACATCGACCTCGAAGTGCTGGCGTGTCCGGCCGACAACCGCCTCGCCGAACAAGGCTGGACCGTGCGCATCGGCACCGGCGGCAAAGCCGAATGGATCCCGCCACCGCACCTGGACACCGGCCAACCCCGCACGAATGACTACCATCACCCCGACCGCATGCTCACCGACCCAGATCCCCCGGACGACGACTAACTCACCGTGGTTGTGGCCGCCTGCCGACCAACTGCTACACCCAACCAAGCTGCCGCATGGTGAACCCGTCGTTCCAAATCTTGGTCATGTGACGGATCTTGTCGCCGTCGAAGTCCATGACGTAGACGTAGTCCGCCGCCGCACTCTTCCCGGTCGGTGGTACCGGCCCGCCGTCACCCTCGTGTGTCCCGCGGAAGACGCCGAACGCTGCCACGTTGTTGCGCGTCTCGTCGACGGCGAACGACCGTATCTCGGCGTTGCCATCGGGCAGCGGTGTGAACAGGTTCTTCATCCACTCGGTGTAGGCCTCGAGGGTTTCCACACCGTCCAGGGCGTCGGTCTGGGCGGCGAACGTCGCGCCGGAGTGGCAGAACTGCGCACACCCATCCCAGCCCTTGCCGGTCTCGCAAGCCACGAAGAATCGTTCGGCGGTGTCTCTGATCGAGGTCATGGGTGTGCTCCGTTCGCTGAGCCCGCGCTCTGAGGGTATCGAGCACGCGATGGCCGCTGGCACCTTTGAGCCAAAGATGAGACTAGTCCGGCCCGATCAACTGCTGCATGAACCGGTGGGTGCCCAGCACCACCTTCGCGCGGTCCGGATGGTTGCGCCGCACGACGTCGTCGCCGTTGCCGCCCGCGACGTGGACCGGTCCGTTGGACAGTTGCGCCAGGCCTTCCCTGGCCACGTCCGCAGGCTCGGAGACCCGGAGACCGGGCGCGCCGAAGTTCAGACCCACCCTCTCCATCGCCGGGGTCCTGGTCACGCCGAGCACCAGTTCGAGTACGTCGACGTCGTATTCGCGTAGCTCCAACCACAGGCTTTCGGCGAAGATCCGTCCGAACGCCTTTACCCCGCCGTAGACCGTTTGCCGCACCGAACCGAGGTAGCCGGCCATCGACCCGACCAGAAGCAGCCCGCCGCGGGGTCGATCGCGCATCGGGCGGCCGAAGTGCGAGACCAGTGCCATCATCGTGCCGACGTTGAGGTCGATGACGCGCGCGAAGTCGGCCAGATCGCCGTTGAGGAACTCCTCGCTGCACGTGTTGGCGCCCGCGTTGTAGATCAACAGCCCCACTTCGAGATCGGCCGTGGCCTCGACGATCCTGGTGATGCTCGACGCCTCGACCAGATCCATTGCGAGCGTGCGCACTTCGACGCCTAGGCCGCGGCAGGTGGCCGCCGTCTCCTCGAGCGCCGCAGGCTTGCGGGCAATCAGGACGAGATTCAAACCGGCCCAGGTGCGCTGCAGGGCGGACTCCGCACCCACGCCCTCCGATCCACCGGCGACCACCGCCCACGGACCGTATCTGGCCGCATCCACCACGTCAGCCCGCCAGCCGCAGGTAGGCCCGGCCCCGCGGACTCAACCGGTAACCCACGTCGAGGCTGATGGTCAGGCCGAGGCCCTTGAGCTGGCGCACCCTGCGCTTGAACCGAGGCACGTCCAGCCCCACGCGCGCCGCCAGGTCGGGCGCCCGCACCGCCTCGTTCGTCACCGATCATCCGCAGGTAGTCGCGCGTCCACGGCGTCGTGGCGGCGTCCCAGCGATCCAGTCGCGCCGTGATGGCGTCGACGTCGGCGTCGGTGAGCTCGTCGTCGGCGGCGAGCCCGGGACGCTCGTCGGGCGCCAGGAAGGACACCGCGATCAGGTAGGTGTGCCCGGCCGGGCGTCGATCGAGCTCGGCCTGCGCGGCGCGGGCGGTCGGATAACCGGCCGCGATCGCCTGGTCGGCCGTGACCCGGTAACCGCCGGGATGCTCGGTGACGTCGTCGATGCGGACGGTGCCCACCGGAGTGCGCTGCGTGCCACCAGGTTTCGGCGCGGGGTGCATCCCATCGGCGCAACACCAGCGTGATGGTGCCGTCGGCGATGCCCTCGGCGGTGACCCGGTTCAACAGCACGTGGTCGATCGTAGGGACAACGGTGTGGCGATGCCCGGAATCGGCGTCGATCGTTCCTAGGATCGGTCGGGTGACTGATCGATACGGCTCCGATGTGCTGGCCCGCGACCCGCACGGCGCGCGACGACCCCGGTCAACCGAACGGGTCGTCGAGATCGGCCTGGTGGTCGAGGACGCCCAGACCGGATACGTCGGCGCCGTCGTCGGCAGTCGAATACGGCCGAATGCAGCTCGAGGACCGCAACGGCCGCAGGCGCCGCTCGTTCCCGGTCGGCCCCGGCTACCTCATCGACGGCAAACCGGTGATCCTCAACCCGCCGCTGCGCCGCCCGCCGCCCGCCGCGCCGACCAGGACGGCGTCCGGTTCGGTGGCGGTCACCGGCGGCCGGGCGCGGATGGCGCTGGCCAGCCGGATCTACGTCGAGGGCCGCCACGACGCCGAACTCGTCGAACAGGTCTGGGGTGACGACCTACGCGTCGAGGGTGTCGTCGTCGAGTACCTCGGTGGCATCGACGACCTCGCCGCCATCGTCGCGGAGTTCGAACCCGGCCCAGGTCGCCGACTCGGGGTGCTCGTCGACCACCTGGTCGCGGGCTCGAAGGAGACCCGCATCGCCGAGGCCGTCCGCCGTGGTGCCGGTGCGGCGCCGACACGCTGGTCGTCGGCCATCCGTTCATCGACATCTGGCAGGCCGTCAAGCCGGCCCGGCTGGGCCTGAAGGCATGGCCCGTCGTGCCGCGCGGCACCGACTGGAAGCACGGCATCTGCGACGGCGCTCGGGCTGGCCGCACGCCGAGCAGGCCGACATCGCCGAGGCGTGGCGGCGGATCCGCGGCAGCGTGCGGGACTGGAACGACCTCGAGCCTGCGCTCATCGGCCGGGTCGAGGAACTCATCGACTTCGTGACGCACACCAGCCGTCTGATCCGTGGTAAGCATGAGAGCGTGTCCGACGGTCTGTTCGACGTCTCGGCGAGACCGACGCGCTCAGATGCCGGGCGAGCCGTCGGCGCATCGGCGCCGCTCGCGGTGCGGATGCGGCCGGCGAGCCTCGACGAGGTGGTCGGACAGGACCACCTGCTGCGGCCCGGCTCACCGCTGCGTCGGCTGGTCGAGGGATCGGGTGCGGCGTCGGTCATCCTCTACGGCCCGCCCGGCACCGGCAAGACCACGCTGGCGTCGCTGATCTCGCACGCGACCGGCACGGCGGTTCGAGGCGCTGTCCGCGCTGTCGGCGGGCGTCAAGGAGGTGCGCGCCGTCATCGACGTGGCGCGGCGCGCGGCCGTGCGCGGCGAGCAGACCGTGCTGTTCATCGACGAGGTGCACCGGTTCTCCAAGACCCAGCAGGACGCGCTGCTCGCCGCGGTGGAGAACCGCGTGGTGCTGCTGGTGGCAGCGACCACCGAGAATCCGTCGTTCTCCGTCGTCGCGCCGCTGCTGTCGCGGTCGCTGATCCTGCAACTGCAGCCGCTGAGCGCCGAGGCGATCCGCGCCGTCGTCGAGCGCGCCGTCGCCGATCCCCGCGGCCTCGGCGGCGCCGTCGCCGTCGACCCCGAGGCGGTCGACCTGCTGGTGCGACTGGCCGCGGGCGATGCCCGACGCGCGCTGACCGCGCTGGAGGTGGCCGCCGAGGCCACCGACCACGTGACGGTCGAGACCATCGAGCAGTCGCTGGACAAGGCGGCCGTGCGCTACGACCGCGACGGCGATCAGCACTACGACGTGATCAGCGCGTTCATCAAGTCGGTGCGCGGCTCCGACGTGGACGCCGCGCTGCACTACCTGGCGCGGATGCTGACCGCGGGGGAGGACCCCCGCTTCATCGCCCGCCGGCTGATGATCCTGGCCAGCGAGGACGTCGGGATGGCCGATCCGACCGCGCTGCCCACGGCGGTGGCGGCCGCGCAGACCGTGCAGTTGATCGGCCTGCCCGAGGCCCAGCTGACGCTGGCGCACGCGACGGTGCACCTGGCGTCGGCACCCAAGTCGAACGCGGTGACGACGGCATTGTCCGCGGCGATGGCCGACATCAAGGCGGGCAAGGCCGGCCTGGTGCCGCCGCATCTGCGGGACGGCCACTACTCGGGCGCCGCGGCGCTCGGCAACGCGCAGGGCTACGTCTATCCGCACGACGACCCCGATGGCGTTGTGCCGCAACAGTATCCGCCCGACGAGGTGGTCGGCGTCGACTACTACCGGCCGACCACTCACGGCGCCGAACGGGACATCGCGGGCAGGCTGGACAAGCTGCGCGCCATCATCCGGCGCAGGCGCGGCTGACACCGAGGAGACCGATGACGAAGACCTTCACCGATGACGAGATGAACGCGCTGCTGCCGACGGCGAAGCCCTACAGCGTGGTGATTCTGCGGGCAGGCCCGAACTTCGGTGCGGACGACTCCGCGGCCATCGCGTGGGAACACGGCAGGCGCAACTTCGGTCTGCGCGACGACGGCGTCATGCCCCTCGTGCTGCGGGTCATCGATGGCTCCGACGTCTGCGGCATCGGCGTATTCACCGGATCCGTCGACGAGACCGCCGCGGTCATGGCCGACGACCCCGGCGTGCGGGCAGGCATCTTCACCTTTGACGTCCACCCGGGTCTGGGCTTCCCCGGCGACGCGCTGCCCTGATCTTCGGCGAGGATCCAACCCTTGACACTTCCTGTGAGCTTCTCTACCTTGGTAGTCAATCAATTGATTGATCAAGGTAGAGGTTGACAATTGAGGAGTGACGAAGAGTCGGAGACGCGGGCTGGACCGTGCCTTCCTGGCGCTGGCCGACCCGGTCCGGCGGGCCATCGTGGCGCGATTGTCTCGCGGCCCGGCGACGGTCAACGAGTTGGCCGAACCGTTCGACATCACGAAGCAGGCGGTGTCCAAACACATTCAGGTGCTCGAACAGGCGGGTCTGGTCACCCGCAGTCGGGATGCCCAGCGCAGGCCGGTGCACCTCGACGCGGCGGCACTGGAGCGGCTGACGGCCTGGATCGACCGATACCGGTTGGACGCCGAACGCAACTACCGCCGGCTGGACGGCCTGTTGGCGGCGATGACGGACACGACACGAGAAGGGAAAACGAGAATGACGAACGCACTGAACCTGCATGGCGCCGGTCGACACCCTGGCCATGGAGTTCACCCGTGACTTCGACGCTCCGGTGCAGACCCTGTTCCGGGCCCACGCCGAGCCGGACCTGGTCAAGCAGTGGCTTGGGCCCGCGCGACCTCGAGATGACGATCGAGCACTGGGACTTCCGCACCGGGGGCGGCTACCGCTATGTGCACAAGGCCGATCGTGGTGAATTCGGTTTCAACGGGGTGTTCCACAAGGTGCGGGACAACGAATTCATCATCCAGACCTTCGAATTCGAGGGCGCGCCGGACATGGTGAACATCGAGTTCATGTGGTTCGAGGACCTCGGCGACGGCCGCAGCCGGCTGCGGGGCCGGTCGATCTGTCCGAACCTCGAGGCCCGTGACGGCCTGCTGTCGTCGGGCATGGAGGGCGGCATGACCGAGGGCTACGAAAAGCTCGACGAACTCCTCAACAGGCTCTGATGAACTGGACGCTCGAGGTGGTGTCGGTACCGGTCGGCGACGTCGACCGGGCCATCGCGTTCTATCGCGACCAGGTCGGATTCCGCCTCGATCACGACACCCATGGCAGGCCCATGCGATTCGCCCAGTTGACCCCTACGGGCTCGGGCTGTTCGATCGTGTTGGCCGACCCCCCGGCGATGGAGCCCGGCTCCCTGAGGGGATTGCAAATCGTGGTCGCCGACGCGGAGGCGGCGCGGCGATCGCTCCTCGCCAATGGCGTTGCCGCCGGGGAAATCAGCGTCTTCGACGATCGTGACGGGGGCACGATGTTCGAGTTCGCCGACCCCGACGGCAACGCGTGGGTGGTACAGCAGATTAGGGCACGGGCTGACAAGCCCCTGCTGCCCCGAGTGAACTAACGGCGCAGCAGTCCCGAGCGGCGGCGTCCCATTGCAGCCGAGACCAGGGCCACTGCCAGTGCGGCCACGACGACCTGGACGAGCAACTCGAGCCAGTCGATGCCGTTGGTGGCGGTCGGAATGCCCATCGCTCTGGCGATCGCCGTACCGACGAACGCCGCGACGATGCCGACCAGAATGGTGACCAACATCCCGATGTTCTGCTTGCCGGGTACGACGAGTCTGCCGAGCACGCCGACCACGATGCCGATCAGTATCGCGGTGATGATGCCGGTAATTGTCATTTCTTCCTCCAGGGATGACGAGTGGTGAGAGAGCAATACCCCTGGCGCGCAGGAATAAACGCCCGCGTCAATCGGCGCGGCCGCCCACAATCTTGTCGGCAACCCCCGCGGTCAGGCCATCTCGGGGACCCGCAGATGAGCCAACGCCAGGTCGAATTCGCGCTCGTCGACCTCGGTGGCGCCCGCCTCGCGGATCGACTCGCTCTTGAGTGCTCTCGACTGGTCCCGGTTGCGTTCCATCGCGTCACGGCTGCTGAACGAAACCGATGACACCGCGCGTCCCGATCCGCGGTCGATCAGCAGGCTGGCGCTACAGAATCCGTCCAGGTGCTCGATCTGCGGCAACACCGAGGAGCGGAAGTACTCCATACCCGCATCCACCTGATCGGGCGCGAGAGTGACCCAGGTGGCCCGCACGCATGCACCGGTATCGGAACTGTGCTGACGGTGCAAAACGGCGATCTCCCACACCTCAACCGTCGCGCTGCCCCCGAACACCTCGGCGGCCCGATCACGAACCGGCGCAATGCGGTCGGCGCTCGCACGCTGGGCCTCGTCGGATTCCCAGGCGCTGGTGGCAATGGCTTGGCCCGACTGCCGGTCGACCAACAGCGACAGGCCAACGAAGCCGTCCATCTCCTGCAGCGCTGGCATCACTTCATCGCGGACGAACGCAATCCCGGCATCGATCGAAGAAGGTTGCGCAGTAATAGTGGTAGTTCGTGCGTGCACGATCCACCCCCTGTCGGGTCGGGGCGGCGCCCCGGTGGCGCCACCGGTCCATCCATTACTGTCCTCCGCCTGATTTGTCGAGGCAATGGCTCCTAGGGTCTAGATGTGGACAGCGATGTGCTCGACGTCGACACCGTCCAACGGCGAACGGCGTCGACCCATCGCGGCCGTGACCAGGGCCGGTCGAATAAGCGCTTGGGTCAACTCATCTCGGGTACCCGAAGATGGGCGAGCGCCAGTTCGAATTCGCCGAGGTCGAGCATGTCAGCGCCCAATTCCCGGGTCCGATTCCGCAACTTGGTCGCGGGTTCTCGATTCCGCTCCATGGCGTCCCGGTTGTCGAACGTCCCCGACGACACCGCACGCCCAGATGAGCGGTTGATCAACAGGCTTGCGCTGCAGAATCCTTCGAGCTTCTGCATCACGGGCAGCACCGACGTCTTGTAGAACGCGATGGATTGCTCGACCTGATTCGGCACGAACTTGACCCATGTGACCCGCACGCAGGCGCCCTCGCCGGACGCGTGGTCGCGGCGCACCCCGGCGATCTCCCACCCTTCGACGACCGCGGGACCACCGAACGCCTCGGCCGCCTGGTCACGGATCACCCCGATTCGTTCGGCGCTCGCAATTTCGGTCTCGACGTCGTCCCAGGCGGTGGTGGTAATGCTGCGGCCAGACTGCCGGTCGACCAAGAGCGAGAGGCCGACGAATCCACCCATGTCCGCGAGACGGGGCATCACGACGTCGCGAATGTGGCTGATTCCAGCGTCGATGTTCGACGGTTGAGCCGCAAAAGTCGTCGTCCGTGCGCGCATGACCGACCCCCATTGTCCTCGGCGCAGCGCCCTCCGACGGCGCCACCGGTCCGTCCCTCCACCTTCCTCCGACCGATCGGGCGTGGCAATGGTTCTTGGGGGTCCAACGCCCCGCCCGTACGCTCGGAGCGATGGACAGCCGGCAACTCGACGTCGACACCGCGGAACGGCGAACGGTGGATCTGACCGACGCGGTGCGGGCGTTCTGCGCAGACCGCGGTGACGGGCTGTGCAACGTGTTCGTTCCGCACGCGACGGCGGGCGTGGCGATCATCGAGACGGGCGCGGGATCCGACCACGACCTGGTCGACACGCTGGAGCGACTGCTGCCGCGCGACGACCGCTACCACCACTGCGCACGGCTCGCCGGGGCACGGCGCCGATCACGTTCTGCCCGCCATCGTGGCGCCGTCGGTGACGGTGCCGGTGCAGGACGGCGAGCCGCTGCTCGGCACGTGGCAGAGCGTGGTGCTGGTCGATCTCAACCGCGACAATCCGCGCCGGTCGGTGCGGTTGAGCTTCGTCAACGCCTAGCGGGCACCAGGTGGGCGCTCTGGTCGTTGCGCTTTCAGGCGCCTCACCCCGGACCGGTACTGTAATGCGGTCGAGAACCTCCAGCATTTAAGGACAGCAGCACGTGCAGACACACGAGATCAGGAAGCGCTTCCTCGATCACTTCGTGAAGGCGGGCCACACCGAGGTGCCAAGCGCATCGGTGATCCTCGACGACCCGAACCTGCTGTTCGTCAACGCCGGCATGGTGCAGTTCGTCCCGTTCTTCCTTGGCCAGCAGACTCCGCCGTGGGACCGCGCGACCAGCGTGCAGAAGTGCATCCGCACCCCCGACATCGACGAGGTCGGCATCACCACCCGGCACAACACCTTCTTCCAGATGGCCGGCAACTTCTCGTTCGGCGACTACTTCAAGAAGGGCGCCATCGAGCTGGCGTGGACGCTGCTGACCAATCCGCAGGATCAGGGCGGCTACGGGTTCGACCCCGAAAGGCTCTGGGCCACCGTCTATCTCGACGACGACGAGGCCATCGGTCTGTGGCAGGAAGTGGCCGGGCTGCCGCTCGAGCGCATCCAGCGCCGCGGCATGGCCGACAACTACTGGTCGATGGGCATCCCCGGCCCGTGCGGGCCGTCCTCGGAGATCTACTACGACCGCGGGCCGGAGTACGGCGTCGAGGGCGGCCCGGAGGCCAACGAGGACCGCTACATCGAGATCTGGAACCTCGTGTTCATGCAGAACGAGCGCGGCGAGGGCACCTGCAAGGCGGACTTCGAGATCCTCGGGCCGTTGCCGCGCAAGAACATCGACACCGGCATGGGCGTCGAGCGGGTGGCGTGCCTGCTGCAGGACGTCGACAACGTCTACGAGACCGACCTGGTGCGGCCGGTCATCGATCTCGTCGCGGGCATCGCGCCGCGCGGCTACGGCGTCGGCAACCACGACGACGACGTGCGCTACCGGATCATCGCCGACCACAGCCGCACCGCGGCGATCATCATCGGCGACGGCGTCAGCCCCGGCAACGACGGCCGCGGCTACGTGCTGCGCCGCCTGCTGCGCCGCGTCATCCGGTCGGCCAAGCTGCTCGGCATCGACACCCCGATCGTCGGCGAGCTGATGACCACCGTGCGCGACGCGATGGGGCCGTCGTACCCCGAACTGGTCACCGACTTCGACCGGATCCAGCGCATCGCCGTCGCCGAGGAGACCGCGTTCAACCGCACCCTGGCGTCGGGTTCGCAGCTGTTCGACGACGCCGCGGAATCCACCAGGTCGTCCGGCGCCACGGTGCTGTCGGGCACCGACGCGTTCACCCTGCACGACACCTACGGCTTCCCGATCGAGCTGACCCTGGAGATGGCGGCCGAAGCCGGGCCTGAGCGTCGACGAGGAGGGCTTCCGCGGCCTGATGGCCGAGCAGCGGCAGCGCGCCAAGGCCGACGCCGCGGCCCGCAAGCACGCCCACGCCGACCTCACCGCCTACCGCGAACTGGTCGACGCGGGTCCGACCGAGTTCACCGGATTCGACGAACTCACCTCCGAGGCAACGATTCTGGGCATCTTCGTCGACGGCAAGCGGGTTCCCGTCGTCGCCCACGGCGGCGCGGCCAGGCGCCGACCGCGTCGAGTTGGTCCTCGACCGCACCCCGCTCTACGCCGAGTCCGGCGGCCAGATCGCCGACGTCGGCACCATCAGCGGCACCGGCTCCAGCGGCGCGGCCAAGGCCGCCGTCACCGACGTGCAGAAGATCGCCAAGACGCTGTTCGTGCACCGCGTCACCGTCGAGTCGGGTGAGTTCGTCGAGGGCGACACCGTGATCGCCGCCGTCGACCCGAAGTGGCGCCACGGCGCCACCCAGGGCCACTCCGGCACCCACATGGTGCACGCCGCGCTGCGACAGGTGCTGGGCCCCAACGCCGTTCAGGCCGGCTCGCTGAACCGGCCCGGCTACCTGCGGTTCGACTTCAACTGGCAGGGCGCGCTGACCGACGAGCAGCGGAGCGAGATCGAGGTGGTCACCAACGAGGCCGTCGAGGCCGACTACGCGGTGAACACCTTCGACACCGAGCTCGACAAGGCCAAGGCGATGGGCGCGATGGCGCTGTTCGGCGAGACCTACCCCGACGAGGTCCGCGTCGTCGAGATCGGCGGTCCGTTCTCGCTCGAACTGTGCGGTGGCACCCACGTGCACAACTCGGCGCAGATCGGTCCGGTCACCATCCTCGGCGAGTCGTCGGTCGGCTCCGGGGTGCGCCGCGTCGAGGCGTACGTCGGCCTCGACTCGTTCAAGTACCTGGCCAAGGAGCGCGCGCTGATGGCCGGGCTGGCGTCGTCGCTGAAGGTGCCGTCGGACGAGGTGCCCGCCCGGGTGGCCAACCTCGTCGAGCGGCTGCGAGCCGCCGAGAAGGAACTCGACCGGATGCGCCTGGCGAATGCGCGGGCGGCTGCGGCGAACGCCGCCGCAGGCGCGGAGCCGGTCGGTAAGGTCCGTCTGGTGGCACAGCGGATGGCCGGGGGCATCTCGGCGGCCGATCTGCGCAGCCTCGTCGGCGACATCCGCGGCAAGCTCGGCTCCGAGCCCGCCGTGGTGGCCCTGATCGCCGAGGGCGAGGGCGACGCCGTGCCGTTCGTGGTGGCGGTCAACCCCGCCGCCCAGGACCTCGGCCTGTCCGCCAACGACCTGGTCAAGGCGCTCGGTGCGGCCGTCAACGGCCGCGGCGGCGGCAAGGCCGACCTCGCGCAGGGATCCGGCAGCGGCGCCTCGGGAATCGACGCGGCGCTGGCCGCGCTCCGTGCCGAGGTGGCACGGAGCCAGCGGAGCTGACTGAGTGGGTCAGACCGAAGACCGGCTGCCGGACCGGCCCGGGAGCGACGACCCGGGACGCGGACGACGGCTCGGCGTCGACGTGGGCACCGTCCGCATCGGCGTGGCCACCAGCGACCCCGACGGCATCCTCGCCACCCCGGTCGAGACGGTGCGGCGGGACCGGCACCGACAAGCACGTGCGAGCGGCTGGCCCGGCTGGTCGACGAACTGGGCGTGGTGGAAGTGGTGGTCGGACTGCCGCGCACCCTCGCCGATCGGACCGGGCCGTCGGCCCTCGACGCGATCGACGTCGCGGACGCACTCGCCGCCCGCATCGCACCGATCGCCGGTGCGGCTGGCCGACGAGCGGCTGACCACCGTGACCGCGCAGCGGTCGCTGCGTGACGCAGGCATCCGAGCGAAGGGACAGAAGGCGATGATCGATCAGGTCGCCGCGGTCGGCATCCTGCAGACCTGGCTGGACCAGCGGCGTGCCGTGCTGGCCGACCACGCGGGAGCGGCCGATGCCTGAGGACTGGGGACGCGAGCGTTCGCAGCCGGTGGCGGTCGGCAGGCCGCGCCGCAGCGATGAGCCGCACCGAACGGGCCCGCGCCACGCGCAACCACCGCAAGCGCCGGCATGATCACCGGATTCGCGGTCGCCGCGTTGATCGTGGTCGTGGTCGGCACGGTGTTCCTTGGCTCCCGGCTGTGGCACGGACTGTTCGGCGCCGGCGACGACTACGCAGGGCGGCGGGGTCAACGACGTCGTCATCGAGGTCCACAACGGCGACTCCACGACGACGATCGGCAAGACGCTGCTCGACCACAAGGTGGTGGCGACGGTGAAGACGTTCGTCGACGCCGCCGCGGGCAACGCCGCGATCTCGGCGATCCAGCCCGGGTTCTACAAGGTGCGCACCGAGATACCGGCGACGGATGCCGTTGCGCGACTCGCCGATTCGCAGAACCGGGTGGGGCGGCTGGTGATCCCGGAGGGGCGTCAACTCGACGACATCACCGACGTCAAGACCAACGACGTCACCGAGGGCATCTTCACCCTGATCTCCGAGGCGACGTGCGTGCAGCCTCGACGGCACGCAAGCAGTGCGTCAAGGCCGACGACCTCAAGCAGGCCGCGGGTTCGGCGGACCCGTCGGCGTTGTCCATCCCGGATCTGGGCGCTCGATCCGATCAAGGTGCGTCGGCAACGACCACCGCCGCATCGAGGGCCTGATCGCCCCCGGCACCTGGAACGTCGACCCGTCGGCGTCGGCGCAGGACATCCTGTCGACGCTGATCGCGCGCGAGCGCCGCGCAATACGAGCAGGAGGGGCTGCTCGACGCGGGGAAGGCCGCGAACCTGTCGCCGTACCAGATCCTGACCGTCGCGTCGCTGGTCCAGCGCGAGGCCAAACCCCAGGACTTCGCCAAGGTGGCCAGGGTCATCTACAACCGGCTCGGCGAACCCGAGCACAACCGTCTCGAGTTCGACTCGACGGTGAACTACCCGCTGGACCGCCAAGAGGTCGCCACCACCGACGCTGACCGCGCCAAGGACACCCGTGGAACACCTATGTGCGCGAAGGTCTTCCGGCGACGCCGATCTGCTCGCCCGGTCAACCGGCGCTGGCGGCCGCGGAGACCCCCGAACCGGGTGACTGGCTGTACTTCGTCACCATCGACATGCAGGGCACCACGCTGTTCACCCGGGACTACCAGCAGCACCTGGCGAACATCGAACTCGCCAGGCGCAACGGTGTCCTCGACAGCGCCCGGTAACCGGCCGCGCCGGGCCGCGGTGCTGGGGTCGCCGATCGCGCACTCCCGCTCGCCGCAACTGCACCTGGCGGCCTACCGCGCGCTGGGCCTGACCGACTGGACCTACGACCGCATCGAATGCACCGCCGACGAATTGCCTTCGCTGGTGGGCGGTTTCGGCCCCGAGTGGGTGGGGGTGTCGGTCACCATGCCCGGCAAGTTCGCCGCACTGGAGTTCGCCGACGAGCGCACCACCCGTGCCGAACTCGTCGGCTCGGCCAACACGCTGCTGCGCACCGACGCCGGCTGGCGTGCCGACAACACCGACGTCGACGGCGTCACGGGCGCGCTGGGTGCCGACGCTCGAGGGCAACGCGTCCGAGCTGGAGCGGGCCGCCGTGCTCGGCTCGGGCGGTACCGCGCCCGCAGCGCTCGTCGGGCTGGTAGAGCTCGGGGCGGCCGACGTGTCGATCGTCTCCCGCAACCGCGACAAGGCCGAGCCGCTGCTTGCCCTCGGTGCCCGGCTCGGCGTCGCGGTGCGGTGGGTCGCGCTGGGTACTCCGCTGGGCGACGTCGATGCCGTCGTCAACACGCTGCCTGCGAGCGTCGCCGCCGAGCACGCCGCGACGGTCGCGGCGGGCGTGGCGCTGTTGCTCGACGCGATCTACGACCCATGGCCGACTCCGTTGGCGGAGGTCGTCGCCGCCGCGGGCGGCTCGGGTGGTCAGCGGGCTGGACATGCTGCTGCATCAGGCCTTCGCCCAAGTGGAGCAGTTCACCGGGCGGCCGGCGCCGAAAGAGGCGATGAGCGCGGCGCTGGACTGACGTTAGCCTTCGAAGATGGGGGCGGGGGTGGCCTGCGCGTGCGTGCTGGCCTGGTTCGCGGCGCTGACGGTGTACGACGTCCGGCAGCGGCGGCTACCCAACGCGCTGACCTTGCCCGGCGCCGCGGTGGTGCTTGCCGTCGCGGTGCTCACCGGTCGAGGCGTGCCTGCGGTCCTCGGAGCAGCTCGCCTTGGTGCTGTTGTATCTCGGCGTGCATCTGGTGACGCCTGCGGGCATGGGTGCGGGCGACGTCAAGCTGGCGATCGGCGTCGGCGCGCTCACCGGATCCTTCGGCGTCGACGCCTGGGTGCTGGCAGCGCTGGGCGCGCCAGTCCTGACCGCGATGTGGGCGGTGGCCGTTGCGTTCCGCGGCACGGCCGCCACGGTGCCGCACGGTCCGTCGATGTGCGCGGCCGCCGCCGTCGCGGTCGCACTCGTAGTCGTCTAGTTGCCGGAGTGGGCGCTACGAGCCGTAGTACAGCGTGATGGTGCCGTCCTTGTTCACGCCGGTGCCCTGTGGTGGGTCTTGTCTCACGACTTTTGCGCGTTGATCGCTGGGGCCCGGCACGTCGCCGCCGTTGAGCGGCGCTCCGAGGAAGCCCAGCGTCTGCAGAAGGGGAACGACCTCGGTGTAGAACTTCCCCGTGAGGTCCGGCATGGCGAACTGATTGCCCTTGGACACCTGCACCTGGATCGGGGCGTCCAGCGCCGTGTCCGCACCGGCAGGCGGCAAGGTGTCCACCACCTGGCCCGCGGGCAGCACGCCGTCGACGGGAATCTGGATGATCTTGGTGAACTTCGACGCACCCAGGATCTGTTGGGCGACGTCGGCCGTCTGGTTGGCGACGGGCGGCACCGGTGCGGTCCCCGGTCCCGAGCCAACGAAGACGGTGATCTCGTTGGTGATCGCCGACGTGGAATTGGCAGGCGGACTGATGTCCACCACCTGGCCCTTCGTCTCGGGGCTCGACGCCTTCGACGCCTGCACGACCTTCTCGAAACCGGCGTCCTCGAGCTTGGTCGCGCACTCCTGGTAGGTCTGCGACGAGCAGTCGGGGATCGTTCTCCTGCGTGACGCCCATCGAGACGTTGATCGTGACGACGTCGCCCGTGCGGGCCTCGGAGTTGGCGTCGGGTTCGGTGTTTATCGCCTCGCCTTGACCCACCGTGGAGTCGGGCTTCGTTTGGACGTTGACCTTGAAACCGGCGTTCTCCAGCGCGGTTCTGGCTGCGTCGAGCGATTGACCGTGCACGTCGGGCACACGTGCGTCGCGGGCACCGAACACGTTGAACCCGACCGTGACCACGACGGCCAGTACGGCGAGCATCGCGACGGCGATCACCCATCGGCGGATCGACCTGCTGCGTGCGGGAATCGACTCGGTGGGCTGCAAGTGGTCGCCGCGTGCGGACGCCGTCGACAGCAGGTTTGAATGCTCGGCGTCGGAGAACAGCTTCGGGGCGTCTGGTTCCTCGCCGCTGTGTACGCGGATCAGATCGGTGCGCATGTCCGCCGCGCTCTGATAGCGGTTCTCGGGATTCTTGGCCAGCGCCTTGAGCACCACGGCATCCAACTCGGGGGAGACGTCGCCATGGCGCTGAGACGGGCGTACCGGGTCCTTGCGCACGTGTTGGTAGGCTACCGAGACTGGCGAGTCGCCGACGAAAGGTGGCTTGCCGGTGAGCATTTCGTACAGCACGCAGCCCAGTGAGTACACGTCCGAGCGTGCGTCGACATTCTCGCCGCTGGCCTGCTCGGGGGACAAGTACTGGGCGGTGCCCATCACGGCGGAGGTTCTGGTGAGTCTGTTGCCGCTGTCGGCCAGTGCTCGGGCGATGCCGAAGTCCATCACCTTCACCGCGCCGGCCTTGCTGATCATGATGTTCGCGGGTTTGACGTCGCGGTGGATGATGCCGTGCTGGTGGCTGAAGTTCAACGCCTCACACGCGTCGGCGATGACCTCGACGGCCTGCTGCTGGTTCATCGGGCCGTCGTTGCGCACGATGTCGCGCAACGTCACGCCCTCGACGTACTCCATCACGATGTAGGGCAGCGGCCCCTCGGGCGTCTCGGCCTCGCCCGTGTCGTACACCGCGACGATCGACGAATGATTGAGCGCTGCGGCGTTCTGGGCCTCCCTGCGGAAGCGGAGGTAGAAGCTCGGGTCGCGAGCGAGGTCTGCGCGCAGCACCTTGACCGCGACGTCGCGGTGAAGCCGGACGTCGCGGGCCAGATGGACCTCCGACATGCCGCCGAACCCGAGGATGTCGCCGAGTTCGTAGCGGTCGGACAGGTGCTCAGGTGTCGTCATCGCCATGAATGTTCCGAGGCCGAGCGTAGCGGGGTGGGCTGCATCACCGCGGCGGTGAGGTCATACGCCGACAAATACGGTTGGCAACCATGTCCACCCGCGCCGCCACCCTCGACGACCTCGACGCCATCGCCGAGATCTACAGCCACTACGTCGCCACCAGCGTCGCCACGTTCGAAATGGACCCACCGGATGCCGCCGAGTGGCGCCGCCGGTTCGCCGCGATCACCGACGCCGGCCTGCCGTTCCTGGTCACCGAGCGCGACGGGGTGGTCGCCGGGTACGCGTACTGCGGGCCGTGGAAGACGCGGCCCGCCTACCGCGCGACCGTCGAGGACTCCGTCTACGTCGCGCCGTCCGCCATCGGGAAGGGCTGCGGCACCGAACTGGTACGCGCTCTCCTCGACGCCTGCAGCGCGGCGGGCATCAGGGAGGTCATCGCGGTGATCGCCGACACCGGCGACCCGGCCTCGGTCGAGTTGCACCGCCGGTTCGGCTTCGTCGACGCCGGACGGCTGACCCGCGTCGGCTTCAAGCACGACCGGTACGTCGACACGTTGCTGCTGCAGCGCACCCTGGCTGACGACGATTCGACGTTTCGTGAATTCCCCGGCGTGGGAAGATGGGACGCGTGTTGCGATGGATAACTGCCGGTGAATCGCACGGTCGCGCCTTGGTGGCCGTGGTCGAAGGCATGGTCGCGGGCGTCGGCGTCACCACCGAGGACATCGCGGGCGAGCTGAAACGCCGTCGCCTCGGCTACGGCCGCGGCGCCAGGATGAAGTTCGAGGCCGACGAGGTCACCGTGCTGGCCGGGGTCAGGCACGGCATCACGCTGGGCGGCCCGATCGCCATCGAGATCGGCAACACCGAGTGGCCGAAGTGGGAGACCGTGATGTCCGCCGATCCGGTGGACGCGGCCGACCTGGACGTGGCCCGCAACGCGCCGCTGACCCGCCCGCGGCCGGGGCACGCCGACTACGCGGGCATGCTCAAGTACGGTTTCGACGACGCGCGGCCGGTGCTCGAGCGCGCCAGTGCCCGCGAGACCGCCGCCAGGGTCGCCGCAGGCACCGTCGCCCGCGCGTTCCTGCGCGAGGCACTCGGTGTCGAGGTGCTGTCGCACGTCATCTCCATCGGCGCATCCAAGCCGTACGACGGCCCGCCGCCGCAGCCGAGCGACCGCGACGCCATCGACGACAGCCCCGTCCGCGCCTACGACAAGGACGCGGAAGAGGCCATGATCGCCGAGATCGAGGCCGCCAAGAAGGACGGCGACACCCTCGGCGGCATCGTCGAGGTGGTCGTCGACGGACTGCCGATCGGGCTCGGGCTCGTTCACCAGCGGCGAGAACCGGCTGGACAGCCAGCTCGCCGCCGCCGTGATGGGCATCCAGGCCATCAAGGGCGTCGAGATCGGCGACGGCTTCGAGACGGCCCGCCGTCGCGGCAGCGTCGCCCACGACGAGATCTACCCCGGTCCGGGCGGCGTGATGCGATCCACCAACCGGGCCGGCGGCCTCGAGGGCGGCATGACCAACGGTCAGCCGCTGCGGGTGCGGGCCGCGATGAAGCCCATCTCGACGGTGCCGCGCGCCCTGGCCACCGTCGACATGGCCACCGGCGACGAGGCCGTCGCCATTCACCAGCGCTCCGACGTGTGCGCGGTGCCCGCGGCCGGCGTCGTCGTCGAGACCATGGTCGCGCTGGTGCGTGGCCCGCGCGGCGCTGGAGAAGTTCGGCGGCGACTCGCTGGCCGAGACCCGCGCCAACGTCGACGAGCTACCTGCGTGGCATCGCCGACCGCGGCTCATTCCGGCGGGCAGGAGCGCAGCGACCGGGGGATCAATTCCGGCGAGCAGGCGTCGGGCTGATGGCGCCCAAGGCCGTCCTCGTGGGCATGCCCGGCTCGGGCAAGTCCACCATCGGGCGGCGTCTTGCCAAGGCGCTCGACGTGCCGCTGCTCGACACCGACGTCAAGATCGTCGAGAGCACCGGCCGCACCATCGCCGAGATCTTCGTCGAGGGCGAGCCCGAGTTCCGCCGCATCGAGGCAGACGTGGTGCGCGCGGCGCTGGCCGAACACGACGGGATCGTGTCGCTCGGCGGCGGCGCGGTGACCTCCGCCGAGGTGCGCGAGGCGCTGGCCGGCCACACCGTGATCTACCTGGAAATCAGTGCCGCCGAGGGCATTCGGCGCACCTCCGGCGGCGCGGGCCGGCCGCTGCTCGCCGGCGGCGATCCCGGCCGAGAAGTTCCGCACGCTGATGGCCGCACGGGTGCCGCTGTACCGGCAGGTCGCCACGATGCGGATCAACACCAACCGGCGCAACCCCGGTGCGGTGGTGCGCCACATCGTGCACCGGCTCGACTGCGCCGGCGACGGAACCCGAGCGCGGCCGACGGCGCCGCAGATCGGCGTGGCGCAGGCTGCCGACCGTCCTGAATCCTGCCCCAACCACCGAGGCCCCGCCGAGTCCCGCGGCGCTGGCCCGCCGAGCGGAAGCGCGCAATGACTGAACCCGTGACCGTCGACGTCCTCGTCGACCGGCCGTACCCGGTGATCATCGGGACCGGACTGCTCGACGACCTGACCCGCGTGCTCGACGGCCGCCACAGGGTGGCGATCCTGCATCAGCCGGTCCTCGCCGCAGACCGCCGAAGTCGATCCGTAATCGCCTTGGCGGACAAGGGCATCGACGCGCACCGCATCGAGATCCCGGACGCCGAGGCGGGCAAGGAACTGCCCGTCGTCGGCTTCATCTGGGACGTGTTGGGCCGCATCGGCATCGGCCGCAGCGACGCCGTCGTCAGCCTCGGCGGGGGAGCGGCCACCGACGTCGCGGGCTTCGCCGCGGCGACGTGGCTGCGCGGCGTCGACATCGTGCACGTGCCGACCACGCTGCTCGCCATGGTCGACGCCGCGGTCGGCGGCAAGACCGGCATCAACACCGACGCGGGCAAGAACCTGGTCGGCGCCTTCCATCAGCCGCTCGCCGTGCTCGTCGACCTCGCCACGCTGGAGACGTTGCCGCGCAACGAGATCGTCGCCGGCATGGCCGAGATCGTGAAGACCGGATTCATCGCCGACCCCGTCATCCTCGACATGATCGAAGCCGACCCCGAAGCCGCGCTCGACCCGACCGGACACGGTGCTGCCCGAGCTGATCCGGCGCTGCCGTCGCGGTCAAGGCCGAGGTGGTCGCCGCCGACGAGAAGGAATCGGCAGCTGCGCGAGATCCTCAACTACGGCCACACCCTGGCGCACGCGATCGAACGGCGCGAGCGCTACCGGTGGCGCCACGGTGCGGCGGTCTCGGTGGGCCTGGTGTTCGCCGCCGAACTCGGCAGGCTGGCGGGCAGGCTCGACGACGACACCGCCGACCGGCACCGGTCCATCCTGACCTCGCTCGGGCTGCCCGTCGACTACGACGCGGACGCGTTGCCGCAGCTGCTCGAGTACATGGCCGGCGACAAGAAGACCCGGGCCGGCGTGCTGCGGTTCGTCGTCCTCGACGGCCTGGCCAAGCCGGGTCGCCTCGAGGGCCCGGACCCGGCGCTGCTGGCGGCCGCGTACTCGGAGATCGGAGTTCGATGAGCGGGCCCACGCCGACGGTCAACGTGATCAACGGTCCGAACCTCGGCAGGCTCGGCACGCCGCGAGCCCGAGGTCTACGGCAGCACCACCCACGACGATCTGGTCGCGCATCATCGAGCGCGAGGCCGCCGAGCTGGGCCTGAAAGTCGTCGTGCGCCAAAGCGACAGTGAAGCCGAGCTGCTTGGCTGGATTCACGCCGCCGCCGACGCGGACGAGCCGGTGGTGCTCAACGCGGGCGCGCTGACCCACACCTCGGTGGCGCTGCGCGACGCGTGCTGCGGAACTGACGCGCTCCGCTGATCGAGGTGCACATCTCGAACGTGCATGCCCGCGAGGAGTTCCGGCACCACTCGTACCTGAGTTCCGTGGCGACGGGGTGATCGTCGGACTCGGCGTGCAGGGCTATCTGCTGGCGCTGCGCTATCTGGCCGGTAGCGGCTAGCGCGCTCCTTCTCGCGGCTCGCCGAAGTGGTCTCCGCGCCCACCGCGGCGGTCTGCGGCTCGTCGTCACGGACGGCCTCGAACACGTCGGTGTCGGCGCGCTCGCCGTCGGCGCGCTGCCGCTGGACCGGCGGCGCGTTGCGGTCGATGAGGTAGCGGCCGATCGCGACGCCGGCGATGGCCGCCAGGAACGTCAGCAGCGCGGTGAACGCGGCGAACGTGGTGACCTCGTTGAGCAGTGCCTCGGCGTACAGGTTGTCGTAGAACAGCGAGATGAACCAGGCCACGAATCCGCTGACGATGCCTGCGAACAGGCCGGCCAGCAGCCACGTCATCGCCAGGTCGCCGCGCCGGTCCGGGATCGGGATTGGCCCTGGCGTCGTTCGCGGCCGTCGATCAGCCCCCAGACGAACGCACCGATGGCGTACAAATCACCAGGGTGACGCTGATCAGAGTGCCTTGGTTTCCCAGGCATTGATCATCGCGCCCTGCAGTAGTCGGACCACGACCATCAACGCCGCGAACACCAGTCCGCGCAGCAACCACTTGCTCATGAGGGCACAGCGTAGCGAGTAGCGTCAACGACCGTGACGATTTCCCAGCGCCGGGACCGCCTGCGTCGCCGGATTGGTTGCCGCCGAACTGGACGCCATGTTGGTAACCGACCTGGTCAACGTGCGTTATCTGTCCGGATTCACCGGTTCGAACGCCGCCCTGCTGATCCTCGCCGAACGACGAAACGCCGGTGCTGGCCACCGACGGGCGCTACCGGACCCAGGCCGCCGCAGCAGTCTCCCGACGCCGAGATCGTCATCGAACGCGCCTGCGGGCCGCACCTGGCGGCGCGGGCGGCGGCATGGAACGGTCCGTCGGCTGGGCTTCGAGAGTCACGTCGTCACCGTCGACGGCCACGCGATCCTCCAGAAGGCGGCGGCGATACCCAGCTGGTCCGGGCCGCGGGAACCGTCGAGGCGCTGCGCGAGGTCAAGGACGCCGGCGAGATCGCGTTGCTCCGGCTGGCCTGCGAGGCCGCCGACGCCGCGCTCGCCGACCTGGTGGCAGCGGGCGGGTTGCGTCCGGGCCGCACCGAGAAGGAGGTCGGCCGCGAGCTCGAGTCGCGGATGCTCGACCACGGCGCCGACGGGGTGTCGTTCGAGACGATCGTCGCGGCGGGCCCGAACTCGGCGATCCCGCACCACCGGCCGACCGATGCCGTGCTGGCGGCCGGTGACTTCGTCAAGATCGACTTCGGCGCGCTGGTGTGCGGGTTACCACTCCGACATGACGCGCACCTTCGTGCTGTCGCCGGTCGCGCAGTGGCAGCTCGACGTCTACGACCTGGTGGCCACCGCGCAGCGGGTCGGCCGCGATGCGCTGGTGCCCGGCGTGTCGCTCAAGGACGTCGACGGCGCATCGCGCCAGGTCATCGCCGACGCCGGGTACGCGGAGAACTTCGGGCACGGGCTCGGGCACGGCGTCGGATTGGAGATCCACGAAGCGCCGGGAATCAGTGCGTCCGCCGCCGGTACACTGCTTGCTGGCTCCGCGGTGACCGTGGAGCCCGGTGTCTATCTGCCCGGCCACGGCGGTGTCCGCATCGAGGACACGCTGGTCGTGGGCAGTGAAGATTGCACCCACACCCGAATTGCTTACCCGGTTCCCCAAGGAACTTGCCGTTCTCTAGGCACACACAGAAAGAACTAGGAGTAGTACCGAACGTGGCATCGACCGCAGACTTCAAGAACGGGCTCGTCCTCCAGATCGACGGCCAGCTGTGGCAGATCACCGAGTTTCAGCACGTCAAGCCCGGCAAGGGGCCGGCGTTCGTGCGGACCAAGCTCAAGAACGTGCTGTCCGGCAAGGTCGTCGACAAGACCTACAACGCGGGTGTGAAGGTCGAGACCGCGACTGTCGACCGGCGCGACGCCACCTACCTGTACCGCGACGGCAGCGACTTCGTGTTCATGGACTCGCCAGGACTACGAGCAGCACCCGCTGCCGGAGTCCCTGGTCGGTGACGCCGCGAACTACCTGCTCGAGGGCATGCCCGTGCAGGTGGCGTTCAGCGATGGCGCTGCCGCTCTATCTCGAACTTCCGGTCACCGTCGAACTGATCGTGGCTCACACCGACCCAGGCCTGCAGGGCGACCGTTCCAGCGCGGGCACCAAGCCGGCGACCATGGAGACCGGGGCGGAGATCAACGTGCCGCTGTTCATCAACACCGGTGACAAGCTGAAGGTCGATTCGCGTGACGGCAGTTACCTCGGTCGCGTCAATGCCTGACGGCTGCGTTTGCGGTCGGAATGCCCGGACCCATGCCTGACCGGCGTGGGGACCGGGGCAGGCATCAGGCCCGCAAGCGCGCGGTCGACGTGCTGTTCGAGGCCGAGGCGCGGGGACTGACCGCCGGCGAGGTGGCCGAGGCGACGCGACACGCTGGCGCGGAGCGATTCGGACGTGTCGGCGCTGAACGTCCTACACCGTGACGGTGGCCCGCGGGGTGACCGAGCACGCCGCGCACATCGACGACCTGATCTCCGCGCACCTGCAGGGCTGGACACTCGAGCGGCTGCCCGCCGTCGACCGGGCGATCCTGCGAGTGGCGGTCTGGGAACTGCTGCACGCCGACGACGTTCCCGAACCGGTGGCCGTCGACGAGGCGGTCGAGCTGGCCAAGAAGCTCTCCACCGACGACTCGCCGGGCTTCGTCAACGGCGTGCTCGGCCAGGTGATGCTGGTGACCCCGCAGATCCGTGCCGCGGCGACCGCCGTGCGGGCTCCGGCAGCCGAGACGCCTTAGGGCGCGCCGCCGTTGATCCAGGTCCGCGCGCGTTCGATGACGGCGGGCGCTTCGAATGCGTCCGCGTGCCACGTCGTGGAACGCACCGTCCCGCGCGGACCGTAACGCCGCATGATGTCGACGTGGTGGGGCAGCGTGATGAACCGCTCCAGGTGCTCTTCGCCGGCCCAGACCGATATCGAGCCACTGCGCGCGGATGCGGGCAGAGACCACAGCCACAGGCCAATCGCGCCGGGCATGGCATACCAGCCCATCCGCATCCGCAGACCCTTGAGCGCGACGCTCGGCAGTTCGCGTCGATGGTGTGCGAGGAATTCGGTCACGCTGACCACGACGGGGCCGTCTTCCGCGGCCACGGGGCCAGGCATCCACGGTGTCAAGAGCGGTGCGGTCAAAGTGGTGAGGGTGGGTTTCGTCGATTCCATGCCATCCAGGCTGACCCTACGATTGGTGTGTGTCAGGATCCAACTCAGATGTTTTTGAGCAGACCAATTCGGATGATTCCGGCTTTCCGACGGATCTCTTGATCACGCTGGACCGGTCCGAACGACGCGGGCTGCGCGACCAGTTGCAGCGTCACCTGAGGACGGCCATCCAGCAGGGCCGGCTGCCTTCGGGAATGGTGTTGCCGCCGTCGCGCACGCTGGCCCGGGATCTCGGCGTCGCGCGCAGCGTGGTCGTGGACGCCTATGAACATCTGGCGGCCGACGGATATCTGGGTGGTCGTCAAGGATCTGGCACCCGGGTCCTCCCCGTCGCCGCGCCGGTAGTGGCCGACACGGGCACCACCGCCGAGCCGGTTCCCACCGTCCGATTCGTCGGCGGTCTACCCGATCCCGCCCTGTTCCCGCGGACCGAATGGCTTCGTCACTACCGCGCCGCACTCAACGCGCTGCCGAACGAGCGGTTGGGCTACCCGGGACCGCTTGGGGCCCAGCAGTTGCGCGTGGCGCTGGTGAACCACGTCGCCCGGGTGCGCGGCGTCGCTGCCACTCCCGACGACATGCTCGTCACGACGGGGTTGACCCAGGCGATCGTGCTGGTGTGCCGGGCGTTGCGGGCCCGCGGCGTCGAAGCGGTCGCGGTTGAAGACCCGTGCTTCGGGTTTCATCGTCAGGCCATCGCCAATGCGGGTCTTCGGGTGGTGTCGGTCCCGGTGGACCGTGACGGCCTCGACGTGGCCAGACTGGCCGAACAGCGCGTCGGCGCGGTGTTGGTGGCGCCGGCGCACTCGTACCCGACCGGGGCGGTGCTGTCCACGTCGCGGCGTGCGGAACTCGTCAGCTGGGCGCAGGACCACGATGGGCTGATCATCGAGGACGACTACGACGCGGAGTTCCGTTACGACCGCGCACCCATCGGCGCCCTCCAGGGGCTCGCGCCGGAGCGGGTGGCCTACGCCGGGTGCGCGAGCAAGACACTGACGCCGGCGCTGCGACTCGGTTGGATCGTGTTGCCCGGCTGGCTAATCGGCGACGTCGTCCGAGAGAAGCTACTCGACGACATGGGTACGGCGATGCTCGAACAGCTGGCGTTGGCGCGATTCATCGAGGCCGGAGGATTCACCCGTCACCTTCGTCGCGTGCGTCCGGTCTACCGTCGTCGGCGCGACGCGACGTTGGACGCGCTCTCGACGTCACTGCCGGGCGCGGTGCCGACGGGTATTGCCGCGGGCCTGCACGTCTACGTGGAACTACCGAACTGGTGCGACGAAGCGAACCTCGTCGGGGCCGCCCGTCAGCGAGGTCTCCTCATCGAGGGAGCCAGCTGGCATTGGTCGGCTCCGCAGTCGGCGCCACCGGCGTTGGTGCTCGGCTACGGCGCCACCGATGAGCGTGCGATCCGCGAAGGGCTCGCGATCCTCGGCGAGGTCTACCACTCTCACCCGTTAACCTGAGTTGTCGAATGGCCATGCCAAGCAACGGGACAACGGACGGGTCGCAATGGGCACACCGCAGGATTGGGCGCCGTACAGCAGCTTGGAGGACGCGGCGAAGGTGTATCTGCGCGATCCGGAAATGGCGCTGGACCAACTCCGGTCGTTGGTGGACTTCCCGTCCATCAAGTCATTCATCATGTCCCGCGGCGCATCGGAGGACGCCTGGGGCGAAGCCCTCTGGCAGGAGGTCGTGCTGACCGACGGGCGTCGGCTCATCATGTGGCGCGCCGACGACGAACTGTCGTCTGCCGATGATCGTGAACCGCGCCGCATCCTGGACGCGTCGGTGCGGACCATCCTGCTGTCGACCATCACCGACCACATCCTCACCACCGAGTTCGAGGTGCTCGACGACGGAACCCGCCGCCTGTCGGAGGTCCGGCTGCGGATGTACACCCAACTGCTCACCCGCACCAGGCAGAAGTCGGCCGTCGACACCGATCTGTTCTGCGAGTCGTTCCGCTACACCAAGACCGTCGACAACGGTGGGCTGGCGCAGATGCAGCGGCTGATGCAGTTCGGCCGTGTGCTGTCGCACTCGATGTAGGCGCCGAACGGCGATGACCGGCGGGCGACCGTGGCGAGAAGCACGCTCGACAGATAGCCGAACCCGCCGACGAGGTCGGTCAGAGGTCGGCGTGCCTTTCGTCGCTGGTCGCGTGCCACGATTCCAGGAACCGCAGGAACGCGGTCGCGCCGGGATCTTGGAGGCCGATGCTGCGCTCCTGGAGCCAGGACGCGCGGCCGCGGCGCGACTGCAGGGCCGTCGTGTCAACGACGGCACGTTGAGCGCCCGCAATCGCGCCAATCAAGCCGGCCGCCCCGTCGGACGCTTGGTCGAGCGCGTCGGCGGCAGGCATGATCGTATCGAGGATCGTCTTGTCCCCAAGCTCGGTCTTGCCGCGTTTGGCGATGTTCTCACCGGCAGCCCTGACGAACCGGGCGGCGTCGGAAACGGTGACCTCCGTGAGCTCCGTCCAAATCTTGGAGCCGGCAAGCAACCCACCGGCGACCAAGGCGGCCATCGTCGATGGATTGGCGTTCGCGAACGCTTTGGCACACTCTCGGGCGATCTCGGCGGGCGTCGCAGATTCGGGCAGGACGGAAAGCGCTTCGATCACAGCCTCGGCGCCGAGCGTAACCGTGATCCCGAGGTCCCCGTCACCGAGAGCCTGGTCCAGATCACGCAGTTCATCGGCGTAGTTCACCACTTCAGCGAGGCTGCGCCCGATCTGTTCCTTCAACTGGTCGGCTTGCACGCGGTCACACCTCCTCGGAAGAACGGCGAGGAGGCCGGCGCCTCCAGCAGCGCCAGCCGGTCATCGTTGAGAGCGAGCAAAGAGATTGACGCCCCGGCCATTTCGAGGCTGGTGGCATATTCGCCGACGTAGGTCTTGGCAATCTCGACGCCGAGGCCACTGAGCACCTGGTGAGTGCGACGGTAGAGGATGTACAACTCCTCGAGCGGGGTCGCGCCAAGACCGTTCACCAGGCAGGCCACCCGGTCGCCTGCCTTGAGCTCCAGATCCGCCACGAGAGCGTCGACGATCCGGTCGGTGATCGCGTCGGCGGTCTCGAGTGCACCGCGATGGATGCCCGGCTCACCGTGGATGCCGATGCCGATCTCCATCTCACCATCGGGCAGGTCGAAGCTTGCTGAGCCCGTCGTCGGCAGGATCGTGGGGGACAACCCGATGCCCATCGTCGCCGTGTGCTCCACGACGTCCTCGGCGACCGCCGCGACCTCGTCCAGACTGTCTCCGCGCTCGGCTGCCGCGCCGGCGGCCTTGTAGGCGAACACGATTCCCGCGACACCTCGGCGGTCGGTCTTGCGTTCCTTGGGCTGGCTCGCCACGTCATCGCGGCCGAGCACCGTGCGGGTCGGAATGTCCTCGAGGTCGGCCAGGTCGGCCGCGAGATCGAAGTTGAAGACGTCGCCACCGTAGTTGCCGTAGAGATACAACACCCCGGCGCCGCCGCTGACCGCCTTGGTCGCTTCGAAGCATTGCTGCGAACTCGGCGAGCTGAAGACGTTTCCGATCGCGACGCCGTCGCACAATCCCTTGCCCACATAGCCTTTGAACAGAGGCAGATGTCCCGACCCGCCACCCGTCACGATTCCGACCTTGCCGCCGACGGGGGCGTCGGCGCGCACCATGATGCGACGGTCGTCGCCGGGCGTCTTCAGCTGGTCGGGGTGGGCGAGCAGGATGCCCTCGACCATCTCGTCGACGAAGCTGCCCGGTTGGTTGAGGATCTTCTTCATGTCTTCCTTCGATCGAACGATGGTGCTGGTGTGGATCAGGACTGGGGCGCGAGCGCGGCGGGTTTCGGCCGTCGTCGGCGGCGGCGCCAGGTCACCTGATCGGCGATCATCACGAGAATCAGGATCACCCCCTGCGCGATCGCGTACTGGTAGGCCGACAGCCGCAGCGCGGTGAAGCCGCTGGCGACGATCTGCAGTGTGAGAGTGGCCAATACCACGCCGAGCACCGTCGCGAAGCCCCCGGTGGGATTCGTTCCGCCGAGGACGGCGATCACGATGACCAGAAGGACGTAGGACGCTCCGTAGTCGGCGGAGGCGGAGGGGTTGCGGGCGATGAACAGCACGCCTGCCAGGCCGCCGAGCAGTCCGGTGACGAGGTAGGTGCTGGTGAGTACGGAGCGGCTGCGGATGCCCGAGTACACGGCCGCCGTCGGGTTGGACCCCTCGAGCTGGATCTTGAGGCCGATCGGCGTGCGGTTGATCAGCAGCGCGACGAGGACCGCGGCGAGGATGAAAACCAGGAAGAGGATGGGGATTCCGGCCACGGTCGCCTGACCGAGGCTGGTCAGGGTCGCGGGCGATCCGTAGAGCGTGCGGCCCCCGGTCCACACGACGGCGATCCCGTTGTAGATCTGCATCGTGCCCAAGGTTGCCAGGATCGGGGTGATTCCGACGTAGGCGACAAGCACGGCGTTGATCACGCCGCCAAGCAGACCCATGCCGAGGCCGGCCAGGATGAGAACGGGCACCAGCTGTTCGGCCAGTGCAGGGTTCGAGCCGTGGATCGTCGTGTACAGCGTCGACATGGTGATCGCCGAGAGGTTGGCGATGTTGACCAGCGACAGGTCGATACCGCCGGTCAGTATCGCCAGCATCATCGCGATGGCGAGCACGCCGATCTCCGGCGCGGACAGCGCGAGATTCTGCAGGTTCAGCGTGCTGAGGAAGACATTTGGTCGCAGCGCGGCGAAGAACACGAACGCCACCACTAGCAGCACCAGCATGCGCCCCGTGCCCCGGCTGACGTGTAGACGTTCGATGAGTTCGGAGGCGCGCGTGCCCAAATCGTCGTTGAGCTGCCGAAGGCCCGTCATACGGTCATCGCCTCCTGCGTCAGGTCGGGGCCGTCGGCGCTGGGTTGGCGCTTGCGGCGTCGCTTGGCCGAAACGGCCTGCACCCCTACGCCGATGACGAGCAGCGTCCCGACGGCGGCGCGCTGCCATGCGCTCGGGACGCCGGCGAGGATCAGGCTGTTGCCGATGACCTGGACCAGCAGCACGCCCAGAATCGTGCCGAGCACCGACCCGCGCCCGCCGAAGATCGAGGCGCCGCCGAGGACCACCGCAGCGATGATGTCGAGCTCGGAGCCGACGAGATCCTGCGGGCTGGCACTGCGGCCCATGATGATGTAGATCAGTCCGCCGAGCGCCGCGGTCATGCCGACGAGGACGTAGAGCAGGATCTGGGTCCGAACCACCCGGAAGCCGGCGCGACGCGCCGCCTCCACGTCACCGCCGATCGCGTAGATGGAACGCCCGAACATGGTGCGGTGCAACATCCATGCCATCGCGCAGCACAGCAGCACCGCGGGAATGACCATCACGTGCAGGTAGGCGCGGCCGCTCGCCGTCGCGACCGACATCAGGTTGGTCGTCGACAACCCGGCGATGGCGTGCGGGAGGTCGGCGATGAAGCGGGAGCCGACGAAGGTGAGCAGGGCGCCCTTGAAGATACCCTGCGTTCCGAGCGTCACGATCAGGGTCGGCAGCCGGAACCGTGCGATGACAACGCCGTTGATGAGTCCGAGCGCCGCGCCGATCGCCAAGGCGAGAAGGACTGCCCCGACAATGCCGGTGCCGAAGCCGCCCGACCCGAAGGCCACCACCGTCGTGTACCCGGCGAAGATCGCGATCGCGGCGAAGGAGACGTCGATCCCGCCGGAGATGATGACGAGCAGCACGCCGAGCGCGAAGATCAGCGGCACGATCGAGCTGCGCACGATCGCGAACAACGTCGATACCGAGAAGAACACCGGATTGAGCAGCGACATCACGATGACGAGGCCGAGCAGGATCAGCGCAAGGATGCCCTCGTTGTTCGGCCCGCGAAGATTGGGTATCGAGAAGCGTTGCGGCGCCGGATTGTTCACGCCGCCATCCTTTCCAGGATGATGTCGACGTTGATGTCGTCGTTTTCCAGTGTGTGGCTGATCCGGCCTTGCCGGATCACCAGCACCCGGTGACACGCCGCGACGAGTTCGGGAACGTCGTCGGAGATGATGATGATGGAGCGGCCGTCGGCGGCCTCTTCGCGCAGGATCTGGAGGATGTCTTCCTTCGAGCCGACGTCGACGCCGACGGTGGGTCCGTTGAGTATGAGTACCCGTGGCCTGATGGCCAGCCATTTAGCCAGGACGACGCGTTGGGCGTTGCCACCAGAGAGTGAGCGGACCGGGGCCGCGACGCGGGGCGCCTTGATGCGCAGGCGGTCGAACAACGCGCGAATGGTCGTGCGGGTCTTGCCGTTGTCCAGGGTGCCCCAGCGGGTTCGATACTGGTTGAGTGATCCGGCGATGATGTTGTCGCCGATGGCGCGGTCCATGAACAGGCCCTGCGTCAGGCGATCCTCGGGAACGTAGCCGATACCCGCGGCGATGGCATCTCGGATGGAATCGAGTTTCACCGGCTTTCCATCGACTGTGACCGTGCCGCTCGCGGCGGGGCGGACGCCGAACAGTGCTTCGGCGATCTCGGTGCGGCCCGAGCCGAGCAGGCCAGTCACGCCGAGGATTTCGCCTTCTCGGACGGAGAAGCTGACGGCTTCGAAGGCGCCAGGACGCCCCAGCCCATCGACGTCCAGTACGACCGCAGCATCCGTCGAGAGCTCGCTGACGAGGCGTTCTTCGCTGATCTCGCGGCCCGTCATGGATTCGCTGATCGACTGCCGGGTGAAGTCGGATGTCGGCCCGGTGACCACCTTGCGGCCTGAGCGCAGGATCGTGACCCGTTGAGCGACGCGCAGGACTTCGTCGAGCTTGTGCGACACGAAGACCAGCCCGACACCGCGCGCCCGTAACGTCTCGACGAGAGCGAAGAGGCGATCGACTTCGGTGTGCGTGAGTGCGGTGGTGGGTTCGTCCATGATGATGACGCGGGCCTCGTGCACGACGGCGCGGCAGATCGCGGTGAGCTGCCGGTCGGCGACGGGCAACGCCGAGACGTCGGCGTCGAGGTCGAGGTTCAGGCGCAGCTCGTCGACGATACGTCGCGCGGTCTTCTGCGCACCCGCGGGTGAATAGAGCCTGCGGCGTTCGGCGACGGCGCTGGTAAGGGCGATGTTCTCGGCGACGGTGAGGTTTCCGAACAGCGAGAAGTCTTGGTAGATCACCTGAATGCCGCTGGTGATCGCCGCGGTGGTGTTCATTGCTCGATGTGCGATGCCGTCGATGACGATCTCACCGGTGTCCGGCCTCTCGGCGCCGGAGATGATCTTGATCAGGGTGGACTTGCCGCAACCGTTTTCGCCCGCGAGGCAGTGCACTTCGCCGGGATAGAGGTCGAAGGAGACGCCGTCCAGGGCGGTGACACCGCCGTAGGTCTTCACGATGTCACGTACCTGAAGCACCGGCGTGCCCGAACCCGGTGCGCTGGGCGCTGTCATAGAACTCAGAAGTTGTACTGGGACATCGTTTTGGCGTCGGCCTCGAGCGCTGCGTCCCCGACGTAGACGTTGTCGTAGCCGTCGAGCTTGGTCAGCTTCTCATAGCCCGGGATGTTCAGATTGGTGCCTGCTTCGATCGTCTTGCCTTGCGCGAGCATCATGGCGATCTGCAACTGGGCCTCGCCGGCGAGCGCCGGATCCCAGAAGAAGATCTTGTCGATCGAGCCGTCGGCGAGGTACTTGGACGCCGCGGACGGGATCGAGGTGCCCATCACGCAAATCTGGTTCTGCAGGCCGGCTTCCTGCACGGCACGCGCGATGCCCGGCACGTCGTTGCCGGCTGACCCCTGGAAGCCCTTGATGTCCGGGTACTTCGCGAGGACTTCCTTGGCCTTCTCGTAGGCTGCCTGTTCGTTGTCCGTGCTCTCGATCGGATCCTCGACGCGGGTCATGCCGGGAAACTGGGCGACCTGCATGTCGTGCGCGGCGCCAACCCACTGCATGTGCGTCTTGGCGGTCAAGCCGCCGACGAACTGAACGTATTTGCCCTGCTGGCCCATGCATTGAGCCAGGTTCTGCATGATCTCCTTTCCGTAGGCGGCGTTGTCGAAAGCCTCGATGTCGATGTCGGCGTTCTGGATACCGGTCGCCTCGTGCGAAACGACCTTGATGCCCTGTGCTCTCGCCTGCCCGAGGACGTTCTGGAGCGACTCTGGCGAGTTCGGCACGACGGTGATGGCTGTGGGGTGCTGGGGGATCAGGTCCTGGATGATCTGGATCTGCTTTTCCGGGCTGGTGTCGTCCCCGCCCTCCTGGCGGGTGTCGACACCGGTGCGCTTCGCGAAGTTCTGGTCGCCGACGGCCATGCGGTCGAACCAGGCGATGCCCTTGACCTTGACGACGTTGACCATCGTCATGTCCTTGGGATCCTGGGTGGTGCCGCCCGCCGGGGCGTTGCTGGTGCCCCCGCCTCCGCCGACCGAGCCGCAGCCTGCGATCAGTGTCACGGACAATCCCACCGCACCCATGAGGGCTACAGGCCTGAGCCGCATTCGTCACTCCTTTGTGAGCTCCCGCGTGGATACCGTCAGGTACCCGACTTGCGTGACAGTAAACGTGACCCGCGCAGCAGTCAAGCAATCAGCTGCGCGATATCACGCAAAATGTGCGTACAGTGCATGAAATCGTGCACACTGGTTTGCTACTATGATCGGCGGCCGACGCCAACGGTCGCCCCCTGGTGGAGAGAGCCCGGTCCCGATGTCACGTCGCGCGAATATCGCAGTTCGTCTGCAGGAGCGTGGGTTTCAGAGTGTCAATGATCTGGCCGAGGCTTTCGATGTGGACGCGTCAACGATCCGTCGGGACCTCGACAAACTCGAAGCGGAGGGCATCGTGCAGCGCACGCACGGCGGTGCGGTGCCCGTCGAGGCGGGCGAACCGCGGGCAGAGACGGGCGACGGGCGTCATCGTGCCGAGATGGCCGCGATTGGTGCGGCGATGGCCGAACGGGTGCTCGAAGGCCAGACCATCCTGCTCGACGCGGGCGAGACGACTCTGGAGGTTGCTCGCCATTTGCGTCACGCACGCCTGACCGTGGTGACCCACGACTTGCGGATCGGGCTCGAGATAGCGACGAAGCCATCGATCAACTTGGTGTTCATCGGGGGCGAGTTACTGCCTTCAGGCTTCGGGATGTGGGGACCCACATCCGTGCAGCAGGTGGAGAACCTGCGTGTCAACGTGGCCATATTCGGAGCGGACACCGTGATGGACGATGGCCTTTACTCGACCTCGAGCTACGAGATCGAACTCAAGCGCAAGATGCGGTCCATCGCCAGCCAGGCCTTCTTCGTGGCAGACAGTTCCAAGTTCGGCCGCGAAGCGCTCTTCAAGGTATTCGACTTCGAGGACTTTACGGCCGGGATCACCGACGCCATGCTCGATCCGATCCGAGCGGCGCAGCTGCCGGTGCCGGTCATCAGGGCCGGGGTGCCTGCCAAGGACGCCGAGCGCCGCGACGGTCAGCTCCGACGCACCGTGACCACGTCGGTCTAATACTCCGGTAGCTCAATCGAATCCGCGGTGGTGAAGAACTTCTTTGCCGCGTACGTGCGGAACGGCCAGCGCTGCATCCACTTCATCACCAGGGCCGTGATCGCGATGTCGGACTTCGACTTCGGGGCGTACCCGTCGATGCCCGCAGGTAGGTCCTGGCACTTGTCGACGTAGGGCCGCATCACCTCCGCGTACCGCTTCAGTGCGGTGGCGACGCGCTCGGTGCTCAACCCGTCGCCTGCCGAACCCAGCTCTCCGGCCAGCACGTACGCCCCCACCAGCGCCAGGCTGGTCCCCATGCCGGAGAGCGGTGACGCGCAGTACCCGGCGTCACCGCACAGCGTCACGCGGCCCTCCGACCACGTTTCCATGTGCACCTGAGCGAAGGCGTCGAAGTAGAAGTCGTCGGCTTGCGCTGCCGCGCTTATCAATTCGGCGGCGTGCCAGCCGACGCCTGCGAACCTGTCGGCCAGCAACTTTCGTTGCTGATCGAGATCGCGGCGGTCGTAGGTCAGGGGTTCCGAGCGGAATGCCAGACCCGCCTTGCCGATTGCCGGATCGTGCGACGGGCGCATCGACGCGTTCAGGCCGCCGGGCGCCTGGTGCATCAGGTACCAGCCGTTGAGCCCGGCCGTGTCGGCCGCGGTGAACCACGCGTGATACCCGCCGAGCGGCTTGATGAATCGTTCCTCGGGTCCGAAGACCAGTCGCCGCACCACCGAATGGGGTCCGTCGGCGCCGACGACCAGATCGGCGTCGACTTGGCTGCCGTCGTGCAGCGTCGCGACGACGCCGTCGGCATTGGCGTCGAGTTCGGCGATCCGCGTGTCGAACCGGTAGTCGGCGACGTCCTTGGTGGCCTGATACAACACGTCGACGAGGTCGCCGCGAAGGATCTCCAACTTCGACACCACCCCATTGCCGTCGAAGGCTTCGACGGGCATCTCCGCGCGGCGCCTGCCGTCCGACTTCACCCAGGCGATGCCGCGTTGATCCAGGGACTGACGCTTCATCTCGTCGAGCAGCCCCATGCGAGCCACCACGTCGGCTCCGGCCCCGCGCAGGTCGACGGTCTGCCCGCCCGGCCTGATCCCGGGTGCGAGCTCGACGACCACGACGCGGTACCCGCTCTTCGCGAGCCAGTAGGCCAGCGCCGGACCTGCGATTCCCGCGCCACTGATCAGGACGGTCGGCTGTGTCATGGCTTAAGCGTATGGCATACGCATATTGGTGACAACGGCTGCCGGGGCGTTGACTTCGACCGGAACCGGGTAACCACCACCCATGGCCGACATCGTGCTCGACGCGCTGCTCGAACTGGAACGCGCAGGTTGGGACTCGCTGTGCAACGCCAGCGGATCCGACTTCTACGGCGCCGTGATGCTGCCGGGCGCGCTGATGGTGCTCGCCAACGGCATGGTCATGGACCGTGACACCGTGGTGTCGTCCCTGTCGGAGTCGCCGCCGTGGCGCAAATACGACATCGCCGACGTCAGGCTTATCGACGTCGACGACGACAATGCCGCCCTGGTCTACACCGGCACGGCATACCGCGACGGCGACGAACCCGTGTTCGTCGGGGCGATGTCCAGTGCATACCACCGCACCGCCGACGGATGGAAGCTGGCGCTGTACACCCAGACTCGGATCGCCGGCTGAGGCAGGGCCGACGGCTCTAGGCCATCGCATAACAGGTCCACATCGCACGCCAAGGTCGCGGGGGTTGACTGATGTCATGAACCGCGAGACGCCCTCCACCGCAACCACAGTCGTCCTCGTACTGGACGGCGATACCGATGCCGGATACCAGTTGGCGCGCAAGCTGCTCGCCCACGGGCGCCGCGTCGCGGTCACCGCTCGCCACCCCGGCGACGTGGTCAGGGTGATGCACGGCTATCCCGCCGATCGGGTGATGGCCATCGCGGGCGACATCGCCGACCGACGCCAATGGAGTCGCATCACCGAGCGCGTGATGGACAGGTTCGGTCGCATCGACACCGTCGTCCGCGCCGAGGACGCGACGCTCGCCGTCTCGGCCTGAGCCGTCGGCTACTGCTCCAAGGCCTGGTAGGTCCGCCGGACGAACCGGGGCTGAGCCGACTGCAGTTTGGCCAGCGAGGTGTTGCCCGCCACCGCGGCCGCGGCCGTGTCGGGGCTCAGATCGGGAAGGTTCTGGATGAGGTACAGCATGATCAGGTCCGCCGACGGGTCGGCCTGCCACCACGTCCCGTAAGCGCCAGGCCAGCTGAACGTGCCAAGCCCACCGGGGCCGTACAGCTGACGTGACTGTGCGGGATCGGTGACCACCGACAGGTTCAGGCCGAACCCGCGACCGCGCCAGAACGGCATGCCCAGGAAGGGATACCGCTTCTGCTCGTCGGTCAGCCGGTCGGTGCGCATCAGCCGCACGGACTCTGGCGAGAGCACCCGGACGCCGTCGACGGTGCCCCCGCCGAGCAGCATGCGGACGAAGGCGAGGTAGTCGTCCGCCGTCGACCACAGTCCGGCGCCACCCGCGCAGAACGTCGGCAGCACCACCGGCGCGGGACCCATCGCGTCGTCGTGCAGTGTGCCGTCTTCGTCGAGCTTGTACATGGTGGCGGCGCGCCTGCGTCCCTCTTGGCTCACCGCGAAGCCGGTGTCGGTCATGCCGAGCGGCTCGAAGACGCGGCTCGTCAGCACCTCGGGGAGCGGCTTGCCCTCGATCCTGGACAACGCGATGCCCAACGCATCGGTGGCGTGGCTGTAGGTCAGTCGCTCGCCGGGCTGGTGGGCCAGCGGCAGCGCGGCCAGTTCGGCCAGCCAGCGGTCCTGGTCCTGGCGGAACATCAGCTTGCCGTAGGCCCGGTTCAGCGGCTGCCCGACCGAGAACGCGTAGGCCAGCCCGCTTCGGTGCGTCATGAGGTCGTCGAACGTGATGGGCCGCCGCAACGGGACGGTCTTGTCCAGTGGCCCGGACGGGTCGGCCATCACGCGCACGTCGGCGAGCTCGGGCAGCACTGGCGCCACGGGGTCGGTCAGTGCGAGCTTGCCGTCGTCGACCAGCGCCATCGCGGCGGCCACGGTCACAGGCTTGCTCATCGACGCGATCCGGAAGATCGTGTCGCGTTGCATCGGCATCCCCGCATGGATGTCGCGGTGGCCGAGTTCGTTGACCTGCAACACCTTGCCGCCCTGCCAGACCACGGTGACCGCGCCCGCGAGCAGACCCGCGTCGATCGCCTCGCGGATGGACGCCTGATTGCCGTCGAGATTCACCGGCCCAGCCTAGCCAGCGGCCAACCGGGGACGGGCGGGTGCTAAGCTGCCGCGGAAGTTCGACGTCCTTTAACGATCCGTCCAGAGAGGCGGAGAAGGAGGTCCAGGTCGTCTTGGGTGTCTCAGATGTTCCGGCCGCCCCCAGCCCCGACCGGGAATTGATGTCCGCCGCAGACGTGAGCCGGACCATCTCGCGCATCGCGCATCAGATCATCGAGAAGACTGCACTCGACGGCCCCGACGCGCCGCGCGTGGTTCTTCTCGGCATCCCCACCCGCGGCGTCACGCTGGCCGCCCGTCTTGCCGACAAGATCCACGAGTTCGCGGGCGTCACCGTGCCGCACGGGGCGCTCGACAACACGCTCTACCGCGACGACCTCGCCGGCAAGCCCCCCCGCCCGCTGGAGGAGACCTCGATCCCGAAGGGCGGCATCGACGATGCGCTCGTCGTCCTCGTCGACGACGTCCTCTACACCGGTCGTTCCGTGCGCGCCGCTCTGGACGCCCTGCGCGACATTGGCCGCCCGCGAGCGGTGCAACTCGCCGTGCTCGTCGACCGCGGCCATCGCGAGCTGCCGCTGCGGGCCGACTACGTCGGCAAGAACGTGCCGACCTCGCGCAGTGAGAACGTCAAGGTGCGCCTCGCCGAGAACGACGGCCACGAAGGGGTGTCGATCGCACCGCACGGAGGACCGGTCCGCTGATGAGCGCTTGCGCGAAGAAGAGACGATCATGAAGCATCTGCTGTCGGCGGCCGATCTGTCCCGCGATGATGCGACCGCGATCCTCGACGACGCCGACCGGTTCCGTGAGGCGCTTCTCGGCCGCGAGGTCAAGAAGCTGCCGACGTTGCGCGGCCGCACGGTGATCACGATGTTCTACGAGAACTCCACCCGCACCAGGGTGTCGTTCGAGGTCGCGGGCAAGTGGATGAGCGCCGACGTGATCAACGTCAGTGCATCGGGGTCGTCGGTGTCCAAGGGTGAGTCGTTGCGCGACACCGCGCTCACGCTGCGTGCGGCGGGTGCCGACGCGCTCATCATCCGTCATCCGGCATCCGGTGCCGCGCAACAGCTTTCGGAATGGACGGCGGAGGATGGCGGCGCTGGGCCTAGCGTGATCAATGCCGGCGACGGCACCCACGAGCACCCGACCCAGGCGCTGCTCGACGCGCTCACGATCCGCCAGCGTCTGGGTTCCATCGAGGGCAAGCGGGTCGTCATCGTCGGCGACGTCCTGCACAGCCGGGTGGCGCGCTCCAACGTGCTGCTGCTGTCCACCCTCGGTGCGGAGGTGGTGCTCGTCGCCCCGCCGACGCTGTTGCCGGTCGGGGTATCGGGGTGGCCCGTCACGGTCTCCCAGAACCTCGACGCCGAACTGCCCGCTGCCGACGCGGTGCTGATGCTGCGGGTCCAGGCCGAACGGATGAACGGCGGCTTCTTCCCGTCGACGCGGGAGTACTCGGTGCTCTACGGGCTCTCGGACAAGCGTCAGGCGATGCTGCCCGACGATGCGGTGGTACTGCACCCCGGCCCGATGTTGCGCGGCATGGAGATCTCGTCGTCGGTCGCCGACTCGTCGCAATCCGCGGTGCTGCAACAGGTGTCCAATGGCGTGCACGTCCGGATGGCGGTGCTGTTCCACCTGCTGATCGGCGCGGAACGGGAGGCGATCACCGCATGAGCCTGTTGATTCGTGGCGTGCGGCCCTACGGCGAGGGGGACCCGGTCGACGTGCTCGTCGAGGGCGGGCAGATCAGCGAGATCGGCGCCGGCCTTCCGGTCGACGACGACGTTGACGTCGTCGATGCGGCAGGCCAGATCCTGCTGCCGGGTTTCGTCGACCTGCACACGCACCTTCGCGAACCCGGCCGGGAGTACGCCGAAGACATCGAAACCGGTTCGGCCGCAGCGGCACTCGGTGGGTATACCGCGGTGTTCGCGATGGCCAACACCAACCCGGTGGCCGACAGCCCGGTCGTCACCGATCACGTCTGGCACCGCGGCCAGCAGGTGGGGCTCGTCGACGTCCACCCGGTGGGCGCGGTGACCATGGGCCTGGACGGCGTTCAACTCACCGAGATGGGCCTGATGGCCGCCGGGGTTGGACGAGTGCGGATGTTCTCCGACGACGGAATCTGCGTGCACGATCCGCTGGTGATGCGTCGTGCGCTGGAGTACGCGACGGGCCTTGGCGTGTTGATCGCCCAGCACGCCGAGGAGCCGCGGCTGACCGTCGGTGCCGTCGCGCACGAGGGCCCCAACGCGGCGCGGCTCGGTCTATCGGGCTGGCCTCGCGCCGCGGAGGAGTCGATCGTCGCCCGCGATGCGTTGCTCGCCCGCGATGCGGGAGCGCGGGTGCACATCTGTCACGCATCCACCGCGGGCACCGTCGAGATCGTCAAATGGGCCAAGGCGCAGGGCATCTCGATCACCGCCGAGGTGACCCCGCATCATCTCCTCCTCGACGACTCACGGCTGGCCAGCTACGACGGTCGCAACCGGGTCAACCCGCCGCTGCGCGAGGCCGACGACGCGCGCGCGCTGCGCCAGGCGCTCGCCGACGGGATCATCGACTGCGTCGCGACCGACCACGCCCCGCACGCCGAACACGAGAAGATGTGCGAGTTCGCGGCGGCTCGGCCAGGGATGCTCGGATTGCAGACCGCCCTGTCGGTGGTGGTCGAGACCATGGTGCGGCCGGGTCTGCTGACGTGGCGCGACGTCGCGCGCGTGATGAGTGAGGCGCCGGCGCGCATCGTCGGGTTGCCGGATCAGGGCAGGCCGATCGAGGTCGGCGAGCCCGCCAACCTGACCGTCGTCGACCCCGACGCCACCTGGACGGTCAGCGGTGCCCAACTCGCCAGCCGTTCGGACAACACGCCCTACGAGTCGATGACCCTGCCCGCCGCCGTCACGCTGACGCTGCTGCGCGGCAAGGTCACCGCGCGCGACGGAAAGAGTCCGGCGGCGGGGGAGAGCGGAGCGACTGGGGGTTCAGCACGGTGAACACCCCGACGCTCGTCGCATCGCTGATCATGGCGGCGGTGCTGGCCGTTCTGATCGCCTTCTTCATCCGCCAGATGATGCGCGGCTGGCTGCGCCGCGCCCAGCGGCAGGCGGAGCTGATCGGCAAGCTGCCGCCGCTGCCGGACACCGTTGGGCCTGCCATCATTCCGGCCACCAAGGGGCTCTACGTCGGGAGCACCCTCGCGCCGAGCTGGCAGGATCGGATCGCGGTCGGAGACCTGGGTTTCCGGAGCAAGGCGACGATCACCCGCTATCCCGAGGGCATCATGCTGCAGCGCAGTGGCGCCACCCCCATCTGGATTCCGGACGAGGCCATCACCGCGATCCGGACCGAACGCGGAATCGCGGGCAAGGTCCTGACGCACGACGGCATCCTCGCGATCAGGTGGAGGCTGCCGTCGGGCACCGAGATCGACACCGGGTTCCGCGGCGACGACCGCCGCGACCTGGCCAACTGGGTTGTGGAGGACGCGGCATGAGTGGGAGCAGAGCGGTTCTGGTCCTCGAGGACGGGCGGGTCTTCACGGGCACCCCGTTCGGCGCGATCGGACAGACGTTGGGCGAGGCGGTGTTCTCCACCGGGATGTCCGGCTACCAGGAGACGCTGACCGATCCGAGCTACCACGGTCAGATCGTCGTCGCGACGGCACCGCAGATCGGCAACACCGGCTGGAACGACGAGGACGCCGAGAGTCGCGGCGACAAGATCTGGGTGGCCGGCTACGCCGTGCGCGACCCGTCGCCGCGTGCCTCCAACTGGCGGGCCACCGGCACGCTCGACGACGAACTCGTCCGGCAGGACATCGTCGGCATCGCGGGCATCGACACCCGCGCCGTGGTGCGCCACCTGCGCACCGCTGGGTCGATGAAGGCGGGCGTGTTCTGCGGCGAGTGCGCTCGCGCCGACCGACGAGCTGCTCGACCGCGTCAAGCGGCCAGCCCTCGATGCTCGGCGCCGACCTCGCCGGCGAGGTCAGCACCGACGACCCCTACGTCGTGGAACCCGAAGGTGTGCAACGGTTCACGGTGGCCGCGCTCGATCTCGGCATCAAGACCAACACCCCGCGCAACTTCGCTCGCCGCGGCATCCGCAGCCACGTGCTGCCGTCGTCGGCGACCTTCGACCAGATCGCCGACCTGAACCCGGACGGGGTGTTCCTGTCCAACGGCCCAGGCGACCCGGCGACCGCCGACCACGTGGTCGGGGTGACGCGCGAGGTGATCGCCGCCGGGATCCCGTTGTTCGGCATCTGCTTCGGCAACCAGATCCTCGGCCGGGCGCTGGGCCGGTCGACCTACAAGATGGTGTTCGGCCACCGCGGCATCAACATCCCGGTGATGGACCACGCCACCGGACGCGTCGCCGTCACCGCGCAGAACCACGGGTTCGCGCTCGAGGGCGAGGCGGGGGAGGAGTTCGACACCCCGTTCGGGAGGGCCGTCGTCAGCCACACGTGTGCCAACGACGGCGTCGTCGAGGGCATCAAACTGGTTGACGGCCGGGCGTTCTCGGTGCAGTACCACCCGGAGGCCGCCGCGGGTCCACACGACGCGAACTACCTGTTCGACCAGTTCGTCGACCTGATGGCAGGGGAGAAGTAGTGATGCCACGCCGCACAGATCTCAACCACGTGCTGGTGATCGGCTCCGGGCCGATCGTCATCGGCCAGGCCTGCGAGTTCGACTACTCCGGCACCCAGGCGTGCCGGGTGCTGCGCGCCGAGGGGCTGCAGGTCAGCCTGATCAACTCGAACCCGGCGACGATCATGACCGACCCGGAGTACGCCGACCACACCTACGTCGAGCCGATCACCGCGGAGTTCGTCGAGAAGGTCATCGCCCAGCAGGCCGAGCGCGGCAACAAGATCGACGCCGTGCTGGCCACCCTCGGCGGGCAGACCGCGCTGAACACCGCCGTCGCGCTGTACGAGAACGGCGTGCTGGAGCGCTACGGCGTCGAACTCATCGGCGCCGACTTCGAGGCGATCCAGCGCGGTGAGGACCGGCAGCAGTTCAAGGACATCGTCGCCAAGGTCGGCGGCGAGTCGGCGAAGTCGCGGGTGTGCTTCACCATGGACGAGGTCCGCGAGACGGTCGGCGAGCTGGGCCTGCCCGTCGTCGTTCGGCCCTCGTTCACGATGGGCGGTCTCGGCTCGGGCATGGCGCACTCGGCCGAGGACGTCGAGCGGATGGCGGGCGACGGGCTGGCGGCGTCGCCGAGCGCGAACGTGCTGATCGAGGAATCCATCTACGGCTGGAAGGAATTCGAGCTCGAGCTGATGCGCGACGGCCACGACAACGTCGTCGTGGTCTGTTCGATCGAGAACTTCGACCCGATGGGCGTGCACACCGGCGACTCGGTCACCGTCGCGCCCGCGATGACGCTGACCGACCGCGAGTACCAGAAGATGCGCGACCTCGGCATCGCGATCCTGCGCGAGGTCGGCGTCGACACCGGCGGCTGCAACATCCAGTTCGCCATCGACCCGACCGACGGCCGTCTCATCGTCATCGAGATGAACCCGCGGGTGTCGCGCTCCAGTGCCCTGGCGTCCAAGGCGACCGGTTTCCCGATCGCGAAGATCGCCGCGAAGCTGGCCATCGGCTACACCCTCGACGAGATCGTCAACGACATCACCAAGGAGACGCCGGCCTGTTTCGAGCCGACGCTGGACTACGTCGTGGTCAAGGCGCCGCGGTTCGCGTTCGAGAAGTTTCCAGGCGCCGACCCGACGCTGACCACCACCATGAAGTCGGTCGGCGAGGCGATGTCGTTGGGCCGCAACTTCATCGAGGCGCTCGGCAAGGTGATGCGGTCGCTGGAGACCGGACGCGCGGGGTTCTGGACGGGGCCCGATCCCGACGTCACGGTCGACGAACTGCTCGACCGGCTGCGGACTCCCACCGACGGACGGCTCTACGACATCGAGTTCGCCCTGCGGCTCGGCGCCAGCGTCGAGCGGGTCGCGGAAGCGTCCGGTGTCGACCCGTGGTTCGTCGAGCAGATCGGCGGGCTGGTCGCGCTGTGGGCGGAACTGCGCGGCGCCCCGGTGCTCGACGAGGATCTGCTGCGCCGGTCCAAGCACAGCGGCCTGTCCGACCGCCAGATCGCGGCGCTGCGACCGGAACTCGCCGGCGAGGTCGGCGTGCGCGCGCTGCGGCAGCGGCTCGGCATCCACCCGGTGTACAAGACCGTGGACACCTGCGCGGCGGAGTTCGAGGCCAAGACGCCCTATCACTACAGCAGCTACGAGCTCGACCCCGCCGCCGAGACCGAGGTCGCGCCGCAGACCGAGAAGCCCAAGGTGCTGATCCTGGGCTCCGGCCCGAACCGGATCGGTCAGGGCATCGAGTTCGACTACAGCTGCGTGCACGCCGCGACCACGTTGAGCGAGGCGGGTTTCGAGACCGTCATGATCAACTGCAATCCCGAGACGGTGTCCACCGACTACGACACCGCCGACCGGCTGTACTTCGAACCGCTCACCTTCGAGGACGTGCTCGAGGTGTACTACGCCGAGTCCGCCTCTGGCGCAGGCGGTCCCGGTGTCGTCGGGGTGATCGTGCAGCTCGGTGGGCAGACGCCGCTCGGTCTGGCGCAGCGGCTTGCCGACGCGGGCGTGCCGATCGTCGGCACCAGCCCCAAGGCGATCGACCTGGCCGAGGACCGCGGCGAGTTCGGCGAGGTGCTCAGGATCGCCGGGCTGCCCGCGCCGCGGTTCGGCATCGCCACCAGCTTCGAGCAGGCCCGTCGCATCGCCGCCGACATCGGCTACCCGGTGCTGGTCCGGCCGTCCTACGTCCTCGGCGGACGCGGCATGGAGATCGTCTACGACGACGAGACCCTGCAGGGCTACATCACCCGCGCCACCGAACTGTCGCCCGAGCATCCCGTCCTGGTCGACCGGTTCCTCGAGGACGCCATCGAGATCGACGTCGACGCGCTGTGCGACGGCACCGAGGTGTACATCGGCGGGGTGATGGAGCACATCGAGGAGGCGGGCATCCACTCCGGCGACTCGGCGTGCGCGCTGCCGCCGGTGACGCTGGGCCGCCAGGACATCGAGTCCGTGCGGCATGCCACCGAGGCGATCGCGCACGGCATCGGCGTCGTCGGCCTGCTGAACGTGCAGTACGCGCTGAAGGACGACGTGCTCTACGTGCTGGAGGCCAACCCGCGCGCGAGCCGCACCGTGCCGTTCGTCTCGAAGGCCACCGCCGTGCCGCTGGCAAAGGCGTGCGCGCGAATCATGCTGGGCGCCACGATCGCCCAGCTGCGCGACGAAGGGGTGCTGGTCAAGAGCCGGCGACGGTGCCAGCGTCTCGCCGAACGCTCCGATCGCGGTCAAGGAGGCGGTGCTGCCGTTCAACCGGTTCCGCAAGGCCGACGGCTCGCAGGTGGACTCGCTGCTGGGACCGGAGATGAAGTCGACGGGCGAGGTGATGGGCATCGACCGCGACTTCGGCACCGCGTTCGCCAAGAGTCAGACCGCGGCCTACGGCTCGCTGCCCGCCGAGGGCACGGTGTTCGTCTCGGTGGCCAACCGCGACAAGCGCTCGCTGGTGTTCCCGGTCAAGCGGCTGGCCGATCTGGGCTTCCGCGTGCTGGCCACCGAGGGCACTGCGGAGATGCTTGCGCCGCAACGGCATTCCGTGCGACGTGGTGCGCAAGCACTTCGAAGAGGCGACGCCCGAGCGGCCTGCCATGTCGGCCGTCGACGCCATCCGCGCCGGCGACGTCGACATGGTGATCAACACGCCGTACGGCAACTCCGGACCGCGCATCGACGGGTACGAGATCCGGTCGGCGGCGGTCGCGATGAACATTCCGTGCGTCACGACGGTTCAGGGTGCATCGGCCGCGGTGCAGGGCATCGAGGCGGGCATCCGTGGAGACATCGGCGTGATGTCGCTGCAGGAGTTGCACAGCCGGCTCGGCGCGTCGGAGTGACGGCGTTCGGGCCGAGGCTGGCCGCAGCCATGGCGGACCGGGGCCCGTTGTGCCTTGGCATCGACCCGCACCCCGAAGCTGCTGCGGCGTGGGGGCTGTCGACCGACGCCGACGGGCTCGGCGCGTTCTGTGACATCTGCGTCGAGGCCTACGCGGGCTTCGCCGTGGTCAAGCCGCAGGTGGCGTTCTTCGAAACCTATGGCGCGGCGGGCTATTCGGTGCTGGAGCGCGACGATCGCCGCGTTGCGGGACGCCGGGGTGCTGGTGCTGGCCGACGCCAAGCGGGGCGACATCGGTAGCACGATGGCGGCCTACGCCGACGGCGTGGGCCGGCGAGTCGCCGCTGGCGTGCGACGCCGTGACGGCCTCGCCCTACCTGGGCTTCGGGTCGCTGCGGCCGCTGCTCGACACCGCGGCCGAGCACGGCCGCGGTGTGTTCGTGCTGGCGGCGACGTCCAACCCCGAGGGCGCGAGCGTGCAGCTGCGCGACGGTCGACGGGCGGACGGTCGCTCAGTCGATCGTCGACGACGTCGCGGCCGAGAACCGCGGCACCGGAGCGGGTTCCGTCGGCGTCGTGGTCGGTGCCACGCTGTCCGACGTGCCAGACCTGACCGCACTGGGCGGGCCGGTGCTGGTTCCTGGGGTGGGTGCGCAGGGTGGTCGCCCCGACGCGCTTCGCGGTCTGGGTGGTGCGGCGCCGGGGACGGTGCTCCCCGCGGTCTCCCGCGAGGTGTTGCGGGCCGGCCCCGACGTGGCGGCGCTTCGTGCGGCGGGGGAGCGGATGCGCGACGCCGTCGCGTACCTGGCCCGCTAGGCGCTCCGGAGCGGCCGGAAGTCGAAGCGGCGGGCCGCCGATGCCGGTGACCCGCCGCGTCTCCTGCTGCATGGCTTACAGCGGAATCCACATGCCAAGGAACCAGAATCCCCAGCCGTTGTGCCGTTGCTGGTCGAAGCACCGGGTTGACCTGCTGGCCGTTCCAGTTGAACGGTTGGTGATCCTGACGGCCCTGGTCGATGCCGCGATGGTTCCAGTCGACGGGCCGGCCCGCCGGGTCCGCCGGGTCCGCCATGCCCCTGCCAGTCGTTGCCGCCAGGCCCGCGATTGTCGCCGGGTCCCTGGTTGTCGTGCTGATCCTGCCCGCAGGGCGGCCTACCAGGCGCGTTGCACTGCTGGCCGGGATCCGCTGATGCCGTGCCGAGGCCGACGCCGAACAATCCGGCGAGTCCGACTCCGGCGGCCAGCGTCGACGCGCACATGGCTCGCTTGAAGGTCATCTGGTGTCTCTCCACTCCTCGTCCGTGCGACGTGAGTTCGCCTCACCGCCACGACGTTAAGAGCAGCAGAATTGGGTCGGCTCTGTGGTCAGGCTAGGCGCGCGCTGTGGATCCGGTAACAGATCGAAAACCGTTTGCTGTCAGGATGGATTGCGGAACCCTGGATACCAGGTAGAACAACAGCAGCGGCACGGCGAGTTCGACCAAGAGCATCGCCGAATAGAAGGCGTTGGGCGGCCCGGAGATTGCCACCGAGGCCAGTCGTGCGAGGCCGCCGAGCAGGAACGCCCCGGCAAGCAGATTGACCTGGCGCCGTTTGGCCTCGATGTCCGGCACGCACCACAGGAACGCCAAGCCGTAACACAGGAAGAGTGCCGCGAAGAACCGGTGCTCGCCTTCGGCCGTCGCATTGAGTGGACTGCCGCCGATGACCGCCGCACCGCCGAGGAGGAGATGTGCAATGGCGATTCCGATCACCGTGACACCGATCAGCGCCGTCAGAACCTGTGTGGTTCGCCGCATCGCGATCACATCCTCGGTTTATCTACTACGCACTGTAGTTGTCACGCTCCAGGGATGCAACGACGGGTGCCGGACCCACGACGGCCGAACCTCAGCGGGCAACCTATGCGCGAGCTTTCTCCTGGATATGTGGGACCTACGTGACAGGTGTAACGGAAGTGACGGATGTGGCGTTCCGGTCAGGTGCTCGGACCCCTCCGACACGCCCGACACGCCGTGACCAGCGAAAATTTCTCATGAAACCGCACGGTTCGACGACCGTTGGAGCACCTGTCGCGGCCGCCCACCCCGCGACGCGGTGCCGACCAACTCCGTCAAAACCCTTGATATGCAGGCAAATCGAGCGGCCGACGCGGTCTGCGGCGGCGTCGTTTCAGCCCAGTTCTCGCCTCGTCGGCCCGCGGCATGACCGCTCTACACGCTGGACTTTTGACCCCATAACCAGGGGGTGGGGTTAGCTTTCGTCAGCCAGCGTGGGTACGGTCGTCGTCGCTGGCTGGTTCTCCTACCAGTCGAGACAGGTAAAAAGTAAAAGATGACGTTGATGAGACGGAGGAACCCGTGGCCCTTCCCCAGTTGACCGACGAACAGCGCGCGGCAGCGTTGGAGAAGGCTGCTGCCGCACGTCGAGCGCGAGCCGAGCTCAAGGACCGGCTCAAGCGCGGCGGCACCAACCTCAAGCAGGTCCTCAAGGACGCCGAGTCCGACGAGGTCTTGGGCAAGATGAAGGTTTCAGCGCTCCTGGAGGCGTTGCCGAAGGTTGGCAAGGTCAAGGCGCAAGAGATCATGACCGAACTCGAGATCGCCCCGACCCGCCGCCTGCGCGGCCTGGGCGATCGTCAGCGCAAGGCCCTGCTGGAAAAGTTCGACTTCACGGCGGATTAACGCCGGGCGGGACCGGACGGCGATTGCGATGAGTCATGTCGTGGTGCTGTCCGGCCCCTCCGCCGTCGGGAAGTCGACGGTCGTGCGCTGCCTGCGCGACCGGCTTCCCGACCTGCACTTCAGCGTCTCCGCCACCACCAGAGCGCCCCGACCGGGCGAGGTGGACGGAGTCGACTACTCGTTCGTCACGGCCGAGCGTTTCCAGCAGCTGATCGACGACGGCGCCCTGCTCGAATGGGCCGAGATCCACGGCGGACTGCATCGCTCCGGCACCCCGGCCGAGCCCGTCCTGGCGGCAACACGAGCCGGATTCCCGGTGCTCATCGAGGTCGATCTCGCCGGTGCGAGGTCCGTCAAGGCCGCGTTGCCCGAGGCGATCACCGTCTTCCTGGCCCCACCCAGCTGGGAGGCGCTGGAGGCTCGCTTGGTCGGTCGCGGCACCGAGACCCCCGAGGTCATGGCCCGCCGACTGAGTACCGCGCGGGCCGAACTTGGCCGCCCAGCACACCTTCGATGCGGTGGTCGTCAACAGCCAATTGGAGTCCGCGTGCTCCGAATTGGTATCCTTGCTGGTGGGCCATTGATTGTTCGCCGCCCGCGAGCGCACGAACCGACCCGACCGCTAGCTAGCCCTCAAATGAAACGCCAGGAGATTTCTTCGTGAGCAAACCTGTCGAGAGCCTCGACTCCGACGCCGCCAACGCCTACGACACGCCGCTGGGCATCACCAACCCACCCATCGACGAGCTCCTCGACCGGGCGTCGAGCAAGTACGCCCTGGTCATCTTCGCTGCCAAGCGGGCCCGCCAGATCAACGACTACTACAACCAGCTCGGCGATGGCATCCTCGAGTACGTCGGCCCGCTGGTGGAGCCTGGCCTTCAGGAGAAGCCGCTGTCCATCGCCATGCGCGAGATCCACGGCGACCTGCTCGAACACACCGAGGGCGAGCAGTAGGCAGGCCGGCCTTGAGCCGCTCGGGCGAACAGCAGCGCACGTGAGCACCGACCGCAAGCGAGTGGTGGTCGGCGTCGCCGGCGGCATTGCCGCCTACAAGGCGTGCTCGGTGGTCCGTCAGCTCGCCGAGGCCGGTCACTCCGTGCGGGTCGTCCCCACCGAGTCCGCGCTGCGCTTCGTCGGTGCGGCGACGTTCGAGGCCTTGTCGGGCCAGCCCGTCCGCACCGGCGTCTTCGAAGACGTCAACGAGGTTCCGCACGTCCGCATCGGTCAGGAGGCCGATCTCGTCGTGGTCGCTCCGGCGACCGCGGACCTACTGGCGCGCGCGGTCGCAGGCCGGGGTGACGACCTCCTGACGGCCACGCTGCTGACCGCACGATGTCCGGTGCTGTTCGCGCCGGCCATGCACACCGAGATGTGGTTCCACCCCGCGACCGTCCACAACGTCGCGACCCTGCGCCGCAGGGGAGCCGTGGTCCTCGAGCCGGCGTCGGGCCGGCTGACCGGTGCCGACAGCGGTGCTGGCCGACTCCCCGAGCCCGAGGAGATCACCACCTTCGCCCAACTGCTGCTGGACCGCTCCGACGCGCTGCCGCACGACCTGGCCGGCGTCAAGATGCTCGTCACCGCGGGCGGGACGCGTGAACCCATCGATCCGGTCCGCTTCATCGGCAACCGCAGTTCGGGCAAGCAGGGGTACGCCATGGCCCGGGTCGCGGCTCAGCGCGGCGCCGACGTGACTTTGATCGCGGGCAACACGGCAGGCCTCGTCGACCCGGCGGGCGTCGAGGTCGTACACATCGGTTCGGCGAGCCAGCTGAAGGACGCGGTGTCCAAGCACGCTCCCGACGCGCACGTGCTGGTGATGGCGGCGGCGGTCGCCGACTTCCGACCCACTCACACCGCAACCAGCAAGATCAAGAAGTCCGCCGACCCCAACGCCGACGCCCCGACCGTCGGGCTGACCCGCACCGACGACGTGCTCGCCGGCACGGTGCGGGCGCGCACCGACGGCCAATTGCCGAACATGCGCGCCATCGTGGGGTTTGCCGCCGAGACCGGTGACGCCAACGGAGACGTGCTCTTCCACGCCAGGGCGAAACTCAAGCGCAAGGCGTGCGACCTGTTGATCGTGAACGCCGTCGGCGAGGGCAGGGCGTTCGAGGTGGACAACAACGACGGATGGCTGCTCGCGGCCGACGGCACCGAAGTCGCGCTGGAGCACGGTTCGAAGACCTTGATGGCCAGCCGTATCGTGGACGCGATCGCGGCCTTCATCCGCAGCACCGATGGGTGACGCATCGCACGTCATACGTTGCGCGTAAGCGTTGCGCACGGCGGAGGCACACGCTTTGCTGCATCGGGGCACGGAGCCGCCCCGGCGGCGACATGAGACACGGATATGATTCGCATAACTAAGTTTCGGGAAGGAATGACACCGTGAGCAATGGTCGGCTGTTTACCAGTGAGTCGGTAACCGAAGGGCATCCCGACAAGATCTGTGACGCCATCAGCGACTCGGTGCTCGACGCGCTGCTCGCTGCGGACCCCAAGTCGCGCGTCGCCGTCGAGACGCTGGTGACCACCGGGCAGGTGCACGTGGTCGGTGAGGTGACGACGACGGCGAAGGAAGCCTTCGCCGACATCACCAACACCGTGCGTGCACGCATCCTCGACATCGGCTACGACTCGTCGGACAAGGGCTTCGACGGCGAGACCTGTGGCGTGAACATCGGCATCGGCGCGCAGTCACCCGACATCGCCCAGGGCGTCGACACCGCCCACGAGGCGCGCGTCGAGGGCGCAGGCGACCCCCTGGACGCACAGGGCGCGGGCGATCAGGGCCTGATGTTCGGCTACGCCATCACGGACACCCCCGAGCTCATGCCGCTGCCCATCGCGCTGGCCCACCGGTTGGCGCGCCGGCTGGCCGAGGTCCGCAAGGACGGCGTGCTCGGATACCTTCGGCCCGACGGCAAGACCCAGGTGACCGTGCAGTACGACGGCACCACCCCGGTCCGGCTCGACACGGTGGTGTTGTCCACCCAGCACGCCGCTGACGTCGACCTGGAGAACACCCTCGCGCCCGATATCCGCGAGAAGGTCGTCAACACCGTCCTGGCTGACCTGAACCACGACACGATGGACACCTCCGACTACCGGCTGCTGGTCAACCCGACCGGCAAGTTCGTCCTCGGTGGGCCGATGGGCGACGCGGGCCTGACCGGCCGCAAGATCATCGTCGACACCTATGGCGGCTGGGCCCGTCACGGCGGCGGCGCCTTCTCCGGCAAGGATCCGTCCAAGGTGGACCGTTCGGCCGCGTACGCGATGCGCTGGGTGGCCAAGAACGTCGTCGCTGCCGGCCTGGCGGAGCGCATCGAGGTCCAGGTGGCGTACGCAATCGGCAAGGCGGCGCCCGTCGGCCTGTTCGTCGAGACCTTCGGCACCGAGACCGTCGACCCCGCCCGCATCGAGAAGGCCATCACCTCGGTCTTCGACCTGCGTCCCGGCGCCATCGTTCGCGACCTGGACCTGCTGCGCCCGATCTACGCCCAGACCGCTGCGTACGGCCACTTCGGCCGCACCGACATCGACCTGCCCTGGGAGCGGACCGACAAGGTCGAGGAACTCAAACTCGCCGTCTCCAGCCAGGCGGCGCGATCTCGCGCAGATTCCAGCAGGATGTTGGTCATGGATCACGTGACCTTCATCCCGACGGTCGACCAGCTGAACTACACCTTCGGTGGCGCGACGGCGGTTCGGCGCATCAGGCCGGGCACGGTTCTGACCCTGTGGACCGAGGACGCCTACGGTGGCCGGATCACCAGCGTGGATGACGTCGCCAGCGTCGCTCTGGACACCGACGACCTCAATCCTCAGACCGGTCCGTTCTGGATCGAGGGCGCGCGACCGGGCGACACGCTTGGCCGTACACCTAGTCGATCTGACGCCGGCGCGTAGCTGGGGTGCGTCGACACTGATCCCGTTCTTCGGCGGCCTCACCAGCATTCCGGCCAGCCCGACACTGCAGCCCGCGCTGCCGGAGCGCACCTGGATCTACGAATACGATTCGGCCACCGAGACGTTGGGCTTCTCCGCGCGGGGCAGCGCGTTCGAGCTGAGCCTGCCCGCCAACCCCATGCTCGGCACGGTCGGCGTGGCCCCGGCGCGGCGCGAGGTGCGCACCTCCTTGGTGCCGTCGTACTTCGGTGGCAACATGGACACTCCTGAAATGGCAGCCGGCGCAACCTGTTACCTACGGGTGAACGTCGACGGCGCGCTGTTCTCGCTCGGCGACGGTCACTATCGCCAGGGCGAAGGCGAGTCGTGCGGCACGGCGGTGGAGGGCGCCATGAACGTCACGGCGATCGTCGACCTGATCAAGGGTGGCGGCCCGGCCTGGCCGAGGATCGAGAGCGATACCCACCTGATCTGCGTCGGTTCGGGGCGACCGCTCGAAGAAGCGTGGCGGACCGGTCAGGTCGAGATGATCGGCTGGCTCGGCGAGCTCTACGGACTCGACCGTCTCGACGCCTACCAATTGCTGAGCCAGATATCTGAGGTCCCCATCGCCAACGTGGTGGACATCAACTACAGCGCCGTGACCAAGATCGACAAGCGGCTGCTGCCGAAGGTTCAGGCCTACGGCGGCATTCACGACGAAATGCGCAGCGTCGCACGCTCGTTGGGCGCCATTTCCTACTGACAGACCCACTGACGCGGAACGGGGACGGCATGGAACTCGGATTGACCGGCAAGCGATTCCTGGTGACGGGAGGCACTCGGGGAATCGGCCGGGCGGTGGTCGACGGACTGCTGGCCGAGGGTGCCGCGGTCGCCTACTGCGCCCGCACGTCGGACGCCGTAGCCGCCACTGAGTCCGAGCTGACGGCCGAGGGTGCCACCGCGATCGGAACGGCCGTCGACGTCGGTGACGCTGCGGGATTGACGGATTGGGTGAACGGCAGCGCGAACGCCCTCGGGGGCATCGACGGCGTAGTCGCGAACGTCAGCGCCCTCGCCATTCCGGACAACCGGGAGAACTGGCGCACGAGCTTCGACGTCGACCTGATGGGCACGGTCGGTCTGGTGGACGCGGCGTTGCCGCATCTGCTGGCTTGCGGCTCGGGCTCGATCGTCACGATCTCGAGTGTGTCCGGCCGCGAGATCGACTTCGCGTCGGGCCCCTATGGCACGATGAAGGCCGCGATCATCCACTACACCCAGGGACTGGCCTTCAACCTCGCAGGCAAGAACGTAAGGGCGAACACGGTCAGCCCCGGAAACACCTACTTCCCTGGCGGGGTGTGGCCGTCGATCGAGGAGAACGACCCGGCGCTGTTCGAGACCGCCCTCGGACTCAACCCGACGGGCCGAATGGCGACCCCCGAGGAAGTCGCCAACGCCGTTGTCTTCTTGAGCAGTTCGGCGGCGAGCTTCATCACCGGCACCAACCTCGTGGTCGACGGTGCACTGACCCGCGGCGTGCAGTTCTGACGGGCTACGCCGTGAACTCGTAGTCCTCGATCGGGAAGCGGCGACTGCGCCAGTACGCCTCCGCCGTGGTGGTGGGCCGCAGGGGCACGTCGCCGTTCTGGTCGAAGTAGTAGCTGTTGGCCAGCGAGCAGCTGTCCTGCCAGAAGATCTGGCGGTGCCGCTTGCGCATCATCTCGGCGAAGAAGCGGTCGTTGGCGTCCTGCGACACCTCGACGCGGGTCGCGGACTCGTTGGCGGCCTGCGTCAGACACCTGACGATGTGGTGTGTCTGCGTCTCGATCAGCGCGAAGTACGACGAGCCGACATAGCCGTACGGGCCCATCACGGTGAAGAAGTTGGGGAAGCCGGGGATGCTCACGCCCTCGTAGGCCTGTAGGCGATGCTCCGTCCAGAACTGAGCCAGTGACCGGCCGTCGGCCAGGCTCACCGGGAAGGTCGGCAGGCTGTCGACGTCCATCACCTTGAAGCCGGTGGCGAGGATCAGCACGTCGACGTCGCGGGTGGTGCCGTCGGTGGTCGCCACGCCGGAACCGGTGATCTTGTCGATGGGTTCGGTGACCAGTTCCACGTTGTCGCGGTTGTACGTCGACAGATAGGTGTTGTGGAAGCCGGGACGCTTGCACCCGACGGCGTAACGGGGCGTGAGCTTTTCGCGCACCTCGGGATCGTGCACCTCGCGGCGCAGATACGCCCTGCCCATCTTCTCGGCGCGTTTGGCCAGGGGGAACACCGTGTAGTACTGCGCGGAGATCGTGAACGTCAGCTCGACGTAGGCCTGGCTGAGCAGGCGCTGGATCACCTTGCCGCCGGGAACGCGCATCGCCCAGCGCGCGGGCGCGGGCAGGGGGACGTCCAGCTTCGGCATGCACCAGATCGGGGTCCGCTGAAACACCGTGAGGTTCTCGACGAGTGGTGCGATCTCGGGGATCACCTGGACCGCCGAGGCGCCGGTGCCGATGATCGCGACGCGCTTGCCGGTCAGATCCTGCGAGTGGTCCCACCTCGCGGTGTGCATGGTGACGCCTCCGAAGCTGTCGACGCCGTCGATATCGGGCAGGTTCGGCACGGTCAGCACGCCGCTGGCATTGATCAGGAATCGGGCCGTCAGCGAGTCGCCGGAGTCCAGATCGACCCGCCAGGAATCGGATTCGTCGTCGAACACCGCAGCGGCCACCTTGGTGTCGAACCGGATCTTGCGCCGCAGCCCGTACTTGTCGACGCAGCGGTCGGCGTACGCCTTGAGCTCCCGGCCGGGAGCGTACGTGCGCGACCAATCCGCGCTCTGCTCGAACGAGAACTGATACGAGAATGACGGAATGTCCACGGCGATACCGGGATAGGTGTTCCAGTACCACGTCCCGCCCGGCTCCTCACCGGCCTCGATGATCTGGTAGTTGCCCAGTCCGGCCCTGTCGAGCGCAATGGCCGACCCGATGCCGGAGAATCCGGCGCCGACGATGATCGTGTGGAAGGCGGGTCCCGTCATGTATCAGTCCTTCGTCGTCCGACGACCGCCAGGCCGTGTTTGGGTCGCAGGGTCAGGGTGGCTTCCAGCTCGACGCGACGATCGGGCTGCAGGTCGAAGGTAAACCGCCGACTGATGATCGCCGTCATCAGCACCATCTCCATCAATGCGAAGCTCTGTCCGATGCAGACCCGTCGTCCGCCGCCAAAGGGAAGATAGACCGATCGGGGCCGGTTCTTCGCCACATCGCCCAGGAATCTGGTCGGGTCGAAGTTCTCGGGGTCGGGCCACCAGCGCGGGTCGTGGTGGATGTGGTGGATCGGAAGCACCACGGTGGTGCCCCTGCGGATGTGGTGGCCGGAGATGACGTCGTCCTCGACGGCCTCCCGTGCCACGATCCACACCGCGGAGAAGTATCGCTGCGATTCCTGCACGCAGGCGGTGGTCCACGGCAGTCTGGCCAGATCGTCGGCGGTTGGGCGACGTCCGTCGAGCACGTCGTCGACCTCGGCGAGCATCCGGTCTCGGGTCTCGGGGTTGAGTGCCAGCAGGTACCAGAGCCACGACATCGCGTTGGCCGTGGTCTCGTGGCCGGCGAGCATGAACGTCAGCGCCTCGTCACGGACGCGTTTGCGTGGCCACGTCCCGCCGTCGGCGTCGAGCAACAGGTTCAGCAGGTCGGCGCCCTGGGTGGGATGTGCGACGCGATCCTCGATGACGGCGTTGACCGCGGTGTCGAGTTCCAGCGCGATCTTCTGCCCTTCGCGCAGCGGCGGCGGTAGCGCAACGCCCGCATACGTGCACCACGTGATCGCGTCGTAGACCGGCGGCGGCAGCAACCCCAACAGGCCGAGCCTGCCCAACCGCTCGGCTCGGCGCATGCCGCGGGTGGCCAGGTCGTTCATGCTGCCCACCAACGGGCCGAAGTCCTGGCTGAACAGGGTGTTCGCCACCACGCGCAGGGTCGCCTCGACCATCGCCTCATGCATGTCGAAGTGGATCTGGTCGGCCTTGGCCGCCAGATCGGCGGTGATGCGTTCGATCGGGTCGATCATCAGGTCGACCATCTCGTTGAGATGGCGCCGCGCGAACGTCGGATTCAGGGTGGCCCGGTGCGCCGCCCAGGAATCGCCCTCGTCGGTGAGCAGGTTGATGCCCGCGGCGGCCCGAATCGGTTCGTACTCCTTGGACTTGACGTATTTCAGCCGGGCCCGGTGCAACACGTGATCGGCGTAGTCCGGGTGGCCGAGGACGGCGAATCGCCGCCCCGCACAACGGAAACGGGTGATGTCGTTGCCGCGGCAGCGGCCCAGGAAGCCGTCGCCTGCGTCGAACCCGACCGTGAAGGCCTCGCGCGTCATGGTCCAGGTGTTGAGCCGGTGCGCGGGACCGGTGCGCGCGTGATTCGCAACCGGCGCCGTTGCCAGATCGGTCATGACGCCACTTTATGAGCGACAGAACGCCTTCGTAATGGGAGTATCGGACAGAGAGTTGGGAGTTTGGGACATGCCTTCGACGACGTGGTCGCCCGACCTTCGACGTCCGGTCTACACGACGCGGGTGTTGTGCGAGGTCGCCAACGTGCATGGCATCGCGACGTCGGAGATCCTCGCGGGCACGGGGATCGGGCCGGGCGACTTGGACGACCCCGAGGCGGTGGTGGCGGCGTCGGATGAGATCGTCGTGGCGCGCCGACTCCTGGCCGTGGTGCCAGACGCGGTCGGCCTTGGCATTGAGGTGGGCAGCAGGTTCCGGCTGACGCATCTCGGCTTGTTCGGATTCGCGGCGATGTCGTGCGCCACGCTCCGCGAACTGATGGGGATCTCGATCCGCTACTTCTCACTGACCATGCTGGACATCGGGGTCACGCTCTTCGAGGGCTCCGAGACGTGCCTGCTGGAGTTCGAGGTCGACCATCTGCCCGCCGACGTCCGTGGCTTCTTCCTCGAGCGCGACGTCGCCGGGATCGTCATGACGGTCAGCGAATTCGCCCTCCCGGTCATCGCGCGGTATGCCGATCAGTTGACCGTCGAGGCGACGTTCGACAGTGAGGTCGTCGCGCCGCTGCTGGACGTCCTGCCGGTCGTCGACAGGGAGTTCGGCCGTGCGCACAATCGGCTGTACTTTCCGCGCGCCATGTTCGACGAGCCGCTGCCCCAGGCCGACAGCCACACGCTCGAGATGTGCGTTGCCCAATGCGACGTGCTGATGCAGCGCAACGAACGACGTCGCGGTATCACCGCCGTCGTGCGGTCCAAGCTGTTTCGCAACTCCGGTGGTTTTCCGGCGCTGCCGGAGGTCGCGGCCGAACTGGACCTCCACCCACGCACGCTGCGGCGTCAGCTCGCCGACGAGGGCACGTCGTTTCGCGCGCTGCTGAACGAAGCCCGGTCCGCCCTCGCCGTCGACCTGCTCTGCAACGTCGGCCTGACGGTCGAGGAAGTGTCGCGCCGGCTGGGTTACACCGACACCTCGACGTTCTGTCACGCGTTCAAGCGATGGCACGGCGTGCCGCCGAGCGCCTATCCGCGGGACCGCTAGGACGGCCACCGTCCGTCGGCCTTGGCGGCGTCGACGTGGCGTTGGCCCGGCTCGCGCATCCGTCCGTCGGCTTGAAGTCGTTGCACCCGTTCGACATTGGACTTCGACCAGGCGCTCTTGGCCTTGCGCGGGCTGAACCGCTGAATTCGTGACACCTCGTCGTGGCCGCGGGCCAGGCTGTCGATCCAACCGAAGCACAGCGCGATCTCGACCGCCTCGCCGTAGGACAGCGGCACCTCGCCCGCGCCCTTGTTGAACAACCGCAGCCACACCTCGGCAGCCGAATCGTGGTTGCCCTCCAGCCACTGCTCCCACGCTGCGGCGGATCGAACGTCGAGCACCTCTCGCTTCGCGTCCGCCATCATCAGCGGTGCAGCGCGGCCCGCAACGCCACCAGCCCGCGATCGGTGGCCTCGGCCGCTGCCGGTGCCGCGAGCGCCAGGCTGACGTATCCGTGCACCATCGTCGGCTCGATGCTCCGCTCAACGGGAACACCTGCAGCAGAGAGCATCTCGGCGTACTTCCCGCCGTCGTCGCGAAGCGGGTCGTGTCCCGCAGTGCCGATGAACGCCGGTGGCAGGCCTACCAGGCTCTCCGCGTTGGCGGGCGCGAGATCGGTCGGCAGCGCCTTCGGGTCGCTGAAGTCCAGGCCCGGCACGTACCACGCCAGGAACGCCGCGATGACGTCGCCATTCAGAAATGGCGCGTCGGCGTTCTCGGCGAACGACGGCGCAGAGAGGTCGCCGACTGCCACCGGGTACCAGAGCAGCTGGAACACCAGCGGGGGTCCGCCGGCATCGCGTGCGCGCAATGCCATCACGGCCGCAAGGTTGCCGCCCGCCGAATCACCGGCGACCGCGATGCGGGACGGATCGCCGCCGAGGTCCGCCGCATGCGCGGCGACCCACCGCAACGCGGCCCAGGCGTCGTCGATGGCTGCCGGGAACGGGTGTTCGGGGGCCAGCCGGTAGTCGACCGACACGACGATGGCCTCGGCGCCGACGGCGTGCGCGCGGGCGACGGACTCGTGGGTGTCGAGATCGCCGAGACAGAAGCCGCCGCCGTGATAGAAGACGACGACCGGCAGGCCTTCGTGGGTCTCGACGGGCGGCCAGTAGATCCGCACCGGGACGTCGGTGAGGTCTCCGTACCCGACGATGAGTTCCTCGATCCGCATGTCCGGCAACATCTCCGGAGGCGGCATCAGCGCCCGAAGTCTCTCGCGGGCCACCTCGACGCCGTCGTCGATGGTGAACTCCAACGGCACCGCATCCAGGAGCGTCTTCAGAATCGGGTCGATGTCTGGCCGCGTCGTCGAGGTATCCGTCATGGGCCTCACGTTAGCGCGGCAGGCCCGGCGTGCTTCTACTGGTCAGTCAGTCGCCGGTAGAGCTCGAACGAGGCGCGTTCCACCCAGTTGCACAGCAACTTTCCGTCCTCGCGGACCGCCCACACGGCGGTACCCGTCATGGCGATGTTCTGCTGATCGGGCGCGGTGCCGAGAATGCCGTTGTTCCGTCCGGTCAGCAACCAGCGCGACGTCACCCGGCTGCCGTCCTCGTTCTGGAATGACTCGACCACCTCGAGGTGCAGGTCGTCGACCTTGGCCAGGAATCCTGCGATCCAGGCCTTGAAGGCGTCCCGGCCGGCGATCTCCTCGCCGCCACTGACGATCACGAAGTCATCGACCACGAACTTGTCGATGGCCTCCGGATCGTGCGCGTTCCACACCTCCTCCCAGAACGCGTGCACGATGTCGACCGAATTCTTACCGCTCATGCGGAGTGCAACGCCTCGCGCAACGCAGACAATCCGCGGTCGACGGCGTCGGTGGCCGCGGGCACCACCCCCGCATAGCCGACGTAGCCGTGCACCAGGCTGGTGGCGTTGTGCACCTCGACGGGCACCCCCGCGGCGGCCAGCAGTTCGCCGTAGCGCACGCCGTCGTCGCGCAGCGGGTCGTGGCCCGCGACCGCGATGTAGGCCGGCGGCAGGCCGGTGAGGTCCGCGGCCCTGGCGGGCACCAGGGTGGACGGCGGGTTCTTCAGGTCGACGCCGGCCGCGTACCAGCGGGAAAGGGTGCCGACCGCGTGGCGGCCGAGGATCGGGGCGTCGGCGTTCTCGGTGAACGACGGCAGCGACGGGTCCCACGTCGTCGCCGGATACCACAGCAGCTGGAGCCGGATCGGCGGCCCGCCGGCGTCGCGCGCGAGCTGCGCGACCACCGCCGCGAGATTGCCGCCCGCCGAATCACCCGCGACGGCAAGCCGTTCCGGGTCGGCGCCGAGCTCGGCTGCGTTAGCGGCGACCCATTGCGTTGCGGCCCAAACGTCGTCGACGGCCGCTGGGTACGGGTGTTCCGGCGCCAGCCGGTAGTCCACCGACACCACCAGGGCGCCCGCGCCCACCGCGTGCTGCCGCGCCGTGCCGTCGTAGGTGTCGAGGTCGCCGACGACCCACCCGCCGCCGTGGAAGAACATCACCACCGGCGGTGGCGCGGCACCGGCATCCGGTGGCCAGTACAGCCGGATCGGGATCGGGCCGGCCGGACCGTCGACGGTGCGGTCCTCGACGCGCACCTCGGGGTGCACGGGCCTGCGCGGCAGGTCGCGGAACCGTTGCCGGGCCGCCTCGGCACCTCCGTCGGTTGTCAACTGGAACGGCACGGCTTCCAGTACCTTCTGCAGGATGGCGTCGAGAGGTGTTGAGCTGACTTCCGGCTCATCGGCGACTGGCATTGCCACACCGTATCCACGCCGCGCCACCCGGACTGCTCTGGGTGGCGGCAGCCGTCGTCGGCGCCGGCTACGGGGTGTTCCTGATCGTCGACCGCGGCGCGGCTGCCGTCGGGTGCCGAACTCACCGGCCAGTTCGCCGGTCAGCCCGCGGTCAAGGCGGCGGCGGCTGTACTGCTCGCGATCGCCGCGCTCGGTCATCCGATCCGGCGTGAACGACGCTGGCTGGTGCGCGGCGCTGGTGTTCTCGGCCGCCGGTGACTTCCTGCTCGCGATGCCGTGGTGGGAGCCGTCGTTCGTGCTCGGGCTCGGCGCGTTCCTGGTCGCGCATCTGTGCTTCCTCGCCGCGCTGGTCCCGCTCGTCGACCCGCAGCGCACCACGGTTGGCGGCCGCGGCGGTGCTCGTCGTCGTGTGCGTGGCGCTGCTGGTCTGGTTCTGGCCCCGGCTCGTCGCCGACGGGATGGCCGTGCCGGTGACCCTGTACATCGCGGTGCTGGGCGCGATGGTGTGCGCCGCGCTGCTGGCGCGGCTTGCCGACGCCGTGGACCGCGCTCGGCGCGGTGTGCTTCGCGGTGTCCGACGGCATGATCGGCATCGGCAAGTTCGTCTTGCAGGCCGGAGCCGGGCTGCCGGCGACATCAGGCTCCGAGGCGCTTGCGGTCCCGATCTGGTGGGCCTACGCGGCGTCGCTGCTGTTGATCACCGCCGGATTCTTCTTCGGCCGCGGTCCAGTGGCGTCGGTCGGCTCTGCTACACCGGCTGCGTGACCACCACGACGAGGCAGGCGGCCGAGCACGAGCCCATCGCTCGGGTGCTCCCGATGCTGTCGGTGCCACACCTGGATCGCGACTTCGACTACCTGGTCTCAGCCGAGCAGTCCGACGACGCGCAGCCCGGCGTGCGCGTGCGGGTGCGCTTCCACGGCCGGCTCGTCGACGCCTTCGTGCTCGAAAGACGTTCGGACACCGACCATGTCGGCAAGCTCGGCTGGCTGGACCGGGTGGTGTCCGCCGAGCGGGTGCTGACCGCCGACGTGCGCAGGCTGGCCGACGCCGTCGCCGCGCGGTACGCGGGCACCCGCGCCGACGTGCTGCGGCTCGCGGTTCCGCCGCGGCACGCCAACGTCGAGAAGCAGGCCGTGCCCGAACTGCCGTCCAGCGGTCGCGATCGCCGTCGACCCGGCGCGCGTGGGCTTCCTACGGCGGCGGCGAGCAGTTCCTCGGTGCGCTCGGCGAGGGCCGCGCCGCCCGCGCGGTCTGGCAGGCGCTGCCGGGGGAGTCGTGGGCCGACCGGCTGGCCGAGGCCGCGGCGGTCGTGGTGAACTCCGGTCGCGGCGGCGCTGGTCGATCGTGCCGGACCAGCGCGACGTCGACACGCTGCACGCGGCCGCGGTGCGGCACGTCGACGAGACGAGGGTGGTGGCACTGTCGGCGGGGCTCGGCCCCGCCGAGCGGTACCGCCGGTGGCTGGCCGTGCTGCGCGGTCGCGCCCGACTCGTGATCGGCACCCGCAGCGCCGTCTTCGCGCCGGTCGCCGACCTGGGCCTGGTGATGGTGTGGGACGACGGCGACGACACCCTCGCCGAGCCTCGGGCGCCATACCCGCACGCCCGCGAGGTGGCCATGCTGCGGGCCCACCAAGTGCGCTGCGCGGCGCTGATCGGCGGCTACGCCCGCACCGCCGAGGCGCAGGCGCTGGTGCGCACGCAAGTGGGCGCACGACCTGGTGGCGCCGCGACCGGTGGTGCGGGCCCGCACGCCGCGCGTCACGGCGATCGACGACAGTGGCTTCGCGCAGGAACGCGATGCGGCCGCCCGCACCGCCCGGTTGCCGTCGATGGCGCTGGACGCCGCGCGGGCCGCCCTGCGGCGCAGCGGCCGGTGCTCGTCCAGGTGCCGCGGCGGGGTTACGTGCCCGCGCTGGCGTGCGGCCGATGCCGGACCATCGCCCGCTGCAGGCACTGCACCGGGCCGATGTCGCTGCCCGAACGCGACCACCGCCGGTGCGGTCTGCCGATGGTGTGGCCGGCCGAACCCGCGCTGCGTTGCGTGCGGTGCGGTTCGGACGCCGTGCGCGCCGTCGTCGTCGGAGCGCGGCGCACCGCCGAGGAACTCGGCCGGGCGTTTCCCGGCACCACCATCGTCACGTCCGGTGGGGACGCCATGGTCGCGCACGTGCCCGACGCGCCTGCCCTCGTCGTCGCGACCCCCGGCGCCGAACCGGTCGCGGAAGGCGGCTACGGGGCGGCGCTGCTGCTCGACGGCTGGGCGCTGCTCGGCAGGCAGGATCTGCGCGCCGCCGAGGACGCGCTGCGGCGGTGGATGGCCGCCGCCGCGCTGGTGCGCGCATCGCGGTGACGGCGGTGTCGTCGCGGTCGTCGCCGAGTCCGTCATCCCGACCGTGCAGGCGCTGATCCGCTGGGATCCGGTGGCGCACGCCGAATCCGAACTCGACGCCAGGGCGGAGGTCGGGCTGCCGCCCGCGGTGCACATGGCCGCCATCGACGGCGCGCCCGCCGCGGTCGCCGCTCTGCTCGACACCGCGCAACTGCCGGACGACGCGCAGGTGCTCGGACCCGTCGACCTGCCGCCCGGTGCGCGACGCCCTGCAGGCGGTGCTGGCGGTGCGATCACCGGCCCGGTGATGCGAATGCTGGTGCGGGTACCGCGCGACGGCGGACTGGCCCTCGCGGCGGCGCTGCGCCGGGCCACCGGCGTGCTCAGCGCCCGTCACGATCAGCAGCCCGTTCGTGTGCAGATCGACCCGTTGCACATAGGGTAGGGCGGACTCAGGGGCGCGCGGTGTCCACACCGAGCCGACCGGGAGGTGGCATGCGGCGGGCTATTCGGTTGGTTGTTCCTGCTGGGGCTCATCGCCGTTGGGCTGTTGTGGCCGCTCGGTCATCAGCGGCGCGTCGGCGCCGGCGCCGGCCACCGACCCCGTCGTGTTCAGCAACTACCGACGCCGACTTCACCGTCGCGCGCGACGGCACGCTCGACGCGGTGGAGACCATCACCGGCGAGTTCCCGTCCGGGCGGCACGGCATCTTCCGGTACTGGGACGTCGCCAACCAGAACAGCCCACGGGTGCGGCAGAAGCCCGAGATCACCTCGATCCTGCTCGACGGCGAACCCGCCCCGTATCAGATGCTGTGGGAGGACGGCGAACGGTTCCGGGTGGCCAAGATCGGCGACCCGGACAGCACGCTGTCGCCGGGCACCCACGTCTACGAGATCCGCTACACCATCCCCGGCGTGCTCGATCCCGGCAGCACCGGCGAGAACCGGCAATTCGCGACCACGACCGGCGACCCGAACTCGACGTCGGCGTTCTTCTGGAACGTCATCGCGCCGTCGTGGAACAACGAGATCCAGCGGGTGCACATCCGGGCGACCCTGCCCGCCGACGTCACCGGCGCGCAGTGTTCGGTCGGCCGGGGCGACGGCCGCGCCTGCACCGATCTGACCGTCCACGGCAACACCGTCGAGTTCTCCGCAGGGGGCCTGCCTCCCCGCACTCCGGTCACGTTGCGCGCAGGGGTCGACGTGCCGACGCCGCCGCGGATCAGCCTGCCGTGGTCGTACACGTGGGACCGGATCCTCGGCCAGTCGGTCAGCGGGCGTCGCGTGGGTCCTCGGCCTGTCGGTGGCCGCCGGCGTCGGCGCCTACCTCTGGTACCGCACCACCGTCGAACCACCACCGGGCTTCCCCGTGCAGTACGCCCCGCCGCCCGGTCTCGGGCCGGTGCAGACCGAGTACATCCGCACCGAGAGCGTGCCCAAGAACGGTCTGACCGCCACGCTGTTCTACCTCGCCGAGCGCGGCCTGGTCGACCTGAAGCAGGTCGGCGACAACGTGGCACGTCCGCGGCAGCGCCGAACGCGCCGCGTGGGCCGACGTCGACCCGGTCAGCGTGGCGGTCGGGCACCAGCTCAACGTCAACATTCCCCGCGGCGAGTTCACGGCGAACAAGTCGGTGAAGTCGGGAAAGAAGCTCAGCACCGCCAAGACCGACATGGCCGCGGCCGTGAAGAAGTGGGCCATCGACGACGGCCTGCTGGTGCCGCGCAAGAAGGAACTCTGGGTCCGCACGGCAGGCATGGTCGCCGCGGTCCTCGCGGTGTGCGGCTTCTTCCGCTGGGGCTTCCCGGCCACGATGTGGGGCCTGCCGTTCGCGGTGTTCTTCGCCGTCACGGTGCGGTCGTGGGCCGACGGCGTGGGCACCCGCCGCACGGAGGCGGGCCGCCAATTGTGGTCGCAGGCAGGCGGATTCCACCGGCTGCTGTCCACCGACTCCGCCGAGACCCGCTTCGACTTCGGCGCCCGCAAGGACCTCTACAGCGCGTACGTCCCGTTCGCCGTCGCGGCAGGCGCTGCCGCGCTGTGGGCGAAGAAGTACAAGGACACGACGGGTGCCGTTGCACCGCAACCGGGTTGGTACCAGTCGTCGTCGACCACCGGCTGGGGCATTCGCAGGCGGCTCGGGCGGCCCGAATTTCGACAGCTTCGAATCGGCGTTGTCGTCGTCGATCGGCGCATACACCGCGTCGCAGTCGTCGTCGTCCTCGTCGAGCTCCAGCAGTGGGGGCTCCAGCGGCGGCGGCGGTGGCGGTGGCGGAGGAGGAGGAGGCGGCTCGTGGTGAGATTTCTGCTGATCCTGGTACTGGTGATCCTGGTGCTGGTGTTGATCGGTTTCGTGATGGGCTACAACAAGATTCGGTCGCGCCGACGTCCGGGTGTCCGAGGCGCTGTCCGGCATCGACGTGGAGTTGACCCGGCGCGCCTCGCTGATCCCGAGCCTGGTGCAGACCGTGCAGACCTTCGCATCGCACGAGAAGGGCATCCTCGACCACGTCACCGACGCCCGCGCGGCGCTGACGTCGGCCACCGGCGGTAAGTCGGTGGCGCAACGCAGCGCCGCCGAGCGGGAACTCGACACCGCGCTCGGCCAGGTGCTCGCGCTCGGGCAGAGCTACCCGCAGCTCAACTCGTCCAACAACTTCCTGAACCTGCAGGACAACCTCGCCGACACCGAGAACAAGCTGGCGTTCGCCCGGCAGTACTACAACGACGCCGTGGCCACCCTGAACCGGGCGGTCACCACGATTCCGTGGATGTTCGTCGCGCCGCTGGCGGGGGTGTCGGAGCGCGAGTACTACCAGATTCCCGAAGTCGAGTCATGCGGATCGTCTTCGCCGGAACCCCCGAACCCGCCCTGCCGTCGCTGCAGCGGCTCATCGACTCGTCGCACCACGACGTGGTCGCGGTGCTGACCCGGCCCGACGCGGCGGCGGGCCGCCGCGGCAAGCCGCGGCCGTCGCCGGTCGCCGAACTCGCCCTCGAACACGACATCCCGGTGCTGCGGCCCGAGCGCCCCAACGGCGACGAGTTCGTCGCCGAACTGGCCGATCTCGCGCCCGACTGCTGTGCGGTGGTGGCCTACGGTGCGCTGCTGCGTGACGGTCTGCTCGCCGTGCCGCGGATCGGCTGGATCAACCTGCACTTCTCGCTGCTGCCCGCGTGGCGCGGCGCCGCGCCGGTGCAGGCCGCCATCGCCGCGGGCGACGCGGTGACGGGCGCGACGACGTTCCTGATCGAGCCCAGCCTGGACTCGGGGCCGGTGTTCGGCGTCGTCACCGAGACGATCCGCCCGACCGACACCGCAGGCGATCTGCTCGGGCGGCTTGTCGATCTCCGGTGCCGTCCTGCTGGAGACGACGCTGGACGGCATCGCCGACGGCTCGCTGACCGCCGTGCCGCAACCGTCCGACGGCATCACCGTCGCACCGAAGATCACCGTCGAGGAGGCGCGAGTGCGCTGGGATCTGCCCGCCCACGTCGTCGATCGGCGCATCCGTGCCGTCACCCCCAACCCCGGCGCGTGGACGATGATCGGCGACCTGCGGGTCAAGGTCGGACCCGTCGACCGTGTCGCGATCGCGAGACCCGTTGCCGCCCGGCGTGATTCGGGTCGAACGAGCCGGTGTCCTGATCGGCACCGCGTCGCACCCCGTGCGGCTCGGACCGGATCCAGCCGCCCGGCAAGAAGGAGATGAACGCCGCCGACTGGGCCCGCGGCGCCCGCCTCGACGAGAGCGCGCACGCCGAATGAACGACCGCACGCAGCGGCGGCCACCGGCGCAAGCCCCTCGATCCGGCCCGCCAGGCCGCCTTCGACGTGCTGCGCGCGGTGTCGGCGCGCGACGCCTACGCCAACCTCGCGCTGCCCGCCATGCTGCGCGAGCGCGAGATCACCGGCCGCGACGCCGCATTCGCCACCGAACTCACCTACGGCACCTGCCGCGCCATCGGCCTGCTCGACGCCGTGATCGTCCACGCGGCGAACCGGCCCGCCGACCAGATCGACCCGGTGCTGCTCGACCTGCTCCGGCTCGGTGCCTACCAACTGCTGCGGATGCGGGTCGACGCCCATGCCGCGGTGGACACCACCGTCGAGCAGGCGGCGATCGAATTCGACACGGCGCGTGCGGGTTTCGTCAACGGAGTGCTGCGCACCATCTCGACGCGCGACGAAGCGTCGTGGGTCGCCGAGCTCGCACCGGCCGCCGACACCGATCCGGTCGGGCACATCGCCTTCGCCCACGCGCACCCGCGATGGATCGCCCAGGCGTTCGCCGACGCGCTCGGTGCGGACGCGGGCGAACTGGGAGCGCTGCTGGCCAACGACGACGAGCGGCCGCAGGTACACCTGGCCGCGCGGCCGGGGGCGCTGACCGCCGAGGAGCTGGCCGAGGCGGTGCACGGCACCGTCGGCCGCTACTCGCCGTACGCGGTGTACCTGCCCGGCGGCGACCCCGGTCAGCTCGCGCCGGTCCGCGACGGCCTGGCGCTGGTGCAGGACGAGGGCAGTCAGCTGGTGGCCAGGGCGCTGACCCTGGCGCCCGTCGACGGCGACACGGGTCGATGGCTCGACCTGTGTGCGGGTCCCGGCGGCAAGACGGCGCTGCTGGCCGCCATCGGTGCCGCGACCGGGGCACGGGTGACGGCGGTCGAGCCGACGCCGCACCGCGCGGACCTCGTCGAGCGGAACACCGCCGGACTCGACGTCGAGGTGCTGCGGGTCGACGGTCGCGACTCCGGGCTGGCCGCGGCCTCGTTCGACCGCGTGCTGGTGGACGCGCCGTGCACGGGGCTCGGCGCACTGCGGCGCAGGCCGGAGGCGCGCTGGCGCCGTCAACCCGGCGACGTCGCCGGCCCTGGCGAAGCTGCAGCGCGAACTGCTGGCGTCGGCCATCGCGTTGACCCGGCCCGGCGGGGTGGTGCTGTACGCGACGTGTTCGCCGCATCTGGCCGAGACGGTCGGCGTGGTGGCCGACGCCGTCCGCCGTCAGCCCGTGCGGGCCATCGACACCCGGGCCGCTGTTCGATCCCGGTCGACGGGCTCGGCGACGGTCCGAACGTGCAGCTGTGGCCGCACCGGCACGGCACGGACGCGATGTTCGCCGCAGCCCTCGAAGTGGTGCGATGAGCGCTCGACCTAAGCTGACCGCCATGGCAGGACCCCTGATTGCGCCGTCGATCCTGGCCGCCGACTTCGCTCGGTTGGCCGACGAGACCGCCGCCGTGGCCGGCGCCGACTGGCTGCACGTCGACGTCATGGACAACCACTTCGTGCCGAACCTCACCCTCGGGCTGCCGGTGGTCGAGAGCCTGCTCAAGGTCACCGACATCCCGATGGACTGTCACCTGATGATCGACGACCCGGCCCGCTGGGCGCCGCCGTACGCCGAGGCGGGTGCCTACAACGTGACGTTTCACGCCGAGGCCACCGACGATCCCCGTGGCGTGGCCCGCGACATCCGCGCCGCCGGCGCGAAGGCCGGGTCTCAGCGTCAAGCCGGGCACGCCGATCGAGCCGTACCTGGAGATCCTGCGCGACTTCGACACGCTGCTGATCATGTCGGTCGAGCCGGGATTCGGCGGGCAGAAGTTCATCCCCGAGGTGCTGTCGAAGGTTGCGGTGGTACGCAGGCTCGTCGACGCGGGCGAGCTGACCATCGTGGTGGAGATCGACGGCGGCATCAACGCCGACACCATCGAGGCCGCCGCCGAGGCCGGCGTGGACTGCTTCGTCGCCGGCTCGGCCGTCTACAGCGCCGCCGACCCGGCCGCCGCGGTCGAGGCGTTGCGCAGGCAGGCCGCCGCGGCGTCCAACCACCTGACGTGGTGAACGTCGAAGCCGCCATGCGGCTGGCCATCGACCTGGCCGAGCAGGTCAAGGGCACCACGTACCCGAATCCGCCCGTCGGTGCGGTGATCCTGGACCGCGACGGCGAGATCGCCGGCGTCGGCGCCACGGAGCCGCCCGGTGGTCCGCACGCCGAGGTGGTGGCGTTGCGTCGCGCGGGGGAGCGGGCCAGGGGTGGCACGGCCGTCGTCACGCTGGAACCGTGCAACCACCACGGGCGCACCCCGCCCTGCGTGGATGCCCTTCTCGCAGCGGGTGTTTCGGCCGTCGCGTATGCGGTCGCCGACCCCAATCCCGTCGCGGCGGGCGGTTCGCGACGCGGTTGGCCGAAGCCGGTGTCGACGTGAGCGGCGGGAGTGCTCGCCGACGACGTCGCAGGCGGCCCGCTGCGCGAGTGGTTGCACAAGCAGCGCACCGGACGGCCGCACGTCACGTGGAAGTTCGCCACCAGCGTCGACGGCCGCAGCGCAGCGGCCGATGGCAGCAGTCAGTGGATCACCAGCGAGGCCGCCACGGGCGGACGTGCACCGGCGGCGCGCCGTGGCCGATGCCATCGTGGTCGGTACCGGCACCGTCTTCGTCGACGATCCGACGCTGACCGCGCGACTGCCCGACGGCAGCATCGCCGAACGGCAGCCGCTGCGCGTCGTCGTCGGAGAGCGTGAAATATCCTCGGAGGCAAGGGTTTTGAACGACGATTCGCGGACCATGGTGATCCGTACCCGTGATCCGCTCGAGGTCGTCCGGGCGCTGTCGGACCGCATCGACGTGATCGTCGAGGGCGGGCCGACGTTGGCGGGTGCATTTCTGCGGGCCGGGGTGATCGATCGCATCCTGGCCTACGTCGCCCCGATCCTGCTGGGTGGTCCGATCGCCGCGGTCGACGACGTCGGGCGTGCTGAGCATCGCCCAGGCGCAGCGGTGGCGATTCGACGGCATGGAACGGATCGGCCCCGACGTGCGACTGAGCCTGGTGCCCGGCTGATCTGGTGTACTTCGCCGATTGAGTGAGACCTGGAATTCCTTTGTCCGCCCAATGTGACTACCGTCACGCGGAATATCGTCCGTTCGGCGACTCGTTACCGCTTCGAGACGTGCGCGCCCGCGCAGGAGGCCGGATCTGTGTCACCGGCGCGCCCGTAGAACTCGGAAGTGAGTTCGGGTCACCGGCCCGTCCCGCCAATATCGCGTCTTCACCGCCGACGTTCGCGCGGCGGTAAGCACGAGCAAAGGACGATGAGCATGACTGCACTGCAGGACTGGCTCAGTTTTCGCCCAGTCGATCAGAGCGCCATCAAGGAAATGGTGTGCCGCCCGCTGCGCGCGGTGCTGAGCACTCCGGACGCCGCCGAGCGCACGCGAGCTGAAGGTGCTGCAGCCGGGCATCGAGCGCTGCTGACGCCAGATCAGCGCGAGGCGGTGATCGCCTCGGCTGCCTGATCGGGATCCTCGGCGTGTTCGTTGCGCCCGCTGATCAGCAGACCGAGCACCGCGCCCACCACGCAGACGATCGCCGTGATGCCGAAGATCTCGCCGTACTGCAGTGCGAACGCCTCGATGGACGCCTTCGCTACCCGAGCGGCTCCGGCAGTCAGTTGACCGAGCAGGTGAATCGGCCTTCGGTGCCGGTTGCGCGGCCAGTCGCTCCTGCAGGATCTGGTTGAACCGGTACAGCCCCCATGCGGACAGTGCGGCGACGCCGACCAGCATGCCGGTCATGCGCGCAACCACCACCGCCGACGAGGCGATGCCGTGCTGGGCGGCGGGCACCACCCGCAAGCGCCGCCGAGGTCAGCGGGCCGATCACCAGGCCGAGTCCGAGGCCCGCCAACGCCAGGTCGGTGTCCATCGTGGGCAGGGTGAACAGCCCGAGATCGTGACGGGCGGCCAAGCAGGTCGACCGGCCAGTGCGAGATCAGCCAGTAGCGCGAACGCGGCGATCAGCAGGCCGACGAACGCGATGATTCGATCGCCGACCCGGGTGGCCAGCCACCCTCCGACCAGCGCGCCGATGGGCAGTGCCACCAGGAACCGCATCAACAGAAACGCGGCCTCGTTCTGGCTCAGCGACAGCACGCCCTGACCGAACAGCTCCACGTTGACCAGGGTGACCATCAGCGCGGCGCCTGCGGCGAACGAGGCGCCGAGGGCACACAGGAACGGCCGGAAGTGCACGCCCGCCGGGTCGATCAGCTTGGTGCGCGCGAACCGTTCCCACGCGAAGAAGGCGACGGCGCGCCACCGCCGCCCCGGCCAGCAGCCACCCGCCCCCACTGGGCAGCACCTGCTTGCCGTCGGGTGCCGGGTTGTACAGGCCGAAGACCACCAGGATGAGCGTGATCGCCAGCAGCACCCCGCCGACGACGTCGATCTTCTCCGGAGGCCCGCCCTTCTGCTTCGAGGCGCAACGCTGAAGTGGATCATCACCATCGCGATCGCGGCCAGTGGCACGTTGATCCAGAACACGTCGCGCCAGGTGTTGAATGCCCAGACCACCGCGATGCCGTACAGCGGGCCCAGCACGCTGCCGAGCTCCTGCGCCGCACCGATGCCGCCCAGCACGGCGGCGCGGTTGCGCTGCGCCCACAGGTCGGCGGCCAGGGCGAGCGTCACCGGGAGCAGCGCGCCGCTGGCGGTGCCCTGGATGATTCGGCCGATCACCAGAATGGTCAGGTCGGACGACAGCGCCGTGACCACCGAGCCTGCGGCGAACCCGGCGAGGCTGATCTGGATCAGCAGCTTGCGGCCGAACCGGTCCGACGCCCGTCCGAGCAGCGGCATCGCCGCGATGTAGCCGACCAGATAGCCGGTGATGATCGGGGCGACCCGCTGGATCTGGTTGATCGGGATGCCGATACCGGCCGGCGGTGCGGCCATGATGTCGCGGATCACCGTGACCACGACGTAGGTGTCGAGCGCTCCGAGCAGCACCGCCAGGCCTCCGGCGGTGATCGCCAATCGCCGATTCGTCCCGGCAGGGCGTCGAGCGGCGTGAGTCATCACACCGCGGGCTTGGTGACGGTGACCGGCTTACCCCAGTCCGACAGCGTCATCTGAACGCTGTTGCCCGGGGTCGGTTCCAGCTGCGCCTGCAGCAGTTGGTGATTGCCGTCCGGGTTGGATCCAGGCCGTGGCCGGCAACCGGGCCGGTGGCGCTGGCCGTGATCTGCGGGGCGATCTTGTTGACGGCGTCGGCGGAGACGTTTCCGGTGACCTTCACGGTGTCGACGCCGTTCGACCGTTCTCGCGCCCGTCGGTCTTGGGATCGGAGAAGTTGGCGAGCACGTTGGCCAGGCCCTTGTCGGGGCTCAGAATCGCCGACACGTCGTAGATGTCGGCGGCGGGACCGAAGTCCTGCCAGCTGTTCGCGGTGATCGCGCCGTAGAGGTTGCCGTCGGCGACCACGAAGCCGACGCCTTCCAGCTTCTGGCCAAGGAACATGATGTCGGCCTTGCCCGAAGCGGCGACGGCAGGGGTGTTGGTGAGGTCGCCGGTCATCGACGTGATCGGCAGGTCCTTGATCTGACCGTTGACCGTCAGCTGCAGGTGAACGCTCTGCAGACCCTTGGTCGTCTCGGTGGAATCCTTGATCAACGTGGCGGCGTCGGGCACCGCGGCGCTGGACTTGTTCTCCGAGGACGAGCATCCGGCAATCAAGGCGGCTGCGGTGAGGAGTGCGATGACTAGGGACACGAGGACGGCGATACGGGGGCGCGTCTGCATGACTGCATCGTAGTGGGTGAGTGCGAGTGGATCTGCCGCCCGGGCTGTCGGTAGAACATGCTTCGTGCCTTCTGATCTGGACTTTCTCGCGCTGTGCCGGTCGCCGATGCCGATGGTGCTGCGCTGGTGACGGCGATGATCGAGGAGATGCGCGAGCCGTACTTGGACGTCGGCGGACCGAGCGCGGGTGGCCTTGGTCTCAATTCGCCGGACATGCCCAAGGCGGAGCCTGCCAAATTGGCAACGGATAGCCTTGCCTGATGTTCACCGGCATCGTCGAAGAATTGGGTGAGGTCGTCGGCAAGGAGGAGCTCACCGACGCCGCTCGGTTCGCCATCCGCGGTCCGCTCGTCACCGCCGACGCAGGCCACGGCGACTCGATCGCCGTCAACGGCGTATGCCTCACCGTGGTCGAGGTGATGGCCGACGGCTCGTTCACCGCCGACGTGATGGCCGAGACACTCGAGCGGTCGAGCCTTCGGGGCGTCGACGTCGGCAGCCGGGTCAACCTCGAGCGTGCGGCCGCGATCAACAGCCGACTCGGCGGCCACATCGTCCAGGGGCACGTCGACGGCACCGGTCACGTCATCTCCCGCGCAGCGTCCGAGCACTGGGAAGTGGTCCGGATCGCGCTTCCGGCGGCCCTGGCCCGCTACGTCGTGGAGAAGGGGTCGATCACGGTCGACGGGGTGTCGCTGACGGTGTCCGGGCTGGGCAAGGCCGACTCCGGAGACTGGTTCGAGGTGTCGTTGATTCCGACCACGCTGTCGCTGACCACGCTGGGCCGTGCCGAGGTCGGAACGCCCGTCAACCTCGAGGTGGACGTCATCGCGAAGTACGTCGAACGGCTTTTGTTGCAGAAAGACGGCTCTACCAGCGGCTAAGCACCAGATGGCCGCAGGCCTGATGCGCAAGGTCGCCGGAGACACGGTGCAGGTGTATTCGGCGGCCACCAAGCCCGGCAGCGCCATCAACGATCTCTCCGCACAGGCGCTCGAGGGGGTCGGTCGAAGGACTCCTCAATCGGCTTCGACCGTCGTCGTCCTAGCGTCGCGGGAGCCGCGGACCGAGACCGAGGCAGCGGCCCGTTGCCGCCCCTCGCCACCCTTGAGGCCGATCCACTTCTCCGGCTCTATCGCAGCGTTTGCTCAGTCTGGTCCGAATTGACGCAAGCGCCAATTAGTTTTGATTTGCTGCGAGCGGAGCATGAATGCGCATAGGCTGCGACAACCAGCGCCTATGCTGCTCTCGACGGGATCCCGCCATTATGATTGTTGTTCGCTCGCTGACTGCTGCTGGGCTCGTTTTGGGTGGTGCCACATTCTGGCTCGCGGTCACCGACGCCCCGTTGACCATGGCGTTTCCACCGATGGATCCGCCGACGGTGTCGCGGACGGTGCAGCTAGTGGATGTGTCGTTTCCGCTCGTCGCCCCGTCGTGCGCGGACCCGTTGTGCGTGATGACTGGCAGTGGCGGAGTGGGGACACCGCCTCGGCTGGCATCTGCGCTGCTGACCACTAATTCCGCCCTGCTGGCTGCGGGAACGGATCCATTCGCGGCGTTGATTGCGGTGTTCATCAGCAACGGCACCGCCGAGCATCCCGACGCCGGACTGTTGATCGGCACTGGCTACAGCCCATCCATTGGCTGCATCGGCGCATCATGCAACGGCGGCCGCGGTGGCCTGGTGATCGGCAACGGAGGAAACGGCGCCAATGCCACGCTCGCCGGTGTTGCGGGCGGAAACGGCGGGAGCGCAGGACTTTTCGGTACCGGCGGAGCCGGCGGCAACGGTGCTGCCGGCCTCGTAGGGGCCGACGCGGTAGCGGGCCAGGTCGGTGGTGATGGCGGCGCAGGAGGCGCCGGAGGACGCGGCGGCACAGGCGGATTGCTGATCGGACCGGGTGGGCAGGGCGGATCTGGCGGCGTCGGCGGTACTGGCGGCACCGGCGCGACAGGTCTAGATGCGTTGGCGGCGAACGTATCCGGCGGCGATGGCGAGGCTGGAACGTCTGGCAGCGGCGCAGGCAACGGTGGCGCGGGCGGCAACGCCGGGGCCGGTGGTGGCGGCGGGTTGTTCGGGGGAGCGGGCGCCGCGGGCGTCAATGGCGATGGCGGTGCGGGAGGCGACGGCGGCTCGGGTGGCCGCGGTGGTGATGGCGCCGACGGCGCCGACGGCGGCAACGGAGCCAACGCCACCGTCGCCGGAGCCAACGGGGACAACGGTATTGACGGCAAGGCCGGTGGTGACGGCGGCGCCGGGGGCAGCGGCGGACAAGCCGGACGGGGCGGCGCCGCCGGGACCGGCGGCAGCGGCGGACAAGTCGGAGCGGACGGATCAACCGGTTTCCAGGGCGACGGCGGCGTGGGCGGCGACGGTGGTGACGGCGGAAGCGGCGGCAACGGGGCCGATGGTGCCGACAGCGGCAACGGAGCGAACGCCACCATCGCCGGGGCCAGCGGAGTCAACGGAGTCGACGGACAGTCCGGCGGTATCGGCGGTGATGGCGGTGACGCCGGACAGGCAGGCAAGGGCGGTGCCGGTCGACAGGCCGGAGCCGACGGCGTGGCAGGCACCAACGGCAGTGGCGGTGACGGCGCCGACGGAGGTGACGGCGGTGACGGCGGCAATGGAGCCAACGGCGCCGGCGGCGGCAACGGTGCGAACGCCACCACCGCGGGGGCCAACGGGGTCAACGGACTCCCTGGTCAGGCCGGCGGGAGTGGCGGCAACGGTGGAGCCGCGGGACTGGCCGGCACGGGCGGAGCGGTAGGCACCGGCGGCACCGGTGGACAAGCCGGCACCGATGGAGCCGCCGGCGTTCAGGGCAACGGCGGCGACGGCGCCAACGGCGGCAAGGGCGGCAACGGCGGCAACGGAGCCGACGGGGCCGACAAACAAAGCTTTGGTAAGGGCCAGAGCGGTGGTGACGGCGGCAATGCGGGCGCAGGCGGCACCGCCGGGACGGGCGGCACCGGGGCCATCGCTGGAGCCGACGGCGTCAATGGCGGCTTGGGCGACGGCGGAAACGGTGCCAACGGCGGCGACGCCACCGAGAGCGCCGGCTTCCCCGCGGGCGGCAACGGTGGGAAGGGGGGCAGCGGCGCCACCGGTGGAGCGGGCGGTGACGGCGGGACCGGCACGATCAGCTTTGACGGCGCCGGTTACCCCTCCGGCGGCACCGGCGGCAACGGTGGTGATGGTCAGACAGGCCCCGGCGGCAAGGGCGGCACGGGCGGGACCGCCGTGGGGTCCGCTGACGCCGCCGCACTAGCCCAGGGAGGCCACGGTGGGAACGGTGGCAACAGTCAGACCGGCACCGGTGGCGCTGGCGGCGATGGCGGCTTCGCAACGCACGGGGACAATTCGACAGGAGGCCCGACGGGCGGCGGCGGCGGTACCGGCGGCAGCAGCCAGACCAGTACTGGCGGCAAGGGCGGCAACGGCGGCAGCGCCACGGACACTGGCCTGTCGTCGAACCCCACCGGGGGTGGCGGCGGCGATGGCGGGCCAAGCGCGACGGGTAAGGGCGGTGACGGCGGCAACGGCGGCACCCCCGGAGGCGCGGGTGGCGACGGTGCCGCGGGCGGCGCGGGTAACGGGCAACCGGGGACGTCCGGCTGAACTGGCCCCGCGCAGCATCGTTGGGTCGCAAACTGCTGACGCAAGCAACTAGCTTCCGTTGCTGCCGCTACTACCGCCGCGTCACCGGCGTCGCCATCAGCGCCCTGCGTTCCGGGGGCGCTCGGAGCCGTGGCCGCTGGGCGACTGAGACGCTGCAGACCGGCTGACGAGTACTCGGGATGACCTCGATCAGATCGAGGTCATCACCCCCGTTCAAACATATTCACGGCTACTAGCTCAGGTTCGACCAGCGTTTTCCCTCGTCAAGCGCAGCGCTGGGTCGCTCCTACTCGCGAAGTACGTCGAACGGCTGCTCGGCGACAAGGTCCAGTAGTAGGCCCGTAGCGCCCACGAATCGTCGCGTCCGCCCAGTTCAGGACGTCCGGCGAGAGCGGGCAATAACAGCAGCCCTCCCGTGGTTCATACTAAAAGCGTTGATTAAGTGTGCCGGGGTTTGGACACGGGACGGCAAGGATGGCAGAGATGACGAGGCTCGATTCCGTCGAACGGGCGATAGCCGACATCGCGGCGGGCAAGGCCGTCGTCGTCATCGACGACGAGGATCGCGAGAACGAAGGCGATCTGATCTTCGCCGCCGAGAAGGCGACGCCCGAACTCGTCGCGTTCATGGTGCGCTACACGTCCGGCTATCTCTGCGTGCCGCTCTCGGGTGAGATCTGCGACCGGCTGGGCCTGCTGCCGATGTACGCGGTCAACCAGGACAAGCACGGCACCGCCTACACCGTTACCGTCGACGCGAAGAACGGTGTGGGAACGGGCATTTCGGCTTCCGACCGGGCCACCACCATGCGCCTGCTCGCCGACCCGGTGGCCGTCGCGAATGACTTCACCAAGCCCGGCCACGTCGTGCCGCTGCGCGCCAAGGACGGTGGCGTGCTGCGCAGGCCAGGTCACACCGAGGCCGCCGTTGACCTGGCGCGGCTGGCCGGTCTGCAGCCGGCCGGTGCGATCTGCGAGATCGTCAGCCAGAAGGACGAAGGCGCCATGGCGCAGACCGACGAGCTGCGGGTCTTCGCCGACGAGCACGACCTGGCACTGATCTCCATCGCCGACCTCATCGAATGGCGCCGCAAGCACGAACGGCACATCGAGCGCATCGCCGAGGCGCGCATTCCCACCCGCTACGGCGAGTTTCGCGCGGTCGGCTACTCCAGCATCTACGAGGACGTCGAGCACGTCGCACTGGTCCGCGGCGACATCTCCGGCCCCGAGGGCGACGGCCACGACGTACTCGTCCGGGTGCACTCCGAGTGCCTGACCGGCGACGTGTTCGGTTCGCGCCGCTGCGACTGCGGCCCCCAACTGGACGCCGCGATGGCCATGGTGGCACGCGAAGGCCGTGGCGTCGTGCTCTACATGCGCGGGCACGAGGGTCGCGGCATCGGCCTGATGCACAAGCTGCAGGCCTATCAGCTGCAGGACGCCGGCGACGACACGGTCGAGGCCAACCTGAAGCTCGGCCTGCCTGCGGACGCCCGCGACTACGGCATCGGCGCTCAGATCCTCGTCGATCTCGGCATCCGGTCCATGCGGCTGCTCACCAACAACCCCGCTAAGCGGGTCGGGCTGGACGGCTACGGCCTGCACATCATCGAGCGGGTCCCGTTGCCGGTGCGCGCCAACTCCGAGAACATCCGCTACCTGATGACCAAGCGCGACAAGATGGGCCACGACCTGACCGGCCTCGAAGACTACGACGAGTCGGTCAAGATGGACGGCTACGACGAGGCCGTGTACCTGCTCGGCGATCGCCTGCCGCCGACGGCCACGGACTCCGGCGGGACGCAATGAGTAGCGAGGGCGGAGCCCGACAATGAGCGGTGGCGCAGGTGTTCCGGAGCTGCCGCACGTCGACGCGTCCGGCGTGCGCCTGGCCATCGTCGCCAGCACGTGGCACGACCAGATCTGCAATGCGCTGCTGGACGGGGCGCTGCGAGTCGCCAAGGACAGCGGCATCGCCGAACCGACGGTCGTGCGGGTGCTCGGCGCCATCGAGATACCGGTCGTGGCACAGGCGTTGGCCCACAGCCACGACGCCGTGGTTGCGCTCGGTGTCGTGATCCGCGGGCAGACACCGCATTTCGACTACGTATGTGACGCGGTCACGCAGGGTTTGACCCGGGTGTCGCTCGACGAGTCGACACCGGTGGCCAACGGCGTGCTGACCACCAACGACGAGGAACAGGCCCTGGACCGCGCCGGATTGCCCGGATCGTCGGAGGACAAGGGCGCACAGGCCGCCGCGGCCGCACTGTCGACCGCCCTGACCCTGCGCGACCTGCGCGCTCGGTCGTGACCGATCCTGCTTGGGACCTCGAAGTCCGGCCCCACCTCACGCCGTACTTCGTCTACGGCGCGGCATTCGTGATCGCCGCGGCACACATCGCGGTGGGCTTCCTGCTCAAGATCGGCACCACCGGGGTGATCTTCCAGACTGCCGATCAGGTCGCCATGGGCTTGCTCGGGGTGATCATCGCCTGCGTGGTGCTGCTGTTCGCCAGACCTGCGCTGCGCGTCGGCCCCGCCGGAGTGTCGGTGCGAAACCTGTTGACCTACAGACTGATCCCATGGACCGACGTGGTGGACGTGTCGTTCCCGCAGGGGGCTCGGTGGGCGCGCGTCGACCTGCCCGACGACGAATACACACCGGTGATGGCGATCCAGGCCGTCGACAAGGACCGGGCCGTGGCGGCGATGGACAGCGTGCGCGAACTGCTGGTTCGCTACCGCCCCGACGTCAGCCCACGCTCAACGACATCGTGACCTCGTCGTCCTGCCCGGCGACCTGCTTGGCGGCGACGGCCACGCCGAACCCGAGCCGCTCGTAGACACCGCGCGCGGCGGCGTTCAGGGTGCTGACCCGCAGCGTCACGGTGCGCACCCGCTCCGCTCGAGCCCAGTCCACCGCCGCGGTCAACAGGGCTTCGGCCAGGTCCTGGCCTCGGGCAGCGGGCTCGACCCACAGCGAGTACAGGTAGACCGATTCCGCGTTCTCCCGCTGCGCCCCGACGAGGCCCACCAGACGGTCGTCGACGATCGCCACGAACTGAGCGTGGGCGCGCAACCGTCGCCGCCACTGCGCCGCGGTGAACGACGCCTCCTGCCGGTACTGGCCGTCGTTCAATCCGAGCGTGTCCGCGAGCGCGCGCAGCCGGAGGTCGGCGAACACGCGCCAGTCCGACTCGCTCAGTCGGGCGACCGTGGGGGCACTCATGCGGCGGCGAACGGCTCCGATCGTCGAGTACGGTAGAATTCGCTGACAGTGACCGATTTTCGCATGTCGACGACGTTGGCGTTGGCGTCCACCTCGACACAGCGGATACACGAAATCGATACTCCGCTGATCCCGCCGACGCAAGTCATCGAGCGACTGGGCACGCATCCCACGATCACGGTCCCGATCGTCGTTGGCGATGTGCCCGACGTCGACGGCATCTGGCGATATCTGAACGAGCCGGCCGACTTCTTCGGCGTTCCGATGCCGGACCCGGATGCGCTGCGCGTTGCCCTGATGCGATTCGCGGGCATCGCCGCAAGCGGACGTGATCGCGCGATGGCGGCCGCCACCGTGACGCTCCTCGAGATCGACGGCAAACCCGACGTCGTCGTCGCGGGGTCCGTCGTCCATCCGGTCCACCCGACCGCGGTGCGCATCGCGCGCCGCGACGCCGCCGCGCCGGTGCACCGGGCCACCGATCCCGTGTGGCTGCGGATGGCCGCCCGCACGACCAGTCGCGGCACGGTCGACCAGATCCAGCGGTGGTGCCACGACGGCGGCTACGCCGACGTGCGTTCCGACGGCCGAAGGCGCTCCACTGCTCGGCGCGTTGGTCTTCGACACCGGACACGAGGTGGTCGGCATCGACAACCCAGAACCGACGTCCATACTCGACCAACTGACGCGGTGCGGCGTTATCAGCGACGTCCGCCGGGTCGACGAATGCCCCGCGCACGCGGACCGCGCGTGGTGGGTCTCGCCGACCTTCGAGACGCACCCCGTGGCGAGCATCGGCGACACGACCCTCCGGCTCGACCCAGATGGCACCCCGCCGTTCGTGGAGTGGCGATGAGCCGCCCATTCGACCCGAAGGCCTACCGGGCGCTGACGATCGACGGCTTCGACGTCGTCGACGGCGCCTTCGCCGCGCACTACACGTTGCGCGGCACCGACGCAGACGACGACGTGTCCTTCACCGAGGTGGTGGACTTCGGTACGGCGCTGGCGCAGCGACCGGACGACCGGTTGCTGCGACTGCTGGTGCTGACCTGCGCGCCCAGCTACTACAAGGCGGCCGCGCCACCTCGGATCGAAATCGCCTTCCCGACATTCGATTTCGAACGGGCGTACCTGCGCGACCTCATCGCCGGCGGACTCGGCGAGTTCGCCTACCGCAACTCCCTGCCCGCGGCGCTGACGCCCGAGATCACCGGGCCCGACGCCATCTCGGAAATCACCCGCGACGACGACTGGGACGGCGGCCGCACCCCGCTGGTGCCCGTCGGCGGCGGCAAGGACTCCGTGGTCACCATCGAGACCCTGAAACGTCACGGGATGCGCCCGATGTTGTTCAGCGTCAACAAGTTCGACCCCATCGACCGTTGCATCGAGGTGAGCGGCCTCGAGAGCACCGGGGTGAAGAGGACCATCGACCGGCGGCTGATCGAGATCAACGGCGAGGGCGCCTACAACGGCCACGTCCCCGTCACGGCGATCAACAGCGTCATCGGCCTGATCGTCGCCGATGCCAATCGGCTCGGGCCGGTCGTGCTGTCCAATGAGCGGTCGTCGAACATCGGCAACATGACCTGGATGGGCCGCGACATCAACCACCAGTGGTCGAAGAGCGTCGCCTATGAGACGCTGCTGCGAAACACGCTGTCGTACTACGGGATGAACCCGGACCGGTACTTCTCGCTGCTGCGCGGCCTCTCCGAATCCGAGATCGCCGACCGATTCCGGTCCTGCCCGGAGTACTTCCGGGTCTTCATCAGTTGCAACCGGCCGTTCGCGCTCGACGCCGGACGTCGGGGTGCGTCGTGGTGTGGGCACTGCCCCAAGTGTCTGTTCGTGTTCGTGCTCATGGGACCGCGCCTCGGCCGCACCGAGGTCGACGCGATCTTCGGCCGGAACCTATTCGCCGACAGCGACAATCAGCCGGGATTCGCCGACATCGTCGGGTTGGGCATGCACAAGCCCTTCGAGTGCGTCGGCGAGTACTACGAAGCCGCCGAGTCGCTGCTGTCGATCCTGGACGACGACGAATGGCGTGGCCTGCCGCTGGTCGAGGAGTTCCGGTCCCGCCGCACCGAACTGGAGGCGGTCGCCGTCACGGGCGACGACGGCGATGCCGTTGACTACGTGCCCGTGCGGTACGCGGCAACCCTGGAATCGGCACGAATGCCCTAGATGAGCGAGTCACCCCTGAGCTCACCGGTCTGGTCGTCGGGATCTGGGGTTTCGGCCGCGAAGGCGTCTCGATGGCCAGGACCGCCGCTGCCGAGGGTGCGGCGCGCATCGAGGCCGTCGACGACGTGGGCCGCCGTCCCTTCGAGGTACCCGACGACATCCCCAACCTGACGGTGTTCCGCGGTGCGGAACACCTGAATCGCCTGCGCGACTGCGACATCGTGTTCATCAGCCCCGGCGTGCCCTGGCGGCAACCGCTCTTCGCCGAACTGCGGGCGTCCGGCCCGCGAATCTCGAGCGCGGCCGACTGGTACGTGACCCGCCACGGCGCACAGACCATCGGCGTGACCGGCACCAAGGGCAAGAGCACCACCGCCTCGTTCCTTGGTCACCTGCTCGGGCAGGCTCGGTGTCAACGCGGTCGTGGCGGGAAACATCGGCACCCCGCTGTCCGATCTGTCACCCGACGGCGACGCGGTGGTGGTCGCCGAGCTGTCGAGCCAGCAGGCCGCGCTGCTCACCACCTCACCCGCGGTGGCCGTCGTGACGAATCTGTATGAGGACCACCTGGATTGGCACGGTGACACCGATTCGTACTACCTCGCGAAGGCCAACGTCTTCGGAAACGGAGCGCGGTCGTTGGTGTGTACCCCCGAGGTGCTCTCGCTGCTCGAGCGAATCGGGATCACGTCGTTCCCGCCGTCGCTTCGGCTGGTCGATCCGGCGGAGGCACCACGACTCGCTGACACGTCGGTGATGTCCTACGAGCACAACGTGATCAACGGCGCACTCGCCGTCGTGGCCGCCGAGGAGATGCTCGGCAGGCCCGTCAACCCACACGAAGCCGACGCCGCCGCCGCCACGTTCGAGGGCCTGCCGCACCGCCTGCAGACCGTGCGCACCACCGGCCCGGCGACCAGACCCACCCGGTGGATCGACGACACCCTGGCCACCACCGGCGAGAGCGTGGTCGCCGCGCTGGTGGCGATGCGTCCCGACGAGCACATCGCGCTGATCGTCGGGGGCATGGACCGGCAGCTGAGCTACGACCAGGTCGACGCCTACCTGTGCAGCGGCGCCCGGCGGGTGACGCTGATCCAGTCGCCCAGCAACGGCGCCGACGATCGGCCGCGGCTTTGCTGGGGCACATCCGTCGCGGACGCACGTCGTCGGCAGCCTCGACGAGGCGGTCCGGGTGGCCGCGGCGCTGCCCGACGTCGACGTCGTGCTGCTGTCGCCCGGCGCGGCCAGCTACGACCTGTTCGTGAACTACGAGGCGAAGGGCGCTGCGTTCTGCGGCTTCATCGACGGCCTCGGGTAATTCGTCAGCTGCCGGTGTCGCCCATGACCAAACCCTCGCGGCGCGGGTCTGCGCCGCCCACCCAGCCGGGTTGATTGCGAACGATCGCCGACAGTCCGCTGGACTGGTCGGCCAGGTTGACGTCGTGACCGAGCTTGCGCAGCCCCTGAACCAGCGGGTCATGGTCGCCGTTCTCGGACGTATCGATGACGGGATGTTCACCGCCGACGTTGGTCTTCGGCGAGTTCGCGGCTCCGAAGTCGACGGCCGACACCGCCTGCTGCGGATCAAGACCCCAATCCACGATCCCCACAACGGTTTTCACCACGAACTGGATGATCACCGAGCCACCGGGCGAGCCCAGCGACCGCGTAGAGCGGGCCCCTGGCGCCAGCCTGGCCGGACTCGAACACCAGCGTCGGCGCCATCGAGCTGCGTGGCCGCTTGCCCGGCTGGACCCGGTTCGCCACCGGCGCTCCGTCCGGACCCACTGGCTCGGCGGAGAAGTCCGTGAGTTGGTTGTTGAGGATGAATCCGTCCACCATGTGAAACGACCCGAACGCCGATTCCACCGTGGTGGTCAGTGACGCCGCATTGCCCTGCGCGTCGACGACGCTGATCTGGCTGGTGCCGTGCTCGGGGACGAGCGGCCCGGGCGCGGTGGCCAATCCGAAGTCACCCGGTTTCGCGGTTCCCATGGTGTGCTGCTCGGAGATCAGTGCGGCCCGGCCCGTGCAGGTAGTCACTGTTCAGCAGCGAGTTGGGCGAACCGCCGGGCAGCGGCACGAAATCGGTGTCGGCGACGTACTTGTCGCGATCGGCATACGCCAGCCGCTCGGCCTCCGAGATGAGGTGGACTCCCATCACGGAGGGCCGGCCGCCGTTGAGGTCGACGTCGGTGGGTTTGTGGTCACGCATCGCAAAGTGCTCGAGCATGCCAAGGGTCTCGGCCACCGCGATGCCCCCGGACGACGGCGGCGGCATACCGCAGATCTCCTTGCCGCGGTAGCGGAGTACACAGCGGCTCGCGATTCTTGACGGTGTAGCCGGACAGATCCTCGACGGTCATCAGGCTCGGCGTGCGGCCGCCGGACGCATCGGCTGCGGCGGCCACGATGGCGCGGGCGATGTCTCCGGTGTAGAACGACTGCGGGTCGGATGCGATGACGCCCAACGTCTTTGCGTAGGCAGGATTCGTCAGTCGGGTGCCTGCGGTCTTGGGGCCGCCGTCGGCGTTGAGGAAGTAGGCCGATGCGTTCGCGTCGACACGCAGCTCCGGCGCCGAATCCGCGATCGCGGCCGCCAACCTCGGGCTGACGTCGAATCCGTTGTCGGCCAGCGTGACGGCGGGGTCGAACAGCTCGCGCCAGGCCCTCTTGCCGTGTTCGGCATGCGCGGCCTGCAGCAGCCGCAAGATGCCGGGCACCCCGATGGAGCGGCCCGACGCCCGCGCGTCGGGCTTGGGCTCGGTGCGGTCGGCGTCGGAGATCCAGCGCAGATAGTTCTCGGTGGCCGCCGCGGGAGCGATCTCGCGTCCGTCGTACGCCTGCACGCTGCCGGACGAGGCGTCGTAGTACAGCAGGAAGCCGCCGCCCCCGACGCCCGAGGACTGTGGCTCGACCAGGCCAAGCACCGCCTGCGCGGTGACGAGCGCATCGGCTGCGGTGCCGCCCTCGTTCAGCACGAGGCACGCCTCTTGGGTGGCCAGCGGATTGGCGGTGACGACCGCGTAGGTGCTCGTGCGCACCGCCGTCATGTCCTTGCGGTAGCCGGTGGCGACCTCGGGATTGGTGGAGATGTTCTGGGAGGTCGTCGCCGCCCCTGATGAAGGCACGGCAGGCGCCGATGTCTTAGGGGCAGGGGTGCCGTTCGAGACGACTGAGCACGGACCAGCCACGGTCGATGATGGGCTTTCCTCGGCGCCGCATCCGGCGAGTACCAGGACGACCCCTGCCAGCAGGGCCGTCCCCTTCCTCAGGGGCGGGATCCGCATCACTCGACGGTAGTTCATCGGCATGGTCGGCGGGGCGCAGTCGGCCGAACGATTTGGGTGCCCGACCTCGATGTCGAGCGCGCTGGTCAAATCGGGTCGGACCACGGTACTAACCTGGGACCCGTGCCCGATCCAGCGACGTACCGACCGGCTCCGGGATCCATCCCCGCGCAGCCCGGCGTGTACCGGTTCCGGGATCCGCACGGCCGGGTCATCTACGTCGGCAAGGCCAAGAGCCTGCGCAGCAGGTTGAACTCGTACTTCGCCGACATCATCGGACTGGCGCCGCGCACGCGGCAGATGGTGACCACCGCGAGCAGCGTCGAGTGGACGGTGGTCAACACCGAAGTAGAAGCGCTGCAGCTGGAGTACAACTGGATCAAGGAGTTCGACCCGCGATTCAACATCCGCTACCGCGACGACAAGACGTATCCGGTGCTGGCGGTCACGCTCAACGAGGAGTTCCCCCGGCTCTTCGTCTACCGGGGACCACGCCGCAAGGGCGTGCGCTACTTCGGCCCCTACTCGCACGCATGGGCCATCCGCGAGACCCTCGACTTGCTCACCAGGGTCTTCCCGGCCAGGACGTGCTCGGCGGGGGTATTCAAGCGGCACAACCAGATTGGCCGCCCCTGCCTGCTCGGCTACATCGACAAGTGCTCGGCGCCCTGTATCGGACGGGTCAGTGCTGAAGAGCACCGGGTGATCGTCGAGAACTTCTGCGACTTCCTCGCCGGCAAGACCGACCGGCTGGTCCGCGACATGGAACAGCAGATGAACGCCGCGGCCGAGGAGCTCGACTTCGAACGGGCCGCCCGGCTTCGCGACGACATCGGCGCGCTCAAGCGGGCATTGGAGAAGCAGGCCGTGGTGCTCGGTGACGGCACCGACGCCGACGTCGTGGCATTCGCCGACGACGAACTCGAGGCGGCGGTCCAGGTGTTTCACGTCCGCGGCGGACGCGTCCGCGGTCAGCGTGGCTGGATCGTCGAGAAGTCCGATGAACCCGGAGCCGCCCCGGCGGCGACAGATGGCGAAAGTGCATCCGGACGAAAACGATTGGTCGAACAGTTCCTCACCCAGTTCTACGGCGCCCAGGCCGAACTGGACGGCGCCGCCGATGAGGCGACCAATCCGGTACCGCGGCAGGTGCTGGTCCCGGTGCTGCCCGACAACGCCGACGAAGTGGCCGACTGGCTGTCCGTGTTGCGTGGATCACGAGTTCAGTTGAGGGTGCCGCACCGCGGCGACAAGCGGGCGCTGGCCGAGACCGTGCACCGCAACGCACAGGACGCCCTGACCCAGCACAAGCTCAAGCGCGCCGGCGACTTCAACGCGAGATCTGCTGCGCTACAGAGCATTCAGGAATACCTCGGGCTGGCCGACGCGCCGCTACGCATCGAATGCGTCGACATCAGCCACGTGCAGGGCACCGACGTGGTGGCATCGCTGGTGGTGTTCGAAGACGGGTTGCCCCGCAAGTCGGACTATCGGCACTACGCCATCCGCGAGGCGGCGGGCGACGGCCGCTCCGACGACGTCGCGTCCATCGCCGAGGTGACGCGGCGGCGCTTTGCGCGGCACGTCGCCGACGTCGAGAATCCGGGCCCGGCCTTGATCGAGGGCCGGTCACGCAAGTTCGCCTATCCGCCGAACCTGTTCGTCGTCGACGGCGGTGCTCCGCAGGTCAACGCGGCAGCGGCGGTGCTCGACGAACTCGGCGTCACCGACGTCGCCGTGATCGGGCTGGCCAAGCGGCTCGAGGAGGTGTGGGTGCCTGCCGAACCCGATCCGGTGATCATGCCGCGCAGCAGCGAAGGCCTCTACCTGTTGCAGCGGGTACGCGACGAGGCGCACCGGTTCGCGATCACCTACCACCGCAGCAAGCGGTCCAAGCGGATGACGGCGTCGGCGCTCGACTCGGTCCGCGGGCTGGGGGAGCACCGCCGCAAGGCGCTGGTCACCCACTTCGGCTCGGTGGCCCGGTTGAAGCAGGCCAGCGTCGAGGAGATCACGTCGGTGCCGGGTATCGGCGTCACGACCGCGAAGGCGGTTCTCGAGGCTTTGGGCGTGCCAGCCGATTCGGGCGCGCCCGACACCGTCATCGACGATGATCGACGCAGGGTATCGGGATGAGGGGTCGGGGCGTGGCGCGCAGCGAGAAGCCGGAGGCGGATCGCGCATGACGGAGGAGTTGCGGGGCGGCTTGCCGAATGACGAGGTTGCCGGCCACACCGCGGGCGGTATCGACGTCGTCCTCGTCACGGGTCTGTCCGGCGCAGGCCGGGGTACCGCCGCCAAGGTGCTCGAGGATCTGGGTTGGTACGTCGCGGACAACCTGCCACCAGAGCTGATCGCCCGGATGGTCGAGCTGGGCCTGGCGGCCGGTTCGCGCATCACGCAGCTGGCGGTGGTGATGGACGTCCGCTCGCGCGGCTTCACCGGCGACCTGGATTGGGTGCGCACCGATCTGGCGACCCGCGGCATCACGCCGCGGGTGCTGTTCCTGGAGGCATCCGACGACATCCTGGTGCGACGTTACGAGCAGAATCGGCGCAGTCATCCCTTGCAGGGCAATCAAACTCTGGCCGAAGGGATCACCGCCGAGCGGGCGATGCTCGCTCCGGTGCGGGCGTCGGCCGACCTGATCATCGACACGTCCAAGTTGTCGGTGCCCGAGTTGCGGGTGAGCATCGAGCGCGCCTTCGGCGGCGAGACCGTGGCGGACACCAGCGTCACCGTCGAGTCGTTCGGTTACAAGTACGGGCTGCCGATGGACGCCGACACCGTGATGGACGTCCGGTTCCTGCCGAACCCGCACTGGATCGACGAACTGCGACCTCACACCGGGCAGCACCCGGCGGTGCGAGACTACGTCCTGGGCCAACCGGGCGCGGCGGAGTTCCTGGACACCTACCATCGGCTGCTGGACGTCGTGATCGACGGCTACCGCCGGGAGGGAAAGCGCTACATGACCGTCGCCATCGGCTGCACTGGCGGCAAGCACCGCAGCGTGGCCATTGCCGAGGCGCTTGCCGCGGCAGTCTGGAGAATGGCGATCAGCTGACGGTGCGGGTGCTGCATCGGGACTTGGGTCGCGAATGAGCGCTCGGATCGTGGCGCTCGGCGGCGGGCACGGGCTGTACGCGACGCTGTCCGCTGCGCGGCGGCTCAGCCCGCACGTGACCGCAGTGGTCACCGTCGCCGACGACGGCGGTTCGTCGGGGCGGCTGCGCAACGAACTCGACGTCGTGCCCCCGGGTGATCTGCGAATGGCGTTGGCGGCGTTGGCATCCGACAGTCCGCACGGTCAGCTGTGGGGCACGATCATCCAGCACCGGTTCGGTGGCAGCGGGGCGCTCGCTGGCCACCCCATCGGCAACCTGATCCTCGCCGGGCTCAACGAGGTGCTCGCCGACCCCGTCGCGGCGCTCGACGAGTTGGGCCGCATCCTCGGACTCAAGGGCCGGGTATTGCCGATGTGCCCGATCGCCCTTCAAATCGAGGCCGACGTGGGCGGGCTGGAGACTGACCCGCGAATGAGCCGCGTCATCCGCGGCCAGGTCGCCGTCGCCACCACGGTGGGCAAGGTGCGGCGGGTGCGCCTGCTGCCGAGCAATCCGCCTGCCACGCGGCAGGCCATCGACTCCATCATGGCGGCCGACCTGGTGGTGCTGGGCCCCGGATCGTGGTTCACCAGCGTGATACCCCATGTGCTGGTGCCTCAGCTGGCCGAGGCGCTGCAGGCGACGCAGGCCCGTCGTGCCCTGGTGCTGAATCTGGTGGCCGAGCCGGGGGAGACCGCGGGCTTTTCCGCCGAACGGCACATCCACGTGATGGCTCAGCACGCGCCGGGCTTCACCGTGCACGACATCATCGTCGATGCGGCAGGGGTGCCTGGCGAGCGCGAACGCGATCAGCTCAGGCGCACCGCGGCCATCCTCGATGCTCAAATCGAGTTTGCTGACGTGTCCAGACCTGGTACACCATTACATGACCCGGCGAGACTGGCGGCCGCCCTTGAGCGCGTACGCCTACGTGGTAGCGCACCCGCGCCGCCGACGGCTCCCGCCGCCGCCATCAGGTCGGTCGACGAGAGGTGACGTTTTCGTGGCGATGACAGCCGAGGTCAAGGACGAGCTCAGTCGGTTGGTGATCAACTCGGTGAGTGCCCGCCGCGCCGAAGTGGCGTCCTTGCTGCGCTTCGCCGGAGGACTGCACATCGTCGCGGGCCGCGTGGTGGTCGAGGCGGAAGTCGACCTTGGCATCATCGCGCGGCGGCTGCGCAAGGACATCTACGACCTGTACGGCTACAACGCCGTCGTGCACGTGCTGTCGGCGAGCGGCATCCGCAAGAGCACTCGGTACCTGGTGCGGGTGGCGCAGGACGGTGAGGCACTCGCACGGCAGACGGGCCTGCTGGATCTGCGCGGCCGACCGGTGCGCGGCTTGCCTGCGCAGGTGGTCGGCGGCAACGTAGGTGATGCCGAAGCTGCGTGGCGTGGAGCGTTTTTGGCGCACGGCTCGCTGACCGAGCCGGGCCGCTCGTCGGCGCTGGAGGTCAGTTGCCCCGGCCCCGAGGCGGCGCTCGCGCTGGTCGGTGCCGCGCGACGGTTGGGGGTCAGCGCCAAGGCGCGTGAGGTGCGGGGCAGCGATCGCGTGGTGGTGCGCGACGGCGAGGCCATCGGCGCGCTGCTGACCCGGATGGGCGCCCAGGACACCCGCCTGACTTGGGAAGAGCGCCGGATGCGCCGGGAGGTGCGGGCGACCGCCAACCGATTGGCCAACTTCGACGACGCGAATCTGCGCCGCTCGGCCAGGGCGGCGGTGGCCGCCGCAGCACGGGTGGAGCGGGCGTTGGAGATCCTCGGCGACACCGTGCCCGATCATCTCTCCGCGGCAGGCAGGCTGCGGGTCGAGCACCGGCAGGCGTCGCTGGAGGAGCTGGGCCGACTCGCCGAACCGCCGATGACCAAAGACGCTGTGGCGGGCCGTATTCGGCGCCTGCTGTCGATGGCCGACCGGAAGGCCAAGCAGGACGGGGTGCCCGACACAGAGTCGGCGGTCACCCCGGATCTGCTGGAAGACGCCTAAGTTCCTTCGTCGAAATTGCTTTCAGGGCTGTGATCTCGCCGCAATCACGACCGTCAACGCAATCTCAAAGGGTTAACTGAACGCATGGCGGTTCTCAGAGTCGGCGCGGCCTTCCCCGATCCGCCGTTCAACGGTGTCGACGGCGGCGGCCTCGACATCGATCTGATCAACGCGGTCGGTGCGGCGATCGGAATGTCGGTGCAACTCATCGCTTACGACGGAGCCGACTTCAACGGAATCTTCGACGAGCTGGACGCCGGACGGTACGACTGCGTCATTGCGGGCACCACGGTCACGCCCGAACGGGAGCGCAAGGCGGACTTTGCCCCGCCATATCTGACCTCGGGCCAGTCGCTCGCCGTCGACACCAGGCGGCTGCCGAGGGTTCGCTCCGTCGACGACCTGGCCGGGCTGACGATCGGCGTGCAACGGGGCAACACCAGTGCACCCATCGCCGAGCGCCTCGTCGCCGACGGGAAGGCCAAGGCGGTCCGCGTCTACGACTACGGGAGCATCCGCACCGCGCTGACCGACCTGACCACCGGTGGCTGCGACGCGTTCATGAAGCTGGCGCCGGTACTCACCGAACTCGTCAGGTCCGTACCGGGCGTCGAGGTGGTGCAGCGGGCAATCTCGGTGGAGCAGATCGCGATCGCGGTGGCGTTGGGTGACCACGCGACGTTGCAACGGATCACCGACGCGCAAGCCGAACTCGAAGACGACGGCACGCTGCAGAGAATTCGGCGAAAGTGGCTCGGCAACCCCTACGTCGACCAGAGCCTGGCCGCGCACTGACCAGCCGTCGCGCCGCGATCCGCGCACTACTAGGCTGGCGATGGGCAACTCACCGTGCATCCACGAGATCAAGGAGTACAGACAGTGACGGTTCGGGTAGGCGTCAACGGCTTCGGTCGAATCGGACGCAACTTCTTCAGGGCCCTGGACGCGCAGAAGGCGCTGGGCGCCAACACCGACATCGAGATCGTCGCGGTCAACGACCTGACCGACAACGCGACGCTGGCACACCTGCTGAAGTTCGACTCGATCCTGGGCCGGCTGCCCTACGACGTCAGCCTCGAGGGCGACGACACCATCGTCGTCGGCGACACCAAGATCAAGGCCCTCGAGGTCAAGGAGGGTCCTGCGGATCTGCCATGGGGTGACCTGGGCGTCGACGTCGTCGTCGAGTCCACCGGCATCTTCACCAACGCCGCCAAGGCCAAGGGCCACCTCGACGCCGGCGCCAAGAAGGTCATCATCTCCGCGCCCGCCACCGACCCGGACATCACCATCGTGATCGGCGTCAACGACGACAAGTACGACGGCAGCCAGAACATCATCTCCAACGCGTCGTGCACCACGAACTGCCTCGGCCCGCTGGCCAAGGTGCTCAACGACGAGTTCGGCATCGTCAAGGGCCTGATGACCACCGATCCACGCCTACACCCAGGATCAGAACCTGCAGGACGGCCCGCACAGCGACCTGCGCCGTGCCCGCGCCGCCGCGCTCAACATCGTGCCCACCTCGACCGGCGCCGCCAAGGCCATCGGCCTGGTGCTGCCCGAGCTGAAGGGCAAGCTCGACGGCTACGCGCTGCGGGTGCCGATCCCCACCGGCTCGTGCACCGACCTGACCGTGGACCTGGCCAAGGCCGGCACCGCCGCCGAGATCAACGCCGCGATGAAGGCCGCCGCCGAGGGCACGCTCAAGGGCATCCTGAAGTACTACGACGCGCCGATCGTGTCCAGCGACATCGTCACCGACCCGCACAGCTCGATCTTCGACTCCGGTCTGACCAAGGTGATCGACAACCAGGCCAAGGTCGTGTCGTGGTACGACAACGAATGGGGCTACTCCAACCGCCTCGTCGACCTGGTCGCACTGGTCGGCAAGTCGCTCTAGGGGCGAGCGAAGCGACGGGAGAACAAGTAGATCGTGACAGTCCGGACGCTCGACGACCTCTTGTCCGAAGGGGTCGAGGGCCGGGGCGTGCTGGTGCGCTCCGACCTGAACGTCCCGCTCGACGACGATGGCAACATCACCGATCCCGGGCCGCATCATCGCCTCGGTGCCGACGTTGAAGGCGCTGGCGGACGCCGGGGCCAAGGTCGTCGTCACCGCGCACCTCGGCAGGCCCAAGGGCGGACCCGACCCGAAGTACTCGCTGGCGCCCGTCGCGGCCGCGCTCGGCGAGCGCTCGGCAGACACGTCCAGCTGGCCGGTGACGTGGTCGGCACCGACGCGCTCGCCCGTGCCGAGGGCCTCACCGACGGTGACGTGCTGCTGCTGGAGAACATCCGCTTCGACCCGCGGGAGACCAGCAAGGACGACGCCGAGCGGCTGGCGCTGGCGAAGGCGCTGGTCGAGCTCGTCGGCGGACGATCGGGGCGTTCGTCTCCGACGGCTTCGGGGTCGTGCACCGCAAGCAGGCCTCGGTGTACGACGTCGCCACGCTGCTGCCGCACTACGCGGGCACGCTGGTGGCCACCGAGGTCAAGGTGCTCGAACAGTTGACCAGCTCCACCGAGCGGCCCTACGCCGTGGTGCTCGGCGGCTCCAAGGTCTCGGACAAGCTGGCCGTCATCGAGAACCTCGCCACCAAGGCCGACAGCATCGTCATCGGCGGCGGTATGTGCTTCACCTTCCTTGCCGCGCAAGGAGTTTCGGTTGGCACCTCGCTGCTGCAGGAGGAGATGATCGAGACCTGCAAGCAAGCTGCTCGAGACCTACGGCGACGTCATCCACCTTCCGGTGGACATCGTCGTGGCCGAGAAGTTCGCCGCCGACTCGCCGCCCGAGACCGTCGCCGCCGACCGAATCCCCGACGGCACGATGGGCCTCGACATCGGCCCGGAGTCGGTCAAGCGCTTCACCGCGCTGCTGTCCAACGCCAAGACCGATCTTCTGGAACGGGCCCGATGGGCGTATTCGAGTTCCCGGCGTTCGCGGCGGGCACCAAGGGCGTCGCCGAGGCGATCATCGGCGCGACCGCCAAGGGCGCGTTCAGCGTCGTCGGCGGTGGCGACTCGGCCGCGGCGGTGCGCCAGCTCGGACTGCCCGAGGACGGCTTCTCACACATTTCCACCGGTGGCGGGGCCTCGCTGGAATACCTTGAGGGCAAGACGCTGCCTGGCTGAGTACTCGACAGTGCTCGAGCAGTCCTGAACCAAAGGAGTCCCGTGTCCCGTAAGCCGCTGATCGCCGGCAACTGGAAGATGAACCTCAACCACTTCGAGGCCATCGCCCTGGTGCAGAAGATCGCATTCTCGTTGCCGGAGAAGTACTTCGACAAGGTCGACGTGACGGTCATCCCGCCGTTCACCGATCTGCGCAGCGTGCAGACGCTCGTCGACGGCGACAAGCTCAAGCTCACCTACGGCGCCCAGGACGTGTCGCAGCACGACTCGGGCGCCTACACCGGTGAGATCAGCGGCGCCTTCCTGGCCAAGCTCGGTTGCACGTTCGCGGTCGTCGGGCACTCGGAGCGCAGGACCTACCACGCACGAGGACGACGCGCTGGTCGCCGCAAAGGCCGCCGCGGCGCTCAAGCACGGGCTCACGCCGATCGTGTGCATCGGCGAAGGCCTGGAGATCCGCGAGGCCGGCGACCACGTCACCCACAACGTGACCAACTGAAGGGCTCGCTGGCTGGGCTTGTCGGCCGAGCAGATCGCCACGAGTCGTCATCGCCTACGAACCGGTGTGGGCGATCGGCACCGGCCGGGTGGCCAGCGCCGCCGACGCGCAGGAGGTCTGCGCCGCCATCCGCAAGGAACTCGGCGAGCTGGCGACGCCTGCCATCGCCGCACGCGTCCGGGTGCTCTACGGCGGATCGGTCAACGCCAAGAACGTCGGGGAGCTCGATCGCCCAGGCGGACGTCGACGGTGCGCTGGTCGGCGGCGCATCGCTGGACGCCGAACAGTTCGCGCATCCTGTCCGCGATCGCCGCAGGCGGGCCGCTTCCCTGACCCCGCAGCTCTGATCGGCGCCGTACCCGGTAGTCTGGCGGCCATGATTTTGGCGTCTGCAGATCACCCTCGTCGTCACCAGCCTGTTGGTGGTGTTGCTGGTGTTGCTGCATCGCGCCAAGGGCGGCGGCCTGTCGACGCTGTTCGGTGGCGGCGTGCAGTCCAGCCTCTCGGGGTCGACCGTCGTCGAGAAGAACCTGGACCGGTTGACGCTACTTCGTCGTCGGCATCTGGGTCGTCTCGATCGTCGGCGTGGCGCTGCAGATCAAGTACGGCGCCTAACCGCCGCCGACCATCGCGACGGCGAAGCGATGAGCGGCCGCCGCAGCCGTATTACGGCTATCCGCAATCCGCAGCAGCCGCAATACCCGCAGCCGCATACCGCCGCCGCAGTATCCGGCCGCCGCATCACCCGCAGTACTGGCAACTATCAGCAGCCGCGCGAGGGCATCGCGGTCACCACCCGTTATTCCGCCGTCGTGGATGTTCGCCATGGTCAAGCCGAAGATCTTCGTGAACGGCCGGGAGATGCCGACCGCGGCTGGGGTCGCACCGTGGTGCCTGCCCCGCCCGGCCAGTATCACGTGCACGTCTACACGCCGTACTTCCTGCCCAGCCGGGTCGGGTCCGCCGACATGCCATCGTCGTCCAGCCGGGCCAGTGGTCGAACTCGAGTACAAGGCGCCGGTGTGGACCTTCAGCCCTGGTTCGCTCGGCCCGCCGCCGCAGACCTACAACGGGCAGACCGCGATGATCGTCGTGACGATCGTCGCACTTGTGGTGGTGTTCGGCGCCATGTTCATCGCTGGCACTGGCCGGGTCGGGCGTAGGGCACTGCCGATTCTCAGTGCGACTGCGGCCAGCAGTCTCGTGCCAGGAACCACTCAGCTAGCTGACCCCTAGCGATCGGCGCGGTGTCCAGAACACTGGGCACCAATCCATCGATCTGCACAGTGAGGCGGGTTCGTGCTCAGACTTCTTCGTGCTGGCGCCGTTGCTGCGACTTTCTCTGTGTGGGTGGTGGCGTCGCCGCGGCGGATCCGCTGCCCGTCGCGGACGTGACCCAGTCCGCCGACACCGACGACGGCTGGCATCTGAGCGCCTCGCTCACCAGAATGACCATCAACTCCGTGCCCAACATGGCCGGCGACGGCGTTCACCAGAGAGGGCTTCGTCACAGGGCAAGGCCGAGCCGCGACCATCGACGGCAACGGCGGCGTCCCGGTGAACTCGGGCACCCTGGTGATGGGCCTGCAGCTGGGCTGTCAGGTCGACCTCAGCGAGGGCGGCAGCGTCGGCGGGGACGCCGACGCCGGGATCAGCCCCGGCTTCGGCAGCGGCGGCAATCCTCTGGAGCGTCATCGGCCCGTACGCCGACGTGGACGGAGACGTCTCGATCAACCTGCTGCCGGGGACCATCACCAACCTGGGGCTGGGCAAGAAGGCGCTCAAGGGCCGCACCGGTGAGATCGTCGTGCACGACGCGCACGTCAAGGTGGACGCCTGCGGCGGACAGGTGTCGGTCCGGTTCTTCGCCTCGGCGATGATCGACACGGACAAGTCCGACGACAGCGTGAACGCCTACGGGGACATCCTCTCGCTGTGAGCACGTCCCGAGTCATCGTGCCGCGGCATCGCGGCGGCTGGTCGCCGTCGCCGGCCTGATCGCCGGGTGGGGCGCGTGCTGCCCGCCGAGCGTCGCCAACGCCGATTGCACCGGCGCAGGTGACTTCGGGGCGGGCTCCGGTTGCTCGCCTCCCGGCGACTCGTCCGGATCGGGCAACGCCGAGAGCTGGCCACCGACGGCTGTGGACTGGCCACCGCAACTGGACTCCGACACGGGCAGCGACAGCAAGGCGCGGTGGCGATGCGCAGTCGATGTCGACGCCCATCGTCATGCCCGACGGCCAGAAGGCCCCGCCGGCGACGCACTCGTCGAGCTCGGATCCGACGAGCACGTCGACGCCGCCAACGCCGATCGTCCCGGTCGGGGCGCCGGCCGCCGGCAAGGCGCCTGACACGATCGTGGCGGCCTCGGGGTCGACTCCGTAGCACGGAAGGTCCGGTCTCGTGCAGAACCCTCGCCCTGCGCCGCGTTCCCGGGGCGCCGATACTTGAACGCATGGCCGAAACCTCCGACATCGCGCTCGAACCGATCGGCTCCGTCCGCCGCACCCAGGTGGGTCGGGAGGCCACCGAACCGATGCGCGAGGACATCCGCCTGCTCGGCTCCATCCTCGGCGACACGGTGCGCGAGCAGAACGGCGACGAGGTGTTCGACCTCGTCGAGCGCGCTCGCGTCGAGTCGTTCCGGGTCCGCCGCTCCGAGATCGACCGCGCCGAGCTGGCGACCTTGTTCGACGGCATCGACGTGCACCAGGCCATTCCCGGTCATCCGGGCGTTCACGCCACTTCGCGCTGCTGGCGAACGTCGCCGAGGACATCCACCGCGAACGTCGCCGCGCCGTCCACGTCGCCGCAGGTGAGCCGCCGCAGGACAGCAGCCTGGCCGCCACCTACCTGAAGCTCGACGTCCGGCCGACCTGGACTCCGCCACGGTGTCCGACGCGCTGATTGGCGCGCTGGTGTCGCCGGTCATCACCGCGCATCCCACCGAGACCCGCGGCGCACCGTGTTCGACACCCAGCACCGGATCACCGAGCTGATGCGGCTCCGCGATGCACGGCCAGAGCGCAGACCGACGACGGGTCGCACCATCGAACTCGAACTGCGGCGCCACATCCTGATGCTGTGGCAGACCGCGCTGATCCGGTTGTCCCGGTTGAAGATCTCAGGACGAGATCGAGATCGGCCTGCGGTACTACCCTGCCGCGTTCTTCGAGGTGATCCCGCAGGTCAACGCCGAGGTGCGGGCCGCGCTTCAGGCGCGCTGGCCCGACGCCGACCTACTGCGAGCAGCCCATCCTGCGGCCCGGTTCCTGGATCGGCGGCGACCGCGACGGCAACCCGAACGTCACCGCCGACGTGGTTCGGCTGGCCACCGGCAGCGCCGCGTACACCGCGCTTCGGCCCACTACTTCGTCGAGCTCACCGCGCTCGAGCAGGAGCTGTCGATGTCGATGCGACTGGTGCGCCTCAGCGCCGAGCTGACGCGCGCTGGCCGATCACCTGCGTCGAACCGGCTCGCGCCGACGAACCGTACCGACGGGCGCTGCGGGTCATCCACGGCCGGCTGACCGCGACCGCGTCCGAGATTCTGGACCGGCAACCCGAGTACGAGCCTCGACCTCGGCATGCCGTCCTACGAGACGCCCGGCCGAACTCCTCGGCCGACCTCGACGTGATCGACGAGTCGCTGCGGGACAACGGCAGCGCGCTGCTGGCCGACGATCGGCTGGCCCGGCTACGGGAATCGGTGCACGTCTTCGGGTTTCACCTCTCCGGGCTGGACCTGCGGCAGAACTCCGACGTCCACGAGGAGGTCGTCGCCGAGCTGCTGGCCTGGGCTGGTGTGCATCCCGACTACCGCTCGCTGCCCGAGTCCGAGCGGGTCGAGCTGCTCGCCGTCGAGCTGGCCACCCGAGCGACCGCTGATCAGCGCGGACGCCGAACTGTCGGAGCTGGCCCGCAAGGAACTCGACATCGTCATCGCCGCGGCACAGCGCCGTCGACGTGTTCGGCCCCGCCGCGGTGCCGAACTACATCATCTCGATGTGCCAGTCGGTGTCGGACATGCTCGAGGCGGCGATCCTGCTCAAGGAGGCCGGCCTGCTGGACGCGTCGGGCGAGCAGCCCTACTGCCCGGTCGGCATCGTGCCGTTGTTCGAGACCATCGACGACCTGCAACGGGGATCGGCGATTCTCGAAGCGGTACTGGACCTTCCGGTGTACCGGGCCCTCGTCGCCGCCCGCGGCGAGCAGCCAGGAAGTCATGCTCGGCTACTCCGATTCGAACAAGGACGGCGGCTACCTGGCCGCGAACTGGGCGCTCTACCGCGCCGAGCTCGACCTGGTCGAGTCGGCGCGCAAGACGGGAATTCGATTGCGGCTCTTCCACGGTCGCGGTGGCACCGTCGGTCGCGGCGGTGGGCCCAGCTACGACGCGATCCTTGCGCAGCCACCGGGCGCGGTGAAGGGCTCACTGCGGATCACCGAGCAGGGCGAGGTGATCGCCGCCAAGTACGCCGAACCGCGGATCGCACACCGCAACCTGGAGACGCTGCTCGCCGCGACGCTGGAGTCGACGCTGCTCGACGTCGAAGGATTGGGCGACGCGGCAGAGACCGCGTACGAGGTGCTCGACGACCTGGCCGCCCGTGCCCAACGTGCCTATGGCGAATTGGTGCACGACACACCGGGTTTCGTGGAGTACTTCAAGGCGTCGACGCCGGTCAGTGAAATCGGCGTCGCTCAACATCGGCAGCAGACCGACGTCGCGCAAGCCGACCACCTCGATATCGGACCTGCGGGCCATCCCCTGGGTGCTGGCGTGGAGCCAGTCGCGGGTGATGCTGCCCGGCTGGTATGGCACCGGCACGGCGTTCGAGGACTACGTGGCCGAGGGCCACGATGAAGGGCGACGAGCCGCCTGGAGGTGCTGCAGGACCTGTACCGGCGCTGGCCGTTCTTCCGCACCGTGCTGTCGAACATGGCTCAGGTGTTGTCGAAGTCGGACATGGGCCTGGCGGCGCGGTACGCGGAGCTCGTCGACGACGAGGCGCTGCGTCGCCGGGTGTTCGACAAGATCGTCGCCGAGCACGACCGAACCATCGCCATGCATCGCCTGATCACGGGCCAGGACGACCTGCTGGCCGACAACCCGGCATCTGGCGCGCTCGGTGTTCAACCGCTTCCCGTATCTCGAGCCGCTGAACCACCTGCAGGTCGAACTGCTGCGCCGGTTCCGCTCCGGTGACGAGGACGAACTGGTGCAGCGTGGCATCCTGCTCACCATGAGCGGGCTGGCGACCGCGTTGCGCAACAGCGGGTAACTGCCTGCCGCGGCGGTGGTGTCGGGGTTACCGTCGGGGGATGCCACGCATCGAGCCCATTCCCATGGACCAGCTCAGCCCGCAGTCCCGCGAGATCGTCGAGGCCGGTGTTGCCGACGGCTTGTACGCCACGCCGGTGCCCCTGCAGCTCTTCGCGTACCGGTCGGCGCAACTGGCTCAGGTCAACATGGCCAGGACCCACATGGGGGTGGGCACCCTGCTGGGCGGACGCATCCTCGAATTGCTGCGCATCCGCAGTGCCCAGCTCGGCGAGTGCGAACCATGCAGTCAGTCACGAAAACACGATTCGATCACCGACGAGGACGTGGCGTGCCTGCTGGCGCCGGGCCACGGCACGCTGACCGATCAGGAACGGATGGCCGTCGAGTTCATCGATCTGCTCTCCGCGGATCACCACGCGATGGACGACGAGTTCTACCGGCGTCTCGGTGCGCACTTCACCGCCGCGCAGATCATCGAGCTCGGCTTCACCTGCGCCTCTTCGATGGGCCTGCATCGGTTCCTGCACACCCTCGACGTGTACGGCGACAGCCCGCCAGTCATCGGGTACGCGCCCGACCAGGTGGACAACGCCCTCAGCACGTAGCGTCCGCAGTCGCCGATTCGCGCTCGCGAGAGCGCATTTCACCCTGACCGCCCCGCGGTGGGCAGCATTCGCGCCCCGACGGCCTCATTGACAAACACAGGCGTGGGTGTAATGTCCGGCTCAGACCTAGTGAAAACGTCATTTTCACTTTGTGGGGCGATTGCGCCCGATGGAGACGGAGGACACGTGACCGATGGGCCGAATCCCACGGCGTGGAAGAACCCGATGGCGTGGCTGCCTCATTCCATCACCGAGGCGGCACTGTCGGGCGACCCAAGCCACGACGTCGAGATGTCGTCTGCGTGGGCTCACCTGCTCGAACGGCTGACCGCGGCCGAACAGCTCGTGGTCTCCACGCCGGTCAACAAGAACCAGCGTCGACTACGCGTCGGGCATGAGGCACCTGATGGTGCTGCTCGCGGTCGGCGTCGACATGGCCTTGCGCGTTGATCCCGATCCGGTACTCGCGGTCAACCGCGCCAGCATGGACGACATCGTCACCTGGGGCCTGGAATGCCCGGACTGCGTGTACATGAACGCAAGCCTGCGGCCGGGCGAGACCTATCGACTGTTCGGCAATCGGGGCACCGCCAGGTACGTGGGCCTGCAGACCATGGACGGAATGGCCGCGACCTGCAACTTCCTCGTCGACGACCTCGAGGTGGACTCCGATGGGAACTTCGAGGCGATCATGTCAGCCGACGAGCGGAGGGGAACTGGCTGAAGCTGGCAGGCGACCATCCGACGTTGACGGTCCGAAACTTCCTCTACGACTGGGACACCGAGACACTGGCAACGCTGCAGATCGAGCGCGTCGGTGATGAAGTCGAGCCGAAGGATCGCTCCGTCGAACTCGACGTCTCGGTCTCGCGTCAGTTGTACGCGTTGGGGGAGTTCGTCTACGACAACCTGAAGTTCTTCCTCGACTTCGGCGCGATGCCCCAGGCCAACGACTTCGTGCCGCCGATGGACATGTCATCGATGGGTGCGGCGGCCGAAAACCGCCCCGTCATAGGACGATTCGAGCTCGAACCCGACGAGGCGCTGGTCCTCGAGGTCGAACCGCCGAAGGGCGTCTACTGGAGCATCTCGCTCGGCAACCCGTGGCTGGAGACGATCCACTACGGACGTCACCAGTCCAGCCTGAACGGGCACCAAGCGGTCGTCGATCCCGACGGACTGGTGCGCTTCGTGCTCTCCTCGCGGGATCCGGGCGTGGCGAACTGGCTCGACACCGCCGGGCACAGCAACGGCGCGATGCTCTTGCGTTGTGTACGAACCGAAACCGCGCCCGTCCCGAGCGTGCGCGTCGTGAAGTTCGACGAGGTGCGCTCGGCGTTGCCGCCCGAAACCACGATGACCAGCCCGGTTGAGCGGGCCGACGGTCATCGAAGCGCGCCGCCGCGCCGTCCACGAAAGGTTCTACCGATGAGCTTCTCCGCCGACGAACTGGAAGCAGGCGCACGCGCCGCGACGGGCCTGGACGACTTCGGTTCGTCCTACTACCGCGAGGGTCTCGAGCGCACCGTCGACGGGTTGAACAACGAAGCCGACCTCAACGACATGGGCAACGTCATTCAGCACGCCACGATCAGCAACGCGCTGATCCAGCGGCTGAAGATCGTCGACACCTACAAGCAGCATCCCGAGATCGGCGACGAGGTCGTCGACGGTCCGGTCGTCATCCTCGGTCTACCCCGCACCGGGACAACGGCGTTGGGCCAGTTGATCGCCAATGACCCGCAGTTCCGGTCGCTGCGCACCTGGGAGTCGCAAGCCCCCACGCCGCCGCCGGAGGCCGCCACCCAGTACACCGACCCGCGGATCGCGCAGGCCGCTGAGGGCATCGCGATGATCGACAGCATGTTCCCGGACTTCCAGGCCATGAACAGCTCCGAACCCGAGGCGGCGACCGAATGCCAGGACCTGATGGGCATGAGCTTCCGGACCTATCACTTCGACGGCGTGGTCCGGGTGCCCAGCTACGTCGAGTGGCTGTTGGACACGGACATGCGCGAGACGTACGAGTACCACCAACAGGTGCTCAAGCTGCTGCAGTGGCATTGCAAGCCGAATCTGTGGCACCTGCGCACACCGGTGCACATGTTCGCCCTCGACGCCTTCGTTGAGGTGTACCCCAACGCCAAATTCCTGTGGAGCCACCGAGATCCGGCGAAGGTGCTGGGTTCGGTCTGCAGTCTGATCTCCTACATCCGCAGCTGGAGCAGTGACCGCAAGGATCCGCACGAACTCGGTGCCGAGCAGCTGGCCTGGTGGGCCAAGGGCGTCGGGCGGGCCATGGAATTCCGCAAGAAGTTCGGCGACGACCGCTTCGTCGACGTCTCGTTCGCGGACCTGCAGAGCGACTCGGTCAAGACGGTGGCCGACAGCTACGAACGGCTCGGTCTCGAGTTCAGCGACGCAGCGCGCGCCAAGGTGCAGGAGTGGGCGGACGGACACAAGCCCGGCCAACGTGGCACCCACACCTACGAGTTGGCGGACTTCGGGCTGACCGAAGGGCAGGTGCGCGAGGCGTTCAGCGACTACCTGGCGACCTACGACGCTTCGGCGTGATGGACGAGGTCACCGAGCGCCGCGGCAGACGGCTCGAGCCCGATCCGCGGGTTCGCACGGCAATCGTGTCCGCAGCGGCGAAGGTCGTTCGCGAGGAAGGCGTGCGGGCGCTCAGCGTGGCGCAGGTACTGGCCGCGCGCAGGGCTGGGCACCCGCGCCTTCTACCGTCACTTCGAGTCCAAGGATCAACTGGTGTCGGCTGTCTTCCTCGACATGGCGCGCGCCGAGACGCGTCGGCTGCGGACGGAAGATGGACACCACTTCGGACCCGGTGGATGCGGTCGTCGCCTGGATCGATGGGCGGCTGGATCTCGCGTTCAACGACCGGATCAAGTCCGATCTGCGTCAGATGTCCTTGGAGGCGCAGTCGCAGATGTTCGCCTCTCCCGAGGTGATCGGCGCCGCGTATGCCGAAATCCTCACCCCGCTGATCGACCACTCGAGCGTGGCACGCAGCTCGGCTGCTTCGCCGGAGTCGATCCGGCCGACGACGCCCTGTCGATCCAGGGTGCCTTGTGGGCCTGCGTCGAAAGGCAATGGGCAACAGGCGATTGCGATCGGGGCGACGTCCGTCGCGACCGTCGTGCAGTTCTGTCTGCGGGGACTCGGTGTCGATCCGGCGTCCATCGCGGTCCGGCAATCGATCGCCGACGCATCAGGCCAGTAAGGGAACATGGATCTGGGACTGACTGGCTCGGCTGCCGTCGTGACCGGCGGTAGCAAGGGCATGGGGCTGGCCATCGCCGAAACGCTGGCAGCCGAGGGTGCCCGCGTCGCGGTGATGGCGAGGGGCCAGGAGGCGCTCGACGCGGCCGAGGAGGCACTGCTGCGCCGCCGGGGCGCCCGACGCCGTCGGCATCAGCGTCGACATGACCGACGCCGACTCGATCGCGGCCGGCTTCGCCGCGGTCGCCGAGCGGTGGGGTCGGATCAACAGCCTGGTGCACACGATCGGCCCAGGCGACGGATACTTCGAAGAGATGGACGACGCGCAGTGGGACGCGGCGTTCGCGCTGGGCACGATGTCGGGGGTGCGGTCCATCCGCGCGGCGCTGCCGATGCTTCGGGCCGCCGAGTGGGCCCGCATCGTCACGCTGTCCGCGCATTCGATCCAGCGGCAGAACCCGCGGATCGTCGCGTACACGGCTTCCAAGGCGGCACTGAGCAGCGTCACCAAGAACCTGTCGAAAAGCCTTGCCAAGGACGGCATTCTGGTCAACTGCGTGTGCCCGGGCACCATCGTCACCGCGAGCTTCACCGAGAATCTGAAGGACATCCTGGCCGCCGACGGGCTCGATGCCACCAACCCGGTCGACGTGATGACCTGGATCGACGACAACTTCCATCAACCGTGCGATCTCGGCCGGGCCGGGCTGCCCGAGGAGATCGCCTCCATCACGACCTACCTGGCGTCACGGCGCAACGGTTACGTCACCGGCGCCACCGTCAACGTCGACGGGGGCTCGGACTTCGTCTGAGCCGCGTCAGGCAAGTCGGACCGAGGGCGTACTCGCCGGTGGTCGGACTGGTGGTACCAGCCGCCGGCCGCCTGCGGTGCCGCCGTCGACGTGGATGGTCTGTCCCGTGATGTAGCTCGACATCTCCGACGCGAGAAAGACTGCGGCGCGGGCCATCTCGTCGACGTGCCCGGCGCGCCCCATCGGCACCGTGTAGCGCGAATCGTTCCTGCGCCCCCGGCGGCGCGATCTGCATCATCCCTTCGGTCATGGTGATGTCGGGTGCCAGTGCGTTGACCCGGATGCCATGCGGTGCGAGTTCGAGGGCCGCGGTCTTGGTGTAGTTGATCACGCCGGCCTTGGCCGCGGCGTACGTCGCGTAGCCGGGTGCGGCGCGGACGCCTTCGATCGACGTGACGCTGATGATGCTGCCCGACAGCTTCCGGCCTCGATGATGCCGCGGGCCACCCGCTGGGTGCACAGCTAACACGTGCCGCAGATTGGACTTGTACAGCGCGTCCCAACCGTTTTCGCTGGTGTCGAGGATCGACGAGTGGAACACGCCACCCGCGTTGTTCACCAGGATCGTCACGGGTCCGAGTTCGGCGACGGTCTGCGCCAGTGCGGCGTCCACCTGCGGCGCTGTCGCGCACGTCGGTGGTGATGCCGAGTGCGCCGATCTCCTCCGCGGCGGCCGCGCAGGTGTCCGGCGTTGCGTTCCCAGATGGCGACCTTCGCGCCGAATGCGGCCAGGCCCGGCGGCGATGCCGCGACCGATGCCCGCGCCGCCGCCGGTCACCACGGCGACGCGGTCGGTCAGAAGAACGTCGGACGGGAGCTATGGACATGGACCGAATATAGGCGCAAGATTACAATGATTACAAGTTGCGTTTGATTCGTAATGTCTGAACAGCGGAGGAATGAGCATGGCTGACGTCATCTTCGTCACCGGCGGCACTGGTCTCACCGGAGCCAACGTCTGCGAACAGCTGATCGCGCGCGGCGACTCCGTCCGGGCCCTGGTGCGCAACCCGGCCGACGCGGAGGCGTTGACGGCAATCGGCGTCGAGGTCGTCGCGGGTGACATCGCCGACCCCGACGACGTCTCACGGGCATCGAAGGGGTGTGACGCGGCCATCCACTGTGCGGCGCTGCTGGGTGGAGCGAGTCAGGACATGGCGGACTTCCATGCGGTGAACACGGTCGGCACGACGAACGTCCTGGATGCCGCGAAGTCGCACGGCATGCGGCGGGTCGTCGCGCTGAGCACCGCCACGTTCATCAACCTCACCACCGACGCCCCGTTCGAGGAGGCGCCGGTACTCGACGATCCGCCCGATGATCCGTACACGGTCACCAAACTCGCCGCGTTCCGCGAAGCGCATGCCAGGGCCGACGCCGGCGAGGACATCGTCACGTGTCACCCCGGCGCGATCTACGGCCCTGGGCTGGTCGCCCAGCGTGCGTTGCACCGCACCAGCTTCAACCGGGTGCTGCTCGCGGGCATGCGCGGACGGCTCAACGGCCTACCTGACGTTTCCCGTGACGTGGGTGGCCGCGCGCGACGTCGCGTCCGGCTCGATCGCAGCCCTCGACCGCGGCGTGGCAGGCGAGCGCTACCTGTTGACCGGCAGACCGGAGGACACCGTCAGCACGGCCGCCGGGTGCAACCGCGCATGCGAGATAGCCGGGGTCGACCATCGGGTCCAGGATCTCGACTACCGCTCCGACCCGGAGGCACTGACGGCGGCGTTCGGCCCCACCCTGATGGCGATCGCCGCGGCCGCGGCCCAGCGACGTGCGCCCGCCCCGATCGGCCGACAACCCGACCAGCCGTCGGCTTGGCTACTCTCCGATGAGCCTGGACGACGGGCTCGGGCTGCTCATTCCGTGGCTGCGCGAACTCGGCCGACTGTGACCGCGGAAGCCCGTACTGTCCGACCGCGTCCTCGACGCGGCGCAGCGACTGGTGCGGCAAACCGGTGCGCGCAGGCTGTCGCTGACGGAGGTTGCGAAACTGGCGGGGGTGGCGCGTCCGACGCTCTACCGCTACTTCGCCTCCAAGGAGGAACTGATCGACGCGCTGGGCAAGCGTGAGCGCCGCAGGTTCGACTCAGCGATGGCGCAGGCGGTTTCGGACAAGTCGGGGGATGCGCGGGTGGAGGCGGCGATCGACGTCGTCGTGGCCTCGGTGCGGAATCAGCCGCCCCGTCATCTCGTCGACCTGGAGCCTGGTTTCGCCAACGAGCAGATGGCGCAGGTGCTCCCCATGATCGAGGAAGCGCTGGCGGCGGTACTGGAGCGGGACCTCGCCGGTGCCGTCGCGCGAACAGCGCTGAGCCACTACATCTTTCCAGACCCAGACCCGAATGCGGTACGCCGCCAGTTGCGCGCGGCGGCCGGTCTGCCGCCCGTCGGTGGCTTGGTCAGCCCTTCCCGAGCAGGTCGACGAGCATCTCGGTCGGCATGACGTCGCCGAACGTGGTGTAGAAGGCGCACAGCGCGGCGTTGTGGTCGGCGTCGGTGTCGGCGGCGTTGGCGTCGGTGACCATGATGGCCCGGTAGTTGAGCATCATGCCGTCACGGCCCGTCGACTCACAACACACGTCGGTCAGGCAGCCGGTGATCAGCAGTGTGTCGATGCCGCGCGCCCGCAGGAAGTCGTCCAGCTCGCTGGAACCCTGGACGAGTGCGGAGAAGCGGGTCTTCTCGATAACCGGTTCGCCGGGCCGAACGTCGAGCGTCTCAAAGAACTCGTGTCCCTTGGTGCCCTTCGTCAGCGCCTGGCTGCGCCGCGTGTCGATTTCCTCGGTGTAGAGCGCGCAGTAGGTGGACCAGTCGACCGCAACGTCGTCGGAATGCGTCATGGCGATCCACACCACCGTCGCGCCCGCCGACCGCACGGCGGCCGCGAGCCGGTTGATGTTGGGCACGATTTCGGGGGCCGTCTTGATCTCCACGAACCCGACGCCGGGCAACATGAATGCGTTCTGCATGTCGATGACGATCAACGCCGTCTTCGCGGGATCGAGGTCGGTGAACACGTGCTCGGCGCCGCGGTGCTTGACGACGCGGTCGACGACCCAGCGTGGAATGTCGATGACGTGCATTTAGTCTGCCGCCGGTCGTTGGTCCGAGAAGTCTTCGGCGGTAAGCAGAATTGGCTGTCCGTGCGGGGTGCGCTGCGTCGCGTGCTGCCACGCGGCGCGGTGACGCGACAACGCGTCGTCGGTGGTGATGTCCTTGGCCACGACGAGCCGTTCCAAGGCCGCCAGCCAGTGGTTGTAGTACGTGTTCCCGTCGTCGGAGTCACCCGCCGCCTGGGCGCTTCGGATCGCGGCGCCAAGAGCCTCCGCCCATTCTTGCGCGGTGAACGTTCCGGAGTCCTGCAACGAGCGCACCATCGCGAATGCCCTTGCCTCCCAGGGGGCGCCGAAGGCGGCGTCGCTCACGACACTGCCTCCAGGTATGGTTCAAATGCGTCGATCGACACGGTAACTGCGGCCTCGGCGTCGTCGCCCCACAGTTCGTGGCCGTCGAAGCGAACGGTATAGAGCCACTGCGGTTGCTCGCCGTCACCACGGACCACGCTGTCCGGGAAGACATTCGCGCCGTGCACCCGCTCGACGACACCGATGTGCCCGCGCACGTAGCGCGGCAATCGAGTGTGTGATCGCGGGTGGAGGTTGAGGGCGCGCACACGCTGGTCCGGCCGGAAGCGAGGTGGCGCCAGAGGGTCGCGAAGAAACGAACCGCGCTTGAGCACCCGTGGCACCCGTTCGGCCGTGAACGGACCGTTGGCCAGTTCACCGCCGGCGCCTGCCGACTGCCCGCGAGCGAGTTCGTCCTCGGTGACGAGGCCGTATTCGATCAGCAACCGCTCAAGGCGCAGCAGCCATCGCACGTAGTACGAACTGGTGAGGTAGACCGCCGGTGGTAACCGTTCGATGCCGTGGCGGCCCACGTCGATGTTCCAGACGCCTGCCGCGCCCATTGCCATGCTCATGGCGAACGCACGCCCCTCCCAACGGTGGTGGAACACGGGCTCGTCGTACTCGGGATCAATGGCGCCGAAGCCGTCGGTGCCACCCAAATCGTGTACCCCGTCCATCAGGCCCCGGTACCGACGAAACCAGTACCCGCAGGCGTGGGCAGGCCGACGCCTACCATGCAGTCCCTGTTGACGAGGGTGGCGAGCCGCTCCTCGTCCCAGTCTTCGGTGCCCGCGGGGCGCATGGGAACCACGAGGTAGCGGGTCTCGGCAGTCGAATCCCACACGCGCACCGCGACGTTCGGGTCCAGACGTACTCCGAACTCGGCGAGCACCGCCCGTGGCTCCTTGACGGTCCGAGAACGGTAGGCGTCGGACTTGTACCAAACCGGTGGCAGGCCGAGCACGTCCCACGGGTAGCAGGAGCACAACGTGCAGACCACCATGTTGTGAACCGCCGCGGTGTTCTCCACCGCGATCAGCTGATCGCCGACACGCCCGGCATCGGCGAACTCCGCGACGGCAGCGGTAGCGTCCAGCAGCAGCTCGTCCCGATACGACGGGCTGACCCAGGCACGCGCGACGGCCCGTGCCCCGATGTGTGGGCCGATCCTGGTCTCGTGAGCCTCTACGATCAGGTCGAGGGCCTCCGGCGCGACGTAATTCTTCCCGGTGAGGATGGATTCGAGAGCGCGCACGCGCAGGTCGAAATCGGAGAGTGACGACCCTTGAGCCTCGTCGTGTGCGGACATCAACCGACCCTATCGAAAGTCATCGGCGTTTGTAGGTGACCCGACACGGCCCGGCCGAGCGCGCCACCCCGCCGATCTGCGCGGGCACCGGCCGCGGGTATTCGTCCCATTCGGGCGTCATGTCGTACCGGCCGAGCAGCCGGGTCATCGCCATCGTCATCGCCGACAGCGAGAACGGTTGTGCCGGACAGGAATGCCTGCCGTGCCCGAAGGCGGTCACCAGCATCGGCGAAGCCAGCGTGCCCGCGATCGGCGAGGCGGTGTCGGTGCCATCGGTCGGGATCCCAGGTTTCGAGGCCGGGGGCCACCGACGTGTTGAGCAACGGGAGCAGCGTGGCGATCGTCCAGCCCGGCGGCACGTCGACGACGCCGTCGCCGGTGTCGAAGGCGACCGGCTGCCAGCACGGCGCGGGCCATGATCGAGCGCTGCGCCAACCGCGTGCTCTCCAGCGCGCAGCGCTGCGCCAGATCGCGCGTCGCCCGCGACGACCCGCCGCAGCTCGCTCGGGATGCACGCAGCAGGTCGACGATCGCCCAGCCGAGTGCGGCCATCAGGTTCGACATCGACGCGATGTGGATCAGTGCCACGTCCATCGCGATGCCGCGCAGCCGCACGTCCGTCGGGCTCCGACTGCCCAGGCGTCGACGATCCGGCCGAACAGGGCGCAGCCTCGGCCGAACCCGAATCATGTTGGCGTACCGAGACTTCGATCACGCTCGGCGACGTCGTCCAGAGCGGCGCGTTCGGCGCGCTTGTCCGACGCGGCGACGGCCGCCATGGCGTCGGGGTGCACGAACGCATCCGACCCGTCGAGCACGTCGAACGCGCGCACCAGACGTTCGAACGCATCCCCGTCCGCGCAGCCAGGGCCAGCCCACGACGCCAGCCCCATCCGGTGCCCGAGCCGTCGGGTCAGCGCGAACACGTCGACCGAGCCGCGCTCGCCCAACTCGGCCTCGGTGGCGTCGAGTGCGTGCTCGAGATTGGCCAGGTAGGACGACACGTCGTCGCGGCGGAACAACGAACTCGGCAGCGTGCGTCGCCCGCGAACACCTCGTCGGGCAGCTTGCGCCGCAACATCAGGTAGTCGGCGAGCCCTTGCTGGCCGCTCCTCCAACAGAGCGTAGAACGACTCGACGCCGGTCGGGGAGAACGTGAACAGGTAGTGGCCGTCGCCGCTGTGCACGACGAAGGTATCGCCGCAGCGGGCGCGTGCCGATGCGATGGCGGCCACCGCGTCGTCGACGGCACGTCCCATGGCAGGCCGATGCCCGTCGGCGGTCGGCAGGACGTCGAGGGCGACCGGCACTAGGTCGGATTCTTCACAGGCCGGTGCTCTTGCGCACCGCGTTGACGGCCCCGCGTACGGCGTTCTCGGTCGCGGCCCACGGGGCCATCACCGATTCGCCGAGGCCGACGATGCGCTCGACACGCGATCGACGATGGCCTCGAGGCGTTCGACGACGCCGATCAGCCGCGGCGCCAGTTCGTCGATGCGCGTGATGGTTTCGTTGAACCGCTCCAGGGTGGCATCCAGGCCGCTGGTCGAGTTGTCGAGGTCGGTCAGCGTCGTCGCCGAGGTCGCCGAGCAGGGCGTCGACCTGCTCCACCGTGACGTCGGCGTTCAGCGCGGCCTGCGTCAACGTCTTGATGCGCTGCGCGTCCCGTGCGCTGGCGCGGCGCACGTCCCGCTTTGTCTGCCATGGAAGTCAGTATGCGGCGGCTACAGCTTCGCCGCGGCGGCTTCGTCGAGGAGCCACACCGTGGCCTCGCGTCCGGTCGCGCCTGCCGCGGGGACGTCGCCGGCGGCGGCACCACCCACCGCGGCGGCCACCGCGTCGGCCTTCTCGGCCCCCGCGACCACCAGCCACACCTCGCGTGAGCGCTGCACGGCGGGCAGCGTCAACGTGATGCGCCGCGGCGGCGGCTTGGGGGAGTCGGTGACGCCGACGACCAGTCGCTGCTGGTCTCGCGGACGGCCGGGGTGTGCGGGAACAGCGAGTTGACGTGTCCCTCACCGCCCATGCCGAGCAGGTGCACGTCGAAGTCCGGTGCCGGCGCGCCGTTGTCCGCGTTGGCGGCCAGCACCTGCTCGTACGCTGCGGCGGCAGCGTCGATGTCGTCGCCGAATTCGCCGTCGCTGGCGGGCATCGCGTGCACGTTGGCGGCGGGGATGTCGACGTGGTCGAGCAGCGCCTCGCGCGCCTGCTTGTCGTTGCGGTCGTCGTCGGCTGCGGGCACGTAGCGGTCGTCGCCCCAGAACAGGTGCACCTTCGACCAGTCGATCGCCGCGCCGTGGTCGCCGACGTGCTTGAGCAGCTTGACGCCCGTGCCGCCGCCGGTCAGCACGACGTAGGCGACGCCGCGCGCGTCGATCGCGCCGGTGATGGCGCCGACCAGCCGGTCACCGGCCGCGGCGACCAGCGCGTCGGCGTCGGCGTACTTCTCGATCACGGTCGTGGTCACACATACTCCACCTTGTCGATGCCCTTGCAGCGCGGCGAGGTAGATCTCGTCGGCGTCGAGCCGGCGCAGGTCCTCGGCCAGGCATTCCCGGGTTTCCCTGCGCGCCAACGGAAGCAGGGCGTCGGGCTTGGCGGTGCGGGTCAGCGTGGCGGTGACGCCCTCCTGCGGCCTGCTGAGCGTGATGGTCTCGCTGGCGCGGACCAACTCGACCTTCAGGTCGCCGACGGCGCGTTGCACCGGACCGTCGATCCGGCTTGCCAGCCAGCCCGGCCAGGATGTCGAGTGCCGGTTCGGTCCTTGCAGGCCCGAGACCAGCGCCGACTGGATCGGCTCGTGCGGTCCCTGGTCCAGCGCCGAGGTCAGCATCGCCCGCCAGTAGGTGATCCGGCTCCACGCCAGGTCGGTGTCGCCCGGGGTGTAGCCCTCCAGCCTGCTCTTGATGCAGGCCAGCGGATCGTCGCCGTAGGTGGCATCGGTGATCCGGCGGATCGCCAACTGCCCCAACGGATCCTGAGCCGGCACCCGAGGTGCGACGTCCGGCCACCAGGCCACGACCGGCGTGTCGGGCAGCAGGAACGGCGTCACGACGCTGCTGGCCTGCTCGGCCAGCGGTCCGGACAGCTTGAGCACCACGACCTCGCCGGCGCCCGCGTCGTGGCCGACCCGGATCTGGGCGTCCAGCTTGGCGTCGGCGGCGTCGCGGTCCACGGCGAGGACCACGATCACGCGGCAGGGATGCTCGCGGCTGGCGGCGTTGGCCGCCTCGATCGACTCCTCGAGCATGGCCTCGCTGTCGGGTGCGATGACCAGCGTCAGCACCCGGGCCATCGTGAACGCGCCACCCTCCTCGCGCAGCTCGTCGAGCTTCTTGTTGACCGCGGTGGTCGTGGTGGCTGCGAGATCGACGATCATGTGCTCGGCTCCTCTCGTCGCTCGGTTCTTCGCGCAAGCGCTCATCACGGCCGCCGCCATTCCCGGCCGGTCCGCTGCAACATCTCGAACGCCGAATCCGGCCCCCAGCCGCCCGACTCGTACGGATCGGGCTTGCCGTGGGCCGCCCAGTACTCGAGCGCGGGATCGAGGATCTCCCAGGACAATTCGACCTCCTGGTTCACCGGGAACAACGACGGCTCGCCGAGCAGCACGTCGAGGATCAGTCGCTCGTAGGCCTCGGGGGAGTCCTCGGCGAACGCCGACCCGTAGGAGAAGTCCATGTTGACGTCGCGGACCTCCATGGCGTGGCCGGGCACCTTGGAGCCGAACCGCAGCGTGATGCCCTCGTCGGGCTGCACCCGGATCACCAACGCGTTCTTGCCGAGTTCGTCGGTCATGGTCGCGTCGAACGGCAGGTGCGGAGCGCGCTTGAACACCAGGGCGATCTCGGTGACCCTGCGGCCCAGGCGTTTTCCGGTGCGCAGGTAGAACGGCACGCCGGCCCAGCGCCGGGTGTCGACCTCGAGCGTGATGGCGGCGAAGGTCTCGGTGGTGGAGGTCTTGGAGAAGCCCTCCTCGTCGAGCAGGCCGACCACCTTCTCGCCGCCCTGCCAGCCCGCCGTGTACTGGCCGCGGGACGTGTTCTCGTCGAACGGTTCCGCCAGCCGCGTCGCCGACAAGCACCTTGATCTTCTCGGCCTGCAGCTCGGAGGGACTGAAGCTGACGGGCTCCTCCATCGCGGTCAGCGCGAGCAGCTGCATCAGGTGGTTCTGGATGACGTCACGGGCGGCGCCGACACCGTCGTAGTAGCCGCCGCGCCCGCCGAGACCGATGTCCTCGGCCATCGTGATCTGGACGTGGTCGACGTAGTGGGCGTTCCAGATCGGGTCGAACAGCTGGTTGGCGAAGCGCAGCGCCAGGATGTTCTGCACCGTCTCCTTGCCCAGGTAGTGGTCGATGCGGAACACCGACGACTCGGGGAAGACGCTGTTGACCACCTTGTTGAGCGAGCGGGCACTGTCGAGATCGTGGCCGAACGGCTTCTCGATGACGACGCGGCTCCACCGGTCGCCCTCGGGTCGGGCCAGCCCCGACTTGGACAGCTGCTCGCAGACCGTGGGGAAGGCCTTCGGCGGAATCGACAGGTAGAAGGCGTGATTGCCGCCGGTGCCGCGTTCGGCGTCGAGCTTCTGCCAGCGTCTCCGACAGCCGCTCGAAGGCGTCGTCGTCGTCGAACGTGCCCTGGACGAAGCGGATGCCCTCGCTGAGCCGGTCCCAGACCTCCTGGCGGAAGGGCGTGCGGGCGTGCGCCTGCACGGCGTCGAGCACGACCTTGCCGAAGTCCTCGTCGGCCCAGTCCCGCCGGGCGAACCCGATCAGCGAGAACGTCGGCGGCAGCAGCCCGCGGTTGGCCAGGTCGTAGATCGCGGGCATCAGCTTCTTGGTGGCCAGGTCACCGGTCACGCCGAAGATGACCACCGCGCACGGACCCGCGATGCGCGGCAACCGCTTGTCGCGCTTGTCCCGCAGCGGGTTCTGCCAGTCCGGTCGGCAGGCTGCTGCGCCGCTCATTTGGCTCAGCGGCGTCCAACTGACCCTGCGTCGCGTCGAGCAGTTCCTGCCAGGACTTCTCGAACTTCTCGACGCCCTCGTCCTCGAGCACCTTGAACACGTCGGTGAGGTCGATGCCGATCGCCTCCAGCTGGTCGAACACCTCCTGCGCCGCGTCCGACGTGCCCGAGACCGTGTCGCCGGTGATCACGCCGTGGTCGGCGACGGCGTCCATCGTCTTCTCCGGCATGGTGTTCACCGTGTTCGGGCGCGACCAGCTCGGTGACGTAGAGCGTGTCGGAGTAGTCCGGGTTCTTCACGCCCGTCGACGCCCACAGCGGGCGCTGCACGCGCGCGCCGTCGGCCTTCAGCGCGCTCGAACCGCGCACCGCCGACGAACACGTCCTCGTAGGCCTTGTAGGCCAGCCGGGCGTTGGCCACGCCCGCCTGCCCGCGCAGCGCCAGCGCCTCGTCGGCGCCGATCTTCTCCAGCCGGGCGTCGATCTCGGTGTCGACGCGGGAGACGAAGAACGAAGCGACGGAATGGATCTTGCGACAGGTCGTGGCCGGCGTCCTTGGCCTTCTCCAGACCGGCCAGGTACGCGTCCATGACGGCCTGGTGGCGCTCGACGGAGAAGATCAGCGTCACGTTGACCGAGATGCCCTCGGCGATGACCGCGGTGATCGCGGGCAGGCCCGCCAGCGTCGCCGGGATCTTGATCAGCAGGTTCGGCCGGTCGACGATCTTCCACAGCTCGATGGCCTGCAGGATGGTCTTGTCGGTGTCGTGAGCGAGCCGCGGGTCCACCTCGATGGACACCCGGCCGTCGACGCCGCCGGACGCCTCGTAGGCCTTGGCCAGCACGTCGCAGGCGTTGCGGACGTCGTCGGTGGTGACGGTGCGGATGGTGGCGTCGACGTCGGCGCCGCGCTCGGCGAGCTCGTTGACCTGGGCGTCGTAGGCGGTGCCCTTCGACAGCGCGGCCTGGAAGATCGACGGGTTGGTGGTGACGCCGACGACGCTGCGGGTGTCGATGAGGTTCTGCAGGTTGCCGGTCTGCAGGCGCTCACGGGACAGGTCGTCGAGCCACACGGATACGCCCGCGGCACTCAGCGCCGCGAGATTCGGGTTCTGAGTCATGTGGTGCTCCTTGTGTGTCGTCGTCAGTTGTCCATCGAGCGTTCCGCGGCGGCCACGACGGCCTCTGGGGTGAAGCCGAACTCGCGGAACAACGTCTTGTCGTCGGCCGACGCGCCGTAGTGCTCGATCGACACGATCTCGCCGGTGTCGCCGACGAGCTTGTGCCAGCTCTGCGCGATGCCGGCCTCGACGGCGACGCGCGCCGACACGTCGGGCGGCAGCACGCTGTCGCGGTACTCCTTGGGCTGGCTCTCGAACCACTCGACGCACGGCATCGACACCACGTAGGCGACGATGTCCTTCTCCGCCAACTGCTTTCGTGGCCTCGACCGCCAGCTGGAGCTCCGAACCGGTGGCGATGATGATCACGTCGGCGTCATCGGCGGGGTTGCCACCGCCGAGGACGTAGCCGCCCTTGGCGACACCCTCGGCGCTGGTGCCCTCCAGGACCGGAATGCCCTGACGGGTCAGGATGAAACCGACCGGTCCGCTGCCGTTGCCGCGCGCGATGATGCTGCGCCACGCGTAGGCCGTCTCGTTCGGATCGCCGGGCCGCACGACGGACAGGTTCGGGATCGCCCGCAGCGCGGCGAGGTGCTCGATCGGCTGGTGGGTCGGCCCGTCCTCGCCGAGACCGATGGAGTCGTGGGTCCAGACGTAGATGGTGTCGATGTCCATCAGCGACGCGAGTCGCACCGCGCCGCGCATGTAGTCGGAGAACTGCAGGAACGTGCCGCCGAACGCGCGGGTCGGCCCGTGCAGCACGATGCCGGACAGGATCGAGCCCATCGCGTGCTCGCGGATGCCGAAGTGCAGCACCCGGCCGTACCAGTCCGCGGTGTAGTCCGAGGTCGAGATCGACGGCGGCCCGAACGACTTCACGCCCTTGATGGTGGTGTTGTTGCTGCCCGCGAGATCGGCTGAGCCGCCCCACAGTTCGGGCAGCTTCGGCGCCACGTCGTTGAGCACCTTGCCGAACGCGGCGCGGGTGGCCAGCGGCTTGGAGCCCGGTTCCCAGTAGGTCAGGTCGGCGTCCCAGCCCTCGGGCAGTTCCTGGGCCAGCAGCCGGTCGAGCAGCTTCTTGCGCTCGGGCTCGCGCTCGGCCCAGGCGTCGAACGTCGGCTGCCACTTCTCGTGGGCCTCCCGGCCGCGGTCGACCAGCTTGCGGGTGTGCTCGATGACCTCGTCGCGCACCTCGAAGTTCTTGTCGGGGTCGAAGCCCGAGCACCTTCTTGGTGGCGGCCACCTCGTCGGCGCCGAGCGCCGAGCCGTGCACGCCGCCGGTGTTCATCTTGGTGGGCGCCGGGTAGCCGATGATCGTGCGGACCGAGATGAACGACGGCTTGTCGGTGACGGCCCTGGCGGCCTCGATGGCCTCTTCGATGCCGACGACGTTCTCGCCGCCCTCGACCTCCTGGACGTGCCAGCCGTAGGCGCGGTAGCGGGCCGGGACGTCCTCGGACAGCGCGATGTTGGTGTCGTGCTCGATCGAGATCTGGTTGTGGTCGTAGAACACGATCAGGTTGCCGAGCTGCTGGGTGCCCGCCAGCGAGGACGCCTCGCTGGTGACGCCCTCCTCCATGTCGCCGTCGGAGGCGATCACGTAGATGAAGTGGTCGAACGGGCTGGTGCCCGGCGCGGCGTCCGGATCGAACAGGCCGCGCTCGTAGCGCGACGCCATCGCCATCCCGACCGCCGAGGCCAGACCCTGGCCCAGCGGACCGGTGGTGATCTCCACGCCCGCGGTGTGGCGGAACTCCGGGTGGCCCGGGGTCTTGCTTCCCCAGGTCCGCAGCGCCTCGATGTCGGCCAGCTCGAGGCCGAACCCGCCGAGGTACAGCTGGATGTACAGCGTCAGGCTGCTGTGCCCGCAGGACAGCACGAAGCGGTCGCGGCCCAGCCAGTGCAGGTCGCTGGGATCGTGCCGCATCTGGCGCTGGAACAGCGTGTACGCCAGCGGCGCCAGGCTCATCGCCGTGCCGGGATGGCCGTTGCCGACCTTCTGCACGGCGTCGGCGGCCAGCACCCGGACGGTGTCGACGGCGACCGAGTCGACGTCGGTCCAGTCGTCCGGATGGTGGGGGCGGGTGAGGGCGGAGATCTCTTCCACAGTGGTCACGTATTAACCCCTCGGGTCGGGCAAGCTGGTCATCAATACCCTAATGCGGAACGCTGCGGCGTCGCAGGCCGCGTCGGCCAAGTTGGTTCGGCGTTCACGTGAATCGACCCTGCGGTGTTCGCCGGGCCCAGACCGCGGTCTACCATCCTCTGTAGTAGAAGCTGCGCGCTGCCGCGAACACACGACAGTCAGGAGGTCAACTGCGTGAGCATTCGCGAGCGCCGTCTCTTCCGCGAGGCGCCGGGCCGAACACTCGTACCACGCTGCTGGCGTATCTGGCACTGACCAAGCCGCGCGTGATCGAGCTGCTGCTCGTCACCGACCATTCCCGCGATGCTGCTCGCGCATCGCGGCACCGTCGATCCGCTGCTCATCCTCAACACCCTGGTCGGCGGACTGCTGGCCGCGGCGGGCGCCAACACCCTGAACTGCGTGGCCGACGCCGACATCGACAAGGTGATGAAGCGCACCGCGCCGACGGCCGCTGGCGCGGGCGACCGTGCCGACCAGGCATGCGCTGGTCTTCGGGCTGCTGCTGTCCGTCGGGTCCTTCGTCTGGCTGTGGTGGACCACCAACCTGCTGTCGGGCGCTGCTGGCCATCGTCACGATCGCGTTCTACGTGTTCGTCTACACCCTGCTGCTGAAGCGCCGCACCTCGCAGAACGTGGTGTGGGGCGGCGCCGCCGGCTGCATGCCGGTGATGATCGGCTGGTCCGCGGTCACCGGCACCATCCAGTGGCCCGCCCTGGTGATGTTCGCGATCATCTTCTTCTGGACGCCGCCGCACACCTGGGCGCTGGCGATGCGCTACAAGGACGACTACAAGGCGGCGGGCGTGCCGATGCTGCCCGCCGTGGCCACCGAGCGACAGGTCACCAAGCAGATCCTGATCTACACCTGGCTGACGGTGCTGGCCACGCTGGCGCTGGCGCTGGCCACCGGCTGGCTGTACGCCGCGGTGGCGCTGCTGGCAGGCGCGTGGTTCCTGACGATGGCTCACCAGCTGTACTCGGGCGTCAAGCGCGGCGAGCCCGTGAAGCCGCTGCGGCTGTTCCTGCAGTCGAACAACTACCTGGCCGTCGTGTTCTGCGCGCTGGCCGTCGACTCCGCGCTGGCGCTGCCGACGGTGCTGCCGGCTAGTCGGTCCCAGCCTCCGCGCGGCCGCTTGGTCGGCCCGACGCTTCTTGTCCGCGATCCGGCGTTCCTTCGAGCCTCTGGTCGGCTTGGTCGGCTGCGTATCGGGGGGGCGCGGCCGCGTCGCGAGCAGGCGGCCATCGCTCGCGGGCGGCGCGCGGTTCTGCAGTTGCGCGCGATGCTCGCTCGCCGTCACCGTGAGCACGCCGTCGGAGAGTCGCCCTGCAGCCGACGAGCATCGCTGCGCAACCACTCCGGTACCGCGGCGAACGGGCCAGTCGAAGACAGCTCGACCCGGCTGTCGCGTGTTCACCCCTGCCCGCCGGGCCGGAGGACCTGGAGAAGCGTTCGCTCAGGTCGGCGCGGGCACCACCAGGTCCGCGTCACGATCAGGTCCGCCAGCGTGGGACGCGTCAGGGCACCAGCACCACCGAGCCGACCGTCTGCGGCCCTGCAGATCGCGGTGCGCGTCGGCGGCGTCGGCGAGTGGGTAGCGGTTGCTGACCGTGACGTCGAGGTGCCCGTGGCGATCGCGTCGAGCAGTTCGCCGGCACGCCAGCAGAATTCGTCGGCGTGCGGGTGTGGTGCGCCAGCGTGGGACGGGTCAGGAACAGTGACCCGCGCTGTTGAGTCGCTGCGGGTCGACGGAGGAACCGGGCCGCTGGCCGCACCGAACAGGGCAGCGTGCCGCGCAGCCGAGGCTGGCCAGGCTGGCCTCGAACGTCGACGCGCCAACCCCGTCGTACACCGCGGCCACGCCGTTGCCGCCGGTGAGTTCCGGATCTTCGCGCCGAACTCGGCGGGTCGTCGGGGTAGTCGAGCACCTCGACCGCGCCCGCCTTGCGGGACAGTTCGGCCTTCTCGCGCGTCGACACCGTCGTGATCACGCGCACCGCCAGGCTGGTGGCCCACTGCGTCAGGATCAGGCCGACGCCGCCCGCCCCGGCGTGCACCAAGACGGTGTCGCCCTGCTGGACCGGATAGGTGGACTTGATCAGGTAGTGCGCGGTCATGCCCTTCAGCAGCGCCGAGGCGGCGACCTCGGCGGGCACGCCGTCGGGCACGTAGGCCACGAAATCGGCTGGTGCCAAACAGAAGTCGGCGTAGGCGCCGTCGGCCTGCGCGGTGACGACCCGGTCGCCGACGCCGAGCGCGGCGACGTCGTCACCGACCGCGGCGATGGTGCCGCACACCTCGGTGCCGACGACGAAGGGCACCTCGCGCGGGTACAGGCCCGACCGGAAGTAGGTGTCGATGAAGTTGACGCCGATCGCGTCCGCCTTGATCAGCACCTGGCCGGGGCCGGGGGTGGGTTGCGGCCTCTCGACGTAGTTCAGGACTTCGGGCCCGCCGGTTTCGGCGACTTCGATGGCGTACATGCCACCTATCATTCCAAGGTGAAACTCGCCAGGCCCGACGTTCGCCATCCCCGCATCGTCTTCGCAGGTTGCCGCGCCCTCGTCGAGGGCGACGGCGACGACGCGGGCCTGGTCGCGGCGCTGCGCGCGCGAGGCCTGCACGCCCGCTGGCTGTCCTGGGACGATCCCGAGACCGAACGGGCCGACCTGGTCGATCCTGCGCGCCACGTGGGACTACATCGACCGGCTCGACGAGTTCCTGGCGTGGACGCGAGCGGGTGCCCAACCTGCTGAACGCGCCCGACGTGGTGGCGTGGAACACCGACAAGCGCTACCTGGCCGACCTTGCCGCGGCCGGGGTGCCGACGGTGCCGAGCCAGTTCTTCGCGCCGGGGGAGCCGCTGCGGCTGCCCGCGGGCGAGGTGGTGGTCAAACCTGCCGTCGGTGCGGGATCGGTTGGCGCGCAACGGTTCACCGATCCCGATGCGGCGCGTGAACATGCCGCGGCGCTGCAGTCCGAAGGGCGCACCGTGCTGGTGCAGCCCTACGACGCGCGGATCGCCGACGGCGAGACGGCGCTGGTGTTCCTCGCCGGTCGCCAGTCCCACGCCTTCACCAAGGGGCCGATCCTGCCGCCGCCGGGAACGAAGCCCCGCGTTCGACGACTCCGGCACGTACGCCGAGGAGTCGCTGCGGCCCGCCGAGCCGGACTTCGAGCTGTGGGACGTCGGCCACGCCGCGCTGGCCGCCGCGGCCGACCACCTCGGCATCACGCCGTCGGAGTTCCTCTACGCCCGCGTCGACGTCATCGGCGGACCGGACGATCCGCGGCTGCTCGAGCTGGAACTGGTCGAGCCGTCGCTGGGCTGGCGTCAGCTCGGCGAGGCCGACCGCGCCACGGCAACAGCGCGAGTTCGCGCTCGGCGTCGAGTCAGCGCTCGACCGGCTCGGGCTCGGCCCGTTCTCGCATCGACGCCCATAGCGCCGCGGTCGCTGCCGTGCACGCGGCCGCTCCTGCGACGTGCACGGCGACCAGCGCGGCGGGCACGCCGGTGAAGAACTGCACCGTGCCGACCAGTCCCTGCGCGCACACCAGCGCCGAGCAGCACGCATCAGCCGCAGCCGCACCGGCCGCGGCGCGCGCACCGCAAGCAGGCCGAAGCCGAGGCCGACGACGAGCGCCAGGTAGGCCACCAGGAGCGACGAGTGCAGGTGCACCAGCGTGGTGATCTCCACCTGTAGTCGCGGCACCGGCTGTGTCGACGCTCTTGTCGCCGGCGTGCGGCCCCGCGCCGGTCACCAGCGTGCCGGTGACGAGCACCGCCGCCAGCGACCACCGCGGTCAGCGCGGTCAACCAGCGCAACGGCTTCGGCACCAACAGGGTGGTCTCGGCGCGCCCGTCGTCGGGTTCGCCGACCTTCACGTAGAGCAGCACCGCCAGCCAGACCATCGTCATCGACGCCAGCAGGTGGATCGCGACGGTCCACCACAGCAGGCCGGTCAGCACCGTGATGCCGCCGATCACGGCCTGCACGACCGTCGACGCGGGCATCAGCCACGCGTAGACCAGCACCTCGCGGCGTGCGTCGGGCGCGCGTCACGGCCAGCACCGCGAGCGCCGCGGTCAGCACGACCAGGAAGGTGATCATCCGGTTGCCGAACTCGACGGCCTGGTGGATCACCGGCACCTCGGCGACCGGGACCGGGGTGAAGCTGCCGGGGAAGCACTGCGGCCAGGTGGGGCAGCCGAGGCCGGATGCGGTGACGCGGACGATCGCGCCGGTGACGGCGATGCCGCCCTGGGTCAGGACGACCGCGCGCGGCGATGATGCGTTGCGTCCGCAGGCTGGGCATGGGCAGCACGTCGACGAGTCGCAGCAAGAGCCGTCCGACGGGCATCGACCGATCGTAGAGCAGCGACAACTACAGGCCGTAGTAGGGCGGGGCGGTGCGTCATCGCGGTGCGACGTGCTGCGCCGTCAGGTGAAGCGGAACCAGCGCAGCGCGGCATAGCGCCGCGACCCCACCCCACACCGCCAGCACCGCGATGCCGAACCAGTCCACCGACGGCGTCATCGCCTGCGACAACGCCTCGGTCAACGCGCCGGACGGCGTCAGCCTGGCCACCCACTGCGCGCCGTGCGAGACCATGCCGCCGCTCGAGCGTCAGCGCGCCGAGCCCGGCGAAGACGAACCACAGCAGGTTGGCCACCGCCAGCACGATCTCGGCCCGCAGCGTGCCGCCGAGCAGCAGGCCCAGCGCGGCGAACCCGGCGGTGCCGAGCGCGATGATCACCGCGCCCAACGCCAGCCCGGCGATCGCCGGGCGCCAGCCCAGCGCAAAGCCGATGGCGCCCAACAGAATCGACTGCAGGAACACCACGGTGACGACGGCAAGCGACTTGCCCGCGATGATGCCCCACACCGGGCAGCGCGGTCGCGCCGAGTCGCTTCAGCGCGCCGTAGCGCCGGTCGAAGGCGACCGCGATGGCCTGGCCGGTGAACGCCGTCGAGATGACGGCGAGCGCCATGATCGCGGGGACGAAGGTGGCCGCCCGGTTGGTCCCGAACGAGCCGAGCGGGAGCAGCGTCAGGCCGACCAGCAGCGTGATCGGGATGAACATCGTCAGCAGCAGCTGTTCGCCGTTGCGCAGCAACAGCTTCAGCTCGAGCCCGAACTGCGCGGCCAGCATCGTGGGCACCGTCGCCGGTCGCGGATCCGGCGTGAACGTGCCGGGGCGAAGCGATTCGGTCACGATCGCAAGCTCCCGCCCGGTCAGGTCGAGGAACACGTCCTCGAGGCTGCGCTGCTCGACGCGCATGTCGGTGGCCAGCACGTCGAGCCGTGCGCACCACGCGGTGACGGTGGCCAGCACCTGCGGGTCGATGTGACCCTCGACCAGGTACTCGCCCGGCATCGTCTCGATCGCCTGGTAGCTCTCGGGCAGCGCCGAAATCAGCAGCGACAGATCGAGTTTCGGTGGCGCGGTGAAGCGCAGCTGGTTCTCCGCGCCGCGCTGCATGAGCTCGGCCGGGGTGCCGGTGGCCACCGCGACGCCGTGGTCGATGATCACCAGCCGGTCGGCGAGCTGCTCGGCCTCGGTCAGCTGATGGGTGGTCAGGACCACCGTGACGCCGTCGCGGCGCAGTCCGTCGATCAACTCCCACACCACGATCCGGGCGTGCGCGTCCATGCCCGCGGTCGGCTCGTCGAGGAACACCAGCTCCGGTCTGCCGACGACCGCGCACGCCAGCGCGAGCCGTTGCTGCTGGCCGCCGGAGAGCCGCCGGTAGGTGGTGCGGGCGGACTCGGTCAGGCCGAGCGTGTCCATCAGCCACGCCGGGTCGAGCGGGTTGGCCGAGTACGCGGCGACCAGATTCAGCATCTCGCCCGCCCGCGCCGCCGGATAGCCGCCGCCGCCCTGCAGCATCACGCCGATGCGTTCGCGCAGCCGGGCGTTGTCGGCGACCGGGTCGAGGCCGAGGATCTCGATGGTGCCGGCGTCGGGCCGGATGAACCCCTCGCACATCTCGACGGTGGTGGTCTTGCCCGCGCCGTTCGGGCCCGAGCAGCGCGAGCACCTCGGCCCGCCGACCTCGAGGTCGAGCCCGTCGACCGCCGTCGTCGACCCGTACCGCTTGCTCACCCCGCGCAGCAGCACGGGGGTGTCGGAACGGGAGGTCACGGAGACTCAGCGTAGGCGTCCGGCTTGGTGGCCGGTGTCGCCGGTGGTGCCGGCGGTCCGGTCCGGACGCCTCGGGCCGGGTGCCGTTCGCGTCGGGCAGCGGGCGCCACGGCAGCCGGCGATAGGTGATCGCGATGAGGATGACCACGATCAGCAGGCTCGCCAGCGTCGCGTCGACGATCTGGAACAACGCGAACCGGTCGCCGTTGGCCGTCGGTCCGAAGATGCCGACGATCAGCGTGAGCGCGATCGTGGTGCCGCGGAATCCGGGTCGCGTCGCCCAGGTCGCCAGCGGGATGATCGCCCACAGCAGGTACCAGGGCTGCACCACCGGGAACAGCAGCACGGTCGCGCCGAGCGCGACGCCGAGGCCACCGACGGGGTGCAGCCGGCCGCGCAACACGGCCAGCAGCAGCCAGGACACCAGAATTGCGATGATGATCACACCGATGGCGCGGGTGAGGCCCAGCATCGCCGTGGTGTGGTCGCCGAGGCCCGAGCAGGATGCCGACCTGACCGGTGCCCAGGGCGAGCAGGGTCGGCGGCGACATCCACGACCGCACCACGTTCGCGGTGCCGAGCGTGAACAGCCAGCCGAAGCCGAGGCCGCTGGCCCAGCCGACCAGCCCGATCACCGCCAGCGACATCGCGGTCAGCGATCCGCCCGCGATCGAGGAACGCCTTGAAGGTGCCGCCCCACCGGCACGCCAGCGCCATCGCCACGAACCCGACCGCCAGCAGCGACGGCAGCTTCACCTGCGACGACATTGCGATCAGCACGGTGCCTGCGAACAAGCATGGCCAGCGGCATCCAGCGCGCCCAGTCGTCGCGGTCCGCGTGGCCAGTGCAGCGGTCGTGGGCAAGCAGCGGCCCCGCGGCGTTCGACCCCGCGCAGGGCGAACTCGGTGCCGGCCAGCATCAGGCCCAGCATCAGGGCCTCGTTGTGGATGCCCGCGACGAGGTGCATGAACAGCAGCGGGTTGCACGGGCCCAGCCACAGCGCGCTGACCTCGGCGACCCCGCAGCGTCGCGCCAAACGTGGTGTGGCCCAGACGATCAGCCCGACGCCGACCAGCACGACGAGCCGGTGGCACAGCACTGCGGCGACGATGTTGTCGCCGGTCAGCTGCGGAGATGCCGCGGCCGATCCACAGGAACAGCGGACCGTACGGCGCCGGCGTCTCGCGCCACATGCTCGGCACCGTCAGCGTGAAGACGTGGTCGAGGCCGAGCCCGGGCGCCGGGCCCGACGCGGTACGGGTCCAGTCCGATGCGGGCGATCTGGCTCTGCGCCAGATAGGAGTAGACGTCCCTGCTGTACATCGGCGGCGCGATCAGCAGCGGCAGCGCCCACAGCAGCAGCGTGCGGTCCAGCTGGCTGCGCGACATCCGGCGGCTGCCCAGCGCGAAGCGGCCGAGCATCAGCCACGCCAGCGCCATCATCACCGCGCCGGTCGTGGTCATGGTCAGCGACACGGTCTGGATGCGTGACGGCAGGTTGAGCAGCCGCACCCCGAACGTTGGGTCCTGGACGACGGGCCGGGCGCCCGCGCCGAGCGCGCCGATCGCCATCAGCACCGTGCCCGTCGCGCCGAACACGCGGGTGCGACGCAGCGATGCCACCTCGGCGGCGATCGAGCGGTGATCCGACGGTCGACTCGTCGGCGTGCCAGCGGGCGACGGCCGAGCTCAGGGACTGTAGGCGGGCTGCCATCACAGCAGCGTAGCCGGCCACTCTGGGAGGTCCGCTGGCCGACGTGTAAGGGTCGCCTTGCTAGACCGGTTTGCCGAATTCCGTCACAATGGTGTTGTGAAATTCCGTTCGGAGGCTGGGTGCGGCCGTGGCCGGCCAGGCCTCCGTCGGCGGTGCCCTGCCACCTCCGACGGCCACACCCGGCGCGCGATCGTTCAGCTGCTGCTCGAGGGTCCGATCACGGCCGGTCAGATCGGTGAACGGCTCGGCATCTCCGCGGCGGGCGTGCGTCGGCACCTCGACGCGCTCATCGAGGCGGGCGACGCCGAGTCCAACGCCGCGGCCATCTGGCAGCACAACGGCCGAGGCAGACCCGCCAAGCGGTACCGGCTCACGGCCGCAGGGCGCGCCAAGCTCGACCACACCTACGACGACCTCGCGGTCGCGGCCATGCGGCAGCTGCGCGAGATCGGCGGCGACGAAGCGATCCGGACGTTCGCGCGCCGGCGCATCGACACGATCCTGGCCGGCGTGCGCCGACGCCTCCGACGGTGACGTCAAGGGCGCCGCCGACCGGGTCGCCACCGCACTCACCGACGGCCGGGTACGCGACCACCACGACGCCGGTCACCGGCCCGCTCGGCGGCGTGCAGATCTGTCAGCACCACTGCCCGGTATCGCACGTGGCCGAGGAGTTCCCGGAGCTGTGCGAGACCGAACGCGAAGCCTTCGCCGAGATCCTGGGCACCCACGTCCAGCGGCTGGCCACCATCGTCAACGGCGACTGCGCGTGCACCACCCACGTACCGCTCGGTCCCGAGAAGCCATCCACCATTCGGCGCACAGCCCGCGCCGAAGCCACCACCACCCAGCAAGGAGCGTCGACATGACGACCACCCCGGAGGCCCTCACCCAAGAGGAGGCCATTGCCACTCTGGGCAATTACGGCTACGGCTGGTCTGACTCCGACGTCGCGGGCGCCAGCGCACAGCGCGGGCTGTCCGAGGCCGTGGTGCGCGACATCTCGGCGAAGAAGAGCGAGCCCGAGTGGATGCTCGACATCCGCCTGCAGGCGCTGCGCACCTTCGACAAGAAGCCGATGCCGAACTGGGGCTCCAACCTCGAGGGCATCCACTTCGACAACATCAAGTACTTCGTGCGCTCCAGCGAGAAGCAGGCCGCCACGTGGGACGACCTGCCCGCCGACATCAAGAACACCTACGACCGGCTCGGCATCCCCGAGGCCGAGAAGCAGCGACTGGTCTCCGGTGTCGCGGCGCAGTACGAGTCCGAGGTGGTCTACCACTCGATCCGTGAGGACCTCGAGGCGCTCGGCGTCATCTTCCTGGACACCGACACCGCGCTGAAGCGAGCACCCGGAGCTGTTCAAGCAGTACTTCGGCACCGTGATCCCGGCCGGCGACAACAAGTTCTCCGCGCTGAACACCGCGGTGTGGTCGGGCGGTTCGTTCATCTACGTGCCGAAGGGCGTGCACGTCGACATCCCGCTGCAGGCCTACTTCCGGATCAACACCGAGAACATGGGTCAGTTCGAGCGGACGCTGATCATCGTCGACGAGGATGCCTACGTGCACTACGTCGAGGGCTGCACCGCGCCGATCTACAAGAGCGACTCGCTGCACTCGGCCGTCGTCGAGATCATCGTCAAGCCCGGCGGCCGCTGCCGCTACACGACCATCCAGAACTGGTCGAACAACGTCTACAACCTGGTCACCAAGCGGGCCCGGGCCGAGGCGGGCGCCACCATGGAGTGGGTCGACGGCAACATCGGCTCCAAGGTCACCATGAAGTACCCGGCCGTCTGGATGACCGGTGAGCACGCCAAGGGCGAGGTGCTCTCGGTGGCGTTCGCCGGCGAGGGCCAGCACCAGGACACCGGCGCCAAGATGCTGCACCTGGCGCCGAACACGTCGAGCAACATCGTCTCGAAGTCGGTCGCCCGCGGCGGTGGCCGGGCGTCCTACCGCGGTCTGGTCCAGGTCAACAAGGGTGCGCACGGTTCCCGGTCGAGCGTGAAATGCGATGCGCTGCTGGTCGATTCGATCAGCCGCAGCGACACCTACCCGTACGTCGACATCCGCGAGGACGACGTCACGATGGGTCACGAGGCCACCGTGTCCAAGGTCAGCGAGGACCAGCTGTTCTACCTGATGAGCCGCGGCATGACCGAGGACGAGGCCATGGCGATGGTGGTGCGCGGCTTCGTCGAGCCGATCGCCAAGGAACTCCCGATGGAGTACGCGCTCGAGCTGAACCGGCTGATCGAGCTGCAGATGGAAGGCGCGGTCGGATAGTGACACAGAATTTGACCGAGGCCGCCGAAGGGATCATCAAGAACAAGGGCGAGCTGTTCGCCTCGTTCGACGTCGACGCCTTCGAGGTGCCCGGCGGTCGTGACGAGCTGTGGCGGTTCACCCCGCTCAAGCGGCTGCGTGGCCTGCACGACGGGTCCGCGCCGGCCACCGGAAGCGCGCTCGATCGAGGTCACCGAACGTCCTGGCGTGACGGTGGAGACCGTCCGCCGTGGCGACGAGCGTCTCGGCCAAGGCGGCGTTCCCGCCGATCGTGTTGCGGCGCAGGCATTCTCGTCGTTCAACCAGGCGACGATCGTGACCGTGGCCCGGGACACCGAGGTGGCCGAGCCCATCGAGATCACCGTCAACGGGCCCGGCGAGGGTGCGACGGCCTACGGCCACCTGCAGATCCGTGTCGAGGAACTCGTCAAGAGCCATCGTCGTCGTCGACCTGCGCGGCAGCGGAACCTACGCCGACAACGTCGAGATCATCGTCGGCGACTCGGCGGGCCTCGGCGTGATCTGGATCGCCGACTGGGCCGACGACATGGTGCACGTCAGCGCGCATCACGCTCGGCTGGGCAAGGACGCGGTGCTCGGGCACGTCGCCGTCACGCTCGGCGGCGACGTCGTCCGAACCTCGGCGACGGTGCGATTCGCGGGCCCGGCGGCGACGCCGAGCTGCTCGGCACCTACTTCGCCGACGACGGCCAGCACTTCGAGTCGCGGCTGCTGGTCGACCACGCGCAGCCCAACTGCAAGTCCGACGTGCTGTACAAGGGTGCGCTGCAAGGCGATCCGGACTCCAAGCAAGCCCGACGCGCACACCGTGTGGATCGGCGACGTGCTGATCCGCGCCGAGGCCACCGGCACCGACACCTACGAAGCGAACCGCAACCTGGTGCTCACCGACGGCGCCCGCGCCGACTCGGTGCCGAACCTGGAGATCGAGACCGGCGAGATCGTCGGCGCCGGACACGCCAGTGCCACGGGACGTTTCGACGACGAGCAGTTGTTCTACCTGCGTGCCCGCGGCATCCCGGAAGACCAGGCCCGCCGCCTGGTGGTGCGCGGCTTCTTCGGCGAGATCATCGCCAAGATCGCCGTCCCCGAGGTGCGCGAGCGCCTCACCGAAGCCATCGAACGAGAACTAGCGATCACCGAATCGAGAACTGCAGAGCTAACTCATGACCACACTTGGAAGTCAAGGACCTGCACGTCTCCGTCGCCATCGCCCGACGAGGCGGCGACGAGATCCAGATCCTCAAGGGTGTCAACCTGACCGTGAAGTCGGGGGAGACGCACGCGGTGATGGGCCCCAACGGTTCCGGCAAGTCGACGCTGTCCTACGCGATCGCCGGTCACCCCAAGTACACCGTCACGTCGGGCTCGATCACGCTCGACGGGCAGGACGTGCTCGCGATGAGCGTCGACGAACGCGCCCGCGCCGGCCTGTTCCTGGCCATGCAGTACCCCATCGAGGTGCCCGGCGTCTCGATGTCGAACTTCCTGCGCACCGCCGCCACCGCAGTCCGCGGCGAGGCGCCGAAGCTGCGGCACTGGGTCAAGGAGGTCAAGGCCGCGATGAGCGATCTCGACATCGACCCGGCCTTCTCCGAGCGCAGCGTCAACGAGGGCTTCTCGGGCGGCGAGAAGAAGCGCCACGAGATCCTGCAGCTGGGTCTGCTCAAGCCGAAGATCGCGATCCTCGACGAGACCGACTCCGGCCTCGACGTCGACGCGCTGCGCGTCGTCAGCGAGGGCGTCAACCGCTACGCCGAGGCCGAGCACGGCGGCGTCCTGCTGATCACCCACTACACCCGCATCCTGCGCTACATCCAGCCGCAGTTCGTGCACGTGTTCGTCGGCGGCCGGATCATCGAGTCCGGTGGGCCCGAGCTGGCCGACGAGCTCGAAGAGAACGGCTACGAGCGCTTCACGCAGGCCGCGGCCACAGGGGCCTGAGGAGTCGCCACATGACGGTTCAGGACACGCGCCCGTTGGATCTGGCTCGACCTGACCGCGATCCGGGCCGACTTCCCGATCCTGGAGCGGGTCATGCGCGGCGGAAATCAGCTGGCCTACCTGGATTCCGGTGCCACGTCGCAGAAGCCGCTGCAGGTGCTCGACGCCGAGCGGGAGTTCCTCACCACCTCCAACGGGGCCGTGCACCGCGGTGCCCATCAGCTGATGGAGGAGTCCACCGACGCCTACGAACAGGGCCGCGAGGACATCGCCGAGCTTCGTCGGCGCCGACACCGACGAGCTGGTGTTCACCAAGAACGCCACCGAGTCGATCAACCTGGTGTCGTATGCGCTGGGCGACAACCGTTTCGAGCGGGCCGTCGGTCCCGGTGACGTCATCGTCACCACCGAGCTCGAACACCACGCCAACCTGATCCCGTGGCAGGAACTGGCCCGGCGCACCGGTGCCACGCTGCGCTGGTACGGCGTCACCGACGACGGCCGCATCGACCTGGACTCGCTTGAACTCGACGAGCGCGTGAAGGTCGTTGCGTTCAGCCACCACTCGAACGTGACGGGCGCCGTCGCGCCGGTCGCCGAACTGGTGTCGCGGGCCAAGGCCGTCGGCGCGCTGACGGTGCTCGACGCCTGCCAGTCGGTGCCGCACCAGCCGGTCGACTTCCACGCCCTCGACGTCGACTTCGCCGCGTTCTCCGGCCACAAGATGCTGGGCCCCACGGGCATCGGCGTGCTCTACGGCCGGCGGGAGCTGCTCGACGCGATGCCGCCCTTCATCACCGGCGGCTCGATGATCGAGACCGTGACGATGGAGGCCACCACCTACGCGCCGGCGCCGCAGCGGTTCGAGGCGGGCACGCCGATGACGTCGCAGGTGGTCGGATTGGCCGCCGCCGCACGGTATCTCAGCGACATCGGCATGGACGCCGTCGAGGCGCACGAGAACGAACTCGTCGCCGCGGCGCTGGCGGGTCTGTGCGGCGATCGACGGGTGTGCGCATCATCGGGCCCGCCTCGACTCGAGCACCGGGGCTCGCCGGTGAGCTTCGTCGTCGACGGGATTCACGCGCACGACGTCGGGCAGGTGCTCGACGACGAGGGCGTCGCGGTCCGCGTCGGCCACCACTGCGCGTGGCCGCTGCACCGCAGGTTCGGCATCGCCGCCACCGCGCGGGCGTCGTTCGCGGTGTACAACACGCTCGACGAGGTCGACCGTCTGGTCGCCGGGGTCAAGCGGGCCGTCGAGTTCTTCGGAGGGATTGAGACGCCGTGCGGATGGAGCAGATGTATCAGGAAGTGATCCTCGATCACTACAAGCACCCGCACCACCGCGGGCTGCGGGAGCCGTTCGGCGCCGAGGTGCACCACGTCAACCCGACCTGCGGTGACGAGGTGACGCTGCGGGTGGCGCTGTCCGAGCGACGGCGAGCACGGTCGCCGACATCTCCTACGACGGGCAGGGCTGCTCGATCAGCCAGGCGGCGACGTCGGTGCTCGACCGACCAGGTCATCGGCCAGAGCGTCGGCGACGCGCTGAAGACCGTCGCGGCGTTCACCGAGATGGTCTCCTCGCGCGGCAACGTCGAGGGCGACGAGGACGTGCATCGGCGACGGCATCGCGTTCGCGGGGTGGCGAAGTACCCGGCCCGGGTGAAGTGCGCGCTGCTTGGGTTGGATGGCGTTCAAGGACGCACTGGCGCAGGCGAGTGCAGAATCAGACGAAGACCTAGAGGAGGACGACGATGAGCGAGACCGCAGGCAGTGAGACCGGAGCGACGGAGACGACTCGCCGATCTCGAGGAGGCGATGCGCGACGTCGTCGACCCCGAACTCGGGATCAACGTCGTCGACCTCGGCTTGGTCTACGGACTGAACATCGAGAAGGGCGACACCGGCGAGGTCGCGCTGATCGACATGACGCTGACCTCGGCGGCCTGCCCGCTGACCGACGTCATCGAAGATCAGTCACGCACCGCACTGGTCGGTGCGGGCCTGGTCAACGACATCAAGATCAACTGGGTGTGGAACCCGCCGTGGGGCCCGGACAAGATCACCGAGGACGGCCGCGAGCAACTGCGGGCGCTCGGCTTCACCGTCTGACAAGTGCGTCGACGGAGCTAGCCGCCCTTGTGCCTGCCGCCTCCGCACTGGCCGTTGTCGCGCCGGTCGTAGGTTGACGGCGGTGGCCTGCAGGGTGCCGCTGCCGTCCTTGGTACCGCGCGCCGTCAGGCACTGACCCGTGGTGATCGCCGAGGTGTCGGCCGGATTGCGCTTGCCGTAGCGAGTGGTCGGCGTGACCGTCACCGTTGCCTGGGAGTTGTCGGCCGTCGTCAGGACGATCGACGACTGCCGTTCACCGATGCCACGGTTCCGACGACCCCACGCCCGTGCCCGCCGCCCGGGTGTCCGCACTGGCCGTTGCCTGCCGCACGCACCAGCACGGCCGCGGCAGTGACGGGGGCGGGCGGCCGCTGTCCTTGGTGGGCCGCACCAACACGCATTCGCCTGCGATGACGTCGGTGAGCTGGGCCCGGCACGAGTTCGGTGACACGGGTCGACGGGGTGACGTCGACGGTGGCGGGCCCGTGGGGCCCGGTCAGCGTCACCGTGTCTGCCGAGACCGAGCCGATGAGCCCGAACGCTCTTGTCCTTTCCGGCGTCCTTGCCGCCGGGTCCCGCCGCCCCCGGCGTCGGGCTGGCCGAGGTCGACGCCGGCGACGACTGCGACGTCGAGGTGCCGGCCGTCGGGCTACTGCTGGACGGCGACGGCGTGCTCGATGACCCACAGGCGGCCAGCGAGAGTGCGGTGAATCCCGCGAGGGTGACTGCCGCACAACGGGACACGTGAGATGAGATGACCATGCCTTCACCGTCCGTGCCGCGGACTGTCCCGGTGCTTTGACGACGATGTGAGGTCGCTATGGAAGCGGCGCGCGAAAGACGTTGGTCCGCCCCCGGGTTGGCCTCCGCGGTGGCCAGAAATTCACCTGGTCTGCTGTACCCCTCCTGTACAGTCTCTGTGACTGTGTCTGGTCGATCCAGGTCGGCGGCGTCCGGGAAACAGCGTGTGAACAACTGGTGGACAAGGGGTTACGCATGCGCCGAATGCTTTGGGTCGCAGTCATTTTGGTGACTCTGGCGGCCGCGGCGTGTTCGGGGGGAGGGTCGTCGAACAAGGCGACCGCGCCCGCCCAGTACAACGACGACCCCAAGGTGCTCAGCATCGTGATGGGCTCCGAGCAGCACCTCGTCTTCGAACAGATCGTGAAGCCGTGGTGTGAACAGAATGGACTCACTTGCAACGCACAGGAACTTGGGTCCGTCGACCAGGCCAACAAACTGAGCGACGACTGCTCGAATCCTCCGCCGTACGACATCTTCTGGTTCGCGTCGACCGTCTTCGAACAGATCGGCAACGAACGGTGCAACGCGCTGGTCGATTCGAAGCCGATGTTCACGTCGCCGATCGTTTTCGCCGGTTGGAAACACGTGATGGACGGCCTCGGCTTCACGCCGGGCAGTGACACGTCGATTCAGCAGATCCTGGAAGCGGTCGAATCGGGCAAGACGAACGTGTGGATCACCAACCCCACCCAGTCGAACTCGGGCGCGACCGTGTACTTCGCGTTCCTCAACTACTTCGCGGGCAATCCGCCGGGTAAGGCGCTGACCCAGGAACAGCTGGATTCCGAACAGGTGCGCAACGGGATCACCCGGTTCCTCAGCAAGTTTGGGCACACGCCTCCCTCGACCAAAACGATGATGGACGAGTGCGCCGCGGCACCGGAGCGGTGCGACGCCGTGTTCACCTACGAGGCCCTCGTCATCGAGATGAACCAACAACGCGTCGCGGCCGGCCAGGAACCGATGACGGTGGTGTACCCCAGGAACCGATGACGGTGGTGTACTCCCAGGGGTCGCTGGCGTTCGCCGACTCTCCGCTCGGGTTTCTGCCGCACGGTGACAACAGCGAGAAGAGGGCGAGCTTCGAGAACCTGCAGATGTATCTGCTGACTCCCGATGCGCAGCAGGCACTCCTGAAGATCGGGCGGCGGCCGGTCAACAGCAGCGGGCTGTCCCTCCCGAATCTGCCCAAGGACATCTTGGACAACGTCTTCCGGCCCGACTGGGGGATCGTGACCGACCGCCAGGAGCAGCCGCTTCGGTTCCCGTCGGCGTCGGTCATCGAGAACGCGCTCTACAACTACAACACCGTCTACCGGCCGCCGGGCAACTTCGTCTACTGCATCGACGGGTCGGGAAGCATGGAAGGCGACGGCTGGAACGGCATCAAGCAGGCCGCCGACATCCTGTTCGACCCCGACACTCTGCAGGACGGCAGGAAGTTGATCGCGGCGGTGGAGGATGACGCGGTCCAGGACATCGCGTGGAAGAAGTACGGCTTCCGGTCCGGGACCAAGGTCCTCGAACAGGCATTTCCCGGTGTCGACGTGCCCCCGACGCACCTCATCAAGAAGACCCAGGCACCCGGATACGACGTCACGAAGCTACTTCTGGGCTGCTTCGTCAACGATCAGTGCTGACCTTTCGAAGACCGGCGAGGAGTCCGCATGGCCGATGAGCAGGAACATGTCTACGTCGGCACCCGCCGCCAGCTCCGCGGCCTCGCCGAGAGCCTGATCGCGGGTCCGCAATACCGCGCCGCGGGCACCGTACGTCTCGCGGTGCGCCCGGACGGCTTCGTCGGCGTCTCGCTGCCGCTGGCCGTCAGCGGCACCGACTTCGTCTGGCAGGACGGGAGTGCGCCGCTGACCGGTAGGCCCGATGCGCTCGCCGACGCGGCCGGTGTCGAGTACGGCCCACCCGACGGTGTCTACGAGATCGACGACCCGTTGGCCGCCGACGCGGTGCTCGACATCGACCCGGCGGCCGCCGAGAGAATCCATCGCAGTCTGTACGCGGGTGGCTACGCCCTGAAACAGGTTCTACCCGAGCAACATCCGGTGCTGTGGCCGGAACACTTCGACGTCGCGGTGACCGAGGACGAGGTCAACTACGGAGTGTCGGCGGGCGACTCGTATCACGCGACGCCATACGCGTACGTCGGGCCGTGGACGCCACGAACCGGACCGTTCTGGAACGCCCCGTTCGGTGCGGTGTGGTCGCTGGATCCGGCCGTTGACGTCGACCAGCTCGCCGTCGGCATCGCCGATTTCCTCGAGCGCGGCCGCACCGAGTTGTGATCAACGCGACCGGAGAGGAATCGCGCGGCGCCGACGCGCGTTGCATCGCTCCATGAGCCTCGACGAACGCGTGACCGAGTTGTTCTCACCGCTGACGGTGCGGTCGTTGACCATCCGGAACCGGTTCGCGATGGCTCCGATGACGCGCCAAGCTTCGCCCGGCGGAGTGCCGGGCGCTGACGTTGCGAAGTACTACGCGCGGCGCGCAGCGGGCGGCGTCGGCCTGATCATCACCGAAGGCATCCGGTTGCCGCGGCCCGACGCGGGCTGGCCGAACAGCATCCCAACCCTCGTCGGCGACGACGTGCTGGCCGGGTGGCGCGCCGTCACCGACGCGGTGCACGGCCACGGTTCGGCGATCGCGGCTCAGCTGTGGCATCAGGGCATCGAACGTGACGACGCCGACGGCGTGGAGCCGGTGAGCCCGTCGGGTGTGACGGATGCGGGCAAGCCGAAGGGGCGCGCGCTGCGGACCGATGAACTCGCCGGCATCGCCGATCTGTACGCGCAGGCGGCACGCAATGCCCGAACGGCTGGCTTCGACGCCGTCGAGTTGCACGGTGCTCACGGCTACCTTCTTGACGAATTCCTCTGGGAGAAGACGAATCTGCGTACCGACGGCTACGGTGGGTCAGTCGCTGGTCGCAGTCGGTTCCCCGCCGAGGTGGTGACCGCGGTCAGGGCCGCGGTAGGGCCCGACTACCCGATCATCTTCCGGTTCTCGCAGTGGAAGGCATCCGACTACGGTGCCGTCGATAGCGGGCGATCCGATCGAATTGCAGGGACTGCTGGCACCCCTGGTGGACGCGGGCGTAGACGTGTTCCACCCATCGACCAGGCGGCACTACGTAGCGGCGTTTCCTGACGTCGACTCCGAGCTGAGTCTGTCGGGGTGGACCAAGAAGGTCACCGGTGTACCGGTGATCGCCGTCGGTTCGGTGGGGTTGGCGACCGAGTTCATCGTGGCGCCAAGGTCGGGCAGGTCGATCGCGCCCGCGCCGGTCGACCGGCTGCTCGATCAGTACGCCACCGGTGAATTCGACGTCGTCGCGATCGGGCGGGCCCTGCTCGCCGATCCGACGTGGGTCAACCGGCTGCGCGAAGATTCACTCGACGGGTTCAATGGGTACGACGCTGAGACCGCGTTGGCCCAGTTGAGTTGACCACATACTGGGAACAAGCAGGTAGACCACAACGTTAGGAGAAGCGTGACCACGCAAGACATCACCGCAGAAGAAGTTCAATGCCACCGTCACCGACAACGAGATCGTGTTGGTGGATTTCTGGGCGTCCTGGTGCGGGCCGTGTAGCGCGTTCGCACCGACCTTCGCCGCGTCGTCGGAGAAGCACCCCGACGTCGTGCACGCCAAGGTGGACACCGAGGCCGAGCAGGGTCTGGCCGCCGCCGCCGAGATCCAGGCGATCCCGACGCTGATGGCGTTCAAGAAGGGCCACATGGTGTTCCGGCACTCCGGGATGCTGCCCGCCGACTGACCTCGACGACATCATCGACAAGATCAAGGAATTCGACATCGACGCCGCGATCGCCGAACAGGCCTCCGCCAGCCAGGACTAAACGCTGGTCCCGGCGGCGGCACGCGATAGCGTGCACTGCGTGAGCGAGCAAATCTCCAGCGAGAGCCCGTTGGTCCTGGTCGACCATCCACGGCCGCACGTGGCGTTGGTCACGCTGAACCGGCCCGAGCGGATGAACTCGATGGCGTTCGACGTCATGGTGCCGCTGAAGAAGGTGCTCGACCAGCTGACCTACGACAACGACATCAGGGTCGTGGTGTCTGACCGGTGCCGGGCGCGGGTTCTCCTCGGGTGCCGATCACAAGTCGGCGGGCTCGGTGCCGCACGTCGACGGGCTGACCCGGCCGACGTTCGCGCTGCGGTCGATGGAAGTGCTCGACGACGTGATCCTCGCCATACGCAAGCTGCACCAGCCCGTCATCGCCGCCGTCAACGGGGCGGCCATCGGCGGCGGTTTGTGCCTCGCACTGGCAGCGCGACATCCGGGTCGCGGCGGCGGGTGCCTACTTCCGGGCCGCAGGCATCAACAACGGGCTGACGGCGAGCGAGCTCGGCCTGTCCTACCTGCTGCCGAGGGCGATCGGCACGTCGCGGGCGTTCGAGGCGATGCTGACGGGACGCGACATCGACGCGCAGGAAGCCGAGCGCATCGGGCTGGTGTCGCGCACCGTGCCCGACGACGACCTGCTGGACACCTGCTACCAGATGGCCGAGCGCATCGCGTCGTTCTCGCGGCCGGGAATCGAGTTGACCAAGCGCACGCTCTGGAGTGGACTGGACGCCGGTAGCCTGGAAGCTCACATGCAGGCCGAGGGCCTGGGTCAACTCTTCGTGCGTCTACTCACCGCCAACTTCGAGGAAGCGGTCGCCGCGCGCGCCGAGAAGCGACCCGCGGTCTTCACCGACGACAAGTAACCACAGCTGCGAAGGTAGGGGAGCAGCGTGATCACCGCAACGGACCTCGAGGTCCGCGCCGGAGCGCGCACGCTGCTGTCCATCGACGGCGCGGCGCTGCGGATCCAGCCCGGTGACCGCATCGGCCTCGTCGGCCGCAACGGCGCGGGCAAGACCACCACGATGCGCATCCTCGCCGGCGAGGGCGAACCCTACGCGGGCACCGTCGAGCGCACCGGCGAGATCGGCTACCTGCCACAGGATCCCCGGGAGGGCGACCTCGACATGCTGGCCCGCGACCGGGTGCTGTCGGCGCGTGGGCTCGACACCCTGCTCGCCGACCTGGAGAAGCAGCAGGCGATCATGGCCGAGGTCGCCGACGACGCCGCCCGAGACAAGGCCGTGCGCCGCTACGGGGAGCTCGAGGAGCGATTCGCCGCTCTCGGTGGGTACGCCGCCGAGAGCGAAGCGGGCCGCATCTGCGCGAGTCTCGGCCTGCCCGAACGGGTTCTGACGCAGCCGTTGCGCACGCTGTCCGGCGGTCAGCGACGGCGCGTCGAACTGGCCCGAATCCTGTTCGCCGCGTCGGACACCGGCTCGGGGTCGGACACCACGCTGCTGCTCGACGAGCCGACCAACCACCTCGACGCCGACTCGATCGGCTGGCTGCGCGACCTTCCTGCAGAACCACACCGGCGGTCTCGTCGTCATCAGCCACAACGTCGAGCTGCTCGCCGACGTCGTCAACAGGGTGTGGTTCCTCGACGCCGTCCGTGGCGAGGCCGACGTCTACAACATGGGCTGGCAGAAGTACCTCGACGCCCGCGCCACCGACGAACAGCGTCGGCGCCGCGAACGCGCCAATGCCGAGAAGAAGGCCTCCGCGCTGCGCACCCAGGCCGCCAAGATGGGCGCCAAGGCCACCAAAGCCGTTGCCGCACAGAACATGCTGCGCCGTGCCGAGCGCATGATCGCCGAGCTGGACGAGGAACGCGTGGCCGACCGGGTCGCCAAGATCAGGTTCCCGACGCCCGCGGTGTGCGGCCGGACACCGCTGGTCGCGCAAGGGGCTGACCAAGACGTACGGCTCGCTCGAGATTTTCACCGGCGTCGACCTGGCGATCGACAAGGGCTCACGCGTCGTCATCCTCGGGCCTCAACGGTGCGGGTAAGACCACGCTGCTGCGGATCCTCGCAGGAGCCGAGACAGCCGACGCGGGTGCGATCGAGCCCGGCCACGGTCTCAAGCTCGGGTACTTCGCGCAGGAACACGACACCATCGACGGAACGGCGTCGGTGTGGGAGAACATCCGCCACGCCGCACCCGACACCGGCGAACAGGACCTCCGTAGCCTGCTCGGTGCGTTCATGTTCAGCGGGCCGCAGCTCGACCAGTTCGCCGGCACGCTGTCCGGTGGTGAGAAGACCCGTCTGGCGCTGGCCGGTCTCGTCGCCTCGACGGCGAACGTGCTGCTGCTCGACGAGCCGACCAACAACCTCGACCCCGCCTCGCGCGAACAGGTGCTCGACGCGCTGCGCAGCTACCAAGGTGCGGTGGTCCTGGTGACCCACGATCCAGGTGCGGCCGAGGCGCTGGACCCGCAGCGGGTGGTGTTGCTGCCCGACGGTACCGAGGACTACTGGTCCGATGAGTACCGTGACCTCATCGAATTGGCCTGAGGCCGACCGCAACACGGTATCTGCCGCATTCCCGATTTCGCTCCCGCTCGATTGAACGCGTTCCTAATCTGGGTAACCGGCGGGGGACATGGGAAAGTGGGGAGATGCCGATGCAGGACTTGAACAGGTCCCGAGACCAACTGCTCAACGAGCTGCGCCGCGCCTATGAGAGTGGCGCCAGCATCCGGTCGCTGGTGGCGAGCACCGGGCGCTCGTACGGGTCCATTCACAGCATGCTGCGCGAGTCCGGCACGACGATGCGTAGCCGCGGTGGGCCGAACCACCGCAACCGTCGCTAATTAACGCTGGCGCGAATTCAGCGCTGGCGCACCGACGCCTCGACCAGATCCAGTACGGCGCTGAGCCGTTCGGGATCGTCGCCGGACGCGAGCCGCGCCACCAGGCCGTCGAGCACCAGATCGAGGATAGGTGTGCAGCACTTCGCTTGGCACGTCGTCGCGCAGCCGTCCGGCCTGTTTCTGGCTGCCGCAGTCGCTCGGTGGTGGCAGCGGACAACTCGGCTGATCGTTCCGCCCAACCCTGGTGGAACACCGGGTCGTTGCGCAGCTTGCGGGCGATCTCCAGCCGGGTGGCCAGCCAGTCGAACTGCTCGGGCGCGGCCAGCATGTCGCGCATCACCTGGATCAGGCCCTCGCGCGACGCCACGTCGGCCATCCGCTCCGCGTCCTCGCGGGCCAGCTCGAAGAACGAGCGTGTCCTTGTCGCGGAAGTGGTGGAAGATGGCGCCGCGCGACAGCCCGATGGTGTGTTCGAGCCGCCGCACGGTCGCCTTCTCGTAGCCGTACTCCGCGAAACACCGCCGCGCGCCGTCGAGAATCTGGCGACGGCGGGCCGCCAGATGGTCCTCGGTCACCCGGGGCAATGAATGCCTTCGCTTGTCGGCCGTGTTCCGTGGTCAGTTCGACTTCAGCATGTTGCGCAGCACGTACTGCAGGATGCCGCCGTTGCGGTAGTAGTCGGCCTCTCCGGGGGTGTCGATGCGCACCACCGCGTCGAACTCGATCTTCGAACCGTCGGCCTTGGTGGCCGTGACGTGCACCGTCTTCGGCGTCTTGCCCTCGTTGAGGACCTCGATGCCGGTGATGTCGAACGTCTCGGTGCCGTCCAGCTTCAGCGACGCCGCAGACTCGCCCGCGGGGAACTGCAGCGGGATGACGCCCATGCCGATCAGGTTGGAGCGGTGGATGCGCTCGAACGACTCGGTGATGACCGCGCGCACGCCGAGCAGGCTGGTGCCCTTGGCCGCCCAGTCCCGCGACGAGCCGGACCCGTACTCCTTGCCGCCGAGCACGACCAGCGGAATGCCGGCTGCCGCGTAGTTCTGCGCCGCGTCGTAGATGAACGACTGCGGTCGCCATCCTTGGTGAAGTCGCGGGTGTAGCCGCCCGAGACGTCGTCGAGCAACTGGTTCTTGAGCCGGATGTTGGCGAACGTGCCGCGGATCATCACCTCGTGGTTGCCGCGACGCGAGCCGTAGGAGTTGTAGTCCTTCTTGTCGACGCCGTGCTCGTCGAGGTACTGCGCAGCGGGCGTGCCCGGCTTGATGTTGCCTGCCGGGGAGATGTGGTCGGTGGTGACCGAATCACCGAGCAGCGCCAGCACTCTGGCGCCAGTGATGTCGGTGACCGGCTCCGGCTCGGCGGGCATGCCCGTCGAAGTACGGCGGCTTGCGCACGTATGTCGAGTTCGAGTCCCACTCGAACGTGTTGCCGCTGGGCGTCGGCAGGTTGCGCCAGCGATCGTCGCCCTTGAACACGTCGGCGTAGTTGTTGACGAACATCTCCGTGTTGATCGACGAGGCGATGATGTCGTTGATCTCCTTCTGCGACGGCCAGATGTCCTTCAGAAAGACGTCGTTGCCGTTCGTGTCCTGCCCAACGGCTCCGTCTCGAAGTCGAAGTCCATGGTGCCCGCGATCGCGTAGGCGATGACCAGTGGCGGCGACGCGAGGTAGTTCATCTTGACGTCGGGGGAGATGCGGCCCTCGAAGTTGCGGTTGCCCGACAGCACTGCGGTCGACCGACAGATCGTTGTCGTTGATGGCCTTGCTGATCTCGTCCGGCAGCGGGCCGGTGTTGCCGATGCATGTGGTGCAGCCGTAGCCGACCAGGTAGAAGCCCAGCTTCTCCAGGTACGGCCACAGCGCCGGCCTTGTTGTAGTAGTCGGTGACCACCTGCGAGCCGGGCGCCATCGTCGTCTTCACCCACGGCTTCGAGGTCAGGCCCTTCTCGACGGCCTTCTTGGCAAGCAGCGCCGCGCCAAGCATCACCGACGGGTTGGACGTGTTGGTGCACGACGTGATGCGCCGCGACCACGACCGCGCCGTGGTCGAGCACGAACTCGCCGCGGCTCCTCGGACTTGACATCCACCGGCTTGCTGGGCCTGCCCTCGGCGCCGTTGGCCGCCGACGGACCACGTCGTCGTCGTCGTCGGCGAACGACAGCGACCGCGGAGTCGCTGGCCGGGAAGGACTCGTCGACGGCCTCGTCCAGCTTGCGTGTGCTCGACGGGCAGGTTCTCCTCGACGTAGTTGTGGATGTCCTTGCGGAACGCCGTCTTGGCGTCGGTCAGCGAGATGCGGTCCTGCGGGCGCTTCGGCCCGGCGATCGACGGCACGACGTCGGAGAGGTCCAGCTCGAGGTACTCGGAGAACTTCGGCTCGCGTGATCGGGTCGTGCCACATGCCCTGCGCCTTGGCGTAGGCCTCGACCAGCGCGAGCTGCTCGCTCGGTGCGGCCGGTCAGCCGCAGGTAGTCGATGGTCACGTCGTCGATCGGGAAAATCGCTGCGGTGGAACCGAATTCGGGGCTCATGTTGCCCAGGGTGGCGCGGTTGGCCAGCGGCACCTCGGCGACGCCCGCGCCGTAGAACTCGACGAACTTGCCGACCACGCCGTGCTTGCGCAGCATCTCGGTGACGGTGAGCACCACGTCGGTGGCGGTCACGCCGGGCTGGATCTCGCCGGTGAGCTTGAAGCCGACGACGCGCGGGATCAGCATCGACACCGGCTGGCCCAGCATGGCGGCCTCGGCCTCGATGCCGCCGACGCCCCAGCCCAGCACGCCGAGACCGTTGTCCATCGTGGTGTGGCTGTCGGTGCCGACACAGGTGTCGGGGTAGGCGACCCCGTCGCGCTCCATCACCACGCTGGCCAGGTACTCGATGTTCACCTGGTGCACGATGCCCGTGCCGGGCGGCACCACCTTGAAGTCGTCGAACGCGCCCTGGCCCCAGCGCAGGAACTGGTAGCGCTCACCGTTGCGTTCGTATTCGATCTCGACGTTGCGCTCGAACGCGTTCGCGCTTGCCGAACACGTCGACGATCACCGAGTGGTCGATGACCAGATCGGCGGGCGCAAGCGGGTTGACCTTCTCGGGATCGCCGCCGAGCTCGCCGACCGCCTCGCGCATGGTGGCCAGGTCGACGATGCAGGGCACGCCGGTGAAGTCCTGCATGATCACCCGGGCCGGGGTGAACTGGATCTCGATGCTCGGGTCGGCCGAGGGATCCCAGTTGGCGATCGCCTCGATGTGGTCCTTGGTGATGTTGGCGCCGTCCTCGGTGCGCAGCAGATTCTCGGCGAGCACCTTGAGGCTGTAGGGAAGTTTCTCGGTGCCGGGCACCGCATCGAGGCGGTAGATCTCGTAGCTGCTGATCCCCGACCTTCAAGGTGTCGCGGGCTCCGAACGAATTAACGGAATCCTTGCTGCTCACATCAACTCCCGGTTTAGTTGTCGCCGCGACGGGCTGTGTCGACGGCGTTCCGATTCTAACAGTACGCTTGTCCTGTAAGCCATCCTAGGGCGGTTCCAGTCTTGTCCTCATCCGGCGTGCTGCCAGTCGATCCATGGTGGATCGCGTAGCCTGCCCCCTGTGACAGGACCGCACGTCATCCCGTTCCTGCCGGAGTACATCCCGCCCGACGTGGACATCAATGCGGTCAACGCCGCCGTCGCGGCCGACGGCGTCAGCGCGCCCGGCGCCGACGTGGCCGCGCTCAAGCAGGTCGTCGCCGACGCCCGCGCCGAGGGCATCGACCTGAAGATCGTGGTGCATCCCCACCAACCCGCCGATCGACACCCCGCTGCGCGACATCGCCACCGAGGTCGGCAAGCTGCATCCGGACTCGACGGTGCTCGCGATCAGCCCGTCGTTCGCGGGCACGTACAGCACGGCACTTCGACCGCGTCACTTTGGAGGCGGGTCAGGACGTGGCGAAGACCGGGCAATCCGGTGCAGTCGTCGAAGAATTTCGTCAGCGAGTTGACGACGCCGCATTTCCCGTGGACGCCATTCACGATCGTCCTCGTGCTCGGCGTGGCGCTGGCCGCCGTCGCCACCCGCATGCTGCAGGTTCGTGCCAAACGGACGTCCGCCAGCCGAAGTTGCCGCGCCACCGGCGAACTGACGCGAATCGCGCGTCGGCGAATTCAACATCACCATTCGATAACGCTCCATTCAATTACAAACTTGTAATTTGTTACTAACGTTTCTTTAGCGCTTGATGTGACGTACGGTGCAAAAGGTGCCTGTTGTTGCAGTTGTTGTTTGTGTGGCTTCTGTGACGACAGAACCGACGAATCGTGCCGGCACGTTCGCGTCGAGCCCGAGGAGACCAGAAGCCCATGAGACGCAGCATCTCGCGCCTCTGCGTCGCGGCTGTGCGGCCGATTCGGGGTGGCGTCGCTCGCGTTCGGCGTCCTCGTCGCGATCGGTGTTCGTCCACGGCTCCGGCACCGCTGCCGCCGAACCCGGCAGTCCCGAGGGAATCGCGACACTCGTCACCGCCGTCGCCAACGCCAACCAGAAGCTGCAGGATCTCGGTGCCGCCATCCAGTCCCAGCAGGAGAGCGTCAACAAGGCGCTCGTCGACGTTCAGAACGCCGCGTGACGCCGCGCGGCGGCACAGCAGGAGGTCGACGCCAGTCAGATCGGGCCTCAACGATGCCAACGCCGCGATCACCGCGGCGCAGCAGAGGTTCGACGGGTTCGCGGCGTCGACCTACATGAACGGGCCGTCGGCGTCCTACGTGACGGCCAGCGACCCGGCCGACGTCATCGACACCGCGGCCACCGGTCAGACGCTGTCCGTCGAGCAGCCAACAGGTCATGACCAACCTGCAGCGCGCCCGGACCGAGCAGGTCGAACCGGGAGTCCGCCGCGCGGCTGGCCAAGCAGAAGGCCGACCAGGCCGTCGTCGACGCGCAGACCAGCCAGGACGCGGCCGTCGCCGCACTCACCCAGGCGCAGCAGACCTTCGGCACGCAGCAGGGCGAACTCGACCGGCTCACCGCCGAGCGAGTCGGCGGCTCAGGCCAAGCTCGACGCAGGCCGAGGCAATGGTCGGCGCCGGCGGGCAACGCCACCCCGCAGGCCGCCCCTGCCGCGGCGCCCGCACCGGGCACCAACCCGTCGGCGAACTGGGACCGTGACCCGGCCGCCGCGGCGCCGGGCAATTCGCACTGGGACACCGCATGGGATCCCACGCTGCCCGCCATCCCCAGTGCCTTCGTCGGCGGCGACCCGATCGCGATCATCAACCAGGTGCTTGGAATCGCCTCTACCTCATCGCAGACTCACCAGCCAGATGGGGCACAGCTTCCTGCAGAAGCTCGGGCTCGTACCCACCGAAAGCGGATTCACCAACGGCGCGATACCTCGCGTCTACGGCAGGCAGGCCTCGGAGTACGTGATCCGACGCGCGGGCTCGCAGATGGGTGTGCCGTACTCGTGGGGTGGCGGCACCGCGGCCGGACCCAGCCGGGGCATCGACTCCGGTGCGGGCACAGTCGGATTCGACTGCTCCGGCCTGATCCTGTACGCCTTCGCCGGCGTGGGCATCAAGCTGCCGCACTACTCGGGTTCGCAGTACGACCTGGGTCGCAAGATCCCGTCGTCGCAGACGCGCCGCGGCGACGTGATCTTCTACGGCCCTGGCGGCGCCCAGCACGTGACGCTCTACCTCGGCAACGGACAGATGTTGGAAGCGCCCTACACCGGTTCGACCGTCAAGATCTCGCCCGTCCGCACCAGCGGCATGACGCCGTACGTGATCCGCTACATCGAATACTGATGGTGATCGTCTTGCACTCGAGGTCTGTTTCGCTGCCTGAAAACGTTCGCACCGCTGGTGTGCGCGCTCGCACTGCTGGTCGGTGCCGCGGTGCCGGCCGCTGGCCGACCCCGACGCACGGCGCGTGGGATCCGACGCTGCCCAAGATCGTCAGCTCCGGTGCGCCCGGTGACCCCGTCGCCGCCGCGAACGCGGCGTTCTCGGTGAGTCAGCTCGCACTGCAGACCACGCAGAGCCTTGGCAGTCAGTTCCTGTCAGAGCATCGGTCTCGGCACCGTCGCCCTCCGCGCATGCCCGGCGGCCGGGTCCGTGGCCCACAGGCGATCGAGTACGTGATCCGGCGCGGCCGGTTCCCAGATGGGCGTGCCGTACTCGTGGGGCGGCGGCGCGCTCAACGGGCCGAGCGACCCGGCGTCGACTACGACGCGGGCAAGATCGGCTTCGACTGCTCGGGCCTCACCCGGTATGCGTTCGCAGGCGTCGGCGTGCAGATCCCGAAGTACTCGGGCGACCAGTACAACGCCGGCAGGCCGATCGCCCCTTCACAGGCCAAGCGCGGCGACCTGATCTTCTACGGGCCGGGCGGCAGCCAGCACGTGGCGATATTTCTCGGTGGCGGCAGGATGCTCGAGGCCTCCGGTAGTGCCGAAAGGGTCACCGTCAGCCCGGTGCGTACCGCAGGCATGTCGCCGCATCTGGTCCGCTTCATCGAGTCCTGATCGAGACCGCATCAAGGCAGGGCACGTCGACGGATTCCGAACTGCCTGGAATAGTTGACGGAGAGCGTCCGCCGAGTGGCTTTGGCGCCACCGAGATTGATGCAACACCAGCGGTCTGAAACTGCCCGTCGGAATTGAACATGTGGGAGGAAACTGAATGACGTCACCGAGTGGGCCGCCGCAGGGCGCCGGAGGTTTCCCCGGTCAGGGCCCGGCGCAGGGATACGCCCCGGCCCCCAGCAGGGCCCGTCCAACGGAGGCCAACAGGCGGCCGGCCTGCAGGCCGAGGTGCACACCCTGGAGCGCGCGATCTTCGAGGTCAAGCGCATCATCGTCGGTCAGGACCTGCTCGTCGAGCGGATGCTCGTCGGCCTGCTCGCCAAGGGGCACGTGCTGCTCGAGGGTGTGCCCGGCGTCGCGAAGACGCTGGCGGTCGAGACGTTCGCCAAGGTGGTCGGCGGTACGTTCGCCCGCATCCAGTTCACCCCCGACCTGGTGCCCACCGACATCGTCGGTACCCGCATCTACCGGGTGGGCAAGGAAGAGTTCGACATCGAGGTCGGCCCCGTGATGGTCAACTTCCTGCTCGCCGACGAGATCAACCGTGCACCCGCCAAGGTGCAGTCGGCGCTGCTCGAGGTCATGGCCGAGCGCAAGGTGTCGATCGGCGGCCAGACCTTCCCGCTGCCCAGCCCGTTCCTCGTCATGGCCACGCAGAACCCGATCGAGCAGGAAGGCGTCTACGCCCTGCCCGAGGCGCAGCGCGACCGCTTCCTGTTCAAGCTGAACATCGACTACCCGTCGCCCGAGGAAGAGCGCGAGATCATCTACCGGATGGGTGTGACGCCGCCCCAGCCGAAGCAGATCCTCAACCCCGGCGACCTGCTGCGGTTGCAGGACGTCGCCGCCAACAACTTCGTTCACCACGCCCTGGTCGACTACGTCGTCCGCATCGTCACCGCCACCCGCGAGCCCGAGAAGTTCGGCATGCCCGACGCCAAGGCGTGGATCGCCTACGGCGCATCGCCGCGCGCCTCGCTGGGCATCATCGCCGCGTCGCGGGCGCTGGCGCTGATCCGCGGCCGCGACTACGTGATCCCGCAGGACGTCGTCGAGGTCATCCCCGACGTGCTGCGGCACCGCCTGGTGCTCACCTACGACGCGCTGGCCGACGAGATCTCCGCGGAGACCGTGATCAACCGGATCATGCAGACGGTCGCGCTGCCCCAGGTGAATGCCATTCCGCAGCAAGGTCATTCGGTGGCGCCCGCCATGCCCGCCGCGGCGGCGGCTAGCGGTCGGTGACCCGTCTCCGCAGGCGCGGGCCGGTCGACCTGCCGTCACTGCAGCGCGGCGAGATTCGCGACCCCGCACTGTCGGCGGCGCTGCGCAAGCTCGAGCTGACGGTGCGCCGCAAGCTCGACGGCGTGCTGCACGGTGACCACCAGGGCTTGATGCCCGGGCCGGGTTCCGAGCCGGGGGAGTCGCGCATCTACCAGCCCGGCGACGACGTGCGCCGGATGGACTGGTCGGTGACCGCGCGCACCACCCACCCGCACGTCCGGCAGATGATCGTCGACCGCGAGCTGGAGACCTGGCTGGTGGTCGACGTGTCCGCCAGCCTGGACTTCGGCACCGCGGGCTGCGAGAAGCGCGACCTCGCCGTGGCCGCCGCGGCGGCCATCGCGTTCCTCAACAGCGGCGGCGGCAACCGGCTCGGCGCGGTGATCACCAACGGTGACGTCACCAAGCGCGTGCCCGCGCTGTCGGGTCGCCTGCACGAGCAGGAGTTGTTGCGCGCCATCGCCACCACGCCCAAGGCGCCGCTCGGGGTCCGCGGCGATCTCGGCAGTGGCCATCGACGCGCTGCGCCGTCCCGAGCGGCGACGCGGCATGGCGGTGATCATCAGTGACTTCCTCGGCCCGATCAACTGGATGCGACCGCTGCGCGCCATCGCGGGACGGCACGAGGTGCTCGGCATCGAGATCGTCGACCCGCGCGACGTCGAGCTGCCCGACGTCGGCGACGTGATCCTGCAGGACACCGAGTCCGGGGTCACCCGCGAGTTCACCATCGACGCGCAGTTGCGCGACGACTTCGCCAAGGCCGCGCAGGCGCCACCGCGCCGAGGTGGCCCGCACGCTGCGCCGCTGCGGTGCGCCGCTGCTGACCCTGCGCACCGACCGGGACTGGATCGCCGACGTGGTCCGGTTCGTGCGCCAACCGCCGGCGCGGCGCCCTTGCGGGCAGGCCGATGAGACCGAAATGACCAGTAGCACATGACATTACCGTTGCTCGGACCGATGACGCTGTCGGGCTTCGAACACGCCTGGTACTTCCTGTTCCTGCTAGTGGTGCTCGCCGTGGTCGGCCTCTACGTCGTCGTGCAGATGGCGCGCCAGAAGCGGATGCTGCGCTTCGCCAACATGGAACTGCTGGAGAGCGTCGCGCCGAAGCGGTCGACACGCTGGCGGCACCTGCCCGCGATCCTGTTGGTGGTGTCGCTGACGTTCTTGACCGTCGCCATGGCCGGACCCACCCACGACGTCCGGATTCCGCGCAACCGGGCCGTGGTGATGCTGGTGATCGACGTGTCGCAGTCGATGCGGGCCACCGACGTCGCGCCGAGCCGGCTGGTGGCGGCGCAGGAGGCGGCCAAGCAGTTCGCCGACCAGCTCACCCCTGGCATCAACCTCGGCCTGATCGCCTATGCGGGCACCGCGACGGTGCTGGTGTCGCCGACGCATCAACCGCGCCGCCACCAAGGCCGCCATCGACAAGCTGCAACTGGCCGACCGCACCGCGACCGGCGAGGGCATCTTCACCGCGTTGCAGGCCATCGCCACCGTCGGCGCCGTGATCGGTGGCGGTGACGAGCCGCCGCCCGCGCGCATCGTGCTGATGTCCGACGGCAAGGAGACCGTGCCGTCCAACCCGGAGAACCCGAAGGGCGCCTACACCGCGGCGCGGACCGCCAAGGACCAGGGCGTGCCGATCTCGACGGTGTCGTTCGGCACGCCCTACGGCTACGTCGAGATCAACGACCAGCGTCAGCCGGTCCCCGTCGACGACGAGACGCTGAAGAAGATCGCCGAGCTGTCCGGCGGCAGCTCGTACACCGCGTCCAGCCTCGAACAGCTCAAGGAGGTCTTCACGTCGCTGCAGGAGCAGATCGGCTACGAGACCACCAAGGGCGACGCCAGCGTGGGCTGGCTGCGGCTTGGGGCGATCGTGCTGGCGCTGGCCGCGTTGGCGGCGCTGCTGCTGAATCGTCGCCTGCCCGGCTAGTGACTCGATCCATTTCCCGGGTCGCTTCGCTCCAGCCCTCCGTGCCGATTTCGGCCCGACTGGGACGAGACGATAGGTTGGCGGGCATGTCTGCGGACGCGAGGAGCAGGAAAGTGACGTTGCGGACGCGAGGAGCAGGAAAGTGACGTTGCGGACGCGAGGAGCAGGAAAGTGACGTTGCGGACGCGAGGAGCGGGAATGACGGCATTCGTATCGCGCTCCGTGCTGGTCACCGGTGGCAACCGCGGCATCGGGCTGGCGATCGCCCAGCGGCTCGCCGCCGACGGGCACAAGGTGGCCGTCACGCACCGCGGGTCGGGCGCGCCCGAGGGACTGTTCGGCGTCGAGTGCGACGTCACCGACACCGCTGCCGTCGACCGCGCGTTCACGGAGGTCGAGGAGCACCAGGGCGCGGTCGAGGTGCTGGTGTCCAACGCGGGCATCTCCGCGGACGCGTTCCTCATCCGGATGACCGAGGAGCGGTTCGAGAAGGTCATCAACGCCAACCTCACCGGGGCGTTCCGGGTGGCTCAGCGGGCGTCGCGCAGCATGCAGCGCAAGCGGTTCGGCCGGATCATCTTCATCGGTTCGGTCTCCGGCATGTGGGGTATCGGCAACCAGGCCAACTACGCGGCCGCCAAGGCCGGTCTGATCGGCATGGCCCGCTCGATCTCGCGCGAGCTGTCCAAGGCAGGGGTCACCGCGAACGTGGTGGCTCCTGGGCTACATCGACACCGAGATGACCCGGGCGCTGGACGAGCGCATTCAGGCCGGGGCGCTGGAGTTCATCCCGGCGAAGCGCGTCGGCACCGCCGAGGAGGTCGCCGGAGCGGTCAGCTTCCTGGCGTCCGAGGACGCCAGCTACATCGCCGGTGCGGTGATCCCGGTCGACGGCGGCATGGGCATGGGCCACTAGACACGGCCAGGAGTAAAGGACTGACATGGCAGGGTTTCTCGAAGGCAAGCGCATCCTCGTCACGGGGATCATCACCGACTCGTCGATCGCGTTCCACATCGCCAAGGTCGCTCAGGAGGCCGGCGCGGAGCTGGTGCTGACCGGGTTCGACCGGATGAAGCTGATCCAGCGCATCGCCGACCGGCTGCCGAATCCGGCGCCGCTGCTCGAGCTCGACGTGCAGAACCAGGAGCACCTGGACAGCTTGGCCGAGCGCGTCACCGAGCGTCATCGGCGACGGCAACAAGCTCGACGGCGTCGTGCACTCGATCGGGTTCATGCCGCAGACCGGCATGGGCATCAACCCGTTCTTCGACGCCCCCTACGAGGACGTCGCCAAGGGCATCCACATCTCGGCCTACTCGTACGCGTCATTGGCCAAGGCGACGTCTGCCGATCATGAACTCGGGCGGCTCCATCGTCGGCATGGACTTCGACCCGACCCGTGCGATGCCCGCCTACAACTGGATGACGGTGGCCAAGAGCGCGCTGGAGTCGGTGAACCGATTCGTCGCACGTGAGGCGGGCCAGTTCGGCGTACGGTCGAATCTCGTTGCCGCAGGACCGATTCGCACCCTGGCCATGAGTGCCATCGTGGGCGGTGCGCTCGGCGCCGAGGCGGGCGATCAGATGAAGCTGCTCGAGGAGGGCTGGGACCAGCGGGCGCCGATCGGCTGGAACATGAAGGACCCGACCCCGGTCGCAAAGACGGTGTGCGCGTTGATCTCCGACTGGCTGCCCGCCACCACCGGCACGATCGTCTACGCCGACGGTGGCGCACACACCCAGCTGCTGTGACCTGATGGAGTGCTCGGATTTTGATGCCGTCCTGCTGCTCTCGTTCGGAGGCCCCGAGGGCCCGGAGCAGGTGCGGCCGTTCCTGGAGAACGTCACCCGCGGCAGGAACATCCCGCCGGAACGCCTCGACGACGTCGCCGAGCACTACCTGCACTTCGGTGGCGTTTCGCCGATCAACGGGATCAACCGCGCGCTGATCGAGGAGTTGCGGGCCGAACTCGGGCGCCGGGCTTCGACGTGCCGGTCTACTTCGGCAACCGCAACTGGGAGCCCTACGTCGAGGACACCGTCACCGAGATGCGGGACGACGGCGTCGAGCGGGCGGCGGTGTTCACCACGTCGGCGTGGGGCGGGTATTCGAGTTGCACGCAGTACGTCGAGGACATCGCGAGGGGCCGCGCCGCCGCAGGGAAGAACGCGCCGGAGTTGGTCAAGCTGCGGCAGTACTTCGACCATCCGCTCTTCGTCGAGATGTTCGCCGACGGCATCGCGGTCGCCGACGGCCACGCTGCCCGACGGAACTGCGCGCCGACGCCCGGCTGGTGTTCACCGCCCATTCGATTCCGATCGGCGGCCGACGAGCGGCACGGGCCGAGGCTCTACAGCCGCCAGGTGGCCTACGCGACGCGGCTGGTGGCGGCGGCTGCGGGATACGACGACTACGACCAGGTGTGGCAGTCGCGCTCCGGTCCACCGCAGGTACCGTGGCTGGAACCCGATGTCGGCGACCACCTTTCGGCGCTCGCCGAGGCGGGCACCAGCGCGGTGATCGTCTGCCCGATCGGCTTCGTCGCCGACCACATCGAGGTGGTGTGGGATCTCGACAACGAACTGCGGCATGCAGGCCGAGCAGGCAGGCATCGCCTTCGCCAGGGCCACCACACCCAACGCCGACCCGCGCTTCGCGCGGCTGGCCGCCGACCTCATCGACGAACTGCGCTTCGGCACCCCGCCCGTCCGGCTCGACGGACCGGACCCGGTGCCGGCGTGCGGGTACGACGTCGACGGCGAACCGTGCCCGACCTCGCCGCGGTGCGTCCTCGACCGCGGAGCGGCTACTGGCGCCAGGCCGAGTGCAGGATCGCGCTGACCGCGGCCATCCGCGCCGTGCGGACCACGCCCGTCAGCGGCCGCAGCGCGTCGTTGGCGATCTGCATCTCCGAGGACGACTGCAGTCCGATCGGCATCAGCCCGGAGCTCACCGTGATGATCGCGTCGACGTGTGCGGCGTTCTCCAGGACGCGCAGCGCGCGGGTCGGGGCGTGTTCGGGCAGCAGGTGCATGGCGCCCCGCCTCGAGTACCTGCTCGACGAGCCCGCGCGGATCGGCGACGTCGGCACCGGTCGTCCCCGCGCGCAGCGTGCCGAGCGCGTCGGCGGCCGCGCGCACCGCCGAGCGCAGTTCGTACTCGGCCTCGCCGAGATCGATGTGTTCGCCGACCGGACGTGGCAGGCAGCGAGTACACCGTCCAGGACAGGGCGCGGACCTCCGGGTCGTAGTCGGAGTCCTCGTCGGCGTCGCCATACGCGTCGTCGTACTCGAAGTCGGGAACCAGGCCCACCGCGCCCGACCCGACCCGCGACACGATGATCGCCTCGCCGGCGCGTCACGGCGTCGGTCTGGAACTGGGTACCGGCGGCCAGGCCGCGGACGTCGCCGGGGACCGGCAACGCCACGGCGATCGCGGGCTCGCCGGTGGCCGGACCCGCGGCGGTGCGCATCGTCTGCAGCAGCGACACCGCGCCGGCGTCGGTGAGGTCGGGCCACGGCAGCCCGGTACGGCCTGCCGCGACGGAGTCGTAGGCGGTGACGGAATGCCTTGGCGCCCACTGCGACAACGCGTCCAGAACGTCGTCGGGCGCGGCGAGGCCTGCGAGCCAGGCGTTGGCCCACACCGACAGCGAAACACTTGGGCACCACATGATGCACGCAGTGTAGTTGTTGACGGCTCGCAAGGCCTGGTACGCGATAGGCTGCACACCATGCCCGTCTGGTTGCTCTGGCTGGTCGCAGCACTGGGCGCTGGCCGGCGCCGAGGCGCTGACCGGTGACCTGTTCCTGCTGATGCTCAGCGGCGGCGCACTGGCCGCCGTCGGGTCGAGCCTGCTCCTCGACAACTACGTGGTCGACGGCGTCGTGTTCCTGGTCGTGTCGCTTCTGCTGCTGGTGCTGGTGCGGCCCGCGCTGCGGCGCCGGTTCGCCGCGGGCACGGGCCTGCCGGAGCCGATGAAGGCGCTGGAGGGCAAGAGCGCGCTGGTGCTGGACAGGGTGGCGCGCCACGAGGGCCAGGTGAAACTCGACGGCGAGGTCTGGACGGCGCGGCCGCTCAACGACGACGATGTCTACGAACCGGGCGACCACGTCACCGTCATGCGCATCGACGGCGCAACCGCTGTCGTCTTCAAGACTGTTTGAGATAGGGGAGGATCCGTCATGGAAGGTGCCGTTGCCGGTTTGTTGCTGGTGGCCGTGCTGGTGCTGTTCGCCATCGTCGTAGTCGCCAAGTCGGTCAAGGTGATACCGCAGGCCGAGGCCGCGGTGATCGAGCGGCTCGGCCGCTACAGCAAGACCGTCTCGGGTCAGCTGACGCTGCTGCTGCCGTTCGTCGACAAGATCCGGGCCAGGGTCGATCTCCGCGAGCGGGTGGTGTCGTTTCCGCCGCAGCCCGTGATCACCGAGGACAACCTGACCGTCAACATCGACACCGTCGTGTACTTCCAGGTCACCAATCCGCAGGCCGCGGTCTACCAGATCAGCAACTACATCGTCGGTGTCGAGCAGCTCACCACCACCACGCTGCGCAACGTCGTCGGCGGCATGACGCTGGAGCAGGCGCTGACATCACGCGACCAGATCAACGGTCAGCTCCGTGGCGTGCTCGACGAGGCCACCGGTCGATGGGGACTGCGCGTGGCACGTGTCGAGCTGCGCAGCATCGACCCGCCGCCGTCGATCCAGGACTCGATGGAGAAGCAGATGCGCGCCGACCGCGAGAAGCGCGCCATGATCCTGACCGCCGAGGGCAACCGCGAGGCGTCGATCAAGCAGGCCGAGGGTCAGAAGCAGGCCCAGATCCTCTCCGCCGAGGGCGCCAAGCAGGCGGCCATCCTGGCGGCCGAGGCCGACCGCCAGTCCCGCATGCTGCGCGCCCAGGGTGAACGCGCCGCCCAGTACCTGCAGGCGCAGGGCCAGGCGAAGGCCATCGAGAAGACGTTCGCCGCGATCAAGGCGGGCAGGCCCACCCCGGAGATGCTGGCCTACCAGTATCTGCAGACGCTGCCGCTGATGGCCAAGGGCGAGGCGAACAAGGTCTGGATCGTGCCGAGTGACTTCGGCTCCGCCCTGCAGGGCTTCACGAAGATGCTCGGAGCGCCCGGCGAGGACGGCGTGTTCCGCTACACCCCGTCGCCGGTCGACGTCGATCTGCCCAAGCCCGAGGACGACTCCGCCGAGGTCGCCGAGTGGTTCAACACGAAGACCGATCCCGAGATCGCGCAGGCCGTCGCCCAGGCGGTGGCCGAGGCGCGCACGCCGGTTGCGGGCACCATCGACCCGCCGCCGCAGTACGCGCCGCTGTCGCAGCAGGCCCAGCCGCCGGTGATGGACTACGGCCAGCAGGCCGGCGCCGCGGCACGGCGCCCCGGTCAGTGAGCGCGCTGACGGCGAAGCGGACCTACGCGCTTGCTGGCCGCTGGACAGGCGGGCGACGCCGTCGTCTGTGCCATCCCGATCCGCACGATCAACGAAGGTCCTCGACGACGTCGGACTCGCCGACAGAACTGCGGTCGGATCTTCCCGGTCGATCAAGGCGGCGTCGGCGGTCGGCCTGCTGTCGGTGTACCGGTTTCCCGGCGCTGGCCCGGCTGACCACGTTCATGCTGACCGTGTACTTCGTGCTTGCGGTCGGCGTTCGCACGTCCGGGCGCGGGACTTCGAGTCCGGAACTGCGCGGCGGCGTCCACCTTCCTCGCGGCTGTTCGCGACGAGTGACGGTGAAGGGGCCGTCGGTCAGGGCGTGACGGCGGGTTCCGCGCCGCCTGCTCGGCGGTGTGCTGCCGGTGGTGGCGGCGGTGTGTGCGGATCTCGTAGACCAACCCGGCGACGCCGAGGCTCGCCGTGCACAGCGACACCAGGAACAGCAGGGGACTGACGTTGCCGGTGAGCGCGTCACCGAGGATGACGACGGCGGCGGTGCCCGGCAGCAGGCCGACGAACGAGGCCAGCGTGTAGGGCACCACCCGCACGGCGGAGGCGCCCGCCGCGTAGTTCAGCACCGAGAACGGCACCGCCGGGATCATCCGCATCGACAGGATCGTCGGCCAGCCCCGCTCGCGCAGTCGCGCGTCGAGCACGTCGACCCGCGGATGCTTGACCAGCCGGCTCGAGTTGCCAACCCGGCCGCGCGCACCAGAAGCAGGGCGATGACCGCGCTGACGGTGCTGGCGACCACGGCGATGCGAGACGCCGAGCGAGCGGGCCCGAACAGCAGCCCGGCGGCCAGCGTGAAGGCGGTCCGGGGGAAGGGGAAGACGGTCACCACGACGTGGGCGGCGAGGAAGGCCAGCGGGAACCACGGTCCGACCGAGGTGGCCCAGTCGCGGAGTTGCACCGCGGTGGGCAACGGCACCAACACGCGCCACTGCGACGAGAATCACAATCGCGGTCGCGATCATCACGACCCGGCGGCGGGGGACCTGCGCCGCCGTCGCGACGATCGCGGCGCCTACCGCGCGCAACGTGCTGACGACGGGCTTCACGTCTGCCAAGAGTACGTGGTGTTGCTGGTCGGCTCGGTGCCGGCGACGGCGCGCGAGTCGCCCGCCCGGCGGTCATGCCCGTGATCGCGATCATTTAGCCTGATGGCCGGGTGGTAAGTCACACGCTGCGACAACAGGAGATGCCGGTGTCCGTACAGGGGTCCAGTGCCAGTCTCGCTGAGTCGGATCTCGCTACGGTGGCGCTCCGCCGTGGCGGGCGTGCTGGCGAAGAGCAGCCGCAAGGACCCGGCCGACCTGGGCGCCGAGCCCGACCGTCTCCTCGACTCGCCCACCTACGACGGCTTCCCGATCCGCCCCCTCTACACCGGCCTCGACGCGCTGCCCGAGCCGCCGCTGCCGGGCCAGTGGCCCTTCGTCCGCGGCGGCGACGCGCTGCGCGACGTGAAGTCGGGCTGGAAGGTCGCCGAGGCGTTTCCCGGTCGCCGGGCAGACCGCGGTGGCCGACGGCAACGGGGCGGTGCTGGCCGCGCTGACCGAGGGCGTCAGCGCGCTGGTGCTGCGGGTGGGCACCGACGGCGTGGCCGCCGCGGACCTGGACCGGATGCTCGAAGGCGTCTTCCTCGAACTGGTGCCGGTGATCCTCGACGTCCGGGACGCCGGTGGCGACTACGTCGACGCGGCCGACGCGGTGCTGGCGCTGGTCACCGACCTCGACGACGAACGGCGCGCCAGGCTCTCGGTGGATCTCGGCGCCGATCCGCTGACCGCACCGCTGACGCGGCCGGGCCGACCCCGTCGCTCGACGACGTCGTCGGCACCGCGGCCAGGGCCGCCGGGTACGACGGCGGCGTGCGGGCCATCACCGTCGACGGTCCCGCCTTCCACGATCTCGGCGCGAGTGCGTCGTGGGAACTCGCGGGCGCCGTCGCCGCGGGCGTGAGCCTACCTGCGGGTGCTCGGCGAGAACGGGCTCTCGGTCGCCGATGCGTTGCGGCAGTTGAGCTTCCGGTTCGCCGCCGACGACGACCAGTTCATGACGATCGCCAAGCTGCGGGCCGCGCGCCAGCTGTGGGCCCGGGTCGCCGAGGTGGTCGGCGAGCCCGCGGCCGGGTGCCGCAACCGTGCACGCCGTGACGTCGGCGCCGATGATGGCGCAGCGCGACCCGTGGGTGAACATGCTGCGCACCACGCTGGCCGCGTTCGCCGCCGGCGTCGGGGGAGCGGACACCGTGCTGGTGCAAGCCGTTCGACGCCGCGATTCCCGGTGGATTGCCTGGCACCGCAGCGAGTTTCGCGCGCCGGATGGCCCGCAACACCCAGCTGCTGCTGCTCGAGGAATCGCACATCGGCCGCGTCCTCGACCCGGGCGGTGGGTCGTGGCACGTCGAGGACCTCACCCGCCGGCTCGCCGAGGCAGGCATGGAAGCACTTCCAGGACATCGAGTCCCGCGGCGGCTTCGTCGAGGCCCGCGACCACGTCGTCGCCGAGATCGAGCGGGTGCGCGACCGCCGAGCCGACGACATCGCCCACCGGCGCACCGCGCTCACCGGCGTCAACGAGTACCCCAACCTCGCCGAGGCGCCGCTTGCCGGCCGCCGAAGCCGCATCGGTCGTGGCGCGGTACGCGGCAGGCTTCGAAGCGCTGCGCGACCGCTCCGATGCCTACCTCGCGGCGACGGGCGCGCGGCCGAGGGCGCTGCTGCTGCCGCTCGGGCCGCTGGCCGAGCACAACATCCGCACCACGTTCGCCGCGAACCTGCTGGCGTCCGGCGGCATCGAGGCGGTGACCCGGCACGTGGACTGCGAGGACCACGCGACGCCAAGCATCGCGGTCATCTGCGGCACCGACGCGCGCTACGGCACCGAGGCGTCGGGAGCCGTCGACGCGGCCCGGAAGGCGGGGGTGTCGCACGTCTATCTGGCCGGCCCGGAGAAGGCCTTGGAGAATTCAGCGGCGAAGCGCGATTCGAAGCCCGACGATTATCTGACCGCGAAGATCGATGCGATCGCGGCGCTGTCGACCTGCTCACCCGATTGGGGGCCTGCCATGACCTGCCTGATGTCGCCGCCGGGGCGGCTCCGGAAGTCACCGGTATCGCCAGCTTCGCCGACGTCCCGCTGGACGGCGGGCAGACCGCTGCGGCCGCCACCGAAGCCGCGGTCGCCGAGCACGTCGCCGCGGCCGCCGCCGCGCACGGCTACACCCCCGACCAACTGGACTGGGGCACACCCGAGGGCATCGACGTCAGGCCGGTCTACGTCGGCGCCGACCGCGACGCCGTGGTCGCCGCGGGCTACCCGCTGGACAGCTTCCCCGGCGAGCCGCCGTTCGTCCGCGGCCCGTACCCGACGATGTACGTCAACCAGCCGTGGACCATCCGCCAGTACGCCGGCTTCTCCACCGCGGCGGAGTCCAACGCCTTCTACCGCCGCAACCTGGCCGCCGGCCAGAAGGGCCTGTCGGTGGCGTTCGACCTGGCCACCCACCGCGGCTACGACTCCGACCACCCGCGCGTGCAGGGTGACGTCGGAATGGCCGGGGTGGCAATCGATTCCATCCTCGACATGCGGCAGCTCTTCGACGGCATCGACCTGTCGACGGTGTCGGTGTCGATGACGATGAACGGCGCCGTGCTGCCGATTCTCGCGCTGTACGTCGCCGCCGCCGAGGAGCAGGGCGTGCCGCCGGAGAAGCTCGCGGGGACCATCCAGAACGACATCCTCAAGGAGTTCATGGTCCGCAACACCTACATCTATCCGCCCGAGGCGTCGATGCGGATCATCTCCGACATCTTCGGCTACACCAGCGTCAAGATGCCGAAGTACAACTCGATCTCGATCTCCGGCTATCACATCCAGGAGGCCGGTGCCACAGCCGATCTGGAGCTGGCGCTACACGCTGGCCGACGGCGTCGAGTACATCAAGGCCGGGCTGGCCGCCGGCCTGGACATCGACAAGTTCGCGCCGCGGCTGTCGTTCTTCTGGGGCATCGGCATGAACTTCTTCATGGAGGTCGCCAAGCTGCGCGCGGGCCGGCTGCTGTGGAGCGAGCTCGTCGCCCAGTTCGAGCCCGAAGAGCGACAAGTCGCTGTCGCTGCGCACCCACTCGCAGACCTCGGGCTGGTCGCTGACCGCGCAGGACCCGTTCAACAACGTCGCCCGCACCTGCATCGAGGCGATGGCCGCCACCCAGGGCCACACCCAGTCGCTGCACACCAACGCCCTCGACGAGGCGCTGGCGCTGCCGACCGACTTCTCGGCCCGCATCGCCCGCAACACCCAGCTGCTGCTGCAGCAGGAGTCCGGCACCACCCGGCCGATCGACCCGTGGGGCGGTTCGTACTACGTGGAGTGGCTGACCCACCAGCTCGCCGAGAAGGCGCGCGCCCACATCCGCGAGGTCGACGAGCACGGCGGCATGGCGCAGGCCATCGACGACGGCATCCCGAAGCTGCGCATCGAGGAGGCCGCCGCGCGCACCCAGGCCCGCATCGACTCCGGTGCGCAGACGGTGATCGGCGTCAACAAGTACCAGGTCGACGAGGACCACGAGATCGAGGTCCTCAAGGTCGAGAACAGCCGCGTCCGCGCCGAGCAGATCGCGAAGCTCGAGCAGCTGCGTGCCGACCGCGATCACGCCGCCGTCGAGGCGGCGCTGGCCGAACTGACCCGCGCGGCAGGCGCATCGGGCGCCGCGGGCGAGGACGGCCTTGGCAACAACCTGCTCGCGCTCGCCATCGACGCCGCGCGCGCCAAGGCCACCGTCGGCGAGATCTCCGACGCGCTGGAGAAGGTGTACGGGCGTCATCAGGCCGAGATCCGCACCATCGCCGGCGTCTACCGGGATGAGGTGGGGAAGGTCAGCAACGTCAGTGCTGCAACGGAACTGGTGGAGAAGTTCGCCGAGGCCGACGGCCGCAGGCCCCGCATCCTGGTCGCCAAGATGGGACAGGACGGCCACGACCGCGGCCAGAAGGTGATCGCAACGGCCTTCGCCGACATCGGATTCGACGTCGACGTCGGCTCGTTGTTCTCCACGCCGGACGAGGTCGCCCGTCAGGCCGCCGACAACGACGTCCACGTCGTCGGGGTGTCGTCGCTGGCCGCCGGTCACCTGACGTTGGTGCCCGCGCTGCGCGACGCGCTCGCCGAGGCCGGGCGGCCCGACATCATGGTCGTCGTCGGCGGCGTGATCCCGCCCGGCGACTTCGACGAGCTGTACGCCGCGGGCGCCACGGCGATCTTCCCGCCGGGCACGGTGATCGCCGACGCCGCGATCGGCCTGCTGGAGAAGCTGGCCGAGCGGCTCGGCTACGACCTCGACTAGATGGTCTCCTCCTCGATCGCCGAGCTCGCGGCCGCCGTCCGCAGCGGCGACCGTGCCGCGCTCCCGAGGGCCATCACGATGGTCGAGTCGACCCGCGCCGATCACCGTGACCAGGCGCAGCAGCTGCTGCTGGAGCTGATGCCCGACGCGGGTAGCGCCCTGCACGTCGGCATCACCGGGGTGCCCGGGGTCGGCAAGTCGACGCCATCGAGGCGCTCGGGATGTACCTGATCGAGCGGGGCCACCGGGTGGCCGTGCTGGCCGTCGACCCGTCGTCGACCAGGACGGGCGGCTCCATCCTCGGCGACAAGACCCGGATGGCGCGGCTGGCCGTGCACCCCGACGCCTACATCCGCCCGTCGCCGACGTCGGGCACGCTTGGCGGCGTCGCCAGGGCCACCCGCGAGACGATCGTTTTGCTGGAGGCGGCCGGCTACGACGTCATCCTGGTCGAGACGGTGGGGGTCGGCCAGTCCGAGGTGACCGTTGCCAACATGGTCGACACCTTCGTCTTCCTGACCCTGGCGCGCACGGGCGACCAGCTCCAGGGCATCAAGAAGGGCGTGCTGGAGCTGGCCGACGTCGTGGTGGTCAACAAGGCCGACGGCGCGCACGCGGTCGAGGCGAAGGCCGCCGCACGCGAACTGGCCGGGGCGATCCGCCTCATCTATCCACGCGAAACACTTTGGCGTCCACCGGTTCTCACGATGAGTGCGCTGCACGGCGACGGCCTTGCCGAGCTGTGGGACACGGTGCTCAAGCATCGCCAGGTGCTCACCGACGCCGGCGAGTTCGACGCGAAACGACGCGACCCAGCAGGTCGATTGGACCTGGTCGATGGTGCGTGACACGGTGCTGGACCGCGTCCTCTCGCACCCCGACGTGCGTCGGATCCGGGCCGACGTCGAGCGGCGGGTGCGCGACGGCGAGCTGACTCCGGCGCTTGCTGCGCAGGAGATCCTCGACGCGGCGGAGTCGAGCTGAGTTAACGAATTTGTAACGGCCAGTACTAGTTAGCCGCGGTTGCAGGTAAATTGATGCATTGTGACCCCTGCTATAGCTCGGGAGCGCAGCGTGGCGCTCCCGCACGGCGTCCAAGGCGCTGCGGACCCGAACTTCGCCTGCGCGGTGCGCGCATTCTCCCAGCTCTTTCCCGGCCGTCGGTTCGGCGGCGGTGCGCTGGCCGTCTACCTCGACGGCGCTGCCCGTCGTCGACGTGTGGACCGGTTGGTCGGACCGCCGCGGCACCAGGCACTGGACCGCGGACACCGGAGCCATGGTGTTCTCCGCGACCAAGGGGATGGCGTCGACCGTCATCCACCGGCTCGCCGACCGCGGTCTGATCGACTACGACGCCCCGGTGGCCGAGTACTGGCCGGCGTTCGGCGCCAACGGCAAGTCGGCCGTCACCGTCCGCGACCTGATGCGGCACCGGGCCGGGTTGTCGCAGCTGAACCGGGCCACCAAGGCCGACCTGATGGACCACCTCCTGATGGAGGAGCGGATGGCGGCCGCCCCGATGGGCTGGATGCGGGGGAGGCCCGCCTACCACGCGCTGACCTACGGCTGGCTGATGTCGGGCCTGGCCCGCGCCGTCACCGGGCGGGCATGCGGGAGCTGTTCCGCACCGAACTCGCCGAACCGCTCAACACCGACGGCTTCCACCTCGGTCGGCCGCCGGTCGGCGCGCCGACGCAGCCCGCTCAGATCATCGGGCCGCAGAGCAGCGCTGCAGAACCCGATCTTCAACCTGGTCGCGCCACACCTGGCCGCGCTGCCGTTCTCCGGCGGGTTCGGCTCGATGTACTTCCCGGGCATGAAGGCCATGGTGCAGGGCGACACCCCGCTGCTGGACACCGAGCTCCCGGCGGCCAACGGCGTGGCCACCGCGCGGGCGCTGGCCCGCATGTACGGCGCCATCGCCAACGGCGGCACGATCGACGGCAATCAGTTCCTGTCGGCCGAACTCGTCGCCGGGCTGACCGGCCCGCGCAGCCTGCACCCCGACGGCAGCATCTTCATGCCGATGTCGTTCCACCTCGGCTATCACGGCCTGCCGCTGCCCGGCATCCTGCCCGGGATTCGGGCACGTCGGCCTCGGCGGCTCGCTTGGGTTGGGCCGATCCGGACAGCGGCCTGGCGTTCGGGTTCGTGCACAACCGCCTGCTGACCCCGCTGGTGGTCGGCGATCAGGCGGGGTTCGTAGCGACCGCCGCGTTGATCCGCAGGGGCGTCGCACAGGCCCGCAAGCACGGTTTCGCGCCGGTCCCGAGTTCGGCTCGCCGTTCGCCGAGCGCGCCGCCGCGATCGGCTAGCGCCGCACCGCCGCTTGACGTCGCCAGCTTTCTGAACTTGCCCAACTTTGGCTCAGATCTGAGCCGAGCCCGGACAACGTGGCGTTGTCTGGCGGAAGCCGTCGTGGTGGCACATGCGATTTCGCTGAATGGACAACGACGTTTCGTGGCGGACCTGGTGAACGCGGCTTGCGCGGCTTGGCTGCCGGACGGAGGCGTTGTTGCCAGCACACCGGACCAGTGACGTCACCGTTATCGCGCTCACGATTGCCGGACGGCGGTGGTCAGATGCAGGCGTCGGTCGCAAGTCAACGCCGCTGCCCGGGTGTTGATCGAACGGGGGTCGAGATGGCAAGCATCGTCCGTTTGCCTGCGCAAATACGTTCATTTAGCAGAATTAGACCATTCGGGATGCTCGATTGGGGCGAACTGTCGCAACGGAGAAACCGTCGCCAAGTTCTGCGGCGACTGAGTTTGCTAGATTTGTCATCGGCGAAATGTTTGTGCGTCTGGCTATCGGTCGCTGGAATTTACTCTACGACGTTAATTTTCGACGTTTCTCGCAGGTCAGGCCCCATAAATGCGTTGAGCAAGACGAACTGGCTAGCCGCCGGTGTAATCTCCCGGCCGAGGAATGTTGATTACGGTGAACGGTCAGAAAATGGATTTGCCGGAACTTTCGTACTAATGGTGCCGGTTCGGCCGCTGAGGCTCCGACTCCACAATGGCGACTATGCAACGGAATCGGGAATGGACGGGCCGCAGCGCTGCGGCGTGCGAATTTGACATTTCGTGCACGCTACCGGGTCGGGGGCCTGAGATACCTTCGTGGAAGAGGGTTGAAGTACGTGGTTCAGACACACCGGTCTCCCCAGTCGCCGTGATCGGCATGGGATGCCGACTGCCTGGGGGTATCGACTCGCCGGCAGGGCTATGGGAAGCGCTCCTGCGGGGCGACGACACCATCACGAAGGTTCCGTTGGATCGATGGGACGCCGAGGAGTACTACGACCCCGAACCCGGTGTGCCTGGACGTTCCGTCTCCAAGTGGGGCGCCTTCATCGACGACATCGCCGGGTTCGACGCCGAGTTCTTCGGCATCAGCGAGCGCGAAGCGGCCGTGCATCGATCCGCAGCACCGTCTGCTCCTCGAAACCGCGTGGGAGGCCGTCGAACACGCCGGGCATCGATCCCGGCGACCATGGCCAAGTCCCTCACCGGTGTGTTCATGGGGTTGACCGGTTGCGACTACGAACTGCTGGCCGCCGACGCCGGCGTCATCGACGGCCCGTACGGCTACACCGGCAACAACTTCAGCATGGCCTCCGGGCCGCATCGCCTACGCACCTCGGCGTACACGGCCCGGCATACACGGTCGACTCCGCGTGCTCGTCGAGCCTGCTCGCGGTGCACATGGCCTGCGGCAGCCTGCGCGACGGCGAAAGCGACCTCGCGCTGGCCGGCGGCGTCTCGATCATGCTCGAACCCCGCAAGATGTCCTCGGGCTCGGCGCAGGGCATGTTGTCGCCCGACGGGCAAGTGCCACGCGTTCGACGTGAACGCCGACGGCTTCGTGTCCGGGGAGGCGTCGGTGGTGCTGCTGCTGAAGCGCCTCGACGACGCCGAGGCCGACGGGGACCGGATCCTCGCCGTCATCCGCGGCACTGCCGCGAACCAGGACGGCCACACCGTCAACATCGCCACCCCGTCGCGCGACGCGCAGGTCACCGTGTACGAGGCCGCCCTGGCGGCCGGTGGCATCGACCCCACCACGATCGGCATGGTCGAGGCCCACGGCACCGGCACACCCGTCGGCGATCCCATCGAGTTCTCCAGCCTCGCACACGTATACGGCACGGCCGGGCCCTGCGCGCTTGGCTCGGCGAAGACGAACTTCGGCCACGGACAGTCCGCGTCCGGTGCGCTCGGGCTGATGAAGACCGTCCTCTCGCTGCAGCACGCGACGGTGCCGCAGAACCTGCACTTCACCGCACTGCCCGAAGAGATGCGCCCGCATTCGAGACCAATCTCTTCGTGCCGGAGGAGGCCACGCCGTGGCCCACCAACGGCCACCATCCGCGTCGTGCGGCGGTGTCGTCGTACGGGTTGTCGGGCACCAACGTGCACGCCATTCTCGAGCAGGCGCCGCCGGCCAGCGGTCGAACGCGCCGTCGCAGACAGCCCGATGGCGGCGCAGCGCGGCTGGCCCGAAGCTGTTTCCGCTGTCCGCGACCTCGGTCGAGGAGTTGCGCCGGACCGCGGGCCGACTGGCCGACTGGGTCGAGAGCCGTCGCCGAGTCCGACGACGCCGCAACCGAGTTGTCCGATCTGGCCTACACGTTGGCGCGCCGGCGTGCGCACCGTGCGGTACGCACCGTGGTGTTGGCCGCCGACCGCGACGAGCTCGTCACCGCGTTGCGGGAGGTCGCCGACGGCGACGCGCCCTACGAGCCCGCGGTCGCCATGGGTGAGCACGGCCCGGTGTGGGTGTTCTCGGGTCAGGGCTCGCAGTGGGCGGCGATGGGCGCCGGTCTGCTGGCTACCGAGCCGGTGTTCGCCGAAACGGTCGCCGAGATCGAACCGCTGATCGCCGCCGAGTCGGGATTCTCGGTCACCGAGGCGATGTCGTCTCCGGAGGTGGTGACCGGGATCGACCGCGTGCAGCCCACCGTGTTCGCCGTTCAGGTCGCACTGGCCGCCACGATGACGTCCTACGGCGTGGTGCCGGGAGCTGTCATCGGCCACTCGATGGGTGAGGTGGCCGCCGCCGTGGTCGCCGGGGCGCTGTCGCTCGACGACGGGGTCAAGGTCATCTGCCGGCGGTCGAGGCTGATGGCGACGATCGCGGGTTCCGGTGCGATGGCATCGGTGGAGCTGCCCGCGCAGCAGGTGCTCTCGGAGCTCGCCGCACGCGGAGTGAACGACGTCGTGCTCTCGGTGGTCGCCTCGCCGCAGTCCGCGGTCGTCGGTGGGGCCAAGGAGTCGGTCCGCGCCCTCGTCGCGGAATGGGAGGCGCGCGGAGTGATGGCGCGCGAAGTGGCCGTCGACGTCGCGTCGCACTCGCCTCAGGTCGACCCGATTCTCGACGAGTTGGCCGAGGTGCTCGAGGACATCTCACCGATGGAACCGACGGTCCCGTACTACTCGGCAACCCTGTACGACCCGCGCGATCCCGCCGAGTTCGACGCCTACTACTGGGTGGACAACCTGCGGCACGCGGTCCGGTTCGCGGCGGCCGTGCAGGCGGCGCTCGAAGACGGCTTCCGGGTATTCGGCGAACTGTCGCCGCACCCGCTGCTCACCCATGCGGTCGACCAGAACGCCAGCAGCCTCGACATCCGGCTTTGCGGCGCTGGCGAGCATGCGGCGCGAGCAGGAGCTGCCGCACGGGCTGCGCGGCTTCGTCGCCGACGTGCACAGTGCCGGTGCGGCAATCGATTTCGCGGTGCTGTGGCCAGACGGGGCAGCTCGTCGACGCGCCGTTGCCGACGTGGACCCATCCCCAGTTGATGCTGACCCGCGACGGACAAGAGCAGGGTCAGGGAGCTTCCACCCTCGCCGTTCATCCGCTGCTCGGTGCACACGTCCGGCTGCCCGAGGTGCCGGAACGTCACGTGTGGCAGTCCGACGTCGGCACCGCCGCCCAGCCGTGGCTCGGCGATCACCAGGTGCACAGTGTCGCTGCGCTGCCAGGTGCTGCCTACTGCGAAATGGCGCTGGCCGCGGCACGGGCGGTCGTCGGCGACGCGTCCGAGGTCCGTGACATCACCTTCGAGGAGATGCTTCTGCTCGAGGAGGAGACGCCGTGTCCGCCGTCGCCTCGGTCACCCCGGCCGGCGTCGCCGACTTCCTGGTGAAGACCCACCGCGACGGTGAGGAGGTCCGAAGGGCCACGGCGGTCCTGCAGCCGGTCGACGGCGAGGACGAGCCGGCCGCCTACGACATGTCCGACCTGCTGGCCGCCCATCCGGTGCACCTGGACGGCGCGGAGATGCGGGACTGGTACGACGCACGGGGCATCCAGTACGGCCCGGCGTTCAGCGGCCTGACCGCGGCTCACACCACTGAGGGACCCGGTGGATCCGTGCTGGCCGAGGTGGCGCTGCCCGGATCGATCCGATCCCAGCAGGGCGCGTACGGCAGTGCATCCCGCACTCCTGGACGCCTGCTTCCAGGCCGTCGGTGCGCACCCCGACCTGCACGCCGACACCACCGGCACGCTGATGTTGCCGCTGGGCGTTCGGCGCCTGCGTGCGCACGCGTCGACCCGCAACGCGCACTACTGCTACGTGCGGTTGACCAGTGCCAGCGCCGCGGCGGTCGAGGCCGACATCGAGGTGCTCGACGAGCACGGCGCGGTCCTGCTCGTCGGTGACTGGCCTGCGTCTGGGCACCGGTGTCTCCGAGGCGGGACAGCGTGACCGCACGCTGAACGAGCGACTGCTGACCATCGACTGGCGACGGCAGGACGCGCCAGAGGCGGACGACCGTCGACGCCGGGCTCGTGGCTGGTGGTCAGCACCTCGCGACGCGGTCCGACATGCTCGCGGCGAAGCTGGCCGACGTGCTGAAGCTCAACGAAGCTCAGGTCGCCGACGATGATCTGGCCGCAGCACGCCGACCACGCCGCCAACGCCGAGCAACTGCGGGCGCAGCTCGACCGCCTCGCGCCTTCAGCGGCGTCGTCGTCGTGCACCGAGCCACGTGACGGCGTGTCGGACGCCGAGTCCCCGCGCAAGGGTGGCGACCTGGTGCGCCACCTCGTCCGCATCGCCCGCGAGCTGCCCGACATCCCCGGCGAGCCGCCGCGGCTGTTCGTGGTGACCCGCGACGCCCAGACCGTGCGTGCCGGTGACGTCGCCAACCTGGAGCAGGGTGGGCTGCGCGGTCTGATGCGGGTGATCGGCATGGAGCATCCCGGATTGGCTGCCACCCAGATCGACGTCGACGACGCCACGGATGTCCGAGCTGGTGGCCGCGCAACTGCTTGCCGGTTCCGACGAGGACGAGACGGCGTGGCGGAACGGCGAGTGGTACACGGCTCGGCTCAACCTGAGCCCGCTGCAGCCCGAGGAGCGGCGGTCCATCGTCGTCAGCCCCGAGCACGACGGCATGCGTCTGCAGATCCGCACGCCCGGTGACCTCCAGTCGGTCGAGCTCGTCGCCTACGACCGGGTCCCGCCGGGACCGGGTCAGATCGAGGTGTCGGTCATCGGCGTCGAACCTGAACTTCGCCGACGTGCTGGTGGCCTTCGGGCGGTACCCGAGCTTCGAGGGTCGGTTGCCGCGAGCTCGGCGCGGACTTCGCCGGTGTGGTCACCGCGGTGGGTGCCGGCGTCACCGAACACCAGGTCGGTGACCGGGTCGCAGGGATCTCCGCCACCGGTGCGTGGTGCACGTTCGTCACGTGCGATGCCGGCCTCGCGGTCAAGATCCCGGAGGGAGTGCCGGAGGAGCGGGCGGCCGCCGTGCCAAGCGCACACGCCACCGCCTGGTACGGCCTGCACGACCTGGCCAGGATCGAAGCAGGGCGACAAGGTGCTGATCCACTCCGCCACCGGTGGTGTCGGTCAGGCGGCCGTCGCCATCGCCAAGGCAGCGGGCGCCGAGATCTTCGCCACCGCCGGTAGCCCGGAGCGCCGAGAACTGCTGCGCACCATGGGGAATCGAGCACGTCTACGATTCGCGCAGCGTCGACTTCGCCGAAGAGATCCGCAAGGACACCGACGGCTACGGCGTCGACGTCGTGCTCAACTCCCTGCCAGGTGCGGCCCAGCAGGCGGGTCTGGAACTGCTGAGCTTCGGCGGTCGGTTCGTGGAGATCGGCAAGCGAGACATCTACGGCGACACCAAGATGGGACTGTTCCCGTTCCGCCGCAACCTCTCGTTCTACGCCGTCGACCTCGGCGCTGCTGACGATGACCAACCCGGGCAAGCTGCGACGTCTGCTGAGACACGATCTACCAGCAGATCGCCGACGGCGTGCTGCCGCTGCCGGAGACCACGCACCACCCGCTGGGCGACGGTGCGACCGCCATCCGAGTGATGGGTGCCGCCGAGCACACCGGCAAGCTGGTGCTCGACGTCCCGCACACCGGCAAGTACCGGGTGGTCCTGCCGCCCGAGCAGGCGCCGGCGTTCCGTAGCGACGGTGCGTACGTCATCACCGGCGGTCTGGGTGGACTCGGGCTCTTCCTCGCCGACAAGATGGCGGCGGCGGGCTGCGGTCGGATCATCCTCAACGGTCGGTCCGCCCGAAAGCCGATGCGCTGCAAGCGATCGAGCGCATCCGGGAACGGCGGCACCGAGGTCGAGGTGGAGCTCGGTGACATCGCCGAGAACGGGCACCGCCGAACGCCTGGTGGCAGACGCCACCGCGACCGGCCTTCCGCTGCGCGGCGTATTGCACGCGGCGGCGGTGGTGGAGGACGCGACGCTGGCCAACATCACCGACGAGCTGGTCGAACGTGACTGGGCGCCGAAGGTGTACGGCGCCTGGCACCTGCACGAGGCGACGGAAGGAGCAACCGCTGGACTGGTTCTGCTCGTTCTCGTCGGCAGCGGCCATGGTGGGTTCGCCCGGTCAGGGCGCGTACGCCGCGGCCAACAGCTGGCTGGACTCGTTCACGCATTGGCGCCGCGCGCAGGGCCTGCCGGCCAGCGCCGTCGCGTGGGGTGCGTGGGCCGAGATCGGCGCGGCCAGGGCATGGCCGAGGACGCCGCGATGGCCATCGCGCCCGACGACGGTGCCCACGCATTCGACGTGCTCGCGCGCTTCAACCGCGGCTACACCGGCTACGCGCCGATCGCTGGGACGCCGTGGTTGACGGCGTTCGCGCAGACCAGCCGATTCGCCGAGGCGTTCAAGTCGCATGGGGCAAGGGCAGCTCGGGCACCAGCCAGTTCCTCGCCGAGCTGAACGAGCTGCCGCGCGAGGAGTGGCCGGCCCGGTTGCGGCGGCTCATCTCCGATCAGATCAGCCTGATCCTGCGCAGGTCCGTCGACCCGGACCGTCCGCTGTCGGAGTACGGGCTCGACTCGCTGGGCAACCTCGAACTCCGCACGCGCGTGGAGACGGAGACGGGAGTACGCATCACCGCGACGGACATCACCACGATTCGTGGATTGGCGGACTCCGCTCTGCGAAAAGTTGGAGCCGGCAGAGGTGGCCGCATGAGGCGGCCTTCGCAGGATCCGAGTGTCGTCGTTGTCGTGGTGTGGCGAGCAGAGGAGTGAACCGTGTTCGTTGGGGCATTGGAGATCGTCAGGCTCGACGAGTGGGAGCCGGGAACGGGTTCGGTCGTGTCGTGGCACGGATCGCCGGCATCGCGGGCGAAGGCGATGGCGGCGCCGGTCAGCACCGTGCCCGCCAGTTACATGCAGGCCCAGCACATTCGGGGCTTCCACGAGTTCGCCGAACGTGGGCTGGATTACTCGCGTCTGGTGACCGTCTCCTGGGATGAACCGGGGCAGTGCGACCTTCGGGCGATGAATTACGTGATCAACGCGCACCTGCGGCGCCACGACACCTATCGCAGCTGGTTCGAGTACAAGGACGACGGTCGCATCGTGCGGCGGACGATGCAGAATCCCAACGACATCAAGTTCGTGCCGACCCGGCACGGTGAGATGTCCGGCGAGGCGTTCCACAAGCTGGTTCTCGCCACCCCGACCCCGGATGAATGGGACTGCTTCAGTTTCGGCGTCATCCAGTACGAGGATCGCTTCACCTTCTACGTGATCGTCGACCACGTGCACTGCGACCCCATGCTGATGGCGATGCTGTTCGTCGAGATCCATCAGACGTACGACACCCTGCGTGAAGGTGGCGCGCCGCCGCAGCTTCCGCAGCCCAGCGGCTACGACGAATTCTGCGTCCGTCAGCATCAGTACACTTCGGCGCTGACCGTGGAATCTCCTCTGGTACGCAACTGGATCGACTTCGCATCCAGCAACGACGGGACCCTGCCCGAGTTCTCGCTTGCCGCTTGGTGACCCGTCGGTGCCGTGCGGCGGCGATCTCATGGTGGCCCAGCTGATGAACGGCGATCAGACGGCTCGCTTCGAGAACGCCTGCATCGCGGCGGGTTCGCGGTTCGTCGGCGGGGTGTTCGCCGCGGCAGCCGTCGCGCAGTACCGGTTGACGGGCGTGGACACCTACTACGGCATGACGCCGAAGGACCTGCGCACCACTCCAGAGGAGTTCATGACGGCAGGTTGGTTCACCGGCATGATCCCGGTGGGCGTACCCGTCACGGCGGGCTCGTTCGCCCAAACCGCCCGCGCGGCGCAGAAGTCGTTCGACGCGAACACCGACCTGGCGAAGGTGCCGTTCGACCGCGTCCTCGAGTTGGTGCCGTGGCTGCACCGGTCGCAGCGCGGTTTCCCCATGCTGGCGTACCTCGACGCCGGCCTGCCTCCGCTCTCCGCGGTGGTTGCATCCCATCTCGACGGCGTCAATGCGCGGGCGTACTGCGACGGCATGAGTCCGGCCCACATCTGCATGTGGGTGGGGCGCGTCCACGACGAGACGGCCTTGACGGTGTTCTACCCGGACAACCCGATCGCCAGGGAGTCGGTCACGCGCTACGTCGAAGCGATGCAAGAGGTCTACGCCGGTGTCGCCGACGGCCGTGACGTGGTCGTGACGTCGATGCTCGAGACGGCTTGATCCTGCGCTCATCCAAACGGGTTGGTGGCTCGATGGCGGGTAGCGGACGGCCGATGAAGTTCGCCCTGGCGGTGCACGGTACCCGCGGTGACGTGGAACCGTGCGCGGCGGTCGGGCGCGAACTCCTTCGTCGCGGGCACGAGGTACGGATGGCGGTGCCGCCGAACCTCATTGGCTTCGTGGAGTCAGCAGGCGTGCCGGGGGCGGTGGCGTACGGACCTGACTCGCAGAAGCAACTGGACGCTGACTTCTTCCGGAACTTCTGGAAGGTCCAGAATCCGGTGAATCTGGTGCGCGAAGGCATGGCGTACATCACCGAGGGCTGGGCGGAGATGAGTACGACGCTGATGTCGCTCTCCGAGGACGCCGACCTCCTGCTCACCGGTACGACCTACCAGGAGGTCGTCGCGAATGTCGCTGAATGCCGGGACATTCCGCTGGCCGCCCTGCATTACTTCCCGGCGCGCGTCAACAGCCACATCGTCGCGTTCCCTGCGCCGTCGCCGTTGGTTCGGTCGGTGTGGACGGCTGCGGAGTGGCTGCACTGGCGGATGATGAAGACCGCCGAGGACGAGCAACGACGCGAACTGGGTCTGCCCGCCGCGACGGTCCGGTGTGCACGGCGCATTGTGGAGGGCGGCGCACTCGAGATCCAGGCGTACGACGAGGTCTTCTTTCCCGGCCTGGCCGAAGAATGGGGCGGCACAAGACCATTCGTGGGCGCGCTCACGATGGAGTTGCCGACGGCCACCGACGACGAGGTGACGTCGTGGATCGCCGCGGACACACCGCCGATCTACTTCGGATTCGGTAGCATGCCCGTCGAATCTCCCGCGGCGGCGGTCGCCATGATCAGCGCCGTGTGTGACGAACTGGGGGAGCGTGCGCTGATCTCTTCTGGGGTATGGGATTTGGACGATGCTGCCTATGGCGACCACGTCAAGTTGGTGGGCGCGGTCAACCATGCGGCGGTCTTCCCCGCGTGCCGTGCCGTCGTGCACCACGGTGGCGCGGGTACCACGGCGGCGGGCATGCGGGCCGCGGTGCCGACGCTGATCCTGTGGGTAGGAGCCGACCAACCGGTGTGGGCGACTCACGTGCGGCGGCTCAAAGTGGGTAGATCTCGGCGCTTTTCGTCGACCACCCAGGCCCGTCTACTTGCCGACCTGAGGTCTGTGCTTACACCTCGGTTCGCCGCTCGCGCTCGCGAGGTCGCGACGCAGCTGACCAAACCCGACGCCAGCGTGGGGGCCGCCGCTGACCTCCTCGAGGAGAAGGTCAGCGTCGCCGCCGCGCGATGATCGTCCGCCAGGTCAGGCGGATTGCGTGTCCGCCATCAGTTCGGCGTCCATACGGGTGAACTGATTCTTGCGGTACTGCTCTGCGCAGGCCGACCGTCGAATCTTGCCGCTGGTGGTGATCGGGATCGAGCCACGGGACACCAACACCAGATCTGCCGCAGTCAGGCCATGCGTCGTCGAAATAGCCGACGTCACATCGCGTTTGACGGATTGCAGCTTCTCGAGCACTTCCTCGTCGGTGTCTCCGCGCTTCTTCACTTCGATGATGGCGACCAGTTGCTCGGTGCGATCGTCCTGGACCGAGATCGCTGCCACGCGCCCACCAGTCACCTCTTGGATCGTGGCCTCGATGTCATCGGGGTAGTGATTGCGCCCCCGCACGATCAGGAGGTCCTTGATGCGCCCGACGACGTAGAGCTCACCCTCGAAGATGAATCCGAGATCGCCCGTGCGCAACCACGAACCAGACGGGGTGTCCGGCGCGGGGTTGACGATCGTGCCGTTGAAGGTTTCTTCGGTCTGCTCGGGCTTCTGCCAGTAGCCCAGGCAGACATTGTCGCCGTGGACCCAGATCTCGCCAACCTTGCCCGGGGGCGCACTCGGTCCGTACCTCGGGATCGACGATTCGCAGCTCGGATCGTAGCGGGGTTCCGTAGCTGACAAGCGGTGTGCCGTCGGCGCTTTCGCGGAGCGAATCAGATCGGCGGGGTCGCACGGCAGCGCTTGGCCCGCGGACAGCTCGTCGAGGTCGAAGGTGATTGACTTCGGGGGTTCGGGTTGGCGGGTGGCGACGTACAGCGTGGCCTCGGCGAGGCCGAAGCATGGCTTGATCACGTTCTCCGGAAGACCGAATCGGCTGAAGCGCTGAATGAATCGCTTGAGGGTGGCGTCATGGACCCGTTCGGCGCCGCTGATCAGTCCGACGACGCGGCCCAGGTCGAGCCCGGCCATGTCCTCGTCCGTGGTGCGGCCCACGGCCAGCTCGAAGGAGAAGTTCGGCCCTGCGGTCAACGCGTTCGGGCTGCTGGCCAGCAACTGGATCCATCGAGCGGGACGGGCGAGGAAGGACAGCGGCGTCGTGATCACCGTCTGCCATCCGCCGAGGATGGGTGCACAGATGCCGAGGATCAGCCCCATGTCGTGGTAGAACGGCAGCCAGGAGACGGCGGTCGTGCCGGGAGGGGAAACCTTGCCGTACTCGGGGAAGAAGTCCCGCATGATCTGTTCGAAGTTGGCCGACAGGTTGCGGTTCGACACCATCACGCCTGCCGGTGTCCGAGTCGATCCCGAGGTGTATTGCAAGTAAGCGGTTTCCGGCCGCGGCTCCTGCCGACGGATGGCGCGGTTCCTGCCGTCCAGGTCCAGCCGATCGATCTCGATGAGGGTCGGTGCGGGCCCGTCGCTCTGGGGCTGCACGTACCCGGAGACGGTGTCCGTGACCGCCGAGGTGGTGAAGACCACGGTGGGTGCGGCATCGCGCAGCACCGCGTTGACCCGTTCGTCGTGGGCGCCGACCATCGGCGTCGACAGCGGAACGGCGATGAGCCCTGCGTCCAGCGACCCCAGGAAGGCGACCAGATAGTCGAGGCCCTGCGGGGCGACGATGACGGCCCGGTCGCCGGTGGTCGCGACCGCACTGAGTTCGCGTGCGAGGTTCGTCGTCCGGCGATACAGCTGGGCCCACGTCAGGCTGGTGGCTACGCCGTCCCAGTCCTGCTCGTAGTCGACGAACGTGAACGCCGTGTCATTGGGCTGCAGGCTCGCCCGTTCACGGAGAATCGCGGGAATCGACGAGTCGGGCATTGGGTGGTACCTCTCAACGGCAGAGTGGGAATTGCGTAGGTCGAGCTTAGGGAATGAGAACACGAAAAGCGGGGTCATCGCGACATGGTGGGGCGGCGATCCTTGGCGAGAGGCGTACGTCACAATCGCCGGCTACGCGTGGTGGCGGATTTAGCTAAATAGTTGGCGTTCACCAGAATTCGATCACCCGGTGTCGTTTCTCGGCGGTCGTGTGGTTTGAACATGGTGAAGACGCCGAAACGGTCGCCGACGTCTTACCGCGTCTTGGTTGCCAGCCAACATCGTGGTTCATGTTTACTGCCGTGGATCGGCCGTCTTTGGCCGACCGATGACGTCTGGGCGATGAGTGCTCCAATGGCTTAGCTGTTGGCCGGCTATGCGTGTGTTCACGCTCGTCGGGGCGAGTCGTCCCGAGCGGTCCAGCCTGTGTGCTGAGAGTGCTCAGCTGCCCGTCTTGCTGAACCACTTGGTCTTGATGCGCCACGAATGCGCCGACGTGAGCGCGAAGCCCGCGCCGCACCCACAGGCGAAGACCCAGACGAGGGTGCCGCCCTCGATGGACTGCAACTGCGGCACGAACGCCGTGATGATGCGGACGACGCACGCCACGATGCCGCTGACGGACGCGACCAGGTAGACGTTGGCGATGCGCCGCGACCGCGGGTCCTTTCGCAGCACCAGCAGTGCGCGCGAGCCGTAGCCCAGCAGATAGATGAGCGTGCCGCAGAGCAGCAGCCAGTAGACGCTGAGCCAGAAGTCGGTGGGCACCTCGAAGAAGTCCGCGCGATAGATCCGTCGCGCCGTTGCCCAACGAGAAGGTGGCGAGCAGCAGCGGGATGCACAACGTCGCCGGGCGCTCGACGTACTGCTTGAACGTGGTCTGCATGGCGTGGTCGTCCTGCAGCCGGCCAAGGGCGTTGTAGACGACCGCCGACGCGGCGACGATGTAGAGAGTCGTGGCCGATGTAGTCCTCGAGATTCCACATGCCGGTCAGCGCGTGCAGCCAGTGTCCGAGCGTCTCCGAGGCCAGCGGGGACATCAGCAGCACGGCCAGGCCCTGCAACGCGATGTTGAGGGTGGCAGCAACCTCCCAGCGGCACGACCAGGTGACGCGCCGGATCCACAAACTCCACGCGATACACGCCGATGCGTGATCGTGATGAGGACTGCTAGTGCCATGGGTCTCGCCTTTGAGCTGAATTGCCGTCAGCAAATACTACGCTAAAGCGGCGGTGCGTCGGGTCGCGGCGTGAGTTCGGACAACTTGGGCCGGCGAACGGTCCGCACGTCGGTGGCGGTGTCGGTCGACGGTGGCCACGGTGACGGGTGCGGACTCGAGGTAGCTCCACACCTCTTCGCGGCTCATCAGGCCGAACCGAACCTGCAGGTCGGGATAGCTGAGGTGGAATCGGTCCGCGATGCTGTCGCAGCTCCTCGGCGTTCGGATAGTCGGCTTCCTTGATGCGCCGGTAGTACGTGCTACTGGACGTGCCAAGGGCGTCGTAGATGGCCTTGGCGTCGACGTCGCCGTCGAGCAGGTAATCGAGCAGGGCTTTGAGCTGCCTGCCGTTCTCATCGGTGCGTGGCACGCGTACACCATAGACGGACTTCCCGCGTTTGGGCAGTAGCAACCGCAAACAAGGAATGTCGATCCATAATTGACACCGCCGTCACAGTTTTGGTAGAGGTCTCCCATTTCTGGGACAGTCGCTGTAATGTGGCTCACATGATGCTGCGCAAACTTGCAGATGACCGACTACGACGCCGTCGGGGCAGCCCCGCAGACGATGACGTCGTCGTGCTGTCCGCGCACCTGTCGGACGTCTCTGACCCAGGAACTCGACGGTGCGAGCGCCGCCCTCGGCGTGACCGCCGACGAGATCCTGCTCGCCGCATTCGGCCGGGCGATCGCACGGACCATCGGTGAAGGCGTCGTCGCCGTCGACGTGCCTGGCCATGGCACGCATCGTGCACCCGGTGGCCCTGGCCTGCGTGGGTCCGCGCCAGAGCGCATGCCACCGAGATGCTGGCGGGCGTGCACCGCACGATCGCGGCGGTGTCACTGCACCGGATCGTGCACGGCGTGCCTGACGATCCGCACGCGCAACCGCTGTCCGACATCCTGTTCGCGTACGGCGACTGCCGAGCCCGGCGCGGCTCGGGCACGTTCTCGAACTGCGCGCACACCGCGCGACGGCGAGGTCATGGCGCTGGACTGGTGGTACGACGCGCGCAGCTTCGAGCCGTACACCATCGAGGAGCTTGTCCGAGCAGTTCCCGTTCGCGCTGATCGAGCTGACCTCGGAGGCCGACGTCGCCCGTCATGGTCACCGCCGAGTTGGCGATGGCGCACTAGTCGGCATTGGTCTCCGAAACCCCGAACCCCTAGAATCGTCGCAACGGCGCCGATCCGGCCATCACCGGGGAGCCTTCGGAAGAACGGCTCACGGCATTCGATCGCCCGGGCCCAGTAGAACCGAACGGATGGGTCCGTCAACGCCCTGAACAATCGAGCGGCGCACCTCGGTGCGCAAGCGGGGTGGTACCGCGGCGCTCGCGCACACGCGCGACGTCGTCCCCGTGCCTGAACGAACCTGGGCACAGGAGACGACCACGCAGTGACTGCCTACCCGAAGCCGGCCGGCGGAGCGCCGAACTTCCCGCACCTCGAGACCGAGGTGCTGGACTACTGGGACGCCGACGGCACCTTCCGCGCCAGCATCGAGCGGCGCGACGGCGCCCCGGAGTACGTGTTCTACGACGGGCCGCCGTTCGCCAACGGCCTGCCGCACTACGGCCACCTGCTGACCGGCTACGTCAAGGACATCGTGCCGCGCTACCGCACCATGCGCGGCTACAAGGTCGAGCGCCGGTTCGGCTGGGACACCCACGGACTGCCCGCCGAACTCGAGGTGCAGCGTCAGCTCGGCATCACCGAGAAGGCGCAGATCGAAGAGCTGGGCATCGACAAGTTCAACGAGGCCTGCCGTGCGTCGGTGCTGAAGTACACCGAGGAGTGGCGGGCCTACGTCACCCGTCAGGCCCGCTGGGTCGACTTCGACAACGACTACAAGACGCTGGATCCCAGCTTCATGGAGTCGGTGATCTGGGCGTTCAAACAGCTGTGGGACAAGGGCCTGGCCTACGAGGGCTACCGCGTGCTGCCGTACTGCTGGAACGACGAGACCCCGCTGTCGAGCCACGAGCTGCGGATGGACGACGACGTCTACCAGAGCCGGCAGGATCCGGCGCTGACCGTCGGATTCCCCGTCGTTGACGACGGACCTGGCCGGCGCGCACCTGCTGGTCTGGACGACGACGCCGTGGACGCTGCCGTCGAACCAGGCCGTGGCCGTCAATCCCGACGTCACCTACGTCGAGGTGCGCGGCTCCGACGGCCGGCGCTACGTGCTGGCGCAGGCACGCGTGGCCGCGTACGCCCGCGAACTGGGGGAGGAGCCCGAGGTCCTGTCCACCCATTCGGGTGCTGACCTGCTCGGCGTGCGGTACCTGCCACCGTTCCCGTACTTCATGGACTCGCCCAACGCCTTTCAGGTCCTGCCTGGCGATTTCGTCACCACCGAGGACGGCACCGGCATCGTGCACATGTCGCCTGCCTACGGCGAGGACGACAAGGCGACCGCCGACGCGGCCGACATCGCGGCGGTCACACCGGTCGACTCCAAGGGCCGCTTCGACACGACGGTGCCCGACTACGCCGGACAGCACGTCTTCGACGCCAACCCACAGATCATCCGCGACCTGAAGAACGGCAGCGGTCCCGTCGCAGCCAACGGTGCGGTGCTGCTGCGCCACGAGACCTATGACCACTCCTACCCGCACTGCTGGCGCTGCCGGAACCCGTTGATCTACCGGGCGGTGTCGTCGTGGTTCATCAAGGTCACCGAGTTCCGCGACCGCATGGTCGAGCTCAACCAGGAGATCACCTGGTATCCCGAACACGTCAAGGACGGCCAGTTCGGCAAGTGGCTGTCGGGTGCCCGCGACTGGTCGATCTCGCGAAACCGATACTGGGGCAGCCCGATTCCGGTGTGGAAGTCCGATGATCCGGCCTACCCGCGCGATCGACGTGTACGGCAGCCTCGACGAGCTCGAGCGCGACTTCGGCGTACGCCCCGACGATCTGCACCGGCCCTACATCGACGAGCTGACGCGGCCCAACCCCGATGACCCGATCGGGAAAGTCGACGATGCGGCGCATCGAGGACGTGTTCGACGTGTGGTTCGACTCGGGCTCGATGCCGTATGCGCAGGTGCACTACCCGTTCGAGAACCGAGTCTGGTTCGACGGTGATGAGCGCTTGCGCGAAGAACAGACAGACGGTGTCAGCGGGGCCGGCGGCGAGGTAGGGGTCGACGCGCACAATCCCGCCGACTTCATCGTCGAGTACATCGGCCAGACCCGTGGCTGGTTCTACCTGCTGCACGTGCTGGCCACGGCGCTGTTCGACCGGCCCGCGTTCAAGACCGTCGTATCGCACGGCATCGTGCTTGGCAGCGACGGCCAGAAGATGAGCAAGTCGCTGCGCAACTACCCGGACGTCACCGAGGTGTTCGACCGCGACGGCTCCGACGCGATGCGCTGGTTCCTGATGGCCTCGCCGATCCTGCGCGGCGGCAACCTGGTGGTCACCGAGCAGGGGATCCGGGAAGGCGTGCGGCAGGTGCTGCTGCCGTTCTGGAACGCCTACACGTTCCTCGCGCTGTACGCGCCGAAGAAGGGCACCTGGCGGACCGACTCGACGAACGTGCTGGATCGCTACGTCCTGGCGAAGCTCGCCGCGCTGCGCGACGACCTGACCGACGCGATGGACGTCTGCGACATCTCCGGAGCCTGCGATCAGCTTCGGCAGTTCACCGAGGCGCTAACGAACTGGTATGTGCGACGGTCGCGTTCGCGGTTCTGGGCAGAGGACCCCGACGCCATCGACACCCTGCACACCGTGTTGGAGGTCACCGGGCGGCTGGCCGCTCCGCTGCTGCCGTTGGTCGCCGAGGTGATCTGGCGCGGCGTGACCGGCGAGCGCTCGGTGCACCTGACCGACTGGCCCGAGCCAGGCGTGCTGCCCGCCGACCCGGAACTGGTCGCCGACATGGACCAGGTGCGCGACGTGTGTTCGGTGGGGTCGTCGCTGCGCAAGGCGAAGAAGCTGCGGGTGCGGCTGCCGCTACCGAAGTTGACTGTGGCCGTTGAAAATCCGGAGTCGCTGCGTCCGTTCGCCGACCTGATCGCCGACGAGCTCAACGTCAAGACCGTCGAGTTGACCGACGACATCGACGCCTACGGTCGCTTCGAGCTGACCGTCAACGCCAGGGCCGCAGGGCCGCGCATCGGCAAGGACGTGCAGGCCGCGATCAAGGCGGTCAAGGCGGGAGAGGGCGTCGTCAACCCCGACGGCACCCTGACCGCCGGACCCGCCACGCTGCTGCCTGAGGAGTACAGCTCCAAACTGGTTGCAGCAGAGCCGGATTGGACGGCGGCGCTGCCCGACGGAGCGGGGCTCGTGGTGCTCGACGGGACACTCACCCCGGAGCTCGAGGCCGAGGGTTGGGCCAAGGACCGGATCCGCGAGCTGCAGGAGCTGCGCAAGTCGACCGGGCTCGACGTGTCCGACCGGATCAGCGTCGTGATCGACGTGCCCGCCGAGCGGGCGGACTGGGCGCAGCACCCACGGCGAGCCTCATCGCACGCGAGATCCTGGCCACCAGGTTCGAATTCGGCGAGGTGCCCGCGGGCGCCGAGATCGGCGACGGTGTCCGGGTGTCGATCGCGAAGGCGTGACTCAGCGGTCGCCCGACTCGACGGCGGTCAAGGCATGCTGTCCGGGCCGTCAACAAATGATGAAGGCGCCAGAAGAGCGTGCGGTGGTCGAACTCACCCAGCGGTGACGCGGGCCGTACGGCCACCGAATTCGACCGTGTCACCGTGGTGCAACTGGCGCCCTCGACGGGTCTCGACCTCGCCGTTGACGCTGACCTGCCCACCCGCGACGGCCATCTTGGCGTCTGAGCCGGTATCGATCAGATTGGCGAGTTGCAGGAATTGCCCGAGCCGGATCGACGCGTCGCGAATCGGCACGTCGAGGACGGGTTGCGCCATGCGCGTCAGGGTATCTGCATAGCATCGGCAGTCGTGGACCGCTGGGTGCTGCACTTCGACATGGACGCGTTCTTCGCGTCCGTCGAGCAGTTGACCCGCCCCACCCTGCGGGGGAGGCCGGTGCTGGTCGGCGGGCTCGGCGGCCGCGGCGTCGTCGCGGGAGCGAGCTACGAGGCGCGCGTCTTCGGGGCCAGGTCGGCCATGCCGATGCACCAGGCCCGCCGCATGGTCGGAGCGGCGGCGGTCGTGTTGCCGCCGCGCGGCGTGGTGTACGGCGTGGCCAGCGGGCGGGTGCTCGACACCGTGCGGTCGGTGGTGCCGGTCCTCGAACAGCTGTCGTTCGACGAGGCGTTCGGTGAGCCGGTCGAACTCGCCGGTGCGGGCGCCGACGACGTCGAACGGTTCTGCGAGGACCTGCGGGCCAAGGTCCGGGCCGAGACCGGTCTGGTGGCCTCCGTCGGTGCAGGCTCCGGAAAGCAGATCGCCAAGATCGCCTCCGGCCTGGCCAAGCCCGACGGGATCCGCGTGATCGGACGCGACGAGGAGCCGGTCCTGCTCGCCGGGCTGCCGGTGCGCCGACTGTGGGGGATCGGGCCGGTCGCCGACGAGAAGCTGCACCGCCTCGGCATCGACACCGTCGGCGCGCTCGCCGCGCTGACCGACTCCGAGGTCGCCGACATCCTCGGCGGCACCGTCGGGCCCGCGCTGCACCAGCTGGCCAAGGGCATCGACGACCGGCCCGTCGCGGAGCGCGCCGGAGCCAAGCAGATCAGCGCCGAGTCGACGTTCGCCGAGGACCTGACCACGCTCGACCAGCTGCGCGACGCCACGGGGCCGATCGGCGAGCACGCGCACCAGCGCCTCGAGCGCGACGGCCGCGGCGCCCGCACCGTCACCGTCAAGCTCAAGAAGTCCGACATGAGCACGCTCACCCGGTCCGCGACGCTGCCGTACGCCACCACCGACGCCGCGACGCTGATCGGGACCGCCCGCCGACTGCTGCTCGATCCCGTCGACATCGGGCCGGTTCGGCTTCTCGGCGTTGGGTTCTCGGGGCTGTCCGACGTTCGTCAGGAATCGCTGTTCCCGGATCTCGACCAGGCGCTGGAAGCCGCCGACGCTCCAGCCTCGGCGCTGTCAACGACAACGACAACGGCAATGGGAATGGCAACGACAACGGCAACGGCAACCGGGCAGGCGTCCACGGCGTGGCGCATCGGCGACGACGTCACCCACACCGTCCACGGGCACGGTTGGGTGCAGGGCGCCGGGCACGGCGTGATGACGGTGCGGTTCGAGACGCGCGGCACCGGGCCGGGACCGGTGCACACCCTGGCCGACGACACCCCCGAGGTCCGGCGCGCCAACCCGGTCGACAGCCTCGACTGGCCCGACTACGTCGCCGGTTTGGAATCCCGCGCCGAGTAACTCAGCCCCAGCGCGCGAGCATCTCCGCGGCCGGCATTCCCGCGGCAAGCGCCGCCATCAACAGCACCCTGGCCTGTGACGGGCGGAGCTGCGGGACCAGCAACGCCCCGGCATCCATCAGCGCCCGGCCGGGCCGTACCCCGGCCTGACGTGACCACCGGGCACCCGGGTCGACACCGCCACCACGACGCCGTCACGGCAGTGCCGCCGCACCCCGTCGATCACGGGGGTGCCCGCGTTCCCGGACCCGAGGGCCTCGAGCACCACGGCGCGCGCCCCTGCCGCTACGCAGGCGTCCAGCGCAACCGCGTCGCTGCCCGCGTAGACGGCGACGACGTCCACCCGGGGCGCGGCCGCCGCGGACAGCTTGCCGACGAACGTCCTCCGGTCTCCTCCGTCGGCGACCACGGTGCCCGCGAAGCCGCTCAAGTCGTCGGTGGCGACCTTTCGCAAGCCCAGCGGCCGCAGCACCCGCCCCCCGAAACTCACCAGGACGCCGAGGCCTCTGGCCGTCGGGCTGGCCGCCAGCGCCAGCGCGTCGCGCAGGTTGCCTGGCCCATCGGCCTCGGGTGCGTCACCGCTGCGCATCGCTCCGGTCAGCACCACCGGCGCGTCGCCGCCGTACGTCAGATCGAGCCAGAGCGCGGTCTCCTCCATCGTGTCGGTGCCGTGGGTGATCACCACACCCTGGGCGCCCGACTCGACCGCCGACACCGCAGCCGCACCGATCGCGTCCCAGTCCGCGGGTGTCAACTCGGAACTGTCGACGGACATGAGGTCGACGACGTCGAGGTCGAAGGGCAGATCGAGTCCAGCCGTCAGGTCGGTACCGGTGCGCGTCGGCCGCGCGACGCCGTCGGCGTCGGTGCTGGTCGCGATGGTGCCACCGGTGGTGATGACGACGAGGCGGCTCATGCGGCGATTGTTCACCATCGCCTCTTTGGGAGGATGTGGGAGTGACTGAAGAATCAACGGGCTCGGCCGAGCCGGTGACGGCGGACGGGGAAGCCCAGCCGCGGTCCGCCGCGGCGTCGCCTACGCCTGCTGCTGTCAGTCGCCGCCGTCGTGCTCGCCCTCGACGTCGTGACCAAGGTGCTCGCGGTCAGGCTGCTGACTCCCGGACAGCCGGTGTCGATCATCGGCGACACCGTGACGTGGACGCTGGTGCGCAACTCCGGCGCGGCGTTCTCGATGGCCACCGGCTACACCTGGGTGCTGACGCTGGTCGCGACCGGGGTGGTGATCGGCATCGTGTGGATGGGTCGACGTCTGGTTTCGCCGTGGTGGGCGCTCGGGCTCGGCATGATCCTCGGCGGCGCGCTCGGCAACCTGGTCGACCGGTTCTTCCGCTCCCCGGGACCGCTGCGCGGCCACGTCGTCGACTTCTTCTCGATCGGGTGGTGGCCGGTGTTCAACGTCGCCGACCCGGCGGTGGTTGGTGGCGCCATCCTGCTGGTCGGGCTGTCGTTGTTCGGCTACGACTTCGACACCGTCGGGAAGCGCAGCCGGACGGCGCAGCGGACCCGAGTCGAGCGGCGTGCGCCGGACGGCGCAGCGGACCCGGTCGAGGCGCGGCAGCCGGACGGCGCAGCGGCGAACCGACGCACCCGAACCGTCCTGATGACCACCCGCTCGATGCCGGTCCCCGAGGGGCTGGCGGGCATGCGAGTCGACGCCGGGCTGGCCCGGCTGCTCGGCCTGTCCCGCACCGCGGCGGCGGCGCTGGCCGAGGCGGGCGGCGTCGAGTTGGACGGGGCGACCGCCGGCAAGTCCGACCGCCTGGCCGCGGGTGCGTGGCTCGAGGTTCAGTCTTCCCGAAGCGCCTGCGCCACTGGACAATCCGCCGGTCGACATCGAGGGCATGACCATCCTGTACTCCGACGCCGACATCGTGGCGGTCGACAAGCCGGCCGGTGTCGCCGCACACGCCTCGGTCGGGCTGGACCGGGCCCACGGTGCTCGGCGGACTGGCCGCGGCCGGCTTCCGCATCACCACCTCCGGTGTGCCACGAACGCCAGGGCATCGTGCACGCGCCTCGACGTCGGCACCTCGGGCGTGATGGTGGTGGCGATCTCCGAACGCGCGTACACCGTGCTCAAGCGCGCCTTCAAGGCAGCGCACCGTCGACAAGCGCTATCACGCGCTGGTCCAGGGCCACCCGGATCCGTCCAGCGGCACCATCGACGCGCCGATCGGGCGGCACCAGCGGCAACGACTGGAAGTTCGCCGTCACCGAGCGGCGGGCGGCACAGCATCACGCACTACGACACCGTGGAGGCGTTCGTCGGCCGCCAGCCTGCTCGACGTCCACCTGGAAACCGGTCGCACACACCAGATCCGGGTGCACTTCTCGGCGCTGCACCATCCGTGCTGCGGCGACCTGACCTACGGTGCCGATCCGACGCTGGCGAAGCGGCTCGGGCTGGAGCGCCAATGGCTGCACGCGCGGTCGCTGGCCTTCGCGCATCCTGCCGACGGTCGGCGCATCGAGATCACCAGCCCGTATCCGGCCGATCTGCAGCACGCGCTCGACGTGCTGCGCCACCACGAATCGTGACCGGCTACGCCGGAAGCCGCGCTCCCGCCGGTCGGGCGTGTTGTTCGGCGTCAGGCGCCTTCGTCTGGTGGGGCCTGTGCCCCGGGTTCTTCCCGCTGCTGCTGCCCGCCGGTTCGCTCGAGGTGCTGGCCCACCGCATCGTGTGGAGCGCGGTGTGTCTGCTGGTCGTGCTCGTCGTGGCGCGCCGGCTCGGCGACCTGACGCAGGCTCCGCGCGCGGACGTGGCTCCAACTGCTGGCCGCGTCGGCGCTCATCTCGATCAACTGGGGGATCTACATATGCGCCGCGACCCACGGCCACGTCGTCGACGCGGCGCTGGGCTACTTCATCAACCCGCTGGTCACCGTCGCCCTCGGCGTGCTCGTCTTTCGCGAGCGCATCGGGCGGTGGCAGCTGATCGCGCTGGTGCTCGCGGTGGTCGCGGTGGTGATGCTGACCGCCGAGGTGGGTGCGCCGCCCTACATCGCGGTCGGCGCTCGCGCTGACGCTTCGCGCTGTACGGCGTGGTCAAGAAGGTCGTCGTGGCGGATCCCCGGGTCAGCGTCGCCGTCGAGACGCTGCTGGCCCTGCCGCTCGCGGGCGGCTACCTGATCACGCTTCAGGTGCTCGGTCAGGGCCACTTCATCGGCTACGGCGGCGGCCACACGGTGCTGCTGATGCTGGCCGGCCCGGTGACGGCGGTTCCGCTGCTGCTGTTCGCCGCCGCCGCGCAGCGATTGCCGCTGGTCACGATGGGTCTGCTGTTCTACCTCAACCCCGGCCTGCAGATGGCCTGGGGCGTGCTGGTCGGTCACGAGCCGATGCCGGTGGGCCGGTGGATCGGCTTCGCGCTGATCTGGGTGGCGCTGGTGGTGATGACGATCGACGCGGTTGCGCAAGAAACCCGCGGAAGTCCGATTCCGCGGCAGCTGTCGATCTGGCGGCACCCGAATCGTCATCACGATGACAGGCTCGACTGGGACGTCTGGTACCGAGCACGACGACGAGGACGACATCATGCGTTACTGCCTGCTCATGCACTACCAGGAGGGCTCCTCGATCGGTCTGACCGAGGAGGACATGGCGCCAGCGATGGCGGCGTTCGCGGCCTACGCCGACGATCTGTCGGCGGCTGGGGTGCTGATCACCACCGATGTGCTCGACACCGTCGACGCCACCACCACCGTGACCGCGCGCAACGGCGCACCCGAGATCCAGGACGGGCCGTTCGCCGACACCAAGGAGAAGCTCGGCGGCATCTTCGTCATCGACGTGCCCGACCTCGACGACGCGCTGAAGTGGGCTCAGCGCAACCCGGCCAACGGCTGGGGATCGGTCGAGATCCGCCCAGTGGCTAGGACGTACGCGCCCGGACGCGGGTGGTACCACCCCTGAACGAGGACCCGTCACGGGCGGCCTCGGCGCTCGCCGAGGTCGTCCGCGAGTCCTACGGCCGGCTGCTGGCGCTGCTCGCCGCCCCCGGTCGCGACATCGCGGCCGCCGAGGACGCGTTGGCCGATGCCATGGAGCGGGCGCTGACGCGCTGGCCCGACGACGGCGTTCCCGACAACCCGCAGGCCTGGCTGCTCGTCGTCGCGCGCAACCGGCTCCGCGACACCTGGAAGTCGGCGGCGCAGGAGGACGAGTGTGCCGCTCGACGAAACCGATTGGGAATCAGACGAATTCGCAGACCTGACCGGGCGGGCCACGTCCGACATCCCCGATCGCAGGCTCGAGCTGATGCTGGTGTGCGCCCATCCGGCCATCGCGGTGTCGGTCCGTACGCCGCTGATGCTGCAGGTCGTGCTCGGCGTCGACGCTGCGGCGATCGCGGCGGCGTTCGCGGTCGCAGCCAGCCGCGATGGCGCAGCGACTGGTGCGCGCGAAGAAACGCATCCGGGACGCGGGCATCCCCTTCGAGATGCCCGCACGCGAGCAACTCGCCGAGCGACTGCCCGCGGTCCTGGAGGCCGTCTACGGGGCGTACGCCATCGATTGGCAGCTGGTGCCGCAGGGCACTGCGACGATGGTCGCCGCCGGGCGGTCAATCGCTGTCCGGCCGAGGCCCTGCACCTTGCGCTGGTGCTGGCCGAGCTGCTGCCCGACGAGCCCGAAGTGCTCGGCCTCGCGGCGCTGGTGTGCCTGTCGGAGGCGCGTCGGCCGGCTCGGCGCGCCGACGACGGATGCTTCGTGCCGCTCGAGGAACAGGACGTCAGCCCGCTGGGACCGCAGCTTGATCGCACAGCGGCGAGGCGCTGCTGACCCGGGCACACGCCCACCGTCGCCCTGGCCGATTCCAGTACGAGGCGGCCATTCAGTCCGCCCACTGCAGCCGCGTCGTCGCGCCGTCCCGTGGACCCCGAGACGCTGCGCACGCTGCATCGCGCCCTGGTGCGGACGGCGCCGTCGCTGGGCGCCGAGGTCGCCCTTGCGGCGCTGGACGGCGAGATCGACGGGCCTGCCGCCGGATTGCGGGCGCTGGATGCCGTGGCCGATCCCGCCGTCGAGCGGTTCCAGCCTGCGTGGGCCGTGCGGGCGCACCTGCTGGCCGCCGCGGGCCGAACCGACGAGGCCGTCAGCGGCTATCGACGCGCGATCGAGGCGACGTCGGACCCCGGTGTCGCCGAATACCTGACGCGACGTTTGCGGGACGTGTCGGGTTGACCCACCTATAGCAATGCAATACGGTTTGCCAGAGCGGGGTCATCCCACCTCGCTGGTGAGGTCGGGAAATGCCGCAACTCGATGGTCGAGTCGCCGCCTGTGGCACGACGTCGTGGTCGCCCGGTCGGCTCCGATTCGGCCGAGACCCGCAATCGCATCCTGCGGGCCGCACGTCAGGTCATCAACGAGCGCGGCTACCACGCGGCCACCTTTCAGGCGATCGCCGTCGCCGCCGATCTGAGCCGCCCCACGCTGCACTACTACTTCGCCTCGCGGGAGGAGATCTACGAAGCGCTCGTCGACGAGGCGGGCGGCGTGATGGCCGATTGCATTGGCGCGGCTAAGCGTCAGAGCACGATCGATCGATCAATTGGCTGCGCTGGTCGCGGCCATGCACGAGGCGGACCTCAGGATCGCTCGCAGATCGCGTTCCTGGTCAGCGCCCGACTCGAGGCCACCCGCAACCCCGAACTGCAGCTCGGCACCGGCGGCGCCCTGCGCGGATTCCTGCGAATCGTTGGTGGTCGACGCGAAGTCGCCGCGGTGAACTCGCCGCGGACACGGCCGTCACTCCGATCGCCGACATGCTGCACGCAATGTTGTGGGGATTGGGGTTCCACGCCGGGTTCGTCGACGACCGAGCCGACATGGATCTTGATAACCAAGCAACTCGGACATCTGCTCTCGCATGGCTTGCTGGATACATTCGGATGGTCGGCCGAATCCTGCCGACACGTTGCGCGACACGCCGAGGAGTGTCGGAGGGCGGCCATAGACTGGCGTCCCTATGGCCGATCCCTCTGCTCCCCGCACGAGCACCAACCGCGCGTCGTTCGTGCACCTGCACAACCACACCGAGTACTCGATGCTGGACGGCGCCGCCAAGGTCACGCCGATGCTCGCCGAGGCGCAGCGGCTGGAGATGCCCGCGATCGGCATGACCGACCACGGGAACATGTTCGGTGCCAGTGAGTTCTACAACGCGGCAACCGATGTGGGTATCACGCCGATCATCGGCGTCGAGGCGTACATCGCCCCGGCATCGCGATTCGACACCAAGCGCGTCCTGTGGGGTGATCCCAGCCAGAAGTCCGACGACGTCTCGGGTAGCGGGTCCTACACCCACCTGACGATGGTCGCCGAGAACGCCACCGGCCTGCGCAACCTGTTCAAGCTGTCGTCGCTGGCCTCGTTCGAGGGCCAGCTGGGCAAGTGGTCGCGGATGGACGCCGAGATCATCGCCGAGAACGCCGCGGGCATCATCGCCACCACGGGCTGTCCGTCGGGTGAGGTGCAGACCCGGCTGCGGCTCGGCCACGACCGCGAGGCGCTGGAGTCGGCCGCGAAGTGGCGCGAGATCTTCGGCCCCGAGAACTACTTCCTCGAGCTGATGGATCACGGCATCGAGATCGAGCGCCGCGTGCGCGAGGGCCTGCTCGAGGTCGGCCGCAAGCTCGGCATCCCGCCGCTGGCCACCAACGACTGCCACTACGTCACCAGGGAAGCGGCCCACAACCACGAGGCGCTGCTATGCGTTCAGACCGGCAAGACGCTGTCGGACCCGACCCGCTTCAAGTTCGACGGCGACGGCTACTACCTGAAGTCGGCCGCCGAGATGCGGGCGCTGTGGGACGACGAGGTCGCCGGGTGCGTGTGACTCGACGCTGCTGATCGCCGAGCGGGTGCAGTCCTACGCCGACGTCTGGACGCCCAAGCGACCGGATGCCGATCTTCCCGGTGCCCGAGGGCCACGACCAGGCGTCCTGGCTGCGCCACGAGGTGGCCGCCGGGCTGGCGCGGCGCTTCCCGGCCGGGCGTGCCCGACGACTACGTCGACCGCGCCGACTACGAGATCGACGTCATCTGCGACAAGGGCTACCCGTCGTACTTCCTCATCGTCGCCGACCTGATCAACTACGCCAGGTCGGTCGACATCCGGGTCGGGCCGGGCCGCGGGTCGGCCGCGGGCTCGCTGGTCGCCTACGCGCTGCGGCATCACCAACATCGACCCCATCCAGCACGGGCTGCTGTTCGAACGGTTCCTCAACCCCGAACGCGCGTCGATGCCCGACATCGACATCGACTTCGACGACCGTCGCCGCGGCGAGATGCTGCGCTACGCCGCGAACAAGTGGGGCAGCGACCGGGTCGCCCAGGTCATCACCTTCGGCACCATCAAGACCAAAGCGGCGCTGAAGGATTCGGCGCGGGTGCACTACGGGCAGCCCGGCTTCGCCATCGCCGACCGCATCACCAAGGCGCTTCCGCCCGCCGATCATGGCCAAGGACATTCCGCTGTCGGGCATCACCGATCCCAGCCACGAGCGGTACAAGGAGGCCGCCGAGGTCCGCGGCCTGCTCGACACCGACCCGGACGTGCGGACCATCTACGAGACCGCGCGCGGGCTGGAGGGCCTGGTCCGCAACGCCGGCGTGCACGCCTGCGCGGTGATCATGAGCTCCGAGCCGCTCATCGAGTCGATTCCGCTGTGGAGGCGTCCGCAGGACGGGGCCGTCATCACCGGCTGGGACTATCCGTCGTGCGAGGCCATCGGCCTGCTGAAGATGGACTTCCTCGGGCTGCGCAACCTGACGATCATCGGTGACGCCATCGAGAACATCAAGGCCAACCGGGGCATCGAACTCGACCTCGACTCGGTGCCGCTCGACGACCCGGCCGCCTACGAACTGCTGGGACGTGGTGACACGCTCGGCGTGTTCCAGCTCGACGGCGGGCCGATGCGCGACCTGCTGCGCCGGATGCAGCCGACCGGCTTCGAGGACGTCGTCGCCGTCATCGCGCTGTACCGGCCGGGGCCCATGGGCATGAACGCCCACAACGACTACGCCGACCGCAAGAACGACCGGCAGGCGATCAAGCCGATCCACCCCGAGCTCGAAGAGCCACTGCGGGAGATCCTCGCCGAGACGTACGGCCTGATCGTCTACCAAGAGCAGATCATGCGCATCGCGCAGAAGGTGGCCAGCTACTCGCTCGCCCGAGCCGACATTCTGCGCAAGGCCATGGGCAAGAAGAAGCGCGAGGTGCTCGAGAAGGAGTTCGAGGGCTTCTCCGACGGCATGAAGGCCAACGGCTTCTCGGCCGCGGCCATCAAGGCGCTGTGGGACACCGTCCTTCCGTTCGCGGACTACGCGTTCAACAAGTCGCACGCCGCCGGGCTACGGGCTGGTGTCGTACTGGACGGCGTATCTCAAGGCCAACTATCCGGCCGAGTACATGGCCGGCCTGCTCACCTCGGTCGGCGACGACAAGGACAAGGCCGCGGTCTATCTCGCGGACTGCCGCAGGCTGGGCATCACGGTGCTGCCGCCCGACGTCAACGAGTCGGGGCTGAACTTCGCCTCGGTGGGTGCCGACATCCGCTTCGGGCTCGGCGCGGTGCGCAACGTCGGCGCGAACGTCGTTGCCTCGCTGATCAATACGCGCACCGACAAGGGCAAGTACACCGACTTCTCCGACTACCTGAACAAGGTCGACATCACCGCCTGCAACAAGAAGGTGACGGAGTCGCTGATCAAGGCGGGCGCGTTCGACTCGCTCGGCCACTCCCGCAAGGGGCTGTTCCTGATCCACACCGACGCCGTCGACTCGGTGCTCGGCACCAAGAAGGCCGAGGCGATGGGGCAGTTCGACCTGTTCGGTGGCGCCGACACCGCCGCCGACGCGGTGTTCACCATCAAGGTGCCCGACGACGAGTGGGAGGACAAGCACAAGCTCGCCCTCGAGCGGGAGATGCTGGGCCTCTACGTATCCGGGCATCCGCTCAACGGTGTCGCGCACCTGCTTGGCCGCTCAGGTCGACACCCAGATTCCCGGCATCCTCAACGGCGACGTCGCCAACGACTCGCAGGTCCGCGTCGGCGGCATCCTCGCCTCGGTCAACCGGCGCGTCAACAAGAACGGGATGCCCTGGGCCTCAGCGCAATTGGAGGATCTCACCGGCGGCATCGAGGTGATGTTCTTCCCGCACACGTACTCCACGTTCGGCGCGGAGATCGCCGACGACGCGGTGGTCCTCGTCGGCGGCAAGGTCAACATCCGCGACGACCGGGTCTCCCTGATCGCCAACGAGCTGGTCGTGCCGGACTTTTCGAACGCCCAGGTCGACCGACCGCTCGCGGTCAGCCTGCCGACCCGGCAGTGCACCATCGAGAAGGTCAGTGCGCTCAAGCAGGTGCTCGCGCGCCATCCCGGTACCTCGCAAGTGCATCTGCGGCTGATCAGCGGTGACCGGATCACCACCCTGGAACTCGATCAGGCGCTGCGCGTCACGACGTCGTCGGCGTTGATGGGCGACCTGAAGGCGCTTCTCGGTCCCGGCTGCCTGGGTGGCTAGAACTCGTAGCGCAGGATCCGTCCCTTGCGGGCGCCCGTCTTGGACTTCCCCATGAGCCGGGTGCTGACACGCAACCACGCCGGGAACAGGTCCACCTCCGGGGCGTGCGTCAGGCTCGCCTCCTCGACGAGCTTCAGGCTGGGGTTCCACGTCTCGGGATGGTGCGCGTCCTTGAAACCGGCGTAACCCCACTGGCTTCCGACGTCCTTGAACATCTTCTGCGGCAAGAGCTTGATCGCCGCGCGGCTGAACCACCCGATCCCGCCGTAGTCGTTGAAGGCGAGCTCGCCGGACCCGAAGTGCTCGGTGATCCGCCGAAAGATCCCGGCGATCACGGGCTCGGACAGGAAGGCGAACAGTCCGTCGGCGATCAAGATGGTGGGGCGGTCGGCCGGGATCGCGTCGGGCCAGTGTTCGTCGGCCAGCGACACCGGCACCGAGTGCGAGTGCGGGTCGGCTGGGAGCACCTCGTCGCGCAGTGCGGTGATCCCTGGTAGGTCCACGGCGAACCAATCCACCGTCGGCGGCGGCCCGACGCGCTGGAAGCCGCTGTCGAGTCCGGCGCCCAGGTCGACGACAACGGCGTCGGGGTGTCTCTCGACGAAATCGCGCACCCGGTCGTCGAGCATCTTGGCACGCAACGCCGTCTGGCACACCACGCTGGTCTGCACGCCAAGCCCCGCGAAGTCGTAGTCGACCTTGCCGACCACCTCGCTGGCCAACCTGTCACCGAGGATCGGTCGTGGCCAACGGCTGTCCAGCGCCCGCGCGTACTCGGTGAGGAAAGCGGTCTGCTCGACTGATGTCAATGTCGACGTTGTGATGCCCATGGCGGCGAACATACTCCATTTTCGCCGTTGAACGTTTTGCCCAAAACGTTCACCGCCCTTGCGATTACGACTCTGGGGTGGCGGCTAGCGGCGCGCGCCGGTCCACGGCTGCTCGTTCTCGTCGCGCCGTTCGACTTCGTCGGCGCTGCCCTTCGCCCACAGGTCCTCGAACCGTTCTCCTGGGTGCACGCCGGGTAGGCGGTTCATCACTCGGCTGAGCCACTTGGGCGCCGTGGCCGGCTCCCACTGAGGCAGCGCCATGCTCAGCGCGTTCAGGGTCTTGAGGACGACGAAGACTCCGAACAACGCGGACGCGTCCGCCATGACGGCGCCGAACATGCCGAGCACGAGCGTGAGATGGACGACGGCGACTCGGCCGAGGCTGCGATTCGCGGTCTGCTCGATCTGCCAGAACGTCCACCGGGGCAGCCCGGGCAGGTCCACCACGAAATCGATGGCGAGGATGACGAGCACGCGTATGCAACCGATTCGCACGTGGTGCCAGTCGACGCCTGCCAAATCTCCCTGGACTCCGTGGCCGAGCACGAACAGGATGACTCCGAGAAACAGGCCATGTGCCGCGGAGAAGACGAGACTCGTGAGGAGGAACCCATTGACGAATGAGGTCTGCGAACGCTGCCCGGCTGATTTCGGTGCCTGATACTTGAAATGCCCCCGACGTGGACTCCACCTCTGATGCGCGACGATCCGTGCCGAAACGAACAGGCACACCGCGACGTTCTCGAACCAGTAGACGACGAGCGTCGTGCCTGCCGACCATCCCTCGAGGAACCAACCGGCGGCCGGAACGGCGTTGACGGCCAGCAGCGCTAGCAGATGAACGATCCGGGGCATGGCGTCATCGTTGCACGGTCAGCCCAAAACGTTCACGGCCCTTGCGATTACGCGCGCAATGGTGGTGACCGCCACCAGGGCCTGCGCCGCCATCATCATCTTGACTCAGCGCGCAGCGTGGGAATGTCGTCCATCTACGTGGGCGAACGCTCCGCGCTGCGTCCGAGCGCGACCCTGCGGGAGGTGGTGCCGACGATTCGATCGCTGCCTAACTGCCGGCCGCATCGGAGCCTTCGGTGTTGAGCAGCACCACTGACGAGTGAGGACAGAGGCCGAGACGTGAGCGCGCCGGCTCGGTGGCCAGGACTCGTAATGCGGCGAAGCTCGCGGCTCCGCACGGCCCGCTGTCGACGCCGAGGGCCTTGAGGTCGGCGACGGCGTCCGCGGCGGCCGCGTCGTCGACGACCACCGCGCCGGCCAATCCCCGCTCGAGGTCCGGCCATGCGAGGTAGGAGGGCGTACCGCAGTTCAGCCCGGCCATGCTCGTGTTGCCGGTCGGCACCGTGGTCGGTGCACCGGCGGCCAGGCTGGCGCGGAGGCAGTCGGCGACGTCCGGCTCCACCGCGACGACGCGACAGTCCGGACGAGAGCGGCTGAAGAGCACGGCGGCGTGGGCGAGCGAGCCGACCCCGGCCGGCACCACGACGAGATCGATGTCGGCTCCGAGTTTCACCGCCTGATCCGCAGCCTCGTCGAAGAGGGTCGCGTAGCCGTCGACGATCCAGCGCGGCACGTCCTCGTAACCCGGCCACGAGGTGTCCTGCACGAGCAGCGCGTCCGAGTCGGCCTTGGCGAGCAGCGCTGCCTCCCGCACGGCGTCGTCGTAGGGCGCGTTGACGACGTTCACCTCGGCGCCCTCTTTGCGAATCAACGCGATTGCTTGTTCGGAGACGCCGTCGGGCACCACGACCGTGGCGGGGAGATCGAGTAGCGCCGCCATCCGCGCGACTGCGCGGCCGTGGTTGCCGTCGGTGGCGGTGATCAGGCGGGGACGATCGCGGTCACCCGAGGTGAGCGCTCGGTGGACCGCCCAGGACGCACCGAGCATCTTGAACGCCGGTAGCCCGAGCCGCAGCGACTCGTCCTTGACCAGCACTGCGCCCAGGCCGAGCGTGGCCGCGACGGTGGGCAGCGGGACCAATGGCGTGACGGCGTAGTCCGGCAGGCTCTGGTGGAACCGGCGGACCTCGTCGGTCTCGCGCGGCTCGGCGGAGCGACTCGGAATCCAGTGCGGGTTGAGCAAGAACGGCTCGGTGGTTTGCACGGCACACCTCCTGCTTCCGAACCCTAGGCACGGTCGAGCCGCAACAACATCACTGATTGCTGCCGCTGATCCGGCAGTAACACTGAAGGATCTTCTACAATCGTGCGGTGCTGGATGTGCGGCGGCTCCGTTTTCTCGTCGAGCTCAGCCACCGCGGGACCATCTCGGCGGTGGCCGACGCATTGCACATGAGCCCGTCCGGCATCTCCCAGCAGCTCGCCCTGCTCGAACGCGAGGCCGGGGCGGCGCTGCTCGAGCGGGTGGGTCGTGGCGTGAGGCTGACCGATGCGGGCCGCCGGCTGGCCGAGCGCGGCGCGGACATCTTGGCCGCCCTGGAACTGGCTCAGGCCGAGCTGCGCTCATCTGAGGACCCGCCGACCGGCACCTGTCGGGTGGCCGCCTTCGGCAGCGCCGCCCGCGCCCTCGTCCCGGCGCTGCTCGACTGCCAGCAGGAGCACCCGGGCCTGCGTGTCGAACTGGTCGAGTCCGAGCCCGAGGTGGCGGTCCCGGCGCTCCTGAGCGGAGAGTTCGACCTGGTCGTCAGCGAGGAGTACCCCGGCAACGGCCCGAAATCACCGCGTCACGTCAACCGCGAGGTGCTCGGCACTGATCCGCTGGAGGTCGTGGCCGCCACGTCGCTGCTGAGGGGACGCGACCTGCTGAAGGAGGTCGGCAACCTCGCCTGGGCCCTCGAGCCCGTCGGTGCCGCATCCCGTGCCTGGGCAGTCCAGCACTGCCTCGGACTCGGCTTCAGCCCGCAGGTGCAGTACGAGTCCTACGATCTCGACCTGCTCCTGCTGCTGGTCCACCAGGGTGCGGCGGCAAGCATCCTGCCGAGTCTGGTGCTGCCGCCGCAACGGGAGACTGCGGCGCTGACCCGGCTGGAGACGGGATGGGCTCGCACCTTGGTGTCGCTGGCCCGAGAAGCCCGGGAGGGGGATCCGTCGGTACGGGCGGTTCGGGGCGCACTCCGCGGACAGTTCCGGAATCGGCAGTCCCAGTGACTAATGGCAGTCAGTGACCGGAGCTGTTCTGGCGCTGCGCTGACGGTGATACTTGGGCTATGACGACCCCGACGAGGGCAGGAGGACGCATGGCCGCGCAAGTAGCGTTAACCACCGACATCGGTGAGGGACTGGGGCGCTGGAGTCTCGGCGACGACGATGCCTTGCTCGACATCGTCACCAGCGCCAACATCGCGTGCGGCTTCCACGGCGGTGATCCGGGCACCATGCGCCGCACGTGCGCCATCTCGGTCAAGAACGGCGTCGCCATCGGCGCTCAGGTGAGTTACCGCGATCTGCACGGTTTCGGACGCCGATACATCGCGATCCCCGGTGCCGAGTTGCGTGACGATCTGCTGTACCAGATGGGGGCGCTGGAAGTCTTCGCCCGGATCGCGGGCGGCAAGGTCGACTTCGTTCGCGCGCACGGGGCGCTCTGGACCGTCATGACCAAGGACACCGAACACGCCCAGGCCATCGTCGACGCGACCGTCGAATTCAACAAGGATCTACCGCTTCTCGCGCCGCCGAACACGGAAGTCTGGCGGCTCGGCGAGGAGGCCGGCCTCAGAATGATCGCCGAGGCGTTCGTCGATCGGGCCTACACGCCGGAAGGCCTGCTTCAGTCCCGATTGGAGCCCAACGCCCTGCTGACCGATCCCGACCAAGCCGCCGCGCGGGCGGTCCAGATGGTCACCGAAGGCCACGTCATGGCGAACGACGGCAGTGAGGTCGAGGTCAAAGCCGAGGCGTTGCTGGTGCACTGCGATACCCCCGGCGCTGTCGACTTCGCGCGCAAGACCCGTGCTGCACTCGAGGCCGCGGGGGTCGAGCTCGTCCCCATTCGGTGACCGCGTTCCCGGCCTCCGCGCCGGTCCTTCGCCCCTGCGGCGAAGCGGCGTGGCTGCTCGACCTCGGCGACAATCGGCTGGTCAACCGCTGGGCCACCGCAGTGCGAAAGGCCGACCTGAAGGGCGTATGCGAAGTCGTCCCAGGACTTTCCGCGCTCTTGGTGACCGTTGATCCAGACGTCACGGACTCTGCCACACTCCGCGCCGCACTCGCCGCACTGGAGCCCGGGCCGGAGACGGCCAGTGACGACGAACGGCACGTGATCGAGGTGCGCTACGACGGCGAGGATCTGCACGCCGTGGCTGACCTCACCGGACTCGCCGTTGACGAGGTGGTGGCCGCCCATACCGGCACTCCGTGGCGCGTGGCGTTCTGCGGATTCGCGCCGGGTTTCTCCTATCTGGTCGGCGGCGATCCGCGGCTACGGGTGGCGCGGCGCGACGAGGCTCGAGTCCGGGTGCCTGCCGGTGCGGTCGCGATCGCCGGCGAGTTCTCGTCGATCTATCCCCGCGTCTCTCCGGGCGGCTGGCAACTGCTCGGCCACACCGACGCGGTGCTGTGGAACCCCGCCGCCGACACGCCCGCGGTTCTGCGCCCCGGTGCGGTGGTGGAGTTCCGCGATGTGACGAGATGACCCGGTTGACAGTCGAATCCGTTGGCGTCCTGGCTCTCCTCGAGGACCACGGTCGCAGCGGTCTTGCTCACCTCGGCGTCGGACGATCCGGTGCCGCCGACCGCGCCTCATACGACTTGGCGAACCGGCTGGTTGGCAACCGGCCGGGCACCGCATGCATCGAGGTCACCCTTGGCCGGCTCGCGTTCAAGGTCGACGCAACCGTGTCGGTGGCAGTGACCGGCGCTCCAGTCGCGATTCGGTGCGGCAACCGCGCACATGCGGTGAATGCTTCCTTCCCGGCGCGCGCAGGCGACACCGTCATTCTCGGTGCGCCCACCGCAGGGCTGCGCACCTACATCGCGGTGCGCGGCGGCATTGCGGGGCAGGAGGTGCTCGGGTCGGTCTCGTGGGACACCATGGCCCAACTCGGAACGCCGCCGTTGCGAGTCGGAGACGTTCTGCAGGTTTCACACGCCATGACCGAGTGGCCGGCTACCGACATCGCGCCCGTCGCGGCGATCGGAACCGGGCCACTCGAACTCCCGTTGCTGCTCGGCCCGCGCGACGACTGGTTCACCGATGAAGCGCTCGATCGGCTCGCGAGCCATGAGTTCACCGTTACCTCCGAAGCCGATCGCGTCGGCCTCCGGCTTGACGGTCCGGACCTAACGCGGCGCCAGTGCGGGGAACTCGCCAGTGAGGGTGTCGTGCTCGGCGCCCTGCAGGTGCCGACGAGGGGCAGGCCCACGCTGTTCTTGGCTGACGGACCGGTCACCGGCGGGTATCCGGTCATCGGAGTGGTGCCGCAGTCTGGTGTGAACCGGGCCGCGCAAGCAGTGCCTGGGACGCGTATCCAATTCCAGCCGCGCGCCGTTCGATGACGATGTAAATCAATGACAAACAGGCGGCTATCAGTTGGCTATCGGTGATATAGGAACCGGCCGAGCTTTGACATAGCGTTGGCCTCCCATCAGCTCTCATACACACAGAGGGGACGACATGTCGGCGACGTTCGGGCTGGCCGTGGAGAACTTCACATCGGCCCAGAAAACGCCCCAGATCGAGGAGTTGCTCGTCACGGCCCGCCGGGCCGAGCAACTCGGGTTCACCTCACTCTGGGTATGGGACCATCTCTTCCTCGGCAGTCGACAGCCCTTCCCGCAGCTGGAGGCTCTTACGACACTGGCCGTGCTGGCCAGCCACACCACGACCATCGAGCTCGGGACCGGAGTCCTGGTCCTGCCGATCCGCGACCCAGCGCTGTTGGCCAAGACCGCGGCCACGATCCAGGCGATCTCCAACGGACGGCTACGGCTTGGGGTCGCGGCCGGTTGGTACGAGCGCGAGTTCGACGCCACCGGAACGCCATTCAAGAACCGCGGGCGGATCTTCGAGCGCAATCTCGAGATCTGCATGGACCTGTGGACTCAGGACGAGGTCACCAACACGTGGGACGACCTGTCGTTTCGCCGCGTGAAGATGCTCCCGCTCCCGCGGCCGCGGCCCCAGGTTCTCATCGGCGGATACGTCGACCGGGTGCTCAAGCGTGTCGCCACGCTCGGGGACGGCTGGTTGACCTACTTCTACACACCCGAGGCATTCACCAAGTCCTGGAACAAGATTGAGCGCTTCGCCGACGATGCGGGTCGCGACCCCGCCGAACTGCATTCCGTCAACCAGCTGCCGATCTGCATCGGCCAGTCGAAGGAGAAGGCCCAAGCACTCAGCGGCCCATGGCTCGCGTCGTACTTCGACACCCCGGAGTGGAGCAGCGCAACCCCCGACAGCGCCATTTGCGGGACGCCGGACGACTGCGCCGAACAGATCGCAGCGCACCTCGATGCCGGCGTGAAGGAGATCTGCCTGATTCCGCACGAGTACGACTCCGAGCAGATGGAGCGGTGTGCCGCAGAGGTTCTGCCGCTCGTCGGCAGCACGGTGGGGGCGGTGTGAACGCGCGACTTGCCACGCCCGGCGTCGAGGCCGCGCGCGCGGAGCTCGAGGGGCGCAGTGTGGAAAACGGCGAGAAGCTGATGTCGGCGGCCGAGGCCGTGCGTCGGCTGGTGCCCAACGGCTCGGTGGTCGGCGTGGGCGGCACCAACCACGCGCGCACGCCGATGGCGCTGCTGATCGAGGTGCTTCGCCAAGGGCGCATCGGACTGACGATGACGCGCCCGCTGTCGTGTTTCGAAGCCGAGCTGATGCTGGCCGCAGGCATGGCCGATCGGCTGATGACCAGCTGGGTCGGCATCGGCCACGGTTGGGGGCTCGCTCCGGTGCTGCGTCATCTGGTCGAGAATGGCCAGGCGACGTTCGAGGAGTGGAGCCACCTCGGCATCGGATTGCGTTACAAGGCAGGGGCGATGGGCATCCCCTTCCTCCCGACCACGAGCATGCTCGGTTCCGACATCGACCGGCAGCTGGACTTGGCGAAGGTCACCTGCCCGTACACCGGCCAACTCCTCAACGCCGTGCCGAGCCTGAACCCCGATGTCGCGCTGGTGCACGTCCAGCGCGCAGACACTTTCGGCAATGCACAAATCGACGGCTACCAGTTGATGGACGCTGACCTGGTGCTCGCCGCCCGCCGGGTCATCGTCACTGCCGAGGAGATCGTCAGCGCCGACGAGTTTCGCAGTGACCCCGCACGCACCGTCATCCCCGGATTCGCGGTCGACGCGGTCGTGCACCAACCGATGGGCGCCTATCCGCACGAGTGCTACGGCTACTACGAGGCCGACCTCGATCAGTTCACCGCCTACATGCAGGCGGTGAAGGGCGGCGGCATCGACGGCGCGCGCGCGTTCGTCGCCGAGTTGACCGCCCACCCCGACCACGACGCCTATCTCGCCTCGATCGATCCGACGCGCCTGGCGGCGTTACGGCGAACCGCACAGGAGATGTTGCCGCGATGACCGACTCCATGACCTACTCGGCGGCTGATCGGAGTGATCGGCTGACTTCGCGTGCGGCGCAGCACCCTGGGGCGAAGCCCGACGAGATCATGACCATCGCCGCCAGCCGGTTGCTCGAGGACGGCAAGGTGCTGTTCGCCGGAATCGGACAGCCACTGGTCGCCGCCGCAATTGCCAAACGCCGGCAGGCGCCGCACCTGACCGTGCTGCTCGAGGGCGGGATGATCGGCATCGAGCTGATGCCGGGCGAGCTGCCCGCCTCCACCAACGAGGTGCGCGCGGCGGTTGGCGCCCAGATGCTGACGAGCGCCACCGACATCTTCCTGATGGCCCAGCGTGGCTACTTCGACTACGGATTCATCGGCGCGGCGCAGATCGACCAGTACGGCAACGTGAACACCAGCGTCATCGGCGACCCCGCGAAGCCGTCGGTTCGATTGCCCGGCCCTGGCGGTGCCAACGACATCGCCTCGATGTGCAACCAGGTGGTGATCGTCACCCAGCACGAGCCGCGCCGCTTCGTCGAGCGGGTGGACTTCGTGACCAGCCCCGGCTTCTTGACCGGCGGCACCAGCAGGCATGACAGCGGGCTGTTGCACGGTGGGCCGTGCTGGGTGGTCACCGACCTCGCCCTTCTCGACTTCGCTCCCGATTCTCGTCGAATGAGGGTGCGCGCGTTGCAGACTGGTGTGACCCTCGGCGAGGTGCGGGCGGCCACTGGCTTCGAGTTGCTCGTCCACGACCAGCTCGACGAGCTGCCCCCGGTCGAGGACGCCGAGCTCGCGGTGTTGCGCCACCTCATCGGCGGTTCTCAGGAAGGCGGCAGAGAGGCATCCCGATGACCGTTCAAGAAGTGGTGCCAACCCCCGCGGGCCGCACTCCGGCGACCTGCTTCGAATACCAGCGTGCCGAATCATGGGCCGACGCAGTCGAACTGCTCGCGCTCTGGGACGGCGAGGCCAAGATTCTGGCCGGCGGGCAGAGCCTCATCCCGATGCTGAACCTGCGGCTCGCCTTTCCCGCTGCGCTCATCGACGTCAACCCGATTCCCGCGCAGGACCCGCGGGTCGAACGCGATCATCTCGTCATCGACGCCAACACCCGGCACAGAGTGCTGCGGACATCGGAGGCCGTTCGCACGCACGCACCGTTGCTCGCGCACGCCGTCCAGTTCGTTGGCAACGTACGGGTCCGCAACCGCGGAACCTTCGGTGGCACACTGTCGCACGCGGATCCGACCGCCGAGATCGCGGCGATCACCCTGGCCACGGGCGGCGAGATCCTCCTGCTCGGACCCGCAGGCGAGCGCAGCGTTCCCGTCGACGACTTCTTCGTCACCTACCTGACCACCGCGGCGGAACCCAACGAGGTGGTCATCGGTGCTCGGCTGCCAGTCGCCGGGGACGCCCGCTGGGCGTTTCACGAGGTCGTCCGGCGTTACTCCGACTTCGCCACCGTGAGTGTCAGTGTGATCGCGCGGCAGGCGCCGGAGGGCGGGCCGCCGCGGCTGCGCGTAGTTCTCGGCGGCGTCGCCGACCGGCCGATCGTCGTCGCTGCGGAGCTGCTCGAGCCGGTGCTCGACGATCCAGGGAACCCGGACCGTGAACGCGAGAGCGCCGATGCGATCGCGGCATCACTGGACCCCGACACCGATCTACATGCGACCGCCGACTACCGACGTCGACTGGTCGCAGTGCACACCCGGCGCCTGCTGGCTCAGGTGTTCAGCGAGGAGGGCACACGATGATCCGGACCCAGCTCGTGCTTCGCGTCAACAACCAACAACACGAGGTCTGGGTGCGCAACGACCGCACCCTGCTCGACGTCCTCCACGACGACCTGGGGATGCCGGACGTTCGCTACGGCTGCGGCGAGGGCGTCTGCGGCACCTGCACGGTGCTCATGGACGGCGACCCGGTCAGCGCCTGCACCGTCTACGCGGTACAAGCGGAGGGCCACGAGGTGGTCACCCTGCGCGGGTTGGTCGGATCCACAGGAGGAGGCGCACCCGCTGCAGAAGTGCTTCCTGGAGCGGGGCGCGTCGCAGTGCGGCTTCTGCACCGCGGGGATGCTGCTCACCGCGGCCACGCTGGCCGAGCGCAACCCGGAGGCCTCTCGCGAGGAGATCCGCCACGAGCTGGTCGGCAACCTGTGCCGCTGCACCGGCTATCAGGCGATCGTCGACGCTGTCGAGGACTACCTGCACACGCCGGTGGAGCAGACGGCCGAGACGGGCGGTGCCCGATGACCACCGTCGAGCCGGGGACCACCCCGGATACCACCGAATCACCAGAAGCCCCAGCCAAGGTCGACCCGGACGCCGACTCGGGCCCACTGGAACGCGAGCGGAACCTCCGCGTCGTCGGCCAGTCGCCTGCACACCACGACTTCGTCAACAAGGTCCGCGGCACCTTGCTGTACGCCGCCGACTGGAGCCTGCCTGGCATGGTCCACGCCAAGCTCGTCCGCTCCGACGTGGCCCCCGCCCGAATCGTCAGCATCGACACCTCGGCCGCCGAGCGACTCGAGGGCGTGGTGGCCGTGCTCACCGCCGCCGACGTCCCGCACAACGCGATCGTCGAGCACGCCAGCGGTGGGCTCGGCGAGCTCACCATCGATCAGCCCGTGCTCGCCTTCGACCGGGTCCGGTATGTCGGCGAGCCGGTGGCGGTCGTGGCCGCCAATGACCCGGAGACCGCGGCCGAGGCGGCCGACCTCGTCGAGATCGTCTACGAGTCGCTGCCTGGCGTGTACAGCCCGGAGGACGCGCTGGCCGACGGCGCGCCACTGGTGCACGACGAGGGCAACGTGCTCGTCAACTGGCATCTCGATCGCGGTGACGTCGACGCGGCATTCGCAGAAGCCGACGTGGTCATCGACAACACCTACCGCAGCCAGCACGCCGAGCACGCCTACCTCGAGACGGAGGTCGGTGTCGGGTGGCTCGAGAACGACGTTGTCACGCTGCGCATCTCGACCCAGGTGATCGAGCACGCGGTCGAGATCGCGGCGATCCTCGGATTGCCTCAGAGCCAAGTACGCGTCATCGCGTCCTACATGGGTGGCGGCTTCGGCGGCAAGGAGGACATGACCGTCGAGCCCTACATCGCCCTGCTGGTATGGCGGACCCGCCGCCCCGTGCGGATGATCTGGTCACGACAAGAGTCGATCATGGCCAGCACCAAGCGACACCCGTTCACCATGCACTACCGCACCGCAGCCACCAAGGAAGGCAAGATCCTCGCCGTCGACGCCGACATCGTCGGCGACTCCGGGGCCTACCCGTGCCTCAGCGCGCGCGTGCTCTTCGCAGGGGCGGCCTTGTCCACGGGTCCCTACAAGGTGCCGGCCGTCCGGATCCGCTCCCGCGCGGTGTTCACCAACAACGTGCCGACGAGTGCCTTCCGCGGCTTCGGCGCGATGCAGGTGGTCTTCGGGTACGAATCCCAAATGGATGCGCTGGCTGCGGAACTCGGCCTGACCCCGGAGGAGGTGCGCGACCGCAACCACATCGAGAAGGGCGACATCCTGTCGGGCGGTGAACCCCTCACCACCGCGGTCGCGGTTCGCGAGACGCAGGAGCATCGCCCTCGAAATGCTCGGCGAGCCAAGTCATCCCAGCGGCCGGAACAAGGTCGTCGGCCGGGGCTTCGGCAGCAGCATGCAGCCGTATGGCCGCAGCATCTGGTTCCGCGACCACGCCTCGGCGTGGGTCACGCTTCAGTCCGACGGCACCCTGCTGATCCGCAGCGGCGTGACCGATCTCGGCGCCGGCCAAGCGGCCAGCCTGTGTCAGATCGCCTCGGAGATCCTCGGTGTTCCGCTGGCTGACATCAGCGTCTACATCGGCGACACCGCGCTGAACCCGCCAGCCGGGGGGACGTTCGCCACCCGCCAGCTCTACATGTCGGGCAACGCGATCCTGCGGGCCGCGCGCAAGCTGCGTGACCAGCTGACGCCGGTGGCCGCCAAGGAGCTCGGCGTGCCAGAGGACGGAGTCGTCTGGCGGGACGGGATGGTGCGCACCGAGGATGGTGACACCGGACTGAGTCTGCCCGAATTGGTACGCGCGGCAACCGAAGCAATGGTCGACACGTCGGTGCTGCACACCTGGCGGGCCCGCACTGGCGGCTTCGACCCGAAGGTGGGCCAGGGCCACACCTACCCGGACTACACCTTCGGCACTCACGCCGCCGAGGTCGAGGTGGACCTCGAGACCGGCGAAGTACGACTGCTCAAGTACGCCGCCTGCCACGACGTCGGTAGGGCCATCAACCCCATCCGGGTTCAGGGTCAGATCATCGGCGGTGCCGCGCAAGGCATCGGGTACGCGCTGATGGAGGACTGCGTCGCCGAGGAAGGCCACCCGCTGTCATCGTTGTTCGCCGACTACCTCATCCCGACGTCGATGGACCTCCCGGACATCAAGGTCGCCTTCGTCGAAAGCGGAGAAGGACGAGGCCCGCTCAACGCCCGCGGTGTCGGCGAGCCTCCGATCGGTCCACCGGCGGCCACCATCGCCAGCGCGGTCGAAGCCGCCATCGGAATTCGTCCCAAACAGCTGCCCATCACCAGTGAGCGGGTCCTGGCACTGCTCGATCAACGCGCCGGCCGGCATACCCAGAATGGAGAGCGACCGTGAAGCTTCAGCACCAGACCGAGGTCAACGCCACACCCGAGGACGTGTGGGCGTTCCTGCAGGACACCCGCGCGGTGGTTGGGTGCATGCCCGGCGCGGAGCTCGTCGACGAACTCGGCGACGACCACTACGAAGGCCTCATGCGAGTCGCCATCGGACCGCTCAAGATGAACTACGCAGGCAAAGCCTCAGTGGTGGAGCGCAATTCGGATGTACACCGGATGGTGATCGATGCCTCCGGCCGCGACAAACGCGGATCCGGCGCCGTCACGGCGCACGTACAGCTCCAGGTGGCGGCCGTCGATTCGGGCAGCCGGATCGACGTCGTCACCGACGTCGATCTCAGCGGCCGAATCGCGTCGCTGGGCCGCGGGATTCGCGATGTCTCCAACGGGATGTTCGTAGAGTTCGCAGACCAGCTCGGCAACCGCATCGAGAACCCCAACCAGGGGAGTCCGGTTTCGGTTGGGGCCACCTCTGCTCGGACTCGTGAATCCGTCGCCGCGACAACGATTCCGACGATCGGGGCGGCGCAGCCGCCGCGCACCGCCAGCGAGGGCAAGAGCGAGATCAAGGTGATGAGGCTCGTCTGGACCATCACGAGGGAACGATTCGCAGACTTCCTGGAGCGGCTGAGCGCGCGTGTGCGGCCCAGCTGAGGACTGGGAGCCCGGCCGCGCTATAGCGCTGTGTCACTTGGGGTGATGCGCGAGATTGCGCTGCATCTCGGTGATCTGCAACGCGACGCCCACTTGGATGGCTACCGGAGTGCTCGTGCTGAAGGGGCCGAGGAGCCGCTCGAGTTTGGCCAGCCGGTAGCGCAGTGTGTTGTAGTGGTAGTGCAGGTGACGCGCCGACTCGGCCATGTTCATGTTGTGCTCGATCAGAGATTCCAAGGTGTGCAACATCTCTGAGCGTTCTGGATCGCTCAGGCGCAAGAGCGGCCCGAGCGTCTCCTCGGCGAACGCACGCAGCTCATCGTCGCCGACCTGGGCGAGGAGCCTGAACAGGCCGAGCTCGCCGTACGCCGTCACTGCGCTCGTCCCCGAGACGCGATGGCCCAATCGCAGTGCGGTGCGGGCTTCTTGGTAGGCGGTGGGGATTCCATCCGGTCCCGGGTAGCTGCGGCTGATGCCGACGGCGTACTCGCCGTGCGCGTACTGCGCGACCTCGCCTTGGACGGCGCGTGCGGTCGTCAGGACGTCCTTGCCCGCACCGATCACCGCAACGAGCTCGGAGCCGAGGCCGGCGGCGGCTGCCGACCGGTCCCTGCTCCGTACCGCTGACGCCCAGAATTCGATCGCTCGTTCGTCGGCCAGCCGGGATTGTCGCTTGGTGATGGGGGATTCGTCGGTGGTGCCTTCCCTACGTCCCACGAGGACGACGATGTCCCGCTCGAGGTCCCATCCGAAGCCGGATCCCAAGGTCGCGTACTCATCGGATTCGATGTCGCTGCCGGTGATGAGCTCGAACAGTGCGTTGGACGCGAAGCGGCGCTCCACGGCGCCCACCGCGAGGTCGCGCGTCACTTCGAGTGCTGCCACGATCGCAGCTTGTTCGACGGCCACCACGCTGAACTTGCCCAACGGCCTGTCGGCTTCGACCGCGATCACGTAACCGTGGTGGAGCTTGCCCGCCCGAATCTCGCGCGACGCCCAGCGCTTCCCCGTGGCCTCGTCCGTGTGAATGTCGGACAATCCCAGCTGCCGGACGTCGACTGAATCCGTGGTCAGCAGACGGAGTTTGGTCAACGGAGCGTCATCTCCCGCGAGGGTGAGGACCGCGCCCTGAGTATCGGTGATTGCGACGCTCGCGTCGCCGAGTAGGCCAGATAGCCTGCGCGCCAACTCGATTAGACCGCCACCGGACAGAGTGATCTCAAGGAAGGAGTGGTGGATCTCTTGAGCCCTTGCCAACGCGGCGGCTTGGCGGTTGACGATCGTGGCAAATGCCTTGCTCAAGATGTCGTCGAACCGGATGTGTTCGGGGATGACGACGAGGGGCAGACCTAGCCGCTCGGCAACGTCGATCATGCCTTGACCGAGTTCGGACATGTACCGGTCGAGCTTGATGCCGATTCCGACCAGACCGAGCCCGTGCAGGTCCGTCAGTAGCTTGGCCTGGCCCGCATCATCGCGAGGCAGGGGATAGCCGGTCGCGAGCAGGAACTCGTCCTGCCTGACCCATCGGCCGATGTCCGGAACCGTCATGACGTTCACGGCCCTGATGGTCTGACCGATGCCCACGCGCCCCGCTACCAGCTCGGCGCCGGCCAACACTTCGTCGTCGAGCAGCTCGGCAAGGGTGAGGGTCTGACCTGCGGTTTCGGTGGCAGTATCGCGCTGATTCATCACCGTGGAGTTTAGCGCTGATAAACAACGATTGTGCGCTTTCTTGGTAATAGTAGCCATGGGTCGGAGTCGTGACTCTTCGTAGGGTTCTGATAGCGGCTGCGGTGAGCCGACGTTTGCAGTCCAGACGAGGAGACCTCATGCAGCAGAGTTGGAATGCCGGCACGGACGTCGTGTCATGACCGAGACGGTGTCGATCCTCGGTGGGACGGGCAACCTGGGCTTCGGCCTTGCCGTCCGACTCGGCGCTGCCGGATACATGGTCTGTCTCGGGTCGCGTGATTCGGAACGCGCGCGGGATGCCGCGGCGCGGGCGCGGGACCTGATCGGCGGCCGGACGTTCGTCGGCTGTCTGAACAAGGAAGCAGTCGCGCGGGCCGATCGGCTGATCGTGGCGGCGGTGCCGTTCGTCAGCCACGCATCCACCCTTCAAGGTGTGGCAGATGGCTGGCGGGCCGGGCAGGTGCTGCTGGACACGACTGTTCCGCTCGCCACCGCGATCGGCGGACGCGCGGCCCATCTGGTCGAACCCTGGCACGGTTCGGCGGCTCAGCAGGCACGCGCAACGGTCAAAGGCGATGTCGCCGTGGCTTCGGGGCTGCACACCATCAGTGCGGCCGCGTTGCGCGATCTCGAGCGACCACTCGACCAGGACACCTTGATTTGTGGTGACCGACCGGCGAAGGACGTGGTGACCGACGTCCTGGAGCACATCGACGGACTCCGCGTCGTCGATGCCGGATCGCTCGAGATGAGCCGCCTTCTCGAAGGTCTCACCCCCGTTCTGATCGGCATCAACATGCGCAACAAGACCCACGCAGGCATTCAGGTGACGCGTCTCGACGTTCGGAAGCCCGCGCGGCCGCAAAACCCTGTTCTATCTGCCAAAACACCAAGGGTGGCCCTGGCGGCAGGTCACAATGACGCCGAACTGGGCAGCTCTTAGGCTGACCCAGTGAATGACGTACCTCCGGTCAGCGCAGGCATCATCGTCGATCCGACGCGGACGGCACTTCTGATCATCGACATGCAGAACGACTTCGTCCTGCCGGAAGCCCAGATATCCACGCCGGGTGCCATGGACCTCGTTCCGACGATCGCCGCCTTCGCCGACGCATGCCGCAAGCGCGGTTTCCCAGTCGTCTATACGCGGGAGATGCACCGGCCTGGGCTCGAGGACTTCGGCATCGAGGGCTGCTTCGAGCCGCCACATTGCCTCGAAGGAACCGCGGGCCCTGACATCGTCGCGGGCTTGGAACCGAAGGCGGGAGACTTCGTCATCTCGGGAAAGCGCCGTTATGACGCGTTTCTCGGGACGGAGCTGGATCTGCTGCTGCGTGGGTTGAAGGTCGAGAACCTCATCTTCGCGGGCGTCTGTACCGACATCTGCGTCGTGAACTCGGTCATGACTGCCCGCAATCACGACTACCGGTGCTATGTGCTGCGCGACGCGGTGGACGCGACGTCCCCGGCGCGCCAGGAGGCCGCCCTGTTGTGCCTGAGCCATGTGTTCGCCCGCGTCGGTGATACCGCCGAGGCGGCAGAGCTTTTCGGCCTCGGGCCGGAGCGTGCCGCCCTCTTCGGGTAAGTCCGGGTCGCAAATGACGTGGCCGCCATCCGTCTGCCCTACTGCACCGTCGATGAATAAGCGTTTCGAGTGGCGAATCGCCGTCGCGCGACCAGGTAGATCACGGCTGCCGCAATACCCGACACGAAGTAGCTGACGTCGGCACCATCGAGGCTGGAGCCAATCGGGCCGGTGTAGAAGTCGTTGGCCATGAACGGGATCGAGATCACCATGCCCACGAGCATCGCCGCGATTCCCGCGACATTGAGACGGCCGAATGCTCCCGTGGGCGTGTAGAAGTTCTCGAACGGTAGCGAGTTGCGTCCGGCTCGCTGAACCACGAAGTAGTCGACGAGCAGGACCGCGACCCACGGCGTGATGTAGTACGAAACGACGTGCAGGAAGAGCAGGAAGTTCGCCTGGAACTGGTCTCCGCCGAACACCAGGGCGATGAACATCCCGATGACGCCGGCGATGACGACCGTCACCCACTGCGGCAACTTCACGTCACAGGTCAGTGTGGCCATCGCGCCGCTGTAGAGGTTCACCGAGTTGTGGGGGATCGCCGACAGGCCCAAGGTGAGCAGTACGACGTAGCGCAGCCAATCCGGCATCGCCAAGGCGAACGTGTCGAGAACGTCCCCATTGGGTGCGAGCGTAATGAGCCCCGCGCCAAGGCACATCATCCACGTGGTCGAGCTGAACAGACCGAGCGTGGCCGCCGAGAACGTCGACGATGGCTTGCTGTTCTCGGGCAGGTACCGGGAGTAGTCCGACGCGTAGGGCGCCCAGCTCGCGGTGTAGCCGAACACCGCGGTGAAGAGTACGAACCAGGCCAGCCAGAAGTCACTGCCGGACGCCGTGGCATCCGTGCCCGGTCCACCGCCGTGGAACAGCAGGAAGATCGAGACGACGGTGAGCACGACGATGCTTACGTTGGTGATGATCTTGCCCATTGCGTGCAGGATCCGGTACCCGAAGATCCCGATGACGATGCTCACGACCGCGACGACCACGACGGTCGGTGCGTACGGCGTGTTGAGGAGGCCGGCGAGGGATTTGGCTCCGAGCACCGTGCCGACGCTGTAGTAGCCGATGAAGATCAGGAGCGACAGGATCGACGGCAGGAAGTTCCCGTAGTAGCCGAACGGAGCCCGTCCCATCGGGAGCTGTGGCATGCCGAGCCGTGGCCCCATCACCGCACACGCGCCGGTGATGATCGAGCCAAGGAGGTTGGCAAGAACGATTGCGGTGACGCTGCCGGTGAAGCCCAGACCAAGCGGGCCGCCGCTGGCGCCCAGAAAGATGCCTGCGAGATAGATCACGGGCGCGAACCGCACGGTGAACTGGTTTCGTGGGCTGCCGTAGCGGCGGCTCGTCGGGACATGGGCGATGCCGTGCCGTTCGAGCGCCAACGTCCCGCCCGCGTGCTCGGAGGCGCGCGATTCCCCTTGAGTCGTGGTCGCTTGTGCGCTTCTGAAGTTCATCGATTTCCTCGTTTTCTAGGCACAAGGAGGTTGTGACGCCCATCACGCTAGGTTCGGCCTGCCCGGTTGGACACATGACCGAGAGCCAAACGTCCACGTCAGACCTTGTCATGAGGTGACAACGGCAGTGCGACGGCTGCCTACGTCCCGTGGTCTCGGCAACTTGGCGAACTCGCCAGGCGTCGGTCCGCGCCCCGTGACGGACCCGTCGCTTGCGGTGTGCCGTGGTACTCGCGGCAATGGGCTGAACGATTAGCCCAAAACGTTCACGGCCCTTGCGATTACGAGCGCGATGGTGGTGACCGCCACCAGGCTCTGCACCGCCATCATCATCTTGGCCCATCGCGCCAGCGGCATGGTGTCGGTCGGCGAGAAGGCCATCGCGTTCGTCAGGCTGACGTACAGATAGTCGATGAACGTCGGATGCCAGCCCGGCTTTACCAGCTTCGCGGTGTCGGGGTCCATCTGAGGGAACATGAAGTCCGGGTAGGGCGTGACGCCCGCGCGCCGCGCGAATGGGCCGCCACGGTCCAGTTCCCAGTACCAGATGCCGAACGCGATGATGTTGGTGATGAAGATCGCCGCGCCGCTGCCAAGCAGCAGGCCGGCGTCGTTGCTGACCCGGCCGGACAGGATGCTCGTATCCAGCACGATCGCCGAGAGCGTGTTGTCGATGGTGATCGCCCCCAGCAGCACCCAACTCGCGTACTTTCCGAACACGGTCGAGCGGGTGAGCCGGATCGGGTTCAGCCAGAGCAGGACGGCCAGCAACAACAATTCCATGGTGATCAGGGGCCATCGCGGAACGAGTACGAAGCTGCGCGCAATCCCCAGTTGCAGGACGATGGCGGTGACCAGTGCGATCAGCACTGGCAGCCGGCTCTCCGGGGCCCCGGGCCGCAGCCACGACGGCACGTGGTGTTCAGCCTCCCTGGCCAGCCTCTCCGCTCGCTTGAGGAACTCCTCGGCAGCGGGTTGTTCAGGCATGTTCTCCATCAGGCAAGTGTGTGCGCGACGATGGATCCATGGATGACGACACGGCTGACAGTTTCCTGGGCACGTCCCCATCTCCCGTCGCTCCGCTCGCCCCATCTCGGCACCTCAGCGTCTGGATCGACGCCAGTCCCGATGCGGTGTATCGGTTCGCCTCGGATCGGGCCGAGCTGCCGCGCTGGGCGGCGGGTCTGGCCGATCCGTCGTTGTCCGATGCGGTCGTCGACTTCGCGCCACCCAATGAGTTCGGCGTGCTCGACCACGTGGTTCGGCTGCCCTCAGGTGCGACGGTCTACAACCCGATGCGGGTGATTCCGGCCGGCATCCAGGAAGGCACCGCGGCGACGGGCTGCGAAGTGGTGTTCACGCTGCGCCGCCGACCCGGGGTCACGGACGCGGAGTTCGAGGCCGACGCCGCTGCGGTTGCGGCGGACCTGACGACGTTGCGGGGGCTACTCGAGGACTAATCGTCCGAGGACTGGAACAGGCCAAGGCCCAGCCAGACCACGGTGCCCGCGGCCGCCGCAGCCACCACGGCAGGGCCCGGGTTCATGGTGATGACGCCGACGACGAGCAGCACCAGCAGACCCACGCCGAGCGCGACCAACTTGTACACCGGCCACGGGACGCCGGCGATCCGCACTTCGGTGCCGGATGTCACTAGCTTGACGCTGGGTGCCGTCATAGGATTGACGATAGCTCGTATCCTAGAGTTCGGGCAACCGAAACGCTGGATCAGGCCCATCTTCCCGACAGCGGCTTAAACTGATCGGATGCCGATTTCTGGAGAGTATGAGCCGAGCCCGTGGGACTGGGTCCGCGATCACGCCGACAAGATCATCGAATCCGGCGACACGACGGGCATGGACATGAAGGGCAAACCCATCATCCTGCTGACCACCATCGGTGCGAAGACCGGAAAGATCCGCAAGACCCCGCTGATGCGGGTGGAGCACGACGGCGCGTACGCCGTCGTCGCGTCGCTGGGCGGGGCTCCGAAGAATCCGGTCTGGTACTACAACATCAAGGCGCATCCGCAGGTCGAACTACAGGACGGCCCGGTCGCCAAGGACTACGACTCTCGCGAGGTGTTCGGCGACGAGAAGGCGACGTGGTGGGAGCGCGCGGTCGAGGCGTTTCCGGACTACGCGGAGTACCAGACCAAGACCGATCGGCAGATCCCGGTCTTCGTGCTGACCCCGGTCGGCTAAACCCGTTTTCGCTGGAGAACGTCCAAGTGGCACCATTGACCGGTGTCCGCTGAGCTGAGCCAGAGTCCCCGTACGTCGCCGCTGTCCGCGGCCGACATCGACGAGGCCGCCCAGCGAATTTCCGGCGTGGTCGCACGCAGCCCCCTGCAGCTCAGCGATCGGTTGTCGACGGTCACCGGTGCCAGCGTCTACCTCAAGCGCGAGGACCTGCAGGCGGTGCGTTCCTACAAGCTGCGCGGTGCCTACAACCTGCTGATGCAGCTGACGCCCGACGAGATCGCCGCCGGGGTGGTGTGCTCGTCGGCGGGCAACCACGCCCAGGGTTTCGCGCTGGCCTGCCGGTCGATGGGCATTCACGGACGGGTCTACGTGCCGGCCAAGACGCCGAAGCAGAAGCGTGACCGCATCCGCTATCACGGCGGCGAGTTCATCGAGCTCATCGTCGGTGGCAAGACCTACGACGTGGCCGCCGCCGCCGCGCTCGACGACGTCGCGCGCACCGGCGCCACCCTGGTGCCGCCGTACGACGACCTGCGCACCATGGCGGGCCAGGGCACCATCGCCGTCGAGATCCTCGATCAGCTCGACGGCGAGCCCGACCTGGTCATCGTCCCGGTCGGCGGCGGCGGGTGCATCAGCGGCATCACCACCTACCTGGCCGAGCGCACCACCAGCACCGCGGTGCTCGGGGTGGAACCGGCAGGTGCGGCCGCGATGGTCGCCGCATTGGCCAACGGCGAGCCGGTGACCCTCGAGCACGTCGACCAGTTCGTCGACGGTGCCGCCGTCGCGCAGGCCGGGGCGCTGCCGTACGCGGCGTTGGCCGCCGCCGGGGACATGGTCTCGATCACCACCGTCGACGAAGGCGCGGTCTGCACCGCGATGCTCGATCTCTATCAGAACGAGGGCATCATCGCCGAGCCCGCCGGTGCGCTGTCGGTGGCGGCCCTTCTCGAGGCCGACGTCGCCCCGGGATCGACCGTCGTGTGCCTGATCTCCGGTGGCAACAACGACGTCTCGCGTTACAACGAGGTGCTCGAGCGCTCGCTGGTGCACCTGGGGTTCAAGCACTACTTCCTGGTGGACTTCCCGCAGGAGCCCGGCGCGCTGCGCCGCTTCCTCGACGAGGTGCTCGGGCCGAACGACGACATCACGCTGTTCGAGTACGTCAAGCGCAACAACCGCGAGACGGGCGAGGCGTTGGTCGGCGTCGAACTCGGCTCCGCCGCGGACTTCGACGGTCTGCTGGAGCGCATGCGCGCCTCCGACATTCACGTCGAGGCCCTCGAACCGGGTTCACCGGCGTATCGCTACCTGACCTAGAGAGTCGACCTAGGCCGCCGTCGGCTTCGGTTCGACGAGAACCAGTGCCTCGTCGTTGGCGCGGAAGATGGGCTCGACCGGCACCCCGAAGCGTTCCGCCGCCTCGAAGAGGGCAGCGGCCCATCGTCGGTCGGCGTCCGACACCGCGCCGACGCCGGGCCGGGTCAGCAGCAAGGCGACGGTGGTGTCCGCGTCGAGGCCGGCGAGCACCGGGCGGAGCCGGGACATGATGAATTCGACGATGCCGGGCTTCGGCTGGTATCCGACCGGGACCTGACTCATGGCCTTGTACATCCGCCGGTCGGGTCCGACGAATCCGACCCACAGCAGACGTTCCCCGAACCCCAGCTCACCCATCAACGCCCGCCATCGCTGGCGCATGTCGGCGGCGGAATGGATGGGGTCGGTGGCCGACGCGATGGGTGGGATTGGCAGGAGCTCGCGGTTGCTCATGACCGAATGATCGGCGCCTGGGCGGGAACGGGCAATCAGCCATCCACAGCGGGGGGACCTGTGGATGAACGCTTGACATCCCGCAGGATCGCGAACGAATGGCCGGGCAACACGGTCGTTTCGCCGAGCGTCGGTTCGTCCCAGGCCAGCACGACCTCGCCGGCGACCGGTACCGTCGCGGGTTCGTTCGCCGAGATTGCACGCGACGGCGAAAGCGCCGCGCCGCAACACGATCCAGCGCTGGTCCTCGTCGTAGTCGATGCGCAGGTGATCCAGCCACGGGTCGGCGAAGTCCGGTTCGTCGCGCCGCAGCGCGATCAGCCCGCGATACACGTCGCGCAGCCGGGCGTGCTCGCCGTCGCCGACCTCGTCCCAGGACAGCTTGGACCGCTCGAAGGTCTGCGGGTCCTGCGGGTCGGGCACCTCGTCGGCATCCCACCCGTGCTCGGCGAACTCGGCCTTGCGCCCCTCGGCGGTGGCCCGGGCCAGTTCCGGCTCCGGGTGGCTGCTGAAGAACTGGAACGGGCTCGACGATCCCCACTCCTCGCCCATGAACAGCATTGCGGTGTAAGGCGATCCGAGCGACCAGCGCGGCCTTGACCGCGAGCTGTCCGAAGTCCAGGTTCTGCGACGGCCGGTCGCCGACGCGCGGTTGCCCACCTGATCGTGGGTCAGGGTGTAGGCCAGCAGCCGGGTGGCCGGGATGGTCGCGGTGTCCAGCGGCCGGCCGTGCCGCCGGCGCCGGAACGACGAGTAGGTGCCCGCGTGGAAGTACCCGTGCTTGAGCGTGGTCGCCAGCGACGCCAGCGAGCCGAAATCCGAGTAGTAGCCCTGCCGTTCGCCGGAGACGGCGGTGTGGATGGCGTGGTGGATGTCGTCGTCCCACTGTGCGGTCATGCCATAGCCGCCGCGGTCGCGCGGCGTGATGAGCCGCGGATCGTTGCGGTCGCTCTCGGCGATCAGCGACAGCGGTCGGCCCAATTGCGTCTGCCAGTGAATCGGTTTCGGCCGACAGCTCCTCGAGGATGTGGACGGCGGTGGTGTCGACCAGCGCGTGCACGGCGTCGAGGCGCAGCCCGTCGGCGTGGAAGTCGCGCATCCAGCGCAGTGCGCAGTCGATGATGTAGGTGCGCACCTCGTCGGAATCGGCGTCGGCGATGTTGATCGACTCACCCCACGGGATTGCTGCCCGAGGACAGGTACGGCCCGAACCGCGGGAGGTAGTTGCCGGAAGGGCCGAGGTGGTTGAACACCGCATCGATCAGCACGCCGAGCCCGCGGTCGTGGCAGGCGTCGACGAAGCGGACCAGACCGTCGGGGCCGCCGTACGGCTCGTGCACGGCGTACCACAGCACGCCGTCGTAGCCCCAGCCGTGCGTGCCGCCGAACGCGTTGACGGGCATGAGCTCGACGAAGTCGACGCCGAGATCGACGAGGTAGTCGAGCCTTTCCGATCGGCGGCGTCGAACGTGCCTGCCGCGTGAAGGTACCGACGTGCAGCTCGTAGATCACCGCACCGTCGATCGAGCGGCCGCGCCAGCCCGCGTCCGTCCAGGCGGCCGTCGAGGCGTCCCACAGCTGTGAGCGTTCGTGCACGCCGTCGGGCTGCCGCGGGGAGCGGGGGTCGGGCAGCACCTTCTCGTCTGCATTCCCCGTCGCTTCGCTCGCCTCGTCGTCTTCGAGGACGAAGCCGTACCGCGCGTCGGACGGCGCGGTCGACCACAGTGCGCCACCACCCGTCATCGGATCGGGTCATCGGATGCCGTGTGCCGTCGACGTCGAGACGGACCAGGTCGGGTCGCGGTGCCCAGACCGCGAATTCGTGCTCAGGCACTGGTCTTCTCCAGCAGAGCGACGGGCAGGTCGGCGAACAACTCGGCCGACCGCGACCGTGCCGGTGAACCGGCCACCGGCGAGCGGTCGGTCCATTCGCCGTCGGGAAGCGTCAACGTGGTGTCACCCCAACCGGTCGTCGGCCAGTCGCACCGTCCATCGGCTCACCGCGACCAGCACGTCGTCCCCGCGCAGGAATGCGACCACGTGGTCACGTGCGGCGCCGGCGGCCAGCACCGGTCGGTAGCCGCCGGACAGGAACGTGTCCGGCCGCTCGCGGCGCAGCCGTAGCGCCGCGGCGACGACCCGGATCTTGGGGTGCTCCAGGGTGCGCAGCGCCTCGCGGCGCACGCCGTAGTCGACGGGCCTGCGATTGTCCGGGTCGACGAGGCTGTCGTCCCAGAGTTCGGTGCCCTGGTAGACGTCGGGCACACCAGGCGCGGTGAGCTGGACCAACTTCTGGCCGAGGGCGTCGCTGCGGCCGTACTCGTCGAGGCGGGCCACCAGCGACGTCAGTTCCGCGGCGACCGGACCGTCGATCGACGTCGTCGAGCCAGCGGTGCACGGCCGCTTCGAACTCGGCGTTCGGATCGTTCCACGTGGTGTGGGTGGCGGCCTCACGGATCGCCTTCTCGGTGTAGGCGTGCAGCCGGCCCCGCAGGTCGTCGGTGACGGCGCCGTCGACGGGCCACACGCCGAACACGTTCTGCCACAGGAACAGTGCCGTCGCGGCGTCGGGTGGCGGTACGCGCTGCGTCCACTCGCCGATGAGTTCGGCCCACAGCGACGGCACCTGCGACAGCACGCCGATGCGGGCGCGGACGTCCTCGCCGCGCTTGGTGTCGTGGGTGGACAGGGTCGTCATCGCCGATGGCCACAGTCGCGCCCGAACGCCGGCGCGGTCGTGGAACTCGGCGGCACCGACCCCGAACCACTCGGGCTCGCCGCCGACCTCGTTGAGCGACACCAGTCGTGCGTCGCGGTAGAACAGGCAGTCCTCCTTCGACTTCGCGGTGGCCGCGCCGCACAGCTGCTGCAGGCGTACCGCCGCCTCGGTGCCGGTCGGCCACTGCGGTGGCGATGATCGCGAGTGGGTTCGCCGAATTGCGGTGTCTCGTCCGCGGTCTCGGCCAGTGCCATCGGTAGCACGGCCGCCAGCGACAGGTAGTCCGAGCGGTACACGCCGATGTGACTGACCAGCGCCGCGACCGCCACGGGCAGGTCGGGATGCTCGTCTCCGGTGGCCGCGACGATGGCCCGGCACAACCGGCCCAACTCGCTGTGCAGCGTGTCCGGTTACGACGTCGACCTTGAGCCGACGAGCCAGCGTAGGCGTATCGGCGTAGTCGCTGCCGGTGGAGTCGACGAGGTCGGTCAGTGCCTGGGTGCCGGTGGGATCGACGAACAGGCCGCCGATCTCGCGCAGCGCGTCGTAGCCGGTGGTGCCGGCGACGGGCAGCGTCGGTTCCAGTGCTTCGTCGACCGCCAGGATCTTCTCGATGACGATCCACGCCTCGGGGCCGGTCAGCTCGCGCAGCCATGCCAGATAGCCGGCGGGATCGGACAGTCCGTCGGGGTGATCGATGCGGAGTCCGTCGACGATCCCGTCGGCGAACCAGCGTGCGACCTCGACGTGGGTGGCGTCGAAGACCGCGCGGTCCTCCTGGCGCAGCGCGGCCAGCGAGGTGATCGAGAAGAACCGCCGGTACCCGCAGACGTTGTGGCGCCACCCGATGAGCCGGTAGTGCTGGCGGTCGTGCACCTCGCGGCCGGTACCCGCACCGGTACCCGGCGGCGATGGGCCACACCCGGGTGTCGAGGCGCAGCAGTCGCCGTCGACGACGAGTGAGTCGACGTCGTCGTCGGATCCGAGGACGGGCAACACGATTCGGCCGTCGGGGTCGAGCGTCCAGTCGATGTCGAAGTACGTCGCGTACGGCGACTGACGACCGTGGCGCGAGCACGTCCCACCACCACGCGTTCTGCCGCGGGTCGTCGACGCCGACGTGGTTGGGCACGATGTCGACGATGAGGCCGATGCTCGCGTTCGCGGGCGGCCTCGGACAGCCGCGCCAGTCCGTCGGCCCGCCGAGAGCGGCCGACACCGTGGTCGGATCGGTGACGTCGTAGCCGTGCGTCGACCCGTCGGCGGCCGTCAGGATCGGCGACAGGTACACGTGGCTGATCCCGAGATCGTCGAGGTAGTCGAGCAGGTTCACCGCGTCGGCGAAGGTGAACGCGGTCACCGCGCATCTGCAGCCGGTAGGTCGACACGACCGGCATCGAGGCGGGGGCACCACGCGTCAGGCCGTCTTGCGCAGCACGAGCAGCGAGCGACCCTGCACCGAGACCTTCTCGCCCGCCTTGACCACCAGGTCGGTCGACCCGGTCGGGTCGGCGGTGTCGAGTACGCCGGTCCACTCCTCGGCGTAGTCGCCGTCCGGGGTGACGAAGTCCATCGCCTCGTCGTGGGCGTTGAAGCACAGCAGGAACGAGTCGTCGACGACGCGCTCGCCGCGAGCGTTGGGCTCGGGGATGGCGTCGCCGTTGAGGAACACCGCGACGCTCTTGTCGAGCACGCTGCCCCAGTCCTCCGGGGTCATCTCCTCGCCTGCCGGGGTGAGCCAGGCGATGTCGCGGACCTGATCACCGGTGCGGATCGGCCTGCCGTCGAAGAAGCGGCGACGCCGGAACACGGGATGGTGCTTGCGCAGCGCGACGACCTTGGCCGGTGAACTCGACCAGGTCGGCGTTCTTCTCGGCCGACGACCAGTCCATCCACGACACGTTCGGAGTCCTGGCAGTAGACGTTGTTGTTGCCCTGCTGGGTGCGGCCGATCTCGTCGCCGTGCGCTGATCATCGGCGTGCCCTGCGACAGCATCAGCGTGGCGAGGATGTTGCGCATCTGCGGGCGCGCAGGGCCAGGATCTCGGGGTCGTCGGTGGGTCCCTCGACGCCGCAGTTCCACGACCGGTTGTGGCTCTCGCCGTCGCGGTTGTCCTCGCCGTTGGCCTCGTTGTGCTTCTCGTTGTAGGACACCAGGTCGTGCAGCGTGAAGCCGTCGTGGCACGTGACGAAGTTGATGCTGGCGCCGGGCCGCCGGCCGGTCGCCTCGTAGAGGTCCGACGAGCCGGTCAGCCGGGAGGCGAATTCGCCGAGGGTTGCGGGTTCTCCCCGCCAGTAGTCGCGCACGGTGTCGCGGTACTTCCCGTTCCACTCGGTCCACAAACCCGGGAAGTTGCCGACCTGGTAGCCGCCCTCGCCGATGTCCCACGGTTCGGCGATCAGCTTGACCTGGCTGACCACCGGATCCTGCTGCACCAGATCGAAGAACGCGCTCAGCCGGTCGACGTCGTACAACTCGCGGGCGAGCGTGGACGCGAGGTCGAACCGGAACCCGTCGACGTGCATCTCGAGCACCCAGTACCGCAGCGAGTCCATGATCAGCTGCAGCGTGTGCGGGTGTCGGGCGTTGAGGCTGTTGCCGGTTCCGGTGAAGTCCTTGTAGAGCTTCGGGTCGCCGTCGAGCAGCCGGTAGTAGGCGGCGTTGTCGATGCCGCGGAAGTTGATGGTGGGTCCGAGGTGGTTGCCCTCGGCGGTGTGGTTGTAGACCACGTCGAGGATCACCTCGATGCCCGCCTCGTGGAATGACCGCACCATGGTCTTGAACTCGGCGACGGCGCCACCGGCGCTCTGGTTGGCGGCGTACTGATAGTGCGGTGCGAAGAACCCGAACGTGTTGTAGCCCCAGTAGTTTCGCAGTCCCAGGTCCAGCAGCCGGTGGTCGTGCAGGAACTGGTGCACCGGCATCAGCTCGATGGCCGTCACACCGAGTGACTTGAGGTGCTCGATGATCACCGGATGTGACAGTCCGGCGTAGGTGCCGCGTTGGTCTTCGGGGATGTCGGGGTGCGTCTGGGTCATGCCCTTGACGTGCGCCTCGTAGATCACCGTCTCGTGGTAGGGCGTGTTGGGCGAGCGGTCGGAGGCCCAGTTGAAGAACGGGTTGATGACGACGCTGGTCATGGTGTGGCCGAGCGAATCCACCTTCGGCGGGGTGCCGCCCGCCGCGAGGTCGGCGGCGGTCAGGTCGTACGAGTAGAGCGCCTGGGTGAAGTCGAAGTCGCCGTGGAACGACTTGCCGTACGGATCGAGCAGCAACTTGCTCGGGTCACAGCGATGGCCGGCCGCGGGGTCCCAGGGGCCGTGCACGCGGAACCCGTAGCGCTGGCCGGGCGTCACGGTGGGCAGGTAGCTGTGCCACACGTAGCCGTCGACCTCGTCGAGGGGGATGCGTTCCTCGCTGCCGTCCTTGGCGATCAGGCACAGCTCGACCTTCTCGGCCACCTCGGAGAACAGCGAGAAGTTGGTGCCCGCACCGTCGTACGTCGCGCCGAGCGGATACGCCGTGCCCGGCCAGACGGTGGTGACCATCGGTCACCACCAGCCGGTCGCGGCGGCGATCTGACGTCCGAGTTCATTGGTCATCGTTCGCATGTAGGTGGTGGAGATGTGATGAGAATCGTGATACAGCAACACATTTCCCTCCACGGCACGGCAGAAGTCCTCGCGGCACACGGCGTCACTCATGTCGAGCGGTTTCAACAGCGGGAACTGCGCGACGAAATCCAGGGTCGGGTTGTGGTCGGACAGTACCTCAGAGCGCTTGATGCCGCACGAGATGGCGTCGCCGCCGCTGGCCAGGCAATCGGCGGGGAAGAACGGTTTTCCGTCGCGAACCAGCCACGGGGTGTCGCGCATAGCCAGCACCGGGATGCCTGCGTTCTGCGAACTCCTGCCAGATGCCGATGTAGGTGCCTGGCATGACGTCGCCGTGCTTGATGTTCCACGGGCGGGTCGACGTCGTGAAGACGTAGTTCGGGTGGTCGGCTCAGAAGCCGGCTCATCACCTGCTCGTTCCACTCGTGGCACTTGGGGTAGGGCCGGTTGTCGCCCATCACCAGCGGCACTTCCTCGGTGGTCAACGGGCAGCCCATCTTCAGATAGGTCACGACCTTGAAGTGGTGCAGCCTGCCGAGCAGGTCGAGCGCGGTGATCCAGTGCTCGGCGTGCGATCCACCAGCCAGCGCGATGGTGCGCGTCGCCGACTTGTCGCCGTAGGTACAGTTGATCACGTCGACGTCGTCGAAGTCGCCGATGCAGCCGTCGGTGGTGGTCGGCGGCAGGTCGCTCCTTGGCCTCCAGCACCGTCGGGCGCATCGGCAGCTTGGGCACCTTGGCGTGGTTGAGCAGGGCGCGTGCCCCTGGATAGTCGCGCGACGAGAGGCCGGACAGGTCCTTGCCGTTGTCCCGCTGAATCGTCATGTGCTCACGCCAGGTGAAGGACGTCGCGGTCAGCGCGACGGCCAGCAGCGTCACCACCGAACCCAGGACGATGGTGGGACGCCGCAGCCGGGTCAGGATCGGGACGGTGACGGTCCGCTTCGGACGTGGCGGACACGCGATAGCGCAGCGGGTTCTCGACGTATCGGGTGGTCAGCCAGGCCAGCACGCCGGAGACGAGCAGAATCGTCGCGCCGTCGAAGAAGCCGGCCTCGGCGTTCCCGCTGTAGGCCAGCCAGAAGATCAGCAGCGGCCAGTGCCACAGGTACAGCGAGTAGGCCATCGAGCCGAGCGACACGAACGGCGCGGTGGCCAGCAGCCGATTGGGGGCGGGCATGCGGTCGTCGTCGTCAGGTGCGGATCGGCCACCCGATTGGCCGCGCTGAGGATGAACAGCATGGTGGCGCCGACCGGAACCAGCGCCCACGGCCCCGGGAACTCCTTGACCCCGTCGATGAGCGCACCGCAGGACAGGATCGCCGCCAGCGCGACGACCGAAACCGTCGTCCGCACCCACATCGGCCACTTCACGACGGCACCAGCGCACCGACGAGAGCGCCGAGCAGCAGCTCCCAGCCGCGCGCGAAGCTGTTGTAGTAGGCGGTGGTCTGGTCGGCGTTGTGGGCGAAGATCGCGTACACGAACGAGGCGATCGTCAACGTGCTCAGCAGCACGATCAGCGCCGTCCGCGTGCGGTCGCCCAGCTTGCGCCGGAACAGGTAGGCGAAGCCGAAGATGAGCGCCATGAACGTGACGTAGAACTGCCCCTGCACGGACATCGACCAGATGTGCTGCAGCGGGCTGACCGCCTCGCCGGCCCGGAGGTAATCCGATGCCGTGCTGGCCAACTCCCAGTTCTGGTAGTAGCCGAGGCTGGCCAGGCTCTGGTCGGCGAACGTCTCCCAGCGGGTCTCGGGCTGAACGAGGATGGTCAGGACCGCCGCGGCCGCGAGCACCACGACCAGCGCGGGCAGCAGACGCCGGACCAACCGCATCACCTCGGGCCCCGGCGACAGCGACGCACCCGGCGTCAGCGCCGCGCGCAGCAGGCGTCCGCCGAAGAAGAACCCCGACAGGGCCAGGAAGACGTCGACGCCACCCGAGACGCGGCCGAACCAGATGTGGAACATGGCGACGAGCGCGATCGCCACACCGCGAAGGCCGTCGAGGTCGTGTCGGTAGAAACCCGACTTGCGGGTGCCCATCGACGGCGCGGCTGGCTGAGCCGGTATCGGTGCGGCACCGTCCGGGGTGGGGCGAGGGTCATCATGGTCGACGGTCAATCTACCGAATGCGGAGGAATACGCGCGTTTTGCGATTGCCGCGTGTGCGAATACAGATGAGTGCGATGAGCGACGCTGCGCGAAGAGCTGGTGGCTCCGTGCCCGCGTTGACGCCCGACGAGATCAGTGCGATCGACGCCGCGCACGTGTGGCATCCGTACAGCACGATCGGCGCCGAAGCCCTGCCGCCGGTGGTGGCCGTCGGTGCACGCGGTGTCTGGCTGACGGTCATCGACCCAGCCGACGACGCGGGCCGCCGCCTCGAGGTCATCGATGCGATGAGCTCGTGGTGGACGGCGATCCACGGCCACGGCCACCCCGTGCTGGACGCCGCGATCACCGCGCAACTCGCGACGATGAACCACGTCATGTTCGGCGGGCTCACCCACGAACCGGCGGCACGGCTGGCCCAGCTGCTGGTGCAGATCACGCCCGACGGTCTCGACACCGTGTTCTTCAGCGACTCGGGTTCGGTGGCCGTCGAGGTGGCGGTCAAGATGGCGCTGCAGTACCAGCGCAGCGTCGGCCGGGCCGAGCAAGCACCGGCTGATGACGTGGCGTGGGGGATATCACGGCGACACGTTCACCCCGATGAGCGTGTGCGATCCCGACGGCGGGATGCACTCGCTGTGGACGGACGTGCTCGCCGCCCAGGTGTTCGCGCCGCAGGTGCCGACCGAGTACGACCCGGAGTACAGCGCCGCCTTCGAGCGGCAACTCGCCGAGCACGCCCACGAACTCGCCGCCGTCATCGTCGAACCCGTGGTGCAGGGCGCGGGCGGCATGCGGTTCCACGATCCGCGGTACCTGCTCGGACCTGCGGGCCGCCTGCACCCGGCACGACGTGCTGCTGATCTTCGACGAGATCGCCACCGGCTTCGGCCGCACCGGTGCGTTGTTCGCCGCCGACCACGCGGGCGTCAGCCCCGACATCATGTGCGTCGGCAAGGCGCTGACCGGTGGCTACGTCACGTTGGCGGCCACGCTGTGCACCGCCGACATCGCCCGCACCATCAGCTCCAGCGAGCCGGGTGCGCTGATGCACGGGCCCACGTTCATGGCCAACGCGTTGGCGTGCGCGGTGTCGGTCGCCTCGGTCGAACTGCTGCTCGGCCAGGACTGGCAGCAGCGCGTCCGCGCCATCGAGGCCGGCCTCGCCGAGGGACTGGCGCCTGCGCGCTCGCTGCCGGGCGTCGCCGACGTCCGCGTGCTCGGCGCGATCGGGGTGATCGAGATGGATCGGCCGGTCGACATGGCGGTGGCGACGGCGACCGCGCTGCGACACGGGGTGTGGCTGCGTCCGTTCCGCAACCTCGTCTACGCCATGCCGCCGTACGTGTGCACGCCCGACGGAGGTCGGCCAGATCACCTCGGCGATGGTCGCCGTCGCGCGTGCACTAACCTGAACGGTGTTCAATTGCCGTTTCGAGGGAGCACCGGTGACACGCGTCGACCTTTCGCCGCTGGCCTGGCTCGACGACGTCGAGCGGCAGCGCCGCGCCGCCGGTCTGCGCCGTTCGCTGCGGACCCGGCCCGCCGTCGGCGCCGAACTCGACCTGGCGTCCAACGACTACCTGGGCCTGTCCCGGCATCCCGCCGTCATCGAGGGCGGCGTCGAAGCGCTGCGCACCTGGGGCGCGGGGTCGACCGGGTCGCGGCTGGTCACCGGCAACACCGAACTGCACGAGGGCTTCGAGTCGGCGCTGGCCGACTTCGTCGGCGCCGAGTCCGCCCTGGTCTTCTCGTCGGGCTACACCGCGAACCTCGGCGCGGTGGTGGCGCTGTCCGGGCCGGGTTCGCTGCTGGTGTCCGATGCGCTGACGCACGCCTCGCTGGTCGACGCCTGCCGGCTGTCGCGGGCCCGCGTGGTGGTGACGCCGCACCGCGACGTCGACGCCGTCGACGCCGCACTGCGCGCCCGCGACGAGGAGCGCGCCGTCGTCCTCGACCGACTCGGTGTTCAGCGCCGACGGCGTGCTGGCTCCGCTGCGCGCGCTGCACGACGTGTGCCGACGGCACGGCGCGCTGCTGATCGTCGACGAGGCGCACGGCCTCGGCGTGCGCGGCGACGGCGGCCGCGGCCTGCTGCACGAAGTCGGCCTGGCCGGGGCGCCCGACGTCGTGATGACGACGACGCTGTCCAAGGCGCTGGGCAGCCAGGGTGGCGTGGTGCTCGGCCCGACCGCGGTGCGCGATCACCTGATCGACGCGGCGCGACCGTTCATCTTCGACACCGGCCTGGCGCCAGCGGCCGTCGGCGCGGCGTGGGCGGCGCTTCGCGTGCTGATCGCCGAACCGTGGCGGGCGGACGCGGTGCTGCGGCACGCGGCGACGCTTGCCGAGGTGTGCGGCGTCGCCGAGACGCCCGACTCGGCGGTGGTGTCGGTGATCCTCGGCGCGCCCGAGGTGGCGCTGGCCGCGGCGACCGGCTGCCTGGACCGCGGGGTCCGGGTGGGCTGCTTCCGGCCGCCGACCGTGCCCGCGGGGACGTCGCGGCTGCGGCTCACCGCCCGCGCCTCGCTGACCGACGACGAGCTGGCCGTGGCGCGTCGACGTTCTGGCGGAAGTCGCTCGCGACGGCCCGCGCGTGAGCGTCCTCGTCGTCACCGGCACCGACACCGGTGTCGGCAAGACCGTCGCCACTGCCGCGCTGGCCTGCCACGCGCGGCTGGCCGGCCTCGACGTCGCGGTGTGCAAGCCGGTGCAGACCGGTTCGACCGGCTCGGACGGCGACGACGACCTCGCCGAGGTGGCGCGGCTCTCGGGTGTCGGCGAACTGATCTCGGGATGGCGCTATCCCGAGCCGCTCGCCCCGGTCGCGGCCGCCGCGCACGGGCCGGACTGGCCTCTGCCCACGCGTGACGAGCTCGTCGGGCTGATCACCGCTACGGATCGGCCAGGCCGGCTCACCCTGGTCGAGGGAGCAGGTGGCCTGCTCGTCGAACTCGGCGACCGTCGGCGTCACGTTGCGCGACCTCGCGCGCGACCTCGGTGCACCCGTGCTCGTGGTCGTCGAGCCAGGACTGGGCACCCTGAACCACGCCGCGCTGACGCTGGAAGCACTTGCCTCACATGAGGTTTCGTGCGCCGGCCTGGTGGTCGGCGCGTGGCCCAGCGAGCCGAGTGTGGCCGAGGTCGGCAACCGCGAAGCGCTGGGTCGGCTTGCTGCGCTGCGTGCGGCGCTGCCCGCCGGCGCCGGATCGCTTGACCGCCGCCGAGTTCGCATCGCGTGAGCGAGTCGGCCTTCGAGCCCGACTGGGTGGCGGGGCTGAGGCTAGATGGTCCACTCCGTCGAGCTGGTCTTCGATCCGGACACCGAGGCGACGGTCCGGCAGATCTGGGACGAGCTTGCGCGAGGCGGGGCTTCCGAGTCAGACGCCGGCCAGCCGGCCGCACGTCGACGCTGACCGTCGCCGAGCGCATCGACCCGCAGGTGGACGACGAACCACTGCGGCGTCTGCGCCGCACGACTGCCGCTGGACTGCCGGATCGGTGCGCCGATGCTGTTCGGCCGCTCGGCGCTGACGCTGGTGCGACTCATCGTGCCGTCGGCCGGACTCCTGGCGCTGCACGAGGCCGTCGACGCGCTCTGCGCTGCCGCACATGACGCCGGCGGCCCCTTGCGCGCACTCGCGGCCCGGTGCAGTGGACACCGCACGTCACGTGTCGCGCTTGGCGTCCGCCGACGTCGGTGCCGCGCTCGACGTCATCGGTGCGGCGGACATCGTGGGCACTTCGTCGGGCTGCGCCGCTGGGACGGCGATGCGCGCGTCGTTCTGATCTGGCGCTCTATCGTCGCTCGCGGACGTCGACGCCAGGGTCGACGCAGTCCGTCGAGCATGACGGCGATCATGCGTTGGCGACATGCCGCTAGTCGACTTCGGCGACGACTGACTTCGGCACGCACATCCGCCAGCCGTCGATCACCAGTTCGCGCAGTTCGTCGAGCTCGATCGCGTCGAGCCGAACCTGGATCCAGTTGTATCGCATGTCCGATGGCCTGGGCAGCATGAACTTGTCGGGCTCGGCGGCCACCATCGCGGCCCGCTCCTCCTTGGGGAAGCCGACGCCCATCACCGTCTCGTCGCGCGAGAACGCCACGAAGACAAGGCGCCCACGCGGAACTTGATCCGGTCGCGCGACCACGGCCTCGTAGGACCGCGGCAGGGCCGGGGTGATGCGCCGCACGTCGTCGACGGTGATCACGTTCGCGCGACGCTAGTCGCGGCGGTCCGACGCTGTGGGCCGCGATACCGTCGACGAGCAGGCCGAGCCCGAACGCGAAGCGCGCGTTGGGGTTCGTCGGCGAGCACCGACTGCTCCGTCGGCCAGCGCACCCGCGGCGTCCCACTGCAGCCGGGACTGCTCGTCGGCGGTGAAGCCGAGCACGTAGTACAGCACCGTGCGGGCGGCCAGGTCCGCGTTCGACGCGTCGATGCCCGCCTCGACCGCCGCGTCGGTCAGCCAGGCCAGGATCTCGTGACGATCCGCTCGGACTGTCCCGGCCGCGAAGCTGGCCGACACCAGCTCGGCGCCGTCGGTGTGACGACAGCAGGGCGTCGCGCAGCGCCGTGCAGACCGCAGTGATCCGCGTCGCGACCACGCTGCCTCGTCGACGGCGACGCGTGGCTCCAGGATGCGGTCGGCGACCGCGCCGAGCAGCTGCCTGCTTGTCGGCGAAGTGCCAGTAGAGCGCGCCGGGTGCTGACGTTGAGCTCGCGCGCGAGTCTGCGCATCGTCAGATCGGCGATGCCGTAGTCGTCGAGGAGCTGCGGTCGCCTTGTCGACCACGTCGCGTCGGTGCAGCTGCACCCCTGTAGCCTAAACACCGTTCAAGTTCTTAGGTGCAGGAGGAGTACGGAGTGACGCAGCAGGCCCCAGAGATCGCTGATGTGTTGGGTCTGGCGCGCGAGCAGGTGCTCGAACGCGGCGAGGGGCTCGACCAGGACCAGATCCTGCAGGTGCTGCAGCTGCCCGACGACCAGCTCGAGGAGCTGCTGGCACTGGCCCACGAGGTCCGGATGCGCTGGTGCGGCCCCGAGGTCGAGGTCGAGGGCATCATCAGCCTGAAGACCGGCGGCTGCCCCGAGGACTGCCACTTCTGCTCGCAGTCCGGCCTGTTCGCCTCGCCGGTGCGCAGCGCCTGGCTCGACATCCCCAGCCTGGTCGAGGCCGCCAAGCAGACCGCGAAGTCCGGTGCCACCGAGTTCTGCATCGTCGCCGCCGTTCGCGGCCCCGACGAGCGGCTGCTGGCACAGGTCGCCGCCGGCATCGAGGCGATCCGCAACGAGGTCGACATCCAGATCGCCTGCTCGCTGGGCATGCTGACCAAGGACCAGGTCGACCGGCTGGCGGCGATGGGCGTGCACCGCTACAACCACAACCTGGAGACGGCGCGCTCGTTCTTCACCAACGTCGTGACCACCCACACGTGGGAGGAGCGCTGGGAGACGCTGGCCATGGTCCGCGACGCGGGCATGGAGGTGTGCTGCGGCGGCATCCTCGGGATGGGCGAGACGCTCGAGCAGCGCGCCGAGTTCGCGGCCAACCTCGCCGAGCTGAACCCGCACGAGGTGCCGCTGAACTTCCTCAACCCGCGGCCGGGCACGCCGTTCGGCGACCTCGACGTGCTGCCCGCCGCCGAGGCGCTCAAGGCCGTCGCCGCCTTCCGGCTGGCGTTGCCGCGCACCATGCTTCGCTTCGCGGGCGGTCGGGAGATCACGCTCGGCGACCTCGGCGCCAAGCAGGGCATCCTCGGCGGCATCAACGCCGTCATCGTCGGCAACTACCTGACCACGCTGGGTCGGCCCGCGGAGGCCGATCTCGAGTTGCTCGACGATCTGCAGATGCCGATCAAGGCGCTCAACGCCAGCATCTGACGCCAGCGCATAACCTCTAGTGATGCCCCCGACGTTCAACGTCTACACCGGCGAACCCGAGGGCGGCGAAGTGCCCAGCGGCCGCCCGGCTCGGGCTCGAGCCGCCGCGGTTCTGCGCCGACTGCGGCCGACGGATGATCGTCCAGGTTCGGCCCGACGGCTGGGAGGCGAAGTGCTCGCGGCACGGCGTGCAGGACTCGAAGGACCTCGAGCAGGCGATGAGCATTCCCGGACGTAGCACTGGATGATCGGTTGCACCGCCACGTGTTTCGCGCCGGTCGGCCGTCGTGCGCGTCGTCGTGGGCCTGGTGGTGGCCGGCGTCGTCGTCGGTGCATTGTGGGCGTGGCTGGCGCCACCGATCCAGGCCGTCGTCGCGTTGACCACGCAGCGGTGACCGGGTCCGCGGCTACGTCGGCGACGAAGCGGACCATCTGTTCCTCGGCGCGTTCCTGATGGTGGGGCTGCTCGCCGTGCTGGCGGTCGTGTCGGCCGTGCTCGCCGTGGCAGTGGCGGGCACACCGCGGGCCGGTGATGGTCGGCGCCTTGGCGGTCGGTGGGATGGCCGCAGCGGGCGTGGCGGCTGGCGTCGGGGCGGTGCTGGTGCGGTGGCGCTACGGGGTCATCGACGTCGCGACGGCACCGGTGTCACCCGAGCACCGCGTGCACTACGTCCTCGAGGCGCCCGCGGTGTTCTTCGGGCACACGCCGCTGCAGATCGCCACGACGATCCTGCTGCCCGCAGGGGTGGCGGCGCTGGTGTACGCGCTGTGCGCGCTCGCCACCAAGCGCGACGATCTCGGCGCCTGGCCGCCGGTGGAGTATGCGTTCGTCCCGGTCGGGGCTATTGATCCAGTGCCGACAGTGGCTGACGATCCACCCGTCGACCCGTCATCACCTTCGCAGTGATCAGGCCCAGCCGGAGCATGCCCCGGTAGGTCGACGGGTTCAGCAGCGTCGGCCACTTCGTGCGCACGCGGTGATCGGACAGCGGTCGTCCCGCGAACCGGTCCCGCAGCCACCGCAGCGTCATCGGCGCGGACAGCGGATGCAGCAGCAGGTGCTCGCTCGAGCCCGTCGCGGTGATAGGTGACGTCGGTCGCCGCCCGCCGAGTAGACGTCCGGCCAGCTCGTCGATGTCCTCGACGGAGATCAGCTGGTCGTGCACGGCCTGCACGATCAGCACCGGGACGCTCGGCGCCGTGGTGCCGAGCTTGATGCTCTCGAAGACGTGCCGGACCTCGGGGGTGTCGAGGATCTGCTCGAGCGGCCAGTCGACGAGGTCGTCCATGTCCTTGCCCAGCATGCGCAGCACCGCCTCTGCGGTGGTCATCTCTCGAGATGCTCCGCAGTATCGCCTTGCCCTCGTCGGTGACGTGCTCGGTGATGACGCGATCGAGATCCGGGTACACGTCGTGAGAGCGCGGCGACGACCAGCGCGGGCAGTCCCGGAGAAGAACGTGCCGTTGAGTCGGCGGAAGGTGTGGCCGAGGTCGCCGACCGGGGAGCCGAGCACGGCGCCGACGACGTTGAGCTCCGGCGCGTAGTCGGCGTACACCTCGGTGGCCCACGCGGTGGCGAGACCACCGCCGGAGTAGCCCCAGAGCCCGATCGGCGCCTCGGCGGACAGGTTGAGTCGCGTCGTGGTCTCAGCGCGGCGCGCAGCCCGTCGAGGACGTGGTAGCCGGGCTCGAACGGCGCGCCCCAGATTCCCTGCGGGCCTTCGTGGTCGGGAATCGACACCGCCCAGCCCTCGGCGAGCGCGGCGGACGACCAGCAGGAACTCGAACTGCGCCAACGCGCCGACGGCCTTGGCGCCGCGGCGCAGCGCATAGGACGGGAAGCATCGTCCCGCGACGGCGTCGATCGCGCACTGGTACGACAAGATCGGGCCCTGCGCCCGGCGACCCGCGCTCGGCGGGCGCCACGACGGTCGTGACCGTCGCCTGCGGGAGGCCGTTGAGGTCGGTGGAACGGTATAGCAGTTGGGTGGCCGTCGAGCTTCTGCGGGACCAGGCCGAGGAACGCGAGTTCCACGTCGCGGGAGCGCGAGCACCGTGCCCGGCCGTGGAATGTTCGAATCCGGCGGGCGGGACGTAGAACGGATCCTCGGCGGGCAGCAGGGGCCGGGACTTGCGCTGAAGTTCCTGGTGAGGCGCCTGGCCGATCCACTCGGCACCCGTCGACTTGGCCGCACTGCCAGAATCCATCCGGCCATTGTGTCTTAGCGATCCCTTAAAAACCAACACGGGGCCCTCAGGTCGGGGGGCGGAGCGCGGCGAACTCGTCGGTGACCCGGTACTGCGACTCGGTGAACCGGTAGAGCGCCGCGGGCCGTCCGCCACTGCGACCCGACTTGGCCGTGGTGCCGGTCGGGGTGATCACGCCGCGCCTGACCAGCACGCGTTGCAGGTTGGTGGCGTCGACCTGGTAGCCGAGTGCAGCCCCGTAGACGTCACGGAGGGTGGACAGCACGAATTCCCTTGGCGCCAGGGCGAATCCGATGTTCGTGTAGGACAGTTTGGCCACCAGGCGGGAGTGGGCGTTGGTGATCATCGTCTTGTGGTCGAACGCCATCGGCGGTAGAGCGCTGACCGGATGCCAGCGGGTGTCCGATGGCAGCTCCGGGATGGCGGGGGAGGGCACCAGGCCAAGGAAGGTCGACGCGATGGTGCGGGTGTTGCAGACGGAATCGGGGACTCGGTCCGGATCGCTGAACACCGCGAGCTGCTCGAGGTGAGTCAACTCACGCAGGTCGACCTTCTCGGCGAGTTGACGCCGGACTGAACTCACCATGTCCTCGTCGTGACGCAGCTGCCCGCCGGGCAGCGACCACGTGCCGCGCTGCGGATCCATGGCACGTTCCCACAGCAGCACGCTGAGCTGCGGGTTTCGCGTGGCCAGGTGCCGAACCTGGAAGACGACGGCGAGCACTTCGTGGGCAGTGCTACGATTGGGCATGTTTTCGATCATAAGTCGAAAACCTGTCCCGATCAAAGGAGACGGCTATGACGGTGTTGGACCGCACCGCGGAGTCACCTGGCGGCTGGGCCGCTCAGATCACGAACGGCCCCGGCGGATACGGCGGCGTCATCGCCGACGAGGAGTGGGCCGACGAGGTTCGCAAGCTGGCCAGGCAGCGCAATGCGACGCTGCTCGCGCACAACTACCAGCTGCCTGCCATCCAGGACATCGCCGATCACGTCGGTGACTCGCTCGCCCTGTCGCGGATCGCTGCCGAGGCGCCCGAGGACACCATCGTGTTCTGCGGCGTGCACTTCATGGCCGAGACCGCCAAGATCCTGAGCCCGGAGAAGACGGTGCTGATCCCCGACCAGCGGGCGGGCTGCTCGCTGGCCGACTCGATCACCGCCGACGACCTGCGGGCGTGGAAGGACGAATTCCCCGACGCCGTCGTGGTGTCCTACGTCAACACCACGGCAGCGGTGAAGGCGCTCACCGACATCTGCTGCACGTCGTCCAACGCCGTCGAGGTGGTGGCGTCCATCCCCGAGGACCGCGAGGTGCTGTTCTGCCCCGACCAGTTCCTCGGTGCGCACGTCCGCCGGGTCACCGGGCGCAAGAACGTGCACGTGTGGGCGGGCGAATGCCACGTGCACGCCGGGATCAACGGTGACGAACTCGCCGACCAGGCCCGCGCGCACCCCGACGCCGAACTGTTCGTACACCCCGAATGTGGTTGTGCCACTTCGGCTCTGTACCTGGCAGGCGAGGGCGCGTTCCCCGACGACCGGGTGAAGATCCTGTCCACCGGTGGCATGCTGGACGCCGCGCGCGAGACGCGTGCGCGTCAGGTTCTGGTCGCCACCGAGGTCGGCATGCTGCACCAGTTGCGCCGCGCCGCACCGGAAGTCGACTTCCGCGCGGTCAACGACCGGGCGTCGTGCAAGTACATGAAGATGATCACCCCCGCCGCGCTGCTGCGCTGCCTCGTCGAAGGCGCCGACGAGGTGCACGTCGACTTGGATGTTGCAGCAGCGGCTCGTCTGAGCGTGCAGCGGATGATCGAGATCGGGCAGCCCGGCGGCGGCGAATGAGCCCGGCGGGCATCGCCTGCGGTGGGCACACCGCGTGGCAACTGCGTGCCGACGTCGTCGTGATCGGCACCGGGGTGGCGGGTCTGGTCGCCGCGCTCGCCGCGCATCGCCGGGGACGGCGGGTGATGGTGCTGAGCAAGGCTTCGGGAAAAGAGGGGGTGACGGCTACTTATTACGCGCAGGGCGGCATCGCCGTCGTCATACCGACCACCGACGACACCATCGAGGCGCACGTCGCCGACACGCTGGCCGCGGGCGGCGGGTTGTGCGACGCCGAGGCCGTGACCTCGATCGTCGCCGACGGCTACCGCGCCGTCGCCGAATTGGTCAGTGACGGCGCGCGATTCGACGAGTCGGCCCCGGGCGAATGGTCACTGACCCGCGAGGGGGGCCACTCCAGGCGCCGGATCATCCATGCCGGCGGCGATGCCACCGGGGCGGAGGTCCAGGGAGCGCTGGACCGTGCCGCGGCGACACTCGACATCCGGCGCAATCACGTTGCGCTGCAAGTGCTGCACGAGGCCGGCGCGGTGACCGGGGTGCTGGTGCGCAACGACGACGGACTCGGCGTCGTGCACGCGCCATCGGTGATCCTGGCCACCGGCGGCCTCGGTCACCTCTACGCCGCGACCACCAACCCGGAGGGCTCGACCGGTGACGGCATCGCGCTGGCGCTGTGGGCGGGCGTCGCGGTCAGCGACGTCGAGTTCATCCAGTTCCACCCGACGATGCTGTTCGACGGTCACGCGGGAGGTAGGCGACCGCTGATCACCGAGGCGATCCGCGGTGAGGGCGCGGTGCTCGTCGACGCCCGCGGCGATTCGGTCACCGCAGGCGTTCATCCGATGGGCGACCTCGCTCCGCGCGACGTGGTCGCCGCGGCCATCGACGCACGGCTGACGGACACCGGGGACGCGTGCGTCTATCTCGACGCGCGCATGATCGCCGACTTCACCCAGCGCTTTCCGACGGTGACCGCCTCGTGCCTGGCCGCGGGGATCGACCCGACCCGGCAACTGATTCCGGTGGTTCCCGGCGCGCACTACAGCTGCGGCGGGGTCGTCACCGACGTGTACGGCCGTACGGAGCTGTCCGGCCTGTTCGCCGCGGGCGAGGTGGCGCGCACGGGCATGCACGGCGCCAACCGGCTCGCGTCCAACAGCCTGCTGGAAGGTCTGGTGGTGGGCAGCCGCGCCGGCGTGGCCGCCGCGAGCCACGCCGTTGACGTCGGTGCGTCCCGCGCGCGGGTGGTGGCGCCGCAGATCCGGGTGGCCTTGACGCGCAAGCACTTACAACGCGCGATGAGTCGAGATGCGTCGGTCGTGCGCGACGCCGATGGCCTGCGACGACTCGCCGATCTCCTCGCTACTGCCCCGAAGCGGCCGCTGCGCAACCGCGCTGCGCTGGAGGACACGGCGCTGACCGCGACCGCGGGTGCCGTGGTGGCGGCCGCGATGCAACGGGTCGAGACGCGCGGCTGCCATCACCGGTCCGACCACCCGGCTACCGACCTGGCGATGGCGGTCAGTACCACGGTGCGCCTGTCCGCCGGCGTGCCGACCGTCGCAGAGCCCGCAGGTGTGTGCTGCTGATGCGGCCCTCCGACGAGGTCCTGGCCGAGACCAGGGCGACGATCGTGCGCGCCCTCGATGAGGATCTGCGTTACGGCGCGGACGTGACGACGCTGGCCACCGTGCCGTCCGACGCGACCACGACCGCAGCGATGGTCACGCGCGAGCCAGGTGTCGCCGCAGGCGTCGACGTCGCGCTGCTGGTGCTCGACGAGGTGCTTGGCGCCGACGGTTACCGCGTCGTCGGCCGGGTCGAGGACGGCACCCGACTGAATCCCGGCGATGCATTGCTGACCGTCGAGGCCAGGACCCGCGGGCTGTTGACGGCCGAACGGACGATGCTCAACCTGGTCTGTCACCTCAGTGGCATCGCCACGGCCACTGCGCGATGGGTCGACGCCGTCGATGGCACCAACGCCAAGATCCGCGATACGCGCAAGACGCTGCCGGGACTTCGCTCGCTGCAGAAGTACGCGGTCCGCGTTGGCGGCGGGGTGAATCACCGGATGGGGCTGGGCGACGCGGCGCTGATCAAGGACAACCACGTCGCCGCGGCAGGCGGAGTGCTCGAGGCGTTGCGCGCCGTACGCGCCATCGCACCGGAGCTACCGTGCGAGGTCGAGGTCGACTCGCTCGAACAACTCGACGCCATTCTCGGCGAGAACGTCGAACTCGTTCTGCTGGACAACTTTCCGATCTGGCAGACGCAGATCGCGGTGCAACGCCGCGACGCCAGCGCGCCTGGCACCCAGCTGGAGTCCTCGGGCGGCCTGTCCCTGGACACCGCCGCCGAGTACGCGGGCACCGGTGTCGACTTCCTGGCCGTCGGCGCCCTGACGCATTCGGTCCACGTCCTCGACGTCGGATTGGACGTCTAGACAGCAGCGACCGGCGTCCCCTACCCCTCGAGGAGGACGCCGATCGCCCGGATCACGCCGTTTGCTCGCGAATCGGCGTCCATCCATGCGGCTCACATGTTGGCATCGATGATTGCAATTCACGGCAAATTCGACATTTCGTCTTTGGGTTTTTCGTTTCGCTCCGCGGGAAGCGTTCCCGTGCCCATTAGGATCGGGCCATGTCACCGAGCGAGGACCAACCCACCCGTACGGCTCCGGCTTCGCCACGACGAGGCGGTGTTCTGACTATTGTGGCCCTGGTACTCGCCGTTGTTGCGCTCGCGCTCGCCGCATGGGCGGCCTTTCGACCCGCCCCGAAACCGGCGGGGCAGCCCGAGTACACGGCCGCGCAACAGGCAGACGCCAAGTTGGCCATATGCACGGCCTCTGACCTGGTACGCAAGGGCGTCTCGCTGAACACCAACCTGCCCATTCCCGGCGGCGAGGCCGATGTCACGGGCTCGCTCGCCGTGGCAGCCAACGCGCGGCTGTCACTGTCGAACGGCGGGCTCTACCTCTTGAATCGGTTGGATCCAGCAACCCCGACCGAGCTGGCCGATTCGGTCCGCCGGTTCGCCACCACCTTGCTGGACATCGGTGCCGCCGCCACTGCCGGCGCGCAGAACAGTGATCCCCAACAAGCCGGTCGCCTGCGCGATGCCGACGCCACCAATACCAAGATCACCGAGCTGTGCAAATAATCGGCTTCGATTTCGGCAATATTTAGATCGATTTGCCCGACCGAGGACTAACGCCGATCGAGCAGGGTCCTGGCGGCCGCCTTCGCGGCGTCGAGGGCCGCCCGGTCGCCTGCGATCCGGGACAGCATCAACGCCCCCTCGATCAGGGCGATGACGGCCTGCGCGGTCTGCGCGGCGTCGTCGGCGGGCCAGCCGTCCGCGGTCAGGCGGTCGGCCACGGCGGCACACCATCCGGCGAACGCGCGGGCTGACGCGTCGCGGATCCGAGCACTGGCATTCACGGATTCGGTGGCGATGGGCTCGATCGGGCAGCCATCGCGTTGGTCACCGTCCAGTCCGACGGCCAGGATGTCGATCCACTTGGCGACGATCTCGGCGGGCGGATGCCCGGAGTCGAGGAACGCGCGCAGGAGTCGTTCGATGTCTGCGCCAACGCCGTCGACGACGGCGGCCGCGAGTTCTGCCTTGCCGTCGGGAAAGTGGTGGTAGAGCGAGCCCGCCTTGACGTCGGCGGCCTCGAGGATCTGATTGACGCCGGTCGCGGCGAAGCCCTGCCTGCGGAACAGCTGGGCGGCGCTCTCCATGAGCGCGACGCGACTGCGATCGGGGCGGGGCATCCCTTGACAATACTAGAAAGATCGCTCAAGAATACTTGAACGACCTCTAAAGAAGGATTCCCCATGCGGCAGCTGATGCTCCACGGACCGGATGCGTGCAGTTGGACGACGGTGCAGGATCCGACACTCGCCGACCCCGGTCAGGCGCTGGTTCGGCCGCTGGCGGTGGCGTGTTGCGATCTCGACGTGTGGGTGTCGCAGGGCGGGCTGCCGATGGCGCCTGGCCATGCGCTCGGCCACGAGGGCGTCGCGGAGGTAGTCGAGGTCGGCAGCGACGTCACCAGCGTCCGCGTCGGCGACCGCGTCATCGTGCCGTTTCAGATCAACTGCGGAACCTGCTCGGCCTGCCGTCGCGGTGCCACCGGTTCGTGTGCCTCCCTGCCGCTCATGGCGATGTACGGCATGGCGCCCATCGCCGGTCTCGACGGCGGCGGGTTCATGGCCGACCTGGTGTTGGTGCCCTATGCCGATGCGATGCTGATTCCGTTGCCCGACAGCGTCGACCCGGTCTCGATTGCCTCGATGTCGGACAACATCCCCGACGGCTGGCGCACCGTCGTACCGTACCGTTCGCAGTTGGCGGCCCTGGACGCCGATGAGCGCCGCGTCCTCGTCGCAGGGAAGCTCTCGATCGGCCTCTATGCCGCAGCGTTTGCGTCGGCCATGGGCGCTCGCGTCGACTATTTCGACACCGACGCCGGTCGCCTCGCCATCGCCGAGAAGCTCGGCGCGACGGTGCACGACAGGCCGAAGCCCGACCGGTCATGGGATCCATATCCGATAACCGTCCACACCACGGCCGACCCCGAGGTGCTTTCGGCGACCTTGTGCGCCACGTGGCCCGACGGCGTGTGCACCGACACCGGGCTCTACCTGCGGCCCGTCGAGCTGCCACTGCTGGCGATGTACACCAGAGGCGTTCGGTTCGTCACCAGCCGGGTCAACGCGCGCACCGTGATCCCGGAGATCCTCGAATTACTCTCGACCACTAGCGATCTCGGTCCCGTCGTGGACCGCGTCGTGCCATGGGAGGACGCCGATACCGCCTGGCCGGCGATGACCGGCAAGACGGTGTTCACGCGGTCCGCATAGCCACTCAGGCTGTGATGTCGGCCAACCAGGTTTCGGCCAGGGCCGTCCACTGTTCGGCTTCGCCGGCGCCCTTGGCCAGCCCCAGGCTGTGCGGGCCGTGGGTGAACACGTGCAGGGCATGTGGCCGTCCGGCTGCCGACAGGGCGGCCGCCAACCGATAGGAGTGCTCGGGGTAGACGTAGGCGTCTTCGGCGGTGTGCCAGAGGAACATCGGCGGCGCGCTCGGCGTGACGAGGCGGTCGAGGCTGACCTCCCAACGGGCCCGCCGGGTGGGGGAGGCGCCAAGCAGGATGTCTTGGGCCGCACGGTACGTGGCCAGTTCCATCAGTGCGCCCCGAGGGGACCGGTGGCTTTAGCCGTTGGGGGAATCGGGGTTGGTGACCACCGGTGTGACCGTGGGTTTTGTCGGTGTCGTTTCGTAGGGTGTGGTCATGTCCGAGGGCTGGTTTGGCCGCACCCCGGGTGGGTTGTGCTCACTGGGCCTGAATCTGGTGTGGTGCCCGAAGTACCGCCGCGGTGTGTTGGGCGGTCGTGTAGCGGCCCGCTGCGGTGAGCTGTTAGTGCAGATCGCCGACGAGCACGGTTGGGAGATCGTGGCCAACGACGTCATGCCCGATCCCGTGGTTCTGTTCGTCGGGGTCGGTCCGCCCGATGCCCTAGCGGCGGTGGTGGGGGCGTTCAAGGGTCGCGCGACGCGGCTGTTGGGCGCGGAGTTTGCGTATTTGGGCCGGTTGGCGAAGGTGATGTGGTCGCCGTCGTATTTCGCCGCCTGGGTCGGGTGTGTCTGGGAGTCGACGGTGCGCGGCGATATCGAGCATCAGTGGGGAGCGGTGGCGTGCTGAGGCGGGCGTAGGTGTTTCGGTTGCGGCCGACAGCGCGCCAGCATGTGGCTTTGGCGGCGTGCCTCGATGCCCACCGCGAGTTGTATAACGCAGCGTTGCAGGAGCGTCGGGATGGGTGGTCGCACAGTACGACTCGTATCCGTTATGGCGATCAGTCGGCCCAGCTGAGTGAGATTCGTCGTGTGCGTCCGGATCAGGCGGTGTGGTCGTTCTCGTCGCAGCAGGCCACGTTGCGGCGGTTGAGCAAGGCCTTCGACGGATTCTTCGGCCGTGTGAAAGCTGGGCAGAAGGCCGGCTACCCGCGGTTCAAGGGCAAGGCCCGTTTTGACAGTGTGGAGTGGCCCAAAGACGGTGATGGCGCCCGCTGGCACCCCGATCTCGAGCGGGTGTATCTGCAGGGTGTCGGCCAGGTGAAGGTCACTGTGCATCGCCGGGTGCAGGGCCGTGTGAAAACAATCCAGATCAAACGCCAGGGCCGGCGCTGGACGCTGGTCCTGTCCTGCGATGAGGTTCCCACCGATCCGTTGCCGGCCACCGGTTCCCAGGTCGGTATCGATGTCGGGGTGGTGACCTACGCGACGCTCTCCGATGGGATCACCGTGGAGAATCCTCGGTGGGCACGTCAGGCCGCCACCAGACTGGAAGCTGCCCAACGACGCTTGGCGCGGACCAAACGCGGTTCACGCAACCGGGCTGCTCGCCGGGAGACGGTGGCCGCTAAGCATCGTAAGATCGCGAACCGGCGCAATGATTTTCATCACAAACAGGCCCGCGCTCTGGTGGCCCGTTATGACCTGCTGGTGGTGGAGGACCTCAAGATCGCGAACATGCTGCGCCGGGCGAAACGCAAACCTGCCCCGGGCAACCCGGGACAGTTCCTGCCCAACGGTGCCCGAGCCAAGTCCGGGCTCAACCGAAGCATTAGTGACGCTGGCTGGGGCCAGTTCGTCTCGATACTGCGCGCCAAAGCGGAAGACGCTGGACGCTTTTGGATCGAGGTCGACCCCCGGCCCACCCCGGATAAGTGTGCGCGCTGTGGTCACGCAGCGCCCGAGAACCGCGTCACGCAAGCGGAGTTCGCCTGTCAACGGTGCGGTCACAGCGCACCGGCAGACGAACACGCCGCACGCAACATCCTCAGGGCTGGACTGGCCCTACACGCCGCACCCGCAGCGTAAAAGAAGCTGCCGGCTTCAGCCGTCAGCGAAGTCACCGAGGTGATGGGATAGCACGGCACGGCGAAGTCGGGGCGCTGCTCATCGGTGGAGTCGGGTGCCAGCGCCGCATGCCCGGCCAGATGGCCGTCCGCCGAGAACCCAACGACACCGACACGGTGCCGCCCGCGCCGTAGCCGAGTGTCTCGAGCCAGTGGACGATCGGTTCGGCCTCGTGGGCGGCATGCGACGAGTAACCACCGCCCGGCAACACCACCACGTGTGTGGTCATCGACTCCACCTCGCCCATGTACCGCGAGTGGCTAGCCGGCAGTTGCGGCCCGTCGCACCAGCGAAAGCACCACCGCTGCCGTGGCGAACAGACCCGAGAAGACCCTGTTGACGACCGTCTGCTGGCGCGGCGTTTGCAGCCAGCGCACCAACCGCACGGCCAGCCCGGTGTACAGCCCCATCACGATGAGGTCGACGGCGACCATCGTCGTACCGATCGCCAGGTACTGGGGCAGCAGCGGCGCCGTGGGCACCACGAACTGGGGCACCACCGCGAGGAAGAACACCAGACCCTTGGGATTGGTCGCGTTGACCAGGAAGCCACGCACGACGAGTGCAAGCCGCCCACCCTCGGTGGACGTGTCGAGTTGCTCCCGAAGGTCCCGGGTCGCCGTCCGCCATTGGCGAACGGCGAGGTACAGCAGGTAGGCCACGCCCACCCACTTGACGACGTTGAAGGCCACGATCGAGCCGGTCACGATCGCGCCGAGCCCCAATGCGACGAGCGTGAGTTGCAGCATCAGCCCGACCTCGAGGCCGAGGATGCTCCAGTAGCCGCGCCGCACGCCGTGGGTCAGGCCGGTGGCCATCGACTGGATGGCACCGGCGCCGGGGGACACCGCGATCAGGATCGCCGCTCCGATGAACGTCAGCCACACATCCCACGCCATGACGGGAAGTCTCGCAGGTGACCGAAGCCTGGCTCAACCGAGATTCGGGCACGGCCGGATCTCAGGCGATGTCGGCGACGAACGTGCCCTGCCGCTTCGCGAGCATCTGCAGCCGCCCGCGGCAGCGCGGGGTCGACGGTGCCCGCGGGCAGCACGCGGGGATTCACCAAGTGGAGGTCCTTGCGCCCGACGTGGATGTCGGCCTCACCGGCGGCCAGCACGTTCTTGACCCAGTTGGTCTTGCCGTGGATCAAGCCGATCGCCAGCACGCTGTCCTTGCGGTAGGCGGTGACGATGGTCTCGTAGTCCTTGCCCGACGTGCGGCCGCGGTGCTTGATCACGGCGAAGCCGGGCATCCGCTTCGACAGTGGCCGGAGCATCGGGTTGATGTACTTGATCTGGAATCGCTCCAGCCACACCGGCATCAGCATGGGCACGCCGGGCGCGTTGTTGGGGTGTTCCTGCCTCGAAGGTGACGCTGACATGACGGCTCCCGTATTCGATTTGTGCTGCTCTGGGACAATAGTCTGCGTGAATGACTCCTCGCGAGGTTCGGCTGCCGCCGCCGGAGCTGCTCCGATGATGTCCCGCATCGACCTGCGGGGCGAGCAGCTGTCCGCGGCCCGGCTGCGTGCCGTGCTGCCCCGCGGCGGCGTTGACGTCGACGCCGTCCTGCCCAAGGTGCGGCCGATCGTCGACGCCGTCGCCGAGCGCGGCGCCGTCGCCGCCCTCGAGTACGGCGAATCGTTCGACGGCGTGCGACCCGCGACCGTCCGCGTGCCCGCGGCGCGGCTGACCGAAGCGCTCGCCGAGCTCGACCCCGCGGTGCGGGTCGCGCTCGAGGTCGCGATCGAGCGCACCCGCGCCGTGCACGCCGACCAACGACGCACCGACACCACCACCACGCTGGCCCCCGGCGCCACGGTCACCGAACGCTGGGTGCCCGTCGAACGCGTCGGCCTCTACGTACCTGGCGGCAACGCCGTCTACCCGTCGAGCGTCGTGATGAACGTCGTACCCGCCCAGATCGCGGGGGTGGACTCGCTGGTGATCGCCAGCCCGCCGCAGGCGGACTTCGGTGGGCTGCCGCACCCGACCATCCTTGCGGCGGCCGCAGCTGCTGGGCGTCGACGAGGTCTGGGCCGTCGGCGGCGCACAGGCCGTGGCGCTGCTGGCCTACGGCGGCACCGACACCGACGAGACCGAGCTCGCGCCGGTCGACATGATCACCGGCCCCGGCAACATCTACGTCACCGCCGCGAAGCGGATCTGCCGGTCGCAGGTCGGCATCGACGCCGAGGCGGGTCCCACCGAGATCGCGATCCTCGCCGATCACTCCGCCGATCCGGCGCACGTCGCCGCCGACCTGATCAGTCAGGCCGAGCACGACGAGATGGCCGCCAGCGTGCTCGTCACCACCAGTGAGCGCCTGGCCGACGCCACCGACGCCGAGGTCGCCGCACAACTGGCGACCACCGTGCACCGCGAGCGGGTGACCGCGGCGCTGACCGGGCGGCAGTCGGCGATCGTGCTGGTCGACGACGTCGACGCGGGCATCCGGACCGTCAACGCCTACGCCGCCGAGCACCTCGAGATCCAGACCGTCGACGCCGCCGGCCGTCGCCGGCCGGATCCGTTCCGCCGGTGCGATCTTCGTCGGCGCGTGGTCGCCGGTGAGCCTCGGCGACTACTGCGCGGGCTCCAATCACGTGCTGCCCACCGCCGGGTGTGCCCGGCACTCCAGCGGACTGTCGGTGCAGACGTTCCTGCGCGGCATCCACGTCGTCGACTACACCGAGGCCGCGCTGAAGGACGTGTCCGGCTACGTGATCACGCTGGCGCAGGCGGAGAACCTGCCCGCGCACGGTGAGGCCGTACGTCGGAGGTTCGAACGGTGACCGAGATCACCCGCAGGATCACTCTGGAAGACCTGCCGCTGCGGGACAACCTGCGCGGCAAGTCGCCCTACGGCGCCCCTCAGCTCTCGGTTCCGGTGCGGCTCAACACGAACGAGAACCCGCACCCGCCGACGCAGGCGCTCGTCGACGACGTCGCCGAGTCCGTGCGCGATGCCGCGTCCGACCTGCACCGGTACCCGGACCGCGACGCGGTGACGCTGCGTGCCGATCTCGCTGCCTACCTGAGCGTGCAGACCGGCGTGCCGATCCGAGTACGAGAACGTCTGGGCGGCAAACGGTTCCAACGAGATCCTGCAGCAGCTGCTGCAGGCGTTCGGCGGCCCGGGCCGCAGCGCCATCGGATTCGTGCCGTCCTACTCGATGCACCCGATCATCTCCGACGGCACGCAGACCGAGTGGCTGGAGGCCAAGCGCGCCGGTGACTTCGGCCTCGACGTCGACGCCGCGGTCGCGGCGATCGACGAACGCCAGCCCGACGTGGTGTTCCTCGCCAGCCCCAACAACCCGTCGGGACAGAGTGTTTCGCTCGACGACCTGCGCGCGTCTGCTCGACGTCGCGCCGGGCATCGTGATCGTCGACGAGGCCTACGGCGAGTTCTCGTCGCAACCCAGTGCCGTGCGCCTGCTCGACGACTACCCCGCCAAGCTCATCGTCACGAGGACCATGAGCAAGGCCTTCGCCTTCGCGGGAGGCCGACTCGGTTACCTCGTCGCCGACCCCGCCGTCATCGACGCGATGCTGCTGGTGCGGTTGCCCTACCACCTGTCCGTCGCTCACCCAGGCCGCGGCGCGGGCGGCGCTGCGCCACGCCGACGACACCCTCGGCAGCGTCGCGCGGCTGATCGCCGAGCGCAACCGCGTGTCGGAGGCGTTGACGGACATGGGTTTCCGCGTCATTCCCAGCGACGCCAACTTCGTGCTGTTCGGTGAGTTCGCCGACGCGCCCGCGGCGTGGCAGCGCTACCTCGAGGCGGGCGTGCTGATCCGCGACGTCGGGATACCCGGGTATCTGCGCGCCACCACCGGGCTGGCCGACGAGAACGACGTCCTGCTCGACGCGAGCGCACGTCTGGCCGCGACCGAACTCGGAGCAGCCCCCAGCAGTGCGAAGGAGCATCGTGACCCGCCGCGCCCGCGTCGAACGCAAGACCAAGGAATCCGACATCGTCGTCGAACTCGACCTCGACGGCACCGGTCAGGTCGACATCAGCACCGGTGTTCCGTTCTTCGACCACATGCTGACCTCGCTCGGCAGCCACGCGAGCTTCGACCTGACGGTGCACGCCAAGGGCGACGTCGAGATCGAGGCACACCACACGATCGAGGACACCGCGATCGTGCTCGGCCAGGCGCTGGGCGAGGCGCTCGGCGACAAGAAGGGCATCCGCCGGTTCGGCGACGCGTTCATCCCCATGGACGAGACGCTGGCGCACGCCGCCGTCGACGTGTCGGGCCGGCCGTACTGCGTGCACACCGGCGAACCGGATCACATGCTGCACAGCACGATTGCCGGCAGCGCGGTGCCGTACCACACCGTGATCAACCGGCACGTGTTCGAGTCGCTCGCGATGAACGCGCGGATCGCGCTGCACGTGCGCACGCTCTACGGCCGCGACCCGCACCACATCACCGAGGCGCAGTACAAGGCCGTTGCCCGCGCCCTGCGTCAGGCCGTCGAACCCGATCCCCGGGTGACCGGCGTGCCGTCCACCAAAGGCACCCTGTGACCGGTAAGTCCGTGGTTGTCCTCGACTACGGTTCGGGCAACCTGCGGTCGGCTCAGCGTGCGCTGGAGCGGGTCGGGCGCCACGGTCGAGGTGACCTCCGACCCCGCCGCGGCGGCGGCCGCCGACGGTCTGGTGGTGCCGGGGGTCGGCGCGTACGAGGCGTGCATGACGGGACTGCGCGGCATCGGCGGCGAGAAGATCATCGCCGATCGCGTGGCGGCCGGCAGGCCGGTACTGGGCATCTGCGTCGGCATGCAGATCCTGTTCGCCCGCGGCGTCGAGTTCGGCGTCGAGACGGCCGGCTGCGGCCAATGGCCCGGTGCCGTCGTGCATTTGGATGCGCCGGTGATTCCGCACATGGGTTGGAACGTCGTCGACGCCGCACCGGGAAGTTCGCTGTTCAAGGGTTTGGACGCCGACACCCGGTTCTACTTCGTGCATTCCTATGCCGCGCAACGGTGGGACGGGCGACGCCGACGCCCTGCTCACCTGGGCGACGCACCACGTGCCGTTCCTGGCGGCGGTCGAGGACGGTGCGTTGTCGGCCACGCAGTTTCACCCGGAGAAGAGTGGCGACGCGGGCGCGGCGCTGCTGAGCAATTGGGTCGAGGGGCTCTGAGTTATTCGTGAGTGACGTGAAACAACCATTGATACTGCTGCCGGCCGTCGACGTCGTCGACGGCAAGGCCGTCCGCCTCGTGCAGGGGCAGGCGGGCAGCGAAACCGACTACGGATCGGCGGTGGACGCCGCCCTGGGTTGGCAGCGCGACGGCGCCGAGTGGATCCACCTGGTCGACCTCGACGCGGCATTCGGCCGAGGTTCGAACCTCGAACTCCTCGCCGAGGTCATCGGCAGGCTGGACGTCGCAGTCGAACTGTCGGGCGGCATCCGTGACGACGACTCGTTGTCGGCGGCGCTCGCGACCGGTTGTGCGCGCGTCAACCTAGGCACCGCCGCCCTGGAGAATCCGCAGTGGTGTCGCCGCGTGATCGCCGAGCACGGTGAGAAGGTGGCCGTCGGCCTCGACGTCAAGATCGTTGACGGTGCGCACCGGCTGCGAGGCCGCGGCTGGGAGACCGACGGTGGCGACCTGTGGCCGGTGCTGGACCGGCTCAACGGCGAAGGTTGTTCGCGCTACGTCGTCACCGACGTCACCAAGGACGGCACCTTGAACGGGCCGAACCTGGAGCTGCTGGCCGGAGTCGCCGAACACACTGCTGCGCCCGTCATCGCGTCGGGCGGAGTATCCAGCCTCGACGATCTGCGGGCCATCGCCACCCTGGCCGGACATGGCGTCGAGGGAGCGATCGTCGGCAAGGCTCTCTATGCCGGGCGGTTCACCCTGCCGCAGGCCCTCGCCGCGGTCAGTCGGTAGATCGCGATGACGCTGGACGAAACCGACCTCGACGCCCTGGTGAGCGAGGCGTCGGCGATCCTCGACGAGGCGGCCAAGCCGTTCGTCGCGGGGCACCGCGCCCAGTCGGCGGTCCGGAAGAAGGGCAACGACTTCGCCACCGAGGTCGACCTCGCGATCGAACGCCAGGTCGTCGCCGCGCTCGAATCCGCCACCGGGATCGGCGTGCACGGTGAGGAGTTCGGCGGCGCCCCAATCGATTCGCACCTGGTGTGGGTGCTCGACCCAATCGACGGCACCTTCAACTACGCCGCGGGCCTGCCGATGGCGGCCATCCTGCTCGGACTGCTGCGCGACGGCGAGCCGGTCGCCGGTCTGACCTGGCTGCCGTTCACCGAACAGCGCTACACGGCCGTGGTCGGAAAGCCGCTGTACGTCAACGGCGTCGAGCAGCCACCGCTGAGGGACGCGGAGCTGCCCGGATCCGTGGTGGGCATCGGCACGTTCAACGTCGACTCGCGCGGCGAGTTCCCCGGCCGCTACCGGCTGGCCACACTTGAACGGTTGAGCCGCAAGTGCTCCCGCATCAGGATGCACGGAGCCACCGGAATCGACATGGCCTACGCCGCTGCCGGGGTGCTCGGTGGTGCCATCAGCTTCGGCCACCACGTCTGGGATCATGCGGCAGGCGTCGCGCTGATTCGGGCGGCGGGCGGCGTCGTGACCGATCTCGCGGGCCAGGACTGGACGCCGGCGTCGCGGTCGGCGCTCGCAGGGGTACCCACCGTGCACGCCGAGATCCTCGAGATCGTGACGTCGGTCGGCGTACCGGAGGACTACCGATGAACCACCACGAGGGTCTCGCGGTGCGGGTGATTCCCTGCCTGGACGTCGACGACGGCCGGGTGGTCAAGGGGGTCAACTTCGAAAACCTGCGTGACGCGGGCGATCCCGTCGAACTCGCCGCGGTCTACGACGCCGAGGGCGCCGACGAGCTGACGTTCCTGGACGTGACGGCGTCGTCGTCGGGTCGGGCCACCATGCTCGACGTCGTGCGCCGGACCGCCGAGCAGGTCTTCATTCCGCTGACGGTCGGCGGTGGCGTGCGGTCGATCGCCGACGTGGACACGCTGCTGCGGGCAGGCGCCGACAAGGTGTCGGTGAACACCGCAGCCATCGCCCGTCCGGAGCTGCTGGCCGAACTGTCGCGTCAGTTCGGCTCGCAGTGCATCGTGCTCTCCGTCGACGCCAGGACCGTCCCCGCGGGTTCGGCGCCGACCCCGTCCGGCTGGGAGGTCACCACCCACGGCGGCCGTCGCGGCACGGGCATCGACGCCGTCGAATGGGCCGCTCGCGGCGCCGAACTCGGCGTCGGCGAGATCCTGCTGAACTCGATGGACGCCGACGGCACCAAGGCGGGCTTCGACCTGGCCATGCTGCGTGCGGTCCGCGCCGCGGTGACGGTTCCCGTCATCGCCAGTGGTGGTGCCGGTGCCGTCGAGGACTTCGCGCCCGCGGTCGAGGCGGGGGCCGATGCGGTGTTGGCCGCCAGCGTGTTCCACTTCGGTGAGCTGACCATCGGCCAGGTGAAGACGGCGATGGCGGCAGAAGGGATCGTGGTCAGGTGACTCTGGACGAAGGCATCGCCACGCGGCTGAAGCGCGACGCGAACGGCTTGTTCGTCGCGGTCGCGCAGGAACGCGCAACGGGTCAGGTGCTCATGGTGGCGTGGATGGACGACGAGGCGCTGGCACGCACCCTGGAAACGCGTGAGGCGACCTACTACTCGCGGTCCCGGGGCGAGCAGTGGATCAAGGGCGCGACCTCGGGGCACACCCAGCACGTGCATTCGGTGCGGCTCGACTGCGACGGCGACACCGTGCTGCTCGAGGTCGACCAAGTCGGCGCCGCGTGTCACACCGGCGATCACAGCTGCTTCGACGCCGACCTGCTCGCTGGTCCCGACGACTAGGCTTCGTGGGTGAAGAAGTTTGCAGCGGTTGCCATTTTGGGGACGGCCGCGTTGGCAGCACGGCGCTACTTGACGATGCGGGATGCCATGGCGGCCGTGGTCAAGGAGTTGCGCAGCCCGATCCTGCCGTTCACCGCCCTTCCGTTCACGCAGCGGACGCTGCCCGTCATCAGGTTGCTCTTCAGCATTCGCACCAAGTCGGGACCCGGTGTCGTGGTGACCGAGCGCAACGTCGGCGAGTCGCCGGTACGTGTGCTCGTCACGACACCGGTCGAGCGTGAAGAGGCTGGACCGGCTGTGCTGTGGATTCACGGCGGCGGGATGATCGTCGGCACTCCACAGTTCGAGGCGGTGGGCTCCGGTCGCGTGGCGCGTGATCTCGGCGTCGTCGTGGTGTCACCCGACTATCGGCTGGCGCCCGAGCATCAGTTCCCCGCCGGGCTTGACGACTGCATGGCGACCTTGCGCTGGATGCGCCACCACGCCGAGGAGCTTGGCATCGACGCGGACCGCATCGCGGTGATGGGCGGAAGCGCCGGCGGCGGACTGGCGGCGGCAGTCGCGCAGCGCAGTCACGACGAGGGAATCCCCCTGCGCGCGCAGGTGCTGATCTACCCGATGCTCGACGACCGCACCGCGCTCCGCGAGGACCACGCCGGTCGCGGACGGTTCGGGTGGACACCTGCGGCAAACCGGTTCGGGTGGACCGCGTACCTGGGCCGGGAGCCTCGCCTATCGGATGCGCCCGCGTACGCGGCCCCGGCGCGGCGTTCGGACCTGACCGGGCTGCCGCCGACGTGGATCGGCGTCGGCGACCTCGACCTGTTCTACGACGAAGACGTCACCTACGCGGAGAATCTGACGGCCAGCGGTGTCCCGTGTGAGCTCGTCACCGTGACAGGCATGTATCACGGTGCCGATGGCATAACACCGAAAGCATCTGTGCTGCACGACTTCCACCGTGGCATGACGGAGCACTTGCGAACGTATCTGTAGCTCGGGGGCGGCGACAGCGTGCGGTCAATCCGAACCTCGCGCACACTGGCACGATGCCCCGCTTTACCAATCGCGTCGCCCTCGTCACCGGAGCCAGCTCTGGAATCGGACGCGCCACCGCTCTTCGGCTCGCACGTGAAGGGGCGGCGCTGGCTCTGGTCGCGCTTCCCGGCGACGACTTGGAGGAAGCGGCCGCAGAATGCCGCGCGATCGGCGCCGAGGCACTCGCCGTCGCCGCCGATGTCGGTGATCCTGGCCAAGTCGCGGGCGCCTTCGACCGCGCCGAAACCGTTGGTGAGGTTTCCGCGGTCTTCAGCAATGCGGGAATCTCGGTGATCGGTCCAGCCGTGACGACGAGCGACGAAGACTGGCTCCGCCACGTGCACGTCAACCTGTCCGGCAGCTTCTACGTGTCGCGGGAAGCCGCCCGGCGCATGATTCCCGCGCGGTACGGGGCCATCGTCATCACCGGATCGGAGCTCGCGCTAATGGGCCAGGCCGGCTACGTGGCCTACACGGCGACCAAGGGCGGTGTCCTGGCCATGACCCGTGCCCTAGCGGCCGAGTTGGCGGTGCATGGCATCCGCGTCAACAGCATTTCTCCTGGCGAGACCGAAACACCCATGCTGATGGCCGAATTCACGATGGCGCCGGACCCAGCCGCCGAACGCACCGCGCACGAGGCGACCATCCCGCTCGGCAGAATCGGCCAGCCCGACGAGATCTCCGCGGCGGTGGCGTTCCTCTTGTCGGACGAGGCCGCGTACATGACCGGAGCCAACCTCGTCGTCGACGGGGGCCGGACGTCCTGTTTCGCGGGCGGACTTGCGCCGGCAGCGCAGACCTAGACCTCGAAGCTGGTCGCCTTGGCCCGCGCCGTCCACCGGCCCTCGTCGTAACCGACCTGAACGGGGTGAGCGAAGGCGGCCGTGACGTTGTCGGTGGTGACGACGTCACGGGCCGGTCCGGACGCGACGGTGCGGCCCTCGGCGATCAACAACGCGTGGGTGGTGGTGGTCGGAAGTTCCTCGAGATGGTGGGTGACCAGAATCGACGCCACGTCGGGATGGGTGTCGTCCAGGGAGTCCATCGTCTCGAGCAACTGCTCGCGCGCGGCCACGTCCAATCCCGTCGTCGGCTCGTCGAGCAACAGCAGCCGGGGAGCGGATATGAGTGCCCGCGCAATGAGGGCGCGGCCCCGTTCGCCCTGCGACAGCGTCGGCCACGGGTCGTCGGCCTTGCGGGACAGGCCGACCGACGCGACCATCGCCTCCGCGTGGTCAAGCTCGTCGCGGCTGGGCGTCCAGCGCATCGGGATGTCGATCGTCGCCGTGATGCCGGTCAGGACGACTTCGCGCACGGTCAGCGAGTACTGCAAGCCGGTGGCGCGGGTTCACATGGCCGATGGCATGACGCAGCCGCGCCAGGTCGACGCGGCCCATCTGCTCGCCGAGGACGCGCACGGTTCCCGACGTCGGAAAGGTCACGGCAGCACAGAAACCCAACAGGGTGCTCTTGCCCGCACCGTTGGGCCCGAGCAGCGCCCAGTGCTCGCCCGCGTTGACCGTCAGTGAGATGCCATCGATGATCTGCTTGCCGTCGCGGCGGAACGTCACGTCCGCCAGTTCCAGCACTGTTGCCGTCACGACGCCGCCCCTACGCGGACTGACGCTGGCGCAGCACCTCCAGCGCCTTGTCGGCGTGGGTGTCCATGCTGAACTCGCTGGCGATGACGTCGAGCACCGTGCGGTCGGTGTCGATGACGAACGTGGTGCGCTTGACGGGCATCAGCTTGCCGAGCAGCCCGCGCTTGACGCCGAACTGCGTCGCGACGGTGCCATCGGCGTCGGACAGCAGCGGGTAGTCGAAGCTTCTGCTTGTCGGCGAACTTGGCCTGCTTGTCAACGGCGATCGGTGCTGATCCCGACCCGGCTCGCGCCGACTGCGGCGAACTCGCCGGCCAGATCGCGGAAGTGGCAGGCCTCCTTGGTGCAGCCGGGCGTCATGGCCGCCGGATAGAAGAACAGCACGATCGGTCCGTCGGCGAGCAGGCTCGTCAGACTCCGCAGCGTGCCCGTCTGGTCGGGCAATTCGAACTCGGCGACCCGGTCACTCCGTCTTCGAGGTGTCACGGGCACCCACGCTACGCCCGTCGATTTGGAACGATCTGGGAGGATTACCAGGTGCAAACGCACCGCCAACCTCGCCGATCACCACGTCGCGCGAGGACTTCCGGGCGCTGGCCGCCGAGCACCGCGTGGTGCCGGTGACGCGCAAGGTGCTCGCCGACAGCGAGACGCCGCTGTCGGCGTACCGCAAGCTGGCCGCCAACCGTCCAGGCACCTTCCTGCTGGAATCCGCGGAGAACGGGCGCTCCTGGTCGCGATGGTCGTTCATCGGCGCAGGCGCCCCGTCGGCGCTGACGGTGCGCGACGGAGAGGCGGTCTGGCTCGGCGCTGACACCGCAGGACGCGCCGAGCGGCGGTGATCCGCTGCAGGCGCTGCGCGCCACCCTGGACCTGCTGGAAACCGCGGCATTGCCGGGCCTGCCGCCGCTATCGAGCGGTCTGGTCGGGTTCTTCGCCTACGACCTGGTGCGGCGCCTGGAGCGGCTGCCCGAGCTCGCCGTCGACGACCTCAAACTGCCCGACATGTTGCTGCTGCTGGCCACCGACGTCGCCGCCGTCGACCACCACGAGGGCACCATCACGCTGATCGCCAACGCGGTGAACTGGAACGGCACCGACGAGCGGGTCGACTGGGCCTACGACGACGCCGTCGCCCGGCTCGACGTGATGACGGCGGCGCTCGGTGAGCCGCTGGGTTCCACGGTGGCCACCTTCGGCAGGCCCGCCCCGTTGCACCGCTGCGCAACGCACCGTCGAGGAGTACACCGCGATCGTCGAGAAGCTCGTCGGCGACATCGAGGCGGGGGAGGCCTTCCAGGTGGTGCCGTCGCAGCGCTTCGAGATGGACACCGACGCCGATCCCCTCGACGTCTACCGGATGCTGCGGGTGTCCAACCCCAGTCCGTACATGTACCTGCTCAACGTGCCGAATGATGCTGGCGAACTCGACTTCTCGATCGTGGGTTCCAGTCCCGGAGGCGTTGGTGACCGTGCAGGACGGCAAGGCCACCACACACCCGATCGCCGGCACCCGCTGGCGCGGCGCCAACGAGGAGGAGGACGTCCTCCTCGAGAAGGAGCTGCTCGCCGACGACAAGGAACGCGCCGAGCACCTGATGCTGGTCGACCTCGGCCGCAACGACCTCGGCCGGGTCTGCGTACCCGGCACGGTGCGGGTGGAGGACTACAGCCACATCGAGCGCTACAGCCACGTCATGCACCTGGTGTCGACGGTGACCGGGCAACTGGCCGAGGGCAAGACCGCGCTGGACGCCGTCACCGCCTGCTTCCCCGCGGGCACCCTGTCCGGGGCGCCGAAGGTGCGGGCGATGGAACTCATCGAAGAGGTCGAGAAGACGCGGCGCGGCCTCTACGGCGGGGTGCTCGGCTATCTCGACTTCGCTGGCAACGCCGACTTCGCGATCGCCATCCGCACCGCGCTGATGCGCGCCGGCACGGCCTACGTGCAGGCCGGCGGTGGCGTCGTGGCCGACTCCAACGGCCCCTACGAGTACAACGAGGCCGCCAACAAGGCCAGGGCAGTGCTCAACGCGATCGCCGCCGCCGAGACGCTGACCCAGCCATGATGGGCGGCCGCGCCGTCATGCGGATCGGGCAACTCCTGCTCCTGCTGGCCGCGGCGGCGCTGTGGGGGGCATCGCGGCTGGCGTGGGTTGCGGTGACCTCGTTCGACGGGCTGGGCCATCCGAAGACGGTGACCCTGGACGGCGGATCCTGGTCGACGGCGTTGGTGCCGCTGGCCCTGATGTTGCTGGCAGCGGCACTCAGGCGGGCGTCGGGCCGACGTGGCAGCTGCGCTTGCTGGCGGTGATCGTCGCGGGCATGCAGCGCGTTCATGGGCTATCTGGCGATCAGTTTGTGGGTGATCCAAGACGTGGCGGTCCGGGCCGCTCACCTCGCCGACGTGCCCGTCGCCGACCTCGTCGGGACGCAGCGGCACTACCTGGGGGCGGTGCTCACCTTGATCGCGGCGGTCATGACGCTCGCCGGTGCGGTGCTGTTCATGCGCTCACCGCCGAAGCCAACTGCCGCGGACGACGAGAAGTACGACGCTCCCGCGAGGCGACGAGAAGCGGCACGGCAGCGCGCCATGGACGCCGACATGTCCGAACGGATGATCTGGGACGCGCTTGACGAGGGCCGGGACCCGACCAATCCGGACAACAAGGGCCGGTGACAGATGGTGCAGTGGTGGCGGTTACCCTTCGATACAGACAATCCGGGAATGCCCGGATGCTCAGGTACGGCTCGGAAGGACATCGACGGCTCATGAGTTCGGCCACCGTGCTCGACTCCATCATCGAGGGGGTCCGCGCCGACGTGGCCGCCCGCGAGGCCGCGTTGAGCCTGGCCGACGTCAAGGCGATGGCCAAGGACGCCGCTGCGCCGCTCGACGTGCTGGCCGCGTTCCGCGAGCCCGGCATCGGGGTCATCGCGGAAGTCAAGCGGGCCAGTCCCTCGCGCGGCGAGCTCGCGACCATCTCCGATCCGGCGGAGCTGGCCCGCGCCTACGAGGAGGGCGGGGCCCGAGTCATCAGCGTGCTCACCGAGCAGCGCCGGTTCAACGGCTCGCTGGACGATCTCGACGCCGTGCGCGCGGCGGTGTCGATTCCGTTGCTGCGCAAGGACTTCATCATCGGGCCGTACCAGATCCACGAGGCGCGTGCGCACGGCGCGGACATGCTGCTGCTGATCGTCGCGGCGCTGGAGCAGTCGGCGCTGGTGTCGATGATCGACCGCACCGAGTCGCTGGGCATGACGGCGCTCGTCGAGGTGCACACCGAGGACGAGGCCGACCGCGCCCTGCAGGCCGGTGCCCGCGTGATCGGGGTCAACGCAAGGGATCTCAAGACGTTGAACGTGGACCGCGACTGCTTCGCGCGGATCGCTCCCGGGCTGCCGTCCAACGTCATCCGCGTCGCCGAATCCGGCGTCCGCGGTACCGCCGATCTGCTCGCGTACGCAGGTGCGGGTGCGGACGCCGTGCTCGTCGGTGAGGGGCTGGTCACCAGCGGCGACCCGCGTAGTGCCGTAGCCGATCTGGTCACCGCAGGTACACATCCGTCCTGCCCGAAACCCTCCCGCTGAGATAGTGGCCGATCTCGCCGGCCCGGAGCTGCCGCGTTCCAGCGCAGCCGTCGCCGAACCCACCATCCACGACCCGGACGCCAAGGGGCACTTCGGCACCTACGGCGGACGGCTGGTCCCCGAAGCCCTGATGGCGGTGATCGAAGAGGTCACCGCCGCGTACGAGAAGGCCAGGGCCGATCAGACCTTCCTCGACGAACTGGACCGACTGCAGCGCCACTACACCGGGCGGCCCTCGCCGTTGTACGAGGCGACCCGGCTGAGTGAGCACGCCGGCGGGGCGAGGCTCTTCCTGAAGCGAGAAGACCTCAACCACACCGGATCCCACAAGATCAACAACGTCCTCGGGCAGGCCCTGCTCGCTCGAGCAGATGGGCAAGACCCGCGTCATCGCCGAGACGGGCGCCGGTCAGCACGGGGTGGCGACCGCGACCGCGTGCGCGCTGCTCGGTCTGGACTGCGTGGTCTACATGGGCGCCGTCGACACGGCGCGCCAGGCCCTGAACGTGGCGCGGATGCGGCTGCTCGGCGCGGAAGTGGTGTCCGTCGAGTCCGGTTCGAAGACGCTCAAGGACGCCATCAACGAGACGTTCCGGGACTGGGTCGCCAACGCCGACGACACCTACTACTGCTTCGGCACCGCGGCGGGGCCGCATCCCTTCCCGACCATGGTGCGCGACTTTCAGCGCGTCATCGGTCTGGAGGCGCGGGCCCAGATTCAGCAGCAGGCGGGCCGGCTGCCCGACGCGGTGACCGCCTGCGTCGGCGGGGGATCGAACGCGATCGGCGTGTTCCACGCGTTCATCGACGATCCGGGCGTCCGGCTGGTCGGTTACGAGGCGGCAGGCGACGGCGTGGAGACTGGCCGGCACGCGGCGACCTTCACGGGTGGTTCGCCGGGCGCATTCCAGGGGTCGTTCTCCTACCTGCTGCAGGACGAGGACGGCCAGACCATCGAATCCCATTCGATCTCAGCGGGTTTGGACTATCCAGGAGTTGGGCCCGAGCACGCATACCTCAAGGATCTCGGTCGCACCGAGTACCGTCCGATCACCGACACCGAGGCGATGGACGCGTTCTCGCTGCTGTGCCGGACCGAGGGCATCATCCCGGCCATCGAGTCCGCGCACGCAGTGGCGGGAGCCTTGCAAGCTCGGCGTCGAACTCGGCCCAGGCGCAATCATCGTGGTGAACCTGTCCGGTCGGGGTGACAAGGACGTCGAGACCGCAGCCAAGTGGTTCGGACTGTTCGACGACGAGGGGACGCCAGAATGACGACCAGCCGGTTGTCGAGCCTGTTCGAGACGTGCCGCGACGAGAACCGTTCGGCACTCATCGGCTACCTGCCCACCGGATTCCCGGACGTCCCGACGTCGATCTCGGCGATGACGGCGCTGGTCGAATCCGGTTGCGACATCGTCGAAGTCGGGGTCGCCTACTCAGACCCTGGAATGGACGGCCCGACCATCGCCGCCGCCACCGAGGCCGCCCTGCGCGGCGGTGTGCGCGTGCGGGACGCGTTGACCGCGGTCGAGGCCATCAGCAATGCCGGTGGCCGTGCCGTCGTCATGACGTACTGGAATCCCGTGCTGCGGTGGGGGGTGGACGCCTTCGCGCGCGACCTGGCCTCGGCGGGCGGCCTCGGCCTGATCACACCCGATCTGATTCCCGACGAGGCCGACGAGTGGATGGGCGTGTCGGACGCCCATCACCTGGACAGGATCTTCCTGGTGGCACCGTCGTCGACCCCTGAGCGGTTGGCGGCCACCGTGGCAGCGTCACGTGGATTCGTCTACGCCGCGTCGACGATGGGCGTGACGGGCGCCCGCGACGCCGTATCTGATGCCGCCCCCGAGTTGGTCCGCCGCGTCAAGGCGGTGTCCGACATCCCCGTCGGGGTCGGGCTGGGAGTGCGCTCGCGCGAACAGGCGGCGCAGATCGGCGCCTACGCCGACGGCGTCATCGTCGGCTCCGCCCTGGTGTCCGCGCTGGGCGAGGGCATCCCCGCCGTCCGCGACATTGACCGCAGAACTGGCCGACGGAGTGCGACAAAGGATCTCAGCGTGACCGCAACGGTACTGGCCTACATTCCGAGCCCGTCGCAGGGTGTGTGGCACCTCGGTCCGCTCTCGGCGTTGTTCATCGTTGCCGGCATCTTCGGGGCAATGCTCATCGGCAGCTGGCTCTGGGACATCGAGGGCGGCGAACGCACGGCCAGACAAAACGTTGCCCTGCGGGCGGTGCCGGCCATCGTCCTCGTCATTGGCTTGGCGCTGGCCTACGTTTCCGGCTCGGTGAACCGGCTCTGGTTCCTTGGGCCGCTCCCGATTCGGGCGTATGCGCTCTGCATCATCGTCGGGATCGTCGCCGCACTGATCATCGGTGACCGCCGCTGGGTCGCACGTGGTGGTGGGTCAGGCGTGATCTACGACATCGCCCTGTGGGCGGTGCCGTTCGGCTTGATCGGTGGCCGGCTGTATCACGTGATGACCGACTGGCCGAAGTACTTCGGGTCCGAAGGTCTGGGATTCTGGGCGGCCTGGCGGATCTGGGACGGCGGCCTCGGCATCTGGGGAGCGGTGGCGCTCGGTGGCATCGGCGCCTGGATCGCCTGCCGGCGCCGCGGCATCCCGTTGCCTGCGTTCGGCGATGCGATCGCCCCTGGAATCGTGTTGGCCCAGGCGATCGGCCGGCTTGGCAACTACTTCAACCAGGAACTGTACGGACGGGCGACGACGCTGCCGTGGGGCCTGGAGATCTACGAGCGGCGCGACGCGAGCGGAGCGATCGACCCGCTCAACGGCGTGTCGACGGGCCCGCCCGTCGCGGTCGTCCACCCGACGTTCCTGTACGAACTGCTCTGGAACTTACTGATTTTCGCCGTGCTGATCTGGGTCGACCGCCGTTTCAAGATCGGGCACGGTCGGCTGTTCGCGCTCTACGTCGCCGGGTACTGCGTCGGCAGATTCTGGATCGAGCTGATGCGTAGTGACTTCGCCTCGCATCCCATCGACGGGATCCGCGTCAACACATTCACATCGACGTTCGTCTTCGTCGGCGCCGTCGTCTACATCATGGTCGCGCCGAAGGGACGTGAAGATCCCGCGACGCTGAAGGGCACCTACGAACTCGACGACCGAGAGGCGGGACGCCTCGACGAATTGGGCGAGGAGCTGGTTGCCGTCGCCGCTACCAGTGGTGTGGTCGCCGCGGCGACGGTGGCCGGCGAGGAAGACGAGCGCGAGGCGGAGCCGGACTCGTCCGGCGGCGAAACTGGAGTGTCGGAAGCCACCGAGGCTGAACCCGAACCTGCCGAGCCCGACGTCACCGAATCCGAGCCCGCGCCCCAGCCCGAGGATTCTGCCCCCGTCGAGGGTCTTGGTTCGGTTGAGGGTGACGAGGTTGCCGAGGTGCAGGAGGACGCGCCGGAGGTGCACGAGGCTGCGGTCGAAGGTGCTGAGGAAGCGGAGTCGGTGGCTGAGGTTGTTGCCGCTGAGGCTGAGCCCGAGCCTGCTGAGGCTGAGGAAGCCGAGTCGGTGGCTGAAGACGTCGCCGCCGAGGCCGAGCCCGAGGCTGAGGCTGAGGAGTCTGCACCGGCCGAGGGTCTTGGTTCGGTTGAGGGTGACGAGGTTGCCGAGGTGCGGGAGGACGCGCCGGAGGTGCACGAGGCTGCGGTCGAGGGGGCTGAGGAAGCCGAGTCGGTGGCTGAAGACGTCGCCGCCGAGGCTGAGCCCGAGCCCGAGCCCGCTGAAGCTGAGGAGTCTGCGCCGGCTGAGGGTCTTGGTTCGGTTGAGGGTGACGAGGTGGCCGAGGCGCAGGAGGACGCGCCGGAGGTGCACGAGGCTGCGGTCGAGGGGGCTGAGGAAGCCGAGTCGGTGGCTGAAGACGTCGCCGCCGAGGCTGAGCCTGAGCCCGCCGAGGCTGAGCCCGAGGCTGAGGCTGAGGCTGAGGAGTCTGCGCCGGCCGAGGGTCTTGGTTCGGTTGAGGGTGACGAGGTGGCCGAGGCGCAGGAGGACGCGCCGGAGGTGCACGAGGCCGCGGTCGAGGGGGCTGAGGAAGCCGAGTCGGTGGCTGAAGACGTCGCCGCCGAGGCTGACGAGTCCGAGGCCGAGCAGGCCGCGCCGGAGGTGCATGAGGCTGCGGTCGAAGGTGCCGAGGAAGCCGAGTCCGTTGCCGCCGAGACTGAGCCCGAGCCCGCCGAGGCCGAGCCTGCCGGGACGGACGAGTCCGAGGCCGAGGAGTCTGCGCCGGCCGAGGGTCTTGGTTCGGTTGAGGGTGACGAGGTGGCCGAGGCCGAGCAGGATGCGCCGGAGGTGCACGAGGCTGCGGTCGAGGGGGCTGAGGAAGCCGAGTCGGTGGCCGAAGAAGTCGCTGAGGACTCCGAACCCGAGGTGGCCGAACCTGCGTCCGACGACGCCCCAACTCAGGCACGTGACCAGGCCGTCAAGGTCGAGGAACCGGTGCCTGCGGGCGAACCGCGTCGGCGTTGGTGGCGCCGCGGCTAGCGCCGGTGAATCGCGCTACAGACGAGCCCACGCTTCTGGCATGCTGAACGCATGACGGATCCGACGCAGTTCGGCAACGGCGCGGGCGTCCCGCCGCCCCAGCCGCCACCGGGATACCCGCCGCAGTATCCGCCCCAGTACCCGCCACCGCCACCACCCGGCGCCTACTACGACCCCACTGCGCCATACGGTCGACATCCCGTCACGGGGGAGCCGTTGTCGGAGAAGTCGAAAGTGATTGCGGGCCTGCTCCAGCTGCTTGGGTTCTTCGGCCTGGTCGGCATCGGCCGCATCTACCTCGGGTATACGACCCTTGGCGTCATCCAACTGGTGGTCGGCATCCTCACGTGCGCCATCGGCGCGATCATCTGGGGCATCATCGACGCGGTCCTGATACTGAGTGACAAGGTGCGGGATCCGCAGGGCCGACCGCTCCGCGATGGAACCTAGCCTCACCTCCATCAGCCGGGGACGGCTGTACGGCGCACTCGGTACGGGTGCGGTGCTTACCGGTGCGGTCACCTACGTCGGGCTCGCCGATCCGCACCGGCCCGGCTTCCTGTTCCCCGAGTGCCCCTTCAAGATGCTCACCGGCTTGAACTGCCCGGCGTGCGGCGGTCTGCGCATGACGCACGATCTTCTGCACGGTGATCTCAGTGCCGCAGTGGTCGACAACGTGTTCCTGCTCGTCAGTCTGCCGCTGCTGGCGGCGTGGCTGGTAGTGCGGTGGAGACGCGGCCAGCGCCTGATGCCGATGCCGGCGGCGGTGACGATCTTCGTCGCCGCAATCGCATGGACGGTGGTCCGCAACTGGCCCGGGTTCCCACTGGTCCCGACGCTTTTCGAACGGTAGCTCCACTGCTCCGCTGATACACTCGCGAATCGGGCCGGTGCAGTCCCGGAAAGATCGTTTCCGGACTGCGGAGGTACTTTCAATGCTGTTCTCGGCATTGCCAGATGCGCAGGGTCTGTACGACCCGGAGCACGAGTCGGACTCGTGCGGCGTCGCCATGATCACCGACATCCAGGGCCGCAGGTCGCACGCCATCGTTGCCGACGGACTGACGGCCTTGGAACACCTCGAGCATCGCGGCGCGGCGGGCGCCGAGCCGAATAGCGGTGACGGTGCCGGCATCCTGATCCAGCTGCCCGTCGAACTGCTGCGCGAGGTCGTCGACTTCGATTTGCCGCACCCGACACCGGACGGCGACCAGAGCTTCGCGGCCGGGATCTGCTTCCTTCCGAGCGATCCGATCGAACGCGCGGCGGCCCGAGAGCGCGTCGAGGCGATCGCCGTCGAAGAGGGTCTCGAGGTACTCGGCTGGCGGGAACTCCCCATCGATCCCGACGGCGCCGAAATCGGCGTGACCGCGGTCGGCTGCATGCCCCACATGGCGCAGTTGTTCGTCGCCGCACCGGAACATCGACGGCCACCGGCCGGCGGGCATCGACCTCGATCGCCGCGTGTACCCGCTGCGCAAGCGCGCCGAAGCCGGCGAGGTGTACTTTCCGTCGCTGTCCAGCCGGACGATGGCCTACAAGGGCATGCTCACGACGATGCAGCTGCCGCGGTTCTTCCCGGATCTGCGCGACGAACGGTGCAAGAGCGCCATCGCGATCGTGCACAGCCGCTTCTCCACCAACACCTTTCCGTCGTGGCCGCTGGCGCACCCGTTCCGGTTCGTCGCGCACAACGGCGAGATCAACACCGTGCGCGGCAACCGCAACCGGATGCACGCCCGCGAGGCGATGCTGGCCAGCACGCGCATCCCTGGCGACCTGAGCCGGCTCTCGCCGGTCTGTACGCCGGGGTCGTCGGACTCGGCGTCCTTCGACCAGGTGCTCGAGCTGCTGCACCTCGGCGGCCGGAGCCTGCCGCACGCGGTGCTGATGATGATCCCCGAGGCGTGGGAGAACAACGCCACGATGGATCCGGCGCGGCGCGCCTTCTGGCAGTTCCACGCCTCCCTGATGGAGCCGTGGGACGGGCCGGCCTGCGTGACGTTCACCGACGGCACCGTCGTCGGAGCGGTATTGGACCGCAACGGATTACGGCCGGGACGCTGGTGGCGCACCATCGACGACCGGATCATCCTCGCCAGCGAGAGCGGTGTCCTGGACGTGCCGTCGGCCGAGATCGTGGCGAAGGGCCGGCTGGAGCCGGGCAAGATGTTCCTGATCGACACCGCCGCGGGCCGGATCGTGTCCGACGACGAGATCAAGGACGAGCTGGCCGGCGGCCGAGCCCTACGACGAATGGCTGCACGCGGGTCTGCTCGACCTCAAGACGCTGCCGGACCGGACGCGGGTGCAGCCGAACCACGAATCGGTGGTGCGCAGGCAGATCTCCTTCGGCTACACCGAGGAGGAGCTGCGCATCCTGCTCACCCCGATGGCCGCCTCCGGCGCGGAACCGTTGGGCTCCATGGGAACCGACACCCCGACGGCCGTGCTGTCGCAGCGGTCGCGGCTGCTCTACGACTACTTCGTCGAACTGTTCGCCCAGGTGACCAACCCGCCGCTGGACGCGATCCGCGAAGAGGTCGTCACGTCGATGGCGCGGGTGATGGGTCCGGAGCACAACCTGCTGGAGCCGTCCGCCGCGTCGTGCCGCCAGATCGTGCTGGGCTGGCCGGTGCTCGACAACGACGAGCTGAACAAGATCGTCCACATCAACGACGACGGCGAGCAACCCGGGCTCAAGACGGCGGTGCTGCGTGCGCTCTACGACGTCGAACGCGGCGGCGAGGGACTGGCCGACGCACTGGAGGACCTGCGCATCCGGGCCTGCGAGGCGATCGCGAAAGGGTGCCCGCACGCTGGTCATCTCGGACCGCGACTCCGACCACACCAAGGCGCCGATCCCGTCGCTGCTGGCGGTCTCGGCGGTGCACCACCACCTGGTCCGCACCAAGGAGCGCACCACCGTCGGCGCTGGTCGTGGAGAGCGGTGATGCGCGCGAGGTGCACCACATCGCGATGCTGATCGGCTTCGGCGCCGCGGCGGTCAACCCGTACCTGGCGTTCGAGTCGATCGAGGACCTGGTCCGCGAGGGTGAGCTGACCGGGCATCGACCCGTCCACCGCGGTGCGCAACTACCTCAAGGCGCTCGGCAAGGGCGTGATGAAGGTGATGAGCAAGATGGGCATCTCGACCGTCGCGTCCTACACGGGAGCCCAGGCGTTCGAGGCCATCGGACTCAACCGCGACGTCGTCGACGAGTACTTCGCGGGCACGCCAAGCCAACTCGGCGGTGTCGGCCTCGACGTGCTCGCCGAAGAGGTCAAGCTCCGGCACCGGCGGGCCTACCCGGAGAACCCGACCGAGCGGGTGCACCGCCGCCTCGAGGTGGGCGGCGAGTACGCCTTCCGCCGCGAGGGTGAGCTGCACCTGTTCACCCCGGAAGTGGTCTTCCTGCTGCAACACTCGACCCGGACCGGCCGTCACGACGTCTTCGAGCAGTACTCCGACGAGGTGAACCGGCTCGCCCGCGACGGCGGCGCGCTGCGCGGCCTGTTCGAACTGAAGACGGGCGTGCGCGCCGCCCGTCCCGCTGGACGAGGTGGAATCGGTCGAGTCCATCCTCACCCGATTCAACACCGGCGCAATGAGTTACGGCTCCATCTCGGCCGAGGCGCACGAAACCATGGCGATCGCCATGAACAAGCTCGGCGGACGGTCGAACTCGGGCGAGGGCGGCGAAGACACCGACCGGCTCTACGACCCGCGACGGCGCAGCGCCGTCAAGCAGGTCGCGTCGGGACGGTTCGGCGTCACCAGCGACTACCTGGTCAACGCCACCGACATCCAGATCAAGATGGCCCAGGGCGCCAAGCCGGGTGAGGGCGGCCAGCTGCCGGGCTACAAGGTGTATCCGAACATCGCCAAGACGCGGCACTCCACGCCGGGCGTCGGGCTGATCTCGCCGCCGCCGCACCACGACATCTACTCGATCGAGGACCTGGCGCAGCTCATCCACGACCTGAAGAACGCCAACTCGCAGGCTCGCATCCACGTCAAGCTGGTCAGCTCGGTCGGCGTCGGGACGGTCGCGGCCGGGGTGTCCAAGGCGCACGCCGACGTGGTGCTGATCTCGGGCTACGACGGCGGCACCGGCGCGGCGCCGCTTGACGTCGCTGAAGCACGCCGGCGCGCCGTGGGAGATCGGCCTGGCCGACACCCAGCAGACGTTGGTGCTCAACGGTCTGCGCGACCGGATCACCGTGCAGTGCGACGGCGGCATGCGCACGGCCCGCGACGTCGTCGTTGCGGCGTTGCTCGGTGCCGAGGAGTACGGCTTCGCGACCGCTCCGCTGGTGGTGTCCGGCTGCATCATGATGCGGGTCTGCCACCTCGACACCTGCCCGGTCGGTGTTGCCACCCAGAACCCCGAACTGCGCGCGCGGTTCAACGGCAAGCCGGAGTTCGTGGAGAACTTCTTCCGGTTCATCGCCGCAGGACGTGCGGAAGTACCTGGCGGAGTTGGGCTTCCGCAGCATCGACGAGGCGGTCGGCCGCGCCGAGGTGCTCGACACCGCGCCGGGCATCGCGCACTGGAAGAGCCGGGGCCTGGACCTGACGCCCATCTTCGCGGTGCCCACGGACGCGCACGGAGCGCAGCTCACCCAGCGGCGCCGGCTGCGCGATCAGGACCACGCGCTGGAGCACGCGCTGGACCAGACCATCATCGCGCTGGCCGAGGGTGCCCTCGAGGACGCCCATCCGGTGCGGCTGGAACTGCCGGTGCGCAACGTCAACCGCACCGTCGGCACGCTGCTCGGTGCGGAGGTCACCCGCCGGTACGGGGCGCAAGGCCTGCCCGACGACACCATCCACGTCACCCTGACGGGATCGGCGGGCCAGTCGCTCGGCGCCTTCCTGCCGCCGGGCGTCACGCTGGAACTGATCGGTGACGCCAACGACTATGTCGGCAAGGGGCTTTCGGGTGGCCGGGTGATCGTCCGACCGGACGACGACGTGCTGTTCCTGCCCGAGGACAACGTGATCGCGGGCAACACCCTGGTCTTCGGCGCCACGTCCGGCGAGGTGTTCCTGCGGGGCCGGGTCGGCGAGCGGTTCTGCGCCCGCAACTCGGGCGCGCTGGCCGTCGTCGAGGGCGTCGGCGACCACGCCTGCGAGTACATGACCGGCGGTCGCGTCGTGGTGCTCGGCAAGACGGGCCGCAACATGGCGGCGGGCATGTCGGGCGGCATCGCGTTCGTGCTCGGCCTCGACCCGGCCATGGTCAACACGGAGATGGTGGAACTGCAGCGCCTCGAACCAGAGGACCTGGTGTGGCTGCACGACGTCGTCGCGCGGCACGCCAATCTGACCGGAAGCACCGTTGGCCAGGTCGATGTTGTCCGACTGGCCAAGGCGCAGTGCGCAGTTCACCAAGATCATGCCGACCGACTACCAGCGGGTGCTTCAGGCCACCCGGATGGCGAAGGCCGAGGGCCGCGACGTGGACACCGCGATCATGGAGGCGAGCCGTGGCTGACCCGACCGGCTTCTTGAAGGTCGTCGAAGATCGAGGCGGCCAAGCGTCCGGTCGACGAACGCGTCGGCGACTGGCACGAGGTCTACGAGCGGCAGGATCCGCACGAGCGGGCGGGCGAGGTGTCGCAGCAGGCGCGTCGCTGCATGGACTGCGGAATCCCGTTCTGCCACTCGGGAACCGCGGGCTGCCCGCTGGGAAACCTGATCCCCGAGTGGAACGACCTGGTGCGGCGCGGGCGGTGGGACGCCGCCAGCGACCGGCTGCACGCCACCAACAACTTCCCGGAGTTCACCGGTCGGCTGTGTCCGGCGCCGTGCGAGGCGGCGTGCGTGCTGTCGATCGCCGACGAGAAGACCGGCGGCGCGGTCACGATCAAGCGGATCGAGCAGACGATCGTCGACCAGGCCTGGATGGACGGCACCATCGAGCCCCAGCCCGCCGCCATCTCCACCGGCAAGAACGTCGCGGTGGTCGGCTCCGGGCCTGCGGGCCTCGCTGCCGCACAACAGCTCACCCGAGCCGGTCACCACGTCACGGTCTACGAGCGCGACGATCGCCTCGGCGGGCTGATGCGGTACGGCATCCCCGAGTACAAGCTGGAGAAGTCGACGCTCAATCAGCGCCTGGCCCAGATGCGGGCCGAGGGGACGCGTTTCGTCACCGACTGCGAGGTCGGCGTCGACCTCAGCGTCGAGACGCTGCGGGCGCAGCACGACGCGGTGGTGCTCGCCGTCGGTGCGCTGCGGGCCCGTGACAACCAGGTCGAGGGCCGCGACCTGACCGGCGTGCACCTGGCGATGGAGCACCTGGTGCCCGCCAACAAGGAATGCGAGGGCGACGGCGCGTCGCCGATCTCGGCCAAGGACAAGCACGTCGTGATCATCGGCGGCGGCGACACCGGCGCCGACTGCCTCGGCACCGCGCACCGCCAGGGCGCGAAGTCGGTGACCCAGCTCGACTACAACGCCGAGCCACCGGAATCAGCGCGACGACTCGCGTTCACCGTGGCCGACGTGGCCGATGGTGCTGCGGACCTCGCCCGCCCACGCCGAGGGCGGCGCGCGCCGCTACGAGGTCGCGGTGCAGCGGTTCCTCGGTGACGACCTCGGGCAACCTCCGGGCGATGGAGATCGCCGAGGTCAAGGTGGAGCGCGACGCCGAGGGGCGTCGGTACATCACGCCGGTCGGCGATTCGATCGAGATCCCTTGCGAGCTGGCGCTTCTCGCGATCGGCTTCGAGGGTGTCGAGCACATGGCGCTGCTCGACGGCCTCGGGCTGCAGCTCAACCGGCGGGGGGCGCTGGCGTGCGGCTCCGACTGGCAGACCGACGCGCCTGGGGTGTTCGTCTGTGGTGACGCACACCGCGGCGCGTCGCTGATCGTGTGGGCGATCGCGGAGGGCCGCAGCGCCGCGCACGCCGTCGACGCGTATCTGATGGGCGAGTCGGACCTGCCCGAGCCGGTCAAGCCCGAGCGCGCTACCGCTGGCCGTCGTCTGAATCGATTAACGACTATGCTGAGCTTCCGTGACTAGACGCGGAAAGATCGTCTGTACGCTTGGCCCGGCCACCTCCACCGACGAAATGGTCGAGCGCGCTGGTCGAGGCCGGCATGGACGTCGCGCGGCTGAACTTCAGCCACGGCGACTACGTCGACCACGAATCCAACTACAAGCGGGTGCGCGCGGCATCCGACGTGACCGGGCACGCGGTCGGCATCCTCGCCGACCTGCAGGGCCCGAAGATCCGGCTCGGCCGGTTCGCCGACGGACCCACGGTGTGGGCGCGGGCGAGACCGTGCGGATCACCGTCGAGGACTTCGAGGGCACCCACGACCGGGTGTCGACGACCTACAAGCGGCTGGCCCAGGACGCCACGCCCGGTGACCGCGTGCTGGTCGACGACGGCAACATCGGCCTGGTCGTCGAGCACATCGACGGCAACGACGTGGTCTGCACGGTCACCGAGGGCGGCAAGGTCAGCAACAACAAGGGCATGTCGCTGCCCGGCATGAACGTCTCGGCGCCCGCCCTGTCCGAGAAGGACATCGAGGACCTCGAGTTCGCGCTGCGCCTCGGCGTCGACCTGGTCGCCCTGTCGTTCGTGCGCTCGCCCGCCGACATCGAACTGGTCCACGAGGTGATGGACCGGGTCGGTCGGCGGGTGCCGGTCATCGCCAAGCTGGAGAAGCCCGAGGCCATCGACAACCTCGAGGCCATCGTGCTGGCGTTCGACGCCGATCATGGTCGCGCGCGGTGACCTCGGCGTCGAGCTGCCGCTCGAGGAGGTGCCGCTGGTGCAGAAGCGGGCCATCCAGATGGCCAGGGAGAACGCCAAGCCCGTCATCGTCGCCACCCAGATGCTCGAGTCGATGATCGAGAACTCCCGGCCCACCCGCGCCGAGGCGTCCGACGTCGCCAACGCCGTGCTGGACGGCGCCGACGCGGTGATGCTGTCCGGCGAGACGTCGGTGGGCAAGTACCCGCTGGAGGCGGTGCAGGACGATGGCCCGCATCGTCAACGCCGTCGAGGAGAACTCCACCGCGGCGCCGCCGCTGACCCACGTGCCGCGCACCAAGCGGGGCGTCATCTCCTACGCCGCCCGCGACATCGGCGAACGGCTGGACGCCAAGGCGCTGGTCGCGTTCACCCAGTCCGGTGACACGCGTGCAGCGGCTGGCCCGGCTGCACACCCCGCTGCCGCTGCTGGCGTTCACCGCCGCTGCCCGAGGTGCGCAGCCAGCTGGCGCTGACCTGGGGCACCGAGACGTTCATCGTGCCGCACATGGAGAGCACCGACGGCATGATCCGCCAGGTCGACGAGTCGCTGCTGGCGCTGGGCCGCTACAAGCGGGGTGACCTCGTGGTCATCGTCGCTGGCGCCCCACCGGGCACAGTAGGCTCGACCAACCTGATCCACGTGCACCGGATCGGCGAGGACGACCACTAAGCATCCAGAGGAGGTCCTGCGTGTCGCAGACCGACCTCACGGAGCTGCTGGCGGTACTCGACCTCCACCGCGTCGACGACGACACGTTCACCGGCGTCGCACCCGAGCAGGAACCCGATCCGGACGTTCGGCGGCCAGATGATGGCGCAGGCGTTCGTCGCGGCCAGTCGAACGGTCCGGCACGACCTGCCGCCCGAGCGCCCTGTCGATGCACTTCATCGCGGGCGGTGACCCCGCGATGGATCTCGAGTTCCACGTCGTGCGGCTGCGCGACGAACGCCGGTTCGCCAACCGCCGGGTCGACGTGATGCAGGACGGCGTGCTGCTGGGGTCGGCGTTGGTGTCGCACCTGGCAGGTGGCCGAGGACTCGAGCACGACGTCGACGCGCCGGACGTCCCCGCCCCGCACGACTCTGCCGACGATCGACGACCTGCTGCGCGGGTACGAGGAGACGGTGCCGCACTTCGTCAGCGCGCTGCGGCCGATCGAGTGGCGCTACACCAACGACCCGGCCTGGGTCATGCGCGACAAGGGAGAGCGGCTCGCGCACAACCGGGTGTGGCTCAAGGCCGACGGCGCGATGCCCGACGACCCGGTGCTGCACGCCGCCGCGCTGGTGTACTCGTCGGACACCACCGTGCTCGACTCGATCATCACCACCCACGGCCTGTCGTGGGGCTTCGACCGGATCTTCGCCGTCACGATGAACCACTCGGTGTGGTTCCACCGGCCCATCCGGTTCGACGACTGGGTGCTGTACGCGACGTCGTCGCCGGTGGCGGCCGAGTCGCGGGGGCTGGGCACCGGGCACTTCTTCGACGAGTCCGGCCGCGTGCTGGCCACCGTGGTGCAGGAGGGAATCGTCAAGTACTTCCCGGGATCTGGAGCTTAGCGGCGTATCGTCGAATTGGTGAACGAGCCTCCCGTGCACGTCGCGTCGAGGTTGCGGGCCCGCGAGCGGGTCGTAGTGCACGTGCACTCTCCTGCCGCCAGGTGGATCAGCGCGCTGGCGGTTCTCAGCATGTTCTGCTGGCTGGTTCTCGTGGTTCTGCTAGACCACCGCCATCCCGACTGGCAAGCCGCTGACCGGCTGAGATGGGCGCTGACGATCCTCGTCGCGGTTGCCTTCATCGCCCGCGGCATCTTCCGCGGCAGGCCGGTGACGGCGGCGCACGCCTGGATGTCGATGGCGCTGCTGGTCGTTGGACTGGGCGCGCGGGTCGCGTTCGACGAGGTGTCGGGTGACGCGCTCGTGATCGCCGCAGGCGCGGTGTTGATGTGGCCTGCCGCCGCCCGGCCCAATCCCGCTGACCTGCCCAAGGTTTGGGCCCTGGTCAATGCGACGACGGGTGACCCCGTCGCACCGTTCGCGATGCAGACGCGCAAGTGCCACCACTTCAACGCCGCCGGCTCCGCGGCGATTGCCTACCGCACCCGGCTCGGCTACGCGGTGGTCAGTGGCGACCCGATCGGCGACGATGCCCAGTTTCCCGATCTGGTCCGCGATTTCGTCACGATGTGTCACGCCTGGGGCTGGCGCATCGTGGTGCTCGGCTGCAGCCAGCGGCGACTGGACCTGTGGTCGGACGCCGTGGTGATCGGGCAGGTGCTACGGCCCGTGCCGATCGGACGCGACGTGGTCATCGACGTCGCCGGATTCGACATGGTCGGCCGCAGATTCCGAAACCTGCGCCAGGCGGTGCAGCGTACCAACAACTTCGGCGTCACCACCGAGATCGTCGACGAGCAACGTCTCGACGACGAGCTGTTCGCCGAGCTGGCCGACGTACTGCTGGACTCACACAGTGGTTCACGCACGGAGCGCGGCTTCTCGATGATCCTCGACGGCGCACTGGAAGGTCGATATCCGGGCATCCAGCTGATCATCGCGCGCAACGCGCAGGGCCGCGTGCTCGGATTCCACCGGTACGCGACGGCCGGGCGGGGTAGCGAGGTCACCCTCGACGTGCCGTGGCGTCGCCGCGGCGCTCCCAACGGCATCGACGAGCGCCTGTCGGTCGACATGATCAACGCCGCCAAACAACAGGGCGCCGTGCGGCTTTCGCTGGCATTCGCGGCATTTCCGGAGATCTTCGACGATAAGAACCGCGGCAGGCTCGGGCGGCTGGCCTACAATGCGATTCACCTCGGCGACGCACTCATCGCGCTCGAGTCGCTCTATCGGTATCTGCGCAAGTTTCACTCGCTGGGCGATCGCCGCTACGTGTTGCTGTCGCTGACCCAGCTGCTACCGGTGCTCGTCGTGCTTCTGTCGCTGGAATTCATGCCGCGCCGGCGGCACCTCGTGGCTTAGGGCGTCGGCGTGACGGTGACGCTGAACTTGCTCTCCACGCTCTCCTGAAGGCTCTTGGCGCACCCTTCGATGGCACTCTGGTCCTGGCCCGCCTTGGCGACGCAATCCAGGTAGTCGCTGCCGCCGACCTCCTTGAACACGCCCATCCAGATCGGGATGAAGACCAGCGAGACGATGACCGCGAGCGCGCCGAGGACGGATTCCGGCGATCGCGATGCCCCCGTTGGTGGCCTGGCCGCGCTTTGCTCGGCTGCGGCCGACGATCCCGAGGATCACCGCGACGACGCCGAGCATGACGCCGCCGACCACCGTCCAGCAGAACACCAGGCCGAAGATGGCGACGACGAGTGCCGCGATGCCGAGGCCGTTCTTGGGCGCCGTCGGCGGTTGTGGGTAGCCATAGGGCGGTTGGTAGCCCGAGTAGGGCGGCGGTGGCGGAGGATAGCCGCCGGGATACCCGGTCATGACTGGTGAGATACTCGCCCGAGCTCAATGCCAGCGTAGGGCAGGAAATGTCGCCCGGGAGGTGATGGGTCGCCACGACGACGGTGCGGTCGGCCGGGAACAGGCCGCCCGGGGTGAGCAACTCGGTCAGGATGCGCGCGCCGTCGGCGGCGTCGAGGTGTTCGGTCGGCTCGTCGAGCAGCACGATCGGGAAAGTCGAGACGAGGGCTCGCGCCAGCAGCAGGCGCCGGCGCTGACCGGCGGACACCGCGGCGGCGCCACCGGTCAGGACCGTGGACAACCCCTCGGGCAGGCCGTCCAGCCACGGCTGCAGACCCGCGCGTGCCAGCGCCGCGGTCAGCTCGGCGTCGGTGGCGTCGCCACGGGCAACCAGCAGGTTGTCCCGCACGGTGGTGTCGAACAGGTGCGCGTCCTCGGCGAAGTACCCTGCCGTCAAGGGGTTTTCGTGCGTCGCCGCGATGGCCATCAGCAGACGTGGTCTTGCCGCAGCCACTGGGGCCGACGACGGCGAGGCGGTCGCCGGGCTGGACGTCGACCGGTGTGACCGCGGGTCGTTCGCGTCGCGACGGATCGGGCTCGGTGAGTTCGCGCAGGCGCCGGACGGCGATGCGGGCGCGGGTCAGTTGGGTGGCCGCACGCCGGCAGCGCCGTGGTCGCCTCGAACGCCGACAGCGGCAGCAGCATCAGAATGGCCAGGGTGGTCGGGCGCGACGAAGGAGCCAATGAGATTCCCGCGAACAGCGCCCCGAGCACGCTGGCGCCGAGCGCCAGCGGTCGGCACCGCCGCGGCGAGTGCGGCGGGCGCGGCGGCCCGGTCGGCGGCCGCACCCCAGTCGCGCTGTTGGCGGGTGGATTCGGCGATCACGTCATCGAGACGGCCGCCGACCCGCAGCTCCGGCGCGTGCTCCAACGCCAGCATCGTCGCGGCGTCGCGGCGCGAGTGATGCCCGACCGCAACGTCTTCGGCGGCAGCGGCGGCCGCGGGCGGTCAGCCACGGGGCGAACGCGCCCGCGAGCAGCAGGCAGCCGGCGAGCACCACCGCCGCGGCGGGGGAGATCGACGGCGACGACGCGCGACGGCGATCGACCGCCAACACTGCGGCGACCGCGATCGGCAGCACCGCCCGGACGAGTACGTCGGCGAGGTCGTCGACCGACGCGCCCACCCGGGACACCAGATCCCCGCTGGACAGCCGCATCGCGGTCTCCGCGGGAGCATCGACGAGCTTGCGGTACAGCAGGGTGCGTGCGGTGCCCGCGGCGCGCAATGCGGTGTCGTGCGACGCGAGTCGCTCGCAGTAGCCGAGCACGCCGCGCGAGATGCCAAGGGCGCGAACGGCCACCACGGCGACGGTCAGATCGAGCACGGGCGGCATCTGCCACGCCCGCGTGATCAGCCACGCCGATACGCCGGCCAGCGCGAGCGCGCTACCGAGTGCGAGCACGCCGAGTGCGATCGCCAGCGCGAGCCGGCCGCCCCGGGGGCGGAGCAGCGCCAATGCGGCGACGAGCGGCTCACGACGCGACAAGGATCTCACCTCCGACGTGCACCACGTGGTCGCCGATCGCGATGACCGCGTCGCGATGGCCGACGACCACGACCGTCGCGCCTGCGCCTGCCCGGTCGACGACGGCCTGCAGGACGCGGGCTTCCAGTTCGGCGTCGAGGTGCGACGTCGGCTCGTCGAGAAGCAGCACGGACGCCTCGGATCCGAGAACCCTGGCCAGGCCAAGTCGTTGGCGCTGGCCGAGCGACAGCCCCGTCCCGCCGCGGCCGATCACGGTGTCGAGTCCGTCGGGCAGCGTCGCCAGAACGTCGTCGAAACCTGCTGTCCTACAGGCGCCGTCGATATCGTCGGAGGCGGCCGAACAGCTCCAGGTTGGCGCGCACGGTGCCGGGCACCAACGCCGGTCGTTGGGTCAGCCACGCCACCTGCGCCCACCAGGTCTGCGAGTCCAGTTCGGTGACGTCGACGCCCGCGACGAGAACCCGCCCCGACGTCGGCCGGGTCAGTCCGAGGATCACCTGCAGCGCGGTGCTCTTGCCTGCACCGTTGGGTCCGGTCAGCACGGTCACCGAGCCGGGTTCGGCACCTGCGGTCAGGGCGAGGGGTGCCATCCCGTCGCGGCCCGCGACGCTGACGTCGTCGAGTCGGATCGACGCGCCGGCGGCGGTCACCGACCGCGTCCCCGCGCACGGGGCGGGGTCGGCGGCGTCGAGCATGGTCAACGCCTTGGCCGCGGCCGTCTTCCCGTCCTGTGCGGCGTGGAACTCAGCGCCGACGCGGCGCAGCGGCCAGAACACCTCGGGTGCCAGCAGCAGCGCCGTGAGAGCGGTCGACAGTGCGACCTCGCCGAACACCAGTCGGAGCCCGACGCTGACGGCGACCAGGGCGACGCCGAGGGTGGCGAGCAGTTCGAGCACCAGGGCGGACAGGAACGTGATCCGCAGCGTCGCCATCGTCGAACGCCGATGGGCCGCAGCGAGTTCGGTGATCCGGTGGGCAGGCCCGTCGGCACGTCCGAGCGCCCGCAGGGTCGGGATGCCCGCGATCAGGTCCAGGAGCCGAGACTGAAGCGTGGTCATCGCCGTCAGCGAGGCCGCCGACCGGTCCGCGGTCACCAGGCCGATGAGCACCATGAACAGCGGTATCAGCGGTAGCGCGATCAGGACGATCACCGCCGACCGCAGGTCGTAGCAGGCCATCGTCACCACCGCCGCGGGCGTGAGCAGACCGGCCAGAATCACCGCTGGCAGGTAGCGGGTGAAGTATGGGCGCAGGCCGTCGAGGCCGCGGGTGATCAGCACGGCGGCCTCGTCCCGGCTGACCGCCAGTAGTCGCGGCGGCATCGAGGCGACGGTCGTGAGCACGCGCTGGTTGAGGTCGGCGATCGCCGCCGTCGCGCCGCGCTGGCTCAGCCGGGCCTGCAGCCACTGTGCCGCCGCGCGAACGGTCCACAGCGCCACCAGAATCCACAGCGAGTCCGCCCAGTGCGACACGGTGCGCGAGGCTGGTTCGGTGATGACGCCCGCGATGACGTGCGCCAAGGCCACGGCCGCCGCGATGGCGCTGCCGGTGATCACGCACGCCGCAGCACACCGATGCGGCCAGGTGGCGCCGCATCGCTGCCGAGGCGTGCAGGCGGTTCACGGTCGCTCGCGGCGACAGACCGATCGAGTCGGGAATGCGAGCGGCCGAGATGCGTTGCCGGAATACCCAATAGGTCCACGCCTGGTACGCGATGACCAGCGGCGCGAAGATCAGCGCGGCCCAGCTCATGATCTTCAGCGTGTAGGGCGTCGACGATGCGTTCTGGACGGTGAGACTCCACTCGGGATTCAGCGTCGAGCGGCACCAGGTTCGGGATACAGCACGGCGAACAGCAGGATCACGACCGCGGCCACCACCACGGCGGTGGAGAAGAACGCCCACCCGTCACCGCCGCGGCTCCACACCAGCATCACGGCCGACAACTGAGACGACGACCGCGACGCCGAGGATCAGCCACGTCCAGTCCTTGCCGTAGGCCAACTGCGTCCACAGCCCGAAGGCCGCCACCACCACGGTCACCGGCAACGCCAGCCGCGCGGCGAACCGGGTGGCGTCGTCACGCACCGCCCCCTCGGTCTTGAGCCTGGTGAACACCGCCCCGTGGAAGGCGAACAGGCCTGGCCGTGGCCAGCCCGCCGAGCAGCGTGTACGGGTTGAGCAGGTCGGCCACGGAGAGCTCGATCTGCTTGTCGGCGTTGACCGGAAGCCCGCGCACCAGCGCGGCGAAGGCGACGCCCCAGAGCACCGCGGGAATCCAGGACCCGATGGCGATGCCGGCGTCGGCCCAGTTGCGCCAGCGTGGGTCGTCGATCTTGCCGCGCCACTCGATCGCGCAGATGCGCAGGATCATCGAGACCAGGATCAACAGCAGCGGCAGGTACAGACCGGAGAAGACGGTGGCGTACATGCCGGGGAACGCCGCGAACATCGCGCCGCCCGCGGTGATCAGCCACACCTCGTTGCCGTCCCACACCGGACCGATCGTGTTGAGCACGGCGCGCTCGTGCTGTTCGCGGTCGCCCTTGGCGACGCGGCCGAAGAGCTTCATCAGCATGCCGACCCCGAAGTCGAACCCCTCGAGCACGAAGAAGCCGACGAAGAGCGCGGCCAGGGCGATGAACCAGAAGTCCTGCAGTGCCATGGGACTGCTCCTCAGTACGCGAACGACAGGGGCGCGATTTCGTCGTCGCCCGGCGGCTTCGGCGGCGCGGGTTCGGAGTCGTGTTCCAGCGGGCCCTCGACGACGTAGCGGCGGATCAACCAGAACCAGATCACCGCCAGACCCGCGTAGAGGGCGGTGAACATGATCAGTGAGGTCAGCACCAGCCCGGCCGAATGCCCGGACACGCCGTGATCGACGGTCAGCCGGATCATCTGGTCGCCGGTCGGGTTGGGCACCACCACCCACGGTTGCCTGCCCATCTCGGTGAACACCCAGCCGGCGCTGTTGGCCAGGAACGGCGTGGGCAGCGTCAGCAGCGCGAACCAGGAGAACCAGCGTTGGTCGGGGATGCGCCCACGCCGGGTGAGCCACAAGGCGACGACCGCGAACAAGCCTGGGACGGCGAGGAATCCGATCATCGCCCGGAACGCCCAGTAGGTGACGAAGAGGTTGGGCCGGTAGTCGCCGGGACCGTACTTGGCCTGATACTCCGCCTGGAGGTCCTTGACGCCCTGCAGCTTGACCCCGTCGAACTTTCCCTCGGCCAGGAAGGGCAGCACGTAGGGCACTTCGATGAGGTGGGTGACGCTGTCGCAGTTGTTGTGCGTCCCGATGGTGAGGATCGAGAAGTCGGGATCGGTTTCGGTGTGGCACAGGGATTCGGCGCTGGCCATCTTCATCGGCTGCTGCTGGAACATCAGCTTGCCCTGGGCGTCACCGGTGAAGAACAAGCCGAACGCCGAGATCAGCACGACCAGGCAGCCAAGGATCGTCGCGGGCCGGTACATCGTGCGGGCCTCGTCGGCCTCGGGAGCCCGCACCAGCCACCAGGCGCAGACACCGGCGACGAACGTGCCCGCGGTGAGGAAGGCGCCCGCCACGGCGTGCGTAAACGCCGCCTGCGCAGTGTTGTTGGTGAACAGTGCCACGATGCTGGTCAGTTCTGCGCGACCGGTTTCCGGGTTGTATCGCGCGCCGACCGGATGCTGCATGAACGAGTTGGCGGCGATGATGAAGAACGCCGACATGTTCACCGCGACGGCGACGATCCAGATGCACGCCAGGTGCACCAGGCGGGGGAGCCGGGTCCAGCCGAAGATCCACAAGCCGAGGAACGTCGACTCGAAGAAGAACGCGACCAACCCCTCCATCGCGAGAGGGGCGCCGAACACGTCTCCGACGAATCGCGAGTACTCGCTCCAGTTCATCCCGAACTGGAACTCCTGCACGATCCCGGTGGCCACCCCGAGGGCGAAGTTGATCAGAAACAGCTTGCCGAAGAACCGCGTCAGCCGGTACCACGCGTTGTTGCCGGTGATCACCCACGCGGTCTGCATGACCGCGATCAGCGGTGCCAGGCCGATGGTCAGCGGGACGAAGATGAAGTGGTAGACGGTCGTGATTCCGAACTGCCACCGTGATACGTCGAGCGCATCCATGTGCACCATCTCCCGAGGCCCTGCGGCCCTAATCTACGACAAAGTGTAGTAGAGAAGGTGGCGAGGGTCCACCGTCCTGTGGGCGGACGAGATCAGCTGGAGGCTTCGTCGGTGACGTCAGACGCCTCGACCTTCTCCTTCTCGTTCTTGAACTCCTGCGACCTTCTTGGTCGTATTGCGGATGCCGAAGGCGGCAACGACCTCCATGACGCCGATGACGATCAGCCAGATGCCCACGACCAGCGCGAGGGTGTTCAACGACGTGAACGGCGACGCGAGGACCACCACACCGGCGATGAGGCTGATGATGCCGACGAAGATGTTCCAGCTCGCGGCCGGGCAGCGTCGGATCGCTGATCGCGGAAACCGTTGTCGCGACGCCACGGAAGACGAATCCGATGGCAATCCAGATGGCCATCAGGAGCACCGCGTCGTAGAGGTGCCGGAACGCCAGCACGGCAAGGATCAGCGACGCCGCGCCGCTGATGAACAGCAGCACGCGCCCACCCGCCGACACGTGCAGGCTGAACGCGAAGACCACCTGCTGGATGCCAGTCAACAGCAGATAGGCACCGAAGAAGATGGCGGCGACGGCGATCGAGATCTGGGGCCACGCCACGATCGCGACGCCGAGAACGATGGCCAGCACGCCGGATACGAGAGCCGATTTCCACAGGTGCGGCAGCAGACTCGGAGAAGCAGGGGTTGTCATGCGCGCGATTGTTCCACAGCGTTTCGCCTGCGCGAGGCCCATTCTCACCGACGACCGGAGAGCACAGATCCACGACCGGCGTTAAGTTTCACCTACCGCGGCGCCCACACCCCGCTAGTGTTCCGTTACCGGCCACTCACTGAGGCCCAATTCAGAAAGAAGAGGCAACTCGTGTCAGGTAGGAAGATGTGGCGCATCGCCGCGGTTTTTGCCGCGACCGGCGCCCTGGTCATGTCGGGGTGTGCGAGCAACACCGAAGGTAGCGGCCCGTCGACCAGCACGACCGCCGCGGCCGCGGGCAAGGTCGACGAGATCGCCAACACCGTGCCCGAGGACATCAAGTCGTCGGGCAAGCTGATCGTCGGGACGAACCTTCCGTACGCACCCAACGAATTCAAGGACCCGAGCGGCAAGATCGTCGGCTTCGACGTCGACCTGATGAACGCGATCGCCGGCCACCTTGGGCCTCACCGCCGAGTACCGCGAATCCGACTTCGCGAAGATCATCCCGTCGATCCAGGGCGGTACCTACAACGTCGGCATGTCGTCGTTCACCGACACCAAGGAGCGCGAGGCGTCCGTCGACTTCGTCACCTACTTCTCCGCGGGCACGTCTGTGGGCGAAGGCCGAAGGGTGCCCAGGTCGACCCGGAGAACGCGTGCGGCAAGAAGGTCGCCGTGCAGTCGACCACGATCCAGGAGACCGACGAACTGCCGGCCAGGAGCAAGAAGTGCACCGACGCGGGCAAGCCGGCGATCGAGATCATCAAGTTCGACGGCCAGGACGACGCCACCAACGCCGTGGTGCTCGGCCAGGCCGACGCGATGTCGGCGGACTCCCCGGTGACGCTGTACGCGATCAAGCAGAGCGACGGCAAGCTCGAGACCGCCGGTGAGACCTTCGACTCGGCGCCCTACGGCTGGCCGGTGGCCAAGGGCTCGCCGCTGGCGCAGTCGTTGCAGAAGGCGCTCGAGCACCTGATCGAGACCGGCGCCTACAAGACGATCGCGACGAACTGGGGTGTCGAGGCGGGGATGATCGACAAGCCGGTCATCAACGGCGCGATCAGCTGACCGCTCCATGACAGTTGACGTTTCGTCGCCAGCCGCGATCGACGCTGTGCCACTGCGGCATCCGTGGCGGTGGGTGGCGGCGATCGTCATCGTCATCCTGGTGGTGCTCTTCCTCTACGGTGCTGCCACCAACGACGCCTACGGCTGGGCCACCTACCGCAAGTATCTGTTCGACGAACGGATTTCGTCGGGGGCCTGGTACACCATCCAGCTGACCGTGCTGTCGATGGTGCTGGCCGTCGTGCTGGGCGTGCTGCTGGCGGTCATGCGGCTCTCGCCCAACCCGGTGTTCAGATCGGTGTCCTGGGTGTATCTCTGGATCTTCCGCGGTACTCCGGTGTACGTGCAGCTGGTGTTCTGGGGCCTGATCCCGACGATCTACAAGAACATCCAGCTCGGCATCCCGTTCGGGCCGACGTTCTTCCACCTCAACCTGCAGAACCTGTCCATCAACTTCACTCCTGGCGTTCATCGGTCTTGGCCTCAACGAGGCCGCGTACATGGCCGAGATCATCCGTGCCGGAATCAGTTCGGTGCCCGAGGGCCAGTCCGAGGCGTCGACCGCGCTGGGCATGTCGTGGTCGATGACGATGCGTCGCACCGTGTTGCCGCAGGCGATGCGGGTGATCATCCCGCCGACCGGCAACGAGTTCATCAGCATGCTGAAGACCACGTCGCTGGTGACGGCGGTGCCCTTCAGCCTCGACTTGTACGGGCGTGCCCGCGACATCTCCGGGGTGATCTTCCAGCCCATTCCGCTGCTGATGGTCGCGGCGACCTGGTACCTGGTGATCACCAGCATCCTGATGGTCGGTCAGTTCTACCTGGAGCGGTACTTCTCCCGCGGGGCGTCACGCAAGCTGACGACCAAGCAACTCGAGGCGCTGGCGGATGCGCAGACAGCTAGGGCATAGACGCGCATCCACTGACCACGCCGATGGTGAAGGCCGAGAGCGTGTGCAAGAGCTTCGGCGCGCTCGAGGTGCTCAAGGGCGTGACGCTGGAGATCGGCAGGGGACAGGTGCTCGTCCTGGTCGGGCCGTCCGGGTCGGGCAAGTCGACCTTCCTGCGCTGCATCAACCACCTCGAGCAGGTCAACGCCGGTCGGCTGTACGTCGACGGCGACCTGATCGGCTACCGCGAGCGCGGCGACAAACTGCACGAAATGCCGCCCCGCGAAGCGGCCAAGCAGCGCCGCGACATCGGCATGGTGTTCCAGCACTTCAACCTGTTCCCGCACCGCACCGCGCTGGCGAACATCATCGAGGCGCCGATCCAGGTGAAGGGCGTCAAGAAGGCAGACGGCGCTGGCGCGGGCCAAGCGACCTGCTCGAGCAGGTCGGGTTGTCGGAGAAGGCCGACGGCCTACCCGGCGCAGCTGTCCGGCGGCCAGCAGCAGCGCGTCGCGATCGCCCGCGCGCTGGCGATGGACCCCAAGCTGATGCTGTTCGACGAGCCGACCTCGGCACTGGATCCCGAGTTGGTCGGCGAGGTGCTCGGCCGTCATGAAGAAACTCGCCAGCGAGGGCATGACGATGGTCGTCGTCACCCACGAGATGGGCTTCGCCCGTGAGGTCGCCGATCAGCTCGTGTTCATGGACGGCGGGGTGATCGTGGAGAGCGGCAAGCCACGCGAGGTGTTGAGCAATCCCGCAGCACGAACGCACGAAGGCATTTCTGTCCAAGGTGATGTAGCGGTGATCCGGCGGCACGCGCACCGGACCCCGCCGCCCCACTGTGGCGGGCGGCGCAGGTGTTCCGTCTCCTGAGTTGCATCTACGCGCTGTACTTCCAGATCGCGATCAACGGCGAATCTGGACCGGCCTCCGGTGGCCTGGGCGCTGTTCGCCGTGCTGATCGGCTGGAGCGTGGCCTGCGCGGCGGCTTACTTGCAGGGTTACGGTCGACGGCCGGCCTGGGTGATCGCCGAGGTGGTCGTGGTCGCGGTGCTGGTGCTGTCCACCGAGTTCGTCGCGTCGGATCAGTGGATGGCGGACAACCAGTCCTGGCCGACGACGCTGTGGGCCACCAACGCGACCATCTCCGCGGCGATCCTGCTCGGCCCGGTCGCTGGCATGGCCGCGGGCGCCGTGGTGATGCTGTCGAGCGCCGCGCTGAAGGGATACGTCACCTTCGACTTCGGCCGCAACGCCACCATCGTCGTCGAACTCGCCGTGGGCCTTGCGATCGGGTTGGCGGCCCAGACAGCCCGGCGCGCGCACGCCGAACTCGAGGAAGCGGCACGACTCGCCGCGTCGCTGGAGGAACGCGAACGGCTGTCCCGCGAGGTTCACGACGGCGCGATTCAGGTGCTCGCCCTGGTTGCGCGACGCGGCCGTGAGATCGGCGGTCCGACAGGCGAATTGGCGGAACTGGCAGGCGAGCAGGAGCGAGCGCTGCGGCGCCTGGTCAGCTCGGGCGCCACTGCGTCGCCTGCCGGGGGTGCCGCTTCCGCCGACCTCGTCGCGTTGCTTCGCGCCCGCGAGAGCGATCGCGTGTCGATGAGTCTGCCCGCCACCCCCGTCCCTTTGAGTACCTCGGTCGCGGCCGAGGTCGACGCCGCGGTGGCCAACGCCCTGGACAACGTCGTGGCCCACGCGGGGCCCCGCGCGCACGCGTTCGTGTTGCTCGAGGACCTCGGAGACTCGGTCGTGGTCAGCATCCGCGACGACGGGCTCGGGCATTCCCGATGGGCGACTCGATCAGGCGGTCGCCGAGGGCCGCGTCGGCGTCGCCAAATCGATTGTGGGAAGGATGAACTGGTTGGGCGGCAGTGCACGGCTCAGCACCGGGCCCGACACCGGCACCGAGTGGGAACTGGTCGTTCCGAGGCGGGATGCGCGCGATGGCCGACGCTTGAACGCGAGTACCGGGTGATGGTGGTCGACGACCATCCGATCTGGCGGGATGCGGTGGCCCGCGACCTGGCCGAGGAGGGCTTCGACGTCGTCGCAACGGCCGACGGCGTCGCGTCCGCCCGCCGCAGGGCCGCCGTGGTGACACCGGACGTGGTGGTGATGGACATGCGTCTGTCGGACGGCACCGGTGCCATGGCCACGGCTGAGGTGCTCGCGGTGTCGCCGTCGTCGAGAATCCTCGTGCTGTCGGCGTCCGACGAGCGGGACGACGTGCTGGAGGCTGTGAAGGCCGGTGCCACCGGCTATCTGGTCAAGAGCGCCTCGAAGGTCGAACTCGCCGAGGCGGTGCGCGCCACCGCGGAGGGGCGGGCCGTGTTCACGCCCGGCCTGGCTGGTCTGGTGCTGGGGGAGTACCGACGGATGGCTCGCACGCCCGATGCCGGATCCGTGACGCCGAGCCTCACCGAACGCGAGACCGAAATCCTGCGGTACGTCGCAAAGGGGTTGACCGCCAAGCAGATTGCCGAACGGCTTGTCGTTGAGCCACCGCACCGTCGAGAACCACGTGCAGACGACGTTCCGGAAGCTACAGGTGGCCAATCGCGTCGAGCTGGCCCGCTACGCCATCGAGCACGGCCTCGACGAGGAGTGAGGTTCGGGTAGTACTACTCATGTGCCGGGTGGCGGCGCGGTGCCACGATGGCGCCATGACCGAACCGGACCAGGCCATCATCGCCAGGCTTTCCGCGGACTTCGCCACGATGTCGAGTTATCTCGCGCGCGCATCTGCCGATCTTCGCGAGTTGCAGCGAATCGTGGCCCAGCCGGCTCCGCAGGCCCAGCCGGCCCCCGTCGACGCGCCGCCGCCCGCCGTGCCGTATTACCCCCAGCAGTACTACTCCGCGCAGCCCGCGGCGTATTGGCAGCCGGCGCACGTCACACCGCCGCCGCGGCCTCAGCCCGCGCCCCCCGTCGAACGCGCACCACGATCGGACGGCTGGATCGGCAAGGCCCTCGCCGTCGCGGGCGTCGCCGTCACGCTCGTCGGGGTGGTCCTCCTTCTCGTCCTTGCCGCGCAGGCCGGGATCCTGCGCCCCGAGATACGCGTCGCAGCGGGCGCGGTCCTGGCGGGTGCGCTGGTGGGCGCGGGATGGTGGCTGAGCTCGCGGCCGGGCGGTCGCGTCGGTGCAATCGCGCTGGCCGCCACCGGCATCGCGGCCGCATACATCGACGTCATCGCCGTGACCACCATCTACGGCTGGGTGTCGGCGCCGGTGGGCCTGCTCGTGGCGGCCGTGCTCGCAGGCGGTGGCCTGACGCTCGCCAGGCGCTGGGACTCCGAACATCTCGGCCTGCTGGTTCTGGTTCCGCTGATCGGGCTCGGGTCCGGCGGTGACCGACGGGATCACCCTGCTGCTGGTCGGATTCATGTTGGCGCTGTCCGCGGCATCCCTGCCGATGCAGCTCGGCAAGGACTGGACGGGCATGCACGGTGCCCGCGTGGCCGCGTCCACCCTGCCGCTGCTCGTCGCACTCGCGGCCGGCTACCCCGGGTCGGGCCATTCGGCGTGGCTGGCAGGCGCGTGCGGCATCGCCGCCGTGCTCTCCATCGCGAGCGCGCTGGTGCTCCTGCCTCGCAGCACCCATCCGGTGGCGACGGCGCTGCTCGCGGCAGCGGGAACGGTGCCGGTGCTGGCCGTCTCTGGCGTGGCCGACCGGGTGACCTCCGCGCTGATGGCGTCGGTGTTGGCGGCCGTCATGCTCGGCATCGTCCTGATCGGCGACCGGTTGCCGAACGTCACCGCTGTCGTACGCCAGATCTGGTCGGCCGTGTCGGCGGCCTCGGCGCTGATCGCGGTCACGGTCGCGTTCGACGGTCCGGTTGCCGCGCCATTGCTGCTGGCGATGGCGGTGGTGGTGGCCGTCGCGGGGCGCAGGAGCGCTGCGGCACGGTGGTCCGCGATGGCGTTCGGTGTCGTCGGCTCGCTCTACTACCTCGATTACGCCCCGCTCACCACGCTGGTCAATGCGACCACCAGAACACACCGATCGCCGTGTCGACGTTGATCGCGAGCCTGCTGTTGGTGGCGTGCGCGGTCGCGATCACCTGGTCGTGGATCAGTCGCGACGAAGCCGGTGTGGACGACGACGTCGTACGACTCGTGTGGGCGGCGGCCGCGATGATCGGGATGTACGCCATCACCATGTTCACGGTCACGGCGGGCGTGCTGTTCGGCGGCGAGGTGCACGGCTTCTTCGCCGGTCACATGGCGGCCACGATCTGCTGGATTGCGTTGGCAGCGGGAGTGTTCCGCTACGCGGCCAAACTTCCGCGGGCGGAGCGCTCGCTGCCGATCGGCGGCGGCATGGCCCTGGTGGCAGCGGCGATGGCGAAGCTGTTCCTGTTCGACCTCGGCACGCTTGGACGGCATCTTCCGGGTGATCGTCTTCATCGTGGTCGGCCTGGTGCTGCTGGGCATGGGAGCGGGCTATGCGCGGCTGCTCGCCCAGCAGGACCAGCAGGACACGCAGGTGTGAGGGCTCTCACCTGGGGATTTGCGATGTCTCCTGGTCCCGGCGGTGTTGAACACAGTGGACGAAGGGAGTACCACATGATTAGCGCAACCCGTCGAACTGACGCCGAGATCACCGCCTTCCAGGCTTCACCGGAGCTCGCGGGCAGCCTGCAGCGCGTGCTGGTGGATCTGGTCGAACTGCACCTACAGGGCAAGCAGGCGCACTGGAACGTCGTCGGCACCAACTTCCGCGACCTGCACCTGCAGTTGGACGAGCTGGTCGACTTCGCGCGTGAGAGCAGCGACACCATCGCCGAGCGGCTGCGGGCCCTCGACGCCGTGCCAGACGGTCGGTCGGACACCGTGGCAGCCACCACGACGTTGCCGCAGTTCCCCGCCTATGAGGTAAGTACCACCGAGGCGGTCGATCTGGTCACTGCGCGGGTGTACGCCGCCGTCCAGACGCTCCGTCAGGTGCACGACGCCGTCGATGCCGAAGACCCGAGCACCGCGGACATCCTGCATCAGCTCATCGACGGCTTGGAGAAGCTCGCCTGGCTGATCAAGTCGGAGAACCGCAAGGTCTAGGACGGTTGGGGCCGCCGCCCGGTCAGATACCAGGTGTGCATGAGGCCCTTGCCCTTGACGTCGATCTGGCCACGTTCCTCGAAGCTGAACCGGTCGTTGAGTAGTTGGTATACGTCGTGGGGCACTTGGATCTTGCCCTCGACGTCGGTGGTCTCCATGCGGGACGCGATGTTCACCGCGTCGCCCCACACGTCGTAGAAGAACTTGCGTGCGCCGACCACACCCGCGACCACCGGGCCCGTCGCAATGCCGATCCGCAACGGGACCTCGCGGCCCTGCGGGTCCTTCAGGCCGGTCACCGTGTCGGTCATGTCCAGCGCGAGCGATGCCAGTGCCTCGAGATGATCTGGGCGTTCCTGGGGAACGCCGCTGACCACCATGTAGGAGTCGCCGCTGGTCTTGATCTTCTCGAGACCGTGGCGGTCGACGAGGGCGTCCAGGTCGGTGTAGAGGATGTCGAGAAAGCGGACGAGGTCGGTCGGTGTGGTGTCGCTGGCCCGCTTGGTATAGCCGGCGATGTCGGCGAACAGGATCGACGCGTCGTCGTACTTGTCGGCAATGATGTTGTGCGCCGGGTCCTTCAGGCGTTCGGCGATCGAGGCGGGCAGGATGTTGGCCAACAGTGCCTCGGAGCGTTGGTACTCGCTTTCCATGGCGCGTTGGGCCCTCGCTACCTCGCGCAGTGCGGACCAGACCGTCGCTGACACCAGCACGACCACGGCGATGGTGTTGGCGATGAAACCCACCGTGAACGCCCAGTGTGGCTGGACACCGGTGTCGTGCGGCACCAGCAGCTCGAGCGCGATCACCGTGCCGGCGCCGAGCACCGCCCAGGCCGAGGCGAGCACCAGGTGGTCGATCCCGAACACCAGCATGGCAATGGCGGCCGCGACGACGAAGTAGAAGTGCAGCCCGATCCCGCTGCCGACATAGATGGAGGAAACGGTGATCGAGCCGAATGCCACCACGAAGAACACATTGGGTGCCAGCAGATCGCCGAATCGGTACAGCCGGGGGATGAGCAGGAACGCGATGCCGCTTGCGAAGTTCAGGTAGCCCAGCCAGAGGGCATCCGGCGCCAGCACGAACTGCTGGACGCCGAAGAACACGCTGATGCCCACGCCGACCCGCGTCGCGACGGTCAGTACGCGCATCCGTCGCGCCGTGCTCTCCGCGTGATGGCGGGTGCGGCCGCCAGCTCTTAGCTGCAGTGCAACGACCGGCACGCACGTAGGGCCGCGGGGCGCCTGACTCGGGCCCTCTGGAGCAGCACTGCCGCCTCTGACCGCCACGCATAGAGGGTAACTCCCCCGGTGCCAGGCGCTTGCTGACGTTATTTTCGAAGCCGTCATTATTTGTTTGCCCGGCCGGGGCCGTCGCCCACCTACTGGCGATGTTTATTGGCTGTAGCTGCGCGAGTGTGGTTTGCCGCTATTGCACGGTCCGTGCGTGTTGGCGAGTTTGTCGCGTAATATTACCTACTACCTGGGAGTTTCTTCGGTTTCGACTCCGTTTAGTATCCAAGTGCGCTAACCGGTACGCCTATCACATTTCTTTGCTGAAATTGCATCACTTGGTGCAAAATGCACTCGCTGACAGGTTGAGCTGGTAGTTCCCACACAGATTTCACTTGCGGTTCTGATCAATAGCTATCCGTATTTGCTGTCGAGTGGGTAAATTAGCCCAACCGATTGACGACGTTGTCGAATCCCGCCGAACCGCGAACGACGTGAAAAGAGGAGTGTGCATGAAAACGACCAAGGCTGGGTTGCTCAAATCGCTGGCTACCCGCTCCGTCATCGCGGTGATCCCAGTCGCGATGGTCAGCGCGTACGCCAGTGGCATCTTCGTTCAACCGCCGCGGCTCGCACAGTTCGACTACACGCCCGTGGCGGAGATCGTCGATTCGTCAACCACCATCGGCATGGCCGAGTCGCCGCTCTATGGCATGTCGCAGGCCGACATCAACGCTCAGCTCGACCAACTGCAGTCGATCGGCGTGCAGAACATTCGCGTGTTCGTGCCCTGGGGGCTGATCGAACAGAAGGACAACGTCTACGACTGGTCGCTCCTCGACAGGGTCATGGCCGCCGCGGCCGCCCGGAACATGGGCGTGATGGCCGAGGTCAACGCCACCCCGACGTGGGCGGGGCCAAACCCGGGGAACCCCGGGTTCCCCCCTGGCAGCGACACGCCCAACACCGCGGCGTTCACGAACTTCATGCAGGCGTTCATGGCGCACCAAGTCGCCGTTCCTGGTGCCATCCTCCCCGTGTCCTATGCCTCCATCGTCTCGGCGTACGAGATCTGGAACGAGCCCAACTACATCGTGTTCTCCAACCCCATCAGTCCCGAGGCCTACGCGTCGCTGTTGGCAGCGGTATACCCCATCATCAAGGCAGTCGACCCGACGGCCACCGTCGTAGCAGGTGCCGTGGGCGCCACACAGAACGGCCCGTTCACGATGGATCCGGTCACGTTCGTTTCGCGGATGCTCACCGCCCTCGGCCCCAACGCGCTGAATCTCTTCGATGCGTTGTCGGTGCACCCGTATGGCGTGGATACGTTCTCCGCGCCCTGCCCCACCTGTGCCCCCGGGATCCTCACGCCGAAGGAACAGATCGAAGCCATCATGGCCATGATCGGCGAAAAGCAGGTCTGGCTCAGCGAGTACGGCGTGGCCAGTACCAATGCCGCCGGCTATCAGCAGCAGGCCACCTGGATCAAGGATCTCCTCGACGCTTGGCAGAACTACGACCAAGCGGGGCCGGTCTTCCTTTACACCGGCCGGGACTACGACGGCGCCGAGGGCGGGGAAGACATGGGCGTCTGGACGTCGGTCGGTGGCGAGAAGGTCTACGTGGATAGCAACGGGGTCACCCACACCGTCTCGGAGATGATCAAGGACTGGATCACCCAACATCCGGTGCCGACCAACCCGACCACCCCGGGTATCCCGGTACTGAATCCGGTGTTGGCGCTGGTTCAGTCGCTCGTGGCAGGAGTGCAGGCGTTCGTGACTGCGGTCGTCACCGCCATCACGAACTTCCTGGGCGGGCTGGCTAGCTCGCTATCCGGAGTTGGCGCATCCGTGGCGCCGTTGTCACTGCGGTCGGCATCGGCCGAATCGTTTGACACGGCGAGCCTGGCTGCCGAGTCGGATGTGGCGGCAGGTACCGAGGAGGCGAAGGCCGGCGACGGCAAGGATGTCGGGGCCGCGGCGGATGAGGCCGCGGCGGAAGCAACGGCGACCGAGAAGACCGCTGCGGCGGAAGACCCCGCCGAGGTCACCAAGACGCCTGTGGAGCCCGTCGTGGCGACCGAGCCCACCGTCCCCGAGCCCACCGTTCCCGCGGCCACCGAGACCACCACTGAGACGACGACCGAGACCACGGGCACCACGACCGGAACGACGACTGGAACGACGACGACGAAAACCACGGGTACCAAGCCGGGGACGACGACTGGAACCTCCAGCAGCTCAACGACTTCCACCGGATCGTCGACCGACTCGAGCGGCTCGCCCGCGGGTGAATCCGGTGCCGCAGGGCAGTCGGACAGAGACAAGGACAAGGACGGCAAGGGCAAGGACGGCAAGGACGGCAAGGACGGCAAGGACGGCAAGGACGGCAAGGACGGCAAGGACGGCAAGGACAAGGACGGCCACGGCCGGCATGCCAGGGGCAACGATGGCTCCTCGCACGAGGCGGCCAAGCATGAGGCGCCCAAGGCCGAGGCGCCCAAGCACAAGGCACCCAAGGCGAAGGCCGAAGGCACTTCCGAGTCGTCCAGCGGTGTAGCGAGCTAGGTCTCCCGAAGCCCCCAATCCAAGGGCCCTCAACGTCGAGTTGGGGGCCCTTGGTCTGGCACTGGCGCCTGATTGACGGTGACACCCTGAACGCCGGTCAGCTGCGCGTCGCGCCCATCCGTCCCATCGACGCGCAATGGCCGAATGCCTTCTCGCGGAGCAGCATTGACGCAATGCGCACACTCGTCGCTAGGGTGCGGCTATCGATGAGCTGTCCTAAGTTCTTCGTCTCCAGCTAACTCATCACGCATGGCCGGAAGTCGTGCTAGCGAACTCCGCACCCGCATGTCGGGGCGCCAGTTGGGGCAAGAACTAGACGACGTCAGCCCGACCGGGGGTCGGCGTCAGGCGCACAACCCACCGATTGTGCGACGCAGGCAGCGGCGGCTTGTTGGGCGGCCCGGGCGGCCCGGGCGGTACCGGCGGCAACGGCGGAATCGCGCTCGGCAACGCCAGCACCGGCGGTGATGGCGGCTTGTTGGGCGGCGCGGTCGGCGATGGCGGTCGCGCCGGGTTGCTCGGCAACGCCACCACCGACCTGTTGGGGACACCCAGCACCGGCGGTAAGGGCGGTGATGGCGGACTGGTCTCCGGCAACGGTGGCGACGGCGGTGACGGCGGTGACGGCGCAGCCGCCGGATCGCTTGGCGTGGCCACTGGTGGTGCCGGCGGCGACGGTGGAAACACCGGACTGCTCGGCAACGGCGGGGCCGGCGGCGACAGCGGCCATAGCGGCACGATCGTGGGCAACGGAGGCAAGGGCGGTGCCGGCGGTACCGGAAGCGCGGTGATCTTCGGCGACGGCCGCGGCGGGACGGCCGGTGCGGGCGGTGCGGGCGGTGCGGGCGGCGGACTCGTCGGCAGTGGCGGCGACGGCGGCACCGGCGGAGACGGGCGGGCAGCCCGGCCTCGGCTCCGGCAAGGGCGGTAAGGGCGGTGACAGCGGGGCGCTTCTCGGTGGTATCGGCGGAACCGGAGGCGACGGCGGTGACGGCACCTCCGGCGGCACGAAAGCCGGAGGCGACGGCGGAAACGGCGGATCTCCTGGAGGCCAAGGCGGTTCGGGCGGTAGCCCGGCGGCTCGGACGGAACGCCCTGACCTGATTTATTTAGGGAAGAGTCGCCTCGGTGCTCCCGCCGGGGCGATTCTTCGTCATTGGCACAGCTCCGCAACCTGCGCTCTGGCCACCTCGACGCGACGCAGCCGCGCAGCCTGGGCCGGATTCTCGTTCGCCACACCGGCGAGCGAGTTCATGGCGACGTCCTCCAACAGTTCGGCGAAGGAGCGAACCGCCGCCGCCAGCGCCGGAGGGGTCGCCGGATCGATCCGGCTCAGTAGATATGCGCCACCGGCGGCCATGGCCAATCGGGCGTTGGCAGCGACTGCCGTCACCGCGACCGGGTCGGTTCCGCCGTCGGCGTGGGTTTGCAGCGACACCGCCTTGCAAACCGTGTCGAATGCGGCGCACACACGCGGTTTGGCGTCGGCGGCCTGTTGACTAGGTAGCAATATGGCCTCGTTTGCGGGCTTCGGCTCCGACACGACGCGATCGTAACGCCCGGGCAAACCCCGGGGTTTCAGTGAACCGATGGTGCCCTCGGTGAGATTCGAACTCACACTGGACGGGTTTTGAATCCGTTTCCTCTGCCAGTTGGGATACGAGGGCGTTCGCTGGTGCGGATCTCCCACCATAGAGGATCGACTCGAATGGGTCGTCACGGCCCCGAGGTCGCTGATCCGCGCCCGCCACGCGACAATGTGCGTCATGACCGAGTCATCGACGGACGCCGACAAGCCGCGCCGTGTACTCATCGCCGAGGACGAAGCACTCATTCGCATCGATCTCGCCGAGATGCTCCGCGAGGAGGGTTACGACGTCGTCGGCGAGGCCGGCGACGGGCAGGAGGCCGTCGAGCTGGCCGAGAGCCTGATGCCCGACCTGGTGATCATGGACGTCAAGATGCCCCGCCGTGACGGCATCGACGCGGCGTCGGAGATCGCCAGCAAGCGCATCGCCCCGATCGTGGTGCTCACTGCCTTCTCGCAGCGCGAGCTCGTCGAGCGGGCCAGGGACGCGGGCGCGATGGCCTATCTGGTCAAGCCGTTCTCGATCACCGACCTGATCCCGGCCATCGAGGTGGCCGTCAGCCGGTTCAGCGAGATCGCCGCGCTGGAGCAGGAAGTCGCGACGCTGACGGATCGGCTCGAGACGCGCAAGCTGGTCGAGCGCGCGAAGGGTTTGCTCCAAGAGAAGCAGGGGATGACCGAACCCGAGGCGTTCAAGTGGATTCAGCGTGCCGCGATGGACCGCCGAACCACGATGAAGCGTGTCGCCGAAGTGGTGCTCGAGACGTTGGACACGCCCGGGCGACGAGTAACAACTGCGTTTCAAGACCCGCTGTTTGACCCGCAGACACAGCGATTACGCAGCCCGCATTTCCCAACATCACGCACTACGGCCACGCGTTGGCTATGTTCTACCCGAAGCATCGGCGGCCGGCCGACGTGCGCTGCGCCCTCGATGCCGATGACAACTCTGACTCGGAGGTAGAAACGTGCGAGGTCGCGTGGCACGTAGTGCATTTGCTCTCGGTAGTGCGGGCTTGGTGGTGCTGGGCATTGCCGGCTGCAATCAGTCCGCCCCCGAGGAGAACAAGTCGCAGGCCAATCTGAAGATCGTCGAGCAGGTACAGATCGACGAGAACGGTGCCGAGGTGAAGGCGGCCGAGGGCGCCGCACCCGCCGACCCCGCCGGGGACGGCAAGGCGACGTGCCCGCCGGTGTCGATCGCGATGGCGGGCGCCCTCAACGGTCCCGACGCCGCACTCGGCATCAACATCAAGAACGGCGTGCAGCTGGCCATCGACAAGCACAACGCCGCCAATCCCGGGCTGCCAGGTGCAGCTGAAGCCGTTCGACACCGAGGGCGACCCGCAGAAGGCCACCGCGATCGCCCCGCAGATCGTCGACGACCAGTACACCATCGGTCTGGTCGGCCCGGCGTTCTCCGGTGAGACCAAGGCCACCGGCACGGTGTTCGACCAGGCCGGCCTCGTCGCCGCCACCGCGTCGGCCACCAACCCCACGTTGAGCGAGAACGGCTGGAAGACCTTCTTCCGCGGCCTGGCCAACGACGGCGTGCAGGGCCCGTCGGTCGCCAACTACCTGAAGAACACGCTCGGCTACAAGAAGATCTGCGTCGTCGACGACAGCACCGACTACGGTCTCGGCCTGGCCACAGCCGTGCGCGAGACCCTCGGACCGGTGGCCGACACGGCGTGCAACATCCAGGTGAAGAAGGGCGACAAGGACTTCTCGGCCGCGGTGACGCAGATCAAGGGCGCCAGCCCGGACGCGGTGTTCTACGGCGGGCTACTACGCCGAGGCGGCGCCGCTCGTCCAGCAGCTCAAGGACGGCGGAGTGACGGCGACGTTCGTCAGTGCCGACGGCACCAAGGACCCGGAGTTCGTCAAGCAGGCCGGCGAGGCGTCCAAGGACGCGATCCTGTCCTGCCCGTGCGGCCCGGCCACCGGGACCTTCGCCGACGAGTACACCAAGAAGTTCAACCAGGAGCCCGGCACCTACAGCACCGAGGGCTACGACCTCGGCACCATCCTGCTGAAGGGCATCGACTCCGGCGCCATCACCCGCCCGGCACTGCTGGACTTCGTCAAGAACTACAACGGCCAGGGCATCGCACGCAAGTACCAGTGGACGGACAAGGGCGAGCTGACCACCAACCTGATCTGGATCTTCAAGGTTCAGTAGCCGTCTGAGACGAGGCGCGTCCGAGACCGAACGGCTCGGGCGCGCCTCGTATCCGTTATCCCACGAGGAGCCGCCGCCGGATGATCCACGACTGCGTCGAACAATTCGCCTGTCAGGCCGCCAACATCAACTTCAACGTCGATGGCCTGTTGAACGGCTTCTGGCAGTTGACCATCGACGGTCTGTCGTGGGGCGCGATCTATGCGTTGGTGGCCGTCGGCTACACGCTGGTGTTCGGCGTGCTTCGATTGATCAACTTCGCCCATTCCGAGATCTTCATGCTCGGCATGTTCGGCGCGTACTTCTGCCTCGACGTGATCCTGGGGTTCACCCCGAGCGGCAACGCCTACAACAAGGGCATCGCGCTGACCATCCTGTACCTGGCGATCGCGATGCTGTTCGCGATGCTGGTCTCCGGATCGGCGGCGGTCGGTCTGGAGTTCATCGCCTACCGGCCGCTGCGGCGACGCAACGCGCGAGCCGCTGACGTTCCTGATCACCGCCATCGGAATGTCCTTCGTGCTACAGGAATTCGTGCACTTCATCCTGCCGCACATCATCAAGGGCTACGGCGGGTCCAACGCGCAGCAGCCGATCATCCTGGTGCAGCCCAAGACTCAGTTCACGATCTTCGGCGCGACGGTCTCCAACGTCACGCTGGTCATCGTCGCTTGCGGCGACTGGTGCTCGCGCTGCTGACCGACATCGCGATCAACCGCACCAAGTTCGGCCGCGGCATCCGGGCCGTCGCGCAGGATCCGACCACCGCGACGCTGATGGGCGTCTCCCGCGAGCGCATCATCATGACCACCTTCCTCATCGGCGGTCTGCTGGCCGGCGCGGCGGCGCTGCTCTACACGCTCAAGGTGCCGCAGGGCATCATCTACTCCGGCGGATTCCTGCTCGGCATCAAGGCATTCTCCGCAGCGGTCCTCGGTGGCATCGGAAACCTTCGCGGTGCCCTGCTCGGCGGCCTGCTGCTGGGCATCATGGAGAACTACGGGCAGGCGGTGTTCGGCACCCAGTGGCGCGACGTCGTGGCGTTCGTCCTGCTCGTCCTCGTCCTGCTGATCCGGCCGACCGGCATCCTCGGTGAAAGCCTCGGGAAGGCGCGAGCATGAGCCATCGCGGACCCGAAACCGAAACTCCCATGACACCGGTGCAGCGACTGTTGGCCCCAGGTGACGGCCTGCGGCAGTGGTGGTCGGGACTCAGCCGGCCGATGAAGTGGATCTTCGGTGTCGTCGGTTTCACCCTGCTCGGGCTGTTGCCCCTGTACACGCCGGGCTTCCTCGACACCCCTGGCATCAGCTTCGGCGGCACCATGGCGGCGTTCGTGATGGTCGCGATCATCGCCATCGGCCTCAACGTGGTGGTCGGTCAGGCCGGCCTGCTCGACCTCGGGTTACGTCGGCTTCTACGCGGTGGGTGCCTACACGGTGGCGCTGCTCACCAGCCCCGACAGCCCGTGGAACAAGTTGGGCGCCACCGGGTTCTTCAGCAAGGACTGGGCGTGGCTGTCCTGTGTGCCGCTGGCGATGGCGGTGACCGCGCTGGCCGGCCTGATCCTCGGCACGCCGACGCTGCGACTGCGGGGTGACTACCTGGCCATCGTGACGCTCGGATTCGGCGAGATCATCCGCCTGCTCGCCGACAACCTGTCCGACATCACCAACGGGTCGCGTGGCCTGAACGAGATCGCCTATCCGCGACTGGGGGAGAGCGAGAAGCTGCCCAACGGCGTCTTCTCCAGCGGCAACTCGATGGGTCACGCCAACTACGGCACCTGGTGGTTCTGGCTCGGCCTGGTGCTGATGGTCGGGATTCTGCTGCTGGTCGGCAACCTCGAGCGCAGTCGGGTGGGCCGGGCCTGGGTGGCCATCCGAGAGGACGAGGACGCCGCAGAAGTCATGGGCGTCAACACCTTCCGCTTCAAACTGTGGGCCTTCGTGATCGGTGCGGCCATCGGCGGCCTGTCCGGTGCGCTGTACGCCGGTCAGGTGCAGTACGTCGCGCCGACCAACTTCAACATCATCAACTCGATGCTGTTCCTGGTCGCCGTGGTGCTCGGCGGCCAGGGCAACAAGCTGGGCGTCATCTTCGGTGCGTTCATCATCGTGTACCTGCCCAACCGATTGCTCGGCGTCGCAGTTCCTCGGCGTCAACCTCGGCGACCTGAAGTACCTGTTCTTCGGGCTGGCGCTGGTGGTGCTGATGATCTTCCGGCCGCAGGGTCTGTTCCCCGTGCGCCAGCAGCTGCTCGCCTACGGCAGGTCCGCGCGCAAGCTGTTGAGCAGAGCCGACGACTCGAAGGCGGCGGCATGACGCGAGCCGGTGATCGACGAGGAGACTGCGCGGCACTGCACCGTGAGGTGCAGGCGGCCGAGGGCGAGCCGCTCCTGGAGACCAAGGACCTCACCGTGAAGTTCGGCGGCCTGACGGCACTCGATTCGGTGACGTTCGACATCAAGCGTGGCGAGATCCTCGGCCTGATCGGACCCAACGGCGCGGGCAAGACCACGTGCTTCAACGCGATCACCGGTGTCTACCGGCCGACGTCGGGTTCGGTGATCTTCGACGGTGCGCCGCTGGGAAAGATCAAGCGGCATCAGATCACTCGGCGCGGCATCGCCAGAACGTTCCAGAACATCCGGCTCTGGGGCGAGATGACGGCGTTGGAGAACGTCGTCGTCGGCACGGACGCGCGGCACAAGACGTCGGTTCCCGGCGCGCTGGTCCGGACGCCTCGGCACCGGCGCGAGGAGAAGTCGGCGATCGAGAAGGCCGCCGCCCTGCTGCAGTTCGTCGGCATCTCACAACGTGCCGAGGAGAAGGCCAAGAACCTGCCGTACGGCGATCAGCGTCGGCTCGAGATCGCCCGTGCGCTGGCCACCGAACCCAAGCTGCTGTGCCTCGACGAGCCTGCCGCCGGATTCAACCCGAGCGAGAAGTCGGCACTCATCGAGCTGATCCAGGCGATCCGCGACGACGGCTACACCGTGCTGCTCATCGAGCACGACATGCGCCTGGTCATGGGCGTCACCGACCGCATCGTCGTGCTCGAGTTCGGTCGCAAGATCGCCGACGGCCTGCCTGCCGACATCCGCGACAACCCGGCGGTCATCGCCGCGTATCTGGGGGTGCCCGATGACGAACTCAGCTGAGACGACGGATCCCGACCCGCGACCGATCCTGCTCGAGGTACGCGACGTCGTCGTGCACTACGGTCGCATCCAGGCGCTGCACGGCGTCTCGCTGGTGGTGCGCGAAGGCGAGCTCGTCACGCTGCTGGGCTCCAACGGTGCGGGCAAGACCACGATGATGCGGGCGATCTCGGGCCTGCGGCCGCTGTCGTCGGGCTCGGTGTGGTTCGACGGCGAGGACATCTCGAAGGTCAAGGCGCATCGCCGGGTCACCGACGGGCTGATCCAGGCGCCAGAGGGCCGCGGCGTGTTTCCAGGGATGACCGTCACCGAGAACCTCGAAATGGGTTGCTACGGACGGAAGTTCGCGAACCGGTCCGAACACCGCGAACGGCTGGACTGGGTGTTCGAGACCTTCCCGCGGCTGGCCGAACGGCGCACCCAGGTGGGCGGCACGCTGTCGGGCGGCGAGCAGCAGATGCTGGCCATCGGGCGCGCGCTGATGGCGCGGCCCGGGTGCTGTCTGCTCGACGAGCCGTCGATGGGCCTTGCGCCCATGGTGATCTCGCAGATCTTCAAGATCATCTCCGAGATCAACTCGCAGGGCACCACCGTGCTGCTCGTCGAGCAGAACGCGCAGCAGGCGCTGACTCGCTCCGACCGGGCCTACATTCTCGAGACCGGCCAGGTGACCCGTAGCGGCGTGGCCCGGGAGTTGTTGGCCGACGACAGCATTCGCGCCGCCTATCTCGGCGTCGCCTGACCGTCAGTTGTCGGTGGTGGCGGGCAAGATCGTGCCCTGCCGCACCGCGACGCCCTCTGTCGTGGTCGAGACCAGAAGAGGACGGGCCCGATGACCAGCCGAGACCAAACGCTGCGTGAAGATCGACGTGCGGATGCACGAGCCGGTGGGCGGTCATTGGCGCTCACCCGCGTCGCCGCGGTTCTCATCACCGTGGGAATCGGCGCGGCGAGCTTCGTATTGTCGTTCGCGGCGCTGCGCGACCTCGCCGCGCGCGCCGGCATACCGGGGCAGTTGGCTTGGCTGTGGCCGATGATCGTCGACGGCACCATCCTTCAGGCCACCATGGCCGTCGTTGCGCTTGCGGGTCACCAGGATCGGGAACGCAGTCGCCGCTACTTCTGGATCGTGTTGTCGTCGTCGGCTGCGGTCAGCGTGGGAGCCAACGCATTGCACGCCGTCATCCCCGGATCAGTGCCCTTGAGTCCGTGGCTGGCGGCCGCAATCGCCGTGGTGGCGCCGGTCAGCCTGTTGGCGGCCACCCACGGGCTGAGCCTACTGATCCGGGTGTCGCGACCCGCTGACACCGTCTGGTGGCCGCGTCGAGATGGCTGACGTCGAAGGGGCACACGACGACGGCCCCGTGGTGTCGCCTTCGCCTCCCGCGGTCGCGGTCGCCGATCTGAGCGAGCACGCGGAGCACCGGATCGCGCCGGTCGCCGTGGCCGCCCTGCAGCCGTGGGAGTCCATGGCCGAGGTGATCGTGTCCCGCGAGGGCACGAAGGACTTCGAGGTCGCCGAGATCGCGAGTGTGCTTCACCTGAGCTACGAGCGGGAGTTGCCCCACCAGGCGATTGCACGGCATCTCGGCATCGATCACCGGGTGGTCGACGAAATCGTCTCCACCAGTTCGGAATTGCTGCGTTCGGGCGACGTCAGCGTGGAGCGGGTCGCAGTGTAGGGCGGCTGCGGTTGGCCCAAGAGATGCCAAGATTGCTCATCGATTCCGGACACGGAAGTAAAGTGCTGTTCGTGCGCAGAAACGTGTTAGCCAACGGCCGTGGCCGATGGTTGGCGATCGCTGCCTCGGTCGTGGTGTCCGCGGCCATGTTCCATGCCCAGAGCACAGAGCCTCACCGTGGCGGCCAGATCGCGGCCCCAACCCCGACCGGCGCTCGAGCTCCAGCGGCGGGGACGCCGGACGTCGCGGTTCCTGCGGCCGCCGAACAGTTGGCGGCGAGCGCGCCCGTCGCACGCGGCATCGAGCTGGCGTTGCCTCCCGGCGTCGCGCCCGAGAATGGATTGCAGGTCAAGACCATTTGGGCGGCCAGGGCCATCAGCGTGATGTTTCGCGAGATCACCACCATCGGCGGATACCGGCAGGACCCGTTGCCGTGGCATCCCAACGGGTTGGCGATCGACGTGATGATCCCGAACTTTCACTCCAAGGAGGGTATTGAGCTCGGGAACCAGATCGCCGGTTTGGCACTGGCGAATGCCGAGCGATGGGGTGTGCTCCACGTGATCTGGCGGCAGGGCTTCTACCCGGGCATCGGCGCGCCGAGTTGGACGAAGGACTACGGCAACGAAACGGCCAACCACTTCGACCACGTTCACATCTCTACCGACGGTGGCGGCTACCCGACCGGCAAGGAGACCTACTACATCGGGTCCATGAGTCCCGGGCCGCCGAACTGATCAGCGCGCGACGATCACCGACGAGCCGTGGCCGAACAGGCCCTGATTCGCGGTGACGCCGACGGTGGCGCCCTCGACCTGGCGGCCGGTGGCCTGGCCCTTGAGCTGCCAGGTGAGTTCGCAGACCTGCGCGATCGCCTGCGCCGGAATGGCCTCGCCGAAACACGCGAGGCCGCCTGAGGCGTTCACCGGGATCCGGCCGCCGACGGTGGTGGCGCCACTGCGCAGCAACTGCTCGGCCTCGCCCTTGGCGCACAGGCCAAGGTGCTCGTACCAGTCCAGTTCCAGCGAGGTCGACAGGTCGTACACCTCGGCCAGGCTCAGGTCTTCCGGCCCGATACCCGCCTCGGCGTAGGCGGCGTCGAGGATCTGGTCCTTGAAGACCCGCTCCGGTGCGGGTACCACCGCAGTGGAATCGGTTGCGATGTCGGGCAACTCGGGCAGGTGTTGCGGATAGCGCGGCGTCACGGTGGACACCGCACGCACGGACGGCACACCCGCCAGCGAGCCGAGGTGCTTCTCGGCGAACGACTTGCTCGCCACGATCAGCGCGGCCGCACCGTCGGACGTCGCGCAGATGTCCAAGCAGCCGCAAGGGATCTGATACCACCGGGCTGGCCTGCACGTCCTCGACGGAGACTTCCTTGCGGAACCGCGCATTGGGGTTGGCCAGGCCGTGGCGGGCGTTCTTGACCTTGACCGCGGCGAAGTCCTCCGACCGTCGCCCCGTAGAGGTCCATCCGCCGCCGGGCCAGCAGCGCGAAGTACACCGGGTTGGTGGCGCCGATCAGATGGAAGCGCTGCCAGTCCGGATCGTTGCGCCGCTCGCCGCCAACGGGTGCGAAGAACGCCCTTGGGGGTGGTGTCGGCGCCGATCACGAGGGCGACGTCGCAGAATCCGGCGAGGATCTGCGCGCGTGCGCTCTGCAGAGCCTGCGAGCCGATGGCGCACGCCGCGTAGCTCGAGGACTGACCGGGACGCCGTTCCAGCCGAGCTTCTGCGCGAACGTCGCGCCTGCGACGAAGCCCGGGTAGCCGTTGCGGATGGTGTCGGCACCGGCCACCAGCTGGATCTGGCGCCAGTCCAGCCCGGCCTCGGCGAGTGCGGCACGCGCGGCGACGACGCCGTACTCGGTGAAGTCGCTGCCCCACTTGCCCCACGGGTGCATGCCGGCGCCGAGGATGTAGAGCGGTTCGGGTGTGCTCACGACGCGATCCTCCACGCGTAGACGATCCGCTCGACGCCGTCGTCGTCGGTGTAGAGCGGCATGGTGGTCAGCTCCATCTCCATGCCGACCTTCAGGTCGGCGGCCAGGGTGCCCTCGACGACCTTGCCCAGCACGATGATTCCCTCGTCGGCCAACTCCACCGCGGCCACGGCGAACGGTTCGAACGGGTCCGGCGACGGGTACGGCGGTGGCGGTGCGTACTGGTTCTCGGTGTAGCTCCACACTGTCCCGCGGCGCGACAGCGGCACCTGCTCGAGCTCGTCGCCGACGCACGCCGGGTTGGGGCAGTTGTTGGCGCGCGGCGGGAAGACGTACGTTCCGCACTGCGTGCACTTTCCGGCGATCAGATGCGACTGCCCGGTGTCGTCGGTGGCGAACCATCCGTCGATGGCCGGTAGCTGGTTGGTCGCGTCGGTTGCTCCTGGCACGCGGCCAAGACTACCGACTTACACCGCAAAACTGAAACGTGTTGCAGTTTCCGTCCGTGGTCCTGCGTGTCGGCACGGGTGCATAGAGTAAGGGCGTGAGCCCTGCCGCTACCGATACCAAGCCCACATTGATGCTGCTGGACGGCAATTCACTGGCGTTCCGCGCGTTCTACGCGCTGCCCGCCGAGAACTTCAAGACGCAGGGCGGGTTGACCACCAACGCGGTGTACGGGTTCACGGCCATGCTGATCAACCTGCTCCGCGACGAGCAACCCACGCACATCGCCGCGGCCTTCGACGTGTCGCGCGAGACCTTCCGGAAGGACAAGTACCCCGAGTACAAGGCGGGCCGGTCCGCCACGCCAGACGAGTTCCGCGGCCAGATCGACATCACCAAGGAAGTGCTGGTCGCGCTCGGCATCACGGTGCTCGCGGAACCGGGTTTCGAGGCCGACGACATCATCGCGACGCTGGCCACCCAGGCCGAGGACGAGGGCTACCGCGTGCTGGTGGTCACCGGCGACCGCGACGCCCTGCAACTCGTCAGCGACGACGTCACCGTGCTCTACCCCCGCAAGGGCGTGTCCGAGCTGACCAGGTTCACCCCGGAAGCCGTCGTCGAGAAGTACGGACTGACCCCCGCCCAGTACCCGGACTTCGCTGCGCTGCGCGGCGACCCGAGCGACAACCTGCCCGGCATCCCAGGAGTGGGGGAGAAGACCGCCTCCAAGTGGATCGTCGAGTACGGGTCACTGCAGGCGCTCGTCGATCAGGTTGACACCGTCAAGGGCAAGGTCGGAGATGCGCTGCGCGCCAACCTGTCTCATGTCATCCTCAACCGTGACCTGACTGAACTGGTCAAGGACGTGCCGCTGGCGCAGACCCCTGACACGCTGCGGATGCTGCCGTGGAACCGCGACCACATCCATCGGCTGTTCGACGACCTGGAGTTCCGGGTACTGCGCGATCGGCTGTTCGAGACGCTCGCGTCGGCCGACCCCGAGGTGGAACTCGGGTTCGACGTCCGTGGCGGCATGCTCGAACGCGGGGGTTTGGCGGCGTGGCTGGCCGAGCACAGCAGCGGCCGCCGGTTCGGCCTTGCGGTGGTGGGCACCCACCTGGCCTTCGACTCGGACGCCACCGCGCTGGCCATCGTCTCGGCCGACGGCGAAGGCATCTATCTCGACACCACCACCTTGGACCCGAAGGACGAGGCCGCCCTGGCGTCGTGGTTGGCCGACCCCGGGCTGCCGAAGGCCCTGCACGAGGCCAAGCTGGCGATGCACGACCTCACCGGCCGGGGCTGGGCGTTGGCCGGCGTCACCTCGGACACCGCGCTCGCCGCCTACCTGGTCCGTCCCGGTCAACGCAGCTTCGCCCTCGACGACCTGTCGGTGCGGTACCTGAAACGTGAGCTTCGGGCGGAAAGCCCAGAACAGCAACAGCTTTCGCTACTCGATGACTCCGACGGCACCGACGACCAGGCCATCCAGACGCTGCTCCTGCGGGCCGGGGCGGTCGCCGACCTGGCCGACGCGCTCGACGAGGAACTGGCCCGCATCGACTCGTCTTCGCTACTGGGTCAGATGGAGCTCCCGGTTCAGCGCGTCCTGGCCGAGATGGAGTCGGTGGGCATCGCGGTCGACCTCGACCTCCTCGGCCAGTTGCAGAGCCAGTTCGCCGACCTGATCCGCGATGCGGCCGAGGCCGCGTACGCGGTGATCGGCAAGCAGATCAACCTCGGTTCGCCCAAGCAGCTGCAGGTGGTGCTGTTCGACGAACTCGAAATGCCGAAGACCAAGCGCACCAAGACGGGCTACACCACCGACGCCGACGCGCTGCAGTCGTTGTTCGACAAGACCGGGCACCCGTTCCTGCAGCACCTGCTCGCGCACCGGGACGCCACCAGGCTCAAGGTCACCGTCGATGGGCTGCTGAACGCGGTGGGCTCCGACAACCGGATTCACACCACGTTCAACCAGACCATCGCCGCAACCGGTCGGCTGTCGTCGACCGAACCCAATCTGCAGAACATCCCGATCCGCACCGAGGCGGGCCGCCAGATCCGCGACGGGTTCGTAGTGGGAAGTCGCCCTCCGGGCTCCGGCGGCGGCGCTGCTTTTGCCGAGCTGATGACCGCCGACTACAGCCAGATCGAGATGCGCATCATGGCGCACCTGTCAGGCGACGAGGGGCTCATCGAGGCGTTCAACACCGGTGAGGACCTGCATTCGTTCGTCGCGTCCAGGGCATTCGGGGTGCCCATCGAGGAGGTCACCCCCGAACTGCGGCGACGCGTCAAGGCCATGTCGTACGGGCTCGCGTACGGCCTTAGTGCATACGGGCTCGCCTCGCAGCTGAAGATCTCGACCGAAGAGGCCAAGGTGCAGATGGAGGCCTACTTCGCTCGCTTCGGTGGGGTGCGCGACTACCTGATGGAAGTCGTCGACCAGGCACGCAAGGATGGCTACACGTCGACCGTGCTGGGCCGGCGCCGCTATCTACCCGAGCTGGACAGCAGCAACCGCAACGTCAGGGAGGCGGCCGAACGCGCCGCGCTGAACGCGCCGATTCAGGGCAGCGCCGCCGACATCATCAAGGTGGCGATGATCAACGTCGACAGCGCGATGCGCGACGCCGGGCTCTCCTCCCGCATGCTGCTGCAGGTGCACGACGAGTTGCTGTTCGAGGTCGCCGACGGCGAGCGCGAGACGCTGGAGTCGCTGGTTCGCGACAAGATGGGTGGTGCCTACCCGCTCGAGGTGCCGTTGGAGGTCTCGGTCGGGTACGGCCGTAGTTGGGACGCCGCCGCGCACTAGGCGGGCTTCAATCTGTCCGTTCCGCGCGCACAGCTAGTTCACAGCGATACCGTTTGGGCTCATGCATGCAGGCAAATACTCCCGCACCCGGGCTGACCAACCGGCGTTCATCATGGCCGGCACCGGCGAGGCGGTGACCTATGCCGTGCTGGAGGATCGGTCGAACCGCCTGGCGCACTTTCTGCGGGGCGTCGGGCTGAAGCGGCACGATCACTACTCGATATTCATGGAAAACAACTCGCGCTATGTCGAATGCTGCGCGGCGGGCGAGCGGTCCGGCCTCTACTACACCTGCATCAACTCGTTTCTGACCGCGGACGAACTGGCGTACATCGTCAACAACAGCGAATCGAAGGTGCTGGTTTTCTCGGAGGAGAAGCGGGCTGTGGCGACGGAGGCGTTGAAGCAGTGCCCTGACATCAAGGTCGCGCTCATCGCCGACGGACCTGGTGACGGCGCCATCCTGAACCTCGATGAAGCCGTAAAGGGTTGTCCTGCAGTGTCACTCGACGACGAAACACTCGGCACGGCGATGTTCTATTCGTCGGGCACCACCGGAAGGCCAAAGGGGATTTTCCGGGCGCTGCCGGATCAGCTGCCGGCGCAGGCACTCCCGGTCTACGAGTACCTCGCCAATCTGTGGCAGTTCAGGCCCGATATGACATTTCTGTCGCCGGCACCGCTATATCACTCTGCGCCCAATGTCTCGGTGGACCTCACCCTCCGAGCGGGCGGCACCGCGATCATCATGGAGCGGTTCGACCCAGAGCACTATCTTCAGCTGGTCGACAAATACCGACCAACGCATAGCCAACTGGTGCCGACCATGTTCTGGCGCATGCTCAAATTGCCCGACGACGTACGACAGAAGTACGACGTGTCCTCGCTGGAGATCGCGATTCACGCAGCCGCACCATGCCCGCCGCAGGTCAAAGAGCAGATGATCGAATGGTGGGGCCCGATTCTCTTCGAGTACTACACCGCAACCGAGGCGCTCGGCTTCGCGGCTTGCGATACGACACAGTGGCTGGCGCATCGCGGCACGGTGGGCGAGGTGGTGATGGGCGAACTGCATGTGCTCGACGAGAACATGCGGCCGGCTCCGAAGGGTGAGCCCGGCACGCTGTGGTTCAAGACGGCCTTCGAGTTCTCCTACTTCAACGATCCGGTCAAAACCGCAGAGTCCCGATCGCCCGACGGCACTATGACCACGGTCGGTGATATCGGCTTCGTCGATGACGACAACTACCTGTACCTGACGGACCGCTCGACGTTCATGATCATCTCCGGCGGGGTCAACATCTACCCGCAGGAGTGCGAGAACCTCTTGATCACGCATCCGAAGGTGGCCGATGCCGCGGTTTTCGGCGTACCTAACCAGGATCTCGGCGAAGAGGTGAAGGCCGTCGTGCAGCCGATGCCAGGAGTCGCCGACGGCCAAGAGCTCGCCGACGAGTTGCTCGCGTTCTGCGGCGAGAACCTGTCGAGGCAAAAGGTGCCGCGCTCAATCGATTTCGCGACCGAGTTGCCGCGCTTGCCGACCGGCAAGCTGTACAAGCGCCTACTGCGAGACCGCTATTGGGGCGAGCACACAACTCGCATCGTGTGACAACGGGCTAGGGCACGCGGTAGGCGTCCAGCCACTGCAGCGTCGGCGCGGCGGCGCGCGCGGCGTGGACCGCGTACGCCTCTTCGGTCTGCAGATCGAACACCCGTTGGTCGCCGAATCCGCGGTCGATGCGGTCCCGCACGAACGCCAGCTCGACGACTTGGGCGGCGAAGTTCTTCACGGTCTTGCCTGCGGCGCGTCCGCCGTGACGGGTCGCCTCGCCGATCGCCATCTTGCGGTTCCGGATCGACCCGAGCCAGCTCGCCTCGTTGGGGGTCACCAGGCCTGCGGCCACCATGCCGGGCAGCTTGGCGGCGACGATGCGCTGCTCCCGGCGGCGGCTGTGCACGCCGAGGGCGATCGCCAACGCGAAGATCGGCACCATCCACAGCAGCGTACACCAGGAAGTACGCCTCGATGCCGAACAGCGACGATCCGTTCCACAACCCGTGCATGATCACGGCCCCGAGGTAGCCGAGCAGGATGTAGCCGACCTTCGCGGCGACGTTTCGGTGTTGCAGTGCGAAGTAGACGCCGATGCCGGTCATCGTGGTGAACAGCGGATGGGCGAACGGCGCCATGATCAGCCGCAAGGCGGCGGTGAGCAGCGACTGCCCGAGCGATTCCCCGTTGGCGATGTAGAAGATGTCCTCGAGCCAGGCGAAGCCCGCGGCGGTCAGGCCGGCATAGACCAGGCAGTCGGTCAGCGAGTTGAGCTCGTTGCGGCGCCGGCCGGTCATCATGAGCAGCAGGAACGCGCCCTTTGCCGCCTCCTCGACGATGGGCGCACCGATCGCGACCGAGGCAAAGCTCACTGCTTCCGGGTCGCCACCAGGGTTGATGACGGGCTCGAGGGTCAGTTCGAGGATCGTCGAGATGACGACCGCGATCGACGCACCCCACAGAAACGCGAAGATGAGCAGCCGCGGCGGTTCCGGTTCCCAGCGGTCCAGCCACACGTAGGCCAGCACGACGACGACCATCGCGATGCTCGAGAGCACGAACCCGATCGCGGTGCCGACCGGGTTGACCGCCGTGAGCAGGATCACGATCAGCCCGGCGACGGTGCCGAGCGCGATGAGCACGCCGAGCGGGGCGCCGACCTTGCGGATCGCGCCGCGGCAAGCGGCGGGCTCAGCGGGCGTGGCGGCTGCGGCATCGCGGGGTTGTGACACCACGAGCAGAGTAGCCAAGGACAGGACCGAGTTTGTCCAGCGTGTGCCCAGTCGAGTAGTCTCGACGAGTACTCGTATGTGCGTGATCGCGAGTCACAACAACAACAACTGTCCCTACGATTAAACCTGTCCGGAGCAACCCAACAACATGCCAAGTCCCTCCGTCACCTCGCCGCAAGTAGCCGTCAACGACATCGGCTCGGCCGAGGACTTTCTCGCCGCCATCGACAAGACCATCAAGTACTTCAACGATGGCGACATCGTCGAAGGGACCATCGTCAAGGTTGACCGCGACGAGGTACTCCTCGACATCGGTTACAAGACCGAAGGTGTCATTCCTTCCCGTGAACTCTCCATCAAGCACGACGTCGACCCCACAGAGGTTGTGTCCGTCGGCGATGAGGTCGAAGCGCTGGTCCTCACCAAGGAGGACAAGGAAGGTCGTCTGATCCTGTCCAAGAAGCGTGCTCAGTACGAGCGCGCCTGGGGCACGATCGAAGAGCTCAAGGAGAAGGACGAGGCCGTCAAGGGCACCGTCATCGAGGTCGTCAAGGGCGGCCTGATCCTCGACATCGGCCTGCGTGGCTTCCTGCCCGCGTCGCTGGTGGAGATGCGTCGTGTCCGCGATCTGCAGCCGTACATCGGCAAGGAGATCGAGGCCAAGATCATCGAGCTCGACAAGAACCGCAACAACGTGGTGCTCTCGCGCCGCGCCTGGCTGGAGCAGACCCAGTCCGAGGTGCGCAGCGAGTTCCTCAACCAGCTGCAGAAGGGCGCCATCCGCAAGGGTGTCGTCTCCTCGATCGTCAACTTCGGCGCGTTCGTCGACCTCGGCGGCGTCGACGGCCTGGTGCACGTCTCCGAGCTGTCCTGGAAGCACATCGACCACCCGTCCGAGGTCGTTCAGGTGGGCGACGAGGTCACCGTCGAGGTGCTCGACGTCGACATGGACCGCGAGCGGGTTTCGTTGTCGCTCAAGGCCACTCAGGAAGACCCGTGGCGCCACTTCGCCCGCACCCACGCGATCGGCCAGATCGTGCCGGGCAAGGTCACCAAGCTGGTGCCGTTCGGTGCGTTCGTCCGCGTCGACGAGGGCATCGAGGGTCTGGTGCACATCTCGGAGCTGTCCGAGCGCCACGTCGAGGTCCCGGACCAGGTGGTTCAGGTCGGCGACGACGCGATGGTCAAGGTCATCGACATCGACCTCGAGCGTCGCCGCATCTCGCTGAGCCTCAAGCAGGCCAACGAGGACTACACCGAGGAGTTCGACCCGTCGAAGTACGGCATGGCCGACAGCTACGACGAGCAGGGCAACTACATCTTCCCCGAGGGCTTCGACTCCGAGACCAACGAATGGCTCGAGGGCTTCGAGAAGCAGCGTGACGAGTGGGAGGCCCGGTACGCCGAGGCCGAGCGCCGCCACAAGATGCACACCGCCCAGATGGAGAAGTTCGCGGCGGCCGACGCCGAGGCAGCCAGCAGGCCTGCGACCGCCAACGGTGCCTCCTCGTCGTCGTCGTCCAGGTCGGACGAGCCCGCAGGTGGCTCGCTGGCGAGCGACGCCCAGCTGGCCGCGCTGCGGGAGAAGCTGGCCGGTAACGCCTAGCGACCATCGTTCGCGGAACCCCGGATCGAGCCGCGGGTTTTTTTGAGGACCGGCATGCTGCGCATTGGATTGACCGGCGGTATCGGCGCCGGCAAGTCGACGGTGTCCGCCACATTCTCGGAATGTGGCGGCATCGTCGTCGACGGTGACGTCATCGCCCGCGAGGTCGTCGAGCCCGGCACCGAGGGGCTGGCCGCGCTCGTCGAGGCGTTCGGTTCGGAGATCCTGCTGCCGGACGGCGCGCTCGAACCGGCCTGCGCTGGCAGCAATCGCGTTCCCCGACGACGAGAAGCGCGCGACGCTGAACGGCATCGTGCACCCGCTGGTGGGCAAGCGGCGCGCAGAGCTCATCGAGGCTGCCCCCGACGACGCCGTGATCGTCGAGGACATCCCGCTGCTGGTCGAATCGCAGATGGCGCCGATGTTTCCGCTGGTCGTGATCGTGCACGCCGACGTCGAGACGCGGGTGACCCGGCTCGTCGAACACCGGGGCATGCCAGAGGCCGACGCGCGCGCCAGGATCGCCGCCCAGGCGACGCGAGGAGCAGCGCCGCGCGGTCGCCGACGTGTGGCTGGACAACTCGGGCACCGCTGACGAGCTCGGCAGACGGGCTCGCGAGCTGTGGCACGCACCGGATCGTGCCGTTCGCGCACAACGTCGAGGCCGGCGAACCGGCACGCGTCGCGCCACGGCTGGTGCCGCCTGACCCGACGTGGCCCGACCAGGCGCGACGCATCGTGGCGCGGCTGAACACGGCGTGCGGACACCGCGCGATTCGCATCGACCACATCGGGTCGACGGCCGTGCCCGGTCTGGACGCCAAGGACGTCATCGACGTTCAGGTCACGGTCGCGTCGCTCGCCGTGGCCGACGAACTTGCCGACGCGCTGCTGGCCGCAGGTTATCCGCGGGGCGGCGCCACCACCGACGTGGCAAAGCCCGACGCCCGCAGCACGGTCGTCGCGTTCGACCACACCGATGATCCGGCGTTGTGGCACAAGCGAATTCACGCATCAGCGGATCCTGGCCGGCCGACGAACGTGCACCTCCGCGTCGACGGCTGGCCGAATCAGCAGTTCGCGCTGCTGTTCCGGGACTGGCTGATCGCCGACCCGGAGGTGCGCGCCGAGTACCTGGCGCTCAAGCGCGACGTGGCGGCCGCGGGACACCAGAGCACCGGCGACTACGCCGACGCCAAGGAGCCGTGGTTCCTCGATGCCTACCGGCGCGCCTGGGAGTGGGCCGACGCCACGGGCTGGCGGCCCTAGACGGTCGGGGCGGGAGCGGCCGGTGCCGCGGGTTCAGGTGCGGGGGGAGCGTTCGGATCGGCGGGTGGCGTAGCTCCCGGGACGGGATCGACCGGCGCGGTGTTCCGGTGGGAAATTGGTCACCGAACCGCAGCTGAGCACGCCGTAGCCCGGATCGTCGTGCTGCGGGGTCAGCCGCGGCGCGACGAACTGGTCGGCCTCCGCGACGATCTGGTCGTTGACCAGGATCTCGCAGTGCAGGCTCGCCGAGTACGGCCACTGGATCGACACCTGCATGCCGGCCGACTGCGACTTGTCCACCACGCGCGTTGGCCTCGAACGTCCGGCCGGGCACCATCGTGGGGTTGGCGGTGTTGACCTGGTGTCGGAGATCTTGTAAGTGATGGTCGCGCCCCGCGATACGCCCGTCGACCCGGGCCCGGTAGGTCACGTTGTACGGGCCGGGACCGAGGTCGGCGTGGCCGGGAGGTGCGTCGGCGGACTGCTGCGTAGCGTCGGGTCCCGGCGGAACCACCACGGGATCGGCCTGCGCGAGCGCTGCGAATGAACAGCGCGCCGCACAGCAGGACGATGGCCGCCGGAGCCGCGACCCATCCACGCTTAGTAGAGCTCATGTTCGCAGACATTACGCGCCGCGCCAGGTCAGAATCATGTCGCTGGTCCGCCAGCCAGCGCCCGAGGTCGTAGTCATGCCGGGCCAGTCCGTCGATCGCGTCAACCGCCGTCTGGACGGCCTGTTCGGCGGTGTCCGGCCTCATCAGGCCATGCCGGACCGCCGTCGACCAGCTCGTCGACGTCGGTCAGTTCGACGCCGGCGCCGGTGCGCACGACCAGGTCGAGGTAGTGGTCCTCGGCCTGCCACTCGGTTGGCCCTGGCGTGTACCTACCGACGTCGAGATAGAAGTCCTGGTCGCGCTCGTAGCCGGCGTTGAAGTGGAACACGCTCGCCCGCAAGTTCATCGACGGCAGCAGCCACGACTCGAGGTAGTGGAACTGGGCTTCGGCCCGGGGTGGGGCGGGCCATGTACAGCCCCCACGGCTCGACGGTGTAGACGTCGACCGCCCGCACGATGCCCTTGGGATCGGTGTTGGTGCGGGCGGTGAGATCGAAGGTCTCGTGCTTGGGCGGGTGGATGGCGCCAGCATAGTGACGCTGGAGATCTTCCGGCTGGTCGCGTGCATTTGCGTCGCGGGGCTGAGCGGGCAGCGAGCGGGACGGCCGGCGCCGCGGTGGAATTGCCGGGAATCGAACGCTTGTCGGTGCATGGTTCTAACCTGGTGAACATGGCTTTCGCTACCGAACACCCCGTCCTGGCGCACTCGGAGTACCGCGCCGTCGACGACATCGTGCGCGCAGGCGGCAAGTTCGAGGTGGTCAGCGAATATCGCGCCGGCCGGTGACCAGCCCGCTGCCATCGAGGAGCTGGAGCGTCGCATCACGGCGGGCGAGCGCGACGTCGTCCTCCTCGGCGCCACCGGCACCGGCAAGTCGGCCACCACGGCGTGGCTGATCGAGCGGCTGCAGCGGCCCACCCTGGTGATGGCGCCCAACAAGACGCTGGCTGCGCAGCTGGCCAACGAACTACGGGAGATGTTGCCCAACAACGCCGTCGAGTACTTCGTCTCGTACTACGACTACTACCAGCCCGAGGCGTACATCGCCCAGACGGACACCTACATCGAGAAGGACAGCTCGATCAACGACGACGTCGAGCGGCTGCGGCACTCCGCCACGTCGAGCCTGCTGTCGCGGCGCGACGTGGTGGTGGTCGCGTCGGTGTCCTGCATCTACGGCCTCGGCACGCCGCAGTCCTACCTGGACCGGTCGGTGGAGCTCAAGGTCGGCGACGAGGTGCCCCGCGACGGGTTGCTGCGGCTGCTGGTCGACGTGCAGTACAACCGCAATGACATGGCGTTCACCCGCGGATCGTTCCGGGTGCGCGGCGACACCGTCGAGATCATCCCGTCGTACGAGGAACTCGCCGTGCGGATCGAGTACTTCGGCGACGAGATCGAGGCGCTGTACTACATGCACCCGCTGACCGGTGACGTGGTGCGCAAGGTCGACTCGCTGCGGGTCTTCCCCGCGACGCACTACGTGGCGGGTCCGGAACGGATGGCGCACGCGATCTCGTCGATCGAACAGGAACTGGAGGAGCGGCTCGCCGAGCTCGAGGGCCAGGGCAAGCTGCTGGAGGCGCAGCGCCTGCGGATGCGGACCAACTACGACGTCGAGATGATGAAGCAGGTCGGGTTCTGCTCCGGGATCGAGAACTACTCGCGCCACATCGACGGCCGTGGCCCTGGCACCGCCCCTGCCACGCTGATCGACTACTTCCCCGAAGACTTCTTGATGGTGATCGACGAGTCGCACGTCACGGTGCCGCAGATCGGCGGCATGTACGAGGGCGACATGTCGCGCAAGCGCAATCTCGTCGACTTCGGGTTCCGGCTGCCGTCTGCCGTCGACAATCGGCCGCTGACCTGGGAGGAGTTCGCCGATCGGATCGGCCAGACGGTCTATCTGTCGGCGACGCCGGGTTCCTACGAGCTGAGCCAATCCAGCGGTGAATTCGTCGAGCAGGTCATCCGACCGACCGGGATTGGTCGATCCCAAGGTGGTGGTCAAGCCGACCAAGGGCCAGATCGACGACCTGATCGGCGAGATCAGCAAGCGCACCGAACTCGACGAGCGCGTACTGGTCACGACGCTGACCAAGAAGATGGCCGAGGACCTCACCGACTACCTGCTGGAACTGGGCATCCGGGTGCGCTACCTGCACTCCGAGGTCGACACGTTGCGCCGCGTCGAACTGCTGCGGCAGCTGCGGCTCGGCGAGTACGACGTCCTGGTCGGCATCAACCTGCTCCGCGAGGGCCTCGACCTGCCGGAGGTCTCGCTGGTGTCGATCCTCGACGCCGACAAGGAGGGCTTCCTGCGGTCGGCGCGCAGCCTCATCCAGACCATCGGTCGCGCCGCCCGCAACGTCTCCGGCGAGGTGCACATGTACGCCGACAAGATCACCGACTCGATGCAGCAGGCCATCGAGGAGACCGACCGCCGCCGCGCCAAGCAGATCGCCTACAACGAAGCCAACGGTGTCGATCCGCAGCCGCTGCGCAAGAAGATCGCCGACATCCTGGATCAGGTCTATCGCGAGGCCGACGACACTGACGCGACGGTCGAGGTCGGCGGCTCCGGCCGCAACGCGTCGCGCGGCAGGCGCGCACAGGGTGAGCCGGGCCGCGCGGTCAGCGCCGGCGTGTTCGAAGGCCGCGACACCACGAACATGCCGCGTGCCGAACTTGCGGACCTGATCAAGGACATGACGGCACAGATGATGGCGGCCGCGCGCGACCTGCAGTTCGAGTTGGCGGCCCGGATCCGTGACGAGATCGCCGACCTGAAGAAGGAACTGCGAGGGATGGACGCCGCCGGCCTCAAGTGACGTCCTGCCGTTCGGACGCAGGCGTCGACAGTCTTGGCGCGCAAGGCAATTCATGAACGCGCCAAGCAGTCGGCACATCTGCGCCTTCTGCTTGTCGCGGGTTCGCCTTCGGCGATACGGATATACCTTGCGGAAGGGAGCGGGCTTACCCGTGCCGCTCCTGGTCCTTTTGGACGCCGTCAGTCTGGGCGCTTGATCTCAACCGTTGTTCAGCTTCTACGGTAGTAACCGTGACTGACACCGAGGCGACCACCACGGGTAGCTGGCGCGAGCTGCTGGGTCCGAGGAATCTTGGTGCCTCGACGGTCCTGGCCGGCGGGGTGGCGCTCTACGCCACCAATGAGTTCCTGACGATCAGCCTGATGCCGAGTGCGGTCGCCGACATCGGCGGTCACCGGTTCTACGCGTGGGTCACGACGGTCTACCTCGTCGCCTCCGTGGTCGCGGCGACCACCGTCGGACCGCTGCTGGCGCGGCTGGGACCGCGGCTGGCGTATCTGTTGGCGCTCAGTGTGTTCGGTGCGGGCAGCCTGGCGTGCGCGCTCGCGCCGAGTATGGAGATTCTGCTGGTCGGCCGCGCGGTTCAGGGCTCGGCCGGTGGCTTGCTGGCCGGCCTCGGATATGCGGTCATCAACACGGCGCTGCCGAGATCACTGTGGGTGCGTGCGTCGGCGCTGGTATCTGCGATGTGGGGGATTGGCACCCTGCTCGGCCCCGCTGCGGGCGGTCTGTTCGCGCAGTTCGGCCTGTGGCGGTGGGCCTTCGGTGCGCTGGTCATCCTCACCGTGGCGATGACGGTGCTGGTTCCGATGGTGCTCCCCGGCCGAGAGCAGGTCGACGGCGATGAAACCCAGGCAGCATTCCGGATTCCGGTGTGGTCGCTGCTGCTGCTGGGCACAGCGGCGCTTCTTGTCAGCGTGGCCGGAATACCCCATGACGGTCGCGCGACCGCCGGCCTGCTCGCTACAGGCGCGGCCGTCGTCGTCGTGTTCGTGTTCGTCGACCGGCGAGCGGGTGTGGCGGTGCTGCCGTCGAGCACCTTCGGTCCCGGCCCGCTGAAGTGGATCTATCTCATGCTGGGCGTGCTGATGGCCGCGACGATGGCCGACATGTACGTGCCGCTGTTCGGCCAACGGCTGGCGCACATGTCACCCGTGGTGGCCGGCTTCTTCGGTGCGGCGTTGTCGGTCGGTTGGACGGTCGGGGAGATCGCCAGCGCGTCACTGCGCAACGACCGCACGATCGTGCGGGTGGTCATCATGGCGCCGTTGGTGATGGGTGCCGGCTGGGTGTTGGGCGCTCTTGCTCAGCGCGACGGCGGTTCGATGGGCTGGATCGTGCTGTGGGCGCTGGGGTTGGTGCTCACCGGCAGCGGCGTCGGCATGGCGTGGCCCCACTTGTCGGCGTGGGCGATGAACCGCGACGACCCCGCCGAGGGTTCGGTCGCCGCCGCAGCGATCAACACCGTGCAGCTGATCTGCGGTGCATTCGGCGCCGGGTTGGCCGGTGTCGTGGTCAACGTGACCAACACCGGGGACGCCAATTCGGCCCGTTGGCTGTTCGCCGTGTTCGCGGCGATGGCCGCGCTCGGCTGCGTCGCGTCCTACCGGGCCAGCCGCGGCCACGACACGGCCGCGTGACCTAGTCGGGGTCGTCGTCGAGTTGACGGATCGAGGTGATGCCGTCGATGCCCGCCAGCACCACGGGCGCGCTCAGAATCCCCCTGCCCGACAGGGTGACCAGCACGCCCGACTGACCCGGCGCGGCGCCGAGGGGTTCGCCGGGTGGCTCGGCGGCCAGTTCGGTCAGCTGCCAGTTCCGGCGTTCGCATGCCTTCAGGAACAGCGTCATCACGCCGCTACCTTCCAGGTACGTGACATGCATCCGGACGGACCCACTGAGCCTGCCCGTCAGTCGCTTGGCCAGGGGCATGAATCCCAGGATGATCAGGAAGTGCATCGCGGTGACGGTGCAGGCAAGTAGCAGCAGGCCGGACCCGGCGGCCATGCCGATCGCCGCCGACTCCCACACCGCCGCCGCCGTCGTCAGGCCGTGCACCGAGCCGCGGCGGAAGATGATGATGCCCGCGCCGAGAAAGCCGATGCCCGAGACGATTTGGGCCGCGACGCGGGATGGGTCGACGACCACCAGACCTTCGACCAGCACGTCGGAGAACCCGTACTTGCTGACCAGCAAGATCAACGCAGCTGCGGTGCCGACGATGGTCTGGGTGCGTAGCCCCGCGCTCTTGCCCTGGATCTCGCGCTCGAGCCCGATCAGCGCCGTCAGCGCGAACGCGGCGAACAGCTCGATGATCTGACGGGTGCCCTGACCTGGGCCGCCGAAGAACGCCGGATCGGCGACCCAATGGTGCATGGGGAAGAAGTTATCGCGAAAACCGCGTATTGCGATGACTCTTCGCCATCGCTGGAGTCGGTATTCGAAGAGACGTCGATTTGATTTCCGAGGAGATTCGCATGACCACGACTGACAGCAGGACCTCGACCGAGCCAGCCGCGTTCCCCGACGTCGCGACTCGCGAGCAGTGGCTCATGGAGCGTCACGCGCTGCTCATGCGCGAGCGCGAGGTGACCCATCAGCGTGACGCCGTCAACGCGGCCCGTCGCCGGTTGCCGATGGTGAAGGTGGACAAGGACTATGTGTTCGAGGGGCCCGACGGCGAACTGCGATTGCTCGACATGTTCGAGGGCAGGCCGCAGCTCTACGTTCACCACTTCATGTGGCTCGACGACGTCGACCGGGGATGCCCCAGTTGCACCGCCGCGGCCGACATGACGTTCACCGAGCGGGACCGAGCGCTGTTGCACGCCAAGGGCGTCACCTTCGCCTGCGTCTCCCGCGCGCCGTACGCCAGCATCGCGCGGTATCGCGACGAGCACGGCTGGACGTTCCCGTGGTACTCGTCACGCGACGGCGACTTCAGCTACGACTTCCACGTGACGCTCGATCCGGCCCGGGCTCCGGTCGAGTACAACTACAAGTCCCTCGACGAACTGCACGCCGACGGCTGGTCGGACGAACAACTGCGTGGTGACTGGCCGGGGGCCAGCGTGTTCCTCCGGCGCGGCGACGAGGTGTTCCACACCTACTCGGCGTACGCGCGCGGGCTCGACCATTCCGCGGTCGGCTATCCGTTCCTGGACCTGACGCCGTACGGTCGCCAGGAAGCCTGGGAGGACTCCCCAGAGGGATGGCCGCGCGACTAGCGATCATTCGGATCGAAACACTGGGCAAACGCACGCCGCGCAGGCATCGTCGTATCCAACGCGGGTGTGGCTGAATGGCTAGGCACCGGCCTGCAAAGCCGTTTACGCGGGTTCGATTCCCGCCACTCGCTCAGATTCGCGCGGTTCTGGCGCGTTAGAACACCGGTTTGGGGACCAGTGTGACCCGCCAACCGTCCGGGTCCTCGAACGTCAGCGCGCCGACGCCGGCCCAATACGGGTTCTCGGCCTCGACCGGTTCGTGTCCCGCGGCCGCGAGCCGTTCCACCACGTCGTACATCCGGGCCTCGCCGTGGAAGTACAGGACCAGGAGATTGTCGGAGCTGGGGGCGGGGCAGGGGCTGCCATCGGCCTGCGAAGTGAACTCGAGGTGGTAATCGGTGCCGGGCAGTCCCAGCATCACGCCGTCGTAACCGGCATGGTTCTCGAACCGGTAGAGCACCGGCAGCCCCAGATGGGTCGAGTAGAACTGCTCGACCTCTTGCAGGCGGCCAGTCGGACGCGCGATGCGGACTTGCGCGACCGCGAGATCGTCGGGCCAGCCGTCGGTAGTACTCACGCACCCAAGTCTTCAACCCCAACGCGGGTTGAGGTCAAGGCCGCGTGCGAGCCAGTCGTCAGCCAGCAGGGGCAGGGCTCGGCGGTGGCCCCGCCGGTGGTGGACCACTGCCCATCCTGGGCAGCAGGAAGGTCCCCAGTTGGCCGAGGATGTCCGAGGGGGAGCCTGCGTTGGTGGGCGCGCATCCCTGTGAGCAGTCGGCCAGCTGCCACGGCTGGCAGTCGGTGGTGGTGAACGACGTATCGGTCGGCGCGATGGTCACGACCTGCGGTTTCTTGGTCATCGCGTTGTCGACCATGGTGTCGCCACTGGTGCGCTTCCAGTAGCAGGCGCTGTTTTCGATCGGCCCCGCCGAACTGTAGGTGCCCGGCGCGATGTCCGAGCCCACGTTGTAGGTGCCATTCGCGGCGATGGTCGTCTTGGGACCGGGACCAGGTGCGGGGCCAGTCGCGGGCGCGGGTGTGGGCGACGGCGTCGGGGCCGGGTCGGCCTGGGCGAGTCCGATGGACGCCCAGAAGCCGACGGCGACCGCCGCGGCGGCCACTGCGCTTGCCGTTGTGGACCTCATGACACTCCAGTTTAGCTCGCCTAAGCACCGGGCGAAAACCTCGGGGTCACGCCGACGCGGCAGGGCTGGTCACCCGGGCTACGGCATGATGCCGGGGTGACCTACCGCCAACCGTCGCTCACCGACGTCATCAGCGACGCTGCAGGTCGAGCAGACCGGCGACGACCACTTCGTGGCGACCCAACTGGACAACCCGAACCACCACATCGTCGGCGGTCACATCGCCGGTCAAGCCCTCATGGCGGCGAGTCGCACCACGCCGGGACGCGCACCGCACAGCGTGCACGTGTACTACCTGCGGGCCGGCGATGCCAGTCGCCCGGTGGACTTCGACGTCGAGCGGTCGCGTGACGGCGGCACGCTGTCGACCAGACACGTCACCGCCCGCCAGGACGGCGAGGTACTGCTGGAGGCGCTCGCCTCGTTCAGCAAGCCGGTCGACGACGGCCAGCACCAGGAGTCGCGCCCGGACGTTCCCGAGCCCGAGTCGCTGCTGCCCGTGCAGGAACAGCTGGCGCCCTACGCCGACGAACTGCGTGGCTTCTGGGTTCGGCCGCAGCCCTTCGAGCTGCGCTACGTGGACCCGCCGCCCCGGCTCGCAATCGAGACGCCGACACCATCGCCACGGCTCCGGATCTGGTGGCGGCCAACCGAACCCGTGCCCGACGATGAAGTACTGCACAGCTGTCTGCTCACCTACTTCTCGGGCACCACGATCCTCGAGGCCGCGACTGACCAGGCGGCGCGCCACACCGGTGACGACGTTCAACGCGCTGATCGATCACGCCCTGTGGTTTCACCGGCCGATCGACCTCTCCGACTGGGTGTTGTCGGATCAGTTCTCGCCCAGTGGAATCGGCGGCCGGGGGCTGGCAACCGCGACGATCTACAACCGCGCCGGCCAGCTGGTGTGCATTGCCACCCAGGAGCTCTACTTCGGTCGCGCGAAGGCCGGCTAGCCCTCAGCGCGTCGACTTGGTGACCTGAGCGAAGCTGAACTGCCAGCGCTCGACGATGTGGAACCCGAGCCCCTGCGACACCTGATATGCGGGTGCCCGGCGCATCCGCGGACCGGGATCGAGGGGCCGCGTGGCGTCGTGGGTGGGCGCCGCGTCGTGGTCGGGCAGGGTGTGGTCGCGGTCGGAGACCGTCCACAGCACCGTGCAGCGGCGCACCTCGTCGGCCACCGCCCAGATCGCGATGTGCGCGTCCCACAACCGGTTTCGGTCCGCCGCCCTCGTGCCGCGGCCGGGGTCGACGAGTTTCGCGAATGCCTCGGGACGTGCCGCGGTCAGCGGTCGGATGGGCCCGGGCAGCCACGTGACGGTGTTGTCGAGGATCAGGCAATCACCCGGCGCCGCCCGCTGGCTGATGAGATCGGCGACCTGACTGAAGTCCATGCCCTCCTTGGCGTACGGGCCGCGTTGCTTGAACACGTAGTTCGGGGTGGCGGCCAGTGCCAGGACGGCGACGCACCGCGGTGACCCGCTCGCGGGTCCCGACGAGGGCGGTGATGCAGACGGCCAACAGCAGCGCCGCTGCGGGCGACGTGTAGCACAGATACCTCGGGTAGTAGATCGGCTGGGCGACGGCCGAGTAGGCCACCAGCACCGCCGTCGGCAACGTCATCCACGCGGCGGCGATGGCGGCGAGACGTCGAGTCTCGTTGTCCAGTAAGGAAAACCGGCGCAGCGCAACCGTCGACACCACCAGTGCACCCGCGACGACGGCGAACGCCGCGCTCAGGTCGAAGTACTGCTCGTAGACGATCTCGAGCAGCGTGCGCCGGCTCAGCGGCGATATCCAACCGACCTGCGCGATCTGCGTGCGGCAGAACAGGACGAACGGCGCCATCGCAGCCAACGTCACCGCGGACCAGCCGGCCCACCAGCCGACCGTCGCCCGCGCGTCGCGCCGACAGCACCACCGCGACTGCGTGTGGCAGCACGATCAGGACGATGAACAGGTTCAGCAGCCGTCGCAATGGCGAGTCCGAACGCGTAGCCGACCCAGGACCACCTCCGGTCGCGCCGCGCGCCCGCGACGACCAGGACGGTCAGCCAGACCGCGCACGCCGTGGCCAAGGCATACGAGCGGGCCTCGATGCCCGCCCACGTGATCCGCGGCAGGATGGCGAAGACGATTCCCGCCGATGCCGCCACGGTGCGACTGGAGAACTGCCGACCAAGCACGACGACGCCCGCCGCGGCCGCTCCGACGGCGAGGCAACTGGGCAGGCGAATCCAGAACTCGGTGGCGGGGAAGACCGTCGAACCACCCGTGCATCAGCAGGTAGTACAAGCCGTGCACCGCGTCGACGTTGCCCAGCATCCGAATGAGTTCGGGCACCGAGCGCGTCCCGGCCGAGATCGTCGCGGCCTCGTCGAACCAGAACGACGGTAGTGCGGCGCCCGCGGCACTCACCGCGATCGCGAAGACCGCGACGACGACGGGGTCGAGCCTGCCCGTCGCGAGGGTCGGTGTCGGCCGGACGCGCGCGAGCGCACCGGACTCGTACGGAGAGTTCCACGCGTCAGCTACGCCTCGTCGGGAACGACTGAACTGCCATCCCACCGTTTAATACCGGGAATGACGATGTCCAGCAACTCGAGAGCCCGTGACACGGTCTGGTCCACGACGTCGGCGAGAGAACTCGGCAATGCGTAGAACGCCGGAACCGGCGGCATGATGATCGCCCCGTTGGCCGTTGCCCTGGCCATCAGGTCGATGTGGCCGGCGTGCAACGGGGTCTCGCGCAGCATCAGAACGACCCGGCGCCGCTCCTTCAAACACACGTCGGCCGCGCGAACGACCAGTTCGTCGTTGTAGCAGTTGGCGATTCCGCTGAGCGTCTTCACCGAGCAGGGGGCCACCAGCATCCCGGTCGTGACGAACGAACCGGACGACACGGCGGCACCGATGTCGCGGGGATGGTAGTGGTGATCCGCGAGTCCGCGTACGTCGTCGGGTCGGTAGTCGGTCTCGTGCGAGATGGTCCGCTGCGCTGACGACGTGAGGATGACGTGGGTCTCGACGTCGGGAACCGCCTTGAGCAGCTCGAGGGCCCTGATTCCGTAGATCGCCCCCGACGCTCCCGTGATCGCGACGATGATTCGCTTCACGACGCCGCCGAGTAGCGCGTCGCCGCGGCGGCGATGATGGCCAGTGCGTGGCGCTCGTCGTCACCGAGCGGCTCGGGGGAGTACGAACGCACCGCCACTTCCATTGCCGCCGCGGCGAGTTCGGACGTTGGCTCGATGGCCGATGGTCTGAGTGGGGCTGCCCAACCGTCGAGAATGTCGAGTTCGATCAGTTCGGCGTCGAGCTCGGCCTTGGCCACCTGGCTCCTCACTGCGTCGGTTTCGGCACTGGGCGCGGGCGCAGGGCCGGCCTTGAGCAGGCGCCGCACGCCGCGGAGCGGACGCACGACCTCCCCGTGCCAGCCGTCCACCAGGGCACGGGCTGACCTTAGCTGTTCCGCGGTCGGCATCTGGCCGAGAACGGTGCCGAGGTAGGCCGCGAGCAACAAGACGTTGACGTCGAGTCCGAACCGGTCCTGAAGCGATACGCACGATGCGGGCACTCCCTCGGCCTCGTGCACCGCGATGGCGAACTGGCGTAGCGTCGACGCTTGCCGCGGGCGGCGCAACACGGTACTTGTTGTATTCGCTGGCCACCATCACGCAGAGAGTATGGGGCATCGCTCGTGCCGTTTCAGGATTTCCGGGAGTTCCTCGACTGCGTTGCGTGACCAAGGCGAGCTGATCGACGTCGACCGCCCCGTCGCGCTCGAACTCGAAGTGGCCAAGGCCATGCGCAAGAGCGCGGCGGTCGCCGGTCCTGCCGTGGTGTTCAAGCAGAACGGCACCGAATTCCCGCTTGTCGGCGGCGTGTACAACTCGCACGCCAAGGCGCTGATCGCCTATGGCTGCATCGAGGACAACGCCTTCGACGAGATCGTCAAGCGGCTGAAAACCCGCATCCCGCCGAAGTATGTCGACGACGGTCCGGTGCACGAAAACGTCATCCTCGGCGACGACATCGACCTGTCGATTCTGCCCGTCCCGCGCTACAGCCCCGACGACGGCGGCCCGTACATCACTCCGGGTTTCGTCGTCAGCCACGATCCCGAGACCGGCGTCCCCGACATCGGCCACTACCGCTGCGAGATCATCGACAACAAGACGATGACGCTGATGGCCATTCCCAACCACCGGTTCGCAAAGAACCAGGCCAAGGCACAGCAGATGGGGCACAAGACATTTCGTGCGGCGCTCGTCATCGGTGTCGACCCGATGATCGCCTACTCGTGCCCGATCCAGGTTCCCGAGGACACCAACGACTGGGAGGTCGTTGGCGGCATGCGGGGCGAGGCCGTCGAGCTGGTCAAATGCCGCACCAACGACGTATCGGTGCCCGCGCACGCCGAGGTGGTCATCGAATTCGAGGTCGACTTCACTCAGACCGTCGTGGAGGGGCCGCTGGGTGAATACACCGGCTACTACACGCCCGCGTCACCGAAACCCGTTGTCCGGCCGACCGCCATCACCCATCGCAACGGTGCGTACTTCCAGGCCCTGCTGACCGGCCGTCCCACCACCGAGAACCACATCCTCAAGCAGTTGTCGTTCGAAGCGTCGTTCTACGACCTCATTCGCCAGCAGTTCCCGACCGTGACGGCGGTGGCAATCCCGCCATCGGGCGGCGTCTACTTTCGCGTGGTCATCGCCATGCAGACGCGCTACTCCGGCGAGGCCCGCAGTGCGATCCTCGCGGCCATGGGCAGCAACCTGCGACCGAAGACGGTGATCGTTGTCGATCCCGACATCGACGTGCACGACTCCGAACAGGTCGAGTGGGCGATGGCGTTCCGCACCCAGCCCGCGAAGGACATGATCATCGTGGAGAACCTGCCCGGGGGGCCGCTGGACCCGACCGCCGACGAATCGCTGCCACAGGATCAGCGCACCGGTTCGGCGATCGGCATCGACGCCACCTACCCCTACGGCACGGTGATCAGGAAGGTTGGCGACGTGTGCGGACCGGCGTTGGAGGAGCACGGCGGGCCGGGTCGTCGAGGTGGCCGACGTGCCGGGATGGCAGGACTACGACTTTCCCGAACTCGACGCCAAGTAGGAGGATCCCATGCCGGAGATCGACCACGAGATCAAGATCGCCGCGACCCCGGAGCAGGTGTTCACGGCACTGACGACCATCGACGGCGTCAAGGGATGGCACACACCGACCGCCACGGGAAGCGGCGACGTCGGTAGCGAATGGGTGTTCTCGTTCGCCGATCACCCCGAATTCGGTTGGGAGGTAGTCAGTTCGGATGCGCCCACCCGCGTCGTGTGGCGGTGTACCCGCGGCCCCGGTGATTCCGTTGGCACTACGGCGACGTTCTCTCTGACAGGGACCGACGACGACCGGACACTTGTCGAGCACGTGCACGAGGGCTGGCCGGGCACGCACGGCAACTTCCGCAAGTGCAACACCACGTGGGGAGTGCTGCTGCACCACCTGCGGGACTACGTCGAGACCGGCGACGCCGCACCGGCATTCGAGTAAGGGACCGCCGATGCCACAGCAGAGCCTGAGTGACTTCGTCGACGACATGGAGAAGGCGGGCCTGCTCGTCCGCGTCAAGGAGGAGAAGCGGGTCGACGAACTGCCCGCCGTCATGGAGGCCAATCCACTGACCGCGGTGCTGGTCGAGAAGGTCACCGACTGCGAGTTTCAGTTCCTCGCCAATGCCTACTCCAACCAGGATCAGACGGCGTGGGCGCTCGGCTGCGACAAGAGCGAGACCGGGCGTCGGATGGTCGAACTCGGCAAGGGCCGGATCAAGCCCGACGTTCGTCGACACCGCGCCGTGCAAGGAGGTCATCCTCACCGGCGACGACGTCGACCTGACCCGACTGCCGCTGTTCCTCCATCACGACCGCGACGGTCACGCCTACACCAACGACAACCTGGTGGTGAGCAAGCATCCGGACACCGGTGTCTACGACTGGGGCATCTACCGCAGCATGTTCCGGACGAAGAACGAGAAGATGTTCGACATGACGTGCACGTCGCACCGTGCGCGGTTGAATGCCCAAGCGGCACAAGCCAAGGGGCACAATCTCGAGCTCGCGATCGTGCTCGGCGGTCCGCTGGTGGACAAGGTGGCCGCGCTGACCGGCGTCCCGCCGGGCACCGACGACTTCGAGGTCCTCGGCAGTTTCTACGGCCATCCCGCGAAGCTGGTGAAGTGCGAGACCATCGACCTGCTGGTGCCCGCCAACGCCGAGATCGTGCTCGAATGCGAGCTGATGGCGACCGAGGGCTTGACCCACGACGAGGGGCCATACGGCGAGTTCACCGGGATGTACGGCGGCGGCATCAAGGCCAACTTCCGTGCGGTCGTCAAGGCGATGACGTTCCGCAAGGGCGGCATCTTCCAGCACGCGACCATCGGTGGGTTGCACCCCTGGTACACCGACAACATGCTCCAGCTGCCCATGATCGAGTCCGATCTCTACGGTGGGCTCGCCATGGCCGGCATCGACGTGAAGGAAGTCCGTGCACCACTTGGCGGGCTGTCGAACATCGCCTACGCGAAGATCAACACGAGAGGCGCGGGGGACTCGAAGCAGGCGCTCGGCGTCATGCTGACCTGTTCGAAGCAGGGACTTCCGAAGATCGCCATGGTCTTCGACGAGGACGTCGACATCTGGGACGACAACGCCGTCCAGTTCGCGATGGCCTTCCGATACATGCCTCACCTCGACACGGTGACCATTCCGAACGGCAACACGATGACGGTCGACCCGATGATCGCCGAGGACGCGGCACCGGGCACCGCATCGAAGATCGGGCTGGACTGCACCATCCCGATCAGCCCCAAGTTCAACAAGACCCACTTCGACCGCAGCACCGTGTTCGAACTCGGCGATCCGCCGCCCGACTTGGTCGTGATGTCGGAAGCGGAGCTGACGCTCGACATGGCGGCGCTCATCCGCGAGGCTCCCCGGACCTGGAAGGAGATCCTGCAGCACTACCACGGGCAGCCGTACCGTGCCGTCTACGGGGCGTTCAGCAACCTTCGCCACCAACTCGGGCGCTGCGACGACGAGCCGTGGTACCGCTACACGTTCTCCGACACCGACTTTGCGGTCGATGCGCCCCAACCCGCCTTGTCGAACTTCGACCCCAGGCATGGGTCCTGAGCCACTGGCGCAACGAAACTCGCTGGCGTCGAACCCGATTGCGATCGTGGACGCCGCACCGACATGACGTAGGTCACGTTGACGCGCGCGTTGCGACCCGATCCGCGCCCCGTGGCGCACGTCGGTTTCCTCACGACGGCGGCCGGGCCACGCCGGCCCCGGCTACCATCGACGCCGGTAGGACGCACGGTGCTTCGCGAACTGAGCGAACGCGTGTCATCGAATCGACCCCCGCCTCACGGGGCGACGCGTTACTGTCTCGGATGGCGTTGCAATCGATACTGGGAGGGCATGCATGAGCGGCTATCAGACCGTTGTGGTCGGCACGGACGGCTCGGATTCGTCGCTGCGTGCGGTGGAACGGGCCGGCGCGATCGCCGCAGGGTCGGGCGCCAAGCTGATCGTGGCGACGGCGTACTTCCCCCAGAGTGAGGATCAGCGTGCGGCCGATGTCCTGAAGGACGAGGGCTACAAGATGTCCGGCAATGCCCCGATCTACGCAATCCTGCGCGAGGCACGCGATCGTGCCAAGGCTGCCGGTGCTACCGAGGTCGAGGAGAAGGCCATCGTCGGCGCCCCCGTCGATGCCCTCGTCGATCTCGCCGCAGAAGTCAATGCCGATCTGCTGGTCGTCGGCAACGTGGGCCTGAGCACGATCGCAGGCCGCCTGCTCGGATCGGTGCCCGCAAACGTCGCGCGCCGTTCCAAGACCGACGTCCTCATCGTCCATACGTCCTGACGCCCGGCCCTGGAGGGCCCGATCATGAGTGACGATCAACGCTTCGTGTTGACCCTGAGCTGTCCCGACCGCACGGGCATCGTCGCGCGCATCTCGACGTTTCTGGCTGACATCGGTGGCTGGATCACCGAGGCCGCGTATCACTCGGACGCCGAATCGGCGCGGTTCTTCACGCGTCAGGAGATCCGCGCTGAATCCGTGCCCTTCGGCATCGAGGAGTTGCGGCGCCAATTCGGCGACATGGCAGGTGAACTCGCCGCGGACCACTGGCAGGCAGCGGACACCGCCGACCGCAAGACCGTCGTGGTGCTGGTCTCCAAGGAGGGCCACTGCCTCTACGAACTGCTGGCAAGGTGGCATTCCGGCGAGCTGGGCGCCGACATTGGCGTCATCATCGGCAACCACCCCGAACTCGAGCCCGTAGCGCGGATGTTTGGGTTGCCGTTCCTGCTCATCGCCGTGCCGAAGGACGACGCGGGCAAGACGGCTGCGTTCGCGCGAATCCGCGAGCAGGTCGACGCGCACGCTCCGGACGCCATCGTGCTGGCCCGGTACATGCAGGTGATCCCGCCCGACCTGTGCGCCGCATGGGCGGGCCGGCTGATCAACATCCACCACGGGTTCCTGCCCTCGTTCCGCGGTGCCAAGCCCTACCACCAGGCGTACACGCGCGGGGTCAAGATCATCGGGGCGACGTGCCACTACGTCACCGCGGAACTGGATGCCGGACCGATCATCGACCAGGACGTGATCAGGGTCGATCACGGCGATTCACCGGCCGACATGGTGCGTCGGGGCCGGGACATCGAGAAGGCGGTGCTGGCCCGCGGTTTGACCTATCACCTGCAGAATCGGGTGCTCCGCGACGGTGCGCGGACCATCATCTTCAGCTGAGCGTGGCGGATTCACGTCCGCACGTCGTTTGGTCCGCGCTCGGCACCGCTGCCATCTGCGATAACGGCACGTAACTGCGCCAAAGGCAGGAGTCTTGGCGCCGGCGTCAATTACGCTCGTGGCCGTGCCGGAAACGTCGTACGCGTCTTGCGGCGATCTCAGCCTGGCGTATCAGGTGTTCGGGGACGGGCCGATCGAGCTGGTCGTCGCCGGATCGTTCGCCAGCCACATCGAGCTGTATTGGACCATGCCCGAATTCGTGGCCTTCTTCGAGCGGCTCTCCACGTTCTGTCGCATCCTTCTGTTCGACAAGGCCGGGGCGGGGCTGTCGGACCCGGTGCCGAAAGTTCCCACGCTGGATGATCGGGCGGCCGAGATCGAGGCCGTCATGGACGCCGCCGGCTTCCGCAGAGCGGTGCTTTTCGGGGCTAGCGAGGGTGGCCCGGCCGCCATCGTCTTCGCGGCAACACGACCGGAGCGAACGCGGGCGTTGATTCTCACCGGCACCGCCGCGTACTCCTACGCCAAGGGCTGGGATGACTTGGACCGCGATCCGGCCGAGGTGCGGTTGTGCCTCGTGCGCGAGCTGGGTGAGGACTACGCGCCCTCGGTGCAGCAGCTCGCCCGCTGGCAGGCTTGGTGCCGCGCCGCCGTCTCGGCGTGGGGCAGCGGCGCGGCGGCCAAGGCTCTGCTGCCGTCGGTGCGGTCGATACGCCTGCTCGCGATGGTGGAGCGGATGAGCGCCAGCCCGGGGATGGCGCGCGCGGCATTCGAAGCCATGTTTCGGATTGACGTGCGGCCGATCCTGCCGACGATGAGCGCGCCCACCCTGGTCATCCATGCCCGCGACGAAGTCGTTCCGGTGCAGTGCGGCCGGTACCTCGCCGATCACATCCCCGGTGCGCGGTTGCTCGAAGTCGAGGGCAGGGACTACGCGCCCTGGCTCGCCGATCCGGACCGGATCCTGACCGAGGTCGAGGAGTTCCTCACCGGCAGCCAAGCCGCGCCGTCTCTGTCGCGTCGCGCCCTGCGCACCGTGTTGTTCACCGACATCGTCGCGTCCACGCAACACGCGGCGGCGACGGGTGACGAGCGGTGGCGTGCGGTGTTGCACCGGTTCGATGAGATCTCTCGCGAGCGCACGCAACAATTCGGCGGCACGGTGGTGGAGAGCACCGGCGACGGCCACCTCATCACGTTCGACGGCCCGACGCAGGCCATCCGCTGCGCCGAGGCCTTGCGCGCTGACGCAGAGACGTTGGGTATCGAGGTCCGCGCCGGCATTCACACCGGCGAGTGCGAACTGCTGGACACCAGCATCGGCGGGATTGCCGTGCACATCGCGGCGCGGATCGTCGGCCGGGCCGGCGCCGGGGAAGTCCTCGTCTCGCGTACCATGCGTGACCTGGTGGTCGGCTCGGGCACCGGGTTCGAGGACCGCGGCAGCGTCGAGCTCCGTGGCGTGCCCGGCACCTGGCAACTCTTGGCGGTCGATCGCCACGGCCCGCGCGCGGGATCGGCCGAGGCGGAACTGGTGTCGCTGTCCACTCCCGGCCCTCGCACCGCGATGCGCCCGTCGGACCGGGCGGTGGAGGCGATAGCGCGGCGGAGACCGTGGATCCTGCGCGGGTTAGCGCGTCTCGCACCGCCCACCCGTCGTCGCTGAACAGCTACCGGCCGGGCTCCGGCCTCTTTAAGAATCGGCTGCACGGACTGCGACGGTGGCCCCGCTTGCCTTCACCATTGGCGCTCCTCCCACTCCTGGAGATGCGGTCTCTCGTTGCCCAGCGTGGTGTCATCACCGTGCCCTGGGTACACAACGGTGTCGTCGTCGTATCGGTCGAAGACCCGGGTGCTCACGTCTTCGAACAGTGAATGAAATTCCTCCGGGTTCGGTGTCCGCCCGAGACCCCCCGGGAATAGGCAGTCGCCGGTGAACAGCTGCACCGCCTCACCCGCCGCGGCCCCGCTGAGCGCGAGCGCGACCGACCCCTCGGTGTGGCCCCTGCAGGTGGATGACGTCGAAGCTCAGCTCGCCGACCTGGATGGTGTCGCCGTCGGCGAGGATCCGGTCGGGCTTGACCGGCAGCGGTGCGGCGTCGAGTCGATGCGCAGCGGTCGGCGCACCGGTCGCCTCCGCGACCTCGGCCAGCGCCAGCCAGTGATCGCGGTGCTGGTGGCTGGTGACGATCAGCGACAGCTTGGGGGCGTGACGGCGCGATGAGTTCGAGCAGGATCGTCGCGTCGTTCGCCGCGTCGATGAGTAGGGTCTCACCGGTCTGGGAACAGGTGATGAGGTAGGCGTTGTTGTCCATTGGGCCCACCGATGCCTTCACGATCGACGCCCCCGGGAGGGTGCGGCGGGCCGCGGTGCCCGGTTCGACATGGCCTGTGTAGTTGTCGTCGACGATCGTCATGTCCGCCACGGTATCGGGCTTGTCTCGGACTTGGCTCGGGAGTTGTCGGTGGGGAGACATAGCATGGGATCGGACAGCTTTCTGCGGGTCGGAGAGCGGCACGGGACCGGGAGAGGGATCAGTTGGCTGACCGCCTGATCGTCAAGGGTGCACGCGAGCACAACCTGAAAAGCATCGACCTTGACCTGCCGCGCGACGCGCTGATCGTCTTCACCGGATTGTCCGGTTCCGGCAAGTCGTCGCTGGCGTTCGACACCATCTTCGCCGAGGGGCAGCGCCGCTACGTCGAGTCGCTGTCGGCGTACGCGCGCCAGTTCCTCGGTCAGATGGACAAGCCCGACGTCGACTTCATCGAGGGCCTGTCGCCTGCGGTGTCGATCGACCAGAAGTCCACCAACCGCAACCCCCGCTCGACCGTCGGCACCATCACCGAGGTCTACGACTACCTGCGTCTGCTGTACGCCCGGGCCGGCACCCCGCACTGCCCGGTGTGCGGCGAGCGGATCGCCAAGCAGACCCCGCAGCAGATCGTCGACCAGGTGCTCGCGATGGACGAGGGCATCCGGTTCCAGGTGCTCGCGCCGGTGGTCCGGACCCGCAAGGGCGAGTTCGTCGACCTCTTCGAGAAGCTGAACTCGCAGGGCTACAGCAGGGTGCGGGTCGACGGTGTCGTTCATTCGCTCACCGACCCGCCGAAGCTCAAGAAGCAGGAGAAGCACGACATCGAGGTGGTCGTCGACCGCCTGACCGTCAAGGCCAGCTGCCAAGCAGCGGCTGACCGACTCGATCGAGACGGCGCTGGGTCTCGCCGACGGCATCGTCGTGCTCGAGTTCGTCGACCAGGACGAGGATCACGCCGCACCGCGAGCAGCGGTTCTCCGAGAAGCTCGCCTGCCCCAACGGCCACCCGCTGGCCGTCGACGACCTCGAGCCGCGGTCCTTCTCGTTCAACTCGCCCTACGGCGCCTGCCCGGAGTGCACCGGCCTCGGCATCCGCAAGGAGGTCGACCCCGACCTGGTCGTGCCCGACCCCGAGCTGACCCTCGCCGAGGGTGCCATCGCACCGTGGGCGATGGGCCACACCGCCGAGTACTTCACCCGCATGCTCGCCGGACTCGGCGAGTCGCTGGGCTTCGACGTCGACACCCCGTGGCGGAAGCTCCCGGTCAAGGCGCGCAAGGCGATCCTCGAGGGCTGCGACGAGCAGGTGCACGTCCGGTACAAGAACCGCTACGGCCGCACCCGGTCCTACTACGCGGACTTCGAGGGCGTGATGGCGTTCCTGCAGCGCCGCATGGAGCAGACCGAGTCCGAGCAGATGAAGGAACGCTACGACGGCTTCATGCGCGACGTGCCGTGCCCGGTCTGCGAGGGCACCCGGCTCAAGCCGGAGATCCTGGCGGTCACGCTGGCCGCGGGCGATCACGGCGACAAGTCCATCGCGCAGGTCTGCGAGCTGTCCATCGCCGACTGCTCGGACTTCCTCAACGCGCTCACCCTCGGCACCCGTGAGCACGCCATCGCCGGTCAGGTGCTCAAGGAGGTGCAGTCCCGGCTCGGCTTCCTGCTCGACGTCGGGCTGGACTACCTGAGCCTGTCCCGGGCGGCGGGAACGCTGTCCGGCGGTGAGGCGCAACGCATTCGGCTCGCCACCCAGATCGGTTCCGGGCTCGTCGGCGTGCTGTACGTGCTCGACGAACCGTCGATCGGCCTGCATCAGCGCGACAACCGCAGGCTCATCGACACCCTGGTGCGGCTGCGCGACATGGGCAACACGCTCATCGTCGTCGAGCACGACCTGGACACCATCGCGCACGCCGACTGGGTGGTCGACATCGGTCCGGCCGCCGGTGAGCACGGTGGCCGCATCGTGCACAGCGGCACCTACGCCGACCTGCTCACGCAATCCCGAATCCATCACCGGCGCTTACCTTTCCGGCAAGGAGAGCATCGAGGTACCTGCGATCCGGCGGCCCATCGACCGCAAGCGTCAGCTGACGGTCGTCGGCGCCCGCGAGCACAATCTGCGCGAGATCGACGTGGCCTTCCCGCTCGGGCGTGCTCACCTCGGTCACCGGCGTGTCCGGTTCGGGCAAGTCGACGCTCGTCAACGACATCCTGGCGTCGGTGCTGGCCAACAAGCTCAACGGCGCCCGCCAGGTGCCCGGGCGGCACACCAGGATCAACGGGCTCGACCAGGTCGACAAGCTGGTGCGCGTCGACCAGTCGCCGATCGGCCGGACGCCGCGGTCGAACCCGGCCACCTACACCGGCGTGTTCGACAAGATCCGCACGCTGTTCGCGGCCACCACCGAGGCCAAGGTGCGGGGCTACCAGCCCGGCCGGTTCTCGTTCAACGTCAAGGGCGGCCGCTGCGAGGCGTGCTCGGGTGACGGCACCATCAAGATCGAGATGAACTTCCTGCCCGACGTCTACGTCCCGTGCGAGGTCTGCCACGGCGCCCGGTACAACCGGGAAACCCTCGAGGTGCACTACAAGGGCAAGACCATCTCCGAGGTGCTCGACATGTCGATCGAGGAGGCCGCCGAGTTCTTCGAGCCGATCTCGTCGATCCACCGGTACCTCAAGACCCTCGTCGAGGTCGGCCTCGGCTACGTGCGGCTCGGCCAGCCCGCGCCCACGCTGTCCGGCGGCGAGGCGCAGCGCGTCAAGCTGGCCTCGGAGTTGCAGAAGCGCTCGACCGGGCGCACCGTCTACATCCTCGACGAGCCGACCACCGGGCCTGCACTTCGAGGACATCCGCAAGCTGCTCAAGGTCATCAACGGCCTCGTCGACAAGGGCAACACGGTCATCGTGATCGAGCACAACCTCGACGTGATCAAGACGTCCGACTGGATCGTCGACATGGGTCCCGAGGGTGGCGGCGGTGGCGGCACGGTCGTCGCGGCCGGGACGCCGGAGGACGTCGCGGCCGACGCCGAGCAGCTACACCGGGCAGTTCCTCGCCGAGATGCTCGGCGCGCCCGCGCCGAAGAGGAAGCGGCGCAAGGTCAGCGCCTGACCGCTAGGCCTTCGACTGGGCCTTCGACAAGGCGACGGGAAGCGCGGGTTGATCCGTACGCCGCCGAGCCAGTCGGTCAGCTCGTCGGCCTTGCGCGCCAACGCCTTTGGCTGCCTTGACGCCGACGTCCTCGAGCAGTTGCAGCTCGACGCGCCCGTCGGCGTCCTGACGCCAGCCGCCGACGACCCGTCCGTCGCACCACGCGGTCGGTCCTGCGTTGCCGTTGCGGTCGAACACCTGGGCCCGGTGCGCGCCGAGGTACCAGTCGCGGTCCTGCCAGCCCATCGTCGTGACGTCGAGGCCGGGCAGCAGCGCGCACCACGGGCCGGCGTCCGGTTCGGGTTCGAGGTCGTCGGGCAACGCGTATCCCGGGGTGCCGTGCAGGTCGACCTCGACGGCGCCGACGTCACGCAACGCCGTCCCGCGCCCACGTCAGGGTGTGCCCGAACCACCACTTCACGTCGTTGACGGTGGCGGGTCCGAACGTCCGCAGCCACGTGCCGACCAGCGCTGCCCGTGCGGCGTCGTGATCGGCGGCTGCGATGCTCGGTCGCCCAGCCAGTCCGCCGTCGCCACCCACCTCGGCCGCGAGGTCGTCCACGTGCCCTCGTTGGGTCCGCGGATCAGGTCGCCGCGCACACCGAGCACGGTCATGCACCCGCGGTGAGATGGGAGTCGTTCCGCCCCAAGTCTTTCCGGGTGCTGGGTCGTAGTTGCCCGCCAGTTCGGGTAGCGCGACGCGCAGCTCGCGTGGCGCTGGCGTGGCCCGTGCTCGGCCAGGTGGCGCAGCACCGCCGCCGCCGCGGTGTCCAGCCAGGCCTCGCCGTCGGCGGCGATGCCGGACTTCACCACGTCGGCGACAGCTTCTTGCGCTCGTTCGCGGCGACGCGGTCGCTCGCGGCGGCCTGCACGGCGGGCAGGTCCGCCGACGTCGAACACCCACAGCGTGCGGCGCATCGCGAGATGCTTGACCACCGTGCGTGACTCGTACAGCGCGGCGTCGAGATCGCGTCACTTCGAATCCCGGCACGCGGGCCCACAGCGACAGGTAGGGCGTCGCCGGGTCGGTCGCGTGCAGTCCGACGAAGCGGTGCGCGACGTCGGCCATGGACGCGTCGGCGGGTGCGGCCAGCAGATGGCGTCGACGCCAGCCGGGCCCGCCGCTCCTCGACGGTGAAGGAGCGCACCGCTCAGGCTTGGTCCGGGTCGGCGTCGTCGTGCATCGACTCGCGGATCTGCGCGAGGCGCTCGGCCGCCGCCTTCTGGCGGGCGTCGTACTGCTCCTCGACGGTGCGGCCCTCGGGGGTCTCCGCGGCCAGTTCGGCGGCGCCGATCGCGGTGCCGTAGCGCGTCTCGATCTTCTCGCGCACCGAGTCGAACGTCGGCACGCCGCCCGCGGTGTACCCGGTGTCGACCGGCGTCACGGGCACGGACGCGGGATCGCTTGGCGCAACCCCGGCGGCGGGGGCGTCGTCGGGACCCGGTTCGTCGACCACGTCGTCGCCGGGAACTACCTCGTCGGGAATGGGCTCGTCAGCCGGCGCATCGGGCACAGGCTCACCGTAACCCGCGGCAATAGTTGGGATCGGTAGCGATTCGGGCCGTCTGTACTCGTTTCACGACGGCGCCATCGGGGCGACGCGCGAAACGAAGGGAAAGTTCGATGGCAAGTGCCAAGAATCGAGTTCTGGTCGCCGGGGTCGGCCTGATCGCCGCCGCCGCAGTGCTGGTCGGATGTTCGGACGACAAGGGCAGCTCGCCGTCATCGAGCACCGCCGCCGCCAGCGGCAGCTCCGGCTCCAGCGCCGTCGCACGCAGGTGAGCACCGGTGGCAACACCGAGGTCAAGGTCGAGGGCCAGGATCTGGCCGGTGCTCGACCTCAACTCGGTGACCTGCGTCAAGGCAGCGCGGCAAGATCAACGTCGCCAGCGGATCGGCAGGCGGCCAGCAGGGCCTTGGCGTCGTGATGACCGACGAGGCGCACCCCCAAGGTCGAGTCGCTCGGCGCTGGTCGTCGACGGCAGCGCGCTGGCCGTCTCCCAGATGGGCGGCATGAAGACCGGATCCGCCGACGTCGCGGTCGACGGCAGCACCTACACCATCACCGGTGAGGCGGCAGGGCGCCGACATGAAGAACCCGATGGCGGGGATGATCACGAAGAAGTTCGAGATCAAGGTGTCCTGCAACTGACGGCTCTCCACCCCGGGCGGCGGACGTGCACTGCACGTCCGCCGCCTCGCGCTGCGTCGAGCGACTTATGATTCAGCCGTGTCGATCCCCGGTGAGCTGGAGCGGGCCCGCCACCTGGCCCTTGCCGCCGACGAGACGGCGGCCAAGGAGCTGCTGCTGTCGCTGATGCCGCAGATCGAAGCAGGCCGACCGCGACGACCTGATGCTCGAGGTCCTGGCCCAACTCGGCGAGCTCTACCTGGTCAGGACCGCGTACGACGGGGTGCGCGAAGGCAGTCCGCCGGATCCGCGAGTGCCTGGCGATCTACTCGTCGATCCTCGACGGTACCGCGACGCCGGAGATCGTCGCGCAGTCGCACCATGAGCGATCGCCGACGCCCGGCACATGGTCTGCCGCTACTCGCGCCGCGCGCAGTTCCTCGAGACCGGTCTGGCCGCAGCGCTCGGGGATCACGAAGGCGCCGCGGCCGCGCTTGCGGGCCCTCGACGACATGGACTCGAACGACCCGCCTTCGCCGACCTCGCCGACGAGCACGCGTACCTGTGCACCTACGCCCGCATCGTGTGCGCCACCGCGCTGTGCGACGACGACCTGCACGTCCGCTCGGTTCCGCTGTGGCAGAACGTGATCGACGACATCGAGCAGCCGTGCGACGGCAGCGAGTCCGCCGACAACCTGCTGGGTGCTCGGCGGCATCGGATACGCGCAGGTTCTGCATCGAGACGGGCCGCGCTGGCCGAAGCCGAACCCTGGCTGCGGCGAGCGGGTGCCCGCGCCGAGGCGCGAGGGTGGGAACTGGCCACCGCGCGAACCCAGCTGGAGCGGGCGACCGCCAGCTGGGCGACGGGCGACCAGGTGACCACCGAGCGCCTGGTCACGCGAGGCCTACCCGGTGATCGCCGAGTACGCCCGCGCCAACGACGTGTCGCGGTGCTGGCTGTACTTCGGGCTGACCAGGATGGCGGCAGGCGGGCTGCAGGTCGCCGACGAGTGCTGGGAGCACGCCGAGCGGCACTGGCGCGAGCTCGGCAAGCCACTGCACATCCACCGCATTCTGTTGCAGCGCAGCTGGATCGCGATCTTCCGCGGTCGCTACCAGGACGCGATCGACATGGTCGAACAGGCCCGGGCCTGCCTCGACGCCTCACCGCGCAGCAGCTGGCTGGCCTACGCGCGCCTCGACGACCACCTCGGCATCGGTGTGGCGCGCCGACGCGCTGGCCGACCTCGGATTCGACGGTGCAGGCGACCCGGACGAAGACTGGGCGGCCGCCGAGGCCCGGTACCGCGCCGTCGCTCGGCGTCACCGCACGCCGAGCCGGGAAGCCCCAAGTACCGCACCGCGCATGGACGAAGCTCGCCACGGCCGCCGACCTGAAGGTGCCTGCCGCGCTGGCCGTCGACTCGGTGCGCTACTCGATCACCGACGCCGAGGCGAGGGCGCAGTGGGCCGACGTGCGTGTCCGCGCCGCTGCTGGCCGGGGCGTTCTCCGTCGTCTGGGAGTGGGAGAACAGCGAACTGATCAGTGAGCTGATCGAATACCACAGCGCCCGAGGCACGTTCAGCGCCGAGACGGCGATCCGCGCGGAGGTGATCGAGTGGTCGCGCGTCGCGACCGCACGCCGCCCCGATCAGCGATCGTCGACGAACTCGCTCAGGTCGCCGCCGGCCCGCCGGTGCGCAGCCGGCCGCTCGCTGACCCGGCTCGGCCCGCTGCCGCCGCTGCGGATGGACCCGACCGGCGGCCCGGTGCTGGCGCGATACCGCGAACTCGCCCTGGAGCGGTACGGCCAGCACGTCACCGCGGACGAAGCCGCCTGGTCGACGTGGCCCTGACCGAGTCGCCAGACGCTGGTCCTGCGGTTCGCCGACGTCGGCATCGCCACCTACGCCAGCCTGCGGATCGTCGGGCAGCCGGACCGGACCCTCACGTGGGTGATCGAGGAGCCCCTGCTGCTCGCGGCGCTGGACGAACTCGCAGGCGCGCTACCCGAGCCGAAACCGGGGCGAGTCCGTCGCCGACGCCCTGGCCCGGGCCCTGACCGCGGGACCGTTCGCGGCGCAGGCGACCGAGCTGACGCTGGCCTATCGGCTGGGCGTGCTGCTGGTGTCCGACCCGGCGTGGCAGCTGCTGCTCGAGTGCGTCGTCGTCGCCGCGGGCGGTGCTGTTCGTCTCGCCGAGCGCACGGCTGGCCCGCGTGCCGTGGGGTCTGCTCGCGCTGCCGACCGTGCGGCCGTCGGCCGAGGAGCTGGTGCGGGCCAGGGCGGCCGCGATCACTGCGGAGGGCACGTCCGCGGCCCGAATCCCCTGGCCGAGCGCCGATGCCGGCTCGCTGACCGAGGGTTACCGGCTGATGGAGCTCGTGGACGTGCTTGATGGCGGTGCCCGCGAACATCGTGCACTCGCCGCGCCCGCGCGCCGAATGGGACCGAGCGCGCCGACCGTCCTCCGCTGCTGCGTGCTCGATCCCCGGGTACCCGGCCAGCGGGCGGACTCGGCGCTCGGCTCGGTCCTCGGCCGACCGTCGCCGGACACGCCGTTGGCGCGGCACTTCGCGGCGACCATGGCGCGCGGACCGGTGCTGCCCGACGTCGACGCGGCGGTCGAGCTGTTCCGGCGCACCGACGCCGACCGGAACTGGCTGGCGGACCAGGCTGGCCGACGGTCCGAGCCGGCTGCTCTACGTCGGCCACGCCACCGCTGCCGAGTCCGGTCGCGCCGACCAGGCCGCGCTGTACCTGGCCGACGACCGCCCGCTGACCGCCTCGGACGTGATGTCGATGCAGTTGGCCATGCCGCCCCGGGTCGCGCTGCTGGCCTGCGCATCCGGTGGCGACTACCGCTTCGACGAGGCGACGGGACTGGTGGCGGCCGTCGTCCTTGGCGGAGCCCAACTCGTCACGGCCACGCTGTGGTCGCTGCCGACGACGGCGGGCTATCGACAGTTCACCGGACCGACCGACGGTGATCCGATGGCCGACGTCGTGATCGCGGTGGACGCATGCGCACCAGTCCGCGGACGCGGGCTGCGAGGTCAACCGCTGGCAACGCGACCAGATGCGCCGGTGGCGTGGCGGGCGACGACGACGGCCAACCCCGTCTACTGGGCGGCCCTGGTCACGTTCACCGTCGACGGCGTCCGCTGATCCTTCAATTCGGCGGCACGCACACCGCGACGGCCGACTCGTCCCCGCGGCGGTAGTAGGCGTCGACGACGCTGCCCGGTGCCACCTCGGCCAGCGCCGACGCCGGAACCAGGGCGGTCTCGTGCGCGGGGAACTGCCCACCCTCCGGCCTGCTGACCATCAGGTCGAGTTCGACCTCCCGGTAGTCCTCGCGCGCCTCACCCGTGGTCCGCATCGCCGGTCACGACGCCGCGTGACCTGGTGCCGTGCCGGATCAACTCGAGCTGGCCGTGGGTGACCAGGCCCTTGCGGACCAGCATCTGGTCGAACTCGGAGCGGACCGCCACGATGTCGTCTGGCGAGCGAAAGTCGTTCGCGGGCAGCGGGATCGAACGCGACGAGCAGCACGACTCCGGGGCGCAGGTCCGAGGTGACCAGACCGTCCTCGGCGTCGCGCAGCCTGCCGACGAACCGCTGGCCGGACACGCTCTCCACGTCGACGGTGATTCGGTCTGCGACGGTGCGCACGGTGCCGATCCCGACGGCCGGACTGCTGGCGGGCGCCACGCGGTGGGAGGCTGCGGGCAGGCAGGTGGGGTGGCCGAGGGCTGCCGCCAGCGCGACTCCGACGGCGGCGCAGGCGAGGAGGATGAGCGGTGATCAGGAGCGCGTCGGGCATGACCAACAGGGTGACTCGGCGCAGCGGCTACCGAACCCAACTTTCTTTGCCGCTTATCCTGGGCGGATGAGCACCGAGCACGCGGTTGACGACGACGGCCGTCGCCGCGCCGCGCCGCGCCGTCATCGACCAGGCCTGGCGGGCGATCGGCCCCGGCGTCGAGGTGCTCAGTGGCTCCGACGGTGGCCCGCTGCGCCGAACCGTCAAGCGCATCCTCGATCCCGCTGGTGCTGCGGCTGCGGTCCAACCCGCAGTACTCCGCCCCGGCACTCGACGCCCGACGTCGCCGCCGCCGTGCACGACCGTCATCGTCGACCACGCGGTCCAACTGCGCGCCGCCGCCGAGTGGTTCGCGCTGCTGAAGCTCGAGCGTCGCCGGCTGCGCATCACCACCGGAAATGCCCAGGAGCTGTACTTTCCGGTGTGTTTCGAGCTGGCCGTCACCAAGGGTGCACCGATGCCCGATGAGCTGCGACGTGGCCGAGGTCGGTGCTGCGCGACGTCCACGAGGACCGGGACCGCACCGCGATCGAGAAGCTGAACCGATACGTCGGACGGCGAAGAGGTCATCGCCAAGCTGGCGCGCCAACTCGACCGCAGTTGGCGCGACGTGCGGCCCGGCGACACCATCGCGGGTCCGTTCCTGGCCGGGCTGTCCACCGTCCTTGGCGCCGCCGATGGTCACACCGCCGAGGCGGCGCGGCAGCGGGTCTGGTCGGCGCTGATCGCCGACGCGACGCCGTACAACCTCGGTGCTCTTGCGCGCCGCGAGTTCGCCGACCTGCCGTGGTCCATCGTCGAGGTCGGCCTGAGTTCGATTGCACCGCAACAACCTCCGCGGGTGATGAGCGGAACCGGACGGTGACCGCCCGCTGGACCGCAGCGTGGTCGACCGGGTGCGGGCGACGCTGCGCCGCGCGCTGGATCGCGACGAGCTGCCCGACATTCCGCTGCTGTGCGCGGAGGAGGTCGACCGCGCCTGCGCGCCGTGGGGACTGCTCGCCGAGGACAAGCAGGCGACGTTGGTGGCAGGCATCGAGGTGGCCGTCGACCTCGCGCCGCTGCGCGAGTCCGCCGTGCCGCGTTACGACCTGGCCCGCCACGATCCAGGCCCGGCTGCGCAAGGAGGCCTACGTCCTGCACGCCCGGCGATACCTGGCCGAGGGCGGGCCGCTGCACCCGCGGCAGCAGCAGGTGATCGACGACCTCGCCGCCTTCGCGCGCCCGTACACCAGCAGGCTGTGGGCCCGCCTGCACGGACGCGACGTCTGGCAGGAACCGTGCGGCGACGTCGACGACGTCAGGGCCCTGCTGGAGGGCGTCGCCAGATCGGTGAGCCTGGATCACCGGCAGCGGATCAAGGCGATGCTGGAACTAGCTGGGGCGAGCGAAGCGACGGGCGATATGGAGGTGGCCCAATGAGATTCGTTGCTGACTCCGGTCTGTGGAGCACGGGCCCGACGGTCGCGGCCGCACCCGCCGTCGCCGTCCTCGAACTCAGCGGCGCGGTACTGGCGTGGACGGTCGACGAGCCCAGTCGAGCGCGCGCCGCCACGCACATCACGTTCACCGATGTGACTGCCGCCGAATGGCTTTGGCGCGTGGTCGGCGCGGCGGGGCACGTCGCCGTTGCTCGCCGCGCTGGACGACGGCACGCCTCGAAGACGGGCGGACCGTCGACGTCGCGGGCGTCGAACCGTCGCCGGACGGCGCTGGCCCCGTTGCGCCGACTTGCCGTCGGGCACTGGCTGCGGCGCTGGTGGCCCGCGAGTTCGCGCGACGGCATCGTCGCCCTCGACGCGGCGGTGCTCGACGGCGAGATCGCGCTGCTGACGGTCGCGGCACAGGACTTCTTCGGCGAGGACACGCTCGACTCCGACGTGGCCGAGCTGTTGCGCCCGCACCGCGCCAGCCTCGTCGCGGGCGCGCACGGTGAGGATCCGCGCGTCGCCGAACTCGTCGACTGCCTGTACCGAACTCGCCGACGAACTCGGTGTCGCCGGAGTGGACGGATCTGGTCCTGCCCGCGGCCGATGCCGCGCGCCGCCGCGACGACTACGCGTTGGCGGCCGGATCGGATCCGGCTCGATCGGGCGCCGCCGCGATCGCCAGCGGCGTCGGCTCGGTCAACTGGACGGCCGTGCCGCCCGGGTTGTTCGACGCGGCCGACGACACGGTGGACTGGGCGATCGAGATGGCCGGATCGACGGCGGTCGCCGCGGTCCGGGTGGCTACCGCGGCACCCGCCGCCGGCATCTCGGTGCGGCTGCGATCGGGAGCCCTCAGCGGCACCGGGCGTGCTGGACGCCGACGGGCGCGCCACGCTGGCACTGGTCGGTGCGGAACGAGCGGCCGGTGACGGAAACGCAGGCCTGGGACCATGATTGGCCGAGCACCACCGTTACCGTCGGCGCCGACGTCGGACGACTCCGCCGAGGCCGCGCGAGACCAGGGCACGGATCCGGGCCTTCGCCAGGGGCCGGCTCGCGCGACCCGGCCCCGACGCGTTCCTCGCCGAAATCCTGGCCGCCGAATCCGACTACTGACGCCGCATCACCTGCGCCGCCGCCTGCAATCGTGGTCGCGCGGGGGCGGGGGCGTCGGCAGCGGTTTCCGCGGCACCCCGGGAGTGCCGATCTGGCCGGCCAGCCAGGGCAGCGCCGCGACGAAGGCATGTGCGGCGAACGGCCAGTCGTGCTTGCCGGCCTGGGCCACCACGGCACAGTCGATCCCGTTGGTGGTCGCCCAGCCCGCACAGCGAGTTCGCCGCCGCGGTCTGGCCGCTGGTCCTGCCCGCGGGGTCGCGGCCGCCGATGCCGTTGCCGCCGTTGTTGGCAGCGTTGACCGCCGTGGGCTGGCGTGCGTGGTGAGGCGTCGTTCCGCTGATGTCGAACCACCCCGAGACGCCGGTGTACGGCCCGTGTCGGGTGATGACGGTGGTGGGGTCGAAGTCGGCGTACGTGGCCGCGTTGCCGCCGAACAGCCGGTCGATCGTCTGCTGCTTCGTTCCCGAGTTGGGAGCGATGTCGCCCGCGATGTCCTCGAACGTGCTGAACATGTCGGGGTGCATCACGGTCAGGTCGACCGCGCAGGTGCCGCCCATCGACCAGCCGACGATGCCCCAGTTGGCCGGGTTGGCGCTGACGCCGTAGGTCGACTCCATGAAGGGCACGACGTCCTTGGTCAGATGATCGGCGGCATTGCCGCGGTTCCCGTCGACGCATTCGGTGTCGTTGTTGAAGGCGCCGCCGGAGTCGACGAAGACGAGCACCGGCGCGTTGCCGGCGTGTGCGGCCGCGAAGTCGTCGACGGTCTTGATCGCATTGCCTGCACGCAACCAGTCGGCCAGGCGTGTTGAACTCACCGCCGATCATCATCAGCGTCGGCAGGGCGGGCGGCGGATTCGACGCGTACCAGGCCGGCGGCAGGTACACGAGCTCGCCGCGGTGCTTGAATCCCGACGCGGCCGGGCTGATCGTCACCGGGCACCACGGTGCCCTGGCCGGAATCTGGCGCGCCTGCTGCATCGCCACCACGGTGGTCTGGTCGGTCTGATCGGGCAGCGGCCCGGCGGTCAGCTGGTTCCACGCGGTCTGGACGGTGGGGAAGTAGCCCACCCACAGGTTCAGGGCCAGCCCGGCACACAGGATGCACAGCGGAAACGCGACCACCGCCGCGCTGCGCCGCCACCACCGGGCACCGCGCCAGCCGGCCACCAGGACGACCACGGAGATGCCCACGACGGCGATCCAGATCCACAGCAACTTCGGAGCCGGGTCGTCCGCCAGCCCCTCCGAGGAGATGTACCAGTACGCCGCGACCGACAGCGCCACGCCGAGGCCCGCCGCGATGGGCAGCCACACCAGCCGCCAGCGCCGGTTGCGCCAGCCGATCGCCGCCAACAGCAGCAGCGACCGTGACCGCTTGCACCGTCAACGGCAGCCAGCCGTGCATCAGTGAAAGGTGTTGTTGGCGATAGGCCCCGGCCGGGTCTGCCAGCAGAGTCTCGGCGATCCTCATCGTCGAAGTCGTCACGGCAACATGGTGGATGCCGATCCTGGGGATGGGCTGTGAGGTGCGCGCCGGTTAGCGTCGTCGGCGGTCGAAATAGCGGACCATCAACGCCCAGTAGACGAGGGTCAACGCCATCTGCACGGCAGTCGCCGCGACCGCGGTCCGCAGTCGGTGGCGTCGTGCGGCGACGATCGCCACGACGGCGGCCGTCGAACTCACGACGCCGAGGACGGTCGACACGTCACGTGGGCGATCGACGATCCATTGCTCCTCGCCGAGCATCGCCCGGCTCGCCCATGCTCGTTCGTGGGCGGGCTTGCCGAACACCACGGGGTTGATCGCCAGCCACGCGGCTACCAGTGCGGCGTGACTCCATCGCCGGGTCCAGACCGGAACCAGCACCAACGGGGTGCTCAACCACCGGGTCCATGCGCTCCATGGATTGCAGTGCCTCGCGAAGATCGCACGCCGGATCCGCGCCGTCCTGCCTGCCGTTGTGGTGACCATCGCGACTCAGCGTGGCTTGGCCAGCGGGAACGGCAGCGTCTCGCGGATGCTGCGCCCGGTGATCAACATGACGACCCGGTCCACGCCGACGCCGAGCCCGCCGGTCGGCGGCATCGCGTACTCCATCGCCTGCAGGAAGTCCTCGTCGAGCTCCATCGCCTCGGGGTCGCCGCCCGCCGCGAGTAGCGACTGCTCCTGCAGTCGCCGTCGCTGCTCCACCGGGTCGGTCAGCTCGCTGTACGCGGTGCCCAGCTCGACGCCCCAGGCGACAAGATCCCATCGCTCGGCGACTCCGGGCTTGCTGCGATGCGGCCGGGTCAGTGGCGACACCGAGGTGGGGAAGTCCTTGTAGAACGTCGGGCGTTCGGTGCTGGCCCTCGACGAGGCGCTCGTACAACTCCAGCACCACGGCGCCCGCGTCCCAGTGCGTGAGGTACGGAATGCCCGCACCGTCGCAGAGCTTGCGCAGCCGCGCCAGGTCGGTGTCGGAGTCGACCTCCTCGCCGAGTGCCTCCGACACCGCGCCGTGCACGGTCTTGACCGGCCACTCGCCGGAGATGTCGACGGCGTCGCAGACGGCCTTCGGCCTCGCCCGGCCGCATGCACCACCTGGCTGCCGTTGGCGGCCTCGGCGGCGTTCTGGATCAGCTCGCGGCACCCGTCCACCCACACGTTGTAGTCGGCGTGCGCCTGGTAGGCCTCCAGCAGGGTGAACTCGGGGTTGTGGCTGAAGTCGACCCCCTCGTTGCGGAACGCGCGGCCGAGCTCGAAGACGCGCTCCACGCCGCCGACGCACAGCCGCTTCAGATAGAGCTCGGGGGCGATCCGCAGGTACAGGTCGAGGTCGTAGGCGTTGATGTGCGTCACGAACGGACGGGCGTTGGCCCCGCCGTGGATCTGTTGCAGGATCGGCGTCTCGACCTCGAGAAAGCCCTTGCCGAACAAGGTTTCGCGGATGGAATGCAGGATCCGGCTGCGGGCGGTGATCAGGTCGCGCGCCTCGGTGTTGATGGCCAGGTCGACGTAGCGCGTACGGACCCGGGCTTCGGGGTCGGTCAGGCCCTTCCACTTGTCGGGCAGTGGGCCGCAGGCACTTGCCGATCAGCCGCCAGTCGTCGACCAGCAGCGAGCGGGTGCCGTTCTTGCTGTAGCCCATCGTGCCGGTCACCTCGACGAGGTCGCCGAGATCGATGGCCGTGGTGAAGTCGGCCGTGCTGCCCTCGGTCAGCCGCGAGTTGTCGAAGAGCAGTTGGACTTCGCCGGACCAGTCGCGCAGCTGGGCGAACAGCACCGCGCCGTAGTCGCGGATGCGCAGCACCCGGCCCGCCACCGTCACGGTGACGTCGTCGGCGGCATCGATGGCCTGCGCGACGGTGTGGCTGGGCGCCTGCCCGACGGGATACGCGTCGATTCCGCTTGTCCTGCAAGGCCTTCAGCTTGGCCATCCGGACCCGTACCTGTTCGGGTAGCCGCTGCGTGGGCTCGGCCTGTCGACGCGGTCGACGTCGAGGCCGCTGAGGTCGGGCGCACTGCCGTCGTCGCTGCAGCAGCCCGGTTTTGACCAGCGTGTCCGGCACCGCAGAATGTGTTGTCCGGTGTGCTGTTTGGCGCGGCGGCTGAACGGCAGGACCAGGAAGCCCTCGGCGATCACCGAGGCGATGCCGACCCGCGGGATGAGGCGGGCGTCCTCGTAGCAGGCGAAGCGGGGCACCCACTCGGGCTGGTACTTCATGTTCGACCGGTACAGCGTCTCCAGCTGCCACCAGCGCGAGAAGAACACCAGCAGCGCGCGCCACAACCGCGCGATCGGGCCCGCGCCGAGTTGTGCACCCTCCTCGAAGGCCGACCGGAACATGGCGAAGTTGAGCGAGATGCGGGTGATGCCAATGTCTTCGGCCTGCAGGCACAACTCGCTGACCATCAGCTCGATGGTGCCGTTCGGCGACTGGGGCGACCGGCGCATCAGGTCGAGCGAGACGCCGTTGGTGCCCCACGGCACCAACGACAGCATCGCCACGACCCCGTCGGCCCGGTCGGCGTCCTCCTGGATCGCCTCGACCAGCACGCAGTCGCCGTCGGCCGGATCACCGAGTCGGCCAAGGGCCATCGAGAATCCGCGCTCGGTCTCGGTGTCGCGCCAGGCGTCAGCCCGCTTGATCACCTGGGCTCATCTCCTCGGCGGACAAGTCGCGGTGACGGCGGATGCGCACCGTCAGACCCGCCCGGCGCGCCCGCGTGACCGCCTGCCGCACCGGCTTCATGTCGGGTCCGGACAGCTTGTACGTGTCCGGGTGCAGGATCGCCTCGTCGCCGAGTTCGAGGGCGTTGAGGCCCGCCTCGCGGAAAGCCTGTGCGCGCCTGTCGAACTCGCGCCCATCACACCGGGCGCCCACCCGTAGGACTGGCACAGCGTCAGCCAGGCGCCGATGGCGGCGGGCCACGCCCGCGGGTCGCCGATCGGGTCGCCGCTGGCCAGGCACACGCCGACCTCGACGCGGTAGGTGACCGCGGCGCGCCCGTTCGGCGCGAACACCACCGACTTGTCGCGGCGGGTGGCGAAGTAACCCAGCGAGTCGTTCTTGCCGTACAGCTCGAGCAGCCCGCGGATCGCCGACTCGTCCTCGCCGGTCGAGCGCATTGTCGGCGCGCTGCGACTGGAACAGCACGATGGCCGCGACCATGAGCGCCAGCGCGCCGAACAGACCCGAGCAGCGCGTTGACGAACACGTGCGGGTGTCCGGTGAAGGTGTCGGCGTCGGCGCCGGCGAACGCGCTCACCCGGTTGAGGGCGTAGAGGGGCCGGTCCGCCCTGTCCAGGGTGCCGGGGAACAGCTCGAGCAGGCCCCAGCCGATGAGGGTGCCGATGGCCATGGCCGCGACCAGCGTGGCGGCCGCCTTGAACAGCGCGCCGCGCCGCACCTTCGCCCAGAACTCGTGGCGGGCCAGGACGAGGAAGCCGATGGCCGCGACGTGGAAGCCGAGTCCGATCACCTCGCCGACGTCGTCCAAGAGCCGGTCTCGCTGCCGGCGACGAGGTCGACGACGTTCCAGACCGACCGCGGCGACCATGTAGAGGACGAGGATCCACCAGGCGATCCGCTTGCGTGCCGCGAGCGCCGCCGCGAGCAGGGCCAGCACGAACGCCCACGCGAAGCTGGTGTCGGGGAAGTTGAAGATGTAGTCGTTGACGAACTCGCGCGGCATCCTGATGATCAGCCGGACCAACGGGGACACGCTGGCGATCAGGGACAGCGTGGCGATGACGCCGACGGTCCAGCCCGCCGCGACGGGGACCCACCAGAACGTGCGAGCGCTGATTCTTCTTCACCGCGGTCAGGGTCATAGGCCGCGAGGATATTCGCTCTAGCCGGGGAAATGGGTGAGAGTGCGGAGGCGAGTCACCAGACCGGCCCGGTGTACTTCTCGCCAGGACCGTGCCCCGGTTCGTCGGGAGCGGCGCTGGACTCGCGGAACGCCAGCTGCAGACTCTTCAGGCCGTCGCGGACGCGGTCCGGCGTGCGGGCCCAGATACTCGGCCGAGGCCGTCACCAGGCCGGCCAGCGCGGTGATCAGGCGGCGGGCCTCGTCGAGGTCGCGGTACGGACTCTCGTCGGGGTCGGGCGCCGACAGACCCAGCTTCTCGGCGGCCGCGCTCATCAGCATGACGGCCGATCGCGTGATCACCTCGACTGCGGGGATCTCGGCGAGCTCGCGGCCGCTGGCGGCAGCCGTCGACTCGGTGATGTTCAGGAACCTCGGTCATGCCTGCTAGACTGGCATGCGCGACCGTCCTGGTGTACGCCAGGACACCCAAGTGGAGTCCCGCTCCCACCGTTGGCCACGTCAACTGACGCAGGTTCAACGGTCCGGTCACAGGCGTCACGCGGCGCCTGTTCTGCGTATTGCGCAGGCGGCGAAAGCCGTGATCGGTCGGCATCGGGCCCTGCTATATGCAGGGCTTTTCTGTTCCATGGAACAGGGTGCTGATGGCGTGGACTCCGGCAAGACTACATAGGAGGCCCCATCAGCACTGAGACACGCATCAACGAGCGCATCCGCGTACCTGAAGTCCGCCTGATCGGACCAGGCGGTGAACAGGTAGGCATCGTGCGCATCGAAGATGCACTCCGCGTCGCCGCGGACGCCGATCTCGATCTCGTCGAAGTAGCTCCAGACGCCAAGCCGCCGGTTTGCAAGATCATGGACTACGGCAAGTTCAAGTACGAGACGGCTCAGAAGGCGCGCGAGTCTCGCAAGAACCAGCAGCAGACCGTCGTCAAGGAACAGAAGCTGCGACCGAAGATCGACCCGCACGACTACGAGACCAAGAAGGGTCACGTCGTCCGCTTCCTCGAGGCGGGGTCGAAGGTCAAGGTCACCATCATGTTCCGCGGACGCGAGCAGTCGCGGCCCGAGTTGGGCTACCGCCTGTTGCAGCGCCTGGGCGCCGACGTCGCCGACTACGGCTTCGTCGAGACGTCCGCCAAGCAGGACGGCCGCAACATGACGATGGTGCTGGCACCGCACCGCGGAGCGAAGACCAAGGCCAGAGCGGCACACGACGCAGCAGCGCCTCCCGCGCAGCGGGCAGTCCCGCCGCCAGAGCCCGCGGCCACACCGCCCGCACCACAAGAACCAGACGTACCGCAGACCTGACAGAACTGAGGATCCATGCCCAAGGCCAAGACCCATAGCGGCGCTTCGAAGCGTTTCCGGCGCACCGGAACCGGGAAGATCGTGCGCCAGAAGGCCAACCGCAGGCACCTGCTCGAGCACAAGTCGAGCAAGCGCACCCGTCGCCTCGACGGCCGTACCACTGTGGCCGCCAACGACACCAGCCGCGTGAACAAGACTGCTCAACGGCTGAACTGACGTGCCTTTCTAGGCCTGACCTGACCCGCACGAGAATAAGGAACATCCCATGGCACGCGTGAAGCGCGCACTCAACGCCCAGAAGAAGCGGCGCACCGTCCTCAAGGCCTCGAAGGGCTACCGCGGGCAGCGGTCCCGGCTCTACCGCAAGGCCAAAGAGCAGCAACTGCATTCATTGACCTACGCCTACCGCGACCGGCGCGCCCGCAAGGGTGAGTTCCGCAAGCTGTGGATCTCCCGGATCAACGCCGCGGCCCGCGCCAATGACATCACCTACAACCGGCTGATCCAGGGCCTCAAGGCCGCCGGCGTCGAGGTGGACCGCAAGAACCTGGCCGAGATCGCCGTCAGCGACCCGGCTGCGTTCACCGCTCTGGTCGAGGTCGCCAAGGCCGCGTTGCCGGAGGACGTCAACGCGCCGTCCGGCGAGGCCGCCTGAGCACCGCTGGCGCTCACCGAACGTTCGGCCCGCGTGGTCGCGGCAGCCAAGCTGCTGCGTCACGTGGGCCGAACACGTGCGGGCCTGTTTCCTCGCCGAGGGTCCCAACCTCGTCGAGGCGGCGCTGCGGCGCGGTCTCGTCACCGACGTCTTCGTCACCGAGGCCGCCCAGGGCCGATTCGACGACCTGCTGCGTTCTGCGCCCGTGCACGTCGTCACGGACCGGGCCGCGAAGGCGTTGTCGGACACCGTGACTCCCGTCGGTCTGGTCGCGGTGTGCACGACGCCCGAGTCCCGCTCGTGGACGACGTGCTCGGCACGGCGTCCCGCCTGGTGCTGATCGCCGTCGACACCTCGGAGCCGGGCAACGCGGGCACCCTGATCCGCATCGCCGACGCGATGGGCGCCGATGCGGTCGTGTTCGCGGGGGACGAGTGTCGACCCGTACAACGGCAAGTGCCTGCGGGCGTCGGCGGGCAGCATCTTCGCGCTGCCGGTGCTGTCCGCGCCCGACACCGCCGGCATTGATCACGACGCTTCGAGCCGCCGGCCTGCGGGTGCTGGCGACGACGCTCGACGGCGAGCTGTCCCTCGACGATGCGGATCTGTCCGCCCCGACCGCGTGGATGTTCGGGGCCGAGGCTCATGGCTTGGATCCCGAGGTTGCGACGCTCGGCCGACGCCCGTGTGCGCATCCCGATGCCGGGCAGCGCCGAGAGCCTCAACATCGCTGCGGCAGCGGCGATCTGCCTCTATCAGAGCGCCCGGGCTTCCTCACGCGAGCAGTCCACGCAAGCGTGGCTCCAGCAAAAGTCCCCCGACACGCCGTAATCAGGGACCTTTGCGTCTGCTCGGCACTAACTCGAGCAGGCCCCGGGCCACGTGGGTGATCTGCACCTCGTTGCTGCCTGCGTAGATCATCAGCGACTTGGCGTCGCGCGCCAGTTGCTCCACCCGGTACTCGGTCATGTAGCCGTTGCCGCCGAACAGCTGGATCGCCTCCATCGCCACGTCGGTGGCCGCCTGCGAGCAGTACCACTTCATCGCCGACGCCTCGGGCAGCGAGATCGGCGTGCCCGTCTGCGCCGCTTCGATGACGCGAAACAGCATGTTGCGCACGTTCATTCGGGCCACTTCCATGCTCGCCAGCTTGAGCTGGATGAGCTGGAACTGACCGATCTCCTTGCCCCACAGGGTTCTGGACTTGGCGTAGTCGACGCACAGCCGTAGGCACTCCTCGATGACGCCGAGCGACATGGCCGCGACACCGATCCGCTCGGAGGCGAAGTTCGACCGGGCGCTGTCGCGTCCGTCGCCTGCCTTGTTGTCCTCGGTCTCGCCCAGCAGCCGGTCGCGGCCCGAGTCGCACGTTGTCGAAGAACAGCTCGCCGGTGCGGGAGCTGTGAATCCCCATCTTGCGGAACGGTTTCGACTGCACGAAGCCGTCCATGCCACGGTCGAGGACGAAGGTCAGCACCTTGCGGTCGCGCTTGTCGGCACCGTCGCCTTCGTCCAGCTTGGCGTAGACGACGATGACGTCGGCGTCGGGACCGTTGGTGATGAAGCGTCTTCTGTCCGTTGAGGATGTAGTCCCCATTTCCGCTACCATCGCGCACCACGTAGGACTTCATGCCGCCGAATGCATCCGAACCGGAGTCGGGCTCGGTGATCGCCCAGGCGCCGACCTTCTCGTAGGTGACCAGGCCCGGCAGCCAGCGCTCCTGCTGGGCCAGCGTGCCGCGTGAGGCGATGGTGGGCACCGTCAGGCCGAGGCTCACGCCCATGCCCGTCACCACGCCCATGCTGACCCGGCACAGTTCGCTGACCACGACGAAGCCCATGCCGGCCTGGTCGCTGCCGCCGCCGAGCATCCCGCCCGATGCGGCCCGTCCCGACGAGGCCTCGCCGTTGCGCATCTTGGCCAGCCGCTTCTCGAGCGACTCCTTGGCCATCACGTCGATGCCGAACGTGGTGAACAGCTTGCGGATGATCGGGTAGGGCGGCATGTCGCCGTCCTCGAGCTCGTCCAGATGCGGCCGGATCTCCTTGTCCACGAACTCGCGGACGGCATCGCGCACGGCAATGTCGACGTCAGACCATTCGAGCATCTGTTCAGGCTGCCTTTCTCGGATTCTGCCGGCCCCGAGCCAACCGCAGACCGGCCAAGGAGAAGGTGGTGTGCACCAGCGACCCGGCGCGGTCGAGCAGCGACTTGCGGCGCGGCACGTAGTGCATCGGCAGGTCCCTGCGGTCGCGGGGCGGGCTCGTGAACGCGGGCGCCTCGACCAGCGGGGCGTCCTGCGGGCAACCGGCCCATTGGCGCGCCGGTAGGCCGCCAGCGCGCGCGGATGCAGCCGAATCTCGTCGGGCACGACCACGAACGCCATCTCGACGAGCTTGCCGAACAGTCCGCAGCAGCACCTCGTCGCTCGGGCGTCCACCGCATGCCGGCCTTCTCGCGGACCGACTGAGTCGAACAGCCCCGCCGCGATCCAGCGCTGCGCACCGACCATCGGTCTTGAAGAGCTGATCCCAGATGGGGGTGGGCATCAGCACGAACCACGGCTTCGGGATGCGGATGGTGAAGATGTCGAGGGTGGCCCGGTTGATCTCCAGCTCGTCGCGGCACTTGGCCTCCCAGTACTCCCGGAAGTCCTCCCACGTCTCGGGCACCGGCCGCATGCTCATGCCGTACATCCGGTACCACTGCACGTGTTCGTCGAACAGCTGACGCTTCTCGGCCTCGGTCAGCCCGCCGCAGAAGTACTCGGCGGTCTTGATGATCAGCATGAAGAAGGTGGCGTGCGCCCAGTAGAACGTCTCGGGGTTCAGCGCGTGGTAGCGACGCCCTGCCGCGTCGACGCCCTTGATCGTCTCGTGGTAGCCCCTGATCTGCGCACCGGTCTGTGCGGCGCGCTCGCCGTCGTAGACCACGCCCATGATCGGGTACACCGAACGTGCGACGCGCTGCAGCGGCTCGCGCAGCAGGATCGAGTGGTCCTCGACGCCCGCGCCGAGTTCGGGATACATGTTCTGGATCGCACCGATCCACACGCCCAGCATCCCGGTGCGCAGGTCGCCGAAGTACTTCCAGGTCAGGGAGTCGGGGCCGAGGGGATCGGCGTCGGTCATCGATGCATGGACGCAGGCTTCGCGGTCGTCGTCGATCTCGCGGTGGTCATCGTGTCCTCGCTGAGTGTCAATCCCCACGGGTGTCCCGCCACGATAGTGTTGACAACACACGTTGTCCACGATGGTTCCGTGGCGCGTCGCCCATCGTTATGCGGCCTGCGCCCGCGCTTCACGTGTCCGTGACCTGCGGATCTTCCGGGCAGGAACCGATCGACAGCCGACTGTGAGCAACGTCTAAGCGGGCGGTCAAGATCAGCCCGAGCAGCACCTTTGCCCTGGCGACTGGTGCGGACGTCCCGATCTTCATTGCCGCTCGTCCGAACGGCCACCTAGGGTGGCGTTGTGGATGTCGAATCGTTCGAGGGACGATTCCGGCGGGCAGGAGCGACAGCGACTCGGGGCGGAGCGCAGCGACCGCGGCAGACCGAGCCCTGGGGTGGCTCAAGACCACCAACCACAGCCCTGCCGTCATCGCCTTCATCAGGCGCGCCCGCCGCGCGCTGCCGGTGATCCGGACTTCGGTGATCCGTTGTCCGCGGCGGGCGTTGGTGGTCCGCGCGCCGCCGCCCGGGCGGCCGACCGGCTGCTGGAGCGCGATGCCGCGTCCCGGGAAGTGAGCCTGGCCGGGTCTGCAGGTCTGGCAGGCGCTGACCGAACGCGTGTCGGGCCGGCCGGCCAACGCCGAGGTGACCCTGGTGTTCACCGACCTGGTCGGGTTCTCGGAGTGGTCGCTCGAGGCGGGCGACGACGCCACCTTGAGGCTGTTGCGGCGCGTCGCGCAGGTGATGGAGCCGCCGCTGCTGGCGACCGGTGGGCGCATCGTCAAGCGGATGGGCGACGGCGTCATGGCGGTGTTCTCCGATCCCACCACCGCCGTGCGCGCCGTGATCGCGGCGCTCGAGGCGGTGCAAAACCGTTGAGGTCGACGGCTATACGCCGCGGATGCGGGCAGGCGTCCACACCGGGCGGCCGCAGCGGATCGGCTCGGACTGGCTCGGTGTCGACGTCAACATCGCGGCCGGGTGATGGAGCGGGCCACCAAGGGCGGCCTGGTCGTGTCGCAGACCACGTTGGAGCGCATCTCCGGACGAGGAGCTTCGAGGCGCTCGGCGTCACGGTGAAACGCATACGCAAGCAACTGTTCTCGCCGAAGATCGCCGGAGTTCCCGAAGATCTGGTCATGTACCGCGTGAGGACTCGCAGGGATCTGCCAGGCAGCGATGCCGAAGACGGAGACGTCGCCGGAGGCATAGTATCGTTGTTGATGGTGTCGGCACTGTGGTCCGGGCTGGCCCGAGTGCGGGTGACCGTGGCGTACGCGGTGATCCTGCTCTGCGTCTACACCACACTGCTCGGCGCTGGGTCCCGTCGTGCAGGATCGCGTGATCCAGGCACGCAAGTACCAATCTGCACAACCTCACTCACGGACACCTCGGGACGTTGCTCAGCAGCGCGTTCGTCGTCGACGTCGGCGCGCCATACGCGTGTGGTTGCCCGGTGCTGGTCTGCCTGCTGGGGCTGGCCGAATTGCTCTGGCGGAGCGGACGTCTGGTGGTTGCCTTTGCCGTCGGCCACATCGGCGCGACGCTGCTCGTCGCGGCCGGGCTCACCGCGGCCGTGAAGCTGGGCTGGGCTGCCCGTCGTCCGTCACCCGGGCCGACGGACGTCGGCATGAGCTACGGTGCCATCGCCGTCCTGGGTGCGCTGACCGCGGCGATACCGCGTCGCTGGCGTCCCATCTGGATCGGATGGTGGCTGGCGGTCGGCGGCGGCCGTCGTTGCCGCGACGCATGACTTCACCGATGTCGGGCATGTCGTGGCGTTGGTGCTGGGCATGCTGGTCGCGACCCGCTTCGGCAGGCCGCGGCCCTGGACGGCCGGCGGGTGGCGTTGCTGGTGTCGGCTGCGCTCTTCGGCTTCCTGATCCTGGCCAGTACCGCGCCCCTGACGATGATCGCGGGCGGCGTTCCGGCGCTGCTCGGTGCCTGCGGCCGGTGTGGCGGTCCTGCTGCGTCCGGCCCACGGGGTCGGTGCTACGTGACGGTGACGGCGGCCGGTCAGAATCCCGCGGGCCGCCTCAGCCCCGTAGCGGCCAGTCGCGTCGAGCCTGACGTCGCGCGCGATGGTCAGCGAAACTCGTCGGCCGACGCCTCGATCCAGTCCGAAAGCCAGACTCCGGCGGATCATCGAGCAGTTCGCCTGGCATCAGCCATTCGTAGATCTCGGCGTAGGTCCGCGTGCGTTGCCCCTCGATGCGGCGGTTCAGCATGGCCGGCGACAGTTCGTGGAAGCCGTCCAGCCCCATCGACGCGACGATCTGCGCGGCGCTGGCGACGGTCGCGCGCTGGTAGTTGAACACCCGAATCGACTTGTCCGGCACGTCAAGTGCCCGCGTCCTGGCCGGATCCTGGGTGGCGACGCCGGTGGGGCAGTGGTTGGTGTTGCACTTCAGCGCCTGGATGCAACCGACGGCGAACATCATCGCCCGCGCCGACATGCGTGAAGTCGGCGCCCTGGCACACCCGGCTGACGATGTCGACGCCGCTGGCGACCTTGCCCGGACGCCCCGACTCGGATGCGGTCCCGCAGTCCGGAGCCGACCAGGCTGTTGTGCACCAGCATCAGGCGCCTCGGTCAGCGGCATGCCGACGTGGTCCTCGAACTCCTGCGGGCCGCACCCGTGCCGCCCTCGCCTCCGTCGACGATGACGAAGTCCGGCGCGATTCCCGCAGCCACGATGGCCTTGCAGATGGAGAGGAACTCGGTGCGCGCGCCGATGCACAGCTTGAATCCGATCGGCTTGCCTCCCGACAGCCGGCGCAGGGTGGCGATGAACTCGACGAACTCTGCCGGGCGTGGCTGAACGCGCTGTGTGCGGGCGGCGACACCACCGTCTTGCCGATCGGCACGCCGCGGGTGGCCGCGATCTCGGCGCTGACCTTGGCCCGGGTAGCACGCCGCCCAACCCGGCTTGGCGCCCTGCGACAACTTGATCGAGATCGCCTTCACCGACGGTAACTGCGACTTCTCGGCGAAGGTCGCGGCGTCGAAGCGACCGTCGGCGTCACGGCAGCCGAAGTAGCCCGAGCCGATCTCCCAGATGCAGATCGCCGCCGCCGCGGAGGTGATACGGGCTGATGCCGCCCTCGCCGGTGTCGTGGGCGAACCCGCCGCGGGCTGCGCCCGCGTTGAGCGCCTCGATCGCGTTGGCCGATAGCGCGCCGAAGCTCATCGCCGAAACGTTCAGCAGCGCAATGTCGTACGGCTGCGTGCAGTCCGGGCCGCCGAGCCGGACCTTCGGGTCGAGGTTGTCGGCGAAGTGGGCCCGCAGGGAATGACGCAGGAACTCGTAGCCGATCGCGTACGACGTCGCGTTCGGTGCCGAACGGTTCGTCGCCCTTTGTGCGCCTTCGCCCGCTCGTACACCAGGTCACGGGTCTCCCGGTCGAACGGTGCGGCCTCGGTGTTGGATTCGATGAAGTACTGCCTGATCTCGGGGCGGATCGACTCCATCAGGAACCTGACGTGCCCGAGGATCGGGTAGAGCCGCAGGATGGTGTGCCGGGTCTGCACGAGGTCCCAGGTGCCCAGTGCGGCCAGGCCGAACAACACGGCGGCAGGCACCACCCACCAACTGCTCAGCAATAGCGCCGCCGCCAACGAGAGCAACGCCGCGAGCCAGACACCTGCGACGATCACGGGCCGCATGATCACCGCGTGAGGGTATCGCGAGTGCTCGCTCGAGTCTGGCGGAGTGGGCGCGCTGGGAGGGTGTACATCCGCAGACGGCGTATCGCTGGTTTCGAGAGGGCACATTGCCGGTGCGGGGTGGTGTGGGTGCGGCGGCCTTGTCGGTGCCAGCGGTGAGGATGTCGTACATGGGTGAGTGTCGGGCGCTGCGTCGGATCGGTGAGCCGGTGGTGGCGGCCCCGCCAGCAGCGGTTCGGATCCGCACCCGGATTCATCTCAGCGAGGCCGAGGCCGAGGCTTTGGTAGCGGTCGGGTCGTTTCTTGGGTCGGTGTTTCGCGTGGAGCTGGTGGGCCGCGCGCGGCTGGGCCGATTGGATCCGGTATCACAGGCGCTGTGGCGCGCGCAGCGTAAACGCGTGGTGACGGGGGTGTCGTCGTCGCGGTGGGCTGGGGCGATCACCCGTGCGGCGGAGGACCAGTACCAGCTGGGCGTGCGGGCACTGAGCGCTCACGTGACCGACCTGCACCACGCCATCGACATGTTGCAGGCTCGGTGCGCCCTGCGCCCCGGTGCGCAAAGCCCAGGGTCTCGCCGTGGGTACCGCACGGCCCATGAGCGATTCACCAAGACCCGGCGCCTGGCGATACTGCGGGAGCGACTCGCCTGCGCAGAGGAGGCGCTATCGGCTGGTCGGCCGTCGATCACGGTGGGTGGGAAACGGTTGTGGTGCAACCGCAACCACCTCGATGAGGCGGGGATGACTGCAGAGCAGTGGCGGGCCCGATGGGATGCTGGCCGGATGTTTTTGACCGCCGATGGCGAATCGGGCAAGACTGGTGGCAACGAAACCATACGGGTCGATGAGACGGGCAAGCTACGCATCAAAGTCCCTACCGCCCTGGCCGCGCGGTACGGGACGCATCTCACCATTGCGGCACCGGTGTCGTTTTCGCACAGGGGCAGCCAGTGGGCGGCCCGGGTGGTAGGACGGCGCGCGGTGCGCTACGACATCACCTACAACCCGGCCACGAACCGCTGGTATCTGGATGCGTCCTGGAAACAAGACGTACTCGCAATGGCACCATCGATCGAACGGTTGCGCATCGGCCCGGTGTTGGGTGTGGACCTCAACGCCGACCACCTGGCCTGCTGCGTGCTCGATGGGTCCGGGAATCCGGTCGGCGCCCCGGCGTCGATCGGACTCCACACCGCCGGATTGCCGACATCGCGGCGTGATGGACGGATCCGAGCGGCGATCACCACCCTGCTCGATGCCGCGGCCCACGCCGGATGCACTGCGGTGGTCGTCGAGAACCTCGACTTCGTCGATGCTCGCGCTACCGGCCGCGAGACGATGGGACGCGGCAAGGGCGGAAAGCGGTTCCGCCGCACCGTGGCCGGGATCCCCACTGCCCGCTTCCGCACCCGCCTGACCGCGATGGCCGCAGGCCGCGGCATCGCGATCATCGGGGTCGATGCGGCCTACACCAGTCGCTGGGGTGGCCAACACTGGGTCAAACCGCTACAACAGCAGACTTCCGACCCGGTCACCGGCCATCACGGCGCGGCGATCGCGATCGGCAGACGTGGACTCGCATTGGCGATCAGGCGACGGCCGGCGGGACCCCGCACGGGACAGAGGACCCGCGCGGGCACGCCACCGGGCAGGCCCGATCGACAACCCGGCCACGTTGGCAGGCACGGCAGTTCCGGCCCACCGTCACCCACACGATGGATACCGGTCCCCCGGAGAACACCCGCCGCCAGCGGCCAAGACCGTTCGGGCCGCAACCGCGCAGCACCCACGGCTGCTCGTACACAAGGAACGGTATCGCGAAGTGGTCTGCACCCGTGGCTATGATCGCCGGGTGGCTGATCAGCCCGTGAACGAGCCGGGATTGTCCGAACGAAGCGCTGACCGAAGCCGTCAGCGCGGCTCGTCGTGCGTTCGAGACGTCGGCCGACCTCGACGCGCTGGCGAGGGCCAAGACCGAACACCTCGGCGACCGCTCGCCGATCGCCCTGGCGCGCCAGTCACTCGGCTCGCTGCCCAAGGCCGACCGCGCCGACGCCGGGCCGCCGCGTCAACGTGGCCCGCACCGAAGCGCAGGCCGCCTACGACGAGCGCCTCGAGCCGTCTGCGCGCCGAACGCGACGCCGCGGCACTGGTCGCCGAGCGCATCGACGTCACGCTGCCGCTCGACGCGACAGCCGATCGGTGCCCGCCACCCGATCACCATCCTGGCCGAGCACGTCGCCGACACGTTCGTCGCGATGGGCTGGGAGCTGGCCGAGGGCCCCGAAATCGAGACCGAACAGTTCAACTTCGACGCCCTGAACTTCCCGCCGGATCACCCGGCGCGCAGCGAGCAGGACACGTTCCACGTCGCGCCCGAGGGATCGCGGCAGGTCCTGCGCACCCACACCTCGCCCGTGCAGATCCGCGCGCTGCTGGAGCGCGAACTACCGGTGTACATCGTGTCGATCGGCCGCACGTTCCGCACCGACGAGCTCGACTCCACCCACACCCCGGTGTTCCACCAGGTCGAGGGACTCGCGGTGGACCGCGGCCTGACGATGGCCCATCTGAAGGGCACGCTCGACGCGTTCGCGCGCGCCGAGTTCGGACCGCAGGGCCGCACCCGGTTCCGGCCGCACTTCTTCCCGTTCACCGAGCCGTCGGCCGAGGTCGACGTGTGGTTCGAGAACAAGAAGGGCGGGCCCGGCTGGGTGGAGTGGGGCGGCTGCGGCATGGTCAACCCGAACGTGTTGCGCGCCTGCGGTATCGACCCTGCGGCGTATTCGGGCTTCGCGTTCGGCATGGGCCTGGAACGAACCCTGCAGTTCCGCAACGGCATTCCCGACATGCGCGACATGGTCGAGGGTGACGTGCGGTTCTCGCTGCCGTTCGGGGTCGGGGCCTGATGCGCGTTCCCTACAGCTGGCTCCGCGACGTCGTCCGAGCCGGTGCCCCGGGTTGGGACGTCTCCGTCCGACGAACTCGAGCGGACGTTGATCCGCATCGGCCACGAGGTCGAGGACATCATCCCGGTCGGCCCGGTGACGGGTCCGCTGACCGTCGGCAGGGTCGTCGAGATCGACGAGCTCACCGAGTTCAAGAAGCCCATCCGGGCGTGCAAGGTCGACGTCGGCGAGCGCAACGTCGACGGGCTGCCGCGCGACATCGTCTGCGGTGCAACGAACTTCGCGGTCGGCGACCTCGTCGTGGTCGCGCTGCCCGGCACCATGCTGCCTGGCGACTTCACCATCGCCAAGCGAAAGACCTACGGCCGCACCTCCGACGGGATGATCTGCTCGGCCGCCGAACTCAACCTCGGTACCGACCACTCCGGGCATCCTGGTGCTGCCGCCAGGCACCGCAGAGCCCGGCGACGCCGCCGTCGACGTGCGTCGGCCTCGACGACGTGGTGTTCCACCTGGCGATCACCCCGGATCGCGGCTACTGCCTGTCGATCCGCGGCATGGCCCGCGAGATCGCGTGCGCCTACGACCTCGACTTCGTCGATCCCGCCGACGTCCCGCCGCTGCCCGCCGACGGCGAGGCGTGGCCGCTGACCGTCCAGCCCGGCACCGGCGTCCTGCGCTTCGGGCTGCGTCCCGTGACGGGCATCGACCCGACCGCGGTGTCGCCGTGGTGGCTGCAGCGCAGGCTGCTGCTCAGCGGAATCCGGTCCATCTCACCGGCGGTCGACGTGACCAACTACGTCATGCTCGAGATCGGTCATCCGATGCACGCGCACGACCGCAGCCTCATCACCGGCGGCTTCGACGTCCGGTTCGCGCACGCCGGGGGAGACGGTGGTCACGCTCGACGACGTCGAACGCCGGCTCGATCCCGGTGACGTGCTGATCGTCGACGACGTCGCGACCGCCGCCATCGGCGGTGTGATGGGTGCGGGCACCACCGAGGTACGCGACAGCACCACCGACGTGCTGCTGGAGGCGGCGGTGTGGGATCCGGCCGCGGTGTCGCGCACCCAGCGACGGCTGCACCTGGTCAGCGAGGCGGGCCGGCGCTACGAACGCTCCGTCGATCCGGCGATTTCCGTTGCCGCGCTTGACCGTTGCGCCGGCCTGCTGGCCGAGATCGCCGGCGGCACCGTCGAGCCGACGCTGACCGACTGGCGCGGCGATCCGCCGCGCGACGACTGGTCACCACGCGCCGGTGAGCATGCCCGTCGACCTGCCCGACCGGACCGCCGGGGTGGACTACCCCGCCGGGCACCACCGCCCGCCGACTGACCCAGATCGGCGCGCGAAGTGACGACGTCCGGCGACGTGGTCACCGCGACACCGCCGAGTTGGCGGCCCGACCTCAAGCAGCCGGCCGACCTCGTCGAGGAGGTGCTGCGCCTCGAAGGGCTCGAGCAGATTCCGTCGGTGCTGCCGCATGGCGCCGTCTGGCCGCGGCCTCACCGCCGGCCAAGCTCCGCCGACGTGCCATCGGAAAGTCGCTTGGCGCTCAACGGGTTCGTCGAGATCCTGCCCACGCCGTTCCTGCCCGCGGGGGTCTTCGACGCGTGGGGGCTCGCCGCCGACGATCCGCGGCGCGCCACCATGGCGGTGCTCAATCCGCTGGAGTCCGATCGGCCGCAACTGGCGACGACGCTGCTGCCGGGCGATGCTGGAGGCGTTGGTGCGCAACGTCTCCCGAGGCACCGTCCGACGTGGCACTGTTCGCGATCGAGCAGATCGCCGAGGCGACGCCGAACGGACTCGGCCACTCGAGCCCATCCCCGTCGATCGCCGTCCCACCGACGACGAGATCGCCACCATCGACGACTCCCTGCCGCGGCAGCCGTTGCACGTCGCCGCCGTGCTGACCGGTCTGCGCGAACCGGCCGGGCCGTGGGGACCGGGACGGCCGGTCGATGCCTCCGACGCCTTCGAGGCCGTCCGGATCATCGGCCAGGCCTGCAACGTCGAGTTCACGCTGCGGGCCGCCCAACGGCTGCCGTGGCATCCGGGTCGCTGCGCCGAGGTGCTGATCGGCGACGGTGAGAACGGAATCGTGGTCGGCTACGCCGGCGAGTTGCACCCGGCGGTGATCGAGCGGACCGGGCTGCCGAAGGGCACCTGCGCGGTGGAACTCGACCTCGACGCGGTGCCGCTCGTCGAGCGGCTGCCCGCGCCGGCGGTGTCGCCGTTCCCTGCGGTGTTCCAGGACGTCAGCCTGATCGTGGCCGACGACGTCGCCGCGCAGGCGGTCGTCGACGCCGTCCGCGACGGGGCGGGCGAACTGCTCGAGGACGTCCGGCTGTTCGACGTCTACGTCGGCCCGCAGATCGGTGAGGGACGCAAGTCGCTGACGTTGGCCCTGCGGTTCCGCGCCCCCGACCGCACGCTGACCGAGGACGAGGCGAGCGCGGCGCGCGACGCCGCGGTGGCGGTGGCGGCCGAGCGCGTCGGCGCCGTACAACGGCGCTGACGATCACAGCCCCGCTAGATCGACCGCCCAAATGAATTTGCATCGCGATGCATAACCATGCAGAATCGTCGTCATGACCTCAGTGGCAGTGGCCGGTGCCAGCGGATACGCGGGCGGCGAGATCCTGCGGCTCCTGCTCGGCCACCCGGCCTACGCGGACGGACGGCTGACCATCGGTGCGCTGACCGCGGCGGCCAGCGCAGGCACCGCGCTCGACGGAGCACCACCCGCACCTACTGCCCTTGGCCAACCGCGTCCTCGAGCCAACCGACGTCGACCTGCTCGCCGGGCATGACGTGGTGTTCCTCGCCCTGCCGCACGGTCATTCCGCGGCGCTGGCCGATCAACTCGGACCCGACACCCTGATCGTCGACTGCGGCGCCGACTTCCGGCTCACCGACCCCGCCGCGTGGGAGCGGTTCTACGGCTCGGCCCACGCCGGCAGCTGGCCCTACGGTCTGCCCGAACTGCCCGGCGGCCGCGAGGCGCTGCGGGGCACCAAGCGCGTCGCCGTGCCCGGCTGCTATCCGACCGCGGCCCTGCTCGCCCTGCTGCCCGCGCTTGCCGAGGATCTGGTCGAGCCGGCGGTGACGGTCGTCGCCGTGAGCGGCACGTCCGGGGCCGGCCGCGCCGCCAAGGTCGACCTGCTCGGCTCCGAGGTGATCGGATCGGCCAGGGCGTACAACGTCGGCGGGGCGCACCGCCACACGCCCGAGATCGCGCAGGGCCTGCGCACGGTCACCGACAAGGACGTCACCGTCTCGTTCACGCCGGTGCTGATCCCGACGTCGCGCGGCATCCTGGCCACCTGCACCGCCCGCACCGACGGCGTCGCTGTCCGAGATCCGGGCCGCCTACGAAAAGGCCTACGGTGGTGAGCCGTTCGTGCACCTGCTGCCGGAGGGGCAGCTGCCGACGACCGGTTCGGTGATCGGCAGCAACGCCGCGCAGGTCGCGGTCGCCGTCGACGCCGACGCGGGCGTGCTGGTGGCGCTGTGCGCGATCGACAACCTGGTCAAGGGCACCGGCGGTGCGGCCGTGCAGTCGATGAACCTCGCGCTGGGCTGGCCTGAGACCGAAGGACTTTCGATCGTGGGAGTGGCGCCGTGACGTCAGCCGGAGGCGACAAGTGACCGAAGTGACCGACACCGTCCGGCTGGTCCGCACCCAGGGCGTCACCGCACCCGCGGGCTTCCGTGCGACGGGAATCGCCGCCGGCATCAAGGCATCCGGCAAGCCCGACCTGGCGCTGGTGTTCAACGAGGGACCCGACCATGCCGCGGCCGCCGTGTTCACCCGCAACAAGGTCAAGGCCGCCCCGGTGCTGTGGACCCAGCAGGTGATGACGACGCGGCGGCTGCGCGCGGTCATCCTCAACTCCGGGGGCGCCAACGCCTGCACCGGGCCCGGCGGGTTCCAGGACACTCACGCCACCGCCGAGGCCGTCGCCGCCGCGCTGTCGGACTGGGGCACCGAGACCGGTGCCATCGAGGTCGCGCGTCTGCTCAACGGGACTGATCGGTGACCGGCTGCCGATGGACAAGGTGCTGGCCGGGGTCACCGACGATCGTCCACGAGATGGCGGGCGGACTGACCGGGGGTGCGGAGGCCGCGCAGGCCATCATGACCACCGACACGGTGCCCAAACAGGTCGCCCTGCACCACGCCGGCAACTGGACCGTCGGCGGCATGGCCAAGGGCGCGGGCATGCTGGCGCCGTCGCTGGCCACCATGCTGTGCGTCATCACCACCGACGCGGTCGCCGACGCCGACGCGCTCGATCGCGCGCTGCGCAACGCCACCGCACGCACCTTCGACCGTCTCGACGTCGACGGCAGCTGCTCCACCAACGACACCGTGCTGCTGCTCGCGTCGGGTGCCAGCGAGATCGCGCCCAGCCAGGACGAGCTGGACGCCGCCGCTGCTCGCCGTGTGCGACGACCTGTGCGCGCAACTGCAGGCCGACGCCGAAGGCGTCACCAAGCGCATCGCGATCACCGTCACCGGCGCCGCCAGCGAGGACGACGCCGTCGTCGCCGCGCGGGTCATCGCACGCGACAGCCTGGTCAAGACCGCGTTGTTCGGTTCCGACCCCAACTGGGGCCGGGTGCTGGCCGCCGTCGGGATGGCGCCGGTCGAGCTGCAAGCCCGACCGGATCAGCGTGTCGTTCAACGGGTCTCCGGTCTGCGTGGACGGCGCAGGCGCCCGGGCGCGCGCGACGTCGATCTGTCGGGCGCGGACATCACCGTCGTCGTCGACCTCGGGGTCGGTTCCGGGCGCGGCCACCATCCGCACCACGGATCTGTCGCACGCCTACGTCGAAGAGAACTCGGCGTACAGCTCGTGACCATCCCATCGAAGACGGAAACCCGCACCAAGGCGGCGATCCTCGCCGAGGCGCTGCCGTGGCTCAAGCAGCTGCACGGCAAGATCGTCGTCGTCAAGTACGGCGGCAACGCCATGACCGACGACGTGCTCAAGGCCGCGTTCGCCGCCGACATGGTGTTCCTGCGCAACTGCGGAATCCATCCCGTCGTGGTGCACGGCGGCGGCCCGCAGATCAGCGCCATGCTCAAGAGGCTCGGCATCGCAGGCGATTTCAAGGGCGGGTTCCGGGTCACCACGCCGGAGGTGCTCGACGTCGCGCGGATGGTGCTGTTCGGCCAGGTGGGCAGGGAACTCGTCGGCCTGATCAACGCGCACGGCCCGTACGCCGTCGGCATCACCGGCGAGGACGCGCACCTGTTCACCGCGATCCGGCGCAGCGTCACCGTCGACGGCGTCGCCACCGACATCGGCCTCGTCGGCGACGTCGAGCGGGTCAACACCGCGGCGGTGCTGGATCTCATTGCCGCCGGCCGCATTCCGGTGGTCTCCACGATCGCACCCGATGCCGACGGCGTGGTGCACAACATCAACGCCGACACCGCGGCCGCGGCCCTGGCCGAGGCGCTCGACGGCCGAGAAGCTGCTGATGCTCACCGACGTCGATGGCCTCTACACGCGTTGGCCCGACCGCGATTCACTGGTCAGCGAGATCGACGTCGCCGACGCTGACCGACCTGCTGCCGACGCTCGAGTCGGGCATGGTGCCCAAGATCGAGGCCTGCCTGCGCGCGGTCGCCGGCGGGGTACCCAGCGCGCACGTCATCGACGGCCGCGTCGAACACTGCGTGCTGGTCGAATTGTTCACCGATGAAGGTTCCGGCACGAAGGTGGTGAAGAAGTGACGTCCAATACTCGAAGCAGCTGCAAGAGCGTTGGCAGGCCGTGATGATGGACAACTACGGCACGCCGCCGGTCGCGCTGGTCAGCGGCGACGGCGCGGTGGTCACCGACGCCGACGGCAAGTCCTACGTCGACCTGCTCGGCGGCATCGCCGTCAACGTCCTCGGGCACCGGCATCCCGCCGTGATCGAGGCCGTCACCCGTCAACTCAACACCCTGGGCCACACGTCCAACCTGTACGCCACCGAACCGGGCATCGCGCTCGCCGAGGCCCTGGTCGCCCACCTCGGCGCGGACGCTAGCGCCCGGGTGTTCTTCTGCAACTCGGGTACCGAGGCCAACGAGGTCGCCTTCAAGATCACCCGGCTGACGGGTCGGACCAAACTCGTTGCCGCAGAGGGCGCCTTCCACGGGCGCACGATGGGATCGCTCGCGCTGACCGGTCAGCCGTCCAAGCAGGCGCCGTTCGCGCCGCTGCCCGGCGACGTCACGTTCGTGCCCTACGGCGACACCGATGCCCTGGCGGCCGCGGTCACCGACGACACCGCGGCGGTCTTCCTCGAGCCGATCATGGGGGAGGGCGGCGTCGTCACGCCGCCGCCGGGTTACCTCGTCGCCGCCCGCGAGATCACCGCCAAGCACGGCGCCCTCCTGGTCCTCGACGAGGTGCAGACGGGCGTCGGCCGCACCGGGACCTTCTATGCCCACCAGCACGACGGCATCACCCCCGACCTGATCACGCTGGCAAAGGGATTGGGCGGCGGCCTGCCGATCGGCGCCTGCCTGGCCATCGGCGACGCCGCAGGCCTGCTGACCCCCGGTCTGCACGGCAGCACGTTCGGCGGCAACCCGGTGTGCACCGCGGCCGCGCTGGCAGTGCTCAAGACGCTGGCCGACGAGGACCTGATCAGCCGGGCCGACGTGCTCGGCAAGACGCTGAGCCACGGCATCGAAGCCATCGGCCACCCGCTGGTCGACCACGTCCGCGGCCGTGGTCTGCTGCGCGGCGTGGTGCTGACCGCGCCGCACGGCAAGGCGGTCGAGACCGCCGCCCGCGACGCCGGCTTCCTGGTCAACGCCGCCGCGCCCGACGTCATCCGGCTGGCTCCACCGCTGGTGATCACCGAAGCGCAGATCGACGCCTTCCTCACCGCACTGCCCGCAGTCCTCGACACCGCATCGCCAGGCTCCAGGAAAGGCATCGTGACGCTGCGACACTTCCTGCGCGACGACGACCTGTCGCCCGACGAGCAGGCCGAGGTTCTCGCCCTCGCCGCCGCGCTGAAGGTGGACCCGTTCAGCCGTCGACCCCTGGAGGGTCCGCGCGGCGTGGCCGTCATCTTCGAGAAGAACTCCACCCGCACCCGGTTCTCGTTCGAGATGGGCATCGCCCAGCTCGGCGGTCACGCCGTGGTCGTCGACGGCCGCAGCACCCAGCTCGGTCGCGAAGAGACGCTGGAGGACACCGGAAAGGTGTTGTCCCGCTACGTCGATGCCATCGTGTGGCGGACGTTCGCCCAGGAACGGCTGAGCCGCCATGGCATCCGGATCGACCGTGCCGATCGTCAACGCGCTGTCCGATGACTTCCATCCTTGCCAGGTGCTCGCCGACCTGCAGACCCTCGACGAACGCCGCGGCACGTTGTACGGGCTGAAGATGTCGTACTTCGGCGACGGCGCCAACAACATGGCGCACTCGCTGATGCTGGGCGGGGTGACCGCGGGCATCCACGTCACCATCGCCGCCCCAGCGGGTTTCGAGCCGGACCCGCAGTTCGTCGACGCGGCGCGGCGGCGGGCCAGCGACACCGGTGCCTCGGTGACCGTGACGAGCTGATCCGCGGGCGGCCGCCGACGGCGCCGACGTGTTGGTGACCGACACCTGGACGTCGATGGGTCAGGAGAACGACGGACTCGACCGGGTGCGGCCGTTCCGTCCCTTCCAGGTCAACGGTGCCCTGATGGACCTGGCCGACCCCGATGTCGTCGTGCTGCACTGCCTTCCGGCGCACCGCGGACACGAGATCACCGACGACGTCATCGACGGACCCAGGAGCGCCGTGTGGGACGAGGCCGAGAACCGGCTGCACGCCCAGAAGGCGCTGTTGGTGTGGCTGTTGGAACGGTCATGACGTCATCGACCCGGGCCGGACGCCAGGCGCGCATCGTGACGCTGCTGTCGTCGAATCCGGTGAGCAGCCAGAGCGAGCTGGCGACGATGCTCGCCGAGGAGGGCATCGACGTGACCCAGGCGACGCTGTCGCGGGACCTGGAGGAGCTCGGCGCGGTCAAGCTGCGCGGCGCCGACGGCGGCGTCGGCGTCTACGTCGTGCCCGAGGACGGCAGCCCGGTGCGGGGCGTGTCCGGTGGCACCGAACGCATGTCACGGCTGCTGGGTGAACTGCTGGTGTCCACCGACGCCAGCGGCAACCTGGCGGTGCTGCGCACCCCGCCCGGTGCGGCGCACTACCTCGCCAGCGCGATCGACCGTGCCGCGCTGCCCTACGTGGTGGGCACCATCGCGGGCGATGACACCATCCTGGTGGTGGCGCGCGAGCCCATGACCGGCGCCGAGCTGGCCGCCACCCTCGAGAACCTGCAGTAGTACCTCAAGGCAAGGAGATTGATTCATGTCCGAGCGCGTCATCCTGGCGTATTCCGGCGGTCTGGACACCTCGGTCGCGATCAGCTGGATCGGCAAGGAGACCGGCCGCGAGGTCGTGGCGGTGGCCATCGACCTCGGGCAGGGCGGCGAGGACATGGAGCGTCGTCCGCCAGCGTGCGCTCGACTGCGGTGCCGTCGAGGCCGTCGTCGTCGATGCCCGCGACGAGTTCGCCAACGAGTACTGCCTGCCGACGATCAAGTCGAACGCGCTCTACATGGACCGCTATCCGCTGGTGTCGGCGATCAGCAGGCCGCTGATCGTCAAGCACCTGGTGGAGGCGGCGCGCGAGCACGGGGGTGGCATCGTCGCCCACGGTTGCACGGGCAAGGGCAACGACCAGGTCCGCTTCGAGGTCGGATTCGCCTCGCTGGCACCCGATCTGGAGGTGCTCGCGCCGGTCCGCGACTACGCGTGGACCCGCGAGAAGGCGATCGCGTTCGCCGAGGAGAACGCCATCCCGATCAACGTGACCAAGCGCTCACCGTTTTCGATCGACCAGAACGTATGGGGTCGCGCGGTGGAAACCGGCTTCCTGGAACACCTCTGGAACGCGCCCACCAAGGACGTCTACGACTACACCGAGGACCCGACGGTCAACTGGAGTTCGCCCGACGAGGTCGTCATCGGCTTCACCAAGGGCGTGCCGGTGTCCATAGACGGGCGCGGCGTGACCGTTTTGGAGGCGATCGTCGAACTCAACCGGCGCGCGGGTGCGCAGGGCGTGGGCAGGCTCGACGTGGTCGAGGACCGGCTGGTCGGCATCAAGAGCCGCGAGATCTACGAGGCGCCCGGCGCGATGGTGCTCATCACCGCCCACACCGAACTCGAACACGTGACGTTGGAGCGCGAACTCGCGACGGTTCAAGCGCACCACCGACCAGCGGTGGGGCGAACTGGTCTACGACGGCCTCTGGTACTCGCCGCTGAAGCGGGCGCTGGAGACGTTCGTCGACCACACCCAGGAGCACGTCACCGGGCGAGATCCGGATGGTGCTGCACGGCGGCCACATCGCGGTCAACGGCCGGCGCAGCCCTGAGTCGCTGTACGACTTCAACCTCGCCACCTACGACGAGGGCGACACCTTCGACCAGTCCAGTGCGAAGGGTTTCGTGCACGTCCACGGGCTGTCCAGCAAGATCGCCGCCCAGCGGGACCTGGCCGACACGTGAGCGCTCCCCACATCCGCCGAGCAGACATAAAGGGCCCTCAATTCCGGCGTTTCAGGGCCTTTTACGTCTGCTCGCGGGAGAAAGGTGACCCGATGAGCAGCACCAACGAGGGCTCGCTCTGGGGTGGGCGGTTCGCTGACGGACCATCGGAAGCCCTTGCCGCGCTGAGCAAGTCCACCCACTTCGACTGGGTGCTGGCACCCTACGACGTGACCGCGTCCAAGGCGCACGCCCGCGTTCTGCAGCGGGCGGGGCTGCTGACCGAGGAGCAGCGCGACGGGCTACTGGCCGGCCTGGACAGCCTCGGCGAGGACGTCGCCGACGGCAGCTTCGTGCCGCTGCCCACCGACGAAGACGTCCACGGTGCGCTCGAGCGCGGGCTGATCGAGCGGGTCGGCGACGAACTCGGCGGGCGCCTGCGGGCCGGACGGTCCCGCAACGACCAAGTCGCCACGCTGTTCCGGATGTGGCTGCGCGACGCCATGCGGACCGTCGGCAACGGCGTGCTCGACGTCGTCGCCGCGTTGACGACGCAGGCCGCCTCGCATCCGACGGCGATCATGCCCGGCAAGACCCATCTGCAGTCGGCGCAGCCCGTCCTGCTGGCCCACCACCTGCTCGCGCACGCCCACCCGCTACTGCGCGACGTGGCGCGGATTCGTCGACTTCGACGGGCGGGCGGCCGTGTCGCCGTATGGATCCGGTGCGTTGGCGGGTTCGTCGCTCGGACTCGATCCCGACGCCATCGCCGACGAGCTCGGCTTCACCGCCGCGGCCGACAACTCCATAGACGCCACGGCGTCCCGCGACTTCGCGGCGGAGGCGGCCTTCGTACTCGCGATGATCGCCGTGGACCTGTCCCGGCTCGCCGAGGACGTCATCCTCTGGAGCACCACCGAATTCGGCTACGTCACCCTGCACGACTCCTGGTCGACCGGCAGCTCGATCATGCCGCAGAAGAAGAACCCCGACATCGCCGAACTGGCGCGTGGCAAGTCGGGGCGGCTGATCGGCAACCTGACCGGCCTGCTCGCCACGCTCAAGGCCCAGCCGCTGGCGTACAACCGCGATCTGCAGGAGGACAAGGAGCCGGTGTTCGACTCCGTCGCCCAGCTCGAACTGCTTCTGCCCGCGATGGCGGGGCTGATCGGCACGCTGCGCTTCGACACCGACCGGATGGCCGAACTCGCGCCGCTGGGCTACACGCTGGCCACCGACGTCGCCGAATGGCTGGTGCGCCAGGGTGTTCCGTTCCGCGTCGCCCACGAGGCGGCGGGTGCCGCCGTCAAGGCCGCCGAGGCGCGGGGAGTGGGTCTCGAAGAACTGGCCGACGACGAGCTGGCAGGCATCCACCCGGGGCTCACCGCCGAGGTGCGCGACGGTGTTGACCGTCGCGGGCTCGGTGAATTCGCGCGACGCCCGCGGCGGCACGTCGCCGATTCAGGTGGCCAAGCAGCTCGGCATCGTCCGCGACACCGCAGACCGGCTCCGGATCGGGTTGCGGCCCTAGTCAACCGCCTTGGGCGCTAGTCTCCGCCACCGCAGCCGCCGCCCCCACATCCGCTGCCGCCACTGCCGCACCCGCCACCCCGGCCGCGGCTGTACTCCATACCGCCTCCGCAGCCGGCAGACTTGACTCCCAGGCCACCGCCGCCACTCGATGCCGGGGCGTTGATCGCGTCGCGAAGCACCGACATCGCGCCACCCCCGAGCACGGCGGCACCCTGAAGTGCGATCACCCATGACAACGCCCGGCCGTCGGCGACGTCCTCGCGTTCGACCTGGGTTATCAGCGCGTGATTCGTTCGGTTGAATTCCAATGCGTCGAAGCCACGGTCGGTCAACTGTGGGGGAGCGCCTGCCATGACGATGGCAACGATGAGCAACACGATGATGAGCAACACGATGAAGCCGGTCGTCGTGTCACCGGTCGTCAACGCTCCCGCACCGCCGATGATGCAGACAAGCATGATCGGGCTTGCGATGGCCCATCGGCGTCCGCTGTAGCGGTGCGGCCGGAGCAGTTCACGTTCCCGGAGTGAGTCGAGGATGCGCCTGGAATCGGGTCGCACCCAGTCATGCACCTCGCTGACAAGGGCGCCCCCAGCGCTCGTGACCCCGGCATAGACCGCCCGCTCCAGCGGATGTGCCCGTGTCGGAAGAGGGCCGGTGCGGACGAGGCGGTACTTGCGCGGATTCGATGTGATGGCGCTTTCGTCGAACCCTACGGCTTCGTCACGGACCAGGGCGGCCACGGCGACGTTCACCGCGCGGTGAGTATTGGTGTTGAGCACGGCGACCTCATACGGGTCCAGTGCGACGTTCGCCGATTCGCCCTCGGATCCCGCATCCGTGCCGAGCAAGAGTCGCCGCAACGCGTAGGCCACGATCACCGCAGCGACGCCCGCCAAGAACAAGGCGACCAGGATCTGGTAATCATTCCAGCCGAAATCGGTGATCCCGAACGCCATTGGCACCTCGCCGGATGGACGGGCCCAAGCCACGAGGGCCGGTACCGCCAAGGCGATCGCGGTGGCTCCGCCGATGACCCGGACCCGTCGCTTCGGCACGATCCAGTTGTGTGCCTGGGCGATTCGGCGGTGCGCCAATTCGCGGCCGAACCGACGAGACGCCGGTGGCCAGATGTCGTCCGGCGGCGGCGAACCGAACGCCTCGGCATACGTCCGCAAGCCGCGTTCATAGAGTTCGACGTGGTCTACCTCGCCCGCGCGCCCACCCTTGTTCGGGCGATGGTGCAACGGTCGGTTCAGCACCTTCTTGCAGAACACGCCCCAGTACTGCTCGGTGTCGATCAGGTGTTGGTGCCAGGCCATGTCGACCTGGTCGCTGGGTACCACGACGTGCTCGGCCGCGCACGCCAGATATAGGTATCGGCGGTACTCGCCGACCACGCGTTCGGCGAACGGGCGGCTCCAACTGTTTTCGTATGCAAGCCTTTCCACGAAGTAGCCCGGATGCGCGTCACCGTCGAAGTCGAAGCTGGCGATGCGCCGCCACAAATCAGGATCATCCCCCATAGAGGAATTTTAGTGCGCTCGTCAACGTCAGTCCTCGGCCAGCGCCAGCCACTCCTCCTCGAGTGACTCCTTGCGGGCCTGCAGCTCGCCCAGTTCGGCGTTGAGCTCGGCCACCCGCACGTGATCGGCGGCGGCCTCGGCCATGGTGTGGTGCAGGGTCGCGATCCGTTGGTCGAGCTTGCCGAGCTGATTCTCGATGCGGGCCAACTCCTTTCCCGCACGGCGCTCACGCGCCGAGGCGGTCTCGGAACGCGCGGCGGTGCGGGACGCCGATGTCGCTTCGGCGGCGACGCGCTCGGCCAGGTACTGCTCGATGCCGCCGGGCAGCAGCACGCAGCGGCCCCCGCCGGGCAGCGCATAGGTGACGTCGGCGACCCGCTCGAGGAAGTAGCGGTCGTGCGTCACCACGATCAGCGTGCCCGGCCAGCCGTCCAGGTAGTCCTCGATGACGTTGAGCGTGTCGATGTCCAGGTCGTTGGTCGGCTCGTCGAGCAGCAGCACGTTGGGTTCGTCGAGCAGCAGCCGGAGGAACTGGAACCGCCGCCGCTCACCGCCGGAGAGGTCGGCCAGCCGCGTCGTCAGCTTGTCGCCGGTGAACCCGAAGTCCTCGAGCAGCGTCGCGGTGCTGACCTCCTTGCCGCCGGCGAGTTCGGTGATCCGCTTGGCGCTCTCGACCGCGTCGAGCACCCGCTCGTTGCCGTCCATCTCGACCAGCGCCTGGCTGAGGTAGCCGATCCTCAGCGTCTTGCCCCGTTTGATGGTGCCCGCGGACGGCGTCAGCTCGCCGGTCAGCAGCTTCAGCACCGACGTCTTGCCGGTGCCGTTGACGCCGACCAGCCCGATGCGCACGCCGGGCCCGATGGACCAGTCCAGCTTGTCGAGGATCGACCCGCTCGCCGAGTTCCAGGCTCACGCGGTGCAGATCGAACACGTCCTTGCCCAGCCGCGCCGTCGCGAACCGCTGCAGGGCCAGGGAGTCCCGCGGCTCCGGCTCGTTGGCGATCAGATCGTTGGCCGCCTGGATGCGGAACTTCGGCTTCGACGTCCGCGCGGGCGGTCCGCGCCGCAGCCACGCCAGTTCCTTGCGCATCAGGTTGCGCCGGCGTGCCTCGGTGCCTGCGGCCAGCCGCGTCCGTTCGGCGCGGGCCAGCACGTAGGCCGCGTATCCGCCCTCGTAGGCGTCGACGTCGCCGTCGTGCACCTCCCAGATGCGCGTGCAGACGGCGTCGAGGAACCACCGGTCGTGGCTGACCACCACGAGCGCCTTCGAGCGCAGCTGCGACAGGTGGCCCGCCAGCCACCCGATGACCTCGACGTCGAGGTGGTTGGTCGGCTCGTCGAGCACCAGCACGTCGTGGCCGGCCAGCAGCACCGCGGCCAGCGCCACCCGGCGCCGCTCACCGCCGCTGAGATCGCTCACCTCGCTGTCCAGGCCGACGTCGGCGAGCAGGTGCTCGACCACCGACCGGGTGTCGGCTTCCGCCGCCCAGATGTGGTCGGGACGGCCTCCGACGATCACGTCCCGGACCGTGGCGTCCGCGGCGAAGTCGTCGGCCTGGTGCAGGTAGCCCACGGACAGGCCCGAGGTGTGGGTGACGCGGCCCGAATCGGGCGGTCGGGTCGTCGTCAGCACCTGCAGCAGCGTCGTCTTGCCGTCGCCGTTGCGGCCGACGACGCCGATCGCCTCGCCCTCGTCGACGCCGAGGCTGACGCCGTTCGAGCAGGGTCCGGGTGCCGTAGCCGACGCTCGCGCGTTCGACGTTGATCAGGTTCGCCATCAGCCGCCGATCATAGGGCCGCCGGCGAAGACGACCGTCGGTGCAATCCCAGCGGGACGCCAAGGTCGCTGTGCCATGATGACGTCGGATCGGGGGATTCGGGACGTCACAAAAGGGGAGCGCAGTGGACCTGTCGGCGATCACCAGGCCGGTCGGGCGGTTGGTCGCAACCGCTCAGAACGGCCTGGAAGTGCTCCGCTACGGCGGGCTGGAGACCGGCGCGGTGCCGTCGCCGTTCCAGATCATCGAGAGCGTGCCGATGTACCGGCTGCGGCGGTACTTCCCGCCCGACACCAGGCCCGGGTGCCAAACCCGCGGGACCGCCCGTCCTGATGGTGCACCCGATGATGATGTCGGCCGACATGTGGGACGTCACCCGCGACGACGGTGCGGTCGGCATCCTGCACGCGGCGGGCATCGACCCGTGGGTCATCGACTTCGGCTCGCCCGACCAGGTCGAGGGCGGCATGCAGCGCAACCTCGCCGATCACGTCGTCGCGCTGAGCGAGGCGATCGACACCGTCAAGAAGGTCACCGAACGCGACGTCCACCTCGCCGGGTACTCGCAGGGCGGCATGTTCTGCCTACCAGACCGCGGCCTACCGGCGGTCGAAGGATCTGGCGAGCATCATCGCCTTCGGCTCACCCGTCGACACCCTGGCCGGCGCTGCCGATGAACCTGCCCGCGGGCTTCAGCGCCGCGGCCGCCGACTTCATGGCCGACCACGTCTTCAGCCGCATCGACATCCCAGGCTGGCTGGCCCGCACCGGTTTTCAGATGCTCGACCCGATCAAGACCGCGCAGTCGCGGCTGGACTTCGTCCGCCAGCTGCACGACCGCGAGGCCCTGCTGCCACGCGAGCAGCAGCGGCGGTTCCTGTCCAACGACGGGTGGATCGCCTGGTCGGGCCCGGCGATCGCCGAACTGCTCAAGCAGTTCATCGCGCACAACCGGATGATGAGCGGCGGCTTCTCCATCCGCGGCGATCTCGTCACGCTCAGCGACATCGACTGCCCGATCCTGGCCGTCGTCGGCGAGGTCGACGACATCGGGCAGCCCGCGTCGGTGCGCGGCATCAAGCGCGCGGCACCGCAGGCCGACGTCTACGAATACCTCATCCGCGCAGGACATTTCGGCCTGGTCGTGGGTTCGAAGGCGGCCACCCAGAACTGGCCGACGGTCGCCGAGTGGGTCAAGTGGCTCGACGGCGACGGCGAGATGCCCGAACACGTCGTGCCGATGGCGCTGCAGCCCGCCGAGACCAGCGACAGCGGCGTGCCGCTCGCGTCGCGGGTGGCGCACGGCGCCGCCGCCGCGACCGAGATGACGTTCAGCCTCGCCCGGACGGCGGCCGACGCCGTTCGTGGCCGCCAACAAGTCGGCCCGCGCGCTGGTCGTCGAGACCGCCCGCACGCTGCCCCGGCTGGCGCGTCTCGGCCAGATCAACGACCACACCCGGATCTCGCTCGGGCGGATCATGTGCGAGCAGGCCGAGGCGACGCCCGACGGCGAGTTCCTGCTGTTCGACGGCCGGGTGCACACCTATGAGGCGGTGGACCGCCGCATCAACAACGTCGTCCGCGGCCTCATCGACGTCGGCGTGCGCCAGGGTGCCCACGTCGGCGTCCTGATGGAGACCCGGCCCAGTGCGCTCGTCGCCATCGCGGCGCTGTCGCGCCTCGGCGCGGTCGCCGTGCTGATGCCGCCCGACGGAGACCTCGCCGAGGCGGCCCGCATCGGCGGGGTGTCCGACGTCATCGCCGATCCGGGCAATCTCGAGGCCGCCCAGCAGCTGCCGCTGCGCGTGCTCGTGCTCGGCGGCGGCGAGTCCCGCGACCTCGACCTGCCCGAGGACGCCGACGTCGTCGACATGGAGCAGATCGACCCCGACGTGGTCGAGCTGCCCGGCTGGTACCGGCCCAATCCCGGCTACGCCAAGGACCTCGCGTACGTCGCCTTCGCCACCGTCAGCGGCGAACTCGTCGCCCGCCAGATCACCAACTTCCGGTGGGCGCTGTCGGCGTTCGGCACCGCGTCGGCGGCCAACCTCGGCCGCGGCGACACCGTGTACTGCCTCACCCCGCTGCATCACCAGTCCGGCCTGCTGGTCAGCCTGGGCGGCGCCGTCGTCGGCGGCACCCGCATCGCGCTGTCGCGGGGCCTGCGTCCCGAGCGGTTCGTCCACGAGCTGCGCCAGTACGGCGTCACCGTCGTGTCCTACACCTGGGCGATGCTGCGCGACGTCATCGACGATCCGTCGTTCGAACTGTCAACGGCAACCACCCGGTCCGGCTGTTCATCGGCTCCGGCATGCCGACCGGGCTGTGGAAGCGCGTCGAGGAGGTGTTCAAGCCCGCGCACGTCGTCGAGTTCTTCGCGACCACCGACGGGCAGGCCGTGCTGGCCAACGTGTCCGGCGCCAAGATCGGCAGCGAGGGCACGGCCGCTTCCCGGCGGCGGCCACGTCGAACTCGCCGCCTACGACGTCGACGACGACCTCATCCTCGAGGACGATCGCGGATTCGTCGCGGCTGGCGCAGACCAACGAGGTCGGCGTCCTGCTCGCCCACCCGCGCGGGCCGATCGATCCGACCGCGTCCGTCAAGCGGGGGGTGTTCGCGCCCGCGGACACCTGGGTGTCGACGGAGTACCTGTTCCGCCGCGACGACGACGGCGACTACTGGCTCGTCGACAACCGCCGGTCGGTGATCCGCACCGCCCGTGGACCCGTCTTCAGCCGCGGCGGTCAACGACGCCGCGGGCCGGGTCGGTGCCGTCGACCTGTCGGTCACCTACCGCGTCGCGGTCGATGGCAGGGACGCTGGCCGTCACCGCGCTGACGCTGCGCCCCGGCGGCAGCGTTCCGACGGCCGACCTGAACGACGGCGCTGGCCGCGCTCGCCGTCGGCGCGCCGCCGGACTTCGTCCACGTGGTGCCGGACATGAAGCTCAGCGCGACCTACCGGCCGCTGCTCGGCCCGCTGCGGGCGGCGGGCATTCCGAAGCCGTCGCGCTACGCCTGGTATCTCGACGAGGACACGGGCACGCTACAAGCGGCTCACGGTCGCGGTGCGCGCCGAGCTGCTGGACGCGGCCGACGACGAGTGAGCCCGTGCCACGCGTGGCGCCGCACTGTTAGGCTCCTGCTTGCGGCAGACCGTCGCATTGGGTCGGGCAAGGCTCCGCATGGAGGATCGATGACATCGCAGACCAGCAGAAACACCGGCTGGCGGCGCGCCGTCGACCGGTGCGGTGGCCAGTGGTGCGCTGGCCGCGGGCCTGATGGCCGGGCTTGGCTCAGGTATCGCGAACGCCGACCCCGCGGCGGACCCAACCACGGACGCCGACGCCGCGCCTCCGATGACGGCCGACCAGGCGCTCGCGATCATCGCCTCGGACTACGACACGGGTGCGGGTGGCGGCGAGCTCTCCAACCTGATCCACCAGGTCATGAAGCTTCGTTCCCAGGGCTTCTACCCGTCGAACTCGAACAAGCAGGCCATTCGTGGCTGCGTTGGACAAGCGTCCGAACCAGGCGCCACTGATCGCGGCTCTCCAGCAACACCTTGGCCTTCCAGACGAGGACCAAGATGCGTGGTCTAGCCGGCGCGCAGGCTCCGGCGACCATCGGCATCAACCAGAGCAACCCGACGGTCATACCCAGGGATCTTTGCTCCTGGTGCCAGCCGCCGGCATCAACATCCCGCTCGGCCCGTAGTCCTCGTGCTCGACGAACGGCTGCTCGACATCCTGGTGTGCCCGGAGGACCGCGGACCCTTGTTGCTCGTCGACGGTCTGCTCTACAACCCGCGGCTGCGCCGCGCCTACCGGATCGACGACGGCGTCCCGGTGCTGCTGGTCGACGAGGCCAGCGACCATCAGCGACGACGCCGAGCATCAGCGGCTGGTGGCCGCGGCAGGCCGGTCGACTGATCAGGTCAGCCCTGGCAGGTCGCCGGTGAGGTAGCGCTGCAGATTCGGCGCGATGGTCTCGGCGATCTGTTGCACGGGCAGCGACTTGAACGGATCCAGTTCCAGGATGTAGCGCGCCATCACGACGCCCACCAGCTGTGACGCGACGAACTGCACGCGGATCTGCCCGGAACCGGGCGGATTGTCGACGCGTGGGCCCGACCTCGACGGTGATGACCTCCTGCAGGAATGACCGGATCAGGCTGACTTCGTTGCCCGCCAGCAGTGAGCGCAGCGTCGCGATGAAGCCGGAACCCAGCTCGGAGTCCCACAGCGGCAGCAGCAGCGACGGCAGCGTCAGGCCGAGGTCCTCGACGGGCGTCTCGCGCATCGGCCCGATGCACCTGCATCGGGTCGATCGGGATGTGGATGGCGGCGACGAACAGCTGCTGCTTGGTGCCGAAGTAGTGATGGACCAGCGCGGCGTCGACCCCAGCGCCGCGACGCGATCGCGCGGATCGACGTCTTGTCGATCCCGTTGCGGGCGAACAATTCTCGCGCGCTCACCAGGATCCGATCGCGAGTGTCGGACGTCCCGGGTGGTCGGCCGGGACGCTTCGTTGGCGTCGCCGACCGGCTCACGGAGTCCTGCGTCGCAGCGTCGCCGCGGCCAGGCACAGCGCCACCACCGCGAAGCCGATGACGATCGCGATGTCGCGGGCCGCCGTGGCGGTCAGGTCGGGATGCGCGCCGACCTGCTGAAGTGCCTCCAGCGCGTAGCTGGCGGGCAGCGCGTTGCTGATCCACTGCAGCCAGTCGGGCAGCACGTCGCGCGGCACGATGATGCCGCACAGCAGCAGCTGCGGCGCGATCACCACCGGCATGAACTGGACCGCCTGAAACTCGGTGCGCGCGAACGCGCTACACAGCAGGCCGAGGCCGACGCCGAGGACCGCGTTGATGATCGCGATGGCGAACACCAGGACCGGGCTGCCCGCGGTGTCGAGCCCGAGCAGCCAGAACGCGATCGACGCAGGCGAGGGTGGCCTGCGCGGCGGCCGCGATCGAGAACGCGGTGCCGTAGGCGGCCAGCAGATCGAGCCGGCGCAGGGGAGTGGTGAGGATTCGTTCGAGCGTGCCCGAGACGCGTTCGCGCTGCATCGTGATCGACGTGATGAGGAACATCACGATCAGCGGGAACACGCCCAGCATGATCAGGCACGCGTTGTTGAACGGCGACGGCGTGCCCGGTCGATGCGGGGCGTTCTGAGAACATGAAGTACATCAACGTGATGATGACGCTCGGCACCACGAGGATCATCGCGACGCTTCGGTGGTCGCCGGCGAGTTGCCGCAGGATCCGTCCGGTGGTGGCCAGGTAGGCCTGCGGGCTCAGCCGGCTTCGAGTCTTCAGGCTGCGGTGCTGTGCCGAATGATGGACAGGAACGCCTGCTCCAGTGACGTACATCCGGTGTCCTCCCGCAGTTTCGATGGTGTGGTGTGGGCGAGAAGGCGGCCTTCTCGCAGGAGTAGCAGGTCGCCGCAGTGGTCGGCCTCGTCCATGACGTGGCTCGAGACGATCAGGGTGGTGCCGCGGCGGGCCAGCTGGTCGAACTGCTCCCACAGGTCGACCCGCAGCACCGGGTCGAGACCCACCGTTGGTTCGTCGAGCACCAGCAGGTCGGGGTGCGAGACCAGCGCGCAGGCCAGCGACGCCCGTGTGCGCTGTCCGCCGGAGAGGTTGCCGCACAACGCGGTTCGGTGATCCGTCAGTCCGACCGCGGCGATCGCGTCGTCGGCCGCCTTGGCGTCGGAGCCGTACAGCGACGCGAAGTAGCGCACGTTGTCGATGACGCGCAGGTCGTCGTAGATGGTGGCGCCCTGGGTGACGTAGCCGACCCGACTGCGCAGTTCGGCGGACCCGGCTGGTCTGCCCGAGCACGGTGACCGACCCGGAGGCGACGATCTGCGTGCCGACGATGCAGCGCATCAACGTGGTCTTGCCGCATCCGGACGGGCCGAGCACCCCGGTGATGGTGCCGCGGGAGATCCGCACCGAGACGTCGTCGAGTGCGGTGCGCTTGCCGCGGATCACCGTCAGATGCTCGATCGAGACGGCGGGTTCGCCGTCGCCCTGGATTAATTCATCACGCGATGAAGTCATCATATGATGAATAATGCTCCCCGACCGGTGCCGATGTCAACGGTGCCAGGCAAGATCGCTCGATGAGCGCGGAACTGCTGGCCATCGATCCCGTCACGGCGGCCCGGCGCCTACTCGGCGCGCGTCTGACCGGGCCGAGGAGTGTCCGCGGTGATCGTCGAGGTGGAGGCGTACGGCGGACCCGCCGACGGACCGTGGCCGGATGCCGCGTCGCATTCCTTTCGCGGTCCGAAGACGCGCAACACCGTGATGTTCGGGCCCGCCGGGCGGCATGTACACCTACCGCAGCCACGGCATCCACGTGTGCGCGAACGTCGTCTGCGGTTACGACGGCGTGCCCGCGGCGGTGCTGTTGCGCGCGGCGGTCGTCGACGACGGCCGTCGACGTCGCCGGCGCACGCCGAGGCGCCTCGGTGTCCGCCGGCGGCGCTGGCCCGCGGCCCGGGAAACCTGTGCTCGGCGTTGGGAATCACGATGGACGACAACGGAATCGATCTGTTCGCCCGCCGACAGTCCGGTCCGGCTCGACGCTCGGCGCGCGACGTGGTGGCGACGAGCGGCCCGCGGGTCGGGGTGAGTGTGGCCGCCGACCGGCCCTGGCGGTTCTGGCTGAGCGGGCACCCCGAGGTGTCGGCCTACCGGCGCAGTCCCCGGGCACCGGCGCCCGGCGACAGCGACTGATACGGGAAGATCGAGGCCGTGACATCTCGGGACACGGAATCCTCGACGAGCTGGACTGGCGTGGCCTGATCGCCCAGTCCACCGACCGGGACGCGTTGGGCGACGCGCTGGCCGCCGGTCCCGTCACGCTTTACGCGGGTTTCGACCCGACCGCGCCGAGCCTGCACGCCGGGCACCTGGTGCCGCTGCTGACACTGCGACGCTTCCAGCAGGCCGGCCACCGGCCGATCGTGCTGGCCGGCGGCGCGACCGGCATGATCGGTGATCCGCGAGACAGCGCCGAACGGACGCTGAACACCACCGACACCGTGGCCGACTGGGCCGAGCGCATCCGCGGTCAGCTGGAGCGATTCGTCGAGTTCGACGAGTCGGCCACCGGCGCGATCGTCGAGAACAACCTGTCCTGGACGGGCGAACTGTCGGCGATCGAGTTCCTCCGCGACATCGGCAAGCACTTCTCGGTCAACGTGATGCTGGACCGCGACACCATCCGGCGTCGCCTGGAGGGCGAGGGCATCTCCTACACCGAGTTCAGCTACATGCTGCTGCAGGCCAACGACTTCGTGGAGTTGCACCAGCGGCACGGCTGCACGCTGCAGATCGGCGGCTCCGACCAGTGGGGCAACATCATCGCCGGCGTGCGGCTGGTCCGCCAGAAGCTCGGTGCGACGCGCGCACGCGCTGACGGTGCCGCTGGTCACATCGGCCGACGGCGACGAAGTTCGGCAAGTCGACCGGTGGCGGCAATCTGTGGCTCGACCCGGAGCTGACGTCGCCCGTATGCCTGGTATCAGTACTTCGTCAACACCGCCGACGCCGACGTGGTGCGGCTACCTGCAGTGGTTCACCTTCCTGGCGCCCGAGGAGTTGGCCGAGCTCGCGGAGGCGACCGAGGCGCGGCCGCACGAGCGCGCCGCCCAGCGCCGACTCGCGCAGGAGCTGACCACGTTGGTGCACGGTCAGGCCGCGACGGACGCGGTGGAACACGCCAGTCGCGCGCTGTTCGGCCGGGGGGAGCTGACCGAGCTGGACGAGGCGACCCTGGCGGCCGCGCTGCGAGAGGCGTCCGTGGCCGAGCTCGAGCCGGGCGGGCCCGGACGCGATCACCGACCTGTTGGTGGCCAGCGGGCTGTCGGCGAGCAAGGGCGCAGCGCGGCGGACGATCGCCGAGGGCGGCGTCTCGGTCAACAACGTGCGGATCGAGAGCGACGAGTGGGTGCCGCAGTCGGCGGACTTCCTGCACGGCCGAGTGGTTGGTGCTGCGCCGGGGCAAGCGGAACATCGCTGGGGTGGAACGCGTTTCATGACGACGGGTGGAGATGTCGAAAACCGGCGTCCACCAGGCGATTTGACTCCCAGTTTTCCCTCACGTAACTTAATCCAAGTCGTCGCGACGCGGTCCAAGCCGCTGAGCGCGACGGCATCCCAGAGGGAAGCTCCACTTCGGTGGGTGTCCTCATCTGCCCGCACTACGACTCGCGGCTTTTCGCCGCGGGGTTGTTGCGCGGTCAGGCGGGTGTGTTGTTTGAGAACTCAATAGTGTGTTTGGTGGTTTTTGTTTGTTGTTTTTTGGCTGCCTGTGTTGGGGACTCCCCGTCTTCCTGTTTCAGGGTGGTTTGTTTTTTTGATGCCAGTTTTGGTGTCTTTTTGTTAGGTCAGGCTTGTTCTGATTCGAATTCACCTGGCTCTTTGGGTTGGGTTGTTTTTGTTTGGAGAGTTTGATTCTGGCTCAGGACGAACGCTGGCGGCGTGCTTAACACATGCAAGTCGAACGGAAAGGCCCTTCGGGGTACTCGAGTGGCGAACGGGTGAGTAACACGTGGGTGATCTGCCCTGCACTTTGGGATAAGCCTGGGAAACTGGGTCTAATACCGAATACACCTCATGGACTGCATGGTTTGTGGGGGAAAGCTTTTGCGGTGTGGGATGGGCCCGCGGCCTATCAGCTTGTTGGTGGGGTGATGGCCTACCAAGGCGACGACGGGTAGCCGGCCTGAGAGGGTGTCCGGCCACACTGGGACTGAGATACGGCCCAGACTCCTACGGGAGGCAGCAGTGGGGAATATTGCACAATGGGCGCAAGCCTGATGCAGCGACGCCGCGTGGGGGATGACGGCCTTCGGGTTGTAAACCCCTTTCAGTAGGGACGAAGCGCAAGTGACGGTACCTACAGAAGAAGGACCGGCCAACTACGTGCCAGCAGCCGCGGTAATACGTAGGGTCCGAGCGTTGTCCGGAATTACTGGGCGTAAAGAGCTCGTAGGTGGTTTGTCGCGTTGTCCGTGAAAACTCACAGCTCAACTGTGGGCGTGCGGGCGATACGGGCAGACTGGAGTACTGCAGGGGAGACTGGAATTCCTGGTGTAGCGGTGGAATGCGCAGATATCAGGAGGAACACCGGTGGCGAAGGCGGGTCTCTGGGCAGTAACTGACGCTGAGGAGCGAAAGCGTGGGGAGCGAACAGGATTAGATACCCTGGTAGTCCACGCCGTAAACGGTGGGTACTAGGTGTGGGTTTCCTTCCTTGGGATCCGTGCCGTAGCTAACGCATTAAGTACCCCGCCTGGGGAGTACGGCCGCAAGGCTAAAACTCAAAGAAATTGACGGGGGCCCGCACAAGCGGCGGAGCATGTGGATTAATTCGATGCAACGCGAAGAACCTTACCTGGGTTTGACATGCACAGGACGCCAGTAGAGATATTGGTTCCCTTGTGGCCTGTGTGCAGGTGGTGCATGGCTGTCGTCAGCTCGTGTCGTGAGATGTTGGGTTAAGTCCCGCAACGAGCGCAACCCTTATCTTATGTTGCCAGCGCGTAATGGTGGGGACTCGTAGGAGACTGCCGGGGTCAACTCGGAGGAAGGTGGGGATGACGTCAAGTCATCATGCCCCTTATGTCCAGGGCTTCACACATGCTACAATGGCCGGTACAAAGGGCTGCGATGCCGTGAGGTGGAGCGAATCCTTTCAAAGCCGGTCTCAGTTCGGATCGGGGTCTGCAACTCGACCCCGTGAAGTCGGAGTCGCTAGTAATCGCAGATCAGCAACGCTGCGGTGAATACGTTCCCGGGCCTTGTACACACCGCCCGTCACGTCATGAAAGTCGGTAACACCCGAAGCCGGTGGCCTAACCCCTCGTGGGAGGGAGCCGTCGAAGGTGGGATCGGCGATTGGGACGAAGTCGTAACAAGGTAGCCGTACCGGAAGGTGCGGCTGGATCACCTCCTTTCTAAGGAGCACCACGAGTTCTGGGCCGGCCCGCATCGTCGCGGATCACCGAGATCCTGGACGATTCGTGAGATGGACTCGTCACCTGTAGTGGGTGCGGTTCTGGTGCATGCAACGAACGTCGGGGAGCCTTCTGGGTTTCTCATTACTGCCGAACACACTATTGGGCTTTGAGACAACAGGCCCGTTGTTCCTGGTCTGCGGACCGGGAGGTCTGGTGTTGCCCCACTTGGTGGTGGGGTGTGGTGTTTGATTCGTGGATAGTGGTTGCGAGCATCAAGTCGGCATTCGTGTCCGGCGTGTGAGTCGATTCTCCTCGTGGGGGTTGGCTTTTCGCGTTGGTGGGGGTGTTGGTTTGTTGTGGTGTAATTTTCTCTGAATTGTTTTTTGGTTTTTGTGTTTTTTGTTGTAAGTGTTTAAGGGCGCATGGTGGATGCCTTGGCATCAGAGGCCGATGAAGGACGTGGGAGGCTGCGATATGCCTCGGGGAGCTGTCAACCGAGCGTGGATCCGAGGATGTCCGAATGGGGAAACCCAGCACGAGTGATGTCGTGTTACCCGATCGTGAATATATAGCCGTTGGGGGGTAACGCGGGGAAGTGAAACATCTCAGTACCCGTAGGAAGAGAAAACAATTGTGATTCCGTGAGTAGTGGCGAGCGAAAGCGGAGGATGGCTAAACCGTATGCATGTGATACCGGGTAGGGGTTGTGTGTGCGGGGTTGTGGGAGTTGTGTTTCCGGTTCTACCTGACTGGAGGGCAGTGAGAAAGTGACGTGGTTAGCGGAAGTGGTCCTGGGATGGCCTGCCGTAGACGGTGAGAGCCCGGTACGTGAAAACCCGTTGCCTGCCTTGCATGAATTTCCCGAGTAGCAGCGGGCCCGTGGAATCTGCTGTGAATCTGCCGGGACCACCCGGTAAGCCTGAATACCTTCTGATGACCGATAGCGGATTAGTACCGTGAGGGAATGGTGAAAAGTACCCCGGGAGGGGAGTGAAAGAGTACCTGAAACCGTGTGCCTACAATCCGTCAGAGCCTTCCCTTTGGGGTGGGGTGATGGCGTGCCTTTTGAAGAATGAGCCTGCGAGTCAGGGACATGTCGCGAGGTTAACCCGGGTGGGGTAGCCGCAGCGAAAGCGAGTCTGAATAGGGCGTATCCACACAATAGTGTGTGGTGTAGTGGTGTGTTCTGGACCCGAAGCGGAGTGATCTACCCATGGCCAGGGTGAAGCAGCAGTAAGATGTTGTGGAGGCCCGAACCCACTTAGGTTGAAGACTGAGGGGATGAGCTGTGGGTAGGGGTGAAAGGCCAATCAAACTCCGTGATAGCTGGTTCTCCCCGAAATGCATTTAGGTGCAGCGTTGCGTGTTTCTTGCTGGAGGTAGAGCTACTGGATGGCCGATGGGCCCTACAAGGTTACTGACGTCAGCCAAACTCCGAATGCCGGCAAGTGAAAGCGTGGCAGTGAGACGGCGGGGGATAAGCTCCGTGCGTCGAGAGGGAAACAGCCCAGATCGCCGGCTAAGGCCCCTAAGCGTGTGCTAAGTGGAAAAGGATGTGCAGTCGCGAAGACAACCAGGAGGTTGGCTTAGAAGCAGCCACCCTTGAAAGAGTGCGTAATAGCTCACTGGTCAAGTGATTGTGCGCCGATAATGTAGCGGGGCTCAAGCACACCGCCGAAGCCGCGGCAATCAGATGTATGTCTGGTTGGGTAGGGGAGCGTCCTGCATCCGGTGAAGCCACGGAGTGATCCAGTGGTGGAGGGTGTGGGAGTGAGAATGCAGGCATGAGTAGCGATAAGGCAAGTGAGAACCTTGCCCGCCGAAAGACCAAGGGTTCCTGGGCCAGGCCAGTCCGCCCAGGGTGAGTCGGGACCTAAGGCGAGGCCGACAGGCGTAGTCGATGGACAACGGGTTGATATTCCCGTACCCGTGTGTGCGCGCCCGTGATGAATCAGCGGTACTAACCGCCCAAAGCTTCGATCACCAATCACCTTCGGGTGGGCGGGGTCGAGGGGCTGCGCGGGATCTTCGCTGGTAGTAGTCAAGCGATGGGGTGACGCAGGAAGGTAGCCGTACCAGTCAGTGGTAATACTGGGGCAAGCCCGTAGGGAGACGTCTAGGCAAATCCGGACGTCGCATATCCTGAGAGGTGATGCATAGCCGAGTGAGGCGAATTCGGTGATCCCATGCTGCCAAGAAAAGCCTCTAGCGAGTGCTCACACGGCCCGTACCCCAAACCGACACAGGTGGTCAGGTAGAGAATACCAAGGCGTACGAGTGAACTATGGTTAAGGAACTCGGCAAAATACCCCCGTAACTTCGGGAGAAGGGGGACCCCTTACCGTCAACACCCTTGCGGTGGGTAGCGGTGGGGGGTCGCAGAAACCAGTGAGAAGCGACTGTTTACTAAAAACACAGGTCCGTGCGAAGTCGCAAGACGATGTATACGGACTGACGCCTGCCCGGTGCTGGAAGGTTAAGAGGACCGGTTAACCCCTTCGGGGGTGAAGCTGAGAATTTAAGCCCCAGTAAACGGCGGTGGTAACTATAACCATCCTAAGGTAGCGAAATTCCTTGTCGGGTAAGTTCCGACCTGCACGAATGGCGTAACGACTTCTCAACTGTCTCAACCATAGACTCGGCGAAATTGCACTACGAGTAAAGATGCTCGTTACGCGCGGCAGGACGAAAAGACCCCGGGACCTTCACTACAACTTGGTATTGGCGTCCGATTCGGTTTGTGTAGGATAGGTGGGAGACTGTGAAGCCAAGACGCCAGTCTTGGTGGAGTCATCGTTGAAATACCACTCTGATCGTATTGGGCTTCTAACCTCGAACCGTATATCCGGTTCAGGAACAGTGCCTGGTGGGTAGTTTAACTGGGGCGGTTGCCTCCAAAAAAGTAACGGAGGCGCCCAAAGGTTCCCTCAACCTGGACGGCAATCAGGTGTTGAGTGTAAGTGCACAAGGGAGCTTGACTGCGAGACTGACACGTCAAGCAGGGACGAAAGTCGGGACTAGTGATCCGGCACCCCCGAGTGGAAGGGGTGTCGCTCAACGGATAAAAGGTACCCCGGGGATAACAGGCTGATCTTCCCCAAGAGTCCATATCGACGGGATGGTTTGGCACCTCGATGTCGGCTCGTCGCATCCTGGGGCTGGAGCAGGTCCCAAGGGTTGGGCTGTTCGCCCATTAAAGCGGCACGCGAGCTGGGTTTAGAACGTCGTGAGACAGTTCGGTCTCTATCCGCCGCGCGCGTCAGAAGCTTGAGGAAACCTGTCCCTAGTACGAGAGGACCGGGACGGACGAACCTCTGGTCTACCAGTTGTCCCACCAGGGGCACCGCTGGATAGCCACGTTCGGACAGGATAACCGCTGAAAGCATCTAAGCGGGAAACCCCCTCCAAGACCAGGCTTCTCACCCATTAAGTGGGATAAGGCCCCCCGCAGACCACGGGATCGATAGACCAGACCTAGAAGACTAGTAATAGTTGCAGGGAACTGGCACTAACCGGCCGAAAACTTACACACAAACAAAACCAACAACGGTTTTAGAGAACGTGTACACACCACAGCGTCCGCAACCACGCAACCACGAACCACGAACCCGCACCCCACCACCAAAAACACCCCCCCACACAAAGTGGGGACACTGAAAAGTGAATAGAGTTACGGCGGCAACAGCGGCAGGGAAACGCCCGGACCCATCCCGAACCCGGAAGCTAAGCCTACCAGCGCCGATGATACTACCCACACGGGTGGAAAAGTAGGACACCGCCGAACACCCATTAACCTCTGCCCTCCAATCCCCGGATTGGAGGGCAGAGGCATTTCCACATAAATGCACGAATTACAGTCGAATAGCGTGGTGACGGAATGGGCCCGTATCCTTTGCGAGACGGCGCAGACAGGAAGGCCAACGTGGCGAACGACAAGCAGGGCGGCGGCGACGAGCGGCCCCCGCGGCCGACGTCCAACACCGGCGGACCGCGTCGAGGCTCACGTGATCAACGCCCCGACCGGCGCGCGGCGCCCCCACGGTCGTCGGGCCCGGACAGGGCACGGCGAGCGCAGCCACGGGCGCAGGACGCCGGCGACGCCGCGGAGCGCACCGGTCCCGCGCTTCCTGCCTCGATCGAGGCCAAGCAGCTCGCTCCGGAGATTCGCGGCGAACTGACCACGTTGGACCGTGCCACTGCCGACTACGTCGCCCGACACCTGGTGGCGGCGGGCGAACTGCTCGACGAGGACCCCGAGAAGGCTCTCGAGCATGCCAAAGCCGCACTCGTACGATCGGGCAGGATCGCCGCCGTTCGCGAGGCGGTCGGCATCGCGGCCTACCACTGCGGTGACTGGGCCCAGGCGCTCGCGGAGTTGCGCGCCGCACGCCGGATGGGGAGCAAGTCGCCGCTGTTGCCATTGATCGCCGACTGCGAGAGGGGCGTCGGCCGTCCGGAACGGGCGATCGAGTTGGCCAGAAGCCCTGAGGCCGCACAACTCACGGGTGACGACGCCGACGAGCTTCGCATCGTCGTCGCAGGCGCCCGGTTGGATCTCGGACAGAACGAGCAGGCGCTGTCGATCCTGTCCACTCCTGCGCTCGAGTCGACCCGAACGGGCCCCACTGCAGCCAGGCTCGCCTACGCCTACGCGGACACGCTGCTGGCGATGGGCCGGGACCAGGAGGCGTTGCAGTGGTTCATCAACACCGCGGCCGCCGACGTCGAGGGCGTCACCGACGCCGAAGAGCGCGTCACGGAGCTGTCCTGAGATGACCACGCTCGCTCAGGAACACGATTGCCTGCTGCTTGACCTGGACGGCACCGTCTTCCGCGGCCAGGAGGCGACACCTGGATCCGTCGAGACCCTCGCCGCCGTCGAGGCCCGCACGTTGTACGTGACCAACAACGCCTCCCGCGGCCCCGGCGAAGTCGCCGAGCATCTCATCAGCATGGGTTTCGCCGCCGACGCCTCCGACGTGGTGACCAGTGCGCAGAGCGCCGCCCGGCTGCTGGCCGACCAATTGCCCTCTGGTGCAACCGTTCTCGTCGTCGGAACGGACTCCCTGGCGGCCGAGGTCAGCAACGTGGGCCTGCGACCCGTCCGGCTCTTCTCCGACGATCCGGTGGCGGTCGTGCAGGGGCATTCGCCGCAGACGGGCTGGGCGGATCTCTCCGAAGCCGCACTGGCGATTCGTGCCGGCGCGTTGTGGGTGGCCACGAACGTCGACCGCACCCTGCCGTCGGAGCGCGGCCTGCTGGTGGGCAACGGCTCGATGGTCGCCGCGGTGCGCACCGCGACCGACGCCGAACCGCAGGTGGCGGGAAAGCCGGCACCCACGTTGATGAATGACGCCTTGGCTCGCGGTCACTTCAACTCCCCGCTGGTGGTCGGTGACCGTCTCGACACCGACATCGCCGGTGCCAACGCGGCCGGATTGCCCAGCCTGCTGGTGCTCACCGGCGTCAGCAGTGCCGCGGACATGGTGTACGCCGTCGCCGAGGAACGACCCAACTACGTCGCGCCCGACCTGCGCTCGCTGTCGGCCGAGTCGAGCACGCTGCGAATCGCGCCGGATCCGGCCTGGCGCATCGAGATGTCCCCGCGAGCCGTGACGGTGCACTCCGCCGGGCACGACGGGCAGGATCCCCTGAGCGTGGTGCGCGCGACCGCGAGCGCGGTGTGGCAGGCCGGATTCGACGGATCGTTCGCGGTCATCGCCGGCGACGACACGGCACGACAGGCGTTGGAGCGGTGGTCCCTCGTCCGTGACGCGATCGACTAGCGTGATTGGGGACATGACTACCGACCCCAATCAGATCCGCTCGGAGATCTCCGCTCTGCTCGCGGTACTGCCCGACCCCGACTCACCCGACGCCGATACCGAAGAGGTCGCGGCGCGCCTGGAAGAGGCGCACGACCTGTTGGTTAGGGCGTTGGAGTCGGTGGAGAAGGGTCCGGGGGGTGTCGAGACCCCCGGATTCGACGGGTGAGCGCGCGTGGCTCGGCGCGCCCGCGTTGATGCGGAACTGGTCAGACGCGGCCTGGCTCGTTCACGTCAGCAGGCTGCGGAACTGATCGGCGCAGGCCGGGTCAGGATCGACGGCATGCCTGCGGCCAAACCCGCGACGGCCGTCGCCCTCGACGCCAGCCTCACCGTCGCCGGAGCGGATGAACGGCGGTGGGTGTCACGGGGCGCCCACAAGCTCATCGGTGCACTGGACGCCTTCGACGTGGCGGTGGAGGGCCGGCGCTGCCTCGATGCGGGTGCCTCCACTGGGGGCTTCACCGAAGTGCTCCTCGACAGGGGCGCCCGCGAAGTCGTCGCGGCCGACGTCGGCTACGGCCAACTCGCGTGGCCGTTGCGGTCGGATGCCCGGGTGCGGGTGATGGAACGCACCAACGTGCGCGAACTGACCGCCGATGCCGTCGGTGGTGCGGTCGACCTGGTGGTGGCGGACCTGTCCTTCATCTCGCTGGCCACCGTGTTGCCCGCGCTGGTGTCGTGCGCGTCCGGGGACGCCGATATCGTTCCCATGGTGAAGCCACAGTTCGAGGTGGGCAGGGATCGCGTGGGTGCCGGCGGAGTGGTCAGTGACCCGGGCCTTCGGGCCGACTCGGTGCTCGGAGTCGCACGCAGGGCCGCCGAACTCGGTTGGCGGACCGTCGGCGTGACCGCGAGTCCGCTGCCTGGTCCGTCCGGCAACGTCGAGTACTTCCTGCGCCTACGTGCCACCACGGATCGGCCATTGGACGGCGATGCGCTCGTCGAGGCCGTCGGTCGCGCCGTCGCCGAGGGGCCCCAGTGACCACCGAGCGCACCGTTCTCCTGGTGGTGCACACCGGCCGCGCGGAGGCCACCGAAACCGCACGGCGGGTGGAGAAGGTCCTCGCCGACAACGGCATCGGTCTGCGCGTCCTGGCCGCAGACGCGGTCGATCGCGGTGCTCAGCACCTGGCGCCGAACGACGTGCATGCCATCGGCGTTGGGACCGAGGTGGTCGACGCCGACGAACGGTCCGCGGAGGGGTGCGAATTGGTCCTCGCCCTCGGCGGCGACGGAACGTTCCTGCGGGCGGCGGAGCTGGCCCGCAACGTCGAGATCCCGGTCCTCGGCGTAAATCTGGGCCGGATCGGCTTCCTCGCCGAGGCGGAAGCCGACGCCATCGACACCGTGCTCGACCACGTCGTCAAGCGCGACTACCGCGTCGAGGTGCGGATGACTCTCGACATCGTGGTGCGCGTGGATGGACGCATCGCGCACCGCGGCTGGGCGCTCAACGAAGCCAGCCTGGAGAAGGGGCCGCGGCTCGGCGTGCTCGGCGTCGTCCTCGAGGTCGATGGCCGTCCAGTGTCGGCGTTCGGGTGCGACGGCGTGCTGGTGTCCACCCCGACCGGGTCAACGGCGTACGCCTTCTCCTCCGGAGGGCCCGATCCTGTGGCCCGACCTCGAGGCAATCCTGGTGGTACCCAACAATGCTCACGCGCTGTTCGCGCGCCCGATGGTGACCAGTCCCGACGCGCTGATCACCATCGAGGTCGAGCCGGGCGGGCACGACGCCATGGTGTTCTGCGACGGTCGACGGGAAATGGTGGTGCCTGCCGGGGGCCGCCTCGAGGTGACCCGGTGCGGCACGACGCTGAAGTGGGTGCGGCTGGACAGCGCCCCGTTCGCCGACCGACTGGTACGCAAGTTCCGCTTGCCCGTCACGGGTTGGCGCGCCCAGTAGTGCTTTCCGAGATCCGTATCGAGGCGCTCGGCGCCATCATCGTCGCCACCGCGGAGTTCGACCGTGGCCTGACGGTGCTGACCGGAGAGACCGGCACCGGCAAGACGATGGTCGTGACCGGCCTGCACCTGCTGGGCGGCGCACGCGCGGACGCCAGCCGGGTGCGCTCGGGATCCGACCGCGCCGTCGTCGAAGGCCGGTTCACCACCGCCGAACTCGCCGACGACGTCGCCGTCCGGATCGACGACATCCTCGATTCGTCGGGGGCCGAACGCGACGACGACGGCAGTGTGATCGCGGCGCGGTCGGTGAGCCGCGACGGGCCGTCGCGGGCGTACCTGGGTGGCCGCAGCGTGCCGGCGAAGTCGTTGAGCACCTTCACCACTGAACTCCTTGCGTTGCACGGCCAGAACGATCAGCTCCGGCTGATGCGGCCCGACGAACAGCGGGCCGCACTCGACCGGTTCGTCGACGTCGACGCGCGGTTGGCGCGCTACCGGAAGGCACGCGACGAATGGCTGACCGCCCGTGGCGATCTCGCCGACCGCAGGAAGCGGGCGCGGGAACTCGCCCAGGAAGCCGACCGGCTGCAGTTCGGGCTCAACGAGATCGACGAGGTTGCGCCGCAACCGGGTGAAGACGATGCGTTGGTGACCGAGATCCGGCGGCTGTCCGAGCTGGACGCGTTGCGGGAGGCGGCGCAGGCCGCCCGCGCCGCGTTGTCCGGTGCGCTGGATGAGGCGCCCGATCCCGAGGCGACGTCGGCCGCCGACGGGGTCGCACACGCGAAGGCGGCGTTGGGGGCCACCGACGACACGGCGCTGCGGGCTCTTGGCGACCGGCTCGGCGAAGCACTGGCGGTGATCGGCGACGTCTCCACCGAGCTGGGCGGGTACCTGACCGACTTGCCCAGTGACGCAAGCACGTTGGAGGTGAAGCTGGCCAGGCAGGGCGCGCTGCGCAATCTCACCCGCAAGTACGCCGCCGACATCGACGGCGTACTGGGCTGGGCCCGCGACGCCAGGGATCGGTTGGCGCAGCTCGACGTCTCCGAGGAAACATTGGCGGCGTTGGCCAAGCGCGTCGACGAGCTGCAGGCCGAGCTGGTGTCGGTGGCGACCGAGCTCACCAAGGTGCGCACCAAGGCCGCCAAGGCCATGGCCAAGGCGGTCACCGCAGAACTCGCGGGCCTCGCCATGGCCGGCGCCGGATTCAGCGTCTCGGTGGCGCCACTGGGGGCGCGCGCCGACGACTCGGCGCCGCTGACGCTTCCATCCGGTGACACCGTGCACGCCGGACGTGACGGCGTCGATGCCGTCGAGTTCGGCTTCACGCCGCACTCCGGCTCCGACGTGCTCCCGTTGGCGAAGAGCGCCTCCGGTGGTGAGCTGTCGCGCGTCATGCTCTCGCTCGAGGTGGTGCTCGCCGCCTCCGCGGAGGGCACCACGATGGTCTTCGACGAGGTCGACGCGGGCGTCGGCGGACGCGCCGCGGTGCAGATCGGGCGGCGGCTGGCGCGGCTGGCGCGTACCCACCAGGTCATCGTCGTCACCCACCTTCCGCAGGTCGCCGCCTACGCCGACGTTCATCTGGTCGTCGACAGAGCTGCCGGCAAGAACAAGGCCAGCGAGGTGCGTCGGCTCGACGACGACGACCGCGTGGCCGAGCTCGCGCGGATGCTGGCCGGCCTCGGCGAGTCCGACAGCGGACGCGCCCACGCTCGCGAACTGCTCGAGGCGGCCAGGCGCGACGGCTCGTCCTAACCCTGTTACGGGTGTGACAGAAGATTACTTCTGGGGCTAGTGTTGCGGCGCGCCTCCACCGACAACGGCCAGATCATGGGCCAGAATTGGCCCATGAAGATGTCAGCGCTGCTATCGCGCAATGCAGACCCCCGTCCGGGCGTCACAGGAACTGCCCGCGTCGACCGCGACATCGATCGGCTGTTGCGTCGGATCGGACCCGGTGACGTCGTCGTCCTCGATGCGCTGGACCTCGACCGCATCACCGCCGACGCGCTCGTCGACGCCGGCGTCGCGGCGGTGGTCAACGCATCAACGTCGATCTCGGGTCGCTACCCCAACCTCGGCCCCGAGGTCCTGGTCGCCAACGGCGTCACCCTGATCGACGAGACCGGCCCCGAGGTCTTCAAGAAGATCAAGGACGGCGCGCGGGTCCGGCTGCACAACGGCGGCGTCTACGCCGGCGACCGGCGGATCGCCCACGGCACGGAGCGCAACGACCAGGAGATCCACGAACTGATGCACGAGGCCAAGCGCGGCCTCGTCGCCCACCTCGAGGCCTTCGCCGGTAACACCATCGAGTTCATCCGCAGCGAAAGTCCCCTGCTCATCGACGGCATGGGCATCCCGGACATCGACGTCGACCTCAACCGGAGGCACGTGGTGGTCGTCGCCGAGGAACCGACCGCCGCCGAGGACCTGAAGGCGCTCAAGCCGTTCATCAAGGAGTACCAGCCGGTGCTGGTCGGAGTCGGCACCGGAGCCGACGTGCTGCGGGTGGCCGGCTACCGGCCCGCGCTCATCGTGGGAGACCCCGAGGCGATGAGCGTCGAGGTGCTGCGCTCCGGCGCCCAGGTGGTGCTGCCCGCCGACGCCGACGGTCACGCCAAGGGGCTCGAACGCATCCAGGACCTGGGCGTGGGCGCGATGACGTTCCCCGCTGCGGGTTCTGCGGCCGACCTGGCCCTGCTGCTCGCCGACCACCACGGCGCGTCGTTGATCGTCACCGCGGGCCACACCGCCAGCATCGAGGAGTTCTTCGACCGGTCGCGGCAGCAAGGCCTCCCGTCGACCTTCCTCACCCGACTCAAGGTGGGGGAGAAGCTCGTCGACGCCAAGGCGGTCGCCACCCTCTACCGCAGCCGCGTTTCCGGTGGCGCCATCGCCCTGCTGGTGCTGGCCATGCTGGTCGCGGTCATCGTCGCGCTCTGGGTGTCGCGCACCGACGCAGCGGTGCTGCAGTGGGTCACGGATTACTGGAATCAGTTCTCCCTCTGGGCGCAAGGCTTACTCAGCTAGGACGGCGATGAGCGCTCGCGCGATGAGCAGAAAGGCGAATCCATGATTTCCCTGCGCTCGCATGCCATTTCGCTGGCGGCGGTCTTCCTTGCGCTAGCCATCGGCGTGATGCTGGGTTCCGGCCTGCTGTCGAACACGCTGTTGTCCGGCCTGCGCGACGACAAGCACGACCTGCAGAACCAGATCAACGGTCTCACCGACGAGAAGAACGCGCTGAACGAGAAGCTCAGCGCCGCCGGTGAATTCGACGCGCAAATGTCGTCGCGGATTCTGCGCGACGCGTTGACCGGGAAGTCGGTGGTCGTGTTCAGGACGCCCGACGCGGCCGACGACGACGTCGACGCGCTGGCCCGGTTGGTCGGTTCGGCGGGCGGCACCGTGTCGGGGACCATCGCGCTGACACAGGAATTCGTCGACGCGAACTCGGCGGAGAAGTTGTTGTCGGTGGTCAACTCGCCGATCGTGCCCGCGGGCCGTCAACTCAGCACCAAGTCGGTGGACCAGGGCTCGCAAGCGGGCGACCTGCTTGGCATCGCCCTGCTCAGGGGCAAGGACCCCGCGGCACCCGCCGTGGAGGACGCCCAACGCGACACCGTGCTGGCCACCCTGCGCGACACCGGCTTCCTCACCTACGGCAGCCAGCACATTGGCGCCGCCGACACCGCACTGATCATCACCGGCGGCGCACTGGGCGAGGACGCGGGCAACCGGGGGTCGACCGTCGCGCGGTTCGCCGCCGGCCTGGCACCGCACGGGACGGGCACGCTGATCGCGGGCAGAGACGGCTCCGCGTCCGGCACCGCTGCCGTCGCCGTGACCAGATCCGACAAGGCCCTGACCAGCGCCGTGAGCACCGTCGACGACGTCGACAGTCAGTCCGGCCGGATCACGGCGGTGCTTGCGTTGCAGGAACTGGCCAACGGAGGCAGGCCCGGCGAGTACGGCATCGGGCAAGGCGCGACGGCGGTCACGATCCCGCAGTAGCCGTCGCCGGGATCCGGCATCGGCGCGTCAGCGACGGCTTGTCGGCGTCGGTGTTAGGGTGAGATTCCGTGGGTCGGCAGGCCCCGAACTGGGCTTGAATCTCGAGGAAAGCCCAGAAAAGCAAGCCCTGCCCCATCGCCACGGAGGTCGCTCTTGCCATCGTTACGCAAGCATCCGCAGTCCGCGACCAAGCATCTGTTCGTCAGTGGGGGTGTGGCTTCCTCGCTCGGCAAGGGTCTCACCGCGAGCAGTCTCGGACAGCTGCTGACCGCGCGCGGCCTGCAGGTCACCATGCAGAAGCTCGACCCCTACCTCAACGTCGACCCCGGGACGATGAACCCGTTCCAGCACGGTGAGGTGTTCGTCACAGAGGACGGCGCAGAGACCGATCTGGACGTCGGGCACTACGAACGGTTCCTCGACCGCAACCTGTCCGGATCGGCGAATGTGACCACGGGTCAGGTGTATTCGACGGTGATCGCCAAGGAGCGCCGCGGCGAATACCTCGGTGACACCGTGCAAGTCATTCCGCACATCACCGACGAGATCAAGAGCCGGATCCTGTCGATGGCCGAGCCGGACGCCGAGGGTAACCGCCCCGACGTGGTGATCACCGAGATCGGCGGCACCGTCGGCGACATCGAATCGCAGCCGTTCCTCGAGGCCGCCCGGCAGGTCCGTCACGACGTCGGCCGGGACAACGTCTTCTTCCTGCACGTCTCGCTCGTTCCGTACCTCGCGCCCTCGGGTGAGCTGAAGACCAAGCCCACCCAGCACTCCGTCGCCGCGCTGCGCAGCATCGGCATCTCGCCCGACGCCTTGATCCTGAGGTGCGACCGCGACGTGCCGGAACCGCTGAAGAACAAGATCGCCCTGATGTGCGACGTCGACATCGACGGCGTGATCTCGACCCCCGATGCGCCGTCCATCTACGACATTCCCAAGGTCCTGCATCGCGAGGAGCTCGACGCCTACGTGGTGCGACGGTTGAACCTGCCGTTCCGCGACGTCGACTGGACCGAATGGGACGACCTCCTGCGCCGCGTGCACGAGCCGCAGGAAACGGTGCGGATTGCCTTGGTGGGCAAGTACATCGACCTCTCCGATGCCTACCTATCGGTCGCCGAGGCACTGCGGGCCGGCGGATTCAAGCACCAGGCCAAGGTCGAGATCCGCTGGGTGGCATCCGACGACTGTGAGACCGAGGCGGGCGCGGCGGCCGTGCTCAACGACGTCCACGGCGTGCTGATCCCCGGCGGGTTCGGCATCCGCGGCATCGAGGGCAAGATCGGCGCCATCAAGTACGCCCGAAAGCAGGGTCTCGCGGTGCTCGGGCTGTGTCTGGGCTTGCAGTGCATTGTCATCGAGGCGGCCCGCTCGGTCGGCATCGACGGAGCCAACTCGGCGGAATTCGACCCCAAGACACCCGACCCGGTGATCTCGACGATGGCCGACCAGCGCGACGCGGTCGCAGGCGAGGCCGATCTCGGCGGCACCATGCGACTAGGTGCCTATCCAGCCGTGCTGGAGCCGGGATCGATCGTCGCCGACGCCTATCAGGCGACCGAGGTGTCCGAGCGGCACCGCCACCGCTACGAGGTCAACAACGCCTACCGCGACCGCATCGCCGAGAGCGGCCTGCGGTTCTCGGGCACCTCGCCGGACGGACACCTCGTCGAGTTCGTCGAATACGCGCCCGACGTCCACCCGTTCATCGTCGGAACGCAGGCTCACCCCGAACTCAAGAGCCGACCCACCCGGCCACACCCGCTGTTCGTCGCGTTCGTCGGTGCGGCACTCGACTACAAGGCGGCCGAACGGCTTCCGGTCGAGATCCCCGGGCAGCGGTCCAACGGCGCTGAAATCTCCGAGGACGCGGACCATTTCGCCGAGCAGCGGGTTCAAGAGCCCGTCCACCGTGGCTGACCACGACTTCGAGACGGTCGCGAGCGAGACGCTGTACGTCGGGAAGATCTTCGCGCTGCGGGCCGACGAAGTCCGCATGCCCGGTGGCGGCACCGCGCGCCGTGAGGTCGTCGAGCACTACGGCGCCGTCGCCGTCGTCGCATTGGACGAGAACAACAACGTCGCGATGGTCTACCAGTACCGGCACCCGGTCGGACGTCGGCTGTGGGAGCTGCCTGCGGGCCTGCTCGACATCGGCGGTGAACCACCGCAAGACACTGCGGCCCGCGAACTCGAGGAAGAGGCCGGGCTGCGAGCCCGCGACTGGTCCGTGCTCGTCGACGTGGTATCGGCGGCGGGGTTCAGCGACGAATGCGTTCGGGTGTACCTGGCCACCGGGCTCACCGAGGTCGGGAGGCCCGAGGCGCACGACGAGGAAGCCGACCTGTTGCTGCAATGGTTGCCCCTGCCCGACGCGGTCGAATATGGTGCTCAGCGGTGAGATCGTCAATTCCCTTGCCGTGGCCGGGATTTTGGCCGCCCGTACCATCGACCGGGACGTGCAGGCGCTGCGGCCGGTCGACGCGCCCTGGCCCGACAAGCCCACGGCGTTCGCCGCAAGGCTGACCGCGAAATGACCACATTCCGGCCGGCGCTGGACGATCAACTCCAGGGGTACCTCGACCACCTGACCATCGAGCGCGGGGTGGCCGCCAACACGCTGAGCTCCTATCGCCGCGACCTTCGGCGGTACAGCGAGCATCTCGTGCAGCGCGGCATCGACGACCTGCGCAACGTCACCGAGCCGGACGTCACCGAGTTCCTGGTGGCGCTGCGCAAGGGTGACCCGGACACCGGTGCCGCCGCGTTGTCGGCCGTGTCCGCGGCACGCGCGCTGATCGCCGTGCGGGGGCTGCACCGCTTCGCGGCGGCCGAGGGACTGACCGATCTCGACGTGGCCCGGGCCGTGAAACCGCCGACACCGAGCCGTCGACTGCCCAAGAGTCTCACCGTCGACGAGGTGCTGGCCCTACTCGACGGCGCGGGGGGCGACGGCGAGACCGACGGGCCGCTGACGCTGCGCAACCGGGCGCTGCTCGAGCTCCTGTACTCGACCGGCGCGCGGATCTCGGAGGCCGTCGGCCTCGACGTCGACGACGTCGACACGCACTCCCGGTCGGTGCTGCTGCACGGCAAGGGTGGCAAGCAGCGCCTGGTGCCGATCGGCCGGCCCGCGGTCAGCGCCCTCGACGCGTTTCTGGTGCGCGGGCGGCCCGACCTCGCCCGGCGCGGCAAGGCCACACCCGCGATCTTCCTCAACGCCAGGGGCGGGCGCCTGTCCCGGCAGAGCGCCTGGCAGGTGTTGCAGGACGCGGCGGAACGGGCGGGCATCTCGGCCGCCGTCTCGCCGCACACCCTGCGGCATTCGTTCGCGACCCACCTGCTCGAGGGCGGTGCCGACGTCCGCGTCGTGCAGGAACTGCTCGGCCATGCGTCGGTGACGACCACCCAGATCTACACCCTGGTCACCGTCAGCGCGTTGCGCGAGGTGTGGGCGGGCGCCCATCCCCGGGCGCAGTAGCATGACCGCTCCCGACCACGCAGTGGTGATCGTCGGTGCGGGAACAGCAGGAATCGCCGCCGCCGTCAGCCTCAGCGATCTGGGCGTGCGATCGCTGGTCGTCGACCGCGGCGATCGGGTCGGCGCGTCGTGGCGCTCACGCTACGATCGCCTGCAGTTGAACACCGGTCGAAACACGTCGCATCTGCCAAAACGCCCGTACCCCAAGGGAACTCCGACGTTTCCCACCCGCGAAGACGTGGTGGCGCATCTCGAGCGGCACTCGCGAGACCGCGGCATCGAGCTGCGTCTCGAGACACCCGTCGAGCGCGTCGTGCGCCGCAGACCCACGGGCTGGGGCGTCGTCACGCCCGAGGGCATCATCGATGCCGCGCACGTCGTGATCGCCACCGGCTATGCGCACACGCCGTTTCTGCCGGACTGGGAAGGTGCGGCGTCATTCGACGGCGACGTGCTGCATTCGGCGGCCTACCGCAACCCGGCGCCGTTCCTGGGCAAGCGGGTGGCAGTCATCGGGGCGGGCTCGTCTGGCATGGAGATCGCCCACGACCTAGCGACGGGCGGAGCGGCCAAGGTATGGCTGTCGGTGCGCACCCCGCCGAACATCATGCGGCGGATGGGGCCTGCCGGCATACCCGGCGACGTCTTCGCGACACCGCTGTTTCACCTCCCGGCGCGGTTGGCCGACGCGATCGCGCGCAACATCCGCAAGTCGAACTTCGGCGACCTGACCGAATTCGGTCTGCCGATTCCCGAGGAGGGCTCGTTCAGCCGGGCGCACCGGCTGCGCGTGGCACCTGCGGTCGTCGACCCCGAAGTCATCGACGCGGTCCGCGACCGCTCCATCGAGGTGGTGTCGGCGCTGACGCGCTTCGAGGGCTCTTCGGTGCTGCTGGCCGACGGCACCCGGCTCGACGCCGACGCGGTGATCGCGGCCACGGGGTACCGCCGTGGGCTGGAGCCGTTGGTCGGGCACCTCGGCGTGCTGACCGATGCGGGCGTACCGCGGGTGGGCGGGGACGTTCCCGCCGAGACGGGGCTCTGGTTCCTCGGCCTGCGGTGGCGGCCGGCGCTCATTGGCTATGTCTCGAGGCAAGCGACGAGGATGGCCGGGCGCATCGCCCGCGAGGTGGCCGCAAGTAGCAAGCCCAAGCGTCAGGCGCCCTGGTAGTCCGACTCGAGCACGAGGTCGCTGACCAGGGTCTGGTATTCGGCGTGTGTCTCGTGCTCGACGGTGTTCCACAGCTTGCCCTGCTGTTCGCGCATGTATTGGCGATACTTCGGAGCGCCGGGTATCCGGACGTTGTCGGCGACCACGATGGACCCCGGATGCAGCCAGCCGCGGTCGAGGATGCTCTGCAGGTCGGCCAGGTAGGCGCCCTTGTCGTGGTCGATGAACACGAAGTCCAGCGATTCCGCGGTGAAACCGTGTTCGGTGGCCAGCGCGTCCATGGTGGCTCCGCCGTCGCCGATGGTGCCGACGACGCAGGTGACGCGGTCGGCCACGCCGGCGTGTGTCCAGATTCGGCGGGCGATCTCGGCGTTGGCTTGGGCCAGCTCCACCGAATACACCTTGGCCGACGGGGCCGCCCGGGCAATGCGCAGCGCCCCGTAGCCGCAGTAGGTGCCCAGCTCGAGTGCACGGGTCGCGTTGGCGTGGCGTACGGCCGCGTCGAGCAGCTCGCCCTTCTCGTCACCGACGTTGATCAGGATCGACTTCTCGTAGGCGAACTCGTCGATGCTGGCGATGACGTCGTCGATGTCGCCCTGGCGCGCATTGGCCACCACGTAGTCCGCGGCCGCGGCTTCCCGGCCGTCCCCGATCTGGCCGGTCTTTCCGATGTTGCGGGCGCCGACCGCCAAGCGCAGGACCGACCAGCGCAGGAAGGGCAGTCGCTGTCCGAGGCTCATCGCTCCGACATTAGGCGGTCGCCTGGAAGATCGGACGGTCACGTTTGCCGCGGGTCTGCCTAACCTGAGGTTCCCGTCCCGTTAAACTCCAAGCGATGTTCGCCAAGCCCGAAGGTTGTCCGACCAGCGGCGGTTCCGTATGACCGACGACGGTGGCACGTCCGACGGCACCAGCCTGACCGGACGCCCGCCCCGGGTGATCCCCGAGCCGAAACCAAGAAGCGTGCACGGGCCCGCCAAGGTCATCGCCATGTGCAACCAGAAGGGCGGCGTCGGCAAGACCACCTCGACGATCAATCTCGGTGCGAGCCTCGCCGGGTACGGCCGCCGGGTTTTGCTGGTCGACCTCGACCCGCAGGGTGCACTGTCCGCGGGGCTTGGCGTGCCGCACTACGAGCTGGACCACACGGTGCACAACCTCCTGATCGAGCCACGCGTGTCGGTCGACGACGTGCTGATCAAGACTCGGGTCAAGGGCATGGATCTGGTGCCCAGCAACATCGATTTGTCGGCCGCCGAGATTCAGCTGGTCAACGAGGTGGGCCGCGAGCAGTCGCTGGCGCGCGCGCTGCATCCGGTGCTGGACCGCTACGACTACGTGCTGATCGACTGCCAGCCGTCGCTCGGGCTGCTCACGGTCAACGGGCTGGCCTGCTCGGACGGTGTGATCATCCCCACCGAGTGCGAGTACTTCTCGCTGCGCGGCCTGGCGCTGCTGACCGACACCGTCGAGAAGGTGCACGACCGGCTGAACCCGAAGCTGAGCATCAGCGGCATCCTGATCACCCGGTTCGACACCCGCACCGTCAACGCCCGCGAGGTGATGGCCCGAGTGCTGGAGCGGTTCGGCGATCTGGTGTTCGACACCGTGATCGCGCGCACCGTGCGCTTTCCCGAGACCAGCGTCGCCGGTGAGCCCATCACCACGTGGGCGCCGAAATCCGGTGGTGCCCAGGCGTATCGGTCGTTGGCGCGTGAGGTCATCGACCGGTTCGGCGCGTGAGCACCAAGACCACACCGGAGGATTCGCAAAAGACGGGCTTCCAGGTCCGGCTGAGCAATTTCGAGGGTCCCTTCGACCTGCTGCTGCAGCTGATCTTCGCGCACCGGCTCGACGTCACCGAGGTCGCGTTGCACACCGTGACCGACGACTTCATCGCCTACACCAAGGAGATCGGCAAGCAGCTCGAACTCGACGAGACCACGGCGTTCCTGGTCATCGCCGCCACGCTGCTCGACCTCAAGGCCGCCCGCCTGCTGCCCGCAGGTGAGGTGCACGACGAGGAGGACCTCGCGCTGCTCGAGGTGCGCGACCTGCTGTTCGCCCGGCTGCTGCAGTACCGGGCGTACAAGCACGTCGCCGAGATGTTCGCCGAACTCGAGGCGGCCGCCCTGCGCAGCTACCCCCGTTCGGTGGCGCTGGAGGAGCGCTACGAGGACCTGCTGCCCGAGGTGATGCTCGGGGTGGATGCCGAGATGTTCGCCCAGATCGCGGCGATCGGTGTTCACCCCGCGACCGGTCCCGGTCGTGCGCACCGACCACCTGCACACGCCTGCCGTGTCGGTGCCCGAGCAGGCCCGGCACCTGCTGACGCTGCTCGAGCGGCGCGGCGTCGGACAGTGGGCGACGTTCGCCGATCTGGTGGCCGACTGCTCGGGGTCGATCGAGATCGTGGGGCGCTTCCTGGCGCTGCTCGAACTGTTCCGGGCCCGCGCGGTAGCATTCGAGCAATTAGAACCGCTTGGAGTGCTGCAGGTTTCGTGGACCGGCGACCGGCCCACCAACGAGCACCTGGCATCGGCGGTGGAAGAGACAGACTCATGACAGACGACGTAGAAGACCTCGATCTGGGCGTTGATCTCGGGATCGACGTCGCGGAACCCCCCGAGATGGCCGACGGCGAACTCGGTGCGGCACTCGAGGCGCTGCTGCTGGTCGTCGACGCCCCGGTGGCCGCCGACGCGCTGGCGGCGGCGCTCGGACCAGCCTGCCTACCGGGTGACGGCCAAGCTGCGCCTGATGGCCGACGAGCTGACCGCCCGAGACAGTGGGATCGACCTGCGCGAGGCCGGGGGAGGCTGGCGCATGTACACCAGGGCCCAGTTCGCGCCGTACGTCGAGCGGCTGCTGCTCGACGGCGACCCGCTCGAAGCTGACCAGGGCCGCGCTCGAAACGCTGGCGGTGGTGGCCTACCGGCAGCCGGTGACCAGGGCGCGGGTGAGTGCGGTGCGCGGCGTGAACGTCGACGCGGTGATGCGCACCCTGCTGGCCCGCGGCCTGATCACCGAGGCGGGCGTCGATGCCGACACCGGCGCAGTGGCTTTCGCGACGACCGAGCTGTTCCTCGAACGGCTAGGGCTGTCGTCGCTGACCGACCTGCCGGACATCGCGCCGCTGCTGCCCGACGTCGACGTCATCGACGACATCACCGAATCGCTCGGTGACGAGCCCCGGTTCGTCAGGCTCGGCGACACCCGCGCGGAGACCGCGCAGCCGCTGTCCTTCGACGTGGATCGGGACTGACGTGACCGAGGAAGATCAGGGCGTTCGACTGCAGAAGGTGTTGTCCCAGGCGGGAGTCGCGTCGCGACGGGTGGCGGAGAAGATGATCCGGGACGGCCGGGTCGAGGTCGACGGAGCCATCGTCACCGAACTCGGAACCCGCGTGGATCCCGACGCGTCGACGATCCGGGTGGACGGTGCGCGCATTCAGGTCGACGACACGATGGTGTACCTCGCGATCAACAAGGAGCGCGGCATGCACTCGACGATGTCCGACGATCAGGGTCGACCGTGCGTCGGCGATCTCGTCGAACACCGGGTGCGGGGCAACAAGAAGCTCTTTCACGTCGGCCGACTCGACGCCGACACCGAGGGACTGCTGATCCTCACCAACGACGGCGAGCTGGCGCACCGGCTGATGCACCCGTCCTACGAGGTGCCCAAGACCTACCTGGCCACCGTGGTCGGCACCGTCCCGAGGGGGCTGGGCAAGAAGCTGCGCGACGGCCTCGAGTTGGACGACGGACCGGTCCACGGTCGACGACTTCGCGGTGGTCGACGCCGTGCCAGGCAAGTCGCTGGTGCGGGTCACGCTGCACGAGGGACGCAAGCGCATCGTGCGGCGGCTGCTGGCCGAAGTCGGTTACCCCGTGCAGGAACTCGTCCGGACCGACATCGGCACGGTCACGCTCGGCGATCAACGTCCCGGCAGCATCCGGGTGCTTGACCGGCAAGGAGGTCGGCGAACTGTACAAGGCGGTGGGCATGTGAGCAGCTCGGTGACCATCGCGGTCGACGGGCCGGCCGGAACCGGAAAGTCCTCGGTGTCAAGGGGATTGGCGCGCGCGCTGGGGGCGCGCTACCTCGACACCGGCGCGATGTACCGGATCGTGACGCTGGCGGTGCTGCGCGCCGGCGTCGACGTCAACGACGCCGCCGCGATCGGGGCGCTCGCCGACGGCGTCGACCTGGCCGTCGGATTCGATCCCGACGAGGACGCTGTCTTACCTTGGCGGAGAAGACGTCTCGGCCGAGATCCGCGGTGACGCGGTGACCAAGGCGGTGTCGGCGGTGTCGGCGGTGCCTGCCGTGCGGACACTGCTGGTGCAGCGTCAGCGCGAGCTGGCCGACGGGTCCGGCAGCGTCGTCGTCGAGGGCCGCGACATCGGCACCGTCGTGCTGCCCGACGCGGACGTGAAGATCTTCCTGACCGCGTCGGCGGAGGAGCGGGCCCAGCGCGACGCAACGATCAGAATGTCGCGACGGGCCTGGGCGACGACTACGCAGGCGGTGCTGGCCGACGTGCGGCGCCGCGACCACCTGGACTCGACGCGCGCGGTGTCGCCGCTGCGCGCGGCCGACGACGCGATGATCGTCGACACCAGCGACATGACCGAGTCCGACGCGTGGTCGGCGCACCTGCTGGATCTCGTCGAGCAGCGTGCCGGAGCAGAGCCGATGAGCGCTTGCGCGAAGAGCGACGGCAGCGATGAGCGAGCACCGATGCGGACGGCACCTGGGTCGACGAAGGCGACTGGGAGCTCAGCGACCCGACGACGTGGCGGCCGAGCTCGACGAGGAGTTCGCCGCCGCCGCCGGTCGTCGCCGTGGTCGGGCGGCCCAACGTCGGCAAGTCGACGCTTGGTGAACCGCATCCTCGGGCGCCGCGAGGCCGTCGTGCAGGACATCCCCGGCGTCACCCGCGACCGGGTGTCCTACGAGGCGAACTGGATCGGTCGCCGATTCGTCGTGCAGGACACCGGCGGCTGGGAGCCCGACGCCAAGGGCCTGCAGCAGTTGGTGGCCGAGCAGGCGACGGTGGCGATGCGCACCGCCGACGCCATCATCCTCGTGGTCGACGCCGTCGTCGGCGCCACCGCGGCCGACGAGGCCGCGGCCAAGCGGCTGCAACGTGCGGGCAAGCCGGTGTTCCTGGCGGCCAACAAGGTCGACAGCGAACGCGTCGAAGCCGAGGCGGCCGCGCTGTGGTCGCTCGGGCTGGGGCAGCCGCACTCGATCAGCGCGATCCACGGCCGTGGCGTGGCCGACCTGCTCGACGCGGTGCTCGAGGCGTCTGCCCGAGGCGTCGCGAGGTCGCGTCCGGCGGCGGCGGTCCGCGGCGCGTCGCGCTGGTCGGCAAGCCGAACGTCGGCAAGAGCTCGCTGCTGAACCGGCTGTCCGGCGACGAGCGTTCGGTGGTGCACGACGTCGCGGGCACCACCGTCGACCCGGTGGACTCGCTGATCGAATTGGACGGCAAGACTTGGCGTTTCGTCGACACCGCGGGTCTGCGCCGCAAGGTCGGCCAGGCCAGCGGACACGAGTTCTACGCGTCGGTGCGGACGCACGGCGCCATCGACGCCGCCGAGGTGGTCGATCGTGCTGATCGACGCGTCGCAGCCGTTGACCGAGCAGGACCAGCGGGTGCTGACCATGGTCATCGAGGCCGGCCGGGCGCTGGTGCTGGCGTTCAACAAGTGGGACCTGGTCGACGAGGACCGGCGCTACCTGCTCGACCGCGAGATCGACCTCGACCTGGCGCAGGTGCAGTGGGCGCAGCGGGTCAACATCTCGGCCAAGACCGGCCGGGCGGTGCAGAAGCTGGTGCCCGCCCTGGAGAGCGCGCTGGAATCGTGGGACACCCGCATCTCCGACCGGCAGGCTCAACACCTTCCTCAAGGAAGTCGTCGCCGCGACGCCGCCGCCGGTGCGCGGCGGCAAGCAGCCCAAGATCCTGTTCGCCACCCAGGCGACCGCGCGGCCGCCGACCTTCGTGCTGTTCACGATCGGGCTTCCTGGAGGCCGGCTACCGGCGGTTCCTCGAGCGTCGCTTGCGCGAGACGTTCGGCTTCGAGGGCAGCCCGGTCCGGATCAACGTGCGGGTGCGCGAGAAGCGCGGAGCGAAGTCGCGTAGTCAACGATTTGCTGGCGCGCACAGCCGAGGGCCTCGGTAGGGTCGTCGAGTGTCCGTCGTCCACATGATCCTGATCGCGCTGGCCGGGCGTCGGCGCGGGCGCGATCAACGCGGTCGTCGGGCTCGGGCACGCTGATCACGTTCCCGACGCTGGTGGCGCTCGGCTATCCGCCGGTGACGGCGACGATGTCGAACGCGGTCGGACTGGTGGCCGGCGGCATCTCCGGCACCTGGGGCTATCGGCGTGAACTGCGCGGGCCAGGGCACCGGCTGCGCTGGCAGATCCCGGCGTCGTTGCTCGGCGCGGTGCTCGGCGCCTGGCTGCTGCTGCACCTGCCCGAGCAGGTGTTCACCGCCGTCGTTCCGGTGCTGCTCATCGGTGCGCTGCTGCTCGTGGTGATCGGCCCGCGGATCCAGGCCTGGGCGCGCCGGCGGGCCGAGGTCGAGGGCCGGTCGGCCGATCACGTGTCGCGCGGGTCGGATGGCCGCCCTGGTCGTCGGCACCTTCGTCGTCGGCGTCTACGGCGGGTACTTCACCGCCGCGCAGGGCATCCTGCTGATCGGCGTGATGGGCGCGCTGCTGCCGGAGTACGATGCAGCGGATGAACGCCGCGAAGAACCTGCTGTCGCTGGTGGTCAACGTCGTCGCGGCCGCGGCCTACACGCTGGTGGCGTTCGACCGGATCAGCTGGCTGGCCGCGGGACTGATCGCCGTCGGCTCGCTGATCGGCGGATTCCTGGGCGCGCACTACGGACGCGCGGCTGTCGCCGAACGCGCTGCGCGTGATCGATCGTGATCGTCGGACTCATCGGGCTGTATCGGCTGCTGATCGGTGTCGACGTCCTGGGTACCCGGCTGAGCGCGTGCACCGTCCAGGCGATTGGGATCGCGGCGCGGCCCTGCGGTAGGCTCTCGACTCTGCTGCCGGCGATCCCGGCAGCGCCGCGGGCTGTGGCGCAGCTTGGTAGCGCACTTGACTGGGGGTCAAGTGGTCGCAGGTTCAAATCCTGTCAGCCCGACAAAGTAAAAGGCGAGTTCAGAGGCGGTTTCGGAGAAATCCGAGCCGCCTTTTTTGATACCCGGCAGGGGTATGGATGGCAACGCGGATGGCAACCACATTTGTGCACTCACCGGCGGAGTCGCTGCGTTTCACTCAATGGGAGCGACGCCTGGCGGAATACTGTGAGCCGGTTGTGTGCAAGCGCGCCGACAAAGCAGAGGGGGACGGTATGGCTCACGTTGGACAAACGATCGAACATCCGCAGACGGGCGAGCGGCTCACCTTCGTTGAAACCGCTGCAACGACGGGCGGTGACTTCCTCAAGATCAGTTTGGAAATGGCACCCGGCGGCTTCCTGCCACGGCCCCATGCCCATCCTCGTGCAGAGGAACGGTTTGAGGTCGCGACAGGTCGCATAGAAATCAAGACGGACGGCAAGTCTCGCATAGCCGACGCGGGCGAAACTGTGATCGTTCCACGCGGCGCTGGCCATGTCTGGGGCAACCCGTTTGACGACCCGGCCACTGTGGTGGTCGAGTTGCGCCCGGCGCTACGCTTGGAGACGTTCTTTGAGACCTTCTTCGGACTCGCCAGCGACGGGAAGTTCAGCACGAGAACACAACTGCCTAGCTTCCTTCAAACTGTCGTGCTGTTCCACGAATTTCGTGAAGAGATCGGCGCAGCGGGAGTCGCTGGGACGGCCGCGCGTGGACTACTCGCCGTCTTAGCACCTCTTGCTCGTGCACGGGGGTATCGCTCGGTTTACCCGCAATACAGCGCTCCCGACGCGCCCTAGGGGCGAGCACCAGTCAGCCCCTCACAGCCCGAGCCGTCCCGCTAGGCTGTCTACCGCGGCGCGTGCGGTGTCGTCGCTGGTGTGCCCGTACACGTCGCCGGTGATCGCGATAGAGCTGTGTCCGAGCAGATCGGCCACGGCCTTGATGTGTACGCCCGCCTCAAGCCAGGCCACCGCCGCGGAGTGCCGCAACGTGTGGGCGCCGACACCCTCGACGTGTCCCGCATCGTCCCGTGGCATCTTGCCGCTGGGTGAACGATAAATCACAGGCAGCCAACGGCCTTGGCGTGATGAGGCCTGTGGGTCCCAGTGCGGTAGCGACGCAACCGTCGCGGGGAACTAGTGCTCCACACCTACTGGCGGCCGATCACCATTGTCTCGCGCATAAAATGCTAAACGGCCCGCCCAATGCAGGAGAGTTCCATGATTCTGCGTTGGCCGGGCGGCCGCGAACTTGCGTACGGCGCAGCACTGCATTGGCGGCGACTCAGGCTTCGTTGCCTTTCATCCCGCCCGGTAGGCCGTGGCACACCATCGCCGTTCTAGTCACCTCGTCAATTCGACTGTGCAGCAGTCGATGCCACGATCACACTAGTGCTGCGAGTGCAGGTCTCAACAGCCCCAAAATCGAATCACCGTGACCCGTGCTTGACGGCCAGACGTATGGCGTCGACAAGGTCTTCGAGACCGGGAAGGTGAGTTTGCTCCAGCTCGGTGGCGAACGGTACCGGGGTATTGGCTGCGGCCACACGCAGGACCGGGCCACACAGAGTGGCCCACAGCTTCTCCTGCAGGACAGCGGCGATCTCCGCTCCGAAGCCGCCCCGGCGAACTGCTTGGTGAGCCACGATGGCTCGCGTGGTTTTACGGGCCGATGCTAAAACACCCGCCTCGTCCCACGGCACAATCCAACGCAGGTCAATGACCTCCACGGAGATGCCTTCGTTGGCAACCTGTTCGGCGGCGGCCAATGCCGGCCCAACGAGGGCGCCGTAGGTTACCAGCGTGACGTCGGTACCCTCCCGGACAACCGCTGAGCTACCCAATGGGACCTGGTGTTTGCCCACTGGTACAGGTCCTGTGGTGCTGTACAGCGCTGCCGGCTCCAAGATGACCACCGGGTCGGGATCTTCGATCGCGGTGGTCAGGATACCCTTAGCGTCCGCCGGGGTTGCTGGAATGGCAACTTTGAGACCCGGAATATGGGCGAGGAGTGCTTCTACTGACTGAGAATGCTGAGCCGCGAAATTGAGGCCGCCACTGTAGAAGCCACGGACTACCATCGGGACAGTGGTCCGGCCGCCAGACATGTATCGCAGCTTCGCGGCATGGTTGCCCAATTGGTCGAGCGCGACCATGTAAAAGTCGGCGATCATGATCTCGGCGATCGGCTTCGCGCCCAACATGGCGGCGCCGATGGCTGCACCGACGATAGCTTGCTCGGCGATGGGTGTCTCACGGACCCTCTCGCGTCCGTATTTCGTGGACAGACCCTTGGTGATGCCGAATGCACCGCCCGCCGGATCGATAATGTCCTCGCCTAGCAGGAATACGTCCGGATCGTGCTCAAGAGCCCAATCAAGGGTCGTGGTGATCGCTTCACTCATGCTGGCTTTGGTCATGCTCGCGGACTGAGTCATGCTGGCACTACCTCCTCGTAGACGTCGGTGTAGGTCTCGTCGGCGACAGGTGGCGGGGACTTGAGTGCGAACTCAACGGCGTCGTTGACCTCGCTGTCGCTCTTTGCCTCGACGGCCGCGATGACAGTCTCGTCGGCCACCCCCTCGTCGATAAGCCGCTGTCGGTAGTGCGGGACGGGGTCGGCGGCCTCTGCGGCCTGCCGTTCCGCGACGGGCATATAGTCCATCCCGTCGGCGCCGAACACGTGACCCATGAACCGATAAGTCATCGCCTCGATAAGTGTCGGGCCCTTGCCGGCTCGGGCGCGCTCAACGGCGACTTTGGCGGCTTCGTACATGAGGTCTGGGTCGTTGCCGTTCACTGTCACGCCGGGCATCCCGTAAGAGTCTGCGCGAGTGGAGATTCTGGCGACGTTCATTGACTCCATGCGTGGGGTGAACTCGCCATATTCGTTGTTCTGGCAGATAAATATCACCGGCAGTTTCCAGACCGCCGCCATGTTCAGCGACTCATGGAAGGCGCCGATGTTGGTCGCACCGTCGCCGAAGTAGGACACCGTAACGCGGGACGACGCAGTCATCTGTGAACGCAACGCCAGGCCGTTGGCGATAGGCACTCCGCCTCCGACGATCCCCGACGTCGCCATGACTCCGTATCGGGGATCGGACAGGTGCATGATTCCGCCTTTGCCCTTTGAGGTCCCGCCGGACCGTCCGATGATCTCTGAGACCACTTCGCGTAGGGGTGCTCCCTTGGCAATCGTGTCGTGCATGCCGCGGTAAGTCGTGGTTATATAGTCGTCGTCATCAAGCGCCGCGGATACACCGGCAGGAATTCCCTCCTGGCCGCGCGGTGAATAGTAAATGATTGACGCTTTTCCGGTCATTATTAGATTGCGAATCGCCGTGTCGGTCTTGAAGATCCGGTACATGTTTTCGTACATGCCCAGCCGGGTTGCGGTGTCTAGCATCGAGGCCTGTCCTTTCACTTGCGTATTTAGGTCCGAAAATATGAATCTGAAGACGGACTGCTAATTCTAAAGCGTCATTCTCGAGTGTTCTACTCCTTCTACGCTGGAGGGCTAGACTCACCGCGATCGGTGCGACTCACGAAGCGGATTGGATTTCCTCGACGTGGCCGTCGACTACCGCTGAATATCATATTTTCGCATTCAGACCCGCTCGTGATTATCGTGCTGGTTGAAGCATCCGCACGGGCACAGATTCGATGGCACATATTCTGCATTTGATCACTAGAGACAGTTGCGACGTGATTCGCGGCAAGAAAGCCGAAGACGGTAGCGGGTCCCAGCGAGGCTCCTGCTCCGGGGTAATAGCGTCCCATTACGGTGGCGGCGCTGGAGCCGGCGGCGTAGAGGCCTTCGATTGTGCTGCCATCCTCCCGCAGCACACGCGCGTGCTCATCCGTAACGAGCCCTCCACACGTTGACACGTCACCGGGGTATGCCTTGACCGCATAAAAAGGAGGGGCCGCGACCGTACCGAGATTTGGATTGGGCCGATTTGAAGCATCGCCCTCCATACGGTCATACGCGCTGGCGCCGCGGCCGAAGTCGGTGTCGACACCGGCGACACACATGCGATTGAACTTTTCAACCGTGTCCACGAGCGCACCGTCGGGGAGGCCGCACTCTCGCTCGAGCTCCCGCACCGAAGGTTGTTTCTTCAGATAGACGTCGGTCAGCCAGCGTTTGGGGCTGATGCCGGGGAGCGCATCTCCGAACGGGTAGCGGCGGCGGTGGCGCGTGTCGAATATGAACCAGCCGGTTGTGGCGTCATTCGCATACATAGCTTGACCGACTGCCATGTACGAGCTGGATTCATTACAGAACCGCTTCCCGGCAGCATTTACCAGCAACGAATGTGGTGCGCAGCGCTCCCAGAAGATCGCATGTGGCTTACCTTCGGGCGGCAAGGTGACCGGATTCCAGATGGCTTCATCCATGAGCGCGACGGCCGCGCCGTGTTCAAGGCCGATGCTGATTCCGTCTCCGTCGTCGTCCGGGTTAACCAGAGTCCACTGGGACGACGACGGCTGCGGCCCCCATTTCTTTCGAATGGACTCGCTGCGGGCGAATCCTCCAGCGGCGAGTAGTACACCCGATTTCGCGTGGAGGTGCTCCGTGTTGCCCTCGCAGGAAACAACTACGCCGTTGACCCGCCCGTCGCCGGCCAATAGATCGATGACCTGCGTATTGAGCCTGAACGTTACACCCAGGCGAAGGGCTTGGAAGAGGAGATGACTCGAAAACGCATTACCCAGACTAACCTTGCGTGCACCTGTCAGCTTGCCGACTGTGGTGCGGGCCATCACCGCCCCGGCAACGCGAAACCCCTTGGCGGTGGTCAAGGCGTAGGGGACATGCAATGCTTCGCGCAGGTTGCGCATCAACAGTTGCATCTTCAGGCCTTCGTTCACCCGGAGGCGCTTGTCCCAGGCCCCGAGTCGCCTTCGATCGAAGATGTCTGCCTGAATGCTCCGCCCACGGACGGAGCAGCCCGGAAGTTCCGGGTAGTAGTCGGGATAGCCGTCGAGGTAAGTGAATGTGATGCCAAGACTTTGCAGGAAGCTGACCAATCTGGAGCCTGCGTCAATGTAGGCCTCCTTCCTGGCGGTCGAGGTGGCTGGCCCTTCGTCGCCGACGGCGGCCTCGAGGTACTCGAGAGCATCACCGCGTGAGTCGGAGGCGCCGGCAGCGCGCATTACCGGATTGTTCGGAATCCACAGAACGCCGCCCGACATCGCGGTCGTGCGGCCGACTACGGGGTCCTTCTCCAGGACGACCACGTCAAGTCCGCGGGCTTCTGGCGGTGATCGCGGCAGTTAATCCTGCTGCGCCGGCACCCACGTCAACTAGATCCGGGCTGCTAACCATGAAACGACTCCTCGCGATCCGAAGTAATCAAGGTGTTCCGGGCGGTGACAAGCCTTTTGGCTCTTGCGGCGCCAGCAAGAACCCGGGGCAGACGGCGAGCTAGGGTCCGCCGCCTGGCTCGGATCAACGCTATGGTGACAACACTGTCTTGTCAATCTAGTAATATAAGTTCAGCATGTCGAGTGACAAGATTGTCCAGTCCAAGAGGAGATGCGCCATGGCACCGTCTAACCCACTGGACAGGGCCGGTGCGGCAAAACATGAGGTGCGCGAGGAGACTCTTGGCGAGATGCTGCTCGCGACCGCCACCGCTACTCCGGAGGCAACCGCGCTTATCGAAGCAAGCGCTGACCGTTCGCGGCGGCGCCGTTGGACGTATACCGACCTCGTACAGGATGTACACCGGGTAGCGAGCCTGCTAGTCGAAAATTTTGAGCCGGGTGAGCGGTTGGCGATCTGGTCGCAGAACTGCGTCGAATGGGAAATACTTGAGTTTGCCGCCGCGGTAGCAGGCTTGGTTGTGGTTCCAGTCAACCCGTCCTACGGTTTGACCGAGCTGCGTTATGTGTTGGAGCAATCCGGTGCGGCCGGTGTTGCTGCGTCTGCTGATTTCCGGGGCAGGAACCTGAGCAGCGCGGTGCGAGAGCTGCAGCCAGAGCTGCCAGAACTTCGAATGGTTCAAACAATGACGGAGCTCTACGAGTGTGCTCAGACCCGCACACCAGATACTCGTACGTTCCCCATACTTGCGCCGAGTGCTCCCGCGATTATTCAGTACACCTCCGGTACAACAGGATTCCCGAAGGGTGCGGTGCTATCCCATCGCGCCGTGGTCAACACGGGCTACCAGCTATCTGACCGGGCTGGTGTCGATGGCGGAGTGTTTGTGTCTCCGATGCCGATGTTCCACATCGGCGGGTTGGTGGCGGCTTCCTTGACCGCAGTGAGCGTAGGTGCCGCGAACATTCCCATGGCATGGGATCCTTCGCTCGCACTTGAACTTATCGAGTCCGAGCACGGCACGGTCATGGGGGCTGTCCCCACAATGTTGCGTGCGCTGCGACAGCACGCCGACTTCCCGCGCCGCGACCTCGGTTCCCTGCAACTGGTGTTGTCGGGCGGCGCACCCGTGGCTCCGTCGATTGTTCGTATGGTGGAGACCGACTTCGACGCACGATGCGTCGTCGTGTTCGGGCAGACCGAGTCCTGCGGATCTTCAACTGCCACACACCCGGATGATTCGCGTGAAGATACGGCCGCAACAGTTGGACGTGCGTTGCCACTTACCGAGGTAGCGACAGTAGATCTGGAGACCGGCGAGTTCACATCTGCTGGCGTACCGGGGGAGGTCGTCATCCGAGGCGTAGGCAACATGATCGAATACTTCAGGCGCCCCAAGGAAACTGCGGAAACAGTCCGGTCCGACGGATGGTTGCGCACCGGCGATCTCGGTGTACTGGACGAAAGGGGATACCTCACTGTCACCGGCCGACTCAAGGAGATGATCATACGGGGTGGGCAGAATATCTACCCACGCGAGATCGAAGATCTCCTGCACCGTCACCAGGGCATCACCCATGTGGCCGTCATCGGAGTACCGGACGACTATTACGGAGAAGAGATCTGTGCGTACGTATGTCCGGCGGGTACTCCGACGATAGGGGCAGATGAGCTTGCCGCGTACGCCGGTGCGAACCTGGCTCCGCACAAGGTTCCCCGGTACTGGCGTTTCGTCGATGCGTTGCCTGTAACGGCGTCTGGGAAGGTGCAGAAATTCCGACTCCGTGAGTTGTTCGCAGAAGACCTTGTGTGAAAGCGAATCTTAGAGCTGCGTGGGCTTGCCTGCTGCCGCAGATGTCTGCGTTGGCCGAGCCGGCTGGCGGGTGCGCTCGTGGGTGATTGCCAGGTTAGTTCTTACGCGAATTCCTTTGACCGATAATGGGATCGCCTTTCGGCAAGGATGCGACCGACGATGAGCCCATGATCTGTGAAGAAGTTTTTGGCCCAATGTCCCTATGTGGTCTCCTTGCGTTCATCGTTCTCCGAGTTGACATGTCCGTGAACGGCGCATTGCAAGTAGGCGTGGTTTAAGCCCCTTCATGTTGGGATTCCCCGCCGTGCAGGTGTCGACGGCTGTCGGGGAGGCGTCCACGTTTCTCGTGGTCGACGTGCACCAGACTCTCGGGGCGCAGCGTGCTTTTGTGCCGACTGTCGGGTCCCGTTGAATCCTGAGCAGCCTGCTCCGGTTGAAAAGTGAGTGAGGTTGACCCCTGTTGGTGACATCTGATCGCGGGACTGCTGGTCCTGCTGGGAGGATGTTCCCGTGTCGGGAAACCGCAAGAAGTACACCCCGGAGTTTCGCGAGCAGGCGGTGCGTCTGGTCGTCGATACCGGTCGACCGATCGCGCATGTGGCCGCGGAGATCGGTGTCGGAGAACAATTGCTTGGCCGGTGGGTCGCGGCCGCCAAAGCACGTTCTGCGACCGATAATCCCGAGGTGCTCGATGACGACGAACGCGCAGAGTTGCGGCTGCGCAAAGAGAACGCCGAATTACGTTTGGATCGTGCGTTTTTGATAAAAGCCACGGCCTTCTTCGCCTCCGAACAGAACCGGTAGAGATGTACCGGGTGATCGAAGCGGAGAAGGCCAACTTCACGATCGTGCGCATGGCTGGACTGTTTGTCATGTTGGAGGTAACGCGTTCGGGGTTCTACAAATGGCGCATCAACCAGGCGGCGGGGCCCACGCCGGCTCCGCAGCGTCGTGAGGCGATCGACGCCACGGCCCACGGGTTCCATGTGGCCTCCGATCAGGTGTACGGCTCACCGCGAATCCTGGCCGATCTGCGCGAGGACGGGGAGGTCATCTCCCACAAGACGGTGGCGGCCTCGATGCGCCGGCAACGGTTGGCCGGGATCAGCCCGCGCCGGTTCACCCCGGTGACCACCGTGGTCGATCTCGACGCGCACCGACCCACCGACCTGGTAGATCGCCGCTTTGACCAAGGCCAGCTCGATAAGGTCTGGACCTCGGATATCACCTACCTGGCCACCGATGAGGGCTGGTTGTATCTATGCGCGGTGCGTGACGGCTGCTCGCGACGGGTGCTGGGCTGGGCTGTGGAGGATCACATGCGCACTGATTTGGTGGAGTCCGCGCTGGCCATGGCGGTCACGATGCGCGGGCACCTGCCTGGAGGGGTCATCTTCCACGCCGATTATGCCGAGGTTTGCGTTAAACCGAGGATTCGTCGAGATGGCCTGTGCAGGCGGGGGTTGCTCGCGGATTCCTCGGCTTAACGTTTCGGGCTATCGCAGGCTGTAGAGCTGTTCGAGTTTGTCTTCGGTCAGCGGATCGGTTGCGTGGACGGAGATCGCGGAGGTGGCTGCGTTGATGGCTTGTCGCATCATGTCCAAGGTCGCGAAGGCGTAGAACGGCGTCGAGGTCGGTAATGTCGAACGGCACCGCAATCGAGCGCCTGCCAGTTCAAACAATCAACTCAGCTCCGCGTTCGGAGTTGGCCGCGCTGAGATCGCTCACCGCGACATCCGCGCCGGCTCCGGCAAGGGTGACGGCGATCGCGTGGCCATTGTTCGGCCCGGCGCCCGTGACAAGGGCGACCTTCCCATCTACGCTAAACGCGATCAAGCCTCCGAATCGATCGGCTTGTGCGGCCTCGCAACGGCGCTGACCGTCGGGTACATCGCGGGCGCCACCCTCGCTGCGGGATGAGTGCACGCGATCGGGTTCTCGCACCGGGCAGCCGTTCCGACTCACCGGCCCCCGGCGGTCAGTAGCCGTAGCACAGACCGCCGAGGGCATGAGTTCGAGACGTTCGTCTATCGATCCGACGCGGACACGACGCCAGCGTCTCCCTCCGGTCGGCGGCGGGCATAGAGATAGGGGGCGGGGGCGACCACCACCACGCAGGCGGCGAGGAAGAACAGGCCGGCCTGGTGGTTGCCGGTCGCCTCCCTGATCAGGCCGACGACGTAGGGGGCGACGAACCCACCGACATTGGCCACCGAGACGACCACGGTAAGACCCGCGGCGGCAGCGGCGCCTGCGAAGAGCGCGGAGGGCATGGAAAGAAGCGGCGCAACCGTCGCATTCAACCCGCACGCGGCCGCACACAGCGACACGAATGCGAAGAGTGGGCTCACCTCGAGCAGAAGCCCCGCACTCAGCAAACCGGCCGCCCCGGCGGCCATGCTCACGCTGCAGTGCCAGGCCGGCCGGCCGGTGCGCTGAGCGCGCTTGGCCCAGAGGTAGACACACGGGATCGTCACCAGATACGGGATCGTCACCAGAAGGCCGAGCTCGGTATGGCTGAATTGGCCCAACGCGTTGACGATGATGGGTAGCCATAATGTCAGACCGTAAAGGCCACAGATCGCCCCCATGAAGATGACGCCGTAGATCCAAGCGTTGCGATTTTTCAACCCGGCCAGAAACGGATGCTTCGCCTGGGAACTCTTTTCGGCGTGCTCGGCGTCCATCGTCTGCACCAACCAATCACGCTGCTCTGGCCGCAACCAGGTGGCGTGTGCGGGACGGTTGGTGAGCAGGAGGCCGGCAGCAATCCCGAGTACGATCGCGGGAGTGCCCTCGATGATGAACAGCCATTGCCAGCCGTGCAGGCCCCACGCGCCGTCGAGGTTGAGGATGAGCCCCGATAGCACTGCGCCCAGCGCGTTCGCGACCGGCGCCGCGACCAAGAATATCCCGAGGACGAGGACCCGCTGGGCGGCCGGGAACCACAGGGTGAAGTAGAAGAGCACCGCCGGCGCGAAGCCAGCTTCCGCAGCGCCCAGCAGGAACCTCAGGACGTTGAAGGACGTCGCATCCGTTATCAGGAACATGGCGGTGGCGCACACGCCCCAGCTGATCACGATGAGCGGCAGCCACTTTCGGGCGCCGAACCGGAGCATGCCGCCACTGCTGGGCGCCTCGAAGAGAATGTATCCGATGAAGAAGATCCCGGCGGCCAGTCCGTACGCGGCATCGCTTATGCCTACATCCGTGGCCAGCCCGGCCTTGGCGAAGCCGACGTTGGTCCGGTCTATGTAAGAAATCACGTAGAGCGCCATCAGCAATGGCAGAATTCGCCAGCGCACCTTGCGGAGCGTCTGCTCCGCAAGACCGATATCGGACCCGCCTGCCAGTAACTCCGTGGACGTCCTGTCCATCATCGTGCTCCTCTGTTGCCGTTTTACATGTTTGCTGACAGCCCCACGTCATGTGACCGTCGATTCTGGCTATACGGACTGCCGACACCCCTTTTATGCTTTTGCGCGGGCGAAGGTCATCAATTCCGTCAATTTCTCCTTGAGGAGCGGTTACGGGAATTTCTTGGCGACGACAATCACCTCGCATGAGGTGGCGGATGTCACAGTGACCGGTGAGGATGATGTAAGTCACTGCATGTCCGAGTATTTCGGAAGCTCCGCGTGGCGTAGGCCCAGGCGCGGTCACCGGTGTCCTGGCGCAAAGCCGAATGGCTACTCGTTGCCGGTTAGTGGGATGGCGTGTAGCGGAAGCGCCGCGGCACTTCCAGCCCCTCGTTCGGGCCGGGTGATCCGATGCGCTTCGGCGCGCAATGCAGCGCTTCTAGCCGTCGGGCGATCCTTCGACACCGTGCCAGTGACCTTGACGCTGCGAGACCAATTGTTTGCAATTTTGAAGGGACGATCTAGAGCTGCGAGGGCCGACTCAGTTCGTCGACAACGACATGCCCGGAACTCACTCTGTCGCGGAATGACCCCCGACCCAGAACGCGGGAACGCTCGCGGGACACGCATCGGCCATGGTGACCGTCTTGGAGCAAGGGCAAGACCACGCCGAGCGCCGAGTGGGCCAACAGGTTCCAGGCTGCTGTCGTGGAAGCGTTCTCATGGCCGAGGAGGCGCATAATGAGCGGCAGCGGGATGCCCTGCTGGTAGAGGTCCATGGCCTTGGTCTTGCGCAGCATGTGGCAGTGGATGTGATTGGGTATCGAAGGGCATTGTGCGCGTGCAGTCCTGGCAGCTTGTTTGAGCACCGCTGAGACCGTGTCGGCTGACAGTTCTGTAGGTCGTCCGTGGTGCGGGCTGTAGAACAACGGCCGTGTCGCGGGGAGTTTCGCGGCGTTCGGATGGAACTCGGCGAGATAGACGCGCAGATGGTCGGTAGTCTTCTCGGTGAGCGGCACAATGCGGGTCTTGTTCCCTTTGCCGGTGAGAGTGACGTGGGCGGGATCGGTCAGGGAAAGGTCCCCCAGCGTGAGGCCGGTGATTTCACCCACCCGTGCTGCGGTGTCATAGAGCAAGATGAGCAACATCCGGTTTCTGCGGGACTTCGTCGTTGACCCGGCGAATGCGGCAAGGATCGCCCGTGTTTCGGGTTCGTCGAGGTACTCGTGGGCGTCCTGGGGTGAGCTGGGGCCTTGAGTGCCTTGGCGGCCTGGCTGAGCGCGACGAGGGTGAGATCTTCGCAAGACGCGTAGGCCAGAAACGCCTGGACGGCGCTGAGGCGCAACGTGACAGTCTTGGTCGCATAGTGGCGCTGATCGGCCATCCAGGTCATCCATCCCTTCAGGTGCTGGCGATCGAAGTGGTCGAAGCTGACACGGTCGCGTTCGATGCGCTTGGTCTCGGCGAGGTAGCTCAGGTAGCACTCCAAACTGATCGATATGCCTCGATGGTCTTCGGTGACAGTCCCCTGGTCTTGGGCAGGTAGGCGTGGAGAAAATCTCGGGCGAAGCAAAAGAAGTCCGGCGCACCGGTTTTCGGGTCGCGTCTCATTGGAACCCGACCTCGGGCAGCAGTGACTGGCTCTGCCTGGTGATCTCGGCGTAGCTGTCGATGAAGTCAGGCGAGGTGTGAACGTAGTAGTAGGTGCTGTCAAAGGTTGCGTGGCCCATGTAGCGGGACAGGTAGGGCAGCATCGCGGCGACGTCGTTGCCTTGCTTCATCCATCGGTGAATGTTGGCGTAGGCGAAGTGGTGCCGGAAGTCGTATGGTCGTGGCTGCTGGCCGGCCACGGGCCGGGGGAGTGCGGCCTGATCCCAGATGCGGCCGAACATTTTCCCGACGGTGGCGGCGGTGACCTGGTTACCGGTGGCAGAGACGAAAAACGTGTGACGCGAGGCGAAGTGCGTTCGCGACGTTCGGTCGCAGGCGGTGAGGATCTCGACGACCTGATCGGTCAACGGCAGTCTGCGGCTGCGGTAGCCTTTGGACCAGACGATGTCGATGTGCCCGGCATCCAAATCGACTTGCCCGGGCCGCAGTGCGCGGGTTTCGCCGGTCCGCAGCCCGCACGAATGCATCAGTGTGAAGAACGCGGCCGCTTGCCATCGCCACGGCGATTGAACCTCCAGTTGTGCTGCGGCGGCGAAGAATAACTCGATCTCACGCGCTGCCAACAGGTACGGGTGTGGGGCGAGGATCGGTGCCTTCCACGATTCGGAAAGTACGTAGGCATCGGTGGCTCCGTGCATGCTCAGCCGCCGGCCGAAATCACGGATGTAAGACATCCAGGACCGGTAACGGCCCGAATGCTGCAGCTGGACGCCGACGCATTCTTCGACGGTGTCCCGGTCGAATACGGTGCGGTTGTGTTCGCTGCAGTACGTGTCAAACCTTGTCAGGTACCAGATACGAGATGTTCCGTAGAAGCCCATACTCGCCTTGAACGCCAGGTATGCCTCCAGTTCGGCCGCGAACGCGCTGGTGAAACCGCGACTGCTCATGACCGCACGCATTCAGGAACCGGCAGTACACATTCGAGCAGACGTTCCCGGTCGACGCTCATATACAGGTTCGTCGATTCCGCGCTCGCGTGGCCGAGCACGGCCGAGATTGTCGGAAGCGGAACCGCCGCGGACAGAAGCCGCGACGCGGCGTTGTGGCGCAGCCGCCGGGTCCCGGCCTTGGCTTTGGCCACCCCCGCCTTCTGGAACGTTGTCACCGTCACTCTGTGCACCGAGGCGTGGTCGTTCAACCGGGTATGCGGGGCCACTGAGCGTAAGACCAGGTGATCATCGCCTGAGCAGGGCCGCTCACCCAGGACATAGTCGGCGAGCTCGGGTGGCTGATCCTCTGACGGTGACAACGCAGCCCGCCACTTGCCGGAATGGGCCAGCGACCCGACCAGCAGGTGCGCGGTCTTGCCCCAGCCCCAGGATTCGGGTGGATCGGGCAATTCCAGCCAGTTTCATCTCCCGACGGATGCTCGATGACCGCGTTCGGACCGTCGGTAGCCGTCCGGCAAACCTCGCACGCCGGCCGCAGATCCCGCGCCCGGATGTTGCGGGTCAGGCTCTGATTCGACAGCCCGAACCCCAGGCCCTCCAGTTCGTCGAACAGGGTCCGGGCCCACAGATGCGGGTCCTCGACCAGCCGGGCGGTGGCGTAGTCGACGAACGGCTCGAACGGATCCGGTGAGGGCCGGGCCCGCACTCCCGGCTCGGCGTCACCGGCCAAGTACTTGCGGACCGTCTTGCGGTCATGACCGGTGTGGCGGGCGATCGCCGAGATCGACCAACCACGTTTGCGTAGGGCGTGCACTTCCAAGTCGTCCTCCCATGCGAGCATGAGAAAGCGGGCCGCCTTCGACGGAGCTACTGGCGTCAGACACCAGCAGCATCGAGGGAGGCCCGCCCTTCTCGGCGGAGCCACACGGGTGGGGAATTTCGACGAGCATCAATGGGGAACTTCAGCGAGCGCAGTCAACGGGTCGAACTCGAACTCAACCACAGACCAAGAGTCATCCTCGACGACCGAACCCCCGCCGACATCTTCACACGATTGCTAACTTCGAAAACGGTCCCCGTGTTGCAATAACCGCTGGAAACCACCCCGTCGCCCCTGACCTAGATTTCAAAAGTGGTCAACGACGGCGCAACGCGCACCCGTTGGCGACGGCACGTGGATAACGTCAGGCATCTACGCGGGGTCAGGAACGCATCACGGACAGAGACGAGGGCCCCCGGTATCGAGGTGGTCGCAACCACACCAATACCGGAGGCCCTCAATTGATCACCGACACAACGCGGTTCGTAACCTGCGCGGGAATTGGCAAGTTATGTCAGGTGCGGAGCGCGCTAGGAGCGGTAGACTGACGGAAAATTCGGTTGTCTTTTTTCCTTGATCGCTGCGGCTCCCTCGATGACGTCTTGGTCGAAGAGGTTCAGCATTTCGAATGCCAACGACGACTCAAAGATCGGTCCTGCGGAACGTATCCATTGATTCAGGGAACGCTTGGTCCAACGAAGTGCGTACTGCGGGCCGGCCGCAAGCTTGCTGGCTACCTCCAGCGCCCTGTCCATTAGGTCGTCGCGGGGGACGGAAAGGCTGACCAGTCCGATTCGTTCGGCTTCTGCGCCGTCAAGGAAGTCTGCTGTCAACAAATAGTATTTTGATTTAGCCAACCCGCACAATAGGGGCCAGATAATTGCTGCGTGGTCCCCGGCTCCGAGCCCCAAACGCAGATGGCCATCAGTTATCTTGGCCTCATTGGCTGCAATGCTGATATCTGCGAGCAGTGCAACAGCTAATCCCGCGCCAACAGCAGCACCATTAATGGCAGAGATGACGGGCTTTTCGCAGTCAATGATGTTGTAAACAATCGCGGCGACTTCCTTCATCGTCGCGGCAACCTTGGGAAAGTCTCCTGCCTGGTCCAAGACCATCTCATCCAGGTCCCCGCCTGCGGAGAATGCCGGTCCAGCTCCGGTGATCACGGCTACCCGGGTCTCCGGGTCGTCGCTGATGCAGGGCCACACAAGGCTCAACTCGTTATGCAGGACGGCATTTGTGGCGTTGTATTGCTGGGGCCGATTAATCGTGATCAACAGCACCCCGTCGGCGGGTCGGTCGAACTTGAGGAACTGAAAATCTGAGTACTTCATTCATCTCTCTAGCGTCGTAGATTGGCCGTTTTTTTGTACGGTTCTCTGGTGGATCTCGTCGGCAACTTCGGCGGTATGTGCACCTAATGCCGCAGCTGTATTCCAAATGTGGCCCATTGGCGCGCCATTGCGGAGTACTGGAAAACCAATGTGTCGCTGGCGTCCTACCTCGACAACGAGACCTCGCGCCTGGGCCTGGGGGCTACTGACGGCTTCAGAAATCGTCAGTACTGGTTCAACGGGGACGTCGTGTGCCCTCAATTCCTCGATCCAATCCGCAGCCGGTCGGCGCGCGATGGCGGAATCGATCAATGAATGCAACTCGTCGCCGTGCGTGCGCCGACTCGCTTCGTGATCGAATCGGTGGTCCAGTATTTTGGGATCGTAACGGGCCAGGCATTCCCGGAAGCGTTGCCAAAAATGATCCTCAAGGGCACAGATGACGATAGCTTTGCCGTCTGAGGTGTAAAACAGGTCATTCTGTGGCGCGAGGTGCTCCTGCCGGTCTGGGGCAACGTCCAGACGGGGCCCGCCGCGCAATGCTGCCAAGGCAGTCGCGGTATCGGTGATTGCAACATCAAGGTAGCAACCATGTCCCGTTCGGTCTCGCTCGTAGAGGGCGGTCACGATGGAGAGGGCGGCGTACAGGGATGCGCTGATGTCCGCTAGCGGCACGCCGGCTCTTCGGGGCGCTTCTGCCCAATGGCCTGCCAGAGACATCACACCGCTCGCACTCAAATACCCCAGGTCGTGGCCCGGATGGGACCGTCGCGGGCCCGTCTGGCCGAAACCCGAGATAGAGCAATAGACAACGCGGGGATTCAATGCCTTGATCTGTTCGTAGTCGACGGCCAATCGCTCAACGACACCCGGACGGAAGCCCTCGATCACAACGTCCGCTTCGGCGGCGAGCTGCCTGCACTGTTGTTGATCCGCAGGCTGTTTCAGATCGAACACCACGCTGCGCTTGTTGCGGTTGACGACTGAGTGAACCCCGCCTGGCACGTGTCGAGTGTGGTCGCCCGCCGGAGGCTCAACGCTAATCACCTGTGCGCCAAGGTCGCCGAGCAGCTGTGAGCAGAACGGGCCCGGCAGTAACGGCGATAGATCGAGGACCTTGACGTCTGCCAGTGGAGCGCTCCGGGTAATCATGTGCCTATAGTAGTCTAGTTGACTTACTACACCAAGTTAAAGGTATACCAATGTTATCGAGAACAGATGCCGATCCTGTGACGTCGTTCCTCACCGAGGACCACCTACTGATTCAGAGCGAGGCGAGGAGACTCGCGCGCAGCTTCTCGCTCGAGTACTGGCTTGAACGGGATCAAACGGAGCAATATCCCTGGGAGTTTGTCAGGGCGTTCGCGGAAAAGGGCTGGCTGTCAGTCGTGGTGCCTGAGGCCTACGGCGGGATGGGTATGGGCGTGACCGAAGCGGCGTTGATGTTGCACGAAGTCACTGCATCCGGCGCCGGGTTGAGCGGTGGATCAGCTTTGCACTTCTACATCTTCCCGCCGATGCCGATCATCAAATACGGCTCTGACACCATGCGGGAGACCTATCTGCCGTCGCTGGCCAAGGGTGAGCTGCTCATGGCGTTTGGCGTGACCGAACCTGACGCTGGAACGGATACCTCCCGGATTTCGACACGGGCCGAGCGGACCTCGGGCGGCTGGGTGATCAACGGCCAGAAGGTGTGGACTACGAATGCGCAGAACGCCCAGAAGATACTGCTGTTAACGAGAACCTCGCCACGCGATCCGGATCGGCCGCTGGAAGGTATGACATTGTTCTTTACCGATCTGGATCGGGAACGGTGCCGAGTACGGAAGATCGACAAGCTGGGGCGAGCGGCCGTCGACTCCAACGAAGTGTTCATCAAAGATCTGGAAGTCACGGACGATGAGGTTGTCGGCGAAGTCGGCCAGGGCTTTCGCTATTTGCTCGATGGGCTGAACTCTGAGCGCGTCGTCATCGCCATGGAGGCGATCGGTATCGGACGCGCCGCACTCGAGCTTGCTGCCAAGTATGCGCGCGAGCGAGTGGTGTTCGACCGGCCCATCGGCTCGAATCAGGCTGTTGCGCATCCACTTGCGCAGAGTTGGGCGCGTCTGGAGGCCGCGGAATTGATGGCGCTCAAAGCGGCGCGACGTTACGACGCCGGCCTTTCCTGTGGACCAGAAGCCAACGCCGCGAAGTATCTGGCCGCGGATGCAGCCTTTATGGCTGCGGACGCGGCGCTACAAACCCATGGCGGTTTCGGCTACGCCAAGGAGTATCACATTGAACGGCTGTGGCGGGAAGTCCGGCTGACTCGGTTGGCGCCGGTGTCTCAGGAGATGGTTCTAAACTACCTCTCCAACAAGGTGTTGGGTCTGCCAAAGTCGTATTGATGGCGCCGCGGGGTCCGATGCGATCGGCGAGGGCTTGGCTTCCACGCCTGCCGATCTGGCTAGTTGCTTGCTGGTTGATCGCGAGGGCGCTGCATCGCCCTTGCAGACAGCCTTACGCCCCATTCGACATGTCGGGGGTTGGCGGGCAAGGCTGTCAAAATCGGCGATTTCAACTTTTTCGCAGCCCGCCAATCGGGCGTAACCAGTCGATCTGATGTCGAGGTGAACGGCCCGGCGCGGGCTCGGCGCCATGCACATGCCCGCGCCGGGCTCCGTCGGCGACCGGTTGCTCGCGCGACGACGACCTTGTACACCGCGTCCCTGGACTTGACCTCGCGTTGATCGCAGATTTCAATGGAACTCCCCGATGGTGGCGGCGTTTGGTTGGTGTTGACGACCGTCAAAATCGGGGCCCGCAGTTCCTGGTCGACACGACGAACACGGGGTGGATACTTTTATCTGACCAAAACTGGATACCTCTACTTGGCCACCAGTGGGTACTTTTTCATGGCCACGGACAGGCATTCCGCTCGTCGATTCGAGTAGTGCACCATGCTCTTGCTCCGGTGCATCCTCCGACGCTGTGTGTGGCTCCTGGCTCCTGGCTCGTGACGGAACTGGAGGGCATGGTTCGTGCCTGCCAGACACTGACACCGCTGCGGATGGTGGTGCGCCAGGACCTATTCATACTGTGCTGCAATGGTTATGGGACACACATCGCCCAGAATCATTCAAGGGTGAGCGGGGCCGCCGGCACCTGCTACTGAGCTCTCAGCGAACGCATGTCGGCCGGGTACATTGCCGGATGCAGCAACGAGTACTCCGTCGATCCGCAGCCCCGAGCGCATCGGGATCATTCTCTCCCCAGTCCCACATGGGTTGATCGCGGGTGACGGGTAGACATTTTGGCCGGCGCGAGTCGGGCACTTGTCCGAAAGCGCGGAGGACGGGGACGTTAGAGCGTTATCCCGTCCAGTTCAGATCGACTGCAGCGCTGGCGAATCCGGCCACAATGAGGCGATGGCGCGGCGGCGCTCGGACCGGTCGAGGCCCCTGAGATCAGCCACCCCGTGTTCAGTTGCTACGACGTTGATGTCGTGGCCCGGGGTACTCACCGGTGAGCACAAGCGGTCGACCAGTGTCGGCCGATCTCGGTGAGTTGTCGGAATGGCAATGATTGACCGGCCCCGTGAGCTGATCGCCGACGCGACCGAAAAGTCAGGATGGCCACCAATCGTTCCGATCGCTGACCCGTCAAGCGACTCGCAATTCACTTGGCCGTCGAGGTCGATTTGAATTGCGGTGTTCACAGTGACAAGGGGAGGATCTTGGGCGAGCGCCGTAAGATCATGGGTCACGTCGATACCGTGTAAGACAGGTCGTCCATCGGCCCAATCGTAAATCTTGTTGGTGCCGTGTAGATATGACGCGATCGGTAAACCCCGAAGCAGTCCCCGGCCATCGAGATCGGCAACCGCGTCACAAAGTAGCCCGGACTGTATGCGCACAGGATGTTGGAGTTCATCCAACAGTGCAATGCCCAGTGGCCCGGGCCCGATCTGAACCCTGGCATCGGCGGGTATCAGCTTCGCGACGTGGGCGGCGGCGCGTCGAACGTCCATGGATGGCTTAGGAGTTGGGATCTGAAGCGGCTCGCTCGTGTCTTCTCCGATAACGGTGACGGCGCTGCCTGGAATCGTTGGACCAGCATCGCAAACTGGGAACTGAGGTCGCACCACGGCAGCAATCGCTGCGCCGCTATCGATTGCCGCCCGCGACCAGCCTATTTCCGTGCCGAACCGGAAGCCGCCGCGCGCTGGGACCAGGGATGTCACGAGCACATCCGGCCGCAGTGCCTCCGCAACAAGCGCGGTTTGTGCTCGAAGCCGGCAGGGAATGTAACGCACCTGCCCGGAGTCGACCGCTTGGCGCAGCGCGAACCCAGACATCAGTGTTTTGACCTCAGTGAACGCTGAGAAGTCAAGACCTTCTGGAGAAGTCAGAACCGCTCCGAGCAACAGCCTGATGTCCCCGACATCGCGTGCGATCCTGCTGAGTGGTCCTAGGGCCGCGTACGGCATTCCAACCCCGTCGGAGATGGCGACGCGGGCGCCCGGCCGCACCACAGACCGGAGGATGTTCTCATCGATCGACATCAGTGTCACCTAATCGTTCTCGGGAATCGAGGATAGTTAACGAGCATAACCTAGTTAGATGTATTAACCCCAACCATCGGCTATCGCCGAATGGGGCGCGACTTGCCTCACGGCCGCAGCAGCACCAAACGCAGACGAGATGCTCGGGAATGGGGCTCATCTGTCGGATCGCCGATCCGCTCCGCGGGCAAATACCGTTGCGATCGGCTGCAATTCAGTGATCCGGCAGACTCGCGGCGTGGGCTGCCGACATTCAGTCGGCCATCGCATCCACCCGTACGCGCGGATACGCGATTCTATCAGCCACCAGGAGTCGGTTCAGCCGGCCCGATCAGTGTGATGTCGGGGCGACCGCTTGTCCATCAAAAATAGAGTCGGCTCATGGTCTCGGCGACGCACGCGGGTCGCTCGCTGCCCTCGAGTTCGATGATTGCCTTGGTCGTGATCTGGAGACTGTCGTCGACCTCGGACACGTCGACAAATTCGTAGGTGCCGCGGAGCCGGCTACCAACTGGCACCGGCGCAGTGAATCGCACTTTGTTAAGGCCGTAATTGATGCCCATCTTGACGTTGTTCACCTTGTAAACCTGCCAGGCGAAAATTGGAATCAGGGACAACGTGAGAAATCCGTGCGCAATGGTCTTGCCGAAGGGTCCGGTCTTGGCGAGTTCGAAATCCAGGTGGATCCACTGGCGATCGCCAGTTGCCTCGGCAAATGTGTCAATCTGTTTTTGTTCGATGGTCAGCCAATCGCTGCTGCCCAGCGGTTCGCCAATTGCAGCGATCAGCTCATTTTTCTGGGTGAATACGCGCATCTTGTGTTGCTCCTTGCAGCGGGGGTGGGTGTGGTGAAGCGGCAAACAAAATTCACTGGCGTCGGGTGATTTCTAGCGGGAGGGCACACCGTAGCCCGGGCGGAGGAGCTCGCAAGCCGGCACGGTGTGGCTCGGGCAAGGGCCCTCTGCACGCGCGTGGATCCGGCCCTGGCAGTCCCATTGATCGGCCGGTTCGCTGCTCTAGCTAGGCGGTCCTGTGCTGCCTGGTAGCGCGGCCTCGCTTTGCCCTGCGCCGGGCCGGGCCCCCGCACTGGACGGTAAGCGGATTGGCCGAGCTTTCCAGAAATAGTCGTGTACGCCGTCGACCGTGTGCAGCCGGCGGAAAGTCATCTCCACCCTCTGGCCGGCTGCGATCTCACTGGGGTCGACATCGGTGATCTCGCAGGCGCACCTGCCGCCGCCGTCAAAATCGATGATTGCCGAGATGACAGGCGATCCGTACGAGAAGGCCAAGTGGTCGACGGTGTAGGTGGTTATCACGCCAAACGTGTCCGCCAACCGCTCCGGTTGCATCACGTCGACCGCTCGGCACGACAAACACATCGGTTGTGGCGGCAGGTGTCGGGTGCCGCAGGCGGTGCACCGGGAACAGGTGAAGCCGAACTTCCAATCAACGTTGCGCAGCGCGGCCGGCGCGGCAGGTCGAGCCGGGGCCGGACGGCGGGGAGGTTCGTGCTGCACCAACCCACGCCATCGCAGGAAGTTCTGGTAGCTCAGATCTGTGCGCCCGGCGGCGATCTGGTCGGCGACGGTGCGAATTGGGCGGGCGTCGGCAAGTGCGTCGGTGGTGCGCAATAGTGTGCAGTCTGCGCCGTCGGCAAGGGTGAGCATGCAGATCAAGTCACCAGGCGCGGCATTGTCCAACACCGACGCGAGCAAAACACCCGGCTGGGCTGCACCGGCCACCCCGATGAGCTGGCGCAGATCGTCCCGTGCCGCAGGCCGCTCGAGCTTCAGGCGCGTGGCGACGCGTTTCGCCACACGCTCGTACGGCCCTGCCACAATCAGATGGGTTATATCGGCGGGCTGCAGGCCGGCCTTGCCTAGCGCCGCGCCGACTGCTTGCTCGGCGAGGGGCACGTATATCGTCTCGCCGAACCGTTCCTCCCAGATCTTGCTGCTGACTTCGCCAGGCACCCGCCAGCGGTCGAGGAATTCCTCGGAAACCGAAGCTGCGGCCAGCTCGACAACCAGGGGGGCTGCGGCCGGGTCGAATACGAATGCCGCCGCCGCGTCGCCGCCGCCGCGTTCGTCGCCGGAGCCGGGCAACCCCGTACGTATGTCAGACAGCACGGCGATGGCAGGCTGGCCGGCGTGTGAGGTTGCCGCGGCCGCCCGTAACGCCGCGACTCCGGATCTCACCGATCCGACTACGTCGTAGGCGCCGGTGTCGCGGTCAAGCCCCAATGCGGCGTGGATGCCGACCGCATTCGTTTTGTCCGCATAAGCGGGCGCCGTTGTGGCGAACCAGAGTTGAAAGCCGCGCTCGTCGGTTCCGGTGAGCGCGAGGCGCGCAGCCTCAACCCCCATGGACGTTGAGTCTTCGTCGAACGACGCAACTGTTCGGGTACCAATGCCAGCGGGTATGCCGAGCGCCTGCTCCACCGTGGCCCGTTCCAACCGCCAGTACGGCAGATAGACGCCATATCCTGTGATCTTCACCCAACGGCTCCCGTCATCATCCGGTAGTGAAATCTAATTTCGAAGCGAACTGCCGACGGGCGCATCGCGCAGTCCGGCCCTAATTGGTGGAACCGGGACGTCGTGCTAATTGCGCCTCGCCAGCGGACAGTGCCAGGTTAATCAATGGAACCGATCACAGCGCCAACCTCGTATTCTACGTCTAACTCGGCACCGTGCCTGAGGACGCCAGAGCCCGGTGCCTCGATTTCTACCTCTGTTTTATCCGTCGCCACGGTGAGTATCGCCTGTCCCTCCGTAACCGAGGCTCCGTCGGCTACGAGCCACTCCACGATTGTCACTTCTGATACGGCCACACCAAGTCGTGGTACCACCAAATCGGCCACTTAAGATCTACCTCCAAATTTTGTGCGCGCCTGACCGTGATGGCACAAATCGATGTTCGAGAGTCGAGATACGGCAGGCGTCGTCGTTGTCAGAATTCGTAGTCCTACATGTCGCGGATTGACTGTTAACTCAACGTACGGACCTCCCGGGCATTAGCGGATCAGGGTGGCGTCTCGCCTGCCGAAGCGGTGTGCACCACCTCGGCTGATCCGTGAGAGAGCGGGGCGCGCGGCCTCTGCTACGAATCGAACCTCGGTGGTATCACCGCCTTTCGGCGAACCGCCGGACGGGCGTGGGGCCTGTACCCCTCGTCTGTCCGCCCATCACCCGCGCTGCCGCGGAGCAGATCGTCCCTCCGCTTGAGCGCTTCGGCGGGAAACTTCCGCCAACACGCTTGATACATCTATATACGTTAACTTAGCATACTTGATATGCCGAGTAACTATTGCACCTGGGGGAGCGTCGATGACTAGCGGGACCACACTGGCGGAGCGGAACCGAACCACCATCGAGGCGCTGTACGCAGCGGGCGCCGCCGGAGATATCGCTACCGTGTTGAGTTACGTCGCGGATGATGTGGTGATCGACGAGCCGCCCTACCTTCCGTACGGCGGTCGGTACATGGGTAAGCAGATCCCGTGGCCACTGAATCTGCCTGGCTGGCTTTCATTCGGCGATGTTCGCCCCGTATTTCTACGTCGGCCTCGCCGACAGCCATGAGGTTGAGGTACCACTGGGGTGGCGATCGTCGCCGCCGTAGGACGCCACCAGAATGCACCGATCATCGTCGGGAAGATAGAAGAAGATAGAAGAAGATAGAAGAGGGGTGTGGTCCGCAGCGTCCCAGTCTTTCTACCTGGGATTGTGATCAACAGCGATGGGCGCCCCCGGCTCAAAGCTCGAACGGCCTTGTGACAGCCGGTAAATACGTGGAATCGAGTGTAGGTTTTTGACACTCGGTCCTTCGCGCTCGGCCTGACTTTTCCGATCCTGCCTAGGTGGAAGGGCGTCATCGCGGCCGACCCGAGTCACGTGGTTCTGCCCGACCTGAAATAAGCGTTCCTTCCTTGCAACCAGTTGCCCCGGTTGACTCTTTTGTACCGGCAGGCGGCCCCAAGGCGGACCACGGACATACGCTCGTGTGGGTGAGCGATGAACTGCTGGTTATTCAGACGTCGTGGCCTGGAACGACCATAACGGCGAACCCGGCATCGTGTCCGGAATCCTCACAGTCAGCAGCGTTCCGGAAGGGGAGTTCTTGCTGAATCTCTCGATAGGTCCCGGCGGCGGCGCCGCCGATTGCGACTACGTGGAATTTCCGTTGTCACGAGATGATGCACGTGCGCTGTGCGACGTCCTCAGCTGAGCGCTAGGCGCACGACCCCGCGGCCCGCGGCCGGGGGCGTGGCGGTCTACTTCGGAAGCGGCTCGACGGTCCCGCCGCAGGCGGCCGCATACGCGACGGCATCGCGCTCTTCGGCCGCGGTGAATGCCTGGATCAAGTCGGGCCGGCCTGGGACCGCACCAACAGCGTCAGATCCTCGATGGCAGCATGAGGTCGTTTGGGCGGCTGGTGAGTGCTCGGAGCGTTGGGGTCCGTCACTCGACCATTGTCCTGGATTGGGGTGACACCCGCTACAGCCGGTCGGGTCGTCGTTTTCACCGGCGCTGCTGTCGTCGGGAACCCGACGGCCACGGGGTGGATCGGCGGACCGCTGACCTATGACCTCGTTACGGCTGCGGCGCAGCGAGCCGATCTAGGGGAGTGCCCGGGACCGCGGACGGGGTAGGTGTGTTGACGATCGCGTCGTCGATGGCTTGCTCGATCACGTTGCGCGGATACGTGGCTGGGGCATGGTCGTCGTACGCGTCATGGCCGCGGGCGTCCTCAGGGGCGAGAGTGATGTTGACGGTGACGGCGGTGGGCAGTTCCAGTGCGGCAAGCCGACTTTGCACGGCATCGGTGAGGTTCGCGGCGTAGTCGGTGTATTCGCGGCGTTCTTGCGCCGCGAGCGCGTCCCAAAGGTCCGTGATGGCTTCGTGGGCTTCGTCGTACGCGATTTCGCCCGCAGTAGGAGGCCTGCTCGCCCGGGCCTCCTCGTGAAGTTCAGCGAGCAGTGCGATGTCGGCAGGATCGTCGCCCCAGCCGGCTTTGCCCTCCACGACGAGATACCCCTGCTCGTCGACGCTGATCCAGTCCGCGGCGGCGATGCGCGGGTCGTCGCTGTTGAACAAGATAGGCCGGCTAAGGAAAAGCCGGCGATCGGAGTTAGACCCGCGGAGATACGGTCCGCGCCTGCAACTCACAGCACGAGGAGGCAGAAAAATGCTCATGTCCACTTTTGCCGTGATGGCCGCTGGCGCGGCCGCTGCCGTGTCCTTAGGACTGGCCAGCCCGGCCCTCGCGGACAACCAGTACTACATCCCGGTGTGCACCGGAAACGACATCCCGATGAATAGCGCTTGCCGCACCGGAGGCCCTCAGGGCACCGCCACGACCCTCACCGATGGGGCCGTACCGTTCGCCGGCAGCCCAACCGACGAGGTGCCGGCCGCAAGCCCCGGGGCCAACCCCTACATCCCAGTCGGAGTAGGGAACTGACAGCTCCCCGCTCGAGGGTTGCTATGACGTGGGCTCCGGCTTGGTATCCCAGGATAGGGCCCCGCTTTGCTGTCGGCGATCTCGACGAAGCGGTGACGGGGCAGCTGACTGGCGGTTTGGCCGCGTGCGACGCCACCGCCCCAGCTGACTCGCTCCCGAATCGCCTGTGGTCCTGATCGCCGCGGTGTAGGGCGATAAGGATCGCTGTATCAAACGCCTCAACTGATCGGCTGCCTTACATGGCTTTGATGGTGCCGTAATACGACTGGCTGACATCCGAGGCGTCGGTCGAGGCGGTCAGTGTCGCGTAGGAGCGGATGAAAGCCTGGCCTTTGCAGCTGTCATCGTACTGCGCATAGCTGTTGAAGCCCCCGTCGATTTTGATCGAGTACCCACTGATCATCACCCATGGATCGGCGCCCTTGAACTCCTTCTTAGCCACCGGAACGTTGGTGACGACCGCCGGCGTGAGAAGGACGTGAGAATCTACCGGCGCTTCAACGTTGAAGCCCCCGGACAGGACGCCCCGTCGGGTGTCGGCTTGGCAGGCGATCTGATAGCCCACCTCGAAGGTTCCGTGCGGGGGTCCCGCCCCCGCAGGGGCGCGGACCGAGCCGTTGAAGACGCCGCCCACGATGTATTCACGCGTGCCGGCTTCGTTCGTCAGCGACGGCACCGGCATTTCAGTCTCGTCGTGGGCGGACACGGTCAGCGTCCAGCCATCCGGGGACTTGGTGGTGACCGGGGGTGTGGATGCGACCCGGCCGTCGTCCACCGGTGGTGGTGGGGGGCCGGCGTCGGCGACGGGATCTGTCTGGCCATTTACGGCGGGCGCAGCGTCCGGGTCGGCCGCGACCGGTGCAGCGCCGGCGAACCCGATCGACATACAAGCGAAAAGCACTGCAGCAGCGCCACACAGCACAGGAAGGCCGTTGGTGAACGCGCCAGTCTCAAACGATGTGAGCAACACGGTTCTCCCCTTCGCCTGCTGGTGCAAAGACCGACCGACGCAACGGTCTAACGTCTTCGCGATCAGGTGGTCCTGCGGGACACCTTCGATCGCGTCTTCTGGGCGGCTGCCGTCCCAGTCGGCGTGAACCGGCTGACCGTGCACGTCCCCCCGAAGCGGAACGGGGCGGTCAGGCGAGTGCGGAGCCATGCCGTCAGCTCGGTGTGCGACGACCGTCGCTGATTCGCTTAAGTTCCGCTTCATTTCATCCTCTGTCTGCTACAGGTTGCGGGTCCTGAAACGGGGAGACGTCGTGCCTCCGACGTCGAGGGCGCTCCGCAGGTGTTGGAGGACTGCCGGTGTCGATGTCCACGTGATGGACGATCTGGGCCGGAATGACCTCTTCGGTCGTGACCGCGGCGCACAGCGTCTCACCCATTTCTTCAGGGTGGTGCTAGCCGACTCTGGTTGTGCCGTAGTACGACTGGATCACGTCTGAGGTGTCGGTCGACCTGGTCAGGGTGGCGTAGGAGCGGAGGAACGACTTGCCAACGCAGCCATCGATTTTCAGCGAGAACCCGTTGATCATCACCCACGGGTCGCCGCCGGTGAACTGCTTTTTGGTGACCGGAATGATGTTGACGACACCCGGTTTGAGGTTCACGGTGACACCGGCTGAAGGAAGTAGACCGATGCTCCCGGACAGCGCGATGCCGGGGGTCGTGCTGAGGTCTTCTCCGCAGGCGATCTGATAGCCCACCTCGAAGGTTCCCCGCGGGGCGCCCGCCCCGGGAGGGGCGTGAAGCGAGCCGTTGAAGACGCCGCCCACGATGTATTCACGTGTTGCGGCTTCGTTGGTCAGCGACGGAACCGGCATTTCGGTCTCGTCGTGGGCGGACACGGTCAGCGTCCAGCCGTCGGGGGACTTGGTGGTGACCGGGGGTGAGGAGTCGACCTGGCCGTTATCTGCCGGTGGTGGTGGAGGGCCGGCGTCGGCGACGGGTTCTGTCGGGTCATTTGCGGCGGGTGCAGGGCCCGGGTCGGCCGCGGCCGGTGCAGCCGAGCAGCCGATCACTACACAGGTCGCCAGGGTGACAACACTACGAAGCAAGATGGTGCCTAATCGTTAGTAGGGATGGGGGTTCCGGTGGCGTTACCCGGTCGTTGCTGATCGGTAGGGTGTGCGGCCCGCTGATGAGCGGCGTACTCCAAATCCTTTGATGTCGTACGGAACATGGGAACGCCCAGGGGTAGATTTCGTCGCAGCGGCCGGTTGTAGATACCCGCGTCGGGCGCAGGACCGACCTCCGAGGCTGCGTTCCTGGGTCACGTCTGGTGATCACATGAACGAGCGGCAAGTTATTTGACGTCGAATCGGATTGACTGTCGGGGCACACTGCACGCGGCCGGTTTTGGGTCCAGCAGATCGGTGATCCTCGACCCGCGCGCAACCACAGTTCCATCATTTTCTCCTTAGGTAGGGAGTGGATTGCGGGAGTTCTTTTGGCGGCGACAATCACCTCGGATGAGGTGGCGAATGTCACAATGAACGGTGAGGATGATGAAAGGCACTACCTATCCGCGTATTTCGGAAGCTGCAGGTGGTGGCGCAGGCGCGGTCGCCTGGTGTCCTGGCTCAAGTCCGAAAGGGCCATGGTAGCCGGCCACCGAATCCGAATGTCGTGGTCTTGATTCGCGCACCTATGCCGGTTCGCATGGCATTTCCCTCTATTTGGAAGTTACGTAGTGGGGGAGCGTGGGTTTACGGTCCCCCACTACGGCAGAAATTACGGCGTGCCGAGGACCCTGTCGAGAACCTCATGCATGTGGGTAATTCGTCCTTCCAACCTGGACAGGCGGAAGCCAGGCAGCGCGGGGCTGTGGAGCCCCTCCTGCTGAATCGAGATATTGGCGATGTCCTGATCGACGATCGCGCCAGCGGATTCGCCCTCCTTGATGATCTGATTCGGGTCGGTCGGCGGCAATTCCTGGTCGTCGGGCACGCGGTGGAAGTACCACAGATCGAGAATTGATGCGTCCGGATTATTTCCGTGCGGTCGGGCACGGAACATCCAGCATCCGAAGGCATGTGAATTGATGGCAATATTGGGGAAAAGAAAGAACTGCCAATCATCGACAAGTTGCTCGCGAGTGAGACCGCTGCAGTCGATCTTGTTAGCAGCCATGCTCTCTTCGATCAGCGGAATCACGATATCGCGAGTTTCTTGGCCGGGCTTACGCTCGATGTTGCGCAGCGTCTCGACCAACGCGGTGTCTTCGCCGAAGGCGGCGTATGACCATTCCATGGCGTCGAGAACTGACTGCCAATCGGGTTCATATTGAACAGCGATTTGATCGGGCGAACCGAACGGGATAATGAAGTAGCCGTGGCCCCGCTCGCCGGTGAGGCGAACCTCATAGTTCTTGTGATTGATGAACTCGTTGGCTTCGGCGTGGATGTACCTGGAGTGATACGACTCCTGGAAGGCATCGAGGAGGGTCTTCCAGTTACACGGCACATAAACGGTGCGATTGAACCAACGGTACTGGCGGTCAAATCTGTACGGCTCGAGGTGCGGAATGATGTCAGCGAGGTACTCGGTGAGTGGCTCAGTCTCCTGATCGAAGCAGACGAAAACCCACTCGCCCCACGCTTCGACCCGCACCCTTGACAGTGCGCAGTCCGCGTCGGCGAAGTCTGCGTAGGTTTCCCTTTCGGGGATGTTGACCAGCTGTCCCTCGAAATCCCAGGTCCAGCCGTGGTAGGGACAGCGCAGATCGGACGCTGATCCCTGTCCCGTCTTGATCTTGCGGCCACGATGCAGACAGACATTGTGGAAGGCCGCCAGTGAGCCATCCCGTTTGCGGACGATTACCGCGGTGTAGGGGCCGACTTGATACTCGACGTAGTCCCCAGGGTTGGGAAGATCGCTCTGCACGCATGCCAATTGCCATGTCTTGGACCACAGTCGCTGCACTTCGAGTTCGTGAAACTCTGCTGAGGTGTAGCGGCTGGAATCAATCAGTTGGCTCGGCGCATCGGGACGCCGGCCAGCGTGGCGTTGTTCAGTAGTGGTCAAGGTGACGCCTCCTTCTATGTATCGTAGATAACTTATCTGCCTACGTTGTCATAGTCAACAAGTTTGCATTGCTGTGTTCGAGGTGCTTGTCAGTCTGCATTGGCGGGACGGATAACCGTGTCGAATCGGCACTGCACCGGTCATGGCCGCCCGGTGCGGGCTGCTGGGTTCAGGTTTATGGCCGGCGCACTGCGCGGCGCGGTCGTCTCGTCCAGAGTGCTCGTTGTCGACCGTGTTGAGGTGCCGTGCGTAGGTGGATGTTGGCCCATCTGGTGCGTCGATGGTGTTGCCCACGGCCTAAGCCGAGGCCGTTGGGTCGTGACCACTGAAGATGGGCGTCATGGTGTGGTGGTCACACTGTCCTGTTGTCAGCATGTTGCGTAGGGCAAAGCGTCGATTCCGGCATCTTTGACTCTTGCCGCCACTCGACGGCGATGCTCCTACAGGTCGGTGCGGGCGTCGATCGACCACTCGGATCGCCGGGTGCACCCTTTTCGATTCCGGACGGCGGGGCTGGGTCGACACTGCGGGCCTCGGCATGGAATGCCGTGGTGCTGGGGTCCAGGGTGGGTGGCAGGTCCCGGTTGCACGTAGCTCAGTGATCGAAAGTGCAGGTTGCCAACGATTTGCGGGTGCTGCAATTTTCGGTCCATAGATGCGGATTCCGGCACTGGATGGTTGTCGAACAGCCCCTTGCGCGCGAACGCCCACTGCTCTAGCTGACGCCGCGGGCTTGGTCCGGTCATTCGGCGGCACGGTCACGGAAACGGGCGCTCTCAGCGTTTCGCGGGAAGCGAAGGGGCCTCGATCGGGTCTGCTGTCCTGATCGGGCCGGCTGGCCGTCGACCGCGGTAGGGCTGTTGGCGAGGCGCCGGTGTATGTGCGGTCCTAGTCAGCAAAAGGGCGCACCTCGGACGCACGTAGGCGATCCGATCCGGGCTGCTGGATTCTTCGGTGCAACACCGCCGCTGTCGCACGGGCGGACCGGATCGGTCAGCGCGAGGCGTGGCTGCAGGGTCGCCATAGCGGTCTGTCTAAGGAAAGACCCGGTGGCGTCCCCACGGTGGGTGAAGCTGCGGTGGCCGCGCGCCGAACATGCGATGGCCAGTTCCTGATGCGCTCACTTGTTCAAAGTGACGGGGCTCATATAGAACTTATATAACTAGTTTGACAAGACAGGCTGCTATCCTTACAGTTGCTTGGATCCATCCACGCCTTACAGTTGCTTGGATCCATCCACGTTGATGAGAGGACCCGCGTCTCAATGACCGGCATGGTAACGGTTCTTCCGGCGGACGAGACCATTGTCGTTAGCCACGATGAAACCCTGCTCCAGGCCGCCAAGCGGCAAGGCTGGACGTGGCCGACCGTGTGCCAGGGCGATATGGAATGCGGAATCTGCTGGGTGGTCGTCAAGGAGGGGGCTGACAGGCTGAATCAGCTTCGTCCAGGCGAACGAAACAGGCTGGATATGGGTATGGCGGCGGCCCAGCCGACCGCGCGCTTGGCGTGCCAAGCCCGCGTACTCGAGTCCGAATCTATGCCGATCGTGGTTTGGCGAAAGGGTGCCAAACCACGCCCGTCTTCAGACGACGATACGGGTCCCTCGATCCCTTGATTAATACGTATGAGGTGTTGACGTGACTGACATCAGCTTCATCGATCGAGTAGCAATTGTGACAGGTGCGGGGGGCGGCATCGGTAGAACCTACGCCTTGGACCTCGCGTCTAGGGGTGCCTCGGTTGTCGTGAATGACCTTGTTGGTTCCACCGACGGCGTAGGCAGCGACCTGTCTGCCGCGCAGCAGGTCGTCGATGAGATCAATGCCAAAGGCGGGCGCGCTGTGGCCAACTACGACTCGGTGTCAGCACCGGCCGGCGGCGCGGCGATTGTCCAGGCCGCACTGGACAAGTTCGGCAAGGTCGACATCGTGATCAACAATGCCGGGGTTCTGCGCGATAAGTCCTTCGCCAAGTTGGAGTTCGAGGGCCTGGACGCAGTGCTCGACGTACACCTGAGGGGCGCGTTCTACGTGAGCCAGCCTGCCTTCAAAGTGATGAAGGAGCATAACTACGGCCGGTTTGTGTTCACTGCATCCAACGCTGGCCTGTTGGGTAACTTCGGTCAAACCAGCTACGGCGCGGCCAAGATGGGCCTGGTCGGACTGTCCAACGTAATAGCCATAGAGGGTGCTCGTGCCGGCATCAAGAGCAATGTGATTTGCCCGATGGCTCGCACCCGGATGACGGAGGGACTGATCGGGCCGTTGGCCGAAGTGCTGCAACCAGAGAAGGTCACCCCGATGGTGACCTACCTGGCCAGTGAGGCCAACCCGTACACCCACGAGATTTTCTCCGCTGGCGCCGGTCGCTACGCACGGTTCTTCGTCGGGTTGACGCCGGGCTGGTTCGCCGGAACGGATGGCGTTCCAGTGGCTGAGGACGTCGCCGCGCACATTGACGACATTCGAAATCAGGACGGCTATATCGTGCCTGACTCGCTTACGGACGAGCTGAATGCCGTGCTTGCGCGGATTCAGAGTGTGTAGGCGTTGGCCGGCCGTGACAGCACGACGAGCCGAAGCAGTCCGGCTGCGGGCCCTTGGCGCACAGGTCGTCGGTGTGCGCCGTCGGCGGCTCCCCGACGATGGCGCCGATGTGACGGGCTCGGATCAGTTGGTCGCCGCGGTGAGCGCGGCCGACTGCGTGGTGGTGTGCGCCAGCCACCAACCCGCCGCGGCCCCGATCGTCGATGCCGACGTCATCGCGCACATGAAACACGGTGCTGTTCTCATCAATGTCGCGCGCGGTCCGGTCATCGACAACGATGCGGCGCTGGCGGCGGTCCATGCCGGGAGGCTCGGCGGTCTGGGTCTCGATGTCTTTCCCGTCGAGTCGTATCCGAGCGACGGCCCCCTGCTGGACCATCCCCGCATCGTGGCCACCGCACACACTGCGGCACTCACCGACGGCTACTTCCGCCAGGCCGCCGCCCGACTCGGCGACGCGGTCGGTCGCTACCTGTCGGGAGTTGCCCCGACCAACACTCTCAACAATCTACGGGGCGCACCTCGCATCACTCGGGCAGCCGATGGTCGTGATACTGCTCGCGGAGCTTGAGCTTGAGCACCAGCCGGTAGCCGTGTGCGGCAGTTCGTCGACGAAGACCACATCGTTGGGTAACCACCACTTCGCCACCTGGTCCGACAGGTGAGCCAGTAACTCCTCGCGAGTAGCCGAGCGGCCGGATCGCAGCACCACGACCAGCAGCGGGCGTTCCTGCCACTTGGGGTGCGGCACGCCGATGACGGCCGCCTCGGCCACCGCGGCGTGTCCTATCGCGGCATTCTCCAGATCGATGGAGCTGATCCACTCACCGCCGGACGGGCGCCTTCGTGCTGGCCAACACCGCGGCAGTTGGTTGTACTCGTGTTTCCAGTCGCTGATGACCACGCGGGCCTGGGCCAGTGACCAGAAGCTGTTGACGTTCAGGCCCTAGTACTGCGGCATCTGTCCGAACACATTGCCTTGTGGCGCTATTGCGGACCGCGGTGGGTTTCAGTGTGTGGGTGTCATCCTGGTTCCGCGGAGGCGCCGGCGACGACGAGCCGGACGAGTTTATGCAGGAATTTCGTCAGGTTTCGTGAGAGTGCCGGCCAGGGTTTGTCTGGGTTGGTCAGCATGTGGTTGATGACGCCGCCAATGATGGCGTCGAGCACTGTTTGTACCGAGGTGGTTTCGGGTAATTCGGTGCGGTTGATTGCGCGTCGTACGATGGCGCGTGCGCTGTCGGTGGGGGCGGCGAATACTTCCTTGGACACGGCTGCGAAGCGGTCGGGGTGGAATCGTGCGTCGACGAATAGTCGCAGTGCTGCCAGACCGGGTTCGGTATGAAGGTACTGGAGAATCTCTCGGCCTAGTTCGACCAAATCGGTTTCGACATTGCCGGTGTCGATTTCCTTGACTTGAGGCGGTCGTGCGACTAACGCGCTGACCAGCATTGCTGTTTTGGTGGGCCACCGTAGGTACAGTGCGGCTTTCCCGACGGATGCTTCCCGTGCAACGGCACCGAAGCTGAGGCCTGACCAGCCGTGCTCGCCGTACAGCCGTAGCACAACATCCATCACACGGTCGTCGAGACCGGGATCGCGCGGTCGGCCGCGCGCTCCGGTAGTTGGAGGACCGTCTGCTGCGCGGCGTGCGTCGCGGGCAGCCGTCACAATAGTCCCCGCTGCACTGGTCGACGCTCCTCTAACGAATTCAGCTTGCGCTCCCATGCGTCCTTGGAAGTCATCATGACCACATCTAATCTCTGCAGCCGCTGCGCACGGCGCGTAACCACAGGTTACGGGCAACGCCCAACGACACTGGCGCAACCTCGCCATCTGCTTCGAGCTTCGCGCGCCGTCGTCAGGACGTACTTCGACTGAACACATCACCGGCCGAACGCATACACACCGAAATCTGATACGGCCCTGCTCAGGCAGGCGTACCCACTCTTGTGGATGGCGCTACACCGCTCGCTCCGTTAGGTAAGGAGTTCCACCACTGTGAGAGCTGTCGGGCCGTCTTGTAGATAGTCAGCCGTTTCTTTCGCGTGCCGACGCCACAACCGTTCAGCGCCTTCGGCGTCTCCAGCTTCGATCAAATCGACCAACAGACGGTGGTGCTTATGCCCGACGTGCATCGCGGTTATTTCACTGGGCGTTCCAGCATCACGCTCGACCTTCGAATATGCGGCGACGTCAATGATGCGCAGGACCATGCCTGTTAACACGCGCATAGTCTCGTTGCCGGCCAGGTCGACGATCAGCGCGTGGAACTCTTGTTGCAGCCGGACACCGGTCGCTGGATCGTCGAGCGCCTGCTCGGCATCAGCGATAGCTGCGCGAAGCTTCTCGATGTCCGAGTCGGTTCGTCGGGTGGCCAATAGACCCGCGCACGTCGGATCGATCAGCGTTCTGGCCTCGTACACATCCGACATGGTGACGCCGCGATGCTGCAATACGAGGGCTGTTGCTTCAGCGGCGACGCGGCCGTCGGGGGCGCTGACTTTGGCGCCGCCGCGCGTACCGCGCTTTACCGTGATCAAGCCCTGGGCTTCGAGTACGCGGAGCGCCTCGCGCAGGGTAGGCCGCGATACGCCAAACTGTTCCGCCAGGACTGATTCCGAGGGGATCGTGTCGCCGTCGGGGATCACCCCAGTTGCGATTCGGCGGCGCAGATACGCCGACACCAGTTCGGCCGACTTCGGTACCCGAACGGCGTCTAGCGGCCCCCCGTTGGATGACTGGTGTGCGCCGTTCACGTGATTCTCCACATGACTAACATACCTCACAAGGGATACTTCAAAACGTGGTTAACTATCATATCGAGGTAAATCATGTGTCGGGTTAGTTGGGGACTGGTTCACGCGTCGCCTGGAGACTGCGCCGACACCGGGATCAGATCGAGCGTCGACGGGTCATCGAGCGAAGAGAGATCGCCTTGCGGGGCGCCAAGATAGCGTGCCGCGATTGCTCGGCGAAGTAGCTTGTTGTTCTTTGTTTTTGGAAGTCCCTCGACGAACATGATCTCGCGCGGAGCGAGCGCTCGGCCCAGGCGTTGTATCACCGATTCTTCGAGGATGCGTTCAAGACCGTCGACCGGCCACACACGTGGGACTACGAAGCACACGATGGCCTGGCCTTTGGAGGCATCCGGGACACCGACAGCGGCGGCATCGAGGACGCCGGGGTGAGTCACCAGCGCTGCTTCGATCTCGGCTGGACCGATTCGCTTGCCCGCGACTTTGATGGTGTCGTCCGAACGGCCGGTGATAAACCACGTGCCGTCGGCGTCGATGCGCGCCAGGTCGCCGTGCGACCAGCAGCCTGGGAACTTCGACCAGTAGGTCTGCAAGTATCGTTCGCGGTCTCGCCAGAAACTGTGCGTCATACCGGGCCACGGGCTTCGGATGATCAGCTCGCCGGCTTCGCCTCGCACGGGATGGCCATTGTCGTCGACGATGTCGGAGTTCATCCCGATGACCGGTGCGCTGAAACCACACGGATACAGCGGCAGAATCGTGTAGCAACTGACGATTCCGCCACCGATCTCGGTGCCGCCAGAGAAGTTCAGGATGGGCAGTTTCCGCTGTCCGACGGTGTCGAACAGCCACATCCATGGTTCGGGAGTCCACGGCTCGCCAGTCGTGACGAAGGCTCGAAGGTGTGAGGGTGGGTCGGGCACCCAGCTGTCGCCCGCGGTCATCAGCGCACGCACTGCAGTCGGCGAAATCCCCTGCACGGTGACTTCATGATGCCGGATGAGCTCCCAGATTCTGGAAGGATCAGGTTGGTCCAGCGCACCCTCGTAGAACACCGCCGTCGAATGGAAAAACAGGCTGCCAACGATCAGCAAAGGTCCGACAAGCCAACCGAAGTCGGAGATCCAGAAGATTACATCGTCGTCTTGGATATCGAAGCAATAACCCAAATCGTGGCCTACTTTGAGTAGGAAACCAGAGTGAGACAGCACGATTCCCTTGGGCCTGCCCGTAGTTCCCGAGGTATACGCGATCAGAAGCGGATGGTTGGGATCGAGGGCGATCGCCGAGCCGTCGGCGTCATCGACGTCCCCAACGACAAGGGCGTCGGTCCAACGGATATCTCGGCCAGATCCTGGCTTCGTGGAAGTGGTGACGTGGTCAACCACGACAATGGTCTGAACCGAAGGCGCCTGATCTGCGGCCTGGTCCGCGACCGTCTTCATCGCCACTATCCGGTCCTTGCGGCGGAAGCCATCTGCGGTGATGACCATCTTGGCTTCCGCGTCGATGCAACGAGTGGCCAGAGCGTCGACGCCATAACCGGAGAACACCGGTACCACAACCGCTCCGATACGAGCGCAGGCCAGAAAGGCGACGGCTGTCTCGGGGATCATGGGCAAGAACAGGACAACCCGGTCACCTGATTCGATGTGCTTCGCGCGGAGGAACCCGGCCAGCCGTACGACATCTCGGTACAGCTCGCCGTAGGAGACGTGGGTGCTGGTACGAGTCTCGTCCTCCCAGATGATCGCCGTCTTCTGCGACTCGGGGCCCGTCGCGTAGCGATCGAGCGTGTTCGTGGTGATGTTGAACAGCCCGTCGATGAACCAACGCGGGAATTCGATACCCGAGCTGGTGTCGCACACCTGGGTGAAGTCGCGTTCAAAATCAACGCCCAAGTCTTCGACGACGCGGCGCCAGTACCATTCGGGGTCGTTCACGGCCCGGCGATGTAGGTCGTCGACGGTTTCCAGCCCGAGCTTTTTGATCAGCCGGTTCAATCGACTTCGAGATATCGTTTCCTGGCTCGGAGTCCAGGCAGGATGGGTCTCGGTCATTTCTTCCTCATCAGGCTGGCGCGTTTGGCTTCGCAGACTAATTCCCCGCGCTGGTTATATCCGTGGTGAGTGAAAGATACAATGCCCGCGTTGGGGCGGGACTTCGATTCCCGACGCCCGCTGATCTCGGTTGTTGCACGAATCGTATCGCCATGAAACACGGGATTCGGGAATTTCACTTCCTCAAATCCCAGGTTGCCCAGTGCAGTACCCAGTGTGGTGTCGGTGACGGCCATGCCGCACACCAGTCCGAGTGTGAACACGCTGTTTACGAGACGCTGACCGTACTCGGTGCCTTTACTGTATTCCTCGTCTATATGCAACGGCTGGGTATTAAAGGTCAGTGAGCAGAAGAATATATTGTCGGCCTCCGTGACAGTACGTCTCAAGGCGTGCTCGATGATGAGGCCTTCTGTGCATTCTTCAAAGAAGAGGCCAGCCATGTCTGTTAATCCCGTTCCGGTCGATTTGGTCTAGAAAATCCCGAGCTGTAGTCACGTGCGCAAGATCGATATGTTCGCCTTCGTATTCGACCGCGCCGTGCCCCTCACGCTGGCCGCGTTCAAACGCGGCGATCATGCCGCGATAGAAATCAATCTGATCTTCGGAGGGTGAGTAGATCTGGTGTACCGGTGCTACATGGGAGGGATGAATCAGCAGCTGGCCTCGATAACCGAGTTGCGCGTTCTGCTGCGCGAATTTGGTAAGTCCGTCGATGTCTTTTATGTCCTGCCACAGCGCACACAGCGGATGCCGGATGCCGGCCGCGCGGCACGCCAACAGAATTTTGCTTCGCAGGTACAACGTCTCCTGCCCATCGGCTGTGAACTGGTAGCCCAATGCTCGCTGAGTGTCTGCGTTCTTGGCCGTCGCGCCGATCAAGCTGGCGACTCTGGGTGCCCGCGCGATGGCATCGCAGTTGGCCATACCCAAAGCTGTCTCGAGCGATACAATGAACTCGATGCGCCCCTTGGGGACTCCGTTGCGAAGTTCGAAATGTGTTACCAGCGTATCGAATCGCAACACGTCGCTCGCGGTCTCGATCTTCGGCAAAATCAACCCGTTGAGACTCTCCCGCACGACGTCTTGGAGATCGAGTCCCGTCAGCTCGCTGTCCCACGCGTTCGGTCGTACCCATAGTCCAGTGCGCGGGTGCGTGGAACGCACTTGATCCAACGACGCTGCAACGAGGCTGCGAGCACCGGCCTTCTCGGAAGACGGCACGGAGTCTTCGAGGTCGAAGATCAGCGCGTCGGTTCCGGATGTGAGTGCTTTGTGGGTCCAGTCGTTTTTGTGTCCTGGGATGAAGAGCATGGAGCGGTGGGGCTGCACGGTGGTAAAGGGTACGATGGTTCCTGCATACTTGTCAAACAGGTTAACTATGTTCTATGTTTGGTGGTGTGCAGGGAGTGTCGGTGAGTACTCGGTCATCCTCGGGAATCCGGGACAAAGTGGCGATCGTGGGGATGGGGTGTACTCGGTTTGGGGAGCGTTACGAAGCGGGAATTGATGATCTGGTGGTGGCTGCCGGTCACGACGCGGCCCGCTCGGCTGGTGTTGATATCGCTGAGGTGGAAGCGTTTTGGTTTGGGACGCGCCAGTCGGGTGTTGGTGGTGATTCCCTGGCGCAGGCGTTGCGTCTGAGGAATCGTCCGGTTACTCGGGTGGAGAACCGCTGCGCGACGGGGTCTGAGGCGTTGCGTGCGGCGGTGTATGCCGTGGCGTGTGGTGAGTATGACATCGCGATGGCTGTGGGTGGGGAGAAGCTGAAGGATTCGGGTGCCTCGGGTTTGCTTGGGTACGGTTTGCCTTCTGATGGCACGGTGGTGGATTTCACTGGGCCTGGGGCGTTTTCGTTGTTGGCGGAGCCGTATTCGCGTAAGTATGGGCTTGATCCGGATGTGGTGCGGGCTGCGATGACGCATGTGTCGTGGAAGAACCACGTTAATGGTGCGCGGAATTTGCGGGCTCATTTCCGCAGTGAGGTGTCCAAGGAGGCGATTGAGAAGGCGGTGAAGGTCGCGGGTCCTCTTGGGCTGTTTGATTGTTCGGGGGTCAGTGATGGGGCTGCGGCGGCGATCGTGGTGCCGGCGGAGCGGGCGCTGGAGTTCACGGATCGGCCTTTGTATATCAAGTCTTTTGGGTTGGTGGCGGGCAACCATGCAGGGCAGTCGGCGAGTGGTTTTGACTATGCCAACTTCCCGGAAGTGGTTGAGTCGGCGTCGATTGCGTACCGGCGGGCGGGGATCACCGATCCGGGCAGTGAGTTGGCGATGGCTGAGGTTCATGACTGTTTCACCATTACCGAGGTTGTTTTGATGGAGGATCTTGGTTTGAGTCGCCCTGGTGGCGCTTGCCGAGATATTGTCCAGGGCCGCTTCGATATTGGTGGTGAGTTGCCGGTGAATCCTGATGGGGGTTTGACGGCGTTCGGGCATCCGGTGGGTGCGTCGGGTTTGCGGATGTATTTCGAATGCTGGTTGCAGCTTCGGGGGGAATCGCCGCCGGATCGGCAGATCAGTACCGACCGGTCGTTGGCGTTGGTGCAGAATCTCGGCGGTCAGCCGGGTGCGGTTGTGTCATTCGTGGGCATTGTAGGAACACAGGCGAGTTGAGCGATTTGCTCATCGCTGTCTGGCTAACATACGGAGGTACAGGTGCACGTCGGTAAGGGAATGTTTGTTCAGAATCTTGATGGTCATCCTGAGAAGGACATTGAGATTGTGGCCCACGAGTTGGCGTTGGCCGATCAGGCGGAGCCGGCCGGTTTTGAATCGGTGTGGATCGCTGAGCATCATTTCAGTGGCTATCACATGGCGCCCAATGTCGCCCAGTATCTGACGTATATGGCGGCGCGGACCAAGAGTGTGCGTCTGGGCTCGATGGTGGTTGTGCTGCCGTGGCATGAGCCGTTGCGTGTCGCTGAAGAGTTGTCGGTGTTGGATCATATGTCGCGGGGCCGGCTGCTGGTCGGTTTGGGGCGTGGTCTGGGGCGGATCGAGTTTGAAGGATTCCGCATCGAGATGGGCGAATCTCGGGATCGGTTCTCGGAGTACGCCGAAGCCCTTGTGGAAGCTTTTGATTCGGGCAAGATGGCTTATGACGGCACGTATTACAAGCAGCCTCCGGTGGGGATTCGTCCGATTCCGCCGAGCCCGCTGCGGGGGCGTGTGTATGCCTCGGCGGTCTCGCCGGCGTCGATGGAGTTGATGGCCAGGCTGGGCTTTGGTGTCATGGTTATTGCGCAGAAGCCGTGGGAAACAACCGAGCGTGAGATCGCGGCGTATCGGGACCGGTTCCTTGAACTCAATGGCCAGTTGCCGCCCCGGCCGTTGCTTGTGCAGTTTGTCAACGTGCATGAATCTGAGCAGGCGGCCCGGGAGATGCATGAGCAGTACACGGTGCGTTACGGGCAGTCTTGTGTTGATCATTACGAGTTCGGCAACGAGGGTTTGGCCACCATTCCGGGTTATGAGTACTACGGTGCTCTGGCCGGGCGGATCGCTAAGCACGGTGAGGAGAAGTACGCACGATTCCTGGCCGATTTGCAGGTGTCGGGAACTCCGGACCAAGTGATCGAGGCGATCACCGAAAACGTACGCAGGATTGACGCGGCCGGAGTCATCACGGTGCTCTCATTTGCCGACATGCCCCCCGAGGTCTCCCAGGCCAACCAGTCCCTGTTCATCGAGAAAGTCCTCCCTCAACTCAAAGCAACCGACCCCAACCGCTTCATCGAGAGTGCCCCCGCACCATGGACAACCCAATAAACCAACACACAAAAACACAGACAACCGCCTACCGTCGTTCATTCTGACGTGCAACATGCCCGCGCTGCTGGTATGGACCCGTCAGTGGTCGGGTGCCCGTGACGGGGGAGGGGTCGCACCAGAGGCATTGCCGTGCAAGGCAGCCGAATGACAGTGGGCGAAGGTCGGTGGTCACGCGTTCGGAGGATTCGGCGGCCAGACATCTCGCAGGTGGCCACCCCACGGAACTGTTGAGCTTTAGGAGGTAACGGTGCCACCAGCACTGGGGCAAATCAGATCGGCCAGTTCATGGAGCCACATCGACTGGTTCATGGTCGCTGACCATGGGCCGTTGAGCCCCCGTGATCGGGGTCGCGCGGAGGCGTCGGCATGCACACGCGCCGCGGCCAATCCGGAAGGGTCAAAGTGGTGAATACCGTGCCTGCCGGAAATACCGGATTCGATGACGACGAGGTTGCCGAACTGATGGCAGCTCTCGCCGAGGTTGCCCGGGACGCCGTGCCGCGCGATCCCGATAACCTGCGTGCGCACCGCGACGGCCCAGTCGGGTTTGACCGCGAGTTGTGGCAACGGTTCGGCGATCTTGGCTGGCTGTCGCTTCTGGTCGGCGAGTCCGACGGCGGGAGCGGCGCCGATGAGCGGGCCGCAGCGGTCATCGCTCGAGCGTTAGGCTCGGCGGGACGGCTCGAGCCTTTCGTGGCGGCGGGGGTGATCGCACCGCTCTGGCTCGCCGGCCTCGACAGCCCCGCAGCAGCCGCACTGCGGGAAAGCGTCATGACTGGGTCGGTGGTTGCGGCTCCGGTATGGCAGGGCGCTCAAGGTGGCCCGGAACCCGGCACGCTGCCGATCACCGCCACGCTGTGTGCCGACGGCGTCATCCTCGACGGCGAAGCCCATTGGGTACCGGTACACCAACCTGACACATTTCTGGTCGCCGCGCGCGCCGGCAGGGAGACGGTGTTGGTGCGCGTCGATGCCACGACGCAAGGGCTGATGGTCGATCCGCAGCCAATGGCTGACGGAACCAGGTGGGCCCGGCTGTATTTCACCGATGCACACCGACCAGCCGCTGCACTGCTGGGCAGCGGAACCGAGGCTGCCACCGCGATTGCCAATGGAGTTGATACCGCGGTGGTGGTGGCCGCGGCGGAGTTGCTCGGTGTGATGGAGCGCATGCTCGAACTGACCGTCGGCTATCTGGGTAGCCGCAGACAGTTCGGGCGTCCCATCGGTACATTCCAGGCATTACAACACAAGGCAGTCGACATGTGGGTCCTGCAGCAGCTCACCGAGGCTGCAGTGCGGGAGGCCATGCGCTGCCGTGTGGGGGCCGACGCGCGTACACGGGCGGTCTCGGCGAGTAGCGCCAAATCGCGTGCGTCGAGTGCGGCACTGCACGTAGGCGCTCAAGCCATCCAGCTGCACGGTGCCATCGGCTTCACCGATGAATATGAGCTCGCCCACCTGGTGAACCGGGCACTCGTGCTATCGGCGTGGCTCGGCAACGCCGCCAATCACATTCGCCGATACGCCCGGCTAGTAGACCAGGAGACCCAGTGATCTACGGGGTGCCGCAGGAACACGAGTGGAACAAACTCACCGATGAAGACTTCCGGGCGATAATCCGCGCAGAGTTCCACGCTCATTATCCCGATGAGCTCCGCTATCCTTCGCGGCGGTTGCTGTGGGCTGAGCAGGGCGATTGGTACCGCCGGATGGCGGCGAAAGGCTGGATCGCGCCCAACTGGCCAGTTGAATATGGCGGCATGGGACTGGCGCCGGTAAAGCTGCTCATCTTCCTCGAAGAGCAGGAGCGCTGGGGTATAGCGCGGTTTCAGGACCACGGAATCCGGATGATCGGGCCGGTTCTGCAGCGCTTTGGCGCCGCGGAGCAATGCCAGGTGTTCCTGCCACCGATCCTTGATTGCAGCCACCGCTACTGCCAGGGTTACTCAGAGCCCGAAGCGGGGTCGGATCTGGCCGGCTTGCGTACCGTTGCTGCACTGGACGGCGACGAGTGGGTTGTGTGCGGCACAAAAATCTGGACAACTCTGGCCTACGACGTCACGCACATGTTTCTGCTCGCCCGCACCAGCGACACGGGACCGAAGCAGGCGCAGATCAGCTTCTTCCTGCTGCCCCTGGATTCTGCGGGCGTGACCATACGGCGCATCCGCGATATGGCCGGCGAGGAAGAGTTGTGCGAGGTATTCCTTGATGACGTGCGAATTCCTACCGGCAATCTGATCGGCGAAGTGAATCAGGGCTGGACAGTGGCCAAGTCGGTATTAGGGTTCGAGCGCATCCACGTCGGCAGCCCAGCGATGCCTGAATCTGGACTGGCACTTCTCGACCGAGTTGCCCGGGCAACTGGGGCAGTCCAGGATCCGGCGACAGCCCAACGCATTGCATCGTTGCGTTTGGATGTTGATCACCTCGCGGCTGCGTACACGGGGTTTGCGCGAGTGCTGGAAAGCGGCGCGCCACTGGGGCCCGACGTGTCCATGCTCAAGCTCTGGGCCACTGAGACGTTCCAGCGAATCGCAGACCTCGTCATCGAGGTGGCCGGCCCCGCGGGTGGCGCTGTCGGTCAGGTGCCCCTCGGAACCGACGATATCCGCGTGCTCGGGGCCTACTACCGAGCTCGTCCGAGCACGATCTACGGAGGGTCGAGCGAGGTACAGCGCAACATCCTCGCCAAGCAAGTGCTCAAGCTGCCATCGGATGTCTGATAGGCGACTCAAGAATCGGTGGGCCGGTGGAGATCGCCATCTGTGTTGCCGTGCAGGGACCGGCAGTGCGTGTCAACGGTTTGGGTCGAGAACCGTGAGTCTCTTACGAATGGCCATCTCACGTCTGCCTGTTGCGGAGTCTGCCCAGTGATATCCCGGATCGCGAAATGTCGGTGCTTGGGTCATTGGCGCTCCGGGTGCGCCGATTCAACTCCGTTTTCGCAGTCGCGAGCTCATGAGGTGTGTTGATGCTCAATGTCAAGTGGGTTGTGCCACAACGATCCTCCGCGGGCCCGGATTGAGTCAACGAACCCGCCTTCGATCGTCGGAACGACTACGCGGCGGACCGTATCGGTCTGTAATTCGGGAAAGATATTGCAGACCGATGGAGTCCGGTTTAGCATTGAACCAGGCCGAGATCTCGTCGTTTCCGGTGTCGGGCGTGGGGTGTGGCGCACGTTTCGACGCGGCCATTCGAAACTTCATCGTCGAGAAAGGCGTGAGATGCAAGCGAAATCAGGAAATCGGTCGGCTGCTCGTTCATGGGTACCGGACATTCGGTGCCGGGCGTCACTCATGGCGCGATGGCGTCCACCTTTCAACTCTCGACTCGCTGAGATGTGTTTCTACGCATGACGACAGAAACCTCGTTGCCTCGAACCGATGGCGCACTTGTTTTCCGCCCTGGATATGTGGGTCCCCCCAGGGTGGGGCTGGTGCTGAGCGCACGCGGGCATCATCCCGCTGTTCGTACGGGCGGCAGCTCATGGACCGAGTTGACGGCCGAACCTGAACTGCCGACTCGAATTGTCCGAATCCAGGCGGTGGACCTGCGCGAAGCGGGCCGTACGTCGGCGCAGGTCCGAGCGGCCATGGATGCAAGGCGACAGGCCGTGTCAGTCTTCGTCGATATCGAGGTCATCATCGACCGCGACGCTAGGTCAGCACGCTTGGCGCTCGCAGCGTTGGACGCTCGACTCACCACACCGCGGACGCCTGACTCGTTGCGTTACATCGGCACTGCCAGCGGTCTAGCGGGTCTCATCGTGGACATTCACGTGCTGGGTATCGCGGATGGCGTGGCACTACTTCCGCTCGTCGAACCCGATGGGCAGGAACGGATCGTTAACGGCGTTCTGCCCCTGCTACTAGGCGCGCGGAGTTAGCCGATGGACACTGCGGCACGTCACGGACTGCGGGCACTGGACTGGGGCTGTCGACATGAACAGTGATAGGGACGCGGTCATCATCGACCTGGTCCGCACCCCATTGGGCAGGGGCGGAGACGGGGGACTGTTGAGTGGCGTCCATCCCGCTGACCTGCTGGCCCAAACGCTCAGGGGACTATTGGATCGAAGTGGTATCGACCCCAGCGACGTTGAGGACGTTATTACCGATTGTGTCGGCCGCGCCAACCGGGACGATATGGCGATTGGCCGGATGGCCCGGCTGGCCGTCGGACTGCCGGCACGGGTGCCCTCAACAACCATGAACCACTTGGGCGTTACATCGCAACAAGCCGCATCCTTCGCGGGCCGGTTCATCATGCAGGGTATATATGACGCCGTGATAGTGGCAGGGATCGAATCCAGTTATAATCTCGACGCGGTCAATGGGTGCTTCCGTGGTACGAGCATCGATCTGTCCCAGCGCTATTCGCCTTCCTGTGTCCCGCCGCGCGCAGACGCCGAGAGCATCGTTGAAGGGGTGGGAATCAGCCGGGAGGCGATGGACCGGTACTCCGTCCGTTCACATCAACGCGCTGGGGCTGTCGCATCAGCAGGTGAATTCGATCGCGAAATAATACCGATCCGCCGGTCGCAGACTGAACGTGACGCACCCGTATTGGCCGATGAGATGGTGAACGCTCGGATCACCGCCGATCGGCTTGGACAGCTGCCATCGCTGTTCGGTGATGCGGAGGAACAGAGGTTCTCCGATTTCGTGTACAGCCTGACCTCAGGTAACTCGGCGCAGCCCGCAGCAGGCGCAGCGGCGATGCTGATCATGTCTGCGCGGCGTGCCGATCAGCTCGGGTTGATCCCGCGTGCCAGATTCCGCGCATTCGCCGTCGCTGCAGGCGGGCCTGCGCTGTACTTTCCCGGTTTGGTCTCGGCGACCGAGCGTGTACTTGACAGGGCCGGGCTGTCGATCAATCAGATGGACCACTTCGAGATCGACGAGGTTTGCGCATACCTGCCCCTGGCATGGCAGGCCGTGGTGGGCGGCAATGACGAGTTCCTCAACCCGCGTGGTGGAGCACTCGCGCTCGGATATCCACTCGGTGCCTCTGGTATTCGCATGATGACCACGATGTTGACCGCGCTCGAGGACACCGGCGGCCGATACGGGTTACAGGCCATCTGCGAAGCCGGCGATCTGTCGATCGCAACGATTATCGAGCGCGTGTGAAACCTACCCGCCGGCTCACCACGCCTGAATATCGGGCCGAAATGGTTCGAGTGCCGCCGCTGATCGGCTATGAAGCCGACGAGAACTCGGAAATGACTGTGCCGAGGGCCAGGATGCGCTCCGCGTTGCGGACGTGCAGACTTTCGACCATACGACCGTCGACCACGATCACACTGTCTCCTGCGGCCTGAGCCTCGTTGTAGGCCATGATGATCCTTCGCGCGTCGGCGAGCTCTTCCGCCGACGCGCCGAACGCGTCGTTGGCCGGACCAATTTGAGACGGATGGATCAAGGTCTTTCCGTCGTAACCCATCTGGCGACCTTGTCGAGCCTCAGCCATGAAACCCTCGTCATCAGCGATGGCATTGAAGACGCTGTCCAAGATGGTCTTCCCGCCCGCGCGCGCTGCCAACACCGCGAGTGACAGTGCGGGCAGAATCGGTGCACGTCCCGGCACGTGCAGGCCGCGCAGATCGTTCACGAGATCGTTGGAGCCGACAACCAGCACGGCCAAACGTTCGCTGGCTGTGGCGATCTCGTGCGCCATCAGGAAGGCGGCGGGTGTTTCGATCATTACCCACAGCTGCAACGAATCCGGTGCGTGCAGGGCGTCGAGCGTCTCCGCCAGCGTTTTGACTTGTTGGGCGCTTTGTACCTTGGGCACCAGCACGCCGTCGGCGCCGGACCGGGCCACCGCCCTGAGATCGTCCGCATGCCACTCGGTGTCCATTCCGTTGATGCGAATCACGAGCTCGCGTGGCCGGTAGGCACCAGACGCAACCGCCTCGCACACTCGCCCTCTTGACTCGGCCTTGGCGTCGTGACCCACCGCGTCTTCGAGGTCGAGGATCAACACATCTGCGTGTAGCGCTTTCGCCTTCTCCAGCGCCCGGACGTTATTGCCGGGTATGTAGAGGGCAGATCGACGTGGGCGGACAGCGGATACCATCGGCTTACTTGCTTCCTGTCTGGGCGTTTCGGGCTGGCAGCACAGGTGGGTGCTGTCTTCAGATGCTCGGATACGAGCGAAATACGTTGGCTTCTAACTGACTTGATTCTTGCTGTGAGTCCGTGAAACGGGCGGCGGGCAATGGTCATGACCATCGGTGGAGCAACATCGACGCGTCGCGACACAGCGAACCCGGCCAGGATCGGTGTTGCCGCAAGTAGGGCCTGAGTGGCGGCTACGATAGATATATCAGATCGGTATTGGTATAGGCACTCCGAGGGACGATTCGGCATGAACAGAGCGTGGCTGGTGGCTGGTGCACAGGCCGCAAGCGAAGACACGGGCACTATGCGAGAGCGCGTGGGCCGTGTTCTGCGCGAACGTATCCTGAGCGGTGTTCTTGAGCCCGGCACGCGGATTGACCTGGATCTCACGGCCGCCGAATTCGAGACAAGCCGGACGCCGGTGCGCGAGGCGTGCCAGGAATTGGCGCAGGACGGGGTTGGTCCGCATCGCGCCGCGAAGCGGGGTATTGGTTTCGGGGGTGACTCCTGACTCGATTCTCGAGAACTTTGCGCCGATGGCTGACCTGCTGGGAGTTGCGGCCGAATGGGCGGCAGAGAGAATCACACCGGAAGAACTGGTGCGGGTGCGTGAACTCAAGATCGAGGTCGCGATCGCGATGCGCTCGAGAGACGACTCCGCCACGGCGAACTGGCTTTTCCACCGAGAGGTGAACAAAAGCATGCAAGTCGCCGCGGCTGTTGGCCATGGCCGGATGATCCCACAGGGATTTCTGGAGGCGATGCCCGAAGACGTCCCCTGTAGTCTCGGAGAGCATGACGAGCTTGTCCGCGCACTGGCAGTGGCAGCCGGTGACGGGGCCGAGGCGCGCCGGGTCACCCAAGCCCATCTACAGCGCGCGGCCGAACAATTGCGAGCCAAGACCCGCGACCTGGTGAGCGGGACCGACACAGGTTCATAAGCTGGAATTCGCACTGTGTCGCCGATGCTCCGACTCGCGAAGCGAGTGAGAAGGCGGACGCATGACGCCGCATTGGGTAGGTAACGCGCCCAGGTCTTCCTCGTGTTGCGAGCTGAGGCGATCGCATCGGTGACTAGTCCCGTTGAGGGCTCAGCCGGGATCGAGGCCCGACTACATGAAGCGGCCACCGTGGACCTCGATGACGCTACCTGTCATGTAGGAGGCGAGATCGCTGGCCAGGAACAGCACGGCATTGCCGATCTCCTCCGGCTCGCCGGAGCGACCCAGCGGCACCTCGGCGAGCTTCTGATCCCACACATGCTGCGGCAGCGCCTCGGTCATTGCGGTACGGATGAGGCCCGGCTGGATGGCGTTCACTCGGATGCCATACCGGGCGACTTCGCGTGCTGCCGCTTTGGTGAGTCCGACCATCCCGGCTTTTGCAGCGCTGTAGTTGGTCTGACCGAACACACCGGTCTTGCCCGATGTGGAGGAAATGTTGACGATGCTGCCGCCGCCACCCTTGCGCATCGCAGCCGCGGCCGCTCGAGTGCACAGCCATGCGCCCTGTAGGTGCGTGTCGATGACTGTGCGGAACTGTGCAAGCGTCATCTTGAACATGGATGCGTCGCGGGTGATGCCGGCGTTGTTGACGTAAACATCGAGGCGGCCGTACGTCTGCAGCGAATGGTCGACAACCTGCTCGACCTGTTGCTCGTCGGTTACGTCCGTGGCGACGGCAGACGCGACACCGCCTTCTTCGGTGATGGCCGATGCTGCCGCTTGGGCGGCGTCGGCGTCGACATCAGCGAGGACAACCGACGCACCGTGTCTGCTCAACGTGCGTGCTATTGCGAGTCCGATGCCCTGCGCGGCACCGGTGATGATCGCGCTGCGGCCCGCCAGCAGCACGGGTGGCGCGTCGTTTTCAGATCGAGTCATGGTTGGCCTTTCTGACGGGTCCGACTCAGCGAAGCGAGTCCCAAATGTGTTGCGCAGTCGGACTCTGCTGCTCATCAATCAGCTGACCAACCAGGCCGGCAGCACGTGCGATGATCGCCAGACCGCGGCCGAACACCGGTGGACGACCCATGTCGGAGAGGATCGCGCCGGTGATCCCGGCGGCATTGACGGGCAACATCACGCCGGCGGTCGCACACAGTGCGGCGGGGATTTCCAGCAGGATGTCGGTGTGCCGGCTACGCAGTCCGAAATGCTCGGCGATAGCGAGCAACGCCGGAGTGCGGGGGTCACCGTTCTTGTGTTCTGGATGACCGAGTCCCGGGATTGCGCGCTTGTCCTTGCGGGCAGCAGTCACGATCGCCCTGGCGATCTCGGCAGGGTGGCCGTCACGGTTGTCCGCGACTTCGCGCTGCAGCAGCAACGCGGTTTCCTCCATGGTTCCCAGGTAGTGCCTGCCCGCTCCACACAGGCCCGCCGAGACCGCTGCTTGGAAAGACTCGGGAGCGCCGAGCAGTGTCAGGCGTGCCGCGATTGAACTCGGTGTGACGCCGTGGTCGGCGAAGGTGACGAGGATCGCGTCGATCATCGCGGATTCGCCCGGGGTGGGTGCAACGCCGCCCGTCATGACAAGGTAAGCGACATCGGTAAAACTACGCTTTCCGATCAGATCCTCGACGAGATCATGGCCGGCGACACAGATGGTGTCGGGCACTTCGGAACTCAACGTCATCGAGCACTCCTGTAGCTGTTTTGACTTGAAGTAGCACGAGAAATATATCAGAAATGCTCTCATATATCAGCGTCGGTCGCCGGCGGTGGCTGCCTGTCATGTACCCGGCGTTGTCGTTAATCCGTTGAACTGCAATTGATTCGGTTGCACTGGGGTGGTGTGCCCTGCTAGGGCACGGGTGGTCGCCGGTAAGTCCGGCGCGGCTGTGGGTTGGCCTCAACCGATCACTGTGGGTCAGGTGCCAAGGCGACGTAATACGCTGCGGTGGAACACGATAGGTATAGCGTCGGCATCGACTGTTACGTCGGTGACTTCCAGCACTACGATGACATGGTCGCCGGCCGGAACCAATTGATCGATGGTGCAATCCAGCCAGAGAGCGGTGCCCTTGATGAAGACCGCACCGGTCGAGTTGGACACTGCTTCCAAGTCGGCGAACCTGTCCCCGGTCTTTGCCGCGAGTGTGCGAACGGCGACGTCATGCGCCTCGCCGAGCACGCTGATGCCCAGCGTGGATGCACTCTTGAGTTTCGGCCAGGTCGTCGATGTGTTCTGCACGCAGAACGACACCAGTGGCGGATCCAGGGACACGGGGACGAAGGTGCTCGCCGCGATTCCCTCTCGGGTTCCGTTGACTTCTGCGGCGATGGCCACCACCCCGGCCGGAAAGTGGCCAAAGGCCTCTCGAAGTACGGACGCCGTGAGCTTCTTGGTTGAGTTCACCGGAATTCATCTGCCCTTTGAAGTCGATGCGGTCTTCTGTCCTGCGCTGCCCGCCCCATCGATGCAGAATCCGTCGAATGGTCCTAGCTTGCAGTCGCATTCGATTGGCACGTCTGGTATGCGGCACTGGAGGCCGGGTCTGGACGAGTTGCTTTGTGGGTCCAGTCGTTTTTGTGTCCTGGGATGAAGAGCATGGAGCGGTGGGGCTGCACGGTGGTAAAGGTTACGGTGATTCCTGCATACTTGTCAAACAGGTTAACTATGTTCTATGTTTGGTGGTGTACAGGTGATGTGCAGGTGATGTGCAGGTGATGTGCAGGTGATGTGCAGGGAGTGTCGGTGAGTACTCGGTCATCCTCGGGAATCCGGGACAAAGTGGCGATCGTGGGGATGGGGTGTACTCGGTTTGGGGAGCGTCCTGATATGTCAGCCGATTTTGGCTGCTGACCCGCCCTACTCGCCGGTGGCGACAAGGTGCAATGAGCGGCTGACCTTCGACATTCCGCCCTACTCGGTGGTGGCAGCAAAGTGCGCGCGGCCGCTCTCGGCTAACGGCACCCAGATGCTCGTCGCGATTACCGAGAGCGTCGTGATGGCGCAGGGCGACAGCGAAATCGCCGACTCGCATGCACGAGATTGACACAACGGATCTGCTCACCGTGGAGCCCCGTCTGGACCGTTCTGGAAGGCTGGCAACTTGCTGAACACGATCGCTCGAACCGGAACCGTGCTCGGCCTGTTTACTGCTGAGACGCCCGAGTGGGGCGTCACTGAGGTCGCGACGACCCTGGGCCTGCCCAAGTCGACCGCCTTCGACCTGTTGGCCAGTCTCGCCGAGATTGGTTTTCTGCAGCAAACGTCCGACGACCGATATCGCCTCGGGTGGCAACTCCTTGTGATCAGACGTCGGCTGATCAACTCCATGGGCGTCACTGACCAAACTCAACGCACCATCGCCGAGCTCGCCCAGCACCTGCGCGCGGCCGTCACGATCGGGGCCTGCGACGGCCGGGGGGTCATCTGCATTGCCAACGCGTCGGTCGCCCGGACCGGCCCAACCCTCGCCGAGGGTGCTCGCCTGCCAGGTCATGCGTCGGCTCTTGGGAAGTTTCTGATGGCTCAAGTCCCCTGGCCGAAGGTGCACGAACGAATCGAGCAGTATGGCTTGCCAGCGTTGACGGTGAACTCGGTATCCGACGTCGATGTCTTTCGGCAGCAGCTGACCTGCGCGCAGCAGAACGATCTCGCCGTGGAGCATGGTGAAACTGTCATGGGTCAGTCGTGTCTTGCAGTGGGCATCTACGCCCGCGGGCACCGAGCGCTTGCTGCGTTGTCGATCTGCACGCCGTCCGAGACGATGCATTCCCGCCACGAAGAGTTCGCCAGGATCGCCCGTAAGGCTGCGCGCACCCTGCTAAAGCAAGGCATTTCATCGCACGTACTCCCGGTCAAGTACCGCAATCTCCGATGACTACGAGGAGTTCCACAACTCCGTCGACGGGCGCGGTCAGACGCCTCGCGGCAGCGACGACCCAGCGCCATCATCTCTGGAGCTCAGCGCGCGATGGAGGAGGAAAAGTGACCCTTGCACAACCCTGCCCGTCCTTCGCGGGAATGCGAGGAGCCTATCCGCGTTACGAGAGGAAGCGATGCTAGTGACCACACATCAGAGGGACATCATGGCGCATCTCCGTATCGCACCGACCGGGCCTCTGCGCATCGGCGTCGTGCTTGGCGATCGCGTGTGGCTGGACACCCCTGGAGACGTGGTCCGCGTCCGCGCCGCCGATCTGCGTGGCGTCACCCAGAAGGCCGCCGCGCTTCGGGAGGAGCGGCCGAACGTGCATGCGCTGGTCGACATCGACGTGATGATCGCCCGCGACGCCCACTCGGCGCGCGCAGCGATGGCGGCGGCGCCGCCCACGGACGGCACCACCCTTCTCTACGTCGGCACACCCGTCGGTCTCGCCGGTCTGATCGCAGACATTCACGCCCTCGGCATCGCTGATGGCGCTGTATTGATCCCGCTCACAAGAGACGGCGTCATGGATCTCATCCGCGACGAGGTGCTGCCCGAGGTGCGCACTATGGTGTCGCTGCACACCGAGACCACGGCGTGCCGCACCGCGTGACGATCACAGCCGAGGACTACCGTGCGGCGCTGGCCCGGCATCGGGCCGGTCGTACTCCGACTCGTCCGGGACATCCATCGTGCCGACACGGTCGACGTCGCCGCCGTTGCGCGATTGTGACGGCACCCACCTCTAACGGCGAATGTGCTGGGCGCAGACAGCTCGCTTGACCTAGCGATCCATGAGAGGGGTTCGAACTCCTGTCGACGATCGCGCCGCGCTTCCCGAGCCCTTGACGATCACCCGCCCGGTTCCGACGTGAACTTCGTCAGTTCAGCTCTCTCCCAATCATTGTCGGCGCATGAACGCGAATATGTTCGACGGTCACCATCCGAGCAACTTCGCACGAGATGTCATCCGCGGGTTCCTTTAAGTCTCGGCCTGATACAGAATCTCTCGATCGCCAAGGTATGTCTGACCCGTGGACGCCGAAAAGGACAGTCTGATGCAGCGACGCTTCGCAGCCGCGGCTCGAACCGACTGTAGGTAGCCAACATCACCTACGTGCGGACCCGCGCGGGGTCTTGCTATACCGCGTTCGTGCATCGAGGCACTGTCGGCTGGACGGTAGCGGCCAGCAGCAGACCTGTGCCTGCAGGCGTTCAATCACGCTGTGTGGCAATCTGATTAGGATCCAACCCCGGCTGGTCCATCAGTCCGACCGCGGATCATAGTAACTATCGCTGGCCTCTACCGACCCGCGTCGGCGAGCTCGGGATCGCCCCGTCGGTCGGGTCCCGCGGCGATAGCTGCGAATGCCCTGGCCGAGGCCGTCAAGGCAGCGTAAAGCACCGACCCGACCGTGTCACCATCGTGCCGCCCCGACGAGTGTCACCGAGGCGGTAACGCATCGCCTCCCAGTTGGCGTTCAGTGTTTGGACCGGTCCCAGGCGGCTCGTCAGCACCTCGGTGCCCTGTGAATGTTCGCGATCAGAACAGATCCACGTCACTTTTTCCATCCATAGTGGGTTAGCTCACAAACGGCTTCGTGCACGAGGAGACGGGGATTATTGCGAGATCATCCATCCACTCGGCGCACCAGATGTTCACGACGTCCCGCACTTACCAATTTTGCCGTGCCAGTTGCACGGACAGCGGACTTCAGCGACCATGGCTGCCCAGCAAACCGCTCGTCGAACAACCCGACAGCGAACCGCCGCAATCGTTGTGTCGGCATGTCCGCCGCAGCCAAGCGACCCCCAATTGTGTTGCGTACGAGCCGTTCTTGCACGGAGGTACTTGGGCTGATGAACGGCCGTGCGCGCCGAACGTTGGTGATGTCAATGCAGACCCGGCGACCTAGCGGCTTATCTCCTAACCGCATTGACGCCGGTTGTGCAATGCGCGGTGTGGTATGTCGGCCGATCGCATGGACTGCTACATGATCGCGGTGAGCGCAACAGTAGTGGACGGCAAATTCAGGTGGCCGGCGAAGCTACACTTGCGCGCGCAACCTCCGGAGTTCCGGCGATTGACGATATCGCCCTTAGTGTGAGCGACGCCGAAGAAAAAGATTGATGTCAAAGTAGTCAAGCTCGCTGAGCGGACCCGCAGGCACGACAACTTCGGTGCGACTGCTCGCGGTTCGATAGATGCGCGCGCCGCGCTCGAGGCAGGGAACCTGTCATTCACCATCCGCGACCATTCACTGCTGAGCGACGTCTCATTCGCCGCGCAGCCGGGCACAGTCACCGCCGTCATCGGACCGTCGGGGGCCGGTAAGTCGACGTTGATCCGGATACTGGGCGGCTTAGAGCGCCCGAGTTCCGGGACGGTGACTTTCGCCGGTCGCGACGTACATCTTGAGTACTCCTTGCTGCGATTTCACATCGGCCTAGTGTCGCAGGACGACGTCGTGCACGCACTGCTGACGGTCGACCAAGCGCTGAACTACGCAGCCGCACTGCGTCTTCCAGCCGCGGCGTTTTGGCTTTCTCCAACGCCCGACCGTTGTTGCCGGGCAGGTAGAGGGCGGATCGGCGCGGGCGGAGCGTGGGTGCCATGGACTAGTTCGCTTTCTGTCGTCAGCTCAATGGGGAGACCATTACCGCCGCCTACGCGTGCGTGGTCAATCCGGTCGAATCTCGTCGCCTATCTCCGAATGTGCGGTGGCTGTGGGGCACGCGAGTCGCCGCTTAGATGACGTTGCCGCTGCGGAGTCGTTCGATTTCCTCTTCCCGGAGACCCAGGATTTCTCCGTAAACGTAGGCGTTGTCTGCGCCGAGCCCTCTTCCTGTGTGGTCGATGACCGCTGGCGTCTGGCTCAGCCGCGGCACCGGCGCCTGCATCCGGATGCTGCCCAGATCGGGATCATCCACGGGCGCATACGTTTTGCGCGCCTTCAGATGAGGATCTGCAAGCAGTCTGGGCGCGTCGTATACCGGGGCGGCGGCAACTTGTTCGGTTTCGAAGACAGTCATCGCCTCGTCGAGGGTTCGTTCGGTGATCCACTCGGCGACCGCGGCATCGACGGCATCGGCGTTCTTCAGCCGCTGCTGGGGATCGCCGAAGTCGGGATCGTCGGCCAACTCTGGCCGGCCGATGGCTTTGAAAATTCGTTTGGCGATGGTCGGCGCGCTACCAGACACCGCGATCCAGTGGTCGTCCCTCGTGCGGTAGGCGTTGCGTGGTGCGCTGATGTCCCACTTGTTTCCGGAGCGGGTCGGCACGATCCCGAGTTGGTCGTAGGTGAGTACAGACTGTTCAAGCAGACGGGCCAGCGGCTCGATGAGATTCAAGTCGATCAGCTGACCTGTTCCACCATGAACGTCGCGGTGATAGAGCGCCGCGAGAACCGCATATGTACCAGTCAACGCGGCTACACCGTCAGCGAGCATGAACGACGGCAGGGTCGGCGGTCCATCCCGCTCGCCGGTGGTGTGAGCGAAGCCGCTCATCGCTTCGCCGAGAGTGCCGAATCCGGGGCGATCACTGTTGGGCCCGCCCGCGCCGAAACCGGTGACGTGCAGCATGACCAGACCGGGATTGACTATGGCGAGCGACTCGTGGCTTAGCCCCCACCGCTCCAGCGTCGACGGACGCGTGTTGATGATGACGACGTCGGCCACCGCCGCCAGCTTGCAGAGCAGCTGCTGGCCGGCCGGCTTGCGCAAGTCGAGCGTCGCGGTGCGCTTGTTGCGCCCGACGCTCTTCCACATCAGTCCATGGCCGTTTTTCTGTGCGCCCCAGCTGCGGATGGCGTCGCCGGTGCCGGGCTGTTCGATTTTGATGACTTCGGCGCCGAGCTCGCCGAGGTAGGTCGCCACCAGCGGACCGGCCGCAAGTGATGCGGCATCGAGAACGCGGATACCGTCGAGTGATCGCGTCATTTGAGCTCCGCGGCCGACTCGACGATTCGACGGGCACGCGCGACGATCGGGTAGTCCACCAGTCGGCCGTCGACGACGATGGCGGCGGCACCCTCGGCCTCGGCTTCGGCGAATTGTTCGATAATGCGGTTTGCCGTCGCGATTTCCACCTCGGTTGGGGCGAAGCCAATGTGGCTCAAGGCCACCTGGTTGGGGTGGATGAGCATCTTGCCGCGAAAGCCCATCCGCCGGGCCTGTCGGCACATTTCGACAAATCGCTCTGTCTCGCCGAAGGCGATAAACGGCCCGTCCAGCGGCGGCGAGACCCGAGCGGCGCGCGCGGCGACGACCAGTGCCGAGCGGGCATAGAGGAGCTCCTCTGCGCCTTCGGAATGGTCGAGTCCATCGATGCCCAGATCGAGCATGTAGTCGTGTGCTCCGAAGACGGCCGTCTCGACGCGCGGGCTGGCTTGCAGGATCTCGCGGGCGTCGGCGATGCCTCGGGCAGTCTCGATGAGCACCAGTAGCCGCGTGGAGCCAGGTTCGACGCCGCTTTGCTGCTCCGCGGCGGTGATCCAGCCGTCGGCGGCTCGGACCGTATCGGCATCCTCGACCTTCGGCAGCACGATGCCGTCGAGAGCGGGTTGCACGACGGCATCGATGTCACCGCGTGTACGCCCGGTCGACGGATGGTTGACGCGAACGTAGCTGCGGATCGGGGCGATTTCGGCGATGCCAGCGCGAGCCTGCTCACGGGCCGCGGCTTTGTTGTCGTCGGTGACGGCATCCTCGAGGTCGAGCGCGGCGGCGTCGGGAGCGAGCTCGAGCATCTTGCGGACACGACGCGCAGAAGTGGCTGGGCAGAACAGAAAGGAGCGCAGTGGAGCGACTGCCGTAAATGGTCTCGTAGTCTGAGTCATGTAGGTCTCTCGTTGGTGGGGCGACGCTTCGGCCCGTTCTAAAGATATATCAGATGACTATTGATATACTATGGGGATGCAGAAGGAGAGGCGATGAGCGAGCCGTGGCCGGTCGCTGGCGTGCCGGCGCCAGGCGCAGGCGGTGGGACCATCCGAGAGCGAGTTTGCCGGGTGCTGCGTGAACGCATCCTTTCCAGGGTGCTAGCGCCTGGAGACCGGATCGACCTGGATGCCGTCGCCGCCGAGTTCGACACCAGCCGAACGCCGGTGCGCGAGGCCTGCCTCGAATTGGCGCACGACGGGCTGGTGCGGGTTGCCCCGCGCAGTGGGATCGTCGTGTTGGGAGCGACACCGGAGGCGATTCTCGAGAACTTCGCCCTGATGGCTGCATTGCTTGGAGTGGCCGCCGAGTGGGCGGCGCAGCGGATCACACCCGAACAGCTGAAGCGGGTGCGCGCACTGAAGGTGGAAGTCGCGATGGCCATGCGGTCCGGTGACGACGCCGCCACTGAGAACTGGCTTTTCCACAGAGAAGTCAACAAAGCGTGCGGTTCGCCGCGGCTCATGGCCATGCTGGGTATGGCGGGTCGGATAATCCCGCAGGGCTTTCTGGATGCGTTACCCGAGGATGTCCCCTGCAGCCTCGAGGAGCACGACGCACTGGTCCGTGCACTTGCCAACCGCGACGGTGCCGAGGCCCGAAGGGTTACCGAGAAGCACCTCCAGCGTGCCGCAGAACAGTTGCGCGCCAAGGTCTCCGAGCTGGGAGCACAGGCCGAGGCTGGTGCGTAATGCCGCTCGCCTTCGATATCGTGGGCAAGCAGTTCGGTCCAACGGCCGTTTCCTGGACCGAGCTGACGCGCAAATCTACGCGCTCGGCGTCGGCGCCGGTGCGCTCGATCCCCTGGTCGATCTAGAATTTACAACCGAATGCGCTGAGCTTGGCAAGCAACGTGTCTTGCCTACTTTCGCGGTCGGGTTGATGCAACAACATGGGCCCGAGATCGACCTGGGAGATGTCAGCGCATCCCAGCGATTGCATGCCGAACAGTCGCTGATCATGTTGGCGCCATTTGCCACAAGCGGCACCGTTCATGTCACCCGACGTGTCACCGACATATGGGACAAGCACAGCGGGGCGCTCGTGAACTTCGAATCCACTGCAATCGACCCAGCAACGGATGAACCGATCGCGATTGCGGTCTCGCGGTCGTTTATCCGTGGAGAAGGTGGATTTGGCGGCGATAGCGGGCCCAGTGCACCCAGCCCGATCCCCGACCGCGCGCCCGACCTAGAAATAGAGATGGCGACAATGCCCAACCAGGCCTTGCTGTTTCGGCAAACGGGCGACCGTAATCCACTCCACGTGGACCCAAATGTCGCCCAGCGCGGGGGTTTTCCACGGCCGATATTGCATGGGCTGTGCACGTACGGCTTTGCGGCACGCGCACTGTTGCGGCATGTCTGTGACAACGACCCGGGCAAGTTCCTGCAGATCAGTGGGCGCTTCTCCGCGCCAGCGTATCCCGGCGATGTCCTAAAGGTGGCGATGTGGCTTCGTGACCGCGCAGCTGCGTATCAGGTCCGCAGCGGTGACACGGTAGTGATCGACCGCGGTGAGTTCCACGTAAGCTGACGGCGGCCGTGGCGGCACTCAACCGCGGCGCAACGATCGCGTCGAAGATGATCGTGATCGAACCAACGACGGTGATCTCGTTATGGCACCGGCCCGAATGACCGACCAACAAATGGCATTCCATCTCCGTTACGGCAGCAGTTCTGGCTGACCTCGGCGTCCGAACTTTCGGTTGATCACCAACAATCCGCAAAGGTATGCGGTGCAGGCTATGTCGGAGGCCAAGGAATTGCCAGGCAATCACATGAAGCGCCCGCCGTGGACCTCGATGACTGCGCCGGTCACGTACGAGGCGAGGTCACTGGCCAGGAAGAGGACGACGTTGCCAATCTCGCCGGGTTCACCGGCGCGGCCCAGCGGTACCTCCGAGAGCTTCTTATTCCAGATGTCCTGCGGCAGAGCTTCGGTCATCGCCGTGCGGATGAGACCCGGCTGGATGGTGTTGACGCGGATGTTGTACCGGGCGACCTCGCGTGCTGCCGCCTTAGTCAAGCCGACCATGCCGGCCTTGGCGGCACTGTAGTTGGTCTGGCCGAACACGCCCGTCTTGCCCGAAGTGGACGAGATGTTGATGATGCTGCCGCCACCACCGCACTTGCGCATGGCGGCCGCGGCGGCTTTGGTGCCGAGCCAGGCACCCTGAAGGTGGATGTCGATGACGGTGCGGAACTGCTCGAGCGTCATCTTGACCATCGATGCGTCTCGAGTCACACCGGCATTGTTGACGTAAACGTCAAGTCGACCGTGAGTGCGGACGGCGTGGTCGACGGCATGCTCAACCTGTCGTTCGTTGGCCACGTCCGTGGGCACAGCGGACGCAATCCCGCCCGCCGCAGCGATAAACGCTGTGGCCCTTTCCGCGGCGTCGCGGTCGATATCGGCGATCACGACCGTAGCGCCGTGCCTGCTGAGGGTCTGCGCGATCGCGAATCCGATACCCTGCGCGGCGCCGGTCACAACTGCGGTGCGTCCCCGGAGCAGTTCGGTGGGTGCCGCGGCGACAACGGAATTGGTCATAGGTGGCCTTGCTGTGCTCGAGGATGTTAGCGCAGGGAATCCCAGACGCGCTGGGCGGTCGGGTTCTGCTGCTCGTCGATCAGCTGGCCGACCAGCCCGGCGGCACGGGCGATGATTGCGAGTCCGCGACCGAACACCGGCGGGCGGCCCATGTCGGACAGAATCGCGCCGGTGATGCCCGCCGCATTGATCGGCAGCAGCACCCCCACGGCGTCGTGCAGCGCTGCGGGCATTTCCAGCAGGACGTCGGTGTGGCGGCTGCGCAGCCCGCCGCGTTCGGCGATGGCGAGCAGCGCCGGGCTACGGGGATCGCCGTTCTTGTGTTCAGGATGGCCGAGTCCGGGGATGGGTCGCCTATCGGTTCGGGCCGCGGTCACGATCGCCCTCGCGATTTCGGCGGGTTCCTGGTCGGGTGCAGCCCCTACTTCGCGCTGCAGCATCGACGCGGTTTCCTCCATCGTGCCGAGATAGTGGGTGCCAGCGCCGCACAGCCCGGCCGCGACCGCGGCCTGGAAAGACTCCGGAGCGCCGAGCAGCGTTAGGCGGGCGGCCACCGAGCTCGGCGTCACGCCATGATCGGCGAAGGTCACAAGTATCGCGTTGATCATTGCGGCTTCGCCGTCGCTGGGTGTCGCACCGCCGGTCATCAGGAGGTGCACGACGTCGCTGAACCCCCATTTGCCAACCAGATCTTCCACCAGGTCGTGGCCGGCGACGCGAATCGTGTCGGGCGCACCAGGACTCAGTGTCATTGGGGGCTCCTTGTGGCGGGGCTTGATGTCGGCGCTTGACCGGCGCGGAAACTATTGCTTCAATATATCAATTGAGATCTGATATGTCACCCGAGCAAGAGGAGTGTCGATGGCGGCAAGGCGCGACGACCAGTTGACCCTGGTCGCCTTCATGCAAGCGTCGAACGTGACCGTTTATTCGGGTTCGTGGCGATATCCGAGTTCGGCACCGGACTTCCTCGACATCCGCTACTACCAGCGGGTGGCGCGGGTACTCGAGGAAGGCACCTTCGACCTGATGTTCTTCGACGATCGACTGGCCATGCCGTCGATCTTTGGAGGCTCACCCGCCGACGCTGTGCGATACGGCGCCCGCCCTATCAAGCTTGACCTAACGGCGGTGCTCGGTGCGGCCGCGGGAGTGACGACACATCTGGGGCTGGGAGCCACCTACTCCACCACCTACTATCCGCCGTTCCATGTCGCCAGGACATTCGCGACACTCGATCATCTCAGTGGGGGGCGGGCCGCCTGGAACGTCGTGACGTCGGTGAACGACGCCGAGGCCCAGAATTTCGGGCTCAAGCAACACCTGGGGCACGACGAGCGCTACGACCGCGCCGAGGAGTTCATCGAGATTGTCACGAAGCTATGGGACTCGTGGGAGGACGAGGCCATCCTCATGGACCGCGACGCGGGACTATTCGCCGATCCGGCGAAGGTCCACGAGCTCAACCACCATGGCCATTATTTCAACGTGCAGGGGCCGCTCACGGTACCGCGTCCGCCGCAAGGCAGGCCGCCGATCATCCAAGCTGGACAATCCGGCCGCGGCCGTCAGTTCGCCGCCAAATGGGCTGACCTGATCTTCACAGGGGATCCGACGCGCGAAATCGCGGTCGAGCACTACAGCGATCAGAAGGACTTAATAGCCTCGTGCGGCCGAGACGAGACCGCCGTCCGCGTGTTGCCGATGGTTTACACCATCGTCGGCGAAACCGAAGCGATCGCAAAAGAAAAGGAGGAGATCTTCCTCAACCAGCTCGTGCATCCACAGGCATCACTCGCCTTGCTCTCGGAAGTGACTAACTACGACTTCTCGAGCCATTCGCTCGACGACCTGGTTACCGACGAACTGATCGATTCGGTGTCAGGTATTCGCGGTCTTGTTCAGGGCGTGAAGAAGCACGTCGGTGAGGGCCAGTTGACCCTGCGGACGCTGGCCAACCACCGCGCTACCCTGCTTCAGGGACCGCGCTTCGTTGGGACGGGACCACAGATCGCCGATCAGATGCAGGACTGGTTCGAGTCGCGCTCGTGTGACGGCTTCGTTATCGCCGCCACCCATCTGCCGGGTGCCTTCGAGGATTTCGTCCGGCTGGGCGTGCCGGAACTACGCAGGCGAGGAATCTTCCGCTCCCGGTACACGGGAACGACATTGCGCGAGAATCTGGGGCTGGAGCGGCCGGCACGTATGGCCCGATACTGGCCGAACAAATGACCGCATCGCGCGGCCCGGCGACCGTTGCCGATGGCCTAACCGCGATGCTCGCCGATGAATTCGCCCGCTCAACACATTTGAATTCAGCAAGCTATTCGAGCCCATCCGCGATCCACAGGAGCAATCAGGTGCCTGCCAACGATCCTCCGTTTTACCCGATCCCCCGCTCGTGTGGCCTGCACCCCAGCAAGGCGCTAGCCGAACTGCAAGCGCTTGAACCCTTGACCAAGGTGCAGATCTGGAATGAGCAGTCTGCGTGGCTCGTTACCCGTAAGGCGGAACTTCGTGGGCTACTCGCTGACCCATGGTTAAGCGTCAACTCGGAGCGCCAGGGTTATTCTTGGAATACGCCGAGGGCCTCGTCGAGTTCTTCGACTCCGGCAAGACAGCCAAGTCGGCAACTTCGACGTTCCGCCGGAGTCGGCCGGGATGCTCATCCAGACCGATGGGGCGACTGGAAGTTCGTCCTCCTGCAGGACGTCTATGCGGGAGAGATCCGATGAGCACAACGCGGAATCTGCACTACGTGCAGGCTTTCACCGAGGGTCTCGCCCAGTCCATGGGGGAGGACGGTGACGTCTTCGTAGCCGGGGAGGACGTGGCCGGCGGTGGCGGGCTGAGTCTCGCCCTGCACCTTGATCAACAACGGATGGCGAGTCTGATATGCAACCATACGAGGAGATGACGTGACAAACGACGACACTGCTGCCTTGATCGCGTCCGTTCGGCGCCTATCTGACATCGAAGAGATTCGCGGTCTCCGGAACCTGTATCACTACTTCGTCAACGAAGGACAGTTCTCTCGATTCGACGAGATCTACACCGAAGACGCCACCGTGCAGCTGGACTACGTCGCCGAGTGGGTTGGCCTGCCGGCGATCCTGGAAGGCTTCCAGTCGCTGCCCAAATACGTCTCCTTCATCAAACAGTTCCTGCACAACCACCACGTCGTCGTGGACGGTGACACCGCTACCGGGTTCGCCTACTTCGAGGCAAAGTACGCGATGGAGGGAAACAGCCTCATGGTGGCCGGTCGCTACGACGAGAAGTACCGACGTTTACCCCAAGGGTGGCGCATAGCCGACACCCGGGTCCAGCTGTTCTTCTCCCTACCCCATGACCAGGGCTGGGCGACCGGGCACCTGAACCACGTCGAGCCGCTCGAGCCCTTGAACGACTCGCCCGAAGTCGCCACAGTAGTTGACCCAGAAGGGCTGTAGGGCATGTCGACATTCGTGCTGGTGCACGCCGTGCAGAAGCAGCAGACCGGGCTCACGTCGCCTCTATGCCGAGCACAACCTGGCCAGTCAGCGGGACACCCGCCAGGCTCATCCCGTCCAGGTCCGGCTGGCGCTCAGGCATCGGGGAACGGGGAGGGCGCGGTGGTGACCCAGCCGCCGTCGACGGCGATCGTCTGGCCCGTAACGTAGGCACTTGCCGGAGAGCTGAGGAAGAGCACCACGGCGGCGCCGTCGTTCGGCTCACCGATCCGGCCCAGCGGTACTTTCTCCAGATATTTGCTCTGCGCCTGCTCGTCCGCGGCGATCCAGGCGCCGAGGTCGGTGCGAGTGATACCCGGGCTCACCACGTTGAACCGGACCGATGCAGGTCCCCACTCGGCGGCAAGCGACCGGGTGGCCGCGTCCAGGCCACCCTTGACAGCGCTGTAGAGGCTAACGGCCGGCATCCCCTGCTGGCCGAGTCCAGAGGAAATGCTCACCACGCTGCCACCACCCGTCTCCGCCATCTTTGCGGCAACGAGCCCACCGAGCAGGACGGGCGCCCGCAGGTTGAGTGCCCACAGCGCATCCGCCTGGTCCACACGGAGAGTGTTCGCGGGATCGACGGCATCCCCGCCGCCGGCGTTGTTCACCAGCACGTCGAACGTGCCTACGGCGTTGTTGGCCTGCTGAACGATCGAGTGGGGGGCCTCAGGATGCGCAACGTCGGCGACCATGACGACCGGGTTGTTCGGCAATCGGCCGGCGACTTCGTCCAGGGTTTCCCGCACGCGTCCGACCAAGACGACCCGAGCTCCGGCGGCGGCGAACGCGGCGGCCACACGCGGCTCCGATCCCTCTGCTGGCCTCGGTGACGATCGCGTTCTTCCCGGAGAGGTCAATCCGCTGGCTAGGCATGGTGAGCGGCACGGATATTTCTAACTTCGTGGTTGAGGGATTGGAAGGGCGCAATATCTTGTGCGCCACTCATCTCACCCGCATGCCCGACTACGGGCATGACGGCCTGATTATCGATTGATTCCCTGCGGGTATCAATGGTAGTGGCTCATCCCAGGGCTCGGGCTAAACAAGACGCGCTCGCGGAAGGGATTGAGACGTGACCTCTGGACGAGTCGTTGGGCGGTGCCCAGTTCGGCGGTGGCCTTTGGCAATCAACACAGTTGACGCGCCTATGCCGCGCCGTTCCAGCACACGCACGAACGGGGGAGAAGTCGGTAGTCTCGCACGCGGTCAGCTCGGTGGCGTGGATGATCGTATGCAAGAACCCGAATCACACCCACCAAGTCCCACCTTATCGGAACGACACGAACCCGCTCGCCGATCTCGCCGACCTGAGTTGAATTACCAGAATCAGCTTGTGCAGTTTCAGGACATGTATGACGGTTCGTCATCGGGACATGGTTACCCGTTCCTGGGGCGGTGGGCGTTGAAGTTGCGGATGGGTTTGGTCGACGTCCGGGTATGAAGCGACCACTCGGGCTGGTGAACTTTCAGGACGATCCCGGCCGCTACGTTGGTCAACACATCCGGCAGATCTACGACGACCAGACCGTCGTCGATGACTTTCTGTCGCGCTGGGATGAGGACTCACCAATCATCAACTTCCGAGCGAACTTCGTGACCAGCGACGGGGACCGCAAGCCCGTCCTGATCTTTTCCACCGCTAAGGCAAGCGACGGCGCTGTGAACAACACTCGGTGCTTCGTGTTCAACGATCACCGGACCGCCCAACCACGCGACAGCATCCGGGCGTTTAACTGGCCCATCTGACCAGTCACCCCCGTGCCCGTGTTCGAGGGCGCCGAGTTCAGCGCGTGAACAATGAGCGACTCCAGTACATCGATGCCATTGGTGGTCAAGATTGATTCGGCATGAAAATGAACCGAGGCAAAACCACTGCCCCACAACGCATGTACGACGCCACTGTGAGGATCGGCACTGACCTCCACCCCGCCGCGGGCCCGTCCTGGGGCGGCTAGTGCGGCGAAACTGTTGTAAAGCCCGACGCGCAGCCCGACACCGAGCTGGTCGACTTCATCGCCGACCTCGGTTGGCGCGCCGACCATCTCGACGCGCGAAAAACCCCAGCGCGACAACATCCTCAAGATCAGTAGTGACGGGCGCGTGTGAGTGATCTTTTTCTTCTGCTTGACGACCATGTAGGGTCTCACGCCGCGCTTCAAAATCTCACGAATGACTTCCAACGTACTTCAATTTTGAAGTGAATCGCCCTGGAAATGCTGGAGGCTCTGATGTGCCCCGGGTTTGGTGGTGTCGCCATACTTGGTTTCAGGCCACTGGTTGGGCGGGTTGGTGTAGCAGTTCGAACTCTATCGGAGTGCGCATTCCGAGGGCGGAATGGCGTCGTTGGCGGTTGTGGAAGATCTCCAGGTAGTCAAAGATGGCGTTGGCGAGTTCGATGCGGGTCTTCCATCGTTTGCGGTTGAGTAGCTCGGTTTGCATTCTGCCCCAGAAGGATTCGATCATCGCGTTGTCGTCGCCGATCGAGCCCATTGACGGCGCCAACCCCGACCGCGCAGTACACTCTGCCTTCATAGGTGCGATGCTCGGTGATGTCGGTGACCCACAATCGATTTGGTGCCTCCCGGGTGAACATCCGCTCGACCAGATCGGTGGCCGTCGGCGTCTCGTGGCGAGGTCGTGGCCGCCGGTTGCCGGGCAGGCCCTTGATCGCCGCGCGGGCCATCAGCAACTCCACCTGGTTGTGGCCGACCTGCAGCCCCAGCCCGAGGGTCAACTCGGCGTACACGCGGCGGGCGCCGTAAGTGCCTCGAGAGGCGGTGTGCACGGCCCGGATCTGCTCGGTCAGCCAGGCGTGACGGACTGCCCGCGCCGACGGCGGACGGGAACGCCACTCGTAGTAGCCCGACTCGGCCACCGACAACAGTCGGCACGCCTTCTGCACGGGCAATCCTTCCGCGGCCATAGCAGCTATGGCCGCGTACCGCCTTTTGGGTCGTGCGGCTCCCGCAGCAGCTCACGGGCCCTTTTCAGGATCGCCACCTCGGTCTCCAACTCGCGGATGCGCTTGTTGGCCGTGGTCAGCTCGGCTTGCTCGGCGCGGTTGAGACCGGGCAGCTGCCCGGTGTCGATCAGCTCCTGGCGACGCCATCCGTAGATCGTCTGGTCACTGATACTCAGGTCGGCAGCGATCTGGGCGACAGGGCGGCCAGCGGCCACCAGATCGAGGACCTTGCGGCGGAACTCTTCGGGGTAACGCTTGGGCACGGACCCGGCTCCTTCTGCGGACGTCGTGACCAAAAGTCAAGCAAACCGACTCCGGGCAACCCGGGGCACATCAGAGCCTCCACCCGAATCGAGGCGATTCAGATCATGGGCTACCGGCTGGTGCAGGCCGTGCTGGTGGTCACCCCTCGGCCGGCTCGGCGACATGTTCGGCCGGGTTCGGGTCTACAACGCGGGATTCGCGGTATTTACCGGCGCCTCGGTGATGTTGTCGTTCGACCCGTTCGCCGGGGGCCACGGTGCGCTATGGCTGATCGGCTGGCGGATAACAGGCCGCATCGCCTCCACCCGCTTGATGGAAACCGCGCGGTCGGCATGCGACACAACCGGTTGTGCTCTGGGTCATCCATGTTGATGAAGGCCGGTGATTGCGTGCGGGGCTCCTTGCCACTCGGCATGTCGCTACGCTGAGGGATCGATTCCTCGTTGTTCGGCGACCCACGCGGCGACTTGGCTGCGGGAGCTGAGCCCCAGTTTGACCAGTACGTTCGCGACGTGGGTCTCGGCTGTTCGCTGGGCGATGACCAAAGATTTGGCGATGGCCTTGTTGCTCAGGCCTTGTGCGAGCAGTCCAGCGACTTCCTCCTCACGCGATGTCAACAAGCCCGCGCCGCCGTCGTCCCTCTGCGCCAATCGGGTTGAGCGCCTTGTGTGTTCGGCGTCGCCCAACACCTGGGCGAGCGGCATCTGCCGTCCGCGCCGAAACGCGGCCGCATACCCTTGATCGCCGAGCGCGGCTCGGGCGGCGGCCACGGACTTGTCGTGCTCACCGACCAGATCCGGCATCAGCGTCGCGATCGAGGCGCCGGTCGACTCCCACAGCACGTCTGCCGTGCCCAGCATGTGGGCTGCACGCTTGTGCTGGCCCAGCGCGCCAACCCCCCACGCGAGCGCGTCCAAACCCAGGGCGGTGCCCACCTGGTCGAGGCCAAGTTTGATCTCAAGGCTGGAGCGCTGAAGCTCCACGGCCCGAACGGCGTCGCCCCGGCGCCACGCATCCAAGCCCACAGCCATCAGTGCGTTCGCGCGGTGCACGGATTCCCCGCGCGGCCCGGTGAGCTCAATGATTTCCTCGTAACACGCCGTTGACCGCTCGTGCTGGCCCGCCATGGATGCGAAGAAGGCAAGCGACTGCAAGACGTCGAGGTAACAGTCCAGGTCGGTTGTCGTGTCTTTCGGCAGAGCTAACGCCTGCTCGAGTTCGGAAGCCGCCCGGGGCAGGTCGCCAGCGTAAAATGCCGAGTGGGCGGCGACATGATGCAGCTGGGTCCGCACCATCGGATCGCTCACGTGTCGAATCAACCCGCGAGCCTCGTCGAGTAGTTGGTTGCCGGTTGCGACCTCACCGCCGACCATCGCCAGGATGCTGTTGCGCAGCATGGCGCGCACGCGCAGCACCGTGACGCCACTCGAGCGCGCAAGCGCTTCATCGAGCCAGTGCCGCGCTACGCCGAGCCTGCCGCGCGCCCAGAAATACCCGAGCGGAACGCCGACCACGATTTCCATCACTATGTCGGGGTCGCCGTGTTCGTTGAGGCAGAAGTCGAGCGCGGACCGCAGGTTTGCACCCTCTGCAGGCAGTCTGGCCAGCCAATACGCCTGGCGCTCACTGATCCACTGCGCCTTCGCGGTGCGTACAAGTGCCGCATACCACTGCAAATGGCGCATCCGCAGCGCTGGTCCGTCGCCGGCCTCAGTCAGGCGCTCCAACCCGAATCCACGGATACTTTCCAAGAGCCGATACCGCGCGACCGTTCCCCCCTGGCGGCGAACGACGATCGATTTGTCGACCAGACCCGACACCAGATCCACCATCTCCTCACCGGCGATATCGGCGGTGCATACTGCCTCGACCGCATCCAACTCGAAGCTTCCGGCGAACACGCACAACCGGGCCCACAGCCGCTGTTCCTGCGGGGTGCACAACTGATAGCTCCACTCGATGGACGCCCGCAGCGTCTGCTGCCGATCGGGGCGCCCCCGTTCACCGCCGGTCAGCAACCGCATACCGGTCGGCGAGTTTCGACAGAATCTGCGCCGGTGACAACGATCTGAGCCGTCCCGCTGCCAACTCAATCGCCAGCGGCAAACCATCCAAGCGGCGACACAGGGCGGCGACCGCGCGGTAGTTCTCCTCGGTCAAAGCAAAGTCGGGCACCGCCGCCGCCGCGCGCTCGGTGAACAACGCCACCGCGTCATATCGAGACAGCCCAGCCACGCCACCACTACGGTCAGGCGCCGGCGCTGCCATCGGGGGCACCGGTAGCACCGCTTCACCGACAACACGAAGCGGCTCCCGACTAGTCGCCAATATCTGCAGATCAGGGCAGCGACGCAGCAAAGCAGCCGACAGCGCCGCAAGCTCGTCGAGCAAATGTTCACAGTTGTCCAACACCAGCAGTAGGTGGCGGCTGCTCAGATAGTCGATCAACGCTCCCAAAGCATCCCCCAAGGGGGGACCACGCACCCCCAGCTCAGTCAAGACCGTCTGGGTCAAAAGTGCCGGATCCGCCAACTGCGCGAGTTCGACCAGCCACACGCCGTGCGGATAGGCGCGCCTGCTGTCCCGAGCCACCCGCTCTGCCACGCGTGTCTTACCGACGCCACCCACGCCGGTCAACGTGACCAGCCTGGACTTGGACAAGGCGCGCTTGGCGTCGGCGAGTTCGCGGCGCCGGCCGACGAAGCTCGTAACCTCCGCAGGCAGGTTGCCGCCAGCATGAACTACCACGGCGCTCTGCGCCATCGGCTCAGCGTACGCGGGCCCTACCCCCCGCGACGTGAGATTTCGCTCGGTCAATCCAGCGCCCCAACGGCCGCGGCAACCATCACGTTTTCGACCGAGTCTGTTCGACGGCGGCCAGTTTAACCACAGTGCTTCTCCAATCAACTACCGCACCGTCCGATACCGACTCTCCGACAGTCAAACTGCCGATGGCACAATGGCATTCGACCACGGTTCCGCCCGCGACGCCGATTGCGGTGATCCGATCGAACGCGGTCGCCTCCTGCGCTACGGCCATCACGCATCTGGGCTCGGCGGCCACCTACGATGGCGTTCGGCCGGCAAGCCTTGCCATTGAAGGCCGTCGACGTTGTGGCGTTTCCGAATTCGAACATACACAGTCGCGCACCCGGCTCGGTGGCTCCGTGCAGGGTTTGCGCGTACGGCGGTCTGCAGCCCTTCGTCGTCTTGGAACACGTGATAGAACGCGCTGTTGACGGCGGTGTCGAACCCGGGCACAGCAGCATCGCGATCACCGGAGACATCTACGGGCACACCTCGGACGCGACGACACCATCGATGGGTTGTCCGACGGGCTCGGGTTGTCCTAGCCGTTTAGTTGACGGAACACATGGTGATGAGGCCAGCTGAATGGGTCATTCCACTACGTGTTTTACGGCACAATTCACATCACGCCACAGCTATGGCTGCCCCAACTACTGCGATGGCCCGAGATGCAGTGACCGTCCAACGCTACCGTGCCTGTAGAAGGCGCGGCCACCCGCTGCGCTGGCGCACGCTGTTCGACTGCTGGTATTGCCCGCGCTGCGAGACTGTGCGTATCCGCGTCATCGTCAACCAACTGATCACGGAGCGGACCGCATGAAAACCACAGACCGAGTTGCGCGCCGCCGAGCCCATTCGTAGGGACGATCTGGGTAATAGCTTTTCCCAGCGGTACATCAACGGCGATCGGACCGGATACTTTCTGGCCTTGCGGCAGATCTGTCGACGGTAGTCCGTTTTCGACCGCGGACAGGTCGAGCGTCAGGTTGGTGTCATCCTCGGTGCGTAGGCTGCCTGCGGCATCAGCCGGGCGTGGTCCATGGTTTTGGTGATGTGAATGTCGATGGTGTGCAATTCGTTTCGTATCGGCGGTGGCGGCTGGTGGCCAGTCTGCGGCGAGCAGGGGCGGAGCAGGCGGTCGTGCAGTATGGCGTAAAAGATCGCAAACCGCAGCCCGTCGCCCATAAGCCGGTAGCGGTTCTGGCCAGGGATCCGTGTGATGCGCCCGTTGGTACGCAGGCGCGCCAGATCGAAGCTGGCCTGATTCATGGTGTAGTCAGTCCGCCGAGCAAGCCGGTCATCAAGGCGTGCAGGCTCTTGTTGGTGATGCCGGTGACGGCGAGCACGCTGCCAAAGCGGATCGTAGTCTGACGGACACCATTCCCTTGCGGCCGGCTGCACCGGCGCTCAGAATCCGCATGCAGCCCGCTAAGCTGCGACAACAGTATGAGCTCAGCCAAGGCAGTGTGATCAAGGTCCTGCGTGAGCATGGTGTGGAGATGCGTGGTCAAGGGCTGGCTGATGGGGATGCCCCTACAGCGGCCGAGCTGTACCGGAGCGGTGCAGCCCTGGCGCAGCCCGGTGAACGGTTCGGCGTTTCCCCCAATGCCGTTCGGCGGGCGCTGGTTTCAGCAGGCGTGGCGATGCGGCCGCGCGGCGTGAGCAAGCCGCTTGGTTAGCTGCCGGACGTCTGTCCATCGCGCTTGAGCGCAATCGCCAGCGTGACTAACGTCTTCGCATAGAACGGGGACAAGCAACGCCTAACACGACGATCTCGTACGCTGACCGCCATGAGCCGCCAAGTCACTGCCTGAGTTGCATTGGTCCCGCGTCGAACTGACCGGAGTACGGCGCGTCCTCAACACCAGGATGTCGAACCCGCGGCGCACCACCCCGGCACCATGGGAGCCGGTAACTCAGCCGCGGGTCCGACGCCATTGCCCCTCGAGTTCGACGGCCGATACGACGGCTTCGGCTAAAATTATTGAATGTTCGTTCCCGAAATTGTAGGGTGGTGCGCATGGCCAGAACTCGAGAGTTCGACGCGGACGCTGCGCTCGACGCCGCGATTGGCGTCTTTCGCGAGCATGGATTCGAGGGGAGTTCGGCCCAGATGCTGGTGGATGCGATGGGGATCGGACGACAGAGCCTCTACGCGACCTTCGGCGATAAGTGGCAGCTCTACCGCTCGGCGGTTCGACGTTACGGGATGGGCGAATGCGCTGCCCATCTCGACGCCCTCCGCAGCGGACCACGAGCCATCGACGGGATCAATTCGATGTTGCGTCGAGTGGTCGAAACAGCTGATCAGCCGTGTCTCGGCGTCGGCTCGATCTGTGAGTTCGGCGCGTCGCGGCCGGACCTCACAGAGATCAACGAATTACTAGGCGCTGGGTTGCGCGGAGCCGTCGTCGGCCGCATCCGCGATGCGCAGCGCGAGGGCGACGTTGCCGTCGACATCGATCCTGAAGCCACCGTCGAGTTCCTCATCGCCAACATCGCCGGCATCCGTGTGGCTGGGCGCGGCGGCGCGGGCCCCACAACCCTGACCAGCTTGGCCGACATCGCACTAAGGGCGATTCGATAGCCCGATTCTGACCGATTGATTGAACGATCATTCATGATAGGAGTGGATCCATGCAGGCAGTGACGATGACCGGCACCGGCGGCCGGGAGATGCTGGAGTACCTCGAGCGTCCCGACCCCACGCCAGGCCCTGGCGAGGCACTCGTGGAGATCGCCTACGCGGGCATCAACTTCATGGACATCGGTATACGACAGGGCATGGCGTGGACCGAGATCCCCAACCCGAAGATCCTCGGAGTTGAAGGAGCCGGGCGCGTCCTGACGGTGGGCGAGGGCGTCCAAGGCATCTCAAGCGGCCAGCGCGTCGCCTGGGTGTACGCGCCAGGAAGCTATGCGCAGCGGATCGCGATTCCGGCCACCTCGCTGGTGCCGATCCCCGACGCGATCGACGACCGCGTGGCGGCCTCGGTGATGATGCAGGGCCTCACCGCAAGCCATTTCGCGACCGACTTCTACCCGGTGCAGCCCGGAGACACCGCATTCGTCCACGCCGCCGCCGGCGGCCTGGGACTGCTACTGACCCAGATCATCAAGCTGCGCGGCGGGCACGTCATCGGCCGCGTCTCCTCGGACGCCAAAACCCCCGCGGCCAAACAGGCCGGCGCCGACCACGTGATCGTCGACACCGAAGGGCGGTTCGCCGAGCAGGCACTGAGCCTGACCCACGGTGAGGGCGTGCACGTCGTCTATGACGGCTCTGGACCCGCGACGTTCCAAGGGTCACTCGACGTGCTCCGCCGATCGGGCACGTTCTGCTGGTACGGCCCGGTCCTCGGCGGACCCGGCCCGATCGACATCATGAGCCTGCCCAAGAGCATCAAGATCGGCTATGCGGTGTTCAGCGACCACATACCCACTCCTGCACTGCTCCGAGCCCACACGGAACGACTCTTCGACTGGATCACCGAAGGCAAGCTCGAGGTCCAGATCTTCGGCGAGTATCGGCTGGCAGACGCGGCGAAGGCCCACGCCGACATGGAGAACCGCAAGACCGTGGGCAAGCTGCTCCTGGTGCCGTGAGCAGTGGCACGAAGCCCGGCAACAAAAGACAGCGAAACCTCAATCGATAGGGACGATTATGGACAAGCACGAATTCGACCGGATGAACAACACGGTGATCAGCGAATTCCGCGCCAACGGAGGTGTGGTCGGCGGCCCGTTTGAAGGCGCGACCCTTCTATTGCTGACCTCCACCGGGGCCAAATCGGGTCAGCCGCGGTTGGCGCCGCTGGCGTACCTGACGATCGACGGGAAGATGATCATCATCGGCTCGAAGGCCGGTGCGGACACCAATCCCGACTGGGTGCACAACCTTCGGGCCAACTCGCACGCGCAGATCGAAGTAGGAACCGATGCCTACGACATCACCGCACGCGAGCTGCCGCCTGCCGAGCACGACGAGCAGTGGCCCAAGGTCGTCGCGCTTGCGCCGGGTTTCGGCGACTACCAGGCCAACACAAGCCGGGTCATCCCGCTGTTCGAACTCCAGCGGGTGTAGGCCACGGCGCAAACGTGATACCTGGCCTTCAGTGTTGGGAAGCCAAGAGTAGGCACGTGTTTGACGACTACCGATAAATCGCAGATTGCCATGAAATCACCGGCCGACTCATCAGGGCGCTAAAGGCGCTAGATGATCTGCGGTTTCACCTCGGCGCGCTCCAAACGCTTGACTCATACGATGATGCAGCAGATTGCATCGAAATAGATAATCAAAGGAGGATCGGATGAAAGCCGTTGTCGTGCATGTATATGGGCCACCCGAATCCCTTCGTTACGACGATTTTCCCGATCCCGCCCCGCCGGGCCCGAACGAAGTCCTGATCCGCATCGCCGCGGCCAGCGTTAACCCGGCCGACGCTCGCCTCGCCAGCGGCGAGCATGCCGAGCTGTGGCCGCTCTCCAGCCTTCCCCGAGCGAGCGGCCGCGATCTGGCGGGCGTCGTCGAGGCGGTCGGGCCGGGCGTGACGGATTATCGCGTCGGCGATAAGGTTTACGGCTATTCCGGCCTCCATTGGGCGGGCACCTGGGCAGACGAGATCGTCATGCCCACCGAGTGGCTCGCGCCTGCGCCAAAATCGATTTCGCTAATCGAGGCGGCCGCGCTGCCGGTGGTCGCGCTGACGGCATGGGTGACCTTGTTCGTCGATTGGCACATCGAGCGGGGGCAAAGGCTGCTGGTAAACGGAGCGGCGGGCGGCGTCGGCTCGATGGCGGTGCAGATGGCGAAGGCGGCAGGCGTCTTCGTGATCGGCTCGGCATCCACCAGCAAACAGGATTATCTGCGCGAACTCGGCTGCGACGAGGTGATCGACTATAGCAAGACGCCCGTGGACAGCGTCGTCGACCAGGTAGACGCCGTGCTCGACGGGACCGGCACCCAGAGCGACAGCCGCAAGCGATCCTACGCGCTGGTGAAGCCGGGCGGCTGGCTCGCCTCCGTGTCCAACGAATATGATCCCGACGCCGCCGAGCGCCATGGCATCCGGATCGCTCCGACCTTCGGCCGCGTCGAGGGCGATGCCCTTCACAGGATCGCCCGGGAGGTGGACGAGGGCCGCCTCAAGGTAAATATCAGCAAAACCTTTCCGATGTCCGAGGCGGCAAAAGCATTGGCCGGCGTCGCCGAGGGACATAGTCTGGGCAAAGTCGTGTTGGTGAATAGCTGACGACCGCGAACGCGTCTCCCTGGACCTCGACGCCATAATCGCGCGCCTTGCCCTGGCTGAGCGCGAACGGCTGTCCGTGATCGAGCGGACATCCAACGCGCTCGCTATCGACGATCCGGTGCCGTACCGCGAATGGTGCACCGCCCACGGCCCGGCGTTCCGCCAGATCGAACCAGCGTTGGCCATCGCGCGGGAACCGCCACGGTGCGTCGCGCAATGTACGCAACAGGTCGCCGCGGATCGTGCAGCACAGGCAGCCGCTGGACATCTCGACGAGAGTTACCTCATGGGCCGAAGCACGGCGGACCCACAGGCCACCCAGGGCATCCCTGGCCCCTTTCTCGGCCGCAGCTATCACGTCGTAACGGCTGACAGGGTTGCCCGCGTAGACGTACGAGTGTGCCGTGCCTGCGCGCCGCCTCAACCGAGTCATACCAGCCGTCCGCCGGCACAAGGTAGGCCAGTGCGCGGCCATATCGCTCTGTCCGGTCTTGAGTCGGATCGGTCACGCGCGCAACCCGCTGCCCCACCATGGTGGATCTGGCGAACTCCGTTGCCAGTGCTAGGTCGTCAGGATCGCGCACCGCGATGTTCTCGTTGATAACAGCAATGCTCTCTGTGCAGATGTGGCATGGCACCGTTCCGTCCGCAATGATCCACTGTGATCGGAACAGATCGGACGGCACTTGATTGAAATGGCCGTTGGGACAACGCATCCGATAGTCGTAGTCAAAACTGACCGAGTGTTCTATCGGTGGCGGCGCAGCTGGCATTTCGGCGGTCACATCACTCAGCGTAGGACGTCAGCGTGAATCGATGGCCGCGGCGATCGCGTCCTTTAGGGGGCTGTATCGCCCAGGATTCCTGGCGCTCAGGACATCTCAGGCGCCTCAGGGGAGGGTCGAATCGCCGCGTCGCCGGTGTCCCACCAGTGTCCCAAGACACGCTCAGACGAGCCAGATGAGGCGATACAGGTGAGACACGCAAAACGCCCTCAGCATTACTTATGCGACACAGTAGAACATCAGTTCACACACTTGAGCTCTCTGGGGGTC
>CAVTXO010000002.1:0-917311 GCA_963738695.1 uncultured Actinomycetota bacterium | reverse complement strand
GGTCTGGGATGTTGGGCACGTCGAGCATCCCGACCGCACTGATCACGACGTCGAATTCGTGTGTCGAACCGGAATCGGTGGTCAGGGTCCATCGCCGAGTTGCGTCCGACCAGCGCAGGGTCGTCACCAGGGTTCCGCTGACCAGATGCTCGTCGAGCCCGTGCTCGCCGGCGACGTTCTCGAGATAGGCCAGGATCTCCGGCTGATTGGCATACGTCTTGGTCCATCGCGGATTCAGCGCGAACGAGTACGAGTAGAAGTGCGATGGGACGTCGCACGCAGCACCCGGATACGTGTTGTTGCGCCACGTTCCGCCGAATCCGTCGGCCCGGTCGAAGATCGTGAAGTCGTATCCGCCATCGGCGAGCCGAGCGCCCATGGCGATTCCGCCGGGTCCCGCACCGATGATCGCGACCGCGGGTTTCATCGGCACCGTACCTCAGTTCGTGACATAGCAGCCCCGTTTTGTAAAGAGGCTATCATACGACAATAGGCGTCGAATGTTGCTGCAGAACGGGATTCGGTGAGCCGTCAGCTCACGCGGCGCGCAAAGTCCGCGACGTCGCGCACTGCGCGATTGAACAGCTCGGGCAGGGCGGCCGCAGCGATCAACTCCCCGGCATGCCCGACGCCGTTGTAGGTGTGCCCGGTGGCGTCGACCCCGGCCCGCTGAAGTGCCCGCAGGTAGGCCAGTCCCTCGTCGCGCAAGGGATCCAGCTCGTCGGTGGTGATCACGTGCGGCGGCAGCCCCTCGAGGTCGGCGGCCTCGGCGTAGTAGGGCCACGCCAGCGGATTTCTGACGTGTTCGCCGGTCGGGTCGTAGGTGGTCGCCATCATGGCCATCGTCGACGGCGCCATGAAGTACGCCTCGTTCTCGATCAGCGACGGTAGCGCGGGATCGGGTGCGTCATAGCCGCCGTAGATGAACGGCACCTGCGCGTAGACGCCGTCGATGCGGTCGAGGGTGCCGTCCCGCTTGGCCTTCAACGCGGTGGCGAGCGACAGGTTCCCGCCACCGGACTCCCCCGTGACGACGATCGAGCTCAGACCGAGCGCTTCCCGTTGGCCGTGCAGCCACTCCAGCGCGCTGGTGCAGTCGTTCAGCCCGGCCGGAAACGGGTGCGGCCCGAGTGCTCCCGCCGAATTGCGGAACTCGACCCCGACGACGACGCAGCCATTTGCCGCCAGCCTTTCCCGCCCCCGCGCCGTGAACGGGCTGGCCGCCGACAGGATCGCCATGCCGCCGCCATGGAGGTGCAGCAGGCCGGGCAGCGGGCCTGCGGCATCGACGGGCCGGTGAACGTACAGCGTGATGTCGTTGCCGTCGACGCCGGTGATGGTCTCCGTGCTGGTCTGGACGCCCTCCGCGGCGGGCACTTCGGCGAGCAGCGTGCCGAACACCCCGTCGAACGCCCGCTCGACCGCTCCCGCCACCGCCAGCAGCTCATCGAGCGGCGACTGTCTGGTGACGGGCACCTCTGCGGCGGCCAGGTCCAGGCCGAACGGGGCGAATGCGGCGAGCATCCTTGGGTCGGATCGGGGATCGGTGCGCAGTTCCATCGTTGGGTCGCCAAGGCGGCCGGGCAGTTTGACGTCGACTGTGGGTGCGGCCATGTCCGCGAAGCTACACCTCCAGTACACGTCGCGCACGTAGCGTTTCGACGCGACGAGTTGACGCTTGTAGTCGTGGGCTGCCTCGCCGGACAGCCCGCCGTGCTGCCGGATGATCGCGGTCAGCGCCGCATCGACGTCCTTGGCCATCCGGTTCGCGTCGCCGCACACGTAGAGGTGGGCGCCGTCCTCGAGCCAGCGCCACACGTCGGCACCGTAGTCGAGCATCTTGTGCTGCACGTACACCCGGTCCGCCTGGTCGCGGGAGAAGGCCAGGTCCAGCCGGTTCAGGAGACCGTCGCGGACCATGTCCTCCAGATCGTCGCGATAGTAGAAGTTCTCGGCGCGGTGCTGGTCGCCGAAGAACAGCCAGTTGTCGCCGGGGTGACCGAGTGCGCGACGCTCCTGCAGGAAGCCGCGAAACGGCGCGATGCCGGTGCCGGGACCGACCATGATCATCGGCGTCGTGCCATCCTCGGGTGGCCGGAAGTGCGGCGACGGCTGCAGGAATACCTCCGCCTGCGATGCGCGGTCGGCGAGGAACGTCGAGGACACCCCGCCCCGCTGCCCGCCGCGCGGACTGCGGTACCGCACCACCGACACCGTCAGTTGCACCTCGTGCGGGCTCACCAGTGGACTGGACGAGATCGAGTACGACCGCGGCGTCAGCCGCAGGAGCACGTCCTGCCATTCGGCGGGATCGGCGCGCACCGGGAACTCCTCGACGACGTCCAGTCCGTTGCGGTCGAGCAGCCACGCATCGCGGTCGGCCTTGGGCGCCTTGAGGATCCGGGCGGCGGCCTTGTCCGCACACCGCTCGGCGATGAAGGTCAGGAGGTTCGGGGTGACCCGGCAGATGTCGTAGGTCGACGACAGGGCGTCACGCAGTGCGACCTCGGCGCCGTCCACCTCCACGGCTTCGTCGCCAACCAGCTTCGCGGCCGCCAGCCAGGCGTCGACGGCGATCGGGTCGTTCGCCACGTACACGCCCAACGCGTCGCCGACGGCGTAGGAGACGTCGTGCTCGGAGACGTCGAATCCGAACTGCCGCACCTCCTTGGCCGCCGTCGGTGGGGTCAGGCGGACGTTGCGGCACAACGGCACTCGGAGCGGTCGGGCCCGGGTGAAGGGTTCGGCCACCGTCGTCGGCGGCGCCTGTGTTCCTCCGGTCGTCCCGATCAGCTCGACGATCCGGTCCGCCCACTGCGCCATGGGCTCGTCGTCGTAGGCCTCGCATTCGGCGCGTTCGACGAGCTTGCTGGCACCCAGGTCTGCGAGCCTGCGGTCGAGCGACTTCGCGTGCCCGCAGAAGTCGTCGTAGGCCCGGTCGCCGATGCCGAACACGGCATAGCGCACGCCGTCCAGCGCGGGCGCGTCCGCCGCGTCGAGCCGGTGCCAGAAGTCGGCACCGTTGTCGGGCGGGCCGCCGTCGCCGAAGGTGCTGGTGACGATCACCACGTCCCGTCGATCGGTGAGGTCGTCGAGCGTGGCCTCGTTCATGGCGAGCAGCCTGGCCCCACCAAGACGATCGGCCAGCTGGGACGCGAATCCCTCGGCGTTGCCGGTTTGCGACGCCCACAACACCAGCGGCCCATCGCCGGGGGCGTCCGAGGGTTCGGCTGCGACGGCGCGCGAGTACCGCCCGGCGAGCAATCCGTCCATCCACAACCGGACCGGTGGGCGCACCGGGGCCGACGGCGGCAGCACCGGGACGCCGGGTACGCCGGAGTCGATGCCGGTGAAGAAGCCCGCAAGGTAGACCTTCTCGTCGTCGTTCAGGGCTGGGCGCCGGGCCATGCGAGGTTCTCCGTCGGGGCCGGCGCGACCGCCTGCAACCGCACCGCGCACGCCTTCAACTCGGGCTGCAATGAATCCGGGTCGACGGCGTCGCTGGTCAGCGCGTTGATGGTCAGATCTTCGCCGTGTTCGTCGTTCCAGTGGAACGGCACGAAGCAGTTGCCGGGCCTGCACCCGGTCGGTGACCACCGCGGGCAGCACCGCCCTGCCCCGCCGCGACGTCAGCTCGACCCGGGAACCGTCGGTGACGCCGAATGCGGTGGCGTCCTCGGGATGCAATTCGACGAACGGCCCGTCGTCGAGCTTGTTCAGCTTGTCCACCCTGCCGGTCTTGGTCATGGTGTGCCACTGGTGTTGCAGCCGCCCGGTGTTCAGCACGATCGGGAAGTCGTCGTCGGGAAGTTCGTGGGCGTCCATGTGCGGGCGCGGGTGGAACACCGCCCGCCGCGACGGCGTGGGAAACGCCAGACGCGGTCGATGCCCCGCCGCGTCGACGAACGACTCCTGGCTGACGCCGTCGTTGAGGTAGCGAATCGGGTTGCGGTCCCGCGCTCCGCCAGGGGCCACCGGCCACTGCAGCGGCGTCTCCCGCAGCCGGTCGTAGCTGGCGCCGCGCAGGTCGTAACCGGTTCTGGGGTTGGAGAATTCGCGGATCTCGTCGAAGATCTCCTCGCTGGACTTGAAGGCGAAGTCCGCTCCGAAGCCCATGTGCTCGGCGACCTGGCAGATCAGCTCCCAGTCCGGCCTGGCCTGACCGGCCGGCGGTATCGATTGCGCCAGCAGCGTGAGGTTGCGTTCCGAGTTGACCATCACGGCGTCGGACTCCGCCCACAGCGTCGCGGGCAACACGATGTCGGCGTAGCGGTTGGTCGCGGTGTCCCGGTAGGCGTCCTGGGTGACGACCAGCTGCGCATTCTCAAGTCCCGCTATCACGGTGCTCCGGTTGGCCACCGTCGCAACGGGGTTCGTGCAGATGATCCAGCACGCCTTGATCTCGCCGGTGCCGAGCCTGCGGAACATCTCGATGGTCCCCGGGCCCACGTCGGTGCGGATGGTGCCATCGGGCAGGCCCCACTGCGTTTCGACGAACGCCCGGTCCTCGACGGAGGTGACGGCGCGCTGGCCGGGCAGACCCGGTCCCATGTAGCCCATCTCGCGTCCACCCATCGCGTTGGGCTGGCCGGTCAGCGACATCGGGCCGCTGCCAGGCCTGCAGATCGCGCCCGTGGCCAGGTGCAGGTTGCAGATCGCGTTGGTGTTCCAGGTCCCGTGCGTGCTCTGGTTGAGACCCATGGTCCAGCACGACATCCACTCTCCCGCCTCGGCGATCATCGTCGCGGCGGTGCGGATGTCGGCCTCGGCGAGCCCGGTGATCTCGGCGACGACGTCCGGTGGGTAGTCGGCCAGGAAGTCGGGCATCGCGTCCCAGCCGTCGGTGTGTTCGGCGATGAACTCTGCGTCGATGTCGCCGCCCACGACCAGCAGGTGCAGTATTCCGTTGAGCAGCGCCAGATCCGTCCCCGGCTTGATCGCGAGGTGCAGATCGGCCCTGTCCGCGGTGGTGGTGCGGCGGGGGTCGACGACGATCAGCTTGGCGCCGGCCTTGAGCCGATCGACCATGCGCAGGTACAGGATCGGGTGGCAGTCGGCCATGTTCGAGCCGATCACGAAGAACAGGTCGCTACAGTCGAAGTCGGTGTAGGAGCCCGGCGGCCCGTCGGCGCCGAGGGACAGCTTGTAACCCGTTCCCGCACTGGCCATGCACAGCCGCGAGTTGGACTCGATGTGCATCGTGCGAACGAAGCCCTTGGCGAGCTTGTTCGCCAGATACTGCGATTCGATGGACATTTGACCCGACACGTACAGCGCGATGGCGTCTGGACCGTGCTCGTCGAGGATCGCGCGCAGGCGCCGGCCCGCCTCGGCCACCGCGTCGTCGACGGCCGCGGGTGCCAGTGCGTCGTCGCGCGACGACCGCATCAACGCGGTCGTCAGCCGCCCCTCGTCGGCGCGCATCAACTCGGCGTGTGTGGCGCCCTTGGTGCACAGCCGGCCGAAGTTGGTGGGGTGCAGCCGGTCTCCGGACACCCGCGCGATGACCGGCAGACCCGTAGCGGGGTCGGCGCGGGTCTCCACCGAGATCCCGCAGCCGACCCCGCAGTACGAGCACGCGGTCCGCGTCGTCTGGGTCATCTGAGCCCCTCGATCAGCTGGCCCCGACGGGTTCGGGCGCCCTGCCCACGTGCTCACCGGTGACCGCCTTGACCGACTGCATGCGCAGGAAGACGACCCAGGTCACGACGGCGCAGACCACGTAGAACGCGAGGAACACCCAGAAGGCGTTCGTCGCCGACTTCGCGGCGCTGACGTAGGACAGCCGCAGCGCGACGTTGATGAACACGCCGCCCAGTGCGCCGACCGCGCCGGCGAACCCGATCAGCGCACCCGACATCCGGCGCGACCACGCCGCCTTGTCCTCCTGGCTCCAGTCGGCCTTGTCCTGCGCCTTGGCCTCGAAGATCGACGGGATCATCTTGTAGGTCGAGCCGTTGCCGAGGCCCGACAGGATGAACAGCAGGATGAATCCGACGACGTAGGCGACCATCTGGCTGCCGGTGGCAGCGCCCTTCATGCCGTCGTCGATCATCCCGGCGACAACCAGGATTCCCGCGGCGAAGATCATCGCCACGAAGGTGTAGAGCGTGACCTTGCCGCCACCGACGCGATCGGCGAGCTTGCCGCCGAAGGGCCGGGAGATGGAGCCGAGCAACGGCCCGATGAACGAGATCTGGGCGGCGTGCAGTGCGGCCTGGGCCGCGTTGTCGCCACCGGCCAGGAAGTTGATCTGCAGCACCTGACCGAATGCGAACGAGAAGCCGATGAACGAACCGAACGTCCCGATGTAAAGGAAGCTCATCACCCAGGAGTGCTTGTAGCGCAACGCTTCAGCGAGTGCGCCGAAGTTCGACTTCTGGTTGCGCAGGTTGTCCATGAACAGCGCGGCGCCCACGGCGGCCACCCCGATCAACACGAGGTAGACCGCGCACACCAGTTCCGCAGCCACGTTGCCGACCGTCGCGATCACCAGAAGCCCGACGAGCTGGATGACCGGCACGCCGATGTTTCCGCCGCCGGCATTCAGTCCGAGCGCCCAGCCCTTCAGTCGCTGCGGATAGAACGCGTTGATGTTGGTCATCGACGAGGCGAAGTTGCCGCCGCCAAGGCCGGCGAACGCCGCAACCACCATGAACGTGGTGTAGGAGGTGCCGGGGTTCGTCATGGCCCAGAGCGTGAGCAGGGTCGGGATGAGCAGCAGCAGCGCGCTGACGATGGTCCAGTTGCGCCCACCGAACTTCGCGGGGGCGACGGTGTACGGAATTCGGACGAACGCACCGATCAGCGTCGGCATCGCGACGAGGTAGAACTTGCCCGCGGCGTCGATGTGGTACACGTTCTGCGGCATGAACAGCACCATCACCGACCAGATGGACCAGATCGAGAACCCGACGTGCTCGGCGACGATGGACCAGAGCAGGTTGCGCTTCGCAATCTCCTTTCCGGCCGGCTTTCCGTCCGTCCCCTCCCATGCCGCGACGTCCTCGGCGTCCCAGTGCGCGATGTTGTGGTCCCTGGTCAGTCTCGACATGATGGCCCCTCCAGCAGGAATGCGGTGTGCACAAGGTTTATCGGGCACGGGTGTTGCATCCATTGCGCGTCGGTATCCGACATGTCAAACTCCGCTCACCCCCACCCGGGGACCCGGGTGCGCAACGGTATTCACGCCCGCATCGCGCAGGAAACGACCCGGAAACATATGCCCCCTAGTCATGGAGCATGAGCGACGGCAGCACTCCCCGATTCCTACAAGGCGCCTTCGAGTTCGACGGCAACGGCCTGGACAAGCCTGCGCTGCTCGATGAGTCGCTGCGTTACGTCGTGCCCGCCGGCTCGGTGACGCAGCCGGTGTACTTCCGCGGCGGCAACTCGACCGACGAAATGGTCAGCGTGGTGCTGTTCCGCGACGGCGAAGTACTACCGCGAGGACGCCAACTGGCTCGAACGCACCTACAAGTGGGTGCCCCGCGTCGGCATCGAGAAGATCCGGGCGGTCGTGCTCGACGACGCCGAGGGTATCGTCGAACGGCTCGACGCGAACATGGCGAAGTCCGTTGCGGCCTACCGTGATCCGTGGCAGGACGGCCACCAGCCCGTCACCGAGGGCCAGTTCCGGACGTCGTTGCCGCTGCTCCCCCTGCCCACGGTGCCGGCGCGATGAGCGAGATCGCCGTCGGCCCGGTCGATGAGATCCCGGTCGGCGAGGGCAGGACGTACGCGGTGGCCGGCGAGCAGATCGCGGTGTTCCGGCTGCGCGACGGAACACTCCGGGCGCTCGATGCGGTGTGCCCGCACCGCGGCGGACCGCTGGCCGACGGGCTCGTCGACGAACGGGTGGTGGTCTGCCCGCTGCACGGCCACACGTTCGACCTCTGCTCCGGCGCCGACGTCGGTGGCAACGACATGTCGGTGCGCAGCTATCCGGTGTCGGCGGTCGAGGGCGCAATCCGGTTGAACCTCGACGGCGGATGAGAAACGACCGTGGGCCCCTCCGTCGAAGGGCCCACGGTCGCCGCCGTCGTTCTACTTGCTGCTACCGGACCCCTCGCCACCCGGGCTGCCGGAGCCGCTCGAGCCGCTCGATGCACCCGCGGACGCGCCTCCGCCCGACTCACCTTCGCCGCCACCGGACTTGCCAGTCTTGGCCGCGCCAGCCTTGGTCTTGGGCTCGACCTTGTTGGCACCGTCCTTCGTAGCGCCACCGGTCTTCGACGCCTCGCCCGTCTTCGAAGTACCGGTCTTCTCACCTTTCTTGCTGGTGGTGTCCTTGCTCGTCTCCTTGCTGGTGGTGTCCTTGGACGTCGTGTCCTTGCTCGTGTCCTTGGACGTCGTGTCCTTGGACGTGGTGTCCTTGCTCGTGTCCTTGGACGTCGTGTCCTTGGTGGTCGTGTCCTTGCTCGTGTCCTTGGACGTGGTGTCCTTGGTCGTAGTGTCCTTGGACTCCTCGGACGTCGTCGCCGGCTCCGTCTTCGGCAGCGAGATAGTCACCGTGTCGGTGCTGCTCGGCGCTGCCGCAGTCTTGGCCAGGCTCTTCACGTCGGCGGCATTCGGAGAAGCAGCCGCCGCTGCGGGCGCGACGCCAAGTGCCGCGCCGAGCGCGGTACCGACGGTGTTCTCCAGCGTGTTGCCGACGGTGCCGACGGTCTGAATCGCTCCATTACCCACGGCGCCAACGGTTTGCAATGCCTGGGTACCTGCGGCGCCCAATCCCGCGAGGGCCTGATTGCCCGCCGCGCCCAGTCCCGCCAAGGCCAGATTGCCACTGACCCCAAGGCCCTGGACACCGAGGTTGACCGCGTTGGCCGCGCCGGCGATCAACGACGCCAGGGCGTTGACGTAATTCCCCGGGTTCAGTGGATTGGCCAGGATGGAGCCCAACGCACCAGCACCGCCGGCGAGCAGCAAATTGCCCACCCCTCCCACGGTCTGAAGCGCCGTGTTACCGATGGCGCCAACGGTCGCCAGCGTCGTGTTGCCCACCGCGCCAACGGTGCCCAGCGCGGTGGCGCCTGCCGTGCCGAGTCCGACCACACCGGTGAGGCCGGTTGCCCCCACACCCACGATGGCCTGAGTCAACGCGCTCCCCGTTCCGCCCAGAAGGATCCCGAGCGCCGCACCGAGGTCAGGGCCAGTCACGGCGTTCGGCGCCGCGGCGGCAAGGGTTTTCACCGACGGAGCCGCAGCCGCCGCGAAGGGTGACGCAAAAGGTGCGGTGATCAATCCCAGAGCCGTCGCGATCGCCGTCGACAGCGTTCCGGCGATGCCGCCGACCGTCGCCAGCGCGGTGTTGCCGATGCCGCCGACCGTCGCCAGCAACGTATTGCCGGCGCCGCCGAGTGCTGCCTCCGTCGTGTTGCCCGCGGCGCCAAGCGAGGCCAGCAGCGTATTGCCGGCGCCACCCACCGTCGCCAGTGCCGTGTTCCCGATCGTCCCGATGTCGGTCAGTGCGGTCGCGCCCGCGGCACCGAGACCAAGGAGGCCCTGGGTGAGCGCGGTTCCGCCGCCGGTGAGCAGCGTGCCCAGCGCCACGGCGTAATTCGCCGGGTTCAGCGGATTGGAGAGGATCGCACCAAGGACTCCCACCCCGGTGTTGGCCAGCGTGCCTGCGACGGTGCCGACGGTCGCAAGGGTCGAGTTGCCAAGGTTGCCAAGCGTTCCCAGCGCTTGCAGGCCGATGGCGCCCGTGCCGAGCAGGGCCTGCGTGGCAGCGGCGCCGATCCCCCCGACGGCCTGAATGCCTGCCGCACCCAACCCAAGGAGGGCCTGCGTGCCGGCGGCGCCGACACCGAGGACGGCCTGCGTGCCGATGTTGCCGATACCGAGGAAGGCGTCGTTCAGCGCTGTTGCCGCTCCGGCCGCCAGCACGCCGATGGCGGTGAGGATGTCCGGGGGCGCCAGCGACGCGAGCGCGTTTGCCACCCCGGTGCCAAGGTTGTTGACGACCGATCCGACGGTGGCCAGCGCCGTGTTGCCGAGCGTGCCGAGGGTGAGAAGGGCCAGGTTGCCCACCGTGCCGGCGCCGAGGACGCCCACGTTCAGCGACTGCCCCGTGCCTACCAACAGAAGCGCCAGTGCGGCCGGGTATGCGGCGGGGTTGAGCGGGTTGGAGGCGATGGCCGCCAACGAGGCGACCGCAGTTGCCGACAGCCCGCCGGCGACCCCACCGACAGTGGCCAGGACGGTGTTGCCGATCGTGCCGACCCCCGTGAGAGCCTGCAGGCCGGCGGCGCCAATGCCCTGCACGCCCGCGGCGACCGCGGCCGACCCGCCCGCCGCGAGGGCGGCGATCGCCGATGCCAGCGAGGTGGGTGTGTAGTCGGCGAAAACCGACGCGATGTGGTCCGCCTTGATGGACAGGTCGGGCGCGGGAGGTGCAATGGGACTGAGCGCGATGGCGGTTGCTCCGACGAGCGCGACGCCAGCGGTGAGAGGCGAACGGATGGCAAGCTGCATGACGACCCCTAAGTAAGAAAACAACCCGATTAGCAAAAGTTACCCCTTCGAAATGTCAATGACCAAGGACTTTTTGATAGCGAATATTGACGGTGTCGTTATAGGCGCTATTGAGTTTGCCAGGGAAAAGGTACGAAAAATTGCCGAATTCACCAATTCGGTTCGCTGGCAACATTCTCGACTCGCAGCATCTCGAACGGCCGACGAGCGTCTGCCGTCTCTCAGCGACCATCGACGAGCACGGGCCGTGGCATAACTGACGTCCGCGACAGACAGCATTCTCGCAAGTCAGACACAGGTTCGCCGTGCGACATGATTTGCGCATCACCGCGGCCAGCCGCCCCCAGATCGATGGCAGCAATCCGGTGTCGGGACCGGATCACACCGGTGCCGGGGCAACTAGCGCACATCATCATTAGCATTGCTAAGTTCGCTGTTGCCGCACCGCCATGGCGAGCGCCGCCAACGGCCCTCGGACCGCTCGGCGTGTCGGCCACGGGGCCCCGGCGTGTTGGCCGGGTTTCAGCAGGCGATCAGCCCAGAACGGCGGTGGCCAAGGCGCCGCGCGTGGGTCGTGGCAGGTGGTGAGGCGGAGTTCGCGGTGACCAATTCGTGATCACGAATCCGTCATTGCCACGGGCGTTGCGCGATATAGGCTAACTAGCTCCGTACAGTGGTCCCTGTGCACGGCGACGCTGCTGTGTGGACGAATGATACAGCTAACTTTCAAAATTCCGTTCCGCGCGCGCTCGACATTGATCACGGCATTGGTCCTTGCGAGGCGTCGGCGCGCTGCGCGGCGTTGCCCGTCACTCTTCGGGCTTGACCGCCAGCACGGGCTTCGGGCACTCCAGCAGCACCTGCTGCGCGACGCTTCCCAGCAGGAGCTTGCCCACCGGATTGCGGTGCTTGATCCCGATCACCAGTAGTTCGGCCTCGGGTCGCTCCATGGCAGACAGCAGTTCGGCGGCGGCGTCGACGCCGACCGGCTGCGACAGCTCGAACGCGACACCGGCGGTACTCAGCCGAGCCTGAACCTCGCGCACCTGGGCGGGCTGCGCGAAGGCCGGATCGGCGTACGAATCCCCCGATGTGGAGTTGATCACCAGCAGATCGGTCTCCCGCAGCGTGGCCTCGGCGATGCCGCGGTCGAGTGCCGCCCGGCCGAACCGATCCTCCGTGTAGCCGATCACGATCATGCCTGAGCCTTCTCTCTCTGGTCCTTGTCGTCCCCGACGACGAGCAGGGTCTCCTCGTCGCGGTGCATCAACTTGAGCACCAGCGGGATGATCAACAGCACTGCCATGAGCACGTAGGTGACGATCGCGACCGGCTCGGTGAACAGGCTGCCCCAGTCGCCGCCACCGAGTTGCAGGCTCTGCCGCAGTTGCCGTTCGATCCGCGGCCCAAGGATGACGCCGATGATCAACGGCAACACGGGAAGGCCGAACCGGCGCATCATCAGGCCGAGCAGGCCGAACACCAACAGCAGCGCCAGGTCAAGCGGCTGGACGTTCACCGCGAACGCCCCCAGGGTGGCGAAGAACAGGATGCCTGCGTACAGGTACGGCCGCGGGGTGCGCAGCAGCTTGGCCCACAGCGGGGCCAGCGGCAGGTTGAGCACCAGCAGCAGGAAGTTGCCGATGAACAGGCTCGCGATCAGCGTCCAGATCAGCAGCGGTTCCTTGTCGAACAGCGTTGGGCCTGGCTGGATTCCGTAGGACACGAACGCGGTGAGCATCACCGCGGCCGTCGCGTTGGTTGGCAGTCCCAGCGACAGCATCGGCACCAGTGTTCCCGCCGCGGAGGCGTTGTTGGCGGCCTCCGGTCCTGCCACGCCCTCGATGGCGCCCTTGCCGAACTCCTCGGGGTGCTTGGAGAGCTTCTTCTCGGTGATGTAGCTCAGGAACGTGGGCAGCTCGGCGCCACCTGCGGGCAGCGCGCCGAACGGGAACCCGTACGCGGTGCCGCGCAGCCAGGGCTTCCACGACCGCTTCCAGTCGTCTTTGCCCATCCACGGTCGCCCGACGGGGATGACCTGCGCCGGGCGCCGCCGCAGATGCGCGGCCACCCAAAGCGCCTCGCCAAGAGCGAAGATCGCTACGGCGATCACCACGATGTCGATGCCGTCGGACAGCTGCGGGATGCCGAACGTGGCGCGCGGCTGGCCGGTCAGGAAGTCGATACCCACGATGCCGATCGCGAGACCGAGCACCAGTGAGATGGCGCCGCGCAACTTCGACGAGCCGAGCACGGCGGTGACCGCCACCAGCGCGAACAACATGATCGCCAGATAGGAAGGGGCGCCGAGCGTGACGGCGAATCGGGACACCGCTGGGGCGAACAGCACCAGCAGCGCCGTGCCGATGGTGCCCGCGACGAAGGAGCCGATGGCCGCCGTGGCCAGCGCCTGCGCGGCTCGGCCGGCCTTGGCCATCTTGTTGCCCTCGATCGCGGTGATCACCGACGACGACTCCCCCGGCGTGTTCAACAGGATCGACGTCGTCGACCCGCCGTACATGCCGCCGTAGAAGATGCCCGCGAACATGATGAACGCCGCACTGGGACTGACGTTGTACGTGATGGGCAGCAGCAGCGCCACCGTCATGGCGGGTCCGATGCCAGGCAGCACACCCACCGCGGTACCCAGCAGCACGCCGATCACGGCGTACAGCAGGTTCATCGGGGTGGCGGCCTGTTCGAAGCCCTGGATCAGCCAGTCGATGTTCTCCATTTACAGAATCCCGTCCAAGATGCCTGGGGGCAGCGGAATTCCGAGCCCTGAGTAGAACGCGTAGAAGCTGGCGAGCGACAGCGCCAACCCGATGACGAAGTTGCGGACGTAGTGCTTGCTACCGAGAATCGTTGCGGCGCCGCCGAAGAAGATCGTGCCCATGACCACCCAACCCAACGGGTCCACCAGCAGAATCATCGCGACGAACAGCCCGACCAGCATGCCGACGGTGCGCCAGTCTCCAGGTGACTCCGGATCGATGTCCTCGCCGGCGTCGGCCTCACCGACGGATCCGCGCGGGATGGCGATCGCGAGGACCACGCCCAACAACACTGCGGCGATGCCGACGACCAGCGGGAAGAATCTCGGCCCAACGGGATCCACCTTGGCGAAGCCGGTTTCCAGGGTGAGTGCGTTGTAGATCAGGAACGCGCCGACGGCAACGAGCACGACGACGACCAAGTACTGCGCCTTGTCGACCCTCTTGACGACCTCGTTCTCCTGAGGCTCCTTCGTGGTGGTCATACCAACCCCAGTTCGGTCAGGGTCGAGCTGACCCGGTTGTCCTGGTCCTTCAGAAACTGTTCGAACTGTGCACCTGTCATGAACGCGTCAGTCCAGCCGTTCTTCACCAGCGCCTCCTTCCATTGCGGCGAGCTGTGCAATTCCTCCAGTACCTTCACCATCGCCTGCTTGGCGTCATCGGAAATGCCCGGTGGCGCAAGGACTCCGCGCCAGTTGGCGAAGGTGACGTCGATACCGGACTCCTTCAGGGTGGGCGCGTCGATGCCCTCGACCCGCTCGTCACTGGACACCGCGAGCACGCGCAGTTGACCGGCTTCGATCTGGTCGATGAGTTCACCAGGACTCGACGTGCCTGCCGTGATCTTCTTGCCGAGGAGTGCGGTCAGCAGGTCGCCGCCGCCGTCGTAGGTGACGAAGTTGACCGACTTCGGGTCGACGCCGACGGACTTGGCCAGTTCCATCGGGAACAGGTGATCGGGCCCGCCGGGAGACGACCCTCCGCCGATCGTCACCTTGCTCGGGTCCGCTTTCCACGCCGCGACGAAGTCCTGGATCGTCTTGAACGGCGAATCGGCAGGGACGAAGACCGCACCCGGGTCCTCGATCAACTTCGCCAGCGCCGTCGCGTCGGACGCCTTGATGTTCGACCCGTTGGTGTAGGTGGCGCCGACGACACCGAGCCCCATCGTCATCATGAGGTCGCCGTTGCCCTTTTCGTTCATCAGTCGGGCCATCGCGACGGTGCCGCCGGCGCCGATCACGTTGAACACCTCGACACGGCCGGTGATGTCCTGGTCCTCCATGATCTTCACCGCCGTCCGCGCGGTGAGGTCATAGCCGCCACCGGGACTGTTGGGCACCATCATCCTGAGCCGGTGCAGACCGGACGGATCTTCGCCGCGCGTCACGCCGCAGGCGGTCACGGTGGCGACGGCCAACAGGACGGCCGTCAGCACCGCCCCTGACGCCGTCGCCCAACGTGGAAGTCTCGACACCATCGTCTCCATTCGCCGCTGTGTGATGCTCGTCAATACTGTTCCCATTAAGTGACTCAGGTCACTCTTTCGGACGCAAAGGAAGTTCTGGTCATTGAGAACACACAGGCGTACACGTACGCTCCCCAAGTTCTCCACCGCGCGGATCTCCGCCCGCAGCCTGGCCGGTCAGTTCCTGGTCTTCCAGCTGCTGGTGGTGTTCGTGGTGCTGGGTGCGGTCGCCGCGGTCTCCGTCACCCAGTCCAACCAGGAGTTCCGTGAGGTGCGCGGCCAACGGATGATCGCCGTCGCCGAGAACCTCTCGTCCACGCCGATCGTCCGCGAGCGCTACGCCGATCCGTTCGCCGCCCAAGTGCTGGCCCCCGACGTGGACCGCGCGGTCTCGTTGTCGGGTGCAGGGCTGGTCGACATCCTCGCCCCGGACGGCCTGGTCCGGGTGTCGTCGGACCCGTCCCGCGTTGGCGCACGGGCCGACTTCGGTCGCAGCCGGGTGACTGAGGGCCGGGCGTGGTCCGGCGACCTCGACGTGGACGGCGCGCACTCACTCGTCGGACAGGTACCGATCCTGTCCACCGACGGCGCGGTGCTCGCGGTCGTCTCGGTCAGCGAGCCCTATCCGTCGACGTGGCAACTGCTCAGCGGCGCAGGCGAGCGCCTGCTGGTGTATCTCGGTCTCGGCGCCGCGCTCGGCGTGCTGGCGTCATGGCTGCTCTCGCGGCGCATCAAACGGCACACCAGGGGCCTCGAGGTGGCGGAGATCGCCGGACTGGCCGATCACCGGGAGGCGTTGTTGCACAGCATCCGCGAGGGCGTGGTGGCGGTAAACACCGACGACGTCATCACGCTGCTCAACGACAGCGCGCAGGATCTGCTTGGCGTCGGCGGCGACGCCGTTGGCCGACGGGTGGACTCGGTCGGGCTCGACCCCGCGGTCGAGGAGTTCCTGATCTCCGGCGAGGACGGCCGTGACGTCGTGATCGTCACCCGGACAAGGGTTCTGGCGTTGAACCGACGGGCGGCAAGCACCGGCGGCGCAGCGCATCGGTACCGTCACCACGATGCGCGACAGTACCGAACTGGCTTCGATGCAGGGCCAGTTGTCGTCGCACAAGAGCGTCACCGACACGTTGCGCGCGCAGACCCACGAGTTCGCCAACCAGTTACACACCATCTCGGGTCTGGTCCAGCTCGGCGAGTACGACTCCGTTCGCGATCTGGTCGGGACGCTGACCCGTCGCCGCGCCGAGATCAGCGACGCGGTGACCCGCCACGTCGCGGACCCCGCCGTTGCCGCGCTTCTGATCGCGAAGACGTCGCTGGCCGCCGAGAGCGGCGTCGCGCTGGTGCTCGACGCCGGCAGTCACCTCGCCGCACTCGACCCCGCCCTCGCCACCGACGTGATCACGGTGCTCGGCAACCTGATCGACAACGCGGTGGACGTATCGGAGGGCTCGGACCGTCGCGTCGTCACCGCCGCGATCAACGACGGTGACGCACTGACGATCTCGGTTGCCGACTCCGGGCCAGGTGTGCCCGAGCACCTCCGCGAGTCGATCTTCGCCCGCGGCGTCACGTCCAAGCCCGACGTGCCCGGCGGGCGTGGCATCGGGCTCGCGCTGGTCCGGCTGGTCAGTGCGCAACTCGGCGGCACGGTCGAGGTGTCCGATGGGCCGGATGGCGGCGCGGTGTTCGAGGTGCGGATCCCGCTGGCCCGGAGCGCTGCCGTCGGCGGGGGGTCGAGCGATGCGTGACGTGCTGGTGGTCGACGACGACTTCATGGTCGCCGAGATCCATCGCCGGTTCGTGGACCGGGTCGACGGATTCCGCGCCGTCGGCGTCGCGCGGACCGGCGCCGAAGCCCTGGAGCAGGCATCGACCGACCGCCCGGACCTGATCCTGCTCGACGTGTACCTGCCCGACATGACGGGCCTGGACGTGCTGCAGCGCTTGCGTTCTCGCGGCGATCGCATCGGGGTCATCATGATCACCGCCGCGCGCGAACTCGACACCGTCTCGGGCGCGCTCGACGGCGGCGCCGCCGACTACCTGATCAAGCCGTTCGAGTTCGACCAGTTCAAGACCAAGCTCGACGCGTTCGCCGCCCGCGACGACGCGCTGCGGTCCGCGGCGGGCGTCGACCAGTCGCTCATCGACACCCTGTTCGGTGGCGCGGCACCGGCGAGCGGCGGCGACACGCTGCCCAAGGGGCTTGGCGCCGAGACGGGCGAGCTGGTGCTGGACGCGGTGCGGTCCGCGGGCGAGGTGTCCGCCGCCGAATGCGCCGAGCTGGTGGGGATCTCGCGGGTCAGCGCCCGCCGCTACCTGGAGCACTATCTGAGCGCCGGTGCACTCTCGTTGCGTCTGCAGTACGGCGCGGGCCGGCCCGAGCGGCGCTATCGCGTCGCCGACGCCTGACGCTGCGCGCGAACAGCACCCACGACAAGAGGACCACCACCAGCACCACGCTGAGCACCAGGTTCGAATACGCCGCCGGGTACCACACCCCGGTGATGTAGCGGTCGATGAAGCCCTCGTCCCCCAGCGGCGCCATGCCCGCCTTGGGCCTGGCCCACCGCTCCAGCCAGGTCAGTGGGCAGACGAAGTCGACGACCTCGATCGCGACGCACCAGATCACCACGAGCACGTGCAGCCAAATGGTTCGTGGCCACCTCAGGGCGAGGAACCCGCCGACCACCCCGTATCCGACGAAGGCGAAATGGGCAGCGGCGGTTACCACGACGACGACCGTGTAGAAGGCGGTCATTGCAACACCCGCAACTCGTGATTGGCCCGACACGCGCACGATACTCTGACAAGCTCAGGTATGCCCTTGCGTCAGTTCCTCTGCGTGCTGATCTGCGTCGCAATTACGAAGAGCCGCGCGGCGATCTCCTTGTTGCCCAACCCGTCCTTGACGAGCCCGACGACATCGAGCTCCGTAGGGGTCAGGGATGCCTACCCACTCGACGGCCGCTTACGCTCGCCCCGACCGCGTTGGGCGTACGCGATCGCCTCATCGGCGGAAAGGGCAGTGCCCTCCTCCCACGCGGCATGGAGTTCGTTCTCGCCCAGCGCTTCACGTACATGCGCGAGCGAAGCCAGGTAAGTCGCGTCATAGACCCGGAATCGCACCGAGCCCATCCGCCGCCGCAGTGTGTCGGCAACACCGAAGAACCGCGCGGCGTCGCGGTGTTGGTCAAGCTCGCCGGTCACTTCACCGAGAATCTCGAAGGCATCGGGAAGGACTTGGTAGGCCTGATAGTCGGCGGCGCACGCAAGTGCCCGATGCAGATCGCTCTCTGCCTCCTCGGGCACACCCTGCGCGAGCGCGACGCGAGCACGGGTCACCAAAGCCTTCGCGAGGTGCCATCCCATCATCACCGACACGTCTGCGTCGGCACAGCGCCTGGCCGCGACGAGATCGCCCCTGGCGAGTTCGAGCTCCGCCATCGGGTTGACGTTCGCGATCGCAGTCTTGGGTTGCGTACTTATCCGTTGCCACACCCGACCGCACACTTCGGCTGCCGCTGTCAGATCTCCCGCTGCCAATGCCGCCATGGCCAACGGCGGAGACGCGCAGGTTTCGAGGTACGGACCCAATTGCGGCGTCATGTCGAGACCCGCCTCGGCGTGCGTTCGGGCTCCGGCGATATCCCCCGTCAAAACAAGCACGTGCGCCAGACCAATTCGGGCGAGAAAGCCGTTGATGACATCTCCGAATGCGTCGGCCTCGGCGAGATTGGCCCGAAGCACAGGGATCCCCTCACCAAAATCGCCCTCTTGGAAGGCCCCCATAGCCGGACCCCAGTACCGACAGAATCGCGAGAAGAACGGGTCGCCGGCGGCCTGTGCCAACAGACGACCTTCTTCGCCGGCGGCGCGTGCAGAAACTGGATCACCCCAGAGGATGGCGATGTACGCCTCCAGCCGAGGATCTGCGCGAGCCGCCATTGATCGCCCAACTCTCGCGCCAAGCCGAGAGCCTCTTCGACGTACGGGTGCACTGCCTCGGCGTCGAACGCGGCGACCCCGATGCAGGACGTCAGGACGCGGACCAGCAGGGCAGGATCGTCGAGCTCCCTGGCCATCGCAAGCGCCTGCTGAGCTCGCCCAAGGTGGTTGGTCGGGAACGCCCACGATCCAAGAAACGCTTGATCGGCGAGTGCGCGCGCGTGAACCGCTGGCGCGAGTTCGGCACTGTCCGTCGCCTGCTCAGTGAGCACCTCGTTGAGCCATGTGAGACCTTCTTGGACTCGACCGCGCATCAGCCACAACGGTTGCAGTGAGCCAGCGAGCTCCAAAGCGAGGTCGATGTCTCCGCGCTCGTGACTCCAGCGAAGGCGGCACGGAGATTGTCGATCTCGGTCTCTGCGTGGTCGAGTAGAAGCTCGCGGTTGGTGGCCACGGGAGATTGAAGCGGCACAGCCATACCCGTGTAGTAGTCGCGATGCAGCCGACGAACCTCGTCGGCCTCATCGGACTCGCTCAGCTTTTCGAGCGCGTACTGGCGGACCGTTTCCAGTAACCGGTAGCGCACGCGCCCGGTTGTGCTGTCGGCGAGGACGAGCGACTTGTCGACGAGGAGTGTGAGTAGGTCGAGCACCTGATACGAGGCGACCTGGCCGCCGCCGACGACGGCCTGCGCAGCAGCGAAGTCGAAGCCGCCCATGAACGCCGCGATCCGCCGGAACACCACGGCCTCGGGTTCAGTCAACATTGCATGCGACCAGTCAACAGACGCCCGCAACGTCTGCTGACGCCGCACCGCCTTCCGTGAACCACCGGTCAGCAGCCGGAACCGGTCGTGGATGCCATCGAGGATCTCCGACACAGACAAAGCGCGTACCCGCGCGGCAGCCAGCTCGATCGCCAACGGCATGCCGTCCAGACGCTTGCAGATTTTCGCCGACGGTCGCGACGTTGTCATCAGTCACGGCGAAGTCCGATCGTGCGTGCCGAGCACGGTCGACGAACAGTTCGATCGCTTCGTCCTCGAGGGACAAGGACGGAACTCGCCATGTGAGTTCACCTTCGACCCCGATTGGCTCCCGGCTCGTCGTCAGGAGCGTCAGTCGCGGGCACCGCGACAAGAGGGTGACGATCAGCTCGGCACTCGCGTCGAGGAGATGTTCGCAGTTGTCCAGCACCATCAACCCCTGATGCCCTTCGGTGGACTTGAGAATCGTGTCCATCGTCGACCTGCCTGGCTGATCGGGCAGGCCCAACGCGCGAATCACGGCTACCGGCAGCACATCTGGTTCGGCGACCGGCGCTAGGTCGACGTACCAAACCATGCCTTCGTTCGTCGATGCCGCAACCTGTAGCGCCAAGTGGGTCTTGCCTACTCCCCCCGCACCCGTCAACGTCACCAATCGGTTGTCCGTCATACACTGACGGACGTCCTGGATCTGCTTGTCTCGCCCATGAAGCGAGTGAGTTGTGCCGGAAGGACTTGCTTCCCAACCGCATCAGCTGTTCGCAGTGGCGGAAATTGGTTGGGAATGTCGGGATGGCACAGCTGCACAACGTGTTCCGGGCGCGGTAGGTCGCGCAGCGGATGGCTGCCGAGATCGTTGAGCCACGCATCGGCCGGCAGGTGGTCGAGCACCATCGCCTCCGTCGCGCCGGACACACGGTCTGGCCACCGTGCGCAAGATCGCGTAGCCGCGCCGTGCGGTTGATCGTCGGGCCGATGTAGTTGCCCTCGTCGCGCAGCTGGATCTCGCCGGTATTCAGCCCGATACGCAGCCGGATCGGCGCCAGCGGCGCCCGCTGCAACGCCAACGCACACGCCACCGCATCACTGGCGCGCGCGAACGCCAACACGAAGCTGTCGCCCTCGCCCTGCTCGCACCGGCCGAACACCGTGGTGAGCGGCGATCAGGTCGGTCAGCGTGTCGTCGAGGCGCGCGATCGCCGCAGTCATATCGCCTGGCTGGGTCTCCCAGAGCCGCGTCGAGCCCTCGACGTCGGCCAAAAGCAACGTCACCGTGCCGGTCGGCAGTCCGCTCACCGCAAGCTCGCTCCACTCGAGTCGCGTTCATGCTAGCCAGCATGCGACCAGCGCGTACGCCAGAACATCAGCGCATGCGCGTATATCTACGACCCCCTCTGGAGAAATACGACCTTCGACCGATCTTGTTGACGCTGCGAAACCAGATAGTCGAGACCATGACCATCACGATCGCGTCCGACCTGCCAACCATCGCCTACCAGCACGCCAAGAGCCCGCAAGAGGCACACGAGCTGATCCGCCAGGCCCAACAGCAAGGACCCATTGCCATGGGACGGCATGGGCCCGAGGTCCTCACCTACGAGCTGGTCCGCACCGTCTGGAGGGACGACCGGATTGTCATGCCGAAGGGCTTGGCCCTCGCGGCGCAGGGATCACCTCCGGCGAGCTGTGGGACATCTCGCTGCGGGGCCTACTGAGCCTCGACGGCGCCGACCATCACCGGCAGCGGCGACTCGTGTCAAAGGCGTTCACGCCCAGAGCGGCCGAACGGTTCCGCACGACGTGCGCAGACATCATCGCCCAACTCGTCGACAAGCGTGTGAATGCGGGTCGCTGCGATGTGGTCGCTGACATCGGAAGGCAGTACCCCATCCCGATCATCTGCGCGATGCTTGGCACCCCATCGGACGACTGGCATTTGTTCTCCGACTGGGCCGACGACATCTTCAAGATCTTCGACTGGAACGTCGTCAACGACGAACCGGACATCCTGCGCGCCTGGCGTGCACTCGAGGACTATCTCGACGACATGGTCAACCACAGGCGCGGCGCGCTGACCGACGACCTGCTGTCCGACATGATGCGTGCGGAGGTCGACGGCGACCGATTTGGCCCACGACGAGCTGCTCATGCTCGCCGCGACCCTGTTGATGGCGGGAACCGACACCACCCGCAACCAGCTGGCCGCCGCGGTGCAGGTCTTCTGCGACCACCCCGACCAATGGGCACTGCTGCGCAGCAACATCCCGAGCTCGCCCCGAAGGCGGTCGAGGAGGCAATGCGCTACTCGCCCGTCATCTTCACCACGATGCGCGTCGCACGGCAGGACGTCGAGCTCGGTGGTATGACCATCGCGGCCGGCACGCTCGTCATCGCCAACACCGCGGCCGCCAATCGCGATCCAGCGGTCTACCGACACCCCGATCGCTTCGACATCACCCGCGCGGATGCGCCGGCCATGCTCGACCTTCGGCGGTGGCATCCACTACTGCCTCGGGCGCCCACCTCGCACGGATCGAACTCGCCGAGGCGCTTTCGACGATGGCCCGGCGCATGCCCAACATCCGAGTCGGTGGCCCCGTCCCATGGAAGACGATAACGAGCATCACCGGTCCGGCGAGCCTTCCGTCGAGTTCACACCTTGCCCTTGACTCGGTCGCGCCAGGACCGGCCGTCGGGGTCGTAGACGAACCGGTATGCGGGCTCCGCCCATAGCCGGGTCAACCAGCCCAGTTTCTCCGCTTTGTGCGGGCGGAGCCTCCCAGGTGGCCGCGGACCCTCACGTCCCGAGGCATGCCACGCGTCCAAAGCCTCTGCTGCTGCGACGATTTCCCCCACTGCAGAGACCGGGTCGAGCAAGCCGCCGTCCTCGCTGCCGTCTGCAGCGCGGTCCAAGTGTTCGCGCATCATCCGCAGCCTCAGGTCGCGCGCAAACACACCGTCGGTGTCGAATACGGCACACGACAGTTCGCTGTCGTGAGTCCACGATCGTCGGTTGAGGTTGTCGCTGCCGACGCAGGCCCAGGTGTCGTCGATGACGCAGACCTTGGCGTGCACATACACGGGAGTGCCCTCGTGGTTCTCCACATCGAACACGTGGACGCGATCGGGGCTGGCCTCAAAACACGTCTCCAGCGCCTGGCGGCGGCCAATCATGTTGGGCGGCAATGCCAGCCGGCCGTCGACATCGGCGTACCGCGGGATGACGGCCACCAGATGCAGATCGGGGTTGTCCCGCAGGGCGCGAGCGAACAATTCGGCGACCCGCTTCGACCACAAATACTGGTCTTCTACGTAGATCAGCCGCCGGGCGAGCGGCATCACCTTGTTGTAGGCGTGGGCGATACTGCGCTCGCCGTGGGGCGCGAAGTCGTATTCGAAGTGTGCATCGGGATACGTACGCAGCACCTGCACCGCGTGCGGCCCGCAGGGCGGTGGATCCGGCGGTTGTTCCGGAAGTCGGCCAGGCTTCAGGTCGGCGCGACGCAGCTTGTCGGCGATCCACGCGATCGGCGAAAGCATGTCCAGCGGCGCCGGATCGTTCCACCGTTCGCGAAATGTGGCGTCGAGCGTGCCGACGACCGGACCCTGCAGCCGCAGTTGCACGTCGTGCCACGGCGGATGCTCGCCATAGTGCTCGGCCATCTGGACCGCCTGCGGGTCGCCCTGATGCGACGCGTCGTCCCGGCGGGAGTGGCACAAATCGATGCCCCCCGCGAACGCGACGTCGCGCTCGGGTGCGTCAGGATGCCGGATGACGACCATCTTCTGGTGATGCGAACCGCCAAACCGGACGCGCTGGTCCAGCAGCACCTCACCGCCAGCCTGTTCGATCGCGTCGCCAAGATGCTGGTTCTCCTGCTCGCTGTACTGGAGTTTGTCCAGATGTGAGCGCCACATCAGCCCCTTGACCACGACGCCGCGCTTCGCGGCGGCACAGAACAATTCACCAACGGTCGGGCCGTCGTCACGCAATTTCTGGTCCGGGTCGCCCCGCCAGTCCGTGAAGAACAGGTGGTCGCCCGCGCGGAGCGCCTCCACTTCTGTGGCGAGATGGTCGAAGTAGGTCGAACCGTGGATCAGCGGCTCTGCGCGATTACCCTCGCACCAGGCAGGGACGCTAGACGCCGGATTGCCGCGCTCCGCTTCGGTGAGAAACCAGTCGGATAATCCTGTCACGTCGTGGGGATACCCGAAATGCGCAATCCTGCCCGGGGCCTCTGCCAAGATCCGGGGCATGCCCGTCGTCCACCGCCTGTTTGCGGCGCTCTGCGTCCTCGTCCTGATCAGCGGCTGCGCACCAGGGGCATTGCCCACCGAGTCGCCGACCTCCAGTACCGACACCGCCAAGGCCGACGCGGTGATGCGGATCGTCACCGACACCATGGCGCAGGCACATCTGAAGGCCGTCATCGTGCGGGTCACCGAAGGTGGCAGGGAGGTCGTCACCCGGGCGGTTGGCGACTCCATGACCGGCGTGCCCGCCAGCACGGGCATGCACTTCCGCAATGGCGCCGTTGCCATCTGGTACGTCGCGGCCCTGCTGTTGCGGCTCGTCGACGAGAAGAAGGTCAGCCTCGACGACAAGCTCTCGAAGTGGCTGCCGGAGGTGCCGAACTCCGATCGCGTCACGCTGCGCCAACTCGCCCAGATGACCTCCGGCTACGTCGATTACGTCATCGGCAACACCGAGTTCGAGAAGGCGCTGTACGAGAATCCGTTCCGGCAGTGGGAGCCCGACCAGCTGCTCGGGTTCGCGACCTCGCGCCCGTTGCTGTACGACCCTGGCACCAACTGGAACTACGCCCACACCAACTACGTGCTGCTGGGCAAGGCGCTGGAGAAGGCGACGGGCAAGGACATGCCGAAACTGTTGGCTGAGAACGTACTGCGGCCGCTCGGGCTGACCAACACCGCCAACTCGTTCACCCCGCAGATTCCGGCACCGGTCCTGCACGCGTTCACCAGCGAACGCCGCGCGGCGCTCAAGATCCCCAGTGACACGCGGTTTTACGAGGAGTCGACCTACTGGAATCCGTCATGGACCATCACGCACGGCGCCATCCAGACGACCAACGTCTACGACATGGAGGCCACCGCGGCGGCCCTCGGGTCCGGCAAGCTGCTGTCGAAGGCGTCCTACGACACGATGGTGTCCACCGATCTGCGGGGCAAGACCCGCGCCCAGCCCGGGTGCGCCACCTGTGCGGCGCTGAACGACGTCTACACCTACGGGATGGGCGTCGTGATCTCCGGGCACTGGCTGCTACAGAACCCACTGTTCGCGGGCGAGGCCGGGGTCGCGGCGTACCTGCCATCGAAGAAGATCGCCATCGCCATCGCCGTGACCTATCAACCCGAGGCGTTCGACGACCAGGGCAACTACGTCAACGCGGCCGACGCACTCTTCCGCAAGATCGGCGCCGAGCTCGCCCCCGACGACGCCCCACCCGTCCCGCCGAAGTGAGGCGCACCGCCGCCGCTTAGGGTGCTGTGGTGGCACCGAAAGTCCTCTTCGTCGTCAACGACCCCGTCGCACCACCCGCCATGCTCGGCGACGTCTTCGCCGAACTCGGCTACGACACCGACACGTTCATCGTCGTCCCCGAGAGCCAAGGCGCCGACCCGACTTGCGAGGTCGAGTTCCCCGACCCGTTGAGCTACGACGTCATCGTGCCGCTGGGCGCCCGGTGGGCCGCCTACGACGAGCGCATCCTGGACACGTGGGTCGGCGACGAGATGGCGATGGTGCGCGCCGCCGACGCGGCAGGCGTCGGAGTGCTCGGCGTGTGCTTCGGTGGGCAGCTGGTCGCGCAGGCGTACGGCGGCACCGTGGCGCGCTCGACCGACCCCGAGATCGGCTGGGCCCAGCTCTCCACCGACGTACCCGATCTGATCCCCGACGGCCCGTGGTTCCAGTGGCACTTCGACCGGTTCAGCGTGCCGCCAGGAGCGGTGGAACTCGCCAGAAACGGCCGCGCCACCCAGGCGTTCGCGATCGGGCACAGTGTCGGACTGCAGTTCCACCCCGAACTCGACGGCCCGTTGTTGGAGGCGTGGCTGGCCAACGATGGCGCCGAGGCCATCGCATTTGGGCTCGATCTGGACGAATTGCGCTCGGAGACAGCGTGTTTGCACTCCGATGCGGCGCGCCGGCTACGCGCCCTGGTGCGCGGCTTCCTCGACCGGGTGGCGCATCAACCGTGACCCAGCTGATGCGCCAGCGCGTCCTCGAGCAGTGGCTGGCGGAAGCGGTGTCCGAGCGCCTGCAGCTTGACCGGCAGCACCCGCTGGTCGGCCTCGGCGAGTTCGCGGGCGCCCTGCTCCCCCAACAGAAGTCGCGGCCCGAGCGACGGGACGGGTAACAGCGCGGGCCGGTGCAGCACGTGCGCCAGCGCGTTCGTGTAGTCGGCGTTGCGCACCGGGTTCGGTGATACCGCATTCACGGGCCCGGCAAGCCGTTCGTCGTAGACGGCGCGGTAGTACACGTCGAGCAGGTCGTCGAGGCCGACCCACGACAGCCATTGCCGCCCGGTGCCGAGGCGTCCGCCCAACCCGGCCGCGAAGAACGGGCGCATCAGGCGCAACGTGCCACCGCGGGCGGCCTGCACGACCCCGGTTCGCACCACGACGACTCGACGCCCCGCCTCTGCGGCGGGGCCGGTCGCGGCCTCCCACTCGGCGACGACGTCGGCAAGGAAGCCGTCGCCGCGGGTGCTGTCCTCGGACAAGGGCGTGTCGCCGCGGTCGAATCCGTAGTAGCCGACGGCCGACGCGCTGACGAACACCCGCGGGCCGTCGTCGCCGCGCGCGGCCAGTTCGGCCAACCGCCGCGTGGGCTGGATGCGGCTGTCACGGATGGCCGTGCGGTGCGCATCGGTGAACCTGCCCGCGATCGACTCCCCGGCGAGGTGCACGACGGCGTCGACGCCGTCCAGTAGTCCGGGCGCTGGCCGATCCGGGTCCCACTGCCGTTCGCCCGCGTCGCGCGGTGGGCGTCGGACCAGCCGGATGACGCGATGACCCCCGGTGCTCAGGAACGCCGCCAGCGCCGCCCCGACCAGACCCGAGGACCCCGTCACCGCCACGACGAGCGCGCCTGCGCCCGCCTCGGCCGCGTCGCGGTGGGCGGCGAGGTCATCGGTCAGTACGCGGTGGCGGTAGACGAACGTCGAGCGCAGCGCCGCGGCGGGCACGGGAGTCTCGACCCGGTCGTGCACGCGCGTGCCGCCGTCGGGAGCGTCGTCGAACTCGTGGGTGTGCCGCCACCGCGCCACGATGCGGGCGGGCCAGGAGCGCACTCCGTCGGATGACAGCACGTCGACGAACCGGTGCGGCGGGTCGTAACCGGCTGGGTCGTGCTTCGCGACCCAGCGCAGCCCACCCGGCAGTCCGAGCACCGCCCTTCCGTCGGCCAGCGAGGCCGTCTCGGCCACCACCGTCATCGGTTGCCACGGGGGAATCAGCCGGGTCATCGCGCCCGGCCTGGTGTGCCACGCGAACACGTCGTCGCGCGGATGGTCGACGATGCTCTCGAATTCGATGCCCATTTGGATGCCCACGTTGAGCATTCGTAACACCTGGCCCGCCGGATGGGCATTTCGCGGTGGCCGCGGCGCGCCCGGCCTAGGCTTGCTGTATTGCGGGTGCATCCTCGAAGCGGACGTTCCAGGACCGCCGCGAGGCCGGCCGGGTCCTGGCCGGACTGCTGACGGCCTGTCACGGGGGATCCGACGTCGTCGTGCTCGGCCTGGCCCGTGGCGGTGTGCCCGTCGGGTGGGAGATCGCCGCCGCGTTGCGCGCTCCGCTGGACGTCTTCCTGGTGCGCAAGCTCGGTGCGCCGGGCTGGCAGGAGCTGGCCATGGGTGCGATCGCCAGCGGCGGCGGCCTCGTCGTCAACGACCACGTGGTGCGCAGCCTCGGCGTCACACCCGAACAGCTCGCCGCGGCGATCGACCGGGAGACCCGTGAGCTGCACCGGCGCGAGCATGCCTACCGTGGCGGCGAGGACGGCGTCGATCTGCGCGGCAAGGAGGTGATCCTGGTCGACGACGGCATCGCCACCGGGGCGAGCATGCTGGCCGCGCTACAGGCGGTCCGCACCGCCGCCCCGGCGCGGGTGGTGGTGGCAGTGCCCGTGGCGCCGCGGTCGATGTACCGGCGACTGCGGGCCGAGGCCGACGTCGTGGTGTTCGCGGTCACACCTGACCGGTTCGAGGCCGTCGGTCAGGTGTTCGCGGATTTCCACCAGGTCACCGACGACGAAGTGCGTGCGGCACTGGCCACCCCGACCGTGCCCGCCGAGTCCTGAAACGACTTGCGGCCCAGCGCTAGTCGGTCTTGGTGCGCGAGGTCTCGTCTTCGTCGACGGCCACGGCGGTGGTGTCGGTGTCCTCCGAAGACTCTGAGGACTCCGAATACTCCGAGGCCTCGGACTCCTCGAGGGTCTCTGGGGCCTCCGACTCCACCGCGAACTGCGTCGTCGGCTCATCCGGATAGTCCTCGGCGGGCTCGGCCTGCGCGAAGGCGGTCGTCTCCTCTGCCGAGGTGGCGTCGGAGTCGGTCTCGTCCTCAGCCGCCGTCCGCGAACGTTCCCGCAGCGCGTCGACGATCAACAACAGCACGCCGATCACGCTGGCGCCAATGCACACCCACGCGATCAACTCGTTGCTGGTGACGACGGCCGTGACTAGTGCTGCCAGACCGATGACAGCCAGGACGAGCGCAATGATCAGCATTGGTTCGCCACTCAGTTGTTGCCTCGGTTGAACTGATTGAAGCCACCGCCGTCGTTGTTGGCGGTCGAATCAACCGGCGCCGCGGAGCCGCGCTGGCCGAGCTCCTCGAGCTGGGACTCCAGGTAGGTCTTGAGGCGGGTGCGGTACTCGCGCTCGAACGTGCGGAGTTGCTCCAGTCGGCTCTCCAGCACGGTGCGCTGCTGGTTGATGGTGCCCATGATCTCGGAGTGCTTGCGTTCGGCGTCGGCCTGCAGCGCGTCGGCCTTCTCCTGGGCCTGACGCAGCTGCGTCTCGGACCGCATCTGCGCATCGGACAGCATCGCGTCGGACCGTTGCTTGGCCTCGGCGAGGGTGGTCTCGGCGGTGTGCCGGGCGTCGCCCACCATGGCGTCAGCCTGGGCGCGGGCATCGGCGAGCAGCTTGTCGGACTCGGCCTTCGCGGTGCCCGTCAGACGGTCGGCGGTGTCCTGTGCGAGGCTGAGCACCTTGGCCGCCTTGATGTGCGATTCCTCGCTGACCGGAGCCGCGGGTGCGGGGGTGGGCGGGGCCTCGTACACCGGCTGCGGAGGCGGCGCGGGTTCGGGCTCCGGCTCGGGCTGATAGAGCGGGATCGCCTGCGTCGGCTGCGGTATCCCCCCACCAGAGCGGGCGGCCGCGACTTCCTGATCCAGCTCGGCGACGCGCTGACGAAGGTCCGCGTTCTCCTCGACGAGCCGCGTCAGCTCATTCTCAACCAGATCGAGGAACGCATCGACTTCGTCCTCGTTGTATCCGCGCTTGCCGATGGGTGGCTTGCTGAACGCGACATTGTGAACGTCGGCTGGTGTGAGCGGCATTGTCTGCCCCCTTGAAGTCTGGACCGTCAACGGTCTCAAAGTGTAGAGCCATAGTGGTAGTAACTGGCGTCCATCCTGTCACAGCAGACCCGTCGGTTGCATGAGAGGTCGAGAATTAAGAGCGAATTTCAATCTTCAAGGTGCCGAATATCCACGCCGGCAAACCCGCTGAGGCAGCCTAGGCCGCCGCTCCGAACGCCAACTGCATGCCGACGAAGGCGACGAGTAGCAACACCATGATCGACAGGTCGAACCGAACCGCACCTATCGTGAGCTGCGGAATGAGCTTCCGAAGCAATTTCACGGGCGGATCCGTCAACGTCAGGATGACCTCTAGGAGCACCACGGTGACGCCCTTGGGGCGCCAGTCGCGACTGAAGGATCGGATGAACTCAACGACGACTCTGGCGATGAGCAGCAGCCAGAAGACGAACAACGCGAAGCCCAAGATCTCGAAGAACAGCGCCAACTGGGCGACCTCACTCCACGCTGTGTGACATTGGATACAGGCGGTACGACAACCGATTTGCCGTCAGCCTACCCGTGTCTGATGAAGAGTCTCCCGGGCTACTGGTAGGCGTAGAACCCGGCCTCTGCGATCCGCCTGCGCTCGTCGGCGCTGACGTCGACGTCCGCGGGCGAGAGCAGGAACACCTTCGTCGCGACCTTGTCGAAGGAACCGCGCAAGGCGAACGCCAGGCCAGCGGCGAAGTCGACGAGACGCTTGGCGTCGGCGTTGTCCATCGACACCAGGTCCATGATCACCGGGGTGCCGTCGCGGAACCGTTCGCCGATCGTGCGGGCTTCGCTGTAGTCCTTGGGGCGCAGCGTGGTGATCTTCGACAGCGGGCTGCCCTCGTCGAACAGGGCCGCCATCCGGCGGGGCTCCATGGCCACCGCGCCACGGGTGGCGCCGCGCAGCGTGTTGAAGCGGGGCCGCTCGAATTCGCGACGACCGCGGAACGGCGCGTCGTCGTAGCCGCCCCGGTAGGCCGGAGGGGGCCCGTCCATCTCGCGGCCGAACTCGCGCTCGAACTCACGGCCGCCGACGCGCTCGTCGTAGCCCCTGCTCTCCAGCCGGCCGTAGCCGCCGTCGTCCTCCAGGCGCTCCTCGCGGGGGCGGCGAGAGTAGGAGCGCGGCGAACGGTCGTCGTCGTCGTAGTACTCGTCGTCGTAGTCGTCCATCGGCGCCATACCGAAGTAGGCCTTGACCTTATGCAGTGTGCTCATCGGGCGACCCTTCTGATGACTGAAAATCCGTGTTGTCTGTGATGAAGATGTGACTGGAGTGACTACTCAGGGAGACGTTAGAGGACGTTGCCCCAGAAGCGCGGTACCGACACGCACACACGTAGAACCATGTGCGATCGCCGTCTCGACGTCGCCGGACATTCCCGCCGAAAGACCGAGCCGCTGCTGGTAGAGGGCCTGTACCCGGTCGTACTCGGCCTCCAAACGTGTGAAGGCCGGACCCGGGTCGGCCTCCAGCGGCGGGATAGCCATGAGCCCGACGAAGTCCAGCCCGTCGGTCGAGTCGGCCAGCGCACACAGCTCGTCCACGAGATCCGGTCGGTTTACGTCGACGCCGCCGCGGGACGGATCGCCGTCGAGGCTCAGTTGGAGGTACACCCGCAGCGGCGCGGTGCGCGTTCCATCGGCCAGAGCCTGCGCCGATGCGCGCCCGAGGGCTTCGACCAGAGCGCCGCCGTCCACCGAGTGGGCGGCGTACGCCCAGCCCGCGACGGCCCGCGCCTTGTTGCGTTGGATGCGCCCGATCATGTGCCAGCGAATTGGCTCGCCTGGCAACGCGGCCGCCACTTCGGCGGCCTTATTCGACGCTTCCCGTTCGCGCGATTCGCCGAATGCGGCGCACCCGAGTTTGCGTAACAGAATTACGTCGGAGGCCGGAAAGAATTTGGTCACGGGGAGCAATTCAATTTCACTCGCATCGCGTCCCGACGCCGTCGCGGCACGGTCGATGCGCGCCCGCATCGCGGCCAGCGACGAGGCGAGTCCGATTTCCCGCGCGCTGGTCATTCCATCCACACCAGTGACGCCAACCGTCCGGTCGGGGCTTGCCGTCGGTGGCTGAACAGCGCGGCGTCGTCGACCGTGCAGCGCGGGTCGATGTCGACCGCCAGTACACCCAATTCCCTTATTTGTCTTGCGATTCCGGCCCTGATGTCGAGTCCGGCAGTGCCACGGGCGGTCGTCGTGCGGCTGCCGGGCAGAGTCGCCTCGACCTCGGCGGCCATCTCGGCGGGCACCTCGTAGTTGCGCCCGCTGACGGCGGGGCCGAGCAGCACCGAGATGTCCGCGACACGGGCACCGGCCCGCTGCATCGCCTCCACCGCGCGCAGCACGACGCCGTTCTGTGCTCCGACGCGGCCCGCGTGGACGGCGGCCACCACACCCGCGCGGGCGTCCGCCATTAATACCGGAACGCAATCGGCGGATAGCACCGCCAATGCCAATCGCGGTTCGGTCGTCACCAATCCGTCGGCATTGTCGACGGTGGGGCCCGGCGCGTCCACCGCCACGACCCGGTCACCGTGCACCTGGTTCATCCAGACGACGCGATCCGCCAGCCCGATCGCCTCACCGAGGCGCCGGCGATTGGCGGCGACCGCGCCGGGATCGTCTCCCACGTGGTCGCCCATGTTGAAGGTGTCGAAGGGCGCCCGCGACACACCGCCGGCGCGGGTGGTGGTCACGCGCCGAATGCGAACGGTCACCGTCTCAGTATCCGTAGCGCCTCACGCCGGTTGCGCTAGTGGCGCATGAAGGGTGGCACGTCGACGTCGTCGTCGTCATCGCCTCCGCCACCGATGCTCACGGTCGCGCCGTTGGTGTGCACCGGCACGCTCGCCGGATCGACGGATTCGAAGACTGGCGAGGTGACCCTCCCCGCCTTCCCCGACACGATGCCCGGCCCCGCGCCGATGACCGGCTTGCGGCTCGGTCCCTGGGCGTCGAATCCGGCCGCGATGACGGTGACACGCACCTCGTCGCCAAGCGAGTCGTCGATGACCGTGCCGAAGATGATGTTGGCCTCGGGATGGGCGGCGTCCTGCACCAGCGACGCCGCCTCGTTGATCTCGAACAAGCCGAGGTCACTGCCGCCTGCCACCGACATGAGCACACCCTGTGCGCCCTCCATGGACTGTTCGAGCAGCGGCGAGTTGATGGCGATCTCGGCGGCCTTGAGCGCGCGGCCGTCGCCACGCGCCGCGCCGATGCCCATGAGGGCGGTACCCGCGCCTGACATGATCCCCTTCACGTCGGCGAAGTCGACGTTGATCAGACCGGGCGTGGTGATGAGGTCGGTGATGCCCTGCACGCCGTTGAGCAACACCTCGTCGGCGCTACGGAACGCGTCCATCAGCGACACCGCGGCGTCGCCCATCTGGAGCAGGCGGTCGTTGGGAATCACGATGAGGGTGTCGCAGCTTTCGCGAAGCGACGTAATGCCGATCTCGGCCTGATTGCTGCGGCGCTTTCCCTCGAAGGAGAACGGCCGCGTCACCACACCGACCGTCAGGGCACCGAGCTTGCGCGCGATGGTCGCGACCACTGGCGCGCCGCCGGTACCGGTGCCGCCACCCTCGCCCGCGGTGACGAACACCATGTCGGCGCCGCGGAGCAGTTCCTCGATGTCGTCCTTGGCGTCCTCGGCGGCCTTGCGCCCGACCTCGGGGTCCGCGCCTGCGCCGAGCCCGCGGGTGGAATCCCGCCCGACGTCGAGCTTGACGTCGGCGTCGCTCATCAACAGAGCTTGGGCGTCGGTGTTGATGGCGATGAACTCCACGCCCTTGAGACCCTGTTCGATCATGCGGTTGACGGCATTCACGCCGCCGCCACCGATGCCGACCACCTTGATGACGGCTAGATAGTTATGCGGGGGCGTCATGAGTCCTGTCCTCCCTAGTTGCCTTTCCTGGTGCCGAATCTCTTTCGGCAAACCCTCAACCTCAACCATAGGCTTAGAGTTATGTCAAGTAGATTCGTGCAAACAGAACGGTAGGGCGAGCGCGCGGGGTAACCGTGCAGGCGCGCCGACGATTTTTCGCGCATTTTCCGGGGTTTTTCGTGCCCCGCGACTACTTCACCGTCGGCAAATCCGGACTCGACACGTCGTAGGTGCGGCCGGGCTGGGTCAACAGCGCCCCCAGTTTCAGCGCCTTCTCCTCGGTCCGGTCCGTGGTCCCCCAGATCACTTCCCTACCGTCGACGAGGGTCAGCGTGATCGACGCGACCGACGGCGCCGCGATCCGGCCCACCTGGCTCGCCACCTCCGGCCGCAGTGCGAGCAAGACCTGCAGGGCCGCCTTCGTCGGCGCGTCGCTCGGGCCCGGCCTGTCGGCGTCCAGATACGGCAACCCCGGCGGAGGTGGCGCCGAGGCGAAGTCGACGCCGTCCTTGTCGAACAGGTGCGGACCGTCCGGATAGTCCTTGACCACGACGGGCACCCGCTCGACCACCGAGATCCGTACCGTCGACGGGTACTCGCGTTGTACCCGTGCACTCGCCACCCGCCGAATGGTCGCGACGCGGTCGGCGACGGCATCGGTGTCGATCTGCAGCAGCGGCGTCCCCGGCACGATCGCGGCCGCCTGCTCGACTTCTTCCTGACTCACCGTGGTCAGGCCCGAGAACACCGTGACGCGGGCGGCCATGATCGGCGTGAAGTACAGCACCAGGCCCAGCCCGACGGCCACCACGCTGGCCGCCGCCGACCACATCAACACCTTCAGGCCCCGGACTAGGCCCCGCGCAGGGGTTTTCGTCTGATCAGCAGGTCCCGCGGCGCGCTTCTTGGCCTCGCGGCGGGCGTGCTCGATCGCGGTCGCCCTGGCCTGCACGGAGCGCCGTTCCTCGCGCTCGCGCCTGGCCCGCCGCCGCGGCCCCTCGAACTCGGGCGACGCGGCCAGCGGTGCGGTGCTCTCGGCGGGTTCGGGATTCTCGGCACCCTCGTCGACGACGCCGTCCTCATCGACGACGCCGCCCTCGGCTTCGTCGTCGGTGTCGGCGGGTCCCGTCATCGCTGCCCCCCGCCGGGCGCCCTGCGGTCCGCCTCGACCTGCAGCGCCGTCAGGATCTCCCGCCCGAGCAGGGTGACGTCGCCCGCACCCATCGTGACGACGACGTCCCGGGGCCTGGCCACCGCGGCGACGGCGCCGGCGACCGCGGAGAAGTCGGGTACGTAGCGCACCCGGGTCGTCACGTGCTCGGCGACGCTGGCGCCGCTCACCCCGGCCAACGGCTGCTCCCTCGCCGCGTACACGTCGAGGACGAACACTTCGTCGGCCCCGGAGAGCGCCTCGCCGAACTCCTTCGCGAACGTCTTTGTCCGCGAATACAAGTGGGGCTGAAACACCACGATCGACCGCGCCTCACCCGCGACGGCGCGCAACGCCTCGAGCGTCGCGCGAACCTCGGTCGGATGGTGGGCGTAGTCGTCGAAGACACGAATACCGGCGCTGGTGCCCACCGACTCGAAGCGGCGGCGCACCCCTTCGAAGCCGGCGAGACCGTCGAGCACGGAGTCCACGCTCCCGCCGACCTCCTTGGCCGCAAGTAGCGCTCCCAGCGCATTGAGCGCCATGTGCCTGCCCGGCACCGCCAACCGCATTCCGCGGGGATGGGATTCGCCGGCCAATTGGACGGTCGCGACGCTTCCGGTGCCCTGCTGCTCCCAATTCATCAGGGCGCCTGCGAGATTCGGGTGGTCATCACCGCTGCCGTAGCGCAGTACCCGCAGACCCCGATCGATGCATCGCTGGGCCAGCGCGGCGGCACCAGGGTCGTCGGCGCAGATCACCAGTGCGCCGCCGGGTCGCAGTCGGTCGACGAAGTCGTCGAAGACGGCGGCGTAGGCCTCGGCGCTGCCGAAGAAGTCCAGGTGGTCGGCCTCGATGTTGGTCACGACCACGACGTCGGGCGTGTACTCGAGCAGCGAGCCGTCGCTCTCGTCGGCCTCGGCGACGAAGCACTCACCGCTGCCGTGGTGGGCATTGGTGCCCGCCTCGCCGAGGTCTCCCCCGACCGCGAAGGACGGGTCGAAACCGCTGTGCTGCAACGCGACGATCACCATCGAGGTGGTCGTCGTCTTGCCGTGCGTGCCCGTCACCATCACCGTGGTGTACCCGTCCATCAGCTTGGCCAGCACCACGGGCCGCATGAGCACCGGAATCCCGCGACGGCCCGCCTCGACGAGCTCCGGGTTCGTCTTGGGGATCGCGGCGTGCGTGCTGACGACCGCGGTCGGGCCGCCGGCCAACATGTCGAGCGACGACGGGTCGTGCCCGATCCGGACCTGCGCACCCCTGGCGCGCAGCGCAGCCAGCCCGCGTGACTCCTTGGCATCGGAGCCCGAAACCTGCGCCCCGCGGTCCAGCAGGATGCGGGCGATGCCCGACATCCCGGCGCCGCCGATGCCCACCATGTGCACCCGCTCCAGCTCGGCGGGCAGGGCCGGGACGTTCACCGTGACCGCCTTCCGATCGCATTCCCGGGTCGCTTCGCTCCTGCCCTCCGGAACACATTCCCGGGTCGCTTCGCTCCTGCCCTCCGATGTTCGCCGGCGACGTCGATGGCCACCTGGGCGACCCGTTGCGCGGCGTCGCGGTGCCCGGCCAGCGCCGCTGCGGTCGTCATCGCCGCCAGCCGCGGCGGGTCACCGAGGAGTCCGCCGACCGTGGCGGCCACGAAGGCAGGCGTCAGGTCGGCGTCGTCGACGATGAGGCCGCCGCCCGCGTTGAGGACCGGGAGTGCGTTGAGTCGCTGCTCGCCATTGCCGATCGGCAGCGGCACGTAGACGGCGGGCAGGCCGACGGCGGTCACCTCGGCGACGGTGATCGCACCGGACCGGCAGATGGCCAGGTCAGCGGCGGCGTACGCGAGATCCATCCGGCTCAGGTACGGCACCGCGACGTACGGCGGGTCGTCGACGGCTGGCTCGCGAAGGTCGAGCACGTTCTTCGGGCCGTGTGCGTGGAGGACCGAAACACCTGCTGCGGCAAGGTCTTCCGCAGCCGCGGCGACGGCGCGGTTGATCGACTGCGCACCCTGGGACCCGCCGAACACCAACAGCACCCTGGCGTCGTCGGAGAAGCCGAAGTGGGCGCGCGCCTCGGCGCGCAGCGCCGCGCGGTCCAGCGAGGTGATCGTCGATCGCACCGGCACGCCGACCACCTCGACGCGGCGCAGGCCCGGGTCGGCGACAGCGGACAGCACGCGACTCGCCGAGCGGGCCCCCACCCGGTTGGCCCAGCCCGCGCTCGCGTTGGCCTCGTGGATCACGACCGGCACCCGCCGCCGACCCAGTAGGCCACCGCGGGCGGCCAGATATGCGGGCAGCGCCACGTAGCCACCGAATCCGATGACCACGTCGGCCCCGACGGCGTCCAGGACCGCACGGGTCTGGCGGACGGCCTTGCGCACCCGCAACGGCAACCGAACCAGGTCACCCGACGGCTTGCGGGGTAGCGGCACCGGGGTGATGAGCTCGAGGTCGTACCCGCGCTCGGGAACAAGACGGGTCTCCAATCCACGCTGGGTGCCGAGCGCCGTGATCCGGATGCCGGGATCGAGCGCGATCAGGGCGTCGGCGACGGCCATCGCTGGCTCGACGTGCCCCGCGGTCCCTCCACCTGCGAGAACCACGGAAATGGCGCGGTCGTTCACCCGTAACGCTGGCCTTCCAGTGAGCGAGCCCGACGGCCCTGTTGGCCCTGACGGCCTCCATGATGCCCTGCGCGCTCCCTTCCGCTCTTGGCCGCCTTGGGATCGGGCTTCCGCCTCGCCTTCGGCTTGGGCTTGGGCTGCGGTTTGGGCGCGGGTTTGGCCTTAGCCTTCGGCTTGGGTGCGGCCTGGGACTTCGGCTTGGTCCTGAGCCGGTCGCGCACCGTCTCCAGCCGGCTCGGCACGTACGGCTCAGGTAGGGGCAGCCGTAGCAACCGGGTCATCCGGTCGTCGCGACCCGCGCACAGCGCGGCCACCGCCTCTGGTTCGTGGCGCGCCGCGTTGGTGATCACGCCCATCATCAGAAGTGTTGTGGCCGTGGATGTTCCACCCGCAGAGATCAACGGCAACTGAAGGCCGGTGACCGGCAGCAGCCCAACCACGTAGCCGACGTTGATGAATGCCTGGCCGAGCACCCACAGTGTCGTCGTGGCGGTCAGCAGCCGAAGGAACGGGTCGGCCGAACGCCGCGCGATCCGCATGCCCGTATAGGCGAACAGACCGAATAGCAGCAGCAATCCGACTGCTCCGACGAACCCGAGTTCCTCGCCGATGATCGCGAAGATGAAGTCGTTGTGCGCGTTGGGCAGATAGTTCCACTTGGCGGTGCCCTGACCGAGGCCGTCACCGAAGATGCCACCGTTGGCCAGCGCGTACCGCGCCTGCTTGGCCTGATACCCCGAGCCCATGGAATCGGCGCCCGGGTTGAGCCAGGATTGGACTCGGTCGGACCGGTAGCCCTCCGACATCGCCAGTACGGCCGCGGCGAGCACCACGGCCACCAGCGAACTGAGGAACACCCGCAGGGGCAGGCCCGCGTACCACAGCAGACCCAGCAGGATGATGCCCAAAGACACCGTCTGCCCGAGGTCGGGCTGAAGCACGATGAGGGTCAGGGCCACCACCGCGGCGGGCACCAGCGGGAACAGCATCTCGCGCAGCGAGGCGCGTTCGAGGCGGCGGGCGGCCAGCAGGTGCGCGCCCCAGATGGCGAACGCGATCTTGGCCAATTCGGAGGGCTGCATGGAGAACCCTGCGATGACGAACCAGCCGCGAGACCCGTTGGCTTCCTTGCCGATTCCGGGGACCAGCACCAGCGCCAGCATGACTATGGTGAGCGCGAAGCCGGGGAAGGCGAGCCGGCGCATCAGGTTGACCGGCATGCGCAGCGCCACATAAAAGGCGACCAGGCCGACCAAGGTCCACAACACCTGCCTGGCGAAGATCGCCCACGGCGAGCCGTCCTCGTCGTAGGAGTGCACTCCGGACGCCGACAGCACCATGATCAGGCCGAGGGTGGTCAGCAACGCGGCCACCGCGATGATGAGGTGGAAGGACGTCATCGGACGGCCCAGCCAGGCGCCGAAGCGGGTGCGCGGAACGCTGACGGTCGGGGTCGTCGCGGCCTGGGGGGCATCGGCGGCGGCAGGCCCGCTACGTCGCAGCCGCAATCGCGCAAGGATCGTGGTCACGAGCTGCTACCTGACCACATCAATACCAGGAGTCACAGAAGCAACACCAGACTCGTTTGTCCCTTGCACCCCAAAATCCTCCCCCGCGACCCCCACGACGACGGGGACATCCGGGGCGTGTCGCGAAATGCGCGGGGGGTTCAGGCCCCGGTTAGGCCCCCACCGCGGCCAGCCATTCGCTGTAGAACAGGGCAACGCCGAGGCCGCACGCAATCGCCGTCAGCAACCAGAACCGGATGATCACCGTGGTCTCGGCCCATCCGACCAGCTCGAAGTGATGGTGAAAGGGCGCCATCCGGAAGACGCGCCTGCCAGTGGTCCGGAACGCCATGATCTGCACGACCACCGAGGTCACCTCGGCGACGAACAGCGCACCGAGCACCACGGCGAGCGTCTCGGTGCGGCTGGTCACCGACAGACCCGCGATGATCCCGCCCAGCGCCAGCGAGCCGGTGTCGCCCATGAAGATCTTGGCGGGGGCGGCGTTCCACCACAGGAACCCGATGCAGGCGCCGGTGGTGGCCGCGGCGACCAAGGCCAAGTCAAGGGGATCGCGGACGTTGTAGCAGCCGAGCCCCGGGCTGGTGGCGCATGCGTTGCGGAACTGCCAGAACGTGATCAGCACATAGGCGGCGGTGACCATGGCCATCGCCCCCGCCGCCAGCCCGTCGAGGCCGTCGGTGAAGTTCACCGCGTTCGACCAGGCGCTGACCAGGATCACGACGAACAGCACGAAGACCGTCGGCGCCAGCGTCACCGTCGCGATCTCGCGGACATACGACAGCTCCGCGCTGCCGGGGGTCAGGCCGTCGGCGTTGCGGAACTGCAGCGCCAGCACCCCGAACAGGACGGCGGCGACGAGTTGCCCGACCGTCTTCGCGGTCTTGTTCAGCCCCAGGTTGCGGGAGCGGCGGATCTTGATCAGGTCGTCGACGAACCCGACGGCGCCAAGCGAGGTCGCCAAACCGAGCACCAGAAGGCCGGACGCAGAGGGGCCCTGCCCGTCGAAGGCAAGCCCGACCAATTGAGCGCCCAGGTAGCCGGCCCAGATGCCGGCCAGGATGGCCACCCCACCCATCGACGGCGTACCGCGCTTCTTCTGGTGGCTCGGCGGCCCGTCCTCGCGGATCTCGTGGCCGAACCCCTGGCGGGTGAACACCCGGATCAGCACGGGCGTCAGCAGGATCGACACGGCCAGCGCGATGCCGACGGCGATGAGGATCTGCCTCACTCCGGTCCATTCCCTTCGGCCAGCGCGTCGGCCAGCGCGCCGAGCCCCGCCGAGTTGGACGCCTTCACCAGCACGACGTCCCCCTCACGCAGTTCAGCCCGCAGCAGCGCCAGCGCGGCGTCGGCATCGGCGACCATGGTGGCCTCGTTGCCCCACGATCCCTCCATCACCGCCCCGTGATGCATGGCGCTCATTGACCTCCCGGTTCCTACGACGACGAGTCGTGACACATCTAAGCGCACGGCCAGTCGACCGATGCTGTCATGCTCCGCTAGCGCGTCGTCGCCGAGTTCCGCCATCTCGCCAAGTACGGCCCAGCTGCGGCGGCGCGCGCCGCCTTTCGGCTCGCCGTCTGCCGGATGAGATTGAGCCATCCATGCCAGCGCCTTGAGCCCGGCCCGCATCGAATCCGGGTTGGCGTTGTAGGCGTCGTTGATCACCGTCACCCCGTCGCCACGGGTGCCGACCTGCATGCGGTGCCGCGACACGGGCCCCGCCGCCGCCAGCGCCGTTGCGACCTGGGGCAGGCTCGCGCCGCACTCAAGCGCCACCGCCGCAGCGCACAGCGCGTTGGACACCTGGTGATCGCCGTGCACCGCGAGCTCGACCAGTTCTTCGTCGACGCCGGCATGGAGTGTGAACCGCGGCCGGGCCAACCCGTCGAGCACGACGTCGCCGGCCCAGACGTCGGCTCCCGGCCAACGCGACACCCGGACCACGCGGGCGACGGTCTTGTCGGCCATCGCCGCCACCGCCCCGTCGTCGGCGTTCAGGATCACCACACCGGATGCTGAAACCGCTTGCGGCAGTTCGGCCTTCGTCTCGGCGATGGCCTCGCGCGAGCCGAACTCACCGAGGTGGGCGGTACCGACGTTGAGCACGACCGCGATCGAGGGCGGCGCTATCGACGCCAACGCGGCGATGTTGCCGCGGTGGCGCGCCGACATCTCCAGGATCAGGAAGTCGGTCTCGGTGGTCGCGCGCAACACCGTCCACGGGTGGCCCAGCTCGTTGTTGAACGAACCTGGCGGGGCCACTACCGCGCCGAGCGGGCTGAGCACCGCGGCCAGCAGGTCCTTGGTGGACGTCTTCCCCGACGAGCCGGTAACCCCGATGATCGTCAGGCCGCCCGCGACGAGTTCCGCGGCCACCGCGGCGGCAAGCCTGGCCAGCGCGGCCAGCACCGCGGCGCCGGAGCCGTCGGTGTCGTGTTCGAGGACGCTCGCACCGGGATCGACGCCTGCGCCCGCCGGTTTCACCACGATGGCGGGCACGCCGACGGGGCGCGCGGCCAGCACTGCTACCGCCCCCGCGGCCACCGCGGCCGCGGCGAAGTCGTGCCCGTCGGTCCGCGCGCCGGGCAGCGCAAGGAACAGCCCGCCCTGGCTCAGCGCGCGGGAGTCGAATTCGACGGTGCCGGTGACCCGGATGGCGACGGCGTCCTGCGGTGACACGTCGGCGAGGTCGCCGCCGACGATGTCGGCGATCTGCGCGAGGGTCAGATCGATCACCCGCGGTTCTCCAGTGCCTCGAGCGCGCGGGCCAGCTCGCCGCGGTCGTCGAACGGCCGGGTCTGGCCCCCGCTGGTCTGGCCGGCCTCGTGGCCCTTGCCCGCGACGACCACGACGTCGCCGTCGTCGGCCCAGCCCACCGCGTACTCGATGGCCGCCCGCCGGTCACCGATCTCGACGACGCTCGTCGCCGGCCCCGCCGCAGCCTGCGCACCGGCCACGATGGTCGCGCGGATGTCGGCAGGGACCTCGTCACGCGGGTTGTCGTCGGTGATCACGACGAGGTCGGCGAGTTCGGCCGCGACGCGGCCCATCGGTTCGCGCTTGCCCCGATCGCGGTTGCCGCCGGCCCCGAACACCACCACGAGGCGGCCAGGTGTCTGCTGGCGCAACGTCTGCAGCACCGCCCGCAACGCGCCGGGCTTGTGGGCGTAGTCGACGAGGGCAAGGAAGCCCTGGCCGCGGTCGATCGGCTGCAGCCTGCCGGGCACGGTGGCCGTCCGCAGACCGGGCGCCGCTGCCTCCGGTGACACGCCGACCGCGTCCAGCAGTGCCACCGCCAGCAGGCAGTTGGCGACGTTGTAGCGGCCGGGCAGTCCGATCCGAAGGCCATGGTGCACGCCCACCGGGTCCACCACGACGAATTGCTGGGCACCGTTTGGAACGGCGTGGATCGCCTCCGCCCGCCAGCCCGCTGCGGGTGCGTCGACGCCGACGGTGACCGGTTGGCGGGCCAACGCGGCGATGGTCCGGCCGGCGTCGTCGTCGATGCACACGACGGAGACGTCGGCAGCCGTCGGCAACTGCGGGTCGAACAGGCGGGCCTTGGCGTTCAGGTAGTCCTCCATCGTGGGATGGAAGTCGAGGTGGTCGCGGGACAGGTTGGTGAACCCGCCAACGGCGAAGTGCACCGCGTCAACCCGGCCCAGCGTCAGCGCATGGCTGGACACCTCCATCACCACGGTGTCCACCCCGCGTTCGGCCATCACGGCCAGTAGCGCCTGCAGGTCGGGCGCCTCCGGGGTGGTCAGCGCGCTCGGTTCGTCGCGGCCGTCGATGCGGATTCCCACCGTCCCGATCAGACCGGTGCGTCGCTCCGCCGCACGCAGGCCGGCCTCCACCAGGTAGGTGGTGGTGGTCTTGCCCGACGTGCCGGTGACGCCGATGACCCGCAACCGCTCCGACGGACGACCGTAGACGGTCGCGGCCACCTCGCCGAGCACGGCGCGTGGGGTCGGGTGCACCAGCACCGGCACGTCGAGCACGGTGCCGATCGCCTCGAGGCCCGCGGGATCGGTCAGCACCGCGACTGCGCCCCTGCCGACCGCGTCGGCGGCATAGCGGGCACCGTGGTCCGATCCGCCGGGCAACGCGGCGAACAGATCACCCGCAATGGCGTCCTGACTGCGCAGCGTCACCCCGAGCACCCGGACACCGGACATGTCCGAACCCGGTGCGGCGACCGCTCGCACCCGCACTGCCAATGATGCGAGGTCGTCGCCAACTGGGTGGCTGGGACGCAACTTCATGGCCTTGACACAGTACCGGCCCACTCACTCCTGGCTCCTCGCGCAAGCGCTCGTCGGTCGCCGCTCAGGCTTGCAGGATCAGCGGCGGGCCTGGGTCCGGCGACAGCGGCACGTTCTCCCGCTGAAGCAGCCAGGCGTCGATGTTGTGGATCAGCGGCGCCGCCGTCGTGCCCGGTGACCCGTCGGCGGTGCGGTGCGGGTTGTCCATCATCACGCCGACGACGTAGCGGGGGTCGTCGGCGGGCGCCATGCTGGCGAAGGTGATCCAGTAGACGTCGTCGTAGTAGCAGCCGCAGCCCGGGTTGATCTGCTGCGCCGTGCCCGTCTTGCCCGCGATCTGATAACCCTCCACCGCGGCGCCGGACCCGGTGCCCTGTTGGGTGCCCTGCGGGTCGTGCTGGATGACGGCCCGCAGCATGTTCCGCACGGTCTTCGCCGTTTCCGGTGACACCACGCGCACACCCGCAGGCCGCGGCTCGTCGGTACGGGTGCCGTCGGCGGTCGTCGTGGACTTGATGATGCGCGGCGGGATCCGGAGCCCGTCGTTGGCGATCGCCTGGTACATGCCGGTCATCTGCAGCAGGGTCATCGAAAGACCCTGTCCGATGGGCAGGTTGGCGAACGAGCTGCCCGACCACTGATCGATCGGTGGGACCAGGCCCGCGCTCTCGCCCGGCAGCCCGACGCCGGTGCGCTGCCCGAGGCCGAACTTGTCGGCCATGTCGGCCCACCGTTCCGGGCCGACCCGCTGTGCCAGCATCAGAGTGCCGACGTTGGAGGACTTTCCGAAGACGCCGGTCGTCGTGTACGGGGCCACGCCGTGCCCCCAGGCGTCGTGCACGGTGACACCACCCATGTCGATGGAGCCGGGGACCTGGAGCACCTCGTCGGGGTTGGTCAGACCGAACTCGATGGCCGAAGACGCGGTGATGACCTTGTTCACCGAGCCGGGCTCGAACGGCGAGGACACCGCGAGGTTGCCGAGTTGGCGGTCCTCTTGTCTGCCGATGTCCTGGCTCGGGTCGAATGTGTTGTCGTTCGACATCGCAAGGACCTCACCGGTTTTGGCGTCCAGCACGACGGCGGAGACGTTCTTGGCGCCGGACAGGTTCTTGGCCTGCTGGACCTGCTGCTGGACGTAGAACTGGATGTCGTCGTCGATGGTCAGCTGAACGGTCGAGCCGTCCACCGCGTCGTGGCGGTTGCGGTAGCTGCCGGGGATGACGACCCCGTCGGAGCCGCGGTCGTAGGTGACCGAACCGTCGGTGCCCGCCAGCTTCGCGTCGTAGGAGTCCTCGAGGCCGAGCAGGCCGTGCCCGTCCCAGTCGATGCCGCCGACGATGTTGGCGGCCAGCGAGCCGCCCGGGTACTGGCGGATGTCCTGCCGCTCGGCGCCCACCTCGGGGTACTTGGTGGTGATCGCATCGGAGATGGCCGGGTCGACGGCGCGGGCCAGGTAGACGAAGGAGTCCTTGCTGCTGAGCTTCTTGAGCAGGGTCCCGGTGTCGGGCTTGTTGTTCAACAGGCCGGAGACGCCTGCGGCGATGTCGGAGAGCCGCTTGGCCGGGTCGGGTGCGTCGGGTTTCTTGGCCTTGGCGTCGGCGAGCTGCTGCTGGATCTTCGTCGGCTGGAAGGTCAGCGCACGCGCCTCGATGGTGAACGCCAGCTTGTCGTTGTTGCGATCGACGATGCTGCCGCGCACGGCCTTCTCGACGTCGGTGACCTTGAGCTGTCCGGCGGCCTCGGCACGAAGGCCCGCCGCCCTGGGCACCTGGAGGTTGAACAGCTGTGCCGCCGCAACCAACAGCACCAGCGCGATGACGACGTTGCCCGCCCGGTGGCGGAACACGAACGACGCACTACGCATAGCGCTGTCGGGCATCGGTTCCCGAGTCCGCCGCGCACGTGCCGAATGTGACTGGTCCACGTCCCGGCGGCTCATGCCGGAGCGCCGGGCGCGGTCGGGCCCGGCAGCGTGGGCACGCCGGGCGACGTGAGGTGCGTGCCGTCAACGGGCAGCGGCGCGGCCAGGGGTGCTGCATCGGGCGGCGGCGGCGCTTCGGCAGGCGCGGGGGCCGGGATCGCAGGCGGCTGGGCACCGGGAACCGCGGGCGCGGCGGGATCGAGGGGTGCGGCGGGAGCGAGGGGTGCAGCGGGCGCGGCGGGGCCGGCCAGCGCCGTGGCGGGTACGGGCACCTCGGGGTTGAGTGCCGACGGTGGCGTCGCGGGCAGGTGCACGGCCACCTCGCGGGGATCGACGACGCGCGGCGCGGGCGGTGGAGGCGGTGCCGGCGGCCCGTCCTCGGGCAGCGGCGAGTTCAGTGGTGGCGGCTGAATCCCTTGTGCCGGTTTGGGAGTGCCGATCACCGTCCAGTTGCCCGTCGGATCCTGGACCAGATGCGCGGTGTCCTTGGAGGGGATCATGCCGAGTTGGCGCGCGGACTCGGCGAGGGCCGGTGCGGCCTGCGCCTCGAGCACCTCTCGCTCCAGCGACTCCTTCTGCTGAAGCAGGGCCTGGTTGGTCTCGCGGACGTGGCCCAGCTGGTAGGAGCGCTCCGCGGCGTCCGTCGACAGCCACAGCGTGACGGCGAGTCCGAGACCGAGCGCCCCGATCACCAGCACGACGAACGGCACCCTGGTGACAATGCGGCGGGGGTCGAATTCGATCGATGCCAACCTGACCAGCAGCCGCTGGCGAAGTGGCGGCCGAATGACCTTGGGGGCCTTGGCCTTGCGGGCCTTGGCCCGCGCCTTGGCCTGCGCGGCATTCTTGGGCCGGGCGGGTCGGCCGGTGAGCTTGGGGTTCGGGCTGGTCTGCGGCGCGGAGCGCGGCGGCCGCTGCTCCCGCGTCGCGCGACGGTTGCGCGGCGGGGCGTCCCCGCCGCGACGCTGGTTCGCGTCTCGGCTGCCGCGACCGCGCTCCTTCGCGCCGCGTGCCGGTTCGGGTCGCTTGGCCATCACGGAACATCCCTTCTGAAGGCTTTCTCCAGGGCTCGCAGTCGGACCGACGCGCTACGGGGGTTGCGGTTGATCTCGGCACCGTCCGCCTTCTCGGCACCGCGGGTGAGCGAGACGAAATCTGGCTCGTGGCCGGGCAACTCGACCGGGAGCCCAGACGGCGTGCGCGATGCGGTCGCCGCGGCGAACCGGTTCTTGACGATTCGGTCCTCCAGGGACTGATAGGCCATGACGACGATGCGGCCGCCGACAGGAAGCGCCGACATCGCCGCGGGCAGCGCGTCGCTCAACGAGTCGAGTTCGGCGTTGACGGCGGTGCGCAACGCCTGGAACGTACGCTTGGCGGGGTGTCCGCCGGTGCGGCGCGCCGGGGCGGGGATGGCGTCGTAGAGCAACTCCACCAGCTCTCCCGTGGTGGCGAAGGGCTTGCTGGCGCGTCGGCGGACGATCTCTTTGGCAATCCGGGAGGCGAAGCGTTCCTCGCCGTATTCCCTCAACACCCGCGCCAGATCCCTTGCGTCGAAGGTGTTTACGACGTCCGCGGCGGTGAGCGGCGCGTCCGGGTCCATCCGCATGTCCAGCGGCGCGTCGTGGGAGTACGAGAAGCCGCGCTCGACGCGATCCAGCTGCATCGAGGAGACGCCGAGGTCGAACAGGACGCCATCTACATCCGGGACGTCTGTGTCGTCCCGATCCGCCCAGTAGCCGTCGTAGCGGGTGCGCACGAACGTGACGCGGTCACCGAACGGCGCCAGCCGCTCCCCCGCGATGCGCAGGGCGTTGGGATCGCGGTCGAGACCAACCAGTCGCAGTCCCGGCAGATCGGTGAGGAACCGCTCCGCGTGGCCGCCGGCGCCCAGCGTGGCGTCGACCAGGACGGCGCCAGCACCGTCGGCGTCGTGTCGGGTCAGGGCCGGCGTCAGGAGTTCGACGCAGCGGTCGAGCATGACCGGGACGTGTCCGTGATCTTTGGGATCAGAGGCCATCGCTGCACCTTCGACTTGAGTTGCCCCTGCACCGAGGTCCCTGTCCGAGGTCGCGGACCTGGCGTCGGGGAAGTACGCCAGGGCCGGTTCGGACAGAGGCCACGTTGCACGGGCGGCGCCCGCTTGCGCGACCGAACTAGATGATGTCGCGCAGAGTGTCATCGCTGGCCGCGGAGAAGTTCTCTTCGTGTGTCTCCTGGTAGTCCTGCCAGCCTTGGGCGTTCCAGATCTCCAGGTACTTGATCGAGCCGATCACCACGCATTCCTTGGTCAGGTTCGCGTACCTGCGGTGGTCGGCCGTCAAGGTGATGCGGCCTTGCGCATCCAGGTGCTGCTCGTCGGTGGCTGCGGCCAGATTTCGCAGGAACGCGCGGGCATCCGGATTGCTCCTCGAGGCCTGCGTCAGCCGGTCCGCCAACGCCTCGAACTCCATTCGTGGGTAGACGGCGAGGCTGTGATCTTGGCTCTTGGTGACCATCAACCCCCCTGACAGTGCATCGCGGAACTTGGCGGGCAGCGTGAGCCGCCCCTTGTCGTCGAGTTTTGGCGAGTAGGTGCCGAGGAACATCCCGCCACCTCCCACGCTGGGTCAAATCCCGAGTCGCTTCGCTCCGACCCGCTCGCGGAACCCCGGTCGCTCCGCTGCACGCCACTTTACCCCACAATCCCCCACATTGCTCCATCGATGGGCAAAAGTTCGGTGTCACCCCCCACCGTTGTCCACCGACCAGTGATTTTGCGCGCGCGCGAGCGGCGCGTCGGCGGCACGTGTGCCTGCGAAATCCCAGCTAGAGGGGTTGATCGGCCGGGGTGGGGCGCAGTGGGGGAAGAAGTGGGCCACTCGACCTGGCGCGTTGATTTCGGCGTGTCGCCGACAAAGAAAAAGGGGTAGCTCCCAGCTGGGAGCTACCCCTGAACCAACGAGACGGTCACTCGTCGAAGCGGCGGCGGAACCGGTCTTCCATGCGGCTGGTGAAGGATCCGGAGCCCTTGCCCTTCTTCGGCCGCGCCGCACCGGGTTCCGATCCGGAACCTGACTTGTCCCGGCCGCCGGCCACCCGCGGTCCGGTGATCGCATAGACCACGCCACCGAACATCACCACGAAACCGACGATGCTGACGATCAGGAACGCGTGATTGACATTGGCGTAGAACGGCACGCCGGCAACGAGCAGGGCAAGCCCGATCACGAACAGGACACCACCCTGAAGCCGGCGCCGTGCCGAGGGTGCGCGCAGGTTGCCGCCACGAACGCTCGACGCGAACTTGGGGTCCTCGGCATAGAGAGCGCTCTCGATCTGATCGAGCATGCGCTGCTCATGATCGGAGAGTGGCATCCGTGCCTCCCTTTGCCGCGTTCGTCACGCTGTTCAACGTCGTGCGTGCCCGCAATCGCGGGCACCTAATGACCATGATACGAGCTCAATCTGACCCGTACCACCTAGTTCAGACCTCGATTGTACGGCGTTGGCCACACTGACCGAGCCACCACGCCAACTACCGGACGCCGACCGGATAATGGCTTCGACTCCGCACTCGAAACGGCGAAGGGCACCAAGGGTTGGCGACGTTTCTGATCGACCTGCCGCCGGGCGACATGGCAAAGCGCCTCGGCGACGTACTCGGCGTCTACGTAGAGGCGATGAGGTACCCGCGCGGCACCGAAGACCAACGGGCGTCGATGTGGCTGGAACACACCCGCAGGCGGGGCTGGAAGGCGGTGGCAGCGGTCGAGGCGCCCGACGCCACAGCCGAACTGGCCGATGCGCCGCTGCTCGGCGTGGCCTACGGCTACTGCGGCGCGCCCGACCAGTGGTGGCAACAGCAGGTCGTCGCGGGCCTGCAGCGCGGCGGCACCGACAGCTCGCGCATCGATGAACTGATGACGAGCTATTTCGAACTCACCGAGCTGCACATCGCACCGCGAGCCCAGGGCCGTGGGCTCGGGGAAGCCCTGGCCCGACGGCTTCTCGCAGGCCGCGAAGAGTCACACGTGCTGTTGTCCACACCGGAGATCAACGGCGAGTCCAACCGGGCCTGGCGGCTGTATCGCAGGCTCGGATTCACCGACGTCATTCGCGGCTACCACTTCGCGGGCGACCCAAGGCCGTTCGCCATCCTTGGCCGGTCACTGCCGCTCTAGCGGGCTGGATCTGGCACGATGACCGGGTGCCCGACCGCCTCAGCCGAACCACAGGCCGGATGCCACGCCGCAATCGGGTGGTGGCTCTGTTCCTGCTGTTGCTGATCGCGACGACGGCCGTGGGCTGCGTGCGGGTGCGGGCGTCGATCACCGTCTCGCCCGACGACCGGGTGTCTGGCCAGATCATCGCGGCCGCCAAACCCCGCAGCGCAGACGACAAGGGCCCGCAGCTACTGAACAACCTGCCCTTCAGCAACAAGGTGTCGGTTACGGACTATCAGCGCGACGACTACGTCGGCTCGCAGGCGGTGTTCGCGGACCTGACCTTCGCCGAACTCCCCCAGCTGGCCAACATGAACCGTGACGCCGCAGGTGTCGACGTGTCGCTGCGCCGCGCCGGTGACCTGGTGATACTCGACGGACGCGCCGATCTGACCTCGCTGAACGACCCGGACGCCGACGTGTCGTTCAGCGTGTCCTTCCCCGGCGAGGTGACGTCGACCAACGGCGATCAGGTGTCCTCCGACGTCGTCGAGTGGAAACTGCGGCCCGGCGTGGTCAGCACCATGAGCGCCCAGGCGCGCTACACCGACCCGAGCGCCAGGTCGTTCACCGGGGCGGCGCTCTGGCTCGGCGTCTCGGCATTCCTGATCGCGGGGATCGTCGCGTGGGTTGCGTGGCTGAGCAGGGATCGCAGCCCCGTGCCCGCCGATCCGCACGGATCTCGCTGAGGGGTTCTAGTCTGAATGGCACTCCGGGGGTTTCAGGGGTAAAGGAAAGGGGCGCCCACTGAGCGTGGATGCCGCGGCACCGTCGGCCGTCGAGCTGGCGGACGCCGTCATCGAACAACTGCGGGACTATCTCGGCGGGCGCCGACGCGACGCCGCTTACATAGGCACCGACTACGCCGAACTCACCGCCGCGCTCGAGGAGTTCGTGCTGCGTGGAGGCAAGCGCCTGCGCCCCGCGTTCGCGTACTGGGGCTGGCGCGCGGTGGCCGACGTCGACACGGCGAGCCCGGACATACTGCGGCTGTTCGCCGCGCTCGAGCTGCTGCATGCCTGCGCGCTGGTGCACGACGACGTGATCGACGCGTCGGCGACGCGTCGCGGCCTTCCCACCGTCCACCGCTTGTTCGCCGACCGCCATCGCGAGCGGAATTGGCACGGGTCCCCCGAACAGTTCGGCATGTCGGCAGCGATCCTGCTCGGTGACCTGTCACTGGTGTGGGCCGACGACATCGTCGCCACCGCCGATCTACCGCTCGACGCCCACCGCCGCGTTCAACGCGTCTGGGCCGACATCAGGACCGAGGTGCTCGGCGGCCAATACCTCGACATCGCCGCCGAGGCCAGCGGGGCCGAATCCGTGGCATCGGCGATGAAAGTCAATACCTACAAGACGGCGTCCTACACGATCTCGCGGCCGCTACAACTCGGTGCGGCCGCCGCAGCGGACCGCCCCGACGTGCAGGCGACGTTCCACGAACTCGGCACCGACCTCGGGGTGGCCTTCCAGCTGCGCGACGACGTGCTCGGGGTGTTCGGCGACCCAGCGGTGACCGGCAAGCCATCCGGTGACGACCTCCGGTCGGGCAAGCGCACGGTGCTGCTCGCCGAGGCGGTGGAACGTGCCGACAAGACAGATCCGACGGCCGCGAAATCGTTGCGCACGTCGATCGGCACCGAGTTGAGCGACCAGCAGGTGCAGGAGCTCTGCGAGGTGATCGAGTCGGTGGGCGCGCTGGCGGCCGTCGAGGACCACATCGAGATGCTGACCCGGCGGGCACTGGACGTGCTGAGCGCCGCACCCATCAACGCGGCCGCCAAGGCCGGCCTGGCCGAACTCGCCAGGCGGGCGTCCAACCGGTCCGCCTGAGGAGAATGACCACCCCGACGTCGACCCAAGACCCGAAATCCGGTCTGGGTCAGCATATTTCGCGGCTTGCCGCGTTTGCGAGGTCGCCGGAGGCCCGGCCCGCCCTGCTCGGTCTCCTTGGCGCGTCATTGATCACCCTCGGGGGCCTCGGCGCGGGCAGCACGCGACTGCACGACCCGCTGCTCGAATCGTTGCATCTGTCCTGGCTGCGGTTCGGGCACGGCCTGGTGGTGTCGTCGGTGCTGTTGTGGGGCGGCGTTGCGCTGATGCTGGTGTCGTGGTTGTGGCTGGGCCGCAGGGTCGTCGACCGCACCGCCACCGAGTACACGATGGTGGCGACGACCGGCTTCTGGCTTGCGCCCCTGCTGCTCAGCGTGCCGGTGTTCAGCCGCGACACCTACTCCTATCTGGCACAGGGCGCGCTGCTGCGCGACGGCCTGGACCCCTACCTCGTCGGGCCGATAGACAACCCGAACTCGTTGCTGGACAACGTGAGTCCGATCTGGACCACGACCACCGCACCGTACGGTCCCGCGTTCATCCTGATCGCCAAGTTCGTCACGATGATGGTCGGCGACGACGTCGTCGCAGGGACGATGCTGCTGAGACTGTGCATGCTGCCCGGTCTGGGGATGCTGATCTGGGCCGCACCGCGCGTGGCGCGCCACGTCGGCGCCAACGGGGCAGCGGCACTGTGGATCTGCGTGCTCAACCCGTTGGTGATCATCCACCTGATGGGCGGCGTGCACAACGAGATGCTGATGGTTGGGCTGATGATGGCGGGCATCGCCCTGACGTTCGCAAACCATCCGGTCGCCGGTGCCAGCCTGATCGCCATCGCGGTCGCGGTGAAGGCCACCGCGGGGATCGCCCTGCCGTTCATGGTGTGGGTGTGGATGCGCCAGCTGCAGCAGCGCCGCGAACTGGGTCCGGTGCGCGCATTCGCGACGGCGACCGCAGCGGCGGCAGCCGTGTTCTGCGTGGTGTTCGCCGTGCTGTCGTGGCTGGCAGGCGTCGGTCTCGGGTGGCTGACCGCACTGGCCGGTTCGGTGAAGATCATCAACTGGCTGACCGTGCCGACCGCCGCCGCGAACGTGATCAACGTCGTCGGCGGCCTCTTCCTCCCCGTCAGCTTCTACGCCGTGCTCGACGTCGCCCGCATCATCGGCATTGGGATCATCGCCATCTCACTTCCGTTGCTGTGGTGGCGGTTTCGGCACGACGACCGCGAAGCGATGACGGGCATCGCCCTTGCGATGCTGATCGTGGTTCTTTTCGTGCCCGCGGCGCTGCCGTGGTACTACACCTGGCCGCTCGCCGTGCTTTCGGCGCTGGCCCAGAGCCGTTCGGCGATCGCGGTCATCGCCGGGTTCTCGACGTGGATCATGGTGATCTTCAAACCCGACGGCTCACACGGCATGTACTCCTGGCTGCACGTGCTGCTGGCCACGACTTGCGCTGCGTTGGCGTGGTACTCGCTGGCCAAGGCGCCCCAGTCGGCTCGGGAAGACCTACCCAGCCAGCCGCTCGTCAGTAGGCGAGAGCCTGCGCCCGCCGCAACACCTCTCGGGCCTGATGCGAATTCAACGCGTCGACGGGCCTGGCGTTGGGCTGTGGTTCTCCTGCCCCGTCGCGGCTGATGGTCAGCGAGGGGTCGGGGGTGAACAACCACCGCACGATCTCGGTCTCGAGGTAGCCGCCGTCGTGGAGCACCACCAGCAGCCCGGCGAGCGGCTTGACCACGTGACCGGAGCCGTCGAAGAAGACCTTCGGCACCACCACCACGCCGTTGCGGCGCACCCCGATCAGATGCCTTTGACGCAGGTGCTGGTGCACCTTGGTGACGGGGACGCCCAGCAGCGTCGCCACCGTTGGTAGGTCGTATACGGCTTCGTCGGGGTCGAGAACGTCCTCGGCGGCCGGAATGTTGCTCACAGGTTCGAGTCTAAGATGCGCACGTGGAGACCAGCCAGCGATCGGACCCGCTCGTCGGTGCGGTGCTGGACGGTCGGTACCGCGTCGACGCCGTGATCGCCACCGGCGGCATGTCCACGGTGTACCGCGGGCTCGACGTCCGACTGGACCGGCCCGTGGCGCTCAAGGTGATGGACTCGCGCTACGCCCAGGACCATCAGTTCCTCACCCGCTTCCAGCGCGAGGCGCGTGCCGTCGCACGGCTCAAGGATCCTGGCCTGGTCGTCGGTCTACGACCAGGGCTTCGACGCCCACCACCCGTTCCTGGTCATGGAGCTCGTCGAGGGCGGCACGCTGCGTGAGCTCCTGCACGAGCGTGGCCCGATGCCCCCGCACGCCGTCGCCGCCGTGCTGTCACCGGTGCTGAGTGGTCTCGCGGTCGCGCACCGCGCCGGCCTGGTGCACCGCGACGTCAAGCCCGAGAACGTGCTGATCTCCGACGACGGCGACGTGAAGATCGCCGATTTCGGCCTGGTTCGTGCCGTCGCCGAGGCGAAGATCACGTCGACGAGCGTCATACTCGGCACCGCGGCCTACCTCTCGCCAGAGCAGGTGGGCTCCGGCGACGCCAGTCCGCGCAGCGACGTGTACGGAATCGGCGTGCTCGCCTACGAACTGCTGACCGGAGTCACCCCGTTCACCGGAGACAACGCCCTGTCGGTGGCATATCAACGGATGGACAACGACGTCCCCCCGCCGAGTGCGGCGATCGCCGGTGTACCAGCGCAATTCGACGAACTGGTGCTGTGCGCGACCGCGCGCAACCCCGCCGACCGCTACGCCGACGCACAGGACATGGCATCGGAACTGGATGCGATCGTGGCAGAGCTCGGGCTACCCGCCTTCCGGGTGCCCGCACCGCGCAACTCGGCCCAACATGCGTCGGCCGCGGCGTACCGCAGCCAGTTGCACCAGGACCGCACCACCGTGAACACCGCGAAGCCATCCCCGGCTCCGGTACTCGCCCCCGATCCCGCCGCCCGCGCCCGCGCCAAGACAGCACACCAGAGAACTGACCCCCGATCCGGCCGTGCGCGAATACCAGCCTGCGCCAGATCAATTCGCCGGAATCGAGCTGGACGAGTTCGAATGGGCCAGGCAACGCGGCAAGCGAATGACGGTGATCTGGCTGCTGGTGATCCTGACACTCACCGGGCTGGTGGCCGCCGCGGCGTGGACCGTGGGCAGCAACCTGAACGGACTGTTTTAGTCGCGCAACATCTCCGCGACCAGGAACGCCAACTCGAGGGACTGCTGGGTGTTCAGCCGCGGATCGCAGGCGGTCTCATAGCGCCCGGCCAGGTCGGAGTCCGAGATGTCCTGCGCCCCACCGAGACATTCGGTGACGTCCTCGCCGGTGATCTCGACGTGGATGCCGCCGGGGTGGGTGCCGAGCGCGTGGTGCACCTCGAAGAAGCCCTGCACCTCGTCGACGATCCGGTCGAAGTGCCGGGTCTTGTAGCCCGTGGACGACTCGTGGGTGTTGCCGTGCATCGGGTCGCACTGCCAGATCACCTGATGACCGGTGGCCTGCACCTTCTCGATGATCGGCGGCAGCAGGTCGCGCACCTTGCCGTTGCCCATCCGGCTGACCAGCGTCAGGCGCCCCGGCTGGTTGTGCGGATCGAGCCGTTCGACGTACTCGACGGCCAGTTCCGGCGTCATGTTCGGCCCGATCTTCACCCCGATCGGGTTGTCGATCACCTCGGCGAAGGCGACGTGAGCACCGTCGAGCTGGCGGGTGCGATCCCCGACCCAGACATAGTGCGCCGACAGGTCGTAGAGCTTCGGCGTGCCGTCCTCGGCCCCCTCCAAGTCGAGCCGCAACATGGCCCGCTCGTAGTCCAACACCAGGGCCTCGTGGCTGGCGTAGATCTCGGCGGTCTGCAGATTGCGGTCGGCCACCCCGCAGGCGCTCATGAAGCGCAGTGCGCGGTCGATCTCGGCGGCCAGCGCCTCGTAACGGGCACCGGCGGGCGAGGTCCTGACGAACTCCCGGTTCCAGTCGTGCACCCCGTGCAGCGACGCAAGGCCCGACGACGTGAGCGCGCGCACCAGGTTCATCGCCGCGCTGGCGTTCGCGTAGGCCCGCACCAGCCGCGACGGATCGTGTTCGCGGACCGCGGCATCCGGCGCGAAGCCGTTGATCATGTCGCCGCGGTAGGACCGCAGACCCAGCGCGTCGGTGTCGGCCGAGCGCGGTTTCGCGTACTGGCCCGCGATGCGGGCCACCTTGACCACCGGCATGCTCGCGCCGTAGGTCAGCACGACCGCCATCTGGAGGAGCGTGCGGATGTTGGCGCGGATGTGCGGTTCGGTGTTGTCGACGAACGTCTCGGCGCAGTCGCCGCCCTGCAGCAGGAACGCCTCACCGCGCGCGACGTCGGCCAGCTGGCCCTTGAGTCGCTCGATCTCCGACGGCACGGTGACCGGCGGGACGCTCTCCAACACCGTGCGCATCGCCTTGGCCTCGTCGGCCGGCCAGCTCGGCTGCTGCGCGGCGGGCTTCGCCAGCGCGGCGTCAAGCCGTTCCCGCAGCCCCTCGGGCAGTGGCGGTAGCGACGGAAGCTGGTCGATGGGTACATCAACGGTCCAGTTCACCCATCTATGGTAACCGCGCGAAACAATAGGTTTCACCGGCCATCGACAACCATAGCCGCAGCTCAGGCCCGTTCGGCCCAGCGCCCGTCGTCGAGGGTGTTCTCGGTCATGACGCGGAACCTGCGCAGGTTGTGCTTGGCGTCGACGAGCGCGTCGTGCGCATCCCGCGGCCGCGGTGGCATCCTCGGGGACCCCCGCTCCTCCCAGAACTGGCGCAACTCCCTGGTGAACCGCGGTATCGCGGGCGGCAGGTCGGTCATCGGGCCCCACAGCTGACACAACACCACGTGGTCGTAGGCACCCACCCACGCCCACAACTCGATCGCCTTGTCGCCGTCGACGTCGAAGAAGTCCTCGAGGTCCGCGCGGATCTGCCGTCGCGACCGCCACAGCTGCGACGACGGCGACGGCAGCTTGGGCAGCACGTTCTTGCGCACCCAAGTACCCGCCCGTTCGGGGTCGAACTCCGTTGAGATCGCGTAGTACTCGCGGCCGTCCTCGGCGGCGACGCCGATCGAGATCAGCTCGATCGTGCGCCCGTTGTCGATGAACTCGGTGTCGTAGAAGTAGCGCATGGTCAGGCCGCCTGCTGGCTCGGGCTGCGCGGCGCGGGCGCCGGATGGATCTCGCGGTCGAGTTGTTCGTTGACCTCGACGTCGTCGGGAAAGTGCGGCTCGCCGGCGATGACGTGCTGCAGCCACAGCTTCGCCTGAACGACGGGGCGACGCAGCCGCCGCTCCCGTTCCAGCGCCCGGTGCATCCTGCGCGGCCGGTCACCGTAGCGCCACCGCGCCCACGGCGCGTGCGGACGTGACAGACGAAGCGCGCCGATGATCAGCAGCGGTGTGATGAACATCCCGACCAGGCCCGTCCACACCTTGCCCTTGAGCAGCACGACCACCGCGAGCAAGAGGGTGAGCAGGGCGATCACCACCACGGCCGTGCGCGCCAACACCGAATGATTGTCGCGCCAGATGCTGACGTCGAAGAACGACAGCGGGTTGAAGCCCAGGATCAGCAGACCGGCCACCGCGACCGCGGCGAATACCGCGTCCACCGAGGTTCGTCCGTCCTCGGACCAGTACACGTCCTGAAGGTGCAGGATCAACGCGAACTCGTCCAGCACCAGCGCCGCGCCGATGCCGAAGAATATTGCCGCCGCGGTGAATTCCGGTACGCCTCCGTCGACCGCGAGGGTCACCATGGTCACCCCGGAAATCATGACGAGGATCACGCCGATCACCACGTGGTGGATGTGCGTCGTGCCGTGTCCGATGTTGCGTGGCTGCCACCACTTTGGCTTGGTGTTGTGTTCGGCGTTGTGCCGGATGTAGCGGACGATCGTCCGCGTCACCAGGAACGTCAGCAGGAACGCGATGAGGCACCACATCAGAGGCGTCCGGCCCGGCGGGATCGCCAGGTGGAGCCCGAAGTCGAACTTCCAATCGTCGAACACGGTCGAAACTTACGCCGACCTGCGCGCGTGGCGGACCGGATGCGTCCCCGACTCGCCGCATCGCACCGATAGGCTGTTCGGCGAAATGAGTATTTTGCGGCCCCCGGATAGGGCGCACCTATGGCCTTTCGTCGGGTGGCGGCTGTTCCAGCTGTTGACGTTGGCCGCTTTGGCGTGGGCGGGCTGGCGGCTCCTTTTCGAAGCTCCCTACCGGATCGACATCGACGTGTACCGGATGGGCGGACGGGCCTGGCTGGACGGCACGCCGCTGTACAGCGACGGCACCCTCTTCCACACCCGCGCGGGTCTGGACCTGCCGTTCACCTATCCCCCGCTGGCCGCGATCGTGTTCGCACCGTTCGCGTGGTTGTCGCTTGGCGGCGCGGGCGTCACGATCACCGTGATCACGTTCCTGCTGCTGATCGTCTCGACGTGGATCGTGCTGACCCGCCTGCGCGTCTGGGAGCGCTGGACGCTGGATGCCGGCCCGGCGTGGCTGCGCCGATGGTGGCTGGCTGCGGCGATCGTCGGGCCTGCCGTGATCTACCTCGAGCCCATCCGGTCGAACTTCGACTTCGGCCAGATCAACGTCGTGCTGATGATGCTGGTGATCGCCGACTGCGTGCCGCGCAGGACGCCGTGGCCCCGGGGCCTGCTGATCGGGGTGGCCATCGCCCTGAAACTCACCCCTGCGGTCTTCCTGCTGTACTTCCTGTTGCGCCGTGACACCAGGGCCATGCTCGCGGCGGCGGCGTCGATGGTGGTGGCCACCCTGATCGGATCGTTGCTCGCCTGGCGGGACTCGTTCCAGTACTGGTCCGAGACGGTGCACGACACCGACCGGATCGGCACGGCCACGCTCAACACCAACCAGAACATCGCGGGCATGCTGGCGCGCCTCGGCCTCGGCGAGACTCCCCGGTTCGTGTTGTGGGTCCTCGCCTGCTTCGTGGTGCTGGCACTCGTGGTCTGGGCGGCGCTCCGCGTGCTCAAGGCGGCGGGGCCCGACGGCGACGAGGCCGACGTTCTGGTCCTGGTCTGCGTCGCGATGTTCGGGCTGGTGGTCTCGCCGGTGTCGTGGTCGCACCACTGGGTGTGGGTCCTGCCCACGGTGCTGGTGACGACGGTGGTGGCCTACCGCCACCGCAACGTCGCGCTGGCGACGGTCACCGCAGCGGGTGTCGCGTTGATGGTGTGGACCCCGATCACGCTGATGCCCGAACACCACGAGACCTCCGCGTCGCTGTGGCGACAGCTCGCGGGCGGTTCCTATCCGTGGTGGGCACTCGCGGTGATCCTGGTGACCGGTTCGGTGGCAGGCGCCATCACCGGAACCCGCGACCCCGCCAGCCGGCCTGCGCGTGCGGTCGCTCCCCTTGCGGCGACGAACTAACGTCGCAGGCGCCTCGCTGCTTGGCGAGCGCGAAAATCCCTATCGTGTCCGCGAATTGCTTGATGTTGCGCAGGCCAGTGATGTTCGCCGACCCGCCGACGGCGTACCACCGTGCCGGCCCCGCGTGGTCGCTGATTCGCAGGAGCCGCAGTTCGGGCACCGGTTGGTGGAACACGCTCGACGTGGTCGGCTCGGCGACGCCTGCGTCGCCGACGATGTCCACCGCAATGGGCTCACCGTCGACGCGGACGACCGAGACGGATCGCGGGCCCTTGCGGACGCGGATCGTTCCGGCCTGCGATACGCCTCTCGCGCCGATCTGAATGACACCGCCGCGCAGCGGGACGCGGAGTTCGACTGTCCCGCAGCGCAGCATTTCGAGGTCGTCGGAGACGAATGGTGCGGAGTCCGACATTCGGCGAACAGTACCGCGAACGCAGCACTAATGGAAACCGTTTTCAATAGTGCGGCGAGTGGCCGTGACGGCGAGTGGCCGTGAACTAGCCCGCGGCAGACTCTGGAATGCGCGCGGGAGGCGTGCCGTCGACGCCGCTCTGGCCGCCCGCTTCCTTGACGTCGGCCGCGTACAGGTCGACGTACTCCTGACCGGACAGCTGCATCAACTCGTACATCACCTCGTCGATGACCGCGCGCTCGATGAACCTGTTTCCAGCCAGACCCTCGAACCGCGAGAAGTCCATCGGCTTGCCGAACCGCACCTCGACCCGGCCGAACCGCCACATCTTGGAGCCGGGCGGGTTGACCACGTCCGTTCCGACCATCGCGACCGGAATCACCGGAACTCCGGTCTCCAGCGCCAGCCGGGCCAGCCCCGTCTTGCCCTTGTACAACCGGCCGTCGGGTGAGCGGGTGCCCTCCGGATACATGCCGAGCAGCTTGCCCTGCTTGACGATGCGCTCCGCGGTGACGAGCGCCGCCTGGGCGGAATCGGCGTCTGTGCGGTCGATGGGAACCTGCCCCGCAACCGTGTAGAACCACCGGCTGCACCAGCCCTTGATCCCGGTCCCCGTGAAGTACTCGGCCTTGGCGAGGAAGGTGATCCGCCGCTTCACCACCAGCGGGAGGTAGAAGCTGTCGGCGACGGCGAGGTGGTTACTGGCGAGGATGACCGCCCCGCTATCTGGAACGTATTCCAGCCCTTGGACTTTCGGGCGACCCAACAACGACAGCAGCGGGCCCATGAACACGTACTTGAAAAGCCAATACCACATCGAGCCTCCCGCGTCGGGCGCCCGGACGGTGCCCTGCGACAACTTTACCCACGCGCTGGGGCATCGACCACAGGACGACGATCCCGGGCGCGTGGACTCACTCCTCGACGGTCACCGGGATGTGCTGATACCGGCCCGGCCCCGACGGCGGAGGACCATCGTCGCGGCCCGGGGTCCCCGGTCCCTCGGGGGGCCCGTCGGGCGGTGGGGGTACGTCGGCGGTCCCGGCCATGGCCCGGATCACGTCGAGCAACGCCACGCTGTGCTCCGCGATGACGGTCAGCATGGGGTGCTGCTCGCCGTTCGCCAGTGCCGCCAGCGCGCACACCGGGCACCAGACCTGCTGACACTTGGCCGCACCGTTCGCGGCCGCGCTCGCCGCCGCCAGTCGTACGGCGGGGTCGAGCCGGTCCAGGATGGCCTGCGCCAGCTGGCGTAATTCCGGAGGGATGTCTGGGTGAGACCCACTCACGCCGGCCACACCTCCGGATCAGGTCGAAAACGCACCGTCAGCTCGCTGCCACGCAGCTGGGCATCCGTCACGATGCATCGCCGCAGGACTGACGCCAACCGTACCCGGCGCCGCACGCCACCGGCGCCGATGATCAGATCGTCGTCGACCCGGCCCAGCGTCAGCGTGCCCGGATCGACCTGCGGCAACTCTAGCCGCATCCGGTAGACCGCATCGAGTCCGGATCCCGATTCGCGGTCCACGACGGGTCGCAGCGGCCCAGGCGGCGGCGAGCCGTCGCGACGCCTGGCGCCGTCGAGCAGCTCGGCCAGTGCCTTGGGACCGATCGGTTCACCGGGCAGGTGCGGCACCAACACGAGCTTCACGTCCCCGATCGCGGCGTCGAGCTCGTCGAGGACGGCCCGCTGCTCGGAGATCCGCTCGGTGTACCAGTCGAAGGCGGGATGCTCGGGCAGGTTGTGGTACTCGTACGAATCATCCTGCACGAGAATTTGATTCACGATGAGCTCATCGACGGAGACGCCCATCAGCGCGAGTGAGCCCAGCGTGCGCAGCGCCTCGGCGGCCACCACCCGCTCGGGGGTCAGGACCAGGTGTGCGCCCACCCGCGATCCGTCGACCAACAGGGAACCGAGCCGCTCGGTTCCCGCGCCGATCCTCTCCAGCAGCTCGACCGTCCCCGCGGAGCGCGCATCCCGTTCGGCCAGCGACAGCCGCCGATGCCTTGGCCATGCACGCTCGAGGTACAGGCTGAACGTCGCAGGCAGGGTCAGCATGCGCATCGCGTCGGCGGTCGACGCGCAATCCACCACCACGTGATCCCAGTCACCCGACGCGGCGAGCTCGCCGACCTCGTGCAGACCGAGCACCTCCTGAATACCCGGGAGTGCCGAAAGCTCTTCTGGTGCAATGTCTCCCAGATCCGACTCGGGAAACCTGCCGGCCAGCACGCCGGCCACCTCACGCCATCGGATCTCCAGCAGGGCCAGGGTGTCCAGCGCCAACGCGTCGAGGAACCCGCCAGGCCCCGCATCAGGCCCGGAACTGAGGTCGGCGAGCACCCGGGTGGGCAGCCGCTCGCCGGTCGGCGTGACGGCGGTGCCCAGCACGTCGCCGGTGGAATGCGCCTGATCGGTCGACACGATCAGCACCCGCAGGCCGCTGCGCGCGTCGCGCACGGCCGTGGCGGTCGCCAGCGTGGACTTGCCGACCCCGCCCTTGCCTACGAAGAGGCTGATCCGGGCGGCGCCAGCTTCGACCGGATTGCTCCTCGCGTGCGCGGCGGCCTGACTGCTCCTCGCGTGCGCGGCGGGCTCACTGGCCGTCACTCAGCCTCGACCCGTTTCTTGAGGTCTTTCAATGCGGTGTCGGTGAGCCTGCGTTCGGCCTTGCGCTTGAGCAGGCCGATCATCGGAATGATCAGGTCGACGGACAATTCGTAAGTGACGTCGGTCCCGGAACCCTTGGGCGACAGGCGATATGCGCCTTCCAACGCCCGCAGCAGCGAGCTCGAGACCAGCGTCCACGTCACCGACTTGCGATCCGGCGGCCAGACGTAGGACAGCACCATGGTGTCCTTGAGAACCGCCGCGTCGAGGACCAGTCGCGCCGTTTGCGGGTAACCGGCGTCGTCGACTTCGAGAACCTCGGTCTCGTTGTACTCCTTGACCCAGTCCGGGTACGAACCGATGTCGGCGATGACGTCCATCACCGTCGACGGGTCAGCGTCGATGTAGATCGTCTGCGCAGTCTTGTCCGCCACGTGTTCTCTTCCCCGGGTTGCTCGGTGCGCTGAAGGACGGACACGCGCCCCTCAGGTACAGGAATCTACCCGCACCCCCTCGTGCCGGGCTCACTATCAACTCAGCCGTGAGACTCCGACGGGGCGGGTTTCCTCCAGTTTCGCCTTCACCTCGAAGGCCATGTTCTTGCCCGCGACGCGGCGCCGGTGGTTCGTCTTGGCCAGGTCCATCCGGGCCAGCTCCCATGCGGCCACCCCCGACGGCTCGGCATGCATGAAATAGTGCAGGATCACGCCGTCGAGGACGGGTTCCAGCCACACCTCCATCGTTCCGGTGACCGCGCCGGTGACCGTCCACCGGTGCCCCATCGGACCTCTGTCCTCGACCACCGTCAGCCGCAGGTCGGGCCACCACCGCAGCCAATTCGAACGATCGGCGACCTGGACGCCCACGTCGACCGGGTCGGCACAGACGAACGTCTCGTCCGCGATCTGGATGCTGTTCATCGCCCCATAGCTTCACATACGGCAGCCACCGGCGTCGAAAGGGCCGACTACGCTGGACGCACTGCAATACCGCTACCACCGCGAGGAAGGTCGAAATCGTGCGTGAGTTCAGTGTCCCCGCATCGTTCACCGTCGACGAACACGACAACGTCGTGGGCTCGGTGTTCTCCCACGAACGCGACGATCCCGACCACGTGATCATTCAGCGCCTCGTCGACGGTTCGTGGTCGGACGTCACCTGCGCGCAGGTCGCCGCCCAAGTGCGTTCGGCTGCCTTGGGTTTGATCGCTGCGGGGGTCAAGCCCGGGGACCGGGTCGCCCTCCTGTCCGCGACGCGGTACGAGTGGCCGATAATCGACTTCGCGATCCTGGCCACCGGCGCGGTCACCGTCCCGATCTACGAGACGTCGTCGGCCGAGCAGGTGCGGTTCATCCTGTCGGACTCCGGCGCCGTGGTCGCCTTCGCCGAGACCGACGAGCACGCCAACAAGATCGACCAGCTCAGAGGCGAGCTGCCGGAGCTGCGCAAGGTCTTCCGGATCGCTGGGACGGGCCCATCCGCCCTCGACGAACTCGCCGAGGCGGGCAAGACCACCGATGCCGCGGAGCTCGAGGCCCGCCTTCGCGCCGTCAAGTCGGCCGACGTCGCGACGCTCGTCTACACGTCCGGCACCACCGGCAGGCCCAAGGGCTGCGAGCTGACGCACTCGAACCTGCTGCACGAGATGCGCGGTGCCAAGGCATGTTTCCCCGCGCTGCTGGACAAGGGCGAGAAGCTGCTGGTGTTCCTGCCGCTGGCCCACGTGCTGGCCCGCGCCATCACGATCTCGGCGTACAGCAACAAGGTGACGCTGGGCTTCACCAGCGACGTGAAGAACCTGGTGCCTACCCTCGGGGTGTTCAAGCCGACGCTGGTGGTGTCGGTGCCGCGGGTGTTCGAGAAGGTCTACAACACCGCCGAACAGAACGCGCGCAACGACGGCAAGGGCAAGATCTTCGAGATCGCGGCGACCACGGCGATCGAGTGGAGCCAGGCTCAGGACACCGGTGGCGCGGGCCTGCTACTCAAGGCCAAGCACGCGCTGTTCGACCGGTTGGTCTACGGCAAGCTGCGCGCGGCGCTCGGGGGCAACTGCCACGCCGCCATCTCCGGTGGCGCGCCGCTGGGCGTGCGGCTCGGGCACTTCTACCGCGGGGTCGGGCTGACCATCTACGAGGGTTACGGGCTGACCGAGACCAGCGCGGCGATCACCGTCAACCGGGTGGGCGACGTGAAGGTCGGTTCGGTCGGAAAGTTGTTGCCGGGCAACAGCATGCGCATCAACGACGACGGCGAGCTGCTGGTCAGCGGCGGCGTGGTGTTCGGCGGCTACTGGCACAACGACCAGGAGACCAAGACGGCCATCTCCGACGGCTGGTTCCACACCGGCGATCTCGGGGCCATCGACGACGAGGGCTTCCTGACCATCGTCGGCCGCAAGAAGGAGATCATCGTGACCGCGGGCGGCAAGAACGTCGCCCCCGCGCTGTTGGAGGACCGCCTGCGCGCACATCCTCTGATCAGCCAGGCCATGGTGGTCGGGGATGCACAACCGTTCATCGCGACGCTGATCACGATCGATCCCGAGGCCTTCCCCGCATGGAAGACGCGCAACGGCAAGGACGCCGGGGCCTCCGTCGGTGACCTTGCCGAAGACCCGGATCTGATGGCCGAGGTCGAGCTGGCCGTCAAGGACGCCAATCAGGCGGTGTCCCACGCCGAGTCGATTCGCAAGTTCCGCATCCTTCCGGTCGACTTCACCGAGGACACCGGCGAACTCACCCCGACGCTGAAGGTCAAGCGCAAGGTCGTGGCCGAGAAGTTCGCCAGCGACATCGACGCCCTGTACGCGAAGCCCGGCGACTAACCCGTCAGCAGCTGCGACAGGCGCGCCGCCTTGGTGCGCCACTGCCAGTTCTCGACCACCCAGTTGCGGCCCGCGGCGCCCATCCTGGCGGCCTGGTCGGGATCGACGAGGAGGTCACCGATCGCGGCCGCTATCGCCCCGACGTCCCAGCCGTCCACGACGAGCCCGGTCTCCCGGTCGACCACCGACTCCGGCGCCCCGCCCGAGCGGCCCGCCACCACGGGTACACCGCTCGCCGAGGCCTCGAGGTAGACGATGCCGAGGCCTTCGACGTCCAGGCCGGCTCCCCTGGTCCGGCACGGCATCGCGAAGACGTCCGCCATGGCGTGGTGGGCGGGTAGCTCGTCGCCGGGTACGCCGTCGGTGAACACCACGTGCTCGGCCACCCCGCACTGGTGCGCCATCCGGTGCAGCGTCGTGCGGTACGGCCCGCCGCCTACGATCACCAGGGCGGCGCCGTCGATCCGTTGCCGGATGGCCGGCAGGGCTCGGATCAGCATGTCCTGGCCCTTGCGTGGCACCAGGCGCGACAGGCACACGACTACGGGCCGCCCGCCGAGCCGGTAGCGCGCCCGCAGCTCGGCACGCGCCACCGAGTCGGGCTCGAACCGGTCGGTGTCGACGCCGGGCGAGAGCCGCTCCAGGGCCGCTCGCGGCCCGAACGCCGAGGCGAATCTGTCGCGGGTGTACTTGCTGATGAAGGTGACCACGTCGGTGTCGTTCCCGATGCGCCGCAACGCCGTTCGAGCCACGGGCAGCATCGACCAGCCGACTTCGTGGCCGTGCGTGCTGGCGAGCACGCGGCGGACCCCCGCGTCGCGCGCCAGTGGAGACAGCAGGGCCAGGGGGGCCGCGGCACCGAACCACACGGTGTCGATGTCGTGGCTGGCGATCAGCCTGCGCATCCGGGCGGCCACCGTCGGTTCGGGGACCATCAACGTGGTGGGGTGCCGCACCACGTCGTAACCGGCGAGGGCGGCCTCAGCGTCGAAGGCCTCGCAGCCCTTCCACTTCGGCGCATACACCGTCAGCGTGTGGGTGCCGGTCTTGACCAGTTCCCCCACCAGGTTCTCCAGGTAGGACTGGATGCCGCCGCGGCGCGGTGGAAAGTCATTGGTCACCAGCAGAACTCGGCTCATCTTGCTCCTCGCGTCCGCGAAGTCATCGCGGTCAGGCTATCCACTCAGCCACTGCCGCCACGCGGCCACCACCTGGCCGAGGTCGGCGCCAAGGGTGTCGTGGATCGCGGTCGAGACGTCGACGTGTCCGGTCCCGCACGCGGCCAGGTACAGCTTGCGCAGTGTCGGCATCCCGTACCGGTCGGCCACGAACCGGCTGAACCACCACGCTCTGTCGTAGGCCAGCGACCGCGTCGCGCCCGCGGTGTCGAGGTCGGCGTCGGTCGGCAGCTGGGCGAGTTCGGCGGCCCGCCCTGGGCCAGGGCGCGGCTCTGGAGGCCTGCCGACGAAGTCGGCAACGCCCTCGGTCAGCCAGCGCGACGCGTCGGGGGCGGTCTCGGCGCGGGCCGCGTAGTGAAAGAGTTCGTGGCGCAATACGATCCGGAGCGCCCCGTCGCCCATCTTCGCCGCGCCTGGAGCGAACGTGATCCGCTGCGCGGTCGTGGTCGCGGCGATGTCGGCCGCACCACCGCCCACCGCCGCGCCGCCGCCGAGGGCCAGGAATTCTTCGTCGGTGCCGGCGGTAACGATGACGATCCGGCGTGGCCAGTCGTCCCCCCAGAAGGCGGTGACCGCGTCCGTGGCGCCGTCGAGTTCAGCGGCGATCCGGTCGGTCAGGCGGGCGGTGTCCGACATCCCAAGGGCCATCAACTCGGCGGTGCGACCGTCCTTCAGGGTGATCGACCTCGTCGTGGCACCCGGCGCATCGTGGACGACCGACGCCGCGGAGGTCGGGCCCGAGGGCACCCCGGGCGTGGCCGTGGGCCACGCGATCACCGCGACGGCGAGTACCAGCTCGGCAAGTAGCAGCGGAACGAGGAACGAACGCTCAGTAGCGGCGGACGTTGTGAATCGGCGCATTGTCCACCGGGGCGACCCGCACCGGTGTCCCGTACGTGGAGGCATGCACCATCATGCCGTCACCGATGTAGATGGCGACGTGCGAGGCGTCGGAGTAGTAGGTGATGAGGTCGCCAGGCTGCATCTGGTCCATCGCGACGGGCTTCCCGCCCTGCGCGAGTGCCTGGCTGGAGTGCGGCAGATTGACGCCCGCCTGTCCGAACGCCCACATCACCAGACCCGAGCAGTCGAACGAGCCGGGCCCGGCTGCACCCCACGAATACGGCGAGCCGATGCGGGTCAACGCGGCCTGCACGGCAACCATGCCTTCGCCGTTGGGCATCTGTACGGCCGCGTCAGGCGGGGAGATGTCACCTGGCGCGATGCCGTCGGGTGCGGAAGCCTGCACCTCGGGGCCGTCGCCGGGTGGCAAAGCATCTGGGGCCGGGGCGGGAGGCAACGCCGCCGGCGCCGGGGCGGGCGGAATGGCGGCCAGCGTTTCGCGTTGCGCCGGGCTGAGCGCGGTGTACTGAGACTTGACGATGGCGATCTGAATCTGCAACTTGCTTTGCTTCGATTGCAGATCTGCGCGTACGGCGGCGGCCTGTTCGGTGGCCGTCTTGGCATCGGCGGAGGACTTCGCGGACGCCGCCTCGGCGTTGGCGGCCGCCACACTGGCGTTCTGGAAGTTCTTCATCTGCACCGACATCTCGGTGGCCATCACCCGCTGCACGGCGAGTTGATCGATGAGCCCCTGCGGCGAGGAGGAGGTCAGCATGGCGTCGAGTCCGTCGGTGCGCCCGCCCATGTACTGCGCCGCAGCAACCTTGTCGACTGCGCCTTGGAACGTTGCCAACTGGGCTTTGGCCGAGTTCACCGCAGCTGCGTCGGCGAGATGCTGGGCTTCCGCAGTGTGTTGTGCCGCAAGCTTGTTGTTGAGATCGAGCTCGGCGCTATGCATGGCCTCGGTGGTCTGCTCGGCCTGCCGAGACAGCTCATTGAGCTTTGCCATCGCATCGTCAGCAGGGTCAGCCAGCGAATTGCCGGCGAGGACGCCGCTCAAGACCGTCAAGCTAGCTATTACACCTACTATTGGTCGACGAATGCCACGTGTGTTCCAGTGCGTGCGGTCGAGCCTCAAGATTTTGCGTCCTTCAACTGCCGTTTAGAGCCGTGTCGAACTGCTGCTAGGTCTCAGATAGGTTACGAAACGGCATCGGGGTTGTCCAACAGAGGGCGCAAATTTAACAGGAGCCGCGGAATAAATTTCGCTGAGGGTGGCTCCGCGTGTCGCTAGGCGACTCCTGATTGACGTCCCGGGTGAATTGGGACCAGTCGCAGACGCGGAGCCAATCCTACCTCTGCCAGCACCTCGAGCGCGCGGCGCTCGTCGTCCAGCAACGTCTCGGGGACGCCTAGCAGAACACTGATTACGCAGTCCTTACAGCCGTGTCCGCGGACCGCGCAGTCATCGCAGTCGATGACGACACCGCCCCCGTCGTGCCCTGGCGTCTCGGATTGGACCATCTGGGCCTCCTCTCATCGGTCGAGTTGTTCGAGCATCTGTTCGAGTCATCCGTACGGTAACGACACGCACCGACAAATCACACCGGTGTCAGTCATCGGCCCTACGGTCAGCGCATGGGTCAGAATCGATCCCCGGTCGCTTCGCTCCTGCCCGCCGGATCCGGCCCGGCCGACGTGGGACAACTCGCGTTCGAGATGGATCAGGTCTTGCTGCGCGACACCACGTTCGTCGTGGTCGACCTGGAGACCACCGGCGGGCGCGCCACCGAGTCGGCACCGGGGCGAGGCGACCAGGACCAGATCACCGAGATCGGAGCGGTCAAGGTGCGCGGCGGGGTGGTGCTCGGCGAGCTGGCCACCCTCGTCGACCCAGGCCGGTCGATTCCGCCTCAGATCGTCGCGCTCACCGGCATCACCACGGCCATGGTGTGCGACGCCCCGCGGATCGAATCGGTGCTGCCGTCCTTCATGGAGTTCTCCCGCGGCGCCGTCCTGGTCGCGCACAACGCCGGCTTCGACACCGGGTTCCTGCGGGCCGCGGCCAAGCGATGTGAGATCGCCTGGCCGCAGCCGCCGGTGCTGTGCACCGTGAAGCTGGCACGCAGGGTGCTCACCCGCGACGAGGCGCCGAGCGTGCGACTGTCCGCGCTTGCGCAGTTGTTCGGCGCGACCACCGCCCCGACCCACCGCGCGCTCGACGACGCGCGCGCCACGGTCGACGTGCTGCACGCACTCATCGAACGGATCGGCAACCAGGGCGTGCACTCCTATGACGACCTGCGCGCCTATCTGCCCGACGTGACGCCGACGCAGCGCCGCAAGCGCCACCTCGCCGCGAGCGTGCCCCACCGGCCTGGGGTGTACCTGTTCCGGGGTCCCGCCGAGGAGGTGCTCTACGTCGGCACCGCGGTCGATCTGCGGCGGCGGGTGAACCAGTACTTCAACGGCGCGGACTCCCGGACGCGGATGAAGGAGATGGTGGCGCTGGCCACCCGCGTCGAACACGTCGAGTGCGCACACGACCTCGAAGCGGGCGTACGCGAACTGCGACTGCTCGCCGCGCACGCGCCGCCGTACAACCGGCGGTCGAAGTTCCCGCACCGGTGGTGGTGGGTGGTGCTCACCGAGGAGCCCTTCCCCCGCTTCTCGGTGGTGCGCGCGCCAGGGCACGATCGCGCGATCGGCCCGTTCCGGGTCAGGGCCGACGCGTATCAGACCGCGGCGCTGTTGGCCCGGTTCACCGGTGTGCGCACCTGCACCACCCGGTTGGGCCGTTCGGCGCTCCACGGGCCCGCCTGCCCCGAGCGCGAGCTGTCGCCATGCCCGGCACCACGCGGCGCGACGGGCGCCGACTACGCCGATGGCCCACGCCGTGCCGACCGACTCATCGTCGGCGCCGACGGCACACCCCTTTCCGACGCGCTCGCCCACATCGAAGAGCTGGCGGCAAGAGGCCGCTACGAGACCGCGGCGCGGCTCCGCGACCATGCCGCCGCGGCCTTCGAAGCGATGTGGCGCGGTCAGCGACTGCGCGCCCTGGTGGCCGTCGACGAGCTCGTGGCCGCCCGCCCCGACGGCGGTGGTGGCTGGCAACTGGCGGTGATCCGGCGCGGTCAGCTCTCAGCGGCGGGCAATGCCATGCGCGGCGTTCCTCCGATGCCCGTCGTCGACGCGATCTGCGCTGCGGCACAAGCGATTCTGCCAGCCGCGGCGCCGCTCGGCGGCGCGCTGGTCGAGGAGACGGGGCTCGTCGCACGCTGGCTTGCCCAGCCCGGCGTGCGCATCGTGCGGTCGGAGCCCGGTTACGCCACGCCACTCGGTGCCGCCGGCAGGCTGGCCGAGTGGGCGGCGCTGGCCCGGTCCGCACGGCTCGCCGCCGAGCAGACCATCGGTGACGACTACGACGTTCTGTACGGGCCCCGTGACGCCGTCGCGCCGCACCTGCTGAGGGCTTCTGGCTGAGGCGTTGCTCCCCGACTATTTACAGCCTCTGGGTGAACCGCACCCAACGCGCGAGCAACTGTTCGGCGGCCCCGGAGTCGATCGCCTCGCAGGCCCGCTCCAGCCCGGCCTCCCAGGCGGGCACCCACTTGGCGTCGCTGGACAGCCCGGCGTGGGCCACCATCGCACCTGCCGCGTTGAGCGCCACCGCGTCGCGCACCGGGCCCTTGGCGCCGCCGAGCACGTCCCGCACCGACGCGGCGTTGGCCTCGGCATCCCCGCCGATCAGCTCGCTTAGATCGGCGCGGTGGAAGCCGAACGCCGCCGGGTCGAAGGTCAATCGTTCGACGGTGCCCGCCTGTACCCGCCAGATGGTGCTCGTCGTGGTGGTGGTCAGCTCGTCGAGGCCGTCGTCTCCGTGCACCACCAGCACGCTGGAGCCGCGGGTGGCGAACACGCCGGCCATCACCTCGGCGAGCTCACCCCACGCACAGCCGATCAGGCCTGCCCGCGGCGCGGCCGGATTCGTCAGCGGCCCAAGCAGATTGAAGACCGTTGGCACCCCGATCTCGCGGCGCACCACCGCGGCGTGCCGGTACGACGGATGGAACTGGGGCGCGAAGGCGAACCCGATGCCGACCTCGGCCACGCTGCGCGCGAGGTCGTCGGGACCCAGATCGATCCGCACCCCGAGTGCCTCGAGCGTGTCGGCGCCGCCGGACAGCGACGACGAGGCCCGGTTGCCGTGCTTGACGACGGGGATGCCGCAGGCCGCCACCACGATCGAGGCCATGGTGGACAGGTTGACGGTGTTCGCCCCGTCGCCCCCGGTGCCGACCACGTCGACCGCGTCGGCGGCGATCACCCCTGCGGGCACCCGCCGGGCGTGGCGCAACATCACGTCGGCCAGTTCGGTCACCTCGGCCGACGTGGGCCGCTTCATCTTCATGGCCACCGCGAAGCCGGCGATCTGAGCCGGCGTGGCCACCCCGGTCATGATTTGGTCCATCGCCCAACCGGCCTGTCCGGTCGCCAGCGTCTGCCCGGTGGTCAAGCGGCCCAAAATCTGAGGCCAGGTGGGAGGATGGTCTGAAGCCACGTCGCTGAGCCTAACCTCCGGCCGCATCGGCCTCCCCGACACGTGCAACGGATTCTGACGAATCTCGCGACCCGGGTGGAGTTCAACAACTACAAAGCGTCATACTTGCGGTGTGACGAGCGCCGTAGGGACGTCGGGAACCGCGATCACGTCGCGGGTGCATTCGCTCAACCGGCCCAACATGGTCAGTGTTGGCACCATAGTCTGGCTATCCAGCGAGTTGATGTTCTTTGCTGGGCTATTCGCCATGTACTTCACGGCGCGTGCCCAGGCCGCCGGTGACTGGCCGCCGCACCCCACCGAACTGAACCTGTATCAGGCAGTCCCGGTGACGTTGGTGCTCATCGCGTCCTCGTTCACCTGCCAGATGGGCGTGTTCGCCGCCGAACGCGGCGACGTCTACGGTCTCCGCCGCTGGTACCTCATCACCCTCCTGATGGGCGCGTTCTTCGTGGCGGGCCAGGGCTACGAGTACTTCCACCTGGTCACCCACGGGACGACGATCCCCGGCAGCGCCTACGGCTCGGTCTTCTACTTGGCCACCGGCTTCCACGGCCTGCACGTGATCGGCGGTCTCGTCGCCTTCGTGTTCCTGCTGATGCGCACCACGATGAGCAAGTTCACCCCTGCGCAGGCCACCGCAGCGATCGTCGTGTCGTACTACTGGCACTTCGTCGACATCGTGTGGATCGCCTTGTTCGCCACCATCTACTTCGTCCGATGATCGGCTCGCCGATGCGTCCGATGATCGGCTCGCCGATGAGAAGGGGTTCGATGACCAGCAAGTCCCGCCGTCGGCTACGCCGACGCCTGTCGGCAGCGGTGCTGTTGCTGATCGGACTCGCCTTCGCCGGTGGCCTAGTGGCGACCCTGACGCCACAGCCGCAGGTCGCCGTCGCCGACGAGTCGTCACTTGCCCTGCTGCGCACCGGCAAGCAGCTGTTCGAGACCTCCTGCGTGTCGTGCCACGGCGCCAATCTGCAGGGTGTACCCGACCGCGGCCCCGCCCTGATCGGCGTCGGTGATGCGTCGGTGTACTTCCAGGTTTCCACCGGTCGCATGCCTGCGATGGGCGGCGGCGCGCAGGTGCCGGAGAAGCCACCGCACTTCGACGAGCACCAGATCGACGCGCTCGGTGCGTACGTGCAGGCCAACGGTGGCGGCCCGACGGTCCCCCGCGACGAGAACGGCGGCGTGGCACAGGATTCCCTGTTGGGTAGCGACGTCGCCCGCGGCGGCGATCTGTTCCGGCTCAACTGCGCGTCGTGCCATAACTTCACCGGCAAGGGCGGCGCACTGTCGTCCGGCAAGTACGCCCCCGACCTCAGCGACGCCGAACCCGCGCAGATCTACACGGCGATGCTGACCGGTCCGCAGAACATGCCCAAGTTCTCCGACCGCCAGCTCAGCCCCGAGGAGAAGCGCGACATCGTCGCCTACGTCCACGAGGCGACCAAGACGCCGAACCCCGGCGGCTACGGCCTCGGCGGCTTCGGCCCCGCGCCAGAAGGCATGGCAGCGTGGATCATCGGAATGGTCGCCATCATTGGCGTGGCCTTGTGGATCGGATCACGAGCATGAGCGACGAGGAACGTAAGCCCACCGACGCCGAACTCACCGAGCTGTCGCGCCAGGAGCTGGTCGAACTCGGCGGCAAGATCGACGGCGTCGAGACCGTCTTCAAGGAGCCCCGCTGGCCCATCGAGGGCACCAGGGCCGAGAAGCGCAGCGAACGCTTGGTGTCGTATTGGCTTCTAATTGGCGGTATTTCGGGCCTCGCGCTCGTAGTGATCTTCCTGTTCTGGCCGTGGGAGTACAAGCCCTTCGGCTCCGAGGGCGAGCTGCTGTACGCCCTGGCCACCCCGCTGTACGGGGTCACCTTCGGCCTGTCGATCCTGGCGATCGGCATCGGCGCGGTGCTGTTCCAGAAACGATTCATCCCCGAAGAGATCTCGATCCAGGACCGCCACGACGGCGCCTCGCCCGAGATCGCCCGCAAGACGGTCGCGGCCAACCTCACCGACGCGCTCGAAGGCTCGACCATCAAGCGGCGCAAGCTGATCGGGCTGTCCCTCGGCGTCGGACTCGGCGCCTTCGGGCTTGGCACACTCGTGGCGTTCGTCGGCGGTTTGATCAAGAACCCGTGGAAGCCGGTGGTCCCCACCGCAGAGGGCAAGAAGGCCGTGCTGTGGACGTCGGGCTGGACCCCGCGATTCCACGGCGAGACCATCTACGTGACCAGGGCCACCGGCCTGCCGGGCGAGTCGCCCTACGTCAAGATGCGGCCCGAGGACATCGATTCCGGCGGCATGGAGACCGTGTTCCCGTGGCGGGCGTCCGACGGCGACGGCACCACCGTGGAATCGCACGAGCTGCTCTCCGAGATCGCCATGGGCGTGCGCAACCCGGTCATGCTGATCCGCATCCGGCCCGAGGACATGCCCCGCGTCGTCAAGCGCCGGGGTCAGGAGAGCTTCAACTTCGGTGACCTCTTCGCCTTCACCAAGGTGTGCTCGCACCTGGGTTGCCCCTCGTCGCTCTACGAGCAGCAGACCTACCGCATCCTGTGCCCGTGCCACCAGTCGCAGTTCGACGCCCTGCACTTCGCGAAGCCGATCTTCGGCCCCGCTGCGCGCGCGCTGGCACAACTTCCCATCACAATCGACAAGGATGGGTATCTAGTCGCGAACGGTGACTTCATCGAACCCGTCGGACCGGCATTCTGGGAGCGAACGTCATGAGTCCAAAACTGGCAGACATAGCAGCAGCCCAAGGTGATGCGATCGATTCGCGCTACCACCCATCGGCGGCGGTGCGCCGGCAGCTCAACAAGGTGTTCCCCACGCACTGGTCGTTCCTGCTGGGTGAGATCGCCCTCTACAGCTTCATCGTGCTTCTGATCACCGGCACGTGGCTGACGCTGTTCTTCGACCCGTCGATGGCCGAGGTCACCTACCACGGCGTGTACCAGCCGCTGAACGGCGTACAGATGTCGCGCGCCTACGAAACGACGCTCGACATCAGCTTCGAGGTGCGCGGCGGCCTGTTCGTCCGCCAGATCCACCACTGGGCGGCACTGCTGTTCGCCGCCTCCATCATGGTGCACCTGGCCCGCATCTTCTTCACCGGCGCGTTCCGCAGGCCCCGCGAGGCCAACTGGGTGATCGGCTCGATCCTGCTGATCCTGGCCATGTTCGAGGGCTACTTCGGCTACTCACTGCCCGACGACCTGCTGTCCGGCACCGGCTTGCGGGCGGCGTTCTCCTCGATCACCCTCGGCATGCCGGTGATCGGAACATGGTTGCACTGGTTGCTCTTTGGCGGCGACTTCCCTGGCGAGATCATCATCCCGCGGCTGTACGCGATCCACATCCTGCTGCTGCCCGGCATCATGCTGGCCTTGATCGGAGTGCACCTGGCCTTGGTGTGGTTCCAGAAGCACACCCAGTTCCCCGGCCCCGGCCGCACCGAGAAGAACGTCGTCGGCGTGCGCGTCATGCCGGTGTTCGCCGTCAAATCGGGTGCGTTCTTCGCCATGACCGTCGGCATCCTGGGAATCATGGGCGGTCTGCTGCAGATCAACCCGATCTGGCAGCTCGGCCCGTACAAGCCGTCCCAGATCTCGGCGGGCAGCCAGCCCGACTTCTACATGATGTGGACCGACGGCCTGGCGCGCATGTGGCCCGCCTGGGAGCTGTACCCGTTCGGGCACACGGTTCCCGCCGCCGTCGCGGTCGCGCTGATCATGGGGTTGGTGTTCGTCCTCCTGACGATCTATCCGTTCATGGAGAAGAAGATGTCAGGCGACACCGCGCACCACAACCTGTTGCAGCGCCCACGGGACGCCCCGGTGCGCACCGCCATCGGTGCGATGGCCATCGCGTTCTACATCGTGCTCACCTTCGCGTGCATGAACGACATCATCGCGCTGAAGTTCCACATCTCGCTCAACGCGACGACCTGGATCGGCCGCATCGGCATGGTGGTGCTGCCTGCGATCGTCTACTACATCACCTACCGGTGGTGTGTGGCACTGCAGCGCAGTGACCGCGCGGTCCTCGAGCACGGCATCGAGACGGGCATCATCAAGCGGCTGCCGCACGGCGCCTACATCGAACTCCACCAGCCATTGGGCCCCGTCGACGACCACGGTCACCCGATTCCGCTGGAGTACCAGGGCGCCGCGCTGCCCAAGCGGATGAACAAGCTGGGTTCGGGCGGAGCGACGGGCACCGGCAGCTTCCTGTTCGCCGACCCGGTGGCAGAGAGCGACGCGCTGACCGAGGCCGCGCACGCCTCGGAGCACAGGGCGATCACCGCGCTCAAGGAGTACCAGGACGAGGAGATCGGCTCCAACGGCTCCAGCGGCAACGGCTCGTCGAACGGCCACCACTGACCGCTCGGCCGTGCTGACCGCTCGCCGTCAGGCGAGCACGGTGCGCAGCTGGCGCAGGAAGAACACCGGGGCGGCAGGCATCGCCACGGTGACGAGGCCGGCCACGACGTACGACGCCCACGCCGCGGTGTCGTGTTCGGTCGCCATCAGGTAGGTCCCGATGAAGATCAGGGTCGTCGCCGCACCCATCGCCCCTGCGACGACCACTGAGCAGCGCAGCCACACCTGATCCACCGCGGCGGTCGGGAACCCCACCCGGCTGCTGGCAGGCGCCCCGGGGTTGCGGAGGGCAGCGCCACCGACCGTGCGGAGCTTGGTCGTGGCCTCGACGGGATCACCGAAGCCGGATGGTGCCGAGGCGGCCCGCACGCTGGGTCGCTGATTGCTGGGCAGCGCCGAACGCCGGGCCCGGATCAGCAATGGAATCGCACCGACGATGACGACCGCCGACACCGCGATCACCACATAGAGCAGCCACGGCGTGTCCGAGTCGGCCGAACTGTCCGCGCGCCCACCGGTCAGGTCGACCAGGGCCACGACGGCGGCCACGCCCGCACCGAGGGCAGCCAACCACAGCGCCGCACACACGCCGAGCAGGATGCGGTCCACCTGATCCAACTCATCGTTGCTCATCAGCAGTTCGTCTGCCAGTCGTTGTTGTTCTGCGAGGCGATCGTCTGACCGTCGCTGGTGGTGATGGAGCAGTTGAGCCTACTCAACCTCAACAGGCTGGACGCCTGAACGGAGCCGAACTCCGACATCGAGATCGGGGTCACAGTCAGCGACCACGGGATGTACACGTTCTGCTGGGTGCGCTGCCTGCCCGAGGCGTCGGTGTAGGTGACCGAGATGCGGTCCAGCGGCGCCTTGGTGCCGGTAACCGTGTAGGTGATGAACCTCGGCCCCGCAGGCGTCGTGGACGTGGGCGGCGGCGCGGCAGCCGACGTCGTCGCCGGCGGGGGCGGCGCCTCGGTCGGTGGCGGCGGCGGCGGTGGCGGCTCCTGGGTCACCGTGACCGTCTCCGGCGGCGGGGGCGGTGGCTCCTCGGTGGTCGGCGGAGGCGGAGGAGGCGGCGGAGGCGGCGGCGGTGTCGTGGTGGTGATCTCGTCCTGCACGGGAGGCGCGGATTGAGTCGTGGTCGCAGGCGTCGCCAGATTCTCGCTGTCGGTCCTGGCGACCAGCATCGTCACGGAGACGACCAGTGCGATCGCCGCGACGATGGCGACCACGCCCACCACCCACGGCCATCGCGGCGGCTTGTCCTGATCGCCGAGGTCTGCCGCGGGTTCGAAGCTGTCGTAGTCGTAGAGCGCGGGGTCCGGCGGTACGTAGGGGCCGCTGGTGAACTGCTCGGCCTCGGGGGCGGAGTACGCCCGCGAGTAGATCTCCGTCTCGCCCGTGCTGGTCTGCTCCTGAGCCGGTTCATCCGGCCCGGGGGGATTCGGCCCGCTCATCTACGCCTGTCCTTCTCGACTTCCCAATCGGCGCGACGTCAGCCCGCATGCCGTAACTGGCCGCGCCCCGGCAACAGTACCCAACGGGCGCGGCCTGCGGATCTCGCGACTCGGTACGTCGATCAAACTGGCGCCCGTATCGTGACCTAGCGCGCTGGGTGTCAGTGCTTCTCGGGTCCCATGTAGTACTCGAAGACCAGGCCGGCCGCCGAGGCCACCACGAACACCGCACCGGCGGCGATCAACCACGGCAGCCACAGTGCGACGGCGACCGCGGCGATCGATGCCGACAACGCGATCAGCAACGGCCACCAACTGTGCGGGCTGTAGAAGCCGAGCTCGCCTGCGCCATCGGCTATCTCGGCGTCCTCGTAGTCCTCTGGCCGGGTGTCAAGGCGCCTGGCGACGAACCGGAAGAACGTGCCCGTGAGGAGCGTCAGCCCGGTGGTGAGCACCAGCGCGGTGGTGCCCGCCCACTCGATGCCGCCGTAGGCGTAGAGGGCCGTCAGCGTGCCGTACAGGACGGTGCAGAGCGCGAAGAACGCGGTCAGGAACTCGAACAGCCTGGCTTCGATGTGCATGCGGTGTCCCTACTTGCTCGCCTCGGGCACCTGTTCGCCGCGACGCGTGTCGAACGGGTGGGTGGTGACCGCCTCGGGCGGCAGTCCAATGGACTTGAGAGCGTCGGCGTTGGTCCCGTTCGGGTGGTCCTGGCGGTACTGGAGGTAGGCCTTGAAGTCGTTGGGCTCCACGACGCGGACCTCGAAGTTCATCATCGAGTGGTACGTACCGCACATCTCGGTACAGCGCCCGACGAACGCTCCGACGCGGTCGATGTCGCTGATCTGGAAGACGTTGTCCGAGTGGTTGGCCTTGGGGTCGGGCATGACGTCGCGCTTGAACAGGAACTCCGGCACCCAGAACCCGTGGATCACGTCGGCCGACGCGATCTGGAACTCGATGCGCTTGCCCTTGGGCAGCACCAGGATCGGGATCTCGGTGCTGGTGCCGATGGTCTCGATCTTGTCGAAGTTCAGGTAGGTGCGGTCCTCGGGGTTCAGGCCGCGGATCGGTCCGACGAGTTCCTCGCCGTGCGCGTCGACGCCCTCGGGCTTGGACACCATCGCGTTCTTGCGGGCGTCGTCGGCGCCGTCGTAGCTCAATGTGCCGTCGGTGAACGCGATCTTCTGGTAGCCGAACTTCCAGTTCCACTGGAACGCCGTGACGTCGATCACGACTTCCGGGTTGGGGTCCTTGTGCAGCATCTTCTCCTGCACCACCACGGTGAAGTAGAAGAGCACCGAGATGATCAGGAACGGCACGACCGTCAGCACCAGTTCCAGGGGCATGTTGTAGCCGAACTGACGCGGCAATTCGGTGTCGGTCTTCTTCTTGCGGTGGAACGCGCTGGTCCAGAAGATCAGGCCCCAGACGATGACGCCCACGACGAGCGAAGCGATGACCGAGCCGATCCACAGTTCCCTGTTCAGCTTGCCCTCGGGGGTGATGCCGTACGGCCAGCCGAGGCCGAGCGCTTCCGACCAGCTACACCCACTGAGCAAGAGCGTCGTCCCACCCAAAACCACTGACAACGCCACCAATCGGAGCCCACGAGCGGACACGTTGGCGCCTCCTAGAAGTCGGTGAAGCTAGGCGAATACTACGCAGCGTAGACCACACGCGGGTAGTGGTCTCGACACACCTCGGCATTCGGCATACTGGCGCCGTGTGCGGACTCCTGGCCTACCTGACCGATCCGTCCGCCGCTCCGTCTCCTGGCCTGGTGGACGCCGTGTCGGGCGCTTCGCACCTGATGCGACACCGCGGCCCCGACGAGCCTGGGACGTGGTGCGACGACCCGGCCAACCCAGCGATCGTGCTCGGTTTCAACCGCCTGTCGATCATCGACATCGCCCACAGCCACCAACCGCTGCGCTGGGGTCCGCCCGACGCCCCCGACCGCTACGTGCTGGTCTTCAACGGCGAGATCTACAACTACCTCGAGCTCCGTGACGAACTCGCGCGCGAGCACGGGGCGGTCTTCGCCACCGACGGCGATGGCGAGGCGATCGTCGCCGCTTACCACCACTGGGGCACCGACGCGCTGACCCGGTTGCGGGGCATGTTCGCCTTCGCGCTGTGGGACACCGAGGAACGCGAGTTGTTCTGCGCGCGGGACCCGTTCGGCATCAAGCCGCTGTTCATGGCGACGGGCAGCGGCGGCACGATCGTCGGCAGCGAGAAGAAGTGCCTGCTCGACCTCGCGGAAGAGGCTGGGATCGACCTCGCCATCGACGAGCGCGCCGTCCAGCACTACACGGTGCTGCAGTACGTACCGGAACCCGAGACGCTGCACCGCGGCGTGCGGCGGCTGGAGTCGGGCTGCTACGCGCGCATCCGGCCAGGGCAGGCGCCCGCGGTGACCCGGTACTTCGTGCCCAAGTTCACCGCCGTCCCATTCGTCGCGGGCGCCGAGCAGGACCGCTACGACGAGATCACAGCCGCACTCGAGGATTCGGTCGCCAAGCACATGCGCGCCGACGTCACCGTCGGCGCGTTCCTCTCCGGCGGCATCGACTCCACCGCGATCGCGGCGCTGGCGATGCGGCACAACCCCCGGCTGATCACGTTCACCACCGGGTTCGAGCGGGAGGGCTTCTCCGAGGTCGACGTCGCGGTCGCCTCGGCGGAGGCCATCGGAGCGCGGCACGTGACCAAGGTGGTCAGTCAGGCCGAGTTCGTCGCCGCGTTGCCCGAGATCGTTTGGTATCTGGACGAACCCGTCGCCGACCCGGCGCTGGTGCCGCTGTTCTTCATCGCCAGGGAGGCGCGCAAGCACGTCAAGGTGGTGTTGAGCGGTGAAGGCGCCGACGAGTTGTTCGGCGGGTACACGATCTATCGGGAACCGTTGTCGCTGAAGGCCTTCGACTATCTGCCGCCGCCGGTGCGCCGATCGCTTGGCAAGGCCAGCAAGCCGCTTCCCGCGGGCATGCGGGGCAAGAGCCTGCTACACCGCGGCTCGTTGACGCTCGAGGAGCGCTACTACGGAAATGCCCGCAGCTTCTCCGACGAGCAACTGCGGGCCACGCTTCCCGGGTTCCGTCCGGACTGGACCCACACCGACGTCACCGCGCCGCTGTACGCCTCCTCGGCGGGGTGGGACCCGGTGGCGCGCATGCAGCACATCGACCTGTTCACCTGGCTGCGCGGCGACATCCTGGTCAAGGCCGACAAGATGACCATGGCCAATTCGCTGGAACTGCGGGTGCCCTTCCTCGACCCCGAGGTGTTCGCGGTGGCGTCGCGGCTGCCGTTCGACCAGAAGATCACCAGGTCCACCACGAAGTACGCGCTGCGACGGGCACTGGAGCCGATCGTGCCCGCACACGTACTCAACCGCCCGAAGCTCGGGTTCCCCGTGCCGATCCGGCACTGGCTGCGCGCAGGCGAACTGCTCGACTGGGCCCACGCGACGGTGGCGGCGTCACAGACGGGTGCCCTGATCGACCTCGCCGCGGTGCGCCGGATGCTCGACGAACACCGCAGTGGCGCAGCCGATCACAGCCGCAGGCTGTGGACCGTGCTGATCTTCATGCTGTGGCACGCGATCTTCGTCGAGCACAGCGTGACGCCGGAGATCGGCGAGCCGCACTACCCCGTGCAGCTGTAAGGAAGCGCCACCCGGCTATCTGTCGGCGCCAAGCGCCTCTGCGATCTCGGTGCCCGCGTCCGCACCGTAGGCATCCGAGATGCGGGCCGTCGCGGCGGCCTTGTCCCAGGTCCACTCCTGCGGGCCGGGCGCCTCGAGCACCAGCACCGCCACCATCGAAGCCAACTGCGCCGAACGCTCCAGGCTCAGCCCGGCGCCGCGACCGGTGAGGAACCCGGCACGGAACGCGTCACCGATACCCGTCGGGTCGGCCTGATGGGTTTCCGGCACCACGCCGACGTGAATGCTGCTGCCATCGGCCGACACCAGGTCGACCCCCTTCGGGCCGAGCGTCGTGACGCGCAGACCGATCTGGCTCATCACCTCGGCCTCGCGCAGGCCCGACTTCTGCAGCAGCAGGTCCCACTCGTAGTCGTTGGTGAACAGGTAGGTCGCGCCGTTGATGAGCTTGCGCGATCTCGTCGCCCGAAAGGCGGGCCAACTGCTGCGACGGGTCGGCGGCGAAGGCGAGGCCGAGCTCGCGGCACTCCTCGGTGTGCAGGAACATGGCCTCGGGATCATTGGCCCCGACGATCACCAGTTCCGGTGCGCCCGTTCGGGATACGAGGTCGGCCAGCTTGATGTTGCGAGCCTCCGACATGGCGCCGGGATAGAACGACGCCAGTTGCGCCATGGCATCGTCGGTGGTGCAGACGAACCGCGCAGTGTAGGCGGATTCGGAGACCAGTACGCCGTCGCAGTCGACGCCGTGCGAGGTCAACCACTGGCGGTAGTCGTCGAAGTCCTTCCCGACCGCGCCGACGAGTGCCACGTCGCCCCCGAGCACGCCGATCGCGTACGCCATGTTGCCCGCGACGCCGCCGCGGTGGATGACGAGATCGTCGACGAGAAAGCTCAACGAAACCTTCTGCAGATGATCGGCCAGCAACTGTTCGGAGAACTTGCCGGGAAACCGCATCAGATGGTCGGTCGCAATCGATCCGGTCACCGCAATGGTCACGAAACGTCGCCCTTCATTAAATTAAGCTGGTCTAGGAAAGTCTACCGACGTGGGCAGCGGCTCCGTCCGCGGTCTCTCCGCAGGTCGTCGGTGCGCTAGCCTAACAACGACATGGCTGGTCCATACCCGTACCCCGAGGGTCCATACCCGACACTCAGCGCAGCCGTATCCGGAGCAGGTGCCGTCGGCCTATCCAGGCGCATTGCCGCCGCCGGTGCCCTACCCGGGCAACGCCGCGGCGTCGACGTTTCCTCGTGGCCGGGCTCGCCGTACTGGTGATCGCGGCGCTCGCTGCCGTGGTCACCGCGGTCGTATTCGCGCAGCGGCGCCAGGACGCGAGCGCGTCGAGCATCGCGGTGCTGACGCAGGATTCGCGCCAAGACGTCGATTCAGGACTTCCTCGACGCGCTGGCCAAGGGCGACGACGAGACCATCGCCAAGCACGCGTCGTGCGGTCTGTTCGACGCAGATCAAGGACAAGCAGTCGGACATGGCTCTGGCGAACCTGGCCAGCGACGCCTTCCGGCGGCAGTACGGCACCGCCGAGGTGACGTCAGATCGACAAGATCGTGACGTGGTCGCCGAATCAGGCTCAGGTGCTGTTCACGATGCAGGTGAAACCGACGGGCCGCACCCAGTCCGACACCGAGCGGCAGGCCGTCGCGCAGATCCTCGTCGAGGGCAAGGAAATCCTGGTGTGCTCGTACCTACCGCGAACCGGTAGGTACTGACCGGTTTCAGGTGGTCAGTTGAACGAGTCGCCGCAGGCGCAGGAGCCGGTGGCGTTCGGGTTGTCGATCGTGAAGCCCTGCTTCTCGATGGTGTCGACGAAGTCGATCGTGGCGCCCTGCACGTAGGGGGCGCTCATCCGGTCGACGGTCAGCTTGACGCCACCGAACTCGACGGTCAGGTCACCGTCCATGCGACCGGTCGTCGAAGAACAGGTTGTAGCGCAGGCCGGCACATCCGCCCGGGCTGGACGGCGATGCGCAGTGCCAGGTCGTCGCGGCCCTCCTGGTCCAACAGCGCCTTGGCCTTGGCACGCTGCCGCGTCGGTAAGGATCACGCCGTGGGTGGTGGTAGAGGTGGCCTCGTCCTGAACAGTCATTGCTTCTCCCTGTGCATACTCATGCTTCAGATCGACTCAACGGTACCTTGTTTCGACGCTATTCCCGACTCTCGACTCTCAACGCCAGTCGGCCGCGACGTCCGCCGGGCCAGCCCCGTCAGCTGGTTTGCGGCGTCGTCGATCGCGAGCTGGACCGATCCGGCGTAGTCGGTGATCGAGTGAGCGGCCGCGATGCCCGCGGCGCGCAGCGCGTCGACGTCCAGCGTGACCTGCCCCGCCAGCACCAGCACCGGGTGTGTCCCGCGCGCCCGCCGCCAGCGCGCTGACCACCTTGCCGTGCAGCGACTGGTCGTCGAACCGGCCTTCACCGGTGATGATCAGCTCGCGCGGCGGCGACGTCGGCGGCCAGGCCGGTGTGTTCGGCGATGACCGCGGCGCCGGACTCGCGGCGACCACCCAGCGCCAGCAGCGCCGCACCGAGGCCGCCCGCGGCGCCGGCACCGGGTTCGGCGCCGACGTCGCGACCCGCCGCGGCGTTCAGTTCAGCGGCCCATTCGGTCGAGCCTGGCTTCGAGCAGCTTCGACGGTGTCCGGGTCGGCGCCCTTCTGCGGCCCGAACACCGCCGCGGCCGCCCATGGGGCCGAGCAGCGGATGTTCGACGTCGGTGGCGGCGATCAACTCGACGCCGGCCAGCCGGGTACGGGCGGCGGCGCAGGCCGCCGAGCGCGTCGACCATGCCGCGGCCGCCGTCAGTGCACGCGCTGCCGCCGAGCCCGACGACGATCCGCTCGGCGCCCTCGGCCAGCGCCGCGTCGACGAGCTGGCCGACTCCCTTGCTGTGGGCGTCGAGCGCCGTCCGCACCGTCGGCGGCCCGCCGAGCAGGGCCAGGCCACAGGCCTGCGCGCATTCGACGTAGGCCGTCGCCGAGTCGGCGTCGAACACCCACTCGGCGGTCACCGGGTCGGCCAGCGGGCCACTGGTGGTCGCGCGGCGCAGTCCGCCGAACCGGCTGGCCAGCACGTCGACGAAACCGGGACCGCCGTCGGACTGCGGCGCGAGACACCAGGGTGTCGTCGGGCCTGGCGCTGCCCCAGCCGGCGGCGATCGCATCGGCGGCCTCCACGGCGGTCAGGCTGTCGCCGAAGCAGTCCGGCGCGATCAGCACGCGCAGCGCGGAGCCCGTCATGCCAGCAGAGTATGTGCCGCATGCGCGAGGTGCATGCCGGACACCGGTTGGGTCGGAAGTAACCTGGCAGGCGTGAAACTGCTGGGCCGCAAGAAGGACACCCCCGTACCGGAGGAGTCCGATTCGGTCGACGAATCGGGCGCCGCCGCCCGCGACGCCGCGGTGACCGCCCCGAAGGGCAGGCCGACGCCGAAGCGCAACGAGGTCGCCCGCAAGCGCGGCCCCGTCGCGCCCGCGCCGATGACGGCCGCGGAGGCCAGGCGGCGGCGCAAGGAACTGGGCGGCCCGAAGCTCACCAAGGAGGAGCGCAGCGCCGAGAAGCTGACGCGCCGCGCCGACATGGCCGACCGCCGCGAGAAGATGATGGCGGGCGAGGACGCCTACCTGCTGCCCCGCGACAAGGGGCCGGTCCGGCGCTACGTCCGCGACATCGTGGACTCCCGGCGCAACCTGCTCGGCCTGTTCATGCCCGCCGCGCTCGGTCTGGTGTTCGTCATGCTGTCCGTGCCGTCGCTGGCCGTGCAGCAGATGCTGTCACCGGCGATGCTGGTGCTCGTCGTGGTGATGGCCGTCGACGGCCTCCTGATCGGCCGCCGGGTCAACAAGATGGTCGACGCGAAGTTCCCCGACAACGTCGAAAGCGGTTGGAAGCTGGGCTTCTACGCCGCGAGCCGGGCCTCGCAGCTGCGCCGGATGCGGGCGCCGCGCCCGCAGGTCAACCGCGGCGACAAGATCGCCTGAGCCGCGGTGCGTGCGCTGGTTCTCGGCGGTATCCGATCGGGCAAGTCGCAGTGGGCCGAGGCGACGATCGCGCAGGCGGTGACCCGACGACCAGCCCGTGCGCTACCTGGCCACCGGCGCCGCCGCCGGGGACGACTCGGACTGGTCGGCGCGGGTGGCGGCACACCGCGATCGCCGGCCGGCGCACTGGTCGACCGTCGAAAGCCACGACGTGGCAACGCAACTGCGCGCTGACCCCGGCACCGCCACGCTGGTCGACGACATCGGCGGCTGGCTGGTCGCGGCGATGGATCGGCGCGGCGCATGGGCCGGCGGCGGGGTCGACCGACGACGTCGAGGACCTGCGTCGGGGCCGTCGACGGCTTCGGCGGACCGCTGGTGCTGGTCAGCCCGGAGGTCGGGCTCTCGGTGGTACCCGCGACGGAGTCTGGACGGCGGTTCGCCGACGAGTTGGGCATGGTCAATCAACGGCTGGCCGCGCAGTGCGACCGCGTGGTCCTCGTGGTCGCCGGCCAGCCACTGACGGTCAAGGAGACACTCGTGACGGACTTCCCGGACATCGCGGCACCCGACGCTCACGGCCGAGGCCGACGCGCGGGCCCGTCAGGAGACGCTCACCAAGCCGTCGGGCGCGCTCGGCCGGCTCGAGGACCTGTCGGTATGGGTGTCCGCCTGCCAGGGAATGTGCCCGCCGCGGCAATTCGAACGGCCGCGGGTGGTGGTCTTCGCAGGCGATCACGGCGTGACCGCGGCCGGGGTCTCGGCGTTCCCGTCCGAGGTGACCGCACAGATGGTGGCGAACTTCGACGCGGGCGGGGCGGCGATCAACGTGCTCGCCGAGTTGGCCGGTGCGAGTGTCCGGGTGGTCGACGTGGCGGTCGACTCGGATGCCGCAGGACGTCGACCGGCGCGCACAAGGTGCGGCGCGGCAGCGGCAACATCGCCGTCGAGGACGCGCTGACCGACGAGGAAACCGTCGCAGCGGTCGAGGCGGGCCGCCGCGTCGCCGACGAGGAGGTCGACGCCGGGGCCGACCTGTTGATCGCCGGCGACATGGGAATCGGAAACACCACGGCCGCAACGACGTTGATCGCCGCGCTGACCGATTCCGAGCCCGTCGCGGTGGTGGGCCGGGGCACCGGCGTCGACGACGCAGGCTGGGCCCGCAAGACCGCGGCCATCCGCGACGCCCTGTACCGTGCACGCGCGATCCGGTCGGATCCCCTTGCGCTGCTGCGGGTGTGCGGCGGCGCCGACCTCGCGGCGATGGCGGGCTTCCTGGCGCAGGCCGCGGTGCGCCGCACCCCGGTGCTGCTGGACGGCGTCGTGGTGACCGCGGCGGCGCTGGTCGCCGATCGGCTGGCGCCGGGGGCGCGGGCAGTGGTGGCAGGCGGGTCACCGGTCCACCGAGCCCGCGCACGCGCTGGCGCTGCAACGCCTGGCAGCTCGAGCCGATCGTCGATCTCCAGATGCGCCTCGGCGAGGGCACCGGCGCGGCCGTCGCGCTGCCGGTCGTGCGGGCCGCGGTGGCGACGCTGGCCTCGATGGCGACGTTCGGCGAGGCCCAGGTGACCGACAAAGTGTCCGCCGACCCAGCGTGATCGGTTCGCTCGCTTCGGCGTTCGCGTTCGCCACGGTGCTGCCGGTCCGCAGTCGAGCACCCGTTCGGGCGCGGCGCGCTGACCGCCCTTGCCGGTGGTCGGCGTCGCGCTGGGCGCCCTGGCGGCCGCGACGGCGTGGGCGGCGGGCCGGGGTTTCGGCGTCGGCAGTCCCGCTGACCGGCCTGCTGGCGGTGGCCGTGCTGCTGCTGGTCACCCGCGGCCTGCACGTCGACGGGCTGGCGGACACCGCCGACGGGCTCGGCTGCTACGGGCCGCCCGAACGCGCGCTCGCGGTGATGCGCGACGGGACGGCCGGCCCGTTCGGCGTCGCCGCGGTGGTCGTCACGGTCGTGCTGCAGGGCCTGGCGTTCTCGATGTCGAGCCTGGTCGCGATCGTCGTCGCGGTCGCGGCGGGCCGGGTGGCCGTCGTCGCTGGCGTGCCGCAGGTCGGTGCCGGCCGCGGCGGGCAGCGCCCTCGGCGCCCAGGTGGCGGGCACGCAGCCGCGGTGGGTGGTGGCCGGCTGGGCGCTGATCGCTCGCCGCGGCCGCGGTGTTCGCCACGCCGCGGCCGTGGCAGGGCCCCGTCGTCGTGGTGGTGGCGCTGGCGCGTCGACCGCATTGCTGGTGGCGCACTGCGTGCGCCGATTCGGTGGGATCACCGGCGACGTGCTCGGTGCCGCGCTCGAGGTGACGACGACGGTCGCCGCGCTCGGGTTTGCGGTCCGCTAATCCAGCCGGGTCATCCAGCCGTGGGTGTCGGCGAAGGTGCCGCGCTGGATGCCGGTCAGCGTGTCGCGCAGCGCCATGGTGACCTCGCCGGGTTCGCCGTCGGCGATGGTGAACTCGCCGTCGCCGAACTTCACGTGCGACACCGGGGTGATGACGGCGGCGGTACCGCACGCGAAGACCTCGGTGATCTCGCCCGCGGCCGCCTTCTTCTGCCACTCGTCGACGTCGATCTTGCGCTCCTCGACCGAGAAGCCGGCATCGCTGGCCAACTGCAGCAACGAGTCTCGCGTGATACCAGGCAGCAACGAACCACTCAGTTCGGGGGTGACCAGCCGCGCCGAGCCACCGCTGCCGAACACGAAGAACAGGTTCATGCCGCCCATCTCCTCGACGTAGCGGCGTTCGATGGCGTCGAGCCAGACCACCTGATCGCAGCCGTGCTCGGCGGCCTCGGCCTGCGCGAGCAGCGACGCCGCGTAGTTGCCGCCGAACTTGGCCGCGCCGGTGCCGCCGGGGCTGGCCCGCACGTACTCGGTGGACAACCACACCGACACCGGCTTGATGCCGCCCTTGAAGTAGGCGCCGGCCGGGGAGCCGATCACCATGTAGCGGTACTGCGTGGCAGGCCGCACGCCGAGACCGGGTTCGGTGGCGAAGATGAACGGCCGCAGGTAGAGCGACTCCTCGCCGCCCGCGGCGGGCACCCAGTCCCCGTCGACGGCGATCAGCTGCCGCAACGACTCGATGAACACCTCGTCCGGCAGTTCGGGGATGGCGATCCGGTGCGCCGAACTGCGCAGCCGGGCGGCGTTGGCGTCGGGCCGGAACGACACGATCGAACCGTCGGTCCACCGGTAGGCCTTGAGCCCTTCGAAGACCTCCTGCGCGTAGTGCAGCACGATCGCCGACGGATCCAGCTCGATCGGGCCGTACGGGACGACGCGGGCGTCGTGCCAGCCGCGTTGCCCTCGGTGTAGTCGATCGACACCATGTGGTCGGTGTGGAACCGGCCGAAGCCGGGGTCGCGCCAGGATCTCGGCACGTACCTCGTCGCTTGCCGGATTCGCGTTGCGGGCAAGCGTGAACTCGAGGGGGCCATCGGTCATGTGGCGATTGTATAACCCGTGACTAGCGAGTTTTCGCCTCCACGAACGGCGGCGCGACCACCTCGCACTCGAGCGCCCTGCCGCGCACGTCGACCGCGACCCGCTGCCCGTCGGCGACGCCGGCATCGGCGTCGATCAGCGCCAGCGCGATACCGACTTTCAGTGTCGGAGAGAAGGTTCCCGACGTCGTGACCCCGACGGGCGTATCGCCGGCGAGCACCGTCATGTCGGCGCGCAGCACTCCCCGGCCGACCGCCCGCAGGCCGCGCAGCAGCCGCCGTGGCCCGGCCTGCCTTCTCGGCCAGCAGCGCGTCGCGGCCCCAGAACGCGTCCTTCTTCCAGCCGATCGCCCACCCGCAGCGGGCCTGCAGCGGCGAGATGTCCAGCGACAGTTCGTGACCGTGCAGCGGATAGCCCATCTCGGTGCGCAGCGTGTCGCGGGCGCCGAGCCCGGCCGGCTCACCCCCGGCGGCCGTGACCGCCTCGACCAGGGCGTCGAACACGACCGCGGCCCGGTCCCAGGTCGGCAGCAGTTCGTACCCGTGCTCGCCGGTGTAGCCGGTGCGGCACACGCGCACGGGGACCCCGCCGAACTCGGCGTCCGCGTAGCCCATGTAGTCCATGTCGGTCGGGCAGCCCGAGGCCGGCGAGCACGTCGGCGGACTTCGGTCCCTGCACGGCGAGCACGGCATAGGAGCGGTGCTCGTCGGTGATGGTCAGCCCCGAGGGCGCCCGCTCGACCAGCGCGGCGACGACGGCGGGCGTGTTGGCGGCGTTGGGCACCAGGAAGATCTCGTCGTCGGAGACGTAGTAGGCGATCAGGTCGTCGATGACGCCGCCGGACTCGTTGCAGCACAACGTGTATTGCGCCTTGCCTGGTCCGATCCGGCGCAGGTCGTTGGTCAGGGCGGAGTTGACGTACTCCGCTGCGCCGGGCCCGCGCACCAGGGCCTTGCCGAGGTGGCTGACGTCGAACAGGCCGACGGCGCCCCTGGTGGCGTTGTGCTCGCTGACCGTCCCCGCATACGACACCGGCATCAGCCAGCCGGAGAATTCGGCGAAGCTCGCCCCGAGTTCGCGGTGGCGGTCCTCCAGCGGACCGTGCAGCAGGTTGTCACTCACGCCAAGGCAACATTAGCGCCGCGACTAGGGTGAACCTCCGTGAGCACCACTGCCTGGCTACCAGTCCCCCGCCGTCACCGTGTCCGCCACCCTGCCGACGAAGCGCAGGTGACGCTCGGCGGTGTTGATCGTCCCCGTGGTCACCGGCGACGACGACACCGCGACGGTCGTGTCGAACCCGTTCCTCGACGCGGAGGCCGTCGGCGAGATCGAGGTCGCCCTGAAGGCGCTCGGCGCCAAGGGCGCGACCGAACAGGTCACCCGGGTGGTGGTGCCGTCGCTGCCGGTGGCCAGCGTGCTCGCACGTCGGGCTTGGCAAGGCGCGCGACGAATGGTCCGCCGACGTGATCCGGCGGGCCGCCGGAGTGGCCGCCCGGTCCCTGTCCGGCACCGAAACCGTCGTCACCACCCTGTCCGAGCTCGACCTGGAGGCCGCGGTCGAGGGGCTGATCCTCGGCGCCTACCGGTTCACCGACTTCCGCAGCGCCAAGACGGCGCCGAAGGAACCGGGCCTGGCCACGATCACCGCGCTGTCCACCGCGAAGGGCGCCAAGGCCACAGCGGCGCGCGCCGCCGACATCGCCACCGCGGTGGCCACCGCCCGCGACCTGGTCAACACCCCGCCGAGTCACCTGTTCCCCGCCGAATTCGCCAAGCGCGCAAAGGCTTTGGGCGAGTCGGCCGGCCTGGAGGTCGAGGTCCTCGACGACAAGGCGCTGGACAAGGGCGGCTACGGCGGCGTCGTCGGCGTCGGCAAGGGATCGTCGCGTCCGCCGCGGCTGGTCCGGCTGACCCACCGCGGGGGCAAGTCGAAGAAGGCCAAGAAGGTGGCGCTGGTCGGCAAGGGCATCACCTTCGACACCGGCGGCATCTCGATCAAGCCGGCCGCCAACATGCATCAGATGACCTCCGACATGGGTGGCGCCGCCGCCGTCATCGCCACCGTGGTGCTGGCCGCCAAGCAGGAGCTGCCGATCGACGTGGTGGCCACCGTGCCGATGGCCGAGAACATGCCGTCGGCCACCGCGCAGCGGCCCGGCGACGTGCTGACCCAGTACGGCGGCATCACCGTCGAGGTGCTCAACACCGACGCCGAGGGCCGGCTGATCCTGGCCGACGCCATCGTGCGGGCCTGCGAGGACGACCCCGACTACCTGATCGAGACGTCGACGCTGACCGGCGCGCAGACGGTCGCGCTCGGCGCCCGCACCCCTGGCGTGATGGGCAGCGACGAGTTCCGCGACCGCGTCGCGGCGCTGTCGCAGGGCGTCGGCGAGAACGCCTGGCCGATGCCGCTGCCCGAGGAGCTCAAGGACGACCTCAAGTCGACGGTCGCCGACCTGGCCAACGTCAGCGGCTCCCGGTACGCGGGCATGCTGGTCGCCGGCGTGTTCCTGCGCGAATTCGTCGCCGACGGCGTGCAGTGGGCGCACATCGACGTGGCCGCGCCGGCCTACAACACCGGCGGGCCGTGGGGTTACACCGGCAAGGGCGGCACCGGGGTCCCGACCCGCACCATGTTCGCGGTCCTCGAGGACATCGCCGAGAACGGGTTAGCAACGGGCAATCGGGAGATCAGCCCTCTTCGAGTTCGCGGCGCAATTCGCGGTCGCGCAGGATGCGCTGGCGCGCGTCGTAGTCGCGCATCCGCTGCGGATAGCCCACCTTCTGCACGTCGTAGACGGGGATGTTGAGACGCTCGACTGAGCGCTGCGGGCGCCGGAATCGCCGCCCGTGCGCCGACGGGTCCATTCGCCGTCGGCGGCGACCAGGACGACGGTGACCTCGGTGACGGTCGTCTTCGGTTCGACGAACGCCTCGACGCCCTCGTGGGTGGCGACCCACTGGCCGAGGTAACTCGAGATCGGCGGCGGGATCGCGGCCATCGGCGCGCTTGGACCCGCGACCGCGAAACCTGTCGAACAGTCCCAACTGGACCTGACTCCCTCCGCTGTCGCGGTGGCGTCCACATGGTGGTGGCGGCCGCACCGCCACTTTCGATAGTGCCAGAGCGAACAGTCCACCGGTCTGCGGCGACCGAGGCGTGCGGACATGACAGGATGGGGGCCGACATTCGACAGGTGACGAAGCGACCGTTCGAGGGAGTCAACACACATGGCCATCTCCGTCCAGATGCCCGCACTCGGTGAGAGCGTCACCGAAGGGACCGTCACGCGATGGCTGAAGCAGGAAGGCGACACCGTCGAAGTCGACGAACCCCTGCTCGAGGTCTCGACCGACAAGGTCGACACCGAGATCCCGTCGCCCGCCGCCGGTGTCCTGACCAAGATCATCGCCCACGAGGACGACACCGTGGAGATCGGCGGCGACCTGGCGCAGATCGGCGAAGCCGGCGAGAGCGGCAGGCGACGCGCGCGCCCGCGGCCGAAGGAGCCCGAGCCGGAGCCGAACCCGAACCGGAGCCCGAACCCGAGGCACAAGCCGAGCCCGAACCCGAACCCGAGCCGAAGCCCGCCGCACCCGCCGCGTCGGGCGGTGAGTCGACGCCGGTGCTGATGCCCGAACTGGGCGAGTCGGTCACCGAGGGCACCGTCACGCGCTGGCTCAAGAAGGTCGGCGACAGCGTCGAGGTCGACGAGCCGCTGGTCGAGGTATCCACCGACAAGGTCGACACCGAGATCCCGTCGCCGGTGGCCGGCACGTTGGTGTCGATCACCGCGGAGGAGGACGACATCGTCGCCGTCGGCGGCGAGCTGGCCAAGATCGGCGCCGCGGGCTCGGCCCCGGCCGCCAAGCCGGAACCGAAACCCGAACCGAAGCCCGAGCCGAAACCGGAACCCAAGCCGGAGCCCAAGGCCGAACCCAAGCCGGAGCCGAAACCCGAACCCAAGCCAGAGCCGAAGCCCGAACCGAAGCCGAACCGAAGCCGGAGCCCGCGGCGCCCGCGGCGGCGTCGTCGGACTCGGGTGGCTCCGACGGCAGCCCGTACGTCACGCCGCTGGTGCGAAAGCTGGCCACCGAGAACGGCATCGACCTGGCCTCGGTCAAGGGCACCGGCGTCGGTGGCCGCATCCGCAAGCAGGACGTGCTCGCCGCCGCGGAAGCCAAGAAGGCACCGGCCGCCGTCGGCTCCCGCTCCCGCAGCGGCTGCGGCGAGCGCCGCAGCCGTCGGCCGCCGCCCCGGCACCCGCGCTGGCGCACCTGCGCGGGACCACGCAGAAGGCCAACCGGATCCGGCAGATCACGGCCAAGAAGACCCGGGAATCCCTGCAGACCACCGCCCAGCTGACGCAGACCCACGAGGTCGACCTGACCAAGATCGTGTCGCTGCGGGCAAGGGCCAAGGCGAGCTTCGCCGAACGCGAAGGCGTCAACCTGACGTTCCTGCCGTTCTTCGCCATCGCGGTGATCGACGCGCTCAAGGCGCACCCGAACGTCAACGCCAGCTACAACGAGGACACCAAGGAGATCACCTACTACGACGCCGAGCACCTCGGCTTCGCGGTCGACACCGACCAGGGTCTGCTCTCCCCCGTCGTCCACAACGCGGGCGACCTGTCGATTGGCGGCCTCGCCAAGGCGATCGCCGACATCGCGGCGCGCGCCCGGTCGGGCAACCTCAAGCCGGACGACCTGTCGGGTGGCACCTTCACGATCACCAACATCGGCAGCCAGGGCGCGCTGTTCGACACCCCGATCCTGGTGCCGCCGCAGGCGGCGATGCTGGGCACCGGTGCGATCGTCAAGCGGCCCCGCGTCGTCGTCGACGACAACGGCAACGAATCGATCGGCGTCCGGTCGGTGTGCTACCTGCCGCTGACCTACGACCACCGGCTGATCGACGGCGCGGACGCGGGACGCTTCCTGACCACCATCAAGCGGCGGCTCGAAGAGGCGGCGTTCGAGGCCGACCTCGGGCTCTGAGCCAGTGGCCAACGGAACCAATCGAGCCGTCGTAGCGATCGCGGGTTCCTCCGGCCTGATCGGCTCGGCACTGACGTCGGCGCTGCGCGCCGTCGGACCACCGCGTGTTGCGGATCGTGCGGCGGGCGCCGTCGAGCGCCGACGAGGTGTTCTGGAATCCCGACACCGGCGAGTTCGACTCGAGCGCGCTGCGCGGTGTCGACGCCGTGGTGAACCTGTGCGGGGTCAACGTCGGCGCCAAGCGCTGGTCGGGTGCGTTCAAGCAGAGCCTGCGCGACAGCCGGATCGGTCCCGACCGAGGTGCTGTCGAGCGCGGTCGTCGAGGCGGGCGTGCCCGCGCTCGTCAACGCCAGCGCGGTCGGCTACTACGGCGACACCCGCGACCGCGTCGTCGACGAGACCGCGCCCGCCGGGACGCGGCTTCCTCGCCGGACTGTGCGAGGACTGGGAGGCCGCGACCGAGCCTGCGCGCAGCGCGCGGGTACTCGGGTGGTGCTGCTGCGCACCGGGTCTGGTGCTGTCGCCCGCCGGCGGCATGCTGGCGCGGATCAGGCCGCTGTTCTCGTTGGGTTTGGGCGCCCGACTGGGCAACGGCAAGCAGTACATGCCGTGGATCAGCCTCGAGGACGAGGTGCGGGCGCTGCTGTTCGCCATCGCTCACGACGACCTGGTCGGGCCGGTGAACCTGACCGGTCCCGCGCCGGTGACCAACGCCGAGTTCACCGCCGCGCTGGGCCGGGCCGTGAACCGTCCGACCGCCCTGTTGGTGCCGGGGTTCGCGCTGCGCACCGCTGCTCGGCGAGTTCGCCGACGAGGGTCTGCTCGGCGGGCAGCGCGCGATTCCGGCGGCGCTCGAGCGGGCCGGATTCGAGTTCCACCACAACACCATCGGCGAGGCGCTGGCCTACGCGACCGCGCCCAAGGACACGTAAGCAGGCCGAGTACCGTCGAAAGTCGTGGTGAGCAGCATCGGTCCGGTCGACCGACACACCCGTCGACGTGCGTCGGCTTGGGCATCGTCGACTACGACAGCGCCTGGGAGCTGCAGCGCGAGCTGGCCGAGGCGCGCGTCGCCGGCGGCCCCGACACCCTGCTGCTGCTCGAGCACCCGCCGGTCTACACCGCGGGCAAGCGCACCGAACCCCACGAGCGCCCGGTCGACGGCACGCCGGTCATCGACACCGACCGCGGCGGCAAGATCACCTGGCACGGCCCCGGTCAGCTGGTCGGCTACCCGATCGTCGGGTTGGCCGAGCCGATGGACGTGGTGAACTTCGTTCGCCGCCTTGAGGATTCGCTGATCGCGGTGTGCGCCTCGGTCGGGTTGCGGACCGGCAGGGTCGACGGCCGCTCCGGGGTGTGGGTGCCCGGCGACGACGGTCGGCCGGACCGCAAGATCGCCGCGATCGGCATCCGGGTGGCCCGCGCGACGACCACTGCACGGCTTCGCGCTGAACTGCGACTGCGACCTCGACGCGTTCTCGGCGATCGTGCCGTGCGGTATCGCCGATGCCGGCGTGACGTCGCTGAGCGCCGAACTCGGCCGCCGAGTCACCGTCGACGACGTGGCGGGCGCCGTCGCCGACGCCGTGTGCGACGCGCTCGACGGCCGCACGGCGCTAGCATCGTTGCGCGTGAGCAGCGGACAAGGCGTCGATCCAGGTACCCGCAAGCTGCTGCGCCTCGAGGTCCGCAACGCCGAGACCCCGATCGAGCGCAAGCCGCCGTGGATCAAGACCAGGCTGAAGATGGGCCCCGAGTACACCGAGCTCAAGGCCCTGGTGCGCCGGGAGGGTCTGCACACGGTCTGCGAGGAGGCCGGCTGCCCCAACATCTACGAATGCTGGGAAGACCGCGAGGCCACCTTCCTCATCGGCGGCGAGCAGTGCACCCGTCGGTGCGACTTCTGCCAGATCGACACCGGCAAGCCCGCCGAGCTGGACCGCGACGAGCCCCGCCGGGTCGCCGAGAGCGTGCAGGCGATGGGTCTGCGCTACTCGACCGTCACCGGCGTCGCCCGCGACGACCTGCCCGACGGCGGCGCCTGGCTCTACGCCGAGACGGTGCGCCAGATCAAGGCGCTCAACCCGAACACCGGCGTCGAACTGCTGATCCCCGACTTCAACGCGCATCCCCGAGCAGCTCGAGACGGTCTTCGAGACGCGCCCGGAAGTGTTGGCGCACAACGTCGAAACGGTGCCGCGGATCTTCAAGCGGATCCGCCCGGCGTTCCGCTACCAGCGCAGCCTCGACGTGATCACCGCGGCACGCGACTACGGCCTGGTGACCAAGAGCAACCTGATCCTCGGCATGGGCGAGACGCCCGACGAGGTGCGCGCCGCGCTGCGCGACCTGCACGACGCGGGCTGCGACATCATCACCATCACCCAGTACCTGCGGCCCACGGTGCGCCACCACCCGTCGAGCGGTGGGTCAAGCCCGAGGAGTTCGTCGAGCACGCCACGCTTCGCCGAGGAGCTCGGCTTCGCCGGCGTGCTGGCCGGACCGCTGGTCCGGTCGTCGTACCGGGCCGGTCGGCTGTACGCGGAAGCGGCGCGAGTCAGGACCAGCCCGTCCGGCTGAGTTGCCCCCCACCCGTATCCTGACCGAATGGCGAAAACTCGCAATCCCGCCGCCAACGAAGGCCGCCAAGGCCGAGGCGAAGGCCGCCCGCAAGGCGGCGTCCAAGCAGCGCCGCAGCCAGCTGTGGCAGGCGTTCCAGATGCAGCGCAAGGAAGACAAGCGGCTTCTGCCGTACATGATCGGCGCGTTCGTGCTGATCGTCGCCGCGGCGGTGGCCGCTGGGGTGTTCAGCGGCAGCACCTTCACGATGGTGACGCTGATCCCGCTCGGCGTCGTGCTCGGCGCGCTGGTCGCGTTCATCATCTTCGGCCGGCGCGCGCAGAAGTCGGTCTACAGCAAGGCCGAGGGCCAGACCGGCGCGGCGGCGTGGGCGCTGGACAACCTGCGCGGCAAGTGGCGGGTCACCCCGGGCGTCGCCGCGACCGGGCACTTCGACGCCGTGCACCGCGTGATCGGCAGGCCCGGGCGTGATCTTCGTCGGCGAGGGCTCGGCGGCGCGCGTCAAGCCGCTGCTGGCCCAGGAGAAGAAGCGCACCGCGCGCCTGGTCGGCGACATCCCGATCTACGACATCGTCGTCGGCAACGGCGAGGGCGAGGTGCCGCTGTCCAAGCTGGAGCGCCACCTGACCAAGCTGCCCGCCAACATCACCGTCAAGCAGATGGACTCGTTGGAGTCCCGGCTGGCCGCGCTCGGCTCACGCGCTGGGCCCCGCCGCGATGCCGAAGGGCCCGATGCCCGGCGAACGCGAAGATGCGCGGCGTGCAGCGCACCGTGCGCAGAAAGTAGGCCGGCCTCAACGGCGATGAGCGCTTGCGCGGGCATTCCGGCACGACGCTTGCGCGGAGCTCACGGCGGTGTTCGGTCGCCCGTCCTGCAGCCCGCGCAGGTCCGAATCGGTGACCAACGCGGGGATCACCAACGCGATCAGCAGACCTCGCACCGACGGCGCGGCCGATGCCGACGTGCAGGCGTCCGTCCACGGGCACCACCAGCAGCCCGAGCGCGAGCTGGCCGGGGGTGAAGCCGAACAGCCGCACCGAGACGACGCCGAGCACGAACCAGACGACCAGGACGGCCGTCGACAGCGTCGCCATCGAGACCGATGCCGAAGGTCATGCCCAGCGCGGCGAGCCCGTAGCGCGATCAGCCAGTCGATCAGCAGCGCCGCGACCCGGCGGCCGATGCGGGCCAGCGACCGCGGTCCGTCCTGGGGCAGCCCGAGCCGCTGACCTGGATAGTCGTCTGGCCCCTGCGCGATCCCGGCCTCGGACGGTGGCGGGCCGGACAGCCAGGAACCGAAGGTGCGGGCCATGGCACAAGCATATGGTCGACGGGCGATTGCGTAACGTTGGCGCAACATGCGGTTGACTGGCAGTGCAACATGCGCGTCCATAGCGTCAGTCGGCGGGTTCACCAGTTCAAAGGAGAGCACTCAGTGGCAGACAAGACGGCCGACGACATCATCAAGCTGATCAAGGACGAGAAGGTCGAGTACGTCGACATTCGGTTCTGCGATCTGCCCGGCTGCCGTCCAGCACTTCTCGATCCCGGCCTCGGCGTTCGACGAGAGCGTGTTCGAGGACGGCCTGGCCTTCGACGGCTCGTCGGTCCGCGGCTTCCAGTCGATCCACGAGTCCGACATGATGCTGCTGCCGGACGCCGAGACCGCCCGCATCGACCCGTTCCGCGCGGCGAAGACGCTGAACCTCCACTTCTTCGTGCACGACCCGTTCACCCGCGAGGCCTACTCCCGCGACCCGCGCAACGTCGCCCGCAAGGCCGAGAACTACCTGACCAGCACCGGCATCGCCGACACCTGCTACTTCGGCGCCGAGGCCGAGTTCTACATCTTCGACTCGGTGACGCTTCGACTCGAAGATCAACGGCACCTTCTACGAGGTCGACTCGGAGTCGGGCTGGTGGAACACCGGCGAGCCCTTCGAGGCCGACGGCAGCCCCAACCGCGGCTACAAGGTGCGCCCCAAGGGCGGCTACTTCCCCGTCGCCCCGTACGACCACTACGTCGACCTGCGCGACGAGATGGCCACCAACCTGCAGAACGCGGGCTTCACCCTGGAGCGCGGCCACCACGAGGTGGGCACCGCCGGTCAGGCCGAGATCAACTACAAGTTCAACACGCTGCTGCACGCGGCCGACGACGTGCTGCTGTTCAAGTACATCGTCAAGAACACGGCGTGGGCGAACGGCAAGACCGTCACCTTCATGCCCAAGCCGCTGTTCGGTGACAACGGCTCGGGCATGCACGCCCACCAGTCGCTGTGGAAGGACGGCAAGCCGCTGTTCCACGACGAGTCCGGCTACGCGGGCCTGTCCGACATGGCGCGGCACTACATCGGCGGCATCCTGCACCACGCGCCGTCGCTGCTGGCGTTCACCAACGCGACGGTGAACTCCTACAAGCGCCTGGTGCCGGGCTACGAGGCCCCGATCAACCTGGTGTACAGCCAGCGCAACCGCTCGGCCTGCGTGCGTATCCCGATCACCGGCAACAACCCGAAGGCCAAGCGCCTCGAGTTCCGTTGCCCGGACAGCTCGGGCAACCCGTACCTGGCGTTCGCGGCGATGTTGATGGCCGGCATCGACGGCATCAAGAAGAAGATCGAGCCGCTGACCCCGGTCGACAAGGACCTCTACGAGCTGCCGCCGGACGAGGCCGCCAACATCCCGCAGGCGCCGACCTCGCTGTCGGCGGTGATCGACCGGCTCGAGGAGGATCACGAGTACCTCACCGAGGGTGGCGTGTTCACCGAGGACCTGATCGAGACCTACATCTCGTACAAGCGGGAGAACGAGATCCTGCCCGTGCAGATCCGGCCGCACCCGTACGAGTTCGCGCTCTACTACGACGTGTAAGTCGGTCGACCGCTTGACCTGGGGATAACCCTGGTTTCATGCCAGCTCGTCCGCAGTAGTTCCCAACGAGTCCATCCGCTCGGCGATCACAGCGCCAATCGCCGAGCGGGTGGACTCGTCTGCGTCGGGATACAGGTGGCCGAGGGTATCGAGGGTGGTCCGTGACACCGGGTCGCACTGCCAGCAGACCCCGATCGTCGCCCACGGTGAGTCCATTCAGGGCTGATCACTTCTTTCGGGTATCAGGTACCGCTCGGCCGAATTCCGTTGATATTCAATGGTTTCCGTGGTGCAGTGGGTGCTGGGTGACGACACTGCGACGTAAACGGCGTGGTGTGACGGTTTGGCGTTGGAGTCAGTGCAGGACTATCCCTAGTGCACCCGCAGCGATGACGATGTAAATCTCTTTGACGCTGAAACGCCATAGCAGGGCGAGAGTGACCAATGCGATGGTGGCGGTGGTGGCGTCGATGATGGCTTGACGGGTGAGCACGACGACGGCACCGCAGAGGGCTCCTGCCGCGGCGGCAGTTGCGCCGGTGACGAAGGCACGCAATTGCGGGTTGTCGCGGTGGCGCAGAAACCACCGTCCGGGCAGGACGACGCCGAGGTAGATCGGCGTGAAGATGGCGATGCTGGACATGATGGCTCCGGGCAACCCGGCTACCAGGTAGCCGATGAACCCGGCGCTGATGACGACCGGTCCGGGGGTGATCAGGCCCATGGCGACCGCGTCGAGGAATTGGTCGTTGGTCAGCCAGTGGTGTTGCTCGACGACCCCAGAACGCATGAACGGCACGATCGCCAGACCGGACCCGAACACCACCGCCCCGGTCTTGAGGAAGAACAACCCAAGTGCCGTCAGAGTGCTCCCGCCCGCGAGGCTGCCGAGTCCGATCACCATGGGCGTGGCCGATCGTGGCTGGTCCTGGCCCGTGTCGGGTTGGTCGGGGTGGCTGCGGCGTCGGCGTGCACGCCATGTCGATAGTGCAAGCCGGGGGCGGGCGTCAAGGCCGATCATGAGCAGTCCGGCACCCACGATGATCAGGACGGGTTCGGTTCCGGTGAGGGCGGTCAGGGTGAATACGGCGGTGCTGATCACCCACAGTCGCCAGTCGCGCCGGTCGGTCATGCGCAGGAGTTTGATCGCGGCCAGGGTGATGATCGCCATGACTGCGGGAGCGATCCCGTAGAAGAGGGACTGCACAATCCCGGATGCGGAGTAGCGGGTGTAGAGCGCGCCAGCGGCGACCACGATCGCGAATGCGGGTGCGACGAACGCGATCGCGACCGCGGCTGCTCCTGCTGCGCCGTGGCGGAGGTAGCCGACCCACATCGCGACCTGGGCGGCCAGCGGTCCAGGCATCGTCTGTCCCAGGGCCACTCCGTCGAGGAAGTCCTGGCGATCCATCCAGTGACGCTGCTCGACGAGATCGCGTTGCATGTAGCCGACGGTGGCGATGGGGCCACCGAACCCGACAGCGCCGAGTTTCAGGAAGTAGGCCAAGACGCGGCCGAATCCGACGGGGTGGCGTCCGCCGGGTTCGTCGTCCTGCGTGTCACCCGTGACGCGATTGGGGTCCTCATCCTTGCTGCCATCCACGCCGATAATGTAACCACGGTTGCATCTGAATGGCGGACGGGGGTATCGGCCTGGCGACCTAGCCCGGTGGCGGTTGAGTTGGACGTCGGGCGAGCACTATGCCGGCTCGTGGCCGAGCAGGGTCGCCCGGCGGAAGAACTCGTAGAGGCCATCGAACATCGGAGCGGTGAGGTCGAGGATGGCGGCGTCGGTGGCGATCATCGACAGCCCACGGAGCACGGTGTCCAGGCCGGGCGCTTCGGGGGCGTGGAAGCGTTCGTCGTCGATGTCGGCTTCGTGGACGATCTCGGCGAGCTTCCACAGCACCGGATCGGCCAGCTCGTAGCGGCGCAATATCGTTTCGAAGCTGCAATCGCCGCCGTGATGCGACAAGTCGACACCGCGCATGTCGAAACCGATTGTTTCACTGGGTAATTCGGTGGGATCGGTCAGGAACTCGAAGGTCGCGTCAGGATCGACGTGACGGCGGATGAGCCAGGCGCATGCCGCCCGGTCGATGTGGATACCGGCCCTGGTGGCCCACTTCACGACAGTGCCTGCCTGCTGCGGCCCCCGGTGGTGGCCAGGGCGTCCACCATCGCCACGGCCCGATCACGTTCAACAGGCGGGAAGTAATCGCGGCGTGCGATGCGCCGCAGTTCGGCCCGCAACCGTCGCGCCAGCGACTGCCGCTCGGCCATGTCTGCCGGGGCGGCGGTGGCTTCGGCGACGATCGCGGCGTATTCGGCCGCACGGGCGGCGGCCATCCCCCTAGCCAGTTCACGTTCGGCGGTCATCGTCGCGGGGCGGGCGATCCAGATGGAGGCCGAACCGCCGGCCTCCCCGATCTCTTCGGCGATCCATTCCAGCTGTTCACGGGTGCGCGCATCAGCCGGTAACGCCACCACTCCGTCACCGATCTGACCGACCCCGAGTCTTTTCAGTTTGCGCCACACCGCAATCCGCGGCGTCGAGGGCTCTCGCGGTATCCGGTACGACAGCAACACCCACTGCCCCGGCCCGCCCGTGTCGCGCTGAATCATCTGGGCACCCTCTAGGTTCTCTGCCGGTCGTGGCGGCCACCCCGACCGCCTTCAAGAGTAGTATTGCAACCACGGTTACGTTTTGATCCGGAGGATGTCGTGGTGCTCAGACGAGTATTCGCCATGCTGATCGCCGCAGCGGTGACGGTGTGGGTGGGCGGGTGCAGCAGTGCTCCGCCCGGACCACGAACGCTGCCGCTGCAACGGGTCTCGGTCACCGACCTGACCGGGGGCTCGGTGCGCTTTGACTACGCCGCACTTGACGCCGCACGGGGGCGACTCTTCATTGCCCACATGGGCGCGAGCCAACTCGTCGACGTCGACGTCCACGCACACGACGTCGTACGCACTCTGCCCAATCTGGCTGACGTCCATGGCGTGATCGTCGTCCCCGACAAGCGCCGGGTGTATGCCACCGCAACCGGCAGCAACCAGTTGGTTGCCATCGACGAAGACGCCGGAACAGAAGTGTTCCGCGCCCCGACGGACACGTACCCCGACGGACTGGCCTACGACCCCATCCGCCGCACGGTATGGACCACCAACGAGAGCGCGGGCACCGAGACGGTGATCGACGCCGAATCCGGGGCTGTCCGCGCAACCGTCCCACTTGGGGGTGAAGTTGGAAACGTCGTCTACGACAGCTTCCTCGACCAGATGGTGGTCGCGGTGCAAGGCCACGGGGACTTGGCCTTCGTGGACCCCGTCAATTTCACTGTGACAGAGCGAATCCCCACACCCGGCTGCGACCGCCCTCATGGCCAGGCTCTCGATCTCGCCGACCAGGTGATGTTCGTTGGTTGTGAAGCCAACGCCACACTGGTCACCGTCGACCTAGTCAACCGAACCGTGATTGACCACGCCCAGGTCGGAGACACCCCCGACGTGCTGGCATACGACGCTGACGCCAGCCGCATCTATGTCGCCGCCGAAAGCGGCTGGGTCAGCATCTTGGACCACACCCATGGGCACCTGACCATGCAGGGGTCGACACACCTCGCCGATGGGGCACACACCTTGGCTCTGGACCCGGCCACCCACCACACCTACCTGCCGATCCCCACCGGCGACCGCGGCACCCCTCAACTGTGGGAATACGCCCCTACCGAATAGCCCTCCCAGGCCTGCGGTCTTTCCGGCCAAGTAAGCGCCAGCGGCCCGTTTGTCGCCAGTCGTGACATCGGCCTACTATCTGCGTATGAATGCAGATACGCCAGCTTGTAGTCGTCGACTTCCCGACGACCAGGTGGGCCTGGTGGTCGAGGTGTTCCGAATGCTGGCCGATGCCACCCGCATCCAGGTGTTGTGGGCGCTGGTGGGCCGGGAGATGTCGGTCAACGACCTGGCCACCCACATCGGAAAACCTGCTCCCTCGGTCTCTCAGCACCTGGCGAAGCTGCGGATGGCGCGGCTGGTCCGGACCCGCCGCGAGGGCACCACGATCTTCTACAGCCTGGACAACGACCACATCGGCCAGCTGGTCACCGACGCGGTCTTCAACGCCGAGCACGCAGGACCGGGCGTGCCGGGCCATCACCGCGACGCCGCCGATCTCGCCACTCTGCACCCCGCCACCATCGACTCGACCCCGGCCCGATCGAAGGGACAGCGCGCATGACCCACGAAGAAGAGTCCAGCGCCACGACCGGCCACGGGCACGACCACGGTCATGATCACGGCGGTCATGAACACGATCACCCCAAGGGTTTGCGCGCGGCGATCAAGGAAGTATTCGCCCCGCACAGCCACGATGCCTCCGACAGCATCGACGGGGCGCTCGAATCCAGCGCCGCAGGAATCAGGGCGGTCAAGATCAGCCTGCTGGCCCTCGGTGCCACCTCGATCGCGCAACTGGTGATCGTGGCGATCTCCGGCTCGGTCGCGTTGCTCGCCGACACCATCCACAACTTCTCCGACGCGCTGACCGCGATCCCGTTGTGGATCGCGTTCGCGTTGGGCACCAAGGCCGCCACGCGGCGCTACACCTACGGATACGGCCGCGCCGAAGACCTGGCCGGGCTGTTCGTGATCGCGATGATCACCCTCTCCGCGGCGATCGCTGCCATCGAGTCGGTGCGCCGCCTCATCCACCCCGTTGCCATCGAGCACGTCGGCTGGGTCGCCGCGGCCGGGCTGGTCGGGTTCATCGGCAATGAGCTCGTCGCGGTCTACCGCATCCGCGTCGGCCGCCAGATCGGCTCGGCAGCCCTGATCGCCGACGGCCTGCACGCCCGCACCGACGGATTCACCTCACTGGCCGTGCTCCTCGGTGCCGGCGGCGTCGCCTTGGGCTTCCCACTGGCCGACCCCATCGTCGGGCTAGTGATCACGATCGCAATCTTGGCCGTGCTGCGCACAGCGGTGCGCGACGTGTTCCGGCGTCTCCTCGACGCCATCGACCCCGAACTCGTCGATGCCGCCGAAGCCGCACTGGCTGCCGAACCGGGCGTCACCGCCGTGCGCAGTGTCAAGATGCGCTGGATCGGGCACCGCATCCACGCCGATGCCGAACTGGACATCGACCCCACTACCAGCCTCACCGACGCCCACCGCATCGCTCACGAAGCCGAACACACCCTGACCCACGCCGTCCCGAAGCTGTCGTCCGCCCTCGTACACGCCTATCCGGCGGCCACGCCGACCCCGCGATAAGCCGATGGGGTGGGGGTGCCCCCGAAGTGAACTGAACCGCGCCTCGCACTGCCAGCGTCTCTTCTCTCTCCGGCGAAGCTCATCGGACCCACGTCCGCAGCAGTGCGCAGAGCAAACGGCAGAAAGCCAGAATTATGCACGGATAGCAGCGTAAGGTGCTGCAGAAGAACGGCACTGGGCAATGCACTTCGCCCACCAGCTACCAATCACCCGAAGTGGGCAAAGGTTGTCAATGACTCGTACGCGCTCTATTACGACGTTTAAGGGCTCGAGACGAGGGCAGTCTGCGTGCCCAGAAATGAATTCCGACCTCCCGACTCGCCGGGCGCTTCCCGTCTAAGGTCGGCGCATGACGAAATTCGAAGGCCGCCTCACTTCGTTCTCGCCCCAGGTGCTGAGCCTGTTCCGCATCGTGTTCGGCCTGCTGTACACGGCGCACGCCACCCAGAAGTTGTTCGCCTGGCCGGTCGGCCTCCCGACCGCGACCGGGGCGATGACCGGCCCGGCCGTCCCGTTCGGCACCTGGCCGTACTGGTGGGCCGGGCTCATCGAACTCGTTGCCGGAGTGCTGATCATGACCGGACTGGTCACCCGCCTGGCGGCCTTCGTCGCGTCGGGTGAGATGGCCTTCGCGTACTTCTCCCAGCACCAGCCGCGGGGGCTCTGGCCGATCGAGAATGGCGGCGAACTCGCCGTGCTGTTCTGCTTCGGGTTCTTCCTGCTGGTATTCACCGGCGGCGGCGCCTATGCCCTCGACGCCATGCGGCAGAAGAAGAGATAGCGAAGGGACCTAGCCCGTCGAGGCGAAGGTCCTTGCGGAAGCGCTTCATCGCGTCGATCTTCTCGGCCGTGGTGGAGTTCGGCCCGGCGTAGAACATCCACGGCATCGTGATGATGCCGGTGATGCCCGCGGCTTCGGCCCGCGCGTAGTGCTCGGGCGTGAAGGCGTCGGTCAGCGGCGTCAAGACGGTGAAATCGTCCATGGACAAGCCCTTTTCGGCCCGCAGCTCGCGCAACTTGTCCACTGAGGCGATCGCCCGGTCGGTGGTGATCAGGTCACCGATCCAGCCGTCGTTGCGTGCGGCGCGCCGCAACGCGATGTCGCTCAGCCCGCCGACGTAGATCGGGATGTGCGGCGGTGTGGGCTCCATCTCGAGGCGCGGCGTCGAGTAGAACTCGCCGTCGAACTCGGTCCAGCCGGGCTGCCACAGCGCCCGCATCAACTCCAGCATCTCGTCGGTGCGCTTGCCGCGGCGGTCGAACCGCTGGCCCATCAAGGTGAACTCTTCCTCGCACCAACCGACGCCGATCGCCGAGTTCCAGCCGACCGTCGGCCAGACATGCCGCAGTGCCAATCGCTTTCGCCGCCGAATACGGATCGCGCATCGCGGGCAGGTACACGGTGGTGACGAATCGCAGCCGGCTGGTCGCCAACGCGATCGCCCCGATCATCACCCACGGATCGGGCCAGTGCGTGAACGCCTCCCACCGCCGCGAGCCGTCCTTGGTGTAGGGGTACGGCGTCTGCGAGCGTCTCCAGGTTGATGACGTGATCGGGGATGCCCATCCCGTCGTACCCGAGTTCGTCTGCGGCCTTCGCGACCTCGACGACTTCCTTGATGTCCAGGAACGCGGTGCTGACGTAGAACTCCTCATCCCCGGTCGCTCGCTCTCCCGCGCCCACGCCGGCTGAATGAACACCCCGTCCGCCTCGACGGTCCGGCCGTCGGCGTCGCTGAGATAGCCGCGCGCGTAGGTCTTGATGCCCTCCGTGCGTTCGATGAACGCCTCGGCGCGCAGCGGACCCAGAGGGGTGCCGCGCAGGTAGCGCAGCGTGATGGTGCCGGTGAACAGCGGCTTGGTCAGGCCGTCGCTGGCCGCCTCGCCGAGCATCTGGTCGAGCACCAGCGCGCAGATGCCGCCGTGCACCAGCCCCGGCGGACCCTCGTAGGCCGCGCCCAGCGTGAACTCCGCCCAGCACACGCCCGTCGTCCTCGTGGTGGATCTCCATCGGCGGCGCGATCGCATTGCGAAGCCCCACAGCGGGATTCGCCCACGCCAGCGGGCGCCCCGTGCCCGCGTGCCGCAGCGTCGAGGCGGTGTCGTTCTGCGTGCCGCTCGAGCGTCTCGGCCACCGAGTCGATCGCGGCCTTGGCCTCGCGGATGGTGTCCTCGTCGACGCCGGTGCGGATGCCCGCATCGATGAGCCTGCGAAGGGATTGCGTCAGCGGCTCGTACACGTCCCGTAGCCGGTCGTACTCGTCGGCCGTCACCGTGGTCGAACGGAAAGTCCATGCTCAAGCTCCCAGAAAACCTTTCGTACCACCGTCTTTGCCCGGCGGGTCACCCGCAGGTAGTTGTCGAGGAACTCGCCGCCGTCGTCGTTGTCCCAGCCCGCGGCCAGCGCGACCGCGTTGAGCTGACGGCCCGGGCCCGGCAGCTGGTCGGTGGGCTTGCCCCTCACCAGGACCAGCGCGTTGCGCGCCCGCGTCGCGGTCAGCCACGCCTGCCGCAGCAGGTCCACGTCGCCCTCGGCGATCAGCTCGGCCGCACCGATGGCGTCGAGCGTCTCCAGCGTCGACGTGTTGTGCAACGCCGGTATCTGGTGTGCGTGCCGCAGCTGCAGCAGCTGCACCGTCCACTCGATGTCGGCAAGGCCGCCACGGCCGAGTTTGGTGTGGGTGTTCGGATCGGCGCCGCGGGGCAGCCGCTCGGCGTCCACGCGTGCCTTGATGCGCCGGATCTCCTGCACCGCCGTCGGCCGAAACGCCACCGGCCGGATAGCGGGTCTTGTCGATCATCAGCAGGAAGCGATGGCCGAGATCGTCGTCGCCGGCGACGCGGTGTGCCCGCAGCAGCGCCTGGATCTCCCACGGCTGCGCCCACTGCGCGTAGTAGGCCTCGTACGACGCCAGCGTCCGGACCAGCGGGCCGCTGCGGCCCTCCGGCCGCAGGTTGGCGTCGACCTCCAGCGGTGGGTCCGCGCTCGGGGTGCCGAGCGAGCGCCCTCACCTGTTCGGCGATCGTCACCGACCACTTCACGGCGACGGACTCCTCGACGCCGTCGATGCGGTTCGCAGACGAACATCACGTCGGCGTCGGAGCCGTAGCCGAGTTCGCCGCCGCCGAGCCGGCCCATGCCGATCACCGCGATCCGGGCCGGCGCGCCGTCGGGCAGGGTGTTGGCGCGGATGACCGCCTCGAGGGCGGCCTGCAGCACGGCCACCCACACCGAGGTCAGCGCCTTGCACACGTCGGTGACGTCGAGCATGCCGAGGAGGTCGGCCGAAGCGATGCGGGCCAGCTCCCTGCGCCGCAGCGTGCGAGCGGCCGCGATGGCGCGCATGGGGTCGGCGTGCCGCCCGGCCGACGCGACGAGCGCCCGTGCCATGCCCTCGGGTTCGACCTCGAGCAGCTTGGGTCCCTGCGGTCCGTCGGCGTACTGCTGGATCACCTCGGGGGCGCGCATCAGCAGGTCGGGCACGAACGCCGACGTGCCGAGCACCCGCATCAGCCGCTTGGCCACCGCGCCCTCGTCGCGCAGCGTGGACAGGAACCAACGCTGATCGGACAGCGCGTCGCTGATCCGCCGGTAGGCCAGCAGCCCCGCGTCGGGATCGGGGGTGTCGGACAGCCAGTCCAGCAGCGTCGGCAGCAGCACCTGCTGCACGCGGCCGCGCCGTCCACTGCTGCTGGTCAGCGCCGCCAGGTGGGTCAGCGCGCTCTGCGGACCCTCGTAACCCAGTGCGGCGAGCTGACGTTCGGCGGCCTCCGGCGTCATCGCCGCGGCCAATTCGGCGGCCGGACCGTCGACCGATTCGAGCAGCGGTTGGTAGAAGAGCTTGGCGTGCAGCCGCGACACCCGCATGCTCTGGCGCTTGAGCTCCTCGCGCAGCACGCCGAGCGCGTCGCGCTGGCCGTCGGGTCGCATGTGCGCGGCGCGCGCCAGCCAGCGCAGCGCCTCGTCGTCGTCGGCCTCGGGCAGCATGTGCGTGCGCTTGAGCCGCTGCAGCTGCAGCCGGTGTTCGAGCAGCCGCAGGAATTCGTAGGACGCCGTCAGGTTGGCGGCGTCGTCGCGTCCGACGTAGCCGCCGCCGCCGAGCGCGGCCAGCGCGTCGACCGTCGACGCGACGTGCAGCGAGTCGTCGGTGCGGCCGTGCACCAACTGCAGCAGCTGCACGGCGAACTCGACGTCGCGCAGCCCGCCGGTGCCGAGTTTGAGTTCGCGGGCCCGCACCCCGGCGGGCACCAGTTCCTCGACGCGGCGGCGCATCGCCTGCACCTCGGGGACGAAGTCCTCGCGCTCGCACGCGGTCCACACCATCGGGCTCAGCGCCGCCATGTACTGCGCGCCGAGTTCGGCGTCACCCGCCGCGGGGCGGGCCTTGAGCAGCGCCTGGAACTCCCAGGTCTTGGCCCACCGCTCGTAGTAGGCGACGTGCGACTCGAGGGTCCGGACCAGCTGACCGTGCTTGCCCTCCGGCCGCAGCGCCGCGTCGACCTCGAAGAAGGTGTCGATGCGCCAACCGCATCATCTCGCCGGCGACCCGGGTGGCGATGGCGTCGGCGTGTCTCGGCGACGAAGATGACGTCGACGTCGCTGACGTAGTTCAGCTCGCGGGCGCCGCACTTGCCCATCGCGATGACCGCGAGCCGTGGCGGCGGGGTGTCGTCGCCGCAGACCGTCCGGGTCGCGACGATCAGCGCCGCGCCGAGCGCGGCGTCGGCCAGGTCGGCGAGGTGCTCGCCGACGGTCGGGAACGGCAGCACGGGCTCGTTCTCGACGGTCGGCGCCACGTCGAGCGCGGCCAGCACCAGCATCCGGTCGCGGTAGAGGATCCGCAGCGACGGTTGAATGGAGCTTGCGTCCGTTGGACATTCGGCGACGGCGGCGAAGTCGTCGGCGAAGCTGCGTCCGCGGACGGCAGCGTGACGTTGCCCGCGAGCAGATGCCACGACTTCGGGTGTGCGACCAGATGGTCGCCGAGTGCCAGCGAGGAACCGAGCACGGCGAACAGCCGGCCGCGCAGCGCGCGGTCCTTGACCAGCGCGCGGTTCAGTTCGTCCCAGCCGCTTCCGAGTGGCGTCGGCGAGGCGCACCATCGTGCGCAGCGCGGCGTCGGCGTCGGGTGCCCGCGACAGCGACCACAACAACTCGACGTGGGCGTCGGTGTTCCAGCCGAGCCGGTCCAGATCCGCACGCGCGGGCGGTTCGACCAATCCGAGCCGTGCCGACGCTGGGCAGCTTGGGTCGCTGCGTCGCGGGTTTGGCCACGACTCGACGTTAGCGTCGTCGGACGCTACAGAGACAGGTAGGTCTTGAGCTCGAACGGCGTGACGTGGCTGCGGTAGTTCTCCCACTCGGCGCGCTTGTTGCGCAGGAAGAAGTCGAAGACGTGCTCCCCCAACGCTTCCGCGACCAACTCGGAGCTCTTCCATCTCGGTCAGCGCAACGCCGAGGCTCGACGGCAGCTCGCGGTAGCCCATGGCGCGGCGCTCCTCGGGCGTCAGGTTCCACACGTTGTCCTCGGCCTGCGGGCCGAGCACGTAGCCCTTCTCGACGCCGCGCAGACCGGCCGCGAGCAGCACCGCGAACGTCAGGTACGGGTTGCATGCCGAGTCGGGGCTGCGGACCTCGACGCGACGCGACGACGCCTTGCGCGGCGTGTACATCGGCACGCGGACCAGCGCCGAGCGGTTGGCCGCAGCCCCACGACGCGGCGGTCGGGGCCTCGCCGCCGTGGACCAGCCGCTTGTAGGAGTTCACCCACTGGTTGGTGACGGCGCTGATCTCGGAGGCGTGCTCGAGGATGCCCGCGATGAACGACTTGCCGACGTCGGACAGCTGCAGCGGATCGTTCGGAGCTGTGGAAGGCGTTGGTCTCGCCCTCGAACAGGCTCATGTGGGTGTGCATCGCCGAGCCGGGGTATTCGGCGAACGGCTTGGGCATGAACGACGCCCGCACGCCGTCGGCGAGCGCGACCTCCTTGACGACGTAGCGGAACGTCATCACGTTGTCGGCCATCGACAGTGCGTCGGCGTAGCGCAGGTCGATCTCCTGCTGACCGGGCGCGCCCTCGTGGTGGCTGAACTCCACCGAGATGCCCATCGACTCCAGCGCGTCGATGGCGTGGCGGCGGAAGTTGGGCGCGGAGTCGTGGACGGCCTGGTCGAAGTAGCCGCCGTTGTCGGCGGGCACCGGCGGCTCGTCGTCCGCGCCGGGCTTCAGAAGGAAGAACTCGATCTCGGGGTGCACGTAGCAGGAGAAGCCGAGGTCGCTGGCCTTGGCGAGCTGGCGGCGCAGCACGTGCCGCGAGTCGGCCCACGACGGCGAACCGTCGGGCATGGTGATGTCGCAGAACATGCGCGCCGAGTGGTGCTTGCCCGCCGCTCGTCGTCCACGGCAGCACCTGGAACGTCGACGGGTCGGGGCGCGCGACGGTGTCGGATTCGGACACCCGGGCGAAGCCCTCGATGGACGAGCCGTCGAAGCCGATGCCCTCCTCGAACGCGCCCTCCAGTTCGGCGGGTGCGATCGCCACGGATTTGAGGTATCCGAGCACGTCGGTGAACCACAGCCGCACGAACCGGATGTCGCGTTCCTCCAGCGTGCGCAGCACGAATTCCTTCTGGCGATCCATGTCCGCAGCGTAGGCACCGGCTGTTAATTCTGTGTTACGTCGCCGCTGCGTGTCGGTTCCGGCTAGCAGCGCAGGTCTGGCGGCGGCTGCACCGAGTCGACGAGAAAGGCGACGACCGCGGGGTCGACGCACGGATCGCCGTTGAACACCACGGTGTGCTGGGTGCCATCGAACGTGATCAGCGACGCATCCAGCTCGCGGGCCAGATCGACACCCGCCTGGTACGGCGTCGCCGGATCGTGCGTCGTCGACACGACGACGACCTTGCCCGCTCCCGGCGAGGTCACGTCGTGTGGCGCCGACGTCGGCGGTACCGGCCACATCGCGCAGACGTCGCGTGGGGCGAAGCCGGTGAACTCGCCGTAGGCCATGAAGGGTGCGGCCTCGCGGGCCCGGCGATCCGCGTCGACCCAGGCCGCGGGATCGGTGGGGTACGGCGCGTCGACGCAGCGGATCGCGGTGAACGCATCCTGCTGGTTGTCGTAGTGGCCCGCCAGGTTGCGGTGCTGGTAGTCGTCGGCCAGCAGCAGCAGGTCGCCGGCGTCGGTCCCGCGCTGCAGGCCGAGCAGACCGCTGGTGAGGTAACTTCCAATAACGCTGCGTGTAAAGCGCGTTGACGGTGCCGGTGATCGCGTCCTGATAGCTCAGGCCGCGCGGATCCGAGGTGCAGCCGGGCTGCTGCACCAGCGGGTCGACGAGTTGGTGGTAGCGCGCGACGAACTGCGTCGGGTCCGTGCCGAGCGGGCAGTCGGTGGACCGCGCGCAGTCGGCGGCGTAGTCGTTGAAGGCCATTTGGAATCCGGCCAGCTGGCGGATGTTCTCGGCGATCGGGTCCGACCGCGGGATCGACGGCGCCGTCGAGCACCATGGCCCGCACGCGGTCGGGGTACCGCTCGGCGTAGGTGGTGCCGAGCTCGGTGCCGTAGGAGAAGCCGAGGTAGTTGATCTGGTTCTCCCCCAGCGCCGCCCGCACGACGTCCATGTCCTGGGCGGTCGACGCGGTCCCGACGTTGGCCAGGAAGTCCTGGCCCGGTCTTGTCGATGCACGCTCCTGGGCGATGTTCTGGTAGAGCTGCTCGATGCGCGCGACGCCCGCGGGGCTGTAGTCGGTCATCGGCTCGCGCCGGTAGGCGTCGAACTCGGCGTCGCTGCGGCAGCGCACCTGCGGGGTCGAATGGCCGACGCCGCGCGGGTCGAAGCCGACCAGGTCGAAGCGCCGGGTGATGTCGGTGTCGGCCAGTGCCGCGGCCATGCCGGCGACGGTGTCGACGGCCGACGCTCCTGGGCCGCCGGGATTGACCATCAGGACGCCGATGCGATCACCGGTGGCGGGCACCCGGATGACCGCCAGCTGCGCCTGTGGCCCGTCGGGCTTGCGCGTAGTCGACCGGCACCGAGACCGTGCCGCACTGGGCGGTCGGGATCGCGGAGGTGTCTCCGATGACGCTCGCGCAGCTGCCCCACACCGGCGCCTGCCCGTACCGACTGGCGGCGGACTCGCCCTCCGGGGACGCCGACGCCGACGGGCACGCGCACGGCGGACATCACGAGGATCGCGAGCGGCGCCGAGATCGAGCCTGCCCACCCGCCACATGGCGAACATGTTCGCACGCAACGGCCTTCGGGTAGCTGCACCCGAGGCCAAGCAGAGACAACCCAGCAATGCAGACGGTGACCTAACGGGTTCCGGCGGTCAGCATCGCGCGCCCGGCGGCGGGACGGCGACGTCGACCAGGTACTTGGCGGCGATGTCGTCGACGCACGTGTTGCCCTGGAAGACCACGGTGTGCTGGGTGCCGTCGAAGGTCAGCAGCGAACCGCCGAGTTGCTTGGCCAGGTCGACGCCGGCCTGATACGGCGTGGCCGGGTCGTTGGTGGTCGACACCACCAGGATCGGCGGCAGCCCGGACACCGAGATCTGGTGCGGCTGCGACGTCGGCGGTACCGGCCAGAACGCGCACGTGCTCAGCGGGGCGTCGCCGGTGAACTCGCCGTAGCTCATGAACGGCGCCGCGTCGCGGGACGCGACGGTCCTCGTCGATCACCTTGTCGCGGTCGGTCACCGGCGGCTCGTCGACGCAGTTGACCGCGACCCGGACGTCGGTGGAGTTGTTGTAGTGGCCGTTGTTGTCGCGGCCCATGTAGAGGTCGGCGAGCGCGAGCATGGTGTCGCCATTGCCGCGCTTGCAGCTCGGTAAGGCCCTGGGTGAGGTGGCGCCACAGGTTCGGCGAGTACAGCGGCAGGATCGTGCCGACGATCGCGTCGCTGTAGCTCAGCCCGCGCGGATCGTCGGTCGGGGCGGGCTTGTTCACCAGCGGGTCGACCAGGCTCGTGGTACACCTCGACGGCCTTGGCCGGGTCGGTGCCGAGCGGGCAGCTCGGCTCCTTCGCGCAGTCGGCGGCGTAGTCGTTGAACGCCGTCTGGAAGGCCGCGGCCTGCCGGATGTCGGCCTCGATCGGATCGGCGTTGGGGTCGACGGCGCCGTCGAGGATCATCGCCCGCACGTTCTGCGGGTAGGCCTCGGCGTACGCCGAGCCGATCCGGGTGCCGTACGAGTACCCGAGGTAGGTCAGCTTGTCGTCGCCGAGCGCGGCCCGCATCGCGTCGAGATCCTTGACCACGTTCGCGGTTCCGACGTTGGCGAGGAAGTCCTTGCCCATCTTGTCCACGCAGCGCTGCGACGAAGTCCTTGGTCTCGGACTCGATGTGCGCGACGCCCGCGGGCGAGTAGTCGACCTGGGGGTCGGCCCGCAGCCGGTCGTTGTCGGCGTCGGAGTTGCACCACACCGCGGGCGTCGACGAGCCGACCCCGCGGGGGTCGAAGCCGACCAGGTCGAAGCGCTCGCCGCACCGACTTCGGCAGGGTGCCGACGCACCGAGGCGGCCGCCTGCACACCCGACTCGCCAGGGCCGCCCGGGTTGATGATCAGCGAGCCGATCTTGTCGCCGGTCGCCTTGAACCGGATCATCGCGAGCTGGGCGACGTCGCCGTCGGGCTTGGTGTAGTCCACCGGAACCGAGAGCATCCCGCACTCGGCGCCCGCGGGAATCTTGACGTCGTCCGACGATGAGCTGGATCCGCACGTCGACCACTGCACGGGCGTGCCGGGCCGTGGGAGCTCCGACCACCGCGCGGCCGTCGACCACCCTGCTACAACCCGCCACCAGCAGCATCACCATGGCGGCCGCAAGCAGCCCGCGCCGGAGCGTTCATGGCTGCCCATGCTGCCATGGCCTGCCATAAGCGCTGCTGAGGGCACTAGCGCGTGGCGTCCAGCAACTCCTGCGAGTGCGACGGCGAAGTCGTCGGCCATGTCCCACAGATCGGGCAGCAGTTCGGGGCAGGAGATCAGACCGACGTCGAGCGTGCCGTTCAGCGACATCACGGTGATGTTGAGCCCCGAGCCGTGGAAGATCGGGCCGAGCGGATACATCGCCTTGACCTCGCGCGCCCAGGAAGTACAGCGGCACCTGCGGTCCCGGCACGTTGGACACGACGAGGTTGTGCACCGGCGCGGCGCTGGTCAGCCGGCTCGCGGCGTACACCCGCATCGCGACGCCGAACACCGCGGGCGCGGCGAACTGCGACCAGTCCTGCAGCAGCGTCGCCCCGATCGCCGCACTGTGTTGTTTGGCAACCGAATTCGCGTCGGCGATGGCCTTCAGCCGCTCGGCCGGATCCTCGATGTTGGTCTCCAGGCTGGAGAACATGCCCGACACCTGGTTGCGGCCCGGCCGGTCCGACTTGTCGTGCACCGACACCGGCACCATCGCGACCAGCGAGCTGTCGGGCAGCTCGTCGCGGTCGAGCAGGAACCGCCGCAGCACCCCGGACACCAGCGCCATCACCACGTCGTTGACCTTGACGCCGAAGTGGTTCTTGACGGTCTTGATGTCCTCGAGGTCGAGCTGGGCGAAGGCGACGTTGCGGTGCCCGGTGACGTTGGCGTTGAACGCGGTCTTCGGTGCGGCGAACGGCGCCGCCATGGTCAGCCCGCTGCGCGCCCGCTTGACGGTGTCCACCACCGTCGACAGCGTCGAGGGCAGCACGTTGACCAGCTTCAGCGGGCGGGTGGCGAACTTGATCGCGCCGCTGACCCGCGATCTCGAGATCCGATCCGCCCCCGACCCCTTCGACCGGGTCCGGCGGCTGGCGCATCGGGTTCGGTGGTGCACAGCTGCGACATCAGGTTGGCGCCGGTGACGCCGTCGACGCCGGCGTGGTGCACCTTCGTCATCACCGCGAGCCGGCCGCCGTCGTGCGCGTCGGTGCCCGCGACGTTCTCGATCACCCACATCTCCCACAGCGGCCGGCTGCGGTCCAGGTTCAACGAGGCGATGTGCCCGCAGATCTCGCCCAGTTCGACGCGGCCGCCGGGCGACGGGCAGACCGATGCGGTGCAGGTGGCGATCGACGTCGAAGTCCTTGTCCTCCACCCACACCGGGTGATCGAGGTTGAAGCCGGTTGTCGGCGAGCTTCTCGCGGAACTCCGGCATCGCCTTGATCCGCAGGCCCAGGGCGTCGCGCAACCGGTCGAAGGTGTAGCCGCCGGGAATGGTCGAGGTGTCGATCTCGAGGATCGAGCACACGTGCAGCGGCTGCGCGGCGGTCTCGAGGTAGAGGAAGCTGGCGTCGAGTCCGCTGAGCCGTTGCATGCGCCGATCGTAGGCCCGGCCCGTGTCGACGTGTGAGGAAATCCACTTCACCGTGAGTTCACCTTCGGCGCCGCAGAGTGGCAGACTGTGAGGTGTCAGACGAACCCGGGGACCCGGAATGGGCCTCGAGGATCGAACCGACCAGATTAGGGACAACGATGTCTGAGCAGACGGTCTACGGTGCTGCCACCGATATCGAGCGAGCTACGGCCGAGCCCCGCGGACCAAGGTCCGTACCCACCACCTGCAGAAGTGGAAGTCCGAGGGCCACAAGTGGTCCATGCTGACGGCCTACGACTACTCCACCGCCCGCGTCTTCGACGACGCCGAGATTCCGGTGCTGCTGGTCGGCGATTCCGCGGCCAACGTCGTCTACGGCTACGACACCACGGTGCCGGTCACCGTCGACGAGCTGATCCCGCTGGTGCGTGGCGTGGTGCGCGGTGCCCCGCACGCGCTGGTGGTGGCCGACCTGCCGTTCGGCAGCTACGAGGCGGGCCCGCAGCAGGCGCTGGCCACCGCGACGCGGTTCATGAAGGAGACCGGGCGCCGCCGCGGTCAAGCTCGAGGGCGGCGAGCGGGTCGCCGAGCAGATCGCCACGCTGACGCAGGCGGGCATCCCGGTGATCGCGCACATCGGCTTCACCCCGCAGAGCGTCAACGGGCTGGGCGGTTTCCGCGTGCAGGGCCGCGGCGACGCCGCCGAGCAGACCATTCACGACGCGATCGCCGTCGCCGAGGCAGGCGCGATCGCCGTCGTGCTCGAGATGGTGCCCGCCGAACTGGCCACCCAGATCACCGGCAAGCTGACCATCCCGACCGTCGGCATCGGCGCGGGCCCCAACTGCGACGCCCAGGTGCTGGTGTGGCAGGACATGGCCGGGCATGACGGCGGGCAAGACGGCGAAGTTCGTCAAGCGATTCGGTGACGTCGGCGGCGAATTGCGCCGTGCCGCAAGCGCAGTACGCCGACGAGGTGGCCACCGGCGCGTTCCCGGCCGAGGAGCACTCCTTCTAGCCGTCAGCCGAACTCGCGGCGCGCGCTTGCCGAGGAAGGCCGCGATGCCCTCCTGGCCGTCGGCGGAGTCGGCGCAGTCGGCGATGTAGCGGCCCTCGAGTTCCATCTGCTCCTCGAGGCCGGTGCGGTAGGTGCCGAGCAGCAGTCGCTTGACCGCGGCGTTCGACGTCCGCGACGTGCGTCGCCATCTCCTGCGGCGAGCGCGTCGGTCCTGGCGGCGAGCTCGGCGTCGGGCACCACCTCGGTCAGCAGCCCCCAGTCCAGCGCCTCGGCGGCGGACAGCGTCCGGTTGGTGAGCATCAGCTGCTGCGTGCGGCGGATGCCGATGAGCCGCGGCAGGTAGTACGACGAGCTGCCGTCGGGGCTCAGCCCGGCCTTGGTGTAGGCCATGGTGAACTTGGCCGACTCGGCGGCACAGCACCAGGTCACCGGTGACGGCGAGGCTGAAGCCGGCGCCCGCCGCGGTGCCGTTGACCGCGGTGATCACCACGGCGTCCATCCGGGCGAACGTCGACAGCGCGCGGTGCAGATCGTCGGCGATGCCCTTGACGAAGGCGCCGGCGCTCGGCGCGGCGGCCATCGCCTTGAGGTCGCCGCCCGCGCAGAAGAAGCGGCCCGCGCCGGTGATCGTGACCACCTTCGTGGCGGCGGTGTCGCACAGCGCCGCCGCGACGGCGAGTTCACGGGTCAGCGTGTCGTTCATGCCGTTGGCGGCGTCGGGCCGGTTGAGCACGATGCTGGTCGACGGGTCCGGACTGGGCGAACGTCAGCGTGTCGAAATCGGGCATGGCGCAAACGGTATCGCAAGCGCTAGTTACGTCAGCGCACCGATGTGTAAGGCCAGCCGCTTGGCGGTCGCCTCCCGCAGCGCGGCGAAGTCGCCGTCGAAGCCGAGGGTGCGCAGGGCGCCGTCGGCGATGATCCACGGCTGCTCCGCGGGCGCGCCGCCGTCGTCGGAGCGGCGGTTGATCACCGACTCGACGAGGCGGAACGGGAGTTCGTCGGCGTCGGCGCGGACCGTCGCATTCGGCGATGACGGCCGCGGCCAGCCTGCGGTAGCGGTCGCGCAGCTCGGCGCGGCGCATGCGGAACTCGCTCGAAGCGGTCCACCCGCAGTTCGGGAAGCAGGTAGAGCGCGCCGAGATTCCAGGTGCTGTCGCACAGCTGCGTCACGTCGGCCACCACCAGTGCGTGCAGGCGCGGGTGCGGCGGGTCCCTCCTCGGCGATGAGCTCGGCGGCCAACTGCAGTGGCTCGTCGACGGTGCCCGCCAGCAGCGCGTCGAGGATGTCGTCCTTGGTGGCGAAGTGGTGATACAGCGAGGCCTGGCGTACGCCGACGGCGTCGGCGATCCGTCGGGTCGACGTGTTGGCGTAGCCGTGCGTGGTGAACAGCTCGGCGGCGGCGTCGAGGATCTCCTCGCGGGCGTTCTTGCCTGGTCGCCGCGACTGCTCGAGCCTCGGTCGGCCACGGCCTTCGCTGCGCATGGCGCACATTGTGTCACCGGCCGTTCGCCGTGCGACGTCTTATCTGTCACTTGATAGAAATAACTCTCAACGCGCCCGTAACAGGCGCGACACCCGCAGGGAACGCCCGTGCCTTGAAAACTTTCGAGTGACAGTTAAGGAGGCCGATGATGTCGAGCACCAACTCGACCGACGGTGCCCGCTCACACGCCCGCGGGCAGGCCGCGGCCGCCCGAATGCGGGTGCCGGCGCACCCCGGCCGGCGTCGACGAGGTGACGTGGGCCGAAGCCGTCCCGCCGGGTTCGTACGCCACCAAGGTGCTGGGCCGCGGCTCGCGCCTGCAGCTGGCCGACCCCGACGGCGGCGCGTGCGCGCACCTGCTGTTGTTCCGCGCCGACGCGTCGTGGGAGCGGCTCAACGTCGCCGACACCGTGAAGGTGCCGTGGCAGGCCTATCTCGGCGCGGGCCATCCCCTGCTGTCCGATCAGGGCCGGGTGCTGGCCACCATCGTGGCCGACACCTCCGGCCACCACGACGCGCTGTGCGGCATGACCGGCGCGGGCCGCGCCCAGATGCTGCTCGGCGTGCACAAGCACGGCATGGACGTGCGCGACATCGCCCCGTCGGTGTCGTTCTTCAAGGGCGTCCGGGTGGCCGACGACGGCGGGCTGACGTTCACCGGGTCGGCGGGCGCGGGCACGACCGTCGACCTGCTGATCCACCTGCCCGTCGTGGTCGTCCTCGTCAACGCCGCCCACCCGCTCGACCCCTCGCCCGCGGTCACCGATCTCGACGTGGTGGCCTGGCGGGCCGACGACGAGCTGACCACACCCGTCACCGACGAACCCGAATACCTGCGCGCCCTGTTCAACACCGAAAGCACCTGGGCCGCAGCACGACAACAGTGAGGCAGCGAAATGAGCACCGTGCTGTCCGACGAGATCGTCGCCGCCCGCGCGCCGTGGTCGGCCGTGGTGAAGGCAGGCCAGCAACTGCAGATCATCGACCTGCACGGCAACCAGGCCGTCGACACGCTGTTCTACGCGGCCGACGACCACACCGGCGCTACAGCGCCCAGGCCACGATCGCGGCGCAGCGCAACATCTTCCTGACCACCGGTTCGGTGCTGCGCGCCGCCGACGGCACCGCCCTGATGACGATCGTCGCCGACGAGGTCGGCAACCACGACACCATCGCGGGCGCCTGCTCGAAGGAGTCCAACACGCTGCGCTACGGGCACCACACCGTGCACCAGCACGCGTGCGCCGAGAACTTCCTCGCCGAGGCGGCCAAGTGGGGAATGGGCAAGCGCGACATCGTCTCCAACGTCAACTTCTTCATGAACGTGCCGGTGGAGGCCGACGGCACGCTCGGCATCGTCGACGGCCTGTCCGCGCCCGGCAAGTCGCTGACGCTGCGGGCCGACGTCGACACCCTGGTGCTGGTGTCGAACTGCCCGCAGATCAACAACCCGTGCAACGGCTTCGACCCGACGCCGGTCCGAATGGTGATCACGACGCGATGAGCGCTTGCGCGATGAGCACGACGACATGAGCATCGAGGTGCTCCGGCCAGGCATGCTGACCACCGTGCAGGACTGGCCCGGCCGAATCGGCTACTGGCACATCGGCGTTCCGCCGTCCGGACCGATGGACGACCTGTCGTTCCGGATCGGCAACCGGGTGCTCGGCAACGCCGAGGGCGCGGCGGGCCTCGAATGCACCAGGGGCGGACCGGCGTTGCGGTTCCCCGACGGCGGACGGGTGTGCGTGACGGGCGCGCCGGTCGCGGTCACCGTCGACGGCGTCGCGGTCCCGCAGTGGCAGTCGGTGACCGTCCCCGCCGGCGGCGTGCTCGACGTCGGCATGCTGACGGGCCCGGGCATGCGCTGCTACGTGCTGGTCGCGGGCGGCCTCGTCGAGCCCGAATACCTGGGCAGCGCAGCCACGTTCACGATGGGCGCGTTCGGCGGCCACGCACGGGCGCGCGATTCGCGATCGGCGACGTGCTGACCGTCGGCGACGATCCCGGGCCGCACGAGAGCCGGCCGGACCGGGCGGCCCGCGCCGCGATCGACGAGCAGCCGAGCATCGGGCACCGCTGGGAGATCGCCGTGACCGAGGGCCCGCACGGCGCGCCGGAGTTCTTCACCCGCGCCGACATCGACACCGTCATCGGCACCGACTACACCGTGCACTTCAACTCCGACCGCACCGGGGTGCGCCTCGACGGCCCGAAGCCGCAGTGGGCCCGCACCGACGGCGGCGAGGCGGGCCTGCACCCGTCCAACATCCACGACACCGCGTATTGCGTTGGCGCGCTGGACTTCACCGGCGACACCCCGATCCTGCTCGGCCCGGACGGGCCGAGCCTCGGCGGCTTCGTCTGCCCGGTCACGGTCGTCGGGAGGTGATCGGTGGAAGCTCGGCCAGATGGCTCCCGGCGACGCCGTGCGGTTCGTGCCGGTCCGGGCCGACCGGGCGCCGTCGCTGCGGACCATCGACATCGACCGGCGCGCGTCGTTCCCCCTGGTGATCTCGACGTCGCAGCGACGACGACGACGGCGTGCTGACCCGGTTCGCGGCCGCCGACGGCACCGAGGTCACGCTGCGGCGCGCCGGTGACGGCGGCGTGCTGGTCGAATACGGCGCCATGATGCTCGACCTGGCGATGCGCGCCCGCGTGCACGTGCTGCACGAGCATCTGCTGTCCCTCGACGTCGCGGGGATCACCGAGATCACGCCGGGCGTCCGGTCGCTGCAGGTGCAGTTCGATCCCGCGGCGCTGCCGATGGCCGAGGTGGTCGATCTGCTCGCCCGCCTCGACGGCGAACTGCCGCCGTCGGACCGCCTCGTCGTGCCCAGTCGCACGGTGCGGCTGCCGCTGTCGTGGGACGACCCGGCCACGCACGAGGCGATTCAGCGCTACATGCACGGCGTCCGCGCCGACGCGCCGTGGTGCCCGTGGAACATCGAGTTCATCCGGCGGATCAACGGCCTCGACGACGTCGGGCAGGTGCACGACATCGTGTTCGACGCGCAGTACCTGGTGCTCGGCCTCGGCGACGTCTATCTGGGCGCGCCGGTGGCCACTCCCCTCGATCCGCGGCACCGCCTGGTCACCACGAAGTACAACCCGGCCCGCACGTGGACCCCGGAGAACGCGGTCGGCATCGGCGGGGCGTACCTGTGCATCTACGGCATGGAGGGTCCGGGCGGCTACCAGTTCGTCGGCCGCACCACCCAGGTGTGGAACCACTGCCATCCCCGCGACGCCCGGTCGTTCGAACCGGGCACGCCCTGGCTGCTGCGGTACTTCGACCGGATCAGCTTCTACCCGGTGAGTGCCGACGAACTGCTCGACCTGCGGGCCGACATGGCCGCCGGCCGCGGTGACGTCGACATCGACCACGGCGAGTTCTCGCTGGCGGCCTACCAGGACTTCCTCGACCGCCGACGCCGACGGCATCGCCGCATTCCGGCAACAGCAGAGCGTGGCCTTCAGCGCGGAGCGCATCGGCATGGGATCGCGCAGGTGAGATTCAGCGGGCGAGCTGAGACGCCGATCGTTCATCTCGGTCTGGTAAACAGTGAGCGCTGCTGCCACCAGGCGACTTTGATGTTCGTTCACCTGAATGTGGCACCCTGTTCACGAACTTCGAGCCACTGCCGACAACCGACCCGAAGGTGAGAATGGCAGCCGACAAGCGCAAGGCGTCCCGCCACACCGAGATCGAGCGCAAGTTCGCGGTGACCGACGCCACCGTGCCCCGTCGTTCGCGGGGCTGTCGAGCGTCGCGCCGTGTCGAGCGACTCGCCCGTACAACACCTCGACGCCGTCTACTTCGACACGCCCAGACCACGACCTGGCCGCACACCGCATCACCCTGCGGCGCCGCACCGGCGGTGACGGACGCCGGCTGGCATCTCAAGCTGCCCGCCGGACCCGACTCGCGGACCGAGGTGCGGCGCGCCGTTGGGCGAGGCCGACGGCGACACCGTCCCGAGGAACTGCGCGACGTGGTGCTGGCGATCGTGCGTGCGGCGTCCCGCTCGCGCCCGGTGGCGCGGATCGCGACCACGCGGACGGTCGACGTGCTGTACGACGTCCGTCCGGCGGCGCCGTCGCCGAGTTCTGCGACGACCTGGTCACCGCCTCCGCGGGGCCCGACGGTGAACCGCAGACCTGGCGGGAGTGGGAACTCGAACTCGTCGAGGGCGCTGACGTCGACGCCGGCGCGGCTCTGCTGGACCGGTTGAGCAACCGCCTGCTCGACGCGGGCGCCGTGCCCGCGGGCCACGGTTCCAAGCTGGCCAGGGTGCTCGACACCGCGGTCGGGCGGCGCCGACGAGGCCGAAGAGCCCGCGCCGGAATCGATCGATCCGGTGCACCGCGCGGTCGCCGAGCAGGTCGACGAGCTGCTGGTGTGGGACCGCGCCGTGCGGGCCGACGCCTGGGACTCGGTGCACCAGATGCGGGTGGTGACCCGCAAGATCCGCAGCCTGCTGCAGGCGTCGGAGGGTTCGTTCGGAATCTCCGACGACGCGTGGGTGCTCGACGAGCTGCGCCTGCTGGCCGGCATCCTCGGCGTGGCCCGCGACGCCGAGGTGCTCGCCGAGCAAGTATCAGAAGGCGCTCGACGGACTGCCCGACGAACTGGTCCGCGGCCCGGTCCGGGAACGGCTCGTCGACGGCGCCAAGCAGCAGCTACCAGGCCGGATGGCGCCGGTCGCTGACCGCGATGCGCTCCGAGCGCTACTTCCGGCTGCTCGACGCGCTCGAGGCGCTGGTGGCCGCCCCGCCGGAGGCCACCGGCGCCCGGCGAGGAACCGGCGCAGGTCAGCATCGCCTCGGCGTACAAGCGGATCCGCAAGGCCGCCAAGCGGCGCCGACACCGCGCACGACGAGGAACGCGACGAGGCGCTGCACCGAATTCGCAAGGGCGCCAAGCGACTTCGCTACACCGCTGCCGCCACGGGGGCGGACAAGGTAGCCGAACGGGCGAAGGCCATTCAGACGCTGCTCGGCGACCACCAGGACGCCGTCGTCAGCCGCACCCATCTGTCCCAGCAGGCGGAGGCGGCGCACGCCGCGGGCGAGGACACCTTCACCTACGGCCTGCTGTATCAGCTGGAGGACGACCTCGCCGCGCGCTCGCGTGAGCAGCTCGGCGACGCGCTCAAGCAGCTGAACCGGTCGGTCCGCGACGCGGACTAGCGAGGGGCGGACGAGTTGGCCTGTAAGCCGGATTCTGTTCCTCGCCGCCATGACTGGCGACGAAGCGGCGACCATCCATCTGGACACACCGTCGCCGGGTGCCTCAAGCGGCCTACCCGCAGGCTCGGGCGAGCAGCCCTCGAACGCCTGCGCGGCCGCAACCAGGTTGCGACCTTCTTGGCCTTGCTTCGGGTGGGGTTTGCCTAGCCACTCCGGTCACCCGGAATGCTGGTGCGCTCTTACCGCACCGTTTCACCCTTACCACCCCTGCTCGAAAGCTCGGGTGGCGGTCTGTTCTCTGTGGCACTTTCCCGCGAGTCGCCTCGGATTGCCGTTGGCAATCACCCTGCTCTGTGAAGTCCGGACTTTCCTCGAATCCCAGTCGAAACTGGCACCCGCGGCCGCCCGGCCAACTCGTCCGCGCAGATCACCGTACTCTTATCCGCATGCCGCAGGTGCCACCGGCTCGCTATCTGCTTCGCGCCAAGGACCTGGTCGACGCCCGCTACGCCGAACCGATCACGGTCGACGACCTCGCCGCAGCGGCCGGCCTGTCCCGTGCGCACTTCTCCCGCATGTTCACCCGGACGTTCGGTGAATCGCCGCGGGCCTACCTGCAGACCCGGCGGCTCGAACGGGCCGCGGCATTGCTGCGCTACACCGATCGCTCGGTCGCCGACATCTGCGTGATGGTCGGCCTGCAGAGCGTCGGATCCTTCACGACCACTTTCGCCCGGGTGTACGGCAAGCCGCCTGCGGCCTACCGCGCCAGCCTGCCGCCGGCGGCGAGCCGGGTCCGGGTGCCGAGTTGCATCCTGCTGCGCGACACCCGGCCGCCTCGCCGACAGCCGCGTCAAGACAGCACACGGGGAGAAGACGGGCCGACGACGACCGACCGTAGCGTCGGGCCCATGATGAAAATTGCAAGTGCCCATCTGTGGGTTCACGATCAGGAAGTCGCGCTGAAGTTCTGGACCGAGAAGGTCGGCATGGAGGTGCGTGAGGACGTGTCGTTCCCGGAGGAGATGGGCGCCTTCCGGTGGCTCACCGTCGGGCCGCCGGGACAGGACGACGTCAGCATCGTGCTGATGGCGGTGCCCGGCGAGCCGGTGATGGACGAGGACACCCGCAAGCAGGTGCTCGACCTGACCGCAAAGGGGTTCGCGGGCACGGTGTTCCTCACCACCGACGACGTTCAGGCCAGCTACGAGGAGCTCACCGCCCGCGGCGTCGAGTACAACGAGCCGCCCAACCAGATGCCGTACGGCATCGACTCGGGATTCCGGGATCCGTCGGGCAACAGCGTCCGACTCACCCAGCTGAATCCGTAGGCAACCGACCAATCCGGGCGCGAGTGTGAACCTCACGACGTTCCTGCGCCGCTTTTCGTCGTGACGTTCACACTCGGCGGCAGATCAGTCCCGCCTGCGCAGCACCATGACGTTGTCCTGCCAGGTAAACGGTTGGCCATCCGGGTCGGTGCCGTCCCTTGCCACGACCTCGACGCGCTCCCGGTCCCACTCGGAGGACGGCAGATCAAGCTCCGCGAGCACCTCCTCGGTGCTGGGGAACGGGTGGTCGTGCGGAATCTTCTTCGCAAACGGCGGGGGCGCAGCGTGATCGACGATGACCAGCAGCCACCGGGCGCCACCGCTGCTCGCCGCGTTGCGCAGGATCTGCGGCCGCTCCAATCGGACGGTGGAATGCAGGAACTGCGCCGAGATCAGGTCGTAGGTGCCGTCGGGAAAGCTGTCGGACAGGTCGTGCTGCTCGAAGTCGATGCGGTCGAGCACACCTCGCGGCTTGGCCTCCGCCGCTGCGCGCGCCAGTGCGGTCTCCGAGACGTCGACCGCCGTCACCTGCCAGCCGTGCTCGGCCAGCCAGACGGCGTCGCCGCCCTCGCCGCAACCGAGATCGAGCACCCGACCGGGCGTCAGCTCCGCGACGACTTCGGCGAACTGCGACGTTGACCCGGCCGCTCCAAATGCGTTCGCGCTCCCCGTAGTGGACTTCCCAGTACTCCTTGGCGGTCTGATCGGTTTCAGGCGTGTGCATATGCGTTCTCCTTCTTGATGGGCCATGGCGGCACTGGCAGGCCGAAGTCGTCGGCGAGCAGACTCTGGACGACGGCGGTGGCGCTGAGCGATCCCGTCGCCACCGCGGAGGCGACCTGCGGCATCTGGGCACTGAGGTCGCCCGCGGCGAACACACCCGGCACCGAGGTGCGGTGCAGCGGGTCGATCTCGACGGCGTCCGCGGCCACCGGGCCCGGAGTCGCTGCGGCGACGCCGAGTTGGGCCGCCAGCGTGGAGCGCTGATGCAGCGTGGCGGCCACCAGCACGCCGCGCCGCGCGAGCGGGTCGCCGTCGGTGAACTCGACTGCGGTCAATTCGCCGTCACGCGAGATGAATTCGGCGATCGACGCGTTCGTCGACGCGGACGTTCGCGGCGCCCAGCTGCTCGCGGTGGGCGGCGTCGAGTTCGGCTGGGCCGTTGGTCAGGACGACGACGTCGTCGGTCCAGCCGCGAAGCAGCAGCGCCATGTGCACCGCGCGGTCGCCGCGTGCGAGCACCGCAAGCGGCTGGTCGCGCATCTCCCAGCCGTGACAGAACGGGCAGTGGAACGCCGATCCACCCCACAGTTCGGCCAGGCCACGGATCTGCGGAGGCCGGTAATCCATGCCCGTCGCCAACAGCACGCGCCTGGTGCGCGCACGGGTGCCGTCGGCCAGTTCGAGGACGAAATTGCCGCCGTCGGCGAGGCCCGCCACGACCTCGGTCTGCGCGGAGCTCGACCGTCGGGTACCTCTCGAGTTCGGCACGGCCCGCGTCGTACAACTGCGCAGGTGGCCGCCCGTCGTGACCGAGCAGCCCGCCGATGCCGTGTGCGGCCAGATTGCTCTGGCTCCCCGCATCCACCACCAGAGTGCGGCGCCTGGCCCGGCCCAGCACCAAGGCGGCACTCAGTCCGGCGGCACCGCCTCCGACGACCACGCAATCCCATTCGATGTCCATGACCCCACCTTGCCCGCGCCGCGCGTCGCATGCCAAGCTGATTTGCCATGCAGGCAAACCCGGCCACGACCGACGACGTCGACCTTCGGGTGCGGCGCCGGCTTCGGGAGCTGCGCACGCAGCTCGGCCTGACCCTCGAGGAGGTCGCCACTCGCGCCGACATCGACGTGTCGACGTTGAGCAGGCTCGAATCCGGCAAGCGCCGCCTGGCACTGGATCATCTGCCGCGACTGGCCACGGCGCTGTCGGTGAGCACCGACGAGCTGCTCCGTGCGCCGGAGGCCGACGACCCGCGCGTGCGGGGCAGTTCGCACACCAGCCACGGTGTCACGTATCTGGCCGCTGACCCGCAACGGTCCGGCGGGTGGCCTGCACGCCTTCAAGATTCGGGTCAGTGCCCGCCGCCGCACCCCACCGGATCGCACTGCCCGTGCACGACGGTCAGGACTGGATGTACGTGCTGTCCGGCCGGATGCGGCTGATCCTCGGCGAGCGGGACTTCACCATCAAACCCGGTGAGGCCGTGGAATTCTCAACGTGGACGCCGCACTGGTTCGGCGCCGTCGACGGTCCCGTGGAGGCCATCGCAATGTTCGGTCCGCACGGTGAGCGGCTGCACGTGCAGAAGTGATTACAGGTAGGCGGTCTGGTTGACCAGTCGCACCGAGGACGCACCGTCCGGGTAGAACTCGGCGATGGACAGCGACGCCAGGTCGAGGTGCAGGCGGTACAGGATGCCCTCCCCCGCGTCGAGCGCCAGCCGCAGGATCGTCTTGATCGGCGTCACGTGCGACACCACCAGCACGGTGGCATCGCCGTGGTCGGCGATGATCCGGTTGCGCGCGCGGCGCACCCGGTGCATCACGGCGTCGAAGCTCTCGCCGTCGGGCGGCGGCTGGCTGGTGTCGCGCAGCCAGCGGGTGTGCAGCTCGGGATCACGTTGCGGCCGCTTCACCGAACGTCAGGCCCTCCCACGACCCGAAGTCGGTTTCGATCAGATCGTCGTCGACGGTGACGTCGAGGCCCAGCGCCTTGGCCGCGGCCGGCTGCGGTGTCGTAGGCCCGCTGCAACGGCGAGCTGATCACAGCCGAGATGCCGCCACGCTGCGCCAGATACCTGGCCGCGGCATCGGCCTGGCGGCGGCCGAGATCGGTCAGCGGCGGGTTGCCCCGTCCCGAATAGCGGCGTTCGATCGACAACTCGGTCTGCCCGTGGCGCAGCAGCAGCATCCGGGTCGGGGCACCGCGCGCACCGGTCCAGCCCGCGGGAGAGGATTGGGCGGCAACGGGTTTCGGCGTCTCGACGGCCGCCGGTGTCGCGACGGTGTCCGCCGCGGCGTCCATCGCCTCGTTGGCCAACCGGTCGGCGTGCGAGTTCTTGGCCCGCGGAATCCATGCGTACGTGACGCGGTCGAACCCTGCGGCCAGTTCCGTGGCGCGCCGGTTGAGCGGGATCAGGTCGGGATGTTTGACGCGCCACCGGCCGACCATCTGCTCGACCACCAGTTTGGAGTCCATCGAGACCGCGACCTCGGTGGCGCCGACGTCGGCGGCGGCGTCGAGCGCCGCGATGAGGCCGCGATATTCGGCGACGTTGTTGGTGGCCCTGCCGATCGATTCCTTGCGCTCGGCCAGCACCGTGCCGCGGTCGGCGGAGAACACGACGGCGCCGTAGCCGGCTGCACCGGGATTGCCCCGCGATCCGCCGTCGGCCTCGACCAGCACCTTCACTTGCCGAAGTCCTCGAGCCCGCAGCAGGATGGCCCCGCACTCCGGACAGCGCAGCACGTCCTCGATCGGCGCCGCGGCGATCCGCGACATCTCGCCACGGTCGATCTCGATCCGGCACGCGCCGCATCGGCGGCCCTGCAGCAGCCCCGCGCCAGGCCCACCGTGCGCACGCTGGCGCTCGTAGAGCGCGACCAGATCGGCGGCGATCGAGCTGGTCAGCTCGTCGCGGCGGGAGGCGAGCTGATGCCTGGACTGCGTCGATCACCACCAGCGCCGCATCGCGGGCCGCGCGGGCGGCCGACAGCTCGTCGTCGAGTTCGTCGATCCTGCTCAACCGCGTGGACTGGTCGTTCTGCAGTTCCTCGCGGCGCTCCATGATCTCGAGCAAGGAGTCCTCCAGGCTCGATTGGCGACGTTGCAGAGTCTCCAGCTCGTGCTGCAACTCGGCGAGTTGCTTGGGGTTGACGCTGCCCGAGTCCAGCATCGACCGGTCGCGGTCCTCGCGTTGCCGAACCGAGTCGATCTCGCCCTCGAACTTCGCCACCTCGGCCTCGATGTCCTCCACCGCGAGGTTCACCGCCGCAAGGCCGTCGTTGGCGTCGCGGTGTTCGGAGGTGATCTCGTCGTAGCGCTTCTGCTCGGCGAGGTTGCCGGCCCGGTGCTCGAGACGACCAAGTTCGGCGTCGAGCTCGGTCAGTTCGATCAATGAACGTTGTTGCGCGACTTCTGCCTTCATGCTTCTCTCTCGACATTCCATGGATCGGTGCGGACGGAACTGACCCGCACCGGAAGCGATTCGCCGAAGTGGCCGATCAGCAGACCGGCGGCCTGGGCGCACCACGGGTACTCGCTGGCCCAGTGCGCGACGTCGACCAGCGCGACGTCGGACGCCGCGCCGGTGCTCGTCGGCCGGATGGTGACGCAGGTCGGCGGTCAAGTAGGCCTGCACGCCGGCACCCGCGACCACGTCGAGCAGCGAATCCCCAGCACCGCCGCACACCGCCACCCGCGACACCAGCGCATCGGGATCGCCCGCGGCCCGCACTCCCCACGACGTCGCCGGGAGTCCCGCGGCGACACGGGCGACGAAGGCCGACAACGGTTCTGGCTCCGGCAGGGAGCAGATGCGGCCGATCCCGGCGTCGGTCGGCAACGGCGCGAGCGCGAACACGTCGAACGCGGGTTCCTCGTAGGGATGGGCGGCGCGCATCGCGGCCAGCACCGCGGCGCGCGACCCGGCGGGCGCGATGACCTCGATCCGTTCCTCGGCCACGTGCTCGACCGAGCCGACGCTGCCGATGGCCGGCGACGCGCCCTCGTGCGGCAGGAACTGGCCGATGCCCGGCGACCGTCCAACTGCAGTGCGAATAGTCGCCGATGTGACCGCCGCCTGCGCCGAAGATGGCCGTGCGCACGGCTTCTGCGCTCTCGGCGGGTACGAAGATCACCCACTTGTCGAGCCGGCTCGGCTCGGCGGCCGGCGCGAGCACGCCCGTCGACGGTCAGGCCGAGCGCGGCGGCCAGCGCGTCGGACACCCCTGGCGAGGCCGCGTCGGCGTTGGTGTGCGCGGTGAACAGGGCACTGCCGCGCCGAATCAGCCCGTGCAGCAACGCGCCCTTCGCAGTGTTCGCCGCCACCGTGTCGACGCCGCGCAGCAGCAGCGGGTGGTGTGCAAGCAGCAGCCCGCGCTCGGCCACCTCGGCGACCACCTCGGCGGTCGCGTCGACGGCGACCGTCACCGACTCGACCGGCTCGGCCGGGTCGCCGCAGACCAGGCCGACGGAGTCCCAGTCGTGGGCGAGCCGGGGTGGGTACGCGCCGTCGAGCACGCTCGATGACGTCGGCGAGCCGCACGCTCACCGCATCACCTGACCTTGCCACATGACGACACTAGTGCGCTCGGGTCCGGGCCAGGCACGGGGACGACCAGACCCATCGGGGACAATGTGGGGGTGAGCGCCCAGTTGGTGATCTTCGACCTCGACGGCACCCTGACCGATTCCGCCGAGGGCATCGTGTCGAGCTTCCGTCATGCGCTGGGCGAGATCGGGCGCCGGTTCCCGACGGCGACCTCGCGGGCCGCATCGTCGGGCCGCCGATGCACCTCACGCTGCAGCGCGATGGGCCTCGGCGATCGGGCCGACGAGGCGATCGCCGCCTACCGCGCCGACTACACCACCCGCGGTTGGTCGATGAACAGCGTCTTCGACGGCATCCCCGCGCTGCTGGCCGACCTGCGGGCCGCGGGCGTGCGGCTGGCGGTGGCCACCTCCAAGGCCGAACCGACCGCCACGGCGGATCCTCGAGCACTTCGGGCTCGACGGCCACTTCGAGGTGATCGCCGGTGCCAGCGTCGACGGCACGCGTTCATCGAAGGCCGACGTGCTCGCGCACGCGCTGGCGCAGCTGGGGCCGCTGCCGGAACGGGTGCGTCATGGTCGGCGACCGTCGGCACGACGTCGAAGGCGCCGCGGCGCACGGCATCGACACCGTGGTCGTCGAATGGGGCTACGGCGCAGGCGATTTCGATGGCTCCCGGCGTCGGTAGTCGCGCACCGGCACGTGGCGTCCGTCGCCGACCTGCGGGAGGTGCTCGGTGTCTGAGCCGTGCACGTCACGTTCGTCTGCTCGGGCAACATCTGCCGGTCTCCGATGGCGGAGAAGATGTTCGCCCACCAGATCGACGAGCGCGGCCTGTCCGGCGTGGTGCGGGTGACCAGCGCGGGCACCGGCGGCTGGCACGCCGGTGACGGGGCCGACGCCGGGCCGGGCACGTGCTGCGCGACCACGGCTACCCGTCCTCGCACCGGGCCGCGCAGGTCGACGACGACCACCTGGCCGCCGACCTGGTCGTCGCGATGGGCCGCAACCACGTCCGGATGCTGCGGGACCTGGGCGTCCCGCCCGAACGGCTGCGCATGCTGCGCTCGTTCGACCCGCGTTCGGCCGCGCACCCACTCGACGTCGAGGACCCCTACTACGGGACGCACGACGACTTCGAGGACGTGTTCACCGTCATCGAGGCGTCGCTGCCCGGGCTGCACGACTGGGTCGACGAGCGGCTCGCCGACCGGGGAATGGCCGGCTGATGCGCAGGTGGGCGTTCCTGCTCCGGCCGCAGTGGCTGGCGCTGTACGTGGTCGTGATCGCGTTCGCCTACCTGTGCTTCACCGTGCTGGCGCCGTGGCAGCTCGGCAAGAACACCAAGACGTCACGCGAGAACGGCCAGATCTCCCATTCGCTGTCCGCCGATCCGGTGCCGGTGACGACTTCCTGCCGCAACAGGATTCGTCGGCACCGGACGCCGCGTGGCGGCGGGTGACCGCGACCGGCAGGTATCACCCGGACGCCCAGGTGCTGGCCCGGCTTCGGGTGGTCGACAGCGAGCAGGCGTTCGAGGTGCTGGTGCCGTTCACCGTCGACGGCGGCCCGACCGTGCTGGTCGACCGCGGCTACGTGCGGCCGATAGCGGGTTCGAATGCGCCCGAGATGGCCCCGCTGCCGCAGGGAACCGTGACCATCACCGCGCGGCTGCGCGACTCCGAGGCCGTCGGTCGAAGGCAAGGAGCCGTTCCGCCAGAACGGGGCGCAGCAGGTGTACTCCATCAACACCGCGCAGATCGCGGCACTGACCGGCGTGCCGCTGGCCGGCTCCTACCTGCAACTCGTCGGTGACCAGCCCGGCGGCCTCGGCGAGATCCCGTTGCCCCACCTGGATGCGGGCCCGTTCCTGTCCTACGGCATCCAGTGGATCGCGTTCGGCGATCGTCGCACCGATCGGGGTGGGCTACTTCGTCCTCGCCGAGGTGCGGCAACGCCGACGCGAGAAGGCCGCAATCCGGTGCTCGCCGCAGCGAGTACCGCGCCACTCACCACCGACGAGAAGCTCGCCGACCGCTACGGCAGGCGACGCTGACCCCGACCGCGCACACCGCCGCGAGCAGCTGCACCGCCCGTGACAACCGCACCGAGGCGTGCAGGTCGGCCGGCACCGGGGACCGGCCGTCGCCGAGCGTCGGCCGGATCTCGAGGCGGTGCGCGTACTGCGTCGGCCCACCGAGCCGCACCCCGAGCGCACCTGCGAACGACGCCTCCGCCACCCCGGCGTTGGGGCTGGGGTGACGGGCCGCGTCGCGGCGCCACGCGGTCAGCGCCCGCCGCGCCGAGCCGCCAGTGACGGGTGCGCACGCCGCCACCAGCAGACCCGTCGACCCGGGCCGGTAGGTAGTTCAACACGTCGTCGAATCGTGCTGCGGCCCAACCGAACCGGGTGTAGCGCGGCGAGCGGTGGCCGATCATCGCGTCGAGGTGTTGGCGCCTCGGTAGACCAGCAGCCCCGGAACCCCGCCGAGCGCGCCCCACCACAGCGGCGCGACGGCGGCATCGGAGGTGTTCTCCGCCACCGACTCCAGCGCGGCGCGGGTCAGACCCGCGGCGTCCAACGACGCGGGGTCGCGCCCGCACAGCGACGGCAGCAACGCGCGTGCGCCGTCGACGTCGTCGGCGTCCAGCAGCCGTGCCATCTCGGCGCCGGTGCGGGCCAGCGACGTGCCACCGAGCGCGACGAACGTCGCCGCGGCGGTGAGCGACAGCCGTCCACGCCGGACCACGCCGCGCCGCGGCCCGGTCCGCGGCGATCGCCCACGGCGGCCAGCGACGCCGATCAGCACGCCGGTGTGCGCCGCGCCCGCCGCACGGTGGTCGGAGTAGGTCAGCCGTTCCAGGGCGGCCGCGCCACGCCCGAACAGCGCAACCGGATGCCCGCGCCGCGGGTCGGCCAGCACGAGGTCGGCCGACGTACCCCAGCGCCAGGCCCGCCGCCCGGCCGCGACATGTCGGCGCAAACACTTCGGCAGCGTCTCACGAGGTGGTCTACTCGACGCCATGAGGCTGGGGCCCCCGCGGCGACCTACCCGGGTCGTCGACCTGCTCAACCCCGCGGCGGTCCTGCTGCCCGCGGCGAACGTGATCATGCAACTCGCGTCGCCGGGCGTCGGGTACGGGGTGCTGGAGAGCCCGGTGAAGAGCGGCAACGTCTACGAGCACCCGTTCAAGCGGGCGCGCACCACCGGTACCTACCTCGCGGCGGCGACGCTCGGCAGCGACGCCGACCGCGCGCTGATCCGCGCCGAGGTGGACAGGGTGCACGCACTGGTGCGGTCGAACCCGTCGAGTCCGGTGTCCTACAACGCCTTCGACCCGAAACTTCAGCTGTGGGTGGCCGCTTGCCTATACCGCTACTACGTCGACATGCACGAGTTCCTCTACGGACCCCTCGACGACGAGTCCGCCGACGCGGTCTATCTGGACGCCAGGAAGCTGGGCACCACGTTGCAGGTGCGGACCGGCATGTGGCCCGCCGACCGTGCCGCGTTCGACGAGTTCTGGAAGCGCTCGCTGGATCAACTGCGGATCGACCCACCGGTTCGCGACCACCTCTACGGGGTCGCGGTGATGGCGTTCCTGCCCGCCCCGCTTCGGCTTCTGGCCGGTCGGTTCAACCTGTTCGCGACGACGGGCTTCCTGCCCGCGGAGTTCCGTGACCACATGCGGTTGCCGTGGACGCCGACGCAGCAGCGTCGGTTCGCATGGTTGCTGTCGGGCCTACGCGTCGCCGATCGGGTGATCCCGCGCGACGTTTGGATCCTCGGCTACCGGATCTACCTGTGGGACATGCGTGCGAGGGCGCGCCGCGGCAGGCGGGTCGTCTGACCCACCTGCCGAGCACACATCCTCGTCAGCGATGCCCGTCGTGCCGAGACTTCCTCGGCTCGTCGGACGAATGCCTGGGTGATTGGTCGGACCGCTTCTTCTGCGTGTCCGCGGACTTCTTCGGTGTGTCATTCGCGTCGGCGGCCGCTCGCGCGTCACGACGCTTCATCTGATCTGCGTTGGGCGCCTTCGGCGGATCGGCGGCCGTCGGCGGATCGGCCAGGTCCACCGACCGCAACCGATCGACGACCGAGGCCGGGATCGCGGTGGGCGACGACGCCGCGAGCGCGATCGGAGCGGCCAGCGCGCTCTGCTGCGCCATCAGCTCGGTCTGCGGCGCCACCAGCGCCGTCCGCGTCGCGAGCGGCGAGGCGGCAGGCAGCGACGCCAGCGCCTGGACCACGTAGGCCGCAGGCTTCCACGTGCCGTCATTGCGGATCAGGCCCAAGGTGTCCTCGGGAGTGGCGCTGTCCGTCCCCGCCGCCGGCGTGTCGTCGAGCGTGTACACGAACGCCGGGCCGGTGTAGCCGATGGTCCGCCACGTCGGAGAGCATGTCCTGCAGGTAGACCGCCTGGTTCGCGTCACCCGCCACCGACGACGGTTCGCCGTACTCGCTTGCCCAGATGAGCTTGCCGGCGTCGCCGTTGGCCACCATGAGATCGTGAATGTCGGCCAGCTGGACGATGGGATTGTTGGGGTTGTACGCACCCTGGGAGAACGGCGTCGTGTACTGGTACGGGTGGAACGAGAGGGCGTCGAAGTAGCCCTGCGCCCCGTTCTGGTACATCTCGTCGACGAACGTCACCGGGTTCAGCGTGAGGTTCTGGTAGGTCACCGTGGAGCCGACGACCCCGCCCACGACCGTCGCAGTCGGGTCTGCCGCCTTGATGGCGGGATAGGCCGCCTGAAGGAGCCGCGTGTAGCCGGCGGGGTCGGGTTGGGGCCCGTAGTACGGGGCCGCGTTGGGTTCGTTCCAGATCTCGTAGGCGCTCACCTTGCCCGCGTAGCGCTGGGCCGCCAGGCCGGCGAACTGCCCGTAGGCCGCCGGCGACGCGGGAGCACCGTAGACCCCGGGAGCGTTCGGGTCGTTGGCCCAGCCTGGCGTCGTGGTGATGACGGCGAGCACGCCCATTCCGCGCGCGTTCGCAGCGTTGATCAGGTAGTCGTCCTGCGACCAGTTGTAATAGCCGGGAATCGGGTTGATGCCCGCCCACGGGATTCCGATCCGGACCGTGTTGACGCCCATCGCCTGCATCTGGTCGAGCGCCGCGTCCATCTGAGCGGGCGATGCGAAGTACAGATCGGAGTCGGCGATGCCGACCGTGGTGTTCGACTCGTCGATGGCGGCCATCATGGCGACGTTCATCGACGCCGTCGGCGAACCCGGCAGCAGTACCGTGGCTCCGACCGCGGAGACGGCGACGGTCGCCACTCCCACGTAAACCATCCTCATCACGGGCGGGCACAAGCGCCCGCCACCCATTTGCCGCATCCGTTCCCTCGTTTCCGGTTTCCCATTGCTCCACCCCCCACGGGCAGAGCTCCTCTACACCTCTGCTATTGCCCGTAACAGGTGTCGCCAATCGGAAAGCCGTCACGAATACCGCTTTGAACTGCGCATTTATCTTCCGCCCAACAGAGGATCGCCATACGGATGCGACGGAGAATGCAGTTTCAGCAAAAATTGACACAGGTTTGCCTTAAATTGCGCCCGCTGCCGTCACCGCTGTTTGCCGCATCAATTGGCGAACCGACGAATCAATCGGGCAAAGCACCGAGCCGAGCTATGAGAACTCCATCTCGGCATCCCCAGCACGGCCGTTCGTCATTGCGTTCGCAAACAAAAAGCCCGGGCACCGGAACCACCCCCGGGGCGGCTGCGTACCCAAGTAGTGTCGAGTCGAGCATCGGAGAGGAAACCCATGACATCGTTTCCAGGACTGAACCACGCCGCTGTCACCGTGCGCGATGTGGAGGTCAGCGGCCCTTGGTACCGCGCCCTGATCGGCGCCGACCCGGTCGTCGACGAACACACTGACGCAGGGTTCCGCCACCTGGTGTGGGCGTTCGACAACGGCACCATCTTCGGCATCCACCAGCACGACCGGGTCGCTCCCGACACGGACTTCTCGGAGCTCAACGTCGGACTCGACCACATCGGGTTCGGCTGCGGGAGTCGGGAGGAACTGCAGACGTGGCAGAAGCGGCTCGACGAACTCGGCATCGCGCATGGCGGCATCGTCGACGAGTCCTACGGCTCGGGCCTGAGTTTCCGCGATCCCGACGGCGTCGCGCTGGAGTTCTTCGCCCCGCCTTCGTAACGGGTCGGCGCCTACGCCGCGTTCGGGTTCTCCAGTACCACCGCGACGCCCTGGCCTGATCCGATGCACACACCGATGACGCCGTAGCGCGCATTGCGCTCGCGCAGTTCGGTGGCCAGCGTCAGGGCGTAGCGGGCGCCCGTCGCGCCGAAGGGATGCCCGATGGCGACTGCTCCCCCATTGGGAGTCAGCTTGTCGTCGGGAACGACGAAACCCCCGAGCTGGTTCGGCAATTCACGCAGCACGCCGAGGGCTTGAGCGCTGAAGGCCTCGTGCACTTCCCACACGTCGATCTGCTCGGGTTTTAGGCCAGCGCGGCTGATCGCGAGCGGGATCGCCCACGCCGGCGCCAATCCCATGACGAGCGGGTCGATCCCGTAGACCGCCGAGGACAACACGCGGGCGAGTGGTTCGACGCCGAGCTCGGCCGCCTTCTCCCCCGACGCCACCACGATGGCGCTGGCGCCGTCGGTCAACGGCGTGGAGTTGGCGGCGGTCATCTGGGTGGTGCCTGGCTGCGCCGGGAGTTTGGCCAGCGATTCGGCCGTCGTGTCGTCGCGGATGAACTCGTCGTGCTCGAACACCTTCTCCGGTGTCTTCCTGGTCGCGGGGATCGTGACCGGCATGATCTCCTTGGCGAGCCGGCCGGAGTCCCTGGCGGCCTTGGCGTGCTGCTGTGACCGCAGCGCGAAGGCGTCGATCTCCTCCCGGGTCAACCCGTACCGATCGGCGACGTTCTGGGCCGTCTCGATCATCCCGATGTAGGCGTTGCGGGCCAATAGAACCGGGTTGGGCGGGCCGCCCGCACCTGCCCACATCGTGTCCAGCATGAAGACGGGTCCTCGCGGGCTGAACGGTGCGTCGCCCTTGATCAGCGCCCAGCCGGAGCGGGACATCGATTCGACACCGCAGGCGATGCCGACGCCGAGGTCGCCCGCTTTGATGGCGTGGGCGATGTTGATGGTCGCGCTCAGCGACGAACCACAGAATCGGTTGATGGTCGCGCCGGCGACGCTGTCCGGGAACCCGGCCCCCAACGCCGCCCACCGGCCGACGTCGCCCATCCCCTCGTGTGCCGGGTTCACGCAGCCGGCGACGATGTCTTCGACGGCGCCCTGCTCGATGCCCACGCGCTCACAGGCACCCTTCATCGTCATCCCGAGCAGGTCGTCGGTGCGGATGTGCGACAGCGTGCTGCCGTAGCGGGCGAACGGGGTACGCACCCCGCCGAGAATGAATGCGTCGGTCATCGCACAACGATGACGCGTCTCGGCCGCGTGCACAACGGTGTCTTGGGGGACCTGGTCATTTCGCCGCCCGCCCATGCATCGGTTCGCGACAGATTGCAGCCAGCAGGTAGGTCGGTTGCATGGCAGCCGTAGCGACATCGCGGATCGTCGCTGTAACGATGGAAAACGAAAGCGAGCCGTGATCTGTTCGCCCACAACCCGATAAGTCGCTGATGCCAGGAGTTGCACATGTCTACCACTGCGCCCGACCGTATCGCCGCCTTCAGAGTAGCCGCGGCCGCCCAGCGCATCCAGTGTCCGAATCCGTGGATTACTTGTCGCTATTCATGGTGTAGCGATGCCCCACGCTCAGCGAAATTGAAATCAGTCACCAGCTAGGCCCGACCTACGCCCCACCCACCACCACGGAGAAGAAATGGCATTCGAAGAAAACACCGAACCGCTGACCACCGCGGCGGGAGCGCCCGTCACGGACAACCAGAACAGCATGAGTGCCGGTCCACGCGGCCCGCTGCTCCTGCAAGATCTGTGGCTCATCGAGAAGCTCGCCCACTTCGCCCGCGAAGTGATCCCCGAGCGGCGCATGCACGCCAAGGGTTCCGGTGCCTTCGGCACACTCCGCGTCACCCACGACATCTCCCGGTACACGAAGGCGGCGATCTTCAGCCAGGTCGGCAACAGCTGCGAGATGTTCGCCCGGTTCTCCACGGTGGCCGGCGAGCGCGGCGCGGCCGACGCCGAGCGCGACATCCGCGGCTACGCGCTGCGCTTCTACACCACCGAAGGCAACTGGGACGTGGTCGGCAACAACACCCCGGTGTTCTTTCACCGCGACCCGCTGAAGTTCCCCGACCTCAACCGCGCGGTCAAGCGCGACCCGCGCACCAATATGCGTGACCCAGAGAACAACTGGGGCTTTTGGACCAATCTGCCCGAATCGCTGCACCAGGTCACCATCACCATGAGCGACCGCGGCATCCCCCGCTCCTTCCGGCACATGCACGGCTACGGCTCGCACGCCTACAGCATGATCAACGCCGAAGGACAGCGGCACTGGGTCAAGTTCCACTTCCGCACCCAGCAGGGCATCGAGAATCTCACCGACGCCGAAGCAGGAGAACTGATCGGCCGCGACCGCGAGTCCCACGGCCGCGACCTGTTCGACGCGATCGAGCGCGGCGACTACCCGAAGTGGACCGTGTACATCCAGGTGATGCCCGAGGCAGACGCCGCCACCTACCGCTTCCACCCCTTCGACCTGACCAAGGTGTGGAGCCAGAAGGACTACCCGTTGATCGAGGTCGGCGAATACGAGCTCAACCGCAACCCGGACAACTACTTCGCCGACGTCGAGCAGGCCGCCTTCACTCCGGCCAACCTCGTCCCGGGGATCTCGTTCAGCCCGGACAAGATGCTGCAGGGCCGGCTGTTCTCCTACGGAGACGCAGCCCGTTATCGGGTGGGCGTCAACCACCACCAGATCCCGGTCAACTACCCACGCGCAGCCAAGCTCGTCAACACCTATCACCGCGACGGGGCCATGCGCGTCGACGGCAACCAGGGTGGAGTCGCGGGTGTCGAGCCGAACAACTTCGGCCGCTGGGCCGAGCAGCCCGCGTACGCCGATCCCGCCGAGTCGATCGGGTCCACCGCGGATCACTTCAATTTCCGCGAGGACGACGACAACTACTTCGAGCAGCCCGGCGACCTGTTCCGGCTCATGACCGGCGACGAGCAGCAGAGGCTCTTCGACAACACCGCTCGCGCCATCAAGGGCGCTCGACGCGAGACCGTCGAGGCGCACATCGCAAACTGCACCCAGGCCGACCCCGCCTACGGCGAAGGCGTGCGCAAGGCGTGTGAGGCCTTCGGCGCGCTGTAACAGCCAACCGCGACGTGTTTGGAGTTGATATGGCAGACAACGTGATTGACGACACCGGCGCCACGCTCGATAGCGAGCTCATGGACCTGGCGGCACGCTTGTTCGATTGGGCTCGCAGCGGCGACGCCGCAAAGTTGGCCGCGTACGTCGACGCGGGCGTACCCGTGAACCTCACGAACACCAACGGGGACACCCTGGTGATGCTCGCCAGTTACTACGGGCACGACCCCGCTGTCGCGGCGCTGATCGCGCGCGGGGCCGACGTTGATCGACCCAACAATCGAGGACAAACTCCGTTGGCGGGCGCCGTCTTCAAGAACGACACGACGATGATCGATTTGCTGCTGTCAGCCGACGCCGATCCGCTGGCGGGCTCGCCGTCGGCGCTCGAGACCGCGCGGTACTTCGAAAGGGAGGAACTCGCGCGGCAGCTGTTGCAACACATCCAGCGGCGTCGCAGCAGGCTCCTAGCCGCCGACGCCCGGTAGGTCGTCACTGCTCGATGCCGCGAAGACCTCGCTGGCTGCCGCGCCGAATCCTTCGGGTTGCCCTACGGCAGCGAAGGTCCTGCCCACCTCGGCGAGCTCGTAAGACCACCGCCAGCCCTTCTCTTGGGTCTGCTCGCGGGCGCGCAGCCAGGCCGCCGCAAGGTGGGGTTGGCTGATCGCCCATTCGCTCGCCAGGTCGGCGTCGACTCCGTAGGCGGCAGCGGTATCTCGGATCGAGACCAACAACGCTGCGGTGGTCTTTGTCCATGCCGCGTACGTCATCTTCAGCGCCGACGCGGCAGGCGCCGCGCCCGTGAGACTGACCGCGTCGAGCGCGGAGCCCGCGAACAGGTTCGCGACCTCACCGTCGTCGCCCGCCAGATACAGGCGGGTCGTGCCTGCCGTGACGGGGGGCGGTCCGATGATGCCGCCGTCGACGTAGCGGGCGCCCCCGGCGGTGACGGTACGACCGATGAGCATCGCCGTCTCGGGGCTAATGGCGTTGGCGTCCACCACGATCCCCCCGAAGCCCGCCAGCGCTCGGGCCACGTCCAGCGCCCCATGCGGCGGGCAAATCGAGAACACGATGTCGGCATGGGCCAGCAGCTCGTCGAGGTCGTCGAACGGGGTCAAGCCGGCCTCTTCGGCCCGCCGAACCGTCGCGTCACTTCGGCCGGTGCGCAACCAGCCGACCTGGTGGCCGCGCCCAACCAAGCAGGCGGCCACGGCCGCGCCCATGGCACCGGGATGGAGGACGGCGAGGGGACGCATCGATCGCATCGCAACTTCCTATGAGCGGGTGGCAAGGATCAGCAGGGCATCTCCGCCCACCGACACGCCCGATGAACCGATCCGCTCGGCCAGCCTCGCTCGTAGCTCCGAAGCCTTGTCGGCGGCGAGGATGAGATGGCTCGAATAGGTGAATGCGAGGTCAAGCCACTGCTCGGCGGAATAGTGGGCGTGGCGCGGGTACGTGCGCTCCTCAACGGTGAATCCATTGGCCGTGATCGAGGCGATCATCCGCTCGATGTCGACGCGTGCGTTCGGCGCGTTGCCGAAGACGGATGAACCCGGATCGATGTAGTCCCCGTATATCTCGGCGAGGTCGCCTTGGGTGGGACGTGTTGGGACAGGACGGTTCCACATCAATGCAAGACGTCCGCCGCTGGTCAGCAGCCGATGAGCCTTCGGCAATCCGACATCGGGATTCACCCAATGAAAGGACTGCCCGAACATCACGACGTCGAAGCGGCGCTTCCCGGGATCCCAACTCTCGAACGTGCCGATCTCGACACGGATTCCCTTGTTCCTCGCGACGTCGGCCATTCGGGGATCTGGCTCAACTGCAAGAACGTTGACTCCCCTCGCGAGGAGCTGCTCGGAAGCGATCCCGGTGCCGGCGCCGACATCGAGCACCGTTTGAGGGCTCTGCGTCAGAAGGTCATCGATGAGTTGGTCGGGGTAGCGCGGCCTGTGCGCATCGTAGAGTTGCGCCGCGCCACCAAACGAGTCCGCGCGCGCACGGTCGAGGTACAGATCTGCGTGTGGCATACCGAAACCCTACGCGCGGCGTAATGGCATGCTAGGCAGTCTGGTTGGACCATCGATCATGACGTTACTCAGACCTTGCGATTCTCGGACTTGAGCATCCACGCCTGCTTTTCCAGCGAGTCGATGATCTCGTGCAGGAGGTCACTGGTGCTTGGATCGAGAGCGTCGACGGCATCATGGACCGTGCGGATGGTACTGACCGCGGCGTAGATCCGGTTGGTGATCAGGTCTACGGTCTGGGTCGTGTTCTGCTCGGCTGGCGGGAACGCCGGCAGCGTGGTGGACGCTGCGACCGTGTCGGATCGCCCATCGGGAACGGCGTTGAGGGCGCGCATCCGCTCGGCGATGGTGTCGCTGGCTTCGCGTGCGATGTCGACGATTTCGTCGAGTTGTAGGTGCAGATCACGGAAGTTGGTGCCGATGACATTCCAGTGGGCCTGCTTGCCTTGCAGATGCAATTCGATCAGATCCGTCAGCACCGCCTGCAGATCATGCGCCAGGCTGGATGGTGCTTCGAACTGCCGAATATCGGCGTCGAGCCGGCGTAGTGAAGTAGTCATGATTGCTCTTTCTCTTGGTTGTAATGCCGCTGATCCGTTGTCGTACAAGGTGTCGTCCTTGCCGACGACACACGGCTGTCCAACGTCGAGGGTCCACCGCTACGTCGGGCCTGTCGTCCCGGCTGGCGCCAATTGACGGATTCCGGCTGACTGCCATCCGTCGCACCGACGCGGCGAATCGACGTTCACAGCAGACTCAGACCTCTAACGCAGTCAGACGATCTGCGCCTCGAGTCGAGGCGGCCGAGGGGCTGCGCGCCGAAGCGGAGTTGATCCGATGAAGCCGAACTTGCTCAAACGGTTGGAGGGACGGCGTTTCGCCCATGTTGCTGACCGGTCGATGCGTCGTGGACGTGCGCTGTCGGTCGGCCGCCCTAACATCGCGACATGGATAGTGCCTTCGCCAAGCTGGCGCGCGCCAAGGTTCACCGCGACCACTTTTTCGCCGAGGTTGCGACGTTCGATGGGACCGAACCGCACAGTTGGTCCTTCCACGAAATCGAGCACCCCAATCCGGCGCTTGCGCGCTACGAAGTCCGGGTCAGCGTCAGGCACAAGCTGCCCGACGATTGGGGACTGATCATCGGTGACGCGCTGACCAACCTTCGCGCGGCGCTCGATTATGCACTCTTCAGCCATGTTGTCGCTAGGCGCATTCTCACCGAAAAGGAGGAGAGCAAGTTGCAGTACCCGATCACCACCGATTCGAGCAACTGGCTCGGCGCCCCTGCCGTTCCCGCCACCGCGGCCGCTCCCCTTCAAAAGAAGATGGAGAGCAAGCGCGACAAGCTGGCGCCGCTGGTAAGCGCGAAGGTACTCGACGTGATCGAGCAGAGCCAGCCGTACAACAACACAAGATACGGCCCCCTGGCTGACCCGTTGAACGTGTTGAACGCTCTAGTGAATCGAGACAAGCACCGCCGTATTCAACTCGTCGAGTGGGTTAACCAGGAACTTACTGTCCGTCACTCCACCTTCGAGGTAGTCGAGACCGACGTTTCGCAAACCGTCATCGCTGACGGTGCTGTCATCGCGCGGGTCACCGTCAAACGCGGCATCGCATTTCCATGGCAATCAACAGCTCTGAGAGGCGGCACCTTCGACGTGCTCTGCGCCTACGGGCCGATGATCCAGACACCGGATGGGTCCTACGTCTCCGCCAAGACCGTCCTGCGCATCCTGGCTAGAGACGTGAGCAAGGTTCTTCACAACCTCAAACGCGCGGGATGCTAGATCAGAGACCTTAGGTGTGCACAGCGTGGCCCTCCGACCCGGCGGCGGCTCACCGGTGGCGCAGAGCGAACTCATTGGCACGTTCTTGGCACAGCGGGGGTTTGTAAATTATCGACCAAAAGGCTCTGACCTGGCCAAACCTTAGTGGGCGCGGACGGTATCGAACCGCCGACCGCTGGTGTGTAAAACCAGAGCTCTACCACTGAGCTACGCGCCCGTGCTCGGGCAGGCTACACGCCGACGGCGGGCGACGGGAAATCAATCAGCCGGATTTCAGCGCGGCCAGCGCGTCCATCCACAACGCCTGGGTGCGCGGTTCGCCGGGTGCCTTCATCTCGGCGAACCGGATCACCCCGGACCGGTCGACCACGAAGGTGCCGCGGTTGGCGAAGCCGGCGACGTCGTTGAACACGCCGTAGGCCTCGGCCACCGCGCCGTGCGGCCAGAAGTCGGAGAGTACGGGGAAGGTGAAGCCGCTCTGGTTCGCCCAAACCTTGTGCGTGGGCGGCGGTCCCACCGAGATCGCCAGCGTCGCTGTGTCGTCGTTCTGGTAGCTCGCCAGGTTGTCCCTGATCTCGTCGAGCTCCCCCTGACAGATGACGGTGAAGGCCAGCGGGAAGAACACCAGGAGCACGTTCTTGGCGCCCCGCAACGACCTCAGCTCGACCGGCTGGCCTTGCTGGTCCTTGAGCGTGAAATCAGGTGCGTCCGTGCCCACGCCCAACATCAGGATCTGCTCTTCTCTAGTGCCGTCCGGCGGCCTTCGACTTCGGTTGGACGAGCCGGCTGGCGATCCAGTCGCCGAGATTCGCCGACGACGTCTGCATCAGCCCTGCGGTCGGCGCCGACTCGGCGATCTCCGCGGGCTGCACGTGGCCTGGCTGACCCGTCTTGGGGGTGACCACCCAGATCACGCCGTCCTCGGCCAGCGGGGTGATCGCGTCCATCAGGCGATCGACGAGATCTCCGTCGTCGTTGCGCCACCACAGAAGTACGACGTCGACCACGTCATCCGCGTCCTCGTCGAGCAGTTCGCTGCCACACGTTTCCTCGACGTCGACACGGATGTCGTCGTCGGTGTCCTCGTCCCAGCCCAACTCCTGGACAAGCTGATCCTTCTCGATGCCCAGTTTGCGGGCGTAGTTCGGCGAGTCCGCCGCAACCACCGTGTCCTCCCTTCAGCCTGAATGTCCGCTCGGCCCTATAGTCGCACGCCAACGCCCAAAGGCCGACTACTGGCGCGCAAGTTGGTCAGTATGCGGCATCGCAGAGATTCAGCGCGACGGTCTTCGAGTCGTTCAAACGCCCGATTGCGGCGTTGAAGTCGTCCATCGACGCGTTCCCGGAGATCGCGGTCGCCAGTGCCCTCGCCGCATCCGACCACCCCTTGAGCGCGGTCGTCAGTTCGGGTGGAAGCGGATCGGACAGGCTTTGGGTGACCAGATCAGCGGTGTGATTGAGGGCGTCGACCGCAGGTCCGGTGGTCGCACCGACGTTCGAGGAGCTCTTGTTGAAGGCATCGACGTAGGCGTTCACCGCCGTGATCGCATCCACGCTGCTCGAGCTCAGCGTCTCGCAGGACGTGTGTACCGCCTTGGTGGTGATGGACTGCTGACGTTTCGACTCCTGCGAGCTCGAGCTCTCCGCGGACTCCGCGACGGAGGCCGACACCGAGGCCTGGTAGACGGGCGCGTCGGCACGATCGATCCGCGCGCTGCCCTGGGTGACGCTGGTGCATCCCACGACGACCATGGCTAGGGCAGCGAGGCACCCGATGACGAGGCCGGCCACCCGGAGCCGCCCCACACGTCGCCGACTGCCGATCATTGCCACCAGACGTTACCGGTTCGTCGTATGCAACGCCGGTTCATGCCGGTACGCCAACCCCGGCGGTGCATCTACGGCACGATAGGAGCACGATAGGGATCGCCATGAGCACCGATTCCGCCAACCAAGGAGTAGTGCGTTGACAACCGAGTTCGCGCGCCAAGACCTGGCGCAAAACTCCGGCACCGCAGGCGAACCCGACCGGGTCCGCGTGATTCGCGACGGCGTTGCCTCCTATCTACCGGACATCGACCCCGAAGAGACCACGGAATGGCTCGAGTCGTTCGACGACCTGCTCGAACGGTCGGGGCCGGCCCGGGCGCGCTACCTGATGCTTCGCCTGCTCGAGCGGGCCAGCGAACAGCGAGTCGCGATTCCCGCGCTCACCTCGACCGATTACGTCAACACCATTCCGACCGAGCTGGAGCCGTGGTTTCCCGGCGACGAGGACGTCGAGCGCCGCTACCGCGCCTGGATTCGGTGGAATGCGGCCATCATGGTGCATCGCGCACAGCGGCCGGGAGTCGGTGTCGGAGGCCATATTTCGACGTATGCGTCGTCGGCGGCACTCTATGAGGTCGGCTTCAACCACTTCTTCCGCGGCAAGGCTCATCCCGGTGGCGGCGACCAGATCTACATCCAGGGCCACGCCTCCCCCGGCATCTACGCGCGCGCCTTCCTCGAGGGCCGGTTAACCGCCGATCAGCTCGACGGGTTCCGTCAGGAGCACAGCCACCCGGGCGGCGGCCTGCCCTCCTACCCGCATCCGCGCCTCATGCCCGACTTCTGGGAGTTCCCCACGGTGTCGATGGGCCTTGGCCCGATGAACGCGATCTATCAGGCCAGGTTCAACCACTACCTGCACGACCGCGGCATCAAGGACACCGCCGACCAGCACGTCTGGGCGTTCCTCGGCGACGGCGAGATGGACGAGCCCGAGTCACGCGGCCTGATCCAGGTCGGCGCCAACGAGGCGCTCGACAACCTGACCTTCGTGGTCAACTGCAACCTGCAGCGCCTCGACGGCCCGGTACGCGGCAACGGCAAGATCATCCAGGAGCTGGAGTCCTTCTTCCGCGGCGCGGGCTGGAACGTCATCAAGGTGGTCTGGGGCCGCGAGTGGGACGCCCTGCTGCACGCCGACCGCGACGGCGCCCTGGTGAATCTGATGAATACGACGCCGGACGGCGACTACCAGACGTACAAGGCCAACGACGGCGGCTACGTGCGCGACCACTTCTTCGGCCGCGACCCCCGCACCAAGGCGCTCGTCGAGCCGATGACCGACCAGGAGATCTGGAACCTCAAGCGCGGCGGCCACGACTACCGCAAGGTGTACGCCGCCTACCGGCAGGCGATGGAGCACAAGGGTCAGCCGACGGTGATCCTGGCCAAGACCATCAAGGGCTATACCCTCGGCCAGCACTTCGAGGGCCGCAACGCGACGCACCAGATGAAAAAGCTTGCGCTGGACGACCTCAAGGGTTTCCGCGACGCAACCCGCGTTCCCATCTCGGATGCGGCGCTGGAGGAGAACCCTTATCTCCCACCGTATTACCACCCCGGGCCGGACGCCCCCGAGATCCGCTACTTGCTGGACCGTCGGCGCACGCTCGGCGGGTTCCTGCCGCAACGCAGGACGAAGACGAAGGCGCTGGCACTCCCGGGCCGGGACGTCTACAAGGCGCTGAAGAAGGGGTCGGGCAACCAGGCGGTGGCCACCACGATGGCGACGGTGCGGACCTTCAAGGAGTTGTTGCGCGACAAGCAGATCGGGCCGCGCATCGTCCCGATCATCCCCGACGAGGCCCGCACCTTCGGCATGGACTCCTGGTTCCCGAGCCTGAAGATCTACAACCGCAACGGCCAGCTGTACACCGCCGTGGACGCCGAGCTGATGCTGGCCTACAAGGAGAGCGAGATCGGCCAGATCCTGCACGAGGGCATCAACGAGGCCGGGTCCACGGCGTCGTTCACCGCCGTCGGCACCTCGTACTCCACGCACAACGAGCCGATGATCCCGATCTACATCTTCTATTCGATGTTCGGGTTCCAGCGCACCGGCGACGGACTCTGGGCGGCCACCGACCAGATGGCTCGTGGCTTCGTCCTCGGCGCCACCGCGGGCCGCACCACGCTGACCGGCGAGGGCCTGCAACACGCCGACGGGCATTCGATGCTGCTCGCGGCGAGCAATCCGGCGGTGGTCGCCTACGATCCCGCCTTCGCCTACGAGATCGCCTACATCGTGGAGAGCGGGCTCTCGCGGATGTTCGGCGACGACCCGGAGAACGTCTTCTTCTACATCACCATCTACAACGAGCCGTACCCGCAGCCCGCGGAACCCGAGAACTTCGACCCCGAGGGCCTGCTCCGAGGGATGTACAAGTACCAGGCGTCCAAGGACAAGCGGACCAACGTCGCCCAGATCCTGGCCTCCGGGGTCGCGATGCCCGAGGCGCTGCGTGCCGCGACTCTGCTGGCCGCCGAGTGGGACGTCGCCGCCGACGTCTGGTCGGTGACCAGTTGGAATGAGCTCAATCGCGATGGCGTGCAGATCGAGAAGGAACTGCTGCGCCACCCCGAACGTCCGGCGGGCACCGCCTACGTGACCAAGGCGCTCGCCGACGCGGCCGGCCCCGTCGTGGCCGTGTCCGACTGGATGCGTGGGGTACCCGAGCAGATCCGGCCGTGGGTGCCGGGAACCTACGTCACGCTGGGCACCGACGGCTTCGGCTTCTCCGACACCCGGCCCGCCGCGCGCCGGTACTTCAACACCGACGCCGAGTCCGTGGTGGTCGCGGTGCTCGAAGCGCTCGCGCGCGACGGCGAGATCGACCCATCGGTGGCGATCGCGGCGGCCAAGCAGTACCAGATCGACGACGTGCTGGCCGCGGGAGTCTCGTACACGGACACGGGGAGCGCGTAAACGGCTGAGGACGTTCGGGCTACTTGGAGGAATCCGCCAGAAAATTGGCGTAGCTTTTAGGGGTGACGGACAATCAGTTCGAGGCGGCGCGCACGTCGCTCGAACTGCTGGACTCCGTTCCAGAATCGCTTCTGCGCCGCGTCAAGCAGTACTCCGGGCGTCTGGCCACCGAGGCCGTGCACGTGATGGGCGACCGGCTGCCGTTCTTCGCCGACCTCGAGGCCTCGCAGCGCGCCAGCGTGCAGCTGGTCGTGCAGACGGCGCTGGTCAACTTCGCCGAGTGGATGCGCAACCCGCGCGGCGACGTCGGCTACACCGCCGAGGCGTTCGCCCTGGTCCCGCAGGAGCTGACCCGACGCATCGCGCTGCGACAGACCGTCGACATGGTGCGCGTCACGATGGAGCACTTCGAGGAAGCCGTGCCGATGCTGGCCCGCAACGAAGACCAGATGACGGCGCTCACCGTCGGCATCCTGCGCTACAGCCGCAACCTCGCGTTCGCGGCCGCTTCGGGGTACGCCGACGCGGCCGAGTCGCGCGGCGCGTGGGACACCCGGATAGAGGCCAACGTCGTCGACGCCGTGGTCCGCGGCGATGTCGGACCCGAACTGCAGTCCCAGGCGGCGGCGTTGAACTGGGACGCCACCGCGCCGGCGACCGTGATCGTCGGCTTGCCCCACCCCGACCGGGTCGACCTGGTCAGCGACGACGTCCACGCGATCGCGACCCGCAACGGGCGCACGGCGTTGTCCGACGTCCACGGCACCTGGCTGGTGGCGATCGTGTCCGGCCAGTTGTCCCACACCGACCGGACATTGGGCGAGCTGCTCGAGGTGTTCGCCGACGGACCGGTGGTCGTCGGGCCGACGGCACCGACGCTGAGCGGGGCCCACCACAGCGCGACCGAGGCGATCGCAGGCATGAACGCCGTGGCCGGGTGGAGGGCGCGCCGCGGCCGGTGGCCGCGCGCGAGCTACTCCCCGAACGCGCGCTGCTTGGCGACGCAACCGCAATCGCCGCACTCGACACGGAGGTCATGCGCCCGCTCGCCGATGCGGGGCCCGCGCTCATCGAGACGCTCGACGCGTACCTGGACTCCGGCGGCGCCATCGAGGCGTGCGCACGCGCCTTGTTCGTTCATCCAAACACGGTCCGCTACCGCCTCAAACGCATCGCCGACTTCACCGGACGCGATCCGACCACGCCGCGCGACGCCTACGTCCTGCGGGTGGCCATCCACCGTCGGCCGACTGAATCGGCAGGCGCGGCTTACCAGCACGGCAAATGCTACGTGTGACCCAGCGAACACCTCCGGGTGCCAGCACTGCGGGTGGGTCACCCGGACCCATAGGTCGCGGGAAGATCTCGGTGTAGTCCCATCACATGCCGTTTTGTGGGAACTCTACAAAAACATAAGACCAGGTTCATAATCTCTTACACCACGCAAAACCGTCTTCACAGTGTTCTCTTAATTCGTGCCCAAAAATGCTGCGATTGCGCTGCTTGCTCCCGGACAGGGATCGCAGACCCCCGGCATGCTCGTCGCCGTGGCTCGAACTGCCCGGTGCGGACGAGCGTGTCGCCGCGTGGTCGGCGATCAGTGGCCTCGACCTGGCCCGTCTGGGTACCACCGCGACCGCCGAGGAGATCACCGACACGGCCGTGACCCAGCCCCTGGTCGTCGCCGCGACGCTGCTGGCACACGAGGAGCTGACCAAGCGCGGCCTGCTGAGCACCGGCGGGCAGGAGCGGAGCGACCCGGGATTCGGCTCAATCGAGATCATCGTGGCAGGCCACTCCGTCGGCGAGATCGCGGCCTACGCGATCGCCGGTGTGATCTCGGCCGACGACGCCGTGTCGCTCGCCGCAACCCGCGGCGCCGAGATGGCAAAGGCCTGCGCTGTCGAGCCGACCGGTATGTCCGCGGTGCTCGGCGGTGACGAGTCCGAGGTGCTGGCTCGCCTCGAGGCCCTCGACCTGGTGCCCGCCAACCGCAACGCGGCAGGACAGATCGTCGCCGCGGGCGCGCTGTCGGCGCTCGACAAGCTGGCCGAGGATCCGCCCGAGAAGGCACGGGTCCGTCAGCTGGCCACCGCGGGCGCATTCCACACCCGGTACATGGCATCGGCGCTTGACGGCTACGCCGCCGCCGCCGAAGGCGTCACCACCGGATCACTGCTGCCGAACGTCACTCTGCTGTCCAACGCGGACGGCCAACCGGTGACATCGGCCGCCGACGCGATGACCAAGCTGGTCGCGCAGCTGACCCGCCCGGTGCGGTGGGACCTGTGCACCGACACGATCCGCCAGCGTGAGGTCGCCGCGATCGCGAGTTCCCGCCCGCGGGCACACTGGTCGGTATCGCCAAACGAGAACTTCGGGGAGTGCCGACGCACGCCATCAAGACCCCCGCAGACCTGGATGGGCTCGCGGGCCTATGAACCGCGCCTAGCCAGTAACAACCGCACTACCAACGTCCAGTACGGCACTCCATAAGGGAGTGCCGGAATACCAAGAAATAGATAAAGGAGCCACAGTGGCCGCCACTCAGGAAGAAATCATCGCCGGTCTCGCCGAGATCATCGAAGAAGTCACCGGCATCGAGCCGTCCGAGGTCACCCCGGAGAAGTCGTTCGTCGACGACCTGGACATCGACTCGCTGTCGATGGTCGAGATCGCAGTGCAGACCGAGGACAAGTACGGCGTGAAGATCCCCGACGAGGACCTCGCGGGCCTGCGCACCGTCGGTGACGTCGTCTCCTACATCCAGAAGCTCGAGGAAGAGAACCCCGAGGCCGCCGCAGCGCTGCGCGATAAGTTCGCGCAGTGACCAGGCCTTCCACTGCTAACGGCGGTTTCCCCAGCGTGGTGGTGACTGCCATCGAGGCGACTACTTCTATTGCACCGGACATCGAGAGCACGTGGAAGGGCCTGTTGGCCGGCGAGAGCGGCATCCGCGTTCTCGACGACCCGTTCGTCGACAAGTGGGACCTTGCAGGTCAAGATCGGCGGGCACCTCAAGGAGGCCCTCGACCCACTGATGACCCGGCTCGAGTTGCGCCGCATGTCGTACGTCCAGCGGATGTCGAAGTACGTCGGCAACCAGCTTGTGGGACTCCGCCGGTAGGCCCGAGGTCGATCCCGACCGGTTCTCGGTCGTGATCGGCACCGGCCTCGGCGGCGGCGAGAAGATCGTCGAGATGTACGACGCGATGAACGAGGGCGGCCCCCGCAAGGTGTCGCCGCTCGCCGTTCAGATGGTCATGCCGAACGGTGCGGCCGCGGTGGTGGGCCTCGAACTCGGGGCCCGCGCCGGGGTCATCACCCCGGTGTCGGCGTGTTCGTCGGGTTCGGAGGCCATCGCCCACGCGTGGCGTCAGATCGTCATGGGTGACGCCGACATCGCCGTCTGCGGCGGTGTGGAAGGCATGATCGAGGCACTGCCGATCGCGGCGTTCTCGATGATGCGGGCCATGTCGACCAAGAACGACGACCCCGAAGGCGGCCTCGCGACCGTTCGACAAGAACCGCGACGGCTTCGTCTTCGGCGAGGCCGGGGCGATGATGATCATCGAAACCGAGGAGCACGCCAAGGCCCGCGGCGCCACGCCGCTGGCCCGGCTCATGGGTGCGGGCATCTCGTCCGACGCCTACCACATGGTGGCGCCGGCACCGGACGGCCTGCGGGCCGGGCACGCGATGAAGCGCGCGATGGAGACGGCGGGGTTGTCCCCCAAGGACATCAACCACGTCAACGCGCACGCGACGTCCACGTCGATCGGTGACGTGGCGGAGGCGAACGCCATCCGGAACGCAGGCGTCGAACACGCCGCGGTCTACGCGCCGAAGTCGGCGCTGGGCCACTCCATCGGTGCCGTCGGCGCCCTGGAGTCGATCCTGACGGTGCTGGCCCTGCGTGACGGTGTCATCCCACCGACGCTGAACTACGAGACGCCCGACCCCGAGATCGATCTCGATGTCGTAGCGGGTGAGCCTCGATACGGCGAATACCAGTACGCCATCAACAATTCGTTCGGCTTCGGTGGACACAATGTCGCTCTGGCCTTTGGGCGCTACTAGCCGACTCGTGCGAGACGGAGAGGGACGTTCGGAGCAGTAATGGCAGGGTCAGGAATGTCGACGGGGAACGGTTTCCCCGACGTGGTCGTCACCGGTTATGCGATGACGACCGCGTTGGCGACCGACGCCGACGGCACCTGGAAGAGGCTGCTGGACGGTCAGAGCGGCATCCGCACGCTCGATGACGACTTCGTCGAGCTGTACGACCTGCCGGTGCGCATCGGTGGGCATCTGCTGGAGGACTTCGACGGCGAGCTGACGCGGGTCGAACTGCGTCGGCTCTCCTACCTGCAGAAGATGTCCACCGTCATCGGCAGGCGGGCATGGCAGCACGCGGGCTCGCCCGAGGTCGACACCAGGCGGCTGATGGTGTCGATCGGCACCGGCATGGGCAGCAGCGAGGAACTGCTGTACGCCTACGACGACATGCGGGCGAAGGGCCTCAAGGCCGTGTCCCCGCTGGCGGTGCAGATGTACATGCCCAACTCGGCCGCGGCGGCGGTCGGCCTGGAGCGCAAGGCCAAGGCCGGCGTCGTCACCCCGATCTCGGCGTGCGCCTCGGGCAGCGAGGGCATCGCGAACGCATGGCGCAACATCGTGCTCGGCGAGGCCGACATCGCGATCTGCGGCGGTGTCGAGACCAAGATCGAGGCGGTGCCGATCGCAGGGTTCGCACAGATGCGGATCGTGCTGTCCACCACCAACGACGACCCGGCGGGCGCCTGCCGGCCGTTCGACAAGGACCGCAACGGCTTCGTGTTCGGCGAGGCGGGTGCGCTGATGGTCATCGAGACCGAGGAGCACGCCAAGGCGCGCGGCGCCAACATCCTGGCCCGGCTGATGGGCGCGGCCGTCACCTCGGACGGGTACCACATCGTGGCGCCCGACCCCACCGGCGACCAGGCCGGGCACGCGATGACGCGCGCGATCCAACTGGCCGGGCTGAGCCCGACCGACATCGACCACGTCAACGCGCACGCGACCGGAACCTCGGTCGGCGACGTGGCAGAGGGCAAGGCCATCAACAACGCCCTCGGCAGTCACAGGCCGGCGGTGTACGCGCCGAAGTCGGCGCTCGGCCACTCCGTCGGAGCGGTCGGCGCGGTGGAGTCCATCCTGACCGTGCTGGCGTTGCGGGACGGAGTCGTCCCGCCCACGCTGAACCTGCGCAACCTCGATCCGGAGATCGATCTGGACGTGGTCGCCGGGGAACCGCGACAGGGCAATTACGAGTACGCGATCAACAACTCGTTCGGATTCGGCGGGCACAACGTTGCGCTCGCCTTCGGGAAGTACTGACTTCCCGAAGGCAGCCGAAGTTCGACGACGCATTAGGAGGTTTGGATGACGATCATGGCCCCAGAAACGGCCGCCGAATCACTCGACCCGCGCGATCCGCTGCTGCGCCTGAGCACGTTCTTCGACGACGGCAGCGTCGAACTGCTGCACGAGCGCGACCGTTCCGGCGTGCTCGCGGCGGCGGGCACCGTCAACGGCGTGCGCACCATCGCGTTCTGCACCGACGGCACCGTCATGGGTGGCGCGATGGGCGTCGACGGCTGCAAGCACATCGTCAACGCCTACGACACCGCCATCGAGGAGCAGAGCCCGATCGTCGGCATCTGGCACTCCGGCGGCGCCCGGCTGGCCGAGGGCGTCAAGGCGCTGCACGCGGTCGGCCTGGTGTTCGAGGCGATGATCCGGGCGTCGGGCTACGTCCCGCAGATCTCGGTGGTCGTCGGCTTCGCCGCCGGTGGCGCCGCCTACGGGCCTGCGCTGACCGACGTCGTCATCATGGCGCCGGAGGGCCGCGTGTTCGTCACCGGACCCGACATCGTGCGCAGCGTCACCGGCGAGGACGTCGACATGGCGTCGCTCGGCGGCCCGGACACCCATCACAAGAAGTCCGGCGTCTGCCACATCGTCGCCGACGACGAGCTCGACGCCTACGAGCGCGGCCGTCGCCTGGTCGGATTGTTCTGCCAGCAGGGACATTTCGACCGCAGCAAGGCCGAGGCCGGCGACACCGACCTGCACGCGCTGCTGCCGGATTCGCCGCGTCGGGCCTACGACGTGCACCCGCTCGTCAACGCGCTGCTCGACGCCGACACCCCGTTCGAGGAGTTCCAGGCCAAGTGGGCGCCGTCGATGGTGGTCGGCCTCGGCCGGCTGGCCGGTCGCACGGTCGGCGTGCTGGCCAACAACCCGCTGCGCCTCGGCGGCTGCCTGAACTCCGAAAGTGCCGAGAAGGCAGCACGTTTCGTGCGACTGTGCGACGCGTTCGGCATTCCGCTGGTCGTCGTCGTCGACGTGCCCGGCTACCTGCCCGGCGTCGACCAGGAGTGGGGCGGCGTGGTGCGCCGCGGCGCCAAGCTGCTGCACGCGTTCGGTGAAGCCACCGTTCCGCGCGTCACCCTGGTCACCCGGAAGATCTACGGCGGCGCCTACATCGCGATGAACTCGCGGTCGCTGAACGCCACCAAGGTGTTCGCGTGGCCGGACGCCGAGGTCGCCGTGATGGGCGCCAAGGCCGCGGTCGGCATCCTGCACAAGCGCAAGCTGGCCGCCGCGCCCGCCGAGGAGCGCGAGGCGCTGCACGACGAGCTGGCCGCCGAGCACGAGCGGATCGCGGGCGGCGTGGACAGCGCCATCGAGATCGGCGTGGTCGACGAGAAGATCGACCCGGCGCACACCCGCAGCAAGCTCACCCAGGCGCTGGCCGAGGCGCCCGCGCGCCGCGGTCGGCACAAGAACATCCCGCTGTAGGCCGTTCTTCTCTGCCGAGTGGCCACTTATGGCACGCATTCTTCACAATGCCGTGCGATAAGTGGCCACCGGTCGTTATCGGTGCTTCGCGGGGCGAGCAACTCCTCGGCGGCGCTGACGGCACGTTCGCGGTCCGCTGCGACCAGTCCGATGCGGGTGCGCCGGTCCAGGATGTCGTCGACGGTCAATGCGCCCTCGTGCGTCACCGCATACTCGAATTCGGCACGGGTGACGTCGATTCCGTCGGCGACCGGCTCGGTCGGCCGATCGCACGTGGCGCGGGCGATGACGTTCGGCGCCTCGGCGCCGTAGCGAGCGACGAGCGAGGACGGCAGCTCGACCGGCGACCGCAGTGTCGCCACGGGATTCGACGGCGCGCCGACCAGCGGCAGGTTGCGGGTGCGGCACTGGCGTCGCGGTCAGACCGCGCAGCGCGACCGCCCGATCCAGCACGTCCTGCGCCATGTACCGGTACTCGGTCAGCTTGCCGCCGATCACGCTGACGACGCCGTTGGTCGACTCGACGACCGCGTGCTCGCGCGACACGTCTGCGGTCCGTCGATCCCCTTGCTCCTGCCCCGCCCACCGCTGTCGATCAGCGGCCGCAGCCCGGCGTACGCACCGATGACGTCGGCCGGCCCGAGCGCGACGTCGAGTGCCGTGTTGACGGTGTCGAGCAGGAACGTCACCTCCGCCGAAGTCGGTTCCGGCACATCGGGAATCGGCCCCGGCGCGTCCTCGTCGGTGAGCCCGAGGTAGACCCGGCCGAGTTGCTCGGGCATCGCGAACACGAAGCGGTTGAGCTCGCCGGGAATCGGAATCGTCAGCGCCGCGGTCGGATTGCCGAACGCCGCCGCGTCGAACACCAGATGCGTTCCGCGGCTGGGCCGCAACCGGATCGACGTGTCGACGTCGCCCGCCCAGACACCCGCGGCGTTGATCACCGCGCGCGCCGACACGCTCGAGGGACTCGCCGGTGAGCTGGTCGGTCAGCCGCACCGACGTGCCGGTGGCGTCGGACGCGGCGACCCGGGTGAGGATGCGCGCGCCGTGCTGCGCAGCGGTGCGGGCCACCGCGGCGACCAGGCGCGCGTCGTCGATGAGCTGGCCGTCGTAGGCCAGCAGGGCGCCGTCGAGACCCGCGCGGCGCACGGTCGGCGCCAGCCGCACCGCGCGCTGCGCGTCGACGCGCCGCGACCGCGGCAGCGTCGATGCCGGCGTGCCCGCCAGCCTGCGCAGTCCGTCGCCCGCGACGAAGCCGAACCGCACCAGCGCGCGCGAGGCGCCGGTTCATCGACGGCAGCAGCGGCACCAGTTGCGGCATCGCCTTGCACCAGGTGAGGTGCGTTGCGCGTCATCAGGATTCCGCGCTCGATGGCGCTGCGGCGGGCGATGCCGACGTTGCCGGTGGCGAGGTAGCGCAGCCCACCGTGAACCAGCTTCGAGCTCCACCGGCTGGTGCCGAACGCCAGGTCGTGCTTCTCGACCAGCACCACCGACAGCCCGCGCGTCGCCGCGTCGAGCGCGATTCCCGTCCCCGTGATGCCGCCGCCGATGACGACGACGTCGACGGTCTCGCCGTCGCCGAGCGCGGTCAGGTCGGCGGCGCGGCGGGCGGCGTTGAGCGGCGGATGGTCGAGGATCGGTCATGGCTTCAGGTATCCGTTCAGGGCGCGGGTCAGCTCGCCGCCAGGGTGGCGGCGTCGAGGATCGGCTCGACCAGTCTGGGCCGACAGGATCGTCGACTGGGTGATCAGCAGGCTCATGGCGGCGAATTGGCGGACGTCGCCGGGGCGGACGCTGCCCTCGTCCTGCGCGGCCTTCATCTCGCCGGCGACGGTGTCGAGCAGGATCTGCTGGCTGGTGCCGAGGCGTTCGGAGAGGTAGACCATCGCGAGGTCGGGAGCCTGGTGCAGCACCGACATGATGACGTCGTCGTGGCGCAGCCGTTCCGGCCACCGCCGACGATGCGCTCGACCAGCGGTTCGCGGCCGACGCCCCGGCTGGGCACGTCGTCGAGGGCGTAGGTGATCCGCGCGGTGAGCAGCGCCGCCAGGATCGAGCGGGTGTCGGGGAAGCGCCGGTACACCGTCGGGCGGCTGACGCCGGCGCGTCGGGCGATCTCGGCCAGCGTCACGCGGTCGACGCCGTAGGCGATCACGCAGTCGGCCGCGGCGTCGAGGATGCGGTCCTCGACCGATCGGGAACGACTCCTCGTTACTGATTGACAGCATATGTAATACTGTAACGCATGATGCGACCGGATGACCAACTGCTTCCCCCGATGAAGTGGAATGCCTGGGGCGACCCGGCGGCGGCCAAGCCCCTCTCCGACGGCATCCGCACCCTGCTCGAGCAGGCCCTCGGGGTCGACGGTGCGCCCGGCCCGGAACTGGACGCGGAGCAGGTTCGCCTGCGGCCGTCGGCGCTGTCGGACGCCGACACGCGAGGCGCTGGTCGCCATCGTCGGCGCCGCACACTGCATCTCCGACGACTACGGCCGGCTGCTGCGCGCCGGCGGCAAGTCCACGCTGGACCTGTTGCGCCGCAAGGACTCCGGCGTGCAGGACGCCCCCGACGCGGTGCTGTTGCCCGCCGACGAAGAAGCGGTGGCCGAGGTGCTCCGATTCTGCGCTCAGCAGAGCATCGCGGTCGTCCCGTTCGGCGGCGGCACCAGCGTGGTCGGCGGCCTCGACCCGATTCGCGGTGACTTCAAGGCCGTCGTGTCACTGGACCTGCGGCGGCTCGACGAACTGCACGGCCTCGACGAGGTCTCCGGTGAGGCCGACCTCGGCGCCGGGCTCACCGGCCCCGAAGCCGAGGAACTGCTTGGCGCGCACGGCTTCTCGCTCGGCCACTTCCCGCAGAGCTTCCAGTTCGCCACGATCGGCGGCTTCGCGGCGACGCGGTCGTCGGGCCAGGACTCCGCGGGATACGGCCGCTTCGACGACATGGTTCGCGGCGTGCGCGCGGTGACCCCGGCGGGGATCCTCGACCTTGGCCGCGCCCCGGCGTCCGCGGCGGGCCCGGACCTGCGCCAGTTGATCATCGGCTCCGAGGGCGTCTTCGGGGTGATCACCCGGGTGCGCGTCGCGCGTGCATCCGGTCCCCGAGACCACCCGCTACGAGGCGTGGTCGTTCCCCGACTTCGCCACCGGGGCCGCCGCGCTGCGGGCGGTCGTTCAGACCGGCACCGGCCCGACCGTGATCCGACTGTCCGACGAGGCGGAGACCGGCGTGAACCTGGCCACCACCGAGACCATCGGCGAACAGAGCATCACCGGCGGCTGCCTGGCGATCACGGCGTTCGAGGGCACCGCCGCACACACCGAGAGCAGACACGCCGAGACCCGGGCGGTGCTCGAAGCGCACGGTGGCACGTCGTTGGGCGAAGGGCCCGCGCGGTCCTGGGAGCACGGCCGCTTCGGGGCGCCGTACCTGCGCGACTCGCTGCTGGCCGCAGGGGCGCTGTGCGAGACGCTGGAGACCGCGACCAACTGGTCGAACGTCGGCGCGCTCAAGAGCTGCCGTGACGGATGCGCTCACCACGTCGCTCGCCGAAACCGGTACTCCGGCACTGGTGTTGTGCCACATTTCCCATGTGTATCCCACCGGCGCCTCGCTGTACTTCACGGTCGTCGCCGGCCAGCGCGGCAATCCGATCGAGCAGTGGCGCAAGGCCAAGACGGCCGCCTCCGACGCGATGGTCCGCTGCGGCGCCACCATCACGCACCACCACGCGGTCGGCGCCGACCACCGCCCGTGGATGCGCGACGAAGTCGGCGACCTCGGCGTCGAGGTGCTGCGGGCGGTCAAGGCCGTGCTCGACCCGAAGGGAATCCTCAACCCCGGCAAGCTGATCCCGTGAGTTCAGGCGTCGCGCGCGTCACCGTACTGACCAATCCGGCCTCGGGGCACGGCAATGCACCGCACGCGGCCGAACGCGCGATCACCCAGTTCCATCGACGCGGTGTCGACGTCGTCGCCATCGCAGGCACCGACGCCGAGCACGCGCGACAGCTCGTCGAGGGCGCCCTCGAACGCGGTATGGACGCGCTCGTCGTCGTCGGCGGTGACGGCATCATCTCGCTCGCCTTGCAGGTGCTCGCGCAAACCGACATACCGCTCGGCATCATCCCGGCCGGCACGGGCAATGACCATGCGCGCGAATTCGGCATTCCCACAAAGGATCCCGAGGCGGCGGCAGACGTCATCGTCGACGGCCGGGTCGAGACGGTCGACCTCGGCCGGATCAAGGGAGCCGACGGCACCGACCGCTGGTTCGGCACCGTGATGGCGGCGGGCTTCGACTCGCTGGTCACCGATCGGACCAACCGCATGCGCTGGCCGCACGGCCGGATGCGCTACAACGTCGCGATGGTCGCCGAGTTGTCGAAACTGCGGCTGCTGCCCTTCCGCTTGACCTTCGACGGCGAGGAGGTCGTGACGGACCTGACGCTGGCCGCGTTCGGGAACACCCGCAGCTACGGCGGTGGCATGCTCATCTGCCCCGACGCCGACCACTCCGACGGCCTGCTCGACGTCACGATGGTGCAGTCCGCGTCGCGCACCAAGCTAATCCGCCTGTTCCCCACCGTCTTCAAGGGCACCCACGTCGACCTCGACGAGGTGCGGACGGCGCGGGCGAAGGTGATCACCGTCGAGTCGCCCGGGATCAACGGCGTACGCGGACGGAGAGTTCGTGTGCCCGTTGCCGGTCGAGGTGTCGGCGGTCCCCGGCGCGCTGAAGATCCTGCGCCCGTAGCCTGGGCAGCCATGGATTGGGAGTTTGATGCCGAGGTGTTCCAGTGGCGCGGCCCCGCACCCTATTTCTTCGTCGCCACCCCGGAGGACGTGGACGCCTTCCTGCGCGACCACCTCGCGGAGCTGACCTACGGCTGGGGTGTCATCCCGGCCCGCGTGCGGATCGGCGACACCGAGGTCGGCACGTCACTGATCCCCAAGGATGGCGTCTACCTGGTGCCGCTCAAGGTCGTGCTACGGCGGGCCGAGCAGATCGACGACGGTGACGTCGTCCACGTGCACGTGTCGGTGGGCCGCTAGGTCGCGACAGTTCGTTGCTTGAGGCCCGATGTCAGTACGAGGACCGACAGCACGATGGCCGCCAGAAGCAGTGCCGGGACGTCTCCCCACAGATGTCCCATGTGGCGGCCGCTCCCGAAGGATTGCACCGCCATGATTGCGGCGTGAACGAGGCTCGAGGCGACCGTGAACCAGATCAGGCTGACATTGGCCTCGGGACGTCGCGCCGCGTTCCAGAGGAAAAGGCCCAGCGTCGCGTAGAGGCCGACGATCATCATGAAGTAGTCGGACTGGTAGGGCGCACCGGGATGCCATGCCCACCCCGACGGCCACACTGCCGCTAGGGGATACAGAAGAATCATCACCGCGCCAAAGACGACGAGCGCGATTTGAAGAAGTCTGTAGCTGGATGACGGTGTCACTGCACGCTCCAAGAGATATGGGCCTTGAGACCGCGATTTCTGGAGTCAACCACGGGAAAGTTGGGTTCGGTAGCGATCCGCACGGCCTGTACTCGCTACACCATGAACGCCACCCACACCGTGAGCAAGATCTTCGCCGCAGCGCTGCTGTTCGGCGGCTTGAGTCTGGTCACCGCAGGATCGCCCGTAGCCAAGGCTGACATCGATTTCGAATGCAAGCCAGGATGCTGGGGCGCAATCGCGGCGTCGCTCTCGAACGGACAAGAAGAGATGCGCATGAACTATCGCACTCGACAGGACGCGGAGGATGCCGCCGTGTTGTGGTGCGACGTCTTGGGCGAGACGAACGACTGCGAGGTAGTCACATCGGGACTGGGCTGTCTCTCGATTGCGGAGAGCAGTGACGGGAAAGCGCTCGCGGGGCGGGTCGCGCCCACCCAGGACGCGGCCGACGCAGCAGCGTTGGACGGCGCGGGACCTGGGTCCAAGATCGACCTCCACGACTGCAACAACTGGCTGTAGCCGCATCGGGAATCAATGTCGGTGGGTGCACCTAGAATCGAACGTATGAGCGAGTCGGATGGGTCCGTGGCGATGCTGGGGCGGATGTGTTCGGCGGCTCGGGCCGAGGCGTGTGAGGCTGCGGCCCGGTTGGATGCGATCGCCGATTTGATGGCGTTGCGGATGGTGCAAGACGGTGGGGCCAGTGACAACTGGGTGTTCGACGTGGTCGATGCGGTCGCGGTGGAGATCGCGGCGGCGATGCGGATCAGCCGCGGACTGGCCGCCTCCTACATCCGCTACGCCGATGCCATGCGCAACCACCTGCCCCGGATCGGGGCGGCGTTTCGGGTCGGCGACATCGACGAGGCCACCTTCCGCACGGTGGTGTTCCGGACCGGATTGATCGTCGATGACGACGTGCGGGCCGGCGTGGATGCGCAGTTGGCGGCGCGGATGCCGCGGTGGGGGTCGATGAACCGCAGCCAACTGGCCGCCCGCATCGACAAGATCGTGGCCCGGGTGGATCTGGACGCGGTGCGCCGCCGCACGGAGCGGCTGGTCGAACGCGAGGTCCTCGTCGGCGACGTCGGTGACGGGCTGGCCGAGATCAGCGCCACGGTGTTCGCCACCGACGCCCACGCGCTCGCCGATCGGTTGACCGCACTGGCCGCCACGGTCTGCGAAGCCGATCCACGCACCGTGGCGCAACGCCGCGCCGATGCGACGGGCGCACTGGCCGCCGGCGCGGATCGACTGTCCTGCGGTTGCGGGGCGCCGGGCTGCCCGGCCGGGGGGAAGGCCGCTAGTGCGGTGGTCATCCACGTCATCGCCGAACAGGCCACCGTGGAGGGCCGCGGCGACACCCCGGGCGTGCTGTCGGGCTATGAGGGGTTGATCCCGCCGGAGCTGATCGCCGAGTTGGCGGCCTCGGCGCGGCTGCGGCCACTGGTGCATCCCGGCGCGGCGCCACCGGAGCCGGGCTATGTCCCGTCCAAGGCGTTGGCGGACTTCGTGCGGTGTCGCGACGTGACCTGCCGGGCCCCCGGGTGTGACCGGCCCGCGGTGGGCTGCGATTTGGACCACACCATCCCGTACGGTGACGGTGGGCCGACGTGTGCGTGGAACATCAAGTGCCTGTGCCGGTTTCATCATCTCTTGAAGACCTTCTGGGGGTGGCACGACGAGCAACTCGCCGATGGCACCATCATCTGGACCGCGCCGAATGGGGAGAAATACGTCACCCACCCCGGTGGGGCGCTGATCTTCCCGTCGCTGTCGGTACCCACCGGGCCCAGCACCGTGCACCCTCGCCCCGACGATCGGTGCGCCGACAAGACCGCGATGATGCCGCGCAAACAACGCACCCGAGCTCAAACCCGGGCCTCGGCGATACTGGCCGAACGCCGCGCCAACCACGAGCACCGCACCAACCCACCACCGGTGCACCGCTACGACGAACACCTCGACTACCTCGACACCTTCACCACCACCAACGACCCAGACCCACCGCCCTTCTGAGGCCACCGCCATGGAGACGCCGGGCACGCCCTTGAGCTCGTCACAGCGTCGGGATGCCCGAACATCTGCGAGTTCGGCGCGTGAGTCGGCCGTACCGGCGCCGTGCGCGACTTCTCGCATCGGCAATCCGGACCTCGGTCGCTGTCGCGCAGCACCTTCTCGACGATCGGCGTCGAGGGATAGCCGGTGCCGCGATTGTTGCGACCCGGTGTTGGCGACGGCCTGCGCGGCGAATGCGTCGATCAGGTGAGCGTACCTCGAGGAGCCGAAGGCGACCGTGGCTCCGCCGACGTACGAGCCTGCCTTCGTGTCGTAGACCCGCGACGTCCTTCATGTTCTCCCCGCCGAAGCTGGCTGGGGTCTCGTCGTCGATAGACTTCCAGTGACGTTCCGCCGGCCGACGGCCATGAACGCCTCGTGGCGGACCGATCGTCTGATCCTTTCTTCGCCGGACCCACGTGGTCACGCCGTCGCCGACTTGATGTGCGACCTCCACCTCGTGGCGCACTGAACGGATCGCGGCGCCAAGAGACGTCACGGCGTGCTCGTCGAGGTTGTGCATTGGCACCGGCGAGAAATCCGTCGGCCCGCTCCGGTTCGGCGACGTCTGCATCTCCCGTCCCTGGACGTACCACAATGAACACCCCGCGAACCTCGCCCCGACGATCGGTGCGCCGACAAGACCGCGATGATGCCGCGCAAACCCAAAACCGGTGCACCGCTACGACGAACACCTCGACTACTGCTATGGAGACGCGACGGCGAAGAGGTGCCACTCGCCGGGCACGCCCTTGAGCTCGTGAGCGCCGCGCTCCCCGAATTCGAGTCCTGACCCGATCACGAGGTCGCGCAGCGTGCTGGACACGAGCACGTCGTTCGGCCCCGCCAGGGCACTCACGCGCGCGCCGATGTGCACGGCGATCCCGCCGATGTCATCGCCGCGGACCTCGCATTCGCCGGTATGCATCCCGGCGCGCACCTGGATGCCGAGGGGCTGCACGGCGTCGCGGATCGACATCGCGCAGCGGATCGCTCGCTGCGGACCGTCGAACATCGCGAGGAAGCCGTCTCCCGACGTGTTCACCTCGCGGCCTCGAAACCGCGTGAGCTGGGCCCGGACGACGGCGTCGTGGGCATCCAGCAACGCGTGCCAGTCGCGGTCGCCGATCTCGGAGGCCCGGCGCGTCGAGTCCACGATGTCGGTGAACAGCACCGTAGCGAGAACCCGATCATCGGCCACTTCTGCCTGGTGACCAGTGAGGAACTCGGCGATCTCCTGGAAGGACGCACGCCACGGTTCAACGAAGTGCCACAGTTGCGCCCCGGTAGTTCGACGTACTTGGCACCCGGGATGTGGTCGGCGACGTACTTACCCGCCTCACGCGGGATGAAGAAGTCGTCGTCGTGGTGGACGACGAGGGTTGGCACACGGACTGTCGGAAGCACCGCCCTTACGTCCATTTGGGTGACGAGAGGCATCATGAGAGCAAACCGTTCTGGGACTCGCCGCGAGGCGCTCGTGTCGGGCCCACGTTGCCCGGATCTCTTCGTTCCACGGCATGTCCGGATTCACGGTGTGCTGCATCTCCCCGGTGCCCCAACCGGTTTCCATGGCAGCGACGAAATCCTCCGGATTGAGCCCACCAGTGCGTCTTGCGATCGGATCCGCGTAGCCCTCGAGCACCACGAGCGCGATTGTGCGGGACGGATGTGTAGCCGCGAACAGCGCCGCCGTCGCGAACGCCCCGTCGACCGCGACGAGGACCGCTTCGCGGCTCCCGAGATCGTCGAGCACCGCGGTGATGCTGTCGGCCCATTGCTCCAGGGTCGGTAGCGCGATCGACGTGACCGGATCGGACGCTCCCGTGCCCGGCTGGTCGAAGAAGATCAGCTCGCCCGAGCGAGGTCATCGCCTCGACCCACCCTTGAACCGACGGTAGCTCCGGAAGAGTCTCGCAGTTTGAAACCAGTTCGGGACGAACACGATGTCACGAGCACCCTCGCGCGACGCGCGATAGGCGACGGACAAGTCCCCGTTGCGCGCGTAGCGCGTCTCAGAGAACACGGCGGAAGTGTAAGCCGAGGATCGGGCCGAAGTTCCGTTACGTAACCAGCCGCAACGAAGTGTTCAAGGGCTGGCGAAGAAGGGTCTAGCCGACTCCCGCGGTTGAGCCAGCTCACCTCGCCCGTGTCGCCGCCACCGCGGTAGGGCTCCAGCGCCTCGTCCCACGCGGTGCCGAGCACCGAATCCAGTTCGGCGGCAAGGGTGTCTGCCCCGGACGCCATCAGCCCACGCAGCCGAAGCTCGCCGACCATCACGTCACCGTTGGCGCTCATCGCGCCGCTCCACAGACCGAGCTGCGGGGTGTGGCACCACCGGTGGCCGTCGACTCCCTCGCTCGGATCCTCGGTGACCTCGAACCGCAGCACCGACCACGACCGCAGCGCGTTGGCCAGCTGGGCGCCGGTCCCGACGGGACCGACCCAATTGGTGACGGCGCGCAGTTGTCCGGGCATGGCAGGTTGCGGTGTCCACTTGAGGTTCGCTCGCGCCGACAGGGTCGACGAAAGAGCCCACTCGACATGTGGGCATACCGCCGCGGGCGAGGCGTGGACGTACACCACACCAGTCGTCGCGTCGGCGAACTGGTTCGACGCACGCATCATCTGCTCCTTCGGCTCCAACAGGGACGTCTTCCCCAACGACCTGGTGATTGCCGAAAAGATAAAGATGCAGTTGTGTCGTGCGTGTCTATTGTGCCTTGTGGGACCCCTGTTGCGCTAGTGTGCTCCGAATTCTCTCAGCACTCCATCAGAGAGCGCCGGCCACAGCGGGTAGGTCCACTCGTCGAAGTCGCGGTCGGTGAGCACGACAAGCGCCAGGTCAGCGGCCGGATCGACCCACATGAACGTGCCCGACTGGCCGAAGTGCCCGAACGTGCGACCCGAGTTCGACGAACCCGTCCAATGCGGTGACTTGCCGTCCCGGATCTCGAAGCCCAGCCCCCAGTCGTTGGGCCGCTGAACGCCGAACCCGGGCAACACCCCGGTCAGCCCGGGGAACTGCACCGTCGTCGCGTCCGCGTGCATCTGCGGCGACACCAGCGCCGGCCGCAGCAGGTCGACGGCGAACCTGGCCAGGTCGGCCACCGTCGACTCCGCGCCGAATCCGGCCGCGTCCGCGCCGCCGACGAGCGCCGACGAGTCCATGCCCAGGGGTTCGAAGACCGCCTCGGTGCAGGTACCGGTCGAACTCGATGCCCGAGGCCTGCTGCACCGTCTCGGCGAGCACGCCGAACCCGTAGTTGGAGTAGATCCGACGCGTGCCCGGCTGCGCCTGGATCTCACCCGTACCGCATCGACAGGCCAGACGTGTGGGCGAGCAGATGACGCACCGTCGAGCCTGGCGGGCCTGCCGGGGTGTCGAGTTCGACGACGCCCTCCTCGATCGCCGACCTGCGCCGCGCGGGCGACCAGCGGCTTGGTCACCGACGCCAGTGCGAACCGCGACGGTGTCGCCGAACTCGCCAGCACGCCGGACGGCCCGACCACCGCCGCGGCGGCAGTCGGGACCGGCCAGTCGGCAACGGCATCGAGGCGACCCGCGCTCATCGCCGGATCGGACCCTAATTCGCGGCCCCGCCTGCCAGGCCGCGCAGATCGCCGCCACGTGGCGCGCATCCGTCCCGCAGCAGCCGCCGAGCGACGGTGACGGCGGGCAACCGGTCGCGCAACGCGGTGTGCCGGGCGCCGAGGTCAGCCGGATCGCCCTCGTCGAGCTCCGTCGCTTCGTCGAGTTCGGCGTGGCTCCTCGTGGAGGCGTTGGCCGCAGGCCGCGCAGCCGTGCAGCCACGGCCCGTCGCGGTTCGATCGCGCCGTCGAAATGTGCTCGGGTGCGCGCAGTTGACCATGAAGTAGGCGGCGCCGCCGTCCGTCGCGGCGTCCACCTGTTCGATCGGCCTCGCGCAGCGACTGGCCCGTCGGCAAGCAGCCCGTCGGTCTCCACCGTGAACGAGATCGCGGCCGGAATACCCGCCGCGACGGCGGCGCGCACGATGCCGATCGCCTCGCTCGGCGTTGGTCATCGTGAGCGCGGTGACCTGATCGGCGGTGCGTGGCGGCGAACGTAGCCGATCTGGACCGCGTGGTAGCGCTCGGCGTCCTCGGGCGTCATCACGGTGCCGGGGTCGTAGCCGTCGCCGCGCGGACCGATGCAGCCACTCACCACCGCAGTGACGCCGTCGGCGGTCGCCGCCGCCCGGACCTCCTCGGCGAACTCGTACCGCCGGCGCGGTTGACGGCGTCGAGCTGCGTCGGGCGAATAGCCGAGCTGGCGCGGCCCAGTCCGGGTTGGCGCGCCAGGTCGGGTGTCTCGATCACGAAGCCGGCACCGTGTCGGCGGGCGATGTCGAGATAACCGTCGTAGTACCGGCGCAACCGGGCGCGACTACCGGCATTCTCGAGCAGCGGGAAGGCGGCGAAGTGCGGCAGGTCGATGCCGTCGTGGAAGACCAGCTCGGTCTCCAGTGCCGCCGTCGGTGACGAACAGTCGGTCACCGATCAATTGGGGCAGTTTCTTGGTCATGCTCATCACGCTAGATCCGCGTGTGGGTCCCGCTCATCGGGCAAATGATGTGTTCGCTCGGTACGTGACGTGGTGCAAATGATGTAGACGGCGAGAGGATCAGCCGTCGCTGCGGGAGACGTTGTCCACCACGTTGTTCGCAAACGCCCACGACACGGCGGCGGTGCGGGACGAGACACCGAGCTTGGCGTAGATGTTCGCCAGATGACGCCCGACCGTCTTCTCGCTGATGAAGATCTGCTCTGCCACTTGCTTATTGGTCGCACCGCTGGCGATCCGGGTGAGGATCTCGACCTCCCGCTTGGTGAGCCCGCCCGGCAACGGGCCACCGTGGTCGCGGGCCGATACGACGCCGAGCTGGGTGTAGATGCTCGCCGCGGTGTCGACGGCCCCGGCCGAGACCTCGTGCTCCCCCCGTGCGGTATGCGCGATCGCCATCCATTCGTAGACCTCGGCGGTTTCGTACCGGCATTGCTGCGTCCGGTATTCGCGCAACGCCGCCTGCAACGCCTCCAGCGCCTGGCCGCACTCACCGCGCTGCACCAGGATCGCACCGCGCGCGTGCGCCGCCCAGGCCTTGAACCCCGGCGTACCGAAATCCCTTGCACCCGATTCGAGTTCGCGGCAGTATGACTCGGCCTCCTCGACGCAGTCGCGGCTCAGTGCCACCTCGACCGCCGCCCGCAGCAGCCGCATCCGCCCGATCCGGTCCTGCCAGCCCAGCGACGCCTGCAGCGCCGTCGAGGCGGCCCTGCTGTCGCCCTGGGCGTGCAGCAGCATGGCTTCACCCGGTTGCGGGTCCACGCCCAGCGACCGTGCCCGCGCGAACGCGGCCGTCGCCCCGTCGACATCGCCGCGCAGCCTGCGTATCTCGCCGAGTTCGTAGAAGCCCTCCGCGGCCGCGAACCCGTTGATGTCCACCAGCTTGTTGCTGGCCGCGAACAACTGGTCTTCGATCAGGCGATATTCCTCGGTCGCCGTGAGCAATTGCAGCCGGTGCAGATCGCACACCCCGCCGTAGACCAATACGGCGAAGTTCTCACACCACCGCTCCATCGACTGCGTCCATGCCCGCATGCGGGGCTGATCGGCCACTCGGTTGCAGTGATGTAGAACCAAGCAGTAGACGTCACCGGCCCATTCGATCGGCACCTCGGGGGCGAGCACGTTGAGCATGGCCTCGTCGATGAGCCCGAACGCGTCGGTCATCCTGGCCTCACCGATCGCGGCGAGCGCTTCGACGACGAGGGCGAGCGCGGTCACCGCGGGGTTGTCCAGCCGGGCGGACATCTCCTGTAATGCGACCACCTGGCGGTTGAGCGCGTCGGTGTCCCCCATCACGGTCGCGATGAAGGCGTCGAGATAGGCGAGATAGCCGTGCGCGGCACACTCGGGTGCACCGGCGAGAAGCCGCCGCGCCCGGTTCATCCAGCCCTGACCGATGTTCAGGTCACCTCGGGTGAGCCAGGCGAGCGCGATGTCCACCGCCTTCGCCGCCGCGGCCGACGGATCCTTCCTGGCCAGCTGTGCGAACACCAGTTCGGCGATGCGGACCGATTCCTTCGCGTGCCCCAGCCGCCAGGCAGCCATCGCCATCGCGTCGAGATCGTCGGTGTCGAGCGGGCCGATCTCGCTGGCACGGGTGAACCCGCCATAGCTTGCGTGCCAGTCCCGCCGACCGTGCGCCGCTCGCGCAGCGACGAGCAGGTCGGTCGGGGTGTCCAGTTCGAGGTTCATGTCGGTCGAGTCCAACGGTACGTCTCGGACCCCTTAAGTTGTAGATATGAGTCAGACAGTGCGTGGGGTGATCTCGCGGTCCAAGAAGCAACCCGTCGAATTGGTCGAAATCGTGATCCCCGATCCCGGTCCGGGCGAGGTGGTCGTCGACGTCAACGCGTGCGGCGTCTGCCACACCGACCTGCACCTACCGCGAGGGCGGCATCAACGACGAGTACCCGTTCCTGCTGGGCCACGAGGCCGCGGGCACCGTCGAGTCGGTCGGCGAGGGCGTCACCCACGTCGAGCCCGGTGACTTCGTCATCCTGAACTGGCGGGCGGTGTGCGGGCAGTGCCGGGCCTGCAAGCGCGGCCGCCCCTGGTACTGCTTCGACACCTTCAACGCCGAACAGAAGATGACACTGACCGACGGCACCGAGCTGACTCCGGCGCTGGGCATCGGTGCGTTCGCCGACAAGACGCTGGTACACGAGGGGCAGTGCACCAAGGTCGACCCCTTGGCCGATCCGGCCGTCGCCGGACTGCTGGGCTGCGGCGTGATGGCCGGCATCGGCGCCGCGATCAACACCGGCAACGTCGGCCGCGACGACACCGTCGCGGTGATCGGCTGCGGCGGCGTCGGTGACGCGGCGATCGCGGGCGCGCGCGCTGGTCGGCGCCAAGATGATCATCGCCGTCGACACCGACGACAAGAAGCTGGACTGGGCCCGTGACTTCGGCGCCACCCACACCATCAACGCCCGCGAGCTCGACGTCCGGTCGAGACCATCCAGGACCTCACCGACGGCAACGGCGCCGACGTCGTGATCGACGCGGTCGGGCGCCCGGAAACCTGGAAGCAGGCGTTCTACGCGCGTGATCTGGCCGGCACCGTGGTGCTGGTGGGCGTGCCCACCCCCGACATGACCCTCGAGATGCCGCTGATCGACTTCTTCTCCCGCGGCGGCTCGCTGAAGTCGTCCTGGTACGGCGACTGCCTGCCCGAACGCGACTTCCCCACCCTCGTCAGCCTCTACCTGCAGGGCCGGCTGCCGCTGGAGAAGTTCGTCACCGAACGCATCGGCCTCGACGGCATCGAGGACGCCTTCCACAAGATGCACGCCGGTGAGGTACTGCGCTCGGTGGTGATCCTCTGATGAGCGCAATCCAGCGACTGGTCACCAGCGGCACCTTCGAACTCGACGGCGGCAGTTGGGACGTCGACAACAACATCTGGATCGTCGGCGACGACTCCGACGTCGTGGTGTTCGACGCCGCGCACACCGCCGCAGCCGATCGTCGAGGCGGTCGGCCGGCCGCAACGTGGTGGCGGTCGTCTGCACCCACGGACACAACGACCACGTCACCGTCGCCCCCGAACTGGGCAAGACGCTCGACGCGCCCGTGCTGCTGCATCCCGCCGATGACGTGCTGTGGCGAATGACCCACCCGGACAAGGACTTCCGCAGTGTCGAGGACGGCATGGTGCTCACGGCGGGCGACGTCGAGATCCGCGCGCTGCACACGCCCGGCCACTCACCTGGGTCGGTGTGCTGGTACGCGCCGGACCTCGGCGCGGTGTTCAGCGGCGACACCCTGTTCAACGGCGGCCCCGGTGCGACGGGACGGTCCTTCTCCGACTTCCCGACCATCCTGGAGTCCATCTCCGACCGGCTCGGCACGCTGCCGGCGACACGGTCGTCTACACCGGTCACGGCGACACCACCAGCATCGGCGACGAGATCGTGCACTACGACGAGTGGGTCGCGCGCGGGCACTAGGGTCCGTCGAGCACCCGCTTCTTCTCGGCCTCGTACTCGTCCTGCGTCAGGGCGCCCGAATCACGAAGCCTGGCAAGGGTGTTGAGCGACTGGATGCGGATGCCCTCGTCGGAGGGCGTGAACGACCCGGTGGGTTCGACGGGCATCGGAGGCGACGTGATGCTGGCGCCGAAGGTGGTCACCGGTGCGGGCCGCCGCGTCTTGGCCGCCCAGATCCTGGCGATCACGAGGTCGACGATCGCGAAGCCGAAGATCACCGCGAAGATGATCGGCAGGTTGCCGTAGTCGCTGCCGTGGCCGAAGGCCAGCGTGGGGTTGAGGTAGGCACTGACGTTGCCGTCGACCTCGATGTCGTAGGTGCCCTCGGCGGGCACGTGGAGATACCCAATGCGGACGCGCGCATCGTTGTTCACCGTCGTCGTGCTGCCATAGTCCTCGGTCAGCTGGGGCTCGTCGATCCCCTCCGGCGCCGTGATGCGGTACTTCAGCGGAGGGACGGGCAGGCCGCTGCCACCGCCGCCGATGAGCACCGTGTGGAAGGTGACCGTCACGTCGCCCGCGGGTAGGTGCAGGCTGGTCGAACCCGGGATCGAAACCTCGCCGTATGCGTCGTAGTCGTCGAGCACGAATGCGTTGAGCATCAGGGTGACGACGAACCCGATGAGCGAGGCGATCATCGTCAGGATCGCGAGGGTGGTCATGATCCGCGGTCCCTTAGGGCGACTCATGAACCGCAGTGTGTCATGTCGCCGACTGGGCCGCCGCTCCAATCAGCCAGTTCGCCAGCCCCGCGCGCAGGCCCTCGGCAAAGCGTTGTTCGGGTTCGGGCAGGCCCAGTTCGGCCATGGCGGCGCGGACCGGCTCGGTCGGTGTCGAGAACGGATACATGCCGGCCGTCAACGACAACGCGGCCTCTGCGAAGAACGCGGTGAACTCATCGGGCAGCCACGGCAGATGCCGGGACACCAGCGCTGCCAGCCCGCCGATGTGGCCCACCGCGCGGGCCTTGAAGTCACGGGCGAAGCCGTCGGAGATGTTGCGCTCCAGCACCCCGGCCATGGCTGCGAGCAGTTCGCACAGCAGCGGGCTGGCCATCAGGGCGTCGGCGATGATCGTGGCAACCCGGATCTCGCTGGCGTATTCGGCCTTCCGCGGGCGCGGACGTCCCAACTTGGCGCCGGTGTCCTCGAGGAAGGAGGCGCATTCCTCGTCGAGCACCTCGAGGAAGATCGCCTCGCGACTGTCGAAGTACCGCAACACGTTCGACTTGGCCAGCCCGACCCGGTCGGCCAGTTCGCGGAGGCTGATGTCGGCGACGTTCTTCTCGCCGAGCATGGTGCGCGCGGTCTCCAGGATCGCCGAGCGGCGTGCCGCCAGCTGTTCCGGACGCCGCGCGCGCTGGAAGGACGACATCACCGAAAAGAAGATAGCAGACCGCCGGGCTCTTGTTATCAGACCACTGGTTCGTTATTATTCGGTTATGAAAGGACTCGAAGTCACAGTTCCAGATCTGACCGGACGGCTCGCCGTCGTCACCGGTTCCAACTCCGGTCTCGGCCTCGGCCTGACCAAACGACTGTCGGCCGCAGGCGCCGACGTCGTGATGGCGATCCGCAACCGCGCCAAGGGCGAAGCGGCGGTGGCCGAGATCCAGGCCGCCGTGCCCGGCGCCAAGCTCACCATCAAGACCGTCGACCTGTCCTCGCTGGCGAGCGTGGCCGCACTCGCCGACGAGCTGATCGCCGAGGGCAGGCCGATCGACGTATTGATCAACAACGCCGGCATCATGCAGCCGCCGGACCGCGAGACCACCACGGACGGTTTCGAGCTGCAGTTCGGCGGTAATCACCTGGGGCACTTCGCCTTGACCGGTCGGCTGCTGCCGTTGTTGCGTGCGGGCAAGGCCAGGGTGACCTCGCTCAGCAGCCTGGCCGCCCGCATGGGCGGCATCAACTTCGACGACCTGCAGTGGGAGAAGCAATACAAGGCCACCCCCGCGTATTCACAATCCAAGTCGGCCAACCTCATGTTCGCCCTCGAACTGGACCGCAGGAGCCGGGAAGCCGGCTGGGGCATCGTCTCCAATGCCGCGCACCCGGGATTCACCAAGACCAATCTGCAAACCAGTGGTCCGTCACACGGCAGGCAGGCTCCCACGCCGATGGAACGGTTCTACCGACTCACCCGCCAGCTCACGCCGTTCATATGGCAGGAGATCGACGAAGGGATCCTTCCCGCGCTGTATGCGGCGGTCTCGCCGCAGGCCGAAGGCGGCGCGTTCTACGGCCCCCGCGGCTTCTTCGAAATGGCGGGCGGCGGTGTGACCACGGCCAAGATCCTCGACCGCGCGAAGGACCCGGCCGACAACCAGCGGTTGTGGGAGATCTCGGAGCAACTGACGCGCGTGACCTACGCCTGACGGCTACCGTCGGGGACATGCCCGAATCGAGCGTCGTGGTGCGGCCGCAACCGATGGACAGCCGCTCCTACACCGCGGGCTCGCGGCTGCAGGCGGCCGGGCTGCGCCCTGCGATCGAGCTTCTCAAAAGGGCCGCCGAGGTGGTGCCCATCCCGCGGTCACCGCGCCCGATCGTCGTCGCCGACTACGGCGCGTCGACGGGTCACAATTCGTTGCTACCGATCGGCGCGGCAATCGAGGTGCTGCGCAAGCGGACCCGGCCCGAGCACTCCATCCTCATCACGCACACCGACGTGCCGGAGAACGACTTCACCGCGCTCTTCACCACGCTGAGCGACGATCCGGACACCTACCTCAAGAAGGACCAGGCGGTGTTCGCCTCGGCGGTCGGGCGGTCGTTCTACAAGCAGATCCTGCCGTCCAACAGCATCAACCTGGGTTGGACGTCGTGGGCCATCCAATGGTTGAGCCAGGTGCCCCAGCCGGTTCCGGATCACGTCCAGGTCGCCTACAGCGGCGACGCCGACGTCAAGGCCGCGTATGCCAGGCAGGCCGCTCGTGATTGGCACGAATTCATCGCCTTTCGCGGCCGCGAGCTGAGCCCGGGTGGTCAACTCGTCGTGATGACGATGGCACTCGACGAGGACGGCGACTTCGGGTACGAGCCGCTACTGTCCGCCATCGTGGAGACGCTCGCCGAGATGACGGCCACGGAGCTGCTGACCGCCGACGAACAGCACGCGACGTCGATCCCGATCGTCGGTCGCCGCGCCCGCGACTTTCTGTCGCCGTTCGCTCCGTCGGGCACGTTCGAGAAGCTCGTGGTCAGCCACCTCGAGGTGTTCGACGCCGAGGACCGGTACTTCGACCAGTATCGAATCGACAAGGACGGCAAGGCGTTCGGTGCCCAGTGGGCGGCGTTCGCGCGGGCGTCGGTGTTCCCCACCCTCGCGGCGAGCCTTGGCGGCGGCACGGCCGATCCCCGGCGCGGCGAATTCCTCGACAAACTCGAGGCCGGTGTCGCGGCGCGGCTCGCGGCGACACCGGAGCGCATGCGGATCCCGATGGCGCATCTGGTCATCGAGAAGAAGCAACGCTCCCACCACTGAGTCAACCCGCGACGCGGTCGCGAAAGGTGTTGCGGTAGTTCTGCGGTGACACTCCCGTCAGGCGGCGAAACTGCTCGCGGAAGTTGGCGGGCGAGGCGAATCCGACGTCGTTGCCGATCCGCTCGATGCCCAGCGACGTGGTCTCCAGCATCTGTTGGGCGTGCCGCACCCGGACGCCGGCCAGCCACTGCATCGGTGCCTGCCCCGTCTCGGCCTGGAAGCGGCGGTTGAGCGTGCGGACGCTGACCGCGGCCCGTGCGGCGATGTCGCCGAGAACCAGGTCGCGGTGCGCCTCCCGCTCAATCCATCCCAGCACGTCGTCGAGCTGCGGGGTCGGCCGCACGCGTTGATTGCGCTGGATGAACTGCGCCTGGCCCCCGCTGCGGTGCAACGGGGCCACCGCCAGCCGTGCGGCGTCCGCGGCGACGGCGGCGCCGTGATCGCGGGCCACCATGTGCAGGCACAGGTCCAGTCCCGCCGACGCGCCCGCCGACGTCAGCACCTGGCCTTCGTCGGCGTAGAGCACGTCGGGGTCCAGATCGACGGCGGGAAAGGCGACCCGAAACGCGTCGCTGGCCCGCCAGTGCGTCGTCGCCCGCCTGCCGTCGAGCAGTCCGGCGGCGGCGAGCGTGAACGCCCCGGTGCAGATCGACGCGATCCTGGCACCACGGCCGAACGCGTCGCGCAGCGCCGCGATCACCGCGGGCGGCGTCTCGCCGCTCACCTCATCGCGTCCCGGCACCACGATCGTGTCCGCGTCGGCGAGGGTGCCGAGCCCGTGGTCGGTGGCGATCCGCAGCGGTCCTGCCCTGACGACGGGTTCGCTGCCGCACACCAGCACCCGGTATCCGGGCTTTCCCGAAGCCAGTTCGACCCGGCCGAAGACCTCGACGGGCGTGGCGAGGTCGAAGGCGATGGTGTCGGGCAACGCCAGGACGACGACGGTGTGCATGGCGGCACCGTAGCAGGGTGTGGCAAGATTCCGTTGATATGTGGCATTCTTGCCACTGGTTCGGTCCGCGGCCAACGACCACGATGACGACGTGCATGCCCAATTCGTGTTGTTCGACGGCTTCGACCCGCTCGACGTCATCGCACCGTTCGAAGTACTCGCCGCGGGTAGCGACGCCGTCGGTGGCGAGCTGGTGGTGGAACTGGTGTCCGCCGAGGGACCGCGCCAGGTGCCGAGCGGCAGCCGCGGGTTGACGCTGGCCGCGACCGCGCGACTCGACCCGGCCAAGGCCGGGTTCGTCATCGTGCCGGGCGCGGTCGGCCCCATCGCAGGCGATCCCGACGAGATCGACACCATCCCGGTCCTGCTCGCCCGCTTCGGCGAGACCGGTGCCATCGCGCTGTTGCGCGAGGCGCTCGCCAACCCGGACGTCATCGTGGCCACCGTGTGCGGCGGTGCGCTCGCGCTGGCCATGGCCGGCCTGCTCGAGGGCCGTCACGCCGCCACTCACCACCTCGGCATGGACGTACTCGATGCGACGGGGGTGACCGCCGTGCCCGCGCGCGTGGTCGACGATGGCGACCTGATCACCTCGGCCGCGGTGACGTCCGGACTGGATCTGGCGCTGTATCTGCTGGAACGCAGCTACGGGCCGAAGGTGGCACTGGCGGTCGAAGCTCTCTTCGACTACGAGCGGCGCGGAACCGTGTGGGCCGACAACGGCCGCACTCCGATGGAGGTGTGAGGTGGCGGGCATCGTCGGCGACTGGGACGTCACCATCAAGACACCGATCGGATCGCTGGCCGTCGTCTACACCTTCAGCGACCGCGGCGGTGCAGTCTCGGGCAGCGCAACCGGCAAGGGCGAGACCGTGCCCCTTGACGACATCACCGTGGTCGACGGCGTTGGCGGACAACGGATTACCTGGCGCCAGTCGGTGACGAAGCCGATGCGGTTGCATCTCGCCTTCGACGTCGTCGTCACCGGCGACCGCATGGCCGGGCACTCCAGGGCCGGGCGGCTGCCGCGATCCAACGTCACGGGCACCCGCCGCTAGGGGATGTTCTGGCCGGGTTGCGGAATGAATGGCGGCAGGCCGGGGATCGTGGGGATCGGCGGAATCGTGGGGATGAACGGCGGCGGCGGGGTGGACGTCGACGGCGGCGCCTCGGATGTCGGCGGCGGCGCCTCGGATGTCGGCGGCGGCGCCTCGGATGTCGGCGGCGGCGCCTCGCTGGTGGCGGGCGGGGGTGGTGCCTGCTGCGTCACCGTCACCGGAGCTTGCGGTCGCACGGTGACCGTGCGTGTCGACGGCGGCTGCGTCTGCGTCGGCGTGCCCTCCGTAGGCGGATCCTGCGTCGTGACGGGCGGCGGCGGGGCGGTCGTTGTCGACGTGGCGGTGACCGCGGGCGCCGGCTCGTCGTTGCGGGTCGTGACGAACACGACGGCCGCCGCGATCGCCGCCAATGCGACTGCGGTGCCTGCGGCCACGATCGCGAACGGGTGGCGATACCACGGCACGGGTGCTGGCTCGTCGTACCCGTCGTCCTCCGGCGCGACGAACTCCACCATCGGCCGAGCGCTGACATCGGGAGCAGGAGGCGCAACGACCGGCTCGGGCACCTCGGCCTCCGACCAGGCCAGCGCGCGGAACGTGCTCGACATCGGCGCCGGGGCGGGAGCGGGCGCGGCCGGGGCGGGCGGCATCCGCGCGATCGACGTGGCGCCTTCCACGACCGTGCCGCGGACGGCCTTCAGACCGGCGCCGATGGCGGCCGTCAACTCGGGTTGGGCGTTGGTGACAACGGGCACCCGCAGGTGCTCCGAGAGCGTGGTCGTGACGATCGGAATGCGCGCACCGCCACCGACCGATGCCACCGCGACCAGATCGGCCGGTCGAACGTCACTGCGCCGCAACAGGTTCTGCAGCTCGTCGACGAATCCGGCCAATGGCTGGCGGATCGCGTCGTCGAGCTCGTTGCGGGTGACCCGAACCTCGCTTCGATGTCCAGGCAGTTCCGCCGTCAGCGACGTCACCCCGGCGGTGGCCAATCGCTCCTTGGCCGCGCGGCACTGGGCCCGCAGCCGGGTCAGCGACCCGATCGCCGAGGTGCCGGACGCGTCGATCGAGCCCGCTGCGGACAGGTCCCCGATCACGTGGGTGAGCAGTGCCTGGTCGATCAGGTCGCCGGACAGGTCGGCGTACCGCAGCGTCGGAGCCATCGGCCGGAATCCCTGCGCGGCGTCGACGAGGGTGACGCTGGTGCCGCTGCCCCCGAAGTCGCATACGGCGATGACGCCACGCGACGGCAGGCCGGGATCCTGTTGCAACGCGGTCAGCGCGGCCGCCGCATCGGATACCAGCAGCGCGGGTTTAGGGGTTCGGAACTCGGGCACCGCCGCCATGGCGCCACGCAGCGCGTCGATCGCCGACGGGCGCCAGTGCGCCGGGTGCGCGATGCCCACCGGTTCTGCGGGCGACTGCCCACGGGTCGCGGCGTAGCGCACCGCCCGCAGCGCGTTGGCCAGCAGCACCTCGGCGCGATGGGTCGAGCCATCGGGGGCGACGATGCCCACCGGGTCGCCGACCCGGTCGACGAAGTCGGTGACGACGACGCCGTGCTCGGTTCTCGCTGAACCACCTCGGCGGCCGGTGGTTCGCGTCACCGCCGCCCGCACCGACGACGACCGCGGTCAGGTTGGTGGCGCCAACCGAGAGTCCTATCCCATCTGCCACGTCATCGAATTGTGCCCGCTCCCCCGATGAGCGGTAGATCCAGTGGGGTCACCCAGCCGGGCGAGAGGTCGTTGACGGCGGGCACGGCGTTGAGCGCCCGGAGCCCGGTGGCCAGGCAGCCTGCGGCCGCGGCGTCGCGGCCCGAGCCGTCGGTGAACCGGAATGCCGTCTCCTGGAAGATGCTCGGCGTGCCCTCGATCTCGACCCGGTAGACGTCGTTCTCGTTGCCCGACGGCCAGTCCGGCGCGGCGTCGTCGCCGATCCGGTTGACGTGCTCGAGCTGGATGCGGGTCTCGCCCTTGTAGACCCCGTTGATGGTGAACCGGACGGCGGCGACGTTGCCTGCCGGGATGATGCCCTTGGCGCTCTTGCGTTCGTTGGGAGTCACCCACTTCTCCCACGTGGTGGTGATCTCGTCGAGCTCGATGCCCGCGGCGTAGGCGATCATCGGAACCGTTGCACCCCAGGCGAAGACGAGAATGTCCCGGTTCTCCAGCAGCGGCCGGTGCTCGGGCGGCTTGCCGATGCCCATCTCGAACTCGTAGTCACCCTCGTAGTTGGTGTAGTCGAGCAGCTCCGACGCCCGCACCTTGCGGATCTCCGAGGTCAGGCCCATCAGCGTCAGCGGGAAGAGGTCGTTGGCGAAGCCGGGATCGATGCCGGTGGTGAAGCAGGACGACTGCCCGGCCTCGCAGGCGTCGGTGATCGGCTGAATCCAGTTCGGCGGGTTGAGGTGCATCTTCGGCCACACCCACGGGGTCATCGAGGTCGAACACACGTCGATGCCAGCCCGCAGGAACCGGGTGATCAGCGCGATGTTGTCGTCGGCGTGTGCGGCCGTCGGGCCGTAGTGCACCAGAGCGTCGGGCCGCAGCGCGATCAGGGCGTCGACGTCGTCGGTGGCGGTCAGCCCGAGCGGCTCGCCCAGTCCGCAGATCTCGCCGACGTCGCGGCCGACCTTCTCGGGATTGCTCACCCCGACGCCGACGAGTTCGAACACCGGGTGCTTGACGATCTCGGCGATCACCATCTTGCCGACGAAACCCGTGCCCCAGACCACAACCCGCTTGCTCATGTGCCGCCTTCCAACCTTTGCTGCTCTGTCCCCGGCCGGGCTTCACCATAGGCGGGCTTGGCTTCGCCGGTCGTCGAACGGTGCATGGCCTCGGTGAGTTTGCGGATCTCGTCGCGCAATTCCTCGATCTGGGCGGCGGTCGCGGCCTGGCTCTCGTCTTCCTCTTCGGCGACGCGCTGCACGATCCAGGACGCCAGCGTGGCGGTGACGACGCCGAGCAGGCTCACGCCCGCCACCATCAGGGCGACGGCGACGACGCGGCCCTCCCCGCTCACCGGCGTCACGTCGCCGTAACCGACCGTGGTGACGGTGGTGATCGCCCACCACAGCGCATCGCCGAGGTTGTGGATCTTGGTGCCTTCCCGGTAGCGCTCGAGGTCGAGGATCGCCAACGACGAGGCGTAGACGATGACGACCACGCCGACGGCGGTGTACACGATCACCTTTCCGCGAATGGTGTGGCCGACCGCGCGCTGCAGGACTTCGACCACCACCGCGAGGCTGAGCAAGCGCAGCGGACGCAGGAACGGCAGCGCGATGATCGCGAGATCGATCAGGTGCCGGACGAACCACTTCCCGCGCGGATCGGCAAGGTACAGCCGCGCGACGTAGTCGGCGACGAACACCAGGTAGGTGACGATCAACGCCGCCCGCACCACGACCACCGGCGGCGCCGCGCGGCTCGGCGAGTACCTGCACGGAGTACAGCGCGAGGAACAGCAACGCGACGGCGGCCAGCGGCCACTCGGTGCGGCGCTCGAACTGCGCGAGCCGGGTTTGCGGTGTCATCAATCGGTGACCTTAGACGATGTCAGGGTCACTCTGAATTGCATTGCGCGATAGGGCCATCCAACGCCGGTACGCCACTGCGACACGATGAGCCCCACTCCGCCGGTGACGTCGGGGGTCGAACCGGGCAGCACGTAGCCGCCGTACAGTTGCGCGACGCGGTTGTCGGCGTGTTTCTCGTCGCGCCACGACGTGCCCCGAACCGGCGTCTGCAGGGGCACCGAGGCCAGCGCCGACGTCGGCGAGCCGATCACCCGGTACCCCAACGCGTAGTGCGACGACGCGAATCCGCCGAGCAGCCACACATCCCGTCGGGTACGGCGCAGCGTCAACTCACCCCAGGTCTCCCCGGCTGGGGTGACGGGCGTGGCGGCCCCGCCCCACGACCACCCGCCGTCGGACCGCCCCCAGGCCTCGTATCGCGATCCGTCGCCGAGGTGTTCGGGACGGACCCGCATCACGACGATGCCCTTGTCCCGTTGGAAACCCGTGGACGCCACGTACACCCACCCGTCGTCCGGGTCGTAGTCCCACGACCAGCATTGGGCGTGGCCGTCGTGCAGGTCGGCGGGGAACCTGGCGCCCATGTTCGTCCAGCCGATCCCGCAGTCGTCGGACCGCCAGATCTCGGTCCAGGCCACGTTGCCGAAGCCGCGGTTGACGATGACGTGGAGGTACAGGGTGTCGCCGACGCACAGCAGGTCCGACGGGATGACGGTGCTGATGCCGCTGCGCGTCCACCCCGAGCCCGCGTCGTCGTGAACGTAGTGCCACAGCTGGCGTGCGTAGTCGGGATCGGGCCCGCCCGCCCGTTCGTAGACGATCCGCCGGGTCGCGTCGCCCGTGCCGATCAGGACGACGGGCGATCGCCAGTCGCCGCGGCCGACGCGGCGCCCGGAGAAGGTGTCGCCGAAGACGGAGACCAGCTTGCCGTTCGGCGCGGTGACCGAGGCCCCGAGGTCGGCGCAGGTGACGCCCCACCGCCGCGTGCGCCGTGGCCCCGTCAGGTCGGCGACCTTGCCGATCAGCTCAGAAGCACCGCTTCAGGCCGCCGGGCTCGCAGTACAGCGGGTAGCGGTCGCACGGGCATCGGCAGCGGCCGCTTGAAGGCCAGCGTGAACGGGTAGTTCGTGATCGTCGGCGGGCAGGCCGCACACGTCGTTGTGGATCACCGACCGCGTGCCGCGTCATGGTGACGTCGTCGAACTTGTAGGTCTCCTGGATCGGCGCGGTGCTGCCGTCCGGGCACTGTCATGCCGTCCTGCTTGTTCGTGCTGAACGCCCACACGCCGCCCGTCAGCCGTGCGTCGCCACCGTTGACCAACGTCGACCGGCTGCGGGCGCCACGTGCAACGTGCACGCGACCGGCAGTTCGAGGTTGTCCCGCAGGTCGCCGACGGTCGGAACGCAGATCGGGTAGATGGTCCACTCCGCGACGACGTCGCCCTGGGTGTAGGTGTAGATGCCCTCCATCACCTGGTCGGCGCGGGCTGGGCTCGGCGAATCCCAGGACCACGCTCGCGAAGGCTGACGGCGACGGCGAGCACGCGGGCGATCGTCATGCCCGGAGTATCGCAGGCACGTTCAGCAAGTCATCGCTTTGCCGACGCGGCAGCGGCACCAGCCGCGGGCGTGAGAAGGTGCAGCCATGACGTCACTGGAAGGCAAGGTCGCCCTGATCACCGGAACATCGGCGGGCCTCGGCGCCGCGACGGCGAAGGTCTTCGCCGAGCGCGGCGCGTCGGTGTTCGGGATCGCGCGCGACGCCGAGCGGATGGCCGACGGTGTTCGCCGACGTGCCCGGCGGCAAGTTCGCGTCGGTGGACATCACGACGCCCGCGGCGTGCCGGCAGGCGGTGGACGACTGCGTGTCCGCGTTCGGCAGGCTCGACGTGTTGGTGAACGTCGCCGGCTTTCACCAGATGCGCCACACCCAGACGATGTCCGACGAGGAGTGGGAGCAGGACCTCGCGGTCAACCTGCACGGCCCGTTCTACCTGTGTCGCGCCGCGCTGCCGCACCTGCTCGAGGTCGGCGGCAACATCGTCAACGTGGCGTCGATCGCGGGTGTCGAGGGCGAGGTGTACTCGGCGGGCTACTGCGCGGCCAAGCACGGTCTCGTCGGTCTGACCCAGGCGCTGGCCGTCGAGTTCACCAAGGACAAGCTGCGGGTGAACGTGGTGTGCCCGGGCGGCATGCCGACCGCGCAGGCGACCGAGTTCGAGGCACCGGAGAACGCCGACTGGGACCTGATCATGCGCATCGCCTCCCCGCGCGGCTTCATGGAGACCGCCGACGTCGCCAAGGCGATCGCGTTCCTGGCCAGCGACGACGCCGCCGCCATCCACGGTGCGGTGTACCGCGTCGACAACGGCAAGGGCGCCGGCTGACGCTGACTAGCGTGGCCCCGAATACTGGGCGGCGACGACAAAGCTGGGTGCGCGGTGAGCCTCGTCGCATCGGACGCTTCGGCCTGCGTTCACCTCGGCGACGTCCGTTGCGAGTGCGGCGTGCACGCCCAACTGCGACAATCGCGCGGTGACCGACGTCGTGAATCACTGACTCCTGCCGAAGCCTCGCCACGCTCCGCACCGGATTGGATGCCGAGGACCTGCGGGAGGCGATCACCGACCACCTGCGCTACTCGATCGGTCGCCCGGCGGCCGCACTGAAACCCGAGCACTACTACCGGGCGCTCGCGCTGGCCGTGCGCGACCGCATGCAGGACAACCGCGTGGCCTCCACGCAGACGTCGCTCGACCTCGGCAAGAAGGTGACCTGCTACCTGTCGGCCGAGTTCCTGATGGGGCCGCAGCTGGGCAACAACCTGCTGAACCTCCAGATCGAGGAGGCCGCCCGCGCCGCGCTGGGCTCGCTGGGCCAGGACCTCGACGAGGTGCTCGCGTGCGAACCGGAACCGGGACTGGGCAACGGCGGCCTCGGCCGGCTCGCCGCGTGCTACCTCGACTCGCTGGCCACCCTCGAGCGGCCCGCCATCGGCTACGGCATCCGCTACGAGTTCGGCATCTTCAAGCAGGAGTTCCAGGACGGTTGGCAGGTCGAGCTGACCGACAACTGGCTGGCGAACGGGAACCCGTGGGAGATCGCCAAACCCGACGTCAACTACCTCGTCAACTGGGGCGGCCACACCGAGCACTACGTCGACGACGCCGGCGCCGACCGCGATGCGCTGGGTGCCGCAAGCAGGTGATCAAGGGCGTCGCCTACGACACCCCGATCCAGGGCTACGGCGTGCACACCTGCAACGTGCTGACGTTGTGGAGCGCCCGCGCCGTCGAGTCGTTCGCGTTGGACGCCTTCAACACCGGCGACTACTACAAGGCCGTCGAGGAGGAAGTCACCTCCGAGACCGTCACCAAGGTGCTGTACCCCAACGACGAGCCCGAGGCGGGCAAGCGGCTTCGCCTGCTGCAGCAGTACTTCTTCGTGTCGTGTTCGCTGCAGCACGTCGTGCACATCATGGACGACCTGGCCGACGTCGTCGTTGCACGAGCTCCCGCAGCGGTTTGCGTTGCAGCTCAACGACACCCACCCGTCGATCGGCGTCGCGGAGCTCATGCGGATCCTCGTCGACGAGCGTCGGCTGGACTGGGACGAGGCGTGGGCGATCACCGTCGCGACGTTCGGCTACACCAACCACACGCTGCTACCCGAGGCTCTGGAGAAGTGGCCGCTCGGCCTGTTCCGGGACTCCCTGCCGCGGCACCTCGAGATCATCTACGAGATCAACAGCCGCTTCCTCGACGAGGTGCGGGCGCACTTCCCCGGTGACGTCGACCGCGTGCGGCGCATGTCGATCATCGGCGAAGAGGGCGGCCAGACCGTGCGCATGGCGTACCTCGCCACGGTCGGCAGCCACGCGATCAACGGCGTCGCGGCACTGCACTCGGACCTGTTGAAGGCCAGCACGCTCAAGGACTTCTACGAGATGTGGCCGGAGCGCTTCTCCAACAAGACCAATGGCGTCACGCCGCGGCGCTTCCTGGCGCTGTCCAACCCGGGCCTGCGCAGCCTGCTCGACCGCACGATCGGTGACGGCTGGCTGACCGACCTGGACCGGCTCCGTGGGCTGGAGGCCTACGTCGACGACCCCGATTTCCGCCAGCAGTGGCGAGACGTCAAGCGCGCCAACAAGGCTCGACTCTCCGAGTACCTCCATTCGACGACCGGGCGTGGAGTTGGACCCCACCTGGATGTTCGACATTCAGGTCAAGCGCATCCACGAGTACAAGCGCCAGCACCTGTCCGTGCTGCACATCATCAGGCAGTACTTCCGGCTGAAGACGAACCCCGGACTCGAGCTCGCGCCGCGCGCCTACGTCTTCGGCGGCAAGGCCGCGCCCGGCTACTTCATGGCCAAGCGCATCATCAAGCTGATCAACGCCGTGGGCGAGACGATCAACCACGATCCCGACGTCAACCGGTACATGAAGGTCGTGTTCGTGCCGAACTTCAACGTGCAGAACGCGCACCTGATCTACCCGGCCGCGAATCTGTCCGAGCAGATCTCGACCGCGGGCAAGGAAGCCTCGGGCACCGGCAACATGAAGTTCATGCTCAACGGCGCGCTGACGATCGGCACGCTGGACGGCGCGAACGTCGAGATCCGCGAGGAGGCCGGGCCGGAGAACTTCTTCCTGTTCGGATTGACCGAGGCCGAGGTCGAGCAGGTCAAGCGCGACGGCTACCGCCCGTCCGACTACATCGACGGCAACGACGAACTGCAGGCAGTGCTGGGGCTGATCTCCAACGGCCAGTTCTCCCACGGCGACACCGAGGTGTTCAAGCCGCTGGTGGACAACCTGCGGTCACGACGATCCGTTCCTGGTGGTGGCCGACTACGCGTCGTACGTGGAGTGCCAGGACCGGGTCGCCGCGGCGTGGCAGGACGGCGACGCGTGGTCGCGGATGTCGATCCTGAACACCGCCCGCAGCGGCAAGTTCTCCTCGGACCGGGCCATCACGCGAGTACTGCGACGACATCTGGGACGTGGCGCCGGTGACCGTGTCGGGTCTGACGGTCACAGCTCGCTGATCACCGTCGAGGCCAGCAGGTCGAGCGTCTGGTCGGACGCACGGTCGTGGGTGAACAGCACGATCTGACCGAACCCGAGCGACTCCCACTCCTTGATGCGGTCCACGATCTGCGATGGCGTGCCGACCAGCCCGCCTTCGCGAAGCCCGAAACCGGGGCCGCCGAACCGCCGTTCGGCGACCTCGCGGACCTTGGGCAGTCGCCGCCTGGTCGGGGGCCAGCGCCATCACGGCCTCCACCGACAGCACGATCTCCGCGGGGTCGCGGCCGATGTCCGCGCAGATCGACGCGCAGCACGGTCACCTTGTGCTCGAGCTCGCCCAGCGCGTAGGTCGGCACGTTCCACACGTCGGCGTATCGCGCCACCAGCGGCAGCGTGAACTTCTCGCCGACGCCGCCGACGACGATCGGAGGCCGCGGCCGCTGCACCGGCCCCGGCACGATCGGCATGTCGCGCACGGCGTAGTGCCTGCCCTCGAAGTCGACGGCCTCTGCTGCGAACGCCTGCGTCAGGATCTCCAGCGTCTCGCCGAGCCGCTCGGAGCGCTCCCGGAAACTGCCCCACGGCAGTCCCATCCGCAGGTGCTCGTCTTCGATCGAGCCACTGCCGATGCCGAGTGCCAGTCTGCCGTCGGAGATCTGGTCGAGGGTGGTGGCCATCTTCGCCAGCACGGCGGGATGACGAAACTGGTTGCACAGCACCATGTGTCCGACGCGGAGCCGATCGGTCCTGCTGAGCAACGCCGTCGCCAGCGTCCACGCCTCCAGCGACGCGATGTTCGGCACCCCGGGGCCGTACATGTGGTCGTAGAGCCACAGCGATCCGATGCCGAGTCGTTCGCAGCGCTGCGCGCGGTGCAGGACGTCGGAGAACGAGAAGCCCATCTGCGGCACGTACACGCCGATGTCGAGGTCGGTCATGGTTGGAGCTCCAGTCTTCCGTGTGAGATGACTCCCGCATCCCCGCAGGTCGCCTCGAAGGCGAACTCGTGCTCGTCGATGCCGTAGGTGTCCACCGTCAACTCGGCGCCGAGCGGTGTCGGCGCGGCGAAGCGGACCGCCACCCGTCGCACCCGACCGGGATCGCCGACGCCGATGACGTCGAGCACGCGGTGCGTGCACATCGCCATGGTGCACAGCCCGTGCGCGAACACGTAGTCGAAACCGGCGGACCGGGCCACCTCGACGTCGAAGTGGTGGGCGGACCAGTCCCCGGAGATCTCCGCGTACCTGCGGGCGGTGTCGGCGGCGACGTGCTGGACCGCCGACCCGACCGGGTTGGCCCTGGCGGCCTCGGGAAAGCGGTGATCGGCCGGCATCGACCCGAGATCGTCGACGCCGTCACAGCCAAGCAGGATCATGGTCCACCACTGTTCGACGGCCAGGCGTCCGTCGGAGTCGACCTGCTCGAAGGACATCACCACCTGGGTCCCGGCCCGGACCGTGCGCACCGCCGACAGTTCGGACCACGTGTCGAGCAGCTCGCCGGGCCGCAGCGGGCGATGCAGGACCAACTGGTGCTCGCCGTGCACTCCGCCGTTGGCGCGTTCCCAGACCGCGTCGGGCAGGTCGCCCGTGGCGGCCTCCTGCGCCTCGAAGACCAGGATGACGGGAAAGATCGCGGGAACGGCGGCGCCGTCGCGCACCGAACCGGTGGGGTCGGCCGTCGCGTCCGCGTACACCGAGATTCGCTCGGGATCCAGCACGCCAGGGAACGGGCCGTGGCGCCGGGGGTTCACGCGAAGCGTCGGAGGGTCAGCCCTGCTCGGCGGGCAATGGGGCACCGACCGGCGGCCGGGGCCGCCGGTGCAGGTCCTCCCGCGAGGCTCGTCACGACGTGCCGCTGATCGTCGCAGTAGTGGTTGATGGCCGCATTCGAGGAACTGGTAGACCTGCTGCTCGGTGGTGCCCTTCGGCAGGTTCGTCTTGCAGGAACATCGCCGACTCGTAGGCGTTGGCGTCCAGACCGGTGGCCAGCCGCTTACAGGTGAGCTTGCCGATCCAGGCGTTGTAGTCCTTCGAGCCGTAGATCCCGTAAACGTGCAGCTCATTCGAGAAATCGGTGTCGGGGTCGGCATTGGCCGGCGCCGCCAGGAGTATGCCCGCGACGACCGCCATCGTTGCCAAGATCACTGCTCTCATAGAGCGGATTGTATTCCTACCCATGTTTTCACTCACCCCAATCGACTGGCCACGTGATTCACTTGCCTCGCAACCCCTTTGGTTCGCCACGCTACGTGGTCGGAGCAATCCGGCACGCAGCGGCCACGAGGTAGGGTCGCCATGATTAACTTAACCCAGCTAATCTATCAGTTACATTAGCTAATCTGTCGCCCGAACGGGATGCGGACGAGGTCTGAGCGTGAACGAGAACAGCGAGGTGGGGATGGACATGAGGACCGCTGCCCGGGTTGATCACAGGGCTGCCGCGGCTTCCCCGACACCATCGTCTCTATCGTCATGATGCGCGTACTGAAGCGAGCCTGGATCCCGCTGCTCATCGTGCTGGTCGTCGTCATCGCGGGATTCACCGTCCAGCGCATCCGCGACCTTCTTCGGAGCCGAGGGCATCATCGTCACTCCGAAGAACTTCGCCGACGACCCCGAGCCGTTCAACCCCAAAGTCGTGAAGTACGAGATCTTCGGTACGGGCACCTATGCCGACATCAACTACCTCGACCTGGACTCGAAACCGCAGCGGATCGACGGCGCCGCCCTGCCGTGGTCACTCACTCTGAGCACGACCGCACCGTCGGTGTTGCCGAACATCGTGGCCCAGGGCGACGGCAACACCATCTCCTGCCGCATCACCGTCGATGACGTAGTCAAGGACGAGAGGACCTCCACCGGCGTGACCGCCCAGACCTTCTGCCTGGTGAAATCCGCATGAGCGCACCCAACGATGCCCCCGACCGACGCGATTCCGACCGCGAAGAACGTGCAGCACTCCTTCATCCCCAGGACGATCCGCAAGCTGGCGCTGCCGATCATCGCTGGGCTGGATCGTCGTCATCGCACTGCTGAACGTCATCGTGCCGCAGCTCGAAGTGGTCGGGCGATGCGCTCGGTCTCGATGAGCCCCGACGACGCGCCGTCGGTGATCGCGATGAAGCAGGTCGGCGCGCAGTTCCAGGAGTTCAAGTCGAACAGCTCGGTCATGATCGTGCTGGAGGGCCAGCAGCCGCTCGGCGACGAGGCCCACAAGTTCTACGACCAGATGGTCAAGAAGCTCGAGGCCGACCCCAAGCACGTCGAGCACGTCCAGGACTTCTGGAGCGACCCGCTGACCGCGGCCGGGTCCCAGAGCAACGACGGCAAGGCCGCCTACGTCCAGGTCTACCTCGCAGGCAACCAGGGCGAGTCGCTGGCCAACGAGTCCGTCGAGGCCGTCCAGCAACATCGTCGACGGCCTGCACCCACCGGACGGCATGAAGGCCTACGTCACCGGGCCCGGGCGCGCTCGCCGCCGACCAGCATCATCGCCGGCGACCGAAGCATGCAGCTGATCGAGATGGTCACGTTCTCGGTCATCATCGTGATGCTGCTGCTGGTCTACCGATCGATCGTCACGGTGCTGCTCGTGCTGGTCATGGTCGTGCTCGAGCTGGCCGCCGCCCGCGGAGTGGTGGCGTTCCTCGGCTTCCACGACATCATCGGGCTCTCCACGTTCGCGACCAACCTGCTCGTCACGCTGGCGATAGCCGCGGCGACCGACTACGCCATCTTCCTGATAGGCCGATATCAGGAGGCCCGCGGCGCCGGCGAGGATCGAGAAACCGCCTACTACACCATGTATCGCGGAACGGCCCACGTGGTGCTTGGTTCGGGCCTGACCATCGCGGGCGCGACGTTCTGCCTGCACTTCACCAACCTGCCGTACTTCCAGTCACTCGGCATCCCGCTGGCCATCGGCATGGTCGATCTGTCGTCCTGGCTGCGCTCACCCTGGGGCCTGCGGTCATCACCGTGGCCAGCCGTTTCGGCCTGCTCGAACCGAAGCGGGCGCATGCGGGTCCGGGGCTGGCGCAAGATCGGCGCCGCCGTCGTCCGGTGGCCCGGCCCAATTCTGGTCGGCGACGATCGCCCTGGCGCTGGTCGGCCTGCTGACGCTGCCCGGGTACCGAGACCAACTACAACGACCGCAACTACCTGCCCCAGGACCTCCCCGCCAACGAGGGCTACGCGGCGGCCGATCGGCACTTCTCGCAGGCCCGGATGAACCCCGAACTGCTGATGATCGAGAGTGACCACGATCTGCGCAACTCGGCCGACTTCCTGGTCATCGACAAGATCGCCAAGGCCATCTTCAGGGTGCCCGGCATCGCCCGGGTCCAGGCGATCACCCGGCCGCGAGGGCACGCCGATCGAGCACACGTCGATCCCGTTCCAGATCAGCATGCAAGGCACCACCCAGAAGATGAACGAGAAGTACAACCAGGACCTCATGGCCAACATGCTGAAACAGGCCGACGACATGCAGACGACCATCGACACGATGGAGAAGATGTCGGCCCTGACCGCAGCAGATGGCGGACGTCACGCACACGATGGTCGCCAAGATCAAGGGCATGACGGTCGACATCGCCGAATTGCGCGACAACATCGCCAACTTCGACGACTTCTTCCGGCCCCTGCGCAACTACTTCTACTGGGAACCGCACTGCTTCGACATCCCGGTCTGCTGGTCGATCCGGTCGATCTTCGACACCCTCGACGGCATCGACACCATGACCGACGACATCCAGGACGCTGCTGCCCGACCTGGAGCGCCTGGACAGCCTCATGCCGCAGTTGGTCGCGCTGATGCCGTCGATGATCGAGACCATGAAGAGCATGAAGCACATGATGCTGACCATGTATGCCACCCAGAAGGGCATGCAGGACCAGCAGTCGGCGCATGCAGGAGAACTCGACCGCCATGGGTGAGGCGTTCGACGCATCGAAGAACGACGACTCGTTCTACCTGCCGCCGGAAGCCTTCAACAACGCCGAGTTCAAGCGCGGCATGAAGAACTTCATCTCGCCCGACGGGCAAGTCGGTGCGCTTCATCATCAGCCACGAGGGCGATCCGATGACGCCAGAGGGCATCTCGCACATCGACGCCATCAAGCAGGCCGCCAAGGAAGCGGTCAAGGGCACGCCCTTGGAGGGATCCAAGATCTACCTGGCCGGCACCGCGGCCACGTTCAAGGACATGCCGACGGCCGCCAACTACGACCTGATGATCGCCGGCATCGCCGCGCTGGCGCTGATCTTCATCATCATGTTGATCATCACCCGAAGCGTTGTGGCGTCCGCCGTCATCGTCGGCACGGTGGTGCTGTCGCTCGGCGCCTCGTTCGGGCTGTCGGTGCTCATCTGGCAGCACCTCATCGGCACTCGAACTGCACTGGATGGTGCTGGCCGATGTCGGTCATCATCCTGTTGGCCGTCGGCGCCGACTACAACCTGCTGCTGGTGTCCCGGTTCAAGGAAGAGATACACGCCGGGCTGAACACCGGCATCATCCGCGCCATGGGTGGCACCGGATCGGTGGTGACCTCGGCCGGCCTGGTGTTCGCGTTCACCATGATGTCGATGGCGGTCAGTGAACTGACCGTGATCGGGCAGGTCGGCACCACCATCGGCCTTGGCCTGCTGTTCGACACGCTGATCGTCCGCTCGCTGATGACACCGGCCATCGCCGCGCTGCTCGGGCAAGTGGTTCTGGTGGCCGCAGCGCGTGCGGCAGCGGCCCGTGCCCGCGCCGTGGCCGTCGTCGCAACCCCGCCGAAGGATGCCGAACCCGTTCCCATCGGCTGACAATGGAGAAGTCTGATTGGTTGAGGAGGAAACATGTGAAGAGCTTGCGTGTCGCGTCCGCGGCGGTCTGGTGGCTGCCGCCTTCGGTGTGGCGGCGACCGCGCTCGCCGGTCCGGCGGCGGCGGATTCGACGGACGACTACCCGATCCCGCACCGGCTGATCGTCACCACCTGCGACGCCGAGCAGTACCTGGCTGCCGCGCGCGACACCAGCCCGGTGTACTTCGAGCGGTACATGATCGACAGGAGCAACCGGCCCGCCGACATCCAGCAGATGGCCGAGGACCGCATCCACTGGTTCTTCTCGCTCGACGCCGCCGGTCGCCGCCAGTACTCCGAGGACACCGCCACCAACGTCTACTACGAGCAGGTGGCGACGCACTGGGGCAACTGGGCCAAGGTCTTCTTCAACAACAAGGGCGTCGCCGCCAAGGCCACCGACGTCTGCATGAACTACCCGCGCGGCGACATGTCCGTCTGGGACTGGCCGGTCCACCCGTAGCCCCACGGGTGAAGATCGACGCGCTCGACAATGTTCGAAATTTCACCTCACCCGTTGCGCCGCAGGCGAATCGGTGCAACGGAGCATGTCCGTGGGGTGACGCGAAGGCGTCCAGGATTCGGCGGAGCAGAATTTGTAATTGCCGCAACGGCTTCGGTGCTACACTTCCACGCATGAGTGTATCGAATTACATTCATTCAGTACAAAGAAAGAGAATAACAGTATGACACAGGGAACTGTGAAATGGTTCAACGCTGAAAAGGGTTTTGGATTCATCGCCCCCGATGGCGGCGCGGAGGACGTTTTCGTCCACCATTCCGAGATCCAAAGCCAAGGTTACCGGTCCCTCGAGGAGAACCAGCGCGTTCAGTTTGAGATCACCCAGGGAGCCAAGGGACCTCAGGCAGTCGGTGTGACTGCCATCTAAGAGACCAAGCGAAGAGCCCTGCGCCGTTGCGGCGCAGGGTTTTTTGTTGTCCGACTACGGCCGCGTCGGCGACCAGTAGGCGAGCATCTCGGCGAAGGTGTTGAAGGCAGCGGTGCTGTTGCCGTACGTCGCCTCGAAATGGATGCTCAGCGGAAATCCGAGGTCGCCGACACCGTCGATCACCCGCTTGTATAGATCGACCATCAATTGACGCCGTTTTTCGGGTTCGGTGCAGGACAACGTCTTGACGAATTCCTGCTCGGCGGCGACCGCGGCATTTCCGGGATCCTGAATCAGCCAGTTGATCAGACCGATCCGATCCTCGACCTTTGGCACGAAGCCGAACGACAGCAGGATCTCGGGCCGGTGATCGGTGGTCCTGGCGAACTGGTTCAGGAAGCCCACGATCGCATCGGAGTACAGCAGCTGGGTCATGCCGTAGTTGGCGCCCTGCTTGCACTTGAAGTCGAAGCGTCCGTGCTCGCCCTCGCGGGTCGGGATCAGGATGACGCCGCGGTTGTCCACCAGCTGGTCGTAGATGGACAGGGCGTCGGTCGGCGCTACGCCGGAGCCTTCACCGTCGTTCATGGTGCGCGGCACGCCGACGAACGCGATGCCCTCGATACCGGCCTCGCCCAGGTCGGTCAAGCGCCTGCGCAGGGTGTCCTCGTCCATGAAGGCCGTGACCTGGGTGCACAGCCCCTTCATCCCGGGCAGCTCCGGCTTGACGATCGACCAGAAGTCGAGCACGTCCATCTTCGGTTTCATCTCGACCGGCCTGCCGTCGTCCTCCTCGATCATGCCGGGAATCATGACGTGCCTGATCACGCCCTCGAGGCCGGACTCCGCGGAGCTCCGCAGCACCTTCTGCGCATCTTCCAGTGCCTGCTCGTGGCCGTGTTCGGTGTTCGGCGGTACGAGCTCGAGCGCAATGGTGCCAAGCGTCACGTAGCTGCTCCTCGTGGGGTATCACTCGTCGCGGTAACTCGACCGCGGCAACGCCTCAATGCGCTGTGAGCCGGAAACGTCCTCTGCCTAGTCTAGCTAAGCTCGCGGCGGCTCAGTGCTGTGGGCGCCTGCGACCCAGCATGATGCTCCACGCGACCGCGCCGAGGCTCAACGTTGCTAGCACGATTGCCGTGGCGATGAGGTACGCGTCGCGGCGGCTGAGGCCGGCTGACGATTCGTCCGAGGCCAGCCTCAGTTGGTAGTCGCCGGGCAGCGGACCCTCCCGGGGCTCGTCGAGACCGGGGAATTGCTGAGTCTTGTGCACCTCGAACTGCCGTTCGCCTGCCGGAGTCTGCGTCCACTCCCCCCACGCCGGGGTCACGCCGTCGAGCAGCACCTTCCGCTCGCCGTATTGGGCGTCGTCTCCGACGTCGACGATCCGCTGAACGCGGAACGGTTGGTAGGTCTGCTGCGAGTAGCGCACCTGGACGGGCACGTTGTCGTACCGGAAGAACGGCGGCGGGGGCGGCGGCAGCGGCAGCCCGATGCCCGGGAAGTAGCCGCCGCCGAAGAAGCTGCCGACCGCGACGTTGACGGCCTGGTTGACCGCGTTGGTGACGATGGCCGTGAAGCTGTACGCCGCGAGCTCGGCGACCTGGAGCACGATCCGTGCCAGCGGCGGGATCGTCACGATCCGTGGCGAGTTCTGATAGACGTAGATGATCCGGACGGGGTCCCGATAGGGATTGGAGATGACCGGGCGGTAGTAGTCGTCGTACTCCACCCAGTTCCGGTCCCACTGTTGAACGCGGCGGTCCCCGTCGCGGTCGCGATCGCGGCCGTTGCGGAACGGGTCGCCATCGTCGCGGAACGCGCCGGCGTTGACGCGCTTGGCGTCCTCGTCGCGGCCGTCCTGATCGTGCTTGGGCAGATTGATCACGCTCGAGAGCGCCTCGACGTCCTGCTTCGGGGCTGGATCAGGCGTCAGTTCAAGGGGTTTCGAACTCTTGGCGAGAATGACGTCCTCCTTGGGCGCCTCCAGCGTCTTCGGGGCTTCGATCTCGATCACCTTGGCGGCCTGCGAGACCGTCGACGTCGCGGGTGACGCGGGCGAGTTCACCACCTCGGAGGGCGGCTGAGCAGCGGTTGCCTCTACCTCGGGTTTCGGATCGCCGGGTTTCAGATCGCCAGCTTCGGGGGCGGGTGCGACCAAGCCAGCCGAAGGGGGTATCGAGCCAGGCGAGGGTGGCACCGACGGTGGCGTCGGGGAGGCACTGGTGGCGGCCGTGGTCGGGGCCGTGACCTCCGCGGGCGCGGGGGCGGGCTCGGGGGTGGCCTTCGAAGTGGGTGCTGAACTCGTCACACTCGGTGCGGTCGACGTCGCCGGAGTCTGCACGTCGGACGACGGGGGCGACGACCTACGCGGCGCGGATGGTTCGGCACTGCTCGTGGGCGGCTTCGGCGCCCCTGGGTCTTGGGGGCCGGCTCGACGGCGGGAGGCGCCTCGATCGCCCGCGGCTTTGGCGGTGCTTCGACGCTCGGCGGCGAGACCGGTAGTTCGACTGGCGGCGGTGCGGGCGGCGTCTCCACCACCTTCGGGAGCTGCACCGGTGCCGGGGCCTCGGCCTTGGTTGGCGCCGGCTGCGGAGGTGCTTCCTGCGGCTGCGGAACCACGACGGTCGTCGGCGCGACGGGGTCGGTGTCCGGTTTGGCGTAAGCCGGCGCGATTCCACCGGTGAGCGCGGTCAGGGAGATCACGACTCCCGACGCCAGGACGGCGATGACGCGCTTACGACATACCTCGATCTGTGCACTCACGGTGCATCACTCCTCTGATCTCAAGGAGCATGGGGATTTCTCCGCCACTGCTGCCATGCGCCAGCCATCTCCCCCGAGACTGGTGCGGGACCAGCAGCTGTAACGACGCTCTCTTAGGTTCGCTAGGTACATCGGTCGTCGAGCCGATCCGTTACACCGGATGGCTGGCGTCAGGAGGCGAGCGCGACCACCAATGATGGGCGCACGGCGTCGGCCGCCGCGTTGGCCGATTCGATGATTGCGGCCCTCATCGCACCGGTGACCTCGGGTGGGTGCAGACCGTTGCCGCGCAGCCGGTTCTCGCGGAATCGACGGCCCTCCTGCCGCCACCCACTTGCTAAGACGACCGGTCGTATTCTACATTGGATGCATGACTCTCCTTGACGAAGTCCTCGCGACGTACGGCGGCGTCGGACGCTGGCGGCAGATCGAGACCATCGTCCAGGAGGAACGCGCCTGGCATCGACCGTTCACCAAGCCGGGGCTGCGTTCCTCGTTCAGTCCGGGCCGGGTGGCCATCGAGACCGATGACGAGGCCGCGCAAACCATCGAGGAATTGACCGCGCCGCGCGACTCGTTCGCCGGACACGGGTTGGAGACACCGTGGTCGATGCTTCAGTTGGCGTACTTCGCCGGATACGCGATGTGGACCTACCTCTCAGAGCCGTACTCGTTCACGTTCCGGGGCGTGCGGACCGAGGAACTCGGCGACTGGACCGAGAACGGCCAGACCTGGCGCCGACTCGGCGTGCGCTATCCCGGCACCATCGCGACCCACAGTGCCGACCAGGTCATCTACGTCGACTCGGACGGACTGCTGCGCAGGCGCGACTACCAAGTCGACATCGCAGGCGGCAGCCCGGGAGCGCACTACATGGACGACCACCGCGAGGTCGACGGCATCGTCCTCCCCCACAAGCGGGTCGTCCATCCGCGCGACGAACACGGCCGACCCGTAGCCGACGTCGCCACCGTCACGATCGACATCCACCACGTCCAGGTCGGGTAGGTACCGTCATGCCGAAGCCCAGCCTCCGAGATGCGTTGGTGGACGCAGCTTTCAACGAACTGCACGCCAAGGGTTACGCCGCCACCGGCGTCGCCGCCATCGCCGCCGCCGCCAACGCACCCAAGGGGTCGTTCTACAACCACTTCGCCAGCAAGGAAGCACTCGCCGTCGAGGTCCTCGGTCGCTACGGGCAATCACGTCGCCTCGAGATGCTCGGCGACTCCGCCGATTCGCCTCTCCAACGCATCCGCAACCACGTCGACTACCTGCGCCAGGATCTAGCCGTCCACGGCTACCGGCGTGGTTGCATGTTCGGGAACTTCGCCGCCGAGGGTCCGGTCGACGCAGCCACAGTCACCGATGCGGTGGCAGCGTCACTCGAGCAGTGGCGTCGAACATTGGCCGAAGCGATCCGCCAGTCGCAGGACGCCGGAGAGATCGCCCACGAGCTCGATCCCGACGCAGCGGCCCAGTTCATCGTCGACGCCTGGGAGGGCGCGGCGCTACGAGCGAAGACCGCCGGCGAGAGCACACCGATCGACAACGCAGTCGACATGATCTTCCGCCAGATCCTCACCCCACCACAGAAAGGCAACGTCCAACCATGACCATCACCTACCGCGCCGTCGAAGTCACCGGCGTACGCCAATTCGAACTCGTCGAAAAGGAACTACGCGAGCCCAACCCCAACGAGGTCCGCATCAAGGTCCTCAGTTGCGGGGTGTGCCACTCCGATTTCGTCGCCGGCGACGGACAGCGCCCAGATCCTAGTGTTCCCATCGTCCCCGGACACGAACTGGTCGGCATCATCGACGCCGTCGGCCCCGGCGTGAGCACCTGGGTGCCGGGCGACCGCGTCGGCGTGGGCTACCTCGGCGGTCACTGCGGGGTCTGCGAACAATGCCGCCGGGGCCGATTCGTCACCTGCCTGGATCAGCCAGCAACCGGCACGGACGTCGACGGCGGCTACGCCGAGTACGCCTACGCCCGCGCCAGCGGCGTAGTGCGGATACCGAGCGGACTAACCGCATTAGCGGCCTCCCCACTGCTGTGCGCCGGGCTCACCACCTACAAGGCAGTCCTGCAGACAGACGCCCGCCCAGGCAGTCTGATCGCCGTGCAGGGCATCGGCGGCCTCGGCCACCTCGGCGTGCAGTATGCGAACAAGCTGGGCTACCGGGTCGCGGCGATCGCCCGCGGCACCGGGAAGTCCGCGCTCGCGAAAGACCTTGGGGCTGACCACTACATCGATAGCGCCGCCGGCGACCCGGCCACCGAGTTGCAGAAGCTTGGCGGCGCCGCAGCCATCATCGCAACCGCCTCCAGCGGGGCATCGATGTCACCGTTGATCGACGGCCTGGCCCCCGGCGGGCGTCTGATCGTCGTCGGCGCCGCCTTCGACCCCATCTCGGTCAGCACCCTGTCGATGGTGTTCGGCACCCGCTCGATCGTGGGCAGCCTCACCGGCAGCTCCATCGAGAACGAAGACAACCTCGGCCTCGCACTGGCCCACGACATCCGCCCGATGAACGAGGTCATGACACTCGACCAAGCCGCCGAAGCCTACGAACGCATGATGTCGGGCGACGCCCGCTTCCGCGTCGTGCTCCAGATCGCCGACGAGTGATCGCGGGCTAATCCAGTTCGGCGTCGAGCGCGCCGGCAGCCAGCGCAGCGGTGTTGATTCCGGACAGCACTTCGCGCAGACGCTCGAGTTCGGCGAGTTCGACGCCGAGCCGCTCGACCACCGCGGGCGGGATCTTCAACGCCTGCTTGCGCAGATTGCGGCCGTCGGGCGTCAGCTCCACGCGTGTGGTGCGCTCGTCGGTCGCGCTGCGTGACCGGGTGATCAGGCCCTGCGCCTGCAGCCGTTTGAGCATCGGCGACAGAGTGGCCGAATCCATCTGGAGCAGACCCGCAATGTCCTTGACCGCCAGCGGCTCACCGTCGGCCTTTGCGTTGTCCCACAACGTCAGCATCACCAGGTACTGCGGATGGGTCAGCCCGAGTGGCTCCAGCAGCGGCCGGTACACCGCGAGCACCGCCCGGTTGGTGACCGCCAGCGCGAAACACACCTGGCGCTCCAGCGACAGCGGATCGAGATCAGCGACGGCTCCCTTGGTCATGACCCCATCGTACAGGCATGGCTATCATCCTAATGATTAGGCCACTACCGATTTGCCCGCGTTCGCGCTCGCCCCGACAAGGCGCCACAGCGGGATGACGACGTCGGGATCGCATTCCTCGTCGACGATCCACTTGCACATCCGCCGGATCGGTTCGATCGCGTCCTGCGGCATGGCGATCGCCACGTTGCACGCATACCCGAGGCTGGTGAGCCGCTGAGCACCGAACAGCGGCAACGTGTCTCGCAGTTCCCGTTTGAGTGATTCGGGGTAGATGCCGATGGTCTGCGTGTAGGCGTTCACCGCCGCGGTGACTTGGTCGATGCCGTCCACGGGAACGATATTGGCCACCCGGCCCGACAGCATGGCCGAGTAGTCCACGGGTTCGTCGAACTGCGACACTACGATCGCGCCCTCGCGCCGTTCGCCACCGATCACGCGGTAGAAGTCCTCTGTCATCCGGGAGGATTCGAGGTACTCGAACAGGTCGCGATTCGGGTACAGGGGTGGCGTGCTGATGATCGGCGGGAGCGCGACGAGCTCCTCGTAGATCATCTCACCAAGCCGGTTCGCGTTCGCCAGCCCGGCATCGTCGGTACCGCTGAGCACGTAGATGACTCGGGCGTTGGCACAGCCCTCCTGGTTGGCGACGCCGATGTCGACCGCGGCCCGCTGCGCAACCTCCCGCATCGTTTGCTCGGTGTCGAACGCCTCGCTGCCGATGATGGTTGCGCTGCGCTTGGGGTCCAGCGCGATCAGTTCCAAACCGGGCTGGATGTAGCGGGTGACGTGCTTGACGGAGGCGAGTCCGCCCCACGCAACGATCTTCTCGATGTTCTGCGGCTGGTATAGGTTCTCCTCGACGGCCAGGTCGCCGCCCTTCCAGTAGCCGACCACGAGGTGCTTCGTGATGGGGTGCCCGGGGGCCACGTCGGCCAGCGTGCGGGCGATCGCGACGGCGGTGAGCGGGTCGTTGGACGGCGCCTTGATGATCACGTCGGATCGGGTGATCACCGAGCGCAGGATGGTCACCGCCGAGACAAGCCCACCGTTTCCTGCGGGGATGTGCAGCACCCGAGAACCGAACGCGCGCACCCGAAGTTCACGGCCGTCGAGCTGCTTCTGCGGCACCCAGCCATTGAGGTAGTCGAGTCCCACTTGGCTGTCGGCGATCTCGAGGACGTTCGCACGGCTGAACAGCGGCCGTAGGATCTGGTAGCTGTTTCGCATCATCTCGGCGGGAAGGACGTTGGCGACCATGGACGCCTCATAGGCCTCCTGCATGTGGGCGTTGGTGTCCAAATCCAGTGCCGCGCCGAGTGCTTCGAGGACGTCGAGGATCTCGTCGAAGCTCAATGCGTAGAGGTCCGCCATCTCTGACGGGCTCTTGAGCGGAAGCCGATCGACGTAGCGGCTCATGTCTGGCGCCTGGAATTGCGCACCGCCGCTGCGGGTGTCGAATGACACCAGGTCGTCGGTTATGACTTGTCCCCGCAGGAAGAGCGGGACGGTGTAGGCGCTGGTCACAGCTCCACGCCCCGCATGAAGTTCACTGCCTCGTTCTGTACCTGCATGGTTGCCGCGCAGGTGATGCGGTCGTCCTCGACGCCCTGCTTCTCGCTGTAGCGCATGATGTCCTTCTCGAACGCGACGCTGGTGCGTCCGCACGGGCACTGCAGATCCCAGTCGATGGTGACCTCGTCGCCCGTGATCACCCCGCCCCAGTGGGCCCGCAACAGGATGTCGAAGACGGCCGATCGCCCCGTCTGGCGGCCGGCGCGCGGCAGCGGCTCGCTGGTGTCGGGATCGAGCACGAACGGGACGACCCACGGCATCACGTGGTAGCGGCCCTCTTCGCACGCCCAGTGAAACGTGCTGGCTTCGGAGAAGCCGTACCCCACCTGGATGCGGTCGACACCGAGGAACTCCTTGATGACGTCCATGAAATTGGCCGGCAGGACAAAGCCTTTCATGCCGCCTCCGGTGAGGACGGCCGAATCCTTGGCGAAGACGTCCTTGACGCCGCGATCCAGGCCGGCCTTTGCGATGTCGTACATCATGTTGTAGGTGCCGATCATGAACACCCGCTTGCCGCGCAGTTGCTCGGTGACGCGGGTGAAGAAGGCGTCGAGCTCCCGCGGCTGGCGTTCCTGCATGGCGATGAACTCGTCCTTGCGCGCGGCCAGTGCCGGGTCGATGACGAGCCGATCCAGCTCGCCCCGCGATGCGGCGGCACGCATCTTGGATGCCAGGAACATCAGGTCCGTATCGACCGAGCCGGAATACAAGGGGTGGAACCGGCTTTCGTCGCCGCCGGTGAAGCCACTGCGGAGCATGTTGGCGATGCGCAGTTGTCCCAGCTTGCCGTTCGCGAATTGCGGCCAGATGACGTCGACCTCGGGGTTGAGCACCTCTTCGGTCGGCTCCTCGCCGAACGTCTGAAACAGGCAGATCTTCCACGCCACCATGCCGTCCGCCGCGCCCTGCTTGTCCTTCGGAATGATGGACAGCGTGCCGGTGGTCCCGCTGGAGGTGATGGCCTGCAGCGGTGTCTGATCGTCGAGACGGTCGATCCATTCGTCGATGCTGTTGCAGCCCTCGGTGTGGACCTGCGACAGGTCGTAGCTGGTGAGTTTGTCCAGCCACTTGGTCAACAGATCGAAACGCTTCTTGTCGACCAACGCCGGCGGGTACGACTTGTATGCGGTGTGCGAGAACAACAGCGGTACGACGTCGTCGAAGTCGTTGAGTTCCTTGATCTCCAGCCGGTCGGCTAGCTTGCGCACCATCTCGATGCTGTCGTGATGCTGCTCGAAGCGGATGCTCATCGCCTGCCGCTGCAGCTCCTCGAGTTCAGTACGCGGGATGCTGTGCATCTGGGTGTACGACATCCCGAAGAAACCGTTCGGGTCGTCCATGAACTGGGTAACCGAGCGCGACTGCGGTCGGGTGGCGGTCATCGAGATCAATCCTTCTTCCGTGTTCGGTTCGGAGGCGAGACGAGTACTTGGCACCCTACCGAGTAACTGCATACGAATGCAATGGTGTAGCTAAATGCATCACTGCATCGGTTACACTCCGGTGGTGAACAGGGCGGACAGGCGCAAGCTCGAGACTCGCGAGCGCATCCTCAGTGCCGCGTTCGAACTCTTTGTGCGCCAGGGCACCAACGAAACGACGATCGAGGAAATCTGCGATCGCGCCGATGTCGCGACCCGGACGTTCTTCAATCACTTTCCGACCCGCCAGGACATGATGCGGGCACTGGCCGACCGGCGGTTGGGCAATCTGCACGACGTGGTGCTCGACGGCAGTAGCCAACCGATAGACACCCGGCTGATCAGCCTGTTCGACGAGATCTCCACCACCTTGGTCGATTCCGGCGATGCGTACCGAGAAATGCTCGGGGCGATGGTCAACGCGACCGGTTACGGCGTCACGCGCGGGTCGAGCCTGCACGAGACGTTCGTCGAGCTCGTCAAGGACGGCATCGCGCGCGGAGAGGTCGGCGCCGGAGCGGATCCTCAGATTCTGGCCGACGTCATCGTCGGCGCACTCAGCGGTGCGATCGTGAACTGGACCGCCGACCGGACGTACGCGTTCACAGCGAACATGCACGAGTTGGGGACCGCACTGGCGACCATGCTGACCGCGCGCCCGTCTGCGAAGAAGACTCCCGCCCGCAGTCCCGGCCGAACCGGTCGTCGAACCACCGAGCGGTAGCGCGCAGCCTTGCCGCGGTGACCACCGCTTGCTACGTTTTAGAAAAACGATGTGGTCCTACGGAGGTCCTTGGTGTTTTCCTTCACCACAACCGCCGACGAAGTGCTCGCCGGGGTTGCGCTCACTGGCCGGACCGCCGTCGTCACCGGCGCGTCCAGTGGCATCGGGATGCAGACCGCCAAGGCTCTGGCCTCCGCTGGTGCGAACTTGGCACTGCCGGTTCGTGATCCGGCCACGTTCGAATCCTCCAACGGCTACGCCCAGCTCGCCGCCTGGGCAGAACGCATCGAGTTGGTGGCGATGGACCTGGGTTCACTGGCCAGTGTGCGTCGGGCAGCGGCGCAGATCAGCGCCCGCCACCCGCGGATCGACATCCTCATCAACAACGCCGGGGTGATGTTCACCCCGGCACTGGTGACGTCCGACGGTTTCGAGTACCAGTTCGGGATCAACCACCTCGGGCACTTCCTGCTCACGACGCTGCTGGTGCCCAACCTGCGGGCAGCGAGCGGTGACGACCGTAACGCGCGGGTCGTCACCCTCTCGTCGGACGCCCACAGGTTCTTCGGTGCCATCGACGTGGACGACGTCAACTTCGAACGCCGCGACTACGATCCGTTTGCCGCGTACGGCCAGTCGAAGTCGGCCAACGTGCTGATGACCGTCGAACTGCAGCGCCGGTTCGGCGACGACGGGATCACCGCGCTGGCCGTTCATCCCGGCACCGTCATGACGACCAAACTCAGCAGGCACATGAACGGCGACATGGTGCGATCGCTGATGACCATGGCGGGCGACACGTTCACGCCCGAGAACGTGAAGTCCGAGGCCCAAGGTGCGGCCACCGCCGTGTGGGCTGCCACCGCGCCGTCGCTGCGCGCGCACGGCGGTGCCTTTCTCGTTGACTGCCAACTCAGCGAGGCCAGTCCCGAAGCCGTCGACCCCGACACGGCCAAGCGACTGTGGGAGATGTCCGAACGCTGGGCGCAGGGCTAGGCGGGTCGCGGGTCGGTCCGGACCTCCGGCGGCATGTAGGGAAATCTGATTCGCAACAGCGATTCGGCATGGGCAGCAGTCACGAAGAGTTCGTCGAACCGCGGGTCCCCCACACAGATGTTGGTGGGCAATGAGCCGGCAGGCAGGGCGATCGACGCCATGCGTGCGAACTCGGTGTCGATGACGTCGATGCGGTCAGCCGCAGTCAACGCCACCACGGCCTCGCCACAGGCAGTGACCGCAAGCCCGTCCGGCCATCCGTCGTCGAAGACGTGCAAGGTCTTTGGGTCCGACCAGGTAGACGGGGTGGCCCCGTCGAACCTGTAGCCGATGAGTTGCGATGACATCGTGGCGGTCACCAGCAGCGTGGAAGCATCGCGGGTGAATCCGAGACCGTTGATGAACACCGGGCCGCGCTCGACGATCAGCTGCGCCTCGCCAGTCCCCGGTGTGCACGCCCACAACCTGCCGGGTACACCGTCTTCGGGTGCAGCGAAGTCGATTTCGGCTCGGGTATCGGTCAGCCAGAGCCGACCGTCTGGCCCGAACACCAGATCGTTCGGCGCGTCCATGCCGGTGGCGAAGTATTCAACGTGCCGGTTGCGCACCACTTGTACGCCCGGCGTTGCCGCTCCGCTTGCGCCGAAGATCCCACCGTTCTGCGCGACGTAGAGGGCGCCGTCGGGGCCGAGTGCCAAGCCGTTTGGGCCGCCGCCAGTGGGAATGCGCTCGAGTGCACCGCCTTCGGGATCGACCACGTATAAACAACCGTGGCTGATCGACGTCAGTGCCACTCGCCCGTCGGGCAACCAGACCGGACCCTCGGTGAATCCGAGGTTGTCGGCGAGCACGTCGATCTTCACCGCGGGCCTTCCTGCTACCGTGCCGCGTCATGCTCGGCGCGGATGCCGGCAAGGATCCAGCGGATGGTCATCGGAAAGTTCTTTTCGATCTTGGCCGCCTCTGCTGCGGTCTTCTCGGAGTGTTCGGGCTCCCGCAGCGCCCGCACCTCGACGATGGTGTGATTGATCGTGACGTTGACCAGCGAACGGCATGCTTCGACCGCAAGCCGTCTCGGAAATCCTTCGCGCAATGCGGCTTCAACCAGTTCGTTGACGTAGTCGACCACGGCTTCACGGTCTTCGATCGTCATCAGTTCGGTCAGGAACGGATGTGCGCGCAGCGTGTCATGAAACGCCATGCACCATCGCAGCGCGGTCGTCTCCCAGTCCTTGTACTCCTTGAAGTCGAGGCGCAACTGGGAGAAGTGCCGGGCAACCAACGCTCGAATCAGCTGCTCGCGGTTGCCGACCTGTTCGTAGAGGGTCCGCGTGGAGATCTGAAGATCGGCGGCCAGGCGGCGCGCATTGAGCCCGCCGACGCCCTCGGCGTCCAGCAGCGTCAGAGCACGAGTGTAGATCACCTCGACCGGAATCAGCGGCCTAGCCATCGGTGCATCGCACAATCACGCTGGGGCTCAACCAGCAATGATCATCACAGTGCGAGTCCGCGGCTCGTGCCATCTCGAATCCTCACTCGCGCAGCAACACCGAGAATACGGCCTTGATTTTGCAACTTTGTGGCGCCGGCCGCACGACAATGAAACAACGGCGTTATTCTAACAGCGATTCCGAACTGTCTGGCGCAAGCGGCCGCTCGGGTAGTGGTCCGACCCGCGAAATCGGTGCCGGCACAGAATGAGTCGGCCGTACGTCGTGTAGGGCAGCGATGAGGTCCGCCACGTCGGCGGGGTCGGGCGAATATCCGGGGAAATAGCAGCACACGTCGCCGGCATGCGTGCCGAATCGACGTGCGATCTCCTGCGCGCATTCGTCGGCAGTCCCGACGACCCCGATCGTGTGCACCATCGGAGCGGTGATCAACTTCCGCATCGGGGCGAACTCGGCCGCCTTGGACAAGGCGTTGAGTTCGGGTTGGATGTCGGCCCAGCCCTCCACCTCGAGCACGGGCACGTAGGCCGGTGTCGATCCGTAGAACGCGACCATGACCTGCGCGACGATGGAGAACTCCGCCGCGCCCCTGCCGCTGCGGCGCAGTCCTTCGCTCACCGCGGGCATGGTGCGTTCGGTGAAGTGTCGCGCGCTGTTGAAGGGCATCACCAGCAGCCCGTCGGCCACCTCTGCGGCCTTGCGGGTCATCACCGGCCCCAGAGCCCCCATCAGGATCGGTGGCGGCCCGAAGGGATTTGGGCCCGGGTCGAAATTGGGCGGCATGAGCGTGTGAGTGAAGTGCTTGCCGCGGAAGTCGAGTTTGGTCCGGCCTTCCCACGCAGAGAAGATCGCCTTCACCGCCGCGACCGTTTCAGCCATGCGTTCTGCCGGCTTCGACCACTGCGCCCCATAGCGCTTCTCGACGTGCACCTTGACCTGCGACCCCAGTCCGAGTCGGAATCGGCCCCGGCTGTAGACCTGCAGGTCATACGCGGCGTGGGCCAGATGCAGGGGGCTGCGAGGTCCCGCGATCGCCACATTGGTCATCACGTCGAGGTCCGCCTCGCCGGAAGCCACCACGAGCGGCAGGAAGACGTCGTGCTGGCCTTCGAACGTGAAGACCCCGTCCGCGCCCATGGCAGCGATCGCACGGGCGTGATCGGAGACCCCGCTCGGCGAACCTTCGATCTGCAATTGGACTCTGATGTCGAACCTCCAAGCGAGGGCTTGTGATCGGCCGCCGATCTTGGTAGAAAAACAATGTATTTTTATCGTACTCGGCTGGCCGATGGCAAGTGCCGCGTACCCAATTCGAAGGACGACCATGCCATCAGCTCGCGTGATCTGCCTTCCGACTCTCGTCAACCGCACCGACCGCCAGATCCGGCGTGATCTGGTGAGCAGGCTGTCGCACGCCGCCGCAGAACTGTTGCGTGAGCGCCCGTACTCCCACGTCGACCGACGCGCGATCGCGCACCGCGCCGACGCCGCCTACCTCGACGTGTGCGCCCACTTTCGTTCGACCGAGGCACTCATCGCCGAGTGCTGCCTGCACGAGCTCCGGCAAGCACCCGTCGTCGTGGAATTCGACGATTCGATTCCACAGCGCGTGGTGAGCCAGTTCCGGCAACTCGTCGAGGTGTTCGCCGACGAGCCTCGGTACGGCACCGCGTGCGTACGTGCTCTGATGACCCCCGACACGTCGTTGCAGACAGTGCGCGAGGACATCGACGCGGAAATCGGCCGTCGGGTATGTGCGGCACTGGGTTCGGGTGCGTGGCCCGAAGCCGCGCTCATGTTCCAATGGGCGATGCTGGGCGCATTCGCCAACGCGGTAACGGGAGCAGCGAGCCTCGACGAGCTAACCCATGGTCTGCGACTAGCCGTCGAGGCGCTGTACCCGGCCGGCTCTTGACCGTCGAAAGCGCTTGGGTCAGTGCACGCTCGGCGGCGTGGTGTGTCAGCATTGGTATGTGAAGCCACGCCGGATTGCTGGTCTGATCGGCGCAGTGGCAGCGACGACCTGGGCGATGCAGAGTGCACCGATGCCGTCCGCGCAGGCAGCCGGCTGTCCCGACGCCGAGGTGATATTCGCCCGCGGAACCACCGAACTGCCCGGTGTCGGCCCCACCGGGCAGGCATTCGTCGACTCGCTGCGGGCGCATGTCGGCGCGAAGTCGGTAGACGTATACCCGGTCGACTACCCCGCCACCACGGACTTTCCCACCGCAGTGCAAGGGATTACGGATGCCCGTACACACATCCTTGCCACCGCGGCGAACTGTCCTCACACCAAGATGGTCCTGGGCGGATACTCCCAAGGCGCGGCCGTCATGGGCTTCGTCACCGCCAGCGTTGTGCCCGATGGGGTTTCCGCCGCAGACGTGCCTGCGCCGATGCCGCCCGACGTCGCCAATCACGTCGCAGCGGTCGCCCTCTTCGGAAAGCCCTCGCAGCGGTTCATGCATGCGATCAACGACCCGCCGGTCGCGGTCAGCCCTCCGTACCTGGCCAAGACCATCGACTTGTGCGTCGACAACGATCTGGTGTGCGATCCGCACGGGTCGAGCTTTTCCGCACACAACGAGTATGTGGACAGCGGCATGGTCGACCAGGGCGTGACATTCGTCACGAATCAACTGCTGGCGAGTTGGGCCGCTGACGTGCCCGTACCGCCACCCGCTGCCGCCGGGGCACCGTCGCCGCAGACGCCGGCGGCGACTCCGCCGGTCACCGCACCCACAGCGCCAGGTGGGCCGTCGACTCTTGCCGGAGGTCCGACCCCCCATCTGCCTGCGGCGCCGGTGACGCCTCCCGGCCCCGTTGCTCCGGTCGCACCGCCGCCGCCAACTGCCGTGCCTCTCGCTTGATTCAAGCTTCTTGGGGACGAGGGGTCGGTCAGAAGGCCCGGCCCTGTCCGTAGGGCAGAGGGATGACCGGATCGGCTCCCGTATCGGACGGCACCATCGGATCGACGCCCGTCTCGTACTCCGGCCAGTCCGACGACGCCGGTGCCGGTGCCGGATTGGACGGCGCGGTCGAATGGACGGCTGGCCTGGTTCCGGCATCGGCGAGGGCCACCGGCGCGAGCACGAACCCTCCGCCGATCGTGGCCGCGGCCAACAGTGCTGCTAGATAGCTGGTCACGCGCTTCATGGCGGTTCCTCATCTCGTCAATTGCAGTACTCGGCTAGGCCCAGCGTCGCGCGGTGGCACGTCGTTGTCCTCACCGCTGACACCCATTCGCTCTCCCGGCTAGCCGGAATCGTCGACATAGACCCATCTGCCCGCGCGCCGCTCGAAGCGACTGCGCTCTTGCAAACTGCCTTCGCGGCCGGCTGACTCGAACCAGGCGGTGAACTCCACTTCCCCGCGGTCGTCGTCGGCGCCACCGGCGACGGTGTCGGTCACCTCCAGACCGGTCCAGGTGATGCCTGGGTCAGCTTTCACGTTGACCGGCCGCGTCCGCGGATGCCACGTGCGAAACAGGTAGTCGACGTCATGGCGTGCGTATGCCGAATACCTCGATCGCATCAATTCCTCAGCAGATCGGGCCTGGTACTCGCCGTGGTGCAACGGCCCGCAACACGCGAGATAGTCAGAGCCAGCGCCGCACGGACACGACGGGTCGAGGCGTTCTATCGGCACGCGAGCCACGATAAGGCGTCTCACCGCGGGCACGTCTCCCTGCTGACCGGGAGCCGACGATTCCGGCTGGCAGGGGTGTCGGATTGGCGTCAGCTGTGGAGACGTCGGCTGGCTGGCACGAGACGCTTGTCACACAGGACGGACGACTACTTCTCGTGAATCGGAGGCCCGAACATGATCTGGATTCTTTCAATCACGGCCGGCGCTTCCACGGCTTGGATCGTTGAATGGGCTCAGCGCAATTGCGAGCAGTGGGCGCAACGGCGCGACGCGAGGTTGTAGTGGCTGACGGTGCGTCACGGCGCACGGAAGCAGCCATCGAAGTGTCCATTCTCGATGCCCACGGTCTGCATGAAGGAATGAGCCACAACCGGCCCTACGAACCGAAGTCCTAGCTTTCGCAGTGCAGTTGCGAGCTGGCGCGATTCCGGGCTGTCCGTTCTGCCGTCACTCCACTGCCGCAGCGAATGCCGACTGCGAGGTCGGTATTGCCATGCGACGTCGTTGAGCGACATCGACGTCAGCACCCGCGCGTTGTGCACGGTCGCTTCGATCTTGGCGCGGTTGCGGATGATCGTGGAGTCGCTCATCAGGCGGTCGACGTCGCGACCGGTCATGGCCCCCACCGCCGCGGGGTCGAAGTCGGTGAAGACCCGACGCAGTGCGTCGCGCTTGTTGAACACGACAGTCCAGGACAGGCCGTTCTCGAAGTAGGTCGACACCAACGCCTCGAACAACGCCGCCTCATCGTGGACGGGTGTGCCCCACTCGCGGTCGTGGTACTGCATCAGATCCACGCGATCCTCGGTCACCCAGCCGCACCGCACGACGCCGTCGGCTCCGGTCAGCGTGGTCGGGCGTGTCGCGGGTATCCCGATGCCGGCCATGGCCTTCACCGCGTCGCTCCCGGTGGGGTCTGCGGCTCGAGGTCCGTCATCGTCCTGACGCTACTCACGTGCGCACGCGGGCATTAGCCAGCGTGCACACAGCGGCTTTGCCTTGTGGTTCGAGGATCGCAGCGCAACGATCTGGCACGGCTGTCCTAGGAGTTGATCATGATTCGCAGGTTGACCGTTGCGTTGTCCGTCGTCGTTGCGTTGCTTGTCTTCGCACCGGTCGCCGTCGCTATGCCGAAGAACGAGTGTGCGCGCGTGTGCTCTGATCGACGCGACTTCAAGAGCTGCGTCGCCGAGTGCCTCAAGCGTTAGACATCACCCTGCAGCAAACCAAAGCCGATTGATTCAACTCGATTCGACGATCCCGTCAAACATTTTGCCAATTCGCTCATTGGGGTGGACGGCGAGACGGGCGGGATCGAAGATTGACGGATGCGTGATTGCGGTGGTCCGGCGGTATTGCGCCCCTGGTGCGGCAACGGTCGTCAGATCGGCTCGTTGATCGATGTAGCGGCACGCGGTTCGGTTGCCACGTTCGTACCACATGGCGCGGAACCCCAACAGTGGCCACCGACGCACCGCGTCACTGGCAAACGAGCGACATGGTTCCAATACTGGTGCCCGAAGTGCTCGGCCGAGGTCGGCGATTCAGTCGACGGCATGCTGTCCGCGCTACAAGCGGTGAGGTCGGATCCCGGAGATCGGACCTGGCCGCGCGCGAAGGTTCTTCGCCTAAGACCGGTGCGCAGGCCAGGGCGCGCCCGCGCGCCGCTTCGGGGCGAAATCACCGCGATAACGGAGACGCCTGTCGGTGCACCGGCGCACAATGCAGCAAACAACCGAAGGCCGTGTGAACTCGAAGGAGTCAATCGTGCGTAACTTTCTCGCCGCGCTAGGCGTGACCGCATCAGCGGTATTGCTCGCCGCACCCGCTTCCGCCGAACCTGCACCAGATCCGCACATGCCCAACATGCAGTTCGGTTACTGCCCCGGCGGTGGCATGGGGTCGCAGATTTCGCTCGCCTACTGCGACGGGGTGCCATATCCCGACGGCTCGTTCTGGCACACGATTCAGTACGGAGCGCCGATGATCGGCCACCCGTACGGACTCCTCTCGCCAGGCCTCCAGTGTGTCGTCGGTGGTGGAGCGATCCCGCAGCCAGCCCCGCCGGGCGGGTGCGCTGGGGCCGTACCACCCGGACCGCCACCTCCATAGCACCAATGGTGAAGAGGCGGTCGGCCCGCCACCTGAGCAGGTTGACGGGCCGACCGTAGCGTTGGCGCTGCCGAGCTCGTCAGCATTCACCGTCCAGGGCTTCGAGAACCCCACCGGTGCACCCCGGCAGGGCGGGCCACAGGTTCGTCGAAGGTGGCGCGTAAAACGTGTCTGCCGGTGCGGGGGTCTGCGCACCACTAGCAGGTGAGCAGTAGTACGAGTATGCGAGCGACCCGTAGCAGTCGTCAGCGTGCGCGGTTCCTGCGCCGGCGAACAGCAGCGCCGGTGTCACCGCGGCCGCAGCCGCAAGCCCCCATGCCGCAATCAGCCGCCTCGTCTTGGTGTCGTGGATGGTGTTCATGACTGTGCTCCCCTTTTCTCTGATCGCAGCCCCGGACAGGCCACGTACAGGGGTAAGGGGTCGCAGCACGCACGAAGGCGACAGTTTTTCCGGAACTTTTTTCGGAGATTTGGCAACGACCGAGTCGGTCGGGGGTTTCGGTCTGACGGCTCAGGCGCGTCGCTTGATGTACTCCTGATAGGCCTCGGCGGCGGCGGCCAACTCCGGTCGGGCTTCGAGTACCGGTTGCATCTTCGTCTTCGCTTCCTCGCGTTTGTACGGCAGGAATTCGGTCGGGAAGTTGCCCTCGTGCGGGCGGTAGTCCCGCAGCACGCGGCGCGCGACGGTGGCGATGTGCACCTCGTCGACACCGTCGGCGATGCCCATGGTCGGGGCGCCGGCGTACATCGCCTGGATCGGAGTGAGGTCGGTGGTACCGAGCGAGCCGAGCACGTGGAGCGCGTTGAAGGACACTTCGCGCAGGACCCGCGCCATCGTGAACTTGACGGCGGCGATCTCGGTGCGGGCCTCCATGGTCGAGGTGTTGTCGATCTTCCAGGCCGTCTCGAGCACGAACAGCCGCAGCATCCTGATCATCGCGTACGACTCGGCGATCTTCTCCTGCACCATCTGGTGTTCGGAGATGATCTTGCCGTGCGACTCCCTGCTCAGCGCGCGCTCGCACATCATGTCGAAGGCCAGGTTGCATTGCGCGATGGTGCGCATGGCGTGGTGGATGCGGCCGCCGCCAAGTCGGCGCTGCGCCAACACCTTTGCACCGTTCGGCGGCCCCAGGAGGTGGTCGAGGGGCACGCGCACGTCGGTGTAGACGATGTGGTTGTGGTTGCGCGGCTCGGGCATGATCTCCACGCCCGGTGTCGTGCGCGGCACGACGAACATGCCGTTGGTGCACATCACGAACAGGATGTCGGCGACTCTGCCCGCCGAGGTGAACCACTTCTCGCCGTTGATCACCCACTCGTCGCCGTATTGCACGGCATGGGTCTTGAACAGGCTCGGGTCGCTGCCGCCCTGCGGTTCGGTCATCGAGTACGCCGAGAACATGTCCTGGTTCAGCAGCGGTTTGAGCCAGCGCTCCTTCTGCTCCTCGGTGCCGTAGGCGGCGAGCATCTCCATGTTGCCGGTGTCCGGCGCCGACGCGCCGAACATGTGGGGTGCGCCGGGATAGCGTCCGATGATCTCGTTGAGTAGACCGAGCTTGAGTTGTCCGAAGCCGGGACCGCCGAGTTCCTCGTCGAGGAAGATCGCCCACAGCCCCTGGTCCTTGACCTCCTGCTGCAGTTCGCGGACGTAGGCCTTGACCGCGGGAATGGGCACGCGCACCGCGTGCGGGAAGACGTGATCGAGCGGCTCGACCTTCTCCTCACAGAACTGCTTCACCCAGTCGAGCTTCTCCTGGAACTCCGGTTCGGTACTGAAATCCCAAGCCATACAAGTCTCCTCAGCTTCTCTGGGCCCATGAGCACGATCTCTGTGTCCGGGCGCATCGCTAACTCACCACGACTACCTAATCGCCCACTCAACCAGACCACTCGGCAGCCGACTCGTCGGCGATGCTCCATCGCGCCAATGTGACTCCGGAACGCTGGCTCAGCACGCGGACCGCTTCCTCGGCGACCGTGTCGTCCCGGGCCGCCGTCGTGTAGCCGGCTTGGAGGTTTACCAGTTCAGCGGCGTGCGCCGGATGGATGCGAACTGATCGGAGCTGGAAACTTGGTGTCGGCATGGCGCTGGTGAGCAATGTCTTGACCTCCGCCTCCAACTCCCGGAGACAGAGCACTTCCAGGACGTAGTCCGCAGCTACCCGCTCATGGCGATCTGCGATGCTGTCGCGGCGGCGATCGATCCGGTTCGCGAGAGGCTGTAGGAACCAGTTTCCTGCGACGACGATCGCGGCGCCGGCCGTGGCCTCGCGCCACATCCATGCCCCAGCCAGTGCTCCCACCGCTGCTGTCGACCACAACGTTGCCGCGGTGTTCAACCCCGTGACCGACAATCCTTGTTTCATGATCACGCCCGCGCCGAGAAAGCCTATGCCCGAGACGATCTGAGCTGCGACGACCAGCCTGTTGACCTCCTGATTGAAGCTGTAGGCGCTCAGGATGAGGAATAGCGACGACCCCATGCTGACCAGCGCCATCGTTTGCAGGCCCGCCATGCGCGAGCGCCACTGGCGTTCAAACCCGATGGCAATGCCGAGCGCCGTGGCCAGACCAACCCGGGTCAGCAGATCAACGGCCAACATGTCCAGATCCTTCCGCCGGGGTGGCTACTGCCGGGCCATGGCGATTCGGAAGCGTTCGTCGGGATCGGTTCCGTCATCGGTGCCTTTCCGCCGCCTCCTGGACACCCATTGACCGATCGTAGACACGCGATCAGGTCATGGAGCCGAAACACTGTCAGGCATCACCCGACGTCGTCATATAGCTCTGACGTCGGGCGGGCGAAGCTCGAACCCGCGATCAATGGATGCACGGGTGCCGTTCTAGCCGCGCAGGCATCCGACGATGACAAGCGCCGCCCGCTGCGGCGGGAGTGGAATCGGGTTGAGCCACTTCAGCATCAGCAGCTCATTGGCGTGATGATTGACCGAGTGAGACCATGTAGATGACGCTGGCTCTCCATCGTGCGGCGCACCTTCACCCGGCACGGTGCAGGAGTGCCGGCTCGTGTATCAGGATCGCCCCAGAAGACATCGCGGCAGTCAGAACAGCCAACGCGACTGGCCCACCGCGTCGATCAACATCGACGAACCAGACGGTCCAGGCGAACAATAACCACAGACACAGAGGAGATGAAATGCGTTGGGTCAGCTACAGCGGCGATTCCGGGCACCACATCGGACTGTTGGACGGAGACACCATTCGTGCGGTGGACGGGGTCTCAAATTTGTTGGCGTTGCTCGGCGATGACGGCCAGTCTCTACGTGATGCGGCCGCGGCGGCGCACCGGCACCCGGCGGAGGTCGTCGAGATCACCGATGTCCAACTGCACGCACCGATCGCGACTCCCCCGTCGATACGCGACTCGCTGTGTTTTCTGGACCATCTACGACGATGCCGACAAGCGATGGGAGTAGCTACGGCGCTACCACCGGTATGGAATACCGTGCCGGCGTTCTACTTCGGCAATCCCACCTCCGTCGTGGGCCCGTTCGACGACGTAGCGATCTCGCCAGGATCATCGCTGTTCGACTTCGAGCTCGAGGTCGGCGCGGTGATCGGCCGCGGAGGCCGGGACCTGCACCCCAAGACAGCCGAAGACCACATCATCGGATACACCCTGTTCAACGACTGGAGTGCCCGCGATCTGCAGGCCATCGACATGGAACTGGGCATCGGGATGGGGAAGGGGAAAGACAGCGCCACGACCCTGGGCCCGTGGCTGGTGACCCCAGACGAACTGGAACCCTTCCGCCGAGACGGGCGGCTCTCGATCGAGCTCAGCGCGTTCGTCAATGACCGCGAGATCACCCGCGGCACCTTGGACCAGGCGGATTGGACGTTCGCAGAGGTGCTGGCCTACGTCTCTCGCGGCGTCGACCTGGTTCCCGGGGATGTCATCGGATCCGGCACGGTGCCCGGGGGCTGCCTCTTCGAGCACACCTCCGCCGACACCCTCGTGGACCCGGCCAGCTGGCTCAAAGCCGGCGACGTGGTGCGGCTGCAGGGCGACGGCCTCGGTTCGACCCGTCAAACGGTGCTTGCGGCCGATCCGGTGCATGCGCTGCGGAACCGGGCGGAGGGCCACCAGTGACACCGCCGTACACCAAGGGACTGCATCAGGTCGGCCCCGACGTATGGGCATGGCTGGCCCCAGACGGCAGTTGGGGCCTCAGCAACGCCGGTCTCATCGCGGGCAAAGACTCGACTCTGCTGGTAGACACACTCTTCGACCTCGCGCTCACCAGAGAAATGCTCACCGCGATGAGCACCATCACCGACACCCGGCCCGTCACCGACCTGGTCAACACCCACGCCAACGGCGACCACTGCTACGGCAACCAACTACTCGGCAGCGCTGTGCGCATCCACGCGGCCCCCGAAGCCATCCACGAAATGCACGAAGTGCCCCCGCAGACACTGAGCGCAATGTTGGGCATGGATCTCGGACCGACACTGACCCCGTACATACGCCGCATCTTCGGCCAGTTCCGGTTCGACGACATCACCATGCGGGTACCGGACACGACAGTCAGTGACGCAACGACTATCGACGTCACCGGACGGATGGTGCAGGTACTACCGTTCGGCCCGGCTCACACCCGTGGCGACGTCGCCGTGTGGGTACCCGACGCCTCCGTACTGTTCACCGGCGACCTGCTGTTCATTGGCGGAAGCCCCATCATGTGGGCGGGCCCGACCGCCAGCTGGATCGCTGCCTGCGACACGATGCTGGATCTGAATCCGTCGGTGGTCGTCCCCGGCCACGGTCCCGTCACCGACACATCGGGAATCCGCGCAGTCCGGGACTACCTGGTCCACGTCGGTCACGCAGTCCGCGCCGGCTTCGACGCCGGGAAGACATGGCAGCAGACAGCAACCGAGATCGATCTGGGCAGCTTCGCGACATTGCCTGACGCGGAACGGATTGCGATCACGGTGTACCAAGAGTTCCGCGCCATCGCACCGACGACCCCACCTGCCGAGACAGCGGAGCTGTTCACCGCAATGGCGCAATGGGCCGCCACGCACTGAGCACCGCTGGCGCAGCGACGCTCCTGGCGGTCACCAACATCTCGACTGCACTACCGAAGCCTTTGCCCACGTGTCGCGCGCGCTCACGAGACCGCACACGGCCAGAGGCGCCGTCGAACTTCTGTTCCCAAGTGGCACAGTGACAATCGATTCATGTTGTTGTGCGTCGCGTTGGAGTCCTACCGATGTGTGTCGGCGCGTTACGCGACGTAACAGTGCTGGGCTGCCTACCGCGCCTGTCTGGATGGACATGAACTGCCCCGAGGTTCATCGGCGCGCGTTGCGTTGACGGCGAGTCCGCCGACGACAACACTCTGTTCCGGGAACTCAGGTTCACCCCGAAACCGTCGCCACCGCCGCCGAAAGATCATTGGACAATATGACCAAACCAGCGACAACGCCCGCCAGCTCATCACCTGCCAGCTCCCCGGCCGACGTGCTGGTGATCTTCGGCATCACCGGAGATCTGGCCAAGAAGATGACCTTCCGGTCCCTGTACCGGCTGGAACGTCGCCGGCTGCTGGATTGCCCGATCGTCGGTGTGGCCCGCCGCGGCTGGTCGGACGAGGAGCTGCACGCCCACGCGCGCACGGCGATCACCGACAGCGGCGAGACCATCGACGACGCCGTGTTTGCCCGCTTCGCCAAACGACTGTCGATGGTGTCGGGCAATTATGACGACGCGGAAACCTATGAGCGCCTTGGCAAAGCGATCGAAGGCAAGCACACCCCGGTGTTCTACCTGGAGATCCCGCCGTCGCTGTTCGGCCAGGTGGTCGACCGCCTGGCCGACGCCAACCTGACCGACGGCGCCCGGGTCGTGATCGAGAAACCCTTCGGCCATGACCAGGCCTCGGCCCGCGACCTGAACGACGAGCTGCGAAGGCATCTTGCCGAGTGGCAGATCTTCCGCATCGACCACTTCCTGGGCAAGGAACCCGCCATGGACATCATGTTCCTGCGGTTCGCCAACACGATCTTTGAGCCTCTGTGGAATCGCGACCGGATCCGCAGTGTGCAGATCACCATGGCCGAGAGCATCGGGGTCGAGGACCGCGGCAGCTTCTACGACGCAGTCGGGGCGCTACGCGACGTCGTGCAAAACCACCTGCTTCAGCTCGTCGGGCTCATCGCCGCCGAACCGCCCAGCGTGGCCGATGCCGACGGGCTACGCGACAAACGCGTCGAGGTGTTCCGGGCCATCCCCTCGATGGAGCCGCCGCAGTACGTGCGCGGCCAGTACGACGGCTACCAATCGATCAATGGGGTCGAACGCGACTCGCAGACCGAGACGTTCGCCGCGCTACGACTGGAGATCGACAACTGGCGCTGGGCCGGGGTGCCGTTCTTCATCCGGGCCGGCAAGGCACTGCCGGTGCGCGCCACCGAGATTCGGGTCATCTTCAAACGCCCGCCCCGACTGGCCATCACCCCGCACGCCCCCGAAGCCAACGAGCTCATACTGCGTATCGACCCCAATCCGGGCACTGACCTGGTGATTCAGGCAAAGGCGCCCGGCGTCAACCGCACTCGCACCGTGGACCTTTCGCTGATCTTCGCCGACGAACTCGGCGAAGCTCCCGAGCCCTATGAGCGGCTGCTCTCCGACGCGATGAAAGGCGACTCCACCCAGTTCACCCGGCAGGACACCGTGGCCGAGACCTGGCGCATCGTCCAGCCCCTGCTGGACGCGCCACCGCCGGTCGAGTCCTATCCGTCCGGCACCTGGGGCCCGCCAGGCGCCGAGAAGCTGGTGGCCGGCCACCCCGGCTGGCGCGAACCCTGGCTTCCGTAGTGGACGGCCGGGTGGTTTCGCAGGCGCGGTGAGCAACGGCCCCAGCCCGGCAACGCCGAGGTCGAGGTCCCGGGCGCAATCGCAGTCGAACAACGCCTGACCGCGTCCCTGCGTCGAACTGAATCATGGCCATAGCGCGCAATGGATGGCGTCGACGCGACCGAGTCCCATGGCCAACCGAAGGTCGAAACCTGGGGTTGGCAGACGTGGACAGCTCACCGCCAAATCGCTGAGAACGTGACATGCGAATAGATGCGGGGTGGGCGGAGCTCGGACCCGCGGCCAATGGAATTTGCAACCTTCACTTCGGGCAATGCCGGATGCGGCCTAATAGCGTTGCTCGACAAGCAAATTGACAATTTCATGGGCGGTGCCGACCGAGCAATTCCGGCCGATTCCCGATCATCCGCGGTGAACAAACGGCAACCGATCGATGCCGGGCCGCGCTCCCGCACTCAGACAGTTCTTGAAGCTGCTGCCGATGGTCGGCCAGTCACGGCCCACGCCCAGTCGCAGGCGTTCCTTCCAGTCGCCCAGGAACGACTGCGTCACTTGCGGCGGCCTATCGTAAGGACATGTCGGTCGCCCAACGCGAACGCGCCGCCCTAGTCGAAATCCTGCGTGCGGTGGGACCGGATGCACCCACCCTGTGTGAAGGCTGGACGACCCGCGACCTAACCGCGCACCTCGTGGTGCGCGACCGCCGCCCCGACGCGTTGCCCGGCCTCCTGTTTGGACCGCTCGCGTCGTACACCGCACGCTTGCAGAGTCGGCTGACCACCTCGACGACGTGGCTGGACCTCGTCGAAATGTTCGCGTCAGGTCCGCCAATGCTTTCGCTGTTCAAGGTTCTCGACCCGGTAGCGAGCATCCACGAGATGTTCGTCCACCACGAGGACGTCCGGCGTGCGCAGGTTGGCTGGGAGCCAAGGGAACTCGACGCGAGCACCGCCGGGGCGGTAAAGCGGCGCATCGCGATGATCAGCCGGGTGGGGATGGCGAAGTCGATGGCCGCGGTGCCCACTCGGCTGACGTTGCGCACCGCCGACGGTCAGACGGTTGTGGCGGTCGGCAGCGGTTCGCCGGTGACGGCGACTGGTGAACCGCAGGAGCTGCTGCTGTTTGCGTTCGGCCGCAACGCAGTACGCGTCGAATTCGACGGGGACGACGATATCGTCGCCGCGGTGCGGGCCGCCAAACGCGGCTTTTGAGCGATTTCGGGCGTGATCAATAGCGCTCGGCGCGATGTAGGTTGAAGTGCTAGCGGGGGTCGGCCCGATCGATCGCGCGCAGCTCGTCGAGGCTGTCGGCGAGGGTGCGGCCTGCCAGCGTGCCGAGCACGGCTGCCTCGGTCTCGTCGGTGAGCCTGACGAAGTACTCAGCGGAGTGGTTGGTGACCAGGCACTCCCGGGGCCCTTCCGGCCGGGGGGCCCACAGCGGCTTGTCGCCGACGGATGAGTGGTAGATCTCTCCCAGCGTGATCCGGTCCGCGGACCGGCCGAGGCGGACACCCCCGCTGCGGCCCTTGATGGACGCGACGAGACCGTCCTGCACCAGCGGGACCATCAGCTTGCGCACCAGGCTCGGGTTCGTGTTCAAACTCCTGGCGAGCTGCCTCGAGCTGAGGACCGGACTGCCCTCTTCCTCGGCATGCCCCAGCAGGAGCATGGCCTTGAGCGCGCTGGAGAACGTCACGTCCAGCATGCTCGCCACCCCCTTCTTCCGCCGCTTTGGTCCGGGTGGCCCCCGACGTCCCATATTAGCAACTTTTACAGTTGCATTTCCGCCAAGGTATATGTACTTTTCATACATGCAGATTGCGATCACCCAAGGTGCCCGCCTGTGGCGCACGAGCCCGCACACCGACAGCCACCACAGAGAGAACCGGAGAACGTCATGAGCGCCGAGAACGAGATCAGAGAGATCGTTTCCCGATACACCCGGGCTGCGGACCAGCGCGACGGCGAGGCGCTGGCGAAGCTCTACGAGGCCGACGCAGTCGTCGATATCCACTACTGCGGGCCCGATGGGATGGAGTTGCTGGGAACCCTCTCAGGAGGACCGCAGATCGCGGCGGCCATGTCCACGGCCATGGCGCCGCACCCGCCCCTGGGCTGGAGCCACCACACCACCTACGACCACCTGGTCTCCGTCGACGGCGACGGCGACGAAGCCAGCATCGATACCCAGTTCATCACCTTCGACGTCGTCGGCGCCAGGAAGCCCGAGGGTGGTTGGCCCGTCGGTACTTTCGGCTCCCAGGGCACCATCACGCCCATCGAGTCCGGCTACTACCGCTTCGCCTTCCGCCGGACCGACGGAGCATGGCGCATCCGCCACCTGGACGTCATACACGACATCCCGTACGTCTTCTGATCACCCTCATTCGCGCGGATCTGCATTCAACAGGAAGGTTGTCCCAGACATGGCGACACTTGGACTCATCGGCAGTGGAAACATCGGAAGCACGCTCGCCCGTCAGGCGGTCGACGCCGGCCTGGATGTCGTGCTCAGCAACTCACGCGGGCCGCAGACGCTGTCCGACCTGGTGGACGAATTGGGGCCGCAGGCCCGCGCGGCCACTCCCGAGCAGGCTTCCGCCGCCGGGGACTGGGTCGTCGTGACGATCCCGGTCGGCGCCGTTGGGAAGGTGCCCCGGGAGCCCCTCGTCGGCAAGACGGTCATCGACACCGGTAACTACTGGGCCCCGCGTGACGGCACCATTCCGGAACTCGAAGCTCAGGAGCTCACCGATAGCGAACTGCTCCAGCGGCACCTGGCCGACGCGCATGTGGTGAAGGCGTTCAACAACATCAACTACAAACACCTCAGGGCCCTGCCGCGGCCCGTGGGTGCGGCCGACCGCACCGTGCTGCCGATAGCAGGCAACGATCCTGGCGCAAAGATGCAAGTCGCCGAGCTGCTCTCGCTGCTCGGGTTCGACTACGTCGACATGGGACCTCTCACCGAGAGCTGGCGCTCACAGGTGGGCACCCCGGTCTTCTGCGCGCCCTACGCGGTGACCAAGGACGATCAGTACCTGGGCCAGCCGGCCGCTCCGGCGTCTGCCGCCGAGGTCCTCGCGGCGCTGGCGTCGGCACGGCGCTGAGCCACGAACGCCTGCCGGCTTCGGGGGCGGCATCTGATGCGGACACGACACCGATGCGGTACCAGCAAGAGTGGACGACCGCTCAGCTCGCCGAATCAGCCAACCGGGAGGTCGGCAAGAGCAAGCCAGCAGTTCGTCTGACCGGAAATGTTGCGGGACTTGGTCGTTAGGGCTCGATCAGGATCCCGGCGTTCGATGTCGCCTGGAGGAACTGGGGAATGGTGAGGTTCCCGAAGCCGGTGTGCACGGGGCCGGCATAGGTTCCTGTGCCCGGCAACAGGTCGGGCGACAAGACGACGTCGAGATTGTAGGCCTGAACGCTTGGCGGGTGGTACTGCAGGAAATTGCCGAGGCCGAAGAACAACGCGGCGAGGTCGCCGATGATGCCGGTGCCCCACAGCGACATCGCGTTGGACAGCGGATAGCCGGCCGCCGGATCGCCAAGGAGAACGATCGGGCCGTAGTGCGGATAGGCCCCGCCACCGGGGACGTAGGTCGGCGCAAACGGTTGCACGCCAGGGACATCGCTGGAGAACGAGGCCGGGTCGCCCCAGGTGGCGGTGTTGACGAAGAGCGAATCCGCGCCATTGCCAGGCACTGTCGTGTTCAGCCCGGGACTTTCGAAGCCAATGCCACCAAGGCCAATGTGCTGTGCGACGTACTCGGCCTGCCACCCGCCCAGCGAGTGCCCCGTGACGAAGATGTTGTCCGACGTGTAGCCCTGTACGGCCGCAGCAGCTTGCACCCGCTGGGCGAAGTGCAGCGCATCAGGGAACGCCGCCGGCGTGGTGCGGGTGAGGATGGCCTGCAGATCGGCAATCGCTTGAGTGATGGCGATCAGCGGGTTGAACAGAATGTTCGTTCCGCCGGTAGTGCCTTGGTACGCGATGATGAGCTGGTTCTGCGGCGTCGCCCACACCCTGGCGGACGTGCCGGTCAGAATGTTGGTGTAGTGCACCGGTATTCCGTTGACGGTGAACGGTACGAGGTCGGCAGGCTCGCCTCCGAGTACGTATTCGGAGTTCGCCGCATTCAGGAATTGCGAAACGGTCGGGGTGGGCGTGGTGAGCGAACCGGTATATGTCTGTGTGTTCAAGACGGGTTGGACTGCGGGCGGCGCGTTGAGGCCCGCGACTTCTTCAAGGCGCCGGAACGCGGCCCACAGCAGCTGGGCGACGGGCGCCGGGCTGATCGGGCTGGGCGTGCTGCCCGCGGTGGACGTTATTCCCGTGAGCCCCAACACCGCATTGACGATGCGGGCAGGCAGGGCGACGATTTGGGCGATCGGCGCTACCGGCCCTGGCGTTGGTGCAAGGGTGCCTACTGCCGCGGTGCTGGGCGTCTGGGGAGTCGCGACGAGTGCGGTGTGTGCCGCGGTCGGCGTGATCGCATTCGCCGTCGTGTCGGTGTCCACCGAGTCGGTCGACTTTTCGGGCTCCGAGGACTTCGTCGCCACCGATGCCTGGGACGTCGTCTGCGCGGTTCTCGCTGAAGCGCGCTCGGGTTTCGCCTTGACGTTCTTGTGTGCTGTGGGTGCGGATGTCTTCGGCGTCGCTTCGGTCGCTGAGTCGGTGCCCTCAGGCGGCTCAGTGGTCGGTGAGGTCTCTGGGTTGTCACGGGTGGCCGTGTCGGCCTTGGTGCCCTTGGACGCCGGGCCGTCGGTGTCGGTCGCTGACGGCGACGAGCTGTCATCCGGCGCGTGACCCTTGTGCGGCGAGGGGCCGGTGGATCCGCCCTTCGTGGTGGTGGTGGCACTTGATTCGTCGGCGGACCCGCTCGACGCAGCGGTGGTATCAGCCCACGCGATGCCGGGACTGGTCGCCGCGGCAAATCCAACACCGAGCGCGACGACGAATCCGGCGATACGAGTTGACGTTGGCATTACTCCCCCGACTGCTCAACTCGGCAATGAACAGACACGAAGAGAACATATGTATGGCCGTGAACTCGCGTCGGGGTTTCTCCAAAGGTGGGCGGATTACCGGGTCGCCCGCCCTGCAACGAGCGGATGGACGATCGCAGGCATGCCGCGCCACACGAGGTCCTCGGCTGCGACGGCGAATCCGCAAGCGCGCATCAGGTCCACGGTCGCGCGGTTGCAATGGCAGCCGCCTGCGAAGCTGCGCCACGGTCGGAGCAGGAAGTCCTGGCAGGCCGCGAGGAACCGCGAGCTCGCACGCACGTGTTCGACGAACAGCAACTGCCCATCCGGACGGAGCACGCGGGCGATCTCGACCAGGGTGCGTTCGGGGTCGTCGACGGTACAAAGGACGAGCGTGGAGACCACGGTGTCCACCGACGCATCGGCCAGCGGGAGCCGCTCCGCAGGCGCGTCCACGATCCGCGCGACGCGCCCATGCCGCTGCAGGCGACGCGCAAGTCTCCGGCGCATCGCCTCATCGGGCTCGGTGAGCACGAGCTCGGCGATTCCGTCCGGATAGTGCGCAATGTTCAGCCCGGTGCCGGCGCCGATCTCGACAACCCGCCCGCGGGCGGTTTCCACGAGCGCCTTTCGCCGGTTGCGCATGCCTACCGTCTCACCCAAACACACGAACGGGTCGTACACCCGGGCCATGATCCGCAGCCACACCCCGGACGGTGGGCTCGCATCGAGTTCGGTGCTGGCGATGTCTGTCATGCCACGAACCTATGAGCGACCGCATCGCGCGCGCATCGCTGGAACCGGCCATCTTTCGCAGATGGCCCCTTCCGGCTACTTCAAAGGAGTCCGAGACGCGCGGCCTCAGCGACAGCGGCCGTCCGCGATGTGCGCCCCAGCTTGCGGCGGATGTTCGCTACGTGTCGGTGAACGGTATGCGCACTCAGGACCAGCTGCTCTGCGATCTCGCGATCGCTCAGACCCCGCGCGACGCAGGCGAGGATCTCACGCTCGCGACTGGACAGCAGGACCTGCTCCGGCTCGGTTGCATCGTGCGACGACGACTGCCCCGGTGCCAGCGCTTCGCGGCACGCGCGGACGACGGAATCGACGTCACCGTGCCACGGGAAGTGCGCGCTCCCCTGCAGCGGGACAAGCGTCGCGCCCGGAATGGCGGCCGCGACCTCACGCCCCAGCCGGTACGGCACCGCGCGGTCGTCGCGACGATGCACGACCAGCGCCGGCTGGCGGACGAGGGGAAGCTGCGCGCGTACGTCGAGGCGGTAGACGAGACCCAACAAGGCGGCAGCGGTCTCTGCACTCGCCGACTCTCGCTGGAGCCGTGCGAAGGTGTCGTGTTCCTCGGCGTCGGCACCATCGAGGAACATGTCGCTGAGCAGGCGCGAGCCGAGTCCCCAATGCGCGCGCACCGCTGTGAGAATCGCGTCCGACACACCCGGCGCCGTGATCGCCGCGCCATCGCAGTAGGAGCCGTACAGCACCAGGCGCTCGACGCGCTCCGGAAACGCTGCCGCAAAGGCGATGGCGGTGCAGCTGCCGCACGAGCCGCCGACGAGTGACACGCGCTCGAGCTCAAGTTCATCGAGGAGCGCCCGCAGCGTCGCGACTTCCCCCTCGATAGTCAGATCCGACTCTTGCACCGTGCGGTCCGACATGCCGACGCCGAGCCGGTCGTAGCGGATCAGCGAGTACCCATCCGCGACGCCTTGCCAGAATCGCCGGAAACCTGCGCTCTGCCAGTCAAGTTCGAGATGGCTCACCCACCACGCCGGAGCGACGAGAGGCGGGCCTTCCCCACGCACCTCGTAGGCCACGCGACGGGCGCCGAGGGGAAGGAACCGGATTTCAGATTTCTCCAGCATGCCGTCCGCCCGACGCAGAGAGGGGGCGTGCCTCGGAATGGCTTTCGGTAGCACCGCGATCGGACGCCAGCATCACGGCGGTGATCGGAAGGGCAAGCGCAAGCAGGCCGATCACGAAGACCGGGAACAGGAACGAGAAGACCTCGGGCCCGCCGGGTATCGGGGCGGCGTGATCGACGGTCACCCGGACCGCGGCCATGCCCGTGTAGTGCATTCCGACCACGGCGACACCCATGACGAGCCCTGCGGCGAATCGCAGCACTGGGGACTCGAGGACGAGCGTGAACCACAGCGCGGCCGTAGCCGCCACCACCGCGATCAGGACCGACAGGGCGACAAGGCCCTTCTGGTAGGTCATCGTGCCCTGCATCTGCAACGCCCACATGCCGGTGTAGTGCATCAGGGCGACGGCAACGCCCGTGATCACGCCACCGGCGATGAGCCTGCGCAGATCGACCGTTCGGCCGATGGTGATCAGCCCGACGAACACAGCCGAGATCGCCAGCGCCGCCGACGCGACCGTCCAGCCGAGGTTGTACCGGACCACACTGCCAGGGATCGCGAAGCCGAGCATCGCGATGAAGTGCATCAGCCAGATCGCCACGCCGCCGATGGCGATCGACGCCATGGCCAGCCAGCGCAGCCGATCCCGCTCGTTGGACGCCGCGGCGCCGAGACGGGCGCAGGCCAGACCGACGACCGAACCGGTCACCGAGACGATGTAGGCGAGAAACAGCAGCCAGAGACCCATGTCGAAGTGGTGCATTTCATGGTTCATGATCGATTCCTCGAGATCGCGGGGGCGGCGGACAATGGATCAAGGCACCGTCGACGGCAGACGATCGAGTGCATATGAGGTGATCGCGATCAACGCGTTCTTCGCCGAATGGCGTTGCCGTGCATCGACACTGATGATCGGGACACTCGGCGGAACGGAGAGGGCCTCGCGCAATTCCTCGGCGGCATAGGTCGGGGCGTTCTCGAATTCGTTGACGCCGATGAGAAACGGCAGGTTGCGCGCCTCGAAGAAGTCGACGGCAGCGAAGCTTTCCTCGAGCCTGCGGGTGTCGATCAGCACCACGGCACCGATCGCGCCACGCACCAGGTCGTCCCACATGAACCAGAACCGCCGTTGTCCCGGCGTGCCGAAGAGGTAGAGCACGAGGTCGTCGGCGATCGTGATCCGGCCGAAATCCATTGCGACCGTGGTGCTCTCCTTGCCAGGGATCACCTCAAGATCATCGTGGCCGTCCGAGGCGCTCGTGACGAGGGCCTCGGTGCGCAACGGCACGATCTCGGACACCGCACCCACGAACGTGGTCTTGCCGACACCGAAGCCGCCGGCAATCACGATCTTTGTCGACGACGCCGTGCCGCTGGAGTCAGAGTGTATGTAACCCAACGAGGGTCCTTTCGATCAGTCGGCGCCGCTCCGAAGTGGTCGTAGTGTCGGTCAACGTGGTGTGAACACGAAGATGGCCACTCTCCACCAGATCCCCCACCAGCACCCTGGTTACCCCGATCGGGAGACCGGCGTAGGACGAGACCTCGGCGATCGACGGCCGGTTGCGGCACAACCGGACGATGGTTGTGCGGACATCGCCCGGCGCCCAATCGAGCTCGCCGGGCGACACCAGGGTCTCCACGGTTGCCTCGATCGGCAACTCGATCGGGGCGCGGGTTCGTCCGCCCGTGAGCGTATACGGTCGGGCGGGATTGGCTGTGCGTTTCGTCTCAGGCGTGTCCATGCTTAGCGTCATCGAACTCCCGGCTCGGCACGCGGGGTCGCCTGCACGGCCTTGCCGACCCGGTCGACGAGCACGGCCATCTCGTATCCAACCTGCCCGACCTCACATGAGATCGTCGCCAGTGCAGCGAGATACGATCCGTTCCCGACACCCATCAGCAGCAGGTAGCCACCGTCCATCTCGACGATCGACTGCCGGACGTCGCCGGCCTCGAACAGCCTGGCGGCACCGCTCGACAGGCTCGCCAAACCCGATGTCACGGCCGCCAGTTGGTCCGCGCGGTCAGTCGGCAGGTGCGAGCTCGACGCCATCAGCAGACCGTCGGCCGATACGAGAATCGCATGTGACACGCCAGGCACGTCTCGGGCGAAGTTGGACACGAACCAATCGAGGGGCCGGGTGGTGCTTGGGGGCTGACCGTGCCCTTGCGTGCCGGTGGTCATTGGTCTCCTTCGATTCGGCGATCTGCTGCACCGTTCTCGGCCCGTCCGTTGCGGACACCGGCCAGCTGTCGGTTCAGCCTTTCCCGGATCGCCGCGGGATCGCGCCCCGCGTCGGCGCCGGCGTCGGGTCCCTGCGTGGCGTGGCCAGGCACCAGCCGCGCGCCGCGTTCGCGGATCGGCAGCCCGGATTCGGTGTGCCGCTCCGGTTTCTGCTCGACCGCCTTCTCAGCGGCGGCCCAACCGTCATCGGCGCTGGTCGTCCAAGCCCCGTCGCGTGATTCGAGCATGGTCGGGTCCATCAGCCATTCGGACACCATGCGCTCGAAGATGGGCGCACTTTCCAAACTCTCCGCCTCGATGCGCACGGGTTCGGCGGGAGGCGAAGGCGGCGGCGCCTCGGACGTCGACCTGGTGGTGAAGTAGGAAAACGCATTCGACATCGCCTGGTGCGCCGGTTCCGGCTCGGCGACGGCCGGTGTCGCCGCCGTCCGTCTGTCCGGGGCGCCTGCGACGCCGTTGACACCGCTCGCACCGGGCAAGCGCTTCGGGAGCGTGCTGCCGTTGCGAGCCTCGGCATCTGAATTGCTGGTCGGCGTGGTCGCCGGTAAGGCCACCGCGTCGTCGAGTGCGCTCCACAGCCCGGTGGCCGGTAAGGGGTCGTGCTCGATGGACGGAAGCGGCGCGTCTGCGAACAAACCAGCACCTGGATCGTCGAGTATCTCGACGAGTGCGGCCGGCGGGGCGATCAGCGCGCCAGGTAGGTAGACACTGGCGGTCACACCGGGCTGACTGGTCAACGCGGCTGTGGTGCGGAGCCGGACCGTCGCCTCATGGCGTCGCGCAAGCCGGCCGACGACGAAAAGACCCATCCGCTTGGCAGTTTCAGGGGTCACCTCGCCACCGAGCGCGAGCCGTTCATTCGCCGCGTCCAAATCCTCCGTGGACATGCCGAGTCCGCGATCCGCCACCTCGACCAGGATGCCGGCGTCGACCGCGCGCGAGACGGTCACCGACACCGACGATTCCGGCGGTGAGTACCGCAGTGCATTGTCGAGCAGCTCGGCGATCAGGTGCCCGACGTCACCGGCTGCCGCGCCGACGATCAAGATGTCGCCGCTAGGTCCGAGCGTGACTCGACGGTACTGCTCGACCTCGGACATCGCGGCGCGCAGCACTTCCGACAACGACACGGCGGCCGACCGGCGGTGCCGTTCCACCGTGTCGGCAAGGACGAGCAGGTTGTCGCCGTTCCGACGCATGCGCGTCGCGAGGTGATCGAGCCGAAACAGGTGATCGAGCCGGACCGGATCGTCTTCGTCGAGCTCGAGTGTCTCGATGAGTCCCAGCTGCTCTTCGACGAGGGATCTGCTTCGGCGGGAGAGGGTTTCGAACATCTCGCCGATCTGCAGGCGGACGCCGTGCTCGCCGGCCAGGCGGACCGCTTGGAAGTGGATGTCGTCGATGGCGCGCGCCAGCTGCCCGACCTCTTCGTGGGTGTGGACGGGCAGCGCCGTGATCTCCGGCACGCCATCACCCTTGCTGAGCCGGTCGATCTCATCGGGCAGCTGGACCTGCGCGACCTGCAGAGCGCCGCGGCGCAGGCCGCCGATTGAACGGATGAGCGACCGGCCGACCCCGAGTGCAACGACGAGCGCGGTCAACACCGCACCGAGGATGATCGCGGTGTCGCGAAGCGCCGCGGACCGCAATGTATTGGCCCGAGCGTGCACCGTCCTCTCGAGATCAGAGGAAAGTTGTTGCGCCATTGCGTGGTACTGGTCGGCGCTGGCCTGCATCGCGCCCGGCGGTGGGGCGTCGGCGTCGCGCCGAACGTCGAATGCCCTGCGGAGCGCCGTGGCGTCATCCGACGGCGTCAGCTGGGCGAGCCGATCGATCGCCGCCGATTCTGCACCTGCTGCTTGCGCCACCTTGGTCCGCAGCACCACCGAACTGGCGAAGTCCGGCGCGGCGGCCAGCACCCGCTGAGTCGTCAACGCCCGTTGCGCGGCAAGAACGGTGACGAGCCGGTCCGTGAGCGCGCGTACTGTGCCGTCGCCGACGGTCGCCATGGTCGTCGCGATCGCCGAGGCGACACTGGTCGCCACACTCTCCGGTTGCTCGGCGATCCGTACAGGCGGCACGGGGCCGGCCGCGATCTCGTCGCGCAACGTCTTCGCCGCCGAAGATGCGGTCGCCAGCGCCGCAGCGACGGACGGGTCGAACTCCGCGGAGGTGGTCAGCGACGACAGGGTCGTGGAGCTCTCATCGAGCTGTTTGAGCGGTTCCTCGATCGGCGTGGCCGAGGCGGCGGCGTAGGCGAGACCGTCGACCCGGTCGACGAGCTCGACCGCGGGCACCACGATCACGACGTCGCCGGACGCGACATCCAGCTTCGACGCCGCCGAGAGTTGGTTCTGGATCCGCAGTGCGCCGAAGGTCGCCGCGAGCAGGACGGGCAGTGCCATGATCGCCGCGACTTTCCACCGCAAGGGCCAGCCTGCGAACGACGCCCGCGACACGGTCGGATGCGCATGTTCGACGACGGTCGGACCGTTGGCGTCCATGCCGTACCACCCTTCGCCCCCCTCAATTTGACGTTCAAGTAGAAACCCAGCCGCACGCGATCGTAGATGAGTCATCACGGTCGTGCATCGACCCGGTGAACGTCAGGAGCCTCGCCGGCGGCACGAGATCGCAGGTGACCTCGTTGTTTGTCTCCAAACGATCACAGGTCGCCTACTGCGGACCGGAGAGATTTCCCACGCCGGACGTCCTCACGGCATTCGGGGCGTGTCCGGCACCACCGGCACTGCCGGGGTTGGTTGGCGGACGGGCTCGATTTGGTGGCGCCCGGTGAGGGCGATCGCTGAGGCCCCCGCCCCTCAGAGTGCTCGTAGTCCAACCAGGGTCCTTCTTATCAGTTCACGTCGTTCGTCGATTGTCATCGAGTCACCGAGGGGGGCGTGCACCCGCAAATAACCCTGTGTCACCAGGTCGTGGACCAGGAACCGCGTCGCACCGAGCGGCAAGGACAGACGTGCGGCGATCTCTCCGACCGTGGTCCTGCGCGCGCACGACGTCAGAATCTGGCCCCGCACATCATTTCTCGGCCAGCGCGGCGGCTTCGCTGTGGCGTTCAGCGCTTCGACCGGAGCCTCGAGTGGCAGTTCGATACCAGCGTCGATACGGCCCGCCGTCAGCGTGTATGGCCGAACCAAGCTCGGCTCGTCCGCGGTTTCCGGCTCTGTGAACCAGTCGCCGATCGGTTCGCCCTTGCCGTCCGCTTGCTGATGCGCGTCGGTGTGCTTCTCCCCGACATGTGACGAACTATGCGGGACGTTGTGGTCGTCCAAGAACCGCAAGGTCTGATCGGCGTGCACCGATGCCCGCACCTCGCTGGAGACGACCTTGAGTATGGTGCGGTCGGTGTCGATGACGAATGTGGTGCGCGTGACCGGCAGCAGCCGGGCCAGCACGCCACGGCGCCGAGTGTGCCGGCCACGCCGGGCCGCCTCACGCGCCGCGACGGATCTACGCAGCTTGGCGAGCCTGCCTCGGCGCACCCCGAACAGCTCGGACACCACGCCGTCCGCGTCGGAGAGCAGCGGATAGTCGAACGATCGCTGTTGGGCGAAGTGGGCCTGCTTGTCGACGGTGTCGGTGCTGATGCCGACCCGCTGGGCGCCCACCCTGGCGAATTCGCTGCTCAGGTCCCGAAAATGACAAGCCTGGGCTGTACAGATCGGCGACGACGCTAATGGGAAGAAGAACAGCACAACCGGGCCTTCGGACAGGAGCGCCGACAGCGTCCGAGGCCGACCGGTGTGATCACACAGGGTGAAATTAGGCGCCTTCTCGCCCGCGATCATCGGCAAAGAGTAACGCCGGGACGCTCTGCGACGCACGCCTCGGATAATTCGGTCATCGCCGAACACCTACCAGGTGGGACGAACAGCTACCAGGTGGGAACCGTGATCGGCTCGGCCACGCCGAGGATGCCGGGACCTAATCCTGCAGGCCCCGCACCCCGGCGCCGACAATGACCAACCAAGCACCGCTCGATCAAACTGTGCCAAAGTCGATGAACCAATTGGCGGCTCCCCCATGCACCACTCCGCGACATAGCGGCCGATTATCGGCCTCGCTGTAGGTTGCGATTCTGGATGGCGGATTGCATTCGGAGATGGCGGAAGTTGGCGGATCCGCCGATTGATATCGACAGGCCATCACTGATCACCGCCATCACGGCCTGATACCTCTGCTCAGCCACGCTCAACTCCCTCATCAAGGGAGGGTCAAGGATCAACCGATACAACTGTCAAGCACCACCCGACGTCATACAGGCTGTTCGTGGGGCGGGCGGGGCTCGAACCCGCGACCAATGGATTTGGAAACGGCCGAATCGGACGATGCTTAATAGCTTAGTGCGGCAGGTACATTGATGGTTTCACGCTCCGATGCCGACTGGGGAATTCCGGTCGAATCCGGGTCATTCGCGGTGAGTCGGGTCACGTGAAACCGGCACCGTCTGTTGCGAGCTGCCCGCATCGCTAGATGCCGTACTCGACGGGAAGCGCCCCGCGTTCGACAGCACCGACTAGTGCGGAGTGGTCGGCTTCGGTTTGGTCGGCGTAGCGACGCGCGAAAGCGCACAGCGCTTCGCCCACTCGGTCGGAACCGCCGATGTAGCCGGCAATCATCGACGCGCCGCTGGTCCTGGCGTGGCCCTTGGCGAGGAGTTGACCTACAACGCTGGCGTAGTCGATCAGCGTCTTGGTGGTCAGCGCCTCAAGAGGGATCCGGCCCTTCATGTTTCGCAACTGCCTTACGTAAAACTGCCAACCGTCCACGGTGGTCCAACCCAAGAGTGGGTCACTCACCGTCTGCAAAGATTGTTGGTACTCGACGACGCGCTGACCCTGATGGGCATGCCACGCGGTATCACCGTGGACATAGCTGGCCAGCACCGAACGGCGCGCCTGCTTCAGTTGTAGAAAGATGACGTCATCGGGCGACGAGCCCTCCAACAGAGCGACGTACGCCCGGAGCCCGACACTGCCTACCCCGACGACCTTCTGCGCCACGTCAAGCAGCGTGTAGCCACCGACGAGTCGGCGCCAGTGCGGCGGCAGGGTTTCAAGGTAATCATCCAGGGCTCGGGCCAGCAATTCCTCCTCGAGCGCCGGTAACCGCGTGATTAGCGGCGGTTCTTCGACGATCCGTCGCACTCCCGCGACCTCGTGAGTGAAACGCGGCAGCGCGCGATCACCGGTCCGGTGTCGCGCCCGCTTGGCAGACCGTGTGACCAGCCGCTGAAGGGGTCCCTCCGTCTCGGTGGCTAGCCGATCAACGTCGAGTCTGTTGAAAGCCCTAGCGAACAACGGGAGATCGGCAAGCCTGCTCAGCTCGTGACGGTAGGCGGCGATGCAGGCTCTCACGGCGTCACCGCAGTCGCTTTCGGAGGCATTGTTCTCCCGGCCAGCCACCCAGATGCTCGCCACCAACCTGCGCAGGTCCCATTCCCACCCGCCGGGGTGCGCCTCGTCGAAGTCGTTGAGGTCGATGACTAGTTCGCGTTCGGGAGAAGCGTAGAACCCGAAATTGCCCAAATGCGCATCTCCACAGACCACGGGCATGATGCCAGTCGCCGGCAGACTCGCAACGTCATGGGCCATGACGACGGCGGTACCACGTAGGAAACCATAGGGCGAAGCGACCATCCGGCCGACTCTGATCGGAATCAGCCGCTCGAGACGACCCTGATGACTTGCGTTGATCAGGTCAACGGGATCGGGCCGGCTGGACGGCGGCGCCCAGCCTGCCAATGATCGTCGCGGCACCTTTTTACGCAGTGCTTTGCCCAATGCATACCGTTCGGCCCGCGTGGCCGGTTTCTGCAGCAATGATCGGTAGGTCTCGGTGTCCGTGCCCATGACAACGGTATGCAGGTTGGGGACCATGGGGGTCCCATGAGGCGGGTGACCTTCCACGTGGGCGTGTCTCCTAGGGCAGCGCTGATGTTTGCCCCGTAAGGGCAAGCCCAATGAGCGTGGCACGTGTCGGCCGATTCCGGAGTGCAGCGTCTGGCGCGCGACACCCCGACTTTCTCGGCGACCTGCGATATCGACAAACCATCGCTGATCACCGCCTGATATCACTTCTGGGCCACGCTCAACTCCCCTCATCAAGGGAGTGTCAGGGATCAGCCGAAAACAACTGTCAAGCATCACCCGACGTCATATAAACACTCAGTGGGGCGGGCGGGGCTCGAACCCGCGACCAAGGGATTATGAGTCCCCGGCTCTAACCAACTGAGCTACCGCCCCGTGGCGCTCGCGCGCGGTCCATATGTTCGCATACCGCCGCGACGACGCTCAGCTGTACACCGGCTGGCCGTCCACGCCCAGCAGGAAACGCTCGGTGCCCTCCTCGACGCGCGGCGCGTCACCGCCGAGCGCGACCGCGATCTTGTTGGCCGCATTGCGCATCACGTCGAACGTGATCTCGAGCGCCTCGGCGTCGGAGAAGTGCGCCCGCACCCCGGCCGCCACGTCGTCGTCGATCGTTCGACGGCGTCCAGATCAGTGCGTCGACGTAGCGCAGCGCGGCCTTGTGCCGCTCGTCGAGCAGAGGCGACGACTCGTAGTGCTCGATGTCGGCGTACATCGACTCCGTCCCGCCGGCATCCAGCGCGGCGCCCTCGCGCCGCGACTTGCACAGCCGGCAGTTGTGCTGGACCGCCCCGCGCAGCCGCACCACCTCGGTGGTGACGGGGTCGAGCGCGCGCAACGCCCCGACCATCGGCGCGAACGGTTGAGCACCAGGTCGACGCGGGTCGGTGTCGCGGTCCCACACCACGGGGTCGACGACGGGCGGAAAGCCCAGCGCGGCCAGGCCCGCCTGCACGCGCGGCACGAAGTCGGCGACGAAGATCAGCGCCGTCACGCGAAAGGCTGTTGGCGCCCAACGCCGCATAGAACGACTCGCGCTGCTCGGGGCCGATCATCGAGACGTCGACGGCGAACTGCTCGGCGAACGTCCGCCAGCTGCCGGGTCGTCGGCCGGCTCGCCCTCGGCGATCAGCGGCGGCAATGACAGCGCCCGCGCACAGGTGCTCCGCACCAGCGCATTGACCGCGGCGTCGCCCTCCGGGGACAGCGCGATCAGCCGGGTCAGCAGGGCGTAGACCTCGTCGTCCATGTCGCGCGATTATTGCGCCTGGCTCACCGACGACATGTGGAAGTCGGGAATCCGCAGCGACGGCATGGCCGCCCGCGTCGCCCAGTCGCCCCATTCGCGGGGCAGCGTGACCTCGCTGACCCCGGCCTCGGTGGCGCGGCGCAGCAGGTCCAGCGGGCTCTCGTTGAAGCGGAAGTTGTTCACCGCGCCGGTGACCTCGCCGTCCTCGACGAGGTACACGCCGTCACGGGTCAGCCCCGTCAGCAGCAGCACGGTCGGATCGACCTCGCGGATGTACCACAGCGTGGTCAGCAACAGCCCGCGTTCGGTGCCCGCGATCATGTCGGCCAGGCTCGCCGTGCCGCCGGTCATCAGCAGGTTGTCGGCGGGCACCGCCACCGGCGCGTCGAACTCCGCGGCCGCCGCCCGCGGATAGGCCAGCGCGTTGATCACGCCGTCGCGGATCCAGTCGACCCGGCCGACGTCCATGCCGTTGTCGAACACCGACACCCGCTCCGACGAACTGGTCGCGGCCACGAACGGCGTGCACTCCAGCCCCGCGGCGGCGGGATCGGAGTACAGCGTCAGCCCGAGGTCGGTGAGCTTCTCCCCCACCCGCGTGCCCGCCCGGCGCCGACAGCGCGGTGCGGCCCTCCTGCGCGCCGCGGCCGTCCATGGTCCACGCCAGGTAGATCATCATGTCGGCGACCGTCGACGGCGGCATCAGCGTCTCGTAGCGGCCGGGCGGGCAGCTCGACCGTGCGCCGCGACCAGTCCAGCCGGGTCGACAGCTCGTCGAGCATGGAATCGGTTGGTACCGAGGCGAAGTCGGGTGTGCTGACCCCGGCCCACGCGCTGGCGCCGGCGCGCTTGGCGTTGATCTCCACCGAGCCGGTCGGCTGGGTGAAGCGCCGCCGCAGGCCGGTCGACGTGGCCGACGAACGTCGTCTCCAGTTCGTGGCGGGCGAAGCCGTACAGCCGGTCGGCGCCGCGGAAGCCGCTCGCCAGGCTCGTCGCCACATCGGCGAAGACGTCGGCACCGGTGGTCGGCACCGGGGCGTCCCAGTCGGCCGGGGCGTCGGTTCCCGCCAGCGCCGGCGCGGCGTCGCGCGCCTCGGGCGCCGAGCGAGCCGCGTCCTGCGATGCCGCCACCAGTCCGGCGATCGAACCGGGATCGACCTCGCTGGACTTCACCGAACCGACGAACGCGCTCTTGCCGTGAGCGCACAATCGAAATCACCGTGGTGTCGCGGCTGAACGACTCGCCGTTGGTGGTCATCGAGTTGCCGGCCCAGCGCAGCGACGCGGCCGCCCGGTCGGTGACGAGCACGATCGTCTCGTCGGCGCCGCCCAACCGCGCCGCCTCGGCCAGCGCGAGCTCGACGACCTGCGGATGCGCTGATCATCAGCTCGCGCCCCGACTCCTCGCGGGTGTTGAGCACGTTGATGCCGCGGAACAACGCCGACGGGCAGCCGTGGCTGACCGGGGCGACCTGGCCGGGCTGGGCCTTGCCGCAGTTGAACGCGCCGCCGAGCCGCCAGGTCGACGGCCCGCCGACGGCCTCCATCGCACCCCAGAAGTCCGTGGTCGTCGCCTGGTAGGCGACGTCGCGCAGCTGCCCGTCGAGCCGTCCGTCGCGAATCCGGAAGAACCGCTGCCCGGTGAACTGAAAGTTGTACCGCTGCATGTCGATCGACCACGACTTGTCCCCGACGACGTAGATGCCGTCGTCGACGCGGCGATCAGGTCGTCGGTGCTCAGGTCGTCGGCGCCGGGCTGCAGCGACACGTTGGCCATCCGCTGGATCGGCACGTGATGCGGCGAGTCGGCGTACGAGCAGCCGTTGGACCGGGCCACCCCGAGCCGCGGCGCGAACACCCGGTCGAGTTGATAGCCGACGAAGATCCCGTCGCGCACCAGGTCCCAGCTCTGCGCGCGCACTCCCTCGTCGTCGAAACCGATGGTGGCCAGCCCGAATTCGACGGTCCGGTCGGCGGTCACGTTCATCACCGGCGAGCCGTAGCGCATGCTGCCGAGCTTGTCCGGGGTGGCGAACGAGGTGCCCGCGTAGGCGGCCTCGTAGCCGATGGCGCGGTCGTATTCGGTGGCGTGCCCGATGGATTCGTGGATGGTCAGCCACAGGTTCGACGGATCGATCACCAGGTCGGTCGGCCCCGCCGTCACGCTGGGCGCCTTCGTCTTCTCGGCCAGCAGCGACGGCAGCTGCGCCAGCTCCGTCGACCAGTCCCACACGTCGTCGCCTGCGACGACCTCCCATCCCCGCGCCGTCGGCGGCGCCAGGGTGCGCATGGTCTCGAACGTGCCTGCCGCGGCGTCGACGGTGACGGCCTCCAGCGTCGGCTGGATCCGCACCCGCTGCTGGGTGATCGACGAGCCGAACGTGTCGGCGTAGAACGTCTGCTCCTTGACCGCGTGCAGGCCGGCCGACACGTGGTCGACGCCGTCGGCGGCCAGCAGCCGCGCCGAGTACTCGTCGAGCACGGCGATCTTGTCGGCCGCCGCGCACGTCGAACGGGTCGATCCGGTAGTCCGACACCCAGCGTCGACGTCGGCGTACACCGGCTCGGGAGCCAGCTCGATGCGCTCGGCGTTCAGCGCCGCCAGCGTGGTGGCGACCCGCACGGCGCGACGCGCGGTGTCGGCGGCCACCCGCGGATCGAGCTCGGCGTGCGAGGCGAACCCCCACGTGCCGTCGACGATCACCCGCACGGCCAGCCCGATCTCGCGGGTCACGCACGGACGTCTCCAGCTCACCGTCGCGCAACTGCACGAGCTCGGTGGTGATGCGGTGGATCCGCACGTCGGCGTGGCTGGCGCCGGCGGCCACCGCGGCCGACAACGCGGCGTCAGCAAGCTCGTGGCGCGGCAGCGCGAGGAAGTCGGCATCGACACGGCGGTGCGCTGTCACGCCTCCACCGTAGTGGCACTGCCACGCGCCGGCCTCGATGGCCTTTAATGGCTAGGTGAGGCGTGCAGCCGGGCGCGGCGGGCCGCGCTGGGATATGCCCTGCTGGCGCCCAGCCTGTTCGGCGTGGTGGTGTTCCTGCTGCTGCCGATGCTCGTCGTGGCATGGCTGAGCCTGCAACGCTGGGACCTGCTCGGGCCGATCGAGTATGTCGGACTGTCCAATTGGCGCTCGGTGCTGACCGATTCGTCGTTCGGCACGTCGCTGGTGGTGACGGTGCTGTTCATCGCGATGGTGGTGCCGCGTGCAGACCGTGCTCGGACTGTGCGCGGCGGCGATGCTGGCCCGCGGCCTGCCGGGCAGCGGCGTGCTTCCGCACGCTCTACGTGCTGCCGTGGATCTGCTCGCCGCTGGCGATCGCCGTGCTGTGGCGCTGGATCCTGGCGCCCACCGACGGCGCGGTCGGCACCGTGCTCGGTCAGCGCATCGAGTGGCTGACCGATCCCGACCTGGCGCTTGCCGGTGGTGTCGGCGGTGACGGTGTGGACCAACGTCGGCTACGTGACGTTGTTCTTCCTGGCAGGCATCCTGGCGATTCCCAGCCGAAGTGCAGAACGCCGCCCGCACCGACGGCGCCAACGCGTGGCAGCGGTTCCGGCACATCACGCTGCCGATGCTGCGGCCGACGATGTTCTTCGTGCTGGTCACGGGAATCGTCAGCGCGGCACAGGTTTTCGACACGGTGTACGCGCTGACGGGCGGCGGCCCGCAGGGGCGCACCGACCTGGTGGCCCACCGCATCTACGCCGAGGCGTTCGGCGCGGCGGCGGTCGGCCGGGCCGCGGTGATGGCGGTCGTGCTGTTCGTGCTGCTGGTCGGCGTCACCCTCGTCCAGCACCTCTACTTCCGACGGCGGATCAGCTATGACCTCACCTAGCCGGACGATCTCGAACGCGGTCATCTACCCCTGCCTGGCCGTCGGCGCGGTGCTCACGCTCGTCCCATTCGCGTTGGGCCTGCTCACGTCGTTCACCTCGGCGCAGCAGTTCAACACCGAGTTCGCCGTTGTCCCTGCCGGCACCGCCGACGCTGGCCAACTACACCGGCCTGGTCGACGCCGGGTTCGGCCGGGCCCTGGTGGTGACGGCGTTGATGACCGCGGTCATCCTGCTCGGTCAGCTGACGTTCTCGGTGCTGGCCGCGTATGCGTTTGCGCGCCTGGAGTTCCCGGGCCGCGACGCACTGTTCTGGGTGTACGTCGCGACGCTGATGGTGCCGGCGACGGTCACGGTGGTGCCGCTGTACCTGATGATGGCCGAGGCCGGTCTGCGCAACACGTTCTGGGCGTTGGTGCTGCCGTTCATGTTCGGCTCGCCGTACGCGATCTTCCTGCTGCGGGAGTACTTCCGCACCATCCCGGCCGACCTGATCAGGGCCGCCCGCGTCGACGGCGCGAGCACGCTGGACGTCATCGTGCACGTGGTGCTGCCCGCCAGCCGCCCGATCCTGGTCACGCTTGGCGCTGATCACCGTGGTGTCGCAATGGAACAACTTCATGTGGCCGTTGGTGATCACCAGCGGCAGCGAATGGCGGGTGCTGACCGTCGCGACCGCGGGCCTGCAGTCGCAGTACGACGCCCAATGGACGTTGGTGATGGCGGCGACGACGCGTCGCGATCGTGCCGTTGATCGTGTTGTTCGTCGTGTTGGGCCGGCACATCGTCTCGTCGATCGTGGTGACGGGGCTCAAGTGAAGCTGAGGCCCGCGGCACGCCCGGAGCGCCCGCGGCGCATCAGACCAAGTTCTCGACGGTGTTCGTCGCGACGCTCGCCCTGATCTTCGCGGTGCTGATGGCCGCCGCGGTCCTGCTCGGTCAGTCCGGCGAATTCGGGCGGCCGGACCGTGGTGACCGTCCGACTGTGGGACGAGCAGGTCGCCGCCGCGTACCGGCAGTCGTTCGACGAGTTCAGCCGCGAGCACCCCGACATCGAGGTACGCGTCAACGTGGTGGCCTACAAGTCGTACTTCGACACCCTGCGCACCGACGTCGCCGGCGGCGGCGCCGACGACGTCTTCTGGCTGTCGAACGCCTACTTCGCCGGCTACGCCGACAACGGCAAGCTGCTCGACATCGGCCAGGCGCTGGGGCCCGGCGCTTCCCGCGCCTGGGATCCGTCGGTGGTCGCGCAGTTCACCCGCGGCGGCGTGCTGTGGGGCGTCCCGCAGCTCACCGACGCCGGCATCGCGGTGTACTTCAACGCCGACCTCCTCGACGAGGCGGGCGTCGGACCTGACCGAGCTGCTGCAGTTGCGCTGGTCGCCGGGCGACGGCGACACCCTCCGGTCGCTGCTGGCCCGCCTCACCGTCGACGCAGACGGAAACCACGCCGGCACACCGGAATTCGATCCGGGCCGGGTCATGCAGTGGGGCTACAACGCGGCCAACGACCTGCAGGGCATCTACCTGAACTACGTCGGCTCGGCAGGTGGCATCTTCCAGGACGGCGACCGCTTCGCCTTCGACAACGCGGCGGCCATCCAGGCATTCGAGTACCTGGTCGGCCTGATCAACGACGACCACGTCGCTCCCCCCGCCTCCGACACCAACGACAACGGCGACTTCTCCCGCAACCAGTTCCTGTCGGGCCGGATGGCACTGTTCCAGTCGGGTACCTACAACCTGGCCGCGATCGCCGACCAGGCCCGGTTCCGGTGGGGCGTCACGATGCTGCCGAGCGGCCCGACGGGTCGGGTGAGCGTCACCAACGGCATTGCCGCCGCGGGTAATTCGGCATCCAAGCATCCCGACGCGGTGCGGCAGGTGCTGGCCTGGATGGGCAGCACACTGGGCAACCAGTACCTCGGCGCCGACGGCGCGGCGATCCCTGCGGTGACCGCCGCGCAACCCAGCTACTTCGCCTACTGGGGCGCCCGCGGGGTCGACGTGACCCCGTTCTTCAGGGTGCTCGACGGGCCGCGCATTCCCGCGCCGGGCGGCCCCGGCTTCGCCGCCGGTTACCAGGCGTTCAAGCCCTACTTCGACGAGATGTTCCTCGGTCGCCGCCACGTGGCCGACAGCCTCGCCGCCGCGCAGTCGGCCGCCAACGCCGCGGCCGACCGCTGACAGTCAGCCACGTCGGTCACACCAGACACATCAGTCTCTACGTCGGACGACCCTTGACGTGCCCGCACCAGCTTGACCCGGTGATTGCCGAGGCCACAGTGGTTGGTGGGACTGCCGCTAACTCGTCGAGAGCGGGCTGAACAGCTCGACGTAGAGCGAAGCACCGCACAACGCGAGCAGGATCGCGAAGGCCACGGCGTCACGCCATTTCGGCCGGGACGGTAGCGCCGAGATCTGACCCGCGCCACCCCGCGCGGTGATCGCGTCGCCCATCTCGTCGGCGCGCCGCAGCGCCACGGTGATCGCGGCGGCGAGCAGGTCGACGATCTCGGCCGACCACCGGCGCCTGCGCTCGCGTCCCGTCGTGGCCGGCGTCGCGCGGCCGCAACCGCCGGGCGGCGAACAGGATCCGGAACTCGTCGATCAGCATCGGGAACGCGCGCAACGCCAGCGCCAGCGCGACCGCCCAGTCGTCGACGGGAATCCGGAACGGCCGCAACGGGCGGCCCAACTTCGCGACGGCGGGCGCGATCTCGGCGACGTTGGTGGTCCACGACACCAGTGCGCCGAGCCCGAGCAGGACGATGGACAGCACCGTGATCCGCAGGAAGCTGAACAGCCCACCGAGACCGACGGTGACCGAACCGACGGTCACCTCCGGGCTGCCGCCGGCGAAGGTGGCGGTCACGCCGCCGAGGAGCAGCAGAATCCACATCCACACGCGGCACGGACGGCAGCGCGCCGCGCGGGATCCGCGCCAGCCGCGCCGTCACCAGCACCAGCACCGCCACCAACCCGATCGGTATCCAGCCCGGGTAGAACGTCAGCAGCACACCGATCGCCGGCGACGACGATCAGCTTCGTCCCTGCCCACAGATCGTGAACGACGGTGCGGCCGGGCACCGGTCGCAGCAGCACCACCGGTCGGCGCTGACGTCTGGCGGGGGCCGTCACGACATGCCTCCCGTGGTCGTCGGCGTCGGGCGCGAGGGCGCCGTCGCGCAGGTGCAGGGTGCGCGGGCACAGCTCCTCGAGGCCGGAGAAGTCGTGGGAGATGACGACCACCGTCAGGCCTGCGTTGCGGCGCAGATCCGCGAGCAAGCCGCAGCAGGCCTCGCTGGCTGGCGGCGTCCAGCCCGGCCAGCGGCTCGTCGAGGATGAGCGCGCGGGGCTTGCGCGCCAGCAGGCCGGCCAGCACCACGCGCCGCATCTGCCCGCCGCTGAGCTGGTCGATGCGCCGCAATCCGAGCGCCGGGTCGAGGCCGACCATGGCCAGTGCGCGGACGATCAGCGGAGTGGTCGTGGTAGTCGAGCCCGGCGGCCGCGGCGATCTCGAGGTCGACCCGGCCGCGCATCAGCTGCAGCCGCGCGGCTTGGAACGAGATCGCCACGGCGCCAACCTGATCCGATACCGGCTTGCCGTCGAGCAGGCAGCTACCCGCGGTGGGCGTCAGCAAGCCCGGCCATGATCCATGCCAGCGTCGACTTGCCCGACCCGTTGAGTCCGTGGATCAGCACGCCCGTCGCCTTCGTTGACGACGAGGTCGATGTCGCGCAGCGCGGTCGACGCCCACGGCGTTCCGCTGCCGTACTCGTGGCCGACGCCGCGGCACTCGAGCAGCGGCGCACCGCCGTGGTGCACGGCTCCGTTCGCCGCGGGCGCGGGCGCGGTCTCCACCATCTCGACGTTGTCGGCGGTGCCGCCGTTGCCGGTGAGGTTCACGATCCGCTCGGCCGATGTCCGCCTCGTCGTTGTAGTGGGTGATGTGGACCAGCGACAGTCCTGTGCCGTTTCGTCAATCCCGACAGCACGGAGATGAGTCCGTCACGGCCCTGCTGGTCGACCATGCTGGTGACCTCGTCGGCGATCAGCAGGGACGGCTCGCGGGCCAAGGCGGCTGCGACGGCCAGCCGCTGCAGCTCGCCGCCGGACAGTCCGCCGGTGTCGCGTTCGCCAAGCCCGTCGAGACCGACCTCGGCCAGCAGCCGGTCCACGTCGGTCTCGGCGCCCGGCGGCAGTCCCCACACCACGTCGTCGGCCACCCGCGTGCCGAGCACCTGACTCTCGGGGTGCTGCATGACCACCGCGGTGCCGCCGGGCCGCCCGAGGCCGACGCCACCGGGGCGTTCGACGGTGCCCGCGGTCGGTTGCGCGGCCGGCCAGCAGCAGCATCAGCGTCGTCTTGCCCGATCCGTTGGCAGCCGGTGATCGCGACGTGCTCGCCGGGTTCCACGGCCAGCGACACCGGGCCGAGCGCGTCGTGATTGGCGCCCGGGATAGCGGTAACGTCACGTCGCTGCAGCCGGGCGGGCACGGGCGCGGCGGCCCCCGTTTCCGTCGATGGCGTCCAGCTTGTGGACGTCGGGAACGCCGAAGCAGCCGGGCCAGCACTCGCGACAGCGCCCACCAGCCGATCATCGTCACGAGGGTGATGCTGAACACCGACGAAGCAGATGATCAGCAGCGGCCAGTAGTCGAGCATGGTCGCGAAGTCGTCCTTGAGGCGCTGCGCGAGGGGCTCGAGGCCGGGGACGCGGTTGAGCATCGTGGCGAGCCCGTTGACGTTGGCCGTCATCGAGTCGAAGACGAGGTTGCGCAGCCGGACGAGGATCAGGAGCGCGACGATGCCGATGCAGTCCGAACACCACGCCCGCGACCACGCCGGCGACGAACGCCGTCGGCGGTGCCCCGGCCACGGCGTTTGACGATGCCGGTGAGCCCGCCGATGTAGGCGCAGTTGAACGACGGTCATGAAGCCGCCCATGCCGGCGATGAGGAACGCGATGACGCCGCCGGCGACGGTCGCGGCGATCAGAACCCGCAGCCGGTACCGGTAGGCGAGCAGGCCCATCGGGACGGTGCCGAGCAGGGACAGCCCGGCGGCGAACGGGACGACCACGGCGATGATCGCGGTGGCCGCGCACAGGGCGGCCATCACGGCGGCGTGTGCGAGCTCGGCCGGGCTGCAACGAACCGGCACGACGAGATTCGCCCGCGCCGGTCACAGCCATTTCACGATTCTGCCAGCCGCATCCTAAGAACCTCCTCAGCAGGCTGTGACCGTCGACACGCGCGGGCGTTGTTGGTCTACATAGAATTTCTATGTAAATATGGGTGCATGACTCCCTCGCCTGCCACCGATGCGGCGCTCGCGGCGGATCTGCTGTCCGTGGTCGCCAGGATCAACCGGCTGGCCACCCAGCGGGTGAGGATGACGCTGCCCTACGCCCAGGCCCGCCTGCTGTCGATGATCGAGGACCAGGGCGCGGCACGGATCTCCGATCTGGCCGCACTCGATCACTGCTCGCAGCCGACCATGACCACCCAGGTCCGTCGGCTCGAGGCCGCAGGCCTGGTGTCGCGGACCGTCGATCCCGTCGACGCCAGAGCCGTCCTGATCAGCATCACGGCCAAGGGCGTCGCCATGCTGGCCCAGGTCCGCGCCGACCGCGGCGCGGTCATCGATCCCTATCTCGAACGCCTCGACGACGGCCGATCGCCGGACGCTCGCCGAGGCGGTCCGAGTCATGCGCGCTCTGCTCGACGACGCGCAGCAGGCACCACTGATCCTCGGCCCCGCCGTCACCGCAACCCGAAGAGGAGAAGCCGCTCCATGTGGCGCCAACCCAAGGCCGTCTGGGCCGTCGCGTTCGCATCCGTCGTCGCCTTCATGGGCATCGGCCTGGTGGATCCGATCCTCAAACCGATCGCCGACAACCTCCACGCGTCGCCGTCCGCAGGTGTCGCTGTTGTTCACCAGCTACATGGCCGTGATGGGCGTGGCGATGCTGATCACCGGCGTGGTGTCCAGTCGCATCGGGCCGAAACGCACTCTGCTGCTTGGCCTTCTGGTGATCATCGTCGGGAGCGGGCCTGGCCGGCATGTCGGACACCGTCGTGCAGATCGTCGGGTGGCGCGCCGCTGTGGGGCCTTGGCAACGCGCTGTTCATCGCGACCGCGCTGGCCACCATCGTCAACTCGGCCCGCGGCTCGGTGGCCCAGGCGATCATCCTCTACGAGGCCGCCCTCGGCCTCGGCATCGCCGTGGGACCGCTGGTCGGCGGGGTACTCGGGTCGATCTCGTGGCGCGGACCGTTCTTCGGCGTTTCGGCGCTGATGGCGTTCGCGCTCGTCATCACCGCGTTCCTGCTGCCCGACGACGCCGCGTCCCGCAGCGGTCCACCACGCTGGCCGACCCGTTCCGCGCGCTACGTCACCGCGGCCTGCTCGGCGTGGCGATCACCGCACTGCTCTACAACTTCGGCTTCTTCACGCTGCTGGCCTTCACGCCGTTCCCGCTGGACATGACCGCCCACCAGATCGGGCTGATCTTCTTCGGCTGGGGTCTCGCGCTCGCGTTCACGTCGGTGGTGGTGGCGCCGCGCCTGCAGCACCGGTTCGGCACCGTGCCGACGCTGCTGGTGAACCTGCTCGCGATGACGGCGACGCTTGCCGCGATGGCGGTGTGGACCGACGACAAGGCGGTCCTGGCCGGGTGCGTCGTGGTGGCCGGACTGTTCATCGGCATCAACAACACGCTGATCACCGAGACGGTGATGAAGGCCGCACCCGTCGAGCGTGGGGTCGCGTCGGCGGCCTACAGCTTCGTGCGGTTCGGCGGCGCCGCCGTGGCGCCGTGGCTGGCCGGGGTGCTCGGCGAGCGGTTCAACGCCCACCTGCCGTTCTGGGTGGGCGCAGGCGCGGTGCTGCTCGGCGGCGTGGTGCTGTTCGCGACGCGCAGCCACCTGACGGGCATCGACGCACGACGAAGACGAGCTCGACGAACTCGCCGACGAGGCCACCGCGGTCACCATCGGCAGCGACAGCTGACGCACTACCCGACGGCGGCGTCGATGAGGGTGCCGACGATGTAGGTGGCAGCGATCGCGATCGCGCCGAACGCCAACTGCCGCAACGATCCCAGCCACATCGCCTTGCGGGTGAAGCGCGCGGCGACCGCGCCCGCGACGAGCAGGCCGACCCCACCGCAGGCCAGCCCCGCCCACAGCGAAGTCGAAGCCGAGCAGGTACGGGATGAGCGGGACGATCGCGCCGATCGCGAACATGAAGAACGACGAGCCCGCGGCGACCCACGGGCGACGGCTTCTCGCGGGGGTCGACGCCCAGCTCCTGAACGAGATGGAAGTTCAGCGCCCGGCTCTCGTCGCGGTGGATCTCGTCGGTGGCCTTCGGTCGCGGTGTCCGTACGTCATCCCCATGTCCACCAGCATCCCGACCAACTCGGCCCGCTCGGCCTCCGGATACTTGCGGAACGATCGGCGTTCCACGCGGACCTCCGACTCGACCTGTTCGTTGGCCGTCGTCACCGACGTGTACTCGCCGAGCGCCATCGAGAACGAGCCGGCGAGCAGGCCCGCGACGCCGCTGAGCACGACGGCGTGCGCGCTGGCGCTCGCCGCCGACACCGGCGATCAGCGCGGTGTTGCTGACCAGACCGTCCATCGCCCCGAACGTGGCCGCGCGCAGCCAGCCGCCCGTCACGTCGGCATGCCGGTGGTCGATCTGGTGCGGCATCCCCGCCGGGGGCTCCGTCGACGGTGGTGAACTGTCCGGCTCGGTCATGGCGTTGATTCAACGCCTGCTCGATTCGACCGTTCGACTCAGGATTACCTGGGTTTGCAACATCACAGTTTCCTCGTGTCGCGTTGCGGGCTACCGTCCAGACATGACGACCACCGCAGAGCATCTCCGCAACACCCTGGACGGGCGCTGGCGCGACGTGAAGAACCGGTGCGCGAAGCAGCTTTCCACGCGAGATCTTCCGGCCGCACTACACCCCCAACACCGTCATCGCCACGGACCAAGGTGGCCGAGCAGATGAGGATCATGGCCGCCGAGGGGGCCGCCGAGGACGGCTTCAAGAAGGAGCACGGCGGCAACGGCGACGTCGGGGCGGCCGTCACCAGATCGAGATGCTGGCGATGTCCGACCTGTCGCTGATGGTGAAGGCCGGCGTGCAGTGGGGACTGTTCGGCGGGGCCATCGAGAACCTCGGCACCGAACGCCACCACGAGGCCTACGTGCAAGCAGATCATCGACCTCGATCTGCTCGGCTGCTTCGCGATGACCGAGACCGGGCACGGCAGCGACGTCCAGTCCCTCGAGACCACCGCGACCTACGACCCGCGTGACCGACGAGTTCGTCATCGACTCCCCCACCCGGACGTCGCGCAAGGACTACATCGGCGGCGCGGCCCAAACCGCAAGGGTGGCAGCGGTTTTCGCGCAACTGATCACCTCCGAGGACGGCAACCGGTGAACACGGCGTGCACTGCTTCGTCGTGCCGATCCGCGACGACGACGGCAACGACCTGCCCGGCGTGACCACGTCGGACTGTCAGTACAAGGGCGGTCTGCCCGGTGTCGACAACGGCCGCATCAGTTCGACCACGTGCGCGTCCCGCGGGAGAACCTGCTGAACAAGTACGCCGACGTCGCCGAGGACGGCACCTACACCTCGCCGATCGAGAACCCGAACCGCCGGTTCTTCACGATGCTCGGCACCCTGATCCGCGGGCGGGTCACCGTCGGCGGCAGCGCGGGCGCCGCGGCCCGGGTGGCGCTCGACATCGCCACCCGATATGCGTTGGAGCGCAGGCAGTTCGAGGCGCCGGGCGACGGCGACAGACGAGGTGCTGATCATGGACTACCTGGTGCATCAGCGCCGGCTGTTCCCGCTGATCGCGCAGTCGTACGCGCTGCAGTTCGCGCAGAACGAGCTGGTGGCCAAGTGCCACGAACTGCAGACCTCGGACGACCCGGACGCCGAGGAGCAGCGCGAACTGGAGTCTCGGGCGGCCGGGCTGAAGGCCGCCAACACCTGGCATGCCACCCGGGCCATCCAGGAAGCCCGCGAAGCCTGCGGCGGCGCAGGCTATCTCGCCGAGAACCGGCTCATCGCACTGCAAGGCCGACACCGACGTCTTCACCACGTTCGAGGGTGACAACCACGTGCTGACCCAGCTGGTGGCCAAGGAACTGCTCACCGCCTACGCCGACGACATCAAGGGCATGAGCCCCGTCGAGTGGGTTCGCTTCGCGGCGAACTTCGCCGGCGAGCGCGTGCTGAAACGCACCGCGGCGCAGACGATCATGCAGACCATCCTCGACATCGCGGCAGGACAACGAGGAAGAGGGCAGCCTGTTCAACCGCGGCACCCAGGTGCAAGATGTTCGAGGACCGCGAGGAGTACATGCTGGCGTCGGTGGCGCGCCGGCTGCAGGGCAAGTCCAAGGAGATGTCGCCGTTCGACGCGTTCAACGCCGTGCAGGACCACGTGCTGCACACCGCGAAGGCGCACATCGACCGCATCGTGCTCGAGGCGTTCGTCGCGGGCATCGACGCGTGCGAGGACGAGGAGGCGCGCAAGATCCTCGGCGGTGGTGTGCGACCTGTACGCGCTGTCGGTGATCGAGGACGACAAGGCGTGGTTCATCGAGCACCGATTCCTGTCCACCGAGCGCGCCAAGGCCGTCACCCGGGGCATCAACGACCGCTGCCGCGTGCTGCGGCCGTACGCCGAGACGCTGGTCGACGGGTTCGGGATCCCCGAGCAGCTGCGCTACGCCGAGATGCTGCACCCCGAGCACATCCCGGATGCCGACGAGCAGCAGCCCGTTCGCGCCCAGCAACGCCGACGAGACTCGCTGTCAGCTCGCGAAATCCGCAAGTTCGACGATCTACCAGCAGTCTCGGCGGGTCAGGAGTTGGGGATCGGGTCGAGCGCCTTGAGCGTCAGCCGTCGCCCACCTGGAACCGCACGGTGCCGATACCCGGTCGGGCAGCACGGCTGGTCGTTGCCCTGCTTCCACTGGTACTGCACGGTGACGGTGTCGTGCCCTGGACGTGACGTCACCGTGACGTAGGGCCTCGGGTCGGGAGTGGGCGTGCCGATCGGCGAGTTGTGGTCGAAGAACAGCACCTGGCCGCGGACTGTCGGGCGCGGCGTCACTCGGGCTGACCTGTACCCAGTGCAGGCGGCAGTCGGTGGTGTGCCCGCGCGCGGTTTCACTGCCACTGCTCCGGCGGTCGCCGCGGGCAGCTTGGTGACCTCGTGGGTGACGGTGTCGGCCGTCGGGCCCTCGGCCGGCGTGCACGCTGTCCGGCTGCGGCCTGGGCGGTCCGCCGACGGTGGACTCCAGCCGCAACCGGCCGTGATCAGGGCCGATCGTCGACACATCGCGACGATCAGTGCTGAAGGCCCGCATGATGCGAGCCTACGGGTGGCTCCCCCGCGTGGACTCGAACCAGGAACCGTCCGATTAACAGTCGGAAGCTCTGCCAATTGAGCTACAGGGGACTGCCCGTCGGTGCGCGGAACCATACCCGCGAACCGAGGGATGACTTTAGCGCACGGGTCGCCCGAACTTCGGTATCGGGTGGGCACCGTGGCCACCTCGTCCCGACGCACACGGCGGAGTGAGGCAGGATGGAGGCAATGCACCGTCGATGTGGGAGGGGTCCTGTGATCCGAGTCGCCGTCGTGTTGGCCGTCGGCTACGTCTTGGGAGCGAAGGCGGGCCGGCGTCGCTACGAGCAGATCGCCGGGACCTATCGCGCCATCACCGGCAGCCCGAAGACGAAGGCCGTGATCGACGCCGGGCGACGCAAACTGGCCGACCGGGTGTCACCCGATCCGGCGTTGGTGAAGCTGACGGCGATCGACGCCGAGACGTCGGTATTGCATCCCGAGAGCGCAGGCAGGCCGACGAGCGCTAGCCGACCGGCCGGATCCAGGTCTGGCCGGGAAGCAGCGGGCCGGTGATGATGCCGGCGCTGCTGCCGCCGGTGATGCTGCCGTTGTTCGGGCCGTAGACGCCGATGCCGGGGTGCCCACGTTGATCCGATTGCCGTTCGAGTAGGACAGGCAGACGCCGTCCTCCCTGTTGCCGTACCACGCCAGGCACGCGCGGTCCAGCGACGGGCTCGGACGCAGTGCCGCTGCTCAGCGCGATGGCGATCGGAGCGGCGACGGCGGCGACGGCCAGCGCGCCCGCGGCGACGAAGCGGTGTGCTCGGATGGTCATGAAGTTGCCTTCCCGGTGGTCGGACAGCGCCCTCACCATAGCGCGTGCGACGCGTCTCACGCAGTAAGGTCGTCGCCGCTGGCCTGCTCCAGCAGGCTGCGGCGATAGGTCTCCATGGCGACCAGGTCGCCGAACAACGCGTTGTACTCGTCGTCGCTGTTCGACCGGCGACATGCGCTGCAGCTTGGACTTCATCTCGGCGATCTGCCTGCCGACCCAGACCTCCTGCAGCCTGGCCAGCACGCCGCCGATGTAGCGGGGCAGGCGCTCGTCGTCGTCGACGCGGATGGCCTCCACCCCGAGTTCGTTGACCAGGTTGGCCGCCTCCGGCGACGCCGTCTGCTCGCGCACCGTCTCGATCCACTGCCCCCCGGACAGGCCGGCCGCCGTGCCACCGGCCGCGGCGATCGCCGTGCGCACCGCGCGCGTACGCCGGGTGGGTGAAGCTCTCGACCGTCAACGAGTCGAACACCGGTCCCGGCGATCACCGGGTACTGCAGCGCCGACTTGAGCGCCTCGCGCTGCGGCCACAGCGTGGGATCGCGCGGGTTGGGTCGCTGCACCGCCGCTGACGCCGGCCGCGGGCGCTCGCGCGCTGATCGGCGCCGCTCGCGCACGTCGCCGCGACCTGCGGGTTGGCCGCCTCTCGCGCACCCGGTCCGATGACCTGTGCGACGTCGTCCCAGCCGACCCAGCCGGCCAGCTGCCGTGGCGTACTCGTCGCGCAGCGTCGAGTCCTTGATCTTGGCGACCATCGGCACGCAGCGGCGCAGCGCGTCGACCCGGCCCTCGGCGTTGTCCAGGTCGTGCTCGGCAGCGCAGTGCGAATCGCGAACTCGAACAACGGAGTTCGACGCGCGACGAGGTCGCGAAGCGCGCCGTCACCGGACTTCAGCCGCAGATCGCAGGGATCCATGCCGTCGTCGGCGACCGCGACGAACGACTGGCCGGCGAGGTTCTGCTCACCCTCGAACGCCTTCACCGCCGCCGCTCGCCCCGCCGCGTCGCCGTCGAACACGTAGATCAGCTCGCCGCGAAAGAAGTTGTCGTCCATCATGAGTCGGCGCAGCATCGACAGGTGCTCGTCGCCGAAGGCGGTGCCGCAGGACGCCACCGCCGTCGTCACCCCGGCCAGGTGCATCGCCATCACGTCGGTGTAGCCCTCGACCACCACGGCCTGATGCCCCTTGGCGATGTCGCGCTTGGCCAGGTCGAGGCCGAACAGCACGTTCGACTTCTTGTACAGCACCGTCTCGGGCGTGTTGACGTACTTGGCCTCCATGTGGTCGTCGTCGAACAGGCGGCGGGCGCCGAAGCCGATCACCTCGCCGGAGGACACCCGGATCGGCCACAGCAGCCGCCGGTGGAAGCGGTCCATCGGGCCGCGCTTGCCCTCGCGCGACAGGCCGGCCGCTTCGAGTTCCTTGAACTCGAAACCCTTGCGCAGCAGGTGTTTCGTCAGCGTGTCCCAGCCCGACGGGGCGAATCCGCAGCCGAACTGCGCGGCCGCCTCGGCGTCGAAGTTGCGCTCGATCAGATACTTGCCGCGCCGCCGCGGCCTCGTCGACTTCAGCGCCTCGGCGTAGAACTCCTGGGCCGCGGCGTTGGCGGCGATCAGCCGGCTGCGGCTGCCGCGGTCGCGCTGCACGTTGGTGGTCGAGGCACCGGTGTAGGTGACGGTGTAGCCGATCCGGTCGGCGAGCAGTCTCCACCGACTCGACGAAGCTGACGTGTTCGATCTTCTGCAGGAACGCGTAGACGTCGCCGCCCTCGCCGCAGCCGAAGCAGTGGAAGTGGCCGTGGTTGGGCCGGACGTGGAAGGACGGCGACTTCTCGTCGTGGAACGGGCACAGACCCTTCAGCGAGTCGACGCCGGCGCGGCGCAGCTGGACGTAGTCGCCGACGACGTCCTCGATGCGGACGCGTTCACGGATGGCCGCGATGTCGCGATCGGAGATCCGGCCAGCCATCGGACACAGTCTATGCACGCGTGCGATGGCCGGCTACGCGGGTTCGAGCCGCTCCAGCCGGCCCTCGGTGTACGACGCGATCTGGTCGAGGATCACCCGCAGCCGCGCGCCGTCGTCGGCGGCCGTCGTTGAACTCGGGCACGAAGATCGGGTCGAGGGTGGCCGGCGCCCGCGCCAACAGGAACTGGGCGACCTCGTTGGATCCGCTCCGCTGCTCGCGCCTGCAGTTCGAGGTGCGGCGGGTCGGACATGATGAACTGCAACGCCAGGATCTTGAGCACCGCCACCTCGGCGCGCACCAGCGCCGGCACCGACAGCTCGGCGTGGTAGCGCACCAGCGGGCCGGGGCCGGCGGTCTCCCTGGTCGCCGCGATGGCCGCCGACGCGAACCGTCCGACCAGCTCGCTGGTCAGCTTCTTCAGCGCGACCGACGCGGCCAGGGTGCCGTCGTACTTGCCGACGGCGGCGACCACCGGCAGCGCCGACAGCCGCTCGGCCGCCGCGACCAGGTCGTCGGCGCGAAGCCCGGCACCCATCCCGCTGGCCTGGCCGAGCCGGCCCAGCGCCGCGGCGGCGTCGTCGTCGGCCAGCACGCGCAGGTCGATGCGGCCGGACACCACGCCGTCCTCGACGTCGTGCACCGAGTAGGCGACGTCGTCGGCCCAGTCCATGATCTGGGCCTCCAGGCAGGGCTTGGCCTCCGGCGCGCGCGGACCGCGCCCAGGACGCCGCGGGGGCGTCGTCGGCGTAGAACCCGAACTTGCCGACGTCTCCGAACCGCGGTACCACGGATACTTCGTGACGGCGTCCAGCGCCGCCCTGGTCAGGTTCAGCCCGGCGCTGCGGCCTTGCGAGTCAAGCACTTTGGGCTCGAGCCGGGTCAGGATGCGGAAGTTCTGCGCGTTGCCCTCGAAGCCGCCGAAGTCGACGGCCAACTCGTTGAGCGCCCGCTCGCCGTTGTGCCCGTAGGGCGGATGGCCGATGTCGTGGGCCAGACCGGCGAGGTCGACCAGGTCGGGGTCGCAGCCCAGCCCGATCGCCATGCCGCGACCGATCTGGGCCACCTCCAGCGAGTGGGTCAGCCGGGTGCGCGGCGTCTCGCTCTGCCGCGGGCCGACCACCTGGGTCTTGTCGGCCAGCCGGCGCAGGGCCGCACTGTGCAGCACCCGGGCCCGGTCGCGGGCGAAGTCGGTGCGGTGCTCGGTGTCGGTGCCCGGCAACGCGGCACCCTTGCGGCGCCTCGACCACCAGGCGTTGGCGGTCGAAGTCGTCGTATGGGTCGTGTGCTCGTGGTCACCGACGCACAGTCTGCCAGGACGGTTCGCCAGTCTCGGGTGCCCGGGCCACGCCGCCCACTAGATTGACGGTCATGCGCATCGCCCGCTTCCTCAGCCTGGTTCTGGCGGTCCTGACCGCAGGACTGGTGCTGGTGCCGACCGCGCCACGGCCGGCCGACCCGCCGTTCCGGCTGTCCGACTACGTCACCGACAACGCGAACGCGCTGAGCGGCAGGCGGCCTGACCGAGGTGCAGAGCGCCGTCGACGATCTCTACACCACCCGCCGGATCCGGCTGTGGGTCGTCTACGTCGACTCGTTCTCCGGCCAGGGCGCCGAGACTGGGCGCGAAACACCAGGCCCGATCAGCGACTTCCAGGACGAGGACGCGCATCCTCGCCGTCGCCATCGCCGACCGCGAGCTACGCGTTCCTGGTGCCCACCTCGGCGATCCGGCGGGTTCGACGTCGACACGCTGCGCCGCAACGACATCGAGCCCGCCCTGCGCGACGGCGACTGGGCGGGTGCCGCGGTGGCCGCCGCGAACGGGCTGAGCCGCCAAGCCGTCCTCGTCCAGCGGTCAGATCAACTGGGTTGGCATGCTCGTCATCCTGGCCGTGATCGTCGTCGCCGTGCTGGCGCTGGTGTTGTGGCGGCGGTACCGGCGCCGCAAGCGCCGCGAGGCCGAGTTCGCCGCCGCACAACGCGTGGATCCCGCCGACCCCAACGCGCTGGCGTCGCTGTCCATCGACGCGCTCGACGACCTGTCCCGGTCGATCGTCGTCGACGTCGACAACGCGGTGCGCACCAGCGACAACGAATTGGCGCTGGCGGTCGAGGAATTCGGCGAGAAGGACACCGCGCCGTTCAGCGCGGCGGTGACGAACGCCAAGACGACGCTGGCCCAGGCGTTCAACGTGCGCCAGATCCTCGACGACGCCGTGCCCGAGACGCCGCAGCAGCGGCGCGACCTGCTGACCCGGGTGATCGTGGCCGCCGCGAGGCCGACCGCGAACTCGACGCGCAGCGCGACGCCTTCGAGCAGCTGCGCGACCTCGTCATCAACGCGCCGACCCGGCTCGACACGCTGACCCAGCAGATGGTGGACCTGACCGCACGCCTCGACCCGGCGCAGCAGACGATGACCGGGCTGCACGCGCAGTTCGCCGACACCGCACTGGCCTCGGTGGCGGGCAACGTCGACACCGCCAAGCAGCGGCTGACGTTCGCCGACCAGAACATCACCAACGCGCGCACGCTGGTCGCCGGCCCGCCGGACCGCCAGGCCGGCCTGGTCGACGCGATCCGGGCCGCGGAGTCCGCGCTGGGTCAGGCCCGCACCCTGCTGGACGCCGATCGACAGCGCCTCCACCGACATCAACCGCGCGGTCGCCGGTCTGCCTGCGGCGATCGCCGACATCCAGGCGGGCATCAACCAGGCCGCCGGTCAGCTCGCGCAGGGCAACGTCCCCGCACGCCGCCGAGCTCGGCGCGGCCCGGGACGCGGCCGTCGAAGGCGGTGTCGAACGCCCAGAGCACCGGCAGCGCCGATCCGCTGGGCGCGTTCACCCAACTGACCAAGGCCGACGCCGAACTCGACCGGCTGCTGGCCACGATCAGCGAGGAGCGGGAGGCCGCGGAGCGGTTGAGCCGCGCCTTCGATCAGGCGCTGTTCACCGCGCAGTCGCGGGTGCGTGCGGTGTCGGACTACATCGACACCCGCCGCGGCAGCATCGGCCCCGAGGCCCGCACCCGCCTGTCGGAGGCGGTCCGCCAGCTCGAGGCCGCCCAGGCCAAGCGGGCGACCAACCTGTCGGAGGCCATCGCGCACGCCAACGGCGCGCGATGCTGGCGGCCCAGGCGCAGACGATGGCCAACGCGGACGTCGTGCAACGCGCAGCGCTCCTACACCGGGCGGCTACGGCGGCGGGTGGCGGCGGCAACATGGGCGCGGTGCTCGGCGGCATCATCATCGGCAACATCCTGTCCGGCGGCATTGCGCGGCGGCATCGGTGGCGGAGGCGGCGGCGGCGGTGGCTGGAGGTCGACGACGTTCGGCGGCTCGGGCGGCGGCGGCGGCTTCACCGGTGGTGGCGGCGGCCGCTTCTGACGCTCACCCTCTCCCGCGAGCAGACGCGAAGTGCGCTCATTCGTGGCGAATGAGGGCACTTTGCGTCTGCTCGGCCAGTCAGGCGCCCTTGAGTCGCACCGCCAGATAGTCGGCGACGCGCGTCGATCGCCACCCGCTCCTGCGTCATGGCGTCGCGCTCGCGGATGGTGACCGCGTGGTCGTCGAGTGAGTCGAAGTCCAGCGTCACGCAGAACGGCGTGCCGATCTCGTCCTGACGGCGGTAGCGGCGGCCGATCGCGCCCGCGTCGTCGAACTCGACGTTCCACGACTTGCGCAGCTCGGCCGCCAGGTCGCGCGCCTTGGGCGACAGGTCGGCGTGCCGGGACAGCGGCAGCACCGCCGCCTTGACCGGCGCCAGCCGCGGATCGAGCCGCAGCACCGTGCGCTTGTCGACGCCGCCCTTGGCGTTGGGCGCCTCGTCCTCGTGGTACGCGTCGACCAGGAACGCCATCAGCGACCGGGTCAGCCCGGCCGCCGGCTCGATGACGTAGGGCACGTAACGGGTGTCGGTGGCCTGGTCGTAGAACGACAGGTCGACACCGGAATGCTTTGAGTGCGTGGACAAGTCGAAGTCGGTGCGGTTGGCGACGCCCTCGAGCTCACCCCACGGGTTGCCCTGGAAGCCGAACTTGTACTCGATGTCGACCGTGCGGTCGCTGTAGTGCGACAGCTTGTCCTTGGGATGCTCGAAGAGCCGCAGGTTCTCCGGCGTCGATGCCGAGGTCGACGTACCACTGCAGGCGGGTGTCGATCCAGTACTGGTGCCACTCCGTGGCCGTCGACGGCTCGACGAAGAACTCCATCTCCATCTGCTCGAACTCGCGGGTGCGGAAGATGAAGTTGCCAGGGGTGATCTCGTTGCGGAAGCTCTTGCCGATCTGGCCGATGCCGAACGGCGGCTTCTTGCGCGCCGTCGTCACCACGTTGGCGAAGTTGACGAAGATGCCCTGCGCGGTCTCCGGCCGCAGGTAGTGCATGCCCTCCTCGGTCTCGATCGGGCCGAGGTGGGTCTTGAGCATCATGTTGAAGTCGCGCGGCTCGGTCCACTGCCCCTTGGTGCCGCAGTCCGGGCACACGATCTCGGTCATGGGCACCTGGTCGGGATCGCCGCCCTTCTTGGCCGCGTAGGCCTCCTGCAGATGGTCTTGCCGGTGCCGCTTGTGGCAGTTCAGACACTCGACCAGTGGGTCGTTGAACACCTCGACGTGGCCGGAGGCCACCCACACCTCACGCGGCAGGATGATCGCGCTGTCGAGGCCGACGACGTCGTCGCGGCCGGTGACCATCGACCGCCACCACTGCCGCTTGATGTTCTCCTTGAGCTCGACGCCGAGTGGGCCGTAGTCCCACGCCGACTTCGTGCCGCCGTAGATCTCGCCGGACTGGAAGACCAGACCACGGCGTTTCGCCAGGTTCGCAACGGTGTCGATGATGGACGCCACGGGTCAACAGCGTAGCGAGGTGCCGGACCGGGATTTACCGGCCAGTGCGTGCGGCCGCGTTGACATGCACGATCGCGCATGTAATCTGACCTCATAATGAAAACGGTTTCCAGTACGGCCGAGGCGCCGATACCGGAGCGGGCATCGCCGAACACCAGCACCACGGCACGCCCGCTCAGGACCTTCCGCCGCGTCAGGTGCTCGACACCGCAGGCGACCTGCTGCGGGCGCTGGCCGCGCCGGTCCGGATCGCCATCGTGCTCCAACTGCGCGAGTCCTCGCGTTGCGTCCACGAACTCGTCGACGCGCTCGCGCGTGCCCCAGCCACTGGTCAGCCAGCACCTGCGCATCCTCAAGGCGGCGGGCGTGGTGGCCGGTGAACGCGCAGGCCGCGAGGTGTACTACCGCCTCGTCGACCACCACCTCGCCGAGATCGTGATGGCCGCCGTCGCCCACGCCGGCGAGTACACCGAAGACGGGTCCCGGTGAGCGGCACCGCCCCGGCAGTCCGGTCCACCCGGCAGCGGGCGGCCATCTCGGCGCTGCTGGAGAACTGCGACGAGTTCCGGTCCGCCCAGGAACTGCACGACGAACTGCGCCGCCGCGGCGAGGGCATCGGCCTGACCACCGTCTATCGCACGCTGCAGTCGATGGCCACCGCGGGACTTGTCGACACCCTGCGCACCGACACCGGCGAGTCGCGTGTACCGCCGCTGCTCGGAACACCACCATCACCACCTGGTCTGCCGCGTGTGCGGATCCACCGTCGAGGTGCAGGGCCGCCAGGTCGAGGCAGTGGGCCGCCGAAGTCGCGCGCGAGCACGGGTTCTCCGACGTCAGCCACACCATCGAGATCTTCGGCCTCTGCGCGGAGTGCGCCGAGACCGGCTAGTCAGGCGATCAGCGCCGCGCGGACGTCCGCGCCGGTGGACAGCACCATCAGGATCAGCGTCCGCAGCGCGTCGTCGGTCAGGCCCGCTGCCGGAAAGTTGTAGCGCAGCAGCACGTCGGCCACCTTCTTGGCGGTGGACCGGCGCGTCGAGACTTCGCCGACGAGCCGTTGGCCGGGTTCGACCACTTCGCGACGAGCGTCACCGTGCCGAGCATCGTCTTGGTGGCATGCTCGCTGACGCGTTCGCGGATCTTGTTGGTCAACGGCAGATCCCACGCCAGCGGCTGGGTGAGCGACACCATCTCCAGGCCCTCGGCGATCGTCACGACGCGCAGCGACGCCACGGTGCCGTCCACGGTCACCGTGAGCGCACCGTCGGACTCCTCGACGACGGTCATCACCTCGCCGAGGACCGTCGAGAGCCGCTCGAGGAGCGACGCCGTCATTCGGCTCTGCCGCTCAGGCACATCATTCGGCTCTGCCGCTCAGGCACATCATTCGGCTCTGCCGCTCAGGCACATCATTCGGCTCTGCCGAAGCGCCGGTTGCGGTTCACGTACTCCACGCACGCCTCCCACAGGTCGCGGCGGTCGTAGTCGGGCCACAGCTTGTCCTGGAACACGAACTCGGCGTAGGCCGCCTGCCACAGCAGGAAGTTGCTCGCCCGCTGCTCCCCCGACGTCCGGATGAACAGGTCGACGTCGGGGATGTCGGGGCGGTGCAGGTGCTTGGCGAAGGTGGCCTCGGTGATCCGGCCGGGATTGAGCTTGCCCGTCGACCGCCTCTTGCGCGAGTTCCCTTGCCGCCTCGACGATCTCGGTGCGACCGCCGTAGTTCACGCAGTAGTTGATGGTGATGACGTCGTTGCCCACCGTCATCTGCTCGGCGATGTCGAACTCCTTGATGACGCTGCGCCACATGCGCGGCCGCGAACCGACCCAGCGCATCCGCACGCCCATCGCGTTGAGGTTCTCCCGGCGGCGTCGCACCACCTCGCGGTTGAAGCCCATCAGGAAGCGCACCTCCTCGGTGCTGCGCTTCCAGTTCTCGGTGGAGAACGCGTACACGGTCAGGTGCTTGATGCCGATTTCGATGGCGCCGCAGGTGATGTCGATCAGCACCGCCTCGCCCATCTTGTGGCCCTCGGTGCGGCCGAGGCCGCGCTGGGTGGCCCAGCGACCGTTGCCGTCCATCACGACCGCGACGTGGTTGGGCACCTGGCCCTCGGGGATCAGCGGGGCCGACGCCTTCGACGTGTGCTGCGGCGGGCGGGAGAACCTGCCGTTGGTCTTGGGCGGCAGCTCCGGGAAGACCACCGGCCAGGTGGACTTGTCCGGGAACGTCGGATAGTCGTCAGGCGCCGGGGGCAGCTGTGGGTAGGTGCTCCTTGCCCCTCTTCAAAGCCATGGGCCATATCCTGCCCGACCAGGGCCGCCCGCCGATCGGCGACCGTTCGATCGATCCGATAGACCCGTTCGACCAGCGGCAACGTCCGCAGCTGGCGTTCGAGGTGCCATTGCAGGTGCGCGGCCACCAGCCCGCTGGCCTGGCTGCGGTGCGACGACGAGGACGCCTCGGCGGCCTCCCAGTCGCCGTCGTGCAGCGCGGCCATCAGGTCCAGCACGCCCTGCGGCGGCGTGACCGAACCCGACGGGCGGCAGTGCACGCACACGCTGCCGCCTGCGGCGACGTGGAACGCCCGGTGCGGGCCCGGCGTGGCGCAGCGGGCGCATTCGATGAGCGCGGGCGCCCATCCGGCGATGCCCATGGCCCGCAACAGATAGGCGTCGAGCACCAGCTCCCGTGGCCGGTTGCCGTCGGCCACCGCTCGCAGCGCGCCGACGGTGAGCCGGTGCAACGCGGGCGCCGGGGCGCGCTCCTCGCCTGCCAGCCGCTCGGCGGTCTCCAGCACCGCGCATCCACAGGTGTAGCGGCCGTAGTCGCTGACGATGTCGCTGGCGAACGCGTCGATGGCCTGCACCTGGGTGACGATGTCGAGATTCCGGCCGGGATGCAGCTGCACGTCGATGTGCGCGAACGGCTCCAGCCGGGCCCCGAACTTGCTGCGGGTACGACGCACTCCCTTGGCCACCGCACGGACCAGACCGTGCTCGCGGGTGAGCAGGGTCACGATCCGGTCGGCCTCGCCGAGCTTGTGCTGGCGCAGCACCACCGCCCGATCCCGGTACAACCGCATCGCGACAGTCTCCCATCGCGAGGCGACAACGTCGTTGAGGCTTACCGGCCCTCGCCGGATATCCCGAGCCTGATATCCTCGGTGCCAACATGGCTGCCTCCACCCCCCCTTCGCACAGCTCGCTCCGAACACCCGATTCCCCACCCTGACCCAGCAGCTCTATCAACTCGCCAGCGGCAGCGTCACGTCCGAGGAGCTCGTCGCAGCGATCGCTGCGCGCCATCACCGCCAGCCAGTCCACGCTCAACGCCTTCCGGGTGGTACTGACCGACCAGGCGCTGGCCGACGCCGCGCGAGGCCGACCGCAAACGCGCTGCGGGGCAGTATCTTCCGCTGCTCGGCATTCCGATCGCGGTCAAGGACGACGTGGACGTCGCGGGGACGCCGACCAGATTCGGCACGTCGGGCCCAGTCGCTGCCCGCCACCGCGGACGCCGAGGTGGTGCGCCGGCTGCGGGCCGCGGGTGCGGTCATCGTCGGCAAGACCAACACCTGCGAACTCGGTCAATGGCCGTTCACCAGCGGCCCGGCCTTCGGCCACACCCGCAACCCGTGGTCCCGCGAACACACGCCGGGCGGCTCGTCGGGCGGCAGCGCCGCCGCGGTGGCCGCCGGATCTGGTCACCGCGGCGATCGGCTCCGACGGCGCGGGCAGCGTCCGCATCCCGGCGGCCTGGACGCACCTCGTCGGCATCAAACCGCAGCGCGGCCGCATCTCGACCTGGCCGCTGCCCGAGGCCTTCAACGGCATCACCGTCAACGGCGTGCTGGCCCGCACCGTCGCCGACGCGGCGCTGGTGCTCGACGCCGCGTCGGGCAACGTCGACGGAGATCTGCACAAGCCGCCGGCGGTGCGGGTGTCGGAGCACCTGGGCCGCGCGCCGGGACCGCTGACGGTCGCGATGTCGACGAAGTTCCCGTTCAACGGCTTCCGGGCCAAGCTGCATCCCGAGATCCGGGCGGCCATGGAGATGGTCGCCGGCCAACTCGAGGAACTCGGCCACACCGATCCGGCACGCCGACCCCGACTACGGGCTGCGGATGTCGTGGAACTTCCTGTCCAGGTCGACCTCGGGCCTGCTGGACTGGGCCGATCGCCTCGGACCCACCGTCACGCTGGACAAGCGCACCACGAGCAATATGCGCATGGGCCGGCTGCTGTCCGAGCAGGTGCTGCGCAAGGCCAGAGCCCGGGAGGCCGCGACCCAGCGCCGCATCGGGTGGATCTTCAACCTGGCCGACGTGGTGCTGGCGCCGACCACGGCGCTGCCGCCACCCGGCGTGCACGACTTCGACCGGCGCGGCGGCCTGGCCACCGATCGCGCGATGATCCGCGCATGCCCGGTGACCTGGCCGTGGAATCTGCTGGGCTGGCCGTCGATCAACATCCCTGCCGGGTTCACCTCCGACGGGCTGCCGATCGGCGTGCAGTTGATGGGTCCCGCCGACAGCGAACCGCTGCTCATCTCGCTGGCCGCCGAGCTCGAGGCGATCGGCAACTGGTCGAACGAGCAGCCCGACGTGTGGTGGGAAGAGCCCGGCCAGGAGTAGCCGCTGTTTGCGCGTCGGGCCGGCGCACACTCGCGTAATGTGCACCATCGTGAAGATCAGCGTTGCCGTACGGTCGATCGCGCGGGCGCTGCCCGTGCTGGTAGTCGTGGGCGGCGCCGTCGTCGCGATGCCGGCCGCGAACGCCGACAACGGCCGACTCAACGACGGCGTCGTCGCCAACGTCTACACCATCCAGCATCAGGCCGGCTGCACCAACAACGTGGTGATCAACCCGCAACTACGCCTGGCCGCCGAGTGGCACGCCAACGACGTCCTCAACAACCGCGCGCTCGACGGCGACATCGGCTCGGACGGGACCACCGCGCAGGACCGCGCCAACAACGCCGGATACCGGGGCATCGTCTCGGAGACGGTGGCGATCAACCCGGCGCTGGCGATCAACGGCGTCGACATCATGAACCAGTGGTACTACCGGCCCGACTACATGGCCATCATGTCCAACTGCGCCAACACGCAAATCGGCGTCTGGTCGGTCAACAGCCTGGACCGCTCGGTCGTCGTCGCGGTCTACGGTCAGCCTGGCTGAGCTCAACTGGGTCCATCTTCTTCGCGCAAGCGCTCAGAAGCCCAGCCGGCCAAGCTGTTTGGGGTCTCGCTGCCAGTTCTTGGCGATCTTGACGCGTAGGTCCAGATACACCTTGGTGCCGAGCAGTTTCTCGATCTGAGTCCGCGCGGCGGTGCCCACCTCGCGTAACCGCGCGCCGCCCTTGCCGATGACGATGCCCTTCTGGCTGTCGCGTTCGACGTAGATGATGGCGTGCACGTCGATGAGGTCGCCCTGTTCCTCCGTGCGGCCCTCGCGCGGGCTGACGTCGTCGATGACCACGGCCAGCGAGTGCGGCAGTTCGTCGTGCACGCCTTCGAGTGCGGCCTCGCGGATGAGCTCGGCCATCAGCACTTCCTCGGGCTCGTCGGTGAGCTCCCCGTCGGGGTAGAACGCCGGGCCGGGCGGCAGCTGCGCGACCAGCACGTCGATGAGCACGTCGACCTGCTCGCCCTTGGTGGCCGACACCGGCACGATTTCGGTGCTGCCGCCGGTGAGTTCGTTCACGGCCATCAGCTGAGCGGCGACCTTCTCCTTGGTGACCTTGTCGATCTTCGTGACGACGACCACCAGCGTGGTCTTGGGCGCGACGGCGCGGATCTGTTGGTAGATCCACCGGTCGCCGGGTCCGATCGCCTCGTCGGCGGGGATGCACAGGCAGATGACGTCGACCTCGGAGTAGGTGCCCTTCACCAGCTCGTTGAGCCGCTCGCCGAGCAGCGTGCGCGGCCGGTGCAGACCGGGGGTGTCGACGAGGACGATCTGGAAGTCCTCGCGGTGCACGATGCCGCGGATGGTGTGGCGGGTGGTCTGCGGCCGATTCGACGTGATCGCCACCTTGGTGCCGACGAGCGCGTTGGTCAGCGTCGACTTGCCGGTGTTGGGCCTGCCGACGAAACAGACGAATCCCGAACGGAATTCGGGCTCATTTCGCGCCGAGACTGCGGGGAGATCGCACTTTCGCCGGATTCCGCGATCTGTGCGCAGTTTCGATGGTCATGGGATGACCTGCCCCGTTCGGTCGGTGACGATGATGGCGGCGTCCGCCGACAGCTCGTGCACCGCGGCCACGCCCGCATCGTCGCGCGATCCGCCGACCAGCACCGCCGCCTCGAGTCCGGTTGCTCCGCTGGATACCGCGGCGGCCACGGCGGCCTGAAGTGCGGTCAGCGACAACGCATTCAGTGCGACGGGCGCGCCGGCGTAGGTCCGTCCGTCGGCGTCGCGCACCGCGGCTCCGCTGCCCGCCTCGGCCCGGGCCATCGCGCCGCGCGCCAGCACCACCAGCTTGGCGTCCTCGGCATCAAGGTCCTGCGAGCTCATTCGCCGTCCTCCTTGGGTTCGCGGGCCGGACGAGCACGGTGCCGATGCGCACCCGGCCGCGGTGGTCCTGGCCGCCCTCGGCGCGCAGACGCAACGAGTCCCACGTCACCTCGGCGCCGGGCAGCGGCACCCGGCCCAGCTCGTGGGCGAGCAGTCCGCCGACGGTGTCGACGTCGAGATCGTCGTCGACCTCGAGTTCGTAGAGTTCGGCGAGGTCCTCCAGCGGCAGCCGCGCGGACACCCGGTAGTTGCCGTCGCCCAATTCCTCCACGGGTGCGACCTCGTCGGTGTCGTACTCGTCGGCGATCTCGCCGACGATCTCCTCCAACACGTCCTCGATCGTGACCAGGCCCGCGATCGCGCCGTACTCGTCGACCAGCAGCGCCATGTGGTTGCGGTCGCGCTGCATCTCGCGCAGCAGCGCGTCGAGCGGCTTGGAGTCGGGGACGAATACCGCCGTGCGCATCACCTCGGTGACCTCGGTGTCGCGGCCGCCGTTGGTCGAGTAGTACGTCTGCTGGACGAGGTCCTTGAGGTAGACGACACCGACGATGTCGTCCACGTTCTCGCCGATCACCGGGATGCGGGAGTGCCCGCTGCGCACCGCCAATGATGTGGCTTGACCTGCCGTTTTATCAGATTCAATCCACACCATCTCGGTGCGCGGCACCATGACCTCGCGTGCGGGCGTATCGCCAAGCTCGAAGACCGACTGGATCATCCGGCGTTCGTCGTCGGCCACCACGCCGCGCTGCTGGGCGAGGTCGACCACCTCGCGCAGCTCGATCTCGGAGGCGAACGGGCCGTTGCGGAAGCCGCGCCCCGGCGTCAGCGCGTTGCCGATCAACACCAGCAGGCGGCTGATCGGCGTCAGCAGCACCGAGATCGCTTGCAGCGGAAGGGCGGCCGCCAGGGCGATGGAGTAGGCGTGCTGCCGGCCGATAGTGCGTGGGCCGACGCCGATGGCCACGAAGCTGACCACCACCATGATGGCGGCGGCCGCCAACAGCCCCCAATTCAGTCCGAGATCTTCGTACAGGTAGGCCACCAGCAGCACGGTGGCCGCGGTCTCGCACGTAATGCGAAGCAGGACGACGAGATTGATGTAGCGCGGCCGGTCGTCGATGATGCGGGCCAGCCGCACCGCGCCGGGACGCTCGTCGCGCACCAACTCCTCGATCCTGGCGTTCGAGACCGTGCTGACCGCGGCGTCGATCGCCGCGAACAAGCCACCGAGGGCGATCAGCGCGATGGCGCCGATGAGTGAGGCGGTGCCGGTCACGACTGGTCGAAGTATCGCGACTCGTCGAGCAGCCGCCGATCCCGATCGGTCTGGCGGTCCTGGTGGTAGGACGCGACCTGATCTGCCACCCACTGCTCGAGCAGCTGACCCTGGAGCTCGAACATCTCCTTCTCCTCGTCTGGCTCCGCGTGGTCGTAGCCAAGCAGGTGCAGCACCCCGTGCACGGTCAGCAGCGCCAGCTCATGACCCAGCGAATGCCCCGCAGCCTCAGCGCCTTTCGCTGCGAACTCCGGGCACAACACCAGGTCGCCGAGCATGGACGGCCCCGGCTCCGGCGCGTCGGGCCGACCGCCGGGTTCCAGCTCGTCCATGGGAAAGCTCATCACGTCGGTGGGTCCCGGCAGGTCCATCCACCGCATGTGCAGGTCCGCCATGGCCGCGGTGTCGAGCAGCAACATCGACAGTTCGGCCGCCGGGTTCACGTCCATCTTCTCGATGACGAACTTTGCGACGCTGATGAGTTCGGTCTCGGACACGTCCATGCCGGACTCGTTGGATACCTCGATGCTCATGAAGTCACCGCGCACGTGAGGAGCAAGATAATCACCGTCGCGGCCGGCCGGGGCCTGCCCGGCGCTGGGCCCGGTTCAACGCCATCGGCTCCTCGGCCCGTGCGTAGGCGTCGACGATCTCGGACACCAGCCGGTGGCGCACCACGTCGGCGCTGGTGAGCTCGGCGAAGTGGATGTCGTCGATGCCGTCGAGGACCTCGACCGCCGCGCGCAGACCCGACCTGGCGCCGCCGGGCAGATCGACCTGCGTCACGTCACCGGTGACGACCATCTTCGAGCCAAAACCCAACCGGGTCAGGAACATCTTCATCTGCTCGGCGGTGGTGTTCTGCGCCTCGTCGAGGATGATGAACGCGCTATTAAGGCTTCTACCCCGCATGTATGCCAGTGGCGCGACCTCGATGACGCCGGTGCTCATCAGTTTGGGGATCAGCTCCGCATCCATCATGTCGTGCAGCGCGTCGTACAGCGGCCGCAGATACGGGTCGATCTTCTCCGAGAGCGTGCCGGGCAGGAAGCCAAGGCTCTCACCGGCTTCCACCGCGGGCCGGGTCAGGATGATGCGCGACACCTGCTTGGTCTGCAATGCGTTGACCGCCTTGGCCATCGCCAGGTAGGTCTTGCCGGTTCCTGCGGGCCCGATGCCGAACACGATGGTGTGGGCGTCGATGGCGTCGACGTAGCGTTTCTGGTTGAGCGTCTTCGGCCGAATGGTCCTGCCGCGCCGCGACAGGACGTCGAGCGTGAGCACCTCGGCGGGTGACTCGTCGTCGTCGCCGGTCAGCATCGCGACGCTGTGGCGAACCGCGTCGGGGGTGAGGGGCTGGCCACCGGCTGCCACGGCGATGAGCTCCGATACCGCTCGCTCGGCTAGGGCCACGTCGGCGGGTTCGCCGGTCAGGGTGAGGGCGTTGCCGCGGACGTGGATGTCGGCGGTCAACAGTCGCTCCAGCGCCCGCAGATTCTCGTCGGCGGAACCAAGCAGGCCCATCACGAGATCGGGCGGAACATTGATGCTGCTTCGAACGGACGTATCCGACGACGCAGCGTTCGTCTCGCGGGGCGTCACGTGGGGTTCAGTGCCTGCTTTCTGGGTTCTAGCCGGATTGAGGTCGTTCATTGTCAAGTTTACCGCTGGTCATCGTCATGCCCCAATGATTAGTCCAGCAGTCTGCTCTTCGCGCAAGCGCTCATCGCCCGTCGGGCGGCTACCGCCACCGCGGCGTCAGCACACCCAGCGCACCGAGGGCGACCGCGGCAGCCGTGGACGTCCGCAAGACGGTCGGGCCGAGGCGCACCACGATCGCGCCGGCAGTCGACAGGGCGGCGAGCTCGTCATCGCTGATGCCACCTTCGGGACCGACGACCAGCATCAGCGAATCAGCGCCTGCCACATCGACGCTCGCCAAAGGTTCGGTCGCCGACTCGTGCAGCACCAGCGCCACGCCCCCGTCCGCGACGACGGTGCCGACGCTGCGGACCAATTCAGCCGTGGACACCAGCGAGGTCACCGGCGGGACGTGCGCGCGACGCGACTGGCGGGCGGCCGAGCGCGCCACCGCCTGCCAGCGCCGCAGCCCCTTGTCCACCTTGGCTCCGCCGTCCCATCGGGCCACGCAGCGCTCGGACTGCCAGGCGACGAACGCGTCCGCGCCCGCTTCGGTGGCCAACTCGACGGCCAACTCGGAGCGGTCCGACTTGGGCAGGGCCTGCACCACGGCGACGTGCGGGGTGGGCGGATCGACCGTCCGGCGCGCCAGCACCCGCGCCACCAGGCGGCCCTTCCCGGCATCCTCGATCACGCACTGCGCGACGATGCCTGCACCGTCGCCGAGGTCGAGTTCCTCCCCGGGCCGGATCCGGCGCACGTTGGCGGCGTGGAAGCCCTCGTCACCGTCGACGACGACGAGCTCGCCGACCTCGGGCAGCGCATCGACGTAGAACAGCGCGGGACTCATTGCTCGACTCCCGCTTGCTCCGGTCCTCGCTCGTCCCTCGCTGCGATCCTCACTCGCACTCGTCTTCGCGACTCATTGCTCGAGCCGCCTAGCGGCCAGTGAAGGTCTCACGCAGCCGGTTGAACAACCCGCCGGCCGTCGGCGTCGACCGCGTGGTCTTGACCTCCGCGGTGTCGCGGAAGCGATGTTCCTTGAGCTTGTGCAGCAGCTCGGTGTCCTGTTGATCGAGCCGCGACGGCACGACGACCTCGATGTGCGCGTGCAGGTTGCCCCGCACCCCCGAGCGCAGGTGCGGCATGCCGTGCCCGCGCAACGAGACGATCGAGCCGGGCTGCGTGCCCGCCGCGATGGTGATCTCCGTGGGACCGTCGAGGATGGCGTCCACCGACACGGACGTGCCGAGCGCCGCGTCGACCATCGGCACGGAGACGCTGAAGTGGAGGTCGTCACCGTCGCGCACGAAGACGTCGTGGGGCTGTTCGTGGACCTCCACGTACAAGTCACCCGCGGGCCCGCCGCCGGGCCCCACCTCGCCCTGTGCGGCCAGCCGGACGCGCATGCCCTCACCGACGCCGGCGGGGATCTTCACGCTCACCTCGCGACGCGCCCTGACCCGGCCGTCGCCGCCGCACCGGTGGCAGGGGTCGGGGATGACCTCGCCGACGCCGCCGCACACCGGGCACGGTCGCGACGTCATCACCTGGCCGAGCAGCGAACGCTGCACGCTCTGCACCTCGCCGCGCCCGCCGCAGGTGTCACACGCGATGGGGGTGGAGTTGCCGTGGGTGCCCTTGCCGTGACACAGGTCGCACAGGATCGCGGTGTCGACGGTGACCTGCTTCGTCACCCCGGTCGCGCAGTCGGCCAGGTCCATCCGCATCCGGAGCAACGAATCGGAGCCGGGCCGCACCCTGCCGATCGGTCCGCGTGAACCGCCACCGCCGCCGAAGAACGCCTCGAACACGTCGCCGAGCCCGCCAAAACCGGCGCCGAATCCATTGGCTCCCGCCGACGCTGCGCTCTCCATCGGGTCGCCGCCGAGGTCGACGATGCGGCGCTTCTCCGGGTCGCTGAGCACCTCGTAGGCGATGCTGATCTCCCTGAACTGCGCTTGCGCACCCTCGTCGGGATTGACGTCGGGGTGCAATTCGCGCGCCAGCCTGCGATACGCCTTCTTGATGTCCGTATCGGTCGCGCCCTTGCTCACTCCGAGCAGGCCGTAATAATCGCGTGCCACGCCAACCCTTCCCATGCCGCTTGACGCGGCTACTTCTGGCACCCCTAACGGGTGCCCAAGACTTCGCCTATGTAGAGAGCAACCGCCGCGACGTTGGCAATGGTTCCCGGATAGTCCATGCGAGTGGGGCCAACCACACCCATGCCGCCGTACACCTTGCCCGAGCTGCCGTACGCCGTACTGACCACCGACGTTCCCGCCATCTGCTCGGCCTCGGTTTCGTGCCCTATGCGTACCGTGACCTTACCGGCCTCCTGCTGGACGGCCAGCAACCGCAATACGACCACCTGCTCCTCCAGGGCTTCCAGCACCGATCGCAGCGATCCGCCGAAGTCGGCGGTGTTGCGCGTCAGGTTGGCCGTACCACCCAACAGCAAACGCTCCTCGCTGTGCTCCACCAGCGTCTCGACCAGCACCGTCGCCGCCCGGCCAACCGCATCGCCGAGGCCGCCGCGGCCGTCGAGCTGCGCCGCGAGATCCGCGACCGCGATGGACGCCGCCGACAGCGGCTTGCCCTCCAGCGCGGCGCCGAGACGCTCCCGCAACTGAGCCAGTTGATGGTCGTCGATGGCGTCGCCGAGCTCGACGACGCGCTGGTCCACGCGGCCGGTGTCGGTGATCAGGACCAGCAGCAGCCGGGCCGGGGTGAGCGCGACGACCTCGAGGTGCCGCACGCTCGACGTCGACAGCGTCGGGTACTGCACGATGGCGACCTGCCGGGTCAGCTGCGCCAGCAACCGCACCGCGCGCCGCAGCACGTCGTCGAGGTCGACACCGCTCTCCAGGAAGGTCAGGATCGCGCTTCGCTCGGCCGACGACAGCGGCTTGACGTTGTCGAGCCGGTCGACGAATTCGCGGTAGCCCTTCTCGGTCGGTACGCGCCCCGAACTGGTGTGGGGCTGGGCGATGTAGCCCTCGGCCTCCAGCACGGCCATGTCGTTGCGCACCGTGGCGCTCGACACCCCGAGATTGTGACGCTCGACGAGCGTCTTGGAGCCGATCGGTTCCTTGGTGGAAACGAAGTCGGCGACGATGGCGCGCAGCACTTCGAAGCGACGGTCGTCGGCACTACCCATCGTTTCACCTCCCAATTGGAACCATTTTACGGTGACGAGCAGCGCCGACACCGACCGAGCTGACTTCGATGACGAGGACAACCGCCGCGCGGGGCACTAACCTCGTCGTCATGCCGACGCCGAAGTTGCGGTTCATCCCGTCAGCGAAGGCCCGCAGATGATCTTCAAGGGCGTCCTCGACGGCAAACCGTATCCCGATCACGGCCTGTCATATCGGGAATGGGCGCAGATCCCGCCGCGGCAGATCCGGCTCGACGAGCTGGTCACCACCACGACCGTGCTGGCACTCGACCGCCTGCTCTCGGAGGACTCGACGTTCTACGGCGACCTGTTCCCGCACGCCGTGCGGTGGGAGGGCGTGGTGTACCTCGAGGACGGTGTGCATCAGGCGGTGCGGGCCGCGCTGCGGAACCGGCCGGTGCTCCATGCGCGGGTGTTCGACATGGACCGTCCGCTCGACGAGCAGACCTAACGCTCGTCGGCAGCCATCTGCTCCTCGCGCAAGCGCTCGTCGGCAGCCATCGCGTCGCGAAGGCTCCGAGGCCGGATGTCGGTCCAGTTCAGCCCGGACGGCTTCTACCGCACCGGTGACCGGGTGCGCCGCTTCGGCTCGGGTCGGCTGGCTGGCTACGTCGAGGTGCCGGGACGGGTGAAGGATGTCATCCACCGCGGTCGGCAAGATCGACAAGAAGGCGATGCTGGCCGACTAGTCGGCACCGGGGGCGAGCGAAGCGACGGGAAGTATCTCAGACCGGATCGAATCGCGAGACCAGCCAGCGCCCACCGATCCTGTCGAGCGTGACCCGGACGCTGGAAGCGGTGCTGGTCGGCGCGTCGTCGCCGACGATGACGGTCTGGTTGACGAAGACCAGGACCACGGCGTGGTTCTCGGACGCCGAAACCGACGCTGCCGCAGGCACGGTGGCAACCGCCGAGATGTGCTTCTGCTTCGAGCCGGGAATCACGACGTCGTGGGTCAGCGACGTGTAGGAGTCCTTGAAGTCGCCGGTGAGCCGATCCCTGGCCGCGCCGAGATCCCGCTCGACGGTGTCCGGCTTGTAGGACAGCATCGCGATCGTGCTGTCGGTCGCCAGGTGCACCGAGTCGACGCCGATGAGGTCGGACTCGCGCGCCGAGGAGTCCAACCACTTCAGGTAGCCCGCCCCCAGCGCCAGCAGCAGTGCCAACCCAGGCAGCACGCCGTACGCGAGCAGCCGCGCCCAATCGATACGTCGCCTGCGTTGCGCACCCCCGTCGGATTCGGCCTCGGCGTCGACCGGCGGGGCTTCGGTCACTCCTTCGGCCTCTGGTTCGGCCTCTGCGACGTCCTCGTCGAGTGTGGTCACGGCACGAACTCGACGTTGGATACCTTGGCGCCGTCGCCGACGCGTTCGACGCTGATCCGCATCCGCCACGCCCGCGGTTGCGGCTCGGCGGCTCCGGCGGTGGAGGTCTTCACCGACACGGCGACCAGCACCTGGCCCTGGTCGCCGCCCCCGGACTCGAGACCGGCTTCGGTGATCGTTCCCTCGGACTTCGACTGTGCCTTCTTGACCACGTCGACGAACGCAGGCGAACGCTTCGCGAAGTCGTCGTGGAAGGTGCCGGTCGCCGAGTCCAGGATGCGCTGCACGTCGGCGTCGGCCTCGGTGTAGCTGATCGTCGTGAGGTTGACCGCGGCCTGGCGGCCGACCTCGACGAGTAACGCACGTCGATGCTCGGCCTGATCGGATTGGTGGGCCCGAAATCCCAGCCAGCCAACCAATCCGGCCAGCGCCACCACGGCGACCATACCGACCAGCAGTGCGGGCCGAACACCCGACACGGGCCACGGCTCGGCGTCGATCAGTTCCCCGTGGGCGGCGTCAACATCGACTGCCACGTCTGCTCCTTCGGCGCCGTCTTGGCGAGATTGGCTTGGGTGTAGACCTTCCCGTCCGGTCCGACATAGCTGCCGGTTGCCGGGTTGTACTCGGCGGCCGCCAACGGAGGCGGCGCCGGACCGGGTGGGGGCGCGTTCTGCGCGGGCGGTGAGCCCGGCGCAAGTTGGGGAATGTCCTGCCCGGACAGGGTTGCGTTCGGATCGCCCTTCCAGTTGAAGCCGTCATTGAGCGGCACGTAGTTCTCGTTGCTCTCGCACATCTTCACCGTCGGAGCACGCTTCCCGGGAACCGTCTCGCACGGATAGTTGCGTGCGCCCCTGACGTTGAACGGCGAATCCTGGGGCACCCGGCAGTACAGGTCACCGGCGGGCCGGTCGGGATAGTCCTCGAAATTGGCCGTGCGTTGCTGCTGTATCGGCAGGAAGCCGGTGGTGCACGGTGGGGGCAGGTTGAAGTTCAGGTTGAAGTCCAGGTAGGCGCCCTTGTACGCCTGCTTCGTGTTGAGTCCAGCCACCATCCCTGCCTGCAGGGCGGCCACGCCCTGGGGAAGGAGCACCAGCAGCTGCTCGATGTCCGGCTGATAGGTGACGGCGACTTCGCCGACGCTGACCAGGTTGGCCAGGATCACCGGCAGGGTCGGCTGCAGCCGGTCGACCAGTTGGCGCACCTGGTCGGCGGCGGGCGGGCCGTTCTGCAGGAAGGCGGTGACGGAGTCGTCGTGGGTGCGCAGCTCGCCGGTGACCGTCTTCAGGTTCGCCGCCCACGACTGGATGGCATCGGAGGACTCGACCTGCGAATCGAGCACCGGTTTGGATTGGTCGATCAGGGTGACCAGTGGGTCCAGATTCTTGCGTGCGTCGATGGCCAGCTGGGTCGAGCCCTTGACGATGCGCGAGATCTCGGGGCCGAGTCCACCGATCGCGGTGTAGGACTCGTCGATGACGGTCTTGAGATTGTCCTGCGGGATGGCCTTGAGACCGCGGTTGATCGAGTCGAGCAGCAAGGTGGTGTCCGGCGGGATCGAGGTGCGGTCTCGCGGAATCACGTCCCCGTTCTTCAGCGGCGGCGAGTCGCCGTTGCGCGGCAGCAGGTCGACGTACTGTTCGCCGAGCGCGGTCTGGCTGTGCACCTGCGCGTCGAGATCGGACGGAATCTCGATGCCGTTGTTCAGCGCCAGCTCGGCCTCGACGCCGGTGTCGGTCAGGTGCACGGCCCGCACCAACCCCACTTCGGTGCCACGGTAGGTGACGTTGGCCTCCTGGTAGAGGTTTCCGGATTGGGGCAGCTCGACCGTCACGGTGTACTGGCCGACGCCGAAGAGCGTGGCAGGCGCCCTGATGTAGCCGAACACCATCACGGCCGACGCGATCAGCGCCACGACGATGAAGATGACCAGCTGAATCCAGATCCGTCTGTTCAGATGCATGTCACGGCCCCTGGTCGGTTCGGTAGGGAATGACGAGCGGGTTGCCCGCGGTATACGGGCTCGGCTGCTGGCCGATGGTGCGGCCCCACTGCAGTTCCAGCTCGGTCAGGTCGCCCTCCCAGCGGGTGCCGGTGAAGAACGCACTGTCGATCCGGCTCAACGTCAGGTCGATGACCGCGGTCAGGTTGGCGTAATCTCCACGGACCCAATTGCGCACCGTCTCGTTCGCCCAGGGGAAGGTGGCCAGAAGGCTCAGCGACCGCGTCATCGCCGGGCCCGCATTGGCCAACGATTCCAGCACCGGCCCAACGTCTTTGAGCTCCTGGACGAGCGCGGTCTTGGTTTGGTTGACCGAGTCGGCGGCCAGCGCACCGAGCTTGCCGAACTGGTCCACCGCCTCGACCAGGTTCTGCCGCTGGTCCGCCAGGACCGCCAGGGCGTCCGGGATCGTCTTCAGCGCCCTGTCCACCACCGGCTTCTCGGCGGCCAACTGCCCGACCAGATTGTTCAGACTCTCGGTGGCGGCGATGATGTCGCCCTTCTGGTCATTGAGATATGCCACGAACTTGTCCAGCTGCTCGATGAGGCTGCGCAAGTCCTGCTCCCGGCCGGCGAACGCGGTGCTGAACGCGGTGGTGATGTCTTGAACCTGGCCCAGCCCACCGCCATTGAGCAGCATCGACAGCGCCGCCAAGGTCTCTTCGGTGTTCGGATAGGCGCCTGCGGCGGACAACGGGATCAGCGAACCGGCGTGCAGCGTGCCTTCGGCGGGGACGTTGGTGGGTGGTTCGATCTCGAGGTGCACCGTTGCCAACAGGCTGGTCTGGCCCAGCTTGATCGTCGAATTGGCGGGCAGGCTCACGTCACCGTCGATGCTCATCGTGACCAGGGCGTGCCAGCCCTGGCGCTCGATCTTGGTGACGTTTCCCACGGGGACGTCGCCGACGCGTACCCGCGAATTCGGTTGGAGATTGCTGACGTCGGGCATCTGGGCCTGTATCACGTAGGCGCCTGGCCCCCGCCCCGCCGTGCCCGGCAGCTCCAGCGTGTTCACGCCGTGCCATCCGCAGCCCGACAGACCGCCGACCACGAGTGCCACCAGCACTCCGGCGGTCAACCCGCGCATCGTGTTTCGTGTCACGATCCACCTCCTGGCGGCGGCACCATCAGGCCGGGCAGGCCCGCGGTCGGATCCGTCGAGGCGGCCGTCTCGGCGGGCAGCGGTCCGCCGGCCATCGGAGACGCAGTCGCTTCGGCGGGCATCGGCGCAGGTGCCTGCGGCGTTGGCCGGTAGTCCGGTCGCATCCAGTCCTCGCTGTAGGTGATCTCGTTCGGGCGGGCCTGGTCGTTGACGATCGGGTTCGCGCCGAACGGCGGGAAGTTGAACTGCCGGTTCTTGATGATCGGCGCGAGGTACTGCACGCACAGCTTCGCCGACTGTTCGGCCCCCAACCGCGATGCGGCCTGAATCGCCCCGCATAGGAACGTGATCGGATTGGCGAAGTTGTTGAGGGCGACGGCACCGGTGAACGAGGCGTGAGCCGGTTCGTAAATGTTGAGGAAGTTCTGGAACGCGGTCGGTGCGACGTGCAGGGTCTGCTTGATGTCGTCGAGGCTTTCGCCGAGCGCCTTGGCGATCCCGGCCAGCTTGTCCGACGTGGTGCCCAGCGCGTCCTTGTTCTCCGTGACGAAGCTCTTCACCTCGCTCGAAACGCTCGCGAGGTCCGCGACCGCCTGCCCGACCTCGTCGGGGTCGTTGGCCAGCAACGTCGTTACCGAGGCAAGGTTGCCGTTCAGCTGCTTCATCAGGTCGGTGCTGTCATGCAACGCCGATACCAGGATCGAGAGATTCCGCAGCGTGGCGAAGATGTCGTTGCTGTGATCGCCGAGCGTCGACAACACCTGCGACAGCTTGATGACCGTGTCGCGAATGTTGGTGCCCTGGCCGCGCAGGTTGTCGGCCGCGGTGTTGATGAAGGAACCAAGCGGGCTGACCCCCCCAGGCTGCGTCGGCTGGAGCGTGTCGGCAAGCTTCTGTAGCTCCGTTCGGAGGTCGTCCCATTCCACCGGGACGGCGGTGCGTTCCTGTGGGATCACCGCGTTGTCGGCCAGCGCCGGGCCGCCGTCGTACACCGGCGTCAACTCGATCGCGCGCGCGGTGATCAACTGCGGCAAGAGAATTACCGCTCTCACGTCGGCGGGCACCTTGTATTTGGCATCCACCCAGAAGGTGATCTTTGCGCGCTGCGGTTGCGGTTCGATCTTGTCGATCTTGCCGACCGGCACCCCGAGGATGAAGACGTCGTCACCGGCGAAGATGCCGTTGCTGTTCTCGAAGTACGCGACCATCGTGGTGCGATTGATCGCACCCGTACCGCGGACCAGCACCACGACGCCGGCGATCAGCATCAATACCAGTGCGGCAGCGAGCCCGATCTTGGCGGTACGCGCGGCGGTCATCGCGGCCCCTCCCCTGGTAAGGGTCCCGGCCCGACCGTTGCGGGCGCTTCGGTGGCCACGGGCAGCGGTGTCGGTTCCGGTGTCGACTCCATGCCCGGCGGTGCAGGCGCTGGCGGGCCCGGCGGCGGCCCGCCAGGCGGCGGTGCTGGAAGGGGCTCGCGGTACGGATAGCATCCGGTTGGGCCGGGCAATGGCAGCCCGGGCGGACCGCACCCCTGGTCGCCAGGCTTGCCCGTAATCGCATCGGGCAGATTGAGATTCGGCTCACCACCCTGTCCCGTGCGCGGGAAGGGCACGGGTAGCGCGGGGCTGGCAGGCTGGCCAACCTGTGGGTCGGTGCGCTCCGACGGCAACAGGACATTGGGGTCAAGCCCCAGATCCGAGAAGGCCGCGTCGACGAACGGCTGCACGAACTGGCCCGGCAGAAGATTGGCGACGTAGGCCTTGAAGAATGGGCCCGAGGACACCGACTCGCCGAGCGACATCGCGTAGGCGTTCAACAGCTTGATCGACTGCTGCACGCGCCCCTTGTGATTGTCGACGATCGCCAACACGCCGTTGAGCTTGTCGAGCATGGGTTTGAACTGCGCGCGGTTCTCGCCGATGAAGCCCGAGATCTGCTTCGACAGCGCCGATATGTTGTTGAAGATCTGGTCCAGCGAGCCGCTCTGGCTCTGCAACGACTCGAGCAGGGCGTTGGTGTTGGCGATCAGGCTGACCACCTGATCGCTGCGCTGGGCCAGCACGGTGGTGGCCTTGTTGGCGTTGTCCAACAAGCCACGCAGTTCCGCGTCGCGCTGATTGAGCGTCTCGGAGAACCGTGCCACGCCCGCGACCGCAACCCTCAAATCCGGTGGCGTGTCGGCGAACGTCTGGGACAGAGTCGCCAACGACTGGTTCAACTCGTCGGTGTTGAGTCCGCTGACCGTGGTCGACAGCTCGCCGAGTGCGTCGGCCAATTGGTAGGCCGGTCTCGTCCGCTCGAGCGGGATGGTCTCGGTCAGTTCGCCGTCGCCGCGGGGTGTGATCTCCAGGACCTTGGTCCCGAGCAGGGCCTTGGTCTTCACCGCCGCCTCGGGTCGGTCGCCAAGGGGAACGTCGTCGGCGACGGTGAACTTGACCAGGACCTTGGTGCCGTCAAGCGTGACGCTGGTGACCTTTCCGGTCTTGAAGCCGGCCACCTGCACGTCGGCGCCCGACATCAGGCCGCTGGCCTCGGAGAGGTAGGCCGAGTACTCCTTGCTCTGGTTCAGGAAGGGAATCTTCGAGAAGTTCAACGCGAACACCGCGATGGCGACCACCAGACCGATGCCGACCGCACCTACGATCACCGGGTTGCGTGCTGCTATTGGTTTCACTTCGGCGCACACCGCCCGGTCGTCTGGGCGGCGACCTTCACGAACACCGGCTGGCCGCCCTTGCCGTTGAGCTTCAGCACCGCGTCGCACAGGTAGAAGCTGAAGAAGTCGCCGTAGAGCCCCTGCCTGCCCAGCGCCTTGTACACGTCCGGCAGATTCTCCAGCAGGCCATCGAGATACTCGTGGTCGGCAACCGCGATCCCGGCCACCCGGTCGGTCTGTTGCACGGTGGTCTTCAGCGCGGGGCGGGCCTGGGCCAACAAGTCGGCGATGGTGCCGGCGGCCTCGTTGGAGTACGCAATCGAGTTGGCAATGTCGGTCTTTCGCGCCGCCAGGCCCTCCATGAGCTGCGACAGCGAATCAACCGCCTTGGCGAACTGGCCGCTTTGGCTGCCCAACGATCCCAGCACGCCGTTCAGGTTGACGACGACCTGGCCGATCAACTGGTCGCGGTCGGCGAGTGTGTTGGTGAAGGCGGCGGTCTGGGTCAACAACGAACCGATGGTGGCACCCTGGCCCTGGAACGCCTGAATCAGTTGGGCCGACAGCGTATTGACCTGATCGGGATTCAGCGCGCGGAACAGCGGGCGGAATCCGCCGATCAGAGCGTCCAGGTCCAGCGCAGGCCGGGTGCGATCCGGCGGGATGGTCTGGCCGGGTTGAAGCGGTTTCACCCCGCCGGCACCCTCCTGCAACTCCATGTATCGCCCGCCGATCGGGTTGTCGTAGCGAACCAGCGCCGTGGTGCCCTCGGTGAGGACCACCGAATCGTCGGCGGAGAACTCCACCACTGCCAGACCCTTGCGGTTGATCGAAATGTGTTTGACCTTGCCGACTTCCACGCCGGCGATCCGGACGAAGTTGCCGCCCTCCAGCCCCGACACGTTCGTGAACTCGGCGTTGTAGGTCTTCTCGTCCTGGAATCGCAACTGCCCGAACACCATCACCACGGCGAACGCGCCCGCTAAGCACAACACGACGAAACCGCCGAGCCGCCAGGTGGCACCTACCAGGTTGTCTCTCAAGGCTGCATTCCCGTCGGATCTTCAGTGGTCATGGTGATGGTGGCGCTGGTGCGGGTCCTGGTAGCGGTGGAGGCGGCGGCTCCCCCGGCGGGGGCGGATACAGCGGTGCCCCGTCCGGCCCGAATTGTGGTGCGCCGTAGGGCGGCCCACCGGGATAGGGCAACGGCCCGATCGAGGGCGGTCCCAGGTGCCGGATGCTCGGAATGTCGGGCACGCCTCTGGTGACCGGGAAGAAGTTCACCCACCACGGCCTGCCGAGGCCGGGATTCGGCCGGATGTCCACACCCGTGCCCCAGCCGGTGTTCGTAACCAGTTGGCGGACCGGATAGTTCTTGGTGACGTCGGGTAGCGACCCGCAACCGGGCTTGCCGCCGGGCCCGCCCTTGGCCGCCACGATCGGCAGATTGTCCGGGAACCGGTAGCCGTCGTCACCGAACAACAGCGCGGTGTCGACGATCAGTGAGTAGCCGTTGCCGCCCCGGGAGGAGTACCCGCCGTTGTCCAGGTGGTACTTCGCGCCGACCAGGAGACACGTGAGTTCGGGGTTGTACTTCGCCAGCAGGTCCGTCGTGGGCTGCGCGACGTTGATGGCCCGGATCAGGTTGGCCTGGTTGGGGCCGAGCAGATCGATGCCAGACCGGGACAGCCCGATCGAGCTGAGCAGCAACGCATCCAGGTCCTTGGAGTGGTTGACGACAGTCGTGCTGGTGGTGCTCGCCGCGTCCAGGATCCCGACGATGTTCTGCGCTGCGGCGCTGTAGGTGTCGTTGAAGGCCTTGAAGGAGCGCCAGTCCTCGCGGATCGTGTCGGTCCGGGCGTTGATGGCCTTCAGTACTTCGTTGGCGTCGGTGGTGGCCTGCCCGATCCGTTCACCCTGGCCGCGTACGCCTTCGGCCAGCGCGGCCAGGACCGCGTTCAGCTTTTCCGGGTCGACTTGATTCAACACGTCGACCAAGTCCTCGAACACCGTGTTCACTTCGGTGCTGACGTTGCTCGAATACAGCACCGCGCCCTCGGACAGCCGCTTGGGGCTGGGGTCCTGCGGATAGACCAGGTCGACGTACTTGGCACCGAACGCGGTGATCGAACGGATCTGAGGTTGCACGTTGGCGGGGATGTACCTGATCTGATCCGGGTCGATGTCCAGGGTCAGGCTCACCGGTTGTCTGCCGCCCTGGATGTTCGCGACGCGACCGACCAGGACCCCACGCATCTTGACCTTGGCGCCGGTCTCCATGACCAGACCGGCCCGGTCGGAGGTCAAGGTCACCGGCACGACCCGTTCGAGGGTCCCCGAGAACGACGCCATGCTAAGGACGATCAGGCCGACGATGATGACGCCGAGCACCACTGCCCACCATGCCGGATGGATCCGGCCGTATCCTGCGTGGTCGTCCATGGCGCTAGCCGGACATGTTGAAGTTGCCGGACTGCCCGTAAATGGCAAGCGACGCAAAGAGAATGACGAGGGAGGACGCTACCAACGACGCGCGCACCGCCCGGCCGACGGCCTCGCCGACCCCGGCAGGGCCACCAGATGCGGTGAACCCGTAGTACGTATGGACCAGCATGATGACGACCGCCATCCCAAGTGCCTGAAGGAAGGACCAGATCAGGTCGATCGGTAGCAGGAAGGTGTTGAAGTAGTGGTCGTAGACACCGGTCGACTGGCCGTAGATGAAGGTGGTGCCGAACCGCGCTGCCAGGAAGGACATCAGCATCGCCACGCAGTACAGCGGGATCACCACGAGCACGCCTGCCACCACTCGGGTGGAGGCGAGGTAGGCGATCGAACGGATCCCCATCACCTCGAGGGCGTCGATCTCTTCGTTGATCCGCATGGCGCCCAGTTGGGCGGTCGCGCCCGCACCGATGGTGGCGGCCATCGCGATCGCGGCGGTCAGCGGTGAGATGAGCCGCACGTTGAAGAAGGCCGATGCGAATCCCGTCAATGCCTCGACGCTCGTCGCGGCCAACTGGTTGTAGCCCTGCACGGCGACGAGGGCACCCGTCATGAGCGTCAAGAAGCCCACGACCGCGACGGTGCCACCGATGATCGCGAGCGCGCCGGAACCCAGACCCATCTGCGCGATCAACCGAACCATCTCGGTCTTGTAGTGGATGAACGCATCCCCGATCGAACGCAGCGTCCTGCCATAGAAGACGGTCTGCATCCCCAGCCGGGTCACCCCGTCGGACCATGTCCTCACGGTGCGCGAGAGTCGCGGAAACTGGGTGCTCGCAATGCTGTAACTCAAATCGTCCCCACAGTCGACACGCTCACCGCAGTCGCGATGATGTTGATTGCGAACAAGGCCACGAACGTGTAGACCACCGTCTCGTTGACCGCATTGCCCACCCCGGCCGGGCCGCCGCCCACCGAAATGCCCTTGTAACAAGCGATCAACCCGGCCGCGAGCCCGAAGAGCGCGGCCTTGATCCACGACACGATCACGTCGCCCAGCCCGGTGATCAGCGTCAGGGAACCGGCAAATGCACCAGGGGTGACGTGCTGAAAGAACACCGAGAAGAAGAAGCCCCCGACGATGCCCACCAGGATCACCAACGAGGACAACAACACCGCCACGAACATCGCCGCGAGGACCCGCGGCACCACCAGCAGCTGGATGGGGTTGATCCCCATCACCCGCAGGGCGTCCAGTTCTTCGCGGATGGTGCGGGCACCGAGATCGGCGCACATGGCCGTGGCCCCGGCACCCGAGACCACCAGCACCGTCACGATCGGCCCGATCTGGGTCACCGTGCCCTCGCCGGCACCGACCCCCGAGTAGTCCGCGGCGCCGAACTCCACCAACAGGTAGTTGAAGGTGAACACCGCCAGCACGGTGAACGGAATGGCCAACAGCACCGTCGGCAACAGCGACACCCTGGCGACGAACCACGACTGCAGCAGGAACTCGCGCCACGCGAACGGCCGCCGTGGAATCAGTGCGAGGGTTTCCACCGCCATCGCGAAGAACCCGCCGACAGCCCGGAGCGGCTTCGAAGCGGCGTCCGACAACACCATGGCGTCCTCCAAAGGTTGAATCAGATGCACGATAAAGCGCATTTCAGCAAAGATCAACCCCCATGAGCTAACAATATGGGTTGACGAACGGGTAAGTGGAGTAAATATATATCGCTATTTGAGCGCGACCCGGCGACACGCGGCGCTTTGGTGCGCCGGATGCCACCGCCGAGGCAATCGCCTCGGTTCTCAGCTTGGGCGGCCGTAGACCGCGACGACAACAGTGCGATCGAGAAGGCTCTCGGACCACACGCCGATTTCGGTGTTGGCGCAGTCGCTCATGATGGCCATGTAGGCCGGGTCGTAGTACCACTGGTTGATCAGTTCGACCCCACTGATCGCCAGTGCCGGGTTGATCGCCACGGTTTGCGCCGCGGCGCCGCGGAAGCCCGCGGCGTTGGCGCGGTCTTGCGTGGTGGACCCGTCGGATCCGATGTCACCGTCCAGGTTTCGGTTGTTCAACACGTCGTTGGTGTGCCATTGCGCGGCCAGCCGCAGTTGTGGGTTGTTGTGCAGATTGTCGGTGCAGCCCGCCTGGTGCTGGATGGTGTAGACGTTGGCGATGACGCCGTCGTTGAGTCGCTTGTTGTCGGCCTGTGCCGCAGGGGCTTCCGCGATGGCCCCGACGGCAAGCGCGACCAGGACCGCGCCACCCGCCAGGCGGGCCGTCCGGTTCACGTGGCGGCGCCCGCGATCTTCAGGTCCAGTAGCTCGTCGTCGGAGAGGCCGAGCTCGCGCAGAATCTCGTCGGTGTGTTCGGCGAACAGGGGACCGCGGGTCAGCGTGGCCGGTCGCTCGTCGAATTGGACGGGGTTGGCCACCAGCTCACGCGTGACGCCATCGGCGTCGCTCAGCTGCGCGATGAACCCGTTGGCCCGCAGGCTGGGATCCTGCCCCAACTCCCAAGAGTCCTGCACTGCCGACCATTGGCCGGTGAGGCCCTCGAACTCCCGAACCCATTCGGCGTACGGGCGTTTGGACAGGATGCCGGCGATCAGCTCGGCCGCCTCGGGTGCGTTCGCCATGATCTTCTCGGCCGTGTCGAAGCGTGGATCGATCGCGAGCTCCGGATGACCGATCACCGAACAGAACTCGGGCCAGTACTTGCCGGGCTGCAGCATGGTGAGCATCAGCCAGCGCCCATCCGACGTCGCGTACGTCCCGATGAGCGGATTGGTGGGTGCACCGTGCCGGGGTGTCTCAACGGCGGGGAGCGGACCCTCGTTGAACAAGGCGAGGTTCACCGCGAACTGTGTGGCCCACGCACCGACGCCCAGCAGCGACACGTCGACCACCGAGGTCTCTCCAGTGGTCGCGCGGGCGAACAGGGCCGCCGCGATGCCGCCTGCGATCGTCATGCCGCCGATGGAATCCCCATAGGCGCCGGAGGGCATGAAGGTCAGGCGGTCTGCTCCCGGAGGCGTTGCCCCCGCCCCGCTTCCGCCCCTGGCCCAGAATGCCGTCGTGTCGTAGCCGCCCTTGTCCCGCTCGTCACCCCTCGCGCCGAAGCCGGTCCCGCGCACGTAGATGATGTCGGGGTTGATGGCCCGGATGTCGTCGACGTCGATTCGCAGTTTGGTGCGGGCGCGTGGCAGGTAGTTCGTCAGGAACACGTCGCTGTTACGGACGAGTTGCTCGAGCACGGGCCGTGCTTCGTCGTGATCGAGCGAGAGGCCGATGCTCCGCTTCCCGCGGTTGGGCCCGTCCATCATCGGCGCAAACGAGCTGGAGCTGCCGAGATCGTGGCCCTGCAGCTGGAGGATCCCCCGTTGCGCGTCCCCCGTCACCGCGTGTTCGACCTTGATGACGTCCGCACCCCAATCGGCGAGGACCCCGGCAGCGGCCGGGACGAAGGTGTACTGCGCGACCTCGAGAACCCGAACGCCTGTCATCGGTCGATACATGGTTGTCCCGCCTTCTGTTTCGGGGTTGGACTGGATAGTGCGACCGGCTGCAGGCCGGGGAAGTGCGCGCCGACGACGCGCGTGCCCGGCGTCTCGGCCAGTGCTCGGATCCTCGCCCTGCTTTGTGCCGCCACCGCCGGGTCGGCGTCGTGGGTCGAGAACAGGTCCTCGTCGACCAATTCCTGGCCGAAGATCATCGCGTCGCCGACGACGAGCAGCCGTTCGTCGCCGTCGCGCACCTCGTAGGCGACGTGCCCGGGGCTGTGCCCAGGCGCCGCAATCGCCATGACACCCAGGGCGATTGGCGTCCCGTCGTCGACCAGCACGACGCGACCAGCTTCGGCCAACTCCAGCAATGCGCGGCGGAGATGGTCGCGCAACCGGTACTGGCGGGGTGCGGCCGGGTCCGGGTTCACCACGAAGTGGTCGAAGTCCTCGGCGCTCGTGTAGATGATCGCGTTGGGGAACGTCGGTGTGGAGTCGGGGCCTGCGACCCAGCCGGCGTGGTCGAAGTGCAGGTGTGTGAGGGCGACGGCGTCGACGTCGGCCGGTCGCACCCGCTGTTCGGCCAGCTCGTCCAGCAGGACACCGGCGTGCATGCTGCCGTAGGTCAGTGGGCCCGCCCCCGCGTCGATCAACGTGGTCTGTTCACCGGTGACCAGAAAGGCGCCGATCGGTACCCGGGTCAAGCCGTCGCGCTGGGCGAAACGCCGTTGGTAACAGGGCACGTTCATGTGCCCGTCCTCGACCACGAAGCTGCCGTCGGACACTGCGATCACCGTGCGGGCGCCGACGGTCAACGTCACCGGCGGGAATCGATGCATCACGGGTCAGTCCTAAGGCATGGTCGGCTGTACGTTCTTGCCGACGAGAGCGTCGAAGCGGGCGCGCGCGGTGTCGTTGTTGAGCTTCCACATCGCGTGCGTCTCGGCCTCCAGCCCGAGGCGGGTGGCCAGTGGGCTGCCCTCGCCACGCGCGTACAGCGAGAGTGCCGCTCGCCGAACGTGATCGGCGACGCGCTCCGTCGCCACCGCGATCTCCGCCGCACGGGACAGCAACTGCGCGTGCGGGATCACCTCGTTGACCAGGCCCCATTCGAGCGCGCGGTGCGGATCCACCGGATCGCCGGTCAAGGTCATCTGGCGGGCCCGGCGGACACCGACCGCCTGGGGCAGCATGGCGCTGAGTCCCCAGCTGGGGATGAGCCCGACCCGGGCGTGGGTGTCCTTGAACACGGCCCGGTCCGAGGCGATGATGAACGAGCAGGCCAGCGCGACCTCGAGCGCGCCGGAGACACACGCCCCGTTGACCGCACAGACGACGGGAGTGCCCATCGCGCGCAACGCCTGTGCCGGGTTGGTCGGCGGCGGATGGTAGGGAATGTCCCGGGACAGCGCCTCCTTCAGGTCGACGCCACCGGAGAACGCGGGGTCGGCGCCGGTCAGCACGACCGCCGCGACGTCGACGTCGGCGTCGAGGTCGGCGAACAGCCGCACCAGTCCAACCCGCATCGCCCGGTTGAGCGCGTTGCGTGCCTCGGGGCGGTTGAGCGTGACGACGGCGATCCCATCGCGGCGCTCGACGACGAGCTCATCGGAGTTCCCGGTTGACATCGCCCGCTCACCTGGCTTCGGCGAGCCGGGAGTTGTCCCAGGTGACGAGGCGCTCGGAGGGCTCGAGGCGGATCGCGACCCGTTCGTCCTCGTAGTGTTTGCGCGTGGCGGCCGGCATGGTCGAACGCGGCGCGCGGAAGGCGGCGTACTTCACGTTCTTCAGCTGCTCGATCCTCGCTACCGGATCTCCGGTGAACACCGTTGCCGTGCAGCCGAACTGGACCGCCTTCAGCTCGGTCCAGTAGATGCCGGACTCGACGAGAAACGACGTCGCCGGGTTGGCGCGCACTCTCGACACCTTCTTGGAGCGGCTCGGGGTGGTGAGCCAGACGACGCCGTCCTCGACGACGTACCAGACGGGCAGAGCGACCGGCGTACCGTCCATGCGCATCGAGGTGAAGACGCCCGTGTGCGAGTCCTGGACGAACTGCCAGGCCTCGTCGGCGGGCATCCGCACGCTGGTCACGCGGGTCACGAGTCCCAACGCAGGGGTAGGTTGTCGAGGCCGATCTGACCGCCGTGCTCACAGATGTGCGTGTCGTCGTCGAGACGGTAGACCGGGATCTGCTCGTGCCACATCTCCATGGCGACCTTGAGCTCGAGGCGGGCCAGGTGCGCACCGAGACACCGGTGCGGCCCCGCCCCGAATGCGATGTGCCGGTTCACCTTCCGGTCGATCTTGACCTCGTCCGCGTCGTCGAACTCGCGCGGATCACGGTTTGCCGCGGCCAGTGGCAGGAAGACCATGTCCCCCTTGCGCACCGGGCAGCCCCCGATTTCGCTGTCCTGCATGACTTTGCGACTCGGCGTGACGAAGGCGTAGTAACGCAGGAACTCCTCGATCGCCGTCGGTATCAATGCGGGCTCGGCGACGAGGCGCTCACGGTCCTCGGCGTGTGTGGCCAGGTGCAGGAACGAATAGGACAGTTGCACCGCGACGGTGTCGAGCCCGGCCATGAACATCAGCAAGCAGAACGCCAGCAGGTCCTGGTCGGGGACCGGCTCCCCGTCGATCTTCCACGAGATCGCATTGCTGACGATGTCGTTGCGCGGGTTGCGTCGCCGGTCGGCGATGACCTCGGCGAAGTAGCCGAAGACCTCGCCCATCGCGGCCTGCGAGCCCGGCGAACCGGTCGAACCCTGGTGCAGGATCGCGGTCTCCCAGGCTTGAAACTCGTCGGCATGCTCGACGGGCAGCCCCATCATCTCGAGAAAGATGGTGTTGGGGAAGCGGAGCCCGACGTCGGCGACGAAGTCGCAGTGCCCACGCGGCGCGACGTCGGCCATGATGTCGGCGAACCGGGCTCGGATGCGTGGCTCCATGGCCTCGATGGCCCCCGGCGAGAACAGCGGCCCGAGTAGCTTTCGCCACTTCCCGTGCAACGGCGCATCGAGCATCTCCGGGATCAGCGCAAAGACCGGATTGGGGTCGTCGGGGATGATCGCGCTGCTCGAGAAGATCTCGTGCCGCTGGTAGGTGTCCCGCATCGTGGCCATCCGCGACACCATCCAGAACGGGTTGCCCGACGCGTCGCCGAAGTGGATCTCATCCTGCTCGCGCAGGCGATCGAACTCGGCGAAGTGGGTGCATGGTGGCACCTTGTGGTCGAGCGCTTGCAGCTCGTCGTAGCGGACCGTCGGTCCGGCCGCACGCTTGTTCTCGCGTGCACTCTCGGTGGTCGTCATATCCGGGCCTTTCTGATTGCGACATGCGAAGACGGGCGCACCTATGGACATCTCTCCCTCATCAGCGGGGGCCGAATCGTTGCGCACCGTCGATTCGGATGACCTCGCCGTTGAGGTAGTCGTTCTCGGCTATCTGGCGGACCAGGAGCCCATACTCGTCGGGCTGACCCATCCGCTTCGGGTTCGGCACCGTCACACCCCACTTCTCCTGGGCGTCGGCCTCACTCATGTTGAACGCGGGGGTGAAGAAGGTTCCAGGCGCGATCGTCATGACCCGGATGCCGAGGGGAGCCAGGTCACGCGCGGCGACCAGCCCCAGCCCGACGACGCCGCCCTTGGCCGCGGAGTAGTCCGACTGGCCGATCTGCCCTTCGAAGGCCGCGATGCTGGCGGTGTTGACGATCACCCCGCGCTGTCCGCTGTCCAGCGGCTCGGTGCGGGCCATCGCCGCCGCGGCGAGGCAGACGACGTTGAACGTCCCGGTCAGGTAGATGTCGATGGTCCGCCGAAAGAGGTCCAGCCCGTAGGGGTTTCCCGCTCGGTCGAGAATCCGGCTGCCCGCGACGGGGCCGCCGTGCGCCGAGACGGCGATGCGCAACGGGCCGAGCTCGACGGCAGCAGCCACCGCGGCTCGCGTCGATTCCTCGTCGGTGACGTCGGTGCGCACGAACCGAACGGCCGGTCCGAGTTCTGCGGCCAACCGCTGGCCCGTCTCGACGGCGAGGTCGGCGATCACGACCTTTGCCCCGGCGCCGGCCAACCCTCTGACGGTCGCCTCACCCAGCCCGCCGGCTCCGCCGGTGACCAGGGCGCTGGCGCCGTCGATCTTCATTCCAGGCTCCATGATGGCTCGAACGGCATAGTGGTGTAATCGTATACTAATATATCGCTTTAATGGAACAGCCTTGAGGAGATCCCGTGCCTGAAGCCGTCATCGTCGGCGCCGTACGCACCGCAATCGGAACCGCCTTCAAGGGATCGCTGAGCGAAACCCTGCCCGAGGAGATGGCTCGGGTGGTGGTCGGTGAGTCCGTCGCTCGCGGCGGCCTCGACCCGGCCATGGTCGACGACGTCGTGCTGGCCGAGTCCAACTACGGCGGAGGCGACGTCGCCAGGCACGCCGCGGTCGAGACCGGCCTGGTGAACGCGGCCGGTCAGGCGGTCAACCGGCACTGCGCCGGCGGCCTGACCGCGGTTCAGGTCGCGGCGGGCTCCATCCGCTCGGGGATGGACCGAGTGGTGATAGCCGGCGGCGTCCAGTCCGCGTCGCTCAACCCGGCACAGCGGCAACGGGTGCCGGGCTCCACCGACGAATGGGTCGAGGACTGGATGAGCCCGGCCAACCCCGACACACCCGAAGCACCCAATCGCGACATGACGATCACCGTCGGCTGGAACACTGCGCTCGAGGCCGGGGTGACGCGGGAGGCGATGGACGCCTGGGCGCTGCGCTCACACGCCAGGGCGATCGCCGCCATCGACGGCGGCGCCTTCCGCGACGAGATCGTGCCAGTGCGCGCACGTCAGAAGGATGGCAGCAGCCGCATTTTCGAGGTCGACGAACATCCCCGCCGCGCCACGTCGATCGACAAGCTCGCCGCCCTCAAACCGGTGCATCCCGAGATCGAGGGATTCTCGATCACCGCGGGCAACTCGAGCGGGATCAACGACGCCGCCGCCGCGCTGACCTTGGTCGCCGACGACGTCGCGACCGCCGAGGGACTCGAGCCACTGGCCATCGTCCGCGCGTGGGCGAATGCCGGCGTCGCGCCGCAACGCACGGGGATGGCCGTCGTGGACGGCATCGAGCGACTCCTCGCCCGCGCGGGAAGGACGGTTCCGGACATCGCACTGTGGGAGATCAACGAGGCCTTCGCATCCGTGCCCATCGCGGCCTGCCGAATCCTCGCCATCGACGACTCGATCGTGAATGTCAGCGGCAGCGGGTGCAGCCTCGGTCACCCGATCGCCGCGTCGGGTGCGCGGATGCTGACCACCCTCGTCCACGAACTGCGCCGCCGCGGCGGCGGACTCGGCGTGGCCGCGATGTGCGCCGGGGGTGGCATGGCCGGCGCACTTCTCGTCGACGTCGGCTGAGCCCGCTCAAGAGCAATATATCGATGCCTGATATAACGATTCATCTTCAAGTAGGGAGTCCGCGATGGGCAACACACGTTCCGTTTTCGAGAGCGAGCACGAGCAGCTGCGGGATGTGGCGCGGCGGTTCTTCGACAAGTACGCCGTCCCCTATCGCGACGAGTGGGAGCGGGCCGGCCAAGTGGGCCGCGAGGTCTGGCGACAGGCAGGCGCGCACGGCCTGCTCGGCCTTGGCGTTCCGGAGGCCTATGGCGGGTCCGGGATTCGTGACTTCCGGTTCAGTGCGGTGATCAACGAGGAGTACGCGCGCGCCAGGGCCGGGGTCAGCCTCGGGCTCCAGAACGACATCGTCGCGCCCTATCTCATCGACCTGGGCACCGAGGAACAGAAGCAACGCTGGCTGCCGGGGATGGTGTCCGGCGAGTTGCTCGGCTCGATCGCGATGTCGGAGCCCGGCGCCGGCTCCGACCTGGCTGGGATCAGGACCAAGGCCTACCGCGACGGCGACGACTGGATCCTCGACGGCAGCAAGACGTTCATCAGCGGTGGCATCCTGGCCGACTTCGTGATCGTCGTGGCGCGCACCGACCCCGGCGCCGGCCACAAGGGCTTCACGCTCCTGGTGGTCGAGGACGGCATGCCGGGCTTCGAGCGGGGCGACAAGCTGGACAAGATCGGCTGTCGCACCAGTGACACTGCCGAGCTGTTCTTCACCGGCGTCCGGGTGCCCGACGCGAACCGTCTTGGTGCCGAGGGTGACGGCTTCTACGCCCTGATGCGCAACCTGCCGCAGGAGCGGATGGGGATCGCGGTCGGCGGGCTGGCGAGCGCCGAGCGGGCGTTCGAGATCACGCTCGAGTACGCGAAGACACGCTCCGCGTTCGGCCAGCCGATCGGCAAGTTCCAGGCGAATCGCTTCGCACTCTCCGAGATGTACACCAAACTGCAGGTGGCGCGTCGTTATCTCGATCAATGCATCGCGGCGGTCACGTCCGACGAGCTCAGCGCCGAGGATGCCGCGGGCGCCAAGTGGTGGATCACGGAGTTGCAGTGGGAGATCACCGACCGCTGCCTGCAGCTGTTCGGCGGCTACGGCTACAGCAATGAGTACGAGATCGCCGGGATCTGGCGCGACGCACGCGTGCAGCGGCTGTACGGCGGCACCACCGAGATCATGAAGGACCTGGTGGGTCGCAAGCTCGGACTATGACTCCGCGGGGCTGGGCGCGGAAAGGAAGTTGGGCCGTTCCTTCGCGCGCAGGGCGCGAACCCCCTCGCGGAAGTCGGCGCTGCCCAATGCGTCGTCCATGTCGCTGACCGATCTCTTGTAGGCGTCGGTGAACTCGAGCGTCGAATCGACGAAGATCTGTCGCTTCATCATTCGCAGGGACTGCGCCGAGCTTCCCGAGGCCAGGGCCCGTGCATATCGAATGGCGTCCGCCACCACCTCGCCGGGTTGCGAGACCCGCTGAACCCAGCCGAGTTCGGCGGCACGTTCGGCGCTCATCGGCTCTGGCGAGTAGAGCAATTGCGCCGCGTTGGCGAAACCGACGATGCGCGGCAGGAGCCACCCGATCCCGTACTCGGCGGGTAGGCCCATGCCTGCGAAGGCAGTGGCGATCTTCGATTGCTCGTCGGCGAAGCGGATGTCGGCGTAGGTCGCCACCACGAACCCGGCGCCCGCGCACCCCCCGCTGATCGCCGCGATCACCGGCGTCGAGAGGGTCAGCGGGAAGGAGTGGTTGTGCCGCAGTTGGGGCGGGGTTCCGGGCGGGAAATCCGGAAGTCCCTGTCGTTTCACGTCGTATCCGCCGCCGTTGTTGCCGATCGAACCCAGCAGTCCGGAGTCCGCACCGACGCAGAAGTCCTTCTCGCCGGTCACGACGACGGCTCTGACGTCGGGATCGACGTGGCACCAGTGCAACGCCCATCGGTATTCCAGCGAAGTCGGCCCTGCCCACGCGTTGCGCAGATCCGGTCGATTCAGGGTGATGGTCGCCACGCCGGCGTCGACGTCGACGCGCATCCGGGTGAACTCCGAGATCTCCACGGGATCACCGCCCCTCATTCGGCACTGGCCGCGGCTCACGCGGAAGCATCAGAACGCGTTCTGCGAGCATCGACTTGAGGATCTCCTCGGTGCCTCCGGCGATGCGGTAACCGAACGCACCCATGATCCACTTGTTCCATTCGAAGCTCCCCCACTCGCCGGTGTCGGCGATCAGCTCCTGATCCAGGATCTTGGTCGCCAACTCGCCGATGTCACGCAGGTTCATCGAGACGAGCAGCTTGTCGATCGCCCGCTCGGCCCCGGCAAGTCCTGGCTCCGGCAGCGACTGGATGCGCTGCTGCTGAAACCGCGCGATGCGCAGCTGCGCGTACACCCTTGCCCATTCCTGACGGACGAGCTCGTCGTTCATCCGGCCGGTCCGCACCGCCCGTTCACGTAGCAGGCCGATGGCGCGGTCGGTGACCTCGTGCATGCGGTCCCCCACCGCTTTGCGCTCGCCCGCCAGTGCCGTGGTCGCGACCTTCCAGCCGCCGCCCACCTCCCCGAGGACGGCTTCCGCCGATACGTCGACCTCGTCCAGGAAGACCTCGCAAAAGCTTGCACCGCCGGTCATTTGACGCAACGGACGGACCAGCACCCCGGTCGCCGTCATCGGCACCAGGAACATCGTCAGCCCCTGGTGTTTTGGCAGGTCGGCATCGGTGCGCACCAGTGCAAGGCCGACGTCGGCGAACTGTGCGTTGGAGGTCCAGACCTTCTGGCCCGTGAGCTGCCATCCCGCCGACGTACGAACGCCACGCGTGCGAACACCGGCGAGGTCGGATCCGGCCGCGGGTTCGGAGAACAACTGGCAGGCAATGACGTCGCCGCGCTGGATGGGCACGACGTACTGTTCGATCTGTTCGGCCGTGCCCGTCGCGACGATCGCGGGGCCCACCGTGCAGATCCCGATGCGGATGGGGTTCATGTCGGGGATGTCGAAGGCCGCTTCGATCTGGCGGTACAACCGATCGTATTCCTCGCCGAGGCCACGCCCGCCGAATTCCGTTGGGCCGGTGATCCACCCGAAGCCGGCCTTCCATCGTTCCTGCTGCCATTGCAATGCGGCATCGGCTTCCGCGCGTTCCTCGTCGCCGGACGTCTCGTGAAAGAGCGCGAGCTGTTCTGGGCCGACACCCCACGCGACGGCCCTGGCAACCCTGCGTTCCCGGCGTTCGCTGAGGAACTCGACCGCAGCCGAAGCGAATTCGCGCTCGGCGTCACCGTTGGCGAGGGCGATCAAATCGTCCATCGACGCACTCCGCTCTACCATTGCACGTGCACATTCTTGACGCGCATGTACTCCATCAGGCCGGCACGGCCGCCCTCGACGCCATGCCCGCTCGCCTTCCAGCCGCCAAACGGCGCTTGCGGGGGCAGGGTGGCCATGCCGTTGACCGATACGTAACCGGCTTCCAACGCTTCTGCGACGCGGTGCGCCCGCCCGAGGTCCGTGGTCCAGACGTACCCGGCCAGCCCGTAGGGGACGCCGTTCGCGATCCGGAGACCGTCGGACTCGTCGTCGAATGGGATGATGCTGAGCACCGGGCCGAAGACCTCGTTCTGGCCGAGCGGGCTGGCGGGGTCGACGTCGGCGAACACCGTCGGTTCGATGAAGTTCCCCTTCGCGAGGCGACCACCCGCTCTGCCACCGCCGTGCACCAAACGCCCGTCGCCGCGATCGGCGGCCGTGGCGATCACGTCCAGGATCCGGTCGCGAGACCGCGCGTCGACGATCGGGCCCATGTTCGTGCCTGGCTCGAAAGGATCGCCGAGCCGGATGCCCTCGGCGGCGGTGACGACCTTGTCCAGTGTGAGTTCGTAGATGGACCGCTGGACGAGCAACCGGGTCGGCAGAAAGCAGCCCTGGCCGCTGTTTTGTGCGATCCCGAGGAGCGCGGCCAGTGGTGCGGCCTTGTCGACGTCGGCATCCGCGAACAACAGGGACGCGGACTTCCCCCCGAGCTCGAGAACCGTTGGGACGTGTCGTGCGGCCGCTGCCTCCGACACCGCGCGGCCCGCCGACGAGCCGCCGGTGAGTGAGATCAAGCCGACGGCTTCGTCGGCGCAGAGCCGAGCACCGACGTCCGGCCCGCCGGGCACGACGTTCAGTAGCCCGGGTGGCAGTCCGGCGCTGACCGCGATGGAGCCGAGCACCAGAGACGAGAACGGTGCGACTTCGGATGGCTTGAGCACGACGGCGTTTCCAGCGGCGAGTGCCGGCGCCACCTTCAGGGCCGTCGCCATCACCGGTCCGTTCCAGGGGATGATGGCGGCCACGACGCCGTAGGGCGAATAGCGCGTGTAGTCGAGGGCTGCGGACGGCCTGCCCACCGACGGCACGGTGCCCTCGATCTTGTCGGCGTAGCCGGCGTAGTGCCTGAACCATTCGACGGCCGCGGACACTCCCGCGCCGGCCACCTTGAGCGGCATTCCCATCTCGAGCGTAGTGAGTGCAGCCAACGTCGCGGCCTGCCTTGCCATCTCGTCGGCAAGAGCCAGCAACAGGTCCCGCCGCTGCGCCGGCCGCATGGCCCACCATTGCGGCTGAGCCCGCCGGGCGGACTCGACGGCACGATCGACATCGTCGTCTCCTGGCAGTGCCCAGGTGCGCAGTTCGTCCCCGGTGGCCGGATCGACGTGCGTATGAACCGCACCGCTGGTCCGACTCCAGTCCCCGTCGACGAATGCCGCGGACGGCGGCAGCGCATCGATCGCCTGCCTGCGTTCGTCGGTAGTGGCCTCGGCCGTGGAGGCGCTCACAATCCCAGCTCGGTCAGCATCTGCTCCCGATGGTGATCGGGGCTGCCAAGCAGCATCTGAGTGGACTTCGCGCGGCGAAAGTAGAGGTGCGCCGAATGCTCCCAGGTGAAGCCGATGCCTCCGTGAACCTGGATGTTCTCGGCAGCGACGTGGCAAAAGGCCTCGGAACAGTAGGCTTTCGCCAAGCTCGCGAGCAGCGCCGCCTCATCGGAGCCGTCGTCGATCGCCTGCCCGGCGGCATGGGCAGCCGACGTCGACGACTCGACTTCGAGCAACATGTCGGCGCACTTGTGTTTGATCGCCTGGAACGAGCCGATGGGTCTGCCGAACTGTTCACGGACCTTGGCGTATTCGACGCTCATCTCCATGACTCGACGTGCGGCGCCGGCTTGCTCGGCCGCCAAGCCCGCCAATCCGGCGGTCAGCGCGCGGCGGATGTAGGGCTCCGCTCCCCCGTCGGTACCCACCAGTCTCGCTGCGACGCCATTGAATTCGAGATTCGCCAGCGGCCGCGTCATGTCGAGGGTCTCCAGGCGTACGGTGGTCATCCCCACGGCGTCCTTCGATACCGCGAACAGGCTGGGTCCGAGCTCGGTCGTCGCTGCCACCAGGACGACGTCGGCGGTGTCGCCCGCCAGGACGAACGACCTGCGGCCGCGCAACTGCCAATCCTCACCACGTTTCTCGGCCCGCACGTCGTCGGCCGTGGGATCCCATCTGCCAAGTCGGTCCGTCGCGGCCAGCGTCGCGATCATCGACCCGTCCGCGATGCCCGGCAGGAATTCCGCGCATGCTTGCTCGTCGGCACTACCGAGCAGTGCCTCGACGGCCATCACCGCCGAGGGCAGGAACGGCGCGCAGACCAGTGCACGGCCCATCTCCGAGAGCACCATCTGCATGCCGGTGAAGGTGAACTCGGCGCCGCCGAACCTCTCGGGTATCAACAGGCCCTGCAGGCCAAGTTGATTCGCCATCAGGTCCCATACGTGCCGATCGAACCCGTCGGCGGTCTCCATGGTGGCTCGGACCGCACCCTCGTCGGAGTACTTCGCGAAGAATCTGCGTGCCGTGACCTGCAGTTCTTGCTGCCCTTCGGTAATCGCCGTACTCATCTGGACCTCCACTAGTCGACAGCCGATTCGGCAAGCGTCCTGGCCAGTTCGAGCGCGGCCGGTCGGTCCACCTTGCCATTGGGGACCCGCGGCAGACGCTCGACGACGAACAGTCGCCGCGGCCGCTTGTAGGGCGCGAGTCGCGCCGTCGCGCGGGCCAACACGCCTTCGGGATCGGAGTCGCTTTCGACCAGGGCGACGGGGATTTCACCGAGCCGTTCGTCGGCGACTCCAAGAACCGCCGCATCGCGCACCCGATCGTCCTGGGCCAGCGCCGCTTCGATCTCCTCGGGCACGATGTTGAAACCCCCGCAGATGATGATGTTCTTGATCCGGCCCGTGATGTAGAGGTAGCCGTCCTCGTCGAACCGGCCCTGATCGCCGGTGTGCAGCCAACCGTCGACGTCCACCGGCGATCGCGTATCGCCGCCCATGTACCCGGAGGTCGACGACTCGGTGCGCACCAGCAGCTCGCCGATCGCACCCGGCGCCACCTCTTTCCCGGATCCGTCGACGACCAGCAATTCGACGCCGGGCAGCGGTTTCCCGACCGAGCCGGGCCGCCTCCGTCCGGCGAGGACGTCCTTCACGCTTTCGACCGCGACGCCGCCGAACGTCTCGGTCTGGCCGTACGCCTGCAGCACCGGAACGCCGAACCGCCGCTCGAACTCCTCCCGCAGCGCGGGTGGCAGCGGGGCCGTTCCCGATGAGGCATACCGGACGGGCCCGAGGTCGTCGTCTTCGGAAAGCTGGTCCAGAAGCACCCGCATCATCGTGGGATTGATGGTCAGGTGGTCGATTCCGTGCCGATCGATCAGTCGTTTGGCGACCACGCCGTCGAACTTCTTCAGCAGGGCAATGCTTCGCCCCACGTAGAAGGCGAACAGGAGCCGCACCGCTCCTGCGGTGTGCGACAACGGATTCGCGATCAGGTTCGGCGGTTTGGGCGTGGTCGGCATGGCCGTCGGTTCGGTGTTGGAGCGGAAGGCAGACACGATGGCCCGAACGGCGGCCCAGGCGTTGTCGTGGGTCAGCACCACGCCTTTCGCCCGTCCGGTCGAGCCAGAGGTGAGCATCACCAGCGCCGTGCTGTCGCCATCGACGTCGTCAGGCATCGAGAAGCGCCGCGCCACCTCTTCGGCGTCGGGTCGGCCCGATGGCGGAAATCTGGGCGAGTCGACGACCGTGGGGCCCGCTGCTCTCGCCGCGTCGTCGCCGGGGTCGGCGATGACTGCCGCCGCTCCCATCGAGCTCGCCACGTCGGTGAGGTCCGACGCCGGGGCCAGCGGGTGGATGGCAATGACGGCGGCACCCGCCATCCAGACGGCCGCGATCGAGGCGGGAAACCGCTCGTCGTTGCCTGCGCGGACCATCACGAGATCCCCGCGTGCCACACCGGCCGCGATGAGTGCGTCGTGCAGGCGGACAGCTTCGGCCCCGATGGCTCGGTACGTCCACGGGCCCTCGTCCTCCACGTAGAGGAAGCCGAAGTCCGGGTTTTCAGCGAGACGCCACCCGAGCATCTTTCCGAGTGAGCCTTGCGCCGTCCACGTCGTCAAGCTCATGCGTGTTCTCTACTCCGCGTGGTCGGTCGATGTTCCAAATAAATAGTTACACATTCAACCGACTTTCGCTAGTAGACTCCGGCGACATGGAAGCCAAGTTCCTCGAAGATCTGCGCGCCGGCGACGTGTTCACCGGCCCGGCGCGCACCATCACCGAAGCCGACGTCGTCGGCTTCGCGGGTCTCAGCGGCGACTTCAATCCAATTCACACCGATGTCGAGTTCGCACGTTCCACGCCGTACGGACAACGCGTCGTGTACGGCCTCTTGGGCATCTCCATCATGACGGGGTTGCTCGATCGGACTGGGCTGTTCAGCGGAAGCGCCGTCGCCATGTTGGGCATCCGTGACTGGACGTTCAGCGGCCCGCTCTTCATCGGCGACACCATGCGGTTCCGGCTGACCATCACCGACGTCCGGCGCACCAGCAGCGGTGACCGCGGCATCGTCAAGCGGTACTTCGAGCTGCTCAACCAGCGCGATGAGATAGTTCAACACGGCTACATCGACGTGATGGTGCGCGCGCGAGAAGGCGTGCAGTAGTACTCGATCCGCGCGTCAGCGCGTACCCCGACGGCCAGGCTCGTAACCGAAGAAGTCCTTGAAGGCGCCCGGGTCGAGCCGGCGCGGCGAGTTTCGGTCCCGCGCCTCGCGCAGGTCGTGCAACCTGGTGCGCAGCCGCGCGGCGTCCGCCTCGTCGCCAACCGCGGCGGACAACGCCGCTTCGACCTCGGCGATCTGCTCCGCCAGGCGGATTCCTGCCTCATTGAAGGTCAGCAGGTCGTAGTCGTCCTCGTCGGGGTCCTTGACCCTCTCCGGACTGCCGTGCCCTGCGGAATCCATCCGGTCAGCCACCCATCGAAGGATAGGGCAGTCGCAGAGTCGCACCGGCATCGACCTTGAGTTGCAGCCCTGTGACGAAACGTGATTCGTCGGAGGCAAGGAACAGCACCGCATTGCTGACGTCGCGCGGATCGACGAACGGAACCGGCATCGGCTGCATCGAGTAGAACGCGGATTCGGCGTCCTCCCGGGTTGGTTCGTCCAGGTCTGGCCGGTAGATGCGGTACATGGGGTCACTCTGCAGCATGTCGGTGTTGCAGTTGGTCGGATGCACGACATTCGCCCTGATGCTCGCAGGTGCGAGCTGCAGCGCCAGGTCGTGCACGAAGGTGGCGATGGCGCGCTTGGCCCAGGCGTATCCGGCGCCACCCGGACCCGTCTCCGGGTTGTCGACCGTTCCCGGCATCAGACCGGCGACCGAGCCGATCGCGATGATCGATGCGCCGCTGTGCAAGTGGGGCAGCGCGGCGTCGACGGCATTCACGACGCCGCCGAAGTCGACCTGCACCGCGTCGACGAATGCCGCGGCCCCGCGGCCGGAGCCGAGCGGGCAGATCCCGGCGTTGGCGACGACGACGTCGAGGCGGCCGAGATCAGACACCCCCTCTTGCACCGCCTCGATCAGTCCCGCGCGGTTGCGGACGTCGACGACGGCATGGTGAACACGCCTTCCGAGCGCGTCGATCTCCTTGACGACGCCCTCCAGGTCCTGCTCGGTGGCCAGCGGATATCCGTTCGTGGCGATGTCGTCGCAGATGTCGACGGCGAGGATGTCGGCACCCTCTTCGGCCAGCAGTAGCGCGTGACTACGGCCCTGTCCGCGGGCGGCGCCGGTGATCAGCGCGACCTTCCCTGCCAAGCGTTCCGGCATGTCGCTAGCCTCCGATTCCGATCAATTTGGTCTGCAGATAAGTCTCGAAGCCCTCGGTCCCGTTCTGACGGCCGATCCCGCTCGTCTTGTAGCCGCCATAGGGACCGTCCGCGCCGTACCAGTCGCCTCCGTTCACCGAGATCGATCCGGTCCGGACGCGAGTCGCGATGGCAAGGGCCCGGTCCTCGGATGCGGAGAAGACGCCGCCCGACAACCCGTACGGGCTGTCGTTGGCGATGCGGACCGCATCGTCGTCGTCCTCGTAGGGGATCACCGTCAGCACCGGGCCGAAGATCTCCTCCTGAGCGATCGCCATGGAGTTGTCGACGTCGGTGAACAGGGTCGGTTCGACGAAGTACCCCTTTGGCAAGTGCTTCGGGCGCCCTCCGCCCACCGCCAATGTCGCGCCATCGCGGATTCCGCTCTCGATGTAGGACATCACGCGATCGCGCTGTTTGGCGCTGACCTGAGGTCCCTGCAGCACGCCCGGATCGGTTGGGTCGCCGTAGGGGACGCCAGCGATGACCGCCCGCAACAACTCCACTCCTTCTGCGTATCTCGAGCGCGGAAGCAGGATCCGGGTCAGCAGCGCACAGCCCTGCCCGGCATGCATGCATGCGTAGCCGGCGGTGGGCAGGACGACGTCGAACGGCGCGTCGTCGCACACGATCATCGCCGACTTGCCACCGAGTTCGAGAAAGACCCTCTTGAGGGTCTGCGCGCCCTTCTCCATGATCCGTTGGCCGGTCACGGTCGAGCCGGTGAACGAGATGAGGTCGACCCGTGGATCGAGCACCAGCAACTCACCGACCAGGTGGTCCGACGAGGTCACCACATTGACCACGCCGGAAGGGATGTCGGTCTTCTCCGCGACGAGTCGCCCGATCCGAGTCGCATTCCACGGGGTGTCGGGTGCCGGCTTGATGACGATGGAGTTGCCCGTCGCCAAGGCTTGACCGAGCTTGCCGGACGTCACTTCGAACGGGAAGTTCCACGGCACGATGGCACCGACCACGCCGATGGCCTCCTTGACCACCCTCCGGCGTGACGGCACGCCGGCCGTGGTCTTGTCCGAGATCTCACGCTCCCAGGCGAACTCGTCGATGTTGCGGGCCGGCCACAGAATCGATTCGCTCAGCGGCATGTCGAGCTGCGGGCCGTGCGTCACCAGAATCGGCGTACCCACCTCGGCGACCAGCTCGGCCCTCATCTGCTCCTGTTCGCCTTCGAGCGCGGCCTGCAGTTGCTCGAGGCAACGCCGCCGCAGGCTGCGGTTGGTCGACCAGTCGGTCTCGTCGAACGCCTTGCGCGCGGCAGCGATTGCGTCGAGCATGTCCTCGCGCCCGCCGTCGGCAACGTGACCGAGGACCTCTTCGGTGGCGGGGTTGACGTTCTCGAACTGCGCGCCGGACCTGGCCTGGACCAGATCGCCGTCGATCAGCATGCGGGGTTCCGGCTCGAACTCCCGCAGTCCTGCTGTGCTCATCTCTTCTCCACCTCGTTCGACTCGGCAACGTCCCACCGCAGCGGAAGGTTGTTCAGCGAGAACATCTGCCCCGCGGTCTCGGTGATCGGAATCTCGTCGTCGACGCGATAGTCCGGAATCCTCTGGTGCCACTCCTCATACGCGATCACCATCTCGTGGCGGGCGAGGTGGGCGCCCAGACAGCGGTGCGGCCCCGCACCGAAGGACAGGTGGGGTCGGGCCGGCCGCTCGAAGTCCGCGACGGCGGCATCGTCATAGAACCTGCCGTCACGACCCGCGCCCGGCAGCCCGAGAACGACGAACTCGCCCTTGCGGATCGGGCAGCCCGCGATCTCGGTGTCGTGGGCCGCTTCCCGCGGCGGATTGACGATCGGGTACAGCCGGAGCAGTTCTTCCATGGCGTTCGGGATGAGCTCGGGGCGTTCGACGATCAGGCGTCGGTCATCGGGATGTGTTGCCAGGTGCAGGAATCCGTAGCCGAGTTCGGCGGTGACGGTGTCGAGGCCTGCCTGGAACATCAGCAGAAGGAACCGGATCAGGTCGTCGTCGCTGACCCGCTCGCCGTCGATCTCCCAATCCAGCGCCTCGGTCACCAGGCCCGGCGGACGCTCATCGCGCGGCACCGTGCGGCGCTCGCCGATGACGTTCGTGAAGTACCCCATCACCGCGAACTGGGCGGCGACCATCGCCTCGGGCCCCTGCTCGCTGTCCCAGTGCAGGATCGCCTGCTCCCACTTCAAGAAGTCGTCGAGCTGTTCGGTTGGGAGTCCCATGATCTCGAGAAATAACGTGGTCGGGTAACGGAACGCGAAGTCGGCGGTGAAGTCACACTTGCCCAAGGCGGCGATGGCCTCGATGAGTTCGACGGCACGCTGGCGAATTCGGCCCTCCCAGCGCGCGGCCTCTCGCGGGGAGAAGTACGGCGCGAGCAGGCGGCGCCACTTGGTGTGTAGCGGGCCGTTCAAGTTCTCGGGAATCGGGATGACGGGCATCGGCTCTCCGGTCGCGATGATCGTCGTCCACTGAGGAAACGTCTCGGCGTCCTGCGCGACGCGCAGCGACTCCTCGTGGCCGGTCAGAAGGTAGAAGCCCATTCCCTCGGGCACCTTGACCACGGGTCCCATCGCACGAAGCTCGTCGGCCATGACGTGGCCCGCCAGCGCGCCGCGCATCGGTCCTTCCCACCGGACGTCGGCTACCGGACATTTCGATGTCATCTAGGCGGAACCCTCACTTGAAACGGCCGAGGAATGGGGACAGTTACCGGTGCGCCCCGCAACGGCGCAAAACCTGCCAAACGTGGTATAAATCATATAACGATTCTAGCGTTCCAGCAAGGCCGCTGCGCTCCGGGAGAGCATCGGATGGCCATCGCCGCCGCGCCTGACGACGGTGACCAGCCTGGCGACCTACGATGGTCCGGCCGGCAAATCGTGAGAACCGTGGACGACTAAGTCATCGGGTGAGGAGGTGGCCTTCATATGTCGCAGGAGGAAGAAGTGCAGGTCCCTAAGGCCGCTGAACTCATCGCATCGCAGTTGCGGCGCCAGATCGTCATGGGTGAGCGCGCCGAGGGTGAGGTGTTCCCCTCCGAGCTGACGTTGATGAACGACTTGGGCGTGTCCCGGCCCACCTTGCGCCAGGCGTTTCGCATCTTGGAGAACGAACACCTCGTCCGGATCTACCGCGGCCGCAACGGTGGTACCCGGGTCAGCCGGCCCTCGGTCGACGCGGCAAGCCGATATCTCAACAACCTCCTCGTCTTCAAGGGCGCGACCCCCGACGACGTCCACAAGGCCCGACTTCTGCTCGAGCCTGCGGCCGTCGCCGACATCGCGGGCCGCCTCGACGAACAGGACATCGCCTCGCTGCGCGAACTCGTGCAGCACAGCCGCGACGAAGCCGATCCCGTCCGGCGGCGCGACCTCAACGACGAATTCCACGTGCGCCTGGTCGAACTCACTGCGAACCGGTCGCTGACCCTCTACGCGCGGTTGCTCACCAGGCTGATGGACGTCCCCTCGGCCCGGCGCCGGCCGCCGCAGTCCCCTCCCTCCGATGAGGCCGATGACGGCCTCGACGTCGCCGAAGCGCACTCGCGCGCAATCGATCTCATCGCAGCGGGGGCATCCCAGGAGGCCAGCCGCCACTGGCGTGCGCATCTGGACGCCGAACACGCGCGACTGGCGAAGTCCATCGACACCGGGGCTCCCCTCGACGTCGAGGGCTAGGCGGCTATCGGGCCCACGGGCCTTCCTCTGCCACGGCCATGCCGTCCAACAGACCATGGTCGGCGGGCGGCTCCGGGAAGGGCGGCAAGCCCTTCTCGCGGGAAGGCAACCTGATGCGGATGGTTCCGCTGGACGTCCGCTCGTCGAACTGATTGGTGCACTCGATGGTGCAGACGACGTCGGGCCACTCCCCCGAGGAATCGATCTCGGTCACCGAACCGACGATGGTGGTCAGATCGCCAAGCACGTTGAAGCCGCTGATGCGATCGTCCACCGCGACGAGAACGGCGTCATCGCCCATCCAGTCGGTCACCATGTGCATCATCCAGGCGTTGCGCAGCATCCCGTAGTCGTAGGCACGGCGAGCACCGACCGACTGCGCATATCTGTCGTCCCAGTGCACCCGCATGGCCGAGTCCCAGGCGCCAAACTCGTTGTGCGAGTAGAAACCACCCATCCGTTGCCGGTTCTTGTATCCGAGCCGGTACGGGTAGATCTCAGACCTCCCGTTGCCCTGCAACCAGGCGATCACATCGCCGGTGATCAACGGGCCGCGCTTGCGCGGTTCGAACTGTTCGCCTACGACGACGTCCTCGACGTAGCGGGGTTCGGCACCGCGAATCGTTTCGCGCGCATAGTGTTCGTCGATGTCGAGGAGTTCGTCGACGGAATAGACGTGCTGTTCCGGCACCGATCGCAGGGACTTGGTCCGTTGCGCCGCGGTGTGCCGTTCGGTGTGGACGAAGTCGGCATCCCAGATCGCGATCAGTTCGCCCCCGTCATTCCAGTAGACCCGTCGGCGCACCGAGAGCGCTGACCGGCCGGCGAACCGGGACTCCTTCTCGCGGATGTCGACGTAGAACCGCCGGACCCAGAGCCGGTCGCCCTCCCTGACGGGGTTGAAGTAGCGGATGTGGTCACCCGCCCAGAACAGGTGCACGCCAGAGAGTGCGCCCCTGCCGCGGCCCCTGTCCTCGGGCCGCTTCTCGAGCCTGGGGGTCAGACCTGCGCCCTCGAGAAAGCCTGGCGGCGCGATGATTCCGCCCCATCTGCTACCGGCCGCGTGCGCGGGGTCCACCCAAAGTGGGTTGTCGTCTCCGAAGCCGAAGGCGTAGTGCCGGATGGCGTCGCGGGTGGCTTCCTCGTTCCACGTGGTCCACCTGTTGTAGGGCCAGTCCAGGCCGACCTTCTCGCGGAACTTCTCGATTCCCTCTGGCGTCAGTCTGCCGAAATCATCGGTGTGCGACTCAGAACCTTCCACGGATGGTGCTGACATACGACGCCTCCTTCATAAATCGATCTAAATTGTGTCGTAATGGCTCGGGATGTGCCGCCGTCGCCCGCCACGACGTCACTATGGGTCCGGCTCCGTCGGCAACCCCAACACCTTCTCGGCGATGGTGTTGCGCTGAACCTCCGCGGTACCGGCGCCGATGGTCGACGCCCGGGTGAACAGAAATGCCCGCACCCAACGGGCGTCGGCACCGAGATTGGCGATCGGTGGCCGCGAGCAGTCCGTCCGATCCGAGCAGCGCCAGCGCCGTCTCGTGCAGCTCCTGCTCGAACTGGCCGTGCTGCAACCTGCTGATCGACGACACCGGTCCGGGCTCCTCACCGCGCCGCACGCGCTCCAAGACCCGGCCACCGTTGAGCTCCAGCAGCCTGGCGCCCGTGATCAGGTGCGCGATCCGTTGCCGCATGCGCGCGGATCGAAGGCCATCACGCTCCCGGGCCAGCTTGACGAGGTCGCCGACCACCCGCTGATATCGGATGGCCGCGGCGGTCAGAGAGGTCGAGCGCTCGTGGCCCATCGTCACCCTGGCCGAACGCCAGCCGTCGTCGTGTTCGCCGATGCGGTTGGCGACCGGAATCTCGACGGCGTCGAACGTGACCTCCGCGAAGTACGCGGCGCCGGTCATGTCCCGAAGTGGTCGGACCTCGACGCCCGGGCTGTCCATCTTCAATATCAGGCAGGTGATGCCCCGCGACCGCGAGGCTTGAGATCCGGTGCGCGCCAACAACAGCATGAAATCGGCGATCGTGGCCTTCGACGTCCAGATCTTGCGCCCGTCCACGCGGTAGTGCTCGCCGTCGAGCACCGCGCGCGTGCGCAACGCCGACAGGTCGGATCCGGCGTCCGGTTCGGAGAATCCCTGGCACCACAGCTCGTCGGCGCGAAGCATCGGGGCGAGGTAACGCTCGCGCTGCTCGTCGCTGCCGTTGGCCAGGATCGTCGGCCCGACGATGCCGACGAAGTTCGTCGGCGGCACCGGTGTGCGAGCGATCGTCATTTCCCTGTGGTATTCGGCCTGAAGGTCCACCGGCAGGCCCATGCCGCCCCAGCGGCGTGGCCACCCGGGCGCGATCCACCCCGCGTCGGCCAGAGTGGCCTGCCAGGCACGCTGAAACGCCAACTTCTCGGCGCTGCCCGCCGGCGCGCGGCCCGGATGGTTGGTCGCCAGAAAGTCGCGGAGCTCGGCCACGAAGGACGCGGGGTCGAGGCCGGACCGGTCGATCGGGCCGCTCGTCGACGACGCAGGGACCACCCGTGTCGTTGACAACTGCGTCATGCGACCTCCGCGATGTGCCGGATTAATTCGATATAACTATAATCGATACACCGCGACGACTGCAACCCGCAGCCACCCAGGTCAGTGCTGACCCACGCTTTAGCCTGAGATTTCACTGTATGATGTACCGATCAACGCAACGTGCGCTTACGCGGGGGGATCCCGATCGGCATGACCAGCAGGCTCGAGACGGTACAGCTGCCGAAGGCAGCTGAAATCGTCGCCAACACCTTGCGGCGAAAGATCGCGACCCGGGAACTGGTCGCGGACGAACCGCTTCCGCCCGAGTTCCAGCTCATGGCCGAGATGGGCGTTGCCCGAACGACTGTCCGTGAAGCCCTTCGCATTCTGGAGTCGGAGGATCTGGTCTCGGTACGCCGGGGCGCAGGCGGCGGGGCCCGGGTGCGAACCCCGGCGGTGCCGCCGGTGGCCCGGTACATCGGGCTGCTCCTGCAGTACGAGGGTGCCACGATCGAGGACGTCTACCGTGCCCGCGTGATGTTGGAGACGCCCGCCGCGGGACTGCTCGCCGAGAACAACACGCCGGAGGTCATCGCGGAACTTCGGGCGGCCCTTGCCCACGAGGCCGAGGCGGGCGAAGACCCGGTCAGCCAGGCGCGGGCGCACGGCCGCTTTCACCAGACGGTCGTCCAGCTCACCGGCTGCCATACCTATGAAGCGCTCAGCGCCGTCGCGAACCGCATCATCCAGGTCCAGGCGGATCAGATGTTCGCCAGGCACGATCACCAACACACCGACGGGCTCGGCGAGGCGCACCGCGCTCACGCGAAGTTGGTGGACCTCATCGCCGCTGGGGCCGCCAAGGATGCCGAAGACGTCTGGCATCGCCATCTCGAAGCCAGTGACGCCTACTTCAGATCCACACCGGGAGCGCTGTCGGTCCTCGACCTGCTCGAATGACATACGCCTAGTGGGCTTTTCGGTGATTCACCGGCTGAAGACCTTCTGGACCTCGACCCAGGCCGAGGCGGCACGGGGCGCACCGCAGTAGGCAAGGGTGTGAATCAGCAGCTCGACTATCTCGTCCTTGCCGATGCCGAGCGCCAAGGCACCGCTGACGTGGGCGCGCAACTCGCGAGGCTGACCGGTGGCGATCATCATGGCCATCGTCACCATGCTCTTCGTCCGCGCGTCGAGACCGGGTCGGGCCCAGGAGTCCAGGAAGGCGTGCTCGACGAGCAGCGCGTTGAGATCGCGGGCGTTGTCCGGTTCACCCGGTTGCGGTTCGATCGGAAACTCGACGCCGAACAGGCCCTTCATGGTGGCTTGACCGGCGTCGAGGCGGGATTGCGGTCGGGCCTCCGGTGAATTCATACCCCTACCCTCCCCACCGGGATGCCTTGCACGCCAACGCTGGTCCGAAAGATGGACCCCGCGCGCTCCGGTGACTCGGTGTTGTCCTGCGTCACGACGACGACGTCTTCGAGGTCTGGCCCGGTGAAGCAGAGATTGAGCGCATCGCGCGCCGGGACCTCGATCACGCGGTCGACCGCCCCGTCGGGCGTGAATCGCGCGATGGCTCCGCCCTGGTACATCGCCGCCCATATGCCGCCCTCGACGTCGACGGCCATCCCGTCGGGACCGCCGGGCACCGCATCCGTCGAAATCCGCCGGCTCACAGTCGGTATCGCCGAGCCGTCGGTCAAGTCGAGCACCGTGATGGACTTCGCCTCCGTGTCGGCGTGGTAGAGCCAACGCCCATCCGGTGAGGTCGCCGCACCGTTCGGGAGAGTGCCCGACCCGACGTCGACGGCAACCGCCGCGCCCGGCTTTTCGATCATCAACAGTTGGTAGCCGCCCATCTCGCCACTGGCGTCGCGGCGGAGCACCCCGACGAAGATGCGGCCCTGCCCGTCGGCGCACATGTCGTTGAATCCCGTCGGCGTCAGCGGTTCCGACGGCAGGTCCGCACGCGACAGGATGACTTCCGTCCGGCCGTTGACCACCCGCGAGACGTCCCGACCGGCGACGACGATGCCGCCGTCGGCATGAAGGACGATGCCGCCGACGCCCTTGCGGCGGGGGACGATGGTCTCGACCCGGCCGTTCGGCGACAGTCGGTAGACCCCGCCGTTCGGCACGTCGCTGAAGTAGAGGCCGCCCGCGTCGTCGATCGCCGGTCCCTCGATCGACCCGAACCCGGACGCCAGCAAGGTGAAGCCATCCATCCGCCGATACTAGCCGATAGCGTTTAATCATAGAACGGAAAATACGATCGAGTTGTGGCGATGCTGCGAGCGTTGGGCTTCCGCTATCCACGAATTCGATCTATCTTTTAACAGATGCTTCGTCGAGCGCGAGGCAGTCCAGACCGAAGGGAACCGCACTGTGTTAGGACGCTTCATCTCCGACCTCGAAGTGGGCGACAAGCTGGGGCCCGTCGATCACCGGGTCACACCGTTCCTGATCCGGGAGTACGCCCACGCGGTCGAGGACTCCTCCGAGCGACATCAGGGCACGACGGGCTTGGTCGCGCCGCCGACGTTTCTGCACGCCGAGAAGAAGCGAATGCTCGAGGCCGCGTGCCCCGAGGGAGGCGGCCCCGCGCCCCGTATGCACCTTGCCTACGACGCGACTCACCACGCCCTCATCCCGGCAGGCACCGAGGTGACGGTCGACGGCGAGATCACCGAACGCTTCACCAAGAAGGGGCGCGAACACGTGGTGCTGACGATGGAAGTCCGCGACAAGCTGACCGGCCGCGTGTACACGACCTACACCGACATGTCGCTGATGAGCTTCCGGCCGGGGTCCTGACATGACTGAACTCTGGGTACCGGGATCGGAAGTGGCATCGCTCAGCCGGACGATGACAGCAGAACGGATGCGTTGGTACGCCGACGCCTTGGAGACCTGCTCGCAGGACACCGACCGTCCCGTCGTGGCCGAACTCAACATCCACACCGACGACGACATCGCGCGCAACAGCGGGCTTCCGGCCCGGGTCGCCGACGGGATGGTCTCCACCAACTGGGTTTCCACCATGCTGGCGGACGCGGTGGGCGACGGTTACCTCGCGCACGGATCCCTGTTCACCCGTTACGTCAGGCCGATCTTCGAGGACGAACGCATCGAGGTCGTCGTGCGGGTAACCGAGCGCACCCCGGTGGGCGACGGCCACGACAAGATCCACGCCGAGGTGTCGTGCACCAAGGCCGACGGCCAGGTCGCCACTGGCGGCCGGGCCACATTCCTGGTGCCCGAGGGCTATCGGAGCTAGTGAGCGGCGAGTGAGCCCGCATCTGCGGGCGTCACCGCGGGAAACCGGAACAGTTCGCGCACGTTGAGCTCCACGATGCGATGCACCTCGTCGTCGGGAACGTCGGCGAACAACTCGGCGGCACGCTTGCGGGTGTTGGGCCAGTTCGAATCCGAATGGGGGTAGTCGACTTCGAACGTGAGACGGTCTATCCCGATCTCGTAACGGTTCTTCATGCCGTGCACGTCATCGATGAAACATCCGAAGAAGTGCTTGCGGAACAGATCCGAGGGCCGCGCATCCATGTCGATGTTCTGGTACCACCTGTGTCGCTCCCAGGTGTAGTCGCACCGCTCCAGGATATAGGGGATCCAACCGACGCCACCCTCGGCCAGAACGATTTTCAGCTTCGGGTGCCGCTGCAGCACGCCCGAGAAGAGCAGATCGGACGTCGTCCACATGAGATTCGTGGCGAACAGCGAGATCGCCACGGCCATCGGGGCATCGTCGGCGAATCCAGGTGTCAGCGAGGACGAGCCGAAGTGCAGGCACAGCGGCATCTCCGCCGCCTCGAGCGCGGAGAAGACGTCCTCCCACTCCTGGGTGTGAAAGGACGGCAGGCCAAGGGGCGCGGGATTCTCCGGGAACGAAACTCCCCGAGCACCTTTGGCGGCAACGCGTTCGATCTCGGCCACGCTGGCCGTCCTGTCCCACACCGGCAGCATCGCCAGTGGGATGTACCTGCCCGGTGCGGCAGCGGCCCACTCGTCGGTACTGAAGTCGTTCCATGCCGTCACGCATGCCAGCGCGAGATCGCGATCCTTCGACTCCGTGAACACCCGGCCTGCGAAGCCAGGAAACGATGGATAGCACATGGCGGCCTGGACGCCGTCGAGATCCATGTCCTTGGCGCGTGCGCTCGGGTCGTAACAACCCGGGATCATGTCGTCGTATCGGACCGGTTCGAGCCCGAAGTCCTGAAACGCCTTGCCGGCGACCGCATTGAGCCCGATCTGTGGGTATCGCCGACCGTCGTACTCCCAGATGTGGTGCCCAGCCTCGTCCTCGATGATGGTCGGGCCCCTGTCGACGTACGCTGCGGGCAGTCGATCTCGCCACACCCGCGGGTGCTCGATGAGGTGGTCGTCGACGGACAGGATCTGGTGGTGCTCTTGGAGTGGCATCGGCGCTTCCTCGCTTGCTAATTTGTGGAACTATTCTAACGCTTATCTCCGCGGAATCCCAGAGCCAAGTTCCGACTGGGGATGTGTCGCGGTGCCCGGTTTCGTGGCGCTGCGTGGTCAATCCAGGTCAGGATGTTGCGATGGCAGGTTCCTCGTCCTAGAATCCTAAATCGATAGCTATATAATCGACTTATTGCTTCGCCTTGGTTCGGCGACGACGAGGAGGACCCATGAAGGTGACTGTCGACAAGTCCCTGTGCTCTGGTCACGCCCGCTGCCACGCCACCAGCCCCGAGGTATTCGACATCGACGACATCGGCTACGTCGTGGTGGACGAGACGAAGACGGTCCCGGCCGACCTCGAAGATGCCGCGCGCGATGGCGCCAATGCCTGCCCGGAACGCGCCATCACGATCAGTTGAGCCGCCGCTTACCAGCGGACCGAACCGCCAGCGTCGACGGGAAGGGATGCGCCGGTGACGTTGCGGCCAGCATCGGATACCAGGAACAGCACCGCATCGCTGATGTCGCCCGGCTCCGACCATGCCATGGGCAGAACGTTGAGCTTGCGATTGACCCGTTCGAAGTCTTCGAAACTCGGGTCCTCCCGTCCCGGCAGGAACAGCTCGTACGTCGCGGGGTTCTGCAGCATGCCGGTGTTGACGCTGTTCGGGTGAATCGTGTTGACCCGTATGTCGTACTTGCCCAGCTCGAGGGCCAGGGCCTTCATCATGCCCACCAGCCCGTGTTTCGCGGTGACGTAGTGGACGCAGTTCATCAGGCCGCGGAGGCCGGAAACCGAACTGGTGATGACGATGGACCCACCGCGGCCTCCGTCGATCAATTGAGGCAGGGCGGCCTTGATCGTCCACCAGACGCCATTGAGGTCGATGTCGATCAGCTCGGTCCATTCGGACGCAGCGAGGTCGGGGGCGGCCGCGTAGTGGGCGATGCCCGCGTTGGCCAGCACGATGTCGACGCGGCCGAACTCTGCCACCCCGGCGTCGACGGCCTTTTGCAGCGCGCCCAGATCGCGCACGTCGGCCTCCATCGCGACGATCTGTCGTCCGGTCTCCTCGACGAGTCGGACCGTTTCGTCGAGATCCGCGGATGCGGCCATCGGGTAGGGCGCAGTCGGGATCGGGGCACACACGTCGACCGCGATGATGTCGGCGCCCTCCTGAGCCAACCGCACCGAGTGGCTGCGTCCCTGACCGCGCCCGGCGCCGGTGATGAAGACAACCTTGCCCTCGAGTGCTCCCACGTCCATCTCCTTCAAAGCGATTGCCGCAAGCGCCAACTCTACCCAAAACCACCCTAAAGCGATAGATGTTATAGTGATTTATCGTCTGACCATCATCCGCCATCGCCGAGGGAGTTCGACCACGTGAACGCGCCGCGCACGCTCCCGGAGGTCACGGCCGCCACCGCCCACTTCTGGACCAGCGGTGCGCGCGGCGTGCTAGAACTGTTGCGCTGCAGCGCCTGTGGCTACTGGATCCACCCGCCTGGCCCGGTCTGCCCGCGCTGCCTGGGCGAACCGCATCCTGAACCGGTGTCCGGCCGAGGCGTCGTGCACACGTTCACCGTCAACGTCCATCCGTGGCAGCCGGGCCTCGAGGTGCCCTACGTCATCGCCATCGTCGAGCTGGCCGAGCAGGAGGCGCTACGGCTCACCACGAACATCGTCGAGTGCCCGCCGTCGGAGGTCTACATCGGAATGCCTGTCGAGGTGACGTTCGAACACGTCGAAGACGTTTACCTGCCCATGTTCCGGCCGGTAAACGATGGTTGACAAGGCGGAACGCAGCGCCGTCATCAGCGGCATCGGAGCGTCGCGGATCGGGCGCCGACTCAGCGCCGACGGCCTCGCTCTGACCGTCGAGGCCGTGCTGGCGGCCGTCGCCGACGCAGGGCTCGAACTGACCGACATCGACGGCATCTCGACCTATCCCGGCCACCTGAGCGCGACGCCCGGCTACTCCCCAGTCGGCGTGACCGAACTCAAGGAGGCACTTCGGCTCAAGCTGAACTGGTTCACCGGTTCCAATGAGGTCGCCGGACAGCTCGGGGCGGTGGTCAACGCCGTCGCGGCGGTGCATGCCGGGTTCGCCAAGCACGTCCTGTGCTTCCGCACCCTCACCGAGTCCTCGGCCCAGACCGGCACACGCCGCGCCAGCCTCGTCGGTGCGGGGCGAGACCGGATCGACGACTCCTTCCAGTGGCGGGTGCCGTTCCTGGCCGGTTCGGCCGCCACCTGGGTCGCGATGTCCGCCACCCGCTACTTCCACGAATTCGGTGCGACGCGTGAACAACTCGGTGAGATCCCCTTGGCGTGCCGTCGACATGCGGCGCTCAACGACACCGCGGTGTACCGCACGCCGCTGACGATGCAGGACTACCTGGACGCCAGGATGATTGCCACGCCACTCGGGCTCTACGACTGCGACGTGCCCGTCGACGGCAGCGTCGTCGTCGTGGTGAGCCACCGCGAGACCGTGCCCGGGTTGCGCAGGCCGCCGGTCCTCATCGAGGCCGTCGGTTCGGCCCTGCACGGACGCGACTCATGGGATCAACGGGACGACGTGACGACGATGGCCGCGACGGACGCGGCCGAGATGATGTGGAACCGCACCGATCTGAAGCCGAATGACGTTGATACGGCTCAGGTCTACGACGGCTTCAGCTACCTGGCACTGGCATGGCTCGAGGCGTTGGGCTTCTGCGAACACGGTGAGGGCGCCCGCTTCGTCGAGGGGGGCACCCGGATCTCGCTCGGCGGTGAGCTCCCCATCAACACGGCGGGAGGCCAGTTGTCGGCGGGCCGGATGCACGGCTTCGGGTTGCTGCACGAGGCCTGCGTCCAGTTGCGTGGCGATGGAGGCGCTCGACAGGTGACCGACGCGCAGGTCGCCGCCGTTGGGGCGGGCGGCGGACCGCTGGGCGCGTCACTGCTCCTGACGCGGGGATGAGGCCTCGCAGCCGCGCGAAGGGTGCCAGCGTCCATGGCTGGAAAGTGGCTGCCCCACACGGTGATGTGCGAGCGCCAGTTCGGTTGCGTGGGCGCCAGTCAGAGTCTCCTTCGGCGCCTCTGCGAACTCTTCTATTATAGCGTAGTTATATATGATACTTTGGGGCCATGGCCATGGCGCACGAGGCTCTGCCCGTCCAGTCCGTTGGTTTCGTCGGGCTAGGCGACATGGGCGCGCCCATCGCAAGAAGAATCGCCGCCGCCGGCTTTCCCCTGGCGGTGTGGTCTCGCCGCAACACGTTCGACGTCCTCGGTGCGCATCCCTTCGTCTCGGCGGCGTCGCTTCGCGAACTGGCGGCCGGCCGGGACGTGATCGGCGTCTGCGTCTTCGACGACGCCGACGTCCGGGAGGTGACGCTCGGGTCAACGGGGCTCCTGTCCGCGATGGCTCCCGACTCGATTCTGATCATCCACAGCACCATCTCCGTCGAATCGTGCGTCGAGATTGCCGCGGCCGGTGCCGAAATGGGTGTCCACGTTCTCGATGCTCCGGTCAGCGGCGCCAGCACGGGTGCCAACCGGGGCGAGTTGGCGATCATGGTGGGCGGCGACCCCGCACTGCGCCCGAGAGTCATGTGCGTACTTCAGGCTTACGGCAACGTCATTCGCTGGATGGGTCCCGTGGGCTCCGGGCAGAGGATGAAGATGCTGAACAACGTGCTGGCGTTCGCCAATGGCCGCCTGGCGAACATTGCGATCGAAACCGGTGCCGAGCTCGGCCTCGACGTCAGCTCGGTGATCGACGTTCTCGGTTCGGGCAGCGCAGGCAGCTCCGCGCTTGATTCACTGGTGGACGTGTTGATTCCCGACCCCGTCTACACCGCTCACGCGGCTACGATGATCGCGAAGGACACCGCATTGTTCTCCGAGACGTGCCGCCAATACGGGGTCACGCCAACGGAACTCGAACGTCTCGCGAACGAGCGGGTCGCCGCGGTCGTACCTCGGGTCGGCGTGCCGACCCAAGCCAACAGCCAAGACACGTAAAGGAATGCCATGGCCACGATCATCACCGTCGGCTCGATCACCATCACCGCGCTCGACGACGGTACGTGCAAGCTGCCCGCGATGTTCTATCCAGGGCTTGACTTCGAGGCGCACGCGGATCAGCTCGATGCCGACGGCACGCACCACATCCCCACCGGATGTTTCCTCATCCAAGGCGCACGGCTTCACCGTCCTGGTCGACGCCGGCATCGGCCCCGAAAACATCGCCTTCCCCGCCGAGATCGCCGCTGCCTCAGGCCTGACCGAACCGCCGCCCTTCATCGCCGACGGTGGACTGCTTCCCTCCGCGCTCGCGGCGGCAGGCGTGACTCCAGCCGACGTCACCACCGTGTTCCTCACCCACCTCCATCCCGACCACATCGGGTGGGTCGCGCCGCGAGGCATCCTCTACTTTCCCAACGCCGAGGTCATCTACGGCGCCGCGGACTGGGACGCACTCATCGAGCCCCTCCCCGTCGATGAGCAGGGGCGCATCGGGATGGAAGCCGCCAAGGCCGCCGGGGTGCTGCGCCCCATCGACGGACCGACCGTCGAAATCGCGCCCGGTGTCGTCGCGCACCACACACCGGGACACACCCCTGGCCACTACTCCGTCCGCGTCGTCTCCGACGGCGACGAGGTCCACTTAGTGGGCGACGCAGTGCACCACGAGCTGCAACTCACGGACACCAACATCCGCTTCCTGACCGACGTGGATCCCGGGATGGCATCGGACACGCGCGAGGCGCTGTTCACCGTGCTCGCCGACCACGACGCAGCGATCGGCGGCGCCCACTTCCCCGGTCTCGATTTTCAACGGATCGCTGAAAGTCCCGAGCGACACTGGACCACGGCGTGATCCAGTGGCACGCCTCAGTGCCTGAACCGTAGGCGCAGGGCGTCGAGTCCCCAAACATTGCCCGCGGTATGCCATTTGGGCTCGAAGCCGGGTGCGACCTCGAACTCGGGCATCATGTCGATCATCAGCCGCAGCACGATCGTCAGCTCCTGCCTGGCCAAGTGCGACCCGAGGCATCGATGCGGCCCGAGCCCGAAGGCCAGTGTCGAGACGACGGGCCGGGACACGTCGACCTCTCGAGAATTAGTACACGCCTGCGGATCTCGACTCGCCGCGCTCGCCGCGAGGAATACCGTGTCGCCCGTCTTCATCAGTACGCCGCCGAGCGTGTAGTCGCGGGTAAGGGTCCGCACCGGCGGCACGATCGGGTACACCCGCAGCAGTTCCTCGATCGCCGCCGGGATCAGTTCCGGTGTCGCGTGCAACCGCCGCTGGAGCTCCGGGTCACCCGCCAGGTGGTAGAAGACTGCGCCAAGCTGGCTCGTCACCGTGTCGAGTCCCGCGATGAACAGCAGGAACGCGGTATCGAGCAGCTCCTCGGTGGTCAGTGGTTCGTCGTCAACCACGGCAGTCGATAGGGCGCTGATCAAATCGTCCTCGGGCTGGGTGCGCCGGTCGGCGATGAGCCCGAGCAGATAACTCACGATGCTTTGGCCGGCTTCGGCGGCCACGGCCGGGTCGCCCGAGTGCAGCAGTTGCGATGTCCAGTCGGTGAAGACGTCGGCCTGTTCGAGGGGTAAGCCGAACAGGTCGAGGAACACCGCCGACGGCAACGGCAGCGCCACCGCGCGGATGAATTCGATCTCGTCCTGGCCCGCGACGGCGGCAATGAGATCGTGGGCCCTGTCGCGCACCGAGTCCGCCATCGGTCGGATCGCCGACGGGCTGAAGAATGGGCTGAGGAGCCGCCGGTATCGCGTGTGCTCCTCGCCGTCCAGCTCTTGGGGGATCAGTTTGCGCGGCCAGAACTCGTTGAGTGGAGGAATCCCCGCCGGGTAGTTGCTGAACGCCTCGGGATGTTGGAACGCCTCTCGAACCTGAGCCGCTCCCAGCACCATCCAGTATCCGCCGAGTTTGGGCGACCACAGGATGTCGGCCTCGTCTCGCAGCCGGTCGAAGGCCGCATACGGATCGGCCAGCACGTCAGGATCATTGGCGAAGTCGAAGTCGCGCACCAAGGCGACGGGAACATGGCTGGGCAGCGGCTCCGCAATTGATAAACCCATGTCAACGCCTCCAGCCAGCCGGTGTCGATGTCGTCATACATATCCTAGTAATAATTGAGGAACGGACGCAAGAGCTCTGCGCCAGTCGCGCATGAAGACCCCGGCGAACTCGTCCATCGCCATGAGCTTGCCGTCGAGGGTGTCGATCCGATCGTTCGGAAAGACCGTCCACGGCGCGACCATCAGACCGGTGACGCCGAGTTCGGCCATGACCCCGAGGCTGTCTGGGTCGTGGTCGCGCTTGCCGACCGAGATCAGTATTTCGAATGGCACGAGTTCACTGCCCGCGTCCGCCCTGAACTCATTGAGGCGCCCCACGATCGACTTGAGGCCATCGGGGGTGCCCCATCATGCCTTCGAACCCCAGCTCCTCGGCGTGCCTGGCCAGTGGAGCGTCTCTTCGCCGGGAAGGTGGATTGTCGAGTGCCAGAATGCGATCCGGTTGGTCATTGCGCTCCCCGCTAGCCCTCTCATCTATAGCTAGGATAGATCAGAGGAGGCGTCGTTGGCTAGTCGTTCAGTCAGGGCTGCCATCGATGCCGGACGCGAGCTAGTGGCGTGAGTCGTTGATTCGGGTACAGCTCATGGCCGCAGCTTCGACGGCCCGCCCAACGTGAGCGCACTGCGAAAACTTGAGCGATTTCTCGCAGTGCGCTCACGTTCGGTGTGGCGAGGAACGTGTTGACCACCAAAGAAGTGTGTCGCCGCCAACCCAACGACGCGAATAGCGGTATCGGCAACCAACTGCCGCAGAACCATTGACTCAGGACACTAGCGCTGTTCAACGAGATTCGTCGGCCGGTCCACTACGCTGGTTCCGGTACCCGTCCTGGGTAGCTAGGTATGCGTAGACATCTGTGCATACCAGGAGCAGAGAGGCCTCGAGTGACTACGCAAGACGGGTTGACCACCCCCGCCGCCAACCGTCGGGTGCCGAAGATCTCCGAGATCGTGGCGTCGGAGCTTCGGCAGAAGATCCTGCGCGGCGAGATTCCCGAAGGTGAGTCCCTCTCCCCCGAGTCCGTACTCGTCGAGGAGTACAACGTGTCGCGGCCGTCGCTACGCGAAGCCCTGCGCCTCCTCGAGTCGCAAGGGCTCGTCGTGATTCGCCGCGGTTCGCACCGGGGCCCGATTGCGGCCAGGCCCGAAACCCAGCAGATCGTCGACGCGTTCACGATGCACCTGCAACTGCGGAAGGCGACGCTTGCCGACGTCTATCGATTTCGGATGACCTTCGAACCGGTGGCCGTACGAATGGCCGCCGACGTCGCTACCGATGAAGACGTCGCCAACCTGAAGGCGCTTCTCGACCAGGAGAAGGAAGCGGTGACCTCGGGCGAGGACTTCGGGTTGATCGCCTGGCACTTCCACAGTGAAGTCGTCCGGATATCCGGAAACGTCACCATGTCCCTGGTGGTGGAGACGCTGGAGCGGATCTCGGGTGCCCACGCCTCGAAGGCGTTGATGGGCTGGGACGACCAAGAGGAGCAGCGGGCGCGTGCCTACCGTGCGCATCGCCGACTCGTCGGGTTCATCGAGCGACACGAGGGCGCGAAGGCCGAACAGTTCTGGGCAAAACACATGGCAGAAGCCGGCAAGCGGCTGCTCGACGACTCGAACGACCCGAGCATCATCGAGCTGTTGAGCTGACCCGAACCGCGACCCCTCCTTGCTCTCATATCTAACTATCCCTAAGATGAGGGCTCGATAGTTCCCGTGTCGACCGAGAGGGGCCCGACAGTGAAGATCGCCGTGGACACCGGCAAGTGCATGGGGCACGCCCGCTGCAATGCCGTGGCACCCGACGCATTCGATCTGGACGACGATGGGTACGTGCTCGTCACCGAACGCGCCATCCGGGTGCAAGCGGATGACCTCCGCAACGCCGCCGCGTCCTGTCCGGAACAGGCCATCTCGGTCGAGCCGTGACCACTTCCCCGTCACGCGCCGTGGGGCTGGTCGTCACGACGAACGAGCCCGGCGCCGCGCAGCTGGTTCAAGAACTGCCCGCCAACGCGGAACGGTGGGGTTACGACTCACTGTGGGTGACCGACCATACCGTCGGCCTGCGGGCCATGGAGGACGTCTACGGCGACTACTGGCTCGACGCCTTGACGGCGTTGACCTGGATGGCCGCGACGACGTCGACGGTGCGGTTGGGCACCGGCGTCCTGGTCGTGCCGCACCGCAACCCGGTACTCGCATCGAAGATGATCACGACGATCGACGTGTTGTCCGGCGGCCGTGTCGATCTGGGCGTGGGAACGGGGTGGAGCAGAGTGGAATATCGCGCACTGGGAGTGGAAGACAAGTTCGCCGACCGCGGGCGCGCCACCGACGAGGCGATCGAGGTCATGCGCGTCTGCTGGTCCGGCGGCGAGGTCGCCCACGACGGCGAGTTCTACGCGTTCCGCAACGTCTCGGTGGCACCGGTTCCCGTCCAGCGGCCCCATCCGCCGCTGTGGGTCGGCGGTGACTCGAAGCCCGCTCTTCGACGCGCCGCGCGCTTTGCAGACGTCTGGCATCCGCATGATCTCAAGCCCGCAGAGCTGGCCCTGACCGGCGAACGGCTCGACGAACTCGCTGGGCGAAGAGTCGCTCGGTCCGTCCGGATTCACGTCACAGAGGAGCACCTGCCGGGACTGGCGGACCTGGTCGACGCCTATTTCGAAGTCGGTTGCATACGAGTCGTGTTGGAGTTCCGGTCGCAGCCGTGCGCGGTAGTCGCACGACTCGCCGAGCGGGCAGCGGAATTGCTCGAGCTGCATTGATGCATCTCGAGCTCACCGACGACCTCCTCGAGTACCGCGATCGGATCCGGAAACACATCGAAGCGAATCGGCCGTCGATGCAGCGGCTTCCGGGCACCCGGAGCCCGAGGCCAGAGGATCTGTCCGAGTACCGCCAGTGGTGCGCCAGTCTGTTCAGCGCGGGATTCGTCGGCGCGGACTGGCCAAAGGAGTGGGGCGGGCGATCCGACCACGACGCACTGCAGGACTTCATCCTCGACACCGAACTCGCACGCGCCAACACCCCGCGCCCCATCGGGGCCTACAACCTGGTGTCGGGTGCACTGCTTCACTACGGCACGGAACAGCAGAAGCTTCATTATCTTCCACGGATCCGGCGCTTCGCCGATCTGTGGTGCCAGCTGTTCAGCGAGCCCGAAGCCGGCAGCGATCTCGCGTCGCTGCGGACCAAGGCGCACCGGGACGGCAACACGTGGGTAGTGACGGGCCAAAAGGTGTGGACGACGCACGCTCACGTCGCCGACCTCGGCTTCCTGCTTGCCAGGACCGACCCTACCGCGGCCAAGCACGCGGGGATCAGCGCGTTCATCGTCGACATGCGAAGCCCCGGCATCACCGTACGGCCGCTACGGGAGATCACCGGATCCACTGACTTCAACGAGGTCTTCTTCGACGCCGTTCGCGTGCCCGCGGAGAACATGATCGGCGCACCGGGGGACGGCTGGGCCATCACCCGAACCGCTTTGGCACACGAGCGCTCACAATCTCAACGCGAAGACTCCATCGCCGATGCCGTCCGTCGACTGGCCCGCATCGCCGTCGAATGCGACCCGCACGGCCATGGCCCGGCCGCCGAGAGCAGTGCGGTGCGCCAACGGATCGGCTCGTTCTTCGCAAGAGCCCAGGTCTCCGATCTGCTGGGCTTCAAGGGCCTGCTCAAGGCCGCGCATGGCATCGACAGTGTTGGCGACGCGCCGGTTGCCAAAGTGGTCTTCACGGAGGCCAACCTCGATATCGCCAGCTACGCACTTGAGCTACAAGGGAATCGCGGAATCCTCGACGCGGCCGACCCAGACGCCGTCGACGGTGGCAAGTGGCAGGAAGCCCATCTGTGGGCACGCGGGTTCACGATCTCGGCCGGATCGAACGAGATCATGCGGAATTTGATCGCCGAACGGGAGCTGAAACTACCTCGCGATCCGGCGGGCAGGTGAGGGTCATGCACCTACCCACCTCCGAGCAGGACGAACTGCGCGCCACGTGCCGCGAAGTGCTGCTGCGCAACGCAACCTCAGAACACGTCCGCTCGGTGTCGAGTTCGGAATCGGGCCACGACGATGGGTTCTGGAAGCAGATCGCCGAACTGGGCTGGCTGGCGTTGACGGTCCCAGAGCCGTCAGACGGTCTGGGTTTGGGCTTGGTCGAACTAGCCAAGCTTGCCGAGGAGTTCGGCTACACGTTGCAACCAAGCCCGTTCCTCGGCAGCTCGTTGGTCACCTGGCTGATCGGTAGGCACGGGACCGAGTCGCTACGAGAATGCCTGCTACCGGCGTTGGCGACGGGTGAGGCCATTGCGACATGGGGGTTGGAAGAACCCGGCGGCAACGGCGGCGTGACCGTCGAGAACGACGTCGTCCGCGGGGTGCGCCGGTTCGTGCCGGACGCGCACACCGCCACTCACGTACTCGTCGACGCTACGTTGGACGGACGACCGGTCCTCGCGTTGGTGAACGCGGACGCATCCGGAATACGTCGGACGAACCAGCACACCATCGATCTCACTCGGCGTTACGCGACAGTGGAATTCGACCAATCGCCCGTCGATGCGATCATCACGTCGCCGACGGCGCGGGCCGAACTGCTGCGCGCAGGGGTGGCCGTTCAGTGCGCGGAGAGCGTAGGCGTAGCGCGCCGGCTCGTCGAGATGATGGTGGCGTATGCAAGCACCCGGCACCAGTTCGACCGGCCCATCGGAAGTTTCCAGGCGGTCAAACATCGCATCGCCGACATGTACGTCCAGCTGGAAGGAGCCGTCGCCGCCACCGACGAATCCGCCTGGGCCGTCGAACATCGGCGCTCCGATGCCGACGTCGCCGTCCACGTCGCGAAGTCGTGGACGGGCCGCGCGGCCTCGGCGATCGCGAGCGACGCGCTTCAACTTCACGGCGGGATCGCCTTCACCTGGGAACACGACCTGCATCTCTTCCTGCGCCGCGCCAAGGTGAACGAACTGCTGATCGGACCGCCGTCCTGGCACGACGAGCGGCTGTTCGATGCGCTCGCTGCCGGTAGTGCGTAACTGCAGTCACTTCAAAATCACTGTGGCGGAGCCCGAAACCACGATCGTGCCGTCCTCCTTGGTGATCTGCAACGAGCACCGCGCGGTTCTCCGGCCGTCGCCGACGCCGACTTCGAGAACGCGCCCGGTGATGGTCAACAGGTCGCCTGCGACGGCGGGTGCGACGTTGCGCTCCTCGAGTTCCACCAAGCAATGGGGGTTGCCCGTCCATTGGGTGAGCAGCTCGACGTTGTAGGCGCTGAGCAGATTGGCAGTCACCAAGACGTCATCGAACCCCTCTGCACGCGCGGTTTCGACGTCGTAGTGAATCCGATGCGGTGTGAAGTGGGCGATGCCGAACATGAACATCGTCAATCGGGTCGGTCGGCGATGCAGCACCGGCAGTGTTTCGGTCATCGGAAGATCACCGTCTGCCGATAGCGAGCGACGAGCGTCCCCATTTGATTGTGATAACTCGACTCAGTGGTGACGAACACCAATGGGCCACTCCTACCGTGCTTTTCTGCGATGTCCTCGAGTCTTTCGGTCACCGTCAGGACGTCGCCCACCCGCACCGGATCGAAGATCTGGTATTTGTGTCCGCCCGCCATGGTGCGGCCGGTAACCCCCTCCACGCCCAGAAAGGGGTACTGGCCGTCGGGCAGGAGATCGTCCTCGGCGACGACGGGGCGGCACGCGCTGTGGAAGAACAGTGGTGGTGCGCATACCTGCTCGTTCGGGTCATCGCCTGCGCCGACGTCGTCGGGCCGTCCGCCGGTCGCGGCGACGTACTCGCGAATCTGCCGCAGCGAGACCGGATCACTTCGATGTGTCGCCGTCACGGTTCCGATGCGTTTTCGCGCGGCTGCGGTGACGGTGGGACCGGTCGTCGGGCTCAGCGCTCATTTGGCCATCGGGCTGGAGAGCTCCTGCCCGAGCCGGTCGATGCCCCCGAGTTCCAGGCGCAGGCAATTCATCCGCATGGTGAACAGGTGCAGACCGAATTCGAGCGTGAAGCTGCGGGCGCCGCACATTTGCACCAACTCGGGCACCAGACTGGCCGCGGTGTCGGAGGCGTACCACGCGGCTCGCAGGATGCCGCGCGGATCTTCGCGGAAGGCCGCCTCGCGCCCAAGCCAGCTGGTCGCCGCCGCCGAGACCGCGGCATCGGCGAGTCTGTGCCGCAGCGCCTGAAACGACGCGAGGGGACGACCGAATTGAACTCTCGACTTGAGATGAGCCGCCGTCGAGTCGATGGCCGAACGGGCGTTCCCCGAGATCTCGGCGACCATCGTCAGTCGCCAACGGGCTCGAATGCGGTCTCCGGCGCCGTGCGGCAGCAGACTGCCCTGGCCCGTTGGCATCAGGTGGGCGAACGGGTATCCGAAGACCGCTTCCACCGGCTCGACCTGAGCGAAGTCCGGGATGTGCAGGTAGGCCCGGTGGGCGTCGAGTATCACCACCACCGATGCGGAGTCGGCGAAGCGGACCGGTCCGCCGCGGTGTGACTCGGTGATCGCGATTCGCCCAAGGGGTAGCCCGTCGGGCAGCAGATCCCTGACCAACCCGTAGAGACCGAAGCCACTGGAAACTCCCCGGCGCGCAATCTCTTCGGCGATGAGGAATCGGTCGAGCGCGGTGGCCCCACGCAGCACGTTGCTGGACAGCAGCACGTCGTCCAACTCTTCGATGTCGGCCTCCGCGCCTGCCTCGTCGATGAGCCGGCCGACCATGTCCAATCGGTCGCGCTGAGACCTGCTGAGATCGAAGTCCATGGGTTCACCTTTCGGTCGGGCCCAGCAGCGAGCGCGCGATTCCGTTGAGTTGGACCTCCACGCTGCCACCACCAAGGCCGGCGATCATCGACGTCTTCAGTTGCGCATTGCCCATCGAGCCCAGCTCGAGGCTCTCGTCTTCGAACAACTCCAGTGCCAGTTCGGCCACCACCCGTTCGCACCGCACGATGGCCACCCTGGCGAGACTGACCTCGAGGTCCTCGCTACGGCCCTTGCTCCGCGCATGGATGGCCTGATAAACGAGGACTCTCGCGGCCTCGCACGACGATTCGGCCTGCGCGAGGCGGGTTTTCACGCCGTCGCGAGCCAGCCAGTCGCGCTCGTCGGCGATCTCGCGGAGGCGTCGTGCCACCATGGCCGCACGGGCGTACCGGGGGCCTCCGATGCGCTCGTGCGACAACGCCTCCCGGACGACTTGCCAGCCACGATCTTCGGGGCCGAGTCGCGTCGACGCCGGCACTCGCACGTCGTCGAACGTCAACCGGTTGAACTCGTGAATGTCCAGCACGCTGGGGATCGGCTCGATGGTGAATCCCGGCGTGTCCGTCGGCACCAGGAATATCGAGATCCCGTCGTTGCCACTGGAGTCTGGATCGGTCCGGGCCAGCAGGAAGCAGAAGTCCGCCTGTCCGGCATAGGACGTCCACCGCTTCTCCCCGTTGATGACGTACTCGCCGCCGTCACGGACCGCCGTCGTGGCCATGTTGGCCAGGTCTGTTCCCGCTTCGAGCTCCGAGAAGCCCTGACACCAGTACACGTCACCACAACTGATCCGCTTGAGGTGGTACGCACGTTGCTCCGGTGTTCCCGCGTTGATGATCGCGGGCCCGATCCAGTTGACGTTCATGTACTGCGATCCCCGCGGCTCGCCGGCGCTCCAGAGTTCTTCGCCAAGGATGATGAACTGCCAGGCCGACGCGTCGTTGCCGCCGTACTCTGCGGGCCAGTGCGGCGTCAACCAGCCCTTGTCACCGAGCTTGCGGCAGAAGTCGAGGACGAACTCGGAGGCGGGTTCCTCGCCGGGTATCAGCTCTTGCCACCGCGGGGGTAACTCGTCGCGAACGAACTCGCGCAACTGGGATCTGAAGTGGGAGTCGTCATCACACCAGTCGAATTCCATGTGCCCTCCAATCAACGAAGTCCCGCGCCATCCTGGGTCGACCTCGGCCAACGCAGGTGTTCGCAGCCCAGAAATCGCGAATGTGCGCGCCGCTCCGGGGAGTCCGGATGCTCGATCAATTCGACCCTGTTGAGGTCGGGGTCGGTGAGAAACGCGATGCGCGTCTTGTCTCCGTCGCCAAATGCGTGCCCCAGTTCTGCGCAGAAGGCGCCGCCGTGGGCCAGGGCGGTGCGGACGGTGTCGTCGAGGCGCTCAACGATCAGACTGATGTGCGCGTAGCCGATCGTGCGTGGGTCCCGGGTTCCGGCAGGCACGGCGGGCGCGGTGGACGCCTCGGCATATTCGAGCAACTCGACGTGCACGGTTCCGCACTCGAGGAATACTCCGCGGAACCCGCTGCGCGGCACCGCCATCAATGCCGACACGGGTCGCCCGGAGGCATGGTAGGCGTCGCCGGCGCGCAGTCGCAGCCCGTCGCGGTAGAAGGCCAGCGACCGCTCCAGGTTCGACACGCTCAGTGCCACGTGGGCCATCGCCACTGCGGGAGAAGTCATCGCCGCCCCCCTTAGTCCACTCTTCGGTTGCGTTGTGGCTCACCTTTATCTTAGTAAGATATGAGCACAAGCTAGTCATCGACGGCGCGATCCGCAAGGGCCGCGCGTGGCCAGACCCGAGACGTTGCGCGCGACGAGCGCCCTGATATATAACTATGACAGATATGAATGCTCGGGTGGAAGTGAGCGGCACGATGCAAGCCAACGGCGTCTCGACGCGGGAAGAATCGGAGCTACCCTTCGTCGACGTGCAGTCCGGCGACTTCGACGAAGACCCGCTCGGCGCCTTCCTCGCCGCGGCGGGCGGCGGCCAGATCTGCCGAAGCAGACGCGGCGTCGAGGTACTCGACTATGCAACTGCCGCCGAACTGATCAACGACCCGCGGCTCGATTCGCAGGATGCGTCCGTCTACGAACGAATGGGTGGCCCCGAGGCGCTGATCGACTTCGCCGACCATGGATTGCTGGTGGCCATGCGCGGCGAGAAGCACCGCCGCATCAGACGGGTCCTGAGCACGGGATTCCGGGTGCGCCACGTCACCGAGCGGCAGGGTTCGATGCGCGAGACTGCCCAGGCCCTGACAGCCGGTTGGAGCGACGACGGGCACTGCGAGTTCGTGTCAGAGTTCAGCAGCCCGTTTCCGATGCGGGTGCTGTGCGAGCTCCTCGGGATTCCTCCCGAAGACATCTGGATCTTCACCGCCGCCGCCACGGAACTGCACCTGATGGCCGCAGTTCCCCTCGCACCGCACTTCGCCAGCATCGACACCGCCCTGCGGACCCTTGCCGACTACGTGGCCGGCCTGGTGGCGATCCGCAAGCGACAACCCCAGGACGACGTGATCACCTCGCTCATCGCAGCGCAGGAGACCGACGACGCCGTCACTGACGAGGAACTGGCCTGGAGCCTGGTGAATCTGATCTTCGCCGGGCAGGACACGACCCGCTATCAATTCGCCTCGGCCGTCCTGGAACTCGTCGACCATGGCCAATGGACACGGCTGCACGACGACCCGGGGCTGGTGCCCGCGGCCGTGGCCGAAGCCCTTCGAATCCGCCCGGTCACTCGCTTCGTGGTCCGAATCCCGCGGGAACCGATGGAGATACACGGGGTCAGGGTCCAGCCTGGGCGCAGAATCATCCTGAACCTGCTTGCCGCGAGCCATGACGCGAGCCGCTTCGACCAGCCCAACGAGTTCCGCCTCGACCGTCCGGTCCCCTACGATCTGCCCTTTGGCTGGGGACCCCACCATTGCCTCGGCGCCGCGTTGGCGCGCACCGAGATGGAGGCCGCGTTGGGCGTGTTGTCCGCCCGGTTCGGTGACGTTCGCCTCGCAGGTGAACCCCGCCTCACGGCTCCGGCAGGGATGCTGCACGGCCCCGAGACGCTCCCCCTGAGCTTCCGCGACTAGCGCCGCACCAGGTGCGGCGACAGCGTCGTGAGCTTCTCGCAGGTCTCCTCGAACTCACGGTCAGGGGTCGACGCCGCGATGATGCCCGCTCCGGCGCGCAGCCACGTTTTGCCATCGTGCTCGTAGGCGGCACGCAACGCGAGCGCGGCATCGAGCCCGCCCTCGGCCGAGAACGTCACCACTGCACCGGAATACAGCCCCCGAGGGCATTCGTCGAGGCGCAGGATGGCGTCGACGCTCTCCGCCTTCGGAATGCCGGAGGCAGTGACGGCGGGGAACAGCGCCTCTAGGGCGTCCATCCGGTTCATCGACGCGTGCAGCTGCCCCCTGACCGTCGAGCCGAGGTGCTGCACGCTGCCGCGTTCGCGCACCGTCATGAAGTCGGTGACCACCGCGGTCCGGCCGCGGCTCGCACGAGATCGCGTGCTCGACGATCTCCTTCGAGTCGGTCTCGAGGTCGTCGCGGGCCGCGCGATCGCGGTCGGCGCCGCGGCCCAGTGCCCGGGTGCCTGCGAGCGGCTCGGTCACCACCGAGCCGTCCTCGTGTACCGCGGCGACGAGTTCGGGGCTGTACCCAAGGGCGCGAATCTCGCCCGCCCGCAACAGGAACGACCGGGCAGGCGTGTTGTGCCTGCGACCGACTCGATAGGTGGCGGGAAAGTCGAGCGGGAAGGGCACGTCGAAGCGGCGCGACAGGATCACCTTCTGGTAGCGCCCCTCGACGATCTCGGCGATCGCGGTGCTGACCCGGCCGCGGTAGTCGGCGCCGTCGGTCCGCACGTCGACCGGCGTGGCGGCAGGCGCGGCGGGCACACCCTCGGCGAGCAGGCGCTCCAGCACCCGCGTGTACCGGGTGTCGGCGTCGCCGAAACGCACCTCGGTCTCGCTGACGACGATCTGCGTATGCGGCTGGAAGATACGCGCCAGCGGCGTTCCCGACGGCAGCTGCCGTTCCAGCCCGAACCGGTACGCGCCGAACTCGAACGCCACCCATCCGTACAGGCGATCGGTCGTCAGCAGCAGGCGGTCCACCGCCTCACCGAGGACCGCGCCTGGATTCCCCGTCCAAGCGTGGTGCTCGACGACGTCACCCGCGATGAGCCGTAGCTCGTCGCTGTCGAGTTCGATCGCGGCCCGCACCCCGCTTGCGAGCGTCCATTCGCCGTCGCGCTCGTAGACCAGGTAGTCCTCGCCGTCGCGCTCCGGCAATACGGTCACCAGTTCGGCCATCAGATCGACAGGCGTCATACCCGCGGGCAAAGGCACACCCGCGGCGTCGGCGTCCTGGGAACTGGTCTCGACACTCATCTGCGTCACGAAGTTAATTTAGCCTAACCTACATATAGAGCGGCAGCCTACGTCGGAGTTAGCCCCGTCACCATCGTCCAGCCGGTCGCCGACACTCGGACCCCCCTTCCGCGAGCGTGCATGTCTGCGGGTCGACACGCCGCTAAACGTCAGCACTTTGCGCACGTTCGCGATCGCATCAAAACCCTCGTGTCACTGTGGTTTTCACGCGTCACACAGTGGTTCACGCAGGCAGTGCCCGATCGACGGCCTGGTGATCGTCAGTTCCTGACCAGGCCACCGTCGACGACGAGGTTCTGTCCGGTGATCGCCCTGGACCACGGCGAAGCGAAGAAGAGGACCGCATCGGCGAACTGTGCGGGCGTGGTCACCGAACGCAGCGGTGTCTGCTGCGCGATGGCGTCGAACACCGACTCCGGTGTGGCTGCACTGGCATCCGTGGTGCGCAAGAGGCCGCCACTGACCATGTTGACCGTGATCCCGCGCGGCCCGAGGTCAGCGGCGAACGTACGCGTCAGCGAGAGAAGCGCGGCCTTTGCGGCGGTGTAGTCGTGGTACGGCACAACAGGATTCTGGAACAGGTTCGTGCCGATGTTGATCACACGTCCCGAACCGGCCTGGTCGAAGCCCGGCAAGGCAGCCTGGATGACGTTGACGGCGCCCGCAACCGTCCCCGCGAACTGTTCAGCGAAGGCGCCGTAGCCGATCTCGGCTGCCTTTGCTCGCGCATCACCGTTGAACGAGAAGCCGATCAGCGCGTTGTTGACCACTGTGGAAACGGGGGCGGCGAAAGCTCGATGTGCCTGCGCGATGAGCGATTCGACTTGATCGCGGTCGCGTACGTCGGCCCGTATCGCAACTGCTCGACCAGGATGGGTCGCTGCGAGCTGTTCAGCCGCTTCGCGACTTCGGTGGTAGTTGATCACGACCCGAGCGCCCTCGCGCAGGAACGCCTTGGTGATGCTGCAGCCGAGCCCGCGGCCACCGCCCGTGACCACGACCACCTGCTCGGCGATCCTGGTGCCAGGAGCGCCGCCATCAACGGGATCGGGTTCAGATGTCATGCGGGGCCTTCCCATGGTGACGAAGGACCCACCGAGCGCTGGACATTCCCTTCGCCAGTACGAACTGGATCAGGTTCGACGGGTGTCATCTCAGCCGCCAATCGGCGGCACCCCGTGTCACTGGATCCGAGCGTACCGGGATGGACCCATCTTCGTGCCCGCGCCCGAGCCGTCTACTCCCCCGCGACCAAGAGATCGCGCACGACCGCATCGGCCAACAGTCGGCCGCGATCGGTCAGTACCAGCCGGTCGGCCCGGTGCTCCGCCAAGCCGTCGGCGACGGCCACGTCGGCGCGCGCGGCCTCGACTTCGGTGAGGACGCCCATCGGCAGCCCGTGGCGCAGCCTCAGCCGCAGCATCACATCCTCGGTGTGACGGTCGGCCGCGTCCAGTTCCTCGGAGTCGGCGACCGGGAGCCGGCCATCGGCCAGCATCTGGGCATATGCGTTGGGGTGCTTGACGTTCCACCACCGGGTGGCGCCGACGAAGCCGTGCGCGCCCGGCCCGGCGCCCCACCATTGGCCGCCGTCCCAGTAGCCGAGGTTGTGTCGGCACTCCCCGCCGGGACGACTCCAGTTCGAGACCTCGTACCAGTCGAAGCCTGCGTCGGACAGCCGTGCGTCGAGCAATTCGTAACGCCGGGCGAGCACGTCGTCGTCGGGCGCGGCGAGCTCGCCGCGCCGCACCCGTCGGGCCATGGCGGTGCCGTCCTCGACGACGAGTGCATAGCCCGATACGTGATCGACGCCCGCACCGATCGCCGCGTCGACGGAGCGGCGCAGGTCGTCGTCGGTCTCCCCCGGCGTGCCGTAGATGAGGTCGAGGTTGACGTGGTCGAACCCGGCGGCGCGGGCTTCCGCGGCGGCGCGCAGCGGCCGCCCCGGGGAGTGCACGCGGTCCAGCGCGGCCAACACGTGCGGAGCCACCGACTGCATGCCCAACGAGATCCGGCTGAACCCAGCAGACCGCAACTCGCCGAACAGCGCAGGCGACGTCGATTCGGGGTTGGCCTCGGTGGTGACCTCGGCATCGTCGGCCAGCACGAAGTTGTCGCGGATCGCGCCGAGCACCGCCGTCAGCCCGTCGCCCCCGAGCAACGACGGCGTGCCGCCCCCCACGAACACCGTGGACACCTGCGGCGACGGCAGCGTGGCAGCCGCCAATTCCAGCTCGACGCGCAGGGCGGCCAACCAGCCGTCGGGATTGGCTCCCCCGAGCTCGGCGGGCGTATAGGTGTTGAAGTCGCAGTACCCGCAGCGGGTGGCGCAGAACGGCACGTGAACGTACATGCCGAACGGTCGCGGGGTCATGCCTCAAGTGTCTCAGAGCGGAGTTTTACTCACGGTGAGCCCAAATTCATGCCGGTTGGGGCCGCTGCCGGGGTCCGTGGCACAATGGTCGACGTGACTGCCGCCGTCAGCATGACCCCCCGCGTATCGCTGGTGGCGCGTCGGCACGTCGACTTCAAGCGTGTATGTAGCTGTTGCTGTCTGCCTTGACGGCCAAGATCTAGGACCCAGCCCACCACGTACTTTCAGCTGGCCGCCGGATCTGCGCCGCCGGCCAGCCACCGGTGACAGGCGCAATTCGAACGCCGGCTCCTCCCATGAAGGGGCCAAACCAAATGACCCAGGCAGAACCAAAGGCGAAGCCCGTCAAGCGACCCAAGGGCGAGGGCCAGTGGGCGCTCGGTTACCGCGAGCCGCTCAACGCCAACGAACAGTCCAAGAAGGACGACAACCCGCTCAACGTGCGGGCCCGCATCGAGAACATCTACGCCAAAGGTGGCTTCGAGAGCATCGACAAGGGCGACCTGCGGGGTCGTTTCCGCTGGTGGGGCCTCTACACCCAGCGCAAACCGGGTTACGACGGCACCTGGACCGGTGACGACAACACCGACATGCTCGAAGACGAGTACTTCATGTTGCGGGTCCGCTGCGACGGCGGGGCACTGAGCACCGCCGCGCTGCGCACGCTGGGCGAGATCTCCACCGAGTTCGCTCGCGACACCGCCGACATCTCCGACCGGGAGAACGTCCAGTACCACTGGATCCAGGTCGAGAACATGCCGGAGATCTGGAAGCGGCTGGACCAGGTTGGCCTGCAGACCACCGAAGCGTGCGGCGACTGCCCGCGCGTCGTGCTGGGCTCGCCACTGGCCGGCGACTCGGTCGACGAGGTGATCGACGGAACGCCCGCGATCGACGAGATCGTGCGGCGCTACATCGGCAAGCCCGAGTACTCCAACCTGCCGCGCAAGTTCAAGACCGCGATCTCTGGCCTGCAGGACGTCGTCCACGAGGTCAACGACGTGGCGTTCATCGGAGTCGAGCACCCCGAGCACGGGCCGGGCTTCGACCTCTGGGTGGGTGGCGGCCTGTCCACCAACCCGATGCTGGGCCAGCGGGTCGGCGCCTGGGTGCCTCTCGACGAGGTGCCCGACGTCTGGGAGGGCGTGGTCAGCGTGTTCCGCGACTACGGCTATCGCCGGCTGCGCGCGAAGGCCCGGCTCAAGTTCCTGATCAAGGACTGGGGCGTAGAAAAATTCAGGAAAGTTCTCGAACAGGAATACTTGCACCGTCCGTTACTAGACGGGCCTGCGCCGCAGCCGGTGGTGCGTCCGATCGACCACGTCGGCGTGCAGAAGCTCAAGAACGGGCTGAACGCGGTGGGCGTCGCGCCGATCGCGGGCCGGGTGTCGGGCACCATCCTGTCCAAGGTCGCCGACCTCGCCGAGGCCGCCGGGTCGGACCGCATCCGGTTCACGCCGTACCAGAAGCTGATCATCCTCGACGTGCCCGACGAACAGCTGGGCAAGCTGACCGAAGGGCTGGATGCACTGGGCCTGCCGTCCCGGCCGTCGCATTGGCGGCGAAACCTGATGGCCTGCACGGGCATCGAGTTCTGCAAGCTGTCGTTCGCCGAGACCCGCAAGCGCAGCCAGACGCTGGTTCCGGAGCTGGAGAAGCGGCTGGAGGACGTCAACGCCCTGCTCGACGTGCCAGTCACGGTGAACATCAACGGCTGCCCGAACTCGTGTGCACGCATCCAGGTCGCCGACATCGGCTTCAAGGGGCAGATGGTCAGCGAAGATACAGGTGGAGATCCGATCGAGGGCTTCCAGGTGCACCTGGGCGGCAGCCTCGGTCTGGACAGTGGTTTCGGCCGCAAACTGCGTCAGCACAAGGTGACCTCTGGTGAGCTCGGCGACTACATCGAGCGGGTTGTGCGCAACTTCGTGAAACAACGCGAGGACGGCGAGCGTTTCGCTGCCTGGGCATTGCGAGCAGACGAGGCGGACTTGAGGTGAGTGATCTGAAGACGGAGACCGATCTGATCGAGCTGGCCGAGCGTGGCGCGGCGGAGCTCGACGGTGCGACGGCCGACGAACTTCTGCGGTGGACCGACGAGAACTTCGGCGACCAGTACGTCGTGGCGTCGAACATGCAGGACGCCGTGCTCGTCGCCATGGCCGCCAAGGTGCGTCCCGGTGTCGACGTGCTGTTCCTCGACACCGGATACCACTTCGCGGAGACCATCGGCACCCGTGACGCCGTCGAGGCCGTCTACGGCGTCAACGTGATCAACGTGACGCCGGAGCACAGCGTCGCCCAGCAGGACGAGCTGGTCGGCAAGGACCTGTTCGCGCGCGACGCGGCGGCATGCTGCCGGATGCGGAAGGTCGAGCCGCTGGGCAAGGCCCTGAAGGGCTACTCCGCCTGGGTCACGGGCATCCGCAGGGTGGAGGCGCCGACGCGGGCCAACGCTCCGCTGATCAGCTTCGACAAGGCGTTCGGGCTGGTGAAGATCAACCCGATCGCGCCGTGGTCGGACGATGACATGCAGAGCTACATCGACGCCAATGACGTCCTGGTCAATCCGCTCGTCTTCGAGGGTTATCCGTCGATCGGCTGCGCACCGTGCACCGCCAAGCCTGCCGAGGGTGCCGATCCACGCAGCGGCCGCTGGGCAGGTCAGTCGAAGACGGAGTGCGGGCTGCACGCGTCGTGAGCATGCTCGTCCTGACGGCGCACGGCAGCGCCGATCCGCGCTCCGCGGCATCGGCTCACGAGGTTGCGCAAACCATCCGGGCGGTGCGGCGAGACGTCGACGTCCGGGTGGCGTTCTGCGAGCAGAACTCCCCCAATCTGCGCGACGTCCTTGCGTCGGCCTCTGGCGACGCCGTCGTCGTGCCGCTGCTGCTCGCCGATGCCTACCACGCCCGCGTCGACATCCCCGCGATGATCGACGCGTCGGGTTCGGGTGCGCGCCAAGCCGACGTGCTGGGTGAGGACGACCGACTCGTTCACGTCCTTCGCCAGCGCCTCCAGCACGCGGGCGTGTCGCGCCTCGATCCCGGTGTGGGCGTGCTCGTCACCGCGGTGGGTTCCTCACACGCCCAAGCCAATGCGCGCACCGCAATGGTCGCCGACCACCTGGTGCAGCTCACCCGCTGGACGGCGACCACGGCGTTCGCCACGGGGCCGCAACCCACCCTGGCCGAGGCCGCGGATCTGCTCCGCAGTCGCGGGGCGACCCGACTGGTCGTCGCACCGTGGTTCCTCGCTCATGGGCGGATCACCGACCGAGTCGCTGAGTTCGCCAGGACCGAGGGCATTGCGATGACGCAGCCGCTCGGTGCGCACCGCCTGGTCGCCGAGACGGTGCTCGATCGCTATGAACAGACCGTCGCAACCCGCGCGGCGGCCTAGAAAACGCCGATTTCATCCGGCCAGGCTGGACTCGCACGACGTCGTGACACCGCTATCGAGGTAACTGACGCTCGAATTTCGACACTCCCGCGACATCAGAAATTAACGCAGCCGCGCCCGCAGGAGTCCAAGGTATGACCTTTTTTGCCGCCGTATTCAGCGGTAGGGTTGCGCTCTGCGAGATTTCCACACAGTTTGCTCAACCTGTGTCACTATATTGACGTTACCGTTTCAACTAACCGGGGATTAGATAGGACAACACCATGAAGTCAGATCGTCTGGCTCGTCGCCTGCCCGTCATCGCCGGCGGCGCCGCGATCATCACGATGGTCGCACTCACCGCAGGCTGCGGTGGCGGCGAGCAGCCGAGCCCATCGCCCACGACCACGACGACCACCACCACGTCGGTTGCCCCGTCGCCGTCGCCCACCGAGAAGGGCATCAACCCCACCGGCGGCAACAGCTTCTCGCCGTCGGTGCTCGCGCCCGGAGCTCCCACCGCTCGGCCCGGCAACGAGCGCAACACCGGACCGGCCAACTAGTAGCGCCGGCTCGGACGCGGTCGTCAGACCGCGTCGTCAGTCCGCAGGGAAGCGACCGTTGATGTTTGGTACGCGCCGATGCGGCCGACTCCTCCCGACTCGGTACGTTCCGTGACGGGCAGAAGTCGGCCGCATCGTCTGTCGGCATGCCTGCTCGGGTGCTGGCTGACCCTGTCGATGGTCGCGGGAATCCTGGTGGTCGTCTCGGGTCGGCGATCCGAGCCGGCACCAGGCCGCGAGGCAGCCATCAGCGGTCCGTACGCGCTATTGCTGGCCAGCTCAACGGATCTCGGTCCGTCACGCATCGCGCACGCGCAGCTCACCGCGGCGCTGCACGACTCGACGCGTCCTGAGCAGTTGATGCAATGGGCGGCGGGCAAGCGCCTTTCCGTGCGGTGGCACGACGGCGAGGCATGGGCCATCGTCGAAGGTGCGCCCTCGGACGTGGCCGATGCATTCGGCGTTGCGGTGCACGACTACCGCGGAATGCAGGGCCAGGTGTTCTACGCGTCGGCCCAGCAGCCGATGGTCCCGCCCGCGGTCCGTGGCACGGTCAGCGACCTCGGGCGCATTCTCGGGTGGACTCCTCACCACCGGGCCAGCCCCGGGTTCCTGCCTCTCGACGTGCCGAAGAAGGGGTTGACGCCCAACGCCGTCCTGGAGGCCTACAACGCGCGGCGACTGGCGGCCATGGGCTTCACCGGCAAGGGTCAGACGATCGTGTTCTTCGAGTTCGACGGATACGACCAGGCCGATCTCGACGACTTCACCGAGATCTACGACCTGCCGCCGCTGAAGCCGATACTCATCGGCGGCCAACCCGGCGAGTCGCACGGCGAGACGGTGATGGATCTCGAAGTCGCGCATGCGATTGCGCCCGACGCGCGGATGGTCGTCGTCAACGCCCGGCCCACCCTCGAGGGTGGCCGCACGTACGAGAACATCGCCGAGATGTTCGACACGGTCGACCGGGACTTCCGCGGGGCGGTGTGGAGCTTGTCCATCGGCTGGGGGTGCGACGCGCTGGTGACCGCCACCGACCTCAAGCCCGTGCAGTCGGCGCTGGTAAGGGCGCAGTCGCACGGAACGACGGCCTTCGATGCGAGCGGGGACAACGCGGGGCTGGAATGCAAGGGTGGCCAGAACTGGTCGTCCCCACCGGGACCGGACGACATCGGACTGGACGCCATCGCGTCGCTACCGGCGATCACCTCCGTCGGCGGCACCACCCTGTCGACCGACAGGAATGGCAGATGGCTGGCCGAACAGGCCTGGGTCGACTCGCCACTGTCCCAGGGCACCAGCGGTGGGGTGTCGAGGCTGTTCCCCCGGCCCGCCTGGCAGACGAGAGTGAGCGCTTCGCGCGACCCCGAGATGGACAGCCGGTTGACGCCCGACGTATCGGCCGTCGCCGACCCGGTCAGCGGCGTGCGGATCCGGTATCTCCAGCAGGATCTCGTCGGTGCGGGCACCTCGCAGGCAGCGCCGATTTGGGCCGCGCTGACGGCGGTCATGAATCAATACCTCCTTGCCAACGGCGGCCACGCGCTCGGCGATCTGAACCCGTTGCTCTATCGGGTGGCGGCGGGGGCGAACTCCCCCGGCTTCCGGGACGTCAGCCTCGGCGGGAACGCGGTCGACCTCTCCACGCCAGGGTATGACATGGTCACCGGACTCGGCTCGCCCAACGTCAACGAGCTCGTCGGTGACTTTCTGGACATCCAGAAGGGGGTCGCGCCCAGGTGACCGCCGACGGCCCAACCGGCGACTGGGAGTCGTTGCCCACCAGGGAATGTCACGCATGCGGGACGGACGTCCCCGCCGGTGCGTTCTGCGCGGCATGCGGCGCCGCCCTGTCCGCGCAGCGGTGGCTACGAATCCGGGCTTACGCGGCGGCACCGAACCAGCACGTGGCAGTCCCGTGGGTTACGAGTTCCGTCTTCCCGCGCCTGCCCCTCCGATCCCGTTCCGCGTTCACGTCAGCGCTGATCGTCCTGGTCGTTCTGCTCGTCGTGTTCGCACTGGTGCGGTGGCAGCCGCCGCTGATCGGGATCAGCGCCGTCGGGCTGCCGTTGCTGTTCGTCATCTACCTGTACGAGACAGATGCGTTCAAGGATCAGTCCGTCGTCACGCTGATGGTCGCGGCGGCGCTGGGCATCGGGCTCGGCGTCGGCTGGGCGATTGCCACCGAGGCCATCTGGGCGCGCACCTACGACGACGTGCTCGGCACCCCGATGACGACGACGCAGGCGCTGATCAACCTGGTGGCCATCCCCGTTGGCGGCGTCGTGTTGATGCTCGCCCCGGTCATCTTGATTCGTCTGTGGCGGCCCGGAGTTCGGGAATCGTTGGACGGCTTCGTGATCGGCGCCCTCGTAGCTCTCTGTTTCACCGGCGCAGGGGTCTTGACCCGGGGGGCACCCGAGTTCGCGACGGGGCTGGTGGCCAAGGACATTCCGATGGACGCGCTCTTCGCGTTGGCGACGATCAGAGGCATCGCCGCGCCGCTGACGGCCGCAGCCGTCGGCGGCCTGGTGGGCGCCGTGCTGTGGTTTCGGCCCCGAACCGATCCGAAGGTCGTGCGGCACTGGTATTCGTTGACGTCTCCGGCGCCAGCGGTCACCGTTGCGCTGCTCGTGTACCTGGGACAGAACCTGATTGACTATGCGTGGATCTCGTACGGCCAAATCGTGGGTCTGTACGCCGCGATCACGGTGCTGGCCGTGCTTGCCGTGCGGATAGTGCTGCACTGCACACTGCTTCGAGAGGCGGCAGACAACACCGGGCCGAACGAAGTGGTGCTGTGCCCGCAGTGCGACCACGTGGTGCCCGATCGGGCGTACTGCGCGAACTGCGGGATCGCGGCGAACGCGGCGTCGCGAACGTCGCGGCGGGCGCGCCGAACCGACCGGCCCACTCCTGTGGACGTGTCTCCGGAAGGCCCATGAGCGCTCCCCCACCTCGGCGGCATTGGCCGGGACACTCGGTTCCGAGTGAGTCGTATCAGGCACCGCCGGTGCGCCATACGTCAATTGCGCGGCTGCTCGTGATCCTGGGCCTCGGGTCCGCGGTCGTGGCCGCGGTGACGATCGCGGTTTCGCTTACGATCACGTCGGCCCGGGTGAACTACGTCTGCCCGCCGGACTGCGGCCGTCCGCCGATCGGCCAGCCCGTTCAAGTCAATCCGGTGTTCACCGCCGCCGACGGCTCGTTCTCGGTGTCCTATCCAGGGGAGAGGTCGGCATACACGGGCACCTTCGACCCCAACGGTGTGACCCTCGAACTTCACGCCGGCGACGGGGGCACGCTGCGGCTATTCGGTGAACCCGCCGCCGGACGCACGGCGCGCCAGATCGCCGACGATCTGATCGCCAAGACCTACCCGGACGCGACGACCGCTTACCAGATCCCCAATGCCCTCGTGGGTTACCAGCCGGGGTACGGCGTGGTGGCCGACGTGTACCCGATGGGCGTGCAGAGCGGACGGCAGCGCGTCCTGGTGATGGTGGCAGTGAAGAACGGCCTCGCGCTGATCGCCGCCGCCACCGGCCCGTACCACGAATTCAGCCCGGACTTCGGCACGGGTCACCCGTCCGGCGCGAACTTCTTCCTCGCACTGGACATCGGCAAGTACGTCAACAGCTTCGCCTGGCGCGGCGATCCGGTGCGCTAAGGCGTCGGCGTCAGACTCTCGGCGGCGTCGTCGCTGGAGTCGGTTGCCGGCACCGCGACGTCGCCGGGAATCGGTGGCACCCGCGTCGCGCGCACGTACACCGTGTCGCCCTCCTTCAGGCCGAGCGCCTCTGCGTCACCGCGGGTGATCTGCGCCGTGAATGGACCATTGGTGGCTGCGGAGGTGAGCTCCACGCGAACCTCGAAGCCCAGCACCACGATCCGGTCGATGGTGGCGCGGATGACGCCCGTCGAGGCCACCGTTCCGTCGGTCTGCGCGATGGCCATGTCGGGGTTGCGGCCCACCCGGATGTCGTGCGGGCGCACCAGCGTGCCGTTCAACGACGACACCGCGCCGAGGAACGACATGACGAAGGCGTTGGTCGGGCTGTCGTACACCTCGGTGGGACTTCCGACCTGCTCGATGCGGCCCTTGTTCAGCACCGCGATCCGGTCGGCGACGTCGAGAGCCTCCGCCTGGTCGTGGGTGACCAGCACGGTGGTCACGTGGACCTCGTCGTGCAGGCGGCGCAGCCACGCGCGCAGATCCTCGCGCACCTTTGCGTCCAACGCACCGAACGGCTCGTCGAGCAGCAGCACCTGGGGATCGACCGCCAGCGCGCGGGCGAGCGCCATCCGTTGGCGTTGGCCGCCGGAGAGCTGATTCGGATAACGGGTCTGGAAGCCTGCCAGTCCGACGATCTCGAGGAGGTTGTCCACCTTCTCCTTGACCTCGGCCTTGGGCCGCTTGCGGATCTTCAGACCGAAGCCCACGTTGTCGCGCACCGTCAGGTGCTTGAACGCGGCGTAGTGCTGAAACACGAATCCGATCTCCCGTCGTTGCGGCGGGATGCGGGTCACGTCCTGGCCCTTGATGGTGATGGTGCCGGTGTCGGGTTCGTCGAGCCCTGCAATGGCTCGCAGCAGCGTCGACTTGCCCGACCCGCTCGGGCCGAGCAGCGCCGTCAGCGATCCGTCTGGGACGTCGAAGTCGATGTTGTCCAAGGCGACGAAGTCGCCGTAGCGCTTGTTGGCGCCGCGCACGGAGATCGCGTTGGTAGTCATTGTCTAAAGTCTCCTTGTCGAAGCCTATTTTGCCGCGCGGGCGCGTCGGGCGTCGAGAATCACCTGGACGACGAGCACGAAGACGGCGACGGTCATCAGCAGCGTCGAGACGGCATAGGCCCCGTATTCCTCGCCACGGCTGTAGCGATCGGAAACCAGCAGGGTGAGAGTCTGCGACGTACCGGGCAGGTTCGACGACACCATGATCACCGCACCGAACTCGCCGAGCGTGCGGGCGATGGTCAGCACGATGCCGTAGGTCAGACCCCATCGGATCGACGGCAGCGTGATCCGCCAGAACGTCTGCCACCATTGCGAACCCAGGGTGGCCGCGGCTTCTTCCTGATCCGTGCCGAGTTCGTGAAGCACGGGCTCGACCTCGCGGATGACGAACGGCACCGTGACGAAGATGCTGGCAAGGACGATGCCGGGGAAACCGAAGATGATCTTGAAACCGAGATCGTTCTCGACGAAGCCGAGCGCACCCGCCGTCCCCCACAACAGGATCAACGCGACACCGACCACCACGGGCGATACCGCGAACGGTAGGTCGATCACCGCTTGCAGTGCACTCTTGCCGCGAAACCTGTTGCGGGCCAGCACCAGAGCGGTCGGCACGCCGAAGAGGACGTTGAGCGGCACCACGATCGCCACGACCAGAAGCGACAGCTGCAGCGCCGATATCGCCGCAGGCGTGGTGATCGATGCGACGAACGCACCGAAACCGGGCTCGAACGTGCGCCAGAGGATGAGCCCGACGGGCACGATCACCAAGATCAAGACGTAGCCGATTGCCGCGTACCGCAGCAGGTAGCGCACGGCGGGCGATGGGTTCACCGGGCCAGCTCCTCACGCTTGGCCGCGCGGGATCCGACGGCCCGCAAGACGAACAGCACCACGAACGAGACGACAAGCAGCACGATGGAGATCGCGGCTGCGCCGGTCGGGTCGTCGTTCTCGATCAGCGTGCGGATCCATTGCGAGGACACCTCGGTCTCCCCCGGCACCGCGCCACCGATCAACACCACCGAGCCAAACTCGCCGATCGCCCTGGAGAACGCCAGCCCCGCGCCCGACAGCAGCGACGGCAGCAACGCGGGCAGGATCACCCTGGTGAAGATCGTGGTGTTGTTGGCGCCCAACGACGCGGCGGCCTCCTCGACCTCGCGATCGAGTTCCAGAAGGACGGGTTGCACGGAGCGCACCACGAAGGGCAGCGTCACGAACAGGAGCGCGACGCCGACACCCCATTTGGTGTGCTGAAGATGAAGTCCGACAGGGCTATTGGGGCCGTAAAGGGCGAGCATCACCAGGCTCGCAACGATGGTGGGCAGGGCGAACGGCAAGTCGATCACGGCGTCCACCAGCCGCTTGCCTGGGAAGTCGTCGCGGGTGAGCACCCACGCGACCAGCAGGCCGAAGAACAGGTTGATTACGGTGACGCCCACCGAAATGGTGAGTGTCACCCGAAACGATTCGAGCGCGGCGTTGGACGTCACCGCGGCCCAGAAGGCATTCCAGCCGCCACCAGCGGACTGCCACAGGATGGCGGCGAGCGGGAGCAGCACGATCACGCTGAGCCAGATGCTCGCGGCGCCTACCCGCAGCGACGTGGTTCCGCGCCGTCGGCCGGGACGGCCACCCGGGACGACGTTGTCGTCGCCCCGGGTGGCCTCCGGATTGGGATCGATGGCAGCTGTCATCCAGTGGCCTGCTTGTAGATCTTGGTGATGGTCCCGTTGTCCTTGTCGAACAGCGAGGGATCGACTGCGCTCCAACCCCCGAGATCGTCGATCGTCCACAGCTTCTGGGGTGTCGGGAAGTCAGTCGCGAAGTCCGCCGCCACGCCCGGATCGACGGGCCGGAAGCCCGCCTGTGCCCACAGCTTCTGCCCGTCCTTGGTGAACAGGAAGTTCTTCAGCGCAGTGGCCTGTTGCAGGTGCGCAGAAGTCGTCACCACCGCGACCGGATTGTCGATCTTGAAGGTCTGCGGCGGGGTGATGTGCTCGACCGGCTTGCCTTGACGCTCGGTGTTGATCGCCTCGTTCTCGTAACTGATCAATACGTCACCACTGCCCTGTAGGAACACGTCGGTGGCTTCGCGACCCGATCCGGGTCGGGTCTTGATGTGCTCGGTCACCAGCTTGTTGACGAAGTCGACGCCGGCCTGCGGATCCTTGCCGCCGTTGCTCTTGGCGGCGTACGGCGCCAGCAGGTTCCACTTCGCCGAGCCAGAGCTGAGCGGGCTGGGGCTGACCACTTCGAGGCCCGGCTGAAGCAGGTCGTCCCAGTCCTTGATGTTCTTCGGGTTGCCCTTGCGCACAACCAGGGTAACCACCGATCCGAACGGGACGCCCTTGGTGGCGTCGGCGTTCCAGTCCTTGGCCACCTTGTTGGCCTTCACCAGGCGGGTGACGTCGGGCTCGACGGAGAAATTCACGATGTCGGCGGGCTTGCCGTCGACCACGCCGCGCGACTGGTCGCCGGAGGCGCCGTACGACGTCGTCACCGCGACACCCTTGCCCTCCGGCGTGGCGGCGAAGGCCGGGATGATCTTGCTCCAGCCTGGTTCGGGCACGGCGTAGGCGACCAGAGTCAGCGTGGTGTCCGCCGGCGCCTGACTGGTACCTCCTGCGACGTCACTCGAGCCACCACCGCAGGCGGCGAGCAGCGACGCCGTAATCGCGATGGCACCGACGGACGTCCACGTCTTTTTCGGGTTGGGCGTGGGGATCTGCACAGGTTGACCTTTCCTTGCGGGTTCGGGAACGGGTCCCGTCACGACGGCAAGGCGAAGGATCAGTAAATGGGCGTACGAGCAGCCACGACCGACACCAAACCGTGGGACGGGTTGGAGTCAGCGACAACAGTGGACATCAGCAACAGCGCAACCACCCACGGCAATGAGGGCCAAGACGTGCCCCTCGGTGTTGCCGGACGCTGCATGCATGGCGCGAAGCGTAACAGAATGCGTTCGCCGAGCCCGACCGGATACCTCACACCCGACGGTCAGCGCGCGACCAGCCACATCACGATGACCAGCACTACCAGGATGACCAGCACCAACGTCACGCGGGAGCGCGGCATCCCCGTCACGACTCGTCCTCGTCGGTGTGCCTATCGCGCTGCCAGCGCTGGATGCCGTTGCCGAGCGCGCCATCGAGCAGTACGGCGACCCCATAGGCCAGCAGCAGCACGACGGGCATCACCACGACGGTCTGGGCGACGAATCCGAGTCCGGACAGCCACAGCTCGACGCCGTCCCACCAATTCAGAATGCCGCTCACGGGTCCACCCTACGAGCAACGTCGTGGCGACCGAGGAAGACGCCGCCACGCCGCAGCAACCCACCAGTGGACGCCGGGTACATGTGCGGTCGATGATGTCCGACATGGTTCTGCAGCAGACCGAGCCCGGCGACGAGACGGGCCAGATCGACGCCATCGCGGAGGCGCCGTACACCGTGACCGCCCCCGTGCCGTACACGCAGGGCGGACCGTTGCGCAACCCGTTTCCACCGATCGCGGACTACGCGTTCCTGTCGGACTGCGAGAACACCTGCCTGATCTCGTCGGCGGGCTCGGTGGAGTGGCTGTGCGTGCCGCGGCCGGACTCACCCAGCGTGTTCGGAGCGATCCTGGACCGCAGCGCCGGACACTTCCGGCTCGGTCCGTACGGAGTGACGGTGCCCGCCGCACGCCGCTACCTGCCGGGCAGCCTGATCCTCGAGACCACGTGGCAGACCCACACCGGTTGGCTGATCGTGCGCGACGCGCTGGTGATGGGGCCGTGGCACGACCTCGAGACCCGGTCGCGGACCCATCGCCGCACGCCGATGGACTGGGACGCCGAGCACATCCTGCTGCGCACCGTGCGCTGCGTCAGCGGCGTGGTCGAGCTCGTGATGAGCTGCGAACCGTCCTTCGACTACCACCGCGAGGCCGCCTCCTGGGAGTATTCGGCCTCGGCGTACGGCGAGGCCATCGCACGGTCGAACAAGAATCCGGAAGCGCATCCGACGATGCGACTCACCACCAACCTGCGCATCGGTCTCGAGGGCCACGAGGCGCGGGCACGGACCCGGCTCAACGAGGGCGACAACGTGTTCGTCGCACTGAGCTGGTCCGGGCACCCGGCGCCGCAGACCTACGACGAAGCCTCCGAAAAGATGTGGAAGACCAGCGAGTCGTGGCGGCAATGGATCAACATCGGCGACTTCCCCGACCACCCGTGGCGCTCGTATCTGCAACGCAGTGCATTGACGCTCAAGGGGCTGACGTACTCACCGACCGGCGCCCTGCTGGCGGCGAGCACCACGTCGCTGCCGGAAACCCCTCAAGGCGAACGCAACTGGGACTACCGCTACTCGTGGATTCGCGACTCCACCTTCGCGCTGTGGGGTTTGTACACCCTTGGCCTGGACCGTGAGGCCGATGACTTCTTCTCCTTCATCGCCGACGTGTCGGGCGCCAACAACGGTGAGCGCCATCCACTTCAGGTGATGTACGGCGTCGGCGGCGAGCGCAGCCTCGTCGAGGAGGAGTTGCACCACCTGTCCGGCTACGACAACTCGCGTCCGGTGCGCATCGGCAACGGCGCCTACAACCAGATGCAACACGACATCTGGGGCACCATGCTCGACTCGGTATATCTGCACGCCAAGTCACGCGAGCAGATCCCCGAGATGCTGTGGCCGGTGCTGAAGCTCCAAGTCGAAGAGGCCATCAAGCACTGGCGCGAACCCGACCGCGGCATCTGGGAGGTGCGCGGCGAGCCGCAGCACTTCACCTCGAGCAAGATCATGTGCTGGGTGGCGCTGGACCGCGGATCCAAGCTGGCCGAACTGCAGGGCGAGAAGTCCTATGCCCAGCAGTGGCGCGCCATCGCCGAGGAGATCAAGGCCGACGTCCTGGCCAACGGCGTCGACTCCCGTGGCGTGCTCGTCCAGCGCTACGGCGACGAAGCGCTGGACGCCTCACTGCTGTTGGCGATCCTGACGCGCTTCCTGCCGTCCGACGACCCGCGGGTGCGGGCCACCGTCCTGGCGATCGCCGACGAGCTCACCGAGGACGGCCTGGTGCTGCGGTACCGCACCGAGGAGACCGACGACGGCCTGGCCGGCGAGGAAGGCACCTTCACCATCTGCTCGTTCTGGTTGGTGTCGGCGCTGGTCGAGATCGGTGAGATCCACCGGGCCAAGCATCTGTGCGAGCGGCTGCTGTCGTTCGCCAGCCCGCTGCATCTCTACGCCGAGGAGATCGAGCCCCGCACGGGGCGGCACCTTGGCAACTTCCCGCAGGCGTTCACCCACCTGGCTCTGATCAACGCCGTCGTGCACGTGATCCGCGCCGAGGAGGAGTCCGACAGCTCCGGGGTGTTCCAGCCGGCCAACGCACCCATGTAGGCGACGTCAGCCACTAGCCGCGTGCAACCGCGAATCGCATCCTCGTTCGGCTTGCGGAGCCCCCTGCAGGTGGAAGTCCACGACCAGTGGCGCAGGTACCGCCAGCGCCACGGGAGTGAGCCGATTCGGGCCGGCACCGTCGCCGTGACAGTGGCCGAGTAGACGCCGGAGCTCGGGCGCACGTAGAACTCGCCGCCGGCGTGCGCTGCCGACACGCGTTGCCGGGCCAGGCGTGGGCCTGCCAACAGATAGTCGTAAAGGTGGACGACGCGATCGGGGCGTTGCGGTAGTGGCTCGAACCTTCGAGCCAGAATTGCACCTCACCCACCTCGGACCCCATCGGCCGCGTCGGATACGACCAAGAGCCGGTAATGCCGATAACCGAGGCCGCGCTGTCCGGGACGATGGTACGACATCGTGCTGCCCAAACCATCCGTCGGTCACCTGGATTACGACCCGATGTAGTAATGACCGGGCTGCCCCACCCGAAGACCAAGTGCAACAACGTCCATGACCGGCTGCAGCAGATCCGATGAACCGTACGCGGCTCTACATCGTGTCACTGACGGGAGACCATGACGATGAGGTCATGGGGCTGATGTTCAGTGATCGCCCACGGGAGTGACTTTGTCAAGATCGCTTACACGTGCGCCGCCTGCCGCGCCACTGTTGTTGCTGCTGCAGCCTTTGGGCTCGACGGGAGCGATGTCATGGCGACACTTGCGGAATCCCTTCGGGGAGCTGGGTATCGCGTCGCAGCGTTGACAGGAAGATCACCATGACCACCACACAGGACTGCGACCGCCGAGACGCCGTTGTCATCGGGGCCGGCCCTGCCGGACTCGCTGTCGCACGTGAGCTCGAGCATCGGCACGGTATCAAAACGCTCGTCGTCGATCGTGCAGCGGCACCGGCTATTTCGTGGCGCACGCGCTATGACGACTTCCGCCTCAACACCACCGGGTTCTTGTCGCATCTGCCAGGACAGCGGATTCCCTTGACCGCCGGTCGCTGGCCGACCCGTGAGGACATGGTTCGTTATTTCGACGATTATGTGCGGCGGCAGAGCATCACGCTCGAGCTGGGCTGTGAGGTCAACACCGTCGACCGGACGAAGGCCGGTTGGCGACTGGACACATCGCGCGGCGAAATCCGAACGCGGGCAATCGTCCTCGCCACGGGCAACTACCGCACACCCACCATCCCTGGATGGCCAGGCTTGAGTCACTTCACTGGTGAATTCGTCCACTCCGGCAGTTTCAGAAATGCTTGGCCCTTTCGCGACCGGGACGTCCTCGTTGTCGGGGCCGGCAATTCGGCTGCCGACATCGCCGTTCAGCTCGCCAACAACGGCGCACGCCGGATATGGCTTGCGGTACGTACCCCGCCGCATCTCGTGCGACGGGCCATCGCAGGATTTCCGTCGGACATCTTCCTCGAGATCTTCGCCTGGGCGCCCGCGAGCGCTGTCGACCCGATGATCGCGCTCTCCGAGCGCCTGATGTGGGGTGACCTGTCGGCGTACGGCTTCGGCCAGCCGCCGCTCGGGCTCAAGGCGACGGTAGAACAAACGGGCCGTATCCCCACGCTGGCCGACGATCTCATCGACGCCGTACGGACCGGCCGCGTAGAGGTCGTCGCCGCTGTGGAGGCGATCGAACCCGACCGGGTGATCCTGTCCGACGGCACCTGCATACCGGCGGCGGTGGTCATAGCCGCCACCGGCTTCAGCCTGGATCTCGACGGTCTGGTCGGACACCTCGGCGTGCTCGACGAACGCGGCAAACCGCGCGGCGGATTCGCCTCGCACGTCGGCGATGGAATGTTTGCGATCGGCTACGGCATTCCGCCCAACGGCCCACTACGCGCAATCCGCCTCGCCGCCAAACCCCTTGCCCGTGATATCGCCGCTCACCTAGCCACGACGTCCTCCACCACCGCCGACCCGCCGACAGTGCCAGTCGTGGACTGAATTCGTCAGTCGTGCCAGGCGCCGCCCACAGCACAACGACAGACCATGCCCAGGGTCGACCGCTGCCGAGCGGCCAAATTGCCACGATAAAAACAGGATTCGGGCCCCCGTCGCACGCGTCTGCACAAGCGGTCTGTGACGGCGATCACCTCCGATGAACCGAAGCCACTCACACACCGTGTCACTCTCAGGCGAAGATTCGGGCTGCGGCGCTTTGGCCAAGAGCGCCAATGTCTTATCCGAACGACAGTTGACGCCACTGCCCGAAGTCAAGGACACGCAATGGTTTTGCTCTCTCTCGAAAAATACTACTTCCGCGGCGCGGAAGGATACGAGGCCGCTCGCCGGGCGACGGTGTGGAACGGCCTTCTGCCGGACCGCTTTCCCGACGTGATCGTGCAAGCTCACGACACCGACGACGTAGTCGCGGCGATCCGCTATGCGCGCGCCAACGGCCACATGGTCGGCGTATGTTCGGGAGGGCACAGCTGGGCGGCAGGTCATCTGCGCGACGGCGGCCTGCTCCTCGACGTCAGCCGCCTCGACCCCTGCACCGTCGACGCAAATCGAATGACCGCGGACGTCGGGCCGGGCAAGATCGCCAACGTCTTTGCGGCCGAACTCGAATCGCAAGGGTTGTTCTTTCCTACAGGGCACTGCGAAGGCATTCGCCTCGGCGGCTATCTGTTGCAGGGCGGGTACGGCTGGAACAGCAAGGTGGTTGGACCGGCATGTGAAAACGTGCTTGGACTGGAGGTTGTCACTGCAGACGGTGACCAGATCTACTGCGACCCCGAGAACCATCCTGACCTGTACTGGGCCGCCCGCGGCTCCGGCCCTGGCTTCTTCGGTGTGGTCACCTCGTTCAAACTGCGGATTCACAGGCGCCCGGCAGTCTTGGGCACCTGTCTGTACATGTACCCGATCGAGCTCGCAGACGAGATATTCACCTGGGGGCGCTCCATCAGTCCCGAGATCGACGACCGCGTCGAACTGCAAATCCTCACCACGCGCTCCTTTCCAACAGCCGGGATCGACCACCCCGTCATCACCATCGCCTCACCGGTCTTCGCCGAATCAGAGGAGGAGGCGACGAAAGCACTTGCCGTACTTGGCACCTGCCCGGTCGTCGATCAGGCGATGATCAACCTTCCCTATGCGCCGACAAACCTGGCCAGCTGGTACACGGCCGTGATGACCAACTACCCGAAGGGGCACCGGTACATCGCCGACAACATGTGGACGTCGGCTTCAGCTGAAGAACTACTGCCGGGCATCCGCAAAATCATCAAAACGATGCCACCGCACCCCTCGCATTTCATCTTCACGGGCTGGAACGCGTCCCCGGACCGCCCGGACATGGCGTTCAGCGTGGAGGACGAGATCTACATGGCGCTGTACACCGTCTGGCAGGACCCGGCCGACGACGAACGGTACCGCGACTGGTCGGGGTCCAACATGGCGGAGATGTCGCACCTGGCGACCGGCATCGCGCTCGCCGACGAAAATCTCGGCAGGCGCCCGGCGAAGTTCATCACCGACGCGAACATGGCGCGCCTAGATGAGGTGCGCGCGGCCTACGATCCCGACGGCCGCTTCCACAGTTGGATGGGCCGCTGATGAAAATAGCGGTGCGGCGTCGCGATTCGGGCAAGAGCTGCGGGAGGCGGAAGCCGACACCGAACGCGCTCCGGATCCTCGTCGTCGGCGCCGGGGTGGCCGGTATTTCCATCGCTCGCGGATTGCTGCGAGACGGACATGACGTCATCGTGTTCGAACAGCGACCGGATATGCGGCCCGGTGGCGGCGCGGTGACCATCTGGTCCAATGGTTCGACGGTTCTGGCGCAGCTGGGCGTCGACATGGACGGGTCAGGCCAGCTGCTGTCCACCGTGCGGATCGCGACGTCAACTGGTCGCCCGCTGGTCAATATCGACGTGGCCGCGATCGAGACCCGGCTGGGCGGACCGGTTCGGATGGTCCCACGTCGAGTCCTGCTTGAGCGTCTGCTGCAGGGTTTTCCGGCCGAACGCATCCGATGCAGTTCCCGTGTGGTCGGGGCGGTCAGTACGGGCGATGGGGTGCGAATCGAGTTCGAAGACGGCAGCTCGGCGGACGGCGATCTGTTGATCGGTGCGGATGGTCTGCATTCGGTGGTGCGAGACATCGCCGGTGCGGCACCCGCGAAGCCGACCGGCTGGTGCAGCTGGCAGGGACTGATCACTCTCCCTGACATCGCCGAAAAGGATGTCGCACGGCAGGTCATCGGCGAGCACGGAAACCTTGGCCTCTGGCCGGCGGGCGGCACCGATCTGCAGTGGTGGTTCGACTTGCGGTGGTCGCCAGACTTCGTCAGACCGCAATGTCCGATCGACATGATCCGTTCCCATTTCGCAGGCTGGTCCGACTTGGTCGATCAGGTACTAGAGACATTGACCGACGACGATCTGGCGGCTTCGCCGTTCCCGCACTTTCGGCATCCGATTCCCCGCTCGCCGCGCGTGGGCGCGGTGACATTGCTCGGCGATGCCGCACACACGATGCCGCCGATCCTCGCGCAGGGAACCAATCAGGCACTGCTCGACACGATGGTGTTGTGCAAGGCACTCTCGGATTTCCGAAATCCAGCGATCGGGAGTGGGAATGACCTCTCGACCGCGCTGCGCTGGTACGAGAAGACCAGGCGTCGCAGGCTCACCGCGGTGTCCTGGGTGACGTCGCGGCAGATGTCCCAGAGTGAGTCGGTGTTGAAACCGGCCGCCATGATCTCGGATTCCTTTGGCACCTGGGCGATGACGACGTTCATGCGTTGGCTTAGCCACCGCCGGATATCCGCGGAAGTCAATCGAGACCTGTCCCGCCAGTGTGCCGCCAGCACATGACCATTCCCACGACTCTGAAGGGTCAGGCGATGTCGATGAGCGCCAAGGTGCCACCCGCCAAGCTGGCCCGAGTCGTCGAATGGACTCGCCACCACCTGTATCGGCTCCATCAGCGGCTGACACCCGCGCCGGCCGCGATGATCGAGATGATCCTTGCCGGTTGGACTTCGCAGGCGATCACTGTGGCTGCCCAACTCGGTGTCGCCGACGCCCTCGCCGACGGGCCGCTGCCGATCGACGAGTTGTCGGCGCGCGTGAACGCGGACGCGGACGCGCTGCGCCGACTGCTGCGAGCGTTGATCAGCCGGGGCGTCTTCCGTCATCGCCGCGACGGCCGGTATGAGCTGAATTCGCTTGCCGACACTCTGCGTTCGGATGCACGGCCGTCGATGAAATCGGCGGCACGGTTCTACGGGTCGCAGGAGCAGCGCGAACGCTGGACCTTGCTGGTGGATTCGGTCCGAACCGGGACTTCGGTCGTCCCGGCATTGCGCGGCAAGTCGAGCTTCGACTACTTCGCTGACAAGCCTGAGCTCTCCGAGCTCTTCAACCAGACCATGACGAGTGTCTCGGAGATGACGGACGCGCCCGTGGTCGCAGGCTACGACTTCACCGCCTACCCGACGATCGTCGACGTCGGCGGCGGACATGGCCCTCTGCTGGCCACGATCCTGGCGGCGGCACCGACCTCGCGGGGCGTCCTGTACGACCTCCCGCGGGTCGTCATGAACGCCCCAGACCTGTTGCGGAAGCATAATGTCGCCGACCGGGTGCGTATCGAGGAGGGGTCGTTTTTCGACAGCGTCCCCCACGGTGGTGATGCCTACGTCCTCAAGAACATCATCCACGACTGGCCTGACGAAAAGGCGGTGGAGATCCTGCGCAACGTCCACGCGGCAGCGGGCCCCCGAGCCACCTTGTTACTGGTCGAATTCGTCATCCCCGAGCACGATCGCGACTTCCCGGGAAAATGGGTTGATCTTGAGATGCTGCTGAACTTGGGGGCCCGTGAACGCACCGCCGCCGAGTACCGAGACCTGCTCAGCCAAGCCGGATTCCGTATGACGCGGGTGGTGCAAACCGCGGCGCCCCTCAGCGTAGTGGAGGCCAGAGCCGCGTAAGAACTGCACGGGATCCGCGAGGAGCTTGCCGTCGGTGCGTTGCGGACCCAGGACCTCGGGGTCCTCGTCGGCGGGACGACACCGCTCTGAGCTGAGCTACACCCGTGCGGGAAGCGACAACGGTTCCGCGACCCGGTCTGCCAGCGAGTTGTCGGTGAACGCGCCACGGTACTTCGCCGCGGGATGTGATGGGGGCAGCCGGTCCGCGCCGCCGCCGGACAGCTTGTGCCGCAGCGTGCCCGACTTGTCGGTGCTGATCAGGCCGCGCTTTCGCAGTTCGGGGAACAGCAACTCGGCGATGTCGGTGAAGGTGCCGGGCCGCACGGCATGAAACACGTTCACCCCGTCGATGCCCGCGTCGCGCCACTCCTCCAGCTTGTCGGCAATCTCCTCCGGGGAACCGACGATGCGGCTGCTGCGCTCGAAGGCGCGGCCCAGGTCGGCGATGGTGGGCTCGGCGTCTGCCGCCTCCCCCGCCCACCGGAGCCAACCCTGCACCCCGCGGAACTCACCGAGCTCGGCGATCGGGGTATCCAAGGGCAACGCGCCCGCGTCGATGCCCGCGTCGCCGAGGATGTGGCAGAGCACGCCCTCGATGCTCGAAAGTTCCTCGATCTGGGCTTCCTTCTCCCTTGCCTCCTCGGAGGTGCGGCCCACGACGAGCGAGAGACCCTGGAAGAACTTGACGTCGTAGGGATCGCGCCCATAGCCGGCCGCCAGCTCTCGGGTCTCGTCGATCAGTCCGCGAGCCGATTCGGGATCCGGGCTGGAGATGAACACGCCCTCGGCGTTGCGGGCCGAGAACCGCTGTCCCACGGGCGATGAGCCCGCCTGGAACAACAACGGGACGCGTTGCGGCGACGGCGTGACGAAGTGGGGACCCTCTACCGAGAAGTATTCGCCGACGTGGTTGATCTTGTGGATCTTGGAGGCATCGGCGTGGACGCCGGCCTCTTTGTCGGCGCGCAGGGCGTCCTCGTCCCAGGAGCCCTCCCACAGCTTGTACAACACGTCGACGTACTCGTCGGCGATCTGGTAGCGCAGGTCGTGCTCGATCAGCTTGTCGTGACCGAAGTTGCGGTAGGTGTTGTCCGAGAAGCTGGTGACGATGTTCCAGCCCACGCGGCCGCCGGTGTAGTGATCGAGGGTGGAGATGCGGCGCGCGAAGTCGAATGGCTGGCTCTGCACGATCGAGCTGGTGTACACCAGACCCAGGTTCTCCGTGGCGGTCGCTAGCGCCGAGATCAGCACCGACGGGTCGTTCGTCGGGATCTGCATGCCTTCACGGGCGACCAGCTCATAGGACCCATTCCAGGGCGAGCGCAATCCGATGACGTCGGCGAAGAACATCAGATCGAACCCGGCACCGTCGAGATAGCGGGCGAGGTCGACCCAGTGCTTCAGCGAGTTGATTTCGTGGTTGGCGGCCGCCTCGTCACGCCACAGTCCGTGAATCACGTGTGACGGCGTGTTCATCACGAACGCCGAATAGTAGAGGGGCCGGTTCTTGGCGGGCTTGAGCATGCACGTCCCTAACTGGTTGCGATGAGGCGACCTCAGCTTTGGCGTTGGGCGAGAAGAGGATTGCACCGACAGTGATGACCGTTGCGCCCAGTGCGAGCGCGATCCACGGCCAGCACTTACGCAGGTACACCACTTCAGTCATCGTCCACGTACTCCAAGGCTCATTTCGTCCGCCGCAAGACTAGTTTGGCGACATTGATGGCGACTCGACCCGACAAGTCCGTCGAGCACGAGAAACGGCCGTACCCCAGGCCCAATCCCATTGATTGGCTGCACGACAACCACTTTCCCGCCAGCGGTGCCACAGGTTGGCGACGTGAACCGGTTGGAATCATCGTGGTTCGAAGCTCAGACGAGATAGTAGAGCCGGGACTCTGCGTTCGCCTCCGCAGGCGCGGTTCCGGTCTATTGCTTGCTGCGGTTCTTCAGGATGGTGAGGGCGTCGGGGTGAACGCGGCGCGCGGGTTGGGGGTGGCGTCCGTCAGGCAAGAGACAGGGGCGAGAATCGGTCTGATCCATATCCGCGCAACCTCATGTTCACAGCGAACGCTTCTGCGGCAGTGCGGCATTCGCGAGTTCGACTCACAATGAGGGAAACTCTGCGACGACCGCCGATTCGTTGCGGCGCTGGGGCGGTCGTCGGCCATCGTCGACCGGCTCCCGGAGAGGCCGGGAATGAACTGTTGGACCACTCCGTTTAAGTATGTCAACACACTCGATCCCCTATGGACCGATGGAGGCGATCAGGCGTGACGACCACGACCGACGGGACGCTCGATTCCCTTCGGTTCGCCTCGGTGCCCCAGAACCATCCCTTCGCTGCGCCCCTGCTCGACGAGCTGGCCATCGAGTACGGCACCCGGTACGGCGACAGCGCTGGAGCCGAGTACAGGGACCTGAGGGCCTACCCCGGCGAGGAGTTCGAGCCGCCCGCGGGCGCGCTCATCGTGGCGCTGGTGAGAGGAGTGCCCGTCGCCGGCGGCGCGTTTCGTCGGTACGACGCTTCGACGGCGGAGCTCAAGCGCATCTGGACGGCCTCGACACACCGCAAGCGGGGTTACGGAAAGCTCGTCGTGGCCGAACTGGAACGAATCGCACGGCAACGCGGATACAGCCGCGTCTACCTGACGACCGGATGGCGCCAACCCGAGGCGGTGGCCCTCTACCTCGCGACCGGGTACACACCGCTCTACGACCCGTCGCTGCCCGCCGAAGCCATCGGTCCGCATCCGTTCGAGAAGCTGCTGAACACCGAGGGACCCGCATGAAGTTTCTGCTCATCACGCTGATAACTCACGTGCCGGACCCCGCCACCGGCGAGAAGAAGAGCCCCGCCGATCGGCTGCGCGACGTCATCGACGCGGCGATCCTCGCCGAAGAACTGGGATACGACGGCTTCGCGGTCGGCGAGCGACACGAAGATCCATTCATCTCCTCCTCCCCGCCAGTCGTGCTGAGCAACATCGCCGCGCGGACGTCGACGATCGGTCTGTTCACCGGCGTCACGACGCTGAGCCTGCTCGATCCGGTCCGCGCCTTCGAGGACTATTCGACGCTCGACAATCTCTCCGGTGGGCGCCTGGAACTGATCATCGGCAAGGGCAACGGCGCCGCGCAGGCCGAATTGTTCCACGTGACCACCGCCGATCAGTGGGACCGCAATCGAGAAGGCTACGAACTGTTCCGCTTGCTGTGGGCGAGCGAGAACGTCACGTGGTCGGGCCGGTTCCGCCCGTCTCTCGTCAACGCCAAGGCACTGCCCCGACCGCTGCAGGACGAGATCCGGATCTGGCACGGCAGCGCGACCAGTACGGATTCGGTGGACCTCGCCGCCCGCCACGGGGACCCGATCTTCTCCGCCAACGTCACCTACCCCGTCGAGCCCTACGCCGAGCTGGTCCGGCACTACCGCGAGCGATGGGAGTTCTACGGCCACCGGCCCCAGGACGCACTGGTCGGCGCCGGCACAGCGGGTTTTTACCTCGCGCCGACGTCACAGGAGGCTCTCGCCACGTACCGGCCCGCCTTCGAGGCGCGCCTCGCCGCGCAGCGCAAGGCAGGAATGCCGGTGGTGTTCGACTCGATCCACGACCTCGTCGCGCGTAGCTCCGCGTTGGTGGGCAGCCCCGAACAGGTCATCGACAAGGTGGGCCGATATCACGAGCAGCTCGGGCACGAGGTGATGCACCTGTCCGCCGACGCCGCCGGCGTGACGGCCGACCAGCAGCGTCGTAGCCTCGAACTGTTCCAGTCCGACGTCGCCCCGGCACTGCGCGACCGCATTCCGAGCAGGCCGCTGGCCGCGCAACTGTCTGCGAAAGAGGTACTGACATGAGCGTTTTCGGACTGGGCATCGAATTGGACGGGGAGGGAAGCCATCCCGCGGCGTGGCGTCGCGCGAATCATCCGCCGAGCGAGGCGCTGACTGGCCGAACCCTCGCGCGCAGGGTGGCCGCGGCCGAGAACGCGGGATTCACGTTCGCGACGTTCGAGGACTCGGTCGTGCCGCCGAAGGGCGACGTGAAAGGACGTGTCGACGCGGTCAACCGGGCATCGTTCGTCGCGGCGACCACCTCCACGATCGGCTTGGTCCCCGTCGTCGAGACCACCTACGCCGAGCCCTTCCACACGTCCTCGCAACTGGCCACCCTCGACTACTCGTCACGTGGTCGCGGCGGCTGGATCGCGCAACGCGTCGGCGATCCCGCGGCAGCCACCGCGTGGGGCAGGCCGCTCCTTTCCGAGGGAGCCGACTTCGACCGGGAACAAAGGGATTCCATCACCGTCGTGCGCGACCTGTGGGATTCGTGGGAGGACGACGCCGTGATCCGCGACTACGCGACCGGCCGATTCCTGGACCGCGAGAAACTGCACTACGTCGACTTCGAGGGCGAGTCCTTCACGGTGAAGGGACCTGCCATCGTGCCGAGACCGCCACAGGGCCAGTTGGTCGTGTTCGGCACCGAGTCCGATCGCGCCCAGGTGGACGTCGTGCTCGTCACGGAGCCGACCCACGGCCCCGGGCTGACGTTCGTCGAGATCGACGTCACGCTCGACACCCCGCACGCCTCCGCTGCGGACCGCCTCGCCGCATTGAACGAGTACCGGCCCAGGCAGGAGAGTTCGCGTCTCGAATACTCGGGAGCCGCAACCGGATTCACCGAGTTGCTCACCGAACTCGCCAACCACGTCGATGGTGTGCGCTTGTTTCCGGCGGTGATCGACGAGGATCTGCCCGTTCTCGCGCGGTATGTCCTTCCCGCACTGTTCAAGTCAGGTGTGGCGCATCGGCCGGTACCGGGGTCGTCGTTGCGGGCCAATCTAGGGCTGGCTCGACCGGCCAATCGGTATGCGAGGGTCTGATGGGTACGAACGCGCAGGTGCACTTCGGCGTGTTCCTTCAAGGCGTCAATCACACGACCATCTGGTCGGATCCGGCGAGCGGCTCGCAGATCGACTTCGAGACCTTCCGCCGCATGATCACCACGGCCGAGCGCGGATTGTTCGACGCGTTCTTCCTCGGCGAGGGGCTCCGCCTGCGCGAGCAGCAGGGCAAGATCCTGGACCTCGACATCGCCGGTCGCCCGGACGCCATCGCGCAACTGTCCGCGCTGGCGGGTATCACCGAGCACATCGGGCTCGTCGCCACCCAGAACACCACCTACAACGAACCAGGCGACCTGGCCCGGCGCCTGGCGGGCCTGGACATCCTGTCTGGCGGCCGGGCGGGATGGAACGCCGTCACCACCGACAACGCCTGGACCGGCGAGAACTTCCGGCGCGGCGGGTTCCTGGATCACGCACTGCGCTACGAACGAGCCGGTCAGTTCATTCGCACGGCCCGTGCGATTTGGGACTCCTGGGCCGACGATGCCATCGCGAATTCGACGGACGGCGACGCCTGGGCCGACCCTGATGCGGTGCAGCACTTGGCATCCAAGACCTCGCAGTTCGACGTCTCGCTCGACGCGACGTTGCCGCGCAGCGCGCAGGGGCATCCGGTCATCTTCCAAGCCGGAGATTCGCCGACGGGCCGTGACTTCGCGGCAGCCAACGCCGACGTCGTCTTCTCGGCTCATGGCACGCACTTCGACGACGCGCTGGCGTTCGCCAACGACATCCGCGCGCGTCTTCGTGCCGCAGGCAGACCGGCCGACGACATCAAGATTCTGCCGGGCACCCAGATCGTGTTGGCCGAGAAGGCGTCGGAGGTCGAGGAGAAGCGGCGCTGGGTTCTCGACGGCCAGTACACCGGACAGACCGCGCTATCCCTCGTCGGATTGGTGTGGGGGCGCGACCTTTCCGATCTGGATCCCGACGGGCCGCTGCCGGCCGACGATCCAGTGCCCGCGCCGATCTCCGTGACGCGCGGCGCAGCGCGGGACGGCAAGGATCCGATCGCCATCGCCAAGGAATGGCGTGCGCTCGCCGAGGCCAAGAACCTGTCGCTGCGCGAGGTTGCGATCGAAACCTCGCTGCGTTCGGGTTTCGTCGGCACACCCGGGCAGGTCGCCGACGAACTCACCCGATGGGTACGGGAAGGCGCAACCGACGGCTTCAACATCTCGCCCTACATCGTGCCCGGCGGGCTCGACGAGATCGTCGACTGGCTGGTGCCCGAGCTTCAAGAACGCGGTTCCTACCGGACCGAGTACACCTCGACGACCCTGCGCGGTCACCTCGGACTTCGAGAACCCTTGACGCGCAGGCAGCCCCATGAGACAGACCGCGAGCAACGAGGAGGGCGCGCATCATGACCAGCACCGTGGATACCGCAGAAGGAACGTCCGAGACGGACTGGAAAACCGCTTGGAACCGGTGGCACGTCGACAGGGAGCGCTATTACGGCGACCCGCTGGGCTGGGTAAGCATCACCGGGTTGTACTGGCTCACCGATGAATTTGAGACGGTTGCCGACATTCCGGGCCGTTGGCGAGCGGATGCCGACGCTGCGTACGTCGAGGGCGTCGACGGAACGGACCGACTCGAACCGGTCGAGGGCGCACCGGGCCTGTACGTCAAGGCCGGCGATCGCCGCATCGAGGTCATCCGCCGAACTGGTTCGGTCGCGTTGCGCGTGCACGATCCGAAGTCGCCACACCTCGAGGACTACCACGGCATCCCCACCTACGTGCCGGACCAAGCGTGGCAAGTGCCCGGCACGTTCACGCCGTACGCACAGCCGACGACCGTCACGACCGGTGCGGTGGTGCAAGGACTCGAACACCACCACAGCGCCGTTGGCGTCATCGACTTCGAACTCGCAGGCGCCCCTCGACGACTCGTCGCCTTCGCCGGCCAGGCGGGCGCGCTGCACGTGCTCTTCACCGACGCCACCAGCGGCGTGACCACCTACCCCGGTGCCAGGTCCCTCTCGGTCGCCCAACCGGGGGCCGACGGCACGGTGAGGCTCGACTTCAACAGGGCGGCGAACCTGCCGTGCTCGTTCACCGACTTCGCGACGTGCCCGGTAGCCCCTCCCGAGAACAAGCTGACCGTTGCCGTCGAAGCCGGGGAGAAGAATCCGCGGTAACCACAGTTCCGCTGGCCGTGCTGGACCTCGCGCCGGTCAGCGAGGGGTCCACTGTCCGGCATGCGTTGCAGAACACCATCGACCTGGCGCGTTGGGCAGAGGCATGGGGCTATCGGCGATACTGGGTCGCCGAACATCACTTCGTCGCGGTGGCGAGCGCCTCTCCTGCGGTGTTGATCGGCCTCATTGCCGCGGCTACCAACGAGATTCGGGTCGGTTCGGCAGCGGTACAAGTGGGCCATCACACCGCCGCAGCCGTCGTGGAGTGCGACTCGATGCGATCGTCGAGCGGCATCCCCGGATCGATCTCGCCGCGGTACGCGAGCAGTTCCATCCCGCCGCTGATTCCCGAGAAGTGCGTGGTGACAACAACCTCATCCGGGCCCGGCCCCGGCCCCGGCTCGGGCAGCGCGACGGCGGCGACTCGGACCTGAGGCGGGCCTGCGAACTCGACAGCGGTGGCGGACGAAGGCATAGTCTCCTGATTATGGCCGCTGGTGAGCAGGCGAAACGGCACGTCGCACGAGTGCTGCATGCTCACTGAGGTGGCGCGTGTCCCCATGCCCACGCCGTGGGGTGTATTCGACGTGCGGGCCTTCGAGAGCCCGACCGACCACGTCTACCTGGCCATGGTGCGCGGCAACGTGGAGCACAAGGACGGTGTCCTCGTCCGCCTCCACTCCGAGTGCCTCACCGGTGACGCGCTCGGCTCGCTGCGGTGCGACTGCGGCGTGCAGCTGCGGCTGGCCATGCGCCGGATCGCGGCCGAGGACTGGGGCGTGCTCGTGTACGCCACCGGCCACGAGGGCCGGGGCGTCGGCTTGATCAACAAGCTGCGGACGTACGTCGAGCAGGACAAGGGCCATGACACGGTCGATGCGAACCTCCGCCTCGGCCTGCCGGTCGACGGGCGCACCTACGACAACGCGGCCGCCGTGTTGTCGGCGCTCGACCTGCGGTCCGTGCGGCTGCTGACGAACAACCCGAGGAAGGTCGATGGCATGCGGCGGGCGGGAATCGACGTGGTGGCGGTTGAACCACTGCCGACCGCGCCGCACGCCCGCAACCTCGGCTACCTCCGCACCAAAGAGCGCAGGATGGACCATGTGTGGCCGACCGGGTTGGCGGTGACGCCCTGGGAATCCGGTCCCCTCCCGGCCGTCGACGCGAGCGCTCTGCTCGGTGAGGTACGGCCCGCTGAGGACCGGCCCTACGTCGTGCTCAAGTTCGCTCAAACGCTCGACGGACGCATCGCGACGTCCACGGGCGATGCCAAATGGATCAGCGGCGAGGCCGAGCGCCGCATCTCGCACGCGCTGCGGGCCGCGTGCGATGCCGTACTCGTCGGCGTGGGCACCGTGATGACGGACGACCCGCTCCTGACCGTCCGCCTCGTCGCTGGAGCGTCGCCCCTGCGGGTCGTGCTCGACTCGACGCTTCGGCTGCCGCCCACGGCGCAGATCCTCGGCCCGGACGCGGCCACCACAGTGATCACGACGCGCCGCGCATCGGCCGGCCGCCGGGCCGCCCTGCACGAGCGCGGGGTGCGCGTCCACGTCGTCCCCTCCAGCCCCCGCGGCGTCGACCTTCCTGCCGCCCTGGCCCGACTGCGGGCGGCTGGCACGCTGACGCTCCTCGTCGAGGGCGGCGCCCGGGTGATCACGTCGATGCTCGGTGCCGGCCTCGTCGATCGCCTGGTGGTCGGGATCGCACCGACGATAATCGGAGCCGGCACCGAGGCAGTGGGCGCACTCGGGATCACCACCGTGGCCGACGGGATCCGGCTCGTCGACCGGTCGGTATACGTGCTCGACGACGACATGCTGCTGGCGTGGGACGTTGCGCGTTGCCGTTGAGTGTGTTTTGGTGACGCGCCTGGGTTGGATTCCGGCGAAGTGCCGGGTAGGAGCGTGTCTGTTGTGAGATTCTGCGGGGGTGTCCGCTGACCGGGCGGCTGCTCCTTCGCGGGTGGTGACGTCTTTGTTCACCGACATTGAGGGTTCAACCCGTCGGTGGGAGGCCGATGCCAGGTCGCCAAGAACACCTACCGCGACATCCTGGAACGGCGGGCTCGGGAGAAACGCCGCCGTCGACTTCGTCGAGGGTCTGGCCACCGCGCTCACGCCCATTGCGTTCTTCGAGGCGTTCATGGTGAAAAGCTATGAGACCCTTGTCGACTCGGACACCAGGGTCGATGTGAACACCGGCATCGTCGCGGCGAGTCGGCTCCAGGCCGTGATCGCGTCCAGGGACTACAGCATCGATATCGCCGAGATGGTGGCACGGATTCCACGGCACCGGGCGCGATGTGCATGAGCAGCACGCCTGGCGTGTGTTCGGTGACCGCACCGGCATCGGCTGGACTGTCACCGGTCACGGTTTCCGGCAATGGGCAGTTCGGATTACGTAGATGAACGTCATTCTGTTCGTGTTCGCTGGCCGCAAGCAGAACATGGAACTCCAGCTCCCGCTAGTCAGGCGCATCATTACTGAGCATCCCAATGTCCAATATCACGTGTGGAATCTGTCGCGTAATGACGACGACAATCATTACCTCCGAGCCATCGAGGGTGAACGCATCACCGTCTTGAATGACTATTTTGGCATCGCCCCGTGGTTGGGGTTCAATGCCGTATATCGTCACTACGCTGACAACCCCAAGTACCGGGATCACCTATTCGTGAAGGTGGATGATGATGTCGTATTCATTGAAACGGGCCGGTTCGGGGAGTTCGTTGACGCCGTGAACGGCAATCGCGCGTCAGTGGTGACCGCGAAAGTCGTTAACAACGGGGCATGCACGCCCACCGAGCCGGGGTTGTGGAGCGGCTTCGAAGCCCTTTCCTTGCCGTTGTTGGATGTTCACCTTAGCGGTGAGTACGCCGTGATGAGCCACACCTACATGTTCAAGCACTGGCGCGAAATGGTCGGCCAACCAGTTAAACTCATCAAGACCCGCGACTGGTTGTCAATCAACACGATTGGCTATGACTGGCGTATGGTCCGCAAAATCGCGCGCCGCGTCGGGACACCATCGCCGGGGGATATCGCGGGCCGCAGCTTCACCCCCAGAATCAAGATCGGCGATGAGGGCATGGTGAACATGCTGCCGCGCTTGATTTTTCAAGGGTTTCTGACCGCTCATCTTTCATTTGAGCCACAGCACGCCCATCTGACCGATGCCCAGGTGTCACTGTGGCGGAAGCGTTACGCCGCAATCGGACAGCAGTATCTCGACGCATGAACGTCGCCATCGTCATCCCTTTCAGAGACCGCGGTAATGACCCACTGCGCCCGGCCAATCTGAGGTGCGTCATCCAGTATTGGGACGGCTGCGATTTGCCTGTCTGGCTCAGCGACGACGGGCGGGTGGGAGACGCACAGTTCAACAGGTCGCACGCCTACAACCGCGGCGCCCGGTTCGTAGATGCGGATGTGGTCGTCTTTGCGGAGGCCGACATGCTGGCGCCCTACAGCCAGATACGGCAGGCCGTTGCGATGGCGGCAGCGGCCCCGGGTCTGGTGGTGCCGTTCATCCAGTACCGCTACCTCACAGCCGAAGACTCCGGCCTGGTCCGCGCGCACGACATCGAGCCCGGCGACTGCATCCCGGAATCCACCATGGACAACGGTGAGAGCATCGGCGCCATCAACGTCGTCAGTCGCGAGACGCTGGACGCGATCGGTCAGTGGGATGAGGTCTTCGAGGGGGCCTGGCACGACGACGTGGCGATGAAGATCGCCTTCGAGGTGTGCGCAGGCCCCACCCGGTGGGTCGATGGCCCCGCCTGGCACCTTTGGCATAAACCAGGTTTGGGTGGGTCGCATCTAACCGCAGAAGACAAGGCTGCTACTGCCCGGAATAAAGAGCGATTAGAGCTATACCGACAGGCCACCACCCCCGAGCGTATCCGCGAGCTGACTGCGGGTGGGCACTAGCTTCGCTTGGTTGTCGATCAAGGTGGCGAAGTTTGGTCATGTCCAGCGCCAGCCGGTCGGGTCGAGCCCGAACTCGGTGACCATGCGGCGGGAGAGCCGGGTCTCGATCTCGCGCAGCCGCCCCTCGCCGAGGCGGTCCATCGCGTCCCAGAACCGACGGTGATCCACCGCGGCCCGGTTCAGCCGCACCCACCGCGGGTTTGCGATCAGGACATGCGGTGAAGCTACTGCCATCCAGGAGGGACTGCGGCGGTTATCGCGGACCAGCCTGAACGCCGACCTTCGAGCCGTTGAAAGTGCTTGCCGCGCAGACTGATCAGCGGTCAGACGCGATTAGACGCCGGCAAGTTCGCCTCCTTCTAGCCTGCTCAGCCGCCACTCACCGTCGCCGAGCAGTTCCAAATGCTCCTCATGATGCTGGCCGACAGTGCTGCGGTGGGTGACACTGACCAGGACGGTGTCCGGGAGCTCGGTGCGCACCATGCTGTACAGCATGAACTCCAAGGCCTCGTCGAGCGCGGATGTCGCCTCGTCGAGGAATGCCACCTTGGGTGTGGTCAACAGGATGCGCGCGAACGCGATGCGCTGCTGCTCGCCGGGCGAGAGCACCTTGGCCCAGTCGGCCACTTCGGACAGACGATTTGCGCACTGCGGCAGCGCCACCTTGGTCAGCACACGGTGCAGTTCCTCGTCGGGAATCTCGCCGGGTTCCTTGGGGTAGGACACCACCGCGCGCAGGTCACCGAGCGGTACATACGGCATCTGCGACAGGAACATCGTCTCGTTGGCGCCGCCGGGGCAGCGCAGGGCGCCTGAGGTGTACGGCCACAGCTGGGCCAGGCTGCGCAGCAGCGTGGTTTTACCGACGCCCGACTTGCCGGTGATGATCAACGTGTCGCCAAGGTTCAGGCGAAGATCCAGCGGCCGGATCAACTGCTCGCCGGCCGGCGTACGCACCTCGACGTGGTCGAGTTCGACCAGGCAGTCCCTGCTGGGCGCGACGGTCAGCGACGGCATCGCGCGACCCTCCTCGTTGGCCGTCACCAGCCCGTGCAAGCGGATGATCGACGCGCGCCACCCGGCGAAGCTGTCATAGGCGTTACGGAAGAACGACAGTCCGCTCTGGATGTTGCCGAACGCCGTCGCGGTCTGCGTGACGTCGCCGAACGTGATCTGCCCGGCGAACAGCCGGGGCGCCTGGATCAGCCACGGTGGCAGGACGATGATCTGGCTGATTGAAAAGTTCCAGCCGAAGAAGCGGATCATGCGGTTGATGTAGCGCTTGTAGTTCGACACCACCGGTTGGAATCGCCGATGCAGCTGCAACCGCTCCGCGGCTTCGCCGCGGTAGAAGGCCACCGATTCCGCGGCATCCCGCAACCTCACCAGGGCGTAACGGAACGCGGCGTTGTACTTCTCGTTGTTGAAGCTCAGCCAGATGATCGGGCGGCCGATCCAGAATGCGACGATGGACGCGAGGAGGACGTACGCGAAACCGATCCAGAACATCGCCCTGGGCATGGTGACGCCGAACAGCGTCAAGTTCCCGGACAGGTGCCACAGGATCGCGGTGAACGAGATCACCGAGACGACGGCGTCGATAGCGCCGAACAGCAGCGTGCTTCCGGTGGTGTTGTTCGGGGTGTTGGGCAGCGGCCCGACTCCGGCGGTGAAGATGTCGATATCGGACTGGATGCGCTGGTCAGGGTTGTCGATCCGCTCGTCGATGAAGCGCCCGCGGTAATACGCCTGGCCGGTCAACCAGTCACCGGTCAGCCGGTCGGTGAGCCAGACCCGCCAGGCCAGCATGAACCGCTGCATCATGAACAGGTCGAGCATGACGCGGGCGACGTGCACGGTGACCAGGATCGAGAAGATGCCCAGCGAGGTATAAAAGCCGTGCTTGCCAGACTCTTTGACCGCTTCGTCGCCTGCGCCGATGCCGGTGAACGCGGCCTGCGCCGCCGACATCATGTCGTTGCCCTGATAGCTGAACAACACGTTGAGGCGCACCCCGACGATCACCGATAGCAGCAGTGCCGCCAGCCACAGCCACACCTTCACGCTGTGCGGGCCGGTGAAGTAGGCGCCGGTGATCCGCCAGAACTGCCGGCCCCACGTCGTATAGCGCGCAATCAGCACCAGCACCACCAGGGTGCACACCGCGGCGATCGCCCACGCCGTGGCGATCCAGATCGCCGAATCGAACAGCGCGCGCCCCCAGTCGATCGAGAACGCAAACAGATCGTTCACCAGTGACTTCTCCTACCACGGGGTTCTCCCGTATTGGCAACTCTGCGGCGAAGCTACCGCAGCGACCGCCCGCGACGACGCCGCGCAGCTTTCAGCGGAATGTCGCCTACAGGTGGCGCACCAGCTCGTCGGTGTCGACGACGCCGCGCGCGGCGATGCCGAGGTAGCCGTCGGGGCGAATGACGAACACGGACGTGTCAGAGACATCGTAGTTGCGCGCGAAGTCACCGTCGGCGTCGCGGATCAGGGCCAGCACGGTTCCTGCCACGTCCGTGTCCGGTGCCGCGACCAGGTAGACGTCCATCTGCCCGTGCGCGGCCTGCACCACAGCATCGGCGGCCGCTTCCAGGCCCGCGACGTCGTCCGCGCCGGCGGCGTTGCCGGCATACAGCAGGGTGGTGTGCTCGCGGCCCAGCAGGGTGTACAACCGCATGGGGTCGCTGACCGCCTGGCGGGTCAGCCCCTGGCGTCGGGCGCGGCCGCCTCCGTCGGGCCCGACGATCGGGCTGTCCGCGTAGGAGATCAGCAGTTGCGCCTCTCGACGGATGACGAAGCTGGGATCCGTTGAGTCCGAACCGATTCCCTCGCGGGCACTGCGAACCGTGCGGCCGACCATTGCGGCATGGACATTTTCAAGACCCCACGTGACGCGGCCGTCGCCGCCCAGCGGAACCCGGTCCTGCGGCCGGGCACTGACGAGCGGTTTCACCGTTTACGGCGTAATGGGGCTGCCGCTCCGCAGCGGACACTATCTGGCGATGCGGCACATACCCGCGTCATCGATCGACCCCGAGTACAGAACCGTCTGGCACTACGCGCCCGACGGCACGTGCACCTTCATCACCGACAGACGACCGGAGCATACGTGTGCGCGGTACTTCGCTCCGGGCGACTCCGCTCTGACTCTGTACGCAGATATCGCCTCGAAATGGGATGGACCGCACTCGTTGCGGGTAACCGTGCCCGACATACTCGATTGGCGAATCGAGCTAGGATCCACCCCCGCTACGGTGATGATGACCGCATTGTCACACCGGCTCCCCCAATCGCCAGGCGCAGCAATGCTTTTCAGCGAGTGGTGAATGCCGTCGCCGCAGCGCTGTTGCGGGCTGGACGCGTCGGTATGAGCGGCACAGCACCCAACGGCCATAGGTTCGCGTGGGGACCGCGGCGAATCTGGACGATTGCGAACAGCCACGCCGTTCTTCACGGCGTGGATCTCGGCCCGCCACATCCGCTACCCCGAGAACTACACCTCGTCGATTTCTGGCTACCCCAACGCGGCCTCTTCGCGGTCAGTGACTCCGCGTTCGAGAACTTCGACCCCACCCAACATGCGTTGCCATCGAACCGAAGGCCAAATCACAAACAGGAAGAAAAGATTCATGACCACACTGCACACCCCTGCCGGCAACGGCGTAAACGTCGACGCGCTGTTCGGCGTCCGCTCGGCGTTGCCCGATACACCGGAACTCGCTCAGTTCAAATGGCGGACAATGGTTTCGTGGACCGACGGCACCCACAGCTAGTCCACCGTCTGACACCACAATGTGCTTCACATTCGGGTCGAAGTCGGCGAGAAGCAATCGGCTCAACTCCGGCCGCGACTCGTAGATCACGGGCCCGGACTCGGTCGCCGACCAGTACACTCCCGAGTAGTGGCACTGCCCGAAGTACCAGCGGAATGTCCGCCACGGAATCGTCTCGTCCATCATCGCTGGCTCGACGTCTGACATCGACACGCACGCAACATCATCGCTTTCAAGCCGGATATGTAAGTCGGACTCGTCGGCCTGTCTCGTTGCCCTTCTGGGTTTGGACTTGGTTGGCATTGTGTCAGCGCTCCACTCCTCGAGAGGTCGTCAAGAACGATGATGGGGATGGACAAGTTTCCCGGCTATGGGTAAGTCGCAATGGACACGGTCACGAGACCAGCTCTTGACATAGTGCTGAGGGTTATTGCTTTGTGCCGCTGCGTTTTCCCGCCACCGGAGGGTCGGTAATCGCCCGCAACATTTTCTCAAGACGGGAATTGCCCTTGGTCGCACACCATCTGAACGGCAACCTGGTTCGCTGATTTACCGCCGTCACTTCTGCGTCGACCGAGACTTGTTACCCGTCCTGCAGGACCGCGGGCTCGCTCAGCGCCAATATGCCCCTGGTACGACGCGCGCGAAGCTGTTCGGCACCGACGTTCTCCCCGATCGGCACCCCGCCGAGCAACACCTACGTCTTTGCCGCGTTCTCGACCATCGCGTGAGCCATTTCAACCGCTTCATCGTTGATGTCGAAGGCACAGGCAAAGGTTTCCACCGTCACGTTCGACACCACCGACAGCGCGTGCTGGCATTGCCAGCCGTCGGAGTCCTCCTGAGTGGTCACCTGAGAGATCAGATCCTCCTTGGCGACCACGTCGTGGATCTCCCAGATGTAACTGGACTCGGAGTCGTCGACGGCGATCGAGAAGCCGCCGCATTGTTCCCAGTCGGACTGGGACTGTTCGAAGAACTTCTCCGCCTGGACCGCCTTGGGATAGAGCACCACGGTCTGCTCGATCCAGTGCTCCTTGTCATCCGTGGGCTCGCGGATGACCTGATCACGAACGGCGGTCCAGTCACTGCCGTCGTAGACCTTCTCCTCGGCGCCGAAGAGGACTCCGAGGCAGTCCGGGTCGGAGACCGCCCTGGAGTTGTCCGACATCTCCTCCATCTCGCTGACCACCTCCAAGTCGGTCGAGCCGACGATCGAGTTGACTTCCTCGATACTGAGCATCACGCGGTCGAGTTGCGACTCCTTCAGCGGCGGAACGTCGAATGGTGCGGCGTCCTTATCGCGTACCGCGTTGCCGGTAACGGTGCTGGTGCACGCCGACAGCGACGCCGCGGTGGCGATCGCCGCCCCGGCCAACAACGTCCGTGCCACCGCCCCCAACGGGGTCACCGGGCCAGGCTTCATCGGGTCATTGTGACCGACTGGACGCCGCAATGCGTCCTTTCGATCAACGGACGAGCCGACCTAGGCACCGTCGCGAACCTTGTTCGACATCGCCTGGGCTGCCCGGACCGCGTCCTCGCGGGAACCGGCCCGTCCGCCCCCGGCGTCGGTGACTGCGAGTGACACCTCGACGATGGTGTCGCCGCGCACCGCGAGCGCCCGCTGATAGTGCGAGGCGGGAGCGTCCGGCCCCTGGCGGGTGCGCACCGTGGCCGTCAACATCGATCCTGTCACGGCGACGTCGCTGATTGCGGCGTCCACGTCTGAATTCGTCACGCCGCGTACGTGTTTGAGCACGGCCTGACCGTCGCATCCCTGCCACTGCCGGACGAACCGGTCGAAGGTGCGGTTGGCGCCGTCGGCGTTGGCGAACCGCACCACGGCGGCGTCGGCACCCGAGACGCCGGCGCCCTGGTTCCAGTTGAAGTAGCTCTGTCGCGCGGCTTCCAGGACGTCGTCGGGTTCGTAGGTCACCCTCATCATGGTGTCGGTGACGCCGATGCACCCGATGGGCGTGGCGTCGCCGTCGGTGCGAAAGCCGTCGGGCATGATCTCCAGACCACCGACGAACGGCTGGAAGCCGAAGCTGCTCAACCTGTTTCCCACCGCTGAGGTCATCTCGTCCTCGCTCAGCAACACCGTGACCGCAGTCTGCGCGGGCCGCGCGAGGCCGTCGACGCCACGCGCACACGCAGCCGCGATCGTCACGAGCCCGACGAGCAGCAGCAGGCGCGTCACGGCCGCCGGCCTACTTCTTCGGCTTGTCGCTCGCGGCGTCGGCAGACAGGGCGGCCACGAAGGCCTCCTGCGGGACCTCGACCCGACCAATGGTCTTCATCCGCTTCTTGCCCTCCTTCTGCTTCTCCAGCAGCTTGCGCTTGCGGGTGATGTCACCGCCGTAGCACTTGGAGAGCACGTCCTTGCGGATGGCCCGGATGTTCTCGCGCGCAATGATCCTCGAGCCGATCGCGGCCTGGATGGGCACCTCGAACTGTTGCCGAGGGATGAGCTCCTTGAGCTTGGTCGTCATCTTGTTCCCGTACGCGGCCGCGCCGTCCTTGTGCACGATGGCACTGAAGGCGTCCACCGCCTCGCCCTGCAACAGGATGTCGACCTTCACCAGGTCGGCCTCTTGCTCGCCCGCCTCCTCGTAGTCGAGGCTGGCGTAGCCGCGGGTGCGCGACTTCAGCGAGTCGAAGAAGTCGAAGATGATCTCGCCCAACGGCATCGAATACCGCAGCTCGACGCGTTCGGGCGACAGGTAGTCCATGCCGCCGAGCTCGCCGCGGCGGGACTGGCACAGTTCCATGATCGTGCCGATGAATTCAGCCGGCGCGATGACCGTCGTCTTCACCACGGGTTCGTAGACGGAGCCGACCTTGCCGTCGGGCCAGTCCGATGGATTCGTCACGACGATCTCGCTGCCGTCGTCCTTCACGACCCGGTACACGACGTTGGGCGCGGTGGAGATCAGGTCGAGGTCGAACTCGCGTTCCAGCCGCTCGCGGGTTATCTCCATGTGCAGCAGGCCGAGGAACCCGCAGCGGAAGCCGAAGCCGAGCGCCACCGAGGTCTCCGGCTCCCACACCAGCGCCGCATCGTTGAGCTGCAACCGTTCCAGCGCGTCGCGCAGGTTCGGGTAGTCGGACCCGTCGACGGGGTACAGCCCGGAGTAGACCATCGGCTTGGGTTCGCGGTATCCGGTGAGCGCCTGGGTGGCGCCGTTGCGCGCAGACGTCACGGTGTCGCCGACCTTGGACTGCCGGACGTCCTTGACGCCGGTGATCAGGTAGCCCACCTCGCCGACGCCGAGGCCCGCGGTGGCCTTCGGCTCGGGTGAGACGATGCCAACCTCGAGCAGTTCGTGGGTGGTGCCGGTGGACATCATCTTGATCTTCTCGCGGGGACTGAGTTTGCCGTCCATCACGCGGACGTAGGTGACGACGCCGCGGTAGATGTCGTACACCGAGTCGAAGATCATCGCCCGCGCCGGGGCGTCGCCGTCGCCGACCGGCGCCGGGATCAGCCGCACGACCTCGTCGAGCAGCTCGCGGACCCCTTCACCGGTCTTGCCGGACACCCGCAGCACGTCGCCGGGCTCACAGCCGATGATGTGGGCGATCTCACCGGCGTAGCGGTCCGGGTCGGCGGCGGGCAGGTCGATCTTGTTGAGCACGGGGATGATCGTCAGGTCGCGGTCGAGCGCCAGGTAGAGATTGGCCAGCGTCTGCGCCTCGATGCCCTGGGCGGCGTCGACCAGCAGCACCGCGCCCTCACAGGCCTCCAGCGCCCGCGACACCTCGTAGGTGAAGTCGACGTGGCCGGGCGTGTCGATCAGGTGCAGGACGAACTTTTCGCCCTCGACCTGCCACGGCAGACGCACGTTCTGTGCCTTGATCGTGATGCCACGCTCACGTTCGATGTCCATCCGATCCAGGTACTGCGCACGCATGTCACGGTCGGCCACGACGCCAGTGAGCTGCAGCATTCGGTCGGCCAGGGTGGACTTGCCGTGGTCGATGTGAGCGATGATGCAGAAGTTCCGGATCTGCGCCGGCGCAGTGAACGTCTGGTCGGCGAAACTGCTGATGGGAATCTCCTGGTCGGGCGGCGGTGCGAGCGATACCAGCGTATCGAGCAACCGGCGCGACGACACAATCGCGGCTCCCACCTAAACTCGGCACCATGGCGTCACAGTGGAGTCCGTGGCGACGGATTCTGAAAACCACTGAGAACCTGGTGTTCAACGAAGCGCCCAAGCTGATCCGTCAGCTCCCGATGGCGGACAACCTGCAGCGCGGGATTCAGCAGGGCATCAAGATCGGCCTCGACGCCGGGCTGAGCGCACTCGCGAACGCGGCGGGTGACCCCCAGCCCGCGATCACCGCGGGTCGCCCGGTCACGGCAGGCAGCGTGCCCACCGCCCACCGGGCCCGCAGGGTCGTCTACGCACCGGATCTCGATGGCCGGGCTGATCCCGGCGAGATCGTGTGGACCTGGGTGGTCTACGAGGAGGATCCGACCCGCGGCAAGGATCGCCCCGTCTTGGTGGTCGGGCGCGACAGCAGCACACTGCTGGGGCTCATGCTGTCCAGCCAGGACCGCCACGTCGGCGACCGGGACTGGGTCGGCATCGGCGCCGGCAGCTGGGACTACGAGGGCCGGGCCAGCTGGGTCCGGCTCGACCGCGTGCTCGACGTACCCGAGGAGGGCATCCGGCGCGAGGGCGCGATCCTCGACCGCGAGACCTTCGAGGTGGTCGCGACGCGTCTGCGGGCTGAGTACTCCTGGAGCTGACGGTTCTCGGATGAACGAACGGGAGATCACCGCCGGCCTCGCACCGACACCCGGCTACCGCTACGTCGACCGGGTCGGCGACCATCTGCACCTGGCCGGCCAAGTGCCACTCGATGCCGCGGGCGCGCTCGTCGGCGCGGGCGACGTGCAGGCCCAGGTACGTCAGTGCGCGAAGAACCTGTTCGCGATCGTGGAGGCGCATCGGTTCGGCCGCGAGGACATCCACCAGCTGACGGTCTATGTGGTCGGTGAGCAGCAGGTGGTGCACGATGCATGGGTCGCGGTCGTCGAGTGCTTCGACGGCAACGTGCCGCCTGCGACGCTGCTCGGCGTCAACCTGCTTGGCTATGCCGGCCAACTGGTCGAGCTCGACGCCCACGTATCACGGTGATGGTGTGCGCTCACCGGGCGCCACCTACCGCGCCGCGCGCCACATCGGGATCAGCTTGGGGCCAGCGTTGGGCAGCGTGATCTCACCGGTGATCTCGAAGCCGAACCGCTGGTAGTAGGGCACGTTGACCGGATTGCTCGACTCCAGGTAGGCGGGGGCGTGCTCGGCGTCAACCCGGTCCAAGCGCGACCGCATGAGGACTTGGCCGAAACCCTTGCCGCGCACGTCGGGGTCGCTGCCGATGACCGCCAGGTACCAGTGCGGCTCCTCGGGGTGCGCCTTCTTCATCATCTCTTCGACCTCGAGGCCCTTGCGCAGGGACCTGCCGAACGCCAAGTACAGCCCCGGCATCGCCCGAAGTTCCTCGGCCCGCGTGTGCTTCCACTGGCCTGGGGGATCCCACAGCGCAGCCGCGCCGATGCCGTCGGCGTGGGGCGAGACCTCGACGCCGCCGAGCGCGAGGTGATGATGACGCGTCAGCGACGCGAACAGGCGGTGCAGCTTGCGCCTGCGCACATTCGCATCGGGCAGCATCCAGGACATCACCGGGTCGTCGAAGAAGGCCCGCCCAAGCGTCTTGGAGAGGGCACCGACGTCGGCGCGGGTCGCGGGTCTTGCCTCGACGGTGGTCACGCCAACAAGTCTTCCCCATTCAGCCCTGGGCGATGTAGGCCTCGAGGTGTTCCTGCTGAACCTCCAGTTCCTCCATGCGCGTCTTGACCACGTCACCGATGCTGACGATCCCGGCCAGCCGTCCGTCCTCGATGACCGGAACGTGGCGCACCCGGTTGGTGGTCATCAACGCACTGAGGCTGTCCACCGAGTCAGCAGGCGTGCAGGTGATCATCTGGGCCGTCATGATCTCCGAGACCGGTCTGACGAGAAGGTCGACACCGAACTCGTGGAGCTTTCGCACCACGTCGCGCTCCGAGACGATGCCGACCGGGCCGTCGGGGTCGACTACCACCATCGCGCCAATGTTGCGGGTGGCCAGGACGGCGAGCAGATCGCTCACCGTCACGTCGGGGGCGACGGTCAACACCCCCGAGCCCTTGTTCTTCAAGACATCTGAAATCCGCACTGGCACTCTCCTGTGTGACTTGCCTCACACTAGGCTATGCCGGATGAGGACGTAGCGAAAGGTCCAGGTGGAACAGATCACCGCGGCGGTGGGTTGCACGGGCCAATGGAGAAATGGAAGAAGGGGGCCATCATGACGGACATCGTTACGCTTGGCGATGAATTAACGGTCAGCGCAGTCGGTTTCGGCGCGATGGCGCTCACGCCGGTGTACGGCGAGGTGAATGACGACGAATCCCTCGCCACGCTGCATCGCAGCATCGATCTGGGTGTCACGTTCATCGACACCGCGAATGTCTACGGCGGCGGAGCCAACGAGCGACTGATCTCGCGGTTGCTCGCCGACCGTCGCGACGAGGTGACGGTGGCGACGAAGTTCGGCATCGTCGGCAATCCGGCCGACCGGGCCGAGGGTGAAGAACTGGCTCTGGCCGCCCGTGGCGACGCCGCCTATGTCCGACAATGCATCGACGAGAGCCTGGCCAGGTTGAACACCGACGTCGTCGACCTGTACTACATGCACCGACGGGACGTGACCGTGCCGATCGAGGAGACGGTCGGAGCCATGGCCGAACTCGTCGCCGCGGGCAAGGTTCGCCACCTCGGACTCTCCGAGGTAACGGCCGCCGAATTGCGCGCGGCGGCGGCCGTGCACCCCATCGCCGCCGTGCAGAGCGAGTGGTCGATCTGGAGTCGGGACGTCGAGCAGAACGTCGTGCCCGCCGCGGCCGAACTCGGCGTTGGGTTCGTCCCGTACTCGCCGCTCGGCCGTGGGTTCCTGACGGGCACCGTCCGCTCGGCGGCCGACCTGGCCTCGGGATCGGACTTCCGTCGTGGCATGCCGAGATTCTCCGGCGACGCCCTAGAGGCCAATCTGGCGGTCGTCGACGTCATCCGCGCCATCGCCGACGAACGCGAGGCCACCCCGGCCCAAGTCGCCCTGGCGTGGCTGCGCTACCGCGCCGACGAACTCGGGGTGGCGGCGGTGCCGATTCCCGGCACACGCCGCGCGTCTCGCGTCGAGGAGAATTTCAACTCGCTCGACGTGGCTCTCACCGACGAACAATTGGCGACACTGGACGCGGCCGGCGCCGCCGTGTCGGGGAATCGGTTCACCGACCTGGGGTGGGTTTCGGCCGGTCGCGAATAGCGGCTAGGCAGGTGAATCCGGCGGCGGTTGGGCGATCTGCAGTGCGACGGTGGCGTCGTCGAATTGGGCGGCCTGCGCACGGATGCGTTCGATCTCGCTCGGGCGCTTGAGCAGTCCGCGCACGGCGATGATCGCGACGTGTTCCCCGACCCGGATCGCCTCGTCCACCCGGTCGCCCTGGTCGGTGTGCAGGCGCGTCCGCTTCTGCGCACCCTCGTCGAAGTTGAGCAATAGGGCGGCGGTGTCCTGCTTGTCGCAGTCGATGAACTTGCCTTCGTTGATCGCGGCCCCGATGAGGTCGGCGACCCAATCCTTGAGTCGTTCGTAATCCGTCCAAAACTGGTGGAATTCGCTGCGCTGCTCGTGTGCGATGCGCTGGATCTCGTTGAAGTCGATCGGCGACATCGCCAGTTGCATGGTGTCGAACCGCAGCAGCCGGTACAGCTTGACGGCCGGCGAGCCGGACCCGGCGCCCACCTCCGCGATGAACTTCAACGGCGCCCGGTTGACGAGCAGGGCCTCACCCAACAGCTGTTCCTTGTTGCGGAACCAGTAGTACAGCGATGACTGCTGGAGGCCCGCCGCGCGGGCGATGTCGCTCATCGTCGTTTGCGCATAGCCCTTTTCGGAGAAGAGCCTCGTCGCGGCGTTCACGATCCCCGCGCGCGGCGATGCCGTCGGCGCCGCGTCGGCGTCGATGCGTGGTCGTCCGATGGCGCGGACCGTTGCCCGGCGCTCGGGGGTCGGCACGACCGGAATCCTACTGCGGCCGCTAGCCGAGCGGCGCGCGCTCGTCGTGCGCGCGCTCGACCGTGTCGCGTGCGGCCGAGACCACGTCCCGCCACAACTCGAGACCCAACGACTTCGACGCCCGCGACGGATAGCCCGTCACGCCGTTGGTGGACACGTGCTGGACCGCATACCGGAAGACGACGCCTTCCGTCCGATCGGGATCGTCGGCGGTCTGCATCTTGTCGGTGTCGACCAATTCCGGCCGCAACGCCAGCATGATCGAGGTCTCCGCGGCGTTGGCGTGCCAGTCGACCGCGTCCTCTGTCGCGCGCCGGGCGATGTCGGGGGTCAGATCCCACCACTGCATGACGCCGATCCGGCGGTCGGCGAACACTCGGCGGAACCCATCGCAGGCGATCCAGAGCGGCGCCGCGTTGCCGACGTGCCCGTTCACGAACAGCACCCGGCGAAACCCCGAGTCGACGCACGCCTCGGCGACCAAGCCGGCCGCTGCGGCGGTCTCCTCACCGGAGAACGCCACCGTGCCGGCCAATTTGGAGCCGTGAAAGAAGCTGGCGCCGAAGGCAAGCGCGGGCAGCACGACGGCCGACTCCCCCGCCGCGGCCTCGGCGAGTTCGGTGGCGATGATGGTGTCGGTGCCGACCGGCAGATGCGGTCCGTGTTGTTCGGTGGCCCCGACGGGAATCAGCGCCACGCAGTCCGGGTCTGCGTCGATGCGGTCGGCGAGCTGGGTCGAAGTGAGCTCATCCCATCGGTGGTTCAATGCAACGTCACCCCGGCGTTCACACAGATGGACTGTCCGGTCACGTTTTTCGCGGCTGGGCTCGCCAACCACGCTACCGCTTCGCCGACATCCTCGGGTGTGCACAGCGCGCCGGTGAGCGTCTCGGCGGTGACGTCGGCGCGAATCCGGTCAATCGACGTCCCGGTGATCGCCGACTCGGCTGCCCACTTGTTGAGGACCATATCGGTCTCAATGATGCCGGGGCACACCGTGTTGACGGTGATGCCCATGCCGCCCAGCTCCAGGGCCGCCACCTGCCCCAGGCCTATTTGGGCGAACTTCGACGGTGCATACGCTCCGTAGAGCGGCCAGGCACGGATACCCGCCTCCGAGGAGATGTTGACGATGCGGCCTCGGCTACCCTTTCCCGAGCCGCTCGGCTGCCGACCGCCGGAAGACTGCATCGCCTCGACGGCACACTGAATGCCGTAAAACGTCCCCAGTAAGTTGATTTCGAAGCAGCGCCGCAACTGATCCCCGGTCAGCGTCAGGATCGACCCGGCCTCCATGTAGCCGGCATTGTTCACCCAGCAATCCAGTCGCCCGAATTCGGCGAGGGCGGCTGCGGCTAGGTCGACGGACGTCTGTTGGTCGGACACGTCGCCACGAATCAGGACCGTCCTGGTCGAGCCGGCGTCTTCGATGTCCGCCGCGGTTTGTTTCGCCGCTGCTTCATCGGAGGTCCACCCGATCACCACGTCAAATCCATCCCGTGCGAGCGCCTTGCTGATACCCGCGCCGATACCGCGGCCGCCGCCCGTCACCACCGCGACCGGGCATCCCGACGTCATCACCAGAACCTCAGGTAGCGGTCGGTCTCCCAGGACGACACGTGGGCGGTGAAGGAATCCCACTCGGCGTGCTTCTCGCTCACGAACGACTCGAACATGACGTCGCCGAACACACTGCGTACCAGCGGATCCACCTCAAGCGCCTCGATCGCCTCGCCGAGGGACCTGGGCAACCAGCCGATCCCGCGATTGAGCAGATCGGTCTCCGCCAGGTTGTAGAGGTTGTCCCGGTTCGGCTCCCCGGGGTCGAGCCCTTCGCGAATACCCTCCAGTCCCGCCGCCAGCATCAGTGCCGCACCGAGATACGGGTTGTTGGCACTGTCGGCCGCCCGGCACTCGACCCGACCTCCTCCTCGGGGGATGCGCAACATATTGGTCCGGTTGTTGTCGCCGTAGCAGGCGAAAACCGGAGCCCACGTGAGGCCCGACATGCTGCCCTGCTTCACCAGTCGTTTGTAGCTGTTCACCGTCGGGGCGATCACGGCGCAGATCGCCGGCGCGTGACGCAACACTCCCGCAATGAACTGATAACCGAGCGTGGACAGTCCGCAGCCGCGCGGATCGTCAGTCTCGCCGAAGAGGTTGACGCCACCGGTGTCGGCCAGTGACATGTTGTAGTGGGCACCACTTCCTGTGCGGTCGGCGAACGGCTTGGGCATCCACGACGCGAACAGCCCGTGCTTGCGCGCGATCTCGCCGACCATCATCCGGAAGAACACCAACCGGTCCGACATGGACACCGCGTCGGTATAGGTGAAGTCGGTTTCGAACTGACCGTTACCGTCTTCGTGGTCGAACGAGTAGACATCCCAGCCTAATTCGTTCATCGCCGAGACGATCTCGTCGACCACGGGGTAGTTGTGCAGCATCCCGCGCAGGTCGTAGCACGGCTTGTCGAGGTCGTCGTCGGGGTCTGCGGGGGCCGGGGTGCCCCCCTCATCGGAGAGGAGGAAGAACTCTGTCTCGATGCCGAGATTGAAGGTGTAGCCCAACGTCGCCGCGTCCGCCGTCACCCGCTTGAGGATCTGCCTGCTGCACGCCTCGAACGGGCGCTCCCCGATCCAGAGATCACCGGGGAACCAGGCGATCTCGCGATTGAACGGGGCGATGATCCCGGCGGCGAGGTCGGGGTGTGGAGCCACCTCGTCGTCGTTCACGTCCTGTGGCACACCGTCGAGGGCTGCGCCGGTGAACATCTCGGAACCGGCCGCGGCCTGCCCGAGGTGATTCAGCGGCACCATCTTTGCCTTCGGCTTGCCGTGCATGTCCACGAAGCTGATGGCGGCGTACTTCACGCCCTTGGCCGCTCAGCTGATCGGCGACGTCGCGCGCCATACTGCCGGTCGAGGTCTGGCCGTTGAGTGTCGTCGTCATGTGTCGTCTCATCCTGCCGATGCGAGGGTTGTTGCCTTGTTCAGGATTTCGAGTTCGCGACCCAGGTAGCGCTGGAACTCCCACAGCGGCCGCTCGAGATGCGACAGCCGACCGGTGCTACTCACTCCCGAACGGATCGCGCGCTGCACCGCGGTGCACACGTCGATGTCCTCGCGGTGGATGTCGCAGATCGACTTGACCAACTGGTTACGGCGTTCCTCGAAGTCTGCGGCAGCCATGGCGGCCGGCGACATGCAGATGTCCAGCTGGAGTTCGATCTTCCCCGCGCCAAGCGGAAGGGTTTTGAGCCAGTAGAAGAATCCCGGCCCCAGCGACACCTGCAGCAAGGGATAGGCGATGAAGATCAGCAGCTTGTGGCTGTGCTCGGGGGTCAAGGTGTCGGCACCGGGCGCCAGGAACGGCGGCTCGGCGGGATAACCCGGCGCCTGCTCCGACCACATGGTGGTGAAGTAATCCCCGACGTCGCCGGTGGAGCTCATATTCGCCGGGAACTCATCCTCCAGCGACCCGCGATGCGGTCCCATGTGGTGGTAGCACTCCATGAAGTTGTCCACCATGATCTTCCAGTCCCAGTCGCACACACCCCAGTCGGTTTGTTCGACGGTTTGGTAGTTCTCGAAGTCGTAGGCATCGACGATCGGTTCGAGGGCGGCCATCTGACTGGCCACCGGCTCGGCCTTGCCGTCGAAGTTCACGAAGACGAAGCCCTTCCATACGTCGTGCCGGAACTTCTTCAGCGGGTAGTCGGTGCGGTTGAAGTCCGGGGAGTTCTTCATCTCGGGTGCACCGGCGAGGTGGCCGTCCATACCGAACGACCACAGGTGATAGGGACACTGCAGCACATTGGCCTCCCCAGCACCGCTGCACACCTCCATCCATCGGTGGGTGCAGTTACGGGACAACACCCTGATCTCGGACTTGCGGTCGCGGGTAACGACGAGTGGCGTGCCGAGAATGTCGATGCTGTAGTAGCTGCCCGGCGTCGCGACCTGCTCGACACGGCAGAGCGGAACCCAGCCACGCTTGAAGATGCGGTCAACCTCGTCGGCGAAGAGCTCGTCGCTGCCGTATGCCTCGGGCGGAAGCGTGATCGCGTGTTCGGGCGACTCGACCTCGCACGTGGCGGCAAGGCGGGAGTAGTCGAATGCCATGTCTGTTCCTGTGTCTACGAGAGTGCGGGGCTGCATCACCGCGGTCGGCAGGGGACGGGGTTCACGGACGTTGTGACGGTTTCACGCTAAGCGCGCAGTATTGCCAGGCTGTTTCGCGGCGGTAAATGACCTATTGAAAGTAGAACACCTGATCCTTGATCGAGCTGGGCACACTACCTGGTCTTTTTTTGCCAGTTATCAATAGAGTATTGAAACGAACATTCCGGCTTTCCCGCACGTCAAAGCCTGTAGGAATGACGCATGATCGAAGTCACCCTGCTCGGCACCGGTAGTCCCATGGTCGACCCGAACCGGGCGGGGCCGTCGACGCTGGTACGCGCGGGCGATGCGACGTTTCTGGTGGATTGCGGCCGCGGGGCACTGATGCGGGCGGCCGCAGTCGGCGTCGGCGCGGCGAACATCACCGCGTTGCTCTTGACGCACCTGCATAGCGATCACATCACCGACCTGTCCGACGTCATCACCACGCGGTGGGTCACCACCTTCACCCGTACTCCCCTGCCGGTGATAGGACCGCCCGGCACCGCCGCGGTCGTCGAAGCGACACTGGCCGCGCTGGCTCCGGACATCAGCTACCGGATCGCCCATCACGCCGACATCACCGAACCGCCGACGGTCGAGGTGCACGAATACAGCGAGGGCATCGTCTGGCAGGACGAGGCGAGCGAAGCGACGGGAAATGGGCACGATGGAGTCCAGATCCTGGTCGCGCCAACGGATCATCGACCGGTCGAGCCGACCATCGCCTTCCGCATCGAGTTCGAGAGCGCCTCAGTGGTATTGGCGGGCGACTCGGTACCCTGCGCCAGTCTCGACGCACTGTCCGCCGGTGCGGGTGCGCTGGTGCACACCGTGATCCGCAAGGACCTCATTGCAAAGGTGCCGCAGCAGCGGCTCAAGGACATCCTCGACTACCACTCTTCGGTCGAGGAAGCGGCGTCGACCGCGGCACGCGCCGGCGTGGGCATCCTGGTCCTGACCCACTACGTGCCGCCGCTGGCACCTGGCACGGAGGAGGAGTGGCGCGCGCTGGCCGCGTCGACGTTCCCCCGCCAGATCGAGCTGGGCGACGACCTGCATCGCGTCGAAGTGCACCCCGGGGTGTGCGCTACGCCAGCCGGGTGATCTCCACGACGACGTCAAGATCGGTGGAACCCTCGCCGGAGTAGATGCCCTTCAGCGGCGTGACGTCGGAGTAGTCGCGGCCGACGCCGACGCTGACGTACTGCTCGTTGATCTCGGTGTCGTTGGTGGGGTCGTAGTTCCACCAACCACCCGTCCACGCCTGCACCCAGGCGTGACTCTGACCGTCGATGGTGTCACCGATCACCGCCTTCCGGTTGGGGTGAAGGTAGCCGGACACGTATCGTGCGGGGATTCCCATGCTGCGCAACAGAATCAAGCTCAGGTGTGCGAAGTCCTGGCAGACGCCCTTACCCTCCCGCAGCGCGTCGAGACCCGACGAGTGCACGCCCGTGGTGCCGGGCACGTAGTCCAGTTCGGTGTGCACCCAGTTCGCCGCGGCGACCACTGCCTCGTGCGGGTCGTGGTACTTGGCGATGCGCTCACCGACCCTGGCGATGCGTCTGCTCGCCGGTGTGTAGTGCGTCGCGGTGAGGTATTCGTCGAACCGGTCGATCACCGCCTCCGACTTCAGCGCGTCCCAGTCGTCGCTCTCGCTCGGCGACTCGCCCAGGTCCGTCTCGACGACCGACGAGGAAGTCACCTCGAGTTCGGTGTGCGGGGCGTGCAGGTCGAAAGCCGTCACCGCGGTGCCCCAGTAGTCGACGTAGCGGTAGGAGCGAGTGGCGGGCACCGTCTCCACGCGGTTGAGGATCACGTTCTGACGGTTGTCCGAACGCGGCGTCAGCCGGGCCTCGTTGAACGACGCCGTGACGGGTGACTTGTAGGCGTAGCCCGTCGAATGCACCACCCGCAGTCGCCACATTTCAGACCTCGCCCTCTTCGACGACCAGCGACCCGTGGTGACCCGCATCGGTCCACGCGACCCACGGAGCCGAGTGAAAGTACTCCAGGGCCAAGGCTTCTCCGACTTCGGCGCAGGTCTTCTGCAAACCGGCGAGGCGCTCCTCGAGTGACTCCAGCAGCACACCCTGGCGCAGGAACTCCAGCTCGCTGCGCGCACGGCCAAGCAGGCGTTGCGCCTCGGCGGTGGCACCGACCCGGTTGAGCGCTCGGTGGTGCAGTTCGTCGAGGCTGTGCTCGGCCTGGCGCAATGAGTAGAAGATCGAGCGCGGGAACAACCGGTCGAGCAGCATGAATTCGACGACTCTTGTGGCGTCGAGCACCCCGCGATACGTGCGCAGGTAGGTGTCGTGGGCGCCGGCCGACCGCAGCACCGTCACCCAGGCTGGCGACGACGCGCTGTCGCCGACGCGGGCCAGCAGCAGCCGGACCGTCATGTCGACGCGTTCGATGAACCGCCCAAGAACCATGAAGCGATAGCCGTCGTCGCGGGACAGCGTGGAATCGGCGAGCCCGGCGAACATCGCCGCGCGGCCCTCGACGAAGGACGAGGAACTCGTGCGGCCCGAGCCGCTTGGCGGCGCGTTCGCGTTCGGCCAGCGCGTTGTAGGTGGTGTTGAGGCACTCCCAGATCTCGGTGGACGTGACTTCGCGTGCACCGCGGGCGTTTTCGCGGGCTCCCGAGATGGATTCGACGATGGAGCACGCACCGTTCGTGTCGTGACTGAACGCGACCAGGTCGGTCAGCGACCATACGTCGAGCGCCACCTTGGGCGGCTCGATGCCGAGCACCCGCAGCAGCGTCCGCGACGCCTGGTCGGGGTCGACGCTGGAGTCCTCCAGCAGCTGGTGCACCGTGACGTCGAGGATCCGGGCAGTGTCGTCGGCCCTCTCGACGTAGCGGCCGATCCAATACAGCGATTCCGCGTTGCGTGCCAGCATCACTGCATCACCGCCTGCTGCTGCTGTTGCTGCTGCTGATTCGTCAACGGGGCGCTAGCCGACGACTGTTGTTGCTGCTGCTGCGACGACGAGGCGTCGCCGTTCTTCTCGGACTTGTTCCCCTTGGTCGTCTTCGGGAGCGACCGAACCACCTCGGCCGCGGCCAATTCGCGGTCGGCCACCGACGTCCGCGACGCGAGCACCCAGGTGTCCTTCGACCCGCCGCCCTGGCTGGAGTTGACCACCAGCGATCCCTCGGGCAGGGCGACGCGGGTCAGCCCGCCCGGCAGCACCCACACGTCGTCGCCGTCGTTCACCGCGAACGGCCGCAGGTCGACGTGGCGCGGGGCCAACTCGTCGTCGATCTGCGTGGGCACCGTCGAAAGCTGCACGACGGGTTGGGCGATCCAGCCGCGGGGATCGCTGCGGATCTTCTTGCAGATCGCGTTGAGCTCCTTGTCCGAAGCGGATGGGCCGAAGACGATGCCGTAGCCGCCGGAACCTTCGACGGGCTTGATGACGAGCTCGTCGACGCGGTCGAGTACCTCCTCGCGTTCCGCGCCGAGCCAGCAGCGGAAGGTGTCGACATTGGCCAGCTGCGGCTTCTCGCCGAGGTAGTACTCGATGATCGTCGGCACGTAGGTGTAGACCAGCTTGTCGTCGCCGACGCCGTTGCCGACCGCGCTGGAGATCACGACGTTGCCCGCGCGGGCCGCGTTCAGCACACCCGCCACCCCGAGCACCGAGTCGGGCTTGAAGTGCATGGGGTCGAGGTAGTCGTCGTCGATGCGCCGGTAGATGACGTCGACCTGGCGTTCGCCGTTGGTGGTGCGCATGTAGACGGTGTTGTCCCTGCAGAACAGGTCGCGGCCCTCGACCAGTTCGACGCCCATCTGCCGGGCCAGCAGCGAGTGTTCGAAGTACGCCGAGTTGTAGACGCCGGGGGTGAGCACCACGACCGTCGGGTCGGCCTCGTTGGAGGCCGCGGCCTTGCGCAGCGCCTGCAGCAGATGCGCCGAGTAATCGCCGACCGCGCGGACCCGATGGGTGGCGAACAGGTTCGGGAAGACCCGGGCCATGGTGCGCCGGTTCTCCATCACGTAGGACACGCCCGACGGGGAACGCAGGTTGTCCTCGAGCACGCGGAAGGTGCCCTGCGCGTCGCGCACCACGTCGATGCCTGCGACGTGGATCCGGACGCCGTTGGGCGGCACGATGCCCGCCGCCTCGCGGTGGAAGTGCTCGCAGGACGTCACCAGTCGGCGCGGGATCACTCCGTCGCGCAGGATCTCCTGCTCCCCGTAGACGTCGTCGAGGTACATCTCGAGCGCCTTGACCCGCTGGATGATGCCCCGCTCGAGTCGAGACCACTCAGCGGCCGAGATCACCCGTGGCACCAGGTCCAGCGGAAACGGCCGCTCCTGACCGGACAGCGAGAAGGTGATGCCCTGGTCGATGAAGGCCCGGCCGAGGGCTTCGGAGCGTGCCGCGAGCTCGGAGGCGTCCGACGGGGCAAGCTCGGTGAAGATGCCCTTGTAGGGGCCGCGCACGTTGCCCTGGGCGTCGAACATCTCGTCGAAGGCCTTCGAATAGCTGCCGACGTCGTTGTATCCGTCGAAGATGCCCTCGTAGCGTTTGGCCTCCCGCCCGGCACTGCGTGACGACCGTGCGGTATCTGTCGGTACGGTTCGAAGGCTCACCATGGACATGCTGCCGCACCGACGCCATTTCGGCAGGCCAGTGGCGATCACTTTGGGTAATTCGGGTCCGCGCTGGTAACCTGAACCCTCGCTGCCCGTCACCGGGCACCCCCATGAAGACTCGTCCCAACCCAAGCTGACATTTAGAAGGAACCAACGCGTGGCCAACATCAAGTCGCAGGAAAAGCGCATCCACACCAATGAGCGCGCTCGTCTGCGCAACCAGTCGGTGAAGTCTGCCCTTCGCACGGCTGTCCGCGGGTTCCGTGAGGCCGTCGACGCGGGCGAGAAGGACAAGGCCGCCGAGTTGCTGGTCTCGACCAGCCGCAAGTTGGACAAGGCCGCCAGCAAGGGCGTCATCCACAAGAACCAGGCGGCCAACAAGAAGTCCGCCTTGGCGAGCGCCCTCAACAAGCTCTGATCGAGCCAGTCTCCTAGTTCCCGGCGGCCAGTTCCGCCACCCTGCGCACCGCCGTCTCGAGCGCATAGTCGGCGTCGGCCGCCGCGCCCTTCACGTCGGCGTTGAGCGCCGCCACCAGCCGCATCGCCTCTGCCACCGACTCGCGTGACCAGCGTCGCGACTGCTTCTGCGCCTTCTCGACGCGAAACCAGTGCATACCCAGTTCGGCGGCGAGGTCTCGGGGGTTGCCGCGCAACGGACCGATGCGCGCGATCGCGTGCACGGCCTCGGCGAGCGCGTCGGCGAGCACCACCTGCGGTTCACCGGCCATCATCGCCCAGCGCAGTGCCTCGGCCGCTCCGGAGACGTCACCATTGACGGCCTTGTCGGCGATGTCGTAACCCTTCACCTCGGCCTTGCCGCTGTGGTAGCGGCGCACCGCGGCGGCGTCGACCCGACCGCCCGTGTCGGCGACCAGCTGCGAGCAGGCGGAGGCCAGTTCGCGGAGATCGGAGCCAACCGCGTCGAGCACCGCGGTGACCGTGTCGTCGTCGACCTTGACCTTCAGCGTGCGGAATTCGTGGCGCACGAAGTCGGCACGCTCAGCGGGCTTGGTGATCCGCTTGCACTCGTGCACTTGGGCGCCAAGGTGTTTGATCTGGTCGGCCAGTGCCTTGGCCCGCCCGCCGCCGGAGTGCACGACGACGAGCATGGTGCCTGGCGGCAGATCCGCGGCGGCGTCGACGACGAGCGCAACGGCGTCCTTGCCGGCGTCGCCGGCCGAGTCCAGCACCACCACCCGCTCGTCGGCGAACAGCGATGGGCTCAACAACTCGGCCAACTCGTTGGTGCTGACCTCACCGGCGCGCAGTCGATCGACGGGGACGTCGGCGGTGCCCGCCGATTCGCGTGCGGACCGCAGCACGTCACCGACGGCGCGTTCGACGAGCAGTTCTTCGTCGCCCAGCACCAAATGAAGTTGGCTCACGTCCCGATCGTGTCACGTCGTGGCGACAGCGCCGATTTCCGGGCCGCCACCGGCGCCCGAGATGGCCCAGGCGAGCAGGCACAGCGCGGCCGACCCCAGCCCGATGCGACCCCACCGCCACCGCCAGAGCACGACGGCCCCGACGGCCAGTACCGCGACGCAGGCCACGCCGGCGGCTCCTGACGGGACAGGCACCACGGCGCCGGGCACGGCCGACGCCCATCGGGCCACCCTCAACAGCCACCACAGCTCGGGTCCGGTGAAGCGGACCAGCAGTTGCGTCGCCGCGGGCCACACCGCCGAGACCGCCGCGGCCGCGGTGCCGATCACCGTGATGGGCGCGATGACGATGGTCACCGCGAGGTTCGCGGCGACCGACACCACGCTGACCGTGCCCGACATCCCGGCGACGAGAGGCGCCGTGACGAGTTGGGCGGCGACGGCGACGCTGGCCGCGGCGGCCAACGGCTTCGGCCAACCGCGTGCGACGAGCCGGCGCGACCACACCGGGGCGATCACCACTAACGCGGCGGTGGCCGACACCGACAGGGCGAATCCGATGTCGACGGCGAGTTCGGGTGCGGCGATCATCAGCGCGATCACGCTCGCCGCGAGTGCAGGTATCGCCTGACGGCGGCGGTGCGTGACGATCGCCAGCAGCGTTATCGCACCCATGACGGCCGCGCGCAGCACGCTGGCAGACGGTTGCACCACGACGACGAACGCCACCAGCGCCAGCGCGGCCAGCCCCGTGGCCGCGCGCGGACCCACCAGGCCGGCGGTCAGCAAGACCGCACCGCAGACGATGGTGACGTTGGCTCCCGACACCGCGGTGAGGTGCGTCAAGCCGGCAATCCTGAACTCGTCGACGGTCGCCCGCGGCACGGCCGACGTGTCGCCGAGCACCAGCGCGGGCAACATCGCCGCCTGGTCGGCGGGCAGGGCGGTGCGCGCGGCGTCGGCGAAGGCGCTGCGTACCCGTGCGGCGACCCTCTGGACGGGGCTCGCCCGGCCGAGCTTCGGCTCGCCCGTGGCCGCCAGCACCGCGACCGTGAGGTCACGGCGGGTGGGCGCCCCGACCCGGGCGCGGAAGGCAGCCGGGCGGCCCGCGGTCAGATCGCCGTAGCCGACAATCGACGCGAAGACCACGACACGGCCGGACATCGGGCGGTCGTCGACGGACCGCATGTCGCCGCGGAACATCAGCCGGCCCCCAGCCACCACGCGGGGCGACTCGGTCGCAACCACCACCGCGGACACCGTGTCGCCGACGTGATCGGCGATCGGATGGTGGTTCACGTCGTGCACGCGCAACGTCACCGAAATCGAGAACGCGGTCCCGACGATGGCAACGGCGACGATTCCCGGCCACATCGAGGCGTTCGCCTCCCGGCCACGCCACCACCACGTCACCAAGCCCGTGACGACCACCGCGGTCGTCATCACGCAGAAGGACGCGGCACCGCCCCACTGGATGCCCGCGACCGTCACGCCCCAGCCCGTCAACGCGGAGGGCACGAGGCGCAGATCGTGGCCGACCGCGGGGGTTTCGGGTGTGCTCACACATGGACCAGGTCACGCAGTTTCTCCAGCCGCGCGGGGCCGATGCCGTCGACTTCGCCGAGTTGCTCGACGCTGGTGAACCGCCCGTTGGCGTCGCGCCACGCCACGATCGCCGATGCGGTGACCGGCCCGACGCCGGGCAACGCGTCGAGCTGGTCGATCGCCGCTGTGTTGAGGTCGACCAATTCCGTTGGCCCGGAGTCGTTCACTCCTGCCTGCGGCGTGGCAGACGACTTGGCGGGCGCTGCGATCGAGCTGCCCATCGATGATGGCGCGCCCGGTGGCGACGCGATGCCGACGACGATCTGTTCGCCGTCGGTCACCCGGCGGGCCATGTTCAGCCCGATGAGGTCGGCGCCCTCCAGTGAACCGCCGGCGGCGGTGAGCGCGTCGGCGATGCGCGCTCCCGACGTCAGTGTGACGAGCCCCGGCTGGTGAACGAGTCCCACCACGCTGACGACGACCGGTCCGTCGGGCGCGGGCGCGGCGCTGCCCGCCGTCGGGCTGGTCGACGAAACCATCTGCACCGGAGGGAGTTTCGCCGAGACCACGGGTGGTGGATCGTCCCGGGTCAGCGTGAATATCGTCACCAGCACGGCGATGACGCCGACCACGGCCAATGCGATGACACCCGCCCGGCCGGGATCGGCGCGGATCGCCGCTACCCAATTCGGGCCGCCCGTCGTGGGCGCATCGGGCAGCCACCGGGACAGCGACGTGTCGGATTCCTCGTCGTCGGACTGGTCGTCGTCAGCGAGGGTGGATTCGGTGTCGTCCGATCCCAGCCTGCGCTGCGCCCTGTCGGCGGGCAATTCGGTTCGCATGGCCGCGACGGTAGGCGCGGCGGTGCACCGAACCGTCGAGCCGAGACCCCAACGCCGCTAGCCTGTGGATGAATTCGCGTTTGTGGAGGAGTGCGGTGAGTTGCGGTGCGATCACCGCGTTCGAACGGGACTACGGCGCGAAGTTCCGAAGGCCGTCGCGAAGGCCGCGCGAAGATCGTCGACGACGCCGACGTGCTGCTGGAGTTCTACCACTACCCGGCGGAGCATTGGATCCATCTGCGCACGACGAACCCCATCGAATCTACTTTCGCGACAGTGCGTTTGAGGAGCAAGGTCACCAAGGGGCCGGGCTCGCGGGCGGCCGGGCTCGCGATGGCGTTCAAGCTGATCGAGGCCGCTGAGGCACGCTGGCGCGCTGTGAACGCGCCGCACCTGGTCGCCCTCGTTCGGGCCGGAGCTGTGTTCGAGAAGGGCAAACTCCTGGAACGACCCGTCGATTCGTCGACTACGAAGGGGCCGCCTGACGCTCGCCCATCCACGAGGATTTGACAATATGTCGTGTGGCGTCGCGATGAGTTTTGCCCTCGGGTGCAGTCTGATCTGCATGGGCAAACTCATCTATGGCTTCAACGTGTCGGTGGACGGGTACATCGCCGACGCACAAGGCAACATCGACTGGTCCGATCCGAGCGAAGAACTGCACCAGTACTGGAACGACTTCGAGCGGGAGACCGCCCTATCGTTCTACGGGCGGCGGCTCTACGAACTGATGTCCGCGTACTGGCCGACCGCCGACAAGACCCCGGACGCCACCCCTCTGATCGTCGACTTCGCGCACATCTGGCGCGACATGCCCAAGGTCGTGTTCTCGCGCACCCTGGAGTCCGTCGACTGGAACTCCCGCCTGGAACGCGGCGACCCGGTCGAGGTGGTAACGAAGCTGAAAGCCGAAACCGACGGCAGGCTGGAGGTGGCCGGCGCGACGCTGGCCGCACCGATCGTGCAGGCCGGACTGGTGGATGAGTATCGGATTGTGGTCACGCCCGCCGCCGTGGGCGGCGGCACACCGTTCTTCCCGACACTGCCGTCATGGATCTCGCTGCGACTGTTGGAGAACCGCACCTTCCCGGGCGGCACGGTCCTGCTGCGCTACGAGGCGAAACACGACTGATCGGACATGCGCAGCGGGGCATATTCTCCGGCATCGGGGAGGTGGAGTGGTATTTGCCCGACATGGTGGGTTAGATGCTGCGCTCCGAGTCGGACTCGCAATTTCCGCTTCTAATCTGGGCGGGCACTCGGTCTATCAGGCTGTGGTAGATGGCCACGATCTTGTCGGTGTGGAGGGATTGTCGGGCGGTGTCCCGTTGTGTGGCGACACTGGCGGTCATATTCCTCAATTTGTCGCGGTCATTGACCAGCACACGGATAGCGGCGGCTAGGGACGCAGGCGAAGGGTCGGAGCTGAGAAGTCCGCCGCCTTCTGGGACCGTTTCGCTCAGAGCAGGATCACAGTAGATAGCGGGTAAGGACATGGCAGCCGCTTCGAGCAGCACCAGTCCCTGCGTGTCGAAATCGCTGGATGTGAACAGTAGTGCGTCGCTTGATCTCATGGCGATGAGGCATTGTTCGCGATCGACCCGGCCGTGCAAGCAAACCCGCTCGGAGAGTCCGCTGGCTTCGATGGTCTTGCGGATGGATGCTTCCAGATGGCCTTCACCGTAGATGTCGAGCCTACAATGATCAACCAGGGCAGCAGCCTGCACTGCTGCAAGAACTCGCTTCTCCGATGACAGGCGTCCACACCAGATGAGTCGAAGCGGCTCGCTGTCGGGCGGCGTGACCACGTCGACTGCTCGAGCCCGATCGATATCGTCATCGTCAACGCCGTTGGAAATAACGGATATTGGCCGATTCACCCCTCGCCGGGCTAACGACTGAGCGAAGTGACTCGTTGGTGTGATTTCGTGGTCTACAGCTTGTGCATGCGCCACCATGACACGCCACGCCAGACGTGAGGCTGCGGTTTCTTTCACGCGAACCAATTTGAATTCCGCGGAAAGATGGCGCTTCTGCATAAAGCCGAACAAGAGTGCCAGCGGAAGCGGAGTGGCGCTGGCTTGCTCGAAGTACACGTCGTAACGGGTGTGTTTTGTTTGAACGACCGGAAGACCGTGTCGGCGGGCGGCTTCCACGCCCGCTATCGCCACACCTAAATCCCCCTGCGTGTGCACGACGTCGATGGGCTCGCGGACGCCGAACGCCTCATCGATGATCGCGCGATTCGCTTTGGAGGGCCATACGAACATGAAGTCCTCGTGCCTGCCCAGTTTGCGCATGAGTGGAGCCACCACAGGCACCGGTCTCAACTCGACGACGCACGGATCAGGATCGACCGTGTCGCGTAGCGGTGCGGTGAACACCGTGACCCGGTGCCCACGCCGCTCCAGCGCGCGACGCTGAGTGGCCACCGACACCTGCGCACCCCCGAGGCTGTCGGGGTGAAGATCGGTGAAAAGTGCGATATGCATTCAGAACCTCTCCAAATGTTGAGACGGGTGGCATTGCCCGTTGGCCTCGACCTGCGACTACGGCCCGCCCCCACTGCCTCCACGGCAGGCAGCCAAGTAGTCGTGCCGCCCATGCGACTGACTCCGACTCATTGATAGCACGGCTCAGCTCGCGTGATGACCAGCGCTCGGCAGGGTCGCCTTCGGCGACACTGAAAGTGCTGTAGCCGCGCCAACATGCCGCGAACCTCCTGGCATGCCGCTGTCAGTTCGAACCGATCGAACTCACCTCGTGCGAATGCGGCGAACGCGTCAGCGGCATCAACGGACGTCGCACGATCATGCTGCCCCGGGTATCAGGAGTTTCGGGCGGGCGCTCGCTTCGCCACGGCCGGGTCGAGTGCCAAACCACTCGGGTCATCGGGTACCCGAGGCGCGGTCAACTCGCGCGTCTCGCCGTTGGAGGCCAGGGGCGCGGGAGCCTCTGTGGCCTTCTCGTCACGGCGCTCGGGCCCCTGCGGCGTCGCCCGTTCCAGGTACCGGAGCAGTTCGACGGGGAAGGGAAGGACGAGGGTGGAGTTCTTCTCGGCCGAGACCTCGACGACGGTCTCGAGGAGCCGCAGTTGCAATGCGGCAGGGTGTTCGGCCATGATCTCGGCTGCCTGCGCAAGCTTCTCGGAGGCCTGCAGCTCACCGTCGGCGGTGATGACCCGGGCCCGTCGCTCACGCTCCGCCTCGGCCTGGCGTGCGATCGACCGTTTCATCGAGTCGGGCAGCACCACGTCCTTGATTTCGACGCGATCGATGTGGATTCCCCAACCCAATGCCGGGCTGTCGATCAGCAATTCGAGGCCCTGGTTGAGCCGCTCGCGGTTGGACAGCAGGTCGTCGAGGTTGCTCTTGCCGATGATCGACCGCAGCGACGTCTGGGCGACCTGCCCGATGGCGGACATGTAGTCCTGGACGTCGACGGCCGCGCGCACCGGGTCGACCACCTTGAAGTAGATGACGGCGTCCACCCGTACCGTCACGTTGTCGCAGGTGATGCCGTCCTGGGCCGGCACCGGCAACGTGATGATCTGCATGTTCACCTTTTGCAGACGATCGGCGATCGGAATGAGCGCGGTGAGTCCCGGTTCCCGGACGCGGGGTTGCACCCGCCCGAATCGATAGACGACGCCCCGTTCGAATTGTCTGACGACGCGGATGTTGGCTACCCCCAGCCAAAACACGCCGAGAGCTGCCGAGCCTGCGAGTGCGAGTGTGTAGAGGATGGTCATGGTGTGCTCCTCGACGAGACCAATCCGCGGCGGCCTCCGGCCTCGCGGGCCTAATTCGATTGTGGCACCGCCGGGCCGACCCAGCCATCGTCTCGCCAGCACACCCAGTCGATCTCGACAAGTGCGCCGACCGCAAGCCCGGTGACGCCGACGCAGGTGCGCGACGGCAACCGGTCGGGAAACCACGCCGCGTAGGCGTCGTTGAAGGCCGCGTAGTCGTCCCAGTCGAGCAGGTAGGCGCGTACCGAGACGACGTCGGCCAGTCCCCCGCCGCAGAGTTCGGTGACGCGCAGCAGGTTGCGCAGCACCTGATCGGTCTGGGTCGCGACGTCGGCGCCGACGACGGTCCCGGTGGTGTCGGTCGGCATCTGCCCCGTGACGTACAGCGTCTGCCCCGCGGCGGTGGCGTGGGCGAACGGTGCCACGCCAGGTGGCACGCCGTCGGCGGGGGTGAAGGTGAACGAGCGGATGCCGGTCATGCCGCGACACCCGGCCAGCGCGGAAAGCAGCGCTTGTCGATGCGGCCGTGCACGCCCTGGCGTTGGTCGACCACCTGGGTGACGGTGAAGTCGACGGCGACCGACATGAACGAGTACGCGTCCCTGCGGGTCAGGCCGAAGCTGCGTTCGAGCACGTCGAGCGTCCGCAGCGCCGCGGACTTCATCGCTGCGTCGAGGGTGTCCCCGAACCCGTGCACCAGCAGCTCGGTGGAGGTCTCCAGCACCGGCACGGTGAACGGGAGGTCACGTCGAATGGTCAAGCGCAGCAATCCGTTCAGGGACGACTCCAACGCGGTGCCGCTGATCTCGCCGTCACCCTGCGAGACGTGCGGGTCTCCCACCGACAGCAGCGCACCGGGTACCTGCACGGGGTAGTACATCCGCCCACCCGCGCCGATGCGCCAGTTGTCGACGTTGCCGCCGTGGTCGCCCGGTGGCACCGACGAGACCCGCTCTTCAGCGGCGGGAGCGACGCCCATGGTTCCGAAGTGCGGGCGCAGCGGAACGACGACACCGGGCAGCGCGGGTTCGCGCGCGTCGGCACTCGGCGCGACGATCGTGCCAGGCTGATTGGCCAGCGGGGTCGCCGTCCAGTCGTAGCCGAACAGGGCCCGGCCGAGCAGCGCGTCGGCGTCGAGTTCGTAGACCGTGACCCGTTCGCCCGGGATCTCGCCGTACAGGTGGCCCCAGTGTCCCGCCAGATTCGACCCGTACGGCAGCCGTGGGGCGGCCGACAGGATGTCGACCTGCAGCACGTCGCCGGGCCGGGCACCGTCGACGGCGATGGGCCCGGTCAGTACGTGTGGCCCTGGTCCGCGGTCGGTCACCCGGTCGTATACGTCGGTGATGCCCGCGTCCATCAGTAGGTCGGGAGCGTCACCTGCGTGATGGGTGAGCGTCTCGATGTCGACGAGGTCTCCCGACGCCACGACGAGCGCGGGTTGCAATCGGGGATCGAAGTAGCCCCAATGCACCGTGGAAGGAGTGGCGGGTAGGTGGTGTTGCATCCGGCGATCATGCCAGCGCGACGGTCCACCGGCGCGTCGAGCGAAGCCTCGCGTATACATATTCGGGAAGGTGTCTACCTGATCCGCCGCAACGAGGAGGCGCACATGACGACGACCACCGGCCGACCGCTGCGAGTGATCCAGTGGACCACCGGCAACATCGGCAGGCGCTCGCTGCACGCCATCATCGGCCGCGACGACATGGAACTCGTCGGCGTGTACGCCCACGGAGCCGACAAGGTCGGGGTCGACGCCGCCGAGCTGGCCGGTTGGCCGGAGCCCACCGGAGTCGACGGCCACCGACGACATCGACGCGCTCATCGCACTGAAGCCCGACGCCTGTTGCTACAACCCGCTGTGGCCGGACGTCGACGAGCTGACCAGGCTGCTCGAAGGCGGCGTCAACGTGTGCTCCAGCGCCGCCTGGATCACCGGCGGCAAGCAGAGCGCCCGAGGATCTCGATCGGATCCGGAAGGCTTGCACGGCAGGGAATTCCACGATCTTCGGCAGTGGCGCCCATCCCGGCATGACGAACATGGTCGGGATGGTGCTCTCCGGCGCCTGCGAGAACGTCACCGAGATCCGGATCACCGAGTCGGTGGACTGTTCGACATACGAGTCGGCGGGTACGCAGGCCGCGATGGGGTTCGGCCAGGATCCGAACACGCCCGACCTCGCCGAGAGCGTGCGGCGCGAGAGCGAGGTGTTCGCCGAGTCGGCGGCGATGATGGCCGACGCGATCGGCGCCACGCTCGACCGGTTGACCTTCGACGTCGAGTTCACCGCCGCCACCGGTGACAGCGACCTCGGCTTCATGCAGATCCCCGCCGGCACGGTCGGCGGTGTCTACGGCTACCACCGCGGCTGGGTCGGCGAGAAGAACGTCGTCAGCGTCGGGATTCAACTGGACGATGGGCAGCCACGTCACGCCGCCGAAGCCGCTGGAACACGGCCACGTCATTCAGGTCTTCGGGACGCCCAACATGCGCACCGTCCTGCACTGCCTGCCGCCACGGGACTGGACCGAACCGGGCTTCATGGGCCTCGGCATGATCTACACCGCGATGCCGGTGACCAACGCGGTGCCCGCCGTGGTCGCCGCCGCGCCGGGCATCGTCACGCTGAAGGATCTGCCCCCGGTCACCGGACGTTTCACGGGTTAGTACCCGCGGCGTGCCGAGCTACTCGACGACGAAGACCGGAATCTGGCGTGTCGTCTTGGTCTGGTACTCGGCGTAAGGCGGGTAGGCCTCGACGGCGAGCTTCCACCAGTGCTCGCGCTCGTCACCGTCGAGCTCTCGCGCCGTTCCCGTGATGACCCTCTCGCCGTCCTGGACCGTCACCGAGTTGTTGGCCAGCACGTTGAAGTACCAGCTCGGGTGTTTGGGGTCACCGCCCTTCGAGGCGACCATGGCGTAGCGGCCATTCTCCTCGACACGCATGAGAGGCACTAACCGCTTCTTGCCGGATTGTGCGCCGGTCGTCGTGAAGAGGACGATGGGCCGGTCGAGGACCTCGACGCCATCCGTGGTGCCTTGCGCAAGGATGCGCTCGGTCTGATCTCGTACCCACCCGGTGGGGCTCAGCTCGGCTTGTTCGCTCACGGTGTAGTTGAACACCGCGGGCCGCCGAACAATTCCTCGCCTACAGCCGCGCGGCGAGCTTCGGCCCGCCCGGCCCGTCGAGGTCGCGCAATGCGTCGGCCCGCCCGGCCATCGCCATCAGCAGCGCCTCGCCGGTGCCGTGAACCTCGGGCCCCCTGCCGTACGACCAGTCGAGGTCGGTGGCGACCAGTCGCACCCCGCGCGCCTGCCACGCGCCGCGGATGGTCGGCGCGTAACGGACGAAGTCCAGTCGCGGTGTTCAGGCGCTCGGCGGGATCGTCCGCGCGATGCCCAGCGGACGTCGAATGTCCTGCTGGTGAATCATGTTGTCGGTCAGCGCAACCCGGCCACCGAAGCCCGCCCCGAGGCCGTGTGGCTCGGCGTTGTCTCGCAGCAGTGCGATGAGTTCGTCGGTCGAAGCGCCCGCGAGGTCGGCGACGCCAAGCGCGTTGATGCGGTCCGTCTGCAGGCGGCCCTTGAGGAACCGGGCCGCCAGCTGCCCGCCGGACATCCCCTCGAAGCTCACGCAGTGGGCGGCGACGTCGCGCACGGTCCAGCCCGCGCACAGCGACGGGGCGTCCCACTGCTCGGGCGTCAGCCCGGCGAGGAAGTCGGCGAACTCCAGTCGTTCGTCGCGGGCCAGGTCCAGCGTCATCACGAGCCGTCCACCGTCACGCACACGCCGATCGCGCCGCCGCCGACGTGCACCGACAGCACCGGGCCCATGTCGCGTCACGGACAGCGACTCGACCTGCGGCAGCCGCGTCGTCAGCGCCGCACCGACCTCGTCGGCGTCGTCGTGGTTGTCGACGTGATGCACGACGATCGACGCCCTGGCGTCGCCGACGAACTCGGCGACCGCCTCGACCATCGCCGCGTGCGCCTTCGACAACGTCCGGATCCGCTGGGACAGCACCAGTCGGCCGTCCACGTCCAGGCACAGCAGCGGCTTGAGCGACAGCGCCGTGCCCAACCACGATGCGGCCGTGCCGATCCGCCCGCTGCGGCGCAGGTTGTCGAGCCGGTGCACGACGATGAAGGCACGGCCACGCGGCACGGCCGACCGGGCCGCCGCCTCGACGGCGTCCAGGTCGTCGCCCGCGGCCGACGAACGGGCCGCGGCCACCGCGACGAAGCCCGACGCCAGCGGCCGCCGACCGCGTGTTCACCACGCGCACCGCGGAACCGAACTCGCGCGCCACCGCCACCGCGGTGCTGAAGGTGCTCGACAACGCCGCCGACAGGTGCACCGCGACCACGCCGTCGCCGCCGCTGTCGGCCAGGGCCTTGCGATAGGCCTCGGTCAGGTCGGCCGGTGCGGCACCCGCGGTCGTGACGTGCGCGCGGTCGTGGACGTCGTACGGCACCGGGTCGACCCCGTCGCGCAGATCCGTCACCGTCGACCAGGACGTGCAACGGCACCTGACGAATCCCCCACCGCTGCAATTCATCCGGATTCAGTCGCGCGGACGAGTCGGTGACCACCGTGACGGCCATGGCTCAGTCGCCGGCGTCTTCGGACCTCGACGCCGGCCTCGGCGAGGCCCTTCATCATCAACTCGGCGACGGCCGCGTGGGCCTCGAAGTTCCAGTGGATGCCGTCGGGATTGCCGCGTCCGCTCATCACCTCGTCGGCGACGGCGGCCTTCAGATCGACGATCGGCACGTCGTGCTCCCGGCCCACGTCGGTGATCGCGGCGACGGTGCCGTCACGCCAGCGGTGCGACCGGCCGTAGGTGTCCGCGATGTGCACCGACGGGATCGACGCCACGAACGGGAATGCCCGGCCGGTTGAAGTCGATTGCGGCCCTGGTCTGTTCGAGATACTCGGCGCTCAGGTGCGGCGGCAGCGCGGGCCGCGCGATCGGCGACAGCCGCGGCTGCAGCCAGCCGTAGCCGTCGCGGGCCCACCGGCGCAGCCACGGCGGCCGGACGTAGCGGATCAGTTCGCGCACCGCCGTCGGCAACGGCGACGGCAGGGAGTCCATGCCGCCGGTCGCGAAGATCACCGCGCCCGCCCGGGGCAGCGCCGCCCACGACCGCGGGATCCTGGATGGCCGCCCACCACACGTCGCGGCAGGTCCAGCCGATCCGGCCGATCAGTTCGACGTCCCAACCCAGTTGGGCGGCAACGATGTTGGGCCAGATCCGCGGATCGTCGGCGGGCAGTCCGCCGGTCGGTCCGTAGTAGGACAGCGAGTCGCAGAAGACGAGAAGGGTGCCGGCGCGGAGCGAAGCGACTCGGGGATTCGTCGGCTCAGAGGACATCGTTGGCGACCTGGGCCGATGCGTTCCAGACGTCGAGCCGCCAGCGGATGTCCCCGGCCGCGGCATCGGGTCCGAGTGTACCCGGACAGCTGCACCCAGCTGGCGTTGCCCATGCCGCCGAGCACCGGCCAGTTGTCGACCGGCAGACTCGAGCAGCGCGGCGGTCAGCGCCGCGATCAGCCCACCGTGCGCGACCAGCACCACGGGACGGTCGGGCTCGTCGACGCCCCATTCGGCCTGACCGGCGACCAGTTCCGCGACCAGCGGCAGGCTGCGGGCGGCGACGTCGACCCGGCTCTCGCCGCCGTGCGGGGCCCACCGGGCGTCGTCGCGCCACGCCAACCGGGCGCCGGGGGCGATGGCGTCGACCTCGAGATGCGTCAGGCCCTGCCAGTCGCCGAGATGGGTCTCGCGCAGCCGGGTGTCGACGGTCACCGGCAGCCCCGACCGCTCGCTCGAGCGCCGTCGCGGTGTCGAGCGCGCGGCGCAGATCCGACGACACGATCAGCAGCGGCTGGCGCTTGGCGAGCACCTCGGCGGCGGCGACGGCCTGCTCGCGCCCCAGATCGCTGAGAGTCGGTGTCGAGCTGGCCCTGCATGCGGCTGGCCGCGTTGTACTCGGTCTGTCCGTGCCGCAGCAGCACCAGGCGGCGGATCGTCACTCGGCCTCGTCGACCATCCAGGTCCGATCGGGCACCAGCGGGCAGTCCCGCCACAGCCGGTCGAGCGCGTAGAAGTTGCGCTCGTCCTGGTGCTGGATGTGCACCACGATGTCGACGTAGTCGAGCAGCACCCAACGGCCCTCGCGGGTGCCCTCGCGGCGGGCCGGTTTGTACCCGGCCTCGCGCATCTTCTCCTCGACCTCGTCGACGATCGCGTTGACCTGCCGGTCGTTGGACGCCGAGGCGATGACGAAGCAGTCGGTGATGACGAGCTGTCCGGACACGTCGATGACGACGACGTCGTCGGCGAGCTTGCGACGCCGCCGCCTGCGCGGCCACCGTGGCCATGCGGATGGCTTCGTCGGATGCGCGTCATGCGTCGGGGCTCCCGTTGCTCGGCCGAGCGTGTGCGCCCGGTACAGGCCGCGCTTGGAGACGTACTGCACGACGCCGTCGGGCACCAGGTACCAGATGGGCCTGCCGATCTCCGCACGGCGCCGGCAGTCGCTCGACGAGATCGCCAGGGCCGGCACCTCGACCAGACTCAGCGCGTCCCGCGGCAACTCCTTCATGGCCGCGGCGATGTGCTCGACCGTCGAGTTCGTAACCGGGTCGGCTGACACCGACGAAACGGGCCATCGAGAAGAGGTCCTCCCAGTTCTGCCACGACAGGATCGAGGCGAGCGCGTCGGCACCGGTGATGAAGTACAGCTCGGTGTCCGGGGTTGAGCGCCGCGAGGTCGCGCAGGGTGTCCTTGGTGTAGGTCGGTCCGCCGCGGTCGATGTCGACGCGGCTGACGGAGAACCGCGGGTTGGCCGCGGTGGCGATGACCGTCATCAGGTAGCGGTCCTCGGCGGCGGTGACGATGCGTTCGCGCTTCTGCCACGGCTGGCCGGTCGGGACGAAGACCACCTCGTCGAGGTCGAACAGGTCGGCGACCTCGCTGGCGGCGACCAGGTGACCGTGGTGGATGGGGTCGAACGTCCCACCCATCACCCCCAGCCTCGTCGAGTCACGAATAGGCAGCTTACGGGAGGTCGCGACGCCCCTCCCCGCGCCGAACGTGGGTTACCGCCACGCGAGTCGCGTCGAGACCGTGGCGGTAACCCACGTTCGCCGGAAGTTAGACCGGCAGCAGCTGGTCGATCACCGTGGCGAGCTGCTTGGCCGACCGGCACTCGTGCATGGTGATGACGTCCTCGTAGCGCGGCACCGCCGAGTCGCCGCTGCCCCACAGGTGCTTGGGCTCCGGGTTGAGCCAGTGCGCGTGGCGGCTGGCGGTGACCATGTGCGTCAGCAGGTCGACCTCGGGGTTGCGGTAGTTGTTGCGGGCGTCGCCGAGCACCAGCAGCGAGCTGCGCGGCGACAGCACGTTGGGCCACTTGTCCAGGAACGAGACGAACGCATGCCCGTAGTCGGAGTGGCCGTCGCGGGTGTAGACGCCCGCCTCGCGGGTGATCCGCTGCACGGCGACGGCGAGATCGGCGTCCGGCCCGAACAGCTCGGTGACCTCGTCGGTGGTGTCGATGAAGGCGAACACCCGCACCCGGGAGAACTGCTGGCGCAGCGCGCTGACCAGCATGCAGGGTGAAGTGGCTGAACCCGGCCACCGAACCCGACACGTCGCACAGCACCACCAGCTCGGGGCGGGCGGGGTGCGGCTTCTTCAGCACGACGTCGATGGGCACGCCACCGGTCGACATCGACTTGCGCAGCGTCTTGCGCAGGTCGATCTCGCCGCGGCGGGACCGGCGCCGCCGCGCGGCCAGCCGGGTGGCCAGCGTGCGGGCCAGCGGGGCGACGACACGTCGCATCTGGCGCAGCTGCTCGCCGGAGGCGCGCAGGAACTCGACGTTCTCGGCCAGCTGCGGAATGCCGTACATCTGGACGTGTTCGCGGCCCAGTTGCTCGGCGGTGCGGCGCTTGGTCTCCGCCTCCACCATCTGGCGCAGTTGCGAGATCCGCTTGGCGGCAATGGCCTTGGCGATCTCCTCCTGCGTGGGCGTGGGGTCGTCGCCGTAGCTCGCGAGCAGACCGGCCAGCAGCCTGCCCTCGAGTTCGTCGAGCGCCATGGCCTTGAGCGCCTGATACGACGAGTACGACGGTCCGCGGCTGGAGTTGTACCGGCCGAACGACTCGACGATCTGCGCGATCATCGCCGCCAGCCGGTCGTCGATGTTCTCCAGCTCCGGGTTGTCCGCGAGCATCGTCGACGAGCGCGTCGCGCATGGCCTCGATGTCCTGCGGCGGCAGGCCGTCGGGCTCGCCGTCTGCGCCGTCTCGCTCGTCGTCGAGCACGGTGCGCGCGCCGAGTGCCGCGGGGAACCACAGGTCGAACATCGCGTCGTAGGTCTCGCGGTGGTCGGCGCGCCGCAGCACCGCGCAGGCCAGCCCCTCGCGCAGCACCTCGCGGTCGCCGAGCCCGAGGACGGTCATCACCTGGCCGGCGTCGACGGTCTCCGACGGGCCGACCGCGATGCCGACGCCGCGCAGCGCCTCGACGAACTCCACCAGGTGCCCGGGAATTCCGTGTGGCGCAAGCGGTTGCGGCGGGCGGGTGCGTCGGACGGCCATCAGTCGAACTCCTTAGTTCAGGCGAAGCTCGCCCGACGCGCGCTACCTGGTCGGACTGGTGCTTGAGCACCACGCCGAGGGTGGCGGCGATCATCTCGTCGTCGATGGTGTCCAGTCCCGAGCGCCAGCACGGTGCGGCCCCAGTCGATGGTCTCGGCGACCGACGGCACCTTCTTGAGCTGCATGCCGCGCAGCACCCCGATGATGCGCACCAGCTCCTCGGCCAGCTTCTCCGGCAGTTCCGGCACCCGGGACAGCAGGATCCGCCGCTCCAGGTCGGCGTCGGGGAAGTCGATGTGCAGGAACAGGCAGCGGCGCTTGAGCGCCTCGGACAGCTCGCGGGTGGCGTTGGAGGTCAGCAGCACGAACGGCTTACGGGTCGGCGATGATGGTGCCCAGTTCCGGCACGGTGACGGCGAAGTCGGACAGCACCTCGAGCAGCAGGCCCTCGATCTCGATGTCGGCCTTGTCGGTCTCGTCGATCAGCAGCACGGTCGGTTCGGTGCGCCGGATCGCGGTCAGCAGCGGGCGCGTCAGCAGGAACTCCTCGCTGAACACGTCCATCTTGGTCTGGTCCCAGTCGCCCTGACCGCCCTGGCTGCCCGTTGAATGCGCAGGATCTGCTTGGCGTGGTTCCACTCGTAGAGCGCGCGGGCCTCGTCGACGCCCTCGTAGCACTGCAGCCGGACCAGTCCGGAGCCGGTGGCCTGCGCGACGGCGCGCGCCAGCTCGGTCTTGCCGACGCCGGCGGGGCCCTCGACGAGCAGCGGCTTGCCCAGCCGGTCGGCGAGGAACACCGCGGTGGCCGTGGCGGTGTCGGGCAGGTAGCCGGTCTCGGCGAGCCGCTTGGCGACGTCGTCGATGTCGGTGAACAGCGGTGCCGGGCGGGCGGGGACGCTCATCGTGGCGGTGGTTCTCCTTGTCAGGCGGGGCGGGTGTGGCCGTCTCCCCACACGATCCACTTGGTCGAGGTCAATTCCGGCAGCCCCATCGGGCCGCGGGCGTGCAGCTTCTGGGTGGAGATGCCGATCTCGGCACCGAACCCGAACTGCTCGCCGTCGGTGAACGCGGTCGACGCGTTCACCATCACCGCCGCCGCGTCGACTTCGTCGGTGAAGCGTTGCGCGGCAGCGAGATTGGTCGTCACGATGGCCTCGGTGTGGCCGGTGCCGTACTCGTTGACGTGGGCGATCGCGGCGTCGATGCCGTCGACCACCGCCAGCGCGATGTCCATCGACAGGAACTCGGCCCGCAGTTCGTCCTCGCTGGGGTCGAGGTGCACCGTCACGCCCGGCGTCCTGCAGCGCACCGACCAGGCGCGGCAGCGCGTGGTCGGCGATGGCCGCGTCGATCAGCAGCGATTCGGCGGCGTTGCACACGCTGGGCCGACGCGTCTTGGAGTTCAACAGGATGCGTTCGGCGACATCGAGATCCGCCGCCTCGTGCACGTAGACGTGACAGTTGCCGACGCCCGTCTCGATGGTCGGCACGGTGGCGTCGCGCACCACGGCGTCGATCAGGCCGGCGCCCCCGCGCGGAATGACGACGTCGACCAGGCCGCGGGCCTGGATCAGGTGGGTGACGCTGGCGCGGTCCGTCGCTGGGCAGCAGTTGCACGGCGTCGGCAGGCAGACCCTCCGCGACGAGTGCGGCACGCAGCGCGGTCACCAGCGCCGCGTTCGAGCGCGCCGCCGACGAACTGCCGCGCAGCAGCACGGCGTTGCCGGACTTCAGCGTCAGCCCGAAGGCGTCGACGGTGACGTTCGGCCTGCCCTCGTAGACCATGCCGACGACGCCGAGCGGCACGCGCTGCTGGCGGATCTGCAGACCGTTGGGCAGCGTGCTGCCGCGCAGCACCTCGCCGACCGGGATCGGGCAGCCCGGCGACCTGCCGCAGTCCGGCGGCGATGCCGTCGACGCGCTGCGGGTTGAGGGCGAGCCGGTCGAGCATGGCCTCGGGTGTGCCGGCGGCGCGGGCGGCGTCGAGGTCCTCGGCGTTGGCGGCCAGGATCTCGTGCACGCTGGGCCAGCACGGAGTCGGCCGCCGCGTGCAACGCCCGGTCCTTCGTCGCGGTGTTCAGCGTGCCCAGCGTGCGGGCCGCGACGCGCGCCCGACGCGCGGCGTCGTGGACCTGCTGACGCAGATCGACCTTCGCGGAGGCGCTTGCGACACTCATTAGGCCAGCTTATCGAGGTAACCCGGGTACGGCCCCGTTGGGGTTACTGTAGCCCCGTGGCACGGGTGTGCGTGGTGGGCAGCGTCAACCTCGACCAGTCGTTCACGGTGCGAGTCGCTGCCCCGGCCGGGCGAGACCGTGCTGGCGTCGTCGCTGTCCTCGGCACCGGGCGGCAAGGGCGGCAACCAGGCCGTCGCAGCCGCACGGGCCGGCGCATCGGTCCAGCTCGTCGCCGCCCTCGGCGACGACTCCGCGGCCAACGGGCTGCGTGCGCACTTGCGCGACAACGGCGTGGGGCTCGACGGGGTGGTGACCGTGCCAGGTCCGAGCGGGGCGGCGGTGATCGTGGTCGACGCCGACGCCGAGAACACCATCGTCGTCGCGCCGGGCGCCAACGCCCACCTGAGCATGACCTCGGCGCCCGTGCGGGCCGTCGTTGCCGACGCCGAAGTGGTGTTGATCCAGTTGGAGATCCCGATCGAGACGGCGTTGGCCGCCGCGCGGGTGGCGCGCGAGCGCGGGCGCGACCGTCATCGTCAACGCGTCACCGGCAAGGCGCCGCCACCGACGACCTCGACGCGCTGGCCCGCGTCGCCGACGTCGTCGTCGTCAACGACGACGAAGCGCGCGAATGGCATTGGCCGGTACCGCATCTGGTGACCACCCGCGGAGCTCGCGGCGCCAGCTACGCTCACGACGGTCGCAGCGTCGACGTGCCCGCGCCCGCCGTCGAGCCCGTCGACACCACGGGTGCCGGCGACGTCTTCGCCGGAGTCCTTGCAGCGGAATGGCTTTCCGGACCGGAGCGAGCGCTGCGCCGCGCCTGCGCGGCGGGCGCCCTCGCCACCCTGATACCCGGGCGCGGGCGGCTGCGCCCCGACCGCCGAAGCAATCGACGACGTACTCGCGACCGCGACAGACTAGGAGACCGATGACGACCACGGCCGAGAACGCTCCCCGTCCGCCCGACGGCGACTGGCTGGGCACGCCGTTCCTGCGCTTCACCCGCGAGGGTCCGTTCGGCGTGTGCACGCTGGACCGTCCCGAGGCCCGCAACGCGATGACGCCCGCGATGTACTTCGGCATCCGGTACGCGGTCAGGCACGTCGACGCCGACCCCGACCTGGCGGGGCTGTTGATCACCGGCACCGGTGACGTCTTCGCACCGGGCGGGGACATGGGCGGCGGCGGCGCGGACAACTGGTTGACGCTTCGGCTCGGCGCTCGGCATGGACGTCACGCCGTTCGAGACGCTGCGCCAGTCGTCCAAGCCGGTGGTCTCCGCGGTCAACGGGCTGTGTCAGGGCGGCGGCCTGCAGATCGCGATGTGCAGCGACATGGCCGTGGTGAGTGATCGCGCCACGTTCCGCGTGCCCGAGTTGTACCGCGGCATCGCCGACACCTACTACAGCCACATGCTGGCGCGGCTGATCGGACCGGTCCGCGCCCGCGACCTGATGTTCACCGGTCGCACGCTGAGCGCCGAGGAGGCCAGGGACTGGGGCATGGTGGCGCGGGTGGTCCCGCACGACGACCTCGCCGTCGCCGCACGTGAGGTGCTGGCCCAGTGCTGTCGCACCGCCCCGACGCGCACGCTCGGTGATCAAGTCCAGCATCGACAACTACCTCGGCCTCTACGACCGGATCGGGATGCAGGCCAGCCTCGGTGAGCCCGAATCGATCGAGGGCTTCATGGCGTTCAAGGAACGCCGCTCCCCGAGCTGGGTGCATCCGGACCTGCGGCTCGACGGCAGGCTCTGAGCCGTACCCGTCAGATCCCCAGGAGTCCTCCGGCACCGACCGGCGGTTTGGTGGTCGTGAACGACTGCTCGAAGAATGGCTCGCGCTCGGGCCCAGCCTGGACGAGCTCTGCGGCTCGACGACTGGCGCCAGTGCATATCGTTGCGCCATTCCGCTCGACCCTCAACACATATTGCGCATTGCGCTCCGGGGCGCCAATCAATGTTGACAATTCCCTGTGTAGACGGTGACAATTCCCTGTGTCCGAGAAGTGCGCAGGTGAAGCGCCATAAACGCTGGGCGGCGCGTATTTATTCCCAAATGTGGTGTGATTCTCACGGTCAATTTGTGCTGTGGCGCACTACATCACACTTGGCTACAGTCAGATCCAGCGAGTTCGAAGGTAATCCCCCTGGAGCTCGCAGGTGAGTTCGTTGACGGGCGAGTCGAATGGCTTCAATTTCGGCTCGTCGGTTGCAAAGTTCTGATTGCTGCGCGGCCGCCGAGCCGTTAGAAATCACTAACTCCGCAAGCCAAAACGTCATCGTCATCGGCCGGTTGTCTCGGATAGGCGACGGTTGCCTCATCGACGATCAACATTGCTCACCAGTCGCAATGGATATTTTGGGAGGTCGAATGTACAAGGTCATCAAGTCGATTGCCGCTGGAGTAGGCGCTGCCGCTGTGCTGACAGCCGGTTTGGGCGTCGCCATCCAAGCGTCGGACGATTCCACGAGCACGTACAGCAGCAGCGGCGACAATGGCGGGGTGACCGTCACGATGAGTCCCGACCCGACCACGTTGGACACTCCTTCGTTCGCGCCCGCGGCGAAGGCGCAGGTGCCGTGCGGGTTCGCAGCCACCGGCAGCTGCTGAGCCAGCCTGGGAGGACTCAGGTCGTGGGCCGAAGCACGTCGTGGGCGATCGCCATGCCCCCGCCCGACTCGAGTTCGGCGGCGGTCTGGTTCAGCACGACGCGACTTCGGTTCGGCGACAACACCATCGACAGGACGTGATGCGGCGCACCGTCGGCGAAGGCGACGCGGTTCACCCTGATCAACGGTGACCCGATCGCCGTGTCGAGCAGGACCGCGGTGTGCGGACCAGCGATCTCGGCCGTCAGCTCGTGCTCGAGGCGCTCCAGGTTCACGCCGGCATCGGACAGCAGCCGGTAGAGCGGCGCGGTTGCCAACGCGGCGCTGGGTGATCGTGTCGGCGAGCTCGACGGGCAGCCAGGCCTCGGTGATCATCAGCGGCTCACCCGTCCTGCGCTCGCGGCGCAATCTGAGCACGTACAGCCCGCGCTCGCGCGAGCCCAACCGCTCGGCGACCAGACGGGGCAGGGTGCGCTCGCCGAATTCGATGACGTCGACGTCGGTCTCGAACTCGACCTGACGGAGCTTCGTCCATGTACGAGCCGCTGGTGTCGGCGTCCTGGACGACCGACGAGTTCGGTCACGAACGAACCGACGCCGTGGCGGCGCTCGATCAGTCCGGCCTCTGCGAGGTCGGCCAGCGCACGGCGAACGGTGATGCGGGAGACACCGAACTGCTCGCACGAGGGACTGCTCGGTCGGTAGCGCGTCACCAGCGGCCAGCACTCCACGGCCGATCTCGTCGTGCAGAACTAGGTAGAGCTGCCGATGCAACGGCACGCCACGCGGCCGCACTGACCAGTGCGGCGCCTTCCCGACCCTCCTGCACGTCTCCGAGCTTTGCACACAAGTGCTTGCGAGTCACCGATCTAGTTGTTATATGTATATAACAACTAGATCGGGGAGGCGCGAGATGCACGCGTGGCGAAGCCGCCACCGACCCGCACGGGCCGACGGGCCACTGGCGCACTGGGTCGCCGATCTCGAGTCCGGCCGACGTGCCGCCGCCGGTCCTCGAACGCGCCAAGTACCTGCTGCTCGACGGCATCGGGTGCGCACTGATCGGCGCTGGCCTGCCCTGGTCACGGATCGCCACGGATGCCGTCCTCGCACTTGGAGGGCGACGGCGACACGGTCGTGATCGGCACCGGGCGGACCACCAGTCGCGCCGGCGTCGGCGGTGCTCAACGGCACGTTCATCCAGGGCTTCGAACTCGACGACTTCCACCCCCTTGCGCCGCTGCACAGTTGCTCGTTGCTGATCCCCGCCCTGCTCTCCACCGCGTCGATTCGGCCGACGCCGACCAGCGGCGCCGACCTCCTGCTCGCGGCGGTCACCGGCTTCGAGGTGGGCCCGCGAGTCGGCTACACGCTGCACGGCGCCCAGATGCTGGACCGTGGCTGGCACTCCGGACCGGTCTTCGGCACACACAGTGCCGCAATGGCTTCCGGCAAGCTACGCGGCCTGCCTCCGGCTCGGCTGGAGGATGCGCTCGGCCTCGCGGGTACGCAGTCGGCCGGGCTGATGGCCGCGCAGTACGAGGCGATGAGCAAGCGGATGCACCATGGCCTGGCGGCCCGCAACGGCTTCTACGCCGCGGGCCTCGCCGCCACCGGGTACACCGGCATCAAACGGGTCTTCGAACGCGAGTACGGCGGCTTCCTCAGCGTCTTCGGCGAGGGACACGACCCCGACGCCTCGCAGCTGACCGGGCAACTCGGCGAGCGATGGGAGACCGGAGTGATCATGGTGAAGTCCTACGCGGCGATGGGCGGACTGCACGGCGCCATCGAGGCCGCGCGCCGCATCCGACCGTCGATTGCCCCCGAAGACATCTCGCGAATCGACATCACGGTCGGTGAGACCGTCTACAAACACGGCTGGTGGCAGCCGGAGCGGCCGCTGACGCCGATCGGAGCACAGATGAACATCGGCTACGCCACCGCCGCGGCGCTGCTGGACGGCAACGTGCTGCCCGAGCAGTTCACGCCGCAGCGGCTGGACGCCGACGACGTCTGGAGCGCTGATCGACGCGACCGAGGTACACCTCGACGAATCGCTGACCGGCGCCCCGATCACCGAGCGCTTCCGCACCGACGTCGCGGTCACCATGACCGACGGCACCGTGCACCGCGCCAGGGTCGACCAACCACACGGCGCACCAAACGATCCCGTCACCAACGACGAGCTCGTCGCCAAGTTCCACGCGCTCGCCGACCGGGTCACCAGCCGTGCGCGCGCAGAGGCGATCGAACGAGCGGTCACCGGGCTGGACAACCTCGACGACATCGGCGATCTCGTCGACCTGCTGGCCGAACCCGTCTCCGGCGCACTCGACTGAAAGGACCGACATGCCATCCACTTCCGCCCGCAAGGCACTGCGCGACCTGCTCGACCGCCGCGAACTCATCGTCGCGCCCGGCGTCTACGACGGGATCTCCGCACACCTGGCCAAGCGCACCGGGCACGTCGCGGCCTACCTGACCGGGGCAGGCGTGGCGGCGTCCGGATTCGGCCTGCCCGACATCGGACTCGGTCACGGCAAGCGAGATGGCCGAGCGTGCCCGCGTGCTCGTCGACGCGCTCGGCGACGTTCCGCTGATCGCCGACGCCGACACCGGATACGGTGCCCCACTCAACGTCGTGCGCACCGTCCGCCAGTACGACGCGGCAGGCGTGGCGGCCATCCAGCTGGAGGACCAGGTCTTCCCGAAGCGCTGCGGGCATCTACCGGACAAGCAGGTCGTCGACGCGGCGGTGTTCGAGCAGACGCTGGCCGCCGCGCTCGACGCCCGCTCGGACGACGACCTGCTGATCGTCGCCCGCACCGACGCGCGCGCCCCCCTCGGGCTGGACGCCGCCATCGAACGGGCCAACCGCTACGCCGCCGCGGGCGCCGACGTCATCTTCGTCGAGGCACCGCAGGGCACCGACGAGATCGAGCGCATCGCCCGCGAGGTCGACGCTCCCCTGCTGATCAACCTGGTACTCGGCGGCGTGACGCCGATCGAGTCGGCGTCGCGGCTTCAGGAGTTGGGCTACGCCATCGCCATTCACCCGAGCGATCCCCTCGGCCGCGCGACGTTCGCGATGCTCGAGGGCCTCTGCGCGCTCAACGGCACCGACGTCGCCGACTTCGCGCCCACCAAACCCGCCGACTTCTTCAACCTGGTCGGCATGGCCGAGTGGTTCGCACTCGACACCAAGCTCGCAGCCACGGAGGACCACCAATGGGCATGACCATCATCGAGAAGATCTTCGCCCGCAAGGCCGGCCTCGAGTCGGTCGGCGCCTGGCGACACCGTCGTCGTCGACGTCGACATGACGGTGCTGATCGACCTGCAGTTCGCCACGATGTGGCTGCAGCCCCTCAAGATCCACGATCCAGACAAGCTGGCCATCGTGATGGACCACGCCGTCCCCGCCCCGACGCTCAAGGACGCCGAGGGCGGACCGCGGGCCCGCAAGTTCGCCGCCGACTTCGGCATCGAACGCTTCTACGACGTCGGCAGACACGGCATCTGCCACCAGGTGATCGCCGAGAACGGACTTGGCCCGACCGGGAGAAGTGCTGGCCTGCACCGACTCTCACACCTGCGCCGCGGGTGCCTACAACACCGCGGCCCGCGGACTCGGCCCCGCCGAGGTGTACTCCATCATGTGCACCGGAAGCACCTGGTTCCAGATCGCACCGACCGTCCGCTACGAACTCGACGGCGTCAAACCCGACTCGGTCAGCGGCAAGGACGTCTTCCTGCACATCGCCAACGAGTACGGCGACGCGGCCAACCTGAACCTCGAGTTCGGCGGCGCCGGGTCTGGCGAGCATGCCGATGCACGACCGCCGCACCATCGCCACCCAGGGCGCCGAAGTCTCCGCCGACTTCAGCACCTTCGAGCCCGACGACCTATTGGCGAGCGTTCCTCGCCGACCGCGGCGTCAGCGAATACCAGTCCGCCTCAGCGGATCCCGACGCGACCTACCACGACGTCCGACACGTCGACCTGGCCGGTCTCGAGCCCTACGTCGCCAAACCGGGCACCGTCAGTCGCAACGGGTTGCCGGTGTCCCGGCTCGGCAGGCAGAAGGTCGATCAGGCGTTCATCGGTTCGTGCGCCAACGGGCAACTCGAGGACCTGCAGATCGCGGCAAACGTGTTGCGTGGCAAGACCGTCGCGCCCGGCGTGCGCCTGCTCGTCACGCCCGCATCCCAGGCGGTGTACCGCGAGGCGATGCGCCTGGGCTACCTGCAGGACATCGCGGACGCGGGCGGCGTCGTCACCAACTCGACCTGCGGTGCGTGCTTCGGCTACCACATGGGCGTGGTCGGCGCCGGGCGAGGTGTGCATCACGTCGAGCACCCGCAACTTCACCGGCCGGATGGGCAGCCCCGAGGCGGAGATCTTCATGGCCTCCCCCGCCACCGTGGCCGCATCGGCGATCACCGGGTACATCACCGACGCAAGGAGCGTGACCGCATGAGTCTCCGAATGACGGGCAAGGTGTGGATGTTCGGCGACGACCTCAACACCGACGCGATGTACCCGGCCTTCGCGATGAAGATGGATCCGCCGGAGGCGGCCAAACACGTCTTCTACGAGGTCCGCCCCGGCTGGACCGACGAGGTGTCGGCCGGCGACATCGTGGTCGCGGGCCACAACTTCGGCGTCGGCTCCTCACGCCCAGTCGCCGCACTGTTCGCCGAACTCGGCGTCGCCGGACTGGTGGCCGAGGAGTTCAACTCGTTGTTCTTCCGCAACGCGGTCAACGCGGGCCTGCCCGCCATGACCCTGCCCGGTGCGACGGACACTGTTCACCGAGGGCGACACCGGCAGCTTCGACTTGTCCGACGGCACCTGGCGCAACGACACCACCGGCGCCTCGGGGTCGGTGCCCCGGCTGCCCGACCTGATCCTGGACATCGTCGCCTCCGGTGGAGTGATGCCGCGGCTGGCCGCTCGGGGCTACCTGCCCGCCGAACTCGGCGAGCTCTTTTGCGCTCGAGCACCGTGGCGATGCGCGGGGCAGGAAGCGGGGCCTGATGATGATCGGCACGGTCCTACGCGGGTTGCGCGCCGACCCAGCCCGAAGTCCATTGGCAGGCAGAGGGTTCGACGCACCTGAGACCATCACCGTCACCAGTCCCGCGTTCGCCGACGGCGGCCCGATCCCCCGCCGGCACGCGGGCAAGGGCGTCGGCGACGACGTGTCCCCCGAGGTGCGCTGGCGGAACGTGCCACCGGGTACGGCAGCACTGGTGCTGCTGATGGACGATGTCGACGTGCCGCTGCGCTCGCCGTTGATCCACAGCGTGGCGGTTTTGGAGCCGGATACCGAGGGACTCGGCGAAGACGACTTCCGCACGGGGGCAGAGGGTGTGCGGGTGGTGCCGACCATGCTGAGCAAGGACGGCTATTCGGGCCCGCGGCCAATCCCCGGTCACGGCACCCACCGATACCGGTTCCACGTGCTCGCCGTGGATCAGCGGGTGCCCGAGGACGCCACGTCGGTCAAGGCGGTACTCGCCGCGGCATCCGGTCACGTCCTTGGCCGCGGGACTCTGACCGGAACCTACGAGCGCTGATCTCTCAGGCCTCCGGCACCTCGCGTTCGATCTCGTCGAGCCAGATGCGCGCCGACATGTCCGACGGCGCGCGCCAGTCGCCGCGCGGGGACAGCGCACCGCCTGAGGACACCTTCGGACCGTTGGGCAGAGCAGAGCGCTTGAACTGGCTGAACGAATAGAACCGTTGCACGAACACCTTCAGCCATCCGCGGATCTCGCCCAGCGAGTAGGCCGGGCGCTTGTCGGCGGGGTATCCGGCGGGCCAGTCACCGCGTTGGGCGTCGCCCCAGGCGTGCCATGCCAGGAACGCCACCTTCGACGGGCGGAAGCCCCAGCGCAGCACCTGATAGAGCGAGAAGTCCTGCAGGACATAGGGTCCCACCTTGGCCTCGCTGCTCTGGATCTCCTCGTCCTCGCCGACGGGCACCAACTCGGGAGTGATCTCGGTGTCCAGCACCGACAGCAGAACCGTGTTGACCTCGTCGTCGAACTGGCCCGATGAGATCACCCACCGGATCAGGTGCTGGATCAGGGTCTTGGGCACGCCGCCGTTCACGTTGTAGTGCGACATCTGGTCGCCGACACCGTAGGTCGACCAGCCCAGCGCGAGTTCGGACAGGTCGCCGGTGCCCAGCACGATGCCGCCGCGCTGGTTGGCCAGCCGGAACAGGTAGTCGGTGCGCAGGCCGGCCTGCACGTTCTCGAACGTGACGTCGTAGACCTTCTCGCCGCGGGCGAACGGATGCCCCATCTCGGTGAGCATCAACGTCGCTGTGTCGCGAATGTCGATCTCGGAGAACGTCACTCCGAGCGTCTTGCCCAGCGCGATCGCATTGCCCTTGGTGCGCTCACCGGTGGCGAAGCCGGGCAGGGTGAACGCGAGGATGTCGCTGCGCGGCCTACCTTCGCGGTCCATCGCGCGGGCCGCGACGATCAGCGCATGGGTGGAGTCCAGTCCACCGGAAACCCCGATCACCACCTTGGGATAGTTCAGCGCGCGCAGCCGCTGCTCCAGACCCGACACCTGGATGTTGTACGCCTCGTAGCAATCCTGTTGCAGCCGTGCCGGATCCGACGGCACGAACGGGAAGCGCTCGACCTCGCGGAGCAGTCCGATGTCACCGGCGGGCGGGTCGACGACGAACTCGACCCGGCGGAAGGCGTCGACGCGCGCACCGTGGTGCCTGCGGTTGTCGTCGAACGTGCCCATCCGGAGCCGCTCGGCGCGCAGCAGGTCGGTGTCTACGTCGGCGACCGAGCGGCGCTCACCCTTGGGAAAGCGCTCGGATTCGGCGAGCAGGACGCCGTTCTCGTAGATCATCGTCTGGCCGTCCCAGGCCAGATCGGTGGTCGACTCCCCCTCGCCGGCGGCCGACGTAGACGTAGGCCGCCAGGCAACGCGACGACGCCGAGCGGGCCAGCAGCTTGCGGTCGTCGGCCCGCCCGATGGTGATCGGGCTGCCGGACAGGTTGGCCAGCACCGTCGCCCCGGCCAGCGCGGCCTCCGCACTCGGCGGGATCGGCACCCACATGTCCTCGCACACCTCGACGTGCAGGACGAAGTTCGGCAGGTCGGTGGCGGCGAACAGCAGGTCGGGGCCGAACGGGACGTCGGCGCCCGCGACGCGGATGGTGCCGCCGACGTCGTCACCCGCGCGCCATCTGCCTGCGCTCGTAGAACTCGCGGTAGTTGGGCAGGTAGGACTTCGGCACCACGCCGAGCACGGTGCCGCGGTGGATGACGACGGCGGTGTTGTAGACCCGATGGCGGTACCGCAGCGGCGCGCCGACGACCAGTACCGGCAACAAGTCCGCCGACGCAGCGACGACGTCGGCCACGCGCGATCTCGACGGCGTCGAGCAGGCCGTCCTGCAGCAGGATGTCCTCGATCGAATACCCCGACAGCGTCAGCTCGGGAAACACCGCAAGCGCGACACCGTCGTCGTGGCAGTCGCGCGCCATCCGCAGCACGGATTCGGCGTTGGCCGCGGGGTCGGCCAACGTGGTGTGGTGCGTGCACGCGGCGACCCGCACGAAGCCGTGCCGATAGGCGGAATGGAAGTCCACGACTCGATTGTCTCAGGCCGCCTACCCTGGACACCGTGGAAGCCCCCGAACTGGTCAATGTGCTCGCAGGTCAGCGCATCGCCGTGCTCACCGGAGCCGGGTTGTCGACCGACTCCGGCATCCCCGACTACCGCGGGCCGGACTCGCCGCCGAGCAACCCGATGACCATCCGGCAGTTCACCTCCGACGCCGTGTTCCGGCAGCGGTACTGGGCGCGCAACCACGTCGGCTGGCGCCACATGGACGCCACGCTGCCCAACGCCGGTCACCGCGCGCTGGCCGACGCTCGAGCGCGCGGGCGTCGTCACCGGCGTGATCACCCAGAACGTCGACCTGCTGCACACCAAGGCGGGCAGCCAGACGGTGATCGACCTGCACGGCACGTACGCCCGGGTGGTGTGCCTGGCCTGCGGGCACACCATGACGCGGGCGGCGCTGGCCGATCAGCTCGAGGCGCTCAACCCGGGCTTCGTCGAACGGGCCGAGAAGGTCGGCGGCATCGCGGTGGCGCCCGACGCCGACGCGATGGTCGACCGAGACGGCGTCGTTCCGCTACGTCGACTGCCCGCGCTGCGGCGGGCATGCTCAAGCCCGACATCGTCTACTTCGGCGAGAACGTGCCCAAGGAGCGTGTCGCGCAGGCATATTCGCTCGTCGACGGCGCCGACGCCCTGCTGGTCGCCGGTTCGTCGCTGACGGTGTTCTCCGGCCTGCGGTTCGTCCGGCATGCGGCCGCCAAGGGCAAGCCCGTCGCGATCGTCAACCGCGGGCCCACCCGCGGCGACGCCGTGGCGACCGTCAAGGTCGACGGCGGCTGCTCCGAGCTGCTCGCGCTGCTCGCCGACGAACTCGTCCCGCGATCGGCGAGCTTCGGCCGTCACGCGCGAGTCGCTAGAAGGTGACCGGCATCGAGCGGATGCCGTGGATGAAGTTGCCCGGCACGTAGGCGGGATCGCCCGCCTCGAATGTCGGGCAGCTGGATGAGCAATTCGCCGAAGATCGCCCGCAACTGGGCCCGCGCCACGTGCGCGCCGAGGCAGAAGTGCCGTCCGCCGCCGCCGAAGCCGAGGTGCGGGTTGGGCTTGCGGCTCAAGATCGAAGTCGCTCGGGCGCGTCGAACGCGTCGGTGTCGAAGTTGCCCGACGAGTAGAACATCACCACCTTCTCGCCCGCCGCGATCGTCCTGCTCGCCGAGTCGCGTAGTCCGTGGCCGCGGTGCGGCGGAACGTCATCACCGGGGTGGCCCACCGGACGAACTCCTCGACGGCGCCGCCGATGCGATCGTCGAAGTCGGCCGCCAGCCAGGCCCGCTGGTCGCCGAAGTCGGTCAGCGCCTTCACGGCGTGGCTCATGGTCTGGCGGGTGGTGTCGTTGCCCGCGACCGCGAGCAGCACGAAGAAGGCGGCCACCTCCGCGTCGGTGAGCCGGTCGCCGTCGACCTCGGCGTGGACGAGGCTGCTGATCAGGTCGTCGCCCGGGTTCTCGCGCCGGTCGGCGGCCAGCGCGCCGGCCACCTGATGCAGGTACATCTGGCTGCCGACCAGCACCTCCAACGGGTTTCGGCCGTCGAGGTACACCGGGTCGCCCCACGACACCATCGCGTCGGCGGCGTCGCGCCACCTGCGCGCGCTCGGATTCGGGGATGCCGACCATGTCCGACAGCGTGCGGATCGGTAGCTCCTTGGCGCAGTGCTCGACGAAGTCGGCACCGCTGCCCGTCCATCGCGAGCTCGGCGACGATGTCGCGCGCGTTCGCCTTGATCGAGTCCTCGATGCGACGGACCTGGCGCGGGGTGAAGGCGGCGTGCACCACCTTGCGGATCATGGTGTGCCGCGGCGGATCCATCGCCAGGAAGGACTGCGACGCCTCGAGCAGTTCCTCCGGCACGTTCTCGAACAGCACGCCCTTGCCGGACAGGAAGGTCTCGCTGTCGCGGCTGACGGTGACGATGTCGGCGTGCCGGGTCACCGCCCAGTAGCCGGGGTCGCTCGGGGTCGTGCATCAGCGCGTCCTCGACCGGCGGGTGCCAGCTGACCGGGCGCTCGGCGCGCAGCGCGGCGAAGGCCTTCTCGCGGTCGGCGGCGGTCGTCGACCAGAACGCGCCGCGAGGACAGGTCGATCGGAGTCGTAGCGGTCGCGGGCTGAACGGTCGATGTGAGCGGCGACACAGTCATGCACGCGACGATAAGTCTAGACACTATGTCTAGTCAAGGTGTGATCGCTCCGGATACGCTGCTCACATGCCGTCGGTCACCAGGAAGCCGCAGGCCAAGCGCCAGGAGCGGCGCGAGCAGATCGAGCGTCAACTGCTCGACGCCACCGAGCGCCTGATGGCCGACGGGGCCAGCTTCACCGAACTCAGCGTCGACCGGCTGGCGACCGAGGCGGGCATCTCCCGGGCCAGCTTCTACATCTACTTCGAGGACAAGGGCCACCTGCTGCGCCGCCTCGCCGGCCAGGTGTTCGACGACCTCGCCGACGCCGCGCGAGCGCTGGTGGAGCGTCGCGGAGCGCCGCGACCCCGCCGACGTCGCTGGCCGCGATGACCGGCATCGTCGCCAGCTACCGGCGTCACCAACCGCTGCTCGTCGCGCTCAACGAGATGGCCGCCTACGACCCGCAGGTCGGCGCCACCTACCAGGAGATCCTCACCGCGATCTCGAGCGCGCCTGGCCGCGGTCATCGAGCAGGGCCAGGCCGACGGCACCATGCGCCGCGAACTGTCGGCGGCGACGGCCGCGAGCTCGCTCACCTGGATGGTCGAGCGGGCCTGCCAGCAGAACCTGCCGGGCAGGCCGCCGTCCTACGACGCCGAACTGGCCGCTACCCTGACCCAGATCGTCTGGGGCGCACTGTATCTCGAGGCGCCCTAGACGGCGACGAGGTCGTCGGCGTGCACGGCGGGGCGACGCATCTCGGCGGGCAGGTCGGACGTCGAGCGACCGATCATGGTGGCCAGTTCGGCGGCGTCGTAGGCCACCACGCCGCGGGCCACCGTCGCCGCGTCCGAGCCCGCGCAGTTCGACCACGTCGCCGCCGTGGAACCGGCCGGAGACCGCGGTGATGCCCGCGGGCAGCAGCGACCGTCGCTGTTCGACCACCGCACGGACGGCGCCCTCGTCGAGCGTCAACGCACCCGTCGACTCCGCGGCGTAGCGCACCCAGAACCGGCGCGCCGACATGCGGTCGCCGCGCGGCGCGAACACCGTTCCGACCGACGCATCGGCCAGCGCGTCGGCCGCGTCGGCGGCCGCGGCGAGCAGCACCGGCACCCCGGCATCGGCGGCCAGCAGCGCCGACGACAGCTTGGAGGCCATGCCGCCGGTGCCGAGCCGGCTGCCGCCGCCCGCGATCACGCCGTCGAGGTCGTCGGGCCCGGCGACCTCGGAGATGAAGCGTGCGGGGCGTCCCGTGGCCTTTCGGGGATCGCCGTCGTACAGGCCGTCGATGTCGCTCAACAGCACCAGCGCGTCGGCACCGACCAGGTGCGCCACCAACGCCGAGAGCCGGTCGTTGTCGCCGAACCGGATCTCGTTGGTGGCCACGGTGTCGTTCTCGTTGACGATCGCCACGGCGTGCAGCGAGCGCAGCCGGTCCAGCGTGCGCTGGGCGTTGGTGTGCTGCACCCGCATCGAGATGTCGTGCGCGGTGAGCAGGACCTGGCCGACCGTGCGCTCGTAGCGGCCGAACGCCGCGCTCCACGCGTTGACCAGCGCCACCTGCCCGACGCTGGCCGCGGCCTGCTTGGTGGCCAGATCGGTGGGCCGCTTGGTCAGACCGAGCGGTTCGATGCCCGCGGCGATGGCGCCGGACGACACGATCACGACGTCGGACCCGGCCTTCATCCGCGCCTCGATGGCGTCGGCCAGCGTGGCGAGACGCCCGGCGTCGAACATGCCCGATGGCGTGGTCAGCGCGGTGGTGCCGACCTTGACGACGACGCTGCGGGCGGTGCGGACCGCGTCGCGGTGCGCACTGGTCACGTCTGCTCATCGCCGTGGCTCGACGCCGCTCCTTGCGGGCGGCCTTGCGTTCGTCGGCGCCGACCCGGTCGTTCTGTTCCAGCCGCAGGTCGGTGCCGCGACCCGACATCGTGACGTCGACGCCGGCAGGCGTCTGCGGCTCCCAGTCGAACGTCACGTCGCCGATGGTGACCGCGCAGCCGGGCTTGCGCACCCTGCTTGAGCAGCTCGTCCTCCACGCCGAGCCGGGCCAACCGGTCGCCGAGATAGCCGACGGCCTCGTCGTTGGTGAAATCCGTCTGGCCGACCCATCGCTCCGGCCGGGTGCCGCGCACGATGAAGCCGCCCTCGCCGTCCGACGCCACGGTGAAACCGCTGTCGTTGATCGGCGATCGGCCGGATCACGGGGCGACGCGGCGCCACGGCGGGCTGCGCCTCGCGGTACGCCGGCGACCATGTCCCACAGCGCGAACGTCAACGGCCGCAAGCCGTCCCGGGTGACCGTCGATACCTCGAACACCGGCCAGCCGTAGCGTTGGGCCACCTCGTCGCGGACGAAGTCGGCCAGTTCGCGCGCGTCGGGCACGTCGATCTTGTTGAGCACCACGGCACGTGGCCGCTCGGCGAGGTCGCCGAGCGTCGTATCGCCCTGCAGCGTCGGGGTGTAGGCGGCCAGTTCCGCCTCGAGCGCGTCGATGTCGGAGATCGGGTCGCGGCCGGGTTCCAGCGTCGCGCAGTCGACGACGTGCACCAGCACCGCGCAGCGCTCGATGTGACGCAGGAAGTCCAGGCCGAGTCCGCGGCCGCTCGGACGCGCCGGGGATCAGGCCGGGCACGTCGGCGACGGTGAAGGTGTGCTCGCCCGCCGACACCACGCCGAGGTTCGGCGCCAGCGTCGTGAACGGGTAGTCGGCGATCTTCGGCTTGGCCGCCGAGATCACCGACACCAGCGACGACTTGCCCGCCGACGGGAATCCGACCAGGCCGACGTCGGCGACGGTCTTGAGTTCGAGGGTGAGGTCGCGGGCCTGACCCTGCTCGCCGAGCAGCGCGAAGCCCGGCGCCTTGCGGGCCCGGGAGGCCAGCGCGGCGTTGCCGAGCCCGCCGCGACCGCCTGCCGCGGCTTCGAATCGGGTGCCGGCGCCGACGAGGTCGGCGAGCAGCTTGCCGTCCTCGTCGAGGACGACGGTGCCGTCGGGCACCCTCAGCTCGAGGTCGCCGCCCGCTGGCGCCGTCGCGGTTGTTGCCCGTGCCCTGCTTGCCGGACGGGGCGTCGACGTGCGGATGGAAGTGGAAGTCGAGCAGGGTGTGCACCTGCGGGTCGACGACGAGCACGATGCTGCCGCCGCGACCGCCGTTGCCGCCGTCGGGTCCACCGAGTGGCTTGAACTTCTCGCGGTGTACCGAGGCGCAGCCGTTGACCGCCGTTGCCCGCCCGTGCGTGGATGACGACGCGGTCGACGAACCGGGGCATCGGACTTCCTTTCCTGCTCGAGTGTGAAGCTGTAGCGATTCGAGTGAGAACTCGCGGCAGCTTCACATTCGCGGAAAAGTCCTCGGGCTGTTAGCTCTCCGGAGCCGCTCCGGCGGCGACATCGGATCCAGCTCGCGCGACGCGGACGATGTTGACCGTCTTGCGTCCACGCTTGTCGCCGAACTCGACGGCGCCGGGCGCGGTGGCGAACAGCGTGTCGTCGCCGCCACGACCGACGTTGACGCCGGGGTGGAAGTGGGTGCCGCGCTGGCGGACGATGATCTCGCCTGCCTTGACGACCTGGCCGCCGAAGCGCTTGACGCCGAGCCGCTGAGAGTTGGAGTCGCGACCGTTGCGTGAGCTGGAAGCGCCCTTCTTGTGTGCCATGTGGTTCGCTCCCTCGACTACTTGATTCCGGTGACCTTGACGACCGTCAGCGGCTGACGGTGGCCCTGGCGCTTGTGGTAGCCGGTCTTGTTCTTGAACTTGTGGATGCGGATCTTCGGGCCCTTGGTGTGCTCGAGGACCTCACCGGTGACCGCGACCTTCGCCAGGTCCTTGGCGTCGGTGGTGACCTTCGCACCGTCGACGACGAGCGCGACGGGCAGCGAGACCGAAGTGCCTGGCCTCGAGCTCGAGCTTCTCGACCTTGACGATGTCTCCAACGGCGACCTTGTACTGCTTGCCGCCGGTCTTGACGATTGCGTACGTGGCGTTTTCGGCTGCCATCGTCTTCGTCTTCCTCTACTTCGCTGTGCGGGCGCGCGCTACCCGAGGGCTGCGAGCGCTGGTCTGGGGTGCGGGGTCCGGTGTGTCCCCGCTGTCACCGGCTCAGTTGGTCACGGAGCCTGAAGACAACTGGTCAAGGTTACGTGACCAGCGGGTAAAGGGTCAAACCGCCTCGCCTAGTCGTCGTGGGCCGGCGGTCCGGCCGGTCGGGCGGCTGCGCGGCGGCGCCGCGGGCGCGACGCGACCGCGACCAGCGACTCGTCGTCGTCCTCGTCATCGTCGTCCTCGTCATCGTCCTCGGATCGTCGTCGTCGTCATCCGAGTCGTCGTCGTCGTCGTCGTCATCGTCCTCGTCGTCGTCGTCATCGTCGTCGTCATCGTCCGAGTCGTCGTCGATGACCTCGATGTCGTCGTCGTCGATGTCGTCGTCCTCGTCGTCGGCGTCCAGGTCGACGTCCTCGATCGTCCTCGTCGTCCGATCGTCCTCGTCATCGGACTCGTCGGAGTCGTCGTCCAGGTCCTCCTCGGCGGTGACCTGCTCGGCGATGTCGGCGTCCGGCTCGTCGCGGCGACGACGAGTGTCGTCCTCGGTCGACTCCTCGTCGTCGTCGTCGTCCTCGGGGCGGCCGTTGGCAGCGGCCATCGCCTTGAACATCGGGTGCTCGCCCGCGGCGTGCGACGGCACCTTGGCCACCTGGACTCGTCCTCGGCCTTGCCACCCTTCTTGCCGCGCTTGCCGCGCCTGCCGCCGCTGCCCGGCTCGGACTTGCGGCCGGTCGCGGCGACGCGGAGTCGACGGGATCGCCGTGCAGCACGATGCCGCGGCCCGCGCAGTGCGGGCACGTCGTCGAGAACGCCTCGATGAGCCCGGTGCCCAGCTTCTTGCGGGTCAGCTGCACCAGACCCGAGCGACGTCACCTCGGACACCTGGTGGCGGGTGCGGTCCCGGCCGAGCGCCTCGGTCAGCCGGCGCAGCACCAGATCGCGGTTGGACTCCAGCACCATGTCGATGAAGTCGATGACGATGATGCCGCCGATGTCGCGCAGCCGCAGCTGGCGCACGGTCTCCTCGGCGGCCTCGAGATTGTTGCGCGTGACGGTCTGCTCGAGGTTGCCGCCGGAGCCGGTGAACTTGCCGGTGTTGACGTCGACCACGGTCATCGCCTCGGTGCGGTCGATCACCAGGGTGCCGCCCGACGGCAGCCACACCTTGCGGTCCAGCGCCTTGGTCAGCTGTTCGTCGATGCGGTGCACGGCGAACACGTCAGGACCGTCGGCCGCGGCGGGTTCGTACTTGGTCATCCGCGGAACCAGTTCCGGCGCAACGGAATTGACGTAGTCGTCGATGGTCTTCCAGGCGTCGTCACCGGACACGATGAGGCCGGAGAAGTCCTCGTTGAACAGGTCGCGGATGACCTTGACCAGCACGTCGGGCTCTTCGTAGAGCGCGATCGCCGCGCCTGCGGCCTTCTTCGTTGGTCTCGGCGGCCTTGGCCTCGACCTCGGTTCCAGCGCTCCTGCAGCCGATTCACGTCGGTGCGGATGTCGTCTTCCTTGACGCCCTCCGACGCGGTGCGGATGATCACGCCGGCGTCGGCGGGCACCACCTCGCGCAGGATCTCCTTGAGTCGCTGACGTTCGGTGTCGGGCAGCTTGCGGCTGATCCCGGTCGACGACGCGCCTGGCACGTACACCAGGTAGCGGCCCGGCCAGCGACACCTGCGTGGTGAGCCGGGCACCCTTGTGGCCCGACCGGATCCTTGCTGACCTGGACGACGACGTAGTCGCCGGGCTTGAGAGCCTGCTCGATCTTGCGGCTGGCGCCGCCGAGTCCGGCGGCCTCCCAGTTCACCTCACCGGCGTAGAGCACGCCGTTGCGGCCGCGGCCGATGTCGACGAACGCCGCCTCCATCGACGGCAGCACGTTCTGCACGATGCCGAGGTAGATGTTGCCGACCAGCGACGCCGACGCCGCGGACGTGACGAAGTGCTCGACGACGACGCCGTCCTCGAGCACGGCGATCTGGGTGTAGCGGGCGCCCTCGTGCGGCGGTTCGGTGCGGACCTTGTCGCGCACCACCATGACGCGTTCGACGGCCTCGCGGCGGGCCAGGAACTCGGCCTCGCTCAGGATCGGCGGACGGCGCCGGCCCGCGTCGCGCCCGTCGCGGCGGCGCTGCCGCTTGGCCTCCAGCCGGGTCGACCCGCTGATGCCCTGGATCTCGTTGTTGACGGGCTTGGCGGCCTTCTCGCGCGGCGGCCGTTCGTGCACGACCGTGTTGGGCGGGTCGTCGGGCGACGCTGGCGTCGTCCCCGTCCGCCGCGGCCGGACTTGCGGCGCCTGCGGCGGCGACGGCGACGGTTGCCGCCGTCGCCGGACGCGTTCTCGTCGTCGGCGCCGTCGTCGTCGGAGTCGTCGTCGGCGTCCGCTCTGGTCTGCGGCGTCGTCGTCGTTGCCGTCATCGGTCGGGTCGTCGGGGTTCTGCTCGCCGCGACCACGGCCGCGACCACGGCGGCCCCGTCGACGGCGCCGGGCGGCGGGTCGGTCGCCCTGGTCGTCGTCGGCGTCGCCGGACCCGTCGTCGGCGTCGTCGTCCTCGTCGTCGTCATCGTCGTCATCGGCCTCGGACGTCGACCGGCTGGGCGGCGAACGAAGGCGACGGGCTGCGGTGCGACGAACAGCGGCAGGTAGCCGCTGGCGCGGAGCGGCGCTGGGCCGGCGCCGGAGGTTGCGGCTCGGCTTCGACCGCCTCGGCGGTCTCCAGCATCAGCCGAGACTCGGGCTCGTCACCCTCGATCGCCTCGTCGTCGGCGCCGCGATCGACGAACACGAACGGCGACGGGGCGTCGCTCGCTCAGCTGGTGCGCGTCGGCTCCTGCTCCGGCCGGGTGTCTTCGGATAGGTCCTGGGTATGGGCATCTTCGGCCACGTATTCTCCTCAAGCCCCCGGGCGCGTCGTATCGACGCGGCCACGCGAGGGCTTCCGCTATGGGCCCGGGGAACTTCTCCCGAGCTTGTTATGGTCTCGCTCCGAGCTGCTCGGGAGAGCCCTCGGTGCCTGGCTGAATGATGGCTGGACGGTCGGCGCCGCACCTGAAGTCCAGGTGGTCGCGCTCGTCTAAGTCTTCATCCGGGCGCCCGACCCTGGTTTGAAGCCGGTCACCCTGCGACCAGTATCCCACACCGCCGCGCGGAAACCGACGAGACGCCGTAGGAGACCCCTGCGGCAGCTAACGGCCGGGGAACCAGAGCTCGATCTCGCGGGCCGCCGAATCGGGCGAATCGGAGCCGTGGACCAGGTTGTCCTGGGTGACGAGGGCCAGGTCACCGCGGATGGTGCCGGGTGTGGCCTTCTCGACGGGATCGGTCCCGCCGGCGATCTGACGGAACGCGGCAACGGCCCGCGGCCCCTCGACGATGGCGGCCACCACGGGCCCGGAGGTGATGAACTCCAGCAGCGACGGGAAGAACGGCTTGCCCTCGTGCTCGGCGTAGTGCTGCCGGGCGACGTCGTCGCTGACGGTCTTGAGTTCGAGGGCCGCGATGGTCAGGCCCTTGCGTTCGATTCGGCCGAGGATCTCGCCGACGAGGTGTCGCTTGACGCCGTCGGGCTTGACCAAAACCAGGGTCCGCTCAGTCACGTCGCGAAAGCCTACTAGTCAGTAGGCGGACGCTGCTGCCCGGGCAGCAGACCGCGCTCCTGACGGCGCTTGACCTCGGCGCGCAGGTAGGCGATCAGCGCCCAGACCACGGCGAAGACGCACGCCGATGAAGCCGACCGTGACGTGGATGAACGCCCCGGCGATCACGAACGACCTGCATGCCGAGGTTCGCCCACAGCGCCCACGGCCGGCCCTGCACGCCGGCCAGCAGGATCAGCACCACCGCCACGCCGATGAGGTATCCCGCCGCTCGTGCGCGCTGAGGCCGCCGCGCGAGAAGGAGACCACCGGCAGCGCGAGCAGCACCACGATGGATTCCAGGATCAGCGTGCCCGCCATGACCCCGCGGAAGCTCTTCCACGGATCCGGTGGCGGGGCGGCGGTGTCGTCGGGCTTCGGTCATTCCGGGTCCCGGCCGAACAGCGTGCGGGCTGCGCCCGCGGTGACCACGGAGCCGGTGATGACCATGCCGCTGCCGGAGAACCCGTCGTCCTGGCCGGACTCCTCGACCAGCGCGGTCGCGGTCTCGATGGCGTCGGGCAGCGTCGCGGCGGTGATCACGCGCTCCGGACCGAAGCGTTCCTCGGCGCGCAGGGCCAGCTCCTCGACGTCCATCGCGCGGGGCGACCCGTTGTTGGTGCACCACGATCTGGTCGAACGCGGGCTCGAGTGCGGCGAGGATGCCGTCGACGTCCTTGTCGGCCATCACCGAGACGACGCCCAACAGGAAGCGGAAGTCGAACTCGGTCTGCAACGCCGTCGGCCAGCGCGGCCGCGCCCGCCGGATTGTGCGCTGCGTCGATGAACACCGTTGGGGCGCTTCGCATTCGCTCCAGTCGACCGGGGCTGGCGACCGTCGCGAAACCGGCCCGGACCGCGTCGACGTCGAGTTGACGGTCGGCGCCCGCGCCGAAGAACGCCTCGACCGCCGCGAGCGCCACGCACCGCGTTGTGCGCCTGATGCTCACCGTGCAGCGGCAGGAAGATGTCGGAGTAGACCCCGCCGAGCCCCTGAAGTTCGAGCAGCTGCCCGCCGACGGCGACCTCGCGGCGCAGCACCGCGAACTCGGAGTCCTCGCGGGCCACCGCGGCGTCGGCCCGGACGCGCCTGCGCCAGCAACACCTCCATGGCCTCGGGCGTCTGCTGCCCGATCACCGCGACGGTGTCCATCGGCACCAGGTCGTCCTGCTGCTTGGTGATGATGCCGGCCTTCTCCGCGGCGATCTCGGCGATGGTGTCGCCAAGGAAGTCGACGTGGTCGATGCCGATCGGGGTGATCACCGCGACGGGCGCGTCGATCGACGTTGGTGGCGTCCCACCGCCCGCCGAGGCCGACCTCCACCACCGCCACGTCGACGGGCGCGTCGGCGAACGCGGCGAACGCCATCGCCGTGACGACCTCGAACTTGCTCATCCTCGGGCCGCCCGCCGGCAGTGCCTGCCTCGGACTGCGCGTCGACCATCTCGACGAACGGTTCGATCTCGCGATAGGTCTCGACGTACTGCGCCGGGGTGATGCGGCCTGCCGTCGATCGAGATGCGCTCGACCGCGGACTGCAGGTGCGGGCTGGTGGTCGCGTCCGGTGCGCCGGTGCAGCGCCGTCAGCAGGGCGTCGATCAGTCGCGTCACCGACGTCTTGCCGTTGGTGCCGGCGACGTGGATGCTCGGGTACGCGCGCTGCGGCGACCCGAGCAGCTCCATCAGCGCCGCGATGCGCGTCGTGCTCGGTTCGATCTTCGTCTCCGGCCACCGCTGGTCGAGCAGGTGCTCGACCTGCAGCAGCGCGGCGATCTCGTCGGGCGTCGGCTCCAGTGGGTTCATGTGTCAGAGCCCGGCCAGGCGGCCGGTGATGCGCTCGACCTCTTCGCCGGCCACCTGCTGGCGGGCCCGGATCTTGTCGACGACGGCGTCGGGCGCCTTGGCCAGGAACGCCTCGTTGCCCGAGCTTGGCGGTGGTCTGGGCCAATTCCTTCTGCGCGGCGGCCAGATCCTTCTCGAGCCGGCGGCGCTCGGCCGCGACGTCGACGGTGCCCGACGTGTCGAGTTCGACGACGACGGTGCCGCGCGACAGCCGCACCTCCACGGACGCAGACGGAGTGAAGCCGTCGGCCGGTTCGGTCAGCCAGGCCAGCGAGCTGACCGCGGCCACCTGGGTCGTCGAGGTCGGCGTCGGTGATCGCCGACCAGCCGGGCGGGTACCCGCTGACGGTCGTTGAGGCCCTGGTCGCTGCGGAACCGGCGCACCTCGGTGACGAGCTTCTGCATGTCGGCGATCCGTTGGGTCGGCAACGTCGATCCAGCGCGATGCCGGACGATTGCGGCCAGTCCGCGATCACCACCGACTCGCCACCGGTGAGCGTCTTCCACAGCGTCTCGGTGACGAACGGCATCACCGGGTGCAGCAGCTTGAGCAGCGCGTCGAGAACGGCGGCCAGCACGGCGTTGGTGTGCCCGTCCGGTCTCGACCGGCGAGCTGCACCTTGGCCAACTCGAGGTACCAGTCGCAGAACTCGTCCCAGGCGAAGTGGTACAGCGCCTCGCACGCCCGGCTGAACTCGTAGCCGTCGAACGCCGAATCGACCTCGGCGCGAACCTCTTCCAACCGGCCGAGGATCCAGCGGTCGGCGTCGGTGAGCTCGTCGACGGCGGGCAGCGGTGCGGGCGCCGCCCCGTTCATCAACGCGAACCTGGTGGCGTTGAACAGCTTGGTGGCGAAGTTCCGCGACGCGCGGGCGTGGTCCTCGCCGATCGACAGGTCGCCGCCGGGGCTGGCGCCGCGGGCCAGCGTGAACCGCAAGCGCGTCGGCGCCGAACGTCTCCACCCAGTCCAGCGGGTCGATGCCGTTGCCCTTGGACTTGCTCATCTTGCGGCCGAACTCGTCGCGGATCAGGCCGTGCAGGAAGACGTTCTCGAACGGCACCTGCGGGCTTGATCCTTTCGACGTGCCGCCTCGCGGTGATGGCGTCGTCGTCGCCGACGAAGGTGCCGAACATCATCATCCGCGCCACCCAGAAGAACAGGATGTCGTAGCCGGTGACGAGAACGCTGGTGGGATAGAACTTCTCGAGCTCGGGCGTGTGGTCGGGCCAGCCCATCGTCGAGAACGGCCACAGCGCCGACGAGAACCACGTGTCGAGCACGTCGGGGTCCTGCTCCCAGCCCTCCGGCGGGGTCTCGTCGGGCCCGACGCAGACCTTCTCCCCGTTCGGGCCGTGCCAGATCGGGATGCGGTGGCCCCACCACAGCTGTCGCGAGATGCACCAGTCGTGCATGTCGTCGACCCAGCCGAACCAGCGCGGCTCCAGGCTGGTGGGGTGAATCACGGTGTCGCCGTTGCGCACCGCATCACCGGCGGCCTTGGCCAGCGACTCGACCTTGACCCACCACTGCAGCGACAGCCGCGGCTCGATGGGTTCGCCGCTGCGCTCGGAGTGCCCGACGCTGTGCAGGTAGGGTCGCTTCTCCTCGACGATGCGGCCCTGCTGCTGCGAGCGCCTCGCGCACGGCGACGCGGGCGTCGAAGCGGTCCATGCCGTCGAATTCGCGTTCCGGTATCGGCGATCCGGCCCTTGGTGTCCATGATCGACGGCATCGGCAGGTTGTGCCGGACGCCGATCTCGAAGTCGTTCGGGTCGTGCGCGGGCGTGACCTTGACTGCGCCCGTGCCGAATTCGGGGTCGACGTGCGCGTCGGCGACGATCGACGATGTCGCGGTTCGAGGAACGGGTGCGGCAGCGTCGTGCCGACCAGGTCGCCGGTACCGCTCGTCGTCGGGGTGCACGGCGATCGCGGTGTCGCCGAGCATCGTCTCGACGCGGGTGGTGGCGACCACGATGTGGGGCTCGTCGTCGTCCATTGAGCCGTACCGGAACGACACCAGCTCGCCCTCGACGTCCTCGTACTTGACCTCGAGGTCGGAGATCGCCGTCTCGAGCACCGGCGACCAGTTGACCAGCCGCTCGGCCTGATAGATCAGCCCGGCGTCGTAGAGCCGCTTGAAGATGGTCCGGACGGCGCGGGACAGCCCGTCGTCCATGGTGAACCGGTCGCGGCTCCAGTCGACGCCGTCGCCGAGTCGCGCGCATCTGCGCGCCGATGGTGCCGCCGGATTCGCGCTTCCAGTCCCACACCTTGTCGATGAACAGCTCGCGGCCGAAGTCTTCCTTGGTCTTGCCGTCGACGGCGAGCTGCTTCTCCACCACGCTCTGGGTGGCGATGCCCGCGTGGTCCATGCCGGGCAGCCACAGCACCTCGTAGCCCTGCATGCGCTTGCGACGGGTCAGCGCGTCCATCAGCGTGTGGTCCAGCGCGTGACCCATGTGCAGGCTGCCGGTGACGTTCGGCGGCGGCAGCACGATCGAGTACGGCGGCTTGTCGCTCGGCGGCGTCCGCGGTGAAGTAGCCCGCGTCCACCCAGCCCTGGTACAGGTCGCTCTCTACCGCGCTCGGATCCCACGTCTTCGGCAGGGATTGCACCCCTGGGCTGTCGGCGGGTTTCGAGCTGGCGGTCACCTGCAACATTCTAGGAAGCACCGGCGACCGCAGACGCGAAAGCCCCCGACGCGCCGGGCGTCCGGGGGCCTCCGCTAGGGACTCGCGCAGGCTGCCGCGCAGCTACTTCTTGCCGCCGAGCAGACCGCCGAGGATGTCGCCGAGCGCCGCCGACCGCCCTGGCCGCCACCGAGCACGCTGCCGAGGATGCTGCCGAGCGGGTTGTTGCCGCCGCCACCGCCGCCGCTGCACCACCGAGAATGCTGCCGAGGACGTCGCCGAGGCCACCGCCGCCGGGGGCGGCCTGCGCCTGGGTCTCGGCGGGCGCCGCTGCGCCTCGCCCTTGGTGAGCTGCTTGCCGATGTAGGCGAGCACGATCGGAGCCAGGATCGGCAGCAGCTTCTTGATCAGGTCGCCGCTGCCTGCGCCGCCGCCCGCCAGCGCCGAGGCGACCTGGCCGCTGTCGTTGCCGCCGAAGATGTTGGCGACGATCTTGTCGCCCTCGTGCTCGTCGACCTGATCGACGCTGACGCCGCCGTCGAGCAGACCGCTGGCGGCCTGCGTGGTGACGGCGCGACTCGAGCTTGCTCGAGTCGATGTCGTCGGCCTGGACGTTGTGCTGCAGGCCACCGACGAGCGCGGGCACCAGCGTGTGAATCGCGGTGTTCACCTCGCCTTCATCGACCCCGAGCTTGCTCGCAATGTCCTGTACGGGAATCTCCGTCGAAGAGATCGTCGAGACCAGCCATGTCATGTCCACCTTCGTTGCTGGGATGTTGCACAATCGCGCCTGCGACACTAGTCGTTTCGATCTTGGCTGACAGGCGTTCCGCGCGGCCCGAGCAATGACCGTCAGTCCAGCCGTTCGGTCTCCAACGATCACTCCGGCGGCGGGGAATCGGGCCAGCAGAGCATCGCCCATGCAGGCCGCCGGGGTCAGCACCCCGCGAAGGTCGGAGAGTCGGTCGCGGTCGAACGCCAGCGCCAGGCCGCACTCCCCCAACAACACCGACGTGGCCTTGTAGCCGAGGTCGCCCTGCTGGGCCATCGTGGCGCGGTAACGGGCGCCCCGACGAGGTGGTGGTGTAGGTCTCGACCCGGTAGTGGCCCTTGTCCCTGGCGCGTTCACTCGGGACCGGTGCCGGGCTTCGGCGCGATGCGCTCCACGCAGGCCGTCGCGGCAGCTTGTTGAAGTACCGGCTGCCCAACGCCGAGGACGGCGGCATTGGCGGCCGTGGCCATCGCGGCGGCAACCGGCGCGACGACCGACGAGCCGAGGCTCATGTTCTCCGCGTAGCGGAACTTGCTGCCGTACGCCCAGTCGAGCAATGCGTTGCTGCGCCGCACGATTCGCGCGTTCGGTCGCACCCATCACGAATGCGCCGGTCCAGACGCCGCCCAGTTCGGGGGCGATGTCGCGACCGCGCCGCCACGGGGTGTCGGACTGGTGTCCCAGCTCGGGTTCACCCGCGCGGTCGGTGGTCAGGGTGTAGGGATCGTTCATCAGCCGTCGCGCCTCGGGGTCGGCCGACGTCGGTCGCCATGACCTCGATCATCGAGGCGACGGTGCCGCCGGACACGCCGCCCGCCATGGCGCGCATCACGAAGTTGGTCTCGCCGAGTTCGCCCGCGCCGTCGTCCGGACGCCCGCTTGTACAACGCGTAGACGGTGAGATCCGAAGGGATGGAATCGAATCCGCACGAATGCACGATCCGCGCGCCGGTGTCGACGCGCCTGCTCGTGGTAGGTGTCGATGCTCTCGCGGATGAACATCGTCTCGCCGGTGAGGTCGGCGTAGTCGGTGCCCGCTGCCGCGCACGCGGCGACCAGCGGCAACCCGTACTTCGTGTACGGACCGACGGTGGTGACCACCACCCGCGTCCTGGCCGCCATGTCGTTCAGCGACGACGGCGACGCGGCGTCGGCGACGATCAGCGGCCAGGCCCGTGCCGACTCGGGCCGAGTGATTCGCGCACCGCGAGCCAGCGTGTCGGCGGACCGGCCCGCGAGCGCGATGCGCGCCGCACCGCCCGCCCTGGCGAGGTACTGGCCGTCAGCTTCCCGACGAAGCCGGTCGCGCCGTACAGGACGATGTCGAGTTCACGCTGCGCTGCGGTCATCGCCTCAACCTACCGGTCGGTCGAGACGCTGAGACCGTGTCAGCCGAGGATCTCCGGTGGCTCGGACTGCTCGCCGAGGACGTGAGCTGCGAGGAACGCGGTGACCACCTGGTACCAGATCTTGGCGTGCTGCGGCGCGAGCACCCAGTGCCCCTCGGTCGGGAAGTAGAGGAACTGGTGCGGGCTGGTGCCGTCGTCGGCGGCGGGCAGCGCGGAGTCGGCCAGCAACTCGTACCACAGCCGCAGGCCCTTCGCCGATCGGCACGCGATAGTCCTTGTCGCCGTGGATCACCAGCATCGGCGTGCGGATCGCCGCCGACGTGCCGGTGCGGGGTGTTCTGCTCGTTCATCTCGGCGGTCATCTCGCGCGCCACCAGTACGCGCCGTCGGTCGTCGGCCCGAACTGGTCCAGCGCCCACAGGCTGGCGTGCGTGACGATGGCGTCGAACCGGTCGGTGTGGCCCGCGATCCAGTTGGCCATGTAGCCGCCGAACGAGCCGCCCATCGCCGCGGTGCGGGTGTCGTCGACCCTGGGGTGGGCGCACGCCGCGTCGGTCGCGGCCATCAGATCGGTGTAGGGGGCGAATCCCCATGCGCCCCAGCCGCGCTGGACGAAGTCCTGCCCGTAGCCCGTCGATAGCGCCGGGTCGGGCATCAGCACGGCGTATCCCCGTGCGGTCAGCAGCCACGGGTTCCACCGCCAGTGCCATGTGTTCCAGCTGCCCAGCGGACCGCCGTGGATCCACAACACCAGCGGGGCCGGATCCTCGCCCTCGGGCAGCGTCAACCACGACCGGATCGGGGTGCCGTCCGGTGCGCTGGCGGTCAGCTCCGTCAAACTCGCCTGGCAGCGCGGGCAACTCGACGCAGGGCAGCACGGTCACCGATCGCCGTCGGCGTCGATGCGGACCGGATGCGGCGGCGCCGCATAGGAACTGCGCAGTGCGTAGAGCACGCCACCGGGTGCGGTCCGCACGTCGGAGTAGGAGTAGTCGTCGTCGGTGATGCGGGTGACCGTGGACGTGGCCGGATCGACGGCGAACACCGGGCACCGACCGCCGTCGTCCGCCGTGACGACGACCGTGGCACCGTCGGCGGACCAGGTCACCGAGGCCGGCCAGCGGTCCCAGTCGGTGGCGATCTCGACGAACTCGTCGCCGATACGGCATGACACACAGCGTGATTCGCGGCGCCTGCGTCGGCGTCGACAACGTCTCGCTGGCGAACGCGACGGCCGTGCCGTCGGGTGAGATCGCCGGGACCCCAAGGTCGGCAGCCGGGTCGTCGGCGATGACGGCGCGCTCTCCGGTGGCCACGTCGATGCGCACCAACGTGCCCCGGATCGAGGCACCGGGCCCGGGCACCTGCCAGGAGGTCACGACGAACCGCCCGTCGCGGCTGACGTCGAGGTCGGCCTCGCGCAACGCCTGACCGGGGTCGGGAGTGAGGTCGCGCGACACCGTCGACGTCCAGCAGATGCGGCACCGCGGGCCCGATGTCGTGGTCCCAGTGGCGCACCGGGTAGCCCGTGTGCAGCACGGCCGATACCTTCGCGTCCTTGCGAAGTGCGCGAAGACGCTTGTCGTCCTCGACCGTGACGGCCGACGGCAGCATCGCGGTGGTAACGAGCGTGACGTCCGCGTCGCGGGCGACGTGAACGCCGTCGACCCCACCCGGCAGCTCGAGGACCTGGATCGCCTCGCCGCCCGCGGCCGGAAGCCGCCACAGCGACGCCGGCGGTTCGTCGGTCTCGCCGGCTGCGCGTTTCGCGACGAACAACAGGTCGTTGGTCGCCGTGAACACCGGCGTCCGACTCGCCCTTGGCGCCGCGGGTCAGGCGTCGCGCGGGCCGTTCCCCAGCGGGGTCGAGTTCCCAGACCGCGCTGACGAACTCGGTGCGCTTGTCGTTGAGTTCGGCGATCCGTCGTCACGACCCGGGAGCCGTCGGGCGACACCGCGAGGCCGGACACCCGGGGAAGGGCGAGATAGGTCGTCGAGATCGTCGAACGGTGTCGGGGTCACCTCCCGTTGGTAGCACACCCGACTCGGCCGGTTCGAGGACGTCTTCGTCAGTTTGATTTTCAAACTAACCTCGGGCACGCTGGTGTCATGTCCACCGTGCCGCTCGCCGAACTGCCGGGACGGCCGTGTGCGATCGCCGCGGCCCTCGAGGTGGTCGGCGAGCGGTGGGCCCTGCTCGTCGTCCGGGAGATCGCCCTGGGAGCCACCCGATTCACCGACATCGTCCGCGGTACCGGGGCGCCCCGCGACCGCATCGCGGCCCGGCTCAAGACCCTGGCCAGCGCAGGCGTCATCGCGCGACGGCCCTATCAGAGCAGCCCTGCGCGCGACGAATACCAGCTCACCGAGTCCGGCCGCGCCCTGATACCCGTGCTCGACGCGCTGCTGGCGTGGGGCAAGGACCACGCCGTCGACCCCGACGATCCGCTCCGGCCGCGCCGATACCGGGCCATATCCGACTACCAGGAGACGCCATGACCGCCGAACTGACCGAGAACGTCGAGGACTCCTGGGGTGAGCTGCGCTCCAAGGTCGTCTCCTGGCACGATCCCGGACCCACCACGGCACGGGGACTCGCGATGTCGGGCATCGACTACATGCGCGCGATGGCCGACGGCGTGCTGCCACCGCCGCCGATCTCCGGCCTGATGGAATTCCAACTGGTGTCGGTCGAACCCGGGCGGGCGGTCTTCACCTGCAGGCCAGACGAGTCGGCGTACAACCCCATCGGGGTGATCCACGGTGGACTGGTCTGCACGCTGCTCGACTCGGTGGTCGGCTGTGCGCTTCACAGCACGCTGCCTCAGGGCAGGGGCTACACCTCGATCGAGATCAAGGTCAACTACCTCAAGGCGGTCCGTGTGACCAGTGGATTGCTCACCGCGACGGGGACAGTGGTCAAGTCCGGATCGCGGGTCGGCTTCGCCGAGGGCATCGTGACCGACCCGGACGGCGCGGTGGTCGCGACGGCCACCAGCACCCTGCTGGTGTTCGACCTCTGACCTCGCGGGCCGCACCGGGGCGGCCGCGTTAGTTTCGTTCGGTGACGAAGCACCTCGGCCCGCTGATCGTCGACGCCAGGGACCCTGCCGCGGTGACGCGGTTCTGGGAGGCCGCGCTCGGCGAACCGGAGTGCCGTCGACACCTGATCGTGCGTCCAGAGCGGCAGGCCAAGGCCGTCAAGAACCGCGTCCACCTCGACGTATACGTCCGCGAAATCGCACCCTTGCTGGCGCTGGGCGCCCGTGGTGCTCGCCGAGTACCTGCCACAGCGCGTCACGCTCGCCGACGTCGACGGCAACGAGTTCTGCGCGTTCATCGATCCGCACGCCCACCCGGTGTCGGACCCGCCTGCCCGCGTCTTCGCGGTGTGCACCGACAGCGATCGGCCCGAGGAACTCGCCCAATGGTGGGCGCCGCTGGTCGGCGCCGAGATCGGTCCAGGGCCGGACGGCACGAAGCGGTGGCTGTATGGCTCGGCGGGGTGGTCGGAGGTGGTCTGGAAGTTCGTTCGGGTTTCCGACGACGAGCGGGTGGTGCCCAACAGGTGGCAGTGGAGTGTGACGACTGGCTTCGAGGGAGTGGACGGGGCGAGCCGCGACACCGGGCGAGACGGGTTCGTCGACCCTCAGGGCAATGAGTTCAGCGTGCTGCGGTCAGTGCGCCAACCGGATGAGAATGGCCGTGCACATCTGCCGGAGGTTGACGAAGCCGAAGAGGCCGGTGGTCGGGCATGGCCTGGCAGCCGTTCGCCGGGGCCGGTCTGGGTGTTCGACGTGGTCCAGATCGCGGGGCGTGCCACCGACGGCGCCGCACGTGGGCCACGCCTTGGCGCCCTGGCTGGCCAGCACGTTCTCGGCGACGCGGATCTGCTCCTCGCGCGACGCGGCTGCCGGCGAGCCGAAGCCGCCGTTGGAGGACCAGGTGGCCGGCTTGAACTGCAGCCCGCCGTAGTTGCCGTTTCCGGTGTTGGCGGCCCAGTTGCCGCCCGACTCGCACTGCGCGACGGCGTCCCAGTTCATGCTGTCGGCGTTGGCGGTGCCCGCGGACAGCACGGTGGACATGGCCATCGCGGCGATCGGCGAATGCGCCGGTGACGAGCAGCAGCTTCAGCGCTTTGGTGACTGTCTTGCGAATTGCGTTCGATCTTCATCTGTGCGGTCCTTCCCCGACCGTTTGACACGAGGACCGCTCGCAAGAGTTCTGCGTTATTGACGCGGTCAACGGGTACTTCGTGTGACCGATCTCACGCGTTACAGAAGAGACTGAAGTTCTTTATCGGGGCGTGATGGAAAGCAGAGGAACACGAGGTAATAGAGAACGGTGCCGGGCATGTCGCCCGGCACCGTTCTCTAATCTGTCGTAACCGTCTGGTCGGTCTGACGAGGACTAACCCCGTCGGCCGCAGACCGGCCACGCCCTGATGCCCTGGGTCTTCAGGACGTTGTTGGCGACGCGGATCTGCTCCTCGCGGCTGGCCTGGTGCGGCGAACCCGAGCCACCGTTGGCGCGCCAGGTGCCCATGGTGAACTGCAGTCCGCCGTAGTAGCCGTTACCAGTGGCGATGTGCCAGTTGCCGCCGGACTCGCAGGCCGCGACGGCATCCCAGTTCACGCCACCGTCCGCATTCGCGGTACCGGCACCCATGCGCCATCGGAGCCACGACGAGCGCCCCGGCGATGGTGGCCAGCCCAAACGTCTTGCGGATGTTCTTCAACTTCGATCCTCTCGCCAAGCGCGCGCCAAAGGACGCCCGCGATGACGCGGACGTAAATGCCTGGTTTCCAGGCGGCAGGGATGGGTCGCGCCGTCTCGGTCGGGCACGACAGCGGGAGGCCAGATCCGCCTCGCCGGGCATCACGCCCGGCCGCCGCGGAGACCGTAGTGGTCCGACCGCAGCCCCGCTCACACGCAGGTTCTTGGTTTTGAAATTATTTGCTCCATTGGAGACTTAGGGACCGTACAAATCTTTTCGACGCAAAGTCATGTTTGGTCGGGGGCGTGTCGCGGGTACATCACGGACAGATCACGACGTGCATCGCACAATCGTCATTCGCAGGTAAGACGCCGCTTTTACGAAGACGCGGAAATCGCACGTCGGCGTGTCGTCGTGAGACAGATCACCACGAATTTGTGAGCCGGCACACACCTTCGTCGCAACTCCCGCAACAGTGGTCACGGGCGGGCGCGTCGAAATCGCCGATGACGTGCGCGGACGCCATTGCGGAGTGGCATTTAATTCGCTGCCAGCCGACCATGGAACGCGAATGCGATCGATCGATCGAATGACCTTGCAGCACAGATTATTTGGACACACATCGCGGCTTGAGCAGCCCGGCGTCACCGACGCAGGTCTAGGTCACCGACGCGACGAACTGGTTGGGCCAATACCAGCTGGTCCACAGCATCTTTCACGATCGGTCGACGTAACCGACGCGCCGCGAGGATGACTCACCCCGCCGTGCCCGGGACCACTGCGTCCTGCTGCCGCCGCGTCGACGGTAAGCGATGTCGAATGGCCCGCTTCGGATTCGCGAAAGATCAATGTCCCCCAGCAATTCAAGCACCAAGACCACCCGTGGGGCGCCGAGATCGCTTCTGCGGTGGTGGATTTCGGGCGGCCAGCCGACGTCACCGCCGCGGCCGTCATAACCGCGGCATGCAATTATCGCGCCAATAACAAGCCACATGAGTAACGTTTAATTGTAATTAGTCTGTCGTACTAGTTATTGGCCAGCTTTGGTGTTCAAATTCGTAATTTGCTGCCGCGAATTCAGACCAGATCTGTGGCCGTGTTGACGTTGGTGAGCGCGCGCTGTTCGGACATGACCACCCGTTGGGTGTCGACGGCGTTCACCAGGGCCCGCATGCTGCGCTCCCCCGCGGCGACCAACTCGTCGGCCCGGGTCGCCAGTGCCGTCCGGTACACCCCGGCGAGGTAGTGATCCCGCCCATCCCAGGGCAGCACCACGTCCGCCCCGAGACGCACCGACGGGCCGACCAGCTCGTCGATCAGGTCGACGGTCAAGTAGGGCATGTCCACCGCAGACACGAATGCCAGGTCCAGCCCCGCGTCGGCCGCCGCGCGCAGACCCTTGGCCGTGGCCAGCAACGGGCCGACGCCGCGGAAGTCGTCGCGCAGCACCTCGGCTTGAAGTGCGGGCAACGGCTGGCCGGGCGCGGCCACCACGAAGAGGGGGCTACAACGAACGCTGAGGATGGCCACGGCCTGCTCGACGAAGGTCGTGTCACCCGACGGTCCGGAGAAGGTCATCGTGGCCTTGTCGCGGCCCATGCGCCGCGACCCCCCACCAGCGAGAATCACCGCAGCCAGCGGAGTCGTCATGTCAGTCTCACCGTTGTTAGACGGTCCAAGTGTCCTTGCCACGAAGCAAGGATTGCAGAGCCGCCGCGTCGTGGGGCTTGGAATCCATCGCCGAGGTCACCTGATTGCGCGCCATCTCGTCGTAGGTAGGCCGATTCACCTGACGGAAGATGCCCATCACGGTGTGTTCGAGGTTCTGCTCGCTCAATCGCGACAGCGCGAACGCGTAGGCCGAGTCGTCGAGATTGGCGTTGTGCACCACGATCTCGTCGACCGAGACGTCGGCAGTCTTGGCGACCTCGAGGCCGTAACCGGACTTCACCACGCAGTACTCACCGTCGGCGCCGAACGTGATCGGCTGGCCGTGCGAGACGTTGATCAACCGCTCCTCGGCGCCCTCCTTGCGGAGTGCGTCGAACGAGCCGTCGTTGAAGATCGGGCAGTCCTGCATGATCTCGACGAGCGCGGCGCCGCGATGGCTGGCCGCGGCCCGGAGCACCTCGGTAAGGCCCTTCTTGTCCGAGTCCAGCGCGCGACCGACGAAGGAGGCCTCGGCACCCAGCGCCAACGACACCGGGTTGAACGGGTAGTCCAGCGAGCCCATCGGTGTCGACTTGGTGACCTTGCCGACCTCGGACGTGGGCGAGTACTGCCCCTTGGTGAGGCCGTAGATGCGGTTGTTGAAAAGCAGGATCGTGATGTTGACGTTGCGGCGCAGCGCGTGGATCAGGTGGTTGCCACCGATCGACAGTGCGTCGCCGTCGCCGGTGACGACCCAGACCGACAGATCCTCGCGGGCCAGCGCGAGGCCGGTGGCGAACGTCGGGGCCCTGCCGTGGATGGAGTGCAGGCCGTAGGTCTCCAGGTAGTACGGGAACCGGCTCGAGCAGCCGATGCCGCTGACGAACACCATGTTCTCGCGCCGCAACCCGAGTTCGGGCAGGAAGCTGCGGATGGTGTTCAGGATGACGTAGTCACCGCAACCCGGGCACCAGCGCACTTCCTGGTCGCTGGCGAAGTCCTTGGCCTTCTGCGGCTCATCGGCGGTAGGCACTCCGCTGATCTTGGATAGCGGTGTCAGGCCCAGGTCGTGCTGGTGCGCCCCGATAACGTCCGTCATGCGTCAGCTCCTACGGCAGTTGCCCCAACTTCGACGGTAGCCGCTGCCAACCGCGCGAACTTGGCCTTGTCGCTTTCCTTTTCGCTCAGCGTTCCGTCGAGGGCGGCATCGATGATGCCCTCAACCTCTTCGGCGAGGAACGCCATGCCCTCCACCTTCGTCACCGACTGGATGTCGACCAGGAACTTCCCTCGCAGCAGCAGCGCGAGTTGGCCCAGGTTCATCTCCGGGATGACGACGTTCGAGTAGCTGCGCAGGACGTCCCCGAGATTCGCGGGCAGGGGATTGAGGTGACGCAACTGCGTGTGCGCGACCTTGATGCCCTTGCGCCGCGCCCGGCGGCAGGCCTCACCGATTGGCCCGTAGGAACTGCCCCACCCGAGGAGCAGCAGCTCGGCGTCGCCGGTCGGGTCGTCGACGACCAGGTCGGGAACGGTGATGCCGTCGATCTTGGCCTGGCGCAGTCGCACCATCAGATCGTGGTTCTTCGGCTCGTAGGAGATGTTTCCCGAGCCGTTCGCCGACTCGAGGCCGCCGATGCGGTGCTCGAGACCGGGCGTACCCGGGACCGCGAACTGACGCGCCAGCGTCTCGGGGTCGCGGGCGTACGGCTGGAAGGGCTCGCCCGCCTTGGCGAACGTCCGTTCGATCGGCTCGAACGTGGTGACGTCCGGGATGCTCCACGGCTCGGAGCCGTTGGCGATGGCACCGTCCGACAACAGAATCACCGGGGTGCGGTAGGTCAGCGCGATCCGCACGGCCTCGACGGCGATGTCGAAGCAATCCGACGGCGACCGGGGAGCCAACACCGCGACCGGCGATTCGCCGTTGCGGCCGTAAAGCGCCTGCAGCAGGTCGGCCTGCTCGGTCTTGGTGGGCAGGCCGGTCGACGGTCCGCCGCGCTGGACGTCGACGATGAGCAGCGGTAGTTCGGCCATCACACCGAGACCGATCGCCTCGGACTTCAGCGAGATGCCCGGTCCCGACGTGCTGGTGACGCCCAACGCACCGCCGTACGACGCGCCGAGGGCCGCGCCGATGCCCGCGATCTCGTCCTCGGCCTGGAAGGTCAGGACGTTGAAGTTCTTGTGCTTGGACAGCTCGTGCAGGATGTCCGATGCGGGTGTGATCGGGTAGCTGCCCAGGATCACCTGGGTGTTGGCCAGCTGGCCGGCGACGACGATGCCGTACGCCAGCGCGGTGTTGCCGGAGATCTGCCGGTACTCGCCGGCCTTCAGCTTGGCGGGTGCCACCTCGTAGGTGGTGCCGAACGCCTCGGTGGTCTCGCCGTAGTTCCAGCCCGCCCGCAACGCCAGGACGTTGGCTTCGGCAATCTCGGGCTTGCGGGAGAACTTCTCCCGGATGAAGGCTTCGCTGTGCTCCAGTTCGCGGCCGTACATCCAGGACAGCAACCCGAGGGCGAACATGTTCTTCGCGCGCGAGCCGTCCTTCTTGGACGCGCCGATCTCTTCGACCGCGCCGAGCGTCAGCGTGGTCATCGCGACGGCCTGTACGACGTAGTCGGATAGCTCGTCGGTCTCGAGCGGATTGGCCTCGTAGCCGACCTTGGCCAGGTTGCGCTTGGTGAACTCGTCGGAGTTCGCGATGATCAGGCCGCCGCGCGGCAGGTCTTCGACGTTGGCCTTGAGTGCGGCCGGGTTCATCGCGACGAGGACGTCTGGCCGGTCGCCCGCGGTGAGGATGTCGTAGTCGGCGATCTGAATCTGGAACGACGAGACACCGGGCAGCGTGCCCTGTGGTGCGCGGATCTCGGCGGGGTAATTGGGTTGCGTGGCAAGGTCATTGCCGAACAACGCGGCTTCCGTGGTGAACCGGTCGCCCGTCAGCTGCATGCCGTCGCCGGAGTCACCGGCGAACCGGATGACTACCTTCTCGAGCTTCTGCCGCGGGGCTGTGTTCGTCCCGGCGCCGGCACCGTTCAGGTCGCCGTTCTGACCCACGACCCCTGCCTTTCACGATCTCGTCAGGTCACGTCAATCCGAGTCGCAGGTCAGGCCCTTGCGGACCGTTGCGCCGTCGTCTTGACGTACACCAAGTTTTTGTGTCACTGGCAGTACCGATTATTGCACTTCTCTTAGGTTGACCTGCACCGGACTCGCCGGTAACCGCACGGTAAATGCCGGCGAAGTCTGCAGGTCAACTGTGTGAAATCCGATTGCCAGGCGACGTAATTGTGGTTTTCGTCACTTTTCGGAGGATGCGATTTCTAAGGAATCGGTTACTGACGGGTAGCCCTCGGCTAGCGCATCCCGACCACGACTTGACACGTGTCGACTTTCGGTCGGCGACCTGCGGCTACACCCGGTCGGCCGACTCGACCCGGAGGCGCTCCTCGAGCTCGCGTGCAACCAGTTCGCTGGCCCGTTCAGCGGCGACGCGCCGGAGACGATCCGGCGGCGCGATGGGCGACGTAGCACGCGGTGAACATATCGCCCGCGCCCGTGGTCTGCACGCCCGTGACGCGCCACGCCGCAGGCACCCGGACGACGGACCCGTCGACGTAGATGTCGCAGCCCTCGGAGCCCATGGTCACCAGGATCTCCGGCACGCCGAGGCGTTCGGCCGTCGCCGCGTCGAACACCCCGTCGGCGACGATCACCGCCTCGTCCTCCGCCAGCTTGAGGACGCTGATGTCCCGCAGCAGTGCGGGCGGATAGTCCCGATCGACCGTCAACGGCCCGAGCTGGTCGGCGCGGACCAGGCCCTGCCCGTCGTAGGCGACGCGGTGACCGCGCTCCGCCAGCAGCGCCAACGTGCTTTCTGGGAAGTCCGCGCGCAGCAGCGGGGCAAGGTGCACCCAGGTGGACGTCGGGGTCGGCGGCTTCGATCTCGGAGGTGCCCCAGACCGGTCCGAGCGCCGTCAACGGACATCCTGCGGTGATCGACGTCGACGTAGTCCAATCGGAATGACGCCGTCCGGTCGGAGTCGATGATGCGAACGAGCGGGCCGAACGGGTCGAGCACCGCCGCGAACAGCTGCGTGGTCCTCCGGGGCACCCATCGCCACGATCTGATCTGGCACCGCTAGCGGACTCCAATGCCACGCCTGCGAACGACGCGCAGCCGCCGGGGCTGGCCGGCGCTCCGTCGATGACGTCGATCGCCAGGTTGCCCAGGACGGTCACGCCGTTGACGAGCTGTCGCCGCACCGATCGAGTCTCCTGGGTTCAGTCGGCGCGCCCGTCGACCGCCGTGGGGCGAAATGGTAGTCCGCATCGCCGTGAATCGACGATCTGGAGGTCATCCGGGCAGGTTGTAGGGGGTGATCACCTGGATCGGGCGTGGGTCGCAGCGGGCTCGGCCGGCAGCGCGCCGTGCTGCTGCAGGATCAGCCGCATCGCCAGGCGGGCGTCGGCGCGCAGGTCGTTGTGCAGCACGACGGAGATCCGGCCGTCGCGCAGCAGCCGGCGGTTGTCGGCGTCGAGGTCGTGGGCGACGAAAACCCTGCAGACGCGCCCGAGCCGCTCGAACGCGGCGACCGTCGCGGTGTTGCCGCCGCCGACCGAGTAGACGGCGTCGATGTTCGGGTGTCGATCGAGCGCGTCGAGCACCAGGCGTTCGTTGGTCGCGTCGATGCCGTCGCTGTCGCTCACCTCGACGATGTCGCCGGCCGGTTCCGCGCAGCGCCGACCGGAACCCGACCTCGCGCTCACCCTCGCCGCGGAACGACCGCGCGGCTGAGCGTGATCAGCACGTCCGACGGGCGCCGGGCCGAGCCATTGGTCCATCAGATACGCCGCCGTGACGCCCGCGCCGTGGTTGTCGATACCGACGTAGCCGCACCGCGCGCTGGTCGGCACGTCGGTCGCGTAGGTGACCACGGGGACTCCGGCGACGACGAGGCGGTCGACGGCCTCAGCCACCTCGGGCTCGTCCTGCGCCTTGAGGACGACCCCGTGACTGCCGCGGATCCGCGCCAGCACGTCCACCATCTGGGCGCGTCGAACCCGACTCCCAGAGGTGGAAGCGTGCCCGCACCATCGCGGGCGCGAACGCAGGCAGTTCGGCCTCGACCGCCGCCCGGAACGCGTCGGAGAACCGTTGCGGCGTCTGCATCACGACGTCGACCAGATAGCGGCGACCGTTGAGTCGCAGCTGCGCGCGTTGCTTGTCGAGGTCCGCGATCGCCTGCATGACCTCGGCCCGGGTGTTCTCCCGGACGCCGGGCCGCTCGTTGAGGACGCGGTCGACGGTCGCCTCGCTCAGTCCCGACTGCTGGGCGATCTCGCGGACCTTGTATCGGTGCGGCACGTCCGCTCCTCCCTCTTCCGCGAGCAGACGCATACGTCGCCCTCAATCGTGCGCCAACGAGGGCACGTTTGCGTCTGCTCGCGCTAGCAGGTGAGGGGTTTTTGATGGGTTTCTGGTGTTGATTGCGGCGCAGGTCACAACAAGACTAACGGTCATGGCCACACCACTCGACCACCGCGGCCGCGCCTGGATCGAGGCGTCGGACTGCGATCTCGACGACTTCCGCGCGCTGGTGTCCACCGAGACCGACGCTCGCCGACTACCCGCTCGCGAGCGACGTCCGTCTCGGGCGCGCTCGTCTACTCCGCCGATGACGATGGCCGACGCGCCGACCGCCGCGCGCTGCAGACCGAGTTGATCCGCGCACTCGCCGACGGTCCCGGCGTCGTCGTGTTCGAGGACGCCTTCGATCACGACGTCGTCGACCGCGCCAGCGAGGCGTTCACCGCGCTCATCGCGCACCAGCGCGCCGCAGGCGGCGTCGCGGGCGACCACTTCGGCAAGGCAGGCGCCAACGACCGCGATCTGGAACGCCGCGCAGAAGCTCGCCCTGCACGCCCCCGAGGTGTTCGCCGACTACTACGCCAACGACGCCCTCGCCGTGGTGTGCGCAGGCCTGGCTGGGCCCCCGCTACCAGGTGACCTCGCAGGTCAACGTCGTCAATCCCGGTGGCGCCGCACAGGTTCCGCACCGCGACTACCACCTCGGCTTCGTCGACGACGATCAGCTGGCGGCGTACCCGCGCACATGCACCGCATGTCGGCGGCGCTGACCCTGCAGGGCGCGGTCGCACACTGCGACATGCCGCTGGAGAGCGGACCGACCATGCTGCTGCCCCACTCGCAGAAGTTCGTCGGCGGCTACGTCGCGTTCTACCGCCAGGAGTTCATCGACTACTTCGCCACCCGGCACGTGCAGGTGCCGCTGCGCAAGGGCGACGCAGTGTTCTTCAACCCGGCGCTCATGCACGGTGCGGGTGCCAACACGTCGACCGACATCCGCCGGATGGCCAACCTGCTGCAGATCTCGTCGCCGTTCGGGCGGGCGATGGAGTCGCTCGACCGCACCGCGATGGTGCGCGCCGTCTACCCGTCGCTGCTGGCGATGAAGGCCGCGCGGGCGCTCGCGAGCGCGACCTCGCGCAACGCCGTCAACGCCACCGCCGAGGGCTATGCGTTCCCCACCAACCTCGATCAGCGACCAACCGATCGGCAGCCTGGCGCCGCCCAGCCAGGTCGACACCGTGCTGGCCGCCCTGGCCGACGGACTCACCCCCGAAGACTCGACATCGCACTCGCGCAGCAAAACGAACGGAGAATTCCATGACCACCCTCGGCGTAATCGGACTCGGCCGCATCGGTGCCTTCCACACCGAAACCCTCAGCGGCCTGGACGGTCTCGACGGACTGGTGATCACCGACGAGCGCAGCGACGTGGCCGAGGCCGTCGCCGCCAAGCACGGCGTCAAGGCCGTCGCCACAGTCGACGAGCTGCTGTCCTCCGGCGTCGACGGCGTGGTCGTGGCCGCAGCCACCCCCGCGCACGCCGAGTTGACGCTGGCCGCCGTCGAGCGCGGCATCCCGACGTTCTGCGAGAAGCCCATCGCCTCGACCGCCGCGGAGAGCGCCCGCGTCGCCGAGGTGATCCTCAAGTCGGGAGTGCCCGTCCAGGTCGGCTATCAGCGCCGGTTCGACGCGGCCTTCGCCGCGGCCAAACGTGCCGTCGACGACGGTTCGCTCGGCATCCTGCACACCGTGCGCAGCACCACGATGGACCCCGCTCCACCGCCGATGGACTACATCAAGGGATCGGGCGGCATCTTCCGCGACTGCGCCGTGCACGACTTCGACGTCCTGAACTGGATCACCGGACAGCGCGCAGTCGAGGTGTACGCGACCGGCACCGTGCAGGGCGACCCGCTGTTCACCGAGTACGACGACGTCGACACCGCCGCCGTGATCGTGAAGTTCGACGGCGGCGCGCTGGGCGTCGTGTCGGCCGCCAGGTACAACGCCCGCGGCTATGACTGCCGCCTCGAGATTCACGGCTTCGACGACAGCGTCGCTGCCGGCTGGGATCAGGGCGTGCCGTTGCGAAACACCGACTCGCGCAATGACTTTCCGACTGGACCATCGCACCACTTCTTCATGGACCGCTTCACCGAGGCCTTCCGCACTGAGCTGGCCGCATTCGTCGGGGTGACCAAGGGCGAGGCGATCCCCGGCGCGACGGTCGCCGACGCGGTCGAGGTCGCCTGGCTGGCCGAAGCCGCCACCGAGTCCCTGCGCCGGGCGCGCACCGGTCACGATCGCGGAGGTGCGGAACTCGTGAGCGCGATCAAGATTGCCGGAGCGCCGATCTCCTGGGGCGTCTGCGAGGTGCCCGGCTGGGGTTACCAGTTGGCGCCCGACCGGGTGCTGACCGAGATGCGCGGTGTCGGCCTGACCGCGACGGAACTCGGACCCGACGGCTTCCTGCCGACGGACACCGACGAGCTGAAATCCGTTCTGCGCGGCCACGACCTGGCGTGCGTCGGCGGCTTCGTCCCCGTCGTGCTGTTCAAGGACGACCACGATCCCGCCGACGACCTCGCCGGGCCGCTCGAGTCGCTGGTCGCCGCCGGAGCGGGCGTCGTGGTGCTCGCCGCGGCCACCGGATCCGACGGCTACGACTCCCGTCCGGTCCTCGACGACGCCCAGTGGGCGACGCTGCTCGCCAACCTGGACCGGCTGGCGACGATCGTCGTCCGACCGTGGCTTGCTGGCCGTCCTGCATCCGCACGTCGGCACCATGGTGGAAACTCGCGCGGACGTGGACCGGGTGCTGGCGGGGTCGTCCATCCCGCTGTGCCTGGACACCGGGCACTTGCTGATCGGCGGCACCGATCCGCTGGAGCTGGCCAAAGCCGTACCGAACCGCATCGCCCATACCCACCTCAAGGACGTCGACGCCGCACTCGCCGCCAAGGTGCAGTCCGGCGAGCTGACCTACACCGACGCCGTCCGGGCCGGGATGTACACCCCGCTGGGCTCCGGTGACGTCGACATCGCGGGCATCGTCTCGGTGTTGCGTGACAACGGTTTCGACGGCTGGTTCGTGCTCGAGCAGGACACCATCCTGGATGGCGAACCGGTCGACGAGGGCCCTGTCCGCGACGTGCTGGCCAGCGTCGCCTTCCTCGAAGCCGTCGCGGGGTGACGCTGCGCATCGGTGTACTCGGCGCCTCGCGGATCGCCGAATCAGCGATCGTCGGACCCGCCGCCGAACTCGGCCACCGACTGGTGGCGGTGGCGGCGCGGGATCGATCGCGGGCCGAGACCTTCGCCGAGAAGTACGGCGTGGAGCGCGTCGTCGCGTCGTATCAGGACGTGATCGACGACCCCGAGGTAGACGTCGTCTACAACCCGTTGGCCAACTCGCTGCACGCGCCGTGGAACCTCGCCGCGATCGCCGCAGGCAAACCTGTGCTGAGCGAAAAGCCCTTCGCGCGTGACCGATCCGAGGCGCAACTCGTCGCCGACGCAGCGGACGGGGCGGGTGTCACCGTGCTCGAGGGCTTTCACTACTTCTTCCATCCCGTCACGCAGCGCGCATTCGAACTGGCCGCCGACGGCACCATCGGCGGGATCACGCACGTCGAGGTACGGATGGCGATGCCTGCACCGGGCGACGACGACCCGCGCTGGTCCCTGGAGATGGCCGGCGGCGCGTTGATGGACCTGGGCTGCTACGGCTTGCACGTCATGCGGTCACTCGGTCGCCTCGCCCCGCCAGGCATCGAGGGACGCCCGTCGATCGTGAGAGCCCACGCCGAGCAACGCATCCCCGGCGTCGACGCCTGGTGTGACGTCGAGATCGGGTTCCCTGGTGGGGCAAGCGGTCTCGCTGCGCACTCGATGGTGGGCGACGCCTACTCGTTCACCATCCGACTCGTCGGTACAGCGGGCGATCTCCTGGTGCACGACTTCATCAAGCCGAACGAGGACGATCGGTTGACGGTCAACACGACCACGGGCACGACCGTCGAACGACTCGGCACCCGAGCGTCCTACACATATCAGCTGGAGGCGTTCGCCGCACACGTGCAGGACGGCGCTCCGCTGCCCTTCGGCACTGCCGACGCGGTTGCAAACATGGCGTTGATCGACGAGGCGTACCGCGCGGCCGGAATGGAGCCCCGATGAGCGACTTTCAGCTCGCCGTCAGCGCCGAGATGGTGTTCACGGACCGGCCGTTCGTCGAGCGGGTGCGCCACATTCACGACCTCGGCTTTGCGGTCGAGATCTGGAGCTGGGACGACAAGGACCTGGCCGCGCTCCGCGCCACGGGCGCGACCTTCACCTCGATGACCGGGTATCTGCACGGTGACCTGATCGACCCGGCCACCGCCGATGAGGTGGTGCGCACCGCCGAACTGAGCATCAAGGCCGCGGAAACCCTTGGCGTCACACGGTTGAATCTGCACACCGCCGAGTTGGTCGACGGTCTCCCCGCCCGGCCTCGCCGTCGCGCGACGGGGGCGATGTGGGCCACCGCGCTGCGCACCCTCGAGAAACTGGGTGACCTCGGCGCCGCCAACGGAGTCACGTTCTGCGTGGAGAACCTCAACACCGTCGTCGACCATCCGGGCGTACCGCTGGCGCGGGCCAAGGACGTGCTCGCGCTCATCGAGGGCGTTGGGCATCCGAACGTCAAGATGATGCTCGACCTGTACCACGCGCAGATCGGCGAGGGAAACCTCATCGAACTGGTTCGCCGCAGCGGCGATGCCATCGGTGAGATCCAGGTCGCCGACGTCCCGGGTCGCTGCGAGCCGGGCACCGGCGAGATCAACTATCCCGCGGTCGCGCGGGCGTTGCGCGAGATGGGTTTTCGCGGCACGGTGGGACTGGAGGGCTGGGCAGCGGGTGACAGCGTCGCGGCGCTGGAAGCGTTCCGCGCCGCCTTCACGGTCTAGCTCCCGACGGCATCCGATCCAGGTGTGCCTTTGCGTCCCTTGGCGGTCACCGCGGCGCCCGCGTCGCGGGGCAGCCGCAACGTCTCGGCGACGGTCACCAACATCAGCGCCCCGAGTACCAGGAAGGTCCAGGCGTACGCGGTGTTTCCGTAACGACCCACGCTGGCGGCCAGAGGCGTGAAGGTGCTGAGCATCAAGGCGGCGACGGCGATGCCAAGTCCTGCCGCGAGTTCCTGCACCGCCGCATTCAGGGTGTTGGCATGGGTCAATTCGTCGCCGTCGACGTCGGAGAAGGCCAGGCTGTTGTACGCCGTGAAACCGATCGACCGCAACGCGCCGCTGACGAACAGGATCGCGGCCATTGCCGCAACGGGCGTACCGGGGCTGATACTGGCCAGCAACCCAAAGCAGGCGACCGACAACACCACGTTGACCAACAGCACGCGCCGGATCCCGTACCGCCGCATCAGCGGCGTCGTCGCCGGCTTGATCGCGATGTTGCCTGCGAACAGCACCGCGACCAACAGTCCCGACAGAAACGGCGTCCACCCGAAGACGAGCTGGAACTGCAACGGCAACAGAAACGGCACCGCGGTGATGACCAAACGGTAGAGCGATCCGGCCGACACCGTGATACGCAAGGTCGGAACCCTCAGCACGCGCAATTGGACCAGTGGATGACGGTAACGCAGGAGGTGCCACGTCGCGGCCGCCAGCAGGATTGCTGCGAGCGCGGCGCCGACGGCCACCGACGGCCAGTCCGTTCCCGTCACCCGAATGCTCTCGAGAGCGATCAAGCGCCGCGGCAATACCGGCACCGAGCGCAGTGAGCCCGCGCCAGTCCAGCGGTCGCGGCGACGGAGTGGCTTCACCCCGGATCAGCCGCAGCGCCAACAGGAATCCCACGATCCCGATCGGCACGTTGACGGCGAAGATCCACCGCCACGACCCAACCGTTGCGATCGCGCCGCCGAGCGCGGGAGCGACGACGGGAGCCGCGAGCGCGGGCCAGGTCAGCAGTGCGATCGCCCGAACCAGATTGGCCTTGCCGCTGAATCTCAACACCGCCAGTCGGCCGACGGGCACCATCATCGCTCCACCGACACCCTGCAGGACGCGCATGGCGACGAGCATCGGCAGCGAGACGCTGGCCGCGCACCCGACCGAGGCGAGCGTGAAGACCGCGATCGCCGATGCGAACACAGGCCGCGGACCGAACCGGTCGGCCACCCACCCGCTGGCCGGAATGAGGACCGCCACGGTGACGAGGTAGGCGGATATGGCGATGCTGACGTCGACGGGATCGATGCCGAACGATCCTGCGATCAAGGGGATCGCCGGGGTGATGATCGTCGCATCGAGGATTTCCATGAAGAACGCACCAGCCACCAACAGCGCCATGGCCCTCGGGAATTGGGCTGGCGCGGCGGACGGCTCAGTCGACGACATCACTTCCTAGATCATGGCCGACGACAGGGCCCCGCTGACCATGCGGTCGACGGGGCCCTGGTCGCTGAAGCTACTTGCGGCTGAGCTCGTGGACTGAGAGCCTCGAGTTCGTCGCCTCCCGCCATCTCCTGGGTGAGGTGCTCCAGGGTGATGTCGTCGTAGGTGCAGTCCAGCTTCTGCCTGCCGCGATTCAGCAACACGAAGTGGTCACCGACCATGTGGGCGTGATGCGGGTTGTGCGTGATGAACACGACGCCGAACCCCGCCTCCTTCGCCGCGGTGATGTACTTCAGCACGACGCCCGACTGCTTGACGCCCAACGCTGCGGTCGGCTCGTCGAGGATCAGCACGCGGGCGCCGAAGAACACCGCCCGCGCGATCGCCACGCACTGACGCTGGCCGCCCGACAGCGACCCGATGGGTGCGTCGACGTCGGGCAACTCGATGCCCATCTTCGCCAACTCGGTAAGCGTCGTGGCCCGCATCGCGTTGGCGTCCAACGAAAACGGGAACGACGACTTTCGGACTTCCTGGCCAAGGAAGAAGTTGCGCCACACCGGCATCAGCGGAACGACGGCGAGGTTCTGGTACACCGTCGCGATGCCCTTGCCGAGGGCATCCGCAGGGGAACCGAACCGGATCGACTCACCGTCCACCAGGAGGTCGCCCTCGGTCTGCTGATGCAATCCGGAGATGATCTTGATTAGCGTGGACTTTCCCGCGCCGTTGTCGCCGAGGATGCCGGTGACTTCGCCGGCGTGTACACGCAGGCAGATGTCCTTGAGCGCGGTGATGTTTCCGTACGACTTACCGACGTTCTTCAACTCGACCAGGGGCACCTTGCCCCCGGACGGGGCGTCATGCTCGGGACGTTCGACTGTTGCAGTCATTCGGTCACCTCTTCGCTGCGTAGTTACGGAAGGCGTTGTTGGCGATGACGGCGAACAGCAGCACCGCGCCGAGGAAGAACTTGAACCAGTCGGGGTCCCAACCGGCATACACGATGCCCTGGTTGGCCATGCCGAAGATGAAGGCACCGATGGCCGCACCGATCGCGGTGCCGTAACCACCCGTGAGCAGGCAGCCTCCGACGACGGCAGCGATGATGTAGAAGAACTCATTGCCGATGCCCTGCCCGGACTGCACCGTGTTGAACGCGAACAGCAGGTGCATGCCCACGAACCAGGCGCAGAAGCCGACGAACATGAACAACCCGATCTTCACCTTGGTCACCGGCACGCCGACGGCGCGAGCACTGTCCGCGTCGCCACCCACGGCGAAGATCCAGTTGCCGATCTTGGTCTTGAACAACACGTACGTCGCGATCGCGGTGAACACCAGCCACCACACCACGGTGATGCGGATCTCGACACCGAAGACGGGGATCGACGACGCGAAGACCCTGTGTGCCGAGTCCCAGCCCTGCATGTCGTTGACGCTCTGCGTGGCAACCTGGCCCGAAACCAGCTTCGTGACAGCGAGGTTGATGCCGGCGATCATGAAGAACGAACTCAGGGTGATGAGGAAGCTGGGAATCTTCGTCTTCATCACCAGGTAGCCGTTGAGGAAGCCGACGCCCAGGGCGAGGATCAGTGCCAATCCTGCACCCACCCACAGATTGAGATGCAGGTTATAGGCCAGCATCGACGCCGCCAGTGAACTGAACGTCACCGCCACGCCTGCCGACAGGTCGAACTCGCCGCCGATCATCAACAGCGCAACGCCGCACGCCATGATGCCGATCGTGGAGCTGGCGTACAGCACGGTCGACAGCGACGCGGCCTCCCGGAACGGCGGCGCGACGATCAAGAAGATGACGAAGAGCGCGATCGCGCCGATTGCTGCGCCCATCTCGGGGCGAATCAGCATCCGCTGCAGGCGATTGCGTTCCTTGACCCGTTCGTCGTGGACGACCTTGCGGCTCCCGAGGTCCAGGTCTGCTTGAGTAGACATGTCTTCTCTTTCTCCCCTGATGGTCTCTAGCGCGTTCCGGCCTTGGCCAGTTCGGCGACGGCGTCGATGTTCCCCTGATCGATGAACGACGGTCCGGTCAACGTCGGCTGGCCGCCGCCGATCAGGTTCTTGTTGTTCTTGAAGAGCCAGAGCGAGTCGATGGCGAGGTAGCCCTGAAGGAACGGCTGCTGGTCGACCGCCCACTGCACCTTCCCGTCCTTGATCGCGTCGACGAGTGCGGCGTTGGTGTCGAAGGTGACGATCTTGGCCGAACTATTCGCGTTCCCGACCGACTGGACGGCGGTCAGCGCGATCGGCGCACCGAGCGCGACGACGTGGTCGACGGACGGATCCTGCTGCAGCTTGGCGGTGATCGTCGCCTCCACCGACGGCATGTCCTTGCTGTTGACGTTCAGGATCTCGCTCTGCCCCTTGAAGCCCTGCTTGACTCCGGCGCAACGTGATTCGAGTGCGACCTGACCCTGCTCCTGGATGACGCAGATGATCTTCTTGGCGCCGTCGGCTGTTGAGCTTCTCGCCCGCTGCCACGCCGGCCAGCTTCTCGTCCTGGCCGAAGTACTCCTGGACGCCCATCGGCCTTGAAGTTGTCGAAGCCGGAGTTGAAGGCGACGACCGGGATGCCCGCCGCCTCGGCGGCCTTGACCGCCGGCGCCATCGCATCGGGCTTGGCCAGCGTAACGGCGATGCCGTCGACCTTGCTGTCGATCGCGCTCTGCACCAGGTTGGCCTGGGCGGGCGCCTCGGGGTCGTTGGAGTAGCGCAGCTCGATGTTGTCCTTGTCGGCGGCGGCCTGCGCGCCCTTGCGGATGAGATCCCAGAACGAGTCGCCCGGCACCTCGTGGGTGATCATCGCGACCGTCATCCGTGGGGTGTTCGCCTGGCCGGCGCCCATCCCGCTGCCATTGCTTGCCGGCTTGCCGCCGGTGCTCGAACACGACGCGAGGCCGAGGGCGAGCACGCCCGCTGCCGCGACGGCTGCTAACCGAACAAACCTCATCGTTTCTCCTGTCTGCGAGTGCCCTGTGGCACGTCCTGAGAACGATGTAATACGGGTCACAGCGGAATGTCAATACTTTGTTCGGACATTAGGACTGCAAGTCATATGCTCGACACCAATTGCAGCCGCGCGAGACAGTGTTGCCAGGTCCGCTCGCGCAGCTACGGTGCGACCCGGCGCGGACGACGGGCATGTGGCGGACTCAGCGAGTCGACGAGCGTCGTCTCGAAGTAGTACCGCGAGGCGCGGTAGCAGTGGTCGCCGTACTCCACGGCCTTGCCCGAGTCGTCGAACGCGGTGCGGTTCATCGTGAGCAGTGGCGCGCCCGCCTTCTCGTCGAGACAGCCGCGCCTCGACACGGGTCGCAGGCCGCGCCCCGATGCGCTGCCTGGCCAAGCCGGATGTGCACACCACGCGCCCGCAGCGCCTGGTAGAGCCCGCTGCTTTCGAGCTCCTCGGGCTCCGGCGCCAACTCGACGGGAAGGTAGTTGGTCATCACGGCGAGCGGCTCGCCGTTGGCGCAGCGCAGCCGCTGGATCGTCACGATCTCGTGGTCGGCTGGCCAGGTTCAGCTCGGTGGCAACCTCGTCGTCGGCCTTACCGACCTGGTAGTCGAGCAGTTGCGTCGTCGGCTCCTGACCCGCGCGGGCCAGGTCGTCGAAGAGGCTGGTCAGCTCGACCCGACGGTGGACGGGGTTCTGCACGACCTGGGTGCCGACGCCACGCTTGCGCACCAAGCAGGCCCTTGTCGACGACCTCCTGGATCGCGCGTCGGGTGGTCGGCCGGGACAGCGTCAGCCGCTTTGCCAGGTCGAGTTCGTTCTCGAATCGGTCGCCCGGAGCGAGGTCGCCGTCGCGGATCGCGGCCTCGATCGCCTGCGCGAGTTGGTAGTACAGCGGCACAGGGCTCGACCTGTCGAGCTCAACGTCGAGCGGCACGTCGACTCCGATCTCTGGGTCGACCAGAAAGAGTAGCTGCATGCGTAACACCGCCATGATTGCAAGTCAGAATGTCAGGACAAACTATTGACAGAGCGCGAGTGACGCAGGGCACAGTCGTAGGGAGCCCATCAACTACCGCCCGGGGAGCTGACTTGTCCACCTCAGAGCCGTTCGACGTACTCGCCATCGGCCGGAGCGGCGTCGACATCTATCCACTGCAGATCGGTGTCGGCCTCGAAGACGTGGAATCGTTCGGGAAGTTCCTCGGCGGCAGCGCGGCCAACGTCGCCGTGGCGGCCGCTCGGCTGGGCAACCGCACGGCGCTGATCTCCGGCGTCGGCGACGATCCGTTCGGACGATTCGTCCGAGCCGAACTCGCGCGCCTCGGCGTCGACAACCGCTACGTCGCGGTCCACGACGAGTACCCGACCCCTGTCACCTTCTGCGAGATCTTCCCGCCGGATGACTTCCCGCTGTACTTCTACCGCAAGCCGAGTGCCCCGGACCTCCAGATCACACCTGGCGAGATCGACGCCGACGCAGTCCGATCGGCGCGGCTGTACTGGTCGACCGTCACCGGACTGTCCGAAGAGCCAAGCCGCAGTGCACACTTCGCCGCCTGGGCAGGCCCGAGGCAGAGCCCCGCTGACGGTGCTCGACCTCGACTACCGCCCGATGTTCTGGGAGTCGCCTGCGGCGGCGACCGAGCAGGTGCAGGCAGCGCTGCAACACGTCACCGTCGCCGTCGGCAACCGGGAGGAGTGCGAGATCGCCGTAGGCGAGAGCAACCCCCGCAAGGCCGCCGATGCGCTGCTGGACCTCGGCGTCGAACTGGCCATCGTCAAGCAAGGGCCGCGCGGCGTACTCGGTAGGACCCGGCACAGTTCGGTGACCGTGCTGCCCAACGACGTGGACGTCGTCAATGGTCTCGGTGCCGGGGATAGCTTCGGCGGCAGCCTCATTCACGGACTGCTGCACGGTTGGCCGTTGGAGAAGACCCTGCGCTACGCCAATGCGGCGGGTGCCATCGTGGCATCCCGTCTCGAATGCTCGACCGCGATGCCGACCGCCGCAGAGGTGGCCGCCCTCGCCGAACAAACTGCGGTGGAGGCCGTCAATGTCTAGCCCGGATGCTTCTCCCGTCGCTTCGCTCGCCCCGGATGCTTCTCCCGTCGCTTCGCTCGCCCCGATCTGCAGTGACTACGCCGCGATCACCGAACTGCGCGCCACCGACCCGGGCGCAGTAGTTCGGGCGTGGCAGGGCCGCACCACCAGGCCGACCCTGCGGGGCGACGGCCGACTGATGATCGTGGCCGCCGACCATCCCGCCCGGGGCGCGCTGGCCGTCGGTCCTCGTCTGACGGCCATGAACAGCCGCACCGATCTGCTGGACCGGCTGCGGGCCGCGCTGGCCGATCCGGGTGTAGACGGCGTCCTCGCCACGTCGGACATCCTCGATGATCTGCTGCTCCTCGGCGCACTCGACGACAAGGTGGTGTTCTCGTCGTTCAACCGCGGCGGGTTGGCCGGATCGTCGTTCGAACTCGACGACCGGATGACCGGTGCCACCGCGGCGTCCACCGCCGCTGCGAACATGAACGGCGGAAAGATGCTGTGCCGCATCGCTCTCGACGATCCTGGCACGGTTGCCACGATGGCGGCCTGTGCACTGGCGATCGACGAGCTCGCGTCGCTCGGGCTGATCGCGATGGTCGAGCCCTTCATGTCGAGCAGGGTGAACGGCAAGGTCCGCAACGACCTCAGCCCGGACGCGGTGATCAAGTCGGTGCACATCAGCCAGGGACTCGGGTCGACGTCGGCCTACACCTGGATGAAACTGCCGGTCGTCGAGGAGATGGACCGCGTGATGGAGTCCACCACCCTGCCGACCCTGCTGCTGGGGGGTGACCCCACCGACCCCGACGAAGCGTTCGCCAGTTGGGAGAAGGCACTCGCCCTTCCCTCGGTGCGCGGGCTCATCGTCGGACGGACGCTGCTCTACCCCGCCGACGACGACGTCAGCTCCGCGGTCGCCACCGCCGTCTCGATGGTGAGGTGAGCATGCACAGCAAGCTCTACATCCCCGCCCGCAGCGCGACGCTGCCGTTCACCGTCGACGTCACTCCCGAATCGGCGGGCTGGACCGAATCTTCGTTGCAGGTAATCGAACTGGACGACACCCAAAGCGCTGAGCTGCATACCGGCGACACCGAGGTGATGATCCTGCCGCTTCTCGGCGGCGGAAGCGTCGGGTGCGACGGCGAGACGTTCGAGTTGGCACCACGCGGTTCGGTGTTCGACGGCCCTGCCGACATGGTCTACATCGGCATCGACAACGCGTACACGCTCTCGGGTGAGGGCCGGTTTGCAATCTGCGGCGCGAGGGCCAAGCGGTCGTTCCCCAACCGGCGGGTGGCGGCCGCCGACGTGCCCGTGGAACTGCGCGGCGCGGGCAACTGCAGCAGGCAGGTGCACAACTTCGGTACCGCGGGAGTCTTCGAAGCCGACTCGCTGATCGCCTGCGAGGTGATCACGCCCGGCGGCAACTGGTCGAGCTACCCCGCACACAAGCACGACGAGAACACCCCGACCCAAACCGAACTCGAGGAGATCTACTACTTCGAGATCGCGGGTGGACCCGACGGCTCGCGCGGTTTCGGATACCACCGTGTCTACGGCACCCCGAATCGCCCCATCGAGGTGCTCGAAGAGGTCCGCACCGGCGACGTCGTACTCGTGCCACACGGCTATCACGGCCCGTCCGTCGCGGCGCCCGGCTATCACATGTACTACCTCAACGTGATGGCCGGCCCTGGCGCCGAACGCGCCTGGAAGATCGTCGACGACCCCGAGCACGCCTGGCTGCGCGGCACCTGGGACGGCCAAACCGTCGACCCCCGCCTACCCCTCCACGCACCCCGAGGAGCATGACCGTGGTTTCCACCGCGCCGAAGAGGGCCGAGAAGACCGCCGACACCGAGCCGACCGTACGACTCACGGTGGCACAGGCGACCATTGCGTTCCTGGCCAATCAATACGTCGAGCGCGACGGCCAACGTGGCAAGTTCTTCGCAGGCGCGTTCGGCATCTTCGGACACGGCAACGTGGCGGGTCTCGGCCAGGCGCTGCTGCAAGCCGAGGTCGAGGCAAGCGACGCGGGCACCGAGTCGGCACTGCGGTACGTATTGGGCCGCAACGAGCAGGCGATGGTGCACAGTGCCGTGGCCTACGCCCGGCAGAAGGACCGCCTGCAGACGTGGGCCGTGACGGCCAGCGTCGGACCGGGCTCCACCAACATGCTGACCGGCGCGGCACTCGCGACGATCAACCGGCTGCCGGTCCTGCTGCTGCCCGCCGACACGTTCGCCACCCGTGTCAGCGCGCCCGTTCTGCAGGAACTCGAATTGCCGTCGTCGGGGGACGTCACGGTCAATGACGCGTTCAAACCGCTGTCGCGCTACTTCGACCGGGTGTGGCGGCCCGAACAACTACCCGCTGCGCTCCTGGGCGCGATGCGGGTGCTCACCGATCCCATTGAAACTGGAGCAGTGACGGTGTCCTTGCCCCAGGACGTACAGGCAGAGGCGTACGACTGGCCGGAATCCCTTTTCGCCGAACGCACCTGGCACGTCGCCCGCCCGCTGCCGGAGCGCTCGGCCATCGCCCGCGCGGCAGACGTGATCCGCACCGCGCGCAAACCACTGATCGTGGCAGGCGGCGGCGTCATCTACTCCGGCGCCACCGACGCGCTCGCCGTGTTCTGCGAGAAGACCGGGATCCCCGTCGGCCAGAGCCAGGCCGGCAAGGGATCACTCCCCTATGACCACCCGCAGTCCGTCGGCGCCATCGGCTCCACCGGAACCACCGCGGCCAACGCACTGGCCACCGACGCAGACGTGGTCATCGGGATCGGCACCCGCTACAGCGACTTCACCAGTGCCTCCCGGACCGCGTTCAACAACCCCGACGTACGCTTCGTCAACGTCAACGTGGCGTCACTGGATTCAGTCAAGCAGGGCGGCGTGAGCGTCGTCTCCGACGCCCGAGAGGCGATCGAAGCACTGGGTGTGGCACTCGGCGACTACTCGGTCAGCGACGAATACCGCACCCGCACCGCTGAACTCGCCCACGAATGGGACGACATCGTGTCCGCGGTCTATCGGGTCGAGGACGGCTCGCCGCTGAATCAGAACCAGGTGATCGGACTGGCCAACACGCTGTCCGATCCTCGCGACGTCGTCGTGTGCGCCGCCGGGTCGATGCCCGGCGATCTGCACAAGCTGTGGCGGACCCGGGATCCCAAGGGCTACCACGTCGAATACGGCTACTCCTGCATGGGTTACGAGATCGCGGGCGGCATCGGCACCAAGATGGCCGAACCGGACCGCGACGTGTTCATCTTGGTCGGCGACGGCTCCTACCTGATGATGGCCACCGAACTGGTGACCGCCGTGCAGGAGAACGTCAAGGTGATCGTGGTGCTGGTGCAGAACCACGGGTTCGCGTCGATCGGCTCGTTGTCAGAAGCATTGGGCTCGCAGCGGTTCGGCACGTCCTACCGGTACCGCAGCGACGACGGCCGCCTGGACGGGGCGAAGCTACCGGTCGACCTCGCCGCGAATGCCGCCAGCCTGGGCGCCGACGTCATCCGGGTGGTCACCGCCGCCGAGTTTACCGACGCGGTGAAGGTCGCCAAGGCCAGCGACCGCACAACGGTCATCCACGTGGAGACCGACCCGCTGATCGCTGCACCGGACAGTGAGTCCTGGTGGGACGTGCCGGTCTCCGAGACGTCCACGCTGGAATCCACGCAGTCCGCGTATCAGACGTACGCCGATTGGAAGAAGATCCAGCGGCCCCTGATCCGCCCCTCTGAGTACTGAAGGACATACACGGTATGAGCACCATCCTGGTGGGATCCGCCCCCGACTCCTGGGGCGTCTGGTTCCCAGACGATCCGCAGCAGACTCCCTACACCCGCTTCCTCGACGAGGTGGCCGCATCCGGCTACGAGTGGATCGAGCTGGGCCCCTTCGGCTACCTGCCGACCGACCCCAAGCAACTTTCCGACGAACTCGCCGCCCGCGGCCTGAAGCTCTCCGCGGGAACGGTTTTCGAGCGCCTCCACCAAGACGACTCCTGGTCCGCCGTCTGGAAACAGATCGAAGACGTCGCAAGGCTCACGGCGGCGGTCGGCGGAAAGCACGTCGTCGTCATCCCCGAGATGTGGCGTGATCCCGCCACCGGCGCCGTACTGGAAGACCGCAACCTCACCCCCGAGCAATGGCGCAAGAAGACCGACGGCATGAACGAACTGGGCAAGGCGATGTTCGAGAAGTACGGCGTGCGTGCGCAATTCCACCCGCACGCCGACAGTCACGTCGACACCGAGGAGAACGTCTACCGCTTCCTCGACGGCACCGACGGGCAGTTCGTGAACCTGTGTTTGGACACCGGGCACATCAGCTATTGCGGCGGCGACAACATCGCGATCATCGAACGGGCACCGGAGCGGATTGGATATCTGCACCTCAAGCAGGTCGATCCGGTCGTCCGCGCCAAGGTCGAAGCCGAGGATCTGCCGTTCGGTGAAGCCGTCAAGCTCGGTGCGATGATCGAACCGCCGCTGGGCATCCCGGACATGCCGCCACTTCTGGCCGCCGTCGAGCGGCTCGGCATCGACGTGTTCGCCATCGTCGAGCAGGACATGTATCCCTGTGCCGTCGACGCCCCCCTGCCGATCGCCCAGCGCACCCGAAGCTATCTCGGGTCGTGCGGGGTAGCATCCGTCCGCTTCAACAGGTGAGGAAGCGCAATGACTGAACTACGTGTCGCCGTGCTTGGCGTGGGCGTGATGGGCGCCGACCACGTCGCCCGAATCCAGAGCAGGATCTCGGGTGCTCGCGTGTCGGTGGTCAACGACTACGTCACCGAGAAGGCGGAGCAGATCGCTGCGGGCATCGCCGGCTGCCGCGCCATCGCCGACCCCCTCGATGCGATCTCCGATCCCGACGTCGATGCCGTCGTGCTCGCCACGCCGGGCCCCACCCACGAGAAGCAGCTGCTGGCCTGCCTCGAACACACCAAGCCGGTGCTGTGCGAGAAGCCGTTGACCACCGACGTGGAAACCTCCCTCGAAGTCGTCAAGCGGGAGGCTGAACTGTCCACCAGATTGATCCAGGTCGGGTTCATGCGCCGGTTCGACCACGAGTACGCCTCGCTGAAGGCCCTTCTCGACGGCGACGAACTGGGCCGCCCACTGGTGTTGCACTGCACGCACCGAAACCCAGCAGTGCCACCGGGATTCGATTCGACGATGGTGGTGCGGGACTCGCTGGTGCACGAAGTCGACGTCACCCGATTTCTCTTCGACGAGGAGATCGTCTCCATCCAAATCATCAAGCCCGCTGCCAATCCCGCTGCCCCGCATGGTCTGGCCGATCCGCAGATCGCGATTCTGAGGACGAGTTCGGGCATACACGTCGACGTCGAACTGTTCGTCACCACCGGGGTGGCGTACGAGGTGCGCACCGAGGTGGTTGCCGAGCGCGGCAGCGCGATGATCGGCCTGGACGTCGGACTGATCCGCAAGCGTGGGGACGGCACTTGGGGCGGCCAGATCACACCGGGCTTCCGCGAGCGGTTCGGGCAGGCCTATGACACCGAGTTCCAGCGCTGGGTCGACGCCGTGCACCGCGGGCGCTCCACAGGTGACTTCACCGACGGACCGAGCGCATGGGACGGCTACGCCGCCTCCGCCGTGTGCGAGGCGGGCGTGGAGTCGTTGCAGAGCGGGTTGCCAGTCGACGTGAAGATGGTCGACCGGCGATCGATTCCGAGGGCATGACGTGAAGATCGCACTGGACCCCACGCCGTTTCACCACGACTACGAGCTGCTCGAATTCCCGCACCTGGTCGCCGAATTGGGTTACGAGTACCTGCAGCTCACCCCGCACCGGGACTTCATCCCGTTCTACAACCACCCGCGCGCCGACGATGATCTGGTGGCCAAGTTCCGCAAGGCGTGTGCCGACGCCGGGGTCGGAATCGCCTCCGTGCTGCCGGTGCTGCGATGGTCGGGCCCCGACGAGGACGCGCGCGAGGCGGCGGTGCGCAACTGGAAGCGGGTCATTCAGATCACCGTCGACCTCGGTGTCAACGTCATCAACACCGAGTTCTCCGGCAGGCCCGAGCGCGCTGAGGAGTCCGAGCGGGCGTTCTTCCGCTCCATGGAAGAGCTGGTGCCGATCTTCGAACGCGAGGGCATCGACGTCCGGATCGATCCGCATCCGGACGATTTCGTCGAGGACGGACTCGAGGCGGTGCGCATCATCCGGGGCGTCAACTCCCCCAACCTCGGCATGGTGTTCGTGGCATGCCACGCATTTCACATGGGGGGCACTATGGGCTCGAACATGATCGAGATCATGCGCGCCGCCGGCGACCGCCTGCGGCTGGTGCACGTTGCCGACACCATGGACCACCACCGCAGCCACGGACTGCGCTACATCACCAACCCGCCAGGCAACCCCGCCCGGGTGCACCAGCACCTGAAGATCGGCGATGGCGACGTCGACTGGGACGAGTTCTTCTCCGGTCTGGCCCAGATCGGGTTCTACGACCGGCCCGGCACCGTCATGGTGTCGTCGGTGTTCGCCGAAGACGAGAACGCGCACGACGTCTCGCGCTACCAGCTCTCCACCATCACCGACTACGTCTCCAAATACAAGAATTGAGAACCGAAATGACGAACACCATGTCCCACTGGATCAACAACGAGAACTATGTAGGGACCAGTGGCAACACTGCGCCCGTGACGAATCCGGCCACCGGTGTGGTCACCGGTCAGGTGGCATTGGCCTCGGTGGAGGATGCGCGTGCGGTGATCGATGCGGCCGCGGCCGCGTTCCCGGCCTGGCGTGACACCTCCCTGGCCAAGCGCACCCAGATCCTGTTCGCCTTCCGCGAGCTACTCAACGAACGCAAGGGCGAGCTGGCCGAGATCATCACCGCCGAGCACGGCAAGGTCGTCTCCGACGCCCTCGGAGAAGTGTCACGCGGCCAGGAAGTCGTCGAATTCGCCTGCGGCATCCCCCATCTGCTCAAGGGCGGGTTCACCGAGAACGCCTCCACCAAGGTCGACGTCTACTCCATCCGCCAACCCCTGGGCCCGGTCGCGATCATCTCCCCGTTCAACTTCCCGGCCATGGTGCCGATGTGGTTCTTCCCCCTGGCCATCGCCACCGGCAACACCGTGGTCCTCAAACCCAGCGAGAAGGACCCCACCGCCTCGCTGTGGCTGGCCAACCTGTGGGCCCAAGCCGGCCTGCCCCCCGGCGTGTTCAACGTCCTGCAAGGCGACAAGACCGCCGTCGACGAACTGCTCGCCAACCCCAAGATCAAGTCGGTGTCCTTCGTCGGCTCCACCCCGATCGCCCGCTACGTCTACCAAACCGGCACCGCCACCGGCAAACGCGTCCAAGCCCTGGGCGGGGCCAAGAACCACGCGGTGATCCTGCCCGACGCCGACCTCGACCTGGCCGCCGACGCCATGGTCAACGCCGGCTTCGGCTCGGCCGGGGAACGCTGCATGGCCATCTCCGCCTGCGTCGCGGTCGGCCCCATCGCCGACGACCTGGTCGCCAAGATCACCGAACGCACCACCCCACTCAAGATCGGCGACGGCACCCGCAACACCGACATGGGCCCACTGGTCACCAAGGCCCACCGCGACAAGGTCGCCTCCTACATCGACGCCGGCGAAGCCGACGGCGCCAAGATCGTCGTCGACGGGCGCAGCGTCACCCCCGACGGCGGACAGGACGGCTTCTGGCTGGGCCCCACCCTCATCGACCACGTCACCCCCCAGATGAGCGTCTACACCGACGAAATCTTCGGCCCCGTCCTCTCGGTCATCCGCGTCGAAACCTACGACCAAGCTCTCGACCTGATCAACGCCAACCCCTACGGCAACGGCACCGCCATCTTCACCAACGACGGCGGCGCCGCCCGCCGCTTCCAAAACGAAGTCGAAGTCGGCATGATCGGCATCAACGTCCCCATCCCGGTACCCATGGCCTACTACAGCTTCGGCGGCTGGAAAGCCTCCCTGTTCGGCGACACCCACGCCCACGGCACCGAAGGCGTGCACTTCTTCACCCGCGCCAAAGCCATCACCCAACGCTGGCTCGACCCCAGCCACGGCGGCATCGAACTCGGCTTCCCCCAAAACACGTAACCCCCCGCCGCGAGCGTGCGTGTCTGCTCCGCGACAGGCGGCGAAACGCCAGCACTTCACGCACGCTCGCGCGACAGGACAAACTCAAATGACTGAAACCCGGCTCGTCGCCACCGCGTGGAGTAGTGCGGGCGACATCTCGCCAATGTGCAGCCCGGCCACCAGTCCGGTGCCCATCGCCGAACGGATCACTGCCATAGCCGCTTCGGGCTTCTGCGGGCTCGGATTGATCGTCGACGATCTGGTCGCTATCCGGGATACCATCGGGTTCGACGCACTCCGCACGCTGATCTCCGGCGCCGGGCTCAGTCACGTCGAGATCGAACTTCTTGAGCGGTGGTGGATTCCGCGCGGTGAAGCCGGACATACGTACGCCATGCGTGACCTCTTGTTCGAAGCGGCCGACGCGCTGACTCCGGTCCAGATCAAGATCGGTTCCGAGAACGGGCCGGCCATCTCCGCACCACTGAGTCTCGTCGCACCACTGCGGGAACTCGCCGAGCAGGCGGCCGCGCACGGAACGCGGGTCGCGATCGAGACCATGCCCTTCTCGGCCATCGCCACCGTGCCCATGGGCGCCGACATCGTGGCAGCGACAGATCATCCGGGAGCTGGCCTGTTTGTCGACGCCTGGCACGTGTTCCGGGCTGGCACCTCACTGGACGAACTCGGTACAGTGTTGCGGCCGGAGATGATCTTCGGCGTCGAACTCGACGATGCGGCACCCGAGGTGGTCGGAACGCTGTTCGAGGACACTGTCGACCGCCGGTTACTCTGCGGCGAAGGCTCTTTCGACTTGACCGGGCTGGTGCGGACGCTACGTGATCTCGGGTTCGAGGGTCCGTGGGGTGTGGAGATACTGTCGACGTCATACCGCACCCTGCCGGTTGCGCAAGCCCTCAAACTCGCTGCCGAGTCAGCGTTGACGGTGCTCTAAGTCCAGTCCCAGCGTGCGCAAAATGTCGAAAATCGACGGCGTGTCGGAAGCAGACACGCACGCTCGCCGGAGGGTCAGGGCGGCCGGCTCGACCGTCGAAGATGCTCTCCGCCGACAAGTACAGCGTGAGCACGTCGATCAGGGTCTTGAGTTGCATGCTGGTGTCGTTGGGGGCGCCTGACACCATTTGCGGTTGCATCATCCCGCGCAGGCTCGCCCAGATCAGGTCGGCGATGGCGGTGCCGTCGCGGTCGGGGACCAACTTGGCACCCAACGCCTTGAGCCCCTCGTTGATCTCGGCGAGGTGGCGGTTGAGCTTCTTGCTACGAGTGACGCGGGTGGCCACCAGGATCTCCTCGGCAGCCACCGATATCGGGTTGCTGAACGCCAGCCAGGCTGCCTCGACAACGGCGGCGACACGCGCACGCAGTGGGCCAGTTGGGATGTCGACTTCCGCGAGGCTGCGCTGCAGCCCCGCGAAGCCCTCGTCGACGACGGCCATCAGCAGTTGATCCCTGTCGCCGAAGTGGTACTGGATCACCCCCCAGGACACGTTCGCCCGCTCGGTGATGTGCTTGGCACTGGCCGCGCCGAAGCCCTCTTCGAGGATGCACGCGACCGTCTCGGCAATGATCGCGGCCCGGGTTTCGTCGCCGCGCTGTTGCCGGGTTTCGCCACGCCGCGTCGGTGCGGGCCTGGCGCGGGCAGGGCGGGTCGCCGACGTCATCGCATCAACCCGTGAACTTGGGCGATCGGCAAGTCCCGCAGTGCCACCAGACCCGGCGGCGCCGCGCACACGGCCGCGATGGCGTTGACGACCTTTGCCGCCGTGGCGATTATGCCGCCGTCGTTCTGATCGAGATCGCCGGAGCCCACGTGGGCGTTGATCTCGACGCCCGGCCTGCCGGTCACCACGACCCGGTGTACGCCGCCACGACCGTCCGGCGGGTACGGCCAGTCGGGGGCCGCGGGTTGGGTGAGCCGGTTGACGTGTTCCATGACGATGACGGGCTCGCCGTCCTTGATGCCTTCGACCGCGAAGCGCACGGCAGCGACGTGTCCCGGGGCGACGCGCATCATCCTGCAGTCGATCTCCACTGGCGTGACCCAGGATTCGTGCCGCTCGCGCAGCTCGTCCAACTCGATCCCGAGGCAGTCGGCCAGGTGCACGACTTGGCCACCCCAGATCGAGCGAAGGACCCCTGGCAGGAACATCATCGGTGGATCCTGGTCGGGCGTGAAGCCGAACCCGAAGGTCACGCCGGTGAACTCGGCGTCGTCGTAGCTGCCGTAGTCGAAGATCTCCTGAATCACGATCGACGTCGCGGATTGGCACAGGCTCAGCGCCGCGAAGGGCAACACGTCGCCGGAGAAGCCGGGATCGATGCCGTTGACGTACATCGTCGTGCCGCCGTCCCGGCATGCCGCTTCGAGCGGATCCCGCAGCCAGGAGTCGGCGGCGTAGGGATTGACCAGCCACACCAACGACGTCGCCACCACGTTCGTGCCCGCGCGCAGAAATGCCGACAGCTCCTCGATGGCATCTGTCGCCGCGGGTCTCCGCCTGCGAGGTGTAGACGACGCAATCCGCGCCAAGCGCCACCAACGCGGTCAGATCGTCGGTGGCGGTCACGCCCGTCGGCTCGGTCAGACCGCAGAGTTCCGCGGCGTCCCGGCCGACCTTTGGCGGGCCGCTCGCGTGCACGCCAACCAGTTCCAGGTCGGGGTGCTCGATGATGTGTCGCAGCGAGTGCACTCCGACGTTGCCGGTGGAGAATTGGATTACCTTGAGCGTCAAGGGATCTCCGAAGTTGCTGTCACATCATGTCCGTGATGGTCTTCAGGCCGGCTTCGTAGAGCACACCGGGCAGCATGCCGCCGTCGATCTCGATAGTGGTCCCGTTGATGTAATCGGCCTGCCCGCTGCACAAGAACACACACGCCCGGCCCACCTCGTCGCTGCCGCAGGCACGCTTCAGCGGAACGTTCCGAAAGTACGTGCTGCCATCCTTGTCATCCGCGGGCAGGACGAAACTCTTGAAGTTGTCGGTCATGGTGGGGCCGAGCGCAAGGCAGTTCACCCTGACCGTCGGGCCCCACTCCTGGGCGAGCGACCGTGTCAGATGGTTCAGTCCGGACTTCGCCGCACCGTAGGAGACCAGCGTCGGTGAGCCTGCCGGATGCCCGGCGCCGCTGGAGATGTTGACGATGGAGCCTCCGCCGCTGCGCCTCATCTCTGGGCAGACCCGGATGGCGAACCACAGTGGGCTGATGAGGTTCATCTGGATTGCGAAGGCGTGGAAGAGCACGCTGCGTTCGAAGTCGTCATCGCTGCGCGGTGTCCCCTGAATCTTTTGCACCAGTTCGGGAACGGCGTCCACGCTGGGACTCGGTACGGTCCCGCCCGCGTTGTTGATCAGGATGTCGATCCGACCGTAGGTGTCGACGACCTTGCCGACGAAGGCGTCGATGCCGCGGTAGTCACCTTGATCGCAAACCCACTGCGCGGACCTGTCCCTGCCACCCTCCACCCTGGCCGCGGCGGGCAACTCGTCGAGCGGGGACCGCGAGCAGCCGACGACGGTGGCGCCCGCGCGGAGCAACTCCTCGGCGATCCCGTCACCGACGCCCCGGCTGGTGCCGGTGACGATCGCGACCTTGCCGTCCAGCGACGCCACCTAAACGCTTTTCACGAATCGCCCGGCAAACCCGCGCAGAGGGATGTCGGCGCTGGTGAGCAGACCCGGGGGCGCGGCGACGACGGACGCGATGGCATTGAGCGCGGGCATCCCGGTGACGGTCATGCCGATGGAGGCGAAGTTGTCGGGGTTGGACAGGTCGACGCCGGGCCTGGGGAAGACCATGTGCTTGTTGTAGATGCAGGGATCGCCCTTGATCTGGGTGATGTAGCAGCCCTTGACGTCCCAGTGCGGATCTGTGTGCGGGGTCATCTGCCATTCGAGATGCGTCTCGACTCTCGGCACACCGTTCACCATGCCCTGGTACTTGATGTAGTTCCCGCCGAGAGATCCCTTCGGCATCTTGTACCAGCCCAGGTCGACGTCCTTGGTGCAGGCGCCGAGCTCGTAGCTGAACTTGACCTCGTCGAGTTCCAACCCGAAACAGTCGGCCATCATGAGCACGCTGTCGGCGAACACGCGGGTGTACTTCTCCAGTTTCGACGGGATCGACGGATCGTCAACGGGCAGACCGTAACCGACCTCGATCCAGGTGTCCTTGGAGTGGTGGCACGACACGTCGACCGACTCGATGGTGGTGACGTTCTCGATCTCGGCGACGTCGGCCGAGCACACCACCCCGAGGATCTGATTAACACCGGGGTTCATGCCGGTGCCGTAGAAGCTCGACCCACCCTTCTCGCACGCTTCGGCCAGCAGCTGCGTCACCGGCTTGCCCGACGGGTGAGGATGATTCGTGTCGCGGTGCCAACCGGTGATCCAGTCCGCCGTGGTCACGATGTTGATCCCAGCCTCGAGGACCTTCACGTACAGGTCCTCGTCGGGGAACACGCCGTGAAAGGTGAGCACGTCAGGACGGGCCGCGATGATGTCGTCGATGGAGCCGGTCGCCGTCACCCCGATCGGATCGATGCCGATGATCTCGCCGGCGTCGCGGCCCACCTTCTCCGCGGAATAGCAATGCACGCCAACCAGTTCGAGGTCGGGCCGTTCGCCGAGCCGCTTGATCATCTCGGTGCCGACGTTGCCGGTCGCGACTTGGAACACCTTCAGCTTGGGGCGGTCGTGCGGATCGTCGGTCATGTTCGGTGAGTCCTTTCGATGATCAGAAGGCGAGTATTCCGTCGCGGTGTGGACGCAACGCACCTATTGGGGACGTCAATGGCATGTGCAGCGCGTCGACGATGCCCGGTTCGGCATCGCAGACCCACGGGATGGCGTTGACCGCGCGCATACCGGTCGCCAGCAGGCCCTGATCGCTGGCGTTCTCGCCCTTTTGGAAGCCGACCTCGAACTCGCCGTCGAAACTGGGCTCGCCGTCGATCAGGACGCGCCACGTCCCGTCCGTCCCGCCCGCTCGGCCGACCGGCCAGTCGAGGGCCAGATCGTCGGCCATCCGGTCGACGTGTTCGATGGTGATGACTTCCTTGCCGTCGACGACGCCGATGCACTTGGCCCAGATTGCTCCGACGGTCCCCTCATCGATGACACCGCAGGCGGTCTCGAGCCTTCGCGGTGTGGGTTGGAACTCGCAGGTCTCCCGGATCTCGTCGAGTTCGACGCCCAGCGCGTCCGCCACCATCGTCACGGCCGCGCCCCAACCCCACCGCAGCACGCCTGGCGCCTTGAGCCCGCCCTGATAGTCGAGCGGCTGGCCGAAGCCGAAGACCTCGCGCATGTCGAACTCGACCGGGTACTGCGAGTAGTTCGAGATCTCGATGCCGCGCACGGAGTACACGGTGTGCGACATGGTCATCAGCGCTATCGGGAACAGGTCGCATCCGAAACCGGGTTCGATCCCCGAGGAGAACATGGAGCTCGATCCGACCCGCGCGGCCTCGCGGATCGGATCGAGGTACCGGTCGGACAGCGAGCCCCGCTCATACACCAGGCCCGGCAGTGACGTGGTGACGATGTTCTTGCCGGAAGCGAGGATTCGGCAGAAGTCCTCCAACGCCTCCTTCGGTCGCGAGGCCGCAGGCCCGGCGTACATGACGCAGTCGGCGTCCCCGCTCAGGAGCGCGTCCTTGTCCCGGGTCGCCGTCACCCCGACCGGATCGATGCCCGCCAGCGTCCCGACGTCCTGGCCGTCCTTCTGCGCGGAGTGCACCCATGCGCCGACGAGTTCGAGGTTCGGTCGGTTGGCGATGGTCCTGATCGCATACTTGCCGACGCCGCCGGTCGCCCACACCACCACCTTGTAGGACCGATCGTTATCCGCAGGCCGTCCACTCACGCGAAGATCCCATCGTCTCATCGTCGACGGACCACACGTTAGAGCATAAACATAGACTATTCAATGGTTCTGTAGAGCCGCTCAGGCCGAAGTACCACATCATCGAGCTCACGCGCCGAACCGGAATCCCAGCGACTCCAAGAACTCGCCCGCCGCCTCGAGCCGTTCCGGTGCACGGCGAACATCACGTGATGCATGATCGGCAGCTTGGCTGACACAGCGGAAACATTAAGCAATCTATGGTTGCCTGAGCGTAGAACTGGCACAGACGAAACCGGCGGCCCACAATCGTGGGCCGCCGGCAACGGGTTGACCGGTGTTCAGAGGATGTAGAGCATCTCCTGGTAGGTCGGCAGCGGCCACAGGTCGTCTGCCACAATGCCTTCCAGTGTGTCAGCGGCCGCACGCACCGCGTCCATCTTCGGCAGCAGGCTCTGCGCGTGAGCAGCCTCCTCGGCGGCGGTATTTCCGCCGTGCGCGGCCATCGCCTCCTTGAGCGCCGCCAGTGCGCCGGTGAGTTCCGAGATCGGCGTGGAGACGGCGGTCAACAGCGTCGTATCCGGCTCCACGCCCGCCTTCTTGAGCGCGGTGACGTTCTGGGCGAGCTCGGTCTGGTAGCGAACCGCCGCGGGGAGCACCACTGTCGAACCCAGTTCCAGCGTCAGTTTGGCCTCGACCCCGACGGTGAGGGCGTACATCTCGTAGCGGACCTCTTCGCGGCTGTGCAGCTCACGTGCATTGAATACGCCGTACTTCTCGAAGACCTCGATCGCTTCCGGCTTCACCAGCTCCGGAATGGCGTCCAGGGTGGTCTTGAGGTTCGGCAGGCCGCGTTCGGCCGCCTCGATCTGCCAGTTCTCCGAGTAGCCGTCGCCGTTGAACACCACGGCGCCGTGTTCGGTGATGATCTCGGTGAGCAGCTTCTGCACCGCAATGTCGAAGTCCTCGCCCTCGCCGACGGCCTTCTCCAGCACCGTCGCCATGTAGTCCAGCGAGTCGGCCATGATCGTGTTGAGGATGATCATCGGCACGTTGATGGTCTGTCCCGAGCCCGGCGCGCGGAACTCGAAGCGGTTGCCGGTGAAGGCGAACGGGCTGGTGCGGTTGCGGTCGCCCGGGTCGGTCGGCAGCACCGGAAGGGTGTCGACGCCGATGATCATGCTGCCCTTGCCCTTGGACGACGTGGCCGCACCCTTGGCGATCTGCTCGAAGACGTCTGCCAGCTGATCGCCGAGGAAGATCGAGATGATCGCCGGCGGGGCCTCGTTGGCGCCGAGCCGATGGTCGTTGGTGGCCGAGGCCACCGAGACCCGCAGCAGGCCCGAGAACTTGTGCACCGCCCGGATCACCGCGGCGCAGAACACCAGGAACTGGGCGTTCTCGTGCGGGGTGTCACCGGGCACCAGCAGGCTGCCGAACTGCGCGTTGCCCATCGAGAAGTTGACGTGCTTGCCCGACCCGTTCACACCCGCGAACGGCTTCTCGTGGAACAGGCACTCCATCCCGTGCTTCTTGGCGATGGTCTTGAACGTGGTCATCAGCAGCTGCTGGTGGTCGGCGGCGATGTTGGCCCGCTCGAACATCGGGGCGATCTCGAACTGCCCGGGCGCAACCTCGTTGTGCCGCGTCTTGGCCGGAATTCCGAGCTTGAACAGCTCGCGCTCGGTATCCATCATGAAGCCGAGCACTCGCTCGGGGATGGCACCGAAGTAGTGGTCGTCGAACTCCTGGCCCTTGGGCGGCTTGGCACCGAACAGCGTGCGGCCCGCGTTGATCAGGTCGGGGCGAGCCAGAAAGAAGTGCCGGTCGACCAGGAAGTACTCCTGTTCGGGACCGCAAAACGACACGATGTGATCGAAGTCCTCGTGGCCGAACAGCTTCAGGATGCGCTCGGCCTGGGCGCCCATCGCCTGCTGGCTGCGCAGCAGCGGGGTCTTGTAGTCGAGCGCCTCGCCGGTCATCGAGACGAACACGGTCGGGATGCACAGCGTGTTGCCGTTCGGGTTCTCCAAGATGTACGCCGGGCTGGTGACGTCCCAGCCGGTGTAGCCGCGGGCCTCGAACGTGCTGCGCAGGCCGCCCGAGGGGAAGCTGGACGCGTCGGGCTCGCCCTGGATCAGGGTCTTGCCCGCGAACTCGGCGAGCGTCTGGCCGTCGGAGACCGGCTCGAGGAAGCTGTCGTGCTTCTCGGCGGTCAGCCCGGTCATCGGGTAGAAGACGTGGGCGTAGTGGGTGGCGCCCCGGGACAGCGCCCAGTCCTTCATCACCGAGGCGACGGAGTCGGCTACCGACGGGTCGAGCTTGGCGCCCTTCTCGATGCTTGCGGCAACGGACTTGTACACCGACTTGGGCAGCCGCAGCCGCATCTCGGCCAGGGTGAAGACGTTCGAGCCGAAGATCTCGCCGGGCGCCTCGGTGGGGTCGAAGCTGATCGCTGGAGGCACGTATGCCTCGACGTTGTGGATCGCCTGCAAACGGACAGCATTTCCGCTCAATTGAGTTCCCCATCCCTGCGGTGCACCCGCATCTGGTTCGCGGACGCCGACCGGCTCACAGTAGGGACGTCAGGTTCCAGGACTGTTACGCACGCGTCACCGCAAGAATGCGGCACCCAGGACGACGAACGCGTTGCTCACCCGCCGGTCGTCGCGGTGGTCATCATCGTCTCGACCTGCGGTCCGAGGCCTTCTATTGACACTCCAGGCACGTTTGCCGCGCTGACGAGGCCCGTGGGCGGACGACCGCGCGTCACCGTTCTTACCGGTGGCGGGGTACAAGACGGTCGATCCGCCAACATAGATTGGATACATGGGTACCCGCCGCAACTCCGACCACGACATCGATGCCGGATTCGAAGACCACGACACCATCGTCACCGGCCGCGAGCACGAAGCCGCGGGGGTAAAGGCCGTGATGGTGTCGTTGCACCGGGGTCTGGAGCAGATGGGTCCGGTTCGCACCGCGGCGACGCTGACACGGCTGAACCAGCGCCACGGATTCGACTGCCCGGGGTGCGCATGGCCGGAGGAGCCGGGCGGTCGCAAGCTGGCCGAGTTCTGCGAAAACGGCGCCAAGGCCGTCGCGGAGGAGGCGACCAAACGCCGGGTCACGCCCGAGTTCTTCGCGAGGCATTCGGTGGCTGAACTGGCCGACCAGCCCGAGTACTGGCTATCGCAGCAGGGCAGGCTGACCCATCCGATGGTGCTGGCACCGGGTGACACGCACTACCGGCCGATCGACTGGGACGACGCCTACCGGCTGATCGCAGATGAGCTGAACAGTCTCGCCAGTCCGGACGAAGCCCTGTTCTACACGTCGGGCCGCACCAGCAATGAAGCCGCGTTCCTGTATCAGTTGTTGGTCCGCAGCTTCGGTACGAACAACCTGCCGGACTGCTCGAACATGTGCCACGAGTCGTCGGGCACGGCCCTGACCGATTCCATCGGCATCGGCAAGGGTTCGGTGACCGTCGAGGACGTCGTGCACGCCGACTGCATCCTGATCGCAGGCCAGAACCCCGGCACCAACCATCCCAGGATGCTCTCGGTGCTCGAGAAGGCAAAGGCCAACGGCGCGAAGATCATCGCGGTCAATCCGCTGCCGGAGGCCGGGCTGCTGCGGTTCAAGGATCCACAGAAGGTCCGCGGCGTCGTGGGTAACGGCGTCCCGATCGCCGACGAATTCGTCCAGATCCGGCTCGGCGGTGACATGGCGCTGTTCGCCGGCCTTGGCAGGCTGCTGTTGGAGGCCGAGGACAGCGCACCGGGTTCGGTGCTGGATCGCGACTTCATCGCCAGGCACTGCGCGGGGTTCGACGAATACGAGAAGCAGACCCGCACGGTCGATCTGGACACGGTGACCGAGGCGACCGGGATCGACGCCGCACAGCTGCAGCGGGTCGCGGCCATGCTGATGGCCTCGGAGCGGACGGTGATCTGCTGGGCGATGGGGCTGACCCAGCACCGCCACGCGGTCGCCACCATCGGCGAGGCGACCAACCTGCTGTTGATGCGCGGCATGATGGGGAAGCCGGGCGCCGGCGTGTGCCCGGTGCGCGGGCACTCGAACGTGCAGGGCGACCGGACGATGGGCATCTGGGAGCAGATGCCCGAGGACTTCCTGGCCGCTCTCGACACCCGGTTCGGCATCACCAGCCCGCGCACGCACGGGCACGACGTCGTCAATGGGATACGGGCGATGCGCGACGGCAACGCGCACGTGTTCATCGGCATGGGCGGCAACTTCGTCTCGGCCACTCCCGACACTGAGGTCACCGAAGCCTCGTTGCGCAGTTGCGCTCTGACGGTGCAGATTTCGACGAAGCTGAACCGCAGTCACGTCGTGCACGGTCGGACGGCACTCATCCTCCCGACGCTTGGTCGCACCGACCGTGACGTCCAGGCCGGGGGCAAACAGCTCGTCTCGGTCGAGGACTCGATGTCGATGGTGCACCTGTCGCGCGGCAGCCTGACGCCGCCCAGCGAGCACGTGCGCAGCGAGGTCGGCATCGTCTGTCAGCTCGCTCGAAAGCTGCTCGGCCCAGACCATCCCGTGCCGTGGGAGCAGTTCGAGGGGTCCTACGACAGCATCCGCGACGCCATCGCCGACGTGGTCCCCGGCTGCCGGGACTACAACACTCGGGTGCGCCGGCCCGACGGCTTCCAGCTCCCTCACCCGCCCCGGGACTCACGCGAATTCCCCACGACCACAGGGAAGGCCAACTTCGCCGTGAACCCGCTGGAATGGGTGCCCGTGCCGCCGGGAAGGCTGGTGCTGCAGACGTTGCGCAGCCACGACCAGTACAACACCACGATCTACGGCCTCGACGACCGCTACCGCGGGGTGAAGGGCGGCCGCCGGGTGATATTCGTCAACCCGGCCGACATCGAATCGTTCGGACTCGCCGAGGGGGCGCGCGTCGACCTGATCTCCGAGTTCTCCGATGCCGCAGGCAATCTCGAGGAACGGCACGCCAAGGACTTCCTCGTCGTGCCGTACTCCACCCCGGTCGGCAATGCGGCGTCCTACTACCCGGAGACCAACCCGCTTGTCCCGCTGGACCACACGGCGGCCAGGTCGAACACACCGGTATCCAAGGCGGTCGTCATCAGGCTCGAGGCGACCGGTGGGTAGGGTGACCGCCCGGCGGCCCGCCAGTCATCTCACCGCCGACGCGGTGACGACCCGGCCGGAGACCCTCGCCGTCGAGGAACCACTGGAGCTTCGCGTCAACGGCACCGCGATCACCGTCACCATGCGCACGCCGGGCTCCGACGTCGAACTGGCGCAAGGGTTTCTGCTCACCGAAGGCGTGATCGGCCATCGCGGCGACATCGCCAGGGTGGAATACTGCCGCGGCGTCGGCCCCGACGGCGGGCAACACCTACAACGTCCTCGACGTCACGCTGACCGAGGGCATCGCACTTCCCGATCTCGACGTGACCCGCAACTTCTACACCACCTCGTCGTGCGGGGTCTGCGGCAAGGGCTCCATCGATGCCATCCGGCTGATCAGCCGCCACTCACCGGGTGACGACCCCACCGTGGTCGCCGCCGAAACCCTGTCCGCGATGCCCGACCAACTCCGCAGTGCGCAAAGGGTATTCGCGAGCACCGGCGGTCTGCACGGCGCAGCACTGTTCGACGCCGACGGCACCATGCTCGTGGTCAGGGAGGACATCGGCCGGCACAACGCGGTCGACAAGGTCATCGGCTGGGCGGTCGAACACGAGCGGATCCCCCTCACCGGCACCGTGCTCCTCGTCAGCGGACGGGCCTCCTTCGAACTCACGCAGAAGGCCGTCATGGCGGGCATCCCCGTGCTCGCCGCGGTCTCGGCGCCGTCGTCACTCGCCGTCGATCTGGCCAGCCAGGCGGGCCTCACCCTGGTGGCCTTCCTGCGCGGCGAGTCCATGAACGTCTACACCCGCCAGGACCGGGTGAAACACTCCGGTTAGGCCCAGCGGTAGCCCGTCTACATCGATGATCTTCGCGCAAGCGGCTCATCTACATCCATGATCTTCGCGCAAGCGGCTCATCTACCTGCAATCTCCACCTGATCTCCACACAACCTCCAAGCTCGTCGACCCCCCATCGCCGAGCATCGATTCGCGTAGCCATACGTCAATCGTTCGAGGGAGTCACATCGTGGCGGAGATTCTGATCGCAAGCTGCCCACCAATCGGGCATGTCGGGCCGCTGCTGAACGTGGCCCGCGGACTGGCCGACCGGGGAGACCGGGTGACCTTCCTGACCTCGGAGCGGCACGCCCCGAAGATCTTCGCCGCGGGGGCGTACCCGGAGCCACTACCCGCCGAGGCCGACTACGACGATTCGTCCTTCGACGCTGACCTCCCCGGCCGCGTCGAGACCTCGGGCATCAAGCGAGTCAACTTCGACGTCACCAACATCTTCGTCAAGCCGCTGCCGGCCCAGGCCGCGGCCCTGGCAAGGCTGTTGGAGGAGCGCCACTTCGACGCGATCCTCGCCGACGCGTTCTTCCTCGGGTTCCTCCCGATGCTGCTCCGGGACGGCCACCGGCGTCCACCGGTGCTCGCGTACACCTCGACACCGCTGTTCCTGAGCAGCCGCGACACCGCACCAGGCGGTATGGGAGTGCTCCCGAAGGACGGCCGCATCGGCCGGCTGCGGAACAGGGTGCTCAACACCGTCGCCCAAAAGGGGCTGCTGCGCTCGTCGCACAACGCGGCCGACGCGGTTCTGACGGGGATGGGTGTCCCGAAACTCCCCGTCTTCGTTCTGGATTCGGCCATTCTCGCCGACCAGCTGATCGCGCCCACCATCCCGGAATTCGAGTACCCGCGCAGCGACCTGCCGAGCCACGTCCGGTTCGTTGGTGCGGTGACGCCTGCCCCCACCGAACACTTCGACCCGCCGTCGTGGTGGCCAGAACTCGACCGTGACCGGCCGGTGGTGCACGTCACCCAGGGCACGATCGACAACGCCAACCTCGGCCGGTTGATCGAGCCGACCATCGCGGCGCTGGCGGACGAGGACGTCATGGTCGTGGTCACCACTGGTGGCCGCGACGTGTCACAGATCCGCATTCCGTTGCCCGCCAACACCTTCGTCTCCGAGTACATCCCGCACGACGTACTACTTCCCCGCGTCGACGTCATGGTGACCAACGGCGGATACGGCGCCGTGCAGCGGGCACTCATCGCGGGTGTGCCGCTGATCGTGGCAGGCAACACCGAGGACAAGCCGGAGGTGGCTGGGCGCGTCGAGTGGGCCGGTGCTGGCGTCAACCTGCGCACCGGCACCCCCACGGCTGCCGCGGTGCGGGCCGCCGTCCGCGACGTCCTCAACGACGCCAAGTACCGCCGCGCCGCCGCCAGGCTGCAAGCGGCGTACAGCCGGCGCGACGGCATTGCCGAAATCGCGTCTCTCGTCGACGAGGTCATCGCCGCGCACCGCTTGGACGCGCGTCATGTTTGAGGATCTGGGCCTGCCCCTGATCGCAGCGGCGGTCCTGCTGTGGTATCTGGTCTGCGCGTTGTGGCAGCGGCACGACGAAAAGCCGGCCGAGCCCATGTTCGTCTGGCGCGAGGCGACGGCGACCGGATGGTCGGAGTGGCGTGATCTCATCGCCGTCCCGGCGTCGCCCGACTACACGGGCGTGCTGGCCGCCGTTCGTGCCCACGCCAGCCGGCACGCGACCGCGGTCCAATTCGCGAGCGTCGTCCATCCCGCGGACGCACCGGACTACACCCTGCGGGTGCTGTTCGTGTCCGCCGTCCGGGAGCCGTCCCCCGATCGCCCCCTCACCCCCACGTGCTGAAGCCAGAAGGACGAACCATGGCAGAAATCCTCATCGCAGCGCTATCCCCCACCGGACACATCGCTCCGCTGCTGAACGTCGCGCAGGACCTCGTCGCCCGCGGTGACCGCGTCACGGTGATGACCGGCGCAGCCCACGTCGAGGCCGTGCGCGCCGTCGGCGCACGGCCGCATCCCTTGCCGGCGAACGCCGACTTCGACGAATCGCCGTTCGACTCCTCGGAACGCGGCCGCACGTCGGGCATCAACGCGCTCAGCCGCGGGATCATCCGGTTGTTCCTGGCACCGATGCAGCATCAGGCCGCCGAGTTGTCTGCGGTGATGGCCGGCACCCGGTTCGATGCGATCATCGTCGACTACGGCTTCTTCGGGATCGTGCCGTTCCTGCTCGGCGACCCGGCGGACCGACCGCCGGTGCTGTACTACACCCCGACGCCGTTGATGCTCTCCAGCCGCGACACCGCCCCCACCGGGATGGGCCTGACGCCCTCGGGCGGAAGGCGGGGGCGACTGCGCAACCGCGCGCTGAATCTGTTCGCGCAGAAGGTCGTGCTGCGGCACGCACACCGAACCTGTGACGCGATGCTGAGCGCCCTCGGGGTGCGGCGCCTGCCGGTGTTCCTGCTCGACGTCGGCGTACTGGCCGACCGCCTGATCGTGCCGACGGTGCCCAGCTTCGAGTACCCCCGCAGTGACCTGGCGCCGAACGTCAGGTTCGTTGGGGCGGTGCACCCACAGCCGTCATGTGACTACGTCACGCCGAGCTGGTGGTGCGAGCTGGACGGCCGTCGGCCGGTCGTCCACGTCACCCAGGGCACCGTCGACAACGACGACCTGTCCAGGCTGATCGAGCCAACCATCGAAGCCCTCGGCGACGACGACGTGACCGTGGTGGTCACCACCGGTGACCCCGACGTCCGAGACATCAAGGTCGCGTTGCCGTCGAATACGCGCGTCGCCGAATACATTCCGCACGACGTGCTGCTGCCCAAGGTCGACGTGATGGTCACCAACGGTGGGTACGGCACCGTGCAGCGCGCCCTGTCGACGGGTGTGCCGCTCGTCGTGGCGGGTAGCACCGAGGACAAGCCGGAGGTGGCCGCGCGGGTGGCGTGGTCGGGGGCGGGGATCGACCTCAGGACGGGCACACCGACGCCGGCGGCGATCCGCGACGCGGTGCGCGAGGTTCTTGGCGACGGTCGTCATCTGCGTCGCGCCCGTGACTTGGAGGCGGCCTTCGCCCAGCGCCACGGGATCGCCGAGATCGCCGCGCTCGTCGACGAAGTCGTTCAGGAGCGTCGACCGGCACGCGAGCCGATGAGCTGTTCCGATCCGTTCTGCCGCCCGGTAGAACCCCCGCGTGGACCCGGCACGCAACAGCTCGTAGAGTCGGTACCGCGAGGTCCCAATCACGATGTCGCAGTCGGGTATCCGTCGACCTACAACTGCGTGCTCGGCACCTGACGGGTAGCAGACGTCGAGTCCGGAGATCTCGGCGCTGATCCGCTCGTTGGCTTCCTCGACTTGCATCAGCCGACGAAACGTCTCCCGGAGTGCCGTGGCGTTGTCGCCCGGCTCGAGCAGGGACGTCTGGGCCCTGGTGTTCTCGAGCACCCGCGCCGCCACCGGATGGCGCTCGTCGTGGTAGGTGTCCAGCAGTTCTTCGGGCGCGTCCCCGCGCACGACGGCCGCGAGCTTCCAGCCGAGATTGGCCGCATCCTGAATGCCGAGGTTCATGCCCTGACCACCGAGCGGCGGATGAATGTGGGCCGAATCGCCTGCGACGAACACCCGTCCGGCACGGTAGTGTGTCGCCTGCCGGGCTGCGTCGGCGAATCGGGAGAGCCAGCGGGGCGTATGGATGCCGAAGTCGGTGCCCGCCACCCTGGCCAGCGTCGAGCGCATGCGTTCGAGGCTGGGCGCATCCGAATCCTCCTCGGGCGGTCGGTATTCGGTCACCATCACCCGCTGCCACGTCTCGCCGTCGAACCCGCCGAACGGCAGGAAGGTGATGATGCCGCCGGGCCACCGTTCGAGAAAGGTCGGATGTGCCGGTGGACGATCGACCTCCACGTCGGCCAGTTGGGTGACGTACCGCGCGTCGGTACCTTCGAACGGAATGCCCGCCAGACGCCGCACCGTGCTGCGGCTGCCGTCGCAGCCGACGACGTAGTCGGCGAGTCGGGTGACGACGCCGTCGGGCCCGTCGGTGGTCACCGCGACCCCGCTGTCCGTCTGCTCCCGACTCGCCAACGGCGTCACGTGGCAGGAAATCGCCGACGCGATCGGACGCCCAGTCGTCTGGACCACGTCCGCGCTGCTCGGCCAACACCCGATTCCGCCCGAGCTGGGCAAGATCATCGTCGACATCCTCGGCCTCGACGACGCGGCGGTGCCGATCATGGCCGCGGTGCCGATGCGGGGTGGGCTGCCGACCGCCGTCCCCACCGACCCGACGATCTACCGCTTCTACGAAGCCATTTCGGTCTACGGCGGCGCGATCAAGGAATTGATCCACGAGCAGTTCGGCGACGGCATCATGAGCGCCATCAACTTCAGCGTCGACATCCAGAAGAAGGCGCACCCGGCCGGGGATCGCGTGGTCGTCACCTTCGACGGAAAGTTCCTGCCCTACGACTGGACGGCCGCGCCCGAGTAGTCGGCTGGCGCGAAAGACCTAGGCGCTCTTGTCGCGACGCTCGCTGCGCGCGGGCTTGCGCGGCACGATCGTCGGCAGGACGTTGTCCTCGACGGTCTCCTTGGTCACCACGACCTTGGCGACGTCGTCGCGGCTGGGGATGTCGTACATCACCGGCAGCAGGACTTCTTCCATGATGGCTCGCAGGCCGCGGGCGCCGGTACCGCGGTGGATGGCTTGGTCGGCGATGGACTCGAGGGCGTCGTTGGTGAATTCCAGCTCGACGCCGTCCATCTCGAACAGCCGGGTGTACTGCTTGACCAACGCGTTCTTCGGCGTCGACAGGATCTGGACGAGCGATTCCTTGTCCAGGTTCGTCACCGACGCGACGACGGGCAGGCGGCCGATGAATTCGGGGATCAGCCCGAACTTGATCAGGTCCTCGGGCATGACGTCGGCGAAGTGATCCTGCGTCTCGATCTCGGCCTTGGAGCGCACCTCGGCGCCGAAGCCGAGACCGCGCTTGCCGATGCGGTCGGAGACGATCTTCTCCAGCCCCGCGAACGCACCCGCCACGATGAACAACACGTTGGTGGTGTCGATCTGGATGAATTCCTGGTGGGGATGCTTGCGCCCGCCCTGCGGGGGCACCGACGCCTGGGTGCCCTCCAGGATTTTGAGCAGCGCCTGCTGTACGCCCTCACCGGAGACGTCACGGGTGATCGACGGGTTCTCGCTCTTGCGGGCGATCTTGTCGACCTCGTCGATGTAGATGATGCCGGTCTCGGCCCGCTTGACGTCGTAGTCGGCGGCCTGGATCAGCTTGAGCAGAATGTTCTCGACGTCCTCACCGACGTAGCCGGCTTCGGTCAGCGCGGTGGCGTCGGCGATGGCGAACGGCACGTTGAGCATCTTGGCCAACGTCTGCGCCAGGTAGGTCTTGCCGCAGCCAGTGGGGCCGAGCATCAGGATGTTGGACTTGGCCAGCTCGACGGGCTCGGCGCGGGAGTCCCGCATCTTCTCCTGCGCCTGGATGCGCTTGTAGTGGTTGTAGACGGCGACCGCCAGCGTCTTCTTGGCGGTGTCCTGACCGATGACGTAGCCCTCGAGGAAGTCCTTGATCTCGACGGGCTTGGGCAGCTCGTCGAGTTTGACGTCATCGGCGTCGGCGAGCTCCTCTTCGATGATCTCGTTACAGAGGTCGATGCACTCGTCGCAGATGTAGACGCCGGGGCCGGCAATGAGCTTCTTGACCTGCTTTTGGCTCTTGCCACAGAACGAGCACTTCAGCAGGTCACCGCCGTCTCCGATACGTGCCATGTCCTGCGGTCCTACTTTCCTGTTCGCCGTCGGTAAGTGTCGAGCCGGTGGGCCACCTCGGGTGTATTGCCCGACGCTACCCGTATGTTCCGGCGCCATGCGACCGATAAAGCCGAATCGCGCCGGTGGTATTTACCCGCGTTGGTGGAGAACATATCTCCTGCCGTCCTCCGCGGCCCGTCGTAACGCGCCACCGTGTCGCTGGCGTGTCGCCGCCGTTACCGCTTCGAAAGGCTGTGCCACCAACGTACCGGGCTGCCGGACCGGGCGATCAGGCGTTCTGCGCGGAGAGCTTGCGGTACTCCAGCACCGTGTCGATGATCCCGTACTCCTTGGCCTGCTCGGCCGTGAGGATCTTGTCGCGGTCGGTGTCCTTGCGGACGACCGCGGCGTCCTTGCCGGTGTGATGGGCCAACGTGGTCTCCATCAGGGTGCGCATGCGCTCGATCTCGGCGGCCTGGATCTCGAGGTCGGAGAACTGACCCTGGATGACCCCGCCCAGCGACGGCTGGTGGATGAGGATCCGCGCGTTCGGCAGGGCGAGGCGCTTGCCCGGGCTGCCCGCCGCCAAGAGCACCGCGGCGGCCGATGCGGCCTGGCCAAGGCAGACCGTCTGGATGTCGGCCCGCACGTACTGCATGGTGTCGTAGATCGCCATCAGCGACGTGAACGAACCACCGGGCGAGTTGATGTACATCGTGATGTCGCGGTCGGGATCCAACGACTCGAGCACCAGCAGCTGCGCCATGATGTCGTTCGCCGAGGCGTCGTCAACCTGCACGCCGAGGAAGATGATGCGTTCCTCGAACAGCTTGTTGTACGGGTTGGACTCCTTGACACCGAAGCTCGAGTGCTCGATGAACGACGGAAGGATGTAGCGCGCTGAAGGCTGATTCACGGCTTCACCGTGGGCAGGCGGGATGCGGTTGCTCATTTGTCTAGTCCTGCTGTCGGGCCAGAGCCATTGAGGTTGGCGCTGGTGATGATGTGGTCGACGAAGCCGTACTCGAGCGCCTCAGGCGCCGTGAACCAGCGGTCGCGGTCCGAGTCGGCCTCGATGCGCTCGATGGACTGGCCGGTGAATTCCGCGTTGAGTCGGAACATCTCCTTCTTGATGACCGTGAACTGCTCGGCCTGGATCGCGATGTCGGCGGCGCTACCGGTGACGCCACCCAGCGGCTGGTGCATGAGGATGCGCGCGTGCGGCAGCGCGTAGCGCTTGCCCTTGGTGCCTGCCGCGAGCAGGAACTCGCCCATCGAGGCGGCCATGCCCATGGCGTAGGTCGCCACGTCACACGGCGCGAGCACCATGGTGTCGTAGATCGCCATGCCGGCACTGATCGAACCGCCAGGCGAGTTGATGTAGAGGTGGATGTCCTTGGTGGGGTCCTCGGCCGCCAGCAGCAGGATCTGAGCGCACAGCCGGTTGGCGATGTCGTCGTCGACCTGCGAGCCCAGGAAGATGATCCGCTCGGAGAGCAACCGCTCATAGACCGAGTCGACGAGGTTGAGCCCCGATCCGCTCGAACGCATGTCAGTCACGACTGGATACCTGCTTTCCCGAGTTTTCGTACTCGCCATTCATGTCCACCGACAGTAACCAACGCGAGCCACCACGCACTCCCCCAAACCGCCCGCGTTCGCTCACAGCGTCACTTGTCGTCGTCGGCCGCAGCATCCTCGTCGTCGCTCGCGTCGGCGTCGGCCGGCTCCTCGGAGACCAGTTCAGCGGCCTCGTCGGTGTCCTGCTCAGCGGCCTGTCCGGCGTTCGAGGGGCCGAAGTACTCGTCGGTGTCGACGGTGTTGCCGTCGGTGTCCACCACGGTGGCGCCGTGCACGACGGCGGCGATGGTCAGGCCGCGGCGCACGTCGGCGAACATCGCGGGCAGCTGGTTGTTCTGCTGGAGCACCTGCAGCAGCTGCTGTGGTTCGATCCCGTACTGCTGCGACATCAACACCAGCCGCTCGGTGAGATCGTTCTGCCCGACCTGGATGTCGAGGTCGTCGGCGACGGCGTCCATGAGCAGCTGGGTCTTGACGGCCTTTTCCGCGTTGCCGCGGCTGTCGGCGTCGAACTCCTCGCGGGTGCTGCCTTCCTTCTCCAGAGCCTCGGCGAACTTGGCCTCGTCGTGGTCGAGCGCGTGGATCGCGTTGTGCAGGGTTTCGTCGACCTGCGCCTGCACGATCGCCTCTGGTAGCGGCACCTCGACGGAGTCGAGCAGCGTCTCCAGCGTCTTGTCGCGGATCTGCTCGGCTTGATGGATCCGCTTCACCCGCGCGACCTGCTCGCGCAGGCTCTCCTTGAGCTCGTCGATGGTGTCGAATTCACTTGCCAGTTGGGCGAATTCGTCGTCGGGCTCCGGCAGTTCGCGCTCCTTGACCGAGTTGACCTTGACGGTCACCTGAGCCTCTTCGTCGGCGTGCTCCCCCGCGACCAGCGTGGTGGTGAACTCCCGGCTCTCCTCGGCCTTGAGGCCCGTGATGGCGTCGTCGAGGCCGGCGATCAGCTGGCCGGAGCCGATCTCGTGGGACAGCCCCTCGGTCTTCGCCTCCTCGACGTCCTTGCCGTCGACGGTGGCCGACAGGTCGATCGAGACGAAGTCACCGTCCTGCGCGCCGCGGTCGACACCGGTCAGCGTGCCGAACCGGGCCCGCAGCGTCTGCAGCTCGCCGTCGACGTCGTCGTCGTTCACTTCGATCGGATCGACGGTGATGGTCAGCCCGGCCAGATCGGGCAGCGTGATCTCGGGGCGGACGTCGACCTCGGCGGTGAAGACCAGATCCTCGCCGTACTCCTTGCTGGTGACCTCGATCTCCGGCTGCCCGAGGGGCTGCACGTCGGAACTGGCCACCGCTTCGCTGTACCGAGCGGGCACGGCCTCGCCGACCACCTGGTCGAGCATCGCCTGCTTGTCGACCCGCGACTCCAGCAGCTTCACGGGCACCTTGCCGGGGCGGAACCCGGGCATCCGGATCTGCTTGGCCATCTCCTTGAACGCCTGGTCGAAGTCAGGCTGAAGTTCAGTGAAGGGCACCTCCACGTTGATGCGAACCCGGGTGGGGCTCAACTTCTCGACGGTGCTCTTCACGGGCGTTGCTCCTTGCATGTTTGTCTGACGTCGGTCCTGTGTCGGGGTGACAGGATTTGAACCTGCGGCCTTCCGCTCCCAAAGCGGATGCGCTACCAAGCTGCGCTACACCCCGCGCCTCTATGCGGTCGAGATACTACGGGCACGACGCGCGACGCATTCAATTGGATTTGGATACGTCGGCGCCGGTACAGTCTGCAAAGCAGTGCACGCGGGCGTAGCTCAATGGTAGAGCCCTAGTCTTCCAAACTAGCTACGCGGGTTCGATTCCCGTCGCCCGCTCCATTGAGATCCGCGCAGCGGTCGCCGCACAGCGGCTAGACAGCTCACGCGCCACCTATTCCGTACCCGCTACAACGGGCCGGCGTAGGTGGTTCCCGGGCAGGTATAGCCCGATCGCCCTCATGTTGCTGTTGGGGCCGATGATGCAGTGTGGGCCCAATCTTGCGGGCACCACTCATACCCACCCGAGCACGGCGCGCCGCCTTAGGCGGCGACGGCCGCACGGTTCGTTCGCGATGTGACGCATGGGATTTCACTTGCCTGCGGCCAGCAGGGCGTATTGGGCGGCGGCTTTTTCTCTGGCGCTGGTGGCGGTGTCGGCGCGGACCAGGGTGTAGAAGTTGTCGACGACGATGCGGCAGGCGAACCCGGGGGTGTTCGGCGCGGGGTTGTCCGCCTGGACACAGCGTTCGTCAGGAACGTCGGGGTCGGCCTCGATTGCGTGTTCACGGGACGAGGAATCAGCGGTGAACTCCGCCATCATGGCGAGCGCGGCCTGGTGATCGCGCAGCCGATACAGACGCTGGTCGGCGGAGACGGCCAAGCGGTCGACACCCCATCTCTGGTAGAGCTTGTCCTTGCGAACCGACGCGGGCTGATCGCGCAGGGCACCGACCGGTCCATACACCGCGAACGTCGCCGACGGCGGAAGCCCTGCTGGGTTGGTGGACACCATCCGGGCCAGCAGGCCCTCGGGGTCTCGCGGCAAAGTCGGGATCTGGGCGGCGGGGGTGGGCTTGAAGCTGCCCAGCAGCGGCGTTTCGGCATCGAGGACATGGTCGAGGATGTCGACGTGGGTCTCCACCCCGCTCGCCGGCGTCTGCAGCATCAGGTGCACGACGAACGGCCCGATGGCGGCATCGGCGATCAGGATCGGGTCGCCGGGGGTGTACCGGCCGATCACCTGGGGGTGTTCGGGTAGCGGAATCTCAACGGTTTTGGTGAGGTCCTTCCAACTGCTGACCCCCAGATCGGCCGCGGCCGCGCTGGCCGCGGCATCGTCGGGAAACCGCAACAACAGGACGGACATCCCGATGAAAGCGGGTGGCGCCGACCCGTCAGGCAGTTGAGGCTGGTCGGAGTAGCTGGCGTGGTAGCCAGCCAGCCAGCCGTACCGGTCCAGCACCTGTTGACCAGCGTCACCGATCGCGGGAATCAGGCTGGCCGTATCCGGGATCGGACCGGCCTGCCAGCGGTACAGCAGCGGCGAATCAAACTGGGAGGTGTCGGGCACCGCCTCGGCCATCCGGATGCCCTCCAGCAGTGTGCCTTCGGGCTGCGAGGGCTGATCATTGACTGTGCGCGGCGCCGTCGAGTAGGTGCCAACGTCCAGCGCGGAAACATCCACCCCACCGCCCTTGGCATCGCTAGCGCATCCCGCGGCGAGCAGTGTCACGGTCGCGGCAACCAACACCCAGCGAGACAGGAAAGCCATCGCATCAACTCCCAGCGAGCCGCCACGCGGCGCCACCGTTCGGCTCAGAACGATAGCGAGAACGATCCGATCGTGAAGCACACTCTCGAGGTGGCCGCGCAGTTGCCGACATTGGTCGAACCTGGGAGCACGATCGCGAAGTTGATCCCGCTGCCCAGGTTGTTGCCCGAGTTCGTGCTGCCGTCGCCCAATCCGAGGACGTAATTGAAGCCACTGCCGAAGTTCTCGCCGACAGAGGTGTTGGAGCTGCCCAGGACGGTGGCGAAGTTGGCGCCCGTGGCGTAGTTGTTGGCCACGTAGGTGTTGTTGCTGCCCTGGACGCTGGAGAGGTTGAGGGCTGGGTCGCTGGTCCAGTTGGCGAAGGTTGCGCCGTCGCCCCATTGGTTGCCCACGAAGGCGTTGTTGTCGCCGCCGACGCTCACGAAGTTGTGGCCGCTGCCTCCATTTACGCCAGTGGAGTCGTTGCCAGCGCCGATGACGGCGGCGTAATTGACCCCGCCGGCGAGGTTGCTGCCTGAATTGGAGTTGTCGCTGGCCACGATGACGTGGTTGCTGGCCCACAACGAGGGTGGTGTGTTGAAGGCGCCGTTGTTACCCGAATTCAGCGTGTTGTCACCGATGAAGGCGAGGTTGAGTCCGCTACCGAAGTTATTGCCGGAGCCGGAGGTGGGCCCCACTGCGGAGTCACCGTTGTTGTCGCCGAGGGTGACGATGTTGAACGCCGACCCGAAGTTGTTGCCGGAGTAAGCGTTGCCGTCGCCGACGCTGACGAGGTTGATCAAACCGTCGACGCTGTTGGTGCCGGAAACGATGTTGCCGTTGCCGATGGCGACGGTGTTGGTGCCTCGGCCGTGGTTGTTGGCGACGGTGGTGTTGTCGTTGCCGACGTTGAAGAGATTGAAGCCGCCGTCGAAGTTCTGGCCGCTGTCGACGTTGCCGGTGCCCTTGGTGCCCGTGTTGAACGGCGGATTGCTGTCACCGGGAGCCGGAGCCGCCTGCGCCAGCGGGGAGTTCTGACCTCCGGTCACGGTCGGGCTGCTGGAGACCTTGCTCACCGGTTTGCCTGGCGCGTTGACGTCGTCGGGAGCCAGGGCGGATTTCGGGCTGCCGGTCACGGTCGGGCTGCTGGAGACCTTGCTCACCGGTTTGCCCGGCGGATCGACGTCGCCGGGACCCGAGGCGGATTCCTGGCGGCCAGTCACGGTCGGGCTGCCGGAGACCTTGGTCACCGGTTTGACCGGTGACGTGCCGAACCGTCCGGTCCCGCCGTTGGCGCCGGTCGACGTGGTCGGCGACGGCGAGCTGACCGCGGCGACGTTCTTCTTCAGGGTGTCGTTCACTGATGCCACACCGCCACCGCAGTCACCGGTGTCGGCGGCGGCGGTCACTGATGGTCCGAACGTCAGCGCGAGTGCGGCGCCGACCGCGACCGTCCGCAACACGGTCGGCCGCCGCTGACCACGCGAAAAGTGTGTCCTCATCGTCCCCCCCGACATGCCGGTATTCACGGAGGCTAACAGTCCGTCGTGCACGATGTTGCGGTTATGCAGGCAAAAGCGCGTAGTTTGCACGTACCGGCAATTCCGATGACCGAACTGAAACCTTGCTGGGAGAATGTTTCGGTCTGCCGGTGTCCTTTGCCCGCGCCGACCCGGTGAACTCAGGACCGACACCAAGAACGCCATATATCCTTCCGCATCGCGGTTAGCCACGCGGGGCGGAGTACAAGGCTTCCGAGCTAGCTACGCCGGTTGCCGTCGCTGTTGCCCGGTCCCACGAAAGCACCTGTTGGGGACGTGATCGCAGGTAGAGCGACTGTTCTCGATCCCATACCGCGCCCGTACCCCATTGCGGTGGGGCCGAACTGAAACCTGATCTTGATACCTGCCAGTGTGGAACGATTCGCTCGTGGCGAACGAATACGTCTGGAAGAGCTCAGACGAGGAACGCCAGCGGCTCGCGAGCCAAGGTGACGTGCTGCGTCCGGCGACGGAGAGGCTGTTCCAGGCTGCGGGTATCGGTCCCGGTGCCCGAGTGTCGAGGCCGCAACCCGCCGCGTGAACGACCTCGGCTTGACCAATGTCCGATTTGAAACGGCTGACCTTTCCTCACCGCCTGATGGGCAGTTCGACGCGATCGTCGGGCGGCTGGTCCTGATGTATCAACCCGACGATGAGGCAGTCTTGAGGACACTCGCCGATCGCCTTGCGTCGGGCGGCGTAATGGCCTTCATGGAGTACGACGTGAACCCACCAGATAATCCATTGATGTGGCCCCGAAGCGGAGTGGTCGACGAGCTGGCCCACTGGGTAGATGCTGCCTGGGAGGTACTGGGAAATCAGACGCGGATGGGGACGCGCTTGCCGTCGCTGTTGCGGTCGGCGGGCTTGGAGCCGCAGCTTCCATATGAGCTGACCGGAGGGGTGTTGAGCGGTGCCGACGCCATATTGAAGTTCCTCCTGACCATGATTGCCGGCATCGCGCCGGTGCTGACCAGCCACGGCATCGCCACACAGGACGAGGTCGACACCGCCAACTTCGCCGAACGTGTGAGGGCCGATCTTGGCCCCGACCCGGTGTTGGTGGTCTCGGGTCCAAGCATTGCGGTCTGGGCTAGGAAGGTCTAACGCCGGGACTCGGTGGCCATTGGCGGCACCGATTGCGTGGATTCCCCACCGGCTTCGGCATGCAGGAAGCGGCCGTGGGTCTCGGGCAGGAGTGCCAGGCCGACGAACGAGATCACCATCAGTGCGGAGATGACCGTGGTGGCCATGCCGATGCTGCCGTCGAACCACCCCGTCGCGATCACCCCTGCGACGAGCGGGCCTGCGGCCGTGCACAATCGGCCGATGCTGTTGGTGACCGCCATCGCCGACGCCCGCACTGACGGGCCGAAGAGTTCCGGGAAGTACACGGCATTGCCTGCCAGCACGCCGAATACGCCAAATCCGACGACGGGCAGCAGCCACATGTACATGGCGTAGGTGTCGGCGAACGGATAGAGCACGCACACGGCGGCGAGGCCGACCACGAGGCTCATCACGTAGGTGTTCTTCCTGCCGATCTTGTCCGCGATGAAGCCCCAGCTCATGTACCCGAGCGCGCCACCGATGTTCAGCATCGCGGTGCCCCACGCGACCGCGGTGACCACTGCGGCATCTGTCACACCGTCGGCCGCGACGACCGCGCGGATGTTCTGCGGGGTCCAGGTGCTGACGCCCCAGAAGGCGAACAGGGCGCCAACGCAGATCAGGGTGCACGCCATCGTCGTCTTCAGCATTGGCGGCGTGAACAATTGGGTGAGGACGAACCTGTCGCTGCCCTGCTTGGCGGCGCCTGCGGCGCGCTCCGTCTTGCGCCGGGCCCTGGTGGCCTTGACCTCGGCCATGGTCTCCGGCTCGTGCACGTTGCGCCGGATGAAGAGCACCAGCAGCGCCGGAATGAGGCCGAACGCCATGGTCCACCGCCAGCCGAGGTGGCCGACGAAGTTGTACACCACGGCCGCCAACAGCGCACCGAGCGCCAGCCCGGACATCATCACTCCACTGGCCTTGGCGCGGTGCCTGCTGCTCGACCAGGCCTCGGCCACCAGTGCCGCGCCGATCGGAAGCTCGACGCCGGAACCGATTCCGGCGATGAACCGGAACGTCACGAACTCCGCGTAGTTGACCACCACCACCGACAGCGCAGTGAACACCGAGAACAGCAGCACGCCCGTGATCAGGACCCGGACCCGGCCGACGTAGTCGGCGACCACGCCGAAGAAGATCGCCCCGACGGCCCAGCCGGTCAGGAAGATCGTGACGGCGAGGCCGCTGTAGAAGGTCGACGGTTTGCCCAGCAGTTCGGTCGTCGCGGGCCCGGCAACCTGGGTGAAGAGGCTGTAGTCGAATCCGTCGAGCGCCCAGCCGAGCGTCGTCGCGACGAGGACGCTCCACTGGTAGCGGCTGATGCCCGAGTGCCAGGCCTGGTCGGTGTCGGTAGGGGCAGTGGTCATGGTTGGCTCCTTCGCCAATTGCCAGCGTGCTCGGGACTATTCGGGTGGTGTGGCGGTTTCGCCTCGGCGCAGCGCACCGACGACGAGCCTGTCGATACTGAGTTCGAGGGCTTGGTCCTCGTCCAATGGCCGGAACGCCCGCAGCATGTCCTTGATCTCGCCGTGGATCCGCGGGTTCCGGCTCCGCAGTGCGTCGACGCGCGCCTGCACGTCCTTCGCGAGCGCCTCCGGGGAGCTGACGACCTCGTTGAGCATTCCCAGCTCGAGTCCACGGGCCGCACTGATCGGCTCGCCGGTGGCAGTCAGCCAGAAGGCCTGCCGTTCACCGACGATGCGCGGCAGCCAGGCCAGCACGAGAGCGGGTGCCAAGTCGATGCCCACTTCCGGGAACCACAGCGAGGCGCCCGAAATCGCCACTGCCACATCGCAAGCGGCCAGCAGACCCACACCGAAGCCCGCGGCGTCACCGTGCACTTCAGCAATCGTCACCAATGGCGTGTCTCTGAGCGCGCGGTGCAGGCCTACCAGCGTTTGGGTCTCCGAACGCAAATCCCCCGGCGTGCTGCCGGCCCGTTCCCGACCCAGACAGAACACCTCGCCGGCGGCCCGCAGGCGCAACACGTGCGCACCGGGCGGCGGGGACAGCAGCAGTTCGGTGAGTTCGGCGCACAGGCCGACGGTCAGCAGATTGTCCGGCGGCCGGTTGATGACGACTTCGAGGACACCGTCGGCTGGCGAGGTGACGTTCAGTTCGCCCATGTCAGTTCAGCCGATCCGTCGCGACGCCGCCATACCAGTCGACGTCGTCGGGGGCGGTGCGGATGGTCACCGCACGGACATTCGTGAAGTCGTTGAACGACTCCCAGCCACCCTCACGTCCCACTCCACTTTCGCGGACGCCGCCCCACGGCGACGACGGGTCGAGCCGGTGATGGTCGTTGACCCACACCATGCCGGTCTCCAGCTGAGCCGCGACGCGGTGCGCCCGCGCCACGTCCCGCGTCCAGATCGACGACCCGAGCCCGAAGTCCGAGTCGTTGGCCAACTCGACGGCCTGCGCCTCGTCCTCGAACGGGATCGCCACGACCACGGGGCCGAAGATCTCCTCGCGCGCGATGCGCATGTCGTTGGTGACGTCGGCCAGCACGGTCGGTTCGATGAAGAAGCCGCCGGGCAGACCGGGTACGTCGGCCGCGTGGCCGCCCGCCGCGAGCCGCGCACCGTCGCGCAGCGCGCCGTCGACGTAACCGAGGATCCTGTCCTGGGCACGCTTGGAGATGACCGGTCCGAGTTGGGTCGTCGGCTCCGCGGGATCACCGATGCGGATCGTCGCGGCGAGCTTCGTGAGCTCGGCGACGACGTCGTCGTAGATGGTCCGCTGAATCAGAAGCCTGCTGCCTGCGATGCAGGTCTGGCCGGCTCCGACGAAACCGCCGAAGGCGGCACCGCGCGCGGCGACGTCGATCGGGGTGTCGTCGAAGATCAGCACCGGTGACTTGCCGCCGAGTTCCAGGGTCGCCTTGGCGAATCGCTGGGCGGTCGCGATTGCGATGGCGCGGCCGGGTTCGGTGCCGCCGGTGAAGACAGCCTTCTTGACGAGTGGATGTCCGGTCAGCGCGGCGCCCGCCGTCGGCCCGAGGCCCGGGACGACGTTGAGCACACCTGGCGGGATGCCCGCCTCGAGCGCGATCTGGCCGAGCAACAGCGCGGTCAGCGGTGTCTGCTCAGAAGGCTTGAGCACCACGGTGTTTCCGGTCGCCAGGGCGGGCGCGAGGCTCTTCGAGGCGATCATCATCGGGTGGTTGAACGATGACAGGATGCCGACCACCCCGAGCGGGAACCGAGTGGTGTAGGAGTGGTAGTCACCGCGCAGCGGCACCACCGAGGTCCGGTCGGCGAGCAGCAGCGCGGCGTTGTACCGGTACCACTCGGAAAGCCGCGTGATCTGAGCCTTGGTCTCGGTGATCGGCCTGCCATTGTTCATGGTCTCGAGTTGGTAGAGCTCGGCCATCCGCGCATCGATGCCGTCGGCGAACCGGTTGATCAACTGCGCGCGGTCGTGAATCGGCATCGTGCGCCACGTCCCGTTGCGGAACGCGTCGTGCGCGTTGCGAACGGCGTCGTCGATGTCCTCTTCGCTGGCGCCTGATACCTCGCTGAACACCTCACCCGTTGCCGGATTGGTGACCGGGATGGGCGCGGCCCGGCCCTGGACGACACGACCGCCGATGAGCAGCCCGGTGGGTGGCAGTCGATGGTCTTCGCCGGCGACGAACGAGGCAGTCAGGGTCATCTCAGCTCTCTTAGTTCGGTATACCAAGGAAAGAATTGGTATACCATTGACGTTAGACAGCTGCGTTCTGGAATGCAAGGGATACCGGCAGTCCGGCGATAGACTCGGTGCGCCGCAGACCGGATCCGCACGAAAACACCGTCAGCAATTGAGGGCACATGGCAGGAGAATCGGCCGCAGGCCGGGTCACCCGGGACCTGCGGCAACGGATGTTGAGCGGCGAACTACGACCCGGTACCCGGCTGTCGCAGCACAAGCTGGCCGAGGAATACGACGTCAGCCGCATGCCCGCACGCGACGCCCTGCAGGCGCTGGCCAGCGAAGGGCTGATCGACCTCAGCGGCAGCACCGCGGTGGTGCGCCGGATGTCGGTCGCGGAACTCCAGGAACTCTATGAACTGCGCGAAGCCGTCGAACCGTCGCTCATCCGACTCGCAGTGCCCAACGTCGGCCGCGCCGAACTCGCCAGGATGAAGTCGCTCCTCGAACGGATGGAATCCGATCCCCCACCTGGGCAGTGGCTCGAAGACAACACCGAATTTCACGCGCTCGTCTACACCTGCGGCAACCGCCCCCGAATGATCCAGATCACCGAGCAGCTACGCCGACTCACTGATCGCTACCTTTACCTGCACGTCGGGGTGTTCGGCGACATGGGTCACCTCCACGACGAACACCGCGGCATCTACGAGGCCGTGCGCCGAGGCGACGCGAACGCCGCCGCCGACCTGACCCGCGCGCACCTCGTCACCTCGCACGAGTTCATTCTCCGGTTCATGCTGGACAGCGAGCACAGCTCGTTGGAGCCCGAAAAGGGCCAGGCCGGCTCGTCTTTCGGGATCGTCGGCAGCGGGCGTCTCATCGGGTAACCGCGAACGTGACGACAGCGTCACAGTCGGCGGTCACCGTGACTGCCGTGTCACGCTCGAGGCTGTGTTCGAGCTCGGCTGCGCAGGTCGTTCCTGTAGGTACGCTGGACGCCATGAACGGCTTCTTGCTGGTGCTCATCGTCGTCGTCCTCGCCGCGATCGTGTTCGCGGTCTATAGCTCCTCGAAGGCGTCGGGCAACCGCAACGCCGCATCACTGGCCGATGCCAAGGCCGACGCCCGCCGTCTGATCGAGCGCCTTGGCGGCCAGGTGATCAACCTGACCGGCGCTGACGACGCCTCCAAGCAGGCGCTCGCCGACGCGTCGGAGCGCTACACCGCGGCGGGTTCGCAGATCGAGCAGGCGACCACCGCCAAGCAGGCGCTGCTCGCCAAGGAGAGCGCGATGGAGGGGCTGTACTACGTGCGCGCCGCACGGGTGGCGATGGGCATGGATCCCGGACCCGAACTCGAGTCGCTCAGCGGTCAGAAGTCCGCGGGCACGGTGACCGAAGATCGTCGGATCGAGTTCGAGGGCCGCGAAGTCGAGGCATCGCCGGCGCCTTCGCAGCGCACGCCGAACTACTACCCCGGCGGACGGGTCGCGGGTCGCCCCGTCCCGGCGGGTTGGTACTCGGAGCCGTGGTGGAAGCCGGCGCTGGTGGCCGGGGCGTGGGGCCTCGGCTCGGTGTTGTTGTTCGACGCGATGTTCTCCGGCATGCACGGGGTGGACTACGGCGCACAGGGCTTCGAGAGCGGCTACGGCGACGGCTTCCAGCAGGGCTTCGACCAGGGCCAGCTCGACGCCGGCCAGGACACGGGCGGCCAGGACATGGATAGCTCCGGTGATGGCGGCGGTTGGGGCGGCGACAGCTGGGGCGGAGGCGGCGGCGACAGCGGCGGCGGCTGGGGCGGCGACAGCTGGGGCGGCGGTGGCGACTTCGGTGGCGGCGACTTCGGTGGTGGAGACTTCGGCGGCTTCTAAGTCGCAGGCGAGTCACCGAAACCGACGCGCGAAAAACTGTCGCTTTTGGGGTGGCTTTCGCTCCTAGTTGGTGAAGCGGTCCACGAGGGACCGCGCCGACCACACGGAGTTCACGATGACCACCCACTACGGCTCCCCCGCCAGCCACTACGACCGGGACATCCACGACGATGCGACCCTTGCTCGTCCGCAGCTGAGCTTCCGGCGGCCTGCCGAATCCATGGCGCTCGCCGCCGAATCGTCGTCGTCGAAGTCGGGGTGGCTCGTCAGCGGACTCGCGGCGGTCATCGCCCTTGCCGCATTGGGTGTGGTAGGTGGTATCGCATTCGAGACCTTGGGCACGTCCGCGCCCGCCGCCAACACCGTCTCGGTACCGGCGCCGCCCGCACCACAGGGTGCGGTCAGCGTCGCGGCACCCGCTCCTGCAGTGCCCGCCCCCGTTGTCACCGTGTCGCAGACCGCGCCGACGGTCGTCGTCGTGACGCGCCCGGCTCCCTCTCCCGCCGCCCCCGCCCCGGCCGGCCCGGCCCCGGCCAGCCCGGTCGAGACCCCGCCGGAGCCGGCGCCACCTCCCTCGCACCCGGGATCGGGTGGCATCAACACCTGCGACATCGTCAAGTGCGACCCGGCCCCGCCCTCGCACCCCAATCCGCTACCCACGTGCGGCGACTTGGTGGCGTGCACGCCGCGGCCTGCCCCGTAGTGGCGGGTGCCGGCTAGAGCCGGCTCTCCAGCCGGGCCGACACCCCCGCCTCCTGCAGGTCGAGCCGCTCCAGCATGGCGCGCGCCGCCTCGTCCTCGATGTGGCCGTCGTCACGCTCGGTGATGAGCGCGGCGCGCTGGGCGGCCAGCACCTCCAGATACAGGGCGGCGAACACCTCGGCACGCAGCGTGTGGGCCGCGGGGTCGGGCATTTCGTCGGCGTCCTGCGAGTGACGGGCAACGGTATTGCGGATCTCGGCGAGCACCCGCGGGTCGAGCCCGTCGGGAGGATTCGCCCGGAACTCGGCGAGCACCCCGTCGGCCGCCTCGTGGACCACGCGCTCGACCTTGAGCGTCTCCTCGCGTTCCTCGGCCTCGTCGTCCACCGACAGTCGCAGGCGGCGGATCAGCAAGGGCAGCGTCGCACCCTGGATCAACAGCGTGCCGACGCTGACCACGAAGGCGATGGCCTGGATCGTCGCCCGTTCGGGGAACGGTTGCCCGTCCGTCGTCATCGTGGGAATGGCGGCGGCCGCGGCAAGCGTCACCACTCCACGCATGCCGGTCCACGACACGACGACGTTCTCCTGCCACGTCAGCGACCGGCGGTCGATGAGGGCCCGCCACTTCCCCAGCGGCTTGCCACGACGGCGGGTGCCCAGCGCCCCGCGACCACCGCTGGCGGGAGTCAGCACGCTGAGCCTGCTCTCGACGTGGCGGGAGAGCTCGCTACGGCCGAACATCGCCAGCACCGACACCGGCCGGATCAGCATCACGATGGCCAACACGATCAACGAGGCGACGGCGACCTCGGCCAGTGACTCGTGAGCCTCCCGAAGGTCCTCCAGCACGAACCGCAGATGTAAGCCGATGTAGGCGAACACGAACGCCTCGAGCAGCACGTCCACCGAATTCCACACGTAGCGCTCCTGCAGCCGGGTCTGGTAACCCGCGCCGAGGGTCCCGTTGCCGACCACGAATCCCGCGACCACGACCGCGAGCACGCCCGACGCGTGCAGTTCCTCGGCCGCGATGAACGCGGCGAACGGCACCAGCAGCCCCTGCACCGTCTCCAGACCCGGGTTGGCCAACCGCTTGCGAATCCACAACGTCACGAAGCCAAGCGCGGCGCCGACGATCGGGCCGAGCACGGCGCTGTAGCCGAACAACAGGAAGGGATTCTCGATGAACGTGTGGCCGCCCGCGACCTGGGCCACGGCGATCGAGAACAGCGTCAGCGCCGCGGCATCGTTGATGAGGCTCTCGCCGGTCAGGATCGCCATCACCTTCTTCGGCAACCCGAGCTTGCGGCCGACCGCGACCGCGGTGACGGCGTCGGGCGGGGCCACGATCGCACCGAGGACGAGCGCCGTGCCGAACGTCAACGGGACCACCACCAGCCACGCGGACACCGCCGCGACGGTGAACGCAGTCACCACGACCAAGCCGACACCCAGACCCAGGATGGGTCTGATGTTGCGCAGGAACGTCGGAAACGAGAAGTCCAGCGCCGCCGAGTAGAGCAGCGGCGGCAACACCACCGTCAGCAGGATGTGCGAATCCAGTTCCGGCGCTTCAAATCCCGGCAGGAACGAGGCTGCAATGCCGATGACGACGATGATCAGGGCGGGTTCCAGCCCGCGCCGGTGAGCGATGGCGGTGACGACGATCGCCCCAACGACGACGAGGATGAGTTCCACCCACCGATTGTCCCGTCAAACACGGCTGCCCGCGCGGCCTCGAATCTTGCCGAGACTGCGGCCAGATCACGCTTTCGGCGAATCTTGCGATCTCTGAGCAGTTTCGGCGGTTGGGAAGTGCGGTAGTCCCGGGGACGTCGGCGTGGCCGACGTCCCCGGGATCGAACCGGTTCTCTACGCGGTGTTAGGCAGCACCGCCTGCACCGCCACCGCCGCCGGCACCACCGCCGCCGCCGCCCTGGCCGGACGAACCCGAGCCGGCCGAACCGCCGGTGCCGCCACCACCACCGGTGCCGTTGCCGTTGGCGCCGCCTGCGGCACCGGCACCCCCGGCACCGCCCTTGCCGCCGCCGCCGATCGCGCCGTCGGCGCCAGGCGTCGTGCCGGTGGTGCCGCCTGTCCCGCGGTCGCCACCGGAACCGCCGGAACCGCCGCTGCCGCCGGCACCGCCCTTGCCGCCAGCGCCAACCGCACCGCTGCCGCCGCTGCCACCGGTCCCGGCTGCGCCGCCAGAGCCGCCGGCTGCGCCGTTGCCACCGTTGGCGCCGGCACCACCGGTGCCGCCGTCGCCGCCGTCACCATTAACGCCGCCCAGCGGGTTTGCGTTGCCGCCGTTGGCGGCGTTACCGCCGCTGCCGCCGGTTGCGCCGTTGCCACCGGTGCCACCCGCTCCGCCAGCGCCACCGGAGCCGCCAGTACCGATTGCGCCACCGGAGCCGCCGGCACCGCCCTTGCCGCCGGCGGTGGCATTGCCACCGTTGGCTGTCGATGCCGCGCCGTTACCGCCGCTACCGCCGTCACCGGCGCTGCCAGCAGTCGCACTGCTGTCGCTGCCGCCGGCGCCGCCGGCGCCGCCGTTGCCGCCATTCGCCGTGCCGTTGCCGCCATCGCCACCGTTGGTAGCCCCTAAGGTATCCGTCGCTTGGGCGCCAGCGCCGCCCTTGCCGCCGTTGCCGCCGTCGGGACCGCCAGCGCCGCCGTCGCCACCATCGGACACGTTCGCTACGCCCGCTACGCCGTTACCGCCGTTCTGCAGGCCAACGCCATTCTGACCGGCCGCGGCCGTGCTCGCAGTCGTGGGGTTCACCCCATTGGCACCGTTGGCGCCGGCGCCGCCTGCACCGCCTGCACCGCCGTCACCGATGAATGACGAACCCGCGCCGCCGTTTCCACCGTTACCGCCGGCATGCATGGCATCGCCGGCGGCGCCTGCGCCGCCGGCTCCGCCATTGCCGAAGAAGAGACCGGCCGAGCCGCCGTTGCCACCTGCGGCCCCCGCCGCGGTGGGACTGTAGCCGTGACCGCCGCTGCCGGCGAACAGCCCGCCGTTGAAGCCGTCCGGATGCGCCGCGGTCCCGTCCGCACCGTTGCCGATGAAGATGTTCAGGACCGGAATGGCACCAGCGAGATCAAGGATCTGAAGTTCGGGAATCGCGAACGAACCACCAAAGATGCTCGGAGCCGCCAGAGCTGTCACGTTGTTGCTCGCCGGGCAGCCCGACGTCACGGACCCGACCACACACTCCGGCGCGGCGTGCGCCGCACCTGGCATGGCCAGTAGCAACGCCGCCGGAGCTGCGAACAGAAGGCCTGCCCCGCCGACGGTCGCGGCCGCTGCCGCTAGCGGCCGCGCCCTCTTCTGCCCCCCGCGAGTGGTGCTACCTCGGTTCTTATTCTGTGTAGACACTGGAAACCCCCTATAAATTGCCTGAACAGCCTACGGTCGGCAAACATAACTCCTCGGACCGGTGACAAACTGAGAAATGACTACTTCGAACATCACGACCTTTCCGTTTTCAAATAACGGGAGAACCTTGACGTGGTTGAGTCTGCAGATCAAGGCGGCTCGCGCATTTGCCTCACTGTCGCCGTGAGGCACATAAGTGCGCTTCATACGGCACCTACTAGGACAGTGCGTCTTCGCCCAACTCGGTCGGCAACCGCATCGTCGGCGCGTCCCCACGGATACACCCGAGGCAACATCGCGACTGATTTACCTGTGCGCAAACCGAATGTTACAGGTTACGCAGAGACGTGCGCGAGATGACTGTGCGGTGAAGCAAACTTTCGCATTACGTCTGGCAGGTCGGACACCAGAAGAGGTTGCGCGCCTCCATCACCTCGGTGCGGATCGGCGTACCGCACACCCGGCACGCCTCGCCGGCGCGTCGATAGACGTAGGTGCGGGGACGATCCGGCGCGTACGACGGTGCGCCGTGGTCGTCCTCCGGGCGGACCACGACGATCTTGCCGCCGCGCAGGCCGACCTTCATCAGCGCGACGAGATCGGTCCATGCCTCGTCGAATTCATCGCCACCGACGTGCGTGCCCGGCCGGTGCGGATCGATGCCGTGACGGTAGAGCAGCTCATTGCGGTACACGTTGCCAATCCCCGCGATCACCGCCTGGTCCATCAACAGCGCACCGATAGGCCTGCGGGACTTGGCGATTCGCGACCACGCGGGTTCGGGGTCGGCGCCGCGCAGCAACGGGTCGGGCCCAAGGCGGGCCACGACGTCGTCGACGCCCGCCTCGTCGATCACCCGGCACGTCGTCGGCCCACGCAGATCGGTGCCGTACTCGGCGCCGATCATCCGCATCCGAACCTGTCCCACTGGGGCCGCCATCGGTAGCGGCTGCTCGGTGAACGTGCCGTACAGCCCCAGGTGGACGTGGACGACCGCGCCGCCGTCGTAGTGGTGGAACAGATGTTTGCCCCAAGCGTCGGCTTTGCGCAGCACCCGGCCGCTCACCGCCGTCGCGGCCTCGGCGAAGCGTCCCTGCGGACTGGCGACGATGACCGGCGCCTTGCCGAACCGCTTCTGATGCAGCCGGGCCAGGCGGTGCAGCGTATGACCTTCTGGCACGGCCTATTCCGGTGCGCCGGGCACCGGCGGCGCGGCGTGGGTCTTCTCGTACTCGTCGAGAATGTCGATGCGGCGCTGGTGGCGCGGCGCCTCGGACCAGGCGGTGGTCAGGAACGCGTCGACGAAGGACAGCGCGTCTTCGATCGGGTGCATGCGGCCGCCGATGCCGATCACTTGCGCGTTGTTGTGCTGGCGCGCAAGCGAAGCCGTCTCCACGCTCCAGGCGAGTGCGCATCGGATGCCGGGCACCTTGTTCGCGGCGATCTGCTCGCCGTTGCCGGAGCCACCGATGACGATGCCGAGGCTCCCCGGATCGGCCAGTGTCTTCTCGGCAGCCGCGATGCAGAACGCCGGGTAGTCATCCTCGGCGTCATAGGTGAAGGCCCCGCAGTCGATCGGCTCGTGGCCGCCGGATTCGAGGTGCTCGATGATGGCTTGTTTGAGTTCGTATCCGGCGTGATCAGAGCCGAGGTAGACGCGCATGGCGGTAACCCTAACGCGTCAACGTGTCGCCACGATGCCCGCTGAGAGGAGGTCGAGCATCCGCTTGGCCTGCTCGGGCGAACCGCTCGTGAGGAAGATTCCGAGCAGGCTCGACACGACGTCTTCGGCCAGCACATCGTGGCGCAGGCTGCCGTCATCGGCACCCGCGCGCAACAGGAGTTCGACGGCGCCGGTGATGCTCGACCGGCTGTCGCTGGGTGCCACGGTGCCGGACGCGAACATCGCGCCCAACGACTCGGCCATCCCCCGTTTCGCGGCGACGAAGCTCGCATAGCGGTCCATCCACTGGCGCAGCGCGATCATCGGCTTATGGCGTTGCAGTAGTTCGCTCGCAGTGGCAGACACTTCGGCGAGCTCGGAGCGGTAGACGGCCTCGACGAGTGCCTCGCGGCTGGGGAAGTGTCGATACAGCGTGCCGATCCCGACCCCGGCGTCGCGCGCGATGGCCTCGAGCGACACGGTGGTGCCGTCGGCTGCGGCGAACGCCGCGGTGGCCGTCTCCAGCAGCCGTTCCCGGTTGCGGTGCGCATCGGCACGCATTCGCGCCATAGCGGAGGATCCTCCGTTTCTGCTACGTTCGGATAAGCGGAGGTACCTCCGTCTTTGTCGAGTATCGCATCAGGGAAGCAACATGACCCACACAACGCACCCCGGCGGTCATGGCCGGATCGGCGAGTTCGAGGTCGCTCGCGTCGGCTACGGCGCCATGCAGCTCGGCCCGCAGGCGACGACGGACGACGCAGTCGCCGTCCTACGTCGCGCCGTCGAGCTCGGCGTGAACCACGTCGACACCGCATCGTTCTATGCGTTCGGCGAGGTCGATCGCCGCATCCGGCAGGCGCTAGCCCCCTACCGCGACGACCTGGTGATCGTGAGCAAGGTCGGCGCTCGCAGCGTCACCGGCGCCATTCCGCTCGCCGCCGCGCAGAAGCCCGCCGAACTCCGCGCGGCGGTGGAGGAAGACCTCGCCACGCTGGGGCTCGACCGCGTGCCGGTGGTGAATCTGCGCCGGCTGGACCTGGGGCCCGGCCTGCGGGCCGAGGGCGATCAGATCGTCGACCTCGACGACCAATTGGCCGAGATGATCGCATTGCGCGACGAAGGCAAGATCGGCGCGATTGGAATCAGCAGTGTCCCGCTGGACGCCGTCAGACGGGCCCTCCCAGCGGGAATCGTCTGCGTGCAGAACGCCTACAGCCTGCTCAACCGATCACAGGAAGCGCTGCTCGATCTCTGTGTGGCAGAGGACATTGCGTGGGTGCCGTACTTCCCGCTCGGGTCGTCGTTCCCCGGCTTCCCCAAGGTCGGACGTGACCCGATGGTGCAAGACATCGCCAACGAACTCGGTGCCACGCAGTCGCAGATCGGGTTGGCGTGGCTGCTGGCCCACACACCGAACACACTGCTCATCGCGGGCACACGCTCGGTCGCCCACCTGGAGGAGAACATCGGCGCGGGCGACGTCGTGCTGGACGCCGATGCGCTCGCCCGACTCGATGCCGTCTACGACCCAGCGACCGATCCGCTAGCCGACGGTGATGGCGTCGAGGCGTTCTTTGATGAATCCCGATGACGTCACGGGCGTCAGCCCCGACACTCGCCCAACCGGCGGCTCCAACGGCGTGACGAGCGCGTCGTGGTTGGCCTCGTAGAAGTAGATCAGCGACACCAGGTCCTCTTCGGGCGCATGCGGTTGCGGAGGGAGGACGCGGTGGCGGCCCGACGGCCAGCGCTTCCCACTCCAGTACTCCAGCAGGTCACCGATGTTCACCGTCAGCGCCTCGGGGTCGTACGGCGCGTCGGCCCACCCACCTTGGTCCGAATACACTTGCAGCCCACCGGCTCCCGGCTCGCGATCGAGAACGGTCACGGTACCGAAGTCGGTGTGCGGGCCGATGCGGAACTGTCCCGGTTCTGGTTCGCCGACGACGCTGACGGGCGGGTAGTGGTTGATGTTCATCGTCCACGTCGGCCGGTCCGCCAACGCGGCCCACGGATTGACCGGCAGCCCGAGCGCGTGCGCGAACAGGGCGAGCAGGTCATCGGAGACGCGGCGCATCGCGGCGGTGTACTCATCGACCAACTGCTGCAGTGACGGCACCTCTGCCGGCCACACGTTGGGCGCGAACCAGATTCGGTCGACGTCGGGATCGCCGGTCGCCGTCTCGGCGCCGAGGCTGTAGCTCTCCTTGAGGTCCGGCGGCGTCTCGGTGCCCTCGGCGTAGGCGTTGGCTTCGGCGCCTGGTCCGATCCAGCCGTGGCCTCCGACCGGCACGCTGTAGCGCTGCTTGACGTCATCGGGTTGGGCGAAGAACTCGCGACTGGCGGCCCGTACCGCCGTGGCGAGACCGGGGTCGACGCCATGGCCCGTGACGAGGATGAATCCCGCTCGCTGGAGTCCCTCGTCGACCTCGGCGGCCACCGCATCGGCGGCGGATCCTCCGGCGCGCCAGCGCGAGACGTCCACCGTCGCAATGGTGCTCATTGCCCAGCCCTATTCACCGATGTCCTCCGCCCAGAGCTCAGGATTGGCCGCGATGAAGTCCGTCATCAGCGTTACACACCGCTTGTCGTCGAGAACCGTTATCTCGACGCCGTTTTCTGCGAGCCAGTCGTGCCCACCGCTGAACGTTCGGGCCTCCCCGATCACCACGGCACCGATGTTGAACTGGCGCACCAGGCCACTGCAGTACCAGCAGGGCGACAGCGTGGTCACCATGATCGTGGAGCGATAGTTGCGCTGACGGCCTGCGGCCCGGAACGCGTCGGTCTCGGCGTGCAACGAGGGGTCGTCGTTCTGCACGCGACGGTTGTGCCCACTGCCGAGCAAGGTGCCGTCGGCGGAGAACAGGGCAGCGCCGATCGGAATCCCGCCCTCCGACAAGCCCTTTCGAGCCTCTTCGATGGCGACCTCAAGCAGGTCTAGCGCATCTGGCTTCATACTCCGCTTGTCTGAACGGCCAGCTCTTGGCTGATCTTGGATCGGCACAGCACCAGATATAACCCACCGGCGATGAGGAAGCCGACGAAAAACGTGATGTCGCCGAGCTGCGGGACCGCCTTCGCGATGTAGCCGGTGAAGTCCTCCTGGGCGGAGAACAGCAGCACCGAGACGACAAGGCCGATGGCGAACGAGAGGAGACCGCGCCAGTTGGCATAGGACCGGTCGTAGAGGAAGCCGGCGATCGTCTGACCGCGGCGCAGGTACTGGTCGGCGAACAAGACGCCCAGCCACGGACCAATCCAGTACGCGATGATCAGCAGGAACGCCTCGTAGCTCTGCGCGGCGTCGGGCAGCGCCCACCAGGCGATGAGGAAGCCGGCGACGCCGAAGAACACCGTCACCAGTGCACGGGCGATGTGGGCGGGCAGTTTGATCCCGATCGTCACGAATGCCATTGCCCCGGAATAGATATTGATGGAGTTGGCGGCGATGGCACCGATCGCGATGGCCAACAATGTGGCCTTGGCCAATGGCGATGCCAGTTCGCTGGTGAACGACCCGGTCGGATCGCCGAGGTTGGCTTCGCCGGTGGTCACCGAGGCAGCGCCGACGACCTCCAGTACGAAGCACGAGATGAATAGGCCGGCCGAGGCGAACAGACCCGTGCGGGCAGTCGAAACCGTCGACGGCAGGTAGCGGGTGTAGTCGGCGGCGTACGGCGTCCAGCCCGCGGCGTATCCGAAGGCGGTGCCGACGGTGAGCAGGAAGCCGCCCAGGCCCCCGACCCCGCCTGCTCCGACCGGTGCACCCAGATCCGCGTGAATGAGGATCGCCACCGAGGCGGCGGCGAAGACGACTGCCAGCACGGGGAACGAGTACTTCTCGAAGGCCTGCACCAGGTTGTGCCCGAAGAAGGCGAATCCGGTCTGCACCAGCACGATGATGATCAGACCCACCAACGGCCCGATGCCGAACAGCGTCGACAGCGCGAAGGCGCCGCTGACGCTGTTGGTGGCGAACCAGCCCACGCCCGCCGTCACCGACATGAGAACCGAGGGCACGGCATTTCCCTTGAACCCGAAGGCCATCCGGCCCAGCACCATCTGCGGCACACCGTGCAGAGGGCCGCGCGCGGACAGGAAGTAGTGCGCCAGAGCGCCCAGACCGGTGCCGATCGCGATACCCGCGACGGCCTGCCAGAAGCTCATGCCGAACGCGAGCACAGCCAGCATTCCCACGAAGATCGTCGCGAACTCCAGGTTGGGTGACGTCCAGGTCCAGAACAACTGACTGGGTTTGCCGTGCCGGTCGGCCTCGGCGATGAACTCGTTGCCGCCGGGTTCGACTGCAACCAGGCGGTCGCGATAGGAACCGTCAGTCGTGGGCTCGGTCGCAGTCATTGGTACACCGTGGTCTGCCTCGCGCCCGCCCGCAACCGGAAACGGTGATTGGATCGGAAACAATCCCTCCATTCATGCGGTTCGTGTAGTTCAAGACCAGTCACCATGGCCACCATCGGCGGCCAGAAAGGGCGTTGTGAAGACCCTGGTAGTCAGCGCCAGCCCGAGGAAGACGGCAATTCCCACGTCCTGGCCAACGCGGCGCTCGACGGCGCGCGCTCGGCGGGCCGCGACGTCACCCACGTGTTCCTCGACGAGTACGTCGACCGGATGTTGGGCAACTGCAGGCGGTGCCGGCGCGTCGAGGACGGCCGATGCTCGCTCGACGATCGCTACGAGGACCTGTTGCTCGGCCACCTGTTGCCCGCCGACGGGATCGTCTTCGCGATGCCGCTCTACTTCTACGGCATGCCCGGAAGGTTGAAGACCGTGTTCGACCGGCTGTTCTGCTACACGGCCAACAGCGCACCGCAGCAGGGTCAGGTGGTCGACGGGATCATGGGCAAGCGCGTCGGCGTGCTCATCTCCTGCGAGGAGAGCTACGTAGGCGCGACGCAAGGAGTCATCGCGCAGTTTCAGGAACTCACCCGCTACCTACGACAGGACCTCGTCGGCGTCGTCGTCGGCAACGCCAACAGCCGAGGTGAGATCGCCTGCGACCCAACCGATCCCATCCAGCGCGCGCATGACCTCGCCACCCGGCTCTACCAGAGCCGGGTGACCGACTACCGCCTCGACACCGTACGATCCAACAAGGTCTGGGACCGGACGGACGCCCGTTCTACGGACTGTTCCGTGTCGGCGACCTGAATGCGTGAAAGACGCTGAAACCGGCCAGCGTGCCCAAGGCGATCGAGAACACCGCCGCCACGGTGGTGCCAAGCGTCGCGACCCTCGCCGCGCCATCGGTGGCGGCCTCGCTCATCGAGACGAAACTCAGCGCGCCGGGCACCAACGCCCAGAACGACGCCAGCAACATCACGATTGCCGGTGGCGAACTCTTGATGCGCGAGGCGAGCATCGCGAACGGGACGACGAGGAAGGCACCGACGACTCCGCTGTAGGAGGCGGGCAGTTCGAGGCTGCCGACCTGCTGACCAACCAGCGCAACGCCGATGGCGGCCATCAGCCAGATCAGCGAACCCCGCGGTGCCGACAGATACACGTACAACCCCAAGGCGACGACGACGATCGCCGCGTACAGCGCCCAATGACCCATCTGGGGCGACGGCTGCTGCGGGGTGACCCGACCGGCGACGTGCATACCCAATGCGACGCCGAACACCAGCAGCATCAGCTGAGTCACGCCGTAGACCAGACGCGTTGCCCCGGCGACGATCTCGGAGCTGGCCAACTCCATGGAGCCGATCGTCAACGACATGCCGGGGAGCATCGCGACCAGCGGCGGACTGATCACCCGCAGCAGGCCGTCGTTGGCGGCGTCGGCGACGAACCAGGTCGCCAGCATGGTGACGAACATCGCCGACAGCGTGGGCAGGATCGGATTGAGCGCGGGGAACGGCCGACCGAGTTGTACGACCGCGCCGACCACGAGCCCCAGGAACAGGTAGCCGGGTAGGGCGGCCCAGGTGGGATTGATGACCATCCCGAATCCCACGCTGGTGACGGCGTAGCCGATGACGGTGACGATCGGACCGAACCGCGGTCGCATGGTGCGGGCCGCCGCAACCGCCGTGATCGCGTCAGCGGGAGTGATGGCACCGACCGACGCCAGATCGGCGATGTCATCGATGCGACCGGCGAGGTCGAGCTGGAGCGTCCACCGGTTGGAAACCTCGACTTCGTAGGCGACCGACCCCACTTGAACGACCAGCGCGGTGGGCAGCGTGACGACCCGGATCTTCTCGCTGGTGTAGTGCGCGCCGATGTTGATCAGCCTGCCCGCGACCAACTGGGTGGGCTGCTCCACCTCCAAGAGTGCGATGCCCAGTTCGCGCAGCATCACCGCCACTTCGGCGTCGTCGTGCGCGTCGAGGTCGGTGAGCGCCTCGGGGGTCTCCTTGCGCATTGAAAGCCACCACCGACGCCACGCATCAGACATAGCGTCGAATGTACGGTTGTTGGCGGCAATCCTCGCGAAATGCGTTCAACAAGCGCGCATTCGACGCAGATTCCGTCAGTCGAACTCTGGCGCCTCGCCCCGCGTCCGCTTGAGCTCGAAGAAGTGCGGGTAGGACGCGAAGATCACCGAGGCGTCCCACAGCTTGCCCGCTTCCTCGCCGCGCGGAATCCGCGACAGCACCGGGCCGAAGAAGGCGACGCCGTTGACGTGGATGGTGGGAGTGCCGACGTCGTCGCCGACGACGTCCATGCCCTCGTGGTGGCTCTTGCGCAGCGCATCGTCGAACTTGTCGCTGGTGGCCGCCTCGGCCAGCTCGGCGGGCAGGCCGACCTCTTCGAGCGACTTCTTGATGACGTCCTCGAAGTCCTTGTTCTGCTCGTTGTGGATCTTGGTGCCCATCGCGGTGTAGAGCGGCGCGAGGATCTCGGGTCCCTTGGCCTGCTCGGCGGCGATCGCGACGCGGACAGGGCCCCAGGCCTTCTTCAGCCCCTCCCGGTACTCCTCGGGGATGTCGCGGCCTTCGTTCAGTACCGCGAGGCTCATGACGTGGAAGTTCACCTCGATGTCGCGGACCTTCTCGACCTCGAGAATCCAGCGGGAGGTGATCCAGCACCACGGGCACAGCGGGTCGAACCAGAAACCGGCTACGTCTTTTTGGGCGGACTTCTCAGCCATTCATCAGATCCTTTCGGCAGGCACGCGGACAGAGCTCCGTTCAGCTCAACTATGCACGCCCGGCCAATGTTCCCGAGCGCCGTCTAATGTTGGTCGACGTGGCACTTCCCAATCTGACTCGCGACCAGGCGGCTGAGCGCGCAGCGCTCGTCACCGTCGACAACTACCGCATCGTGCTCGACCTCACCGACGGCGAGGGCGCACCCAGCGAGGGCACGTTCCGGTCGACGACGACAGTCGAATTCGACGCGCTGGCCGGGGCGGACACCGTCATCGACATCGCCGCCGCAACGATCCACGCCGCGACGCTCAACGGCGTGGACATCGACGTCTCCGGCTACGACGAATCCACCGGGATCGCGCTGACCGGGCTCGCCGAGCACAACGTGCTCGTCGTCGACGCCGACTGCCAGTACTCCAACACCGGCGAGGGGCTGCACCGCTTCGTCGACCCGGTCGACGACGAGGTGTACCTGTACTCGCAGTTCGAAACCGCAGACGCCAAGCGGATGTTCGCGTGCTTCGACCAGCCGGACCTGAAGGCCACCTTCGACGTCAGCGTCACCGCGCCCGCGCACTGGCAGGTGGTCTCCAACGGCGCCCCGGTCTTGGACGAGCCCTCCGGCAACGAGTCCGTGCGCACGTTCGCCACCACCCCCCGGATGAGCACCTACCTGGTCGCGCTCATCGCCGGCCCGTACGCGCGGTGGGACGACGTGTACTCCGATGAGCACGGCAAGATCCCGCTCGGCATCTTCTGCCGCGCGTCGCTCGGCGAGTACATGGACGCCGAGCGGCTCTTCACCGAGACCAAGCAGGGCTTCGGCTTCTACCACCGCAACTTCGGCGTGCCATACGCATTCGGCAAGTACGACCAGCTGTTCGTGCCCGAGTTCAACGCGGGCGCGATGGAGAACGCGGGCGCGGTGACGTTCCTGGAGGACTACGTCTTCCGCAGCAAGGTCACGCGGTACTCGTATGAACGACGCGCCGAGACGATCCTGCACGAGATGGCACACATGTGGTTCGGCGACCTGGTCACCATGACGTGGTGGGACGACCTGTGGCTCAACGAGTCCTTCGCGACGTTCGCCTCCGTGCTCTGCCAGGCCGAAGCCACCGAGTACAAGCAGGCGTGGACGACGTTCGCCAACGTCGAGAAGTCATGGGCATACCGGCAGGATCAGTTGCCGTCGACACACCCCATCGCGGCCGACATCCCCGACCTGCACGCCGTGGAGGTGAACTTCGACGGCATCACCTACGCCAAGGGCGCCAGCGTGCTCAAGCAGCTGGTCGCCTATGTAGGCCTCGAAGCCTTTCTTGCCGGCCTACGGGATTACTTCCGCGACCACGCCTACGCCAACGCCACGTTCGGCGATCTGCTTGGCGCGCTGGAGAAGTCGTCGGGACGCGACCTGTCGCAATGGGGCAGGCAGTGGCTCAAGACCACCGGGCTGAACACGTTGCGCGCGGACTTCGACGTCGACGGCGACGGGAAGTTCACCCGCTTCGCGATCAGCCAGAGCGGCGCGGAGCCCGGCGCAGGCGAGACGCGCGTGCACCGGCTCGCCGTCGGCATCTACGACGACGACGCGTCGGGCAAGTTGGTCCGCGTGCACCGCGAGGAACTCGACATCGACGGAGCGTCCACCGAAGTTCCTGCGCTGCAGGGCGTTACGCGGGGAAAGCTGATCCTGGTCAACGACGACGACCTGACGTACTGCTCGCTGCGCCTGGACCCCGAGTCGCTGCAGACGGTCCTGACACGCGTCGCCGACATCGCCGATTCGCTGCCCCGCACCCTGGCGTGGTCGGCCGCCTGGGAGATGACCCGCGACGCCGAGATGAAGGCCCGTGACTTCGTCGCACTGGTCACGGCCGGCCTGCACGCCGAGACCGAAGTCGGTGTGGCACAACGCCTGCTGCTGCAGGCGCAGACCGCGCTGAACTCCTATGCCGACCCGGACTGGGCGTGCTCACAGGGCTGGCCCGCGTTCGCGGACCGGCTGCTGGAACTGGCACGGGGTGCCGAACCCGGCTCCGATCACCAGCTGGCGTTCGTCAACGCGCTGTGCACGTCGGCGTTGTCGCTGCGACACACGGCCGTGCTGGCGGCCCTCCTGGACACCGACCCCGCGGAGCTCGGCCTGGCCGGTCTCACCGTGGACACCGATCTGCGGTGGCGCATCGTCACCGCGCTGGCCGCCGGTGGCGACATCGACGAGAAGGACACCGCGACGCCGTTCATCGACGCCGAGGCGCAGCGTGACCCGACCGCAGCGGGCAAGCGCAACGCCGCCGCGGCGTCGGCGGCCCGCCCGCAGCTCGCCGTCAAGGAAGCTGCCTGGCAGCAGGTGATCGAGGACGACACGATCGCCAACATCACCACCCGCGCGATCGTCACCGGGTTCGTGCAGCCCGGCCAGGCCGCGCTGCTGGGACCGTTCACCGCCAAGTACTTCGACGTCATCTCCGCGGTGTGGGAGCGACGGTCCAGCGAGGTCGCGCAGACCGTCGTCATCGGCTTGTACCCGTCGTGGGACGTCAGCCAGTCCGGCCTCGACGCGGCGGATCGCTTCCTCGCCGATGAGGTGCCGCCTGCGTTGCGGCGTCTGGTGATCGAAGGCCGTGCCGGTGTCGAGCGCGCACTGAGGGCAAGGGCCTTCGACGTCAGCTAGCAAACAATTCTGACGCTCGGATGACAGCCGCCTGGGCGGCTGGTGGCTCCGTCGAGCCGCGGCCATGAGCCCGCCGTGAGCGCAAGATCACACGTCAGCGGTTTGATTTACATGCAATTAACACGAAGGATGGAGTAGCCCGCCGACAGGGCGATCCTCATGTCGGCGGGCGCACAGCAACCAAGACTCTGTGACCCGGAGCACAACGCAGAAGTAGGTGAGATATGTCCATCGCACAGTTTCGCGCAGACCTGACCCGCGCCATGAATCGGCGCCGCCTGTACGCGCGCATCAACGCCCTTCCCCATTCGACGGTTCGCGAAGAGCTACTGGCGATCGCCCAGAGGTACGACGCGGCTGAGTGACGCGGCGACTTTCAACGGCCGGTGATCCCGCAGGGGTCACCGGCTTCGTCGTTCAAATGGGCTGCGCCGATGCTGGACGAACTGAGCAGGTGTAACGCCGTCAGGCGGGTGAGACGGCGGCGCTGAGTACTCGCACGGCGCTGATGAGGCCGTCGATCAGGTTGCCCTCTTTGAACGACGCCGCGGCCGCGGAGACGCCCAGCGGTGCCGCCTCCTCGATGCCGCGACCCTTGACCTCCGAGCCGTAGACGACCTCGATGGCCTTCTGGTTCGGTGAGACGGCGAGCAGCACCGCGTTGTCGGGCGTGGGCACCTTGGCCAGGATGTCGCGGGCGGTGGCGGCGGTGTCGTCGCCGAGGTCGCCCAGGTACACCGCGAAGCGAGCCTTCGCGGTGCGCGAGCCGTACTTGAGCGCGTCGTCGAGGATGACGAGATCCTTCACCGGAAACGGGTAGGTGACCGACAGCTCTCCCGGCTCGGTTACGCCCGAGATCCGCCCGCTGGTCGTGACGACGGAGCCGTAGGGCAGGTTGTCCGGTTCGACGATCTTGGCGACCTCACCACTTGCCACTTGCGCCGCCTCCCACCGTCAGGTGCGAACCGTGGCCGCCGTGGCCGTGGTCCGCGGGTTCGTCAGCCGCCCACAGGATCGGGGCGTGCGTCCACGGATCGGACATCTTGTAGGTCGCGGGATGCGGCCCTTTTCGGGAGAAGATCAGCGCGATCAATACCAGCAGCACCGCCAGCGGAACCCCGCCGAGCAGCGAATGGGTAAGTGCAATGCTCACGCGCAAACCGTATCAGCGGGACGGGCGGATGGACATGTCAGGCCGCGCCCTCACCCAGGTATCGCACCCAGGCGGGGTCGAGCTCCTTGACCGACGACAGCAAGCGCCAGTGCTGCCCCTTCGGCGGCAACGGCAGGGATCGCAACGACCAGCCCAATTCGGCGAGCAGCATGTCGGCCTTGCGGTGGTTGCACGTCGCACAGGCCGCCACGCAGTTCTCCCAGGAATGTTCGCCGCCGCGGCTGCGCGGCACCACGTGGTCGACGGTGTCGGCCTTGGCGCCGCAGTACGCGCAGCGGTACCGGTCGCGGTGCATCAGCGCCGCCCGCGTCATCGGGATGCGGGCACGGTAGGGCACCCGTACGTAGCTTCGCAGTCTGATCACCGACGGCACCACGATGGTCCGGGAGGCCGAGTGGATCACCGGGCCGGACGGGTCGTCGTGCACGACGTCGGCCTTGCCGCACATCAGCATGATCACCGCCCGGCGCATGGGCAGCGCCGTCAACGGCTCGTAGGTGGAGTTCAACAGCAGCACCCGGCGGCGGCTCCAGACGGAACCCTGAATGCTGGCTGCTCTGGTCTCGACGCTGTGCAGAGGCAGCGTCGGTACATGGCTGTTCGGGGGCCCGGATGACCCCGCCGCGGTCCCATGGTTCCGGTGGCCGCGACTCCTTCCTCGCTGCATACGTCCTCCGATGTGACAGTCCACCATGGATTGAGACACATCGCACGACAATTCCCGGCCGTGTTCGCTGGTCAGTCTGGTGAACAACGCGTAACCCGACCGCCGTTCGGCCCGGTCGTTCGTCTCCTTCGGCGAGGCAGGACAATGGAACGGTGACAAACGCTGCACGGTCGTTCTACGAGGAGATCGGTGGCGCCGAGACATTTCAGGCCATCGTGTCGCGGTTCTACCAGCTGGTGCGGGAGGACGAGATCCTGCGCCCGATATACCCGCCCGACGACCTCGACGGGGCCGAGCAGCGGCTGCGGATGTTCCTCGAGCAGTACTGGGGCGGGCCGCGGACGTACTCGGATCAACGCGGCCATCCCCGCCTGCGGATGCGGCACGCGCCGTTCAAGATCGGCTACCTGGAGCGCGACGCCTGGCTGCGGTGCATGCACACCGCGGTCGCGGAGATCGACGCGCAGACGCTCGACGACGCGCACCGCAAGGCGTTGCTGGATTACCTGGAGATGGCCGCGCAGTCGATGGTCAACTCGCCGTTCTGATTGCGGCATGATGGGCAGACGTGACCAACTCCCGCGAGGCCACGTGGTGGTCGAACGCAGTCTTCTATCAGGTTTATCCGCGATCCTTCCGCGACAGCAACGGTGACGGTGTCGGGGACCTCGACGGGGTGGCGGCCGAACTCGACTATCTGAGCCGGCTGGGCGTCGACGCGCTGTGGCTGAACCCGGTGATGGTGTCGCCGATGGCCGACCACGGATACGACGTGGCCGACCCGCGCGACGTCGACCCGCTGTTCGGTGGAATCGGCGCGCTGGATCGCCTCATCGAGGCCGCGCACGCCCGCGGCATCAAGCTCACGATGGACCTGGTGCCCAACCACACCAGCTCCGCCCATCCGTGGTTCCAGGCGGCGCTGGCCGCCGGCCCCGGTACCGCGCAGCGTGAGCGCTACATCTTCCGCGACGGCCGGGGACCTGGCGGTCTGCACCCGCCGAACAACTGGGTGTCGGTATTCGGCGGCCCGGCGTGGACGCGTGTCGAGGAGCCCGACGGCAACCCGGGCCAGTGGTACATGCACCTGTTCGACGCCGAACAGCCCGACCTCAACTGGGACAACCCGGAGGTCTTCGACGATCTGGAGAAGACGCTGCGGTTCTGGCTGGAACGCGGGGTGGACGGGTTCCGCATCGACGTCGCACACGGCATGGCCAAGCCGGCCGGCCTGCCGGACATGAAGAACCCGAACCTGCCAATGCTCACGCTCGACGACGACGACCCGAGGTTCAACCACGACGCCGTGCACGACATACATCGCGGCATCCGCTCGGTGCTCGACGACTTTCCCGCCGCGGTGACCATCGGCGAGATCTGGGTGTTCGACAACGATGACTTCGCCAAGTACCTGCGCCCCGACGAACTGCACCTCGGGTTCAACTTCCGTCTGGTGCGGGCCGAGTTCGACGCCGACGGGATCCGGGCGGCGATCGACAACTCCTTGGCCGCAGCCGATCTCGCAGGCTCCGCACCGACGTGGTGTCTGTCCAACCACGACGTCGATCGCGAGGTCAGCCGCTACGGCGACGGCGCGGCGGGACTGGCAAGGTCCAGGGCGATGGCCCTGGTGATGCTGGCGCTCCCCGGCGCGGTGTTCGTCTACAACGGCGAGGAACTCGGCCTGCCCAACGTCGACCTGCCCGACGACGCGCTGCAGGATCCGGTGTGGGAACGCTCCGACCACGTCAAACGCGGGCGCGATGCCTGCCGGGTGCCGATGCCGTGGTCGGGCGAGGACCCCCCGTTCGGCTTCTCGGACTCTGCAGACACCTGGCTGCCGATGCCGCAGGACTGGTCGGCATTGACCGTCGCGAAACAGGACGGCGTCGCGGGTTCGACGTTGTCGCTGTTCCGCCAGGCGATCGAATTGCGCCACCGCCGAGAGCCATTCGCCGGTGGTGCCATCGAATGGCTGGACGCGACGACCGACGCGCTGGCCTTCCGCTGCACCGACGGCCTGGTGTGCGTCGTCAACACGGGATCCACCGCGATGCCGGTGCCCGACGGGGAGATCTTGCTCGCGAGCAGTGAACTGGTGGACGGCGCGCTTCCGCCGGACAGTGCGGTCTGGATCCGCTAGCCCCGCTGGCCGAGGCATGCGCGTAGTTCCAAACGCAGTATCACCGGTGATACTGCGTTTTGAACTCGGCCCATCCTGCTCCGGCGCGGACACGTCGCACACCAGCTACCGCAGCACCACTGCGGGGTCCCCGCGGCGGCGGTAGACGGTGCCGAACCGGGCGTCGACGCGCAGCCACGCGGGCAGCACCCGGACCCGCACCACCTCGTCGGGCGCGACGGACTCCGGCGCGAACTCGTCCTCGAGCTTGGTCGACTGCGGCAGGAAACCCATTGCGGTCAAAGCGAATACGCACCGCATCGGGATGCCGACGGCGCTGTCGCCCGCACTGACGGAGACGACCTCCTGGTCGAGCAGCGACGCGGGTGGTCCATGCGCGCTGCTGTGCTCCTTGGCCAGGGCGACGCCGCGCTGTGCGAGATCGAGCACCACCCGGGCGGGCACGTCGTCGAGGTAGACGAACCCGGTATCCGGCGGGAGCGCACTTCGCCACGCGGAGTCCATCGCGAACCCGGGCTCCACAAAGCCCGAGCGGTCCATGTCGAGCAGGCCGCGCGCCAGCCCGTCGGCCCCTGCGGACAGGTCGGCAGGACGCACCCGGCCGCCCACGACGCGGCTCGCCAGGACGTCGAAACCCGTTGCAACCCAGGCGACCACCTGACCGCCGGGCCGTTCGCGAAGTCGGATCACGCTCGAGTCGTCGAGGCGCAGCGCTCGTTCGACGAACGTGCTGAGGTCCTCCCGGTGCGCGACGTCGTCGAGCCACAGCCCGCGGTCGGGGGCTTGCTCCATCACCGTTGGTAGCGCTGCAGATACTCGCGGTGGTGCGGCGCCAACCGCACCAGCTTCTGCTCCTCGATGTCGAACGCCGCCAACTGAGTCTCGCCGATGACCGCGGGCTTGGAGTCGGGATCGGCCAGCACCGAGCGCACCTCGTAGCCGAGCGTGAAGTCCACGGCGCGCAACCGCTTCACCCAAATCGTCACCTGCAGAGGCGAATCCGCCAGCCGGAGCTGCCCCTTGTACGTCACGCGGACATCGGCGATCAATAGCCCGGTGGTTGCGAAGTCATTGGCGAACGGCTCGGTCAGGAACGGGACGCGCGCCTCCTCCAGGATGGTGACCATCGTGGCGTGGTTGACGTGCTGGTACATGTCGATGTCCGACCAGCGCACCGGCACCGACGTGGTGAATCTTTGTGTCACGCAGTCGAACCCGTCCCACTCGTCCTCGTCATGCTGCGGATCTGCCGGGCCGCCACCGACAGCGTCGCCAGGTCGAGTCCACCCTCGGAGTAGATCGTGGCGAGCGTGCGCCGCGCCCGCGACACCCGCGAACTGTTGGTCAGTTCCCACTCCTCGATCTTCTGCTCACCGGTCTCGTCGGGTTCGCCGACGGCAAGCACGTCGAAGCACAGCGCCCGCAGCGAGCCGTAGATGTCGTCGCGAATCGCCAAGCGCGCCAGCGAATGCCACCGATCACCGCGGGCCAGCGCGGACACCGCGGTCAACAATCCGTCGGTGCCGAGATGGTCCATCAGCGCGAAGTACGTGTCGGCCACCTCGTCCGGTTCGCGCTCGAGGATGTCGGCGATGTCGATGATATCGAGCAGGCTGTACTGGTAGAGCCCGGTCGCGACCATGTAGGCAAGGTCCTCGGGCACGCCCTTCTCGGTGAGTTCCTCCGTCTGCTTGGCCACGATGGCCTTGTCGTCGCCGCGCAACCATTCCGACATCCGCGGGGTCAGCGCCGCCACCGTCGCGGCGAAGCGGTTGACCTCGGCGCCGACGGCCAACGGCTGCGGGCGGTAGTTGAGCAACCAGCGGCCGGCGCGGTCGATCAGTCGGCGCAGGTCCAGCGTCATCCGGTCGGTCACCGAGACCGGAAGCCCCGCAGTGCCGGCTGCCCTGATCTGCCGCCACACGTCGCCGACCCGGAAGATCTCGTCGGTGGCGACGTAGGTGCGCACCGCATCAACCGGTCCGACACCCGTGTCCTCGGTGATCCGGTACGCGTAGCTGATCCCACTGGTGTCGACGAGGTCGTTGACCAACATCGTGGTCACGATCTCCCGGCGCAGCTGATGCGTGCGGATCTCGGGGCTGAAGCGCTCGCGCAGCTGAACCGGGAAGTAGTGGGGCAGTCGCGAGGCGAAGACCTCTTGATCGGGCAGCTCACCGCTAAGCAGTTCGTCCTTCAGCGCCAACTTCACGTGCGCCATCAACGTCGCCAGCTCGGGCGAGGTGAGACCAAGCCCCGACTCGGTGCGCCTGCGGATCTCCTTCTCCGAGGGCAGTGCCTCCAGTTCGCGGTTGAGGCCCGTGTCGTCGACCAGCTCCTTGATCTGGCGGGCGTGCACCGGGAGCAGGCTGGCCGAGTTCGCCCGACTGGTGCCCATCAGGTCGTTCTGGGCAGCGTTGTCCGCCAGCACGAGGCGCCCGACCTCGTCGGTCATCGACATCAGCAACCCGGTGCGCTCCTCGGCACTCACCTTGCCCGCGGTGACGAGCGAGTCGACCAGGATCTTGATGTTCACCTCGTGGTCGGAGCAGTCGACGCCCGCCGAGTTGTCCATGGCGTCGGTGTTGACCCGTCCGCCTGCGAGGTCGAACTCGATGCGCCCACGCTGCGTCACGCCCAGGTTGCCGCCCTCGCCGATCACCTTGACGCGCAACTGGTTACCGTTCACCCGCACCGCGTCGTTGGCGCGGTCGCCGACGTCGGCGTCCGATTCGGTCTCCGCCTTGATGTAGGTGCCGATGCCGCCGTTGAACCACAGGTCGACGGGCGCCAGCATGATCGCCTTGACCAACGCGGGCGGGGTCATCTCCTCGACGTCGGCGGGCAGGCCAAGGGACTCGCGGACCTGCGGGCTGATCGGGATCGACTTCTGCTCCTTGCCGAACACCCCGCCGCCCTCGCTGATCAGCGAGCGGTCGTAGTCCGCCCAGCTGGACCGCGGCAGCTCGAACATCCGCCTGCGCTCCATCCAGGAGGTGGCCGAATCCGGGTTGGGGTCCAAGAAGATGTGACGGTGGTCGAAGGCCGCGACGAGCCGGATGTGCTTGGACAGCAGCATGCCGTTGCCGAACACGTCACCGCTCATGTCGCCGACGCCGACGACGGTGAAGTCCTGGGACTGGGTGTCGATGTCCATCTCGCGGAAGTGCCGCTTGACCGATTCCCACGCGCCCTTGGCCGTGATGCCCATCGCCTTGTGGTCGTAACCCACCGAGCCACCGGAGGCGAACGCGTCGCCGAGCCAGAAGCCGTAGGACTTGGCGACGTCGTTGGCGATGTCGGAGAACGTGGCGGTGCCCTTGTCCGCGGCGACGACGAGATAGGCGTCGTCCCCGTCACGTCGAATCACGCCCTCCGGTGACACGACCACACCCGTTGCGGTGTCGACGTTGTCGGTGATGTCGAGGAGTCCGCCGATGAACAGTCGGTAGCAGGCCACGCCTTCGTTGCGCGCCGCGTCGCGGTCGGCGGCGACGTCCCCGCTGGGCGGCGGCGGACACTTGAGCACGAACCCGCCCTTGGCGCCGACGGGCACGATGACGGCGTTCTTCACGGCCTGCGCCTTGACCAGCCCGAGGATCTCGGTGCGGAAGTCCTCGCGACGATCCGACCACCGCAGGCCGCCACGCGCGACGTAACCGAACCGCAGGTGCACGCCCTCCACCCGGGGCGAGTACACGAAGATCTCGAACTTGGGCCTCGGCAGCGGCACTTCGTCGATCAGGCCAGGATTGAGCTTGACGGACAACACGTTCTGCTCGCGCGCCGAACCCGGCCTGGTGACGTAGTAGTTGGTGCGCAGCGTGGCCTGGATCATCGAGGCGAACGCCCGCAGCACCCGGTCGGTGTCCAGGCTGACCAACTCGTCGATGTCGGCGGCGACGGCGGCCGCCGCGGCGGAGGCGTCGTGCTGGGCCCCCTCCGAGGGATCGAACAGCGCCTCGAACAACTCGACCAACGAGCGGGCCGTGTGCGGGTTGTCGATCACCACCGTCTCGATGTGCGATTGACTGTACGGAAAACCGGCCTGCCGCAGGTACTTTGCGTAACTGCGCAGTACGGTCACCTGTCGCCAGGTAAGGCCGGCCCGCAGCACCAACTCGTTGAACCGGTCGATCTCGACGCGTCCCTGCCAGATCGCGGTCACGGTGTCGGCGACCCGTGCGGCGGTGGCTTCACGCTCCGCGGTGTCGTGCGCGTCCGAGCTCATCCGCTCCGTCGAGATCTTGAACTGGTAGATCCACACCGGCATACCATCGGGCCGGGTGACGGTGAAGGGTCGCTCCTCGAGCACCACGACACCCATCGACTGCAGCATCGGCAGCAACTCGCTCAAGGACGCCGACCGCCCGCCAAGGAACCAGGTGAGCTGGGCCGTGTGCTCCTTGTCTCCCTCGGAGTAGACCAGCTGCACCGAGTTGTCCTGCAGCTTCTCGATGATCGCGATGTCGCCGATGGCGTCGAGCGGGCTGATGGCCTGCTTGTACACCTCGGGGAACGCTGCGGCGTAGTGCGCGGCGTCGGCCTGGCGGATCGCCCCGGCCTTCACCGCGCCGATCAACCGGTCGCCCCAGGTGCGGGCGGCCTCGGTGAGCAGATTCTGGATCCTGGTCTCGTTGTCCCGCGACGTGTCGAGGTCGGCAGGCCGGGAGCCGTCGGGCAGTCGGACGGTGAAATGCACCACTGCCCAAGGTGATTCGCTGACGCGTGCGGTGTACTCGATGCTCTCGCCGCCGAGTTCGCGGACCAGTATGTCCTGCATCTCGAGCCGGACCACGGTGGTGTAGCGATCGCGCGGCAGATACACCAGACACGACACGAAGTGCGCGAGCTGGTCGGCGCGCAGGAACAGCAGCGCACGCCGCCGCGAGCCGAGATCGACGACGGCCTTCGCCATCTCCAGCAGATCACGCGCGCTCAGCGCGAAAAGCTCGGAGCGCGGGATGGTTTGGATGATGTCGAGCATCAGCTGCCCGGGATGGCTCGGGTCGCCCTGCGACAGGGCGAGGGCTTCGTTGACCCGACGCGAGATGAGCGGAATCTCGAGCACGTTGGCATTGGTGGCGGCCACGGTGAACAGGCCGACGAACCGGTGCTCGATGGCACGTCCGCCGACCACTTCGCGGACCACCACGATGTACGGGTAGGCGCCATACCGCAGGAAGCTGGGCATCGTGGCGTGCGCTAGCACCAGCAGATCGTCGTTGTCCGTCAGCTGCGGGAGTACGTCGGTGCGCAGCCGGAGCACGCCGAGCCGGCTCGCCGGATCGATCGACGCCTCACCATCGTGCACCGCGCACCGCTGATAACCGAGCAGGACGAAGTGACCGTCGGCGAGCCACCGCAACAGCGCGGCCACGTCTCGTCGGTCGTAGCTCGGGAAGTGTCCCGCCTGATCGGCGTCGAGCGCGTTCGCCAGACCAACGAGCGTGGCGTTGAGCGCAGAAGAATCCAGAGCCACCTGCCGCGCGTCGGCCAGCACGTTGGGCAGCAGGGCGGCGGTGTCGGCCAGCGCCTTGCCGTCCACCGACGAGGACAGTGCGACGTGGATCCACGTCTCGTCGATGCCGTCGCGGGGCGCCCGCGGGTCGGCGACGGGCCGCATCTCGACGACTTCGCCGGACGGGTCGCGGCGCACCCGGAAGGTGGGGTTCATGATCGCCACATAGGCGACACCGAGCCGGTGCAACAACACCGTCACGGAGTCCATCAGCATCGCGCTCTGGTCGGTGACGACCTGAAGGGCGGGCCCGAAGTCGGTCGAGGCGTCGGGGTACACCGCGACCTTGGTCTCGCCGATCGTCCGCTGCTTGCCAAGGCGGGCATGTGCGGCCAACAGCGCGGGCGACACCCTGCTGGCGATCGACTGGTCGACGGGCGCGGTGACCGTCGAGTCGGCGGCGGGGGCGTCACCGTGCGGGCCCTGATAGGTCTGCAGATATGCCCTCGCGAGCCCCGCGTTGGCGTCCTGGCTCAGCACCGCAGTCGTATCGGACGGTCTGTCGTAGTTCTGGCCGCTCCCCGGAATCACCGTCATGCCGATCGCTCCTGACTCGCAGCCTGCGTACCGGCGCTGGCACGCAGGAGCGACATTAGTAGTCCACTAAGCTGCTGCGCTCCGACCCCGCCGGATCAGTCGCGCGTCAACCGACGGTGCGTCACCCGGTGCGGACGGGCGGCGTCGGCGCCGAGCCGCTCCAGCTTGTTCTCCTCGTAGCCGCCGAAGTTGCCCTCGAACCAGAACCACTTCGCCTCGTTGTCCTCGTCGCCCTCCCACGCCAGGATGTGCGTGCAGGTGCGGTCGAGGAACCACCGGTCGTGGGAGATGACGACGGCGCAGCCTGGGAACTGCTGCAGGGCGTTCTCCAGCGAGCTGAGGGTCTCGACGTCCAGGTCGTTGGTGGGCTCGTCGAGCAGGATGAGGTTGCCGCCCTCCTTGAGCGTCAACGCCAGGTTCAGCCGGTTGCGCTCGCCGCCGGACAGCACGCCCGCCGGTTTCTGCTGGTCAGGACCCTTGAAACCGAATGCCGAGACGTAGGCGCGCGACGGCACCTCGTTCTGGCCGACCTCGATGTAGTCGAGCCCGTCGGAGACCACCTCCCAGACGTTCTTCTTCGGGTCGATGCCGCCGCGGTTCTGGTCGACGTAGCTGAGCCTGACGGTCTCGCCGACCTTGACGATGCCGCTGTCGGGCTCCTCGAGACCGACGATGGTCTTGAACAGCGTGGTCTTGCCGACGCCGTTGGGGCCGATGACCCCGACGATGCCGTTGCGGGGCAGCGTGAACGACAGATCCTTGATCAGGACGCGGCCGTCGAAGCCCTTGTCGAGGTTGGCGACGTCCACGACCTGGTTGCCCAGTCGGGGCCCGGTCGGGATCTGGATCTCCTCGAAGTCGAGCTTCCGCGTCTTCTCCGCCTCCGCGACCATCTCCTCGTAGCGTCCCAGGCGTGCCTTGTTCTTGGCCTGCCTGGCCTTGGCGCCGGACCGCACCCAGGCCAGTTCTTCCGTCAACCGCTTCTGCAGCTTGGCGTCCTTGCGCCCTTGCAGGGTGAGCCGCTCGGCCTTCTTCTCCAGGTAGGTCGAGTAGTTGCCCTCATAGGGGTAGGCCCGCCCGCGGTCGAGTTCGAGGATCCACTCGGCGACGTTGTCGAGGAAGTACCGGTCGTGGGTGACGGCCAGGATCGCGCCCTTGTAGTCGGCGAGGTGCTTCTCCAGCCACAGCACGCTCTCGGCGTCGAGGTGGTTGGTGGGCTCGTCGAGCAGCAACAGGTCGGGCTCGGAGAGCAGCAGCTTGCACAGCGCCACGCGGCGCTTCTCGCCACCGGACAGGTGGGTGACCGGTTCGTCTGGCGGCGGGCAGCGCAGGGCATCCATCGCCTGCTCGAGCTTGCTGTCCAGGTCCCAGGCGTCGGCCGCGTCGAGCTCCTCCTGCAGCTGACCCATTTCCTCCATGAGCTCGTCGGTGTAGTCGGTCGCCATCAGCTCGGCGACCTCGTTGTACCGGTTGAGCTTGGCCTTGATCGGCACGCCCTCTTCGACGTTCTCGCGGACGGTCTTCGTCTCGTCGAGCTGCGGTTCCTGCATGAGGATGCCGACGCTGGCCCCGGGCGAGATGAACGCGTCGCCATTGTTGGGGATGTCCAATCCGGCCATGATCCGCAAGACGCTCGACTTGCCCGCCCCGTTGGGGCCGACGACGCCGATCTTCGCGCCCGGAAGGAAGTTCAGGGTGACGTCGTCAAGGATCACCTTGTCGCCGTGCGCCTTGCGGACCTTCCGCATCGTGTAGATGAATTCGGCCATGCCGTGATGTTGCCTTTCTGGTGCCCATGCGAGTCGGATGTCGGCTCGGGCCCATCCTAGGCGTGGCCGCTCGTGGCTAAGCCGACAGTGGCAGTCCGTCGTCCTCGCCCACGGTATCGGGGTCGGGGTCGGCTGAAATCGCACCCGCCTCGTCCGCCTCGTCCGCCACGTCCGTGCCGTCGGGCGCGTCGTCCGACGTCTGCTCGTCGGTCGTCCGCCTGAGCCTTTCGAGGCGAACCGTGGAACGCGCGAGATTCGGCCCGACTGCGGTCGCCCGCACTTCGATCGACGAACGCCGGACGCCTTCGCGGTCCTCGTACTCGCTGGTGTACACCTGCCCCACGACGATCACCGGGTCACCTTTGACCAGAGGCGCCACGCCGCTGACGAGTCGGCTCCAGCAACTGACCGAGACGAACAACGAGTCGCCCTGCTCCCAGATTCCGTCGGCGGTGCGCCTGCGGGAATTGCTGGCCACGCGGAACTTGACCACGGCCTGGTCGCCGACGCGGCGATGAACCGGGTCGTTCACGATGTTGCCGACGATGGCGAAGGGTGTCTCGAACATGGGTCATTCCTCTCTGACGCGGCGACGCGGGTGCCGCCGACGAGGCAATTCAGCGTGCGCGGGCCGACGCGCTGGCCGATGGCGGGCGGCCTCGACCGCACGCTGTGGAGGAAGTGCGCTCTGTGGATGAGCGGTATTACCTGTCGGCCGCTAGGTTGTCGGCATGACGGTGTGGATCAACCGCCGCGAGCCGGCCACGGTCGAGGCCGACCTGGCCGGGAGTCGACTCAACGGTGGCGCGCTGGCCGGGGTCACGTTGGCGGTCAAGGACAACGTCGACGTCGCCGGCCTCCCGACGACCGCGGCATGCCCGGAGTTCGCGTTCCACCCCGACCGCGACGCCCCGGCAGTGGCGGCGCTGCGTGCGGCGGGAGCGGTCGTCGTCGGAAAGACGAACCTCGACCAGTTCGCCACGGGACTCGTCGGCACCAGGTCGCCCCACGGAGCCGTGCGGGACAGCCGCAGGCCCGAGTACATCAGCGGCGGTTCGAGCTCGGGGTCGGCGGTGGCGGTGGCCACGGGCGAATCGGACATCGCCATTGGGACCGACACCGCCGGATCGGGTCGGGTGCCCGCGGGCCTGCAGGGCATCGTCGGCATCAAGCCCACGCTCGGCGTGATCAGTACCGACGGGGTCGTGCCCGCGTGCGAGTCCTATGACTGCGTCACGATCTTCGCCCGCGACCTCGAACTCGCCAACCGCGCGACGGGCGTGATGGCCGCCGGCGCACCGCAGCGCCCGTGGCCTGCGGACGTGAAGCTCGCCGCGCCGCCCAACCCCGTGGTGGCCGTGCCCGCCGAGCTACCCGAACTCGACGGCGTGTGGCGGGCCGCGTTCGACGCGGCGGTGCAGGTGCTGACCAACGCCGGGGCACGCATCGTCACCATCGACATGGCACCGTTCCTGGCCGCCGCCAAGTTGCTCTACGAGGGTGCCCTGGTCAGCGAAAGGTACGCAGCGGTAGGCGAATTCATCGATGCCCACCCCGAGGCGACGATCGACCCGACGGTGGGCCGCATCGTCGCAGGGGCCCGCGACGTTCCTGCGCACCGACTCGTCCGCGACCGGCGGGAGGTGGCGCGGCTGCGTGCGGTTGCCATGGCCGCACTCGACGGCGTCGATGCCCTCGTGGTGCCGACGGCGCCGATGCATCCGAGGATCGACGAGGTGGCCGCCGACCCGATCGGCGTGAATTCCCGGATGGGCACCTACACGAACTTCTGCAACCTGTTCGACTTGTGCGGGGTCTCGGTGCCCGCGGGCGTGGCGGGCGACGCTCAGTTCGGCGTCACCGTGCTGGCCAGGGCCTTCGACGACGCGGTGGCCCTCGACATCGCCGCAATGGCGTCGGGAGTCGTCGTCCCACAGGATGTCTGGCCACTCGCCGTCGCGGACGTCACCGAGCTCGTGGTGTTCGGCGCCCATCTGCGCGGCGGCCCGCTGGTTCATCAGCTCACCGATGTCGGGGCGCGTTGGGCAGGCGAGTTGACCACGTCGGCGCGCTACCGGATGGCGCTGCTGCCGTCGACGCCGCCCAAGCCCGCGATCACCCGGGTGCCCGACGGTGGTGGCACGGCGCTGAAGGCGCACCGGTGGCTGCTCTCCCCCGCCGCCCTCGGTCGCTTCCTTGCCGCACTGCCCGCCCCGATGCAACTCGGCAAGGTCGAATTCGACGACGGCACGTGGCGCACCTCCTTCGGGTGCGACGGGGGGGCCGCCGACGCGGGCGTCGACATCAGCAGGTACGGCGGTTGGGCGGCGGCGGTCGCCGCGGGGGCGGTCCGCTAGCCGCGTCCCCAGAACCACCGAGTGCACGCTTGTTTACGCCCCCACTCGGGCGATGCGTACAACAAACGTGCTCTCGGCGTCGCGGCGGAGTCATCGCGGCCCTTTGACTACCGTTCTGATCACACGCAGATGATGGACGGCCAGGAGGGTGTGACGTGGAGATCGCAGTCGGGCTCGACCGGGGCCTCGGATTGTCGTGGGATCAGTACCGCGAACTTGGTCGGTACGCCGCACAGCTCGGCTACCAAAGCGTCTGGTCAAACGCCAGCATCGACCGCGACGCCATGCAGATCTGTGCTCAGTGGTCTGTGGCGACAGCCGACGTCGTGCCGGGCGGCATCGGGACCGGAGTCTCGGTCATCCCGATCGGCTACTGGTCTCCTGCGGCGATGGCCTCCTGCGCGGCGACCGTCGGCGAGCTCAGCGGCGGCAAGTTCGTCCTCGGGATCGGCTCCGGTGCCCTCCACTCCCCCGCCTTCCGCCGATCGCTCGGCCTCGATGACGGTCTGCGACCGATCGGCACCATGCGCGAGTGGCTGGTGACACTACGCGCGCTGCTCGCCGGCGAGACGGTCGACCACGAAGGCAAGGCCATCACGCTTCGCGGCGTCAGTCTCGGGACCAAGCCGCCCAAGGTGCCCGTCGCGCTGGGCGCCCTTGGCCCCAACATGCTGACGCTGGCCGGCGAGGCCTCCGACGGCGCCGCCCTCAACTGGTGCACCGCCCAGCAGGTGGCGGCCAGCCGCGAAATAGTGGCGGCAGGCGCGCAGGCGGCTGGGCGCGACCCGAGCGAGGTGGCGATGATCGAGTACATCCGGATCTGCGTGGACGACGACGTCGACGCTGCCCGACGCGCGTACACGAAGGCACTGATGGCCTACTCACTGGCTTCGGCCGGTGCGAACAAGTCACTCGGATATCGGGGTCATTTCGCGCGAATGGGTTTCGACGACGCGCTGACCGAACTGGAGGAACGCCGTGAGCGCGGCGCCACCCAAGACGAGTTGATCGACGCTTTTCCCGTGGAGCTGGCGAAGCTGGTGGGCTATTTCGGTCCGGCCGCCGGTGCCGCCGCGGCCTTCCGAGACCTCGCCGAGGGGCTGGACACCGCGATCGTGCGGGTGGTGCCCGCCGGGCCCAACCCGGATTCGATCACCGCTGTCATCGAGGCGTGCCAGCCGTCCCAGCTCGCGTCGTCTTAGAGCAGTCGCAGCGGCCGTCCACCTCGCCGAACGTACGGTTGTTGGCGCCCCTTCACGGGCGATGCGTACAACAACCGCGCGCTCGGCGTCAGGGGGACGGCGCGTCGCGCTTGGCCATTTCGGCGAGCATCGCGTTGTAGGCCGTCAGGTCGGCGTCATCGTCGCGGTCGGCGGCGCGGTCCAGCCGCGTGGCGGTGCGCCGATCGCTGCGCGTCCATTGCAGGAGTAGCGCGATCATCACCAGAACCAGTGGGACTTCGCCTGCCGCCCAGGCGATTCCGCCGCCGAGCCGCTGGTCGCCGATGAGGTCGGTGTGCCAGTACAGCTTCAGCGACTCGTAGAAGCTGCCGGCCAACACGGTTTGACTGCCCATCAGCAGCACGCCGAAGAACGCGTGCAGCGGCAGTGACGCGAACACCACCCCCAGCTTGGCCACCGGCGGGATGGGCCGTGGCGTGGGGTCGACGCCGATGACGACCCAGTAGAACAGGTAGCCACTGAGCAGGAAGTGCAGGTTCATCGCCACGTGCGCCGCGTGGCTGGCCGCCCCTGCCTCGAAGAGACCGCCGAAGTAGAGGCCGTAGAACCCGGCGACGAACAGCACGGTGGCGACGATCGGGTTGGTGAGGAACTTCGAGACCCGGCTGTGCAGCGCGGCCAGCAGCCACTCCCGCGGGCCCGGCGGATCGCCACGGCTGACGGCGGGCAAGGCGCGCAACGCCAGGGTGACGGGGCCACCGAGCACCAGGAGCACGGGCACCAGCATCGACAGCAGCATGTGGGCGGCCATGTGCATGCTGAACATCGCGGGCATGTATCGGCCGATTCCGGACGACGTGGCGAACAGCAGCGTCGCACACCCGCACAGCCACGCGATGATTCGTCCGGTCGGCCACGTGTCACCGCGCCGACGCAGACGTCGCACGCCGGCCAGGTACACCACCGCGAACACGATGGCCGCGGTGCCGAAGATCAGGTCGAAACGCCAATCGAAGAGAACTCGCGCGAGCGTCGGCGGCCCTGCGAGGTCGTACCCGATCTCGATGGCGGGGATCGACGGGTTGTAGATCGGCGGTGGCGGCGGCGGAGTACGGCCCAGCGCAACGGCGATGCCGAAGGTCAGCCCGAAGACCACCGCCTCGATCAACGCCAGCTTGATCAGCGGCCGCCGGGCTTCCGGATCCGCCGCCAGCGCGGCCACCCCGCGACGCCGCTGCTGCCAGCCGATGATGCCGAGCGTGCACAATGCGGCCACCTTGCCGAGCACCAGCCAGCCGTACCCACTATGCACGAGGTCGCCGAGCTTGACCCGCACCAGCGCGTTGACGACACCGGACAGCGCCATCGCGACGAAGCACCACAAGGCGACGGCGGAGAACCTGCGGGCGGCCAGGTCGGCGTGCTCGCCGCCGCGGAGGGCGTGCGCCAGCAGCGCGAGTAGGCCGCCTGCCCACAGCGCGCCCGCCAACAGATGGATGATCAGGCTGTTGGTGGCCAGGTCGTGGGACCCACCTGCGGACGAGTGACCGGACAACGCCAGCGGCAGCAGCGTGACCAGCGCACCGGCGCACAGCAGCGGCGTCCACGACCAGCGCAGGACCGGGATGCTGACCACCGTGACGATCGCGGCGAACAGCGCCGTCCACCTCCAGGTGCCCGCGGTGTCGACGAGGCTGGCCACCGACCAGACGTCGGCGGGGTTGAGCCGGTTCACCAGCGGCTGGCCGGTGACGTCGGAGACGGCCAGCGGGACCAGCAGCGCCGCACACACCGCCCACACCCCCGAGGCGACCGTGCCCATCCGCAGCGCGCGATAGCCGGCCACGTCGAGGACGCCATTGGTCTGCGGCGGCACCAGGAAGGCCGCCATCAGGAAGGACCCGACCGCGACGACGGCCGCGATCTCACCCGCGGCCCGCACGAACGGCAGGCCGTAGGTGGTGACCGGTCCGGGATCGGGCAGGCCGGTCGCGGTGAGGGCGTCGGCCACCGACAGACTGGCGATGCCCGCGGCGGTGACACCGGCCAGCAGGGCCACCCCGACGAGCACCGGCCACACCGTGCCGTTGCGCGTGGAAGCCCGCGACCCAACCGTGGTCATGGAGACAGCGTATGGCGCGTGACTGAGGGCGCCGTTACCCGCCGCCTCGGCGCCTGGCCAGCTCGCGGACGTAGAACTGCTCGCGGGAGAACTTCTCGACCTTGTCCATGTCGCCGAGGATGCCGCGCAGCTCGGCGAGGAACGCGGCGCGCCGCTCGGCGAGGTCGGAGGCGGCCTCGAGCAGGTGTTGGTCGGCGACCACCTGCCGCGCGGTGGCGAACAGGAGCGCCGACACCGACTCGTTGCTTTGCACGCGGTCCTGTGCGACGTACTGTCCTCCGACACCCAGTGCCAGCTTCGTCAGGTCCGTCTCGCTGATCTCGGGCGGCGCGTCCCTGAGCACGTCCGCCACGATCTCGTAGGCCTCGAAGAACGGACGCAGCATGGCGCCTGCGATCAGTGGGCGCTTGGCCCGCAGCACCGCGTCGACTTCCTCACCGCCGGCGGCGACGTGCCGTTCCCAGTCGTCGTGCCACGACATCTCCTCGGTGATGTGTTCGCGGAACGCCGCCGAGTCGGCGAAGTAGAACTCGAACTTCAACAGGTCGCGCAGCCGCATCACCTGCGCCCAGAAGGCCTCGATCCGGTCGCCCTCCGCACGTTCGGCGTACACCAGCGACAGCTCCACGATCGAAGTCTCGAGGAAGGCGTGGATCAGGGTGTTGCGGTAGAACGCCGCCTCGTGTTCGTCCTGAGGGGCGATGCGCCACACCGGTTCTCGGCCGCCGTCGACGCGGGTGATGGGATGACCACCGGACAGCGCGTCGACGGCGGCCCGCACACCGTCGGTGGTGCGCAGACGCATCGTGCTGTTGGTCATGGGGGTCTTCGTGCGCTCCAGGTAGTCCAGTGAGTCCTGCAGCGTGTGGTGTAGCTGGTCGAGGGTCAGTGCAACGCCGTTCGCGGTGAGCAGCAATGCCGACACCAGAGCGGTCGCGTTGACGGGCGTGACGCGCAGGATGCGCCAGGCGACCTCGAAGGCCATCTTCTGCATCGCCAAACGCTTCGCGGCTTGGTCGGTGGTCATCTGACCGTGCGGCTCGCCGAGATACTTGCGCATCGAGACGGCTTCGGGGAAGCGAACGTAGATCTTCCCGTAATTGCGGTCGCCCTGAGCCTTGATGTAGGTGTACAGCCAGGACAGCCCTTCGGGCGTCTTCTCGCCGCCGCGCGCGTAGGCCGCGTATTCGGCGGTCTCGTGCAGCTGGTCGAAGCTGATGGACACCGGCTGCAGGAGGATGTCGTCGCTGCGGCCGTCGAGGTAGGCGTCGGCAACGTACGCGAGCAGACCGAGCTTGGGCGGCAACATCTTTCCGGTCCTCGACCGGGTGCCCTCGATGGCCCAGCTCAGGTTGAAGCGCTTCTCGACGATGTAGCCGACGAACTGCCGCAGCACGTACTTGTACAGCGGATCGTCGAGTTTGCGTCGAATGAAGATGGCGCCCGAACGGCGCATCAGCGGTCCCATGAACCCGAACGACAGGTTGATGCCTGCGAACGTGTGGACCGGTGGCAACCGGTTCTCCTGCATCGCCACCGGCACGATCACGCCGTCCAGGTAGGACCGGTGCGAGAACAGCAGGACCGCCGGATGATTCTCCAGCGCAACGCGCATCGCCTCGATCTCGACGCGGTCGTAGTCGATGTTGGGGTCGAATCCCCTGCTGAAGATCGCGCGGCCCAAGGTGGGAATCAGATCGACGGAGAATCTGCTCCATCCGGTCGCGAGTTCGTCGAGCATCTCTCCGGCCGCTTCGACGGTCGCCCCGGGAATCTGCTCGAGCCCCTCGCGGAAACGGGCCGACGCCAACATCTCTGGCTTGATCAAGCGGGGCGACTTGTACTCCGGCCCGAGAAGGCGCAGTTCCACCCGCTCGATGGCAAGCTCCGCGCGGCGCATGACGAATCGCGCGAAGTCGCGGGGATTCTCGGCGACGGTGGTGTCGCGCCAGTTCTGCCGAAGCTCGGACACCTTCGCGGGTTCGCCGGCCACCACGCGGGCCCGCGCGGGATCCTTGCGCAAGATGCCGCGCTGCAACAACTTCGGGGGACGATAGGTGTCCCGGCCGGACAGGAACGCCACCACTTTGGACCGAGTGGGCAATCCGCCGGGAATCCAGAACACGCGGACGGGGACGACGGACCGGTCCTCGTCGACCTCGAGGAGCCCGACGAGGCGCGCGAGGACGGGCGGTGGCGGGTCGTCGTCGCTGGGAAGCTGCAGCACCTCGATGCGCGCGTCGGGATGATTGCGCCGCTGCTGTGCCAGCCAGTCGTCGAGCAGCTGGACTTCGGCGGGCGAGTCCACCGACGCGAGCACGAGCGCGTCGTGGGTCGGAGTGAAACTGTGCATCGCCTCGGCGCTGACCTTCACGGCCGACCCTTCGTGCTTCGGGTGGTCTTGGCCGGATTCGCCTTGGCGGCAGTCTTCTTCGCGACGGCCTTGGCTGGCGCCTTCTTCGCCGGCGCCTTCTTGGCGGCCGCCTTCTTGACCGGTGCCTTCTTGGCGGGCTTCTTGCTCCTGGCGTAGAGGGGCACGTCGGGGAGCTCGTCGTGCGGCCAGTCCTTCAACGTGTCGAGGTAGAGCTGGCGAACCTCGGCGATGCGCTCGTCCAGGTTCTCCGTCGTCCAGTCGTCGACCGGGATCGGCGGGAACACGGCCACGTCCACGGTGCCCGCATTGAACGTGCTGGAGTTGCGTTCGGCGATGACCTCCGCGTTGCGGATGACGATCGGGACGATCGGGGTGCCGCTCGCCATCGCGATGCGGAACGGACCCTTCTTGAATGGACCGACCTCGGTGGTGTCCAAACGGGTACCCTCTGGCGCGATGAGGATGGAGATACCCTTGCGTGCAAGGTCTTCCATCTTGCGTAGGCTCTCGATTGCGGCCTTGGGATCCTCTCGGTCGATGAACGCGGCGTCGAGCACCTTCCCGATGGTGCCCATCAACGGGTCCTTCTCGAGCTCCTTCTTGCCCACCGAGGTGAAGTTGTCGCTGATCAACCTGCCCGCGATGAAGGGGTCGGCCTGATTTCGGTGATTGAAGATGAAGACCGCGGGCCGTTGCGCGGTCAGGTTCTCCTCGCCAATGACGTTGAGTTCGATGCCGATCGACGCCATCAGCAGCCGGGTCCATGCGGCGGTGAAGAAGTTGACTCCGGTGCGGCGGTTGCGAGTAAGGAGTCCAAGTCCGATACCGCCGGTAGCCGCCGGCAAGAGCGACGCCATGCCCGCGAGCGTGCGCAACTGTGACACCGGACTGCTGCCGCTGCGGCTGGAGAACCGCAGGACCGGCCACCCGCGCTTGGCTGCCACGGCCGCGAGTTTGCCCGCGGGGTTCGTCGGCCGCGGGTTGCCAACCAGATACATCAGCGCGACGTCCTCGTCGCCGTCGGCGTAGAAGTAGCTCTGCGCCAGGTCGACGCCGTTCTCGGCGGCGAACACCTGTACGGCCCTTGCCTTTCCAGGCCCCCAGATGATCGGCGTGCGCACTTCACCGGTGATCAAGCCGTCGTCGTCGGTCTCGAACTTGTTGCTCAGCACGTTCTCGATGCCAAGGAATTTGGCGACCGGGTCCACCTGGACGGTGAGCGCCGACGAACTGAGCACGACGGTGTGACCGCGGGCCATGTGAGCGCGCACCATCGCGCGCATCTCGGGATAGATCCGTGACTGGATGTGCTGGACGAAGAGTCGCTCCCCGAGTTCGTCGAGATCGCTGAGCGAGTTGCCGTGCAGCATGCGGGCGCCCTTGCCGATCAGGTCCTCGAACTCGGATCTCCCCAGCTGGTGGTTGAGCCCGGCCTGGACCATGCCGATGAACTCGCCGACGCCCATCTGTCCGCGGCGCAGCCGGTCTCGCGTCATGATGACGCCGGTGAAGCCGGCGACCAGGGTGCCGTCGAGGTCGAAGAAGGCACCCACCTCCGGCCCTTGCGGGCTGGCCTCGATCTCGGCGAGCGATCCTGGCAACAGGGCGGGCTTCTTTCCACCGCGACGGGAGGGTTGTCCGTTGTGCGAACTCATTGCGCGGCACTCCCGTTGGGTGAGACGGCGGGCGATTCATCCGGTACGAAGGATGCCGGGACGGCGCGACCGTCACCGCCGAGGGCAAGCACCTCGTCGAAACCGGCCACCAGGCAGTGGGCCCACAGCGCCGCGTCTGTGATGGCCGCCCGGTCATAGCGGGTTGAGATGGTGACATACCCGGCACGCGATATCAGTACCACCATCATCGCCACGCCGGGGAGTGGCCCAATCCCGTAGTGCCGCAGTATCTTTGCCCCTGCGACGAAGGTGTCACCGGGGTACATGGGTACGTTGCTGGCCTGGACGTCGGAGTTGACGATCGACTCGGCAACGGTCCCGAGGACGGAATCCGGCAGAAGGCTGATCAACGGCGCGATGGCACCGACCACGTCGATGGCACGCTCCTCGCGCTTGCTGGTCATCTGCGCGCGGACCTTCTGGATGCGCTCGGTCGGGTCGACGACGCCGACCGGCGCGGCGAGGGTGACCCCGGCGAAGCGGTTGCCGCCCGCAGGATCGTCGTCGGAGCGCAGGTTGACCGGCACCGCCATCGGCAGCGCCGCGATGGGGATGCCCTTGGCTTCGTGGTAGAGCCGCAGCGCCCCGCAGAGGCCGGCCAGATAGGCGTCGTTGATCGAGCCACCCGCCGCCTTCGACGCGGTTCGCAGGTCGCCGAACTTGATGTCGATCGCTTCGCTGCGCGACGTGAGACTGCGCCTGCGCAGCAGCGGCGAGGGTTCGGCCACGGGTCCCATCACACGCGCGCCTGAGCGCGCGTATTCGACCACGCCGCCAACCGCGGAGATCGGGTCTTTGACCACGCGGCCAAGGGCGTTCGCCGCTCCCCCGAGCACGTCCAGGACGCCGCCGGCAATCGACCCGGGCAGTCGGTTGATCCCCTGCCGCATGAGGTCGTTCGGAGACAGGTCCTGCGGAATCGGCAGCGGCGCATCGTCGACCGGCGGAGGGTCGCGCTCGAGGTCGTAGATGTTGGCGAACATCTCGATGGCGCCGACGCCGTCGGTGACCGCGTGACTGAGGTGCAACATGGTCGCGGCGCGGCCGCCCTCGAGGCCCTCGACGAGCGTCGCGGTCCACAGCGGACGCGAGATGTCCATCGGGGACTGCAGGGCGACCTCCGCGAGGTCCATCACCTCGCGCAGCGTGCCCGGCTCGGGCACGCGCACGCGGCGGACGTGGAAGTCGAGGTTGAAGTCGGGGTCGACCACCCAGCGCGGTGCCGCCGTCGGCAACGTCGGCATGACGACCTTCTGCCGAAGCCGCAACACCTTGCGCGAGGCGTGCTCGAACCGGGCGCGGAAGCGGTCCCAGTCGGGCGTGACATCGAGCAGTTCGACACCCATGATCCCCGACCGGGTGCGCGGATTGGCCTCTCCGCGGTGCAACAGCTGATCGACGGCACTCAGTTCCTCGGGTAGTCCGGCCGCGTCCAACTCCGGCACGTCGTTCATGGCCTGCCGCTCTCCTCACGTGGTCGCCGAGTGCTGGCTCCACGCTAGTCCGCTGCCGGATGCGGCGGGCAGCATTAACGGTGTTGTGGGGACGTAGCCAGAGCGGCCGGGAGATAGACTCTCCCCGCGTTGCCCCCGTAGCTCAGCGGATAGAGCAACCGCCTTCTAAGCGGTCGGTCGCAGGTTCGATCCCTGCCGGGGGTGCGGAGAAGATGTATGACGTCGGGTGATGCTTGACATTTCTATGTCGGGTGATGCCCGACGGGCGTGGCCCTAGCAGAGGTATCGGGCCTGCGTCGTCGATCAGCGTTGCCAGCAAGTTGCCGCAGCTGTGAGCTGCCCTCCGGAACACCCAACTCGTCGCGCGTCTGGCGCCACCGTCGGGCGTAGTCGTCCGGGCGCGCAGGGTGCCACTCGCTCCATCACCCTTCGTCGAGCTGCTCCCGCATGGCCTCAAACGTCGGTTGCCGATCCCGCTCGATATGCGCATACGCCACCGACTCGGCCACCCGATCGTTGCCCGACGCGATCGCATCCCGCAGTAGCACGTGGTCGTGGAACGCCTCCTCAGCCGGCAGGCCGCTGGTCAGGTAGAACAGCCAAGTGATCCGGCCCGAGATGGTTTGGATCAACCGCATCATCAGGTCGTTCGCCGACGTCTCGACCACCGCTTCGTGAAATGCCGTGCTGCTCCGGGCGATTGCGTACGCATCGCCGGCCTCGACCATCCCCTGGGCCTCCTTGAGCGCAACATTCAACGCATCCATCGACCCGCCGCGCGCGACCTGCCGCGCCGCGTAGCGGGCGGCGCCCACCTCGAGGGACAGTCGCGCGTCGAACAGGTCGTCGATGGCCTTCGCGTTCCAGCGGGCCACCACGGCACCCCGCCGCGGATAGGAATGCACGAACCCGTCACGCTCTAGCAGCGGCACCGCCTCTCGCAGTGGCACCCGCGAGACATCCAGCTCCTCCCCGATGCGTTTTTCGGGAAGCCGGCTGCCCTGCGGGTACTGGCCGAGGATGATCCGCTCCCGGACCGTGGAGTAAATGTGCCGGGACAGCGACAGCCGCGATTCGGCTGTGCTTGTAGCGACTGTGCCCGACATGTTCTCGCTTTCCCAGGATGGACGGCAGAACCGTTGGGCCGCAGGTTCTTACGTGCGGCCCAACGGCTTACTTGGCGATACCGAGCAACGAGAAGTTCAACTCGTTGGCGCCGATGTTCTGACTCTCCGGCACGCTGGTGAGCCACTTCTGCGCCACTACCCAGTCTCGGTTGTGGGACAAGTTCAGGAAGCACCCGGTCTGTCCGTACAGGTCGCCGGCCTTGACGTAGGTGGCCATGTCGCCGGTGCCGAGCGCCTGATTCAGCAGGTCGTTGACCTCCGGCGACTGGCAACCGAAGTAGTTGATCCCGCCGGAGGCATCCCAGAAGACGTGTCCCCACATGTACGGATCGCCGCCATCCGGGCCATTGTTGCCGTCGATGAACGCGTCCGGCCCGCTCGGCGGGTCGTTGATCCAGCCGAACACGGTCGAGGTGTCGTAGCCCTGCGCCGACGCGTTGACCCCAATGGTCTGCAGGTTCGCCACGACGATGTTGGCCATCGACTGGGCGTTGACGTTGCCGTTGGCATACCCGATCACCAACGTCTTGTTCGCGTTGGCGGGCAACGCACCGACATACGACTTGAATGCGCCCGCATCGTAAGAGATCGCCTGCTTGTCGACAACTCCGGGGATATCACCGGGGATCATCCCCTTGGCGTACATGGTGGTGGCCACCTCGGAGCGCTTGCCCAGCACCTGATTCACCAGCGTCGCCTGGTCGATCGACTTCAGGAACGCGACTCTGGCGTCGGCATTCTTGAAGAACTCGTGGCTCGAATTCACCGTTACCAACGCGCCCTGCAGCGTCGGCAGGAAGTAGTTCGATACGTTGGCCGCCTTCGCGTACTTGTCCAAACTCGAGGATGGCAGTGCGGCTGCGATCACGTCGACAGTGCCGTTGTCGAACGCCAACTCGAGCGCGGACTCGTCGGTATAGACCGGCAGTTCGACCTTCTTGAACGGCGACTTCGGTCCCCAATACCCGTCGTACTGGGTCATTTCGTACTTGACCCCGGTCTGCGCAGTGGTCAGCGTGTACGGACCGGTGCCCAGATCATGTGAGGAGAGGTAGGTCTGGGCGTCGTCGGAACCGGCGTTGGCCTTCAACCCGTCTGGCGATTCCATCTTCGGACCGAACGGCGACGCAAGGTAACTCAGGAAGGCGGTGTTCGGCTGCTTGAGCGTGATGACCGCCGTGTAGTCGTCGGGCGTCGCGACGCTCTTGACGACGTCGACCATGTATGCCGCACCGCCTTTCACCGCGATCCGGCGCTTGAACGCGACGTCGACGGCCGCAGCGGTAAACGGCGTGCCGTCGTGGAAGGTCACACCCTTGCGCAGATGAAAGGTGTACACGTCATGGGTGGGATTTTCCTCCCACGATTCGGCCAGGCGTGGCGCGATCTCGACCTTGTCGGTGTTGTTCTTGTACTGGACCAGGCCCTCGTAGGCGTTGATCATGATCGCGGTGCCGTTGTTGGCGTAGTAGATGTCGGGGTCGGGCGGCTGGCCGATGTCGCCGAGCAGACCGACGGTCAGGGTGCCGTCGGTGGGCGCGCCGCCGCCGCCCCCACCGCCGGAATTGGTCGGAGTGCCCGAACTACAGGCGACCAGGCCGAGCGACAGCGCCGCACACGCGGCGAGTATCCGGATTCGCATTGCAGTGCTCCTTCAATTGAAAACTGGGAGTTACTCATTCAGCCGTCACTCGCGGATCGGCGAGTGCCTGGAGAAGGTCGACGATGACGTTGGACAGGACGTAGATCGCTCCCAGCACCAACGTGACCCCGGCGATGGCCGGGAAGTCGGCGACAGGGATGGACGCGGCAAGGTAGTTACCGATGCCGGGCCAGGAGAAGATCTGTTCGACGACGACGACGCCGGCGAACATGAATCCGAGCTGCAGTCCGGCCATGGACAACGCAGGGCCGATCGCGTTTCGGACGACGTGGTGGACGACCACCTGGGTCTCGGTCAGCCCCTTCGAGCGGGCCGTCCGGACGTAGTCGACGCCGAGGACACCGTGCAGTGACGACCGGAACACCCGGCCGATCGCGACGGCCGGTGCGATGGACAGCACGACCGCGGGCAGCACCAGGTGTTGCAGTGCGTCGGCGAATGCGTCGGCCTGACCGTGCACCAGGGTGTCGACGAGTTGCATGCCGAACGGCCCTGGATCCTGGAAGTCTCCGACCCCCCTGGCGGGCAGCCATCCGAGCTGGCCGAAGAACACGATGATGCCGACCAGTGCCAGGAGGAACGGCGGCGCGGTGGCCAGCAGCAGCAGGACGCCGCGGCCGACCGAGGCTCCCGGCCAGCGCAGTGCGCCCGAGAGCGCGTACAACGCCGCCAGGGCGAGCGCGATGAGGAATGCGGCGACGACGAGTTCGACGGTGGCGGGCAGGTAGGTGGCGATGTCGGCGGTGACCGGTTGCCGGGTGCGCAGTGATCGGCCGAGGTTGCCGGTGAAGAGCCCGCCGACGAATCGCACGAACTGCTCGAGCATCGGATCGTTGAGGCCGAGCCGCTGCCGCTCCGCGGCGACCATCTCGTTCGAGGCGTTCGCTCCGACGTACGCGCGGGCGGGGTCGCCCGGCGACACCGACTGCAGCAGGAAGATGACGAACGACAGGATCAGCAGGATGAGCACGGCGGTCGACAGCCTGCGGACGAGGAAGGACGTCATCGCTACCTCCGCACCGGGATGAGGCTGCGGATGGCATCGCCGCCGAGGTTCGCGATCAGCGTCAGCAGCAGCACCGCAAGGCCGGGGACGCCGGGCACCCACCACTGACTGAGCAGCTGGCTCAACGCATGAGCTGTGTCCGCGCCGAGTTCTGGCGACGGTGCCTTCTGACCGAGCCCGAGGAACGACAGGGCGGCGAGCAGCAGCACGACGTTGCCGATGTCCAGACTGGCGGTGACGACCGCGGTCGGCACCACGCCGGGCAATAGGTGGCGCGTCAAGATGCGGGCCCGGCCGACCTTGGCCAGCTTGGCTGCCTCGACGTGTGGGCGCGCTGCCAGCGCCTTGACCTCGCCGCGCACGATGCGCGCGTAGTACGGCCACCAGACCAGGGCCACCCCGATGAGGGTGTTCGAGAGCCCCGAGCCGAGGGCGGCGACGATGGCGATGGCGACGAGGGCGCTGGGTAGCGCGAGGAACAGGTCGGTGATGCGCATGAGGAGCAGGGAGTCCACCCAGCCTCGTGTCGCGCCGGCGACCAGGCCGATGGTGCCGCCGATCAAGAGGCCGCTCGCGACGACGACGAGCGCACTCAGCCAGCTCACCTGGATGCCGATCAGCGTGCGGGACAGCAGATCTCGACCGATCCCGTCGGTGCCGAGCAGGTGTCCGGGGCTCAGCGGCGGGAGGTTGAGGGGGCCGACGGGCTGGATCGGGTTGTAGGGGGCGAGCAGCCGGGCGAAGAGGGCGACGAGGGTCACCGCGACCAGCAGCCCGACGAGTGCCCACGCCGTCGGCCGGGCCAGGTGCGCGCCCCCGATCGCGACGGGCTTCAGCCGCCAGCGGGGGACCAGGGTGGTGGCAGTGCCGATCCCCGGGTCGCTTCGCTCTCCCCCGCAAGCGGGGGACCCCCAGCGCCGGTCAAGACGCAGCCCCCTCGACGATCTCGGGGACTGCTGCGAGCAGGGTGCGGGTGTAGTCCTCACGGGGGTCGGACACCACCTGTTCTGCGGGGCCCAGTTCGACGATGCGGCCCGCCTGCATCACGGCGATGCGATCGCCCATGAGCCGCGCGACCGCGAGGTCGTGAGTGACGAACAAGACGGTCATGCCGATCCGCGCCCGCAGATCCCGGATGAGGGCGAGCACGCTCTTGGCCAGCGATGCATCCAGCGCACTGGTCGGTTCGTCGCACAACAGAACCGACGGCGGGATCATCGTCGCGCGGGCCAGCCCGACGCGTTGGCGCTGACCGCCCGACAGCTCACCGGGGCGGGCCTTGGCGACCTCGGGGGGCAGATCGACGGCGGCCAGCGCTTCGGTGACGCGCTCCCGCACCTGCGCCCTGGACAACTTGAGCGGACGCAACCGCTCCCCTAGTGTCTCGCCGACGGTCAGCCACGGGGTCAGCGACGAACCCGCGTCCTGGAACACCATCTGTGGGCCGCCGTCGCCGGCCATGGTGACCGATCCGGAGGTGGGCCGTTCGAGTCCGGCGACGATCCGCAGCAGGGTCGACTTGCCCGACCCGCTCTCGCCGACGATCGCCACCGCCTCGCCCGGTGCGATGTCCAGGTCGACCCCGTCGACGGCGTTGATCTCCCGGGAGCGGCCGCGCCCCCAGCCAACGCCCCGGCGCACGGTGAACGTGCAGCGCAGGTCGCTGATCGACACCGCAGGTTCGGAGTCGTCGGCGTCCCCGCTGAACCGCTCGTCGCGAGGCATCGTCAGGCTCAGCCGGGACGCGAGCAGCGAACGGGTGTAGTCGTGCTGCGGGTTACGCACCACGTCGGAGGCCGGGCCGATTTCGACCAGTTCGCCGTGGTGCAGAACGGCGAGCCGGTCGGCGATCTGGTCGGCGACGCCGAGGTCGTGGGTGATCAGCAGCACCGAGCAGCCGAACTCGTCGCGCAGCTCGCGCAACAGGTCCAGCAGCTGCGCCTGCACGGTCACGTCGAGCGCGGTGGTCGGCTCGTCGGCCACGACCAGTTTCGGATGACCCGCAACCGCGATGGCCGCCATCACCCGTTGTCGCAGGCCTCCGGACAGCTCGTGCGGATAGACGCGTAGGCGCAGTTCGGCGTCGCGGACCCCGACGGTTTCCAGCAGCCGGACCGACTCGGCGTCGTCACGGGTGGCCTCGCCGATCTGCCTGCCGATCCGCATTGTCGGGTTCAGCGACGTCATGGGGTCCTGGAAGATCGCGCCGAGCACCTCGCGACGCACGCGGCGCAGTTCGTCGCGTTTCGCGGCCAGGAGGTCCACCCCGCTGACGGTGACCCGCCCCTCGGTCACGGGATGCGATTCGGGCGCCAGCAACCCGAGCAGACTGAGCGCGAGAACGCTCTTGCCGGAACCGGATTCGCCAACCAGCCCGAGAATCTCACCGGGTCGGATCTCAAGGTCGAGGTGGCGGAGGACCTGGCTGCGGACACCGTTGCGCACCAGGGACAGGGAGTAGTCGCGGACCTCCGCCACCGGTTCGGTTTCGGTCACGACGTCACCTCCGCGACGGCGTCCGGGGTCCCGAACAGTTCCGGCGAATCGACGACGGCCCGGTGGATCTCGCGCGGCGTGGTCAGCCAGACGCCGTCGCCGGCAGCGACGCGCTCGAGCGCTCTTCGGACGGCGCCCAAGCGGAAGGGCACCCCGCTGATGAAAGAGTGCAGCACGACGCTCATCACCAGCGGGGTCTGCGCGGCCGCGGCGTGGAGTTCGCTGAACTCGTCGTCGATCATGTCGGCGAAGTCGCGCGCGGACACGCTGCGACCGATCATGGTGGACGAGTCGTTGAGCTCCGCGGCGTACGGGATGGCCAGCAGCGGACCGGCTTCGGTGCTCAGCCAGACGGGTTGGTCGTCAAGGCGCAGATCGAGGAGGTAGCGGTAACCGCTGGCCACTAACGAGTTCAGGGTGGCCGGGGTGTGGCTGAGCCAGGGGCTCGACCATCCGCCGGGGGCCGAGCCCTCGTGCGCGCGGATGCGGTCGGCGACGTGCGTGAGGTACGCCCGCTCGGCATCGGGGTTCATCTGCGACAACGAGTCGGAGTTGGACCGGCCGTGCCCGACGATCTCGGCGCCGGCCCGACGGGCCGCCTCCAGGACGGCAGGGGCCTCGTCGTACACGTCGGTGTTCAGCAACACGGTCGGCGGGATGCCAAGACCGCGAAGCGCTTCGAAGATCCGGAAGGCCCCGACCCGGTTGCCATAGTCGCGCCAGGCCGTGTTCACCAGGTCCGGGGCGGGCACGTCGGCGAGCACGTCCTCGGTGCGACCATCGCCGAACCGGTAGGACTCGACGCCGACACACACGACGACGGCCAGCCGCGCACCGTTGGGCCAGGTGCCCGCCGACCGGGCAGGCAGCGGGGTGTACGGGTATCCGGCCGGGCCCGTCACGAGGCGACCCAGCGATTGAAGCCGACATCCGTTGCGGCCGAGCGGCGCACGATGTGCTGGTACGCGGGGAATAGTTTATCGGCGCTGCTACGGGCGGCCCGGATCGCGGGCAGCTTCGCGGCGAACAGTTCCCGCGCCTCGTCGAGCAACGCCGACTCGTCCACGGTGGTGACGTGCCCGTGTTCGGCGACCACGCGGCCCGCCACCATGGTCAGCACCACGTCACGGCCGTCCTCACAATGCACCAGCTGCTCCCTCAGATCGTTGAGTGGCGTGAACGCGACGGCGTGCAGGTCGACCAGTGCCAGATCGGCCAGCATGCCGGGCGCGACCGCCCCGAGGTCGTCGGCCCGCCGGGTGGCGCGGGCACCGCCCCGCCACAGGGCGTCGAGAATCTCGGCGGCAGTGGGCCATTCGTCGCTATCGCGCCCCGAGACGTTGTGGATGAGGCCTGCGGTCTTGGCGACCGTCCAGACATTGATGGTGTCGTCGCAGATCGCTTCGTCGGTGCCAAGCGCGACCGGGATGTGGTGATCCAACATCGCGCGCCATGGCAGCACGCCGCTGCCGAGCCGCAGGTTGCTGACGGGGTTGTGCACGACCGTCGAACCGGCGTCGGCGATCGCGTCGAGGTCGGCGTCGTCCACCCACACCGCGTGGATCACGTTGGTGTGCGGTTTGAGGAGTCCGGCAGCGGCGGTGTAGCCGACCAGGGACCGCCCGGCGAACCGCGGCTGCTCGGTCATCAGGGTGCGCTGGACCTTGGTCTCCAGCATGTGCGCGTACAACGGCAGGCCGTGGCGCTCGGCCAGGTCGTCCAGCGCGGCGAAGTACTCCAGGCTGACGCGTTGCGGCGCGGAGATCGAGACGGCAGCGCGGATCCGGTCGTCCGCGGCGCCGTGCCAGGTGCCGATCAGATGGTCGTACGCCTCCAGTAATTGGGCGGCGGGAGCCGGCGCAGGCTGGTGGAAGGCCTCATGGAAGGCTTTGGCGTCGTCGACTTCGGTTACGAACGGCAACTTCTCGGCCTCGGTCAGCTCCGGCTGGTCGAGTGCGAGGTAGGCGCGGATTCCGCTGTCGCGGTATGCCGACGCCACCGCGTCGATGATCTCAGGATCGGGGAACGGCATCAGGAAGGCGTCGTCCTGCACGCACGTGATGCCCCGTTGCAGCATCTCGACGGCACCGAGCATGGTCCGCAGGTAGGCCTCCCGCGGGCCGGGCGCCAGGGCCGGGTCGGCGGGTGACTCGAACAGCATGAACAGCTCGAGCGGCAGACTCCGCACCGAGCCCTTGAGGTGGTTGGCCGGCGAATGGAAGTGCGCGTTGATCAGCCCGGGCACCAACAGATGTCGACCGCGGCCCTCGACGATCCGGGCGTCCGGTGCGGCGTGCAGCCCGTCGCCGACGGCGCTGATCCGATCGTCCTCGACCAGAACGTCGGTGGGACCGGTCATCGCGTCGGGCGCGACGGCGTCGTAGACGAACACCTGACGGAACAGCACGGTCATGGGCGCTCCTGGGAAACAGGCGCAAAAGTGCTGGCGCGCGAGGTGTTCAGGCCCATCGCCACCAGGCCGGCCGCGATGCCGACGCCAGCGGCGACGCCGTCGATGACGGGCACGCCCAACCGGTCGGACAGCGGGTCGACGAGGTCGGCGAGGCCGGCACAGCCGAGGACGACGGCTTCGGCATGGTGGGCCGCGCGCGCGGCTTCGGCGAACGCGTCGAGGAGGTGGGTCGAGCCATCGACCAGCTCCGCGACCGCCACGTCGACCGCGGTCACGGTGCAGCGGTGCTCGAGCCCGAGCGCGCGGACGACGCGGTCGCTGTGGGCGATGGTGCGGGCAGGCAGTGTGATCACGACGAACCGATGCGCCAGCAGGCAGGCGGTCTGCAGCGCGGCCTCGGTCATCCCGACGACGGGGCAGGTGGCGACCTCGCGGGCGGCGGCAACCCCCGTGTCACCGAAACAGGCGATGACGAACGCGTCTGTGTCGGCTTGGTGCGCACGGACCTGCTCGATCACTGCGACGGCCGCGATCGCCTCCTCGGCATGGCTTTCGACGCTGGGCACACCCACGGCGGGGTGGACGCCGGTGACCCTCACACCGGCGCCCGCGACCGCTTGGGCCGCCTTGGTTATGGTGGCCGTCAGCTCGGCGGACGTGTTCGGGTTGATCACGGTGATCCGCGTCATCGAACCACCCCGGTGACGGCGGCGAGCAACCCGCCGACGCCGGGCCCCCCGACCGCGATGCGCGCGGCCCGCGCACCCGCTTCTGCCGCGGCGTACGCGTCGCGGTTGCGCAGGTGTTCGGCCGCGAACGCACCGCAGAACGCGTCGCCGGCGCCGGTGCTGTCCACCGGATCGACGACATCCGTTGGCACCGCGGTAGGTTCGGGGCGCTGCCGGGTCGCCACCAAGCATCCGGCCGCGGCGAGCTTGATCACCACCACCTGTGGCCCCAGCTGAAGGAAGGTCGCGGCCGCCACGTGCAGATCGGACGTGCCTGCGAGCGCGGCGGCTTCTATCTCGCTGGGCAGGAAGACGTCACAGCCTCGGACGGCATCCCGCAGAGCGGTCTCGTGGCCGACGATGTAGTCCTCTTGCGGATCGAAATAGATTGTCGCCGTGGTGCGGTCGCGCAGCCACGCCGCCAGCTCCAGCTGTGCGTGCAGTGCCATCGCCGATAGCAGTACGCCGGGTGCGGCCAGCGCGGCTTCGGACACGTCGGCGGGATGCACCGAGAGCGCCTCGAAGTGCCCCTCGCCCAGGACCAGATCCCACACTCGCCCGCCGGTGTCGTCGTAATGGATGACATTGCGAATCGTGGGCAGATCGCGTCGTGGCAGCGTCGCGGGATCCGTCCCGGTCGAGCGGATTGCGTCGAGCAGAGCCGGCGTCGCATCGGTGCCCAGCGGAGCGAGGACCGTGGGATTGCCACCGGCCAGCCGGGCGGCGAGCGCAGCGAAAAGCGCGTCTCCGCCGACGGATTCGACCCGCGCACCTGCGGGGGATACGGCCTCGTCGATGGTGAGGTTGCCGATGCAGACCAGGCTGGGGGCGGGGTCAGTCATCGGCGGCCGCCGCGGCATAGCAGCGCAGGCCGAGGTGATAACCGACCAGCTGGGCGGGGAGCAGGTAGAGCAGGGGCGACAGCGGCTCCGGAACCGGCGGCAGGGTGATGACGTGACCACCGACGTCGTCGAACGCGTGCTCGCCCTCGGTGGTGACGACGTAGAGGCGGCCGCCCCAGCGCAGCGCGTCCGTGCCGGTGTCGACGGCGCGCGGCACCGATGGACCAGAGGGAGCGAGCAGGAACAGCGGCTCTCCGGCCTTCTGCGAGTTGTAGTGGTGGTACTCCTCGATCTGGATGTCGACCGCGTGCAGCGTCGTGCACTCCTTGACCTTGGCCGCGCCCACGATCGCGGACGCCAGATTCGGTCCAGCGCCCGAGAACAGCACCGTCTGCACCCCGGTCTCGACCTCGTATCCGGCGATGTCGGCGATCAACGGATCGATCCTGCCGAGCACCTGAGCCATGACGTCGGGGAGTTCATCGATGGCGGCGCGCAGCGGTGCGGCCGCGTTCGGCGCGCGTCGCTCGCCCACCCGGATGGCCAATTCCAGGAGCAAGGCCAGCGCCGCGGTGGACGACTGCGTGGGCCAGCCGACCCGGGTTGCCTCGATCTTCAGCGACGTGTCGGCCTCGGTCTGCAGGGTCGAACCGGCGGTATTGGTCAGCGAGACGGTATACGATCCGCGGATGTTGAGCCACCAGGAGCGCTTCGACGGTGCGGGTCGTCTCGCCCGAACTGGACAACGCGATGACGGCTGTCCCTGCATCCACCAGGTCGGCGTGGTAGTAGGCGAACTCCAGGCTCTGCATGGGCTCACATGGCACCCCGAGCATGCACTCGAGCGCCTGCCGCGCGGCGATCATCACGGCCAGCGAGTCTCCACAGCCGACCAGCACCACCCGCCGGACGCCGGCGGCGAGTCGGTCGGCGATGACGTCGATATTTTGAGCATTGAGCTGCAGCGTTGCGGTAATCGCCGCTGGCTGGCCGAACAGTTCGGGTCCGGTCGCCTCGACGCGAAAGCGGAGTTTCGGGTCTAACGGATCATTGCTCGGCAGCGCCAGAATGTGGGCGCGCTCGGCGTCGGAGACCCGTTGGACGACGGCCCGCTGACGGACGTCGAGGGGACTGGTACCCGGGTCGAGAAGGGGGCTCGCGGGAGCACTCATCGTGGACGGCTTCGCTTTCGTTCCTCGCCATGGTGAGTGGAATCCTCAGCTGGCATGGAATCGAACGGTATACCGTTTGTGTTTCGTCCGTATGGCGTTTTGTGGCATTGCGGTTACTTTCGCACCGCGCGTCGGTAGGTCCGCAATCCCGACCACACCCGCCGGCGCAACCGCGGCCACAAGCCCTGCCGGACCTGCTGCCGGTGGGCGCAGTCAGCGGTCGTAGCCGCCGAGGCCGAGGCACTATGGCATGCGCTTCGATCACGTGCCTGAACTTCATTGGATCTGGGTTACGCCGCTGTGCTGATCCTGATGGCAGGGATCTGCGGATTTCTCTACGTGTTCTTCCGCCGCAACAGCTGGTCGTAACCCGCTGGCAGTCCCCGGAATTAGTGATCGCCAATGCCGGTGCCCCACCTGAGGGGCTGAGTCCCAACGACTCTGGCTCGGCGACACGCCGGGCTTGGTGGTCGACCGAACACCAAGCACGCGCAATGATGTTCGACGACGGGGTCGAGGATGGTAGATGGTTCGACGTAAGGTTCTACAGGGCGCGACCCAGCGTGCTGCGAGCCCGAACCGGTTCGCGGACAACACATTGAGCGTTTTCACCCCGGCTCCGGAATCGTTGCGGCGCCAGCACCTGTGCCGGCGCATTGCCGAGTTGGTCGACGAGCATTTGGATCTCGGACCCATCCGGGCCGACGGGCATGGCGGCTCGCCGGATGAACCGCAACTGATGGTGGGCATCCTGTTGTACGCCTATACCACCGGGGTGCGTTCGTCACGGGTGATCGCGCGCAAGTGCGTCGTCGATCCACCCTTCCGGTGGCTGGCGGCTGGGGCGGCCCCAGATCATCGGGCAATCGCCCAATTCCGCCAGCGGCACCGAACTGCACTCCAGGACTTGTTCGTGCAGGCGTTGGTGTTGTGCCAGGACGCGGGCATGGTCCGGCTCGGCCGCGTGGCACTAGCCGGGACGAGGATGCGGTACAGATCCTCCGAACGTCGAGCGATGACCTCCGTGCGGACGAGTGACTGGGAACGCGTTCTCGACGAGCAGGTCTCGGCCCTGTTGGCCGACGCCGAACGGGTCGATGCGACCGAGGACGACAAGCGACGCCTGCCTCGGCGGGCCAACGCCACTGCGAGACGCGCAGCGCCGCGCGCGCTTCTCGGCGCGCTGCTGTTGGCGTTGACGTTCGGTGGTGGCTACACCGTCGCGATGCACAAGACCGTGACCCTTCTCGTCGACGGCGCCCCGACGACCGTGTCGACATTGAAGTCGAGGGTGATCGACGTCTTGCGGGACAACGGCTTCGCCCTCAGCGACCACGACGAACTCCATCCGGCCGGCAACCAGCCGGTACGGCAGTCCGACACCATCGTGCTGCGACGCGGCCGTCCGCTGCAATTGTCGTTGGACGGCGGGCAGAGCACGCAAATGTGGACCACGGCCTCGACTGTCGACGAGGCCCTCACGCAACTGTCGATGCGCGATGCCCTCCCCACCGCGGCGTCTCGTACCAGCCGGGTGCCGCTCGAGGGAATGTCACTGCCGGTGATCACCGCGAAGACCGTCCACGTCGACGACGGTGGCCTGGTCAGCGACCCGCGCCTGGCAGCGCCCAATGTGGGCCTGCTGCTCGCCGCGACCGGTGCGCCGCTGGAGCAGGACGACGAAGTGGTGCCCGCGGCGTCGACTCCGGTCACCGCGGGCATGCGGATCGTGGTCACCAGGATCCGGACGCGGACCGTTACCGAGCGGAAGCAAGTGCCGCCGCAGGTGTACCGCATGCAGGATCCGACGATGAACATGAGCCGCCACGTCGTCGAGGATCCCGGTTCTCCTGGGACCCAGGACATCACCTTCACGGTGTCGATCGTCAACGGCGTCGCCACGGGCCGACAGGCCGTGCGGAACCTGACCATGACGCCGGCGCGACCGACGGTGCTGCGCGTCGGCGCCAAACCGGGCACCGAGGTACCGCCGGTGCGCGACGGCGCGGCCTGGGACGCGTTGGCCGCGTGCGAATCCGGCGGCAACTGGGCGATCAACACCGGCAACGGTTTCTACGGCGGCGCGCAGTTCGACCAAGGCACCTGGCAGCGCAACGGCGGATTGCGTTACGCCCCTCGGGCCGACCTTGCCACCCGAGAAGAGCAGATTGCCATCGCCGAAGTCACGCGGGCACGGCAGGGTCGGGGCGCCTGGCCGGTATGCGGCGCAAGACTGGCGTAGCTCGGCGCCGCGCTGATGGCGCCACATCGGACAACTCGTTAGCGCGGTTGTGCCCCGTCAGCGCACCTGTCTGCTGTGATGGACACATGAACCCCACTACGGTTGCCGGCGTGCTCTCCCGCATGCGCACCATCGCCTCGGCCGTGCCGTCCGGTGACGGCGCGGGTGTATTCAATCGTGTCTATCTTCGCGTGACGGAAGCAATGATGGACCGCTTGGAAACGGGCGGCGTGTTTCACGACGACGCGTTCATTGCCGACCTCGATGTACGGTTCGCCGGCTTCTGGTTCGCTGCCTACGACGCTGCCGACAAGCCGAAGGCTTGGGCAGCCTTGTTCGACAAGCGGGATCGCCGCGACATATTGCCGATTCAGTTCGCGCTCGCCGGCATGAATTCCCACATCGAGAACGACCTGCCGCTCGCGGTGGTCGCCACCTGTGCGGCACGCAAGCTCACACCGGACAGTCCGGGTGTCCGCAACGACTACGACAAAGTCAACGAAGTGCTCGCCGACGTGGAGGCCGAGATCCGGCGGTCGTTTTTGACCGAGGTGGAGAAGTCCGTCGACACTCACCTCGAGCCTGTCGCGCACCTCGTCAGCTCGTGGGACATCGAGAAGGCACGCGACTTCGCCTGGCTCAACGTGCAGACACTGTGGGAGCTGCGAGGGGCGGGTCTCTTGTTCGATGCGTATGTCGCGACGCTAGCCCGATCGGTGGGGATGGGTTCGCGGCTGCTGCTGACCTCGCTCATCTGATTCGCTGCGTCGCCGCTGTCGGATCCGGAGGTCAGACGGCCTTCGTGACGCCGTAGTAGGCCACCACGTCGTCGGTGTCGGTGGTCGCGCTCGTCAGCGTCGCGTAGGAGCGCAGGTACGACTGACCGACGCAACCGTCGACCTTGATGTGGGTGTCCTTGAACGTGACGCGCACCGCAGCGCCGAGATCGACAGGCTTGAGATCAATCTGAATAAAAGCCCGGCCTCGCGGTCCACGTTGGCGCCCTGCCGCGGGCGATACCGCGCTACCCGGCCAGCTTGTCGTGCGCGTCCATGCGGCGTTGGGCACTCATCCATTCGGCTACCGCCCGGCCGATTTCGTCGGGTGAGTCCTCCTGGACGAAATGGATTCCCGCCACTGTCTTTTCGGTCAACGCGGGCCAGCTGCGGACGAGGTTGACCAGCGTGTCGTTGGTCAGGATTGCACCGGGCTCGACCTTCAAGAAGAGCTTGGGGACATCGCTCTTCCCCAGCCAGTCCGCGTATTCGATTGCGATCGCCGTTACGTCGGCGGGCTCGCCGTCGATGGGTATTTGCCGGGGCCACGTCAGCGTGGGCCGCCGCCCCTCGCCTGGTTCGGCGAACGGTCGCCGATACTCCGCCATCTCCTCGTCGGAAAGCTTGCGCTGGATGGCATTTGGCAGGATCTGTTCGATGAAGTAGTTGTTCTCCAGCACCATCGCCTCACCGGCCTCGGAACGTAGCGCCTCCAAGGCGTGACGCATTGTCATCGAGTCCCAGTGGTCGGGTCCCTGCGGCGCCACGATCGCCTCCATGAACGCAATGCCCGTCACCGCGTCTCGATGGCGGTTGGCCCAGTCGAAGCCCAGCGCCGAGCCCCAGTCATGGACCACCAGGGTGACCTTCTCGCGTACGTCGAGGGCTTCGAGCAGCCCGTCCAGGTAGCGCCGGTGCTCGACGAAGCGGTACGACCCGGGCCCGCTGTCGGCCAGCTTGTCGGAATCGCCCATGCCGATCAGGTCGGGGGCGATGCACCGGCCCAACGGCTGCAGATGCGGAATGACGTTGCGCCACAGATAGGACGAGGTGGGGTTTCCGTGCAGGAACACGATGGGGTCGCCCTCCCCCACCTCGACATAGGCCATCTCGCTACCGAGCACCAGCCGCCGACTCTTTTCATACGGAAATGCAGCAGAAACCATGGCCTCAACGTTGGCACCGGCGGTCAGCCGACACCATCGTCCGGCGGGCTATATTTAAGGTCTCAGGGGGCTACGAATAGCCGACGCAGGGCAGTGTCGACGGCGGTATGGTGTCGAAACTTGCGGTGCAGATCACTGCGACGGGATGACATTGCAGAAGGCGACCGGCGGCTTGGACGGCAGCGGCCGGCAGCCCGTTGCAGCACCTATACGGGGGCGGGCGGCCGAGCTGACGGTGATTGACGCCCACATCACCGACATTGCGGGTCGCCGCGGCGGTGTGCTCGTCATCGAAGGACCACCGGGGATCGGCAAGAGCCGCCTACTGACCGAGGTCTTCAGAAGCGCCGAGAACGCCGGCGTCCGGACGTTGTTCGGTGAGGCGTTCGAATACCAGCAGACCGTGCCATTCTTCTCTCTGTTCATGGCCACGCTGCGGGCCGAACCGCCGGTTGGCGACCCAGAGGCGTTGCGCCGCCTCGGCGGTTCGGCGGACCTGCGCTACTGGGTGGTGCACGATCTGCGCGCCGCCATCCATGCAGCGGCTTCGGCGACACCGTTGGCCATCGTGCTCGAGGACATCCATTGGGCCGACAACGCAACTCTTTTGGCGTTACGGTCACTGACCGCGCCGAGTGCGGACGCGCCGGTGCTGTGGGTGCTGACAGCCCGCACCGGAGCCGGAGGGCCAGCCGTCCGGGAAACCATCAGCGTGCTGGAGCGCCAAGGAGCGACGTTCGCGCCGCTGCCCGCGATTTCGCAATCCGCGGTCGCCGAGATCGTCCAAGATACGGTGCGAGCGCGCGCGGACCCGTCGCTGTTGAGCCTGGCCGACAAGACGCACGGCAACCCGTTCCTGTTGATGGAGCTACTCGGCGGACTCCAGGAGGAAGAGCGGCTCACCGTCAGCGGCGGCCGCGCGGAGGTCAGCGGGGAGGGCCTACCACGACGTCTTGGCGCGGGTATGCGGCAGCGGTTGGACGGACTGTCGACGGCAGCCGGGCAGGTGGTACAGGTTGCCGCCGTGTTGCCCGACCGGTTCTCGGCGGGCTTGCTCGCCGCCATGCTGGACCGTCGCCCCGCCGCGTTGGTCTCCGCCGTCGAGGAGGCGGTGCGCGCGGATCTGCTCACCGAAGATGGCGATCAGCTGCGGTTCCGACACGACCTGCTGCGCGAGGCGACGCGCCAGTCGCTGCCACAGTCGTTGCGCGGAGCCATGGAACGCCAATCGGCGGCCACCATGCTGGAGATGGGATCGGCGCCAGAAGAGGTCGCCACCCAGCTGGCGCGCAGCGCCGAGGTCGGCGATCAGGCCGCCATCGTGGCACTGCGGCAAGCGGCCCAGTCCGTCGGCCACACCGATCCGAGTGCCGCCGCCGACCTGAGCAGACGCGCGGTGGAGCTACTGCCCGCCGGCGACTCGGCCCGTGGGCCGGTGGTGGCCGAGACGGTCCTGCTGTTGAATCGAGCGACCCGTTATCGGGAGGCCCAGGAGCTGGCCGAGAGCACGCTGTCGGCGACGGTGACACAGGAAGGTGAAGCCGAGATTCGGTTGCGGGTGGCCGCCGGTAACGAGGAACCCGTGCAGCGCATTGCGGAGAATCGCCGCGCCCTGCAACTGGCCGGCATCAACGACGTCACCCGAGCGCGTCATCAGGCATGGTTGGCCTACTTCGAGGCGGTCAACGGCCTGCACACGGATGACGCGACGGCCACCGAGGCCGCGGCCGCCGCGACGGCAACCGACGATCTCGAGTCCCGGATCGTCAGCGAGACAGCCCTTGGCATGCTCGAATACCAGGACGGCTACGCGCTCCGCGCCATTCGGCGCATGGACGACGTCGACGCCCTGGCCCGCACCGGGGAGGCGACCCTCGGCCACATCATCGCGGCAATTCATCGGGTACGCCTCGTCGCTACCGTCGGAGAGTCGGAGGACGCCGGCGCACAGGTCGACGACGGCCTCGAGCAAGCGCGCCGCGACCGCTACGCGATGGCGATTCCCCCGTGGATCGTTCTGAGCGGCATGGTTCGCGTGGCGGCGGGCAAGTTGGCCGCCGCGCGCGCCACCATCGAGGCGCTCCCCGCGCGCGAATGGGGAACCGGCACCGAGAACAACATGATGCGCATCCTGGTCCTTTCTGACATCGCGGTGCGAACGGACGATCGAAAGCTATTGCAAGACTTGGTGAGTGAGGCGCGTGGGCTGTATCCCAGCACCTCACCGTTGGTGTCGTGCGGCGGGGCGTTCGTGATCGCGCTCGCCGCGTGGCACCGCGGTGACACCCACGAAGCGGTGCGCTGGCTCAGTGGTCAGAACACGCGGGTCATCACACCGCTGTGGATCAACGCCTTCGATCAGCTGATCTTGATGTCGCGGGTGGCTGCGGCGGCCGGAGATGCCGGGTTGCGGGCGCGCGTGCTGGAAAGCATCGACGTGCTCGAACGCGAGCATCCAGGAGTGCCGCTATTCGCGGCGGTCGCCCAGCACACCCGCGGGATCCTCGAACGCGACCCCGATTCACTCGTGCAAGCGGCCGATGCGCTGCGCCCGTGGCGGCCGCTTCTCTACGCCGGCGCCGCCGAGGATGCCGGCGGTGAGCTCGCCAGGGACGGGCGGAACGCCGAGGCGATCGAACAACTCAATTCGGCATTCGACACCTTCGTGAGTTGCGAAGCCGTCGCAGACGCCCGTCGCGTAGGCCGTGTCCTACGAACGTTGGGGGTGGAGCGGCGAATCGTCACGCAAACCCGCGACAAATCGGGCTGGAACAGTTTGACCGAGGCAGAGGTCAAGGTCATCACTGTGATCGCCGACGGCGCGACGAATCGAGAAGTGGCCGCACGGCTGCACCTCTCCCCCAACACCGTCAAGGCCCACGTCCGAAATGCGTTTGCCAAGCTCGGCGTCAACTCCCGGGGCCAGCTTTCGGGAATGATGCGCAATCCCGATGACCGCTCATCGAGTGAGTCGTAACGGTTTAGCCATCCCCCGCAGCCGCGCTAAAGATCACCCCTTGGGCAATGGCGTCACACGTGCCGGCACCGTCAAGGTAGGAGTGAGCAAGTCTTCGCAAACAACCTCGGGAAGTGGTGAGCAATGGTGCCGAGGCGATTTGGCGCAACCCGCTGGCCGCGTGGCGGAGCCGCTATCACAGCGCTGCGTGAGTTCGACGCGGCGTGCTTTTCGCCGCTACTCAGCGACTATCTGCGTTGTCGCTATGACCGTGTCGTCTTGACCGGAACGGGTGCGGCGCACATCGCCGCGCTGCCCGCTTCGCAGCGACTACTCGCGGCGGGCCGGACGGCCTGGTGGATCGAGGCGGCCGAACTGGTGGGCCGTCCCGAGCTGATGTCGGAAGATGCGCTGGTGATCGTCGCGTGCCCCTCTGGCACCGACAAGCACGTCGCCCGCCTGGCGCGGCGCCGCACCGACTCGACCATCATCGCGATCACACGCGACATCGACAGCCCACTCGCGTTTCATGCAGACTGCACGCTGCTGCTCCGCAGCGGCGAGCGGCCGGACAACTGCCTCAGCGCCTATCTGAACATGCTTGCCGCACACGACCTCATCGCGTCGATGCTTCTCCACGAGGATTGCGACGAGGTCTCCCAATCCATCGACGCCATCGCGAACCTCGCGTTGCCGCAATGCCTCTCCGATGCTGCCGCCCATTTTTCCCGCTCACCCGGTTCACGCTTGGCCTTCATCGGCTATCGACATCACACCGCGACGGCGCTCTACGCCGCGCAGATCGCGCGCGACGTTGCCGGTGTGCCCGCGCAGGCGATCGTCGGTGAGCAGTTTGGCGAGAACGTCCGTGTGTTCGGCGGATCGACTCTGACAGCCGTGCTCTTCGGTAGCGAAGATCCATGCGCCGACGTGTCCTTGCGTCGGCTGGCCGCACGGCTGCTGTCGAGTCGGTCAACCGTCGCCGTCGTTGGCGCAGGTACCGATGAGCTGACGGCAAAGGCGGCTCACCACTCCGCCGAACTGGCCCGCGGTGCGGTCCTCGCCAACATGTTCGCGACCGCGCTCGCGCGTGCGGTGGAGGGCGCAGCCAGTCCGACGACATTGGCGATGGCCGAGTTCTGATGGGAGCCGATCGCTAAGCGCGGCGCGGGTCGCGGCCGGTGAACGCGACGAGCCGGTTGAGCGCACCGGTGTGCGCGGGCACCGGTACGGGCGGGTTGAATCCGGCCGTGACGCGGCTTTCTTCGGTGAGGGTCTGCTGCGCCAGGCCGAGGACGTGCGCGGCCAGGGTGTCGGAGACGTCGAGGGGACGATCCAGCGCGACGGCGAGATCCCAGCCGTGGACGACGAGTTCGAGTGACATGATGCCCAGCGCGAGGCGCGCGGGCAGCGTTCGCCCGCTGAACACGACGTCGTCGGTCAATCCGCGGCGGCGCCATCCTGCCAGGATCGGTGCCGTGACTCGTTGCAGCCGCTGGTCGATCGAGTCGTCGTGGGCGTCCGTGGCCATCCCGGCCGCGGCTCCCAGGCGCGAGAGCGTGTCCACGAGATGGACCCCCAGCGCCGCCACGTCCCAATCCGGACAGGGCGTTGAGCGGTGCAGGTCGTCCGGGCCGATCGTCTGGGTAACACGATGGACGGCAGCCAATGCCTGCTCGGCACTGGTGAATTCGTTCATGCTCGGACCGCTTCGGGGTAGTCGACGTAGCCGAGCGGGCCGCCGTGGTAGTAGGTGGCGGGATCCGGCATGGTCAATGCGACACCGGCTCCCAGGCGAGCGGGCAGGTCGGGGTTGGCGATGAACGGCTGGCCGAGGGCGACCAGATCGACCAGACCGTCGGCGATCAGAGCGTTGCCCAGTGCCGGTGTGATCCCGACGTTGGCGATCAGGGTGCCGTCGAACAGTGGCCGATAGTGGTCGTAGGTGCCCCTGCCTTGCAGGTTCGCGAGGGGCCGCCCGGAAAGGTCGGCCATGGCGGTCATCAGGAGGAGATGCGAGATCGGGTAGTCGTTCAGCCGGGCGATGACGTAGTCGCTGGTGTCTTGCGTGTCGTGGGTGGATTGGAAGGCGCCGTGTTCGGCCCAGGCCGGCCCGGCCTTGATCCCGACGCGGTTCAAGTCGATGCGTTCGCCGACGGCGTCGACGATCTCGAACAGGAGTCTGGTGCGATTCTCGACCGAGCCGCCGTACTCGTCGGTCCGCAAATTCGTTGCGGGATTGAGGAATTGGCTGATCAGGTACGAGAAGCCCGCCTGCAGTTGCACACCGTCGAATCCCGCGCTCCGCGCGTTGGCGGCGGCCTGGGCGAAGTCGGTGACCGTCTCGGCGACGTCGGCTCGGGTCATGGCACGCGGAATCACCGTCGGCTGCAGACCTGAGGGAGTATGGGACCGCAGGCCGGGGTTGACCGCTGACGGCGCCAATGGCGGTGTGCCGGCGAAGAAGTCGGGATGCGAGGACGATCCGGTGTGCCACAGTTGAGCGAAGATCTGCCCGCCCGCGGCGTGCACGGCGTCGGTGACCGTCGACCATGCTCTGATCTGGGCGTCGGTGAACAGGCCGGGGACGTCGTGCCAGCCGATCGCGTCGCGGCTGACCCACACCCCTTCGGTGATGATCAGGCCTGCCGAGGCGCGCTGGGCGTAGTACTTCACGTGTAGATCGGTTGGAGTCAGTTCCGGATTGGTGGCGCGCGACCGCGTCAGGGGCGCCATCACCGCCCGGTTGGGCAGCTCCAAGCCTGCCATCGTGTAGGGCGTCAACAACGGTTGTGCGGCTCGTTCGCCTACCGGCGTGTCGTCGATCATGTACACGACTAACGCAATGATATTTGCTTTTATTTCTGGCCCGGCTCCGCCCCGGGCGTCGCTATTCGCCGGGCGTCCCGAACAGTGCGTCGGTGAGCCGGTTCGCGTAGCCGTCGGTGAGGGTCGATGGCAGGAAGATGACGCGGTACATGATCGGGGCGAGCACGTGGTCGACCACGTCCTGCGCGGAAACGGAAGCGGCGCTCCCTGCGCGTTGGACCAGAATGGCCGCTTCGTCGAGTCTGCCTCGCAGACAGTCGGATTCGTCGTCACCGGCGACCGCGGCACCGCCGCGGAGGATGGCCGCGTTGATCGGCTTGCGGTAGTGCGCCAGGATCTCGCCGGCCCATGCGGCGACGTCGGTGCGCAGATCGCCCGTATTGGGCAGCGGCCGGTCGGGGTCGAGCCGGTACGTCGCCAGATCGTTGATCATCGTCGCGGCATCGGGCCACCGTCGGTACACCGTGGTCGGGTTGACCCCGGCCCGCTCGGCGACCAAGGGAATCGTGACCCGCTCGAGGCCCTTCTCGGCGACCAGTTCCTCGACGGCCGTGCGGATCGCATCGGACACCGCGGCCGTCCGTCCACCCGGGCGTTTCCCGGATTGCACGGATCCCATGCGGCCACTGTAGGAGTCAATTGACCGTTTCGTCAGACCGGTCGGACGCCGTTTGTCGGCGACCTATACGTCGACGCCCAACCCACGGCGCCGACGGAAAGTCCATGATGGGGAGCGACGTGTCCCTCATGACGGGTCTGGGGTTATGGACGATATGGCGCGGCACCGGATGAGCCGCCTCATCCGGAGCAGGTGGAGCGGCTTGTTCGCCGCAGTGGCGATGATCGCTGCGCTGAGCGGCTTCGGTGTGCTCCTGCAACCGCTCGTCCCGATGCGATCCATTCTCGTGTTGTACGTCCTGGCGGTCATGGCCGTCGCCATCGTGTGGGGCACCTGGCTCGCGGTGGTCACCGCCATCCTCAGCGCTGCGGTCTTCAGCTACTTCTTCGCCCCGCCCGACCCCTCCTTTCGCATCGACGAGCCGTCGGACGTCGTCGCCTTGGTCGCCTTCCTGGCCACGGCGCTCGTCGTGGGCCAGCTGGCGGCGCGATTGCAACGGGCCGCCACCGAGTCGGTACGCCTGTCGGAGGAGCAATCCGCGCTGAGGCGGATCGCGACGCTGGTTGCACAGTCGACTCCACCACCGGTGGTCTTCGAGGCCGTGACTCGGGAGGTCGGTCTGCTGTGCCGCGCTGATCTGGCGCGCATGGAGCGGTACGAAGAAGACGGCACGGTGACCGGTGTTGCGGCCTGGAGCAGTGTGCCCGCCCAGCTGGCCGTCGGCACCCGGTTCTCCCTCGTCGGGCCCAGCGTCGCCCGCCGAGTCCGGGACACGGGGGGTCCGGTGCGCGTCGCGAGCTTTGCAGGCGCAGAGGGCGCGATCGCCCACGAAGCGCGCGGTGTGGGGATTCGCTCGTCGGTGGGTTGCCCGATCACGGTGGCCGGGCGCCTGTGGGGCGTGATCGCTGCCTCGACGAAGAGCACCTCCCCCTTCCCCGCCAACACGGAGTCCCGGATCGCGAACTTCACGGAGCTCGTCGCGACGGCGGTGGCGAACGCCGAAAGCCGCGCTGAGCTGGCGGCGTCACGCGCAAGAGTGGTCGCCGCCGCAGACGAGACACGACGGCGCCTGGAAAGGAATCTCCACGATGGAATCCAGCAGCGGCTCGTCTCGCTGACCCTCCGACTGAACCTCGCCCGCGAAGGGCTGCCCGACGGATTGCCTGCGCTCAAGGACGAACTCGGCCAGGTAGCCGACGCACTCAACGAGGCGCAGGACGAGCTCCGGGAGCTATCACGTGGCCTTCACCCCGCGATCCTGTCCAAGGGCGGCCTCGGCCCGGCGTTGCGCACGGTTGCCCGACGGTCGACGATCCCGATCGAGGTTCACGTCAACACCGAAAGCCGATATCCCGCGACGGTAGAGGTGGCGGCTTACTACGTCGTCTCCGAGGCGCTCACCAACAGCGCGAAGTACGCGGAGGCATCGCGGGTGGAGGTCCTCGTCGAGGAGCGCGGCGACCGACTTCAGGCGTGCGTCAGCGATGACGGGGTCGGCGGTGCAGACCCTCGCCGGGGGACGGGCCTGACCGGTTTGCGCGACCGGATCGAAGCCCTGGGCGGCGCGATCGAGGTCATCAGCCCCGCCGGGGTGGGCACGACGATCGAGGTGACGCTGCCCATCGAGCCGTTGGGCGGCGACGGTACGTCGAGCGCTCCTCCACTCAGTGCAAGGGAGCAGTGAGGTCGTAGACGGTGTCGGACCCGACCTTCATCGGCGTGAAGTTGTCGGCCACCCACTTGGTGATGTCGGTGTGCGACGGTCTGCCGAATCCGCCCGGTCGCGGCTTCTGGTCGTATTCGACGTAGTACGTGATCCGGTGGTTGGCGACGTCCTGTTGGAACTCGCTCAAAGTCGGCGCCGGGTCGATTCCACCGAAGCCGCCGATGGCCATCACCGCTGTGTCCGTGGACAACTCGAGGCTCGCCGCCGGTGACGAGCGGTTGATCGCCGCCGACCAATCGGTGTGCGTGTTGCGCAGCATCGCGTCCAGCTGCGCGTTGTCGACGTCCTGACCCCAGCCGCCGTGGTGATGCATGTCGTCTTGAGCGGGCCCGACGATGGCCATGCCTCCGTCGTGGGACTGGCCGATCGTTGCGAACGAGTAGGCGCAGGCGCCCGCCAGCCCGCCGATCAGGCCGACCATCAGCGCTGCCACCGAAAGCCGTTGACGCGCTTCTGAAGTGAACGACACCAGCAGGCCAGCCGTCGCGACGACCGCGACCGCCAGGATCACCCAGCGCAGCGCCGGGAACCAGTCGGCGTTGCGACCCAGGATCCACCAGCTCCAGACGCCAGTGCCGAGAATCATCGCGGTGAGGCCGCCGCGACCGAACCACGATTCTCGCTTGCCCCACATTTCGTGGACGCCGATGGCCATCATCCCGCAGACCGCCGGAACGAACGAGAGGCAGTAGTACGGGTGGACCATGGTCTTCATGTAGCTGAGCACGAGCCCGTCGACCAGCATCCAGCCGCCGAACAGGATGGCGCCCGCGCGGACGACGTCGGTGCGTGGGGCGCGTCCCCGTGAGACGAACACCAGCACCAGCGCGAGCAGTGCGGCCGGGAGCAGCCAGCCGATCTCGAAACCGAATTCACCTGTGAACAAGCGCGTCAAACCCTGTGACTGTCCCCCGAATCCATCGAATCCGCCGTGATGGCCGCCTTCGGAGATCTCGACCTGAGTGCCCGCCGACGCACCGATCACGGGATTGAGCTGGAACATGGCGTTCGTCTTGCCGAGTACGCGGGCGAACCCGTTGTAGCCGAGCACCAGGTTCATGAAGTTGTTGTCCGTCGAGCCTGCGATGTAGGGCCGCGACGATGCGGGCCACAGCAGCGTCAGCAGGACGAACCAGCCCGCCGAGGCCAGGAACGCGGCGAAGGATCCCATTAGGTGCAGCAACCTCGTCCGGACCGACGTCGGTGCGGCGATCAGGTAGACGAGCCCGATGGCTGGCATCACCATGATGCCTTCGAGCATCTTGGCCAGGAACGCGAAGCCGAGCGCGACGCCGGCCAACGCGATCCACTTGGCGCTGGCGTGCTCCAGTGCCCGCACCGCGAAGTAGACGGCGGCCATCATCAGCAACACCATCACCGCGTCGGGGTTGTTGTACCGGAACATCAGCGCCGCGACCGGGGTCAACGCCAACGCCGCCCCCGCCAGTAGCGCCGCGTTGGGGCCACTGATCCGGCGCACCGCGGCATACAACAGTGCGACGGAGGCGACGGCCATCAGCGCCTCGGGGATCAACATGCTGGCACTGCTGAATCCGAAGATCTGCCCGGACAGCGCCATCATCCACTGCGAGACGGGTGGCTTGTCCACCGTCATGAAGTTCTGGGTGTCCAGGGAGCCGAACAGCAACGCTTCCCAGTTCTTCGAGCCGGCCTGCGCGGCGGCGGCGTAGAACTGGTTTCCCATCCCGTTGATGGTGATGTTCCACAGGTACATCACGGCCGTGGCGAGCAACAGAACACCGAAGGCGATAGTGTCCCAGGTCTGACGGCTGAACCGGCCCGATGGGGCCGGTTCGACCGGTTCGCTTGTCGTGATGGGTGGTTCGAGAGTCGTTGTCACGTCTTCATTGGTTCATCCCAACCGTTGGCGGGTCTGTGAAGACCTTTGGTTTCAGCTATGAAGCCGGCCAAATTCTGATAACCGATCGCGACTACTGTTGTTAACTTCAGACGCTGACGTCGACCGACACCGTCCACGGGGGCCGCGGCCCGGTAGCAACGAACGGAAACCCCTCAGTGCGAATACGGTTCAGCTCGTCAATGGCATTGATGGCCGTCGTCGGCGTTCTGCTCGCCGGGTGCACCGCATCGAGTGAGCCAGGCGCGTCGCTGCCCAAGACGCCGCCGATGGGGTGGAACTCCTGGAACTCCGGCATCGAGCTCACCCAGCAGAACGTCAAGGACGTCATCGACGCGATGGTGTCCTCGGGGATGCGCGACGCCGGCTACCGCTACGTCAACCTGGATGCCGGCTGGGACGTCCGCCGCGGACCGGACGGCGTCCTACAGGCCGACCCCGCGCGCTTTCCCGACGGCATCGCCGCGTTGGCTCGCTACGCCCACGATCGCGGCATGCTGTTCGGTTTGTACGCCAGCCCGTTCGACGAGCGGTGCAGCGAGAATCCCGCCATCGCCAGCGCCGGTCACGAGACCGTGGACGCCCAGACGTTCGCCGCGTGGGGGGTGGACTTTCTGAAGTACGACTGGTGCCGCACCGAAACCGACCACCAGGAGGAGGTGCGGATCTTCACCGCGATGCGCGACGCGCTGCGCGCGACGGGTCGGCGAATCCTCTACAGCATCAACCCGAACAGCTCCTCGGACCGCACCGCCGGGGCCCGTTACGACTGGTCCAGCATCGCCGACATGACCAGGACCACCGCCGACCTGGTTCCGGTGTGGCGCAGGGTTCTTCCGCCGCTGGGCCCGTTCGACGAATTCGCGTCGCATTCCTACCTCGGGGTACCCGAGGAGTTCGCGACCGCCGTCTCGGTCGACACGCCCAGCCGGCCGGGCTACTGGAACGACGCCGACATGCTCGTCGCAGGTCTGGGTTGGAATCAATTCGCGGCCGGGCACTTTCGGTCGATACGCAAGCACTTGACCGTCGGGGACGTCCGCCCCGACCAGGTCGACCAGCTCCACGCCATGGCAGCGTTGTCGGACGATCAGCTGACCAGCCTGCTCGACTCACAACCGAACCTCAGCGACACCGAGCAACGGGCGCACCTCTCGCTGTGGGCGATGCTGGCCGCGCCACTGATCGCAGGCAACGACGTCAGATCCATGTCCGCAGCGACTCGCGACATCCTGACCAACCGCGACGTCATCGCCGTCGACCAGGATCCGCTGGTGAAACCTGCCCGGCCACTTGCCACCGACTCCCGCGTGCTGGTGAGACCGCTCGACGACGGTGCAAGCGCCGTCGCCTTCTTCAACTCCGGCGAGGCTCCCGCGACGATCACCACCAATGCGAGCGCGATCGGACTGACGTCCGCGTCCTGCTACACCGTGCGCGACCTGTGGGCGCACGACGAAACCACCACGACGGGTGACGTCACCAGCGGCGTGTTGCCTGCGCACGCCGTCGCGTTGTTGCGGATCACTCCGTCGTGTCCGTAGCGGCGCGCATTTCACAGGGTTTTCATAGCCTGACCTTGTGCGCCCATTAGGTGCCGCACGCACCTTGGAGGCATGAGGACACAGGTCGATCGGCGGCGAATCGCACTGGGCGCCATGATGGCCCTGGTCGCCGCCTCGTCGTTGGCGTTGCTCAACGACTTTCAGGCCGGCCCGGCGTGGGTGCACTGGATCGGATCGCTGGTGGCTCTCGGCGCCGCGCTCGGGATCGTCGTGATGGCAGAGCTGACATGGCACCTCGCGATCAACAGCGCCACGGCCGCCGGTCTGGTGAGGCCCTCGTTCGCCGTACCCGCAGCGGAAGCACACTCGCCGGAGTCTCCCAACTAGCCGACCGAGTCCCACTGGAAGACTGGTCGGATGGTCGACACCCTCCATGACACCGGTTACCGCGGCTTCGCGAGCGACAACTATGCGGGGATGCACCCCGAAGTGCTGCAGGCGCTGGCCGCGGCGAACGGCGGACACCAGGTCGCCTACGGCGAGGACGCGTATACCGAGCGGCTGCAGCAGCTCGTCCGGGCCGAGTTCGGCGACGCCGCCCAAGCGTTCCCGGTGTTCAACGGCACGGGCGCGAACGTCGTCGCGCTGACCGCGGTACTGCCGCGCTGGGGTGCCGTCATCGCCACCGCGACCGCGCACATCCACAGCGACGAAGGCGGCGCACCGGAACGGGTCAGCGGTCTCAAGCTCTTCACGGTGCCGACCCCCGACGGCAAGCTCACGCCCGAGCTGATCGCGACGGAGGCGTTCGGCTGGGGCGACGAGCACCGCGCGCAGCCGCTGGCGGTCAGCATCACCCAGACCACCGAGCTCGGCACGCTGTATACGCCGGCGGAGGTGCGCGCGATCGCCGAGTTCGCGCACGGGCACGGCATGGCCCTCCACATGGACGGTGCCCGGGTCTGGAACGCGGCGGCGGCGCTGGGCGTGCCGTTCCGCGAGTTCACGGCGGACGCCGGCGTCGACATCCTCAGCTTCGGCGGCACGAAGAACGGGCTGCTCGGCGCGGAGGCCGTCGTCGTCATCGACCCGGGCCGCGTCGAGGGGATGCTGTACCTGCGCAAGCTGAGCATGCAGCTCGCGAGCAAGATGCGCTTCACCAGTGCCCAGCTGCTCGCCCTCTTCGACGACGGGCTCGGGCTCCGGTCGGCCGGCCACGCGAACGACATGGCGTCGCGGCTGCGGGACTCGCTCGACAAGGGCATCGCCAACGGCGAGATCCACGGCCTCGTGTTCAGCCAGCAGACGCAGGCGAACGCCGTCTTCGCCGTGCTGGCGAACGAGGCGGCCGACCGCATCCGTGAGCGCGTGTCCTTCTACGACTGGGACCGCGCGGCCGGCCAGGTGCGCTGGATGTGCGCCTGGGACACCACCGAGGGCGACGTCGACGCCTTCGTCACCGCGATCCGCGAGGAACTCGCCCGGTAGCCGCGACCGGCCACGCGGGACGATGGCCCCATGCGCGCTGTCGTCTTCGAGGATTTCGGTGGTTCCGTGGACGTCCGGTCGGTCGCCGATCCCGCGCCTTCGCCAGGGGGCGTGGTCGTCGAGGTGCACGCCACCGGCCTTTGTCGCAGCGACTGGCACGGCTGGGCCGGGCACGACGACGGGGTGCCTCTCCCCCACGTCCCCGGCCACGAGCTGGTCGGCGTCGTCGCCGCGGTGGGCGCCGACGTCCGACGCTGGACGGTCGGCGACCGCGTCACCACACCCTTCGTCTGCGGCTGCGGCGCGTGCCAGTGGTGCCGCAGCGGTCAGGCGCAGGTGTGTCCCGACCAGACCCAACCCGGTTTCACGCACTGGGGCTCCTTCGCCGAATACGTGGCCCTACATGCCGCCGACACCAACTTGGTCGCGGTCTCCGGTGCCGTCGACGATGCCGCGGCCGCGGGACTGGGTTGCCGGTTCGCCACCGCCTACCGGGCGCTGACTGCTCGGGCCGAAGTCAAGCGCGGCGAGTGGGTCACGGTGGTCGGGGTCGGCGGTGTGGGCCTCAGCGCCGTGCAGGTCGCGGTCGCCGCGGGTGCCAAGGTGGTCGCGGTCGACCGCACCCCAGCGGCTCTGGCCCTGGCGCGCAGCCTGGGTGCAGAGCACACCGTGCTCGCCGGTCGGGGCGACGTCGCCGCGCAGGTGCACGACCTCACCGGCGGGGGCAGCCACGTCGCCGTCGACGCGGTCGGCACGCCGGACGCCTGCGCAGACGCCATCCACAGCCTGCGGCGCCGCGGCCGCCACGTGCAGGTGGGGCTGCTGCCCAACGTCTATGGGCACCCCGCGGTGCCGATGGATCGGGTGATCGCCTGGGAACTGGACGTTCTCGGCAGTCACGGCATGGCCAGCGTCGACTACCCCGGCATGCTGCGTCTCGTCGAAGCGGGCACGTTGCGCCCGCAGGACCTCGTCGAGCGCGTCGTCGGACTGGCCGAGGGGGCTCGCCTCCTACCCGCCCTCGACAGCGCCGCTCCGGTCGGCGTCACCCTGATCGACCCGCGTCTGCCGTGATCGCATCCGCTCCCACGGCCAGGTCATCAAGGCCCATACGGCGAGCACGATTGCGACCTCGACCAGCAGGTACACCGGCCACGGGCCCAGCACGTCCAGCAGTGACGCGACGGGGGGCTTCCTGTTGAGATAGCCGTAGTTGGTTCCCGCGATCACGTTGAACCCGAAGGTGATCGCCGCCCATGCCAGCGTCATCACGATCGCGAAGCGGTAGTCGCGCCACTGCGGCCGCATCCGTCGCCCCCAGGTGAGATAGATGGCCGCCCACACCACGAGCACGTGCAGCGCGAAGAACGTGATGAAGAGATGGTGGGGAAAGTCGGGCGCGCCGTCCCTTGGTGTGCCTACGTCCGGCGTGATCAACGCCTGTGAGCTCAGGACCAGGCCCCAGTAGTAGCCGAGTGCAAAGGCCCAATGCCGTTGCGACCACAACGCATAGGCCGCCGTGAGTTCGGCGACATCGCACAGCTGCAGCGGCACCGAACCGTCGATCGTGGGGTCGATCAGCTTGTAGACCAGCGACACGCAGAAGACCGTCAGGAGCAAGGCCCCCATGATGCGGCCGAATACCCGAGCCTGCGATTCGGTCTGCCTGCGTCCGACCCAGACGAGGAGCACGGCGCCTATCGCGAACACGGCGAGCACGGTCAGGTGGGACGGGCCGTACGCCGTGAACTCGCGTTGTGCAGAGAATGTCTCCATCAACTCCCCAGTTCCTTCGCACGTCGCCTACAGCGATCATGGCCCACACTGCCTCACGGCAACCGAGGAATCGCGTGGCGCCTTGGTTCAAGGGGCGCCGATGTCCCAGTCCACGGTAAAGCCTTCGCGCAACACCAGGTCGACCAAAACGTCGACACGTTCTGCGAGCGGCCAGGATTCGTGGGTGAATCCGTCGGCGCGGAAGATCGCGTAGTTGGCCGAGATGCTCGGCGTCGTGCGGGACCGGTAGACGATCGCGTCGAGGTCGGGCCACCAGCTGCGGGCCGCGTCGGCCAGGTGCTGGCAGGTGTCCCACACCGCCGCGTGCTGGCCCGTGCTGATCTGATCGTCGACCTCGAGTGCGTCGAGGTTGCGCTCGGTGCGCAGATCGAGCACCCGCAGCGACCGGGTGGTCTCCAGCCGGATGAGACGTTGGCCGGCGTGGTCGGCGGGCACGACCGAGCCGGTCGCGCGGTAGCGCTCCCGGAATGCGCCGACGAGTCGGGTTGCGGCATAACGCGTCCGGAATCCTCCCGATGCCGGGTCGAACCGGTAGCGCGGTTGGGCGAACCCCTCCCACGTCCACTCCGACGGGTGGGTGGCCTCCACGCGCCAGACCTCGGTGCCGGCCTGGACGCGTCGACTCTGCAGGCCGCTCGGACGCTGTTCGGGCAGCGGCCGCCCGTACCCGGCAGGTAGGTCAGGCACCGAGCGAGGTGAGGATTCGCCATCCGGCGTCCGCCGTCGCCGGGTCGCGCAGTGCCTCGGTGATCGACGACCCGTCCAGTTCGTCGCGGGTCATCCGCATGATGCGATCGGCGGTCATCGGGGCCGACGTGAACCGGGTGAGCAACTCGAGGATTCGCGGCAGGTCGGCACGGAGCCTGTCATCCTCGAACTGCCAGGACGGGAACCAGGTTTGGTTGCCGACGGCAGCGCCGAGCAGCTTGCCGCGCGTGCGCAACCGGTGCACCGCCTGAGGTGTGGCGTATCGGAGCATGTGTTGGATTTCGGCGGTGGGCAGCGAGCCGTCGACGAAGTCGCTCGTCAGCGCGGCGCGGCGGCGTTCGTTGATGCCGCGGGCCGCGACGTGTTCGAGCGTGCCCTGCGGCGTCGTCGGTGCGAGCAGAAGCTCGTCGAGGACCTGGGCGAAGCCGGCATCTTGGCGGGCGCGCGCCGCGACCTGTTCGACGAGTGGTGCCAGAGTTGCGGTCATGAGGTCATTCTACGCCACCGTGCGCAATTGAAACAATCGAAACAAAGGCGGCGATCCCGTTCGGCGAAGACGAAACCCGCAGGGCGGACGTCGGTAGGATGCCGGGAATGTCGCTAGCCGTTGGCCAGGTGTTCGCGGGCTACACCATCGTTGAGCGGCTGGGGTCGGGAGCGATGGGCGAGGTCTATCTCGTCGAGCACCCGCGCTTGCCACGCCGCGACGCGCTGAAGGTGATGGCGCCGCAAGTTTCTACCGATTCCGAGTATCGCGAGCGGTTCAACCGCGAGGCCCAGAACGCCGCGACGCTGTCGCACCCTGGCATCGTCACCGTCTACGACCGCGGCGAATTCGACGGCCAGTTGTGGTTGTCGATGGACTACATCGAGGGCACCGACGCATCGCGCCTGCTGGAGAAGCAGTACCGGCACGGCCTGCCACCCGACGAGGTCGTGCGGATCGTCACCGCCGTCGCCGATGCGCTCGACTACGCGCATCAACGCCAGTTGCTGCACCGTGACGTCAAGCCTGCCAACATCCTTCTGGCTCAGCTGGATTCCGGTGGCTGGCGTGCACTGCTGGCGGACTTCGGCATCGCGCGCCGCGTCGACGACTCCAGCGGGTTGACCCAAAGCAACATCGCCGTCGGCACGGTGGCCTACGCCGCGCCCGAGCAGTTGATGGGTCTGCCGCTCGATGGCCGCGCCGACCAATATTCGCTTGCCGCCACGGCTTTCGAGCTGTTGACCGGGACGCATCTGTATCGGGACCGCAATCCCGCCGTCGTGATCAGTCAGCACGTGAGCGCGCCCCCACCGGCGATTTCCGAACGCAAACCCGAGCTCTCCGGCCTGGGCCCGGTGCTGTCGAAGGCGCTCGCCAAGGCGCCGGCCGATCGCTACGACACGTGCACGGACTTCGCCAAGGCGCTCGCCAGACAACTCGACGGCGTTGCCGACGAGCTCGGCGACAACGACGCGACGATGGCCGCTACCCCGGTGGGGCTGGCCCGGCATCACCGCAAACCCGCCAAGAACCGGATGACGCCGCTGGCAATCGCCGGGGTGATCGTGCTCGCGCTGCTGATCGCCGGAGGCGCCACCGCCGCCATCCTCGCCGCACGTCACGAAAGCGGGACCGTCGCGGTACCACCGCCACCGCCGTCGGCGCCTGCGGTACCGGTGGTGCTGGTCGGCGCGGACTGCGCGGTGCTCGGTGCCGCCGGCGTCACCGAGACCGGTCAGAAGGCGTACTGCGCGCGCCTGCCTGCGACACAGGACATCATGTGGTCGTTGGTCCCGGACGTGGTTCCGAACCCGACGGTCACCCCTGGTCCCGCCGATCCGGCCTACCCTGCGGGCATCGAACAGCAGGTCGACGTCTGCGTCCAGCAAACCGGGCAGTCGCGCCTCGAGTGCCGCGAGGACGTTCGCAAGGGCAACCTCTCGGGGCCGGCCTAAAAGGGCTCTACGGTCCTGAATCGGCAAGGGCGCTGAATTCTGGCGAAGCCGCGGCCGTCGCCCAGACGTGGTCGACCACGTCTGTGATGAACGACATAATCGGGTTCCTCGACGACAATCTCGGCCGACCGCACGGTCATGGGATTTTCGGCTCGAAAGCGCCGACGGTTAAAGGCTGAATGAGACAACCGACACACAACGAAAACCTGTGAAGTTGTCGAGAATGGTACCGTTCATTTGAAGACAAAAGCGCTTTGCACGTCGGAGCCGAGTGGGGCTAAGTATCGGAAGGGGTACGTAATGCCATTGATGCCGAAACTGGTCGCTGCGTCTGGCGGTCTGGCGATGTTGCTGATCACAGGGGGTGGGATCGCGTCCGCAACACCGGATGTGACTCCCATCGTCAATTCCACATGTACCTATCCACAGGTAATGGCGGCGTTGAACGCAAAGAACCCTGATGTCGCCAATCAGATAACCGCCAACCCGTTAGCGAACGCGTGGCTACAACAGCTCATCGCGTCACCGCCGGATGGGCGTCGGCAGATGATCCAGCAAGCTCAGGGCGTGCCGGCAGTGCAGCAGTATCAAGGGCTGATCTTCCAAGTCGCCGGTTCCTGCAACAACTTCTGAACGCCGTCGAGCCGCTTCGGCTGAGCACGTTCCCGACACCGCTCGAGCCTGCCCCGCGGCTGGCTCGGGCGGTCGGCCTTCACCCCGACGACTTGTGGGTGAAGCGCGACGACCTGACAGGCCTCGGCGGCGGTGGCAACAAGGTTCGAAAGCTCCAACACACGGTCGCCGCCGCGCTGGCACGTGGTGCCACCACCCTGGTCACGACCGGCGCAGCGCAGAGTAACCATGCCCGGCTCACCGCAGCGGCCGGTGCCCGACTCGGCCTTGACGTCGTGCTGGTGCTCGCGGGATCGGGCGGCGGTGTCTCGTCCGGGGCCACCGGCAACCTGGCGCTCGACGCCCTGCTGGGCGCGACGATCCGATGGGCCGGGGACGTCGACCTGGACGAACTGGACCGTCGCGCCGCCGAGGTCACCGAGGAACTCACCGACGCCGAACGGCTGGCCGTTCAAATCCCGTTCGGCGGCTCCAGCGTCGACGGGGCACGGGGTTACGTCGAGGCGGGCCACGAGCTGATCGCGCAGATGCCCGACGTGGAACACGTCGTGGTGGCGGTCGGTTCGGGCGGTACCGCCGCCGGTCTGATCCACGTCCTCGGTGCCGACCGCGTGCTGGGCGTGCACACCGGCGCCATTCCCGACCCAGCTGAACGGATCCACGGCATCCTCGACGGCCTCGCGAACGCCGCGGGCGGCAGAACGAATGATCTGCGGCTACGCATGGACCAGGTCGGAGCGGGCTACTCGACGCTCGCCGAGCCGGTCAAGCACGCGTTGCAGCTGGCGGCGCGGACCGAGGGCCTGATCCTCGACCCCGTCTACACGGGTCGCGCCATGGCCGGGCTCGCGGCAGCGGTGCGGGACGGCGACGTCCGCGCGGGCCAGCGGACCGTCTTCCTGCACTCCGGCGGACTCGCAGGCCTCTTCGGTTCCGACGAGACGATGCGCTGGGCCGGGACGCTGCTCCCCGATCGTTAGCCGCACTCGCGAGCAGACGCAAAATCCCCTCATTCATGGCGATTGAGGGGATTTTGCGTCTGCTCGCCGGAGGAGGGACTAGCCGCGGGGCGCGAACACGTCGTTGAGCGTGACGGTGCGCAACTGGCGCGCGCGGATCACGTCCACCAGCCGGCCGTAGACGTGAGTGACGGGCAGGTGGTTGAGATGGCCGATCACGATCGCCTGCGGCGTGAAGTACTTGTTGGCCATCGCTGCGATGTAGTCCTCGGTGATCACGGTCGAGTCCGACAGGGACCCGTTCCACATCGTCGTCGCCGTGTAGCCGAGGTCGGCTGCGGTCGCACGCACCGCGGCGTTGTGCCGTCCGTACGGTGGGCGGAAGAAGGGCTTCGCGTCGACGCCGTAGGTGTTGGCGAGGAATCGACCGTTGCGCGTAATCTGTTCGGCCACTTGCGATGTCGATACCGTCGTGAGGTCGGGGTGAGACCAGGTGTGGTTACCGAGCTGGATCTGGCCCGACGCCACTAGAGGGCGGAGCAGGTCGAGGTTGTCGGTCCAGGAGCGGTTTACCCCGTTGACGAAGTAGGTGAGCCGGACACCGGTGTCCTTGGCGAACTGCGTGTAGAGCCGCACGACGTCGGTGTTGACGCCGTCGTCGACGGTCAGCGCCAGCAGGTCTCCGTTGCCGGGCAGCGAGCTCAGGATGCCGCCGCCGGGCAGTGCCACACGAGGTCCACCCGGCGGTGGGAGCACCGAGTTGACGGGGGCGGGCGCCGTCGCACCGACCGCAGCGACCGGCACCCGGGTGTAGGTCGACGCGACCGGTTCGGCGGCTGGCTGCTCGGCGGGTCCCAGTATGTAGCGCGCCGCCCCGGATCCGGCGACAGTGGCGGCGGCGAGGGCTGCGAGGAACCAGCGACGGTTGTGGTCAGACACACCGGTTCCAGCATCGACGCAATGACCTCACAGCGCACGACTATCACCCACCTGGAGGTACGGGTGGTGAACAACCGCTGGGAATTGCCTGGAATTCGCGGATCGTCAGTGGGTGCGCTCAACGAACCTGGCGACGATGTGGCCCAGTTCCTCGCCGCGCTGCTCCTGGACGAAGTGGCCCGCCCCCACGATCGTGGTGTGGTCGTTTCCCCGCGCGCCGGGTACCCGCCTCTGAAACACGCCGTCCCAGCCGCGCGTCGCAGGATCTTCGTCCGAATACGCGGTCAGGAACGGCCGCTGCCACTGCTCCAGCACCGCCATGGTGGCTCGCCCGATCGCGGCACCGGGATCGTTTCGGGTCAACGGGATCAGGGCGATCATGTGCCGAAGCCCCGCCGTGTAGGACCGGTCGGGAAACGGCGCGTCGTAAGCGGCCAGGACGTCCGCGGGCAGCGGACCGGCGACGGCATCAACGAAGAAGCTGGGCACGATGTCCGGCGATCGTTGGTAGAACCGCACGTAGTCGAGAAGGGTTTCCTCGAGCAGCACGCGGCCGTCGCCCACTCCGTGGTGAGCCCACGTCAGCTCACCCTCCAACGCCGGGTCGCACGTGTGCAGGATGGTGTTGGTGGCCACGACGCGGGCGAAGCGATCGGGGTCGCGGGCCAGCACGCTGAGCCCGAGCGGCCCGCCCCAGTCTTGCGCGACCAGGGTGACGTCGCGCAGATCCAACCCGGTGACGAGCCCGGACAGCCAGTCGACGTGGCGTTTGAACGTGTAGTCGGTGGGTTCGGTGAGCTTGTCGGAGCGGCCGTACCCGATGTTGTCCGGCGCGATGACGCGCAGCCCCGCCTCGACGAGCACGGCGATGACCTTCCGATACAGGTACGACCACGTGGGCTGGCCGTGCATCAGCAGGACGACCGGCCCGTCCGCAGGTCCGGCATCCACGTAATGCATTCGGACGGAAGCGATTCCCTTGGTCTCGACCCGAACATAGTTGGGTGGGAACGGGTAGCCCGGCAGGTTCGCGAACCGTACGTCGGGAGTCCTCAACACGCCCATCGCAACAACTCCACCCTGCCCACTCGCCGACACGACCACGGTGCGCACAAGAGTAGAGGCTGCGCCTTCAGCGTTTGCGTCTCATCGCCGTGGGTGGCATGGTCAGTCCGAAGCCCGGAGCCTGAGCCCGGGTGATCTTTGGCGACAGCATTCTGCCTGTCGGAACGCACGCTGATCAGGTGGGAGCACCGACGAGTGACGGATTACGTCTACGACCTGTCGGACCCCGAGCGAAACTCGCTCACTGAACAATTCCTGAGTACGAAGAAACAGGCGTGCGGACGCTTTGCCTGCTTCGCGCTGGAGGGTGCGGATCCCTTCGCGAACATCGCTCGCCAGGTCGAGCGAGAGGTCTTCGAGGAGTCGTGGGGCAACGACTCCGTCACGATGAAGGCGGAGTACGGCCCGTACGACGAGAGCAGCGTCTTCTTCATGGCGGTGGACACTCAGCAGAAGGTTCCTGCGGGCGTGGTCCGGATGATCCGCAACTCATCTGTCGGACTCAAGACGATCGTCGACCTCGACGACGTCATCAAGTCCCCGATAGCCCCGATCGCGATCCCGGTCGACGAGGTCATGCGGCACCACGGAATCGAGGACCTCGACAGATGTTGGGACGGCGCGACCGCGGCCGTTCCGCGTAGGTACCGTCGCAAGCTGGCGACGATGCACGTGCAGATCATGCGGCTCATGGCCATTGCTGCGATGCGCGAGAACATCGAGCACTTCGTGTCCGTTCTCGATGCACCCGTGGTCAGAGTGGCGCGCGACGTTCTTGGGTTGCCACTCGTCCCGCTGGCCAACACGCCGCCGTTCACGCACATGGATGCGCAGAACAATCAAGCCGTCTACGCATACGTCCCGTCGCTGCTCGGAATCGACCAGCGGCGCAACCGCAGAGTGGGCCAGAAGATTCGGGATTGCCTCGCTGTCACGAATTGAGATGACATGCCGCTGAGCGTGGAGCTGACCGACGTGGTGCGGCAGCACCGCGCGGGTGGGCACACCGTCCGTGCGCTGGACGGGCTCACCCTGACGATCGACGGCGGCGAGTTCACCTCCGTCGTCGGCCCGTCCGGCGCGGGCAAGAGCACACTCTTGCATCTATTGGGGGCGCTGGACACGCCGGATTCCGGTTCCGTTCGGTTCAACGGCGTCGAGATCGGCACGATGACCGATGAGCAGCAGTCGACGTTTCGCCGCCACCAGGTGGGATTCATCTTCCAGTTCTTCAACCTCCTGCCGACCTTGACGGCGTGGGAGAACGTGGCGATTCCCATGCTGCTCGACGGAAGAAAACTGCGCCGGGTACGTCCAGACGCCGTTCGCTTGCTGGACCTCGTCGGGCTGGGCGATCGCATCGATCATCGGCCTGCCGAGTTGTCCGGCGGGCAGATGCAGCGGGTCGCCGTCGCACGCGCTCTGATGATGGATCCACCGCTGATCCTGGCCGACGAGCCGACCGGCAACCTCGATTCGACCACTGGCGCAACCATTCTGGAATTGTTGTGCAGCGTGGCGCACGACGGCGGCACCGAACGTGCCGTCGTGATGGTGACGCACAACCAGGAGGCCGCAGCAACGACCGATCGGGTCATCACGTTGCAGGACGGTGCGCTCAAGTCCGACGTGTCCCCCAGGCCGGCGGCACACGGCGGGCGGCACGCGGCGGGTGTGCGCGATTGGCCGACAGAGCTCATTCCCATCGTCCACAACGGCACGTTTGCCTCCAACGTGTTAGGCGAGGGCCCCCTACGCAGGCGGGGCCGACACTCGGCACGCCGGTTCTAGCGCAGTGCTTCTCGCCACACTCAGCCGTTTGAGGGTGCTGAACGTCCGTGAATTGCGTACCCACTGGGGGCGCGCGGTGGCCTCGGTCACCGTGGTCGCGGTCTCGGCGGCCTTGCTCGTCGCAGTGCTTGGCGTTTCCGGGTCGATCACGGGTTCCATCGACCGCCTCGCCACCAGCATCGGCGGCGACGCGGACCTCGAGGTGTCCGGCATCACCGGCGAGGGCTTCGACGAAGCGCTGTTGGGGGCAGTCGGCGGTGTTGAGAATGTCACCGCGGCAGTGCCGTTGGTGCGGATGCGGACCACCGCGAATGCGCAACCGGCCCTTCTGCTCGGCCTCGGCCAGAATGCTTCGGAACTGCACTCCGACCTGCAGACCGCGATTCACGACGAACTCCAGTCGGCTTCACCAGTGACCTCCGCACCCAACGGCGTGGTCGTCGGTGCGGGTCTTGGGGTCGCCAAGGGCGATCGGTTCGAAGTGGCGGCGACGATGGTCACGGCGGTTGCCGTGGTGGATGGGCCTGCGGCGCGACGATTGAACGACGCGCATTTCGTCATTGCGCCACTTGCTCTCGCGCAACGGATTTCGGGACGAGAACATTCGCTCGACTCGATCCTGTTGTTCACCAAGGCACACGCGGACCTCGAGAGTGTCCGCGCGGCGGTGACGACGGCGATCGATGGGCGGGCGGTGGTGGCCACGCCCAGCTTTCGCGCCGCGCAGGCCAGTAGCTCCTTCGCCATTCTGCAGGCCATGACCCTGCTGGCGGCGTCGGTCTCGTTGGTGGTGGCCGCATTCCTGACCTACAACGCGATGAGCATCGCCATCGCTCAACGGCGCCCCATCATCTCGACGATGCGCGCGCTCGGGGGTCGCCGGCGAACGATCATGTCCGACATGCTGGCCGAGGCGGCGCTGGTGAGCCTGCTCGGCGGTTTGATCGGTTCGCTCTGCGGTGTCGTGATCGGCCGCATCGCCATCGGTCAGTTGCCGTCGACGATGGTGCAGACACTGGATGCGCGCCTCGAATACGTACTGCCGTCGTGGGTTGTGCCCCTGACCATTACGGCGTGCGTGGCGGCGAGCGTGACTGCCTCGGCCCTGGCCGCCCGGCAGGTGCACAGCGTCGCTCCGGTCGAGGCGTTGGCGCCGAGTGGTGCGGTGACGTCGGAGGCAGGCTCGCGTCGGCTCCGGATCGCTGCGGGCGTCGCGGGCACGATCCTGCTGGCCGCGACGATCCTGATCGTCACAGGTGACCTGGGCCGGACCGCGGTGGCCTCGATAGCGTTGGCGTTCATCGGCTTCAGCGCGCTTTGCTTCGCCTTCTCCCCTCCCATCATTGCGTTGGCCGCGGCGGTCGCGCGGCGTTTCGGAGCCGCCGGTGTACTCGGCGCCGCCACCATCGAGCGTGCGCCGCGGCGGATGTGGGTCGCGATGATGACGGTGCTCACCGCCGTGGTCACCACCGTCGCGGTGACCGGCGCGACCAGCAATGCCGTTGACTCGACAGTCGCCTCGTTCTCCTCGATCGCGCATGCCGACCTTTGGGTCAGCTCGGCTGCGGCCACCGACTACTCCTCCACGCTGTTGCCGCCGGACACCGAGTCCAGTGTCGCGGCCATTCCCGGTGTCGCACGCGTTGTCCCCGACCAGATGGCGTTCGCCACCGTGGGAGACACCCGTGTGATGCTGCTCGGCATCGCGCAGGATTCGCATCGGGACATCTACACCTCGCTCTCGCCGCGGGATCGCCAGAAGCTGGTGTCCGGAGAGGGTGTCGCGTTGTCACGCGACCTCGGACAGTCGATGGGCGTCGCCGCCGGGGACGAGATCGTGTTGCAGACGCCCACCGGCCCGCACCACGTCCAGGTGCTGGCCCTCGTCCCCTACTTCTCGGGGATGACCGGCACCGTCGCGATGAGCCTTGGCGCGATGCAGGGGTGGTTCCTACGGCCCGGTGCAAGCGACTTGGAGATCACCGTGAAACCCGGCGTCGACGTGCACGCCGTCCGGGCGGCGGTACGAAGGGCCGTCTCCCCCGAAGCCTTCGTGTATTCCGGCGACGAGGCACTGGCCGGCGTGGCCAGTGCGCTGGATCAAGTGATTGCCGTCATCACGACCATCGCGTGGATCGTCGTCCTGGTTTCGGCTGTCACACTGCTGAATACGCTGATGCTGTCGGTACTGGACCGGCGTCGCGAGATCGGTGTGTTGCGGGCGATCGGCGCGACCCGTGGCTTCACTTTGAGGGCGATCCTGGCCGAGGCAGCGGGCATCGGCATCGTCGGTGGGCTGTTGGGGCTCGTTCTCGGCGCCACCATCCAGTATCTGACGTGCATCGCACTGACGAACGTGCTCAGCATCGACGTCGCGTGGCAGCCCAGCCCGGCGATGATCGGCATCGGCCTTGGCGCGTTGGCGATCTGCCTACTCGGCTCCGTGCCGCCCGCGGTGCGCGCGGCACGCCTCAACATCGTCGAGGCGGTCAGCGCCGACTGACCCGGTCAGCGGGTGAACCAGGCGAACCAGTCGCGGCTCGACGACTCGAGGTAGTGCCGTGGAGACACCTTCTCGGCGGGGAAGAGCCGGAAGCTCACCGGCGCGCCGTTGGGCCGCGGGTGGAAGTAGGCCCCGCTCACCCAGTCCGGGTTGATGTCGAGTTCCATGCCACGCACGACGCCGGCGTCCTGCAGGATTCGGCCCAGGGTGCACACCGACAACGCGGGACCGGCGACGTAGACCTCCACGCCACTGGCCGTTACGCCGAACCCCGACCGGTGGATGAAGGCCTTTTGTCCGACGGTGGTTCCCCACTCCTTCGCGCCGCCGGTGGCGCAGGTCGGATTGAGCTCTCCGCCGTCGACGAGGGGAATCAGATTCTGACGGACGCTGACGACGTCGGGCGCCATCCGCACTTCGTGATTCCACGTGCCGACGTCGGCCGTGCCGTTGGTGTGCAGCACCAGGCTGGCTTCGCCGTCGACCAACCGTGCGACCGTGCGGCCCTCGCTGTAGTACCCGGGTCGGCTGGGGTCGTTGAGCCGGAACCCCCCGTTGAAGACGGCGGCGACGCTTCTCTGCTCGCCGACCGTCAACGAGCTCGACGCCCGCCACGAACCGCCGGGATCGGTTGTGCCCGGCCGTAGTTCGCCGCGCACCAGTGCCGGATCCATGCGCATCACACCGACGACGAATGAGGTGTGCTGGTCATCGGGGCGCAGCGCCGCGACCTGGACGGCAGGGCGGCCGCGAACGGTGACGACCGTCTGCCAGCTGCCCTCGCCCGGTAACGGCGTGTTGCGGCCCAGCGGGGCCAGCGGCGCAGACGGCAACGCCGTGGACGGCGCGACGGGCGGGAGCACCCCGGCCGCCGACGGGATGCCGCCCTGTGGCAGCCCACCGACCGGCGGCTGATTGCTGAGGTACAACTGTTTTTCGAGCCACGTGATCTCGAGGTTGAATCCGTGGGTGCGGGCCCATTCGGCAAGCTTCGCCGCGGCGCTGTCCGCGCCGGGGACGCGCAGCGCATCGACGAGGATCCCACTCATCGCCAGCACGGCGACGGTAACCACGACGAGCGCTAACCAGGGCCAACGGCGGCGCCCCCGCGGCGACCTGTGCTGGGGTTGGCTCGGCGGGTCGTCGCGGTCCAGCACGGTGACCACCGGCAACGCCCCTCTCACACCTCGTCGGTACCTCTCTCGCGGCAGTTTGCCAGCCCATCCTGTTAGGTCGCTTGGTGCGGCGTCGGGGAGACTTGTCTCGGACGACGACGCTCGACGCTGAATAGGAGACGACCCGTGACACGGCTTTCGTGGGTCGGCGTCATGCTCGTCACGGCGAGCACGGTGCTCGCAGTGCCGGCGTGCGGCCCGTCGTCGACGGTGGCGTCGGCACCAACCTCGCGCGAGCAGCCTCCACGACTCCCTGCCACGGCGCAGGCCGACACCACCACCCTGTCGATCGGCACCGGGGCCACCGACTCGTGGAGCGGGTACCTCCCAGACGGTGTGACGCTCAGCCCGGGCGACACCTCGAGTCAGGTCATCGCACGGCTCGATCCGAAACTGCTCGCGGCGATCCAGGATGCGGCCCGCAGCGCCGCGACCCAAGGCGTCGACATCACCATCACGTCGGGATGGCGATCGGAGGGCTTCCAGCAGCGCCTATTCGACGATGCGGTGCGCCGGTACGCCAACGTGGACACCGCGCGGCAGTTCGTCGCCTCCCCCGAGGAGTCCAGGCACGTCGTCGGCGAAGCGGTGGACATCGCAGGAACCGGAGCCTCGGACTGGCTGATCCGCAACGGCGCGCAGTTCGGTCTGTGCCAGATCTACGCCAACGAGAACTGGCACTTCGAACTCGCGACCGACGACGTCGGCCGGTGTCCCCCCTTGCGGCCCAACGCGGCGGGATGACTCACGGCGCTAACTGCGGATAGATGGCCCCCACTCCTCCGGAGAGTGCGGCCGCAACGGCGCGGCTGCGGTCATCGGCGAGGACCTCGTACGCGCCTGCGGCGACCGCGTCGAGGGCGAGTATGGCCACCTCTGCTGGGTCCGACTTGGGCCCGGGGATGTCGGCCGCCATATCGGTCTCCATCAGGCCGACGTGCAGGGCCGTCACCCGGATGCCGCGGTCGGCCAGCTCGACGCGCAGCGCGTTGGTCATCGACCAGGCCGCCGCCTTGGAGGCGCAGTACCCGCCGCTGTTCGGCAGGCTGACCCAGGACAGCACGGACAGCACGTTCAGAATCCCACCGCCGCCGTTACCCGCGATGACCGGCGCGAACGCCCGCGTCACCAACAACGTGCCGAAGTAGTTGGTGTCCATTTCCTGGCGGGCGCCGTCGAGATCGCCGGTGAGCAGATTCGTGTTGGCGGCCATGCCCGCGTTGTTGATCAGCAGGGTCACGTCGCCAGCTGCCTCCGCGGCGGCGGCCAGTGATGCCGGATCGGTGACGTCCACCGCCAGGGGGATGGCTCCGTCGACGTCGACGGTGTCCGGGTTGCGAGCGCCGGCGTACACGCGCGCTCCACGCCGGAGGAGTTCGGTGCTGAAGTGCCTGCCGAGTCCGCGGTTGGCGCCGGTGACCAGAGCGGTGCAAGAGGAGATGTCCACCGGGTAATCCTGCAACCTCGGTCAAGCCGGGGTGCTGGCACAGTCGAAGCATGGCGATCCAACCCGTTGGCGACTACTGGAATCACAACACCGCCTACCACCCGTGGCTGATGCGCATCGCCGGGAAGCACCGTGGCGACGTGCTCGACGTTGGATGCGGCGACGGTCTTCTGGCGCAGCGCCTCGCGCCGCTGTCACGCTCGGTGACCGCCGTCGAACCCGACCCGTCGACTGCGCAGCGGGCGCTTCGACGTCTCGGTGCTCAACCCAACGTCGACGTAGTGGGCACGTCCTTCGAACGGTTCGATCCGGGAACGCAACGTTTCGACCTCGTCACGTTCGTGGCGAGCCTGCACCACATGCCGCTGCGTTCGTCGCTGTCCCGTGCGCGCGACCTGTTGACGCCGACCGGCGAGATCGCCGTCGTCGGGCTGTCGGCCAACACGTCGGCGTGGGACTGGCTGTGGTCGTTGTGCTGCCTACCCGCGGTCCTGGTCGGTGGCCGGCTGCATCGCGCGACACCCGACATCGGCGTCACCATCGCCGATCCGCGAGAAGGACTGCGTGAAATCCGTAGCACCGCAGCCGAAGTCCTTCCAGGAGTGGAGGTTCGACGCGGGTTGTACTACCGCTATCTGCTCCGGTGGTCGACCTAGTCCACCCCGCCATGCCCGCCCGCTGCCCGGTCATTAGCCTTGAGCCGTGTCGGATCTGGTACTGACGCAGGTCGAGGACCGCGTCGCGCTCATCACGGTCAACGACCCCGACCGCCGCAACGCCGTGACGGCCGACATCTCGGTGGCCCTGCGAGCGGCCGTCGACGCCGCCGAGGCGGACCCCGGGGTGCACGCGGTCATCGTCACCGGCGCGGGCAAGGCCTTCTGCGCGGGCGCGGACCTCACGGCGCTTGGCGCCGCCACCGACCACGGACTCCGGGTGATCTACGACGGCTTCCTCGCCGTCGCGCAGTGCACGCTCCCGACGATCGCGGCGGTCAACGGTGCCGCCGTGGGCGCCGGCCTCAACCTCGCGCTTGCCGCCGACGTGCGCATCGCCGGGCCTGCGGCATTGTTCGATCCAAGGTTCCAGAAGCTCGGCATCCACCCCGGCGGGGGTGCGACGTGGATGTTGCAGCGGGCGGTCGGCCCACAGGTGGCGCGGGCGTCGCTGCTGTTCGGCATGAGGTTCGACGCGGAGGCCGCAGTCCGCCACGGTCTGGCGTTGCAGGTCGCCGACGACCCCGTCGCGGCGGCGCGCGAACTGGCCGCGGGTCCGGCCTCGGCGCCGCGTGACGTGGTGATCGCGACGAAGGCGTCGATGCGCGCGACGGCCAACCCCGGCACCGTCGACACCGAACAGCACCGGATCGCCGTCGACGTCGAAATCGGTCCGCAGGCGACCTCCATCGAGTCGCCGGAGTTCGCCGCGCGGTTGGCCGCGGCCAAGCGCAAGTAGCCCTTTACGGACCTTCGTTAGGCGGCGTTGATGCTGCCGCCGCCGTCGACCCTGACGATCTGACCCGTGATGTATCCGGCGTCCTCGTCGAGCAAAATGGCGATCAGATGGGCCACCTCGGGAGGCGTGCCCACCCGGTGCAACGGGATGCTGTTGAGGACGCGCGCTTCACGATCCGACCCGAGCGGGCTCAACGCGCGGAACGAGTCCGTTTCTATGGGCCCCGGCGCGACGGCATTGACTGTGATGCCATGTCCAGCAAGCTCTCTGGCCCAGATACGGGTGCACGCGTCCAGTGCCGCCTTCGATGCCGCATAGGGAGTGCGTTCCGGGACGCCGAGCGTCACCACACTGGAGAGGTTGACGATGCGGCCCCACCCCCCATCGATCATGCCCGGCAACACCGCTTGCACCACCTGCACCGCGACGCGGACGTTCATGTCATGGGTTTCGAAGAGATCGTCCAGGTCGACCGACCCAATGAACCCGAACCTCTGGAGACTGACGTTGTTGACCACCGCATCGACTCTGCCGTCGGCGACGATCGCGTCGAGCATTTCCGCGGTCGCCGCGCGATCGCCGAGGTCGACCTCGTAGAACTGTCCCCTGAAGCCGGACGGCGCGGTGCGCGCTACGCCGATCACCTCGAAGCCACGATCGGCCAGGCGGTCGGCGACGGCACGACCGATACCCTTCGACGCGCCCGTGATCAGGACTCTGCGTTTCGACATCATTCTTTCCCTTCAGGTGGAACGTCCGCCTAGGCAGCGGCTGCGAGCGAAGGAAGCCGAGTGTCAACTCTGCGAACTCGTCAGCGGCAGCTTCGTCGGTATCTGAGTATGGTTTAGTTTAGTCAGCGTATCCATGGCATTGACTCGGCGGAACCTTGGAACACGCTGTCGTCACCACCGGGCACGTGTTGCGAGATCGAAACGGACGGACGGACCCATGACCGGACTGCTCGACGAGGTACTCGAAGCCCATGGCGGACTTCATCGCTGGCGGGCCGCTAGCGCACTGCGGGCCAGATTGTCACTGGACGGCCCGTTCTGGGATCTGCGCGCCGTACCGGCCAGCGTCCGGACGAATCTGACAGTGGACATGCACCTGCATGATCAGGTGGTGGCGTTGAGTCGGTGGACCGACGCCGAGCATCGCTTCGTTCTGCGAACGAACCCCGACGTGGCGACGATGACGGCCGGCGAGTTCCGAGAACCCCAAGTCCGTCACGACCCAAGGACGTCGTTTCCCTCAGCGCCCGATGAGCACTGGGACCTCTTGCACGCCAACTACTTCGTGGGCTACGCGATCTGGAACTACCTGAACACACCGCGTCTGTTCACCCTTCCGGGCGTCCAGACCTTCGAAATGGAACCGTGGATCGACGACGGATGCCGGTGGCGGCGGCTACGGGTCCACTTCCCGCCCACGATCACGACTCACAGCCGGGAACAGGTGTTCTACTTCGATGACACGGGACTGCTGCAGCGCCTGGACTACCACGTCGAGGTGTCCGGTGGCGCAGCCGCGGCGCACTACGTCGGAGAGTACGTCGAGGTGGACGGGTTGAAGTTTCCCACCCGGCGGGCGGTGTATCCGCGACGGCCCGACAACACCCCCGACCGGGAAACCTACGCCTCCTCCGGCGGTGCGGTGATCAACGTCGCCATCGACGACATCGTCGTCAAGTCGTGACACCGGCTTCGTAGGAGCCGGGGACCGGCGGCCGAACGATCACCACCTCCGCCGGACCGCGAGCGGTGAAGCCCAACGTCTCATAGAGGGCGATTGCCTTGGTATTCGAGGCCACCACGTGCAGGAACGGGGTGTCGCCCCGCTGCTGGATTTCGTCGGCCAGCGCACGGACGAGGCGTGTCCCCAGGCCGAGGCCGCGGAACTCTGGTGCCGTACAGACGGCGCTGATCTCCGTCCACCCAGGTGGGCGGAATCGCTGCCCTGCCATCGACCGCCACCCCTTCGGCACCACTGGTGAGTTGGGCAAGGTCGCGCCAGTCATCTGGCCGTGGTCCGTCGGGCAGCGCTGCGAAGCCGGACATGTCGGCTGGGTAGCGCACAGCACGTCCGCGGCGCTCCGCGAGCGACTCGTGCGGCCCCGTTAGCGATGCATAGATCGCGTTGTCGAGCACCGCGTCGGGTGGCCGACGGTTACCGGACAAATCAGCGCTTCTTCCCGGGACGGACTCGCGCCTCGGTCTGCGTCAGGCCCACGATGTGTCCCTCAGCGCACTGAACGTGCGTGGTCACCGGCGCATCACAGCCCTCGCCGTGCACGACCTCCAATCGCTTGGCATCGCCTTGCAGCTGCATACCGAACTCGATCAGACTGACGAGTACGGGGAACAGTTGGCGACCGAGTCCGGTCAGCACGTATTCGTACCGAACGCGCTGGCCCGGTGTCTGATATGGCTGCTTGGCCAGGATTCCCGCGTCGACCAACTGTTTCAGACGTGCGGACGCGATTTGTTCGGTGATGCCGGCTCGTTGCGCGAAGTCCTCGAATCGCCTGGTGCCCCAGAATGCTTCACGAAGGATGATGAGGGCAGAACGCGTTCCAATGGTCTTGAGAGCCCGTTCGATCGGGCAGAAATCGCTGTAACCCTTTCGGTCGCCGTCACCCAGACGGCCAGAAAGTGTCATCACGTCGGATGCTGCATTCATGTCACCATGCTACCGGCTGGCGATGCTTCGACATAGCCAGATGGCGAGCGCCCGATGCCGCTCCGTTACCGCGATCAGCGGCTCGGTTCGAAACTCAGGCGATGGTCTCGGATGAAGTCGCGCATCGACACCGGCGGTCGGCCGATGAGTGCTCCGAGCGCGGTAGCGTCGGCGGCCGGCGCACCCCGCGTTGCGACGGCTTCTCCGACGTTGGAGATGTGACTCGCCATGGCGCGATTGACCACACCGCCCGGATACGCCTCGGACAGGTCGATGAGCTCCTGGCGCCATTCCGACCGCGACACGGGCTGGAATTCGATCCGCCGACCAAGCTCCTTGGTCAGGATGTCGGCAATGTCGTGGTGACTGAGGTGCTCAGAGCCCGTGGGGTAGCACACGGTGCCGTTGAACCGCTCGGGATGCAGCAGGGCCGCGACCGCCACCTCTGCGGCATCGCTGCCATTGATCCAGCCAACCGGCTCATCGCCGAAGTTGTTGCGTAGGCGGCTCTCCCGCCTGATCGAGGCACCGTGCAGCGCCGCGAGGTTCTCGTGGAAGGTCGCCGCGATGCGCAGAACCAAGACGTCGAGTTCGGCCCACGTCATGACCTCTTCGGCCAACCACTGGTCGCGGCCAAGGTCGCTGGGATGAGCCGGGTGCGCAGGTGCCATGGACATCACCACGGTCCGAACCGTACGCCCCGACTCGCGCACGGCGACCGCGTAATTCGCTGCGGCGCGGACGATCCCGTCGTCGACTGGATAGGTGAAGTAGGCCAGCTCGACGTCGGCCAGGGCCGGTAGCAGGGTGCGGCGATCGAAGAGGTCGCCGATCACCACCTCGACACCGAGGGCGGCCAGGGAATCGGTGCGGTCGTTGAGAGAACGGGTCAGAATCCTCACCTGCCTGCCTTCGGCGCGCAGCCGCCGGGCGACGTATCCACCGGTGGATCCATGACGGCCGGTGGCGCCGATTACCAGGATCGGGGCCGCGATTACGGTCATCTCTCTTCTCCTTCAACATCCGAGGCCAGCCTTTCTGACTACACCATAGTGGAGTCATCGATTGGTGGCGACTCATGGCACCGACGATCACTTCTCCTGGAAATAACCACCTCTCACCCACCGGAGCCACATCGACCAGGACCGGTTCCGTACCGGCCAATGCCCTACCAGCGAACCTACAGGCGATATCCATGCCATATGACTTGCCTTTTATACAGTCAGAATTGATGGTGGTTGAAGTAGCGACCGACGGCATCTCGGTGAGATCGCGTGGCGTACGGATACGCGAAGGGAGATCGATGGCACCACTGGTCCGGTGAGCGCGGTTCGCTCATGACGCCGCGGACGACTTAGTCCGATATTGATCGTATTTCCACCATCTTCGAAGGATCATCGTGTATCTAACTCCGCGCCCGTACCTGCTCGCCGGCTTCACGGCGGCCGCCATCGTCGCTGCAATCCCGTCGGCCACCGGGCCAATCGTTCACCTGGCAAGTAGCCGTTCAGCTGACATACGACTTGCGGCGGCAGACTCGGTGATCGCGTCCAGACTGCGCACGTTGCGAGCCGTCGAAACGCGGGCACTGGCCTCAGTCATCGAAAATGCCACCACCACAGTAATTCCTGGCCTCGCTCGGCACTCCCGCGCCACCACCGACGGCCGAACGGTGCCCAGCACCACAGCTTCTCCACCGGATGCTACGGGTGTTGTCGGCACGGCGGCCGCAGCGCGCCAACCCGAGATCGCACAGCACGCCACCAGCACGAATGCGGCGGAAGCCATCACTGCGCCGGACCTGTATCCGTTGATCGGCGACCTGGCGGCGACCGGTTTCGACCTGCTTGGCACACCGTTCGCGATCATCACCGGGTTGAGTTTCGCCGGGGACTTGGCGATATCTGACCTTGGCGCGGGCGCGTTGCAGGATATTCCGACGGACGTGACCAACAGCCTCGAATTCAGCATCGGTTCACAGCTCAATCTGCTCACAGCCGATCTGAACACGCTCACCAATGCGGTGAACGACCTCAGTGCAATCATCCACCCAGCAACCCAAAGCACCAGCGACACGGACACAGTCGGCACCTCGACGTCAATCGCCGCGGCCGCGCCGCCCCGGACAACGAACGGCACCGTTGATCCCACCGCCATTGGCCCCCTGATCGGCGACGCCGCGATCCTGGGCCTAGACGCGGCCGCCACCCCGTTTCAACTCACGGCGTCACTGACCGGTGCACTCAGCGCGGCGGCGTCGGACCTCGGTGCCGGGCAAGTTCAATTCGCCGAACAAGATTTCAGCGCCGCCCTTCGCGGAGGCGTCGTGGAAGCCGAAGGCCGGCTTGGGAACGATCTAGACAACATCCAGGCGGCCCTGGCCCGGCTAACGGGCACCTCGCTCGCACGAGCCGATGCCGCCTCGTCGTCGCAACCGCGTCTGACCGATGTCAGCCCGCGGCCTGTCGTCTCCTCCCGGCCAGCACCCGCGACGCCTGGCACACATTCGATCAGCGCGAACCATCAACACACCAATGCCCGCAACCCGGGCGCGATCGGCGTCGCAGCGACCGACACCTCCACAGCCTCTCAGCGAACGCCGTCAGTATCCAAGACAGCCAACGATCAGCAAAGCGCCGAAACCGCAACCAACACAAAACCAGCCAAGTCATCGCCCACGAAAGTCGGCAACGGCGCCGACGGAACGAACACGCCTCGACACGCCGCACCTGGAAATCAGCACGCGACAGGACCCAAGCACCGCAAGCACTAACTGTGGGGGTTGTTCCCAGGGCTTCCCGCACTTCTCATTCAGAGCCACACTCGCCGCACAGGCGACGGGTCAGAGGTCGAGCAGCGCCAACTCAGGCGACTCGATCAGACTCTCGAACTCGCCGAGGAACGCGGCCACCTGAGCGCCGTCGGCGACGCGGTGATCGAACGCGCACGTAAGCGTCATCGTGGGCCGCGCGACCACGGCGCCGTCGACGACGACCGCGCGTGGCTTCAGCGATCCCATGCCGAGGATCGCGGCCTCGGGATGGTTGATCACCGGCACGCCTTCGTCGAGGCCCAGTGCCCCGAAGTTCGACACGGTGAACGTCGAGCCCGCAAGCTCACTGGGTTTCAGCGTGCCGGCCCGCGCGTCGGCGACGAGCCGGGTGACCGCGACCGCCAGTTCACGGGTGGTCTTGCGCTGCGCGTCGGGCACGACGGGAACCAGAAGGCCCCGTGGCGCGGCCACCCCGATGCCGAGGTGAACGGCTGGGATGGACGTGGATGCGCGGGCCGTCGACGGTGTCCATCCACGTCGCAGTTGAGCATCGGATGATGGCCCAGTGCGACCGTCAACAGCCGCAGCGTCAGCACGAACGGCGTGATCGGCTCGGCACCTGCGTCACTGAGCCGGTCCCGCAACCGCAGCAGCGCTGAGCAGTCCACCTGGACCGAGGCGTGGGCATCGGGTATCTCCCTGCGCGACAACGCCATTCGACGGGCCATCTCGAGTCGGACACCGCCGACGCGCAACGTCGTCCTGTCGGGCCAGCTGCCGCCGCCGAGCACGTCGTCGCGGGTGACGATGCCGTCGGGGCCCGAACCCGGCGCGACGGCGGCCATGTCGACGTTCAGGTCGGCGGCGAGCTTGCGCACGGGCGGCTTGGCCCGTGGCCGGCCCGCGGGGCGCCGGGTGACGTCCATCGCGTCGTCGGTGCCGTAGCCCACCAGCACGGGCTCGCGTGGGCCGCCGCGACCGTGGTGGCGATGCGCACCAGGACGGAACCGACGGGCAGCGTATCGCCCTCGGCCCCACCGAGTTCGACGATGCGACCGGCGTAGGGGCTCGGGATCTCGACCTCGGCCTTGTTGGTCTCCACCGTGCACAGCATCTGGTTGAGCTCGACCTCGTCGCCGACCGCGACCTGCCAGCCGGTGATCGTGGCGTCTTCGAGACCCTCGCCGAGGTCGGGCACCAGGAAGTCCCGCACGCCGTCGGCGGTCATGGCTGGCTCATCGCCTTCTCGACGCAGTCCAGTAATCGGTCGACGCCGGGCAGCCAGAGTTTCTCGAGCCGGGCCGGCGGGTACGGCGTGTCGAATCCCGTGGCGCGCAGTACCGGTGCCTCCAGGTCGTAGAACAGTTCCTCCGAGATGCGCGCGGCGAGTTCGGCGCCGAAGCCCAGCGTGCGCGGACCCTCGTGCATCACCACGACCCGGCCCGTCTTGCGCACCGACGCCGCGATCGTGTCGAAGTCGAGGGGGTTCAGCGATCGCAGGTCGATCGACCTCGAGGCCGTATGAGTCGCGGCCGACTCGGCGGCGTTCAGCGCGGTGGCCACCAACGAGCCGTAGGTGATGACCGTGACGTCGTCGCCGGGCCGGCGCACCGCGGCCCGTCCGATCGGCGCGGCGGGAACGTCGGTGTCGACGAGCCCCCGCATCCAATAGCGGCGCTTGGGCTCGAGGAAGATCACCGGATCGCGTTCGGCGATCGAATGTCGCAGCAGCCAGTAGGCATCGTTCGGCGTCGACGGCACCACCACCTTCAGCCCCGCCGGTGTGCACCCAGTAGGACTCGGTGGACTCCGAATGATGTTCGACCGCACCGATTCCGCCGAACGACGGGATGCGCATGGTCACCGGCATGTCGACGTCGCCGCGGGTGCGCGTCCGGTACTTGGCCAGGTGGCTGACGATCTGGTCGAACGCAGGCGCCGCGAAGCCGTCGAACTGGATCTCTGGCACCGGCACGAACCCGCGGATCGCCATGCCGATGGCGATGCCGATGATCGCGGACTCCGCCAGCGGAGTGTCGAAACACCGTCCGTCGCCGAAGGTATCGGCCAGTCCATCGGTCACCCGGAACACGCCGCCGAGTCGTGGCGACGTCCTCGCCGAACACCAGCACCCGGTCGTCGGCGACCATGGCGTCGTGCAGTGCGCGGTTGATCGCCTGGGCCATCGTGGACGTCGTCGGTGGTGGGTATCGACGTGAAGAACGGTTCCGGGGCGTCGTCCCACTGAACGACGGCCGTTCGATGATCTGGGTCATTCTCACGCCTCCTTCGCCAATTCGGCGCCAGCTGGTCGCGTTGGCGCGCGAGCTCCGGGGTGATGTCGTGGTAGACGGTGTCGAACACCTCGGCGACGTCGATGTCGGGTTCGTCGATGACGGCCGTGCCGCAGCTCGGCGCGCAGCCGCGCCGACCGCGTCGCAACCCGCTGCTCGAGCCGCTCGGTCCACACCCCGACGGCCTGCAGGTAGGCGCGGTAGCGACTGATGGGATCCCTTGCGCGCCAATACTCGAGCTCGTCGTCGGTGCGATAGCGAGTAGGGTCGTCCGACGTCGTGTGTGGCCCCATCCGGTAGGTGACGGCCTCGATCAGCGTTGGCCCCCCACCGCCGCGGGCGCGCGCGGCGGCCTCGGCCATCACGGCGTAGCAGGCCAGCACGTCGTTGCCGTCGACCCGAATGCCCGGCATCCCGTAGCCGATCGCCCGGTGCGCGATCGACGGGCCCGCCATGCTGGCGACTCGCCGGCGTCGAGATGGCCCAGCTGGTTGTTCTGCACGAAGAACACGCACGGCACTCCGAACACCGACGCCAGGTTCAACGCCTCGTGTGCGTCGCCCTCTGAGGTCGCCCCGTCGCCGAAGAACGCCACCGTCACCGAGTCCTCGCCGAGTCGTTCGGCGGCCATCGCCGCGCCGACCGCGTGCAGGCCGTGGGTGCCGATCTGGATGGAGATGGGCGCGCAGCACTTCTTGGTGAACTCGAGTCCGCCGTGCCAGCGGCCCCGCCACACCGCACCGATCTGGGCGGGGTTGATACCGCGCACCAGGAACGCACCCAGTTCGCGGTACTGCGGGAACAGCCAGTCGGTCTTGCGCAGGCACGCCGCCGCACCGACCTGGGCGGCCTCCTGGCCGCGACAGGACGCGAACAACGCGAGCTCACCCTGACGTTGCAGATTGACGAACTCGGTGTCGAGGTCGCGGGTGACGACCATGGACTCGTAGAGCCACGACAGCGTCTCGGGCGGGAGGTCGCGGTGGTATCGGCTTCTCGGAGGTTGGCGCTCCGTCGGGCGCCACCAGTTGAATCGGCTCCAGCTCGACGCCGATCGGCGCCGTGGGTGCCTGAAAGCCCGCCGTTTGAACAGACAGAGCCATACCGCCTCCTTGGGTCACTGACGGCGGGTTGCGTCGTCAGGCGACTGAGGTGCCAGTACAGAGGCGGTCAGAGCAAAACCTCTGGTGGGGGGTCTGTCCGTTGGCTGCCGGGGTGTGGCGCCAACGCGACGATGCGCTCTGCTCGCCGCAGTACTGGGGCACTTCCCATTATGCGCCCGATCGGGTATGCGCCCTCGACCTTTGGCGCGCGGCGAGCACGTGTCGCGCCCACGGATCACAGGTCGTGATCGGTGACCACTCCGCCCAGCATCGCGCATTCGGGGGGCAGGTCGGGCGCGGCGGGTGTGGCGTCGTGCTGTCCGGGATGCATCTTCAGTTGCAGCGTCCCGTCGCGATCAAGCAGATCCCGCCCCAACTCGCCGATGACCTCACGCTCCGTCGTCGCTTCGTCGCCGAGGCACGCCTCATGGCGTCCATCGACCACCCGCACGTCATCCCCGTCTACGACTACGTCGAGCACGACGACCTGTGCCTGTTGGTGATGGAGTATCTGCCCGGCGGATCCGTGGCCGACCGATTCGGCAGGGAGGGCTTCGACGCCGGGTCGGCGATGGCGGTGGCGTTGGCTTGCGCCGCGGGATTGGAGGCCGCGCACCGTCGCGGCGTCCTGCATCGAGACGTCAAGCCGGCCAACCTGATGTTCGGCGCGAACGGCACCGTCAAACTCACCGACTTCGGCATCGCCAAGATCGTCGGCGGCGACGAGACCATGGTCACCCGTGCCGGTGAGGTCATCGGAACCGTGTCCTACATGGCCCCGGAACAGGCACGCGGACTGCCACTTTCGCCCGCGACCGACGTGTACGCCCTGGCCACGATGCTCTATCAGCTGTTATCCGGGGTGTTGCCGTTCCCGCCCGCCGAGGACAGCATGGTGACTCTGTTCCTGCACGCGTTCGAGCAGCCGACACCGCTGTCGAAGATGGCGCCCAATCTCCCGGCACCCATCGCCGACGTCGTGATGCGGGGCTTGGCCACCGATCCCTCCGATCGCTTCGCCTCGGCGGAGTCGTTCGGCATTGCCTTGGCCGAACCCGCGGCAGAGTGTTGGGGCACGAATTGGCTTGCGCCGGTGGGCATTCCCGTCATCGGCGCCGACACGATCGTTGCCGCGGCGACTGGCACCGGTCATCCGCACGCTCCGCGGACCGTGCGCAGCCAGACTCGAACCGAGCCGACCACCCAAGGATCGCGCGGCCAGACGACGACACGTATCCGTCAGGCACAGCCACTACCGCGACCGCGCGTCCGAGCTCGCCGACGTCGGCCGCAAGGACTTGGCGCCAGTCCAGAAGGTCGTCGACTTCCGTTCGCCGCGAGTGCCCTTCATCGTGGCCTCGGTGCTCGGACTGGCGGCGATCGCAGTGGCGTTGATCGGTCTCGGCGCGCCGCCGCGAGGGGGCGATCTGAAACCGGGCGTGGTCACCGTGGCCGGGGTCGATCCGGCGGCGGTCGACGACGTCGAGGTCGACATGTCCCGACCCATTCCTGTGACCACTACCGAAGGCACGGCGGCGGAGTTGTCGCTGATCGTGCTCGGTGAGTCGGTTGGGCGCCATCAGGTACCGCTCATGCCGGGTGCGACGTCTGCGGTGCCCGCGCCGGTGAACCCCTACCTGCTCGCCGGTCAGCTGACCGGAGAGGTCATCGTTCGAAACGGCGAAGCTCCGGCTACCACTTACCGTTTCGGCATCCACACCAAGCAACGCGCACTCACCACCGCGGTGGCCGTCGGGGTCGTCGTCCTCGCCTTGTTCGCTGCCGCCTACGTCGAGTCGTACATCCGCACGCTGCGGCGCGGGCGCAGCCGGGTCTCGGGGAGCTTCGGCCTGACGCTGAGCGCAGCGGCCCTGGCCGTGGCCGCCGTCGGCGCGGCGTGGGTGCTCGATGGGGCGCGAGCCGACCATCACAACGCTCGTCGGTTGCGTTGTCCTTGCGGCGGCGGGCGGAGTCGCAGCCACGGTCGGCTCGCTGCGGGTCGGCACGAAATACCGATACCGCCGGGCGCGACGGTCACGTCCTCGTCAGCGCCCGGGTGGCGCCAACCCGACGATGCGCTCTGCTCGCCGCAGCACCGGCATGTCCACCATCGAGCCGTCGGACTGGAAGACGCCGCGCTCACTGCGGGCCACCTCGAGCACCTTTCGCGCCCACTGCACCTGTTCGTCGGTCGGGGTGTAGCCGGCCCTGATGACCGCGACCTGGGTGGGGTGGATCGCCACCTTGGCGTCGAAACCCACGGCGACCGCGTCGTCGGTCTCGGCGCGCAGCCCGTCGAGGTCCTTGATGTCGAGGTACACCGAGTCCAGCGCCATCCGCCCGTACGCCTTGGCCGCCAACAACGATCTGCGACCGGACGTGCTTGGCGACGTCGCGGTAGCTGCCGTCGGCGTTGCGGTTGGCGGTCCCACCGAGCACGGCGAACAGGTCCTCGGCGCCCCACATGACGGCGAAGGCGTTGTCGACGCGCGCCGTCTCGGCGACCGCCAGCGCGCCCAGCGGGGTCTCGATCAACACCACCACGTCCAGCGGAGCCAGGGCGGCGACCTGCTCGGCGGACTCGGTCTTGGCCAGCATCACGGTGGTGTACTCGGTGCGGGCCAACGCCTACAGGTCGAGTGCGTGGTCGGGCGTGGTGGACGGGTTGACCCGCACCACGGTCCGGCTGGGGTCGAGCGGCGTGTCGATCAGCGCGGCGCGGGCGGCCTCCCGGTCCTTGGCCGCCACCCCGTCCTCGAGGTCGAGGATCACCACATCGGCTGCGGCGGCTGCCTTTTCGAAGCGCTCCGGGCGGTCGGCGGGGCAGAACAGCCAGCCGGGGCCGGCCTGGGTCAGCGACATCACGGCTCCTGTGTCGTCAGCGGGACGCTTGCGCACCATGGTCTTTCGCGACGCGGTCGCGACGACGTCACCGTGCTGGTTGCGTCCGACGTGGGAGAACGTGACGATACCCTCCCCCGGACGGCTCTTGGACTCCCGCTTGTCGGTCACCTCGGTCTCGGCGTAGAGCGTGTCGCCGTGGAACAGCGGCTTCGGGAACGCCACCTCGCCGAAGCCGAGGTTGCCGACGATGGTGCCCTGCGTCAGCTGCGCCACCGACAGGCCGACCAGCGTGGACAGCGTGAACATCGAGTTGACCAGGCGCTGGTGGAACGGCGGCTGCGCGTCGGCGAACGCGGCGTCCAGGTGCAGCGCCTGAGTGTTCATCGTCAGCGTGGTGAACAGCACGTTGTCGGCCTCGGTGATGGTGCGGCCGGGGCGGTGAAGGTAGAGCACGCCGGTCTCGAACTCCTCGAACCACAGCCCGCGCTGGACGATGATTCTCTGCTCGGTCACAGGCCGGCCTCCCGCGCGATCAGCATCAGCTGCACTTCCGTTGTCCCTTCGCCGATTTCGAGGATCTTGCTGTCACGGTAGTGCCGGGCGACCGGGTACTCGTTCATGAAGCCGTAGCCGCCGAACACCTGGGTGGCGTCCCGGGAATTGTCCATCGCGGCCTCGCTGGCCACCAGCTTGGCGATCGAGGCGGCCTTCTTGAACGGCTTGCCCGCCAACATCAGCGCGGCGGCGTCGTAGTACGCGGTGCGGGCGACGTGCGCGCGGGCCTCCATCCGGGCGATCTTGAACGCGATGGCCTGGTAGGTGCCGATCGCCGCGCCGAACGCCTCACGCTCCTTGGCGTACTTGACGCATTCGTCGACGCAACCCTGGGCGGCGCCGACCGACAGCGCGGCGATCGCGATGCGGCCCTCGTCGAGGATCCGCAGGAAGTTGGCGTAGCCGCGGCCGCGCTCGCCGAGCAGGTTCTCCTGCGGCACCCGCACGTCGTCGAAGCTCAGCGGGTGGGTGTCCGACGCGTTCCAGCCGACCTTGTTGTACGCCGGTTCGGCGGTGAAGCCCTCCGTCGGCACGGGCACCAGGATCGACGAGATCTCCTTCTTCCCACCGACGTCCCCGGTGACGGCAGTGACCGTCACCAGCTTGGTGATGTCGGTGCCCGAGTTGGTGATGAACTGCTTGGAGCCATTGATAACCCAGCGTCGATCCATCCAACTTGGCGGTGGTCTTGGTGGCGCCCGCGTCGGTGCCGCCGCCCGCCTCGGTCAGGCCGAACGCGCCGAGTGCCTTGCCGCTGGCCAGCAGTGGCAGCCACTCCTGCTTCTGCGCGTCGTTGCCGAACCGGTAGACCGGCATGGCGCCCAGTGACACCCCAGCCTCCAGCGTGATGGCCACGCTCTGGTCGACCTTGCCGAGCTCCTCGAGTGCGAGGCACAGCGCGAAGTAGTCGCCGCCCATGCCGCCGTACTCCTCGGGGAACGGCAGGCCGAACAGTCCCATGTCGGCCATTCCCGCGACGACCTCGTACGGGAAACGAGTGCTCGGCGTCGTGCTTGGCGGATACCGGCGCGACGACGCTGCGGGCGAAGTCGCGGACCGTCTTGGCCAACTGCTCGTAGTGATCCGGCAGCGTGCCGGTGGACAGAACTATTGCTCATGCGCGATTCGCTCCGCTTCTCGCTTGATGCTCATGACGGGGACTCCTTAAACGGTGATCCGGGCCAGCGTCTGGCCCACCTTGACCTGGTCGCCGACGGCGACGAGTAGTTCGACCGTGCCGTCGACCGGCGCGGACAGCGCGTGTTCCATCTTCATCGCCTCGACGGTGACGACGACGGTGCCCGCTGTCACCGTCGACCCAGTCTCCGACGCCGATGGCCACCACCGAGCCGGGCATGGGGCTGACGAGTTCGGCGTCGCCGCTCTGCTCGTCGTCGGGCCGCACCGGTGCCTCGTACACCTCTTCGAGCAGGACGACGCCGTCGTCCCCGGCAAGCCAGATCTGGTGACCGGAATCGGCGACCCGGTACTGCGGTCCGCAACCCGTCGAGCGTGACGGTCAGCGCATCGCCGTCGAGAGTGGCTGTCAGCGACCGAGTTTCACCACCTTCGACGGTCACGGTGGCCGATTGGGGGGTGCCGACGATGCGGACGTGGTCGGTGCGCTCCCCCGACTGCAGGCGAAGCACGGTCGCCGCGGTCTCGCCCATCCGCCATCCCGTCGGCATCGACCACGGGTCGCCCGTGGCCGTCTGCCAGAACCGCAGCCACCGGTATGCCGCAGCGGCGGCGAACTCGTCGTCGCCCGCCGTCGGTCGGCGTGAAATCGCCGACCCGCCGGTCCAGCAGGCCGGTGTCGAGGCGGCCTTCGGCCACGTCGGGGTCGGCGAGCAGGAAGCGCAGGAAGTCGACGTTGGTGATCACGCCGAGCACCGCGGTCTGCGCCGAGCGCGCGGTCGAGACCCCGCAACGCCGCGGCCCGATCATCGCCGTGGGCGATCACCTTGGCCAGCATCGGGTCGTAGTCGCTGCCGACCACGGTGCCCGCGTAGATGCCCGAATCGACGCGGACACCCGCTCCGGATGGATTCGATCACCTCGAGCACGTCGCCGCCGGTCGGCAGGAAGTCACGGGCCGGATCCTCGGCGTAGACCCTGGCTTCGATGGCGTGGCCCGTCATCACGACGTCGTCCTGCGCGATGCGGCAGCTTCTCCCCCGCCGCGACGCGCACCTGGAGTTCGACGAGGTCGACGCCGGTCACCATCTCGGTCACGGGGTGCTCGACCTGCAGCCGGGTGTTCATCTCCATGAAGAAGAACTCGTCCGGGCTGCTCAGCGGAGACGATGAACTCGACGGTGCCCGCACCCGTGTAGTCGACGCTGCGGGCGGTGTCGCATGCGGCGGCTCCGATGCGGGCCCGGGTGGCCGGATCCAGCAGCGGCGACGGCGCCTCTTCGATGACCTTCTGGTGGCGGCGCTGCAGGCTGCACTCACGCTCGCCGAGGTGGACGACGTTGCCGTGGCCGTCGGCGAGCACCTGCACCTCGATGTGCCTGGGCACCAACACGAACCGCTCGAGGAACAGCGTGTCGTCGCCGAACGCCGCGGCCGATTCGCGGCGCGCGGAGACGAGGGCAGCCGGGAGGTCGGCGGGTCGCTCGACCATGCGCATGCCCTTGCCGCCCCCACCGGCGGACGGTTTGACGAGCACGGGATAGCCGACCTCGGTCGGCGCCGTCGATCAGGTCGGCGTCGGTGAGGCCGGGCCGCGAGATGCCGGGCACCACGGGCACGTCCGAACGCCGACACGGCTGCCTTGGCGGCGATCTTGTCGCCCATGGTCCGCGATCGCGGCGACCGGCGGCCCGATGAAGACGATGCCTGCCCGGTGCAGGGCCGCGGCGAAGTCGGCGTTCTCCGAGAGGAATCCGTAGCCCGGGATGCACCGCCTGCGCGCCGGTGCGAACCGCAGCGCCGACGACCGCGGCGATGTTCAGGTAGCTCTGCCGCGCCGGCGCGGGACCGAGACGGACGGCCGACGTCGGCCTCCACGACGTGCCGCGCACTTGCGTCGGCGTCGCTGTAGACGGCGACCGAACGAATTCCCATGGCGCGCAACGTGCGGATGACCCGCACGGCGATCTCGCCGCGGTTGGCGACCAGAACGGTGTCGAAGCGCCATTGAAGGTCATCGGGGTCACATCCTGAAGACGCCGTAGGACACCGACTCCAACGGAGCCTGTGCGACCACCGAGAGTGCAAGTCCCACAACGGTTCTGGTGTCGGCGGGATCGATGACACCGTCGTCCCAGAGCCGTGCGGTGGAGTAGTACGGATTGCCCTGGTGTTCGTACTGCTCGCGGATCGGCGCCTTGAACGCCTCTTCCTCTTCGGCGGTCATGTCGCCGCGGACCGTCGCGAGCACCGAGGCGGCCTGCTCGCCGCCCATCACCGAGATCCTGGCGTTCGGCCACATCCACAGGAAGCGTGGCGAATACGCGCGCCCGCACATCGAGTAGTTGCCCGCGCCGTAGGAGCCGCCGATCACGACGGTCAGCTTGGGCACCCGAGCGCAGGCGACGGCGGTGACCATCTTGGCGCCGTGCTTGGCGATGCCGCCCGCCTCGTAGTCGCGGCCCACCATGAAGCCCGCGATGTTCTGCAGGAACAGCAGCGGTGTCGCACGCTTGTCGCACAACTCGATGAAATGAGCGCCCTTCAAAGCGGATTCGCCGAACAGCACGCCGTTGTTGGCGACGATGCCCACCGGATGGCCGTGGATGCGCGCGAAACCGGTGACCAGCGTGGAGCCGTACTCGGCCTTGAACTCGGCGAACTCGCCGCCATCGACGATGCGGGTGACCACCTCGTGCACGTCGTAGGGCACCCTCGGGTCGGTGGGCACGACGTCGTACAGCTCGGTCTGATCGGCGATCGGCTCGACCGTCGGCGTGACGTCCCACGGGGTCGGCGGTGCGCGGCCCCAGCGTCGCGACGATTCGCCGCACGATCCGCAACGCGTCGCGATCGTCGTGCGCCAGATGGTCGGTGACGCCGGAGACCTTGGAGTGCAGGTCGCCGCCGCCGAGATCCTCGGCCGTCACCACCTCACCGGTGGCGGCCTTCACCAGCGGCGGCCCGCCGAGGAAGATGGTGCCCTGGTTGCGCACGATGACGGCCTCGTCGCTCATCGCGGGCACGTATGCGCCGCCCGCCGTGCAGGATCCGAGCACGGCGGCGATCTGCGGGATGCCCGTCGGCGCTGAGGTTGGCCTGGTTGAAGAAGATTCGGCCGAAGTGCTCGCGGTCGGGGAACACCTCGTCCTGGCGGGGCAGGAACGCGCCGCCGGAGTCGACGAGGTAGATGCACGGCAACCGGTTCTGGCCCGCGATCTCCTGCGCGCGAAGGTGTTTCTTGACGGTGATCGGGTAGTAGGTGCCGCCCTTGACGGTCGCGTCGTTGGCCACGATCATGCATTCGCGTCCCGCCACCCGGCCGATGCCTGCGATCAAGCCCGGCGCCAGGGCACTCGTCGTCGTACATGCCGTCGGCGGCCAGTGGCGTCAACTCCAGGAACGGGCTGCCCGGGTCGAGCAGACCGTCGACCCGATCGCGCGGGAGCAGCTTGCCCCGGCTGACGTGGCGTTCCCTGGCGCGGGCCGGACCACCCAGCGCGGCGGCTGGCCAGCTTGGTGCGCAACTGCTCCACCAACGCCAGATGCTGCTCGCGATGCGATACCCGCGTAGACATTCGCTGAACCCGTTCAGTTGAGTTAATCAAGACTAACTGGTGGTATGTTAGTGACGATTAACCGAAATGTCCACCATCGAGCGGGAGGCGGCCACATGCCGACGTCGACGACCCGACCGAGACGCGCCGTAGCAGGGCGAAGTCCGACCGTCGCTCGCAGCTCATCGCCGCTGCCGAGCGGTTGGTCGCCGAACGCGGCTTCCTCGCCGTCCGGCTCGAGGACATCGGGGCGGCGGCCGGAGTGAGCGGGCCCGCGATCTACCGTCACTTCCCCAACAAGGAAGCGCTTCTGGTCGAACTGCTGGTCGGCATCAGCACCCGACTGCTCGCCGGCGCCAAGGACCGTCGTGGACGGCGCCGATACTCCTCGCGTCGCGCTGCGACGGGCTGATCGACTTCCACCTCGACTTCGCGCTGGGCGAGTCCGATCTGATCCGGATCCAGGACCGCGACCTCGACCACCTACCCGCTCCGGCGAAACGTCAGGTCCGCAAGTGCACAGCGACAGTACGTCGAGATATGGGTGGCAGGTGTTGCGCGAGCTCGACCCCGACACTCGGCGACGAGGACGCCCGGCTGATGGCCCACGCCACGCTTCGGGCTGCTCAACTCCACGCCGCACAGCCTCAAGCAGGTCACGGCTCGCCGAGTCCAGCGCGTCATCGCGCGCAGTGCTGCGCGCGATGACGGTGGCTGCACTCGGCTCGGCCGAATCGCGGTTAGTACCAGACCTTTCGGCCTCCGACCGCGTGTCCGGCTGCACCGAGCAACCAGAACACCGCGCCGATGACCAGGGCGACGACGCCGATGTAGGTGAGGATCGGCACTCCGAAGACCAGACCCAGAATGAGCAGAATCGCTCCGATGGCGATCATGGTGACCTTCCTTCGTGAATACGGAGTCAGTACCGGTCGGTTACTGGCTTGGCTGGGGCATGCTTGCAATCCGTGACCTTCGGGTTGACACCGGCGTAGTTGAGCGGACCGGCAGACGCACGGTCAGAGCAATCGTTCCCGCGGTACCGCAACTGTTGGCCGCGGTGTCGAAGTAGTCGCGCTGGTAAGCGGCGACCACACCGATCAGCAACCAGACGAGAACGATGACTCCGAGAATTCCGCCACCTCGCATGTTGGCCTCCTTGATGTTGGGGCGCCCGATGCGGCGCGTGATCTTGACTTACCCTGGCGATAATTTTGCTAAACACGACGATGCGTAATGGCACTGGTCAGACGGCTGCGGCCCAGGTGCGGCGACTTTGCCGTACCCGCGGTCCGGCACATCGCGCGGGTACCCTGCAGCCATGAGGTGGGAATGACCGATTCACCACGCCGGCGACGTACCGGATCCGACGCAGCCGCTGCCCTACGGCTATCCCGGCTACGCCGATCCCGCGTACTCGAATCAGGCGCCGTACGGGTCGTCCTACCAGCCCCCACCGTCGCGCGAATCCCACCCAGCAACTACCGCCGTACGGCTACGACCGCTACGCCAACCGATCAGTTCGGTCCGCCGTATCCACCCGGCGGGGCGCCCCCGGAGCCACCCGATCCCGAACGGTCGCGGTCCCCGCATGTGGCTGTGGGCGCTGGCGGCGGTGTCGGTCGTGATCGTCATCGGCCTGGTGATCGCACTGGTCATCGTCAACAGCTCGCAGCAGCAGACCGTCGTCGCGCCACCGCCTGCGCCGCTGGAACCGAACTTCACCACACCGTCGACCACCACGACCGCGCCGTCCACGACGCGCAGCACCGCGCCGATTCCACCGTCGGCCACCACCACGCCACCGGACGAGTCGTCGACACCGGGCGAGACCGAGACCGTCGTCTACGACGTGGACCGGATCGGGCCGGGCCATCAACATCACCTACGTCGACGCCGGCGGCGTGCTGCAGACCGAGTTCAACGTGATCCTGCCGTGGAGCAAGGAGGTCGAGCTCACCAAGCCGGCCGATCGATCGGCGAGTGTCAGCATCATCAACGTCGGCCGTGAGATCACCTGCTCGATCACCATGGGCGGCAAGCAGATTCAGGAGCGCACCGGATCAGGCCTGACGATCTGCAGCGCACTGGGCTAGATCCGCCGCGGCGGGCACTCGCACCGCGAACATCGCGACCAGGCCCGCCGCGAGCACCACGACGCAGGCCGCCAAGGCCCGCCCGGTCGGTACCGAACACGCCGATGAACGTCGCGAACATCCACGGCGCAAGAAACGACGCCGCGCGTCCGGTGGTGGTGTAGAGGCCGAACGCCACGCCCTCCTTGCCCTCCGTCGACAGCCGCAGCATCATCGTTCGCGCCGAGGACTGCGTCGGCCCGATGAACAGGCACAGCAGCAGCCCGCAGATCCAGAACGTCACGGCGCCAGACAAAGCTCAGCAGCACCAGCGCCGACGACGATCATCGCGGTCAGCGAACCGACGATGACGGGTTTGGAGCCGACGCGGTCGTCGAGCAGTCCGCCCAGCACCGCGCCGACCGCGGCCACCACGCACGCGCAGATGCCGAACAACAGCACGTCGGCCTGCGACACCCCGTACACGGTGACGCCGAGCACCGCACCGAACGTGAACACGCCCGTCAGTCCGTCGCGGAAGACCGCGCTGGCCAACAGGTAGTAGACGACGTTGCGATCGCGGCGCCATTCGCCGATCACCTCAGCCCACAAGCCCCGATAGGCGCCGAGGAACCCGACGCCGGGACCCCTCGTCGGTCGCCGGGAGCGAGCGCGTCGGTGACGCAGCAACGGCAGCGCGAACACCGCGAACCACGCCGCGGTGAGCAGCACCGCCGCCCGCACCGGCTCGCCCGTCGGCTGCCGGGATGCCCAGCAGACCGCGGGTGTCGCCGTCCCCGGCGATGAAGCCGAGTACACCACCAGCAGCAGGACACGGTGCCGAAATAGCCTGCGGCCGAGCCAAATCCAGAGATCCGGCCCGAACGTCTCCGATGTCGACAACTGGCGCAGCATGGCGTTGTAGGGCACCGTCGCCAGGTCGCTGCACGCCGCGGTGCAGGCCAACAGGATCAGACCAGGCCACAGGTAGTGGTAGTCGGCCCGGATCAGGCTCATCGACGCCGTCAGTCGCGACGACCAGCCCGGTGAGCACGCGTCAGCGCCGTCCGGCGGCGGTGCGGCGCGTCGACCCAGATCCCCGTCGCCGGGGCCAACAGCGCCACCACCAGTCCCGCCACCGTCAGCGACCGGCCGAGCCAGCTCGCGGGCGTGGTGGAGCCGGGCAGGCCCGCGCCGACCTGCTGGGTGAGGTAGACGGAGAAGACGAACGTCACGACGATCGCGTTCACGCCCGTCGCGCCGGTGTCCCACAGCGCCCACGCCACCACCCCGAACCGCCCCGCGGTCTGAGTCACCGCCCCGGGGCTGGTCATGAATTGCACTCTATTGGTCCCTACGATTGGCCCCATGCCAGTACCCGCTCCCAGTCCCGACGCCCGCGCCGTCGTCACCGGCGCCTCGCAGAACATCGGCGAGGCGCTGGCCACCGAGCTCGCCGCCCGTGGGCACCATCTGATCATCACCGCCCGCCGCGAGGAGGTGCTGACCGCGCTGGCCGCCACGCTGACCGAGCGCTACGGCGTCACCGTCGAGGTGCGGCCGGTCGACCTGGCCGATCCCGCCGACACGCGGCGCGCTCGCCGACGAGCTGGCCGAGCGCAACGTCTCGATCCTGTGCGCCAACGCGGGCACCGCGACGTTCGGTCCGGTCGCCAGCCTCGACGTCGCCGACGAGAAGGCGCAGGTTCAGCTCAACGTACTCGGCGTGCACGACCTCGTCCTCGCCGTGCTGCCGGGAATGGTGCAACGCCGGGCCGGCGGGATCCTGATCTCCGGATCGGTGGCCGGCAACTCGCCGATCCCGAACAACGCCACCTATGCGGCGTCCAAGGCGTTCGTGAACACGTTCAGCGAGTCGCTGCGCGGCGAGGTGAAGAGGCCAGGGCATCCACGTGACCGTGCTGGCGCCGGGTCCGGTGCGCACCGAGCTGCCCGATCCGGACGGAGCAGTCGCTCGTCGAGAGGCTGATACCGGACTTCCTGTGGATCTCGACCGAGCACACCGCGAAGATCTCGCTGGATGGGTTGGACCGCAACAAGATGCGCGTCGTGCCTGGTGTGACGTCCAAGGCGATGTCGGTGGCCAGCGGCTACGCGCCGCGGTCGATCGTCTCGCCGATCGTCGGCGCCGTGTACAAGAAGCTCGGCGGCGACTACGCGTTCAGACTGCGTCGACGGTCGTGAGCGGCGATTTCACGCCGTGACCGCAATTCGACGTGCTGACGCCGCGGCGGTCAGCGCGGCGGCGACCCGTGCCGAAGATGCTGCGGGTGATCTCGCGGCCGCGACGGTGGCCGCCGATCGCAGGAAGCTCTTGAACGCCGAGCTCTGCAGCACCTCGGACACCACGCCCGGGCCTTCGGCTCGGCGTGCTCGGCGTCGTCACCTGCCCGAGACGCGCTGGCCAGTCCGCCGGTGCTGACCGGCGGCGGCAGGCGTCGTCGGGGGCGCGGCGGCGACCTTGGCGTTGAGTCGCTCGTAGGCGGACTCGCGGTCGATGGTCTGGCCGTACTCGGCCTGCAGCGGCGACGCCTTGGCCGCCGCGGTGATCGCGTCGGGGCCGATGGTGTCCATCAGCGACCGCGGGGCGCGCATCCGGGTCCACGCCACCGGCGTCGGGGCGCCCTTCTCGGAGAGCACGGTGACGATCGCCTCGCCGATGCCCAGCGACGTCAGCGCCTCCTCCAGGTCGTAGACGTCGGTCTTCGGGTAGGTGCGCACCGTCTTGGTCAGCGCCTTCTGGTCGTCGGGCGTGAACGCGCGCAGCGCGTGCTGGACGCGTGCGCCCAACTGGCGACAGCACGTTGTTGGGCACGTCGGTCGGCAACTGCGTGCAGAAGAACACGCCGACGCCCTTGGAGCGGATCAGCTTGACGGTCTGCTCGACCTGCTCGAGGAACGCCTTGGAGGCGTCGGTGAACAGCAGGTGCGCCTCGTCGAAGAAGAACACCAGCTTGGGCTTGTCGACGTCACCGATCTCCGGCAGCGTGGTGAACAGGTCGGCCAGCACCCACATCAGGAACGTCGAGAACATCACCGGCCTGGCCGCCTGCGCGCCCAGCTCCAGCAGCGTGATGACGCCGCGGCCCTGGGCGTCGAACCGCATCAGGTCCTTCGGCTCGAGTTCGGGCTCGCCGAAGAAGGTGTCGGCGCCCTCGGCCTCGAGGTTGACCAGCGCGCGCAGGATGACGCCCGCGGTCGTCGGCGACACCGCGCCGAGGTCCTTGAGCTCGGGCTTGCCCTCGTCGCTGGTGAGGAACTGGATGACGGCACGCAGGTCCTTGAGGTCGAGCAGCAGCAGCCCCTTCTGATCCGCCCAGTGGAAGATCAGCCCCAGCGTCGACTCCTGAGTGGCGTTGAGCCCCAACACCTTCGACAGCAGGATGGGCCCGAAGCTGGTGATGGTCGCGCGCACCGGAACGCCGATGCCCTCGGTGCCCAGCGAGAGGAACTCGACGGGGAACGCGGTGGGCGTCCAGTCGTCGCCGGTGTCCTTGGCGCGCTGGGTGGTCTTGTCATTCGGCCACACCGGGCCGGGACAGTCCGGACAGGTCGCCCTTGACGTCGGCCATCACGCACCGGCACCCCGGCCGCCGACAGCTGCTCGGCGATCACCTGCAGCGACTTCGTCTTGCCGGTGCCGGTCGCGCCCGCGACCAGGCCGTGGCGGTTCACGGTGGCCAGCGGGATGCGCACCTGCGCGGTCGGGTCGACGACGCCGTCCACGACGACGGTGCCGAGCTCGAGCGCCTGTCCTTCGACGGCGTAACCAGCGGCGATCTGCTGCGCGGGGGTGGCTGTCGATTCGGTCGTCATGCGCGCAGACATTACTTGCCGAGGCAACTCCCGGTGCTCGGTGGGTGTGGGCGGAGGGCCTCCCGATGCGGCGCATCGTCGGCCCTGGGAATACTGTTGAACGCTGTGCGTGACGAACTGGTGTGGATCGACTGCGAGATGACCGGGCTGGACCTGGGGTCCGATCGGCTCATCGAGATCGCGGCCCTGGTCACCGACGCGGAGCTGAACATCCTTGGCGACGGCGTCGACGTGGTGATCCACGCCGACGACGCCGGCGTTGGACGGCATGGTCGACGTCGTCGCGCAGATGCACTCCAAGTCGGGCCTCACCGAGGAGGTGCGCGCGTCGACCGTCGACCTGGCGGAGGCCGAGACAGCTGGTCCTCGACTACATCCGCAAGCACGTCAAGCAGGCCAACACGGCGCCGCTGTGCGGGCAACTCGATCGCCACCGACCGCGGCTTCATCGCCCGTGACATGCCGGCCCTCGACGCCTTCCTGCACTACCGGATGATCGACGTCAGCTCGATCAAGGAGCTGTGCAGGCGCTGGTATCCGCGGATCTACTTCGGCCAGCCGGACGAAGGGCCTCGCCCACCGCGCGCTCGCCGACATCCACGAGTCGATCCGGGAGCTGAAGTACTACCGCCGCACCGCGTTCGTGACCCCGCCAGGGCCCTCGACCAGCGACATCGCCGCGGTGGCTGCCGAGCTCGGGCCGCCCGCCGAGGAGCTGGCAGACAATGGATTCGGCCGCGGAGCGTCCGAGCGGCTAAGATCGACGACGCCGCTGTGCCCGATCGGGTCGGCGGCGATGGTGGCTGTAGTTCAGTTGGTAGAGCACCAGGTTGTGATCCTGGATGTCGCGGGTTCGAGTCCCGTCAGCCACCCCACAGGTCGGAGGGCGTTTCTGCCCTCCGACTTTTTGCATTCCTCTCGGCGATGCCAGGTCGTAACGATGACGCGGCGGCCCGATGAAGCCCAAAATGGGCACATGTGTGATGACGGTGGCGCGCTCCTCGACGACGTCGCAGTGTCCGCCCCGCGCCGGGCGGAGGGACTAGCGGTGGATCCCATCGCCCTGGAACCGGTGGACGAGGTCGTCATCACCACACTGGTGGACAACAGCTACGACGCGTTGATGGGTGACACCGGTGCCGCCCGTCGCACCCCACTCGCCCGGATACCCTCCGTCGATGCTCCGCAGTTCGCGGACGGCCACACTGTGCCCGGGCTGGTCGCCGAGCACGGATTCTCCGCACTCGTCACGATTCGCCGCGGAAATGCTTCGCACACAGTCTTATTCGACACCGGTGTGTCACCGGACGGTATGGCGACCAACATCGAGCGCCTCGGTGTGGACGTGGGAACGATCGAGGTCGTGGTGCTCAGCCACGGCCACTTCGATCACGCCGGCGGCTTCCCCGGACTGGCCCGACTGCGCGGCCGCAGCGGGATACCGCTCACGGTTCATCCGTTGGTGTGGAGTCGGCGCCGCTTCGCCTTACCCGACCAACCTCACTGGAACATGCCCACGTTGAGTCGTTCGGCCCTGGAGGCCGAAGGGCTCGAGGTGATCGAACGGCGGCAACCGTCGCTGCTGATGGACGGTTCGGTTCTGATCACCGGAGAAGTCGACCGCACTACCGACTTCGAGCGCGGCATGCCGAATCACGAGGCGTGGCGCGACGGACGGTGGGAGCCGGATCCGCTGGTCCTCGACGAGCAGGCACTGGTGGTGAACGTCCGCGGGCGCGGCCTCGTCGTCATCACCGGATGCGGACACGCCGGCGCGGTGAACATCGCCCGACACGCCATGCGGCTGACCGGAGTTGATCGGCTGCACGCCCTGCTCGGCGGCTTCCACCTCACCGGCGCCGCATTCGAACCCATCATCGAGCCCACCGTCGCAGCATTCGTCGACATGGCGCCCGACCTACTGGTACCGGCGCACTGCACCGGCTGGAAGGCCCAACACCGGCTCGCCGCGGCGCTACCCGGCGCATTCATACCCAATGCGGTAGGCACCTCCTTCACCCTCGCTGGAGTAGCGGCCTAGAAACCCGGGGGCCGACGAATTGGCGTCGAAACACCCTCAAAGACAACGATGTCGGCGGTCGACCTCGCTCGTCCGTGGATTTACGACGGTGGTCAGTCCGTGGTCTGGCGCCATGGAGCGTCCGCAGCTTGTACTGTCCGACCAATGAGTGACCTCTATGACTGACCCGCAAGATCTGACCGTGCGCAATGCGGAGTTCGCCGCCTCTCGAAGTACTTCGAGATCCCGGTGTCAGAATTGGGAGCGAAGTCGGTCAGCGATCCCATGGGCTCGGTCCGCGTCGACGTCGATGCCGTGCTCCACGCGATCCACTCCCCTGCCTACTTCGTCTCGGGCCTGGTGTACGACGTGGATACCGGTCTCATCGATGTGATCGTCCCGCCCACGCCACTGTCACCCGCGTAGCACGCTGAGTCTGCCCGCAGAGCAGCGACGTCCACCTCGACCGCCTTGCGGGTCACCGACCATCGGCCAGCTCTCCCGCTCACCCTGCATGCGCAGGATGCCGCAGTGCAGGCTGATGGGGCGGCTCTTCGTCGCGAGAAGGTCTGCTCACGGGAATACATTGCACTGGAATGGTTTACAGCGTGACCACGGGGCACGTTCAGATCGTCGCGACTCCGGAGTGACCGTCTGGCCCCCACCCCTAGCGCGTCGTGCCTGACACGCCTCGGAGCATCGCGTCGAGGAGTCCGTCGAATGTCCCGCCTTCGCCCTCGGAAGGGGTCAATACCTCCAGCAGCAGGGTGCCGATGAGCGCCTTGGACATTGCGTCAAGGTCAGCGTCGGTGCGGAGTTCCCCTGTTTCAGCGGCGTGCCGCAGCCGTGTCATCAGCCCAGCGTGCTGCGGGGCACTCAGTCGTTCGTAGAGCGCATTCTTATCCGACGGATTCGAGGCCGCCGCAGCGATGAGTGCTCGAATCAATGCCGCATTCGAGGTGTCCGCGATGAACTCGGCGTGCTCGATCAACCACGATTGCAGGTCGGCGCGGATGTCTCCGGTGTCGGGAACGCCAAACGATCCACCGCGTCCGTAAGCGTCCAACACCGCCTCGGCCACCAAGGGCGCTTTGGACGGCCACCGCCGGTAGAGGGTCTTCTTTCCGACCCGAGCACGAGCGGCGACGCTCTCCATGGACAGTTCGGCATAGCTGTCGACGGCCAGGAGCGCTCGGGTGGCTTCGAGAATCGCGTGATCCAACTGGGCGTCTCGCGGCCTTCCGCCGCGCTCATCGGACATGCGGCGACCCTATGCGTTGTCGAAATGCCCGTACGTGGGCGCACTCGAATCGGGATCGCCAACAAGCGTCGTGCGGTAACTTCATTTACCGGTTTCGACACGTACCGTGTCGTAACCTCTGCCGCAGACGCTCGTCGAATTGAAGGGACACATCGGTGACTCCCCTCTCGTTGCAGGTGCCCAAGAGTTGGGACCAGATCACACCGGACTGGATGTCTTTGGCGCTCTCGGGTCGCCATCCCGATGCGAGGGTCGAGCAGGTGAACGTCGAACTGCGTGATGACGGCACTAATCGGCGTGCCCGGCTTGGGTTGACGTATTCGGCGGGCAGCGGGCCGGCAACGGTCTTCGTCAAGGCCGCAGACCCCGAGCACAAGGAACTCATTCGCATGACCAGCGGGATGTTCCACGAGCCACGGCTGTTCAACTCCGGTGTCGAACTGCCGCTGGAACATCCGACGTTCTACGCCGCCCTGATCGACGAAGCCGACTACGACTTCATGCTGGTGATGGAAGACCTCACCGCACGCGGAGCCGACCCGCGCGATGCGACGAGGCCGCTGACGGTCGAGCAAGCCGCGTCCGGCGTGCGCGGACTGGGGAGGTTGCACGGCCACCATTGGGGTGAGCGGGTGCTGCGCAACCCAGCGCTGGGATGGCTCGAGCCGTTCGTTCCCTGGGACGGCATGCAGTACGCGCCGTTGCCCGCCGCGCTGGAACGACTCGGCGACGATGCTCCCAGCGAAGTGATGTCACTGACAATCGAGCACCTCATCGAATCGGTCTGGAAGCCCTACATTCGGACGTTGACGACCTCACCGCAGACATTGCTGCACGGCGACCCCCATATCGGCAATACGTATCTGACCCCCAGCGGGGAGGTCGGCTTCCTCGACTGGCAGGTGGTCCGCCGGGGCAACTGGTCACTCGACGTCGGCTACTTCCTCCAGGGTGCACTCACCATCGAGGGCCGCCGGACGAACGAGCATGCGCTGCTGGAGGAATATCGCGACGCGCTCGCACTGCCGCATGACGAGATGCCGACCGTGGACGAGGTGTGGCTGCGCTATCGAGCGTCGGTGGCACACGGCTTGACCCTCTGGCTGTGCACGGCCAGCGCCGGGGAACTGTGGCAGCGCCCCGACATCGCCATTGCACTCGCTCAGCGATATTCAGCCGCCTACGCGGACCTGGACACCCCATCCGCACTTGCCGACATCGCGTAGCGACGCGGGCCGGCCCCTCCTCACGTGTGCACGCCCTAGGTGAGGCCGGGCATTGTCGCCCTCCGACTTTTTTCATGGCTCAACGGCCCGCACCGAACGTCGAACCGCTCGCGGATGGTGTCGAGGGTCTGGCGCTGGCGCTCGCGGTCGCGGCGATGCGTCAGCATGAACCGTGCGGTACCCACCAAGCGACGGGGCAACGGGTACCAGCGGTCGAAGTCGAGACCACATTCCAGGAACACCTTGCCAGGCACGGCATCGGAGATGAGGCTGAGGTTGTACTGCGCCATCGTCAGGAGCGCATACGGGAACGCCTGAGCGGACTTCATCCGCATGTCCTGCCCGTCGAGCTCGTAGAGCGGCAGTTCTCGTAGCTTGTCCAGGAACATCAGGTGCGTCATGAAGTAGGCCATGAACGAGGTCAAATGGAGTGTGGCAGAACGCAGTTGAATCGAGGCCACCCTTCCCCCGCTGGAAACGTAGGGCTCGTAGGGGTATTCGCGTTGCAGCAAATAGCCGGTGCAGTTCACGATCCAGCTGCCCGGTTCGATCGACTTGGTGGCCCCGCTGCGGAAGACCATCTCGGTCGATCCGTTGCGATCGACGGCATCGACGAAGTGGTCCATGATCACGTCGTTGAGGCCCGCGGAGATCGTGTCGTTCTCGGCCTTCGACAGCACGCCCAGCTGGAAGTTCCCGGTTTCCGGGGTCAACCACGTGCCGCAGGTTTCGCGGTGCCAGTCCCAAAGTTCAGACTCGTTGGTCCCGTCGAAGCGACGGGTGATCTCAGGCCCGAGACTGCTCACCAGCGCGCCGCCCCACCATCGGCGAGAACCAGTCGGAAAGAATTTGTCGCGGGTGGTGAAGAACGTTCCCGAGCCCGCCACGAGGTTCACCTCACGGCCGGGGTATTCGGTGATCAGCGCGTGCGCGGTGTCCATCGCGGTCTTCCCGCCACCGATGACCCAGACCGGGGTGTCGCTGGCGCGCATGTCAGCGCACCGCATGTCGCAGTAGTCGGGAGACACTGACACGACGCGCGCGCTGGAGACCTCGAGCGGATCGTTGGGCTCGACCCGGAACCCGTGGGCCTTGATCAGTCGCTTCGCCTCGATGACCCGATGCTGGCCGTCCGACGATCGGCAGCTGATCCGCACGACCCCGTCGGTCTCCACCTCGTACTCTGCCGCCCAGCCGAAGAATTCGTCGACCCGCACCCGCTGCTTGATGACGTTGAGGCAGTGTTCGAAATGGCCGAGCACCTCACCCTTAGTCGCCAAGTGGGAGCGATCCTTGCCGAGGGTCCACTTGATGTTCCCCGCGGTGAACATGCCGTGAGGTTGGTGTAGCCGCACGTATGGATACGTGTCGACCCACATGCCTCCGGTCCGTTCCCGGCGGTCGACCAGGATGACCTTCTGGTCGGGCGAGAGGTACCGGCTGGCGGCGAAGAGCGCATTGATTCCGGCGAAGCCGGCTCCGACGATGCAGAGGTCGCAGCGTTCGACCTGGGCGGACGGTTGCGATTCGGACATCGGGTCATTGTCTGTCGGCGCTGCGGCGCCGCATAGCGTAGTCGACTACTTGATTTGCGTCTCGGCCGTGGTGCCAATGAGAGTCGAGTAGGTGACTACGCTAGGTCGCCGCGGGATACCCGGCCACGCTGACGTGCATGGATCTCGCATCCACCGGCACTTCCGCGCCGCGTCTGGGCTGGCGCGCCTCCGGTGCACGCACTGATCCGCTACGGCACGCGACGTTCATGCGCTGGGTCTGGGGTGCGGTGTTCGTCGGCGTCTCCGGTAGCGCCGTGGTCTTCGTCTTCCTGTCGTTCGCCGCGCCGATCCTGCTGAGCCCGGCCGAGACGAATCGGCTCCTCTGGCGGAGCGGCACGGCTCTGGCAGTCTTCGCACTCGTCGCCGTACCCGTTCTGCTACGGGTCCGCAGAAAGCGCTTCGCCCTGAGCACGGCCTGGCTTAGGGAACGCCGAACTCCAACGGCCTGCGAACGTCGGATGACCCTCGGCGCACCGGGTGAAGCCGTTCGCGTGTCGGCGCTGACCTGGGGCATCGGTGCCATGTTCTTCGCGATGTTGGGGGCGACGGAGTCCATTGCTGCCGCGCTGTACATCTTCAGTGCGGTGGTGCTGGGCGGCGTCACCACGACCGCGGTCTGGTATCTGATCGCCGAGCGGATCATGCGCCCGGTGTCGGCACGCGCGCTGGACGGCGAGCCCGCCGACGACCGGTTCGGACCGAGCATTCAGCTCAGGCTGGCGATGGCGTGGACGCTGGCGACGGGGGTGCCACTGCTCGGGGTCGTGACGCTGGCGGTGGGTTATCTCTCAGACGTCGGATTCGAACCGCACCGAACCTTCGCCGCGATCCTCGGTCTCGTCGCAGTGGCGCTGGTCGTCGGATTGTTCACGCTCGTGGTCGCCGCGCGGTCGGTGGCCGAGCGAGTCGGCGCACTGCACCGCGCACTCGCCCGGGTTCAGGCCGGCGACTTCACGGCGCGCGTCGTCGTCGACGATGCCAGTGAGATCGGGCGGTTGCAGGCCGGCTTCAACAGCATGACGGCGGGTTTGGCTGAGCGCGAACGCATTCGAGAGGTGTTCGGGACGTACGTCGACCGCGACGTCGCCGAGCACATCCTTGCGGCCGGTGCCGAGCTGGAGGCTTACGAGGTGGAGGTGACGTCGATGTTCGTCGACGTCCGCAGCTTCACCGCCTTCGCTGAGCGGCGCCCGCCGATCGAGGTCGTAACTGCCCTCAACCGGCTGTTCGAACGGATCGTCCCGCTGGTTCACCGCCACGGCGGGCACGTCGACAAGTACGCGGGCGACGGCCTTTTCGCGGTCTTCGGCGCGCCACGGCGCCACCCCGACCACGCGGACCGGGCGCTGCGGGCCGCGTTGGAGATCGCCGACGCGGTGCGCGACGAGTTCGACGGCGCCCTGTCAGTCGGCGTCGGGCTCAACTCCGGAACGGTGGTGGCAGGCAACGTCGGCGGCGCGGGGCGTTTGGAGTTCTCCGTGATCGGCGACGCCGTCAACGTGGCTGCGCGCGTCGAATCGGCGACCCGCCAGACCGGTGACTTGGTCCTAATGACGGAGCACACGTTGGCGTTGCTCAGCGCCGAGCACGGCGAGTTCGTCGCGCGCACGGGGCTCGTGCTCAAGGGCAAGACCGATCCCGTGCGGATCTACGCGCCGATGGCGGTGGCCTCAGGCCGGTGAGACCGGCGCGTCACACGTTGGCGTTGCCGGCCTTCCACTGCTCCCAGGGCACGTTCCAGTCACCGAGGCCGTCCGTGCCGGGCAGGATCGACCCGACGGTGTTCGTGATCTCGACGACGTCGCCGCGCTTGGTGTTGTCGTAGAACCACTGCGCGTTGCTGGTGCTGACGTTGAGGCAGCCGTGGCTCACGTTGCTGTAGCCCTGACTGCCGACCGACCACGGCGCGGCGTGCACGTAGATGCCGCTGTAGGAGATCTGGGTGGCCCAGTCGACCTCGGTGCGGTAGCCGTTGGGCGAGTTCGACGGCACGCCGTAGGTCGACGAGTCCATGACCATGTGCGAGAACCGGTCGCCGATGATGTAGGTGCCGTTGTTGGTCGGCGTGCTGTTCTTCCCCATCGACGTCGGCATCGTCTTGATGACCTCACCGTTGCGCTTGATCGTGACGACCTTGGTGTCGTCGTCGACGGTGGCGATGACCTCGTCGCCGATGGTGAAGTGGGTCGTGACGTTCTCCTGGCCGAACAACCCATCACCGAGATCGACGCCGTAGGTGTTCACCGCCACGTCGACCGTGGTGCCCGGCTTCCAGTAAGCCTGTGGGCGCCAACGGACTTCACGGTTGCTCAGCCAGTAGAACGCGCCTTCGACGGGCGGGTTGGTGACGACGGTGATCGCCTTCTCGGCGGCCAGCCGGTTCGGGATGTTCTCGTCGAACCGCACCGCCACGGGCTGTCCCACCCCGACGACTTCGCCGTCGCTGGGCAGCAGGTAGGGCATGGTCAGGTTCTCGGGCGAATGCGTCTCGAACGTCATCGATCGACCGGTCACACCCGCGAGGCCAAGGGACTCCGCATTCAGCGTGTAGCGCTCGTTGTAGTCGAGCGGATCGGTGGTGGTCCACGTCAGACCGTCGGGGCTCAGCCGGCCCGCGATCGTGGCGCCTTCCTCGTCGGTCATCGTGACCGCGCCGAGCACGCCGTCCTCGGCACTGACCGTGACGGGTGCAGTCGACTGTGACGCCGACCGCACCGTCGGTGACCGAAGCGGTGAGCTTCGGCACCAAGAGGTCACCGAACGGGGTGCCCTTGTCTGTGATGGTTTCGGGTCTGCGGCGGCGGGGCTGGCGTGCTGTTGCAGGCGCTGATGCCGAACACGACCGCGGGCACCAGCAAAAGGGCCGCGAACAGGGTTCGCTTCCGACGCGGACGGGCCAGAGACTGGACCTGCCACATGCTTCGCTCCACTTCGCACTCAGGGATCTACACCGAATTCGACGACTCGCCGCTAAGTCTAAGGGCAACCTGGGAATGCAGCGATACCGCGCTGTGAGCGTCCGGCGGCCCGTTGTGGATTTCACCAGCGCGGCGGGGGCCTGTTATTGTCGCTGACGCGCGCCGTTAGCTCAGTTGGTAGAGCAGCTGACTCTTAATCAGCGGGTCCGGGGTTCGAAACCCTGACGGCGCACCACCCAAAAACCCTGCTCAGGCGGGGTTTTTGTGATTTCACGGCGTTGGCTGGCGCGTCACCACGGTCGCAGCCGCTTCGCCCGCGAACCTCAGTCGGTGCAGCAGTCGCAGTCGTCGGTTGAACTGGTGCGCAACGGCGTTGAGCAGCAGGTGTCGCCTCTCCACGCTTCGACGCCTTCCCTGATCGCGATGCCGGCGATCACCAAACCCGCAATCGGGTCGGCCCACGACCACCCAAACAGGCTGTTGAGCACCAGACCGACGAGCAGCACGGCCGACAGATAGGTGCACAGCAGCGTCTGCTTTGAATCGGCCACCGTCGAGAGCGACCCGAGCTCGCGCCCGGCGCGCCGCTGCGCGTACGACAGCACCGGCATCACGGCCAAACTAACCGCCGCGAGGACGATTCCAACCGCCGAATGCCGAGCCTCCCCGACGCCCAGCAGCGACCGCACCGCATCGACGGTCACGTAGGCCGCCAAACCGAAGAACGAGAACGCGATGACGCGCAAGCGCGGCTGCTTCGCGCGCTTGCGGGTCGCGACCCGCGAACTGCCACGCCACAGCCGCCGCGGACGAGACCTCGATCACGGAATCGAGCCCGAACCCGATCAATGCGGTCGACGACACTCGCGCGCCCTCGGTCAGCGCCACGGCGGCCTCGATCACGTTGTAGGAGATCGTCGCCGCGACGAACCAGCGGACGCGTCGTTCGAGCAGGTCACGTCGTCGATCGGTGAGCCCCGAGGTGCCGGACATCAGCTGCAGCCGCATCCCTGGCCGTCGGAATCCAAACAGCAGCAGTTCGGATCGACGGCCAGCACCAAGCCCATCAGGTCCGTCAGCGCGTGTCCGATCCGGGGGTCGGCCAGTTCGTAGCGGGTCCGACGGCCTTCGGGGATCGCCGCGACCAGCCCACAACCGCGTAGACAGGTCAGATGGTTCGACACGATCTGGCGGGAGACACCGATTTGGTCGGCCAGTTCGGATGGATAACCGGCTGCCCGGTTGAGATTCAACAGGATCTGCGTCCGCGTCGGGTCTGACAGGGCATGCCCGAAGCGTGCGAGGGCGTCGGCGTGAACCAGGGTCTGCACGGACGCCAACAGTACATAGTTTTCTGTATCCAGAAAAGCTTGTATCGTCAGCCGCGGCCACGACACGCCTGGCACTTTCATGAATGGGTCGTGACCTGGGCGCGCCGTCGCGGCCAACCCACAGGCCGCACACGTGTTGAACGCAACGTGGGTTCGCCATCATCGGTCGTCAAGTCATCGACACCTCTGACCACCGTGAAGACCACATGAAGACCAATGCCGTTGAAAACGTTTCGAGCTCGACGCCGGGCGTCGCAGGGCTGCCGCGTGGTTGACATCGGTGAGTCCATCGACGTCGATCGCGACGCCGACGACGTTGCCCGCGACAGCCTGCGTGCGGCCTACGACGATGCTCCCTACGAGTCGTATTCCCATCCGCTGTCGGCCCCGGGGCACCTGGGCGCGATCGCCTCGATGTTCGGGCTCGACGTGCCCGAGGTGTCCAACGCTCGCGTCCTGGAAATCGGCTGTGCCGCTGCGGGCAACCTGATTCCGTTCGCGGCGATGTACCCGCACGCGCGCACGGTTGGCATCGATCTGTCGCGAGTGCAGATATCCCAAGGGCGTCAACGGGTTCAGGCTCTTGGGCTCGACAACGTCGAACTCGTCCGTGGCGACATCGCGCGGACGGACCTCGCTGCTCTCGGGCCATTCGACTTCATCATCTGTCACGGCGTGTACAGCTGGGTGTCTGACGAAGTCCAGGAAGCCATTCTCGCCGCCTGCCGTCACGTGCTCGCCCCCACGGGCGTCGCCTACCTCAGCTACAACGTGTATCCGGGCTGGAAGGCCAAGGAGATCGTCCGCGACGCGATGCTGCTCAGCGCCGCGAACGGCGCGAGTCCCGAGCAGAAGGTGCGTGAGGCCCGCGGCGCAGTCGACTTCCTGCAGAAGGTGGCCCAACCCGACAGTGTCCTGGCCAAGGCGCTCGACGACTATCAGACGCTCGCCGCCGAGACCGGGGACTATTACCTGCTCCACGAGGAGCTCGAGGAGTTCAACACACCCTGCTACTTCCGCGACATGGTGGACCGCGCCCGTGCCCACGGCTTGGCCTATCTCGCCGACGCGCAGCCCGACTACATGTTCGCCAGGAACTACGGTCCGATCGTCGTCGACCGTCTGGCTCCCGAGTTCGGCGACGACCAGGTGCTGCTCGAGCAGCACCTGGACTTCGTCGTCAACCGGTCATTCCGGCAGACCCTGCTGGTGCACGGCGAGCGAGCAAGCCACATCCGGCACCGGTTGGACCGCAGCCGGTTTGGACGCCTGCACGTCAGCGCGTCGGTACCCCCCGTCGCCGGTGACACCAGGCCGGACGACTCCAGCCAGCAGTACGGGGATCAGGACGGTAGGACGTTCTTCGCGCACGACCGCGGCATCAAGGCCGCCCTCGAAGCGCTCAACGACCGCTGGCCCTGGACGCTGTCACGGCACCAGCTGGTGGATGCGGCCCGCGCGCGACTCGCCCGTGCCGGAGTCGCGGAGGCGGCCGACCTCGACGTTCAGGTCGACCTCTTGCTCGAGGTCCTCATCGTTCAGGGACACGCACGCTATCGGCTTGAACCGGTGGCCCCTGAAACGGCCGGCCCGTGGCTCCGATTGGACGAACCGGCCCGGCGGATGGCCGAACTGACCCGTGAGGACGCCGAGGCATTCGTCTTCAACCGATGGCACGAGATGATGCCGCTGTCGCCAGTGGACCGCCACCTACTGCCGCTACTAGACGGCAGCCGCGACCGCGAAGCCCTCGTGGAGGCGCTCATGGGCGTCTTCCGCGAGAACCTGATTCAGATCGACCGCGACGGCGAGCCGCTCGTCGACGAAACTGAGGTCCGCGCGGTACTGGCCGCTGAGGTCGACGCGTTGCCCCAGCACCTGGCCGAGCTGAGACTGCTACGCGTCGACGATCACACCGGCGCTTGACATTAAGTGCGTGACACTGTTGCGGGCAACTGTCACGCCCCTGCGACTGACGTGTATGTTAATTTAGTGTCGATTCGTCAGCGCACCCGGTAACAATGTGCTGGAATCGCCGAATGTGTCAGTATGGGACGACCCCGTCGTATCGAAGCGACCGGTAGCGGATGTTGGCGGCAAATAAATCCCAACACGTTTCCAGCAGCGAAAATCAGGGTAAAGCTGCTACGCTGCGATTAGCTGGCGAACCGTGCGACCGCACCGGGCCAGCCGCTTGCGAAGGGAAACAAGGTCTTAGCTGATGTCGATGATAAGCGCACCGCGCGCAGTCACCTCCGCCAGCCTAGATAGCTGCGATGAGGTAACTCCGCAACGCGTCGTCGTCTACAACTGCAGCAGGCTAGGCCGCACGGCGAACCCGCCCGGATTCTCCCTCACCGACTGGTTCCGGCCGCGCCGCAATCGCTGACGGCCCGCTTCAGCGCCGCCTGATGCGGCGAATCACTAGCACGACTACCAACGCGCCAACGCCCGCGAGCGAGATCGCCACCGCCGGCTTCTTGACGAACTGGACCAGACCCGCCTTGACGTCGTCGGCAATCCTGCGGGGACTGGCACGCTCGGCGAGGGCGTCCACGGTCGACGCCAATTGGTCGCGGGCCTGATCGATGTCCTGCTTGATGTTGTCCGGATCCCTGTCCGCCACGTCAGCCCCTCCAGCTCGCGTCACTGCCTTGCCGAACTACCCTAGATCAGCCAGCTGGCGATCCCGCGCGCCGGCCGACAGAAGGGACACTTCAAACCCATGTCACCGACCCCGCGTCTCGCAGTGGGCGATCAAGCGCCCGCCTTCAGCCTGTCCGACGCCGACGGCAACACGGTCAAGCTCAGCGACTACAAGGGCCGCAAGGTGATCGTCTACTTCTACCCCGCCGCGTCCACCCCCGGGTGCACGAAGCAGGCGTGCGACTTCCGGGACAGCCTGGCCGAGCTCAATGGGGCGGGACTCGACGTCATCGGCGTCTCCCCCGACAAGCCGGCGAAGCTCGCCAAGTTCCGCGATGCCGAAGGCCTGACGTTCCCGCTGCTGTCCGATCCCGAACGCGAGGTGCTGACGGCCTGGGGCACCTTCGGTGAGAAGACCATGTACGGCAAGACGGTTCAGGGCGTGATTCGTTCGACGTTCGTCGTCGACGAGAAGGGCAAGATCGAGGTCGCTCAGTACAACGTGAAGGCCACCGGCCACGTCGCCAAGCTGCGCCGCGACCTATCGGTGTAGCGCCTCCGCCGTGGCGACCGAGCCTGCGAGGGGCGGCGGCCTCGTTGATGGTGCGGCGAAAGAACCACCGCGGCTAGATGCACACGTAGCCGGTGACATACCCATACGGACCGGTAGCGCTGATGCATGCATCGATCCCCGGGTACCAGCCCCCGCCCCACTTCCCGTGACCCCCGTTCCCGCGACCGTTCCCGTGGCCCCCGTCCCAGTCATCCCAGTCGCCATGGTGAGGCTTCTCGGCAATGTCGATGCGGGGAGTACCTGGGGCGGCGCTCGCCACGCCCGGGCCCATTCCGAGGGCGGTGAGGCCGAGTGCGCCGGCGATGGTGGCCGCGACCGCGATTGTCTTCAGATCTATCATGTCAACACCCCTAGGCAACTCTTGTTGTATGACAGCGACTCCAGATCGTCGAATCTGATCCACTGCTGTTTCGGGGGTTCGGAAGCGGCCAGGCCCAAAGAGCGTGACATCTCGCTTCTTCCAGCCTCCGCACATCACTATATGCCTTCCTGGCAACCCGCTGTGAGAGGCCAACGACCCTAACTGCTCGTGTAGGGGTCGAGGGGTTCGGCTTTACGGGTCGAGCGTGATTTATGTGGCTGCTGGTGTTTGGCGAGTTGGTGCGCTCCACGTCGGGCCAGGGGCGCCGTGGTCTACGCCGCTCGCGTCCACGACTGGCACGCAGGCCCAGTACAACGTGACGGCCACCGGCCACGTCGCCACGCTGCGCCGCGACCTATCGGTGTAACGCCTCTGCCCTGGCAACCGAGCCCGCGAGGGGAGGCGGCCTCCTGGGCACCCACCAGGTGGACCTGCCGAGCAACGTCAACGCGGCCGGAAGCAGAATCATCCGGACCAGGGCCACGTCGACGAACAGTCCGACGGCCACACCGAGGCACATGACCTTCACGATGCTGTCGGGGTCCAGAGCGAACGCTCCGAACATCCCCCCGGCGACGGCGCCACCGGCGACGACGACGTGGGCGGTGGAGGCGAAGCCGCGCGACACGGCCAGGCCCGCGTTCCCCGTCGCGATCCATTCCTCACGCACCCGCGACGAGACGAACACCTGGTAGTCCGTCGTCAAGCCGAAGAGCGCGATGAACATCAGGACGGCCGCCCAACTGGAGATCGGCACCGCACCGGGGAGGCCGAAAACTTCGGCGCCCCAGCCCCATTGGATGATCGCTACCAGGACGCCATACGTCGCCGTCAGACTCAGCAGACTCAGCACCCCTGCCAGCATCGCCGCCACCGGCGCCCGCATGGCGATCGTCAGCAGCACCACTGCCATCGCGACCACCACGACGATCAGCAGCCACAACCGGTGCGCGAGTTCGTCGGAGACGCCAGCGAAGTACGCGGTGTAGCCGGTGAGGTACATGCCAGGCGGCAAGAGTGCGCGGACCGCCCGAAGCGTCACCACCGTCTTCTCGTCGCCTGGCGCGGTCAGCGGCTCGATCGCGAACACCGCAGCGGAGCGCCCGGTGTTGTATCGCGGGACCGAAACTCTTGCGACACCGGCACTGCGGCGGATCTCGGCGATGGACCTGGCGAGTCGCTCCGGGCCCACCCGCTTCACGTCGACCGCGACGGTGAACGGTCCGTTCGCGCCCGGCCCGAACTCGGCGGCAGTCAGGTCGAAGGCCCTGCGGACGGTGTCCGAGGTGGCCAGACTCCCGGCGTCCCGCGGCCACGTCCGCAGCTCGAGAGCCGGCGCCGCGGCCAGCAGCAGCACGACGAGGGCCGAGATCGCCCAAGGCAACGGCCATTTCGCGACGTGCGCGACCCACCGACCGGCCACGAGTCGGGTAGGGACGCCGACCTTGAGGGGCCACCCTGGGCGCAATCGGTGGCCGGCCAGTGCGCACAGAGCCGGAAGGAGCGTCACGGCAGCCAGGGTGACCGCAACGATCACCACCGCGGTGGCTAGGCCGAATGACGAGAACTGCGGCACCAAACCGGTCAACAAGCCGAGCAGCGAAGTCGACACCACGATCCCCGCCACCACGATCGACCTGCCCGCCGATCCGTTCGTCGCAGCGGCGGCATCACTGGCGCTGCAGCCGCGCCGCTGATTCTCCCGGAACCGCGCCAGGAACAGCAGCACGTAACCGATGCCACAACCGAGCCCAAGAGCGGTGACCACGAAGGGCGCGGCGGGGCTGACCGACGTGAAGCCGGCCAACGTCCACATCAGCGCCAGCCCGGTACCCGAACCGATCGCACCCACCGTCAGTGCGATGCCCGCGGCGGCGAGCGAACCCGACAACACGAGCAGAAGCAATCCGGCGGCCAGGAGAACGATCCGCTCCAGCGTCCCGCCGTCGCCGGTGTAGTTCTCCGGGACTTCGCCACCAAGTTCGACGCGTAGGTCCGCGCGTTCGAAGGGAGCGACCGCGCGCTCCAGCGCGGCCACCCCCTCCCTGCCGCGGAACTCGGTGACCGGGACCCTGTACTGGACGGTGATCAGGGCGGTGTCGCCGGTCGTCGCCATGCGCGGTGGTGACACCGCCGACACGCCGTGCACCGCGCGGAGTGAGTCACGGAGTTTGGCCAGGTCACTGTTGCGCAGTGGCCCGGCCGAAGCGTGGACGACCACGCGTGCGTCCGCGCCTGCCGCGTCGGGGAAGTTCGTCGCCAGGAAGTCGTGTCCGGCCGGTTCGAAGGTCTGCCAAGCGTTGTAGTCGTCACGGGCCCGGTCGCCGAAGCCTGCCGCAAGCCCAACCGTCGCGGCCAGCACCACGGTCCACACCGCGATCACCCGCCACGGATGTGCCGCGCACACCCGCCCCAGACGCCCCAGAAATGTAGTCAGTTCGATCCATTCAGCCGTGCGAAATCCCGCCGAGGGCCTCGAGTAGCAGCGCCTCCGACATCGCCGCCCGCTCGAACACGCCGAGGTGCAGGCTCTCGTTGATGCTGTGCGCCTGCGTACCCGGGTCCTCGACGCCGGTGACGAGGATCTGGGCGTCCGGGAAGGCGGCGGCGAACTCGGCGATGAACGGTATGGATCCGCCGACGCCCACGTCGACGGCATCGGTCCCCCATGCCTGCCGGAACGAGGCGCGGGCGGCGTCGTAGACCGGTCCGCTGGCGTCGATGGCGTAGGGCTGTCCGAGGTCGCCTGGCGTGACGGTCACCCGAGCGCCCCACGGTGCGTGCTGCTCCAGATGCCGGGTCAGTGCCTTCAGATGTGTGGCCGCATCGCCGCCGGGCGCGACGCGCATGCTGACCTTGGCGCGGGCGCGCGGGATCAAGGTGTTCGACGACGACGCGATCGGCGTGGTGTCGATGCCGATGACGGTGATCGCCGGCTTGGCCCATAGCCGCTGCGGCACCGACCCCGAACCGATTTCCGCCACGCCGTCGAGCAGGCCGGTGTCCTCGCGCACCCGTTCGGGCGGGAAGTCGATCTCGGCGGCCGTGCTCTCGTGCAGACCCGCCACGGCGACGTTGCCGTCGTCGTCGTGCAGGCTGGCGAGCAGTCGCACCAGCGCGCTCAGCGCGTCGGGTACCACGCCGCCCCACATCCCGGAGTGCAGGCCGTGGTCGAGCGTGGCGACTTCGACGACGCAGTCGGCCAAGCCGCGCAGCGACACCGTGAGCGACGGAATCTCGGTGCTCCAGTTGTCCGAGTCGGCGATCACGATGACGTCGGCGGCGAGATCGTCGTGGTGCGATGCGAGCAGGCGGCCCAGTGAGGGCGATCCGGACTCCTCCTCGCCTTCGACGAAGACCGTCACGCCGACCGGCGGTTGGCCGCCATGGGCTCGAAACGCCGCCAAATGAGTTGCGATGCCTGCCTTGTCGTCGGCGCTGCCCCTGCCGTAGAGCCTGCCGTCGCGTTCGGTGGGTTCAAACGGTGGCGAGGCCCACTGCGACGGTTCGCCTTCGGGTTGCACGTCGTGGTGCGCGTACAGCAGCACCGTCGGCGCACCGGGGGGTGCCGGGTGGCGCGCGATGACCGCGGGTGCGCCGCCCTCGCTGACGATGCGAACGTCATCGAAACCGGCCTCCGACAACAGTTTCGACACCGCGTCGGCGCTACGCCGCACCTCGTCGTGTCGGGCCGGGTCGGCCCACACCGATTCGATGCGGACGAGATCCTCGAGATCCGCCCGCACCGAGGGCAACACCGAACGCACCCGTTCGACAAGATCACTCATGAGAAGGAGGTTAGTCGCTCGCCTCTCCCGCGCGAGCAGACGCTAACTGCCCTCTTTCGGGCCAATTGAGGGGAGTTTGTGTCTGCTCGTCGTAGGAAGTTAGCTGGCGGACTCCAGCACGGCCACCGCCGCAGCGGTGTCTCCGTCGTGCGTCAGCGATAGGTGAATCGTGATGCCCTTCAGATGCTCGGCGATCGCTCCGGAGAGGCGCACCTTCGGACGTCCCCACATGTCGGTGACGATCTCGATGTCGCGATGGATGCCCTCGGGCAGCATCGGTCGCTTCGAGAATCGCGACCCCGACCATGCCTTGATCACGGCTTCCTTGGCCGCCCACCGGGCCGCGAGGTGCCGCGCCGCCGACGAACTCTTGTCCGCGGCGTCGCGGCGCTCACCCGGTGTGAACGTTTCCGAGAACACCGTCCCCGGTTGGTCGACCTGGTCGGCGAAGTCCGTGATGGAAACCAGGTCGATGCCCACTCCGACGATGCTCATTGCGGAAACGCTAGTCGAGACCTCATCGTCTCCTGGGTCAAGCACACGTCACCGCGAGTACCAGCCGTCCTCGCCCAGACGCGCGGACGGGTCGAGCAGCATGTCGGCCTCCTGCCGCTTCTCGGGCGAGTCGTGACCGAACCGTCGATCGGCCGGTCGCTCGTAGAGCGCGGGGCCACCCGCGATCGCCGACGCCAGTCGACGCTGACCCTCCAGCACCCGGGCGTTGGCCCGCCGCCGGTAGTCCTCGCGCTCCGCCGGTTCCAACGCCGCCAAGAACGCTTCCGGGTGCACCAGCGCCACTAGACCCGACACGTGGCCGAAGCCCAGGCTCGTCACCAGACCCGCCTTGAGCGGGAACTTCTCGCCCATGTGCAGGGTTTCCCGGACCCAGACGAAGTGCTTGGCATTCGCCAGTTCGTCATCGACGCAGTCCAGGCTGCGGTTCGGCGGGATGACGCCGTCACGCAGGATCTGGCACAGACCCATCATCTGGAAGGCCGCAGCGCCTCCCTTGGCGTGACCCGTCAGGCTCTTCTGACTGACCACGAACAGCGGCGCACCCGAGGACCGGCCCATCGACGCGGCGAGCCGCTCGTGTAGTTCGGTCTCGTTGGGATCGTTGGCCAGGGTCGACGTGTCGTGCTTGGACACCACCGCGATGTCGTCGGCACCCACACCCAGTTTCGCCAGCGAGCGCGCCAGCACCGAATCCTTGCCACCGCGGCCCGCTCCCAGAGCGCCAAGGCCCGGGGCGGGGATCGACGTATGCACGCCGTCGCCGAATGACGAGGCGTAGGCCACCACCGCCATCACCGGCAGACCCATCTTCACCGCTAGATCACCGCGGGTCAGGAGGATCGTCCCGCCGCCCTGCGACTCGACGAAGCCCAGCCTGCGCCGATCGTTGGCGCGGGAGAACTTCGAGTCGCTGATGCCCTTGGCGCGCATGGCTTCGGTGTCGGCGGTGGCCGCCATGTCTCCGAAGCCGATGATGGCCTCCAGCGTCAGGTCGTCGTAGCCACCGGCGACGACGAACTCGGCCTTGCCGAGGCGGATCTTGTCCACGCCCTCCTCGACCGACACCGCCGCCGTGGCACAGGCCGCCACCGGGTGGATCATCGAGCCGTAGCTGCCGATATAGGACTGAACCACGTGTCCTGCCATGACATTCGGCAGGACTTCCTGAAGGATGTCGTTCGGCTTGCTCCGGCCCAGCAGGTTGCCGTGGTACATGGTCTGCATCGACGTCATGCCGCCCATGCCGGTGCCCTGCGTGCTGGCCACCAGGCTGGGGTGCACCCAGCGCATCAGCTCGTTCGGGCTGAACCCGGCGGACAGGAACGCGTCGACGGTGACGACGAGGTTCCACATCGCAACTCGGTCGATCGAGTTCGCCATGTCCTGGCTGATGCCGTACACGGTTGGGTCGAACCCGGTCGGCACCTGCGCACCGACGGAGCGCGACAGCTTGACCTTGCGCGGCACCCGGATCTCGGTACCCGCCTTGCGGGTGACCTGCCAGTCCCCGCTGTCGGGCACCGGCGCGATCACGGTGTGCTCTGGATCGAACTGGACGAACGCGCGAGCGTCGGCCTCCGACGCCACCACGAAGGTGAAGTCCTTGTCGAGGAACACGGACACCAGCAGCGGCGAGGCGTGGTCCGGATCGATCGCGCCGTCGTCCACCAACTCGCGAATGCCGACCCGCTCGAGCACGATGTCGTGGTAGCGCTCCACCAACTCGCCCTCGTCGATCAGGTCGCCGCTCTGGGTGTCGTACCAGCCCGGCTTGGGATCGTCCTCCCACTTCACCAGGCCCGTGGTCCACGCCAGCTCCAGCACGCCCGCCGCCGACAACTCGCCGGAGACCTCCATCTCGAAGCGGGTCCGCGACGAGCCGTAGGGCCCGAGTTCGGCACCGCTGACGATCACCACCAGGTCGGCGGGATCGACGTCGAGGTCGTCCCACGCCGGCGGCGGGGCCGCGGTGTAGCCCCGCGGAGGCGACGGCAGCGCCGGTATGGTCCCGAAGTCGACCTCGTCGTCCGCCGTGGCTTCGCCCGCCATCTCCTCGCGGGCCTTGGCGGCCAGCTCGGCCATGTCGATCTCGACCTCACCGAGCCCGCCGGTCAGATCCACGTGCAGCGGTGCACGCGCGGCGGCGACCTTGGATTCGATGTCGCACAGATCGAGCAACATCGACGCCATCTGCTCGGTCGAGTAGGTCGTAACGCCCGCCTCCTCGACGGCTCCGACGATCGCGTCGTTGTGGCCCATCAGGCCGGTGCCCTTGGTCCAGCCGATCAACGCGTGCGCCAACGAGACTCGCTGTGCCCACGACGTTTCGGCCTTCCAGCGCGAGACCACGGCGTCCAACGCCGACTTGGCCTCGCCGTAGGCGCCGTCGCCGCCGAACATGCCGCGGTTGGGTGAACCGGGCAGCACGACGTGCAGGCGCGAGGCGATGTCGCGTTCGGCGCCGATGTGCGACAGGCCGCCGATCAGCCGCTGCACGGCCCACAGCAGCACCTTCATCTCCATCTCGGAACGGGAGCCCGCCTCGGACAGGTCGCCGGCCACGCGCGGTGCCGCAAACGGGAACAGCAGCGTCGGCGTCTGGGCATCCTTGAGGTGGATCGCTTGCGGTCCAAGGGTTTCGGTCTGCTCGTTGCCAACCCAGTCGACCAGTGCGTCGATGTCGGTGTAGGACGCCATGTTGGCGGGCACCACCCACAGCTGCGCGTCGAACCGGGCGTGGTCACGGTAGAGCGTCCGGTAGAACGCCAACCGGTCGTCGTCCAGCTTGGACGTGGTGGCGACCACGGTCGCTCCCCCGTCGAGCAACTGCGCGACGACGGACGCTGCGATCGAGCCCTTCGATGCGCCAGTCACCACGGCGATCTCGTTGGCGTAGCGGCCCCTTTCGGGGTTCTCGGCACCCGCGGCGGCCCGCCCGTACAGCGTCGCGTGGACGTTCCGTCCCGACGCCAGCGCCTTGCCCTGCCACCAGCTGGCCTGCGTGGCGACGACGTGCCCGGCACCCTCGAAGCGCGCCGAGAGCCGCTGCCAGTCGCCGTCGATCTCGCTCTCGTCCATCAGCCACAGCCGGGCGAGGTCCTCGCGGGCGCTGGCCCACCGGTCGTCGAACAGCACCGCCTTGCGGCCGTCGAACGTCGGAGCCACCAAACGTGGCCAGTCCGAGCCCAATTCGGCCGTGACGAGGTCGATCAGCTCGGCATCGTTGACCGATTCGGGGGCACTGACGGGATTGTCGAGACCCAGCTGGCCGAGGATCATCCTGGCCGCCGACGCAAGCACGCCGTCGCGACCGGTGACCTGCTCGGCGAACTCGGTCAGCGCGGCGGAGTCCACCACGCCACCACCTGCGGCACCGGACGACGGCAACGACACCGCGACGCCCTTGCGGGCCGCGACCGCGCTGACCGCGGCGTCGATCGACCCTGTCCACCGCGGCGACGTCGGCCAGCGCACCGTCGTGCAGCCCGCCGAGTGCACCGCCGCGCACACTGGTGCCCTCGCGGGTGCCGAGTGCCACCTCGACGGTGACGTGCTTGGCCCAGCCCGCGCCCAGTTCCCAGGTCTTGGTGACGCGTTCGGCGATCGCGGCGGGCCGCTTGCCGGACGGGCCGAGCACGGTGCGCAGCTGATCGTTGATCGCGTCGGAAAGCACTGGGCCGTAAGGCTTGTACGTGCGGGCGAGCTTGCGTCACCTGCGCCTTGAGCCCCGCCAGGTCGGCCTCGGCAGCACCGTCGATCGCACCGAGGTTCAGCTCCGAGCCGAGGTCGACCAGCAGCTGGTTGCGCCGCGAGGACGCACCGTCGGTGATCGACTCGATGGAGTCGAGCGTCTCGATCTGATCGATGCGCATCTTCGCCGAAAGGGCGATGAGCGCCAGCGTGGCGTCGGCGGCGTCGAACCCGATGTCGTCGGGCCGCGGACCGCCGGTCGGAGCCGACGGAGCCGACGGGGCCGAGGCCGCCGCCGGTGCGGCCTCTACCGCGGCCGCCTCGGCGACCGGGGCGGGCGCGGCGTCACCGGCGTGCGTCGTCGGCCTCGGGCTCCGGATCGGTGTCGGTGGCGAACAGCACCGCGGCGTCGCGCTCGGTGTTGAGCACCTCGGTGGTGTTGTGCGAGTACTCCGGCAGCTTCAGCGTGTTCGTCGCCAGGCCCGCCACCGTCGGCGCATTCTTCACGCCGATCTCGACGAACCGCTCGATGCCGAGTCCGCCTGCGGCCTCCTCGATGAAGAGCAGGTCCTGGGTCTCGATCCAGCGCACCGGGCTGGCGAACTGCCAGGCCAGCAACTCGATGACGACCTTGCGGCACAGCTCGCGCGGCTTGTCACGGAGCCAGGTGTCGTAGTCGGCGAGGATCTCGTCGAGCGGCTCGGCGGGCACCAGATCCCGGATCTCCTGGATGAAGTCGCGGTCCAGCGTGAACGGCTCGGGCACCAGGTTCGGGATGTACCGGCCGACGAGCAGTGCCGGGTCCGCGTCGTGCGGCATGACGCGCTCCAGCGACCGGCGGAAGTCGGCGACACCGACACGGAGCACCTCGGAGTGGAACGGCACGTCGATGCCGGGCACCAGGATGAACGAGCGCTTGCCGCCGGAGAGCTCGCGACGCTTCTCGACCTCTTCCTCGAGTGCCTCGAGACCGCGCACGGTGCCCGCGATCGCGTACTGCGAACCGCGCAGGTTGTAGTTCACGATCTGCAGGAACTCGCCCGTGTTCGCTCGGCGATCTCGTCGACGAAGTCGGTGACGTCGTCGTCGTCGAGGTCGATCTGCGACGGGCGGATGGCGGCCAGCCGGTAGTTCGAGCGGCCGTGTTCGTCGCGCGGCACGATGTCGTGCATCTTGCTACCGCGGTGGAACACCACCTCCAGCAAGCGCTTCCAACGGGTACACGCCCGGACACGCATGCCAGCGCGGTGTACTCGCCGACGGAGTGCCCGCAGGCGATCGCGTCCTCGACGAATGCGCCCTGCTCGCGCATCTCGGCCACCTGGGCGGCGGCGACGGTCGCCATGGCGACCTGGGTGAACTGCGTCAGGTACAGCACGCCCTCGGGATGCTGGTAGTGCACCCCGCTGGCGATCAGGCTGGTCGGGTTGTCGCGCACCACGTGCAGCACCGAGAAGCCGAGCGTGTCGCGCGTGAACTTGTCGGCGGTGTCCCACACCTTGCGGGCAGCCTTGGACCGCGCACGGACGTCCATGCCCATGCCCTTGGACTGGATGCCCTGGCCGGGGAATGCGTACACGGTCTTGGGCGCCGCCAGCTGCGCGGTGGCCGACATGACCAGTTCGTTGTTCGACCTTCGCGGTGACCTCGATGATCTCCGCGCCGCGGTCGATTCCGACGCGGTCGACGCGGAAGTCGATGTCGTCGCCGGGCAGGACCATGCCGAGGAAGCGCGAGGTCCAGCCGACCAGACGCGCGGGCGGAGTGGCCCTGCCGTCGGTGGCGGTGACGACGTGCTGCGCGGCGGCGGACAGCCACATGCCGTGCACGATGGGCGTTTTCAGCCCGGCGAGCAGCGCGGCGGCGCGGTCGGTGTGGATCGGGTTGTGGTCACCGGACACCACCGCGAACGCGCTCATGTCGGTCGGCGCCGTGACGGTGACGTCGCGGCGGCGACGGCGCGGCGTGTCGGTCGCGTTGTCGGTGATCGCACCGCCCGCGCGTGGCGGGTCGGACAGCTCGACGGCGCCGGTGCGGCCGCGGATCGCGAACCGCTCCTCGAGTTCGGCGAGCACGGTGCCCTCGGCATCGCGAATGCTGACCGCCACCGGGACGACGCGGCCGACCTCGGTGTCGACGGCGGGCGAAGCCGTTGCGGTGACGGTCAATTCGACCGTCGTCTTGGGCATCGGCGCGAGAAGGTGCGCGGCGTGGTCGAGGTGCACCAGGCTGAGCAGGCCCTCCACGACCGGGAAACCGGCGTCGGTGACCGCAGAGCCGATGACCGCGAACACGGCGGGCCAGCAGCGGCCGACCAGCGCGTCGGGCACCAGGGTCAGGCCGGGCGCCAGTGGCGCACCGAACGTTGCGGTGACGCCGGTGTGGTCGGCGACCTCCTCCGGATTCCAAGAGACGGTGACGGTGGTGCTGTCGTCGACGACCGTCGGAAGCGAGTCGGGGCCGTCGACGCCCGCGGCGATGGCCAGCACCGCGCGCATGGCGGCCGATGCGTCCTCGGTGGTGACGACGGGCATGCCGCCGTCGACCGTGGCTGCCCGGCAGCGTGAACTGGATGCGTGATCCAGATGTCGGAGAGCGGGACGTTCAACGTGACGTTGTCACCCGTGACCTCCAGCCGCGCACCCGTGGAAGGGTGTGTCGCCGAACGGTTTTCGTTGACCTGCCACTCGCCCGGCTCACCGATGCGGTGCACCGGGTTGATCGCGGTGCGGCCGGCCCACAGCACGTCGGGCGAGTCGAGCACCACGGCCAGCGGACCGGTGACGTCGGCGCGGGCCTGCCGGCGCGACACCACGGCGACGGGCTCGGCACCAGACGCGAGCACCTCGTCGATGGACGCCTGCTCGAACCGGTCGAGCAGCTCGCCGACCGGCTCGTCGACGCGGGTGATGCCGACGACGGCCTTGCGTGCCGGGGATGATGCACACCTGGTCGGCCGTGTAGCGCGCGTCGTGGGCCTGCCACAGCGAGTCGCTGCGCCACCAGCGCCGCACGTCCTTGTCGATGACGGGCACGAAGTTCACCGGCTTGCCAAGCGTCTTGCACAGCGTCACGAAGAACGGCACGTCGGCCGGATGCAGCTTGACGGTCTCTGCGTCCGGGTACCGCGCGAGCAGTACCTCGATCGCGCGTTGCGGATCCTCAAGCAGCGCTTCGCCTTCGGGGTCGACGCCATAGGCCGTCTCGATCGGGCCGGAGTCCGCGGGATGCAGCCGCGCCTCGGCGCGCTTGAGCATCTCCTCGAACCGGTCGCGCCAGGTGTCGGCCAGCCACGGGCTGCCGGGTGCGGCGGTGTCGGCGGTGCTGTCGCCGTCGCCGATCGCCAGTTCGACGTAGCGCTGCAGCCACTGCAGGTAGGTCATGTCACCGATGTCGCCGAAGTACGGCTTGGCGGTTTCGGCCATCGCGGCGATGATCTCGTCGCGGCGATCCGCCACGGCGTCGGCGTCACCGGCGACCTCGTCGAGCAGCCGGCCGCAGCGTGACGCGGAGTTGTCGATCTCGTGGATGTCGGCGCCGAGCTGGCTGCGGCTGGAAGCCATGCCGCCCTGGGCCTTTCCTGCGCCGATCCACCGATCGGTGCCGTTGGTCTCGACCAGCAGCTGCTTGACCGCTGGCGACGTGGTCGACTCCAGGGTGGCCATCGCCGCGGTGCCGACCAGAATGCCGTCGACCGGCATGATCGGGAAGCCGTAGCGCGCCGACCACCGGCCGGACAGGTACTCGGCGGCACGCTCGGGGGTTCCGATGCCGCCGCCGACGCACACCGTGATGTTGGCGCACTTGCGAAGTTCGCCGTAGGTCGACACCAGCAGGTCGTCGAGGTCTTCCCAGGAGTGGTGCCCGCCCGCGCGGCCGCCCTCGATGTGCACGATGACGTCCCGGTCGGGGACCTCGTCGGCGATCTTGATGACGGACTTGATCTGGTCGACGGTGCCCGGCTTGAACACCACGTGGGTGATGCCGATGCCGTTGAGCTCCTCGATCAGGTCGACGGCCTCCTCGAGCTCGGGGATGCCCGCGCTGACCACGACGCCGTCGATGGGCGCACCGGACTGACGAGCCCTCTGCACCAAGCGCTTTCCGCCGACCTGCAACTTCCACAGGTACGGGTCGAGGAACAGCGTGTTGAACTGCACCGCGCGGCCCGGCTCGAGCAGCTGGGTCAGCTCGGCGATGCGGTCCGTCGAAGATCGGTTCGGTGACCTGGCCGCCGCCCGCGAGCTCGGCCCAGTGACCGGAGTTGGCCGCGGCGGCGACGATCTTGGCGTCGACCGTGGTCGGCGTCATGCCCGCGAGCAGGATCGGCGACCGCCCGGTGAGCCTGGTGAACTTGGTCGAGAGCTTGACCGATCCGTCGGGCAGCGTGATCGACCGACGGCGAATAGCTCGACCAGGCGGGCGCCACCTCGGGCGCCGCACCGACGGTGAACAGGCTGCGCTGTCCGGCGCGGGTGGCCGCGGCGACGATGCCGACGCCGAGCCCGCGGATGACCGGGGCGGTGACGCGGGTGATGGTGTCGCTCGGTCCGAGGTCGACGATCCAGCGCGCCCCGGCGTCGTGCAGTCGCTCGACTTCGGCGACCCAGTCGATCGGCCGCACGAAGATCGACGTCGGTCATCTCGTGTGCGAGGTCGGCGTCGATGCCGGTCCTGGATGCCCAGTGGTCGACGAGCTCGACGCCGTCGGCCAGGCGTGGGGTGTGGAAGCCGACCTCGACCTGAACACCGTGGAACACCGGGCTGAAGACCGCGCCGCCGCGGGTCTTGTTCTTGCGCTCGGCCTCTTCCTTCTCGGTGATCTTGCTGCAGTACAGCTCGAAGCGGGCCAGCTGCTCGGGCGTGCCGGTGATGACCACCGAGCGCCTGCCGTTGCGGATGGACAGCACCGGCGGCAGGACCGTGCGGACGTCTTGGGAGAACTCTTCGAGTAGTTCGGCGATGCGCTCGGGATCGGCATTGGTCACCGACACCATCGGCGACTTGTCGCCGCGGCCGACCATGCCGCGACGGCGCGAGACCAACGAGCCTGCCGCGCCGATCAGCTGCAGTAGCGCCAGCAGCTCGGCGTCGCGCGCTCCATTCGCCCGCAGCGACTCGCAGGCCATGACGCCCTGGGAGTGCCCGGCCATCGCCACGGGCGGCGTGCCGTGGAGGTCGAGGCCCTGGCGTGTCATGGCGCGGATCGCGGCCATCTGGGTCAGCAGGATGCCGGGGCCGGAGATCGCGGCGGTGGTCAGCTGCTTGGAGGTCGGCAGCGGCTCGTCAGCGGCCAGCGCACGCACCCACTGGATCGGCTGGAAGCCGATCGGCCGAACCACGACCAGTTCACGGGCGACGGGCTCCAGCAGCAGCTCGGCCTCGCCGACGACCTCGCTCAGCTCCGATTCGATGCCCGCAGAGCTGATCAGCTCTTCCAGGTTCTCCAACCAATTGCCGCCCTGGCCGCCGAACGCCACCGCGTAGGGCTCGCCGGCGTTGAGCAGGTCGACCAGCGCGTTGGCACTGGCCTGTGTGGAGGAGTTCTCACCCACACCGCCCTTGCGGCCCGTGGTTACTCTGTCATGTTCGTTGATCGTCACGTCTTGCCATCTCCTCGTGCGCTCTGGCGCGTCTCGCTCGTCTAAGGCTGTCGTCTGTGCAGCGCGGCCCCGCCCCCATGAGGGATCGCGCGATTCGGCATCGAATCTCGACTGGCTCCGGTCGACCTCCGGCCACATCTGGCATCGAGGGACGCCGCCGGACTCTCCTTGGGACAGCCCGGCATACGGGCCAGCTGCACTAAGAGTGTCATAAGAGCCAGCACCATTTTCGCGCCCCAAATGGTTACTGGCGAGTTCTACGCTCGGGTAACCACACATTGCGTAACGCGGGCTTCCCGCGGTCCGCGAGCCTTCCGGGACAAATGTCCTGCTTGCGCGTGGTTACGGTCGAGTAGCTATAACAGTGCTGATCAAGGCAGTACTGTTATCGAATCGTTATGTAAGAATTTCAAGCCGGTTCGACGCTCCCTCGCGGATCAACGAAAAGCGACAACATCGACCCATGTGTCAACCCAGCCGACCCAATCGAGCCGAATTGTTTGCTGGTTGTACTTACTGATCGGTAACCTTTAGTCCCACTGCCCGAATCGCGGCTGCAGGATGTGATTGATGTCGACACCGACACCACCGACGCTGCGCTTGTCGATCTCGACCTGGTGCAGATGCGCCGCCGGATGCGTGAACCCCTTCGGCGATCCCCAGTTGTGTTGCCAGAAGTACGAGCCGATGCCGTCGTGGATCGCCCAGTCGATGGTCTTGCGCGTTGGCGTAAACCCCGACCCGCTGGTGTCCCAGAACCGATTCCCAGGCCTTTAGATAAGGCGCAACCTGCTGCTTGTACTGGTCATACGACGGATCGTCGTCGATCGACGCGTAGATCGGTGCGCCGTACGAACCACCCGCCGCGACGTGCAACTGCCAGCCCCGCTTCGCGTGTTGCACGCCGGCGTTCTGCCCGCCGAGCCAGTCGGCGGTGTCCTCCTTGCCGTACTGGTAGCAGGAGACGATCTTGAGCCCGTTCTGGTACAGGTCCCGGGCCTCGGGTAGCTGGATGGGCTTGCCCAGCATCCACGCACCACCGGGCCGACGGTCGGAGACGTACCTGATGGCGCCTGCGGCACCCGCGGCACGTATGTCGGTAGCCGGGATTACCCCCGCCGCGTAGTCGAGCAGGACGCCGAGGGGCGCGGCTGACGCGGTGGGCGGGCCGGTGGCCGCCGCGACCGCCGACAACGTGCCTGCCAGGCCGAGCACGGCCGGCGCGGCGGCGGCATACCTCAGCACGTCGCGCCGGGAAATTGACATGTACCACAGAATATGACAACTGCCTCAATATTCTCATTAACGCCACTGGTCACAGCCGCACCAAGATTTGCGCATCCGCATCCGCGCGGTTCAAGACGAAAACAGTCGGCGAAACACGAGTTACGCGCGAGATCCGTACTTTGTGCTGCGATTCGACCAACGGATCCATACGATTCTGCCCATGTCTTCTGGGCCGCAATCCGGAGCCGACGCCGCGACGTCCGCGACCGCGACCGCCCAGGACGAACCGCAAATCGAGTTGATCGGTGTGCGCAAGGTCTTCAGCGGCCGAGGCTCGGACGCGGTCGTCGCCGTCGACGGAGCCGACCTGACCGTCTACGACGGCGAACTCTTCGCCATCCTCGGCCCCTCCGGATCGGGTAAGACCACCGTGCTGCGGATGATCGCCGGCTTCGAAGAACCCACCGAGGGCGCCATCCGGCTCGGCGGGGTGGACGTCACCTCGTGGCCGGCCCGCAAGCGCGACGTCAACACCGTGTTCCAGGAGTACGCGCTGTTCCCCCACATGACCGTCGAGCAGAACGTCGAGTACGGCATGAAGGTCCGTGGCGTGCCGAAGACCGAGCGGCGCCGGCGCACGGCCGAGGCACTCGACATGGTTCGGCTCACCGACCAGGCCCCGCGCCAACCGGCCCAACTGTCGGGCGGCCAGCGTCAACGCGTCGCGCTGGCCCGCGCACTGGTCGGGCGGCCACGCGTCCTGCTTCTCGACGAGCCCCTCGGCGCCCTCGACCTCAAGCTGCGCGAGCAGATGCAGGTGGAGCTGAAGGCCATCCAGCGTGAGGTCGGCATCACCTTCATCATCGTCACCCACGACCAGGACGAGGCGCTGACGCTGTGCGACCGGCTCGCGGTGTTCAACCACGGCCGCATCGAGCAGGTGGGCAAGGCGCGCGACGTCTACGAATACCCGGCGAACCGATTCGTCGCCGACTTCGTCGGAACCTCGAACGTCCTCGACGGCGAGGCCGCCCGACGTGCTCGTCGGCCGGCCGGGTCTGTTCGCGGTGCGGCCGGAACGGATCGCGGTCGGCGCGGCGGGAGGCGCCGCCGCGCCGGGCACCCGCAGTGTCGACGCCACCGTGGCCGAAGTCATCTTCGCCGGCCCCACCACACGCGTCGCCGCCGTCGCCGCACCGGGCGTGACGCTGACCGCGACCGTGCTCAACAGTGCCGCACTGCTGCCCGACGACCTCGACCACGGCGCGCACGATCACCCTGTCCTGGCCCGAGAACGCCGTTCACGACCTGTCCAACTGAAAGTCACGAGGAGCGCCCCATGAAATCCACAGCGATTCGGCTCGGTCTGGCCATGACCGCATGCGCCGTCCTGGTCTCCGGAATGGTGACGGCCTGCTCCGGCTCGAAGCCCGCGAACGACTCCGGTACGGCGCCGCCGAAGATGGAACCCCTTGGCTCGCTGGGCAACGGCGAGGGTCAACTCAACCTGATCGCGTGGGCCGGTTACGCCGAGAACGGCTCCAACGACCCGAAGGTCGACTGGGTCACCCCATTCGAGAAGGAGTCCGGCTGCAAGGTCAACGTCAAGGTCGGCAACACGTCCGACGAGATGGTGCAGTTGATGAGAACCGGTCAGTACGACGGGGTGTCGGCATCCGGCGATGCCACGCTGCGGCTGATCTACGCAGGCGACGTCGCCCCGGTCAACACCTCGCTGGTGCCCAACTACGCGTCGATCTCGTCGTTCCTCAAGGACAAGCCGTGGAACTCGGTGGACGGCCAGATGTACGGTATCCCGCACGGCTGGGGCGCCAACCTGCTGATGTACAACATCGGCGTCGTGCACGATGCCCCCGACTCGTGGGGCGCCGTGTTCGGCGACGCGGGCAAGTACAAGGGCAAGGTGACCGCCTACGACTCGCCGATCTACATCGCCGACGCCGCGCTGTACCTGTCGAAGACGAAGCCCGAACTGGGCATCAAGGATCCGTACTCGCTGACCTCGGCGCAACTGGATGCCGCCGTCGAACTGCTCAAGGCGCAGAAGGAGAACATCAGCGAGTACTGGTCGGACTACACCAAGGAGGTGCAGGCGTTCGAGTCGGGCACCGTCGGTGATCGGCACGACGTGGCAGGTGATCGCCAACACCATCGGCACCGACAACAAGGTCCAGGTGAACACCGTGATCCCGAAGGAGGGATCCACCGGCTGGTCGGACACCTGGATGGTCGTCGTCGAAGGCCGCCCATCCCAACTGCATGTACAAGTGGATGGACTGGATCACCTCGCCGGAGGTCAACGCGCAGGTGGCCGAGTACTTCGGTGAGGCGCCCGCCCAGACGAAGGCGTGCGAATTCACCACCGAGAAGGACTTCTGCGACATCTACCACGCCACCGACGCGAGCTACGCCGAGAAGATCCACTACTGGACCACCCCGCAGAAGCACTGCGTCGACGGCAGTGGTGACAACTGCACGGCCTACGACGAGTGGGTCGACAAGTGGCAGCAGATCAAGGGGTGACGGTTGCCGCCCCTGTCGCACCGACCAGGAGGCGGGGTTCGATGTCGCCGCCGGGCGGCTCCGGCGTTCCCCAACACGGCTCCGGCGGTTGAGCCTGGCCTTCCTGCTGGTGCCGCCACTGGCGTGGCTCACCGTAGCCTATCTGGGTTCGCTTGCGGTGCTGCTGGTTTCGGCGTTCTGGACCACCAACTCGTTCACCGGCGCGGTGGTGCACACGCTCACCGGCGACAACATCACCCGCGTGCTGACCGACGAGGTGTTCCGGGCCGTGACCCTGCGCACCGTCGGCGTCGCGGCCGTGGTCACCGTGCCTGCGCCGTCCTCGCGGTGCCCTTGGCGCTGTACATGGCCAAGATCGCCTCCCCGCGGATGCGACTGGCGCTCGTGGTGGCGGTGACGACCCCGCTGTGGGCCAGCTATCTGGTCAAGGCGTACGCGTGGCGAATGTTGTTGTCGCCCGAGGGCCCGCTGTCGTGGGCCACCGGGTACAGCCCCGGCTACGGACTGACCGCCACCGTCATCACGCTGACCTACCTGTGGCTGCCGTACATGATCATCCCGGTGTTCGCGGCGTTCGAACGCGTCCCCGACTCGCTGATCGACGCGAGCTCCGACCTCGGCGCTTCCGACTTCTCGACCCTGCGAATGGTGGTCGCGCCGTTGGTGTTTCCCGGCATCGCAGCGGGGTCCATCTTCACGTTCTCGCTGTCACTCGGCGACTACATCGCCGTCACCATCGTCGGCGGCAAGACGCAGATGCTCGGCAACATCATCTACGGGCAACTGGTCACCGCCAACGATCAGCCGCTGGCTGCCGCGCTGTCGATCATCCCGCTCGCCGCGATCGTGCTCTATCTGCTCGCGATGCGGCGCACCGGCGCACTGGAGAACGTCTGATGCTGTCGACCGGTGCCCGCCGCCTGATTCGCGTGTGGGTCGTGATGGTGTTCTGGTATTCCTCTACGCGCCACTGCTTCTCGTCGTCATCAACGCGTTCAACTCATCACGGTCATTCGCCTTCCCGCCGTCCGGATTCACGCTGGCCTGGTGGGCGGACGCCGCGAACAGCACCGGCATGTGGAAGTCGCTGGCGAATTCCGCGGTGGTCGGGCTCGGCGCCACCGCGATCGCGCTGGTGCTCGGGACGATGGCGGCGTTCGCCGTGCAGCGCTACCAGTTCTTCGGCCGCAACACCGTCAGCTTCCTGGTGGTGCTGCCGATCACGTTGCCCGGCATCGTCACTGGCATCGCGCTGAACGCCACCTTCACCTCGGTGCTGGGCATCACACTCGGGCTGGCGACCGTGATCATCGGACACGCCACGTTCTGCATCGTGATCGTGTTCAACAACACCCAGGCACGGCTGCGCAGGCTCGGCACCGACCTCGAGGACGCCTCCGCCGACCTGGGTGCCTCGTCGTGGCAGACCTTCCGCTACGTCACCTTTCCGATGATGCGCGGCGCATTGGTCGCCGGGGCGATCCTGGCCTTCGCGTTGAGCTTCGACGAGATCGTCGTGACCACGTTCACCGCCGGCCCCAGCGTGCAGACCCTGCCGATCTGGATCTTCGGAAACCTGTTCCGCCCCAATCAGGCTCCCGTCATCAACGTGGTCGCCGCGGCGTTGACGGTGCTGGCGATCATTCCGGTGTGGCTGGCGCAGAGGTTCGGCGGCGATCCCGCCACCACCCGGGTATGACCTCTACGGCTCCTTGGATTCGGCGTCTCGGCTGAGCAGCACACTGGCGGCGTACTCGGAGACGGCGGTGACCAGCCGGCGCTGCACCGCGGCGTCGAGGAGGTCGGCGACGACGTGGTTGCCGAGGTCGCGGTAATCGCCGATGACGAGGCGCACCTCCGCGATGTCCTCGGACCGCGGCCTGAAGTTCGTCCCGTACCGAGCCTCGGTCGCTCCCGCCAACGCTGCGACCTTCGCCGCGGCCAGGTGGTCGACGGCGTCGACCGCCGCGTCGTGGGCAGCCAGCATCACCCGTACGTAATCCAGCGGATCGGCGGCGTGGCCCACGATCTCGGCGACGGTGGCGTTGGTGAACGTCAGCTGGCCGTCGATGACGTCGGCCAGCCCCGTTTCGCACAGCCGGCGGACGTCGGCGCCGTCCACGTCGAGGCCGACCGCGACCGCCGCCCTCTCGCGGCGGGTCCCGAATAGCGCCTCCCGCACGCCGAGGAGGTCGGCCAGATCGTCGCCGCTGCGGACGCTGGCGAAGAACTCGGCGACGTGGGCCGAGTGGAACCCCTTGCGCAGAAGATCGTTGATCGTCGTCAGCTGGCTGAGGTGAGCGTCGCTCGTAGAAGGCCGAGCGGCCCTCGCGGCGGGGCGGGTCGAGCAGGCCCCGCTCACGGTAGGCCCGGATGTTGCGGGCACTGACCCCCGAGAGCCGCGCCAGTTCGTCCAACCGATACTCAGCCAACTAGAAACTCCCAAAATCTGCCGGTCAGAGCATTGGAATACTCAACTCCGCAATGACGCATAAAGTACACTGTAGACCGGTTTCCAAGTTTGCGGACCGATTGGATTTCGGGACGATCCACGAATATCGATTGGCCTTCGAACGCGGCGATGAGCGACGATGGATCGAGTGCGTGCCTGGATGATCTGGGCGACAGGGCTGCTGGCCTACATCGTCGCCGTGCTGGATCGCACCACGCTCGGCGTCTCCGGTCTCAATGCGGCCGAGCGCTTCGCCGCCAGCCCCAGCGTGCTGTCGACGTTCGTGGTACTTCAGGTGGTCGTCTACGCCGCCGCGCAGGTGCCCGCCGGCGTGCTGCTCGACCGCTTCGGGTCGCGGGCACTGATCGTCGGCGGGCGCCGCACTGATGGCGACCGGCCAGCTCATCCTCGCGCTGACCTCATCGCTTCCGCTCGCGATCGGGGCGCGTGCCGTCGTCGGACTCGGTGACGCGTTCACCTTCATCTCCGTGCTGCGTCTGGTGCCGCACTGGTTCCCGCCTCGACAGGTTCCGCTGCTGACCCAGCTCACCGGTATCTGCGGCCAGCTGGGCCAGGTGCTCTCCGCACTGCCGTTCCTGGCGCTGCTCACCGGGACCACGTGGGCGACCGCCTACGTGTCGGTGGCCGCGCTCGGCGTGCTGGCCATCGTGCTGGTGCTCGCATTGGTCAAGGACGCCCCACGAGGCCGCGTCGTCGCGACCGAGACGCATGTCCGTGCGAGCCACCCTCGCCAGCGTCAAGACCGTGTGGCTGCGTCCCGGCACCCGGCTCGGTTTCTTCACCCACATGGGCACGCAGTTCTCCGTCACCGTCTTCGCGCTGATGTGGGGGGTGCCCTATCTGACCGTGGCGCAGGGCCAGTCCACCGGCGCGGCGGGCGCGTTGCTGACCGATCTCGGTCGTCGCCGCGATCGCGGCGGGCATCGTCGATCGGCATCTTCACCGGACGATATCCGCACCGGCGCTCCCGCATCGTCCTGGCGATCATCGCCAGCAACGCGCTGGTCTGGACGGTGGTGCTCGCGCTGCCGGGCCGCGCGCCGCTGTGGCTGCTGGTCGTCCTCGTCGTGGTGATCTCCGTCGGCGGCCCCGGGTCGATGGTCGGGTTCGACTTCGCACGGACGTTCAACCCGAGCGCCACCCTCGGCACCGCTCAGGGCATGGTCAACATGGGCGGCTTCATCGCCTCGCTGTTGGTCATGCAGGCCATGGGCGTCATCCTCGGCGCGGCGGGCGGGTACTCGTTCGAGTCGTTCCGGCTGGCCTGGACCGTGCAGTACGCCATGTGGACGCTGGCCGTCGTCGGCATCCTGATCACCCGCAAGAAGGCGCGCAGGCTCTGAAGTCCGAACGGGCCGAGCAGGAGCGCTCGCTGCTGGAGACGTTCGACGCCGGCTGACCGCGACTACCTGCCGTCGGCGACGCTGGCCGCGATCGCAGCGGCGGCGTGCCGGTGGCCGAGCACTTCGAAGCCGACGACGGTGACCGCCGGTGCCAGGGTGACGACCAGCAGGCAGACCGCCATCGGCACGCCGGCCGCCGCCAACACGACCGCGGTCACCAGCACCGCCGCGGTGATTGCGGCCAGCAGAACGTGGAAGAGGTCGAAGGTCCGCACCATCAGCGAGTACAGCACGTAGACGAACCGATGTAGACCCCGACCGGAATCGCCACCGAGAACACCGTCCCGATCGAGCCGATCTCGGAATGGTCCTCGACGTAGTAGGCCGCGGTGTGCAGGCCCGCGCCGGTCGCCACGATCGCGGCGAACAGCGGGATGTGGAGATACCCGAACGCGAAGGAGCGATCGCGGTGTGCGTGCAACAGCTCGGCCATGGGCACGGAGAAGTAGATCCACCACATGCCGAACGTGAGGCCGGTACCGGCGATGACCAGCATGACGGCGGCAGAGGTCCAACCGTGTTCTTCCACCACTGCCGCCAGCGATGCGACCGTGCCGACCACGCCCTCACCGAGCGCGATGATCGTCAGCAGCCCGTAGCGCTCGGCGATGTGGTGCGGCGTGCCATGGCGTCCCGTCGTTGCGGGACTCCGCGAGCCGCGGCGCCGCCAGTCTCCGCCGTGCCGAGGATCACCCAGACGGCCAGCGTCACCGGGACCGACGTCGGCAGGAAGATCGTGCCGATCCAGAAGACCTGGGCCACCGAGACGATCCCGGCGTAGGTCAGACACGCCGCACGCCGTGCCGGGTCCTGCCCGGCGGCGCGTAACCACTGCGCCACCAACGCGATTCGCATCACCACGTAGCCGGCGACGAGCACCGCGTTGTTCACGTGCTCGCCATGTTCGATCGACGCGAAGAACGGCGGAATGCCCAGCGCGAGGATCAGCACGCCGACCATCTGCACCATGGTGAGTGATGCGGTAGATCCAGTCGTCGGTGTCGTACGCCGACGCGAACCAGGTGAAGTTGATCCACGCCCAGACGGTCGCGAACGTGGCGAACAGGAATGCGGTCAGCGCCGGCCCAGACGTGACCCGCGGCGAGCATGTGAGCGAGTTCGGAGCCCGCGACACCGAACGCGACGACGAAGGTCAGGTCGAACAGCAGCTCCAGTGGCGTGGCCACCCGATGGCGCTCGTCGGGATTACGGCCCGCCATCCGTCGGACGTGGTGGGCGCGTGGCGCGGCGGGCAGCGATGAATGCAACTCGTTCACGCCGACGAGCATGTCAGGTCCGACGACGTTGGTCATCGATTACGTACGACTCGTCAGTCTCCCGCGCCGATGGTGACGGGATCGCCGGTGGACCCGGGAAGGCGGCTGGCCGACCGCGCCCTGACGATCTGTGGCCACCAGAACCACTTGCCCATGAGCGACGCGATGGCGGGCGTCATGAACGACCGCACCACCAACGTGTCGAACAGGAGTCCCAGCGCAATCGTGGTACCCACCTGGCTCATGACCTTCAGGTCGCTGAACGCGAAAGTCGCCATCGTGGCCGCGAATACGAGGCCTGCCGACGTCACCACCGAACCGGTGCCCGCCATCGAGCGGATGATGCCGGTCTTCAAGCCTCCGTGAAGTTCCTCCTTGAACCTCGACACGAGCAGCAGGTTGTAGTCGGACCCCACCGCCAACAGCAGGATCACCGACATCGCGAGCACCATCCAATGCAGTTCGAGACCGATGAGGTGCTGCCACAGCAGCACCGACAGGCCGAACGACGCACCGAGCGACAGCAGCACCGTGCCCACGATCACCGCGGCCGCCACCAGACTTCGGGTGATGATCAACATGATGACGAAAATCAGTGTCACTGCGGATAATCCCGGCGATCAACAGGTCGTAGAACGACCCGTCGCGCATGTCCTTGTAGGTGGCGGCGGTACCCGCCAGGTAGATCCTGGACCCCTCCAGGGGCGTGCCCTTGATGGCCTCCTTGGCGGCCTGCTTGATGGCGTCGATGTGTGAGATGCCCTCTGCCGTGGCCGGATCGCCCTCGTGGCTGATGATGAAGCGCACCGAGTGGCCGTCGGGCGAGATGAAGTTCTTCATGCCACGCTTGAAGTCTGCGTTGTCGAAGATCTCCGGCGGCAGATAGAACGTGTCGTCGTTCCTCGATGCGTCGAACGCATCACCCATCGCGGTCGAGTTGTCCTGCTGCGCCGCCATCTGATCCTGCGTGCCCTTCTGGACCTGATACTGCGTCAGCATCATCGTCTTCATCGACTTCATGGTGTCGATCTGGGAAGGCAGGAGCGCGGCCAGCTGAGGCATGAGCGTATCGAGGCGCTCCATGTCGGGCACCACCGCCTGGATGTCATCGGTCAGGGTGTCGACGCCGTCGAGCGTGTCGAATATCCCACGGATCGACCAACACATCGGGATGTCGTAGCAGTGCGGCTCCCAGTACAGGTAGCTCCTCAGGGGACGCAGGAAGTCGTTGAAATCCTCTATCTCGTTGCGCATTTGGGCGGTGTCGACCACCGTGTCCTTGAACTTGGCGACCATGCTGTGCAAGGTGGCCGACATCTCCAGCATGAGGCTCTGACATCTTCGTCATCGTGTCGATGGTCGTCTGCATCTCATCGGCCTGATGCAGCATGTCGGCCATCGCGGTCCTGCTGGTACTTGCGATTCATCGTCGACGAGGTGCCCTGCATGCTGAGCATGGAACGGGATCGTGCGTGTGTTTGATCGGCTTGCCGTCGGGCCTGGTGATCGTCTGGACCCGCCAGATGCCCGGCACGCGGAAGACGGCCTTGGCGATCTTGTCGATGACCAGGAAGTCGGCGGAGCTGCGCAGGTCGTGATCGCTCTCGATCATCATCAGTTCCGGATTCATCCGGGCGGCATTGAAGTGCCGATCGGCCACCTCGTACCCGACGTTGGCCGGCACGTCATCGGGTATGTACTTGCGGGCGTCGTAGTTCGTCCTGTAACTGGGCAGCGCGAGCAGACCGACCAGGGCCAGCGCAATCGTCGCGACCAGAACGGGGCCTGGCCACCGGACGACCACAGTGCCGATCCGGCGCCAACCCCGCGACCGGATCGCTGCGTTTGGGCTCGAACCGGCCGAAGCGACCGCCGATCACGACCACCGCCGGGCCAAGGGTCAGCGCCGCGGCGACGGCGACGAGAGTGCCCACCGCGCAAGGCACGCCGAGGGTCTGGAAGTACGGCAGCCGCGTGAAGCTGAGGCAGAGCATCGCACCGGCGATGGTGAGGCCGGACCCCAACACGACGTGCGCGGTCCCGCGGAACATCGTGTAGTACGCCGCGTCCTTGTCCTCACCGTCACCGCGGGCTTCCTGGTATCGACCGATCAGGAAGATCGCGTAGTCGGTTCCCGCGGCGATCACCATGAGTGTCAGCAGGCCGGTCGCGAAGGTCGATAGCCCGATGATGTCGTGGTAGGCGAGGAACGCGACGATTCCGCGGGCGGCGCCCAATTCGAGGAACACCATCAGCAGAATCAAGATCATGGTCCACACCGACCGATAGACGATCACGAGCATGACCGCGATCACCACGAGCGTGATGAGCGTGACCCAGGCGATGCTCGAGTCGCCCGCGTTGCGTTGATCCGAGATGAGCGGGGCGCCCCCGGTGACGTACGTCTTCACCCCGGGCGGCGTCGGTGTTGCGGCGACCATGGCCCGGACCGCGTCGACGGATTCGTTGGCCAGCGTTTCGCCCATGTTGCCGTGCAGGTAGACCTGCACGTAGGCGGATTTGCCGTCGTTGCTCTGTGCGCCCGATGCCGTCAGCGGATCGCCCCAGAAGTCCGCCACGTGTTCGACGTGGACCGTGTCGGCTTCGAACTTCTTGATCAACTGGTCGTAGTAATGATGGGCATCGGCGCCGAGCGGCTGCTCGCCTTCCATGATCACCATTGCGTTGCTGTCGGACTGGAACTCGGCGAAGTTGCTGCCGACCTTCCTCATCGACACCGTCGATGGGGCGTCCTCGGCGTTCATCGACACCGTGTGCGCCTCGCCGACCGTCTCCAACGACGGTACGACGACATTCGTGATGACGGTCAGCGCCAGCCAGCCGAGCACTATCGGCACGGCGAGCATCCGAATGAGATGGGCGATCTTGGATGGCTCCGTGCGCGGGTCACTCATTCGGCGGTCACCCCCTCGATCACGCCGACGGCATCGGCCCGGTTTCTAGTCACACGCGCAACACATGGAACCACGCGTGTAATACATTTAGGCTGTCAAACTGTCGTCTGTCAATTGCGCGGCGCCCGTTTAGCGCCTGAATCGAGTAGTGCACTACGCGTGCCTGGTCAGCGCCTCGGCCCGACGATCGAAACATGAAGCACAACCGTTCGGTGGCCCGGCCATGACCCCGCTTCTGATCGCCTTCCTGCCCGTCGCGGCAGCGATCACCGGGGTCGCCCTGCACGAGGCTCAAGTGCGGTTGGAGCAGTGGGACTACGAGCGGCACGCCGAGGACTGAGCCGGGCGGCGCTCTGTCTGTGAATTGACGTGGACGATGTCGATCCGGATGCCGAACGTACGATTGTTGTACAGATCGATCGAGTAGGACCGTAAACACCCGTACTCTCGGCGAGCCTTCCACCCAATCAAAACGCAGACGGACCCCTAGCCGTCGGGCAGGGTGACCGACCGCGACGCCCTTTCGATCTGGCCGCCGAAGCCAAGGCCGAACCGCGCCATCGCAGGCAGCGCCCGCATCGTCTGATTGCGCACGGCGATGCCGAGCCGCGAGCCGGGCAGCAACACGCCGAAGCCGTCGCCCGCCAGTCGCTGATTCTGTTCGACGTTGGCGCGAAAGGCGTTCTCCCACCGGTCGAATGCGGTGCTCGGATTCGGCGCCAGGTCGAGCTGATGGGCCAGGAGGTACCCGCCGATCAGCGCCAGCGACGTGCCCTGGCCCGACATCGGCGACGGTCCGAATGCGGCGTCGCCGAGCAGCGCGATCCGGCCCGACGACCACCGCGGCATCCGAACCTGGGCCATCTCATCGAAGTAGAAGTCGTGAGCGCCGTCCAGCGCGGCGAGCAGACGTGGGGTTTCCCAGCCCATTCCGGCGAAGCGCCTCCGGAGCAGGTCCTGTTGCCCCCGACGATCGGCGTAGTCGATGCCGATTCGGCCGCTGCGGAACATCAGCACGACCTTGGCGCGCGCGTTGCCGCGGGCGGTGAACGCCGCCGCGCCCCTACCGGGTTCGTTGTACAGCACCGCCTGATCGCTCAGGTTCAGCAGGTTGTCGATGGTGTAGATGCACAGGTAGGCGCCAAGGTGGCGGATGTAGTCGTTCTCGGGCCCAAAGGCCAACTCCCGCAACGCGGAATGCTGACCGTCGGTGCCGACGACGAGGTCGAACTCGCGGGTCGGTCCGTGGTCGAATTCGACGCCGACCGAAGTCTCGCCCTGCGTCACCGCGCGGATCGCGTCGCCGAACACCTGCTCGACGTCGTCGGTCACGGCGTCGAGCAAGATACCGACCAGATCGTCGCGCATGATCTCGATCTCGCGATCGCCGCGCGCCTCGTGCAGCGGACGGAGTGCGACGTCGTAGGTGCGCCTGCCGTCAGGCCGCACCGCGGACAAGGTCAGGATCCTGGTCCTGGCGTTCCTGACGGCGTCCCCGACGCCCATCCGGTCGACGACCTCGAGTGCGGTGCCGCGGACGTCGACCGCGTGTCCGCCCACCAGCCGCCGGTCCAGCCGCTCCACAAGCACCGGCCGATGACCGCGCCGGTTGAGCCAGTACGCCAGCGCCGGGCCCGCGATCCCGGCGCCCGCGATGAGGACGGATAGCGGGCGCTGCACACAGTCAAAACTAGCGACCGTCACCCGTACGCGGGGAGCTTCGTTGCGGCGGGCTACGTTGGGCGGTGCGGACGAGAGGAGCGAAAGGGCGGTGCGGACGAGAGGAGCGAAAGGGCCAATGCATGCAGTGCCGGGATCCGTCGGTGTGGTGCTTGCCGCGGGGATGGGTACGCGCGTCGGTGCCGACGGCAACAAGGCGTATCTGCCGCTGGCCGACCGGAGCATGGTGTCGTGGTCGGTGCACGCCGTCGCGCACACACCCGAAATCGACCGCACCGTCCTGGTGTACCGCCGTGGTGAGCGGGCGACGGCCGAGCTGATGGTCGACACCGAGCTCGGTTCGGCCACTGTGGAACTCGTCGAGGGCGGTGACACCAGGCACGGTTCCGAACTGAACGTGTTGCGGTATCTGTCCGCCGACATCGAGTCCGGTGCCGTCGACGTGGTGCTGATCCACGACGCGGCACGCCCGCTGGCCGGGCCCGATCTGATGCGTACCGCGGTGGCGATCGCTCGCGAGTTCGGCGGCGCAGTGCCCGTCCTGCCCGCCGGTGACGTGGTGAAGGTGGCCGCGGATGGCCACCTCTGCGCGGTGGACGACACCGCGCTGATGCGGGTGCAGACACCGCAGGCGTTCCGCGCGCTGCCGCTTCTCGCCGCGTACCGCGCGGCCGAGGGCGAAGGGTTCGAGGGCACTGACACGTCGTCCTGCGTCCAGCGGTTCACCGACGTCGACGTTCGCGTGTTCCACGGCGCGTCAACCAATTTCAAGGTGACCTTCCCCCGCGACGTCCACGTCGCCGCCCACCTGCTGCGGGCCAGGGTCAGCCAGGACGGCGGGTCGCGGTGATCGCCGCGAGCAGGTCGGCGTCGGCGGGCAGGTCCGCCGCTAAGGCGTCGGCGTCACCCTCGACCGTGACGAGCGACAGGCCCAGCGACAGCGCTGCGGCGAGTTCGTCGTCGTCACGGGCGATCAATTCCGCGAGCGCCTGGCGCTGGTAACCGCGGGGGTACTGGACCGTCCGCAGCGCCGTCCGGTCGACGGTACCCACCACCGCGCCACGGTCGTCGACGGCCTTCACAGTGTCGGTCAGCGGCAGGACGGGCAGCACCACGCGGTGACCGGCACGCAGGCCTGCGATCACCCGGTCGGTCACCTCGACCGAAGCCAGGGGATGTCGGTGGTCTCCGACCAGCACGTGCGACGATGAATGCGGTTCGCGGCCAACGACCTCCAGGCCTGCGGTCAGACACGCACGCCTCGAAGCCGCCGCATCGGAGCCGATCACCGACAGCGCCGACAACCCCGCGGCGTCGAGGCAGGAGCGGGCCCCGGCGACGAGCGGTTCGGCGGCCACGACGACGACCCCTGAGGCCGGCACGCGGCCGGGGCCGAGCAACGCGCGCACGACACGCGCCAACGCCGCCTCGCCGGCCACGGGGGCGAAGGCCGCGCTGGGTTGCACCGCCGCGGCGAGCGGCACGATCGCACTGGGTTCGATCGGCGAGGGTTCCATCGGCGAGCAGGCTATCCGAGAACTCAACGGAACCGGCGGAGGTACCCCGCCCAGTTCCAGGTGGTGAGGAACCGTTCAGCCGCCGCATAGCCGTTGAGGTAGAGCGCCTCGACCTCGGCGTCGCTGATGTCGAAGTCGAGGAACCCGACGTCGGTGGAGTCCACCCTGATCGCGCGGGCACTGACCCACGGCTGGTTCAGGTAGGCCTGGTCGCGCCCGACCAACGCAGTGGTGATGACGTCCTCCAACAGATGCGTTGGGCCGAGCAGGCGTAACGCAGCGAGCGCGGGAATCACCTTGTCGTTGCCGTCGGGAAGGTTCGGCATGACCGTGACGCCGAAACTCGGCCAGCGCGGCGCCATTCCGTCCGTGCGGTCCAGCGAGTCGATCGGGAAGTTCGACAGCACCCCGCCGTCGACCAGCGTCGAGGTGACGCCTGCCGTGCTGGTCAGCGAGACCGGACGAAAGAAGAAGGGGATGGACATCGAGGCGCGGACGGCGTCGGCGACCAGCTGTTCGTCGGGATCGAGACCATAGACCCGCCGGTAATCCCATGGCAGCCGGACCAATTGACCGGTGGTGACGTCGGCGACGGTGACGACGAGGCGGTAGCGCTGCTCGGCGGGCAACGCGTCGTCCTCGATGGCCAGGTCCCCGAACGTCGTCACCCCGAGCCCGCGCAGCTGACTGCGAACCCAGTCATGGGCGTAGTCGCCCTTGTAGATCCCCGATCCGCGCAGCAGGGCGAGCGATGGGCCGACCAGTGGCACGCGTTCGACCGGACCCGGATCGAGAAACCGCCGGTAGTCCAGTTGCAGCGCGAGCTCCTTGACCTCCGCTCCGGTCATCTGCCGGGTCTGGGCCGCGCCGGCGACGATGGCGCCGACGATCGAGCCCGCCGACGTTCCGGATACCCGCTGCAGCCGCGTAACCGGCGTCCATCAGGGCGACGACGGCACCCACCAGGCCGACACCCTTGACACCGCCGCCCGACAGGACGAGATCGACGCGTTTGGTCTTGGTCACGCCCCCGACGGTACGGACGCGGCTATACGGGGTCGAACCGTGAGATCAGCCAGGTGCCGTTGACCTTCGTCAGACCCACCTTCACGGTGCTGCCGCTGAACGAGCCGTCGGGGTTGTCCTTGCTGGTGGTCGTTTGGTTGAGGAAGACCAGCACGACTGCCGAGGTTGGCTTCAGCTCAGACACCGCTGCCTTCATGACCATCGTCGACGTCTTGACCTGCTTCTGCTTGGCCGCGGGCGTCACGATGTCCTGCGTGAACTGGGTGTAGTAGTTCAGGAAGTCACCCGTGAGGTGTGTCTTGGCGGCGGCGAAGTCCTTGTCCAGCGTGTCCGGTGAGTACGACAGCAATGCGATCGTGCCCTCGGAGGCCGCCTTGATGGTCTCGGCGGCCACGGCGTCATTGGTCTGCTGGTCGGGGCGGAACTGAGCCAGGTAGGCCCAAGTGGCCAGCCCCGCCGAGCCGAGCAGCAGGACCGCCAGCACGATCGGTACCAGCCAGCGCTTGAGCACGCCGGTGAGGGGTTGGGGCTGGTCCTCGGACGGCGCCTCCTCCGTCTCGACGGATGGGGCGTCATCGCCGTCGACGGTGCCTTCGCCGTCGATCTGGCCTGCCGTCTCGGTGATTTCCTCGGCGGTTTCGTCGACGTCCGTCACGTCGTCATGGTCAACGGTCACGGTACGAACTCGACTTTCGCCAGCTTGATCTGCCCGCCGTCGCGGGCCACGTCGACGAACAGCCGCCACGCACGCGGCGGCTGGTCCTTGCCTGCGGCGTTGGAGACGTGGGTGGTCGCCGAGACGAGAACCGTTGCGGTGTCACGGGTCATCGACTGCACAGCGGCGGCGTTGACCGTGGCGGTGGTGATCACCTTGGAGTCCTGGGCGACCTTGGTGAAGTCTTCGGTCGCACCTTCGAAGTCCTTCTTGAAGTCGCCGGTGGCGTTGTCGACGATGCGCTTCACGTCGTCCGCGGCGTGATTGAAGTTCAGCGACATCAACGTCACGACGCCCTGTTCGGCCGCGGCGGCGAATTCGGCGGAGCGCTGCCGTTCGGCAGCGACCTGGTGATGCTGCCACATCATGTAGCCGCTGACGCCAAGTAGTCCGAGCGTGCAGAGGATCACCAATGCCGCCGCAACCACCTTGAGCCGAATGCGCGGTAGGTGGAGCCGTCGGCGTCGAGCGGGTTCCGCACCGGCATCTTCAGGGCCGTCGTCGGGAACGTCTTGGGGAATGTCTTCGGGGACCTCGGCCGGCGTGGTCTCCGCGGCGGCCGACGTCTCGGTGGGCTCAGCGGCGGTGGGCGTTTTAGCCGACGCCGCGGCCGCCTCGGCCTGCCTGCGCAGTTTCAGCGCCCTGGCCCGGGCCCGTGCCGCGTTGGCGAGCGCCTCGGCCTCCTCGGCCTCGGCCTCGGCCTCCTCGGCCAGCGCCAGGGCATCGGCGGGGTCCGTCGCCCGGTTTACGTCACTCGGGTCGTTCTCGGCATCGCCGTTGACCACCGGCGAGGTTCGCTTGCGCAGCGGCATGCGACCTCCTGTTCCCGTCTACAAACGTTGCACCAAAAGAGAATGGCATTTTCAATTTTGAGTATTGCCCTGACGATACCGCATCCGAAGATCGGCCTGGTCCGGCGCGCTGCCTGCGGAAATGCGATTATTAAGCTGTGCGAGTGCTCAGCGCAGTCGGTCCTTCACGACCTTGCCGGTGGCGTTCGTGGGCAACTCGTCGAGGAACTGTACATACCGTGGGACCTTGAAACCGGCCATTCGCCGACGACTCCAAGCGATCACGTCGTCGTTGCTCAGCTCCGCCCCCTGGCGTAGGACCACGAATGCCTTGCCGACCTGCCCGAGCCGGTCGTCGGGCACACCGATGACGGCCGCCTGGGCGATGGCGGGGTGCTCCGACAGGAAGTCCTCGATCTCTGCCGGGTATGCGTTGAAGCCGCCAACGATGAACATGTCCTTCTTGCGCCCCACTATGCGCAGCCTGCCCGTCTCGGTGAAGTCACCGAGGTCACCGGTGTGCAGCCAGCCGTCGCCGTCGATGGCTTCCTTGGTGGCGGCTGGGTCGTCGAGGTAACCCTGCATCACGCTGTAGCCGCGGACGAGCACTTCGCCGTCGTCGGCGATCCGCACTTCGACGCCGTCGCAGGGCACCCCGTCCGTGGTGGCGATGTCCTCGAACGAGTCGCCGGGCCTCGACAGCGTGGCAGTGCCGCATTCGGTGAGCCCATAGCCCGTCATCAGCGTCCTGAACGGCAGCTCGTCGTGGACCCGGCGGATGAGTTCGACGGGAATGTCCGACGCGCCGGTGACGCCTGCGCGCAGGGTCGCCAACTTGGCCTTGTCCTTCACCGCCAACAGCGAGTGATACAGCGTCGGCGGCCCTGGCAGCATCGTAATCCGTTCGCGTTCAACCAGATCCACGACCAGATCGGCGTCGAACAGCGGAACGGGCAGCATCGTGGCACCGCGGATCATTGATGCGATGCAGCCGGCCTTGTATCCGAAGGTGTGAAAGAACGGGTTCACGATCAGGTAGCGATCGCCTTCGCGCAGGTCCGCCAGATCGCACCACTCTTCGTACAACCGCAGCGTCTGCCGGTGGTTCATCATGACGCCCTTGGACCGACCGGTCGTCCCCGAGGTGTAGATGATGTCGGCGACGTCCGAACCGTCGAGGCCGATGGCCTGGTACTCGAACGGCTCGCCGCTGGCCAGGAAGTCCGACTTCACGTCGATGACGGGCACGCCGGCGGGTGCGCTGTAATCGGCACCGAGGAAGCCCTTTTGGACGAGGACGGCTTTGGCGCCGCTGCGGCGGATGACGTCGGCCGCCTCCTCCGCCTTGAACCGGGTGTTCACGGGCACGAGCACACCGCCCGCGCTGACGATCCCGAATGCGGCGACGATCCACTCGGCGGAGTTGGGCGCCCACACCGCAACCCGATCCCCCTTGGCGACGCCGAGCTCGCGGAACGCGCCCGCGGCCCGGCGCACCCGATCGGTGAGCTCGGTGAAGGTGAGGCGCAGCGGACCGTCGACGACCGCCTCGGCGTCGCCAAACCGCGCCGCCGCGCTCGAGACCAGTTCGGGGATGGTGTCCCAGCGCCCGGTCATCCTGCGCCGCTCCTCATCGGGCGCGGGCGCCCTTGATCGTCGCAACGTGGCGGTACGTCACACGGTGACGAGGCGGGAGAGGTTGCCGCCCATGATCTTTGCCTGGTCCTCGATCGAGAGGTGCTCGAGCGCAGTCACGTAGTGGGTGGGCTCCCCCAGACCCTCGGGATGCGGGTAGTCCGAGCCGTAGAGCACCCGCTCCACACCGATCAGACTGATCAGGTCGTCGATGCCCTCCTCGTAGAACGGGCTGATGTGGATCCGGTTCTTGATCTCGTCCATCGGGTTGCTTGGGAAGACCTCGGGGGCCTTCTTCCAGACCTCGGCCATCGAATCCATCAACGGGAACATCCACTTCGACCCGGCCTCGATGACCGCGACCTTGAGCGTCGGGAACCGGAACAGCGCGCCGTGAATCACCCAGGAGGCCACCGCATCCTGGACCGGGCGCCACTCGTTGAGGATGCCCATTGCGTTGGTCTGGAACGGCAGCATCTCCTGGGCGGCGCCGTCCCATTCGGACGTGTAGCGGGAGTAGCCGCTGTCGCTGGAGTGCATGGCGACCAGCACGTCGTATTCGACGCACTTCTGCCAGAACGGATCGAACTCGGGCAGGGCGAACGACCGCGGCCCCCGGAAACCGGGCACCGGGGCTGGGCGGATCAGGATGGCGCGGGCACCGCGCTTGACCGCCCAGTCCAACTCCTCGATGGCCTTCTCGACGATGGGCAGCGTGATCACCGGCGTGGTGAAGATGCGGTTCTGATAGTTGAAGCCCCAGACCTCGTCGAGCCACTCGTTGAGCGCATGGATGATGACGTGGATCGCGACCGGGTCGTCACGCAGGCGTTCCTCGACCAGGCTGGCCAAGGTCGGGAACATCAGCGAGCGGTCCAGGCCGAGTTCGTTCATCAACTCCAGACGCGGAGCGGGCTCGAAGAACGCCGGGATGGACCGCATGGGCTCGCCGAAGAGTTCGCGCTTGCTCTTGCCGTCGGGATTGCCGTACTTGAAGTACTCCTCCCACGCGCCGGGCTTCGCGACCACCGAGAAGGTGGGGTTGGGGATGTAATTGCTGATCTGGCCGCGCAGCGCGATCTTGGTGCGACCGTTGATCTGCACGTACTGGACGATGTCCTTGTACTCCTTTGGCAGGAACTTCGTCAGCGCCTCCTCGGGCTCGTACAGATGGTTGTCCGCGTCGAACAGCGGGAACGGAATGTCGACCTTGTGCGACAGCTGACCCATGGAATTCTCCTTTTCCGATTGCGAGAATCCTATTCTCAATGTTGATGGGTCGCAATATCCTCCGGCGGCCCTTGACGGGCTCCGGCCGCAATGTCCCGGCGGACGACGAACTTCTGCACCTTGCCGCTCGCGGTGCGCGGAAACTCCTCCGCCCGATGTAAGTCCTCTGGCCACTTCTGCCTGGCCATCCCTGCCCGTTCGAAGTGCGCGCGCACGTCGTCGAGGGTTGGCATGTCCTGGCCCTCCCTAACCCGCAGCACTGCGGCGGTGCGCTCGCCGAGACGTGTGTCGGGCGCCCCCACCACCACTGCCTCGGCGACCTGCGGCATGGCGAGCAGCACCTCCTCGACTTCGAGTGCGCTGATGTTCTCCCCGCCGCGGATGATGACGTCGGCCTTGCGGTCGGTGATGGTCAGATACCCGTCGTCGTCGACCACGCCGACGTCACCGGTGTGGTACCAGCCGTCCTCGTCGAAGGCCTTGGCCGTCAGCTCCGGATCGGTGTAGCCGAGGCACAGGTCGGGCCCACGGCTGAGAATCTCGCCGTCCTCGGCGAGCTTGAACTCGACGCCGGGCCTGGCGTTGCCGTCGGTGTAGAGCCGCTTGTCCTCCGGCGCGTCGCGTCCCGACCCGGTGATGGACGGATGCTCGGTGCTGCCATAGGAACGGAACACGAAGACGCCGAGGTCGGCGAGGCGTCGGGTCACCGCGGCGGGCACCGTCGACCCGCCGAGACCGACGGTGGTGATCAGCCGCCGGTGCTCATCGGTGCAGTCGGGATGGTCGAGCAGGCTGGTGACGAAGTAGGGCGGACCGCCGCCGATGGACAAGCCGTCGGATGCCATCAGCTCGAGCACGCGGCCCGGGTCCCACACGTCGACCAGGTCGATCGGCGCCCCCTCGAGCACGGGGATGAGGAACGCTGCGAGCATGCCGATGAAGTGGCCAACCGGGGTTGCGGTGAGTTGTCTGCCGCGGTCCGGCGGATAGTTCGCCAGCAGTTGGCGGGTCTCGAAGCCCAGCGTCTGGTGACTGTGGACGACGCCCTTGGGATCGCGGGTGGTGCCGGACGTGAACGCGATCAGCGCAGGGGCGGCGGCGTCGGCGGCGACGGTGCCCGTCATGGGCTCGTCGAGTAGGTCCTCGAAGCTGGCTGTCCCGACGAGAGCGACGATCGGCACGCCCTCGAAGAGGTCGGGCTGGAACGTCATTCGGCCGAACCGCTCGGTGGTGACGAACACGCGAGGCTTGGCGGTCGCGAGGATGTGCGAGACCTCCTTGCGCCCGTAGAAGTGCACGATCGGCACCACCACGGCGCCGAGGAGCGCCGACGCCCAGAACGTGGCCGCGGCCTCCATCCAGTTCGGCAGTTGCAACGCCACCACGTCGCCAGGGCCGACACCCCGCTTATGCAGTCCCGACGCGAGCCGACGTGCCACGTGCTCGACGTCGGCGAACGTGCCCGCCCACGGTCGCTGCTCGGAGTGCACGTGAAATCCCGTGTCGGGGCTGGCCTCGAGGCCCCGCGCCACCATGGCGCCGAGGGTCTCAGACGTCCACCACCCCTGCGCCACGTACTGTTTGGTCAGCTCGGCGGGGATTCGGCGGGCAGGAGCGAAGCGACCGGGGGAACTACCGGGTCGGATGGAATTCGTACGCACCTCCGGGGCGCCTAGCGACATGGTGGCGATGCTATTCTCGCGAAACGAGAATGCCAATACCGCAAGTGGAGAACGGTGGGACAACACTGCGATGGTCGACCTCGAAACCGACGACGGATTGGCCGTCATCACCATCGACCGCCCCGGGGCGCGCAATGCCATCTCGCTGGAGACGATGGATCAGCTGGATGAGGCCTTGGACGGCGCCGACGGTGCCCGCGCACTGGTGATCAAGGGCGCGGGCGACAAGGCCTTCGTATCCGGTGGAGACCTCAAGGAGCTCGCCGCCATCAGGACCGAGGCGGACGCGGCGGCGATGGCCTGGCGAATGCGCGCGATCTGCGATCGCATCGCGGCGTTCCCCGGTCCGGTGCTCGCTGCGCTGAACGGTCACGCCCTCGGTGGCGGAGCCGAGGTGGCGGTGTCCGCCGACATCCGGCTGGCCGCCGACGACACCAGGATCGGCTTCAACCAGGTCACGCTGGCGATCATGCCGGCCTGGGGTGGCGCCGAGCGGCTGGCCGCGCTGGTCGGCAGGAGCAAGGCCCTTCTGCTCGCGGGGACGGGGATCGTGCTGGACGCCGCCGAAGCGCAGCGCGTCGGGCTGGTCGACGTCGTCGTGCCGCGCGAGTCGTTCGAAGACGACTGGCGCTCGATGGCCAGGAAACTGGCGACGGTTCCGGCGGGCGAGATCAAGAAGGTGGTCGGCGGGGCTTCGGCGCCAGAGGCCGTCGCTGCCTTCGCCCGCCTCTGGGTCGCCGACGAACACTGGGCCGCCGCGGACCGAGTGATGAACCGCGGCAAGTGAACTGACTATCCGCCGCCGATCCTCCTGATCGGATCGCTGCCGTCCCAGTCGGTAGCCGCATCCCGAATGAACGAACCGTTGGTGGCGTCGGTGAGTTCCATGATCTCGTAGATGGCCGCCGGAGAACCCGTGGGCGGTTCGACGTAGGCGAAGCGGGTCGGGCTGCCGGGGGCACCCGACCACACCACCGGCCAGCCGACCGCTTCGGCCGCAGCCACCGCCGCGTCGAAATCAGTTGCCCACCAGGCCAACTGGTGAAATCCCTCTCGGCCGGAGTCCAGGAACTCGGTGAAGATCGACGGGGTGTCGTCGTGCTGCAGGATCAATTCGACCTGCAGATCGGCGGAGTTGGCCAGCGCGACCGAGATCGTCACCTCGCACGGGGCGCCGCGATAGATTACCTGCTGGGTGTGCTCGGGGACGACGAACCACGGCCCAACGCCAAGCGCGAGCCAATCGGCGATCGCGCGGTCGAGATCGCGCACGACGTAACCGATCTGACGGATCGGGCCTGGCAGCGGTGAGGTCACGTCGCGCTCCGCTTCCTCAGCAGTTGCCGAACTCGACGATGAGCCGAGTGAGCCGAAGCGACGCCAGCTTCCACTCGTCGCCGCGGCGTACCCAGCGCTCGTGGTAGTGGCCGTACCCGCTCAACGAGGGCCCGGCCTCCCAGATCACCCTGTCCTGCATGGCCCAGACGACGTCGGCCTCGTCCCCGTGCAGGTCGATGAGCGGCGTATGCACCTGGTGCGCCGACTTCGCGTTGGTCAGCGACGACCGGATCATCTCCACGGCGGCGTCGCGGCCGGTCACCACGGGAACGCCGGTGCCGTCGCTCACGTCGAGCACGACGTCGTCGGTCATCAGGTCCGCGAACCCCGCCCAATCGCGGGTGTCCAGCGTGAAGCAGTACCGCGCCTTGGCCCTGGTGAGCTCGTGGAACGCGTCGGCGATGGGCGGTGGTGCCATGGTTGCCGGCCTCTCCTGCTGTACTAGGTTCACGGATCCGAGAATGACGTTTCCGGATTCGTAGAATGGTATTACATCACCGAGCGATTCAGGCGGATGCGATGGCTTGCGCAGGCAGTCGCTCGCCCTCCAGGCGATGCAACCAATCCTCGCAAAAGGACAACATCTCGGCGTGACCGGTCGATATGCCGAGCGCCTGCTCCATCACCAGGATTTGCGAAACGCTCGTCGCGAACATCGCCCAGACCACCGGCGGCACGTCCACCGCGTCGTATCCGTAGCGACGCAGAGCTGTGGTGAACGCCTGGACCTGCTGCTCGCGAAAGCGTTCGGCGTATACGGCGATCTCGGCGCGCAACGCCTTTCGATGGTTGGCGAGCCCCGTGAATTCCATGATCAGACGGGTGCCCGCCGGGTCGATGCCGAACTCCCACAGTGCCCAGAGTGGCTGCGAAGACTTGAGCGCTTCGGCATGGGCCTCGAGCCCCTGATTGGAGAGCCGACGAAAGATCTCGATGAACATCTCGTCCATCGTCCGGAAGTAGTAGTGCACCAGCTGTGGCTTGAGGCCGGCCCGATCGGCGACCCGCCGCGACGTCACCGCGGCGTACCCGTCTTCGAGCATCAGTTGCTCGGCGGCGTCGAGCAGCACCCCGCGATTCTTGGCGTCCGGCCCCCCGATCCTCCGGTCCGATGCCATGCCAACACTTCCTTCACTCGTCGGGTTCAACAGGCAGATCGTAAACGCCGACCGGCCCCGTGACCTTGACCGCGACCCTACGCCATGCTAAGCAGGTGCTCAGCACATCAGCCCAGATTGCGTCTCGTTTGCCGCTCGACGGTAGTGGAAGGAATCCCGAAGAGATGACCGCTGACTTCGACACCGTCGACTACTTCACCGATCAGTCTCTGATACCCGACCCACACCCCTATTTCGACCACCTGCGCAGCAAGTGCCCGGTCGTGCGCGAGCCGCACTACGGGGTGCTGGCCGTCACCGGCTTCGAGGAAGCCACCACGGTGCTCAAGGACACCGACACGTTCTCGTCCTGCATCGCAGTGGCCGGTCCGTTCCCGCCGTTGCCGTTCACCCCCGAGGGCGACGACATCACCGACCAGATCGCGGCGCACCGCTCGATGATGCCGATGTTCGAGCACATGGTCACCATGGATCCGCCCGACCACACCAACGCGCGCTCCCTGCTCAACCGGCTGCTCACGCCGAGCCGGCTCAAGGAGAACGAGGACTTCATGTGGCGGCTGGCAGACGAGTGCCTCGACGACTTCATCGCCGACGGCAAGTGCGAGTTCTTGTCCGCCTACGCGAAGCCGTTCTCCACGTTGGTGATCGCCGATCTGCTCGGCGTCCCCGAGGAGGACCACTCTCAGTTCCGCACCGTCCTCGGCGCACCACGGCCGGGTGCCCAGGTGGGCTCACTCGACGGCGACCTGGTGGGACGCAACCCGCTCGAGTGGCTCGACGATACGTTCGTCGCATATCTCGAAGACCGCCGCAAGACGCCTAGGGACGACGTGCTGACGGCGCTTGCCACCGCGAAGTATCCCGACGGCTCGACCCCAGAGGCTCTCGACGTCGCCCGTTCGGCCACGTTCCTGTTCGCCGCGGGCCAGGAGACCACGACCAAGCTGCTGTCCGCGTCGCTGCGGGTGCTCGGCGATCAGCCCGAGATCCAGGATGCGTTGCGCAGGGACCGTAGCCGGATCCCGACCTTCATCGAGGAGTCGCTACGGATGGACGCCCCGGTGAAGAGCCAATTCCGGCTGGCCAAGAAGAACACCCGCGTCGGCGACATGGACGTGCCCGCGGGGACGACGGTGATGGTGTGCCCCGGCGCCGTCAATCGCGACCCGGTCCGATTCGAGAATCCTCACGAATTCCACCTGGACCGCAAGAACGTTCGGGAGCACATCGCATTCGGCCGCGGCGTGCACTCCTGCCCCGGTGGCCCGTTGGCACGCGTCGAGGGCCGAGTGTCCATCGAACGGATCCTGGACCGGATGTCCGAGATCACCATCGACGAGGACAAGCACGGCCCGGCCGGAAATCGCAGCTACGACTACGAACCCACGTTCATCCTGCGCGGGCTCACCGAGATCAACATCAAGTTCACGCCTACATCCGCACCAGCGTGAACGGATAGGTATAGGTCCCGCCCGGCGCACCGTCGCACCCCACGTCGAACGTGGAGTCCATGGAACCGACGAGCGTCGTCGCATCCCACGAGTAGACGTCGTGCGTTGGGATGGTGGGACCGTAGTAAATGTTGCCGCAGCGCAGACCCCACGGGTCGTCGATCGTCAAGGTGTACCTGCCATTGGCGAGCTGCGCCGGCTGCTGGTAATTGAATCCCCTTGCGATGGGCTGAGGTATCCCGGTGACGACGACACAGTCGGGGGAACACTGCGTAACCGCCCAGATCCAGGTGTGGAAGTCATTCCGGCCCTGGATCGCAAGGCTGTAGTTGCCGAGAAACATGCCGGCGTGCGCGATCGGCGCGAGCCCCATCGCCGCCATCGCGAGCAGAACGCTCACCATGAACGTCTTCAACGTCGTCCTCCTCGCAGGATTGACTAGAGGTCTCCCCGCTCCCAGAAGGAGTGGCCTTCCTTGGCCACACAGGCCAGGAACAACCCGTCCGGTGCCTGCGCCAGGTCGCCCGGCTGATAGGCAGCGCAGTCGCTGTTCTCCAGCTTGACGCCCCACATCGACGGCGTTCGGAACCACCTCGGTTCGTATCTCCTCGGCGAGCCGCAGAACACCAACCGTCCCCACGACGTGACGCCGAACGAGTAGTAGGTGGGGTTGTCGCAATTCGAGCCGAGCACGATGCCAGGGGTGATGCCCGGCGTGCAGCTGGGGTCGTTGCAGTCGGTCGGCTCGGCGGCCGCGTGCGGCGCCAACAGCGTGCCGGCACCGAGAACGACGGCGGCGAGCGTCCCAAGAGTCGCAACGGTCAATCGCATGCGTGCACCCGAATTTCTCCCACCCGACGCGAGGCGTGTTGCCGAGTCGGTTCGCGCCACGGTTGCCAATTCTTGACGACGTCGTCGCCAAACCACGGGTTTTCTCCGAACTCGTCGCCGGTCGTGGCCGACCGTCCTGCGGCAAGAGGGACTCCACCTCCGGCGGGGCGGCCAGGAGATGCCCGATGGTGCCTCGAATCCACTCATCCCTCATCGCGGTAGGCCGGCCCGGCTCGACGGAATGTTTCCCAGACGGCCGGCTAATCTGCAACAGCTGCGGATATACTATTCTCCGCAGGCGAGAATGCCAATCCCATCGAGAAGGCGGCGCATGGTCGATCTTGAGCACGGCTGCGGGCTGGCCTCGTCCGACGATGACGCTTGCGGCCAAGGACAGCCGGTCATGGCGGCGCGCGATGTTGCGTGATCGGCCACGGTGCAAAGATCGGCATTCTAATATCCGGGCAATGATGTTTCGCCACACGGGCCTCCGCACCAGTTGGAGACGTTCCGTCCCCGCGTTCGGCGCGGCGGTGCTGCTGGCCGTTGCCGTTGCCGCGCCGGCGAACTCGTGGGCCGACGACGGCCCGGTGCTGCACCACGTGAAGTACAGCGTCTGGGCCGAGACCCCGGTGCGCGCCGAGATCTACTACCGCGACACCGACCCACCGACCTTCGCCGACTACAGCCACAATCCGTACCAATACAGTCCGAACGTCGAAGCCGATGTCGGCCCGGACAGGCAGTGGATCCTCGACGTCATGCTCGCCGACCCCGATCAGTGGGCGATGGCGATCGGGACGGTGCCAAGGGGAACGACGTCGCCGAACTTCCACTGCGTATTGGCCGTCGACGGAGCGGTGGTGGTCCAGAACAGCGGCCCGAAGGGCGCGCTCTGCTCGATCCGGCACTGGTGAGCAGACACCGCCAGCGATTCGTTGTCGGGCCGATGGAGAGGAGCAAGGCGATGCGTGCAAGTGCGATTGCCGGCGCGGTCGCGGTGATGGTGATCGGCGGGGTTGGCGCACCGCAGGCCAGGGCAGTCACCGACGAGATGCCGATCAATGGCACGTTCATCGCACGGTCGATGGGTGACTGGGCCAAGACCAACGACTCGTTTCACAACGAGCCGACGGTCACCAGCACGTGGACCATCCGCTCGACGTGCACCACACCGAGCGAATGCACCGGACAGGTGAGCAGTGACGCCGGCTGGATGCTCCCGCTGTCAATCATCGCGGGCGCCTGGGAGATTCAGCGCGACATCCCCAATTGGGAACCGTGCGGGGATGGCACCGCGTTCCCCGGGCACCAGACGATCAGGTTCAACGGCATCGACGAGAACGGGTTGGTCTTGACACGGCAGTCCGAGGCGATTCAGTTCTCCGGTGTGGACAGGACGATCGGCCCCAGCGGCGCGTGCGGCCGCAGTCAGTGGCTCGTCATCGACATGCCGTTCACGATGCGCAAGATCAGCTAGGTAGCACACCTGCCGATTGCGTTGGCAGCCAACGGTTTTACGTGGGCAGCAGATCCTTCCACGACTTCGGCGTCCCTTCTGGCGATCCCGACGTCGTCAGATCCGACTGCCGATACGTCTGGCCGTCGGGTGTGACGTACATACCCGTCTTCGGGTTGTACTGCGCCACGGCGACCGACGGGCCGGGCCCACTCATGCTGGGGTTGAACGAACTTGGTGCAGCGTCCGGGACGGCACCGTCGGCGGGCGGCACCTCTGGCGGGATGGGCACCCCATTGAGCGAGTTCCCCGGCGGCGGCGGAGCGAGCGGAGCCTGCTCCGGCGGTAGGGGGCTGCCCGGCGGCGGGGGCGCCTGCGGCGGCAGGGGTGCCCCCGGCGGTGCGGGTGCTCCTGGCGGCATCGGGGTGCCTTCCACTGGGGCAAAGATCTGGTCGTTGAGGGTGGCGCGCTCATCGAGCGGAACGCCTTGCGCGACCGCATTCGGGTCGAACGGCGCCGGGCCGGTCGCGTGTGGGCGCATCGCCAGAGGTTCGTACGGCTTGTCGCTGTCGCAGATCTCCACGGTCGGCGCACGCTTGCCCGGGTGACCCATGCAGGGGTAGTTACGCGCACCGCGAACGTTGAGCGGTGAATCCTGGGGCAGCTTGCAGTACAAGCCATCCGGGGTATCGATCGTGGTGGTGTCGGCGGGCGATCGCCACTGCGAGGGCGGCAGGAACCCAACGGTACACGCGGGTGGATCCGAGATCGTGATGGCGAAGTCGCCCATCGGCACACCCGTCGGATTCTTCTTCGGTCCGAAGGCCTCCGTCGCGGCGACGGTGGGCGGCAACAGCACCAGCAGCTGCTCGATCGACGGGTTGTAGGTCACCAGCACCTGGCCGAGGCTGGTCAGGTTGGCCAACAGCACCGGCAACGTGGGTTTGATCTGCGTCAGCAACGCGGATGCCTCGTTGGCCGCACCCTGGCCGGATTGCAGCAGCGTCCGCACCTGGCGATCGTCACTGGCCACCGTCCGGCTGATATTGGCCAGGCTGCGCGCCCACGTCCTGATCGCGTCGGTGGATTGGGCCTGTCCATCCAGCAACGGAGCGCTGTCATCGGTGAGTGCGCGAGTACGGTCCGCGACGCCGTTGAGGTCACCGGACAGCTTGATCGACGAGTCGAAGAGCGAAGCCAGATCGTCACCGGCGCCGTTGAGACCCTTGTACGACTCGCCGAGCAGATCGGACAGCCGGTCGCCGGGAATACTCTTGATCAGGGAGTTGACCTGATCCAGCATCGGGCCGACTGCCTGCGGAATCGTGGTGTCCTGCAACGGGATCACCGAGCCCTCCGTGAGGTACGGACCGGAGTCGGTCCGCGGCCGCAGGTCCACGTACTGCTCGCCAACGGCCGAGATGCTGCGCACGTCGGCCTGCAGGTCCGCCGGGATCTTCGGCGACGTGTCGAGCGTCAGCGTCGCCGTCGCGCCCGTGGGGGTCAGGTCGACCGACGTCACCTTGCCCATCTGCACGCCGCGGTAGGTCACGTTGGAGAACCGGTAGAGCCCACCGGTTTCCGGCAACTCCATCGTGACCGTCATCTTGCCGACGCCCAACAACGTTGGGGCCTGGACGTACACGATCGCCATCACGAGCACGCCGATGATCGACGCGATGCCGAAGATGATCAGCTGGATTCGGACGAAGCGCGTCAGCATCAGGGACCACCCTCCGGTGCGACGTTGGCGGGTGGGCCCGGTGCAGCCGGATACGGGCCGGCGAAGATCGGCATCCCGGGAGGCAAGTCGGACATGTCGGCAGTCATTGGCGGGGTCACCGGCAATACCGGTCCTGCCGACGGCACCATCGGTGCGGACTCCGGCGTGCCCGGCGCTGCCTGTGCGGGCGGCGCCGCGGTCGGCGGCGGGAGCACCCCGGCGCTGAGGGGGTCATAGCTGTAGTTCAGGTAGTACGGATCTCCGGGCGCGGGCACCAGCTGTGCACCTGGCTGGCCCCACCTAGTGCCGAGGAAAAGGGTGCGCTTCAACCGGGGCACCGTGAGATCGAGGACCGCGAAGAGGTTCATGTAGTCGCCGCGTGCGCCCCGGTCGATCAGGTTCTGGGGGAAGGGGAAGGTGGGCAGGTACGCCAGGGCCCTGTCCAAGTCGGGGCCGACGTCGGCGAGCGCTTTGAGCGTCGGACCCAAGTTCTCCAGGTTCTTGACGAGGTCGGCTTGCGTGTCGTCGACGAGCCGGTTGGCGGTGTCGCTGAACGTGCCGAGCTTCTCCAGTGCCGTGGTGATCTGTGGGCGCTCCTTGACCAGAACGTCGATGGCTGGCGGGATCTTCTGCAGGGCCCGGGTGATGTCATCGTGCTGACCGGCGAACGTCGACGACACCCGGTTCAATTGCTGAATGGACGCGATGATGTCGTCGTGTTGCTCGTCGAGGAGGCCGACGAAGTCGTCGAGCCGGGTCAACAGATCGCGCACCTGACCCTCGTGCCCGGACAGTGCGGCGTTGAAGTTGTGGATGACGTCGCCGATCTGACCGAGTCCGCCGCCGTTGACCACGGCCGACAGCGACGCCAGCGTCTGCTCGGTCGACGGATAGCTCGACGACTTGTCCAGCGGCAGGGTGGCACCGGGAGCAAGTCTTCCCTCGGGCGCCTGGCCCAGCGGTGGATTGAGCGCCACGTGCATGGAGCCCAGGAGGCTGGTCTGGCCGATGGTGGCTACCGCGTTGGCGGGTACGACGACATCGGGCTTGACCGATACCTCTACGTCGGCGTGCCAGCCTTGCACCGTCATCTTGCCGACGCTGCCGACGACGACGTCATCGATCATCACCGGTGAATTCGATTCCAGTGTACCGACATTGGCAATCTCGACGTGGTAGATGTTGGCGTCCGACCCGCGCCCCACCGCGCCCGGCAGCGGCAACGAGTTCAAGCCCTGGAACGCGCACCCCGTCAGCGTGAGTGCCGCGGCGCCCCCGATGACGATCAGCCTCCTCATCCCATTCGTCATGGTGTCGGCTCCTCGGCTGGGAGCAACATGGCCGGCAAGCTCGCAGGGCTCGGCGCCGGTGCTGGCGCCAGCTCCGTTCCCGGCGGGAGGTGTTGTACGTCGGCCGGGGTCAGGTCGTCAGGTTTGAATCCGGTCCCGTCGGTGGGGGGCGGCAATGGTATTGCGACTCCAGGGATTCGCGCGGGCGGCGCCGGGGGTGGCGGCCCTTCGGGATCGGCGGGTAGCCCGGTGTATGCCGATACCGCGGGTGGCGTCTCGGGCGGGCCAGGCTTGGGACCTTCCTGGCCAGGTGCCAGGCGATCCTCGCTGTAGATGATCTTGTCCGGCGTAGCCGATGGCCCCAGGTACGGCGACAGGGGGATGGGGATGTTGTTGAGGCTCAGCAGCCGCAACGCCGGGCCGAGGTAGTCGGCGCACAGCTTCGACGTCTCGGGGGCGGTGGTGTTCTCGATCGCCCCGATCATCCCGCAGATGAACATCACCGGGTTTTGAAAGTTGGCGAACGTGAACGCGCCGACGACGGCGCCGGTGTTCGGGTTGTAGATGTTGTAGAAGTTCGCGAACGCGTTGGGCGATGACGTGCAGAACCTGTTCGAGGTCCTTCTGGTGATCCACCAGGTTCTGCGTCACGTTGCCCAGTCGCTGGATCTGCTCGGCAGTCTGATTGCGGCTACCCGCAACGAACCTCTGGACGTCGACGACGGCCACCGACAGATCCTTCAGCGCCGCATCGAGATTCGACTGGCTGTCGTCGACGCACGCTGCTGAGCGTGGCGAGCCGGTCCTGGAACTGCACGATCTGGGTATTGCTGTCCCGCAACGCAGTGACGAAGGTCTGCAGGTTCGTGATGATGTCGACGATGTTGCCGCTACCTTGGGCGAGCATCGCGGCCCACACCGGACAGCTGAGCCAGTGTCTGGCGCAGCTTGTCACCATTGCCGTCCAGTGCATTGGCGGCGCTGTCGATGAACCGGCCGACCGACGTGGTGGACACCTCGCTGGTGGGTCCCAAATCAGTGGCCAGGCGCATCAATTGGTCTTTGACCTCGTCCCACTCGACCGGCACCGCTGTGCGATCCACCGGGATGACCGCGCCGTCGGACATCTTCGGGCCACTGGTCGCGATAAGCCGGGGTGAGCTGGACATACCGTGCGGCGACCAGGTTCTGCGCGACGATGACGGCCTTCGCGTCGGCAGGGACTGGTACGTCGCGGTCGACGGTCAGCGTCATCTTCGTGCGGGTGCCGTCGGGCTCGAGCGAGGCGATCGTGCCGACCTTCACGCCGGACACCCGCACCTCGTCGCCTTGGTACACCCCCGTCGCCGAGGTGAAGTACGCAGTGATCGTCGTCGGCTTGAAGAAGGCGTCACGGATGACCAGCGCGGCGCCGCCGACGAGGAGTACCGCCAGGAGGATGGCCGCGGCGCTGACGAGCCACTTGCGCGACCAAAACATCCCCCGGTCGCTACGCTCCTGCCCGCCGGTCATGGCTGGCCCTCCGGATGGTCGAACCACGGCCGGTCACCGGGTTGCGGAATCCCGTTGTACGGGAACGGGATCTCAGCGCGCGGCCCGGCGTTGTCGGGTGGCTGCCCGGCATTGACACCCCTGCGGAACCCGAACACGTAGTCGAAGAACGGCTGTGCCGGAAGCTGTGCCGGGAACAAGTTGGGTACGTAGGCCTGGTAGTAGAAGCCGCTGGACACCGCTTCGCCCTGCTCTGTCTCGAATTTCGCAAGACCGGGCAACGCCTTGCCGATGTTGTCGCGGTTCTTCTCCAGCATCGCGGTGACCGAGTTGATCTTCTCCAGTGCGGGTGCCAGTTTGGCTTCGTTGTCTGCCACCAGACCCGAAAGCTGTTGGGCCACCGCCGAGGTGTTGGCGAGCAGGTTGACGATGGCTTGCCTGCGCGACACCAGCACGGAAAGCAGATCGTTGGCGTTGAGGATCAGGGTGTTGACCTGCTGGCTGCGCTGCGACAGGATGCCGGTCACGTCGCCTGCGGTCTTGAGTAGCTCGCCGAGGGAGTCGTTGCGTTCGTTGAGTGACCGCGACAGCCGGGTGAGCCCGTCGAAGGTCGGACCCAATTGCGGTGCGATCTGGTCGATCGTGTCCGACAGCGTGTCGAGGGACTGGTTGAGTGTTTGGGTGTTGGTTCCTGCGGTGTACGTCGTCAGGTCGCTGACGGCCTCCGACAGCGAATACGGCGACGAGGTGCGCGTAACCGGGATGACGTCGCCCGTGCGAAGCGTCCCGCCTCCCGCCGACTCGAGGGTCAACACCCGCTCGCCGAGCAGTGTGCCGGTGCGGATGTGCGCCGATGTCTCGGACCCGAGACCCACGTCTCCGTTGATGGTGAAACTCACCAGGGCGTCGCCGTTGCGCAGTGCCACGTCCGTCACGCTGCCGACCTTGATGCCTGACACCGTCACGGCGTTGCCGTTGGCGAGGCCACCGGCTTCGGAGAACAGTGCCTGATGCCGCACCGACGTCGCCAACGCCGTGAGTCGTTGGGGCTGCAGCCCGACGGCGATGACGAGCACGATCAGGACGGCACCGATGAAGCCGGCCCGAATGAGTTGGTTACCCCGGTATCTCAGCATCAGAGCTCGCCGCACCTTCCGGCTTCTTGCTTGATCCACGGGAACACCACGGTGCGGCCCTGCAGATCCGTGGCACGGATGCTGACGCCGCAGATGTAATACTGGTAGAAGCTGCCGTATGCCCCGAGCCGTGTCAGCTTGCGGTAGTTCTCGGGCGCCTTGCCCAGTGCGGTGTCGATCATGTCCTTGTCCTTGTCGAGCAGCGGCGCCAGCCGGCTCAGCTGATCGACGGTGCCGGCCAGCGGGGGTCGCGCGTTGGTCAACAGGTCCGCCAGCGATGCGGTGCCCTTGTCCAGGGATTCGATTGCGGTGCCGATCGGGTCACGGTCCTGGGACAGGCCGGTGATGAGCTTTTCCAGCTTGTCGATCGCTGCGGAGAACTTGTCGCCGTCCTGGCGAGATCGTGGCCACCACCGTCTTGAGGTTGTCGATCAAGTCCTGCACCGTTTGACTGTTGTCGGCCAAGGAATTCGAAAACGACGACGTCTTGGTGAACAGTGATTCAAGGGTCGGGCCTTGTCCCTGGAAGATCTGGATCAGCGCATTGGTCAGAGCATTGACGTCGGTCGGATTCAGGCCTTGGATAACGGGTTTCAGCCCGCCCAACAACAGGTCGAGGTCCAGAGCCGGCATCGTTCGATCGATCGGGATCTGTGACCCGCGTGGCTGGATCTTCGTCGAACCGGGGGCGTCGACGAGATCGAGGTAACGGTCGCCCACCAGGTTGAGGTAGCGCACCGCGGCCTTGGTCCCGGTGGTGAGCACGACGGTGCGGTCGGCGTCGAAGCGCACCAGCACCGTCTTGTCGGGCTGCAACTCGACGTCGCCGACCGTGCCCACCCGGATGCCGGCAACCCGTACGGAGTCACCGCTCTTCAGTCGCGACGCGTCGGCGAACACGGCCGTGTACCCGTTGGTCGAACCGGTCCGGTACTGGCCGAAGATGAAGAACAGCGACGTCGTCAAGGCCAGCATCACCAACGCGAAGATTGCGAACTTGATGAACGTCGCACGCGCACCCCGCCTCATCCGGGTTGCCCGATCTGGGCGCTGTTTCGCGGCGGCCCGTCGATCGGCCCATACAGCAATTGCTTGAGGCCATCGGAATTCAGCAGAATTCCCTGATTGCCGTACTGCCACGGGTTGGCGCCGACATCGGTGACCAGGTACGGCGGCTGGAAGTTCGGCGGCACCACGGGCAACCCCATGTCCGTGCAGTGTGGGCCACCGGTGGCCGCCACCTTCGGCAGGTGTCCGGGATAGCGATACCGTTCGGCGGCCAGCGGGAAGGCGGTCGACACGAGGATGCCGGGTACGGGCAACGGCGGAGTGTTGGACAAATCCAGGATCCCGCCAAGGCCGCAGTTCAACCCGGGCGCGTACTCGTGGAGCAGATCGGTCGTCGGCACCAGCAGGTGCAGCACGTCGGTCAGCGGTTGCCGGTTTGTGCCGACGACGTCATTTCCGATGTCGGCCAACCCGATTGCGCTGACCAACACCGCATCGAGGTTGTTCTGCTCGTCGACGAACGTCTGGCTGATCGTCGTGGCGCTCTTGACGGTCGACAGGAGGTCTGGCGCGGCGTCGCCGTAGGCGCGCAGCACCTCAGGTGCCACGGAGATGTCATGGCGCAGGTTGGGCAGGCTGGGGTCGAGTGTGGCCAGAAGATGGTCGAAATCGCTGAGCATCTGTCCGATCTTCTGGCCGCGGCCGTCCACGCCCTGGGCGAGTGCGCCCAACGTCTGATTGAGCTTCGCGGGCTCGATCTTCGACAAGACGGACTGCAGTTGCTCGAAGACGGTGTTGATCTCAACCGTCACGCTCTTGGCGTCGATGACCTGGCCTTCGCGAATGGGCTGCGGCGAGGGATTGGGCGGCGCTTGGAGCTGAACGTACTTCGCGCCGAACACGGTCGTCGACGTGATGTCGACGGTCACGTTGGAGGGGATCAGGTGCACCTGCGTCGGATCCATGGCGAGATGAAGGATGGCGTGGCCGTCCGGCCGGTCCTCGATCGAGGCGACCTTGCCGACCTCAACGCCCCGCATCTTCACCTTGGCATCCGGGTTCATCACCAGGCCAGCGCGCTCCGAAACCACCGTCACGGGAACGGGTTTGACGAAACCGCCCCGAAAGAGGATGACGGCCACGGTGACGATCCCGGCGATGAGCGCGACCATCGCCAACCCGGCCAGGGGGCGAGCATAGGACCGCACACCGAAATGGCGTCCCGACCGTGCGGCGATCGGGGTTGCGGCACTGTGGGTTTCGGACCGGTGCAGTGGGCGCGGACCGAGGTTCCTCGACATGTCTCCTCCCCCTATCCCGACAGGTTGAAGTTGCCGTTGGCGCCGTAGATGGACAGGGAGACCAGCAGGGTCACCGAGACGACGACCACCAGGGAGGTGCGCACTGCGTTGCCGACCGCGACGCCGACACCGGAGGGTCCGCCGGTGGCGAAGTAGCCGAAGTAGGTGTGGATCAGCAGCACGGCAAGGGCCATCAGTACCGCCTGCAAGAACGACCACAGCAGGTCGACCGGGTTCAGGAAGGTGTTGAAGTAGTGGTCGTACAGGCCGCTGGACTGCCCGAGCAGGAACGTGGTGGTGAACTGGGAAGCCAAGAACGACAGGATCACTGCGATCGAGTACAACGGCGCGATCGCGATCATCCCGGCCACCAACCTGGTCGACACCAGGTACTCGACCGGCCGAATCGCCATGGACTCCAGCGCGTCGATCTCCTCGTTGATCCGCATCGCCCCCAACTGCGCGGTCACTCCGGCACCGAAGGTGGCCGCCAGCCCGATGCCTGCGACGATCGGGGCCGAGATCCGCACGTTGATGAAGGCCGCCAAGAACCCGGTCAACGCTTCGATGCCGATGTTGCCCAGCGAGCTGTAGCCCTGCACGGCCAGCACCCCACCGGTGGCCATGGTCAGGAACCCGACGATCACCAGGGTGCCGCCGATCATCGCCAACATGCCGGCACCCATGCTGATCTCGGCGATCAGCCGGACGATCTCGCGGCGGAAGTGGATCGTCGCGTGCGGCACCCCGGCCAAGGCGCGACCGAAGAACAGGGTCTGATCCCCGATCCGGCCCAACAGCGACACCGGCTTCTTGATCTGCGCCGTCAGACGCGGATAGGTCGAATGCAGGATCGTCGACGTGCCCACGTTCAGTGCGCCGTCATCTGGATGCCGATGGCGGTGACCACCACGTTGATCACGAACAGCGCCATGAACGCGTACACCACGGTCTCGTTGACCGCGTTGCCGACCGCCTTGGCCCCGCCCCCGCTGATCGTCAACCCGCGATAACACGCCACCAGACCCGCGATCAACCCGAACAGTGCGGCCTTGACGCAGGAGATGATCACCTCAGGCACCCCGGTCAGCAGGGTGATGCCCGCGGCGAACGCGCCAGGGTTCACGTCCTGGACGAACACCGAGAAGAAGTAGCCGCCCAGGATGCCGATGATCACCACCAGGCTGTTCAGCAGCAGCGCCACCAGGCCCGCGGCCAAGCATCCGCGGAGTCACCAGGCGCTGCACCGGGTCGATGCCCAGCACCTCCATCGCATCGATCTCCTCACGGATCGTGCGCGACCCCAGATCAGCACACATCGCCGTCGCACCCGCCCCGGCCACGATCAACACCGTCACGATCGGACCGACCTGCGTCACCGCGCCGAACGCCGCACCCGCACCCGACAGATCCGCCGCGCCCAACTCCCGCAACAAGATATTGAGCGTGAAACTGCACCAACACCGTGAACGGAATGGCCACCAACAACGTCGGCGCCAACGACACCCGCGCGACGAACCACGCACTGCTCCAAGAACTCCCGCCACTGAAACGGCCGCTTGAAGATGAACTTGAACGCGTCAAACCCCATCGAGAACAAGCCACCGACCGCACTCATCGGCCCGACAAGCCCTTTGGCACCGAGATACCCGGCGACCAGCGCTCCGGCCCTTTAACTGCCATTGGCTGTGGGTCCTTCCAGAATCGTCACGGCTGACACCGCTGTCAGACCGTCGATGTTGTGCGCCAGTGCGATTCGCGCACCGTCGACCTGGTTCACGACCACGCGGCGTTGTGTGAACAACTCGGCGCACTGTGCCACATCGACGGCACCGAGCGTGCGACCTTCGGCCTTTGACCTTCCGCTCGGATTCACCAGCGACGCACCGCGGACATTCGTTACCTCCGCATCGCCGAACTGGTAGCCACCGAACCGCTCGGCGAAGCCGTGATCTTCATAGCTGATGAAGTTGACGTCTGTGACGGAATGCTGAACTCGATCGCACTCTGGTGCCAACTTGCCGCGCATGGCTATGCCAGAGCGCGGTGGGCAGGTGCCCATGGCAGCGGGGGACGACATCGGGTTTCTCCGACGACCTAGGTGACGGCGCCAGCGGTCTTGAGCTCGATGATGCGATCCCAGTCCAGGCCGAGTTCGAGCAGCACCTCGTCGGTCTGCTCGGCGAACGCCGGTGCAGGCCCGGTGTGTGGGGCCGTGACGTCGAACTGCACCGGGTTGGCGACGAGGTCCAGGTCGCCGGCGTGCACGACGTATTCGTTGGCACGGACCTGAGCAGTCTTCGGCCGCCTGCAACGTGTCCTGCACGGGAGCCCACGGTCCCGCCAGCGTGGCGAAGCGTTCACTCCACTCGGGGAGCGTACGGGTCGCGATCACCTCGCGGAGGATTTCGACGGCTTCGCCGGTGTGTTCGGCGATCGACTCGACGGTTGCGAACCGCGGGTCGTCGATCAGGTCTTCGCGATCGACGTGTCGGCACACGTCGGCCCAGAACTTGGTCGGCTGCATCATCACGAGCGAGATGTAGCGGTTGTCCTTGGTCTCGTAGACGCCGACCAGCGGATTGATCGGTGAGCCGTGCACACCGGGCGTCGGCGCCACCATCAGCTGGTCGAGGTGTGACGTCAGCGCGATGGTGTGGCCCATCGCCCACAGCCGCTGCCGAGCAAGCGACACGTCGACCACCGACGGCTCGCCGGTGCGCTCGCGCTTGAGCAGAGCCGCCGCGATGCCCCCGCGAGGTTGGTGCCGGAGATGGTGTCGCCGTAGGCCGGGCCGGGCGGCCCGATCATGCCCTCCATTCCTGGCGGCGTGATGGTGGCGGCGGTGCCTGCGCGGCACCAGAAGGCGGTCATGTCGTAGCCGCCCTTCTCCGCCTCGACGCCGCGCGGGCCGAGCGCACTGCCCCTGGCGTAGATGATCGTTCGGGTTGACCGCGCGGATGTCGTCGACGTCGATGCCGAACTTCTTGCGGTGCCCGGGCAGGAAGCTGGTCAGGAACACGTCGGCCCGCTTCGCGAGCTCGAGCAGCACCTCGCGGCCCTTCGGGTTTCGAGATGTCGAGGCCGATGCTGCGCTTGCCGCGGTTGGCGTGCTCGATGTTCGGGTTGGGGTCGCCCTCGACGCGCAAGCGAGCCCGGTCTGCCGCAGCCCGCGCTGCGGATCGCCGGTGACCGCGTGCTCGACCTTGATGACGTCGGCGCCCCACTCGGCGAGCACGGCGCCCGCGGACGGGACGAAGCCGTACATCGCGACCTCGAGGACGCGGATCCCGTCCAGCGGCCCGCGCACATGCAGCTCGGCAACGACCGTCGCGAAGGTCTTGCGCTCGAGGAACTCCTCGAGGCCGGCCGCGCCCATCTCCCGGCCGATGCCCGACTGCTTGTAGCCGCCGAACGGGCTGTCGGGGCTGAAGTAGTTGCCGCCGTTGATCGAGAACGTGCCGGTGCGGATCCGGCGGGCGATCGCCAGCGCGCGGTCCTCGCTACCGAACACCGCGCCCGACAGCCGTAGATCGAGTTGTTGGCGATCCGGACGGCGTCATCGTCGTCGTCGTACGCGATGACGACGAGGACGGGCCCGAAGACCTCTTCCTGGGCGATCTCGCTGTCGGGTTCGACGTCGCTCAGCAGCGTCGGCGTATAGAAGTAGCCCGGGTCCTTCTTCTCGCCGCCCGTCACCAGGGTGGCGCCCGCGTCGACCGCGCGCTTGACCATGCCGTCGACCTTGTCGCGCTGACGCTCGCTGATGAGCGGACCCATGTAGGTCTTCGGGTCGTTCGGGTCGCCGTAGCGGACGTGGCCGAAGTTGGTCTTGACCAGCTCGACGATCTCGTCGTGGTGCTTGCGCGGGACCAGGAGCCGCGACGTCAGCGCGCAGCCCTGGCCGGCGTGTGTGACCATGCTGAACGCGGAGAACATCGCGGCGGTGCCGAAGTCGGCGTCGTCGAGCACGATCGCCGCCGACTTGCCGCCGAGTTCGAGGAAGACCTTCTTGAGGGTCTCGCTCGCGGCGGCCATGATGCGCCGACCGGTCGGCGTCGATCCGGTGAAGGTGACCATGTCGACGTCGGGGCTCGTGGTGAGCACCGCGCCGACCTCGGGGTCCGACGAGCTCAGCACGTTGACGACACCCGCGGGGATGTCGGTGTGGTTGGCGATCAGCTCGCCGAGCGCCAGCGTGACGAGCGGCGTGTCCGGCGCGCCCTTGAGCACCACGGTGCAGCCCGCGGCCAGCGCGGGCGCGAGCTTCGCGAGGGCCAGCTGGTTGGGGTAGTTGTACGCGACGATGGCCGCGACCACGCCCGCGGCTTCCTTCTCGACCCAGCGGTGGTGCTGCATGCCGCGGCTCTCGACGTTGCCGAGGTCCTCGGTCAGCGGGTAGGTCTTGAGCAGATCGGCGTAGTAGCCGCACGATCTCGATGGGCTGGTCGAGCTGCGCGCCCGCGAGGCAGCGCCGGGGTGGCGCCGACCTCGGCGATGGTGAGCGCGGCCAGTTCGTCGCGATGGTCGACGAGCGCCCGGTGGAACTGCTCCAGGCAGTGGATCCGCAGGTCGACGTCGGTGGCCCAACGCGGGTGTCGAATGCGCGTGCGGGCCGCTGCGACGGCCGCCTCGCGCGTCGGCGACGGTGCCCTCCGGGGCGTGGCCCAGTCACCTCGCCGGTGGCGGGGTTGACGCGAGGGAAACGTACGGTCGCCGGCTCGACGAGCTTCCCATCGATCAGCATTCGCCGATCGGCCGGTGACGTCTGCGATCCGCGTCGGCAGCCGTGCTCCGCTGCCCGTCACTTGAGATCGTTGACGTCTGGGACATCCACACTCCTCACTGTGATGGAAATTTCATTCTCATCACCGGCGAATCATACATTCGCTGATGAGAACACAAGAAAGGCTAGACCACCTAGTCAAGGGTTGGTGGGCTCGCCGGCACGGGGTCTGACCTTGACGGCAAACCGAACGTGCCAGTTGTATCTTGCAAGATCGTCCGATTCGAGAGTACGGTTCTCATAATCGAAAGCAGTATTCTTAGTGCTCTGAACGACCGTCCCGCAGGAGGCCCAGCACGTGAAGAACGCCGTCGTCACCGGAGGCGGTTCGGGCATCGGCGCAGGCGATCGCCAATCGGCTGCGCGCCGACGGCTATCACGTCGCGACGCTCGACCTGAACCCGTCCGATGCCGAGTTCGCCTACACCGCCGACGTCACCGACCGCGCCGCGATCGACGAGGCCCTGACCGCGATCCGCACCCAAGCTGGGTCCGGTCATCGATCCTCGTCAACGCCGCGGGCCTGGACGGCTTCAAGCAGTTCCACGACATCGACTTCGAACGCTGGCAGCGCGTCATCGACGTCAACCTCAACGGCGTCTTCCACTGCATCCAGGCGGTGCTGCCCGACATGGTCGAGGCCGGCTGGGGCCGCATCGTCAACATCTCGTCGTCGAGCACCCACTCGGGCACGCCGTACATGGCGCCACTACGTCGCGGCCAAGTCCGCCGTCAACGGACTGACCAAGACGCCTCGCGCTGGAGTACGGGCCGAGCGGCATCACGGTCAACGCCGTGCCGCCGGGCTTCATCGACACCCCGATGCTGCGCACGGCCGCAGAGCAAGCGGCTTCCTCGGCGACATCGACAAGACCATCGAACAGCCACCCCGGTGCGACGCATCGGCAAGCCCGAGGACATCGCCGCCGCATGCGCCTTCCTCATCTCCGAGGAGGCCGGCTACATCACCGGGCAGATCCTGGGCGTCAACGGCGGCCGCAACACCTAACGACCAACGCAGACATACGAAAGGACGACCAGTGGGACGCGTTGAGGGCAAGGTCGCATTCATCACCGGCGCCGCACGCGGTCAGGGCCGCAGCCATGCGGTCCGGCTGGCCGAGGAGGGCGCCGACATCATCGCCGTCGACCTCTGCGAGAACATCGACACCATCGGCTATCCGATGGCCACGCCGGAGGACCTCGAGGAGACCGCGCAGTTCGTCGAGAAGACCGGCCAGCGCGATCTTCACCGCCCAGGCCGACGTCCGTGAGCGCCGTCGAGCTGCAAGACGGCACTCGAGAACGGCATCGCGCGAGCTCGGCGGCCTCGACATCGTGGTCGCCCAGGCCGGCATCGCGGGCATGAAGGGCGAACCGCCGATGCAGGCCTGGATCGACGTCATCAACACCAACCTGATCGGCACCATCAACGCCATCCAGGTCGCGCTGCCCCACCTGAAGGAGGGCGCGTCGATCATCGCCACCGGCTCGACCGCCGCGCTGATGGACGCCAGCAGAAGTCGACAACCCGGGCACCGACCTCGGGCGGCATGGCCTACATGACCTCCAAGCGTGCGCTGTCCGCGTTACGTCCACGACCTGGCCACCGAGCTGGCCGCCGCGCGGCATCCGCGCCAACGTCGTGCATCCGACGAACTGCAACACCGACATGCTGCAGAGCGAGCCGATGTACCGGTCGTTCCGCCCCGACCTGGAGAACCCCACTCGCGCCGATGCCGAGCCGGTGTTCGGCGTGCAGCAGGCGATGAAGATCCCCTACATCGAGCCCGAGGACATCAGCAACGCGATCCTGTGGCTGGCCTCCGACGAGGCCCGCTACGTGACCGGGATGCAGACTGCGCGTCGACGCGCGGCGGCTACCTGAAGTGGTACGACTACCACACTGAGCTTTAGCCGATCGAAACTCGAAAGGGGTTGCGATCGTGAAGGTTTCGGTTGACGGACAGCGCTGCCAGGGCCACACCCTGTGCTCGATGATCGCGCCCGACTCGTTCGAACTCGACGACGTCGACGGTCACGCGTCGCCGGTGTCCGAAGTGGTGCCGGCCGACCAGGAGGACGCCGGTCGCCGAAGCCGCGCACTCATGTCCCGAGCAGGCCATCGTCATCGAATGACGTTGCGGCCAATGACTGAGCCGTACGATAACCTAGGAGACACCGCCGTGAGCATCGACAGCGATGAGCCGCTTGCGCGAAGAGCCGACGACGATGTCGCGACCGACGACGACCGCAAGAAGAACCGCTACCACTTCGACCGGCACACCCCGGAGTACCGGGAGCAGTTCCAGAACATCACCGAGGAGATGCACGCCAAGTGCCCGGTGGCGTGGACCGACGTCTACGACGGGCACTGGGTCGCCGCGGGCAGCAAGCGACGTCTTCGAACTCGCGCGCTGCCCGGTGATCTCCAACGATCACGACCTCCACGGTGAACGCAAGGGCTACCAGGGCATCACCATCCCCAAGGCGCAACGCGCCACGGTCGTGCGCGGCGGCATCCTCGAGATGGACGAGCCCGAGCACAGCACCTACCGCGGCGCGCTCAATCCCTACCTCTCCCCCGCGGCGATCAAGCGGTGGCAACCGTTCGTCGACGAGATCACCCGCGCGGCCCTCGACGAGAAGATCGAGTCGGGCCGCATCGACTTCGTCGACGACCTGGCCAACATCGTGCCCGCGGTGCTCACCCTGGCGATGATGGGCATCGAGCTGAAGAAGTGGCTGATCTACAGCGAGCCCGCGCACCTCTCGGTGTCCACCCCGGAACACTCGCCCGACGCCCCGCGGGTCGCCGAGATGAACCGGCAGATGGGCATCGACATGATCAACACCATGATGGAGATTCAGGAGAACCCGCGGCCCGGCCTGATCAACGCGCTGCTGCAACTGCGCATCGACGGTGAGCCCGCCCCCGACCTCGAGATCCTCGGCAACCTCGGGCTTGATCATCGGCGGCGGCTTCGACACCACGACCGCGCTCACCGCGCACTCGCTGGAGTGGCTGTCGGAGCACCCGGACCAGCGCGAGCTGCTCAGCCGCGAGCGCGACACGCTGCTCAACCCCGCCACCGAGGAGTTCCTGCGCTTCTACACCCCGGCCCCGGGTGACGGCCGCACCTTCGCCGAGGACGTCGAGGTCGACGGCACGGCAGTTCAAGGAGGGCGAGCGGCTCTGGCTCTCGTGGGCGATGGCCAACCGCGACCCGTCGGTGTTCGAGCGAGCCCAACGAGGTCGATCCTCGACCGAAAGGGCAACCGGCACTTCAGCTTCGGCATCGGCGTGCACCGCTGCGTGGGCTCCAACGTGGCGCGCACGGTGTTCAAGTCGATGCTGACCGCCGTGCTCGACCGGATGCCCGACTACGTCTGCGACCCCGAGGGCGCCGAGCACTACGAGAGCATCGGCGTCATCCAGGGCATGAAGCACCTGCCCGCGTCGTTCACGCCGGGCAAGCGACTGGGCCCTGGCCTCGACGAGACGCTGGAGAAGCTGCAGCGGATCTGCGACGAGCAGGAGCCGGCCCGGCCCATCACCGAGCGCAAGGAAGCCGTCGTCATCGACTGGTGACCCTGCCCCCCTTCGCGATTTCGCGCAGCGCTTTCCGAATTCGCGTGACCGAACGTTTGCGGCTGCGCCGAAATCGCTAGCCGCGGCGGGGCAGTCCGAGCACCTGCTGGGCGATGATGTTGCGCTGAATCTCCGACGTGCCGCCGGCGATGGTGCCCGAGAAGCTGCGCGCGATAGCGCTCGAACCAACTGGCGAAGTAGTGGTCGAGGTTCATGTGCGCGTACGGGCCCGTGGTCGACGGGTGGATCAGGCCGTCGGGCCCGGCCGCGGTCAGGATGTTGCTCGCCGCGTTCATCTCCGCCTCGGAGCCAAAGAGTTTCAGCACCGACACCGACGCGACGTCCACCTCGCCGCGCGCGGCGCGGGCCAAGCGAGATCGAGCCCATCAGCCGCAGCGCCTGGTAGTCCATGATCGATGCGTGGCGTACTGATCGCGCTCCAGCGGCGTCGGCAGGCCGGAAGTCGGTGATCATGTTGTCGATCCGGTCGGCGAACCCGAGCCACATCATGGTGCGCTCGTGGCCGAGCGATCCGTTGGCCACCCGCCAGCCCTGTTGAGCGGGCCGACGAGGTTCTCGGCGGGCACCTCGACGTCGGTGAAGAACACCTCGTTGAAGTCCTTGTGGTCCTCGACCGCAGAGGTCGGCGAACGGGCGGCGCACCACACCCGGGAGGTCGGTCGGGATGATCAGCACGCTGATGCCCTTGTGCTTGGGCGCGTCGGGATCGGTGCGCACGAACGTCAGCAGGAAGTCGGCGTCGTGGGCGCCCGACGTCCACACCTTCTGCCCGTTGACGACGAAGTGGTCGCCGTCGCAGGACGGCCCGCGTGCGCAGCGACGCGAGGTCGGAGCCCGCGCTCGGCTCGCTCATGCCGAGCGACGCGGTGATCTCGCCGCGCAGGACCGGCACCGCCCACCGCTGCTTCTGCTCGTCGCGTGCCGAACGTCAGCAGCGACGCCGCAATGATGTTGACGCCCTGCGGGTTGAAGCTGTGATAGATCCGCCGCTTGCACAGCTCCTCGAGGTGCACGTACGTCTGCAGCACCGTGGCGTTGCGGCCGCCGAACTCCGGCGGCTGCGCGGGCAGCAGCCAGCCGTTGTCGAACAGCAGGCGCTGCCAGTCGCGCGCCCACTGCGGCATGTGCGACACCGAGCGCGGCCGCTCGAGCGTCTCGCGCCGCGGTGGGCAGGTGCTCGTCGAGGAACGCGACGAACTCGGCGCGGAACTCCTCGACGTCGGAATCGAAGGTCAGCTGCATCAGAAGTCCTTGTACTCCGCGGCGATCATCGCGCGGTGCTCGGCGGCGCCGCCGAGCATCAGCTCGCCGGCCTTGGCCCGCTTCAGCGCGAACTGAAGGTCGTTCTCCCATGTGAAGCCCATGGCCCCGAACGTCTGCAGGCCGTGCCGGAACACCAGGGACTGGCACTCCCCCGCCGACGCCTTGGCCATCGCGGCGGCCAACCGCCTGCGCGGGTCGTCGGCGGCGATCGTCAGCGCGGCGAAGTAGGAAAGGGCGCGGGCGCGCTCGATCGGCGACGTGCATGTCGGCGGCCTTGTGCTGCAACGGCCTGGAACGACCCGATCGGCACGCCGAACTGGTAGCGGCTCTTCGCGTGTTCGAGCGCCAGGTCGAGGATGCGCTGGCAGGCGCCGACCATCGTGATCGCCATGCCCATCAGCGCGAGGTGGCGGGCCCGCTCCGCGATCGACGGCGAGCCGGTCGGCGTCGGCCACGCGCACGCCGGCGAAGCCGACCTCGGCGACGTGCAGCACCGGGTCGAAGACCGTCGACTGCGCCGCGTGGTGCACTGCGTCGGCGTCGACCAGGAAGACCCCCGCCGCGGTCACCACGGCGAGCCGCTCGGCGCGGTCACCGTCGAGGACGTGTCGGGCGGTGCCGTCGAGAACCCAGCCGTCGGCGTCGCGGTGCGCGGTGACCCCGCGCGTACACCGCCGTGCCCGCGCGCAGCGGGTCGAACCGATCGCCGGCCAGCGGCGCGAACTGGGTCAGGGTGGCGAGGAACGGCGTCGGGTCGGTGGCGCGGCCCAATTCCTCGAGGACGATCGCCAGCTCGACGGCGTTCTCGGGATCGGTCAGCTCCGTCCAGCCGGCGTCGACGTAGACCTTCCACAGCGGCGCCGGGTCGGCGCCGTCCTCGGCGACGCTGCGCACCAGCGACGGCGGACACTGCTTGCCGACGGCGTCGCGCACGGTCTCCTGCCATAGCCGCTGATCAGCATCGAACTCCAACAGCATCCGGCCGCCTCCTGCATCGCTCGCCCGTCGACCGAGAATAGCATTCTCCATAATGGAGCATTGATCTCTCTGACCACTAGTACGGTCCTTCTCGCAGATCGCGCGCCATGCGACTGACCAGCAGACACGCTCACCAGCGCGGACATAAGCGAACTGCTGGAGAACATGAATTCTTGCGAATGAAGAACAAGGATCTACACTGGGGTCAGTTCCGGCGGCGCCCTCGGCTGGACGAACACCAAAGGACGGATTGGCGTGAAGCGACCGTGAAAGAACTGACCGACGCGGCGGGCACCGTCGATGCGACGACGCCCGTCATCGACGCCAGCGTGCACATCTTCTGCCAGTCCAACAAGGACCTGCGCCAGAACTTCATGCGAGAGCCGTTCCGCAGTCGCGGCTTCCCCGACTACGAGATGGACTGGTACGGCGCGCCCGGCGGCGAATACGTCAAGGGCAGCAAGGGACCGGACCGGCAGTACCCCGGCTCCGACCCGGCGCTGGTGGGCAGAGGAACTGTTCGCCGAGCGCGGCGTCGACGTCGCGATCCTGCACCCGATGACCCGCGGCATCATGCCGGACCGGCACCTCGGCACCGCCATCGCCGCCGCGCACAACGAGATGATGGTGACGCGCTGGCTCGACGCGCGAGTTCGGCGACCGGTTCCGCGGCACCATCCGGGTCAACCCCGACGACGTCGCCGGCGCCGCTGCGCGAGATCGACAAGTACAAGGACCACCCGCGCGTCGTGCAGATCGGCGTCCCGCTGCAGTCGCGCGAGCTCTACGGCAAGCCGCAGTTCTGGCCGCTGTGGGAAGCCGCGGCCGCGGCCGATCTGCCGGTCGCCGTGCACATCGAGGTCGGGAACGGGATCGCTTTCGCGCCAACGCCGTCCGGCAACACCAGGACCTACGAGCAGTACCTCGGCTTCATGTCGCTGAACTACCTGTATCACCTGATGAACATGATCGCCGAGGGGGTATTCGAAAGGATGCCCGACGCTTGAAGTTCGTCTGGGCCGACGGAGCCGCCGACCTGCTGACGCCGTTCATCTGGCGGATGGACTGCTTCGGCCGGCCGCACCTCGAGCAGACGCCGTGGGCGCCGAAGATGCCGAGCGACTACCTGCCCGGCCACGTCTACTTCGTCCAGGGCAGCCTCGACGGGCCCGGTGACACCGAGTTCGCAGGCGAGTGGGCCGGCTTCACCGGCAAGGACGACATGACGATGTTCGGCTCGAGCTATCCGCACTGGAACTGCGGCGACCTGACGGTGCCGGGCAGCTACACCGCCGAGCAGCGCGACAAGCTCTGCTGGCGAAACGCCGCCGAGCTCTACGGCATAGACAGTCCGGTCATTCCGTCCGCCGCTGCGGCACAGTAGAGGGATAGCGAGGAGGCACCATGACAGTGACGGCCAATCCACGAGTGCCGGCCGCCGAGCGCATCGCCGTGCGGTGCGTCGACTCCGACGTCCACCCGACGCCGCGCACGCGGCGAGCTGGCGCAGTACATCCCCGACGCAGTGGCGCAGCAAGTTCGGCACCCACCCGGTCGGCGAGCAGATCTACTACGACGCCCCCGACTACGCGCACTCCTACGCCATGCGCGTCGACACGTTCCCGTCCGACGGCGAGTTCGCGGGCAGCGACCCGGATCTGGCGTTCAGGCAACTGATCATGGAGGCCGGCTCGGACATCGCGATCCTGGAACCCGGCATCTACTCCAATCGGCTGCCCGAGGCTGAACCACGTGCTGTCGTGCGCCTTGAACGACTGGCAGGACAACCACTGGCTGGACAGCCACAACAACTGGCACGAGCGGTGGCGCGGCTCGATCTGCCTCGCCATCGAGGAGCCGGAGCTGTCCGCCCGCGAGATCGAGCACTGGGCCGGGCACCCGTACATGGCGCAGATCCTGATCAAGGCCGAGCGGCGGCCGTCGTGGGGCGACCCGAAGTACGACCCGATCTGGGCCGCGGCCACCAAACACGACATCACGGTCAGCTGCCACCTGTCGCGCGGCCACTACGAGGAGCTGCCCATCCCGCCGGTCGGGCTGCCCAGCTACAACCACGACTTCATGGTCACCTACTCGCTGCTGGCCGCGAATCAGGTGATGAGCCTGATCTTCGACGGCGTCTTCGACCGGTTCCCGACGCTGCGGATCGTGTTCGTCGAGCACGCCTTCACCTGGATCCTGCCGCTGATGTGGCGGATGGACGCCATCTACGAGAAGCGCAAGCGTGGATGGACATCAAGCGCAAGCCGTCCGAGTACGTCAAGGACCACATCAAGTTCACCACCCAGCCGCTGGACTATCCCGAGGACAAGACCGAACTGTCGCCGGGCGTTCGAGTGGATGGAGTGCGACAAGATCCTGCTGTACTCCTCGGACTACCCGCACTGGACGTTCGACGATCCCCGCTGGCTGGTCAAGCACCTGCCCGAGCACGCCCGCGAGAACGTCATGTTCCGCAACGGCCTTGCGACCTACAAGCTTCCGGATACCGTGCCGGCGCTTGAGGGTCAGGTCCGGGTCTTCTAGATGTACCGGAGGGCAGGAGCGAAGCGACCCGGGAAGCCATGACCGAGAAGGACAAGACGCCCCGCCTTGCGCAGGGGCGGGAACACGTCGTCGCCACCGTCGACGAGATCCCTTCGGGCACACACAAACTGGTGCCGATCGGACGGCACGGAGTTGGCGTGTACAACGTCAACGGCACGTTCTACGCCATCGCGAACTACTGTCCGCACGAGGGCGGCCCGCTGTGTTCGGGACGCGCCCGCGGCCGCAACGTCGTCGACGAGAGCGTGCCCGGCGACGCCGTGATGGTGCGCGACCTGGAGTTCATCTACTGCCCCTGGCACCAGTGGGGTTTCGAGCTCGCGACCGGGACCACCGCGGTCAAACCGGAGTGGAGCATCCGCACCTACCCCGTCCGGGTCGTCGGCGACGACGTCCTGGTACAGGCCTAACGAAGGAGCAAAGGACGTTGCCCACATCTGCCCGATCAAGAAGATCGAGATCAACGGCGGCAACGTCGTCTACGAAATCCTCGGCTCGAAAGGGCGATTTCATCGCCCTCACCCCGGGCGGTCGATTCAGCAAGGACATTCCGGGGCTCCGTCCCTTGGCGCTCGCTCTGGTGAAGGGTGGCTATCGGGTCCTGCTCTGGGACCGGCCCAACTGCGGCAAGTCCGACGTGCAGTTCTGGGGTAGAAGCGAATCCCACATGCGCGCGGAGACGTTGCAGCAGCTGATCACCAAGCTCGACATCGGCCCGTGCATCATCGCGGGCGGCTCCGGCGGCGCGCGCGACTCGATGCTGACCACGATGCTCTACCCCGAACTCGTCACCAAGCTGGTGGTGTGGAACATCGTCGGCGGGGTGTACGGCTCGTTCGTGCTCGGCTGCGCACTACATCATGCCGAGCATCCTCGCGGTCCGCGGACTCGGCATCAAGGGCCTGCTGCGCGGTGCGCGAATGGCGGGACCGCATCGAGGAGAATCCCGACAACGAACAACGGATCCTCGCACCTCGACACCGACGAGTTCCTCAAGGTGATGCTGCGCTGGCTCAACGCCTTCGTGTCCAAACCCGGACAGACCATTCCCGGTGTGGAGGACGAGATGTTCGACGAGATCAAGGTTCCCACGCTGATCATCCGCGGCGGCGAGAACGACTGGGACCATCCGAAGCGGACGTCGCTCGAGGTCAGCTGCCTGATCAAGGGCTCCAAGCTGATCGACCCGCCGTGGCCGGAGGACGCCTGGGAGCGTGCCGGCGAAGCTCGCGCATCTGGGAAGGTCAAGCGGTTCAACATGTTCGACACGTGGGTGCAGGCCGCGCCGCCGATCCTGGACTTCCTGGGCAGTGATGCAGACTCACTCGACGACGATGTGGACCTCGCAGTTGAGCGAGGCCTCCAGCGCGGTGTGCACACGGCTCTCCGGCACCCGCTCCAGGTCGGCCTTGCGCAGCGTCACGCTCACCGTGTCCCATCCGGCCCGTCCACACCGCTCGGCGTCCTGGTCGACCTCGCCCGTCAGGCCAAGCCCAGCCAGCACCCCGTGCGCGTCGTCGTCGGTGCCGCGACTGACGTAGGTCACCACCCCGGCGATCGGTGTCGTCCCGAAGGCCTTGCCGCACAAGTCGATCGCCAACGCGTGAGCTCGTAGGGATCGTCGCCCGCGATCAGCAGCTCCACCTGCCGGCGCTTGGCCGGCATCGCCGCGAGGTCGGCGTCGACCGCCTCGACACCAGCTGCCGCGGCAAGTTCGGAAAGCATCGTCATGCCGTCGGCTAGCTGCGCGGGCGCGAGCTTCGCCGACGGATCGACGTCGACGCGCACCACCGCAGTTCTCATGCCCGCCAGCCTATCCAGCGGCCAGAGCGGCAAGAGAGGCCAGCGATGAACGCCGCGTCCAACCGGCTGGCCACCGAGCTCACCGTCGCCGCCTGGCCGGGCACGGCGCCCCGCCTGCTGCGCACCGGCGCGGATGGCGGGGCCCGGGAAGACGTTGCCGAATATACGAGCGCAGGCGGATACCAGACCCTCGACGACCCGGACGGACTGCTCGGCGAGGTCGACCGCAGCGGCCTGCTCGGGCGCGGCGGCGCAGCGTTCCCGCTCGCGGTGAAGCTGCGCACGGTCCGCGACGCAGGCCGGACGGGCCGCGACACGATCGTCGTCGCCAACGGCGAGGAGGGCGAACCGGCGTCCATCAAGGACAAGTGGCTACTACGCAACCGGCCGCACCTAGTGCTCGACGGGGTGCGCCTCGCCGCCAGCATCGTGGCCGCCGAGCGCGCCTTCGTCTACGTGTCGGATGAGCAGGCGGCTCGGGCCGTCGAGGAAGCGATCAACGTGCGGGCAGCGTCGGGACGCGACGTCGAGATCACGGTCGTCACAGTCGAACCCGGCTACGTCGCCGGCGAGGAGACCGCCGCGGTGCGGGCGATCAACGGCGGGCCCGCCAAGCCGACCGACAAACCGCCGCGCCCGTTCGAACAGGGCGTCGGCGGCCACCCGACACTGGTGAGCAACGTCGAGACGCTGGCCAACCTGCCCTACCTGCTGCGCCACGGCGCCGATGCGTTCCGCTCCGACGGCACGTCGGCGTCGCCGGGCACCTTCCTCGCCACCGTCACCGGCGCGGGCCGGCCGGCCGCGCTGTACGAACTCCCCCACGGCGCGCCCGTCGTCGACGTTCTTGACCTGCACGGAGTTTCGACGGATGACGTCACCGGGGTGCTGATGGGCGGCTACTTCGCGGGCTTGCTGAACCGCGAGGTCCTCGACGCCACGCTCGACCACGAGACGATGCGCCGCATGGGCAGTGGCCTCGGTTGCGGAGCGGTCGCGATCATCACCGACGACTGCCCGCTCGCCGTCGCGGCGTCGGTGATGGCGTACTTCGACCGCGAGAACGCCGGGCAGTGCGGGTCGTGCTTCAACGGCACCGCGGCGATGTCCGCGGTCACGGCCGCTCTGCGCGACGGGGTTGCGACGTCGGAGGATCTGACCCGGTTGGAACGGTGGTCGGTGGTGCTGCGCGGGCGCGGCGCGTGCGCGACGTTGGACGCGGCGACCAACGTGGCCGCCAGCCTGCTATTGCAGTTCCCGCAACTGGTGGCCCGGCACCTCGACGGCGACTGCGACGCTTGCCGCACCGACGTCTACGACGTGCTGCGGCCCTACGAAGTGGAGGTGACCACGTGACCGAGCCCATGCGGATCCGGTTGGACCGGACGGTCTGTGACGGGTTCGGGGCCTGCGCGAAGCACGCTCCCGAGTACTTCTCGCTGGACGACTGGGGTTACGCGTCGCTGATCGGCAACGGCTCCGTTCCCGAAGCCGACCACGACGCGGTGAAGCGGGCGCTGCTGGACTGCCCGGTGCACGCGATCGTGGAGATGAGCACCGAGCGCGCGGCGACCTAGGAGCTGAACTTGTCGGAGGCACCGGGGCGCCCACTGCCTCAGATCACCGCAGAGAACGAGTACTTCTGGACGGCCGGGGCCGACGGCCGGCTTCGCCTGCAGGAGTGCCAGGGCTGTCAGGCGCTGATCCACCCCCCTGCACCCATCTGCCGATACTGCCGCAGTCACGACATCGGCGTGCGCGCCGTCTCCGGTAAGGGCACGCTCGCCGGGTTCACGGTCAACCACCGGTTCGGCTTCCCAGACCTGCCACCGCCGTATGTCGTGGCCCAGGTCGCCATCGCCGAGGATCCGCGCGTTCGGCTGACCACCAACGTCGTCGACTGCGATCCCGACGAACTCGAACTCGGCCAACCCGTCGAGGTCGTCTTCCAACGACTCGCCGACGTGTGGCTGCCCCTGTTCAAACCGTCCACCGACTCGGAGCAGGCAGGCGCGCTGCCCGTTGACGAGATCGCACCCGAGGACTTCGCCAAGCACGTGCGGCCAATGCTCACCGCGGACAAGTTCGAGGACCACTCGGCGATCACCGGCATCGGCGCATCCCGACTGGGCCGGCGGCTGATGGTGCCGCCGCTGTCGCTGACCATCGAGGCGTGCGAGGCCGCGGTCGCCGATGCAGGTCTGACGTTCGACGACATCGACGGGCTGTCGACCTATCCGGGGCTCGACATCGCGGGCATGGGTGAGGGCGGCGTGAACGCACTCGAGGGTGCGCTCGGGCTCAAGCCGACGTGGATCAACGGCGGCATGGACACCTTCGGCCCCGGGGGCTCGGTGATCGCGGCGATGATGGCCGTCGCCACAGGCATGGCCCGTCACGTGCTGTGCTTTCGCACCCTGTGGGAGGCGACGTTCGGGCAGCTGATGAAGGAGGGCAAGATGTCCCCTCCTGGGGGCGCCCGCACCACCAGCTGGCAGATGCCGTTCGGCGCCTCGTCGGCCGCACACACGTTGGCGCAGAACGCAGGACGTCACTTCCACCGGTACGGCACCACCCGCGAGACACTCGGCTGGATCGCACTCAACCAGCGGGCCAACGCCGCACTCAACCCGACCGCGATCTACCGCGACCCCATGACCATGGACGACTACCTGAACGCGCGGATGATCACCACGCCATTCGGGCTCTACGACTGCGACGTGCCGTGCGACGGGGCGGTCGCCGTCATCGTCTCGGCGGTGGACGTCGCGCGCGACATGCCCAAACCGCCGGTGTACTTCGAGGCCGTCGGCACCCAGATCATCGAACGCACCGACTGGGACCAGACCACGATGACCCACGAACCGCAGGTGCTCGGGCAGGCTGCCCACCTGTGGACCCGGACGTCGTTGCGGCCCAGCGACGTCGACGTCGCCGAGCTCTACGACGGCTTCAGCTTCAACTGCCTGTCCTGGCTGGAGGCGCTGGGCTTCTGCGGCATCGGCGAAGCCAAGGACTTCCTCGACGGCGGCAAGAACATCGCCCGCGACGGCGTGATCCCGCTCAACACCCACGGCGGCCAGCTGTCGCACGGCCGCACCCACGGCATGGGCCTCATCCACGAAGCCGTCACCCAGCTGCGCGGCGAGGCGGGTGACCGGCAGGTCGACGGCGCTCGCGTCGCGGTCGCCAGCAGCGGCGGCCTGACCCCGAGCGGCGTACTCCTGCTGCGGGCCGACTCATGAGCGCGCCCGAAGGGCGATGGCGAGTGAGGATCGCAGCGAGGCACGAGCGAGGACCGGAGCGAGCGGGAGCCGAGACATGAGCACCGAGCCCAGACCCCGCGTCGTGATGGTCGGCGCCGTGCCGATGTCCGGTTTGGTCGCCGAGGTGCCCGAGCCCCGCGCCGTGATCGTCGCGATCCACGGCGGTGCGACGTCGTCGCGCTACTTCGACTGCCCCGGCCATCCCCCACTTTCGTTGCTGCGCAGCGCCGCATCCGCCGGGCTACACCGCAATCGCCCTCGACCGGCCGGGCTATGGCGCCTCGGCGCTTTATCAGGACGAGATGACCCAGCCCGAACAGCGGATGGCGCTGGCATTCGGTGCGGTCGACAAGATCGTCGGGTCGGACGGGCGAGGTGCGGGAGTCTTCGTGCTCGCGCACTCGGCGGGATGCGAGCTTGCACTGCGGATGGCGGTCGACGATCGCGGCGCGGACGTGTTCGGCGTCGAGCTGGCAGGCACCGGGTTGAAATACCACCCGGACGCGAAACCCGTTCTGAGTCAGGCGACCGCGACCTACCGCCCCGCGGGTCTGCGCGACCTGCTCTGGCAGCCCACCGACCTGTATCCCGCCGAGGTTCTGACCGGCGCACTTTCGGCGGCGGGCGCGGCATACGAAATCGACGTGACGTCGAACTGGCCGCGCCGCGACTTCCCGGCCATTGCGGCGCGGGTCCGGGTGCCGGTCGAGTTCAGCGCAGGCGACCACGAAAGCGTGTGGGATTCCACGCCTGCGGCGCTGGCAGACGTCGCCGCGCTGTTCACGGCCTCGCCCCGCGTGGTGGTCAACGAGGTGGCCGACAGTGGACACAATCTCAGCGTCGGGCTGACGGCAGCGGCGTACCACCGACACGTGTTGTCGTTCGTCGAGGAATGTGCAGTGGCCGGTGAGGGCACCGGTGTCGAAGTGGAGGCTGGCTGATGAGCGCTTGCGCGAAGAGGAGAGTGCGCTGATGCGCGTCGGGTTCATCGGATTGGGGAGTCAGGGCGCGCCGATGGCGCGGCGAATCGTCGAAGGGGGCTACGAGCTGACGCTGTGGGCCCGCAGACCGGCCTCCGTCGAGCCGTACGACGACACCGCGGCGAAGGTCGTCGCGACACCTGCCGAGCTGGCGGCGGCCAGTGACCTCGTCTGCCTGTGCGTGGTCGGCGACGACGACGTCAAGCAGGTGCTCGAGGGCGACACCGGGGTGCTGGCCGGCCTCGCACCGGGTGGAATCATCGCCATTCACAGCACCGTTCATCCCGACACCTGCCGCGAGGTGGCCGAATCCGCAGCGGCCAAGGGTATTTCGGTGATCGACGCTCCGGTCAGCGGCGGCGCACCCGCGGCATCGGATGGCACGCTGATGGTGATGGTCGGTGGCGAGGAGGCCGACGTCGAGAAGTGTCGACCGGTGTTCGCGACGTACTCCGACGCCATCGTCCACCTTGGCGCACTCGGCAGCGGGCAGGTCGCCAAGATCCTGAACAACCTGTTGTTCAGCGCCAACCTCGGCAGCGCGATGAGCACCCTGGAGTTGGGCGACGCGCTCGACATTCCCCGCGACCGGCTGTGCCAGGTGCTCAACCGCGGTTCCGCCACCAGCAAGGCGGTCAACAGCATCGCCGCATTCGGAGGCAGTCTCGAGGTCCTCGCCCCGATCGCCGGCGCCCTTCTCCAGAAGGACGTTCGGCACGCCGCGAGCCTCGCGGCCGATGCGTCGGCCCCCGAGGGTTCGGTGTTCACCGCGGCCGACACCGCGTTGGCGTCGATGGACCACCGCCGGTGAACGCCTTCACTACTCCTCGACTGCACGGTTGTGGTACGCAAACGCCGAGTGAGGGCGTCAACAAGCGTGCACTCGGCGTGAAGAAGACAGTGGCATGAGGGTCGGATTCATCGGCGTGGGCCGCATGGGCGCCCCGATGGTGCGCCGACTCACAGCTGCCGGCCACCACGTGCACGCGCTCGGCCGAAGCGACGAAAAGCGCCGGGCGATAACCGAATTGAACGCCCACGCGGTTGCCACCGTCGCCGAGACCGCCGATCGGGCAGACGCCGTCGTCGTGTGCGTGTTCACCGACGAGCAGGTCAAGCAGGTGTGCCTCGAGAGTGACCTACTCGCCGCGATGCGGCCGGGTTCGGCACTGATTCTGCACACCACCGGCAGCCCGCGCACCGCCGAGGCCATCGCTGCCGCCGCCACCCACGTCGACGTGCTCGATGCCCCGGTCAGCGGCGGGCCGCACGACATCGCCGCCGGGCACGTGACGCTGTTCGTCGGGGGCGACGACGACGCCGTGGACCGGGTCAAGCCCCTCCTCGGCGCATACGGGGACCCGATCCTGCACGTCGGTGGCGCGGGCACCGGTCAGCTGGTGAAACTGGTCAACAACACGTTGTTCGCGGCACAGATCGGGCTGATCGCCGAGGGCGTCCGACTCGGCGGCAGGCTCGGCATCGACGAGGCCACCCTGCTCGGCGCGCTGACCCAGGGTAGTGCCAGCAGCCGCGCACTCGGCAATGTCGCGATGGCCGGTTCGGCCGCGACGTTCATTGCGGCGGTGGGCGACTTCATCGGCAAGGACGTCGCCGTGGTCCGCCAGACGGTCACCGAATTGGGCGGCGACCTGGGGATACTCGATGACGTCGTGAACGCTGGACTAAAGCCGTGAACAAACTAGCGCCGCGGTGATTCGCGAGATTTTCCGCGCCAGGACGTGCATACTATTGGCGTTACAATTCTTCAGCCTTCCGTAACGTTCCGGCTTGACCTCAGCGCCGAGGAGGATGCAGTGACCAAACCCAAGTTGGTTTTCAGCCCCGTTGCCGCGGAGTACTTCGCCAATCCGTACGACATCTACAAGCGGATGCGCGTGGAGGCACCCCTCTACTACGACGAGGAGCTGGACTTCTACGCCCTCACTCGCCACGAGGACGTGGCGGCGGCGTTCAAGGATCACGAGTCCTTCTCGTCGGCATACGGCTGCGACCTGGGCATGGTGCGCAGTGGCGAGGTCCCTCAGAAATCGATCATCTTCCTCGACCCGCCGGATCACCGTCTGATGCGCAGCCTGCTCAACAAGGCGTTCACCCCGCGCGCGATCCAGTCGCAGCGCGAGACGGTCATCGAGCTGATCGACCACTACCTGGGCCAGGTGGATCCGGATCACTTCGACGTCGTGCAGGATTTCTCCGGCCCCTTCCCGGTGGAGATCATCACCCGGATGGTCGGCGTGCCCGAGGAGTTCCGCCAGCAGGTCCGGCATTGGATCGACCAAGGCTTGCACCACGAGCCGGGTCAGATCGACATCAGCGAGAAGAACATGGAGGCCAACATCGCCTCCGGCATGTACTACTACGGCCTGGTCCAGGAACGCCGCCAGAATCCGCAGGACGACATGATCGGTCGGTTGATCTCGGTCGAGGTGCCCGACGACGACGGCAATTTGCGCAAGCTCGACGACATCGAGATCACCGGCTTCCTTGCGCTTCTCGGCGGGGCGGGTGCGGAGACGGTGACGAAACTGATCGGCAGCGCGGTGGTCGAGTTCGCCAAGCGTCCCGACCAGTGGCAGAAGCTGCTCGACGACCGCAGCAAGGTCCCCGCCGCGGTCGAGGAGCTGCTTCGCTACGTCGGACCGGTGCAGTACAACGTCCGCTACTCGATCAAGGAGGTCGAGGTGCCGAGCGGGGTCATCCCGGCCGGCAAGCCCGTGTTCCTGATGGGCGCCGCCGCCAACCGCGATCCCGATGCCTTCACCGATGGCGAGACCTTCGACATCGACCGCGACCGGACCCAGGCGCAGAACCTCGGACTCGGCTATGGCATCCACAGTTGCCTCGGCGCCGCACTGGCCCGGATGGAGAGCGCGATCGCACTCGAGCGCCTGCTCGACTTCATGCCGCGCTACGAGGTCGACTTCGACGGCCTGGAGCGGGTGAACATGCAGAACGTGGCGGGCTACCACCACGTCCCGGTCAAGGTACTGAAGTGAGCAAGATCGAGGTCGACTTCGGCCTGTGCGAGAGCAACGGGGTGTGCATGGGCATCATCCCCGAGGTATTCGATCTCGACGACGACGACTACCTGCACGTGTTGTCCGACGAAGTGACTCCCGAGAACGAGCAGCAGATCAAGGAAGCCGTGCGTCAGTGCCCGCGGCAGGCGATCTCGATCGCCAACGAGTGATTCGCGTCTGATGCGATTCCTGTTCGTGCACGGAGGGTTTCACGGCGCATGGTGCTGGGACAAGACGATCGCCGAGCTCGAGGCACTCGGCCACGACGGCGCCGCGGTCGACCTGCCAGGGCATGGGGCGCTGCTCGATCAGGACTCGACGCTGGCCAACCGCAGGGACGCGATCCTGGCGGTGATGCAACCGGGCGATGTGCTGGTCGGCCATTCCGGCGGCGGCTTCGACGCCACGCTCGCCGCGGACTCCAGGCCGGATCTGGTGAGCCACGTCGTCTACCTCGCAGCTGTCCTCCCCCGCGAGGGCCGGACGTATCCGGAGGCGATGGCGATGCGCGACTCAGAGGATGGCGAGTTCGATGGCGACGTTGGAGAGATGCTGAGCTATTTGCACTTCGACGATGAAGGCGCCATGACATTCGCCGACTTCGACGGCGCGTGGAAGTACTTCTACCACGACTGCGACGAGGCGACGGCGCGCTGGGCGTTCGACCGGCTCGGCCCGGAACGCTTCGGCGACACCACCGTAACGCCAGTGTCGGTGGCCCGCTTCTGGGCTGCCGACTTGCCGCGCAGCTACATCCTGTGTCTGCAGGACCGCTCGATGCCGCGGTGGCTCGCCGATACCGTGGCCAGGCGCCTCGGCGTCGAGCAGCTCACCATCGACACGTCGCACTCGCCGTTCCTGTCGCGGCCGCGCGAACTTGCCGAACTGCTGGTGCACGCCACCTCGACCAAACCCGTTGGGCCGCTCGTTTCGAACTAAGCCGACGACATCGACTCTGTGTTCGTCCTCGGCGTTACTCAACCTTGAAGACGGTGGGAACGGTCAACGGCCCGCGGATGGCAGCGGTGTCACGCCAGGCCACCGGGCCGGCCAACGCGGGTTGGCGTCGGAGTACCTCCCGCAGTGCCACCGTGATCTCCAGCCGAGCCAGGGCCGCGCCGAGGCAGTAATGCGCGCCGTATCCGAACGACAGCGGGGCGATCTGGGTTCGGTCGGGCCGGAATCGATCGGGCTCGTCGAACACGGCCGGGTCACGATTGGCAGCGGCGACGACGACGAGAGCGGTTTGGCCGACGGCGATTTCGACACCGCCGACGTGCTGGCTCTCGGTGGCCGTGCGTGCGGCAGCCTGAACGGGTCCGTCGAGTCTGAGCAGTTCGGTGACGAGCCCGGGGTCGGCCGGATCGACGTGGTCGACGATGCGGCTTCCGTCCGCGCCGGGGGTGAGCAGCCGGATGAGGCCTGCCCCAAGCAGGTTTGCCGTCGTCTCGTGTCCGGCGACGGCGATCAGGATCGTCGTCATCACGACGTCGTCCAGCTCCAGATCCGGGTCACCGGCGATGAAGCTCAGTAGGTCGTCGCCAGGGTGTGCCCGCCGGTCGGCGGCCACCGAAAGGAACTGGGCCATCAGCGTCGCCGACGCGGCAAACCCGGCCCGGACCTCCTCGGTGTCGGCGAACGTCCCCAGCATCCGAATGATCGCGGGCGACAGCTCACGCAACAGCTCCGTGCTCGTCGTGTCCAGGTTCAGCCACTCGCCCACGACGGCGATGGGCAGCGGCAGGGCGATCTCGGACATGAAGTCGAATTCGCCGTTGACCGTTGGCTGTTCGACGACCGCCGAGGTTATCGCTTCCACCCCCGTGGTGAGATTCGCGATGAACGAGCGGGTGAAGACGTCGCGGACCGATCCGCGCAGTCGCTGATGGTTGGCGCCGTCGGCGACGAGCATGGACCCCTTGGAGAACTCCTGCACCAGCGGATCCACGAAGGCCCGGTTCGCGGGGTTGGCGAGGGGGTCGCTCGTCCATCCCGATCCGCCGAGTACCTGTCGTGCGGCGTCGTAGCCGAGGACGAGCCAGGCGTTGGCGGTGTCGTCCCACACCACGTCGCCGCCGCCGCGGCGTTCTTCGTAGAACGGATAGGGGTCCGCGGCGTCCCACGGCAGGCGGGACTCGATCACACCCCCCGTCGCTTCGCTCGCCCCCACCACACTCCCCGTCGCTTCGCTCGCCCCCATGAGGTCATTGCTGGTCATGGTGATCCATTCCGTGAGGCAGACCACGTTGGCGGACCCAGGCGTCGTGCTGCTTGCCGAGGTCGGTCAACGGTTCGGCGACGCCGTCCATGTCGTCGAGCAGGGCACGCGCATGGAACGTGGCGCCCAGCGCAATGAAGACGGCATTCATGGACAGGTTCAGCCGGGAGAAGAACACGAAGTCCGACGGCACCTGCATGCGCCGGAGGGGGTGATCGGCCGACCGGATGTCGACGATGGTCCTGATGGCGCGGTCCGCGGCCGCCGCGGTGTAGGTGGCCGGCTGGGGCACCAGCAACTCGTGGATGATGCCTTCATACCACGCGTACGTCTCATCGGCGGTCAGGGTGGAATCCTCGGTCAGGAAACCACTTTCGACCATCAGAGCGCGAAGCTCGTCGCGCCGTCCGTCGACCACGGCGCGCACCATCGTCACGATTCTCCGGCGCTGGACTTCGTCCAGGACCTTGACGCAACCGAAGTCGACGAACCCCACCGATCCATCGGGACCGAAGCGGTAATTCCCGGGGTGGGGATCGGCGTGGTAGAGGTTCGCGTGTCGGTACGACCCCGTCACCATCCGCGAGATCACCTCGGCCCAGGTGTTCTTGAGATCCTGGTCGGCCTGTTGCGCTGCGGCCCAATCCAAGCCGTCCAGATAGGTCATCGTGAGCACCCGGTCTCCGGAGGCTTCGGCGATGACGTCGGGGATGTGGATGAACGGGTGACCGCGGTAGAGGTCGCTGAAGGCGGCGATGTTCGCGGCCTCGTGGCGGTAGTCGAGTTCCTCGGAAATCCGGTCGGAGATCTCCTGCGAGGCCTGCCGCAGATCGGGCATGGCACCCGTAGCGCTCGACACGAACCGGTAGAGCGTCACCAGCAGTTCCTTGTTCGCCAAGTCGGCCCGAATCGCCTCGGCCACACCGGGGTACTGAATCTTGACCGCCACCTGCCTGCCATCGGGCATCACCGCGCGATGGACCTGGCCGATGGACGCAGCGGCCATCGGTTCGTCGGTGAACTCGGCGAACACCTCGGCCACGGGGCGACCGAGCTCGTCTTCCAGAACCCGTTGGGCCAGAACGGGGTCCATCGGAGGCGCGTCGGCCTGCAACCGAGTGAGCGCACGCTGGTACGGCGAGAGCTCACCGCCACCGATCGCGCCCGCGTCCACCAGCGAGAACATCTGCCCGGCCTTCATGAGCACGCCCTTGGAATGTCCGAGCAGCTCGGCATACCGCTCCGCCGTGCGGTCGTGAAATCGGTCCAGCGCGCCGGCGTCGCCGGTCTTCTCTCGCAACGCCGCGACCATGCGTCCCCCCGCTGCCCGTGCGGTGAACCCGGCCAACGGCATCGTGCGGCGAATCCGGCCCTGTGGAACCGATCGGTCCGAATCCGCCATCGCCAGCCTCCCCACGCAAGCCCTGCTAAAGTATCTGCTTGTTGATACTAAGTGGATACTTGGGAGCGGTCAATGACTGAGGCGACGACCCGGGAGAGGCTCGTCACAGAGGCGATGCGGCTGTTCAGCCAGCAGGGTTACAAGGCGACGAGCGTCGCCCAGGTGGAAGCCGCCGCGGGCCTCGCGCCTGGCTCTGGCGCGCTGTACCACCACTTCAAGTCCAAGGAATCACTGCTGCAAGCGGGCATCGACCGGCAACTGGACCGCCGACGGGCCATGCGCGACATCCGTGCGTTGTTCGCCGGGCTCGGCGATCTGCGCGCCGAACTCACCCTGCTGGGCCGGTACCTGCTCACCGTGATCGACGAAGAAAGCCAACTCCTCCAGATCGTCGCCCGCACGCCGACCGACCAGTCATCGCGCCTGAACGACGCCTACGCCGCCCTCGTCGACGGCCTCTACACCGAACTCGCCGACTGGATACACGGCTGGACGCCCGGACTGGACGACGCCGAGGCCAGGACCATCGCCGTCCTCGGGGTCAATGCGCTGCTGGGCAAACGGATCACGCAGATGCTCTTCCACGCCCCGTCGATGAACACACCCGACGAGCAGTACGTCACCGAGTGGACCGCGACGCTCGCCAGTCGCATTCGGTCGATGGCCTAGTGAGCTTCGTCCTCGATGCCAAACGTGTTGACCGCCATGGCCAACAGACCATGACAGCCGACGACGCCCACGGCGACATCGTCGAAGTGGTGACCGGGGCCCGCGACGCGCTCGACGTAGTCATCGTGCCGGCAGCTCGACCGCACCGTCTGTGGATACGACACGACCATCTCAAACTGCCGAATCGACCTTGTTCCGTAGTCGTTCCTGGTGGACGTGATGAAGGAACCGACCGATCGCGGCGACCACTGGCGCCGTACACGTTCCGTCGACAAGATCGAACCCGTGTCCCACGCCGGGTAGTTCGATGTATCCCACAGGGGACTCGGACACCCTCCGCATGCGGTCCACGAACGCACGTGCCTCCCCGGCGGGGATGAGGCCGTCGTTGCTCCCGTGCACCGCCAAGAAGGGCGGCGCCAACGAGTGCACACGTTCCATCGGCGACGCCGCGCGGAAGATTTCTGGATTGCCGACCTGCGATCGCTTGACGACGACCCGTTCGAGGAACTCCATGAAGCGGTCGCGCTCCGGCGTTGAGCGGTCGTGCCAGTCGTAGAGTCCGTAGACGCTGACAACGGCATCCACCGAGGTGTCGGCGTCTGTCGCAAGCTCGCCTTGCCACTGCGGGTCGTTGGCGGTCAGACCAGCCAGGGTAGCCATGTGACCGCCGGCCGAACACCCGGCGATCGCAACGAAATTGGGATCGCCACCAAACCGGTGCGCGTTGGCCCGTGCCCACGCAATCGCCGCCTTGACGTCGGTCATCTGGCGCGGCCAGCGGTGCCGAGGGCTGGATCGGTACTGAACCGACAGACACACCCACCCTCGCCGCACCAGGTGAGCCATCAGCGCATGGCCCTGCAACTCCCGACGGCCGAACACCCACGCTCCCCCGGGTATGAACACGAGGACGGGGGCCGGTTTCTGCACGGCGTCCGTGTTCCGGCCTCGCCAGACGTCGAGCAACTGGCTCGGGTGGTCGCCGTAACGCACCGACGAGCGGTACACGTACCGCCGCTGCCCGGCGGCCTTCCAGAGCGGAGCTCGTTCCCGATGCGAGGGCCAGGGTCGAACGAGGTCTTCGGGAGCGACGATGCCGTCCAACGCGGCCGTCAGCACGCTCGGCAGCAAGGCACGATGAGCGTTGCGCTGTTCTGCGCCGCCTTGGTTCAATCGACGCTGCGTCATGCCGGTGACGATGCTCGTTACGTAACGACGACCGCCAACGCCGAGAGCCGCGAAACCACCGAGTACCTCGAGATGGCGCCCGACTACGGGCACCGACGCGGAGGCGGCACTGAGCGCGATCACATAGTCACCCGGCTTGGCCGTGGCAACCCAGTGGGCGTAGGAACGCACCGTGCGGGCGGTCTGCACCCCTCCCGATCCGCGCATCGCCGTAGCCTACGGCCCACCGGCACGTCAATCACCGCGAATCGGCGATGCTGTAAGTCTTTTCAGATCTTGATCGACGGTTTCGTCGAATCGCTGCGCTCCGCGCTGCGAGCGTGTCGACTGAGGTTCGGGTCGAGTGGACGGAGGGCCACGTGGAGCAGTTGAGTTGGACCGACGACATGATGCTGCGTGCCGAACGGCCGGAAACCCCGATGCAGATTCAGATGCTGCTCATCTACGACCAGTCGACGGCCGCCGAGGGCAAGGTCACCTTCAAGCGGATCCTCGAGGAGATCGACGCGCGGCTGCACCTTGCACCGACCTTCCGGCGGCGACTGACCGAACTTCCCGGCGGCCTGCACATGCCGTATTGGGTCGATGATCCAGACTTCGACCTCGAGTACCACGTCCGTCACATCGCCCTGCCACAACCAGGTGATTGGCGCCAACTGTGCATCCAGATCGCGCGCATCCACGGACGGCAACTCGACCTTCGCCGTCCGCCGTGGGAGATGACGGTGATCGAGGGGCTGAATTCAATTCCCGGAGTGCCGCAGGGGTCGTTCGCCATCTCGCTCAAATTGCATCACTGCGTCGTCGACGGCATGGAAAGCGTCGAGTTGATGGCCGCCATGCACGACCTAGCCGCCGACGGCCCCCGACCGGCGCCGCCCGTTCGCCAATTCGACCCGAGCCCATTGCCATCGACATCGGACCTCGTCGCTCGCACGGCGACCAACATTGCGTTGTATCCGCTGCGGGTTGGCAAGGTATTGCTTCCGAGCGCCTTCAAGGCCATCCGTCATCTGCCCACGTTGCCCCGCACGCTGGCATTGGGTGTGGCCGCGGCAGTCGGCCCCGGAAGTGGCTCACTGTTCGCCCCGGATACGCGATTCAACGGATCCGCGACCCCGCACCGGGTGTTCGAGGCACGCTTCCACGATCTCGCCGACTTCAAGCGCATCAAGGCGCGCGTCCCCAGGGCGACGATCAACGACGTGACGCTAGCCTACGTCGGCGGCGCGCTCCGCCACTACCTCGACGGTCACGGCGAACTGCCCGACGAGAGTCTGGTCGCGGCCTGCCCGGCGTCCATCCGGTCCACCGACGAGCGCGGTGCAGGCGGCAACCGCCTCTTCGGCAGGCTTCATCCACTGGGTACCACGATCACCGACCCACTGGAACGGTTGGAGGCGATCGTCGAAGAGACCGCGACATTCCGCGACAACACCGACTCCGAGGGCAACTCCCGGTTGATGGAACTGGTGGGCGTCGTGCCCACCGCACTGCTCGGACTGACCGTCAAGGCTGCCGGCGCCCTGCCGTTCTCCGCTCCGGCCATCGCCAGCACGACGGTGAGCAACGTGCCAGGTCCGCCCATGCCGATCTATTTCGCCGGTGCTCGACTCCAGCTCGTCACCGGGCTTGGCCCGTTGATCGGGGGCATGAACCTGTTCCACGTCGTGGCGAGCTACAACGGAACCATCTCGATCGGAGCCACCGCAGATCGCAGCGCGCTACCCGACCCCGCCCACTACGCCGAGTGCATGCAGACGGCGTTCGACGAGCTGCTCAGCGCCGCAATCGATCGGTCGACGTCGACGACCAGTTGATCATCTTATGAGCCGCTCACACCGGGTCGAACTTTACGTGCAGCTCCGACAGCCCCCGCATGATGAACGTCGGATCGTAGGTGTAGCTGCGCTCGTCGGCTGGTCCATGCACCGACTCGTCGATGCAGACGTCGGCCATCCGGTCAAGGAAGCGATTGAACGAGATTCGCGCCTCCGACCGCGCCAGCGGCGCGCCGGGGCACGAGTGCGGACCGCGACCGAACGCGACGTGCTCACGCACGTTGCGTCGATCGTGCTGGAATTCGTGCGGGTTGTCGAACTTCTCCGGGTCCCGGTTGCTCGCTCCAGGGAGCAGCATGATGATGGTGCCCGCCGGGATGTCCACTCCCCCAATGCTCGTCGTGGTGCGCGCAAGTCGGAAATGACTCTTGACGGGACTCTCCGTCCGCAACGCCTCTTCTAGGAACGATGGGATCTGCGCGCGGTTGTCCCGCAGCGACTGTTGGATGTCGGGCCGCTCCGCCATCACCCGCATGCCGGTGCTCAGCAGCTTCGTCGTCGTCTCCATGCCCGCGGCGAAGAGAAAGGTGGCGAGCTTGACGACTTCCTCCACCTCGGGCACCGCGCCATCGGGATAGGTCGCGGCGGCGAGTTCGGTCAGCACGTCCTCGCGTGGCTCGCGGCGCCGATCGCTGATGTACTCGCGAAACTTGTCGTCGAGCCACACCAGTGGATTGTGCGCGACGGTGTCACTGGCGTTTATGTCGCCGACGACCTCGTTGCCCAGCACGGCGCGGAACTGGGCGTGATCGTCCACGGGCACACCGAGCAGGTCGGCGATGACCAGCATCGCGAATGGCTTGGCGTAGTCCGCCATGAACTCGCACGAACCCTTGTCGATGAACTTGTCGAGCTGTTGGTCGGCAAGCCGCCACATGAATTCTTCGTTCTCGCTCAACCGCTTTGGCGTGATGAGCTTGCTCAGCAGCCCCCTGGTCTTCGAGTGGAGGTCCGAGTCCATCGTGACGACGTGCTCGGCCATCGGGATCTCGGCGCGGTGCGCCTCGATCTGCGCGGTAATGTCGTCGCCCACTGGCGTGAACGGCAACGGAGGGAAGGGTCCCGCGACCGCCACGCACGACGACATCGCCGGATCCTTGTACGCGGCAAGCGCTTCGGCGTGTCCGGTGACCGCGACGACACCGTGCGGGGTTGCCGGGCGCACCGGACATTGCGACCGGAGGTAGTCGTAGTACGGATAGGGATCGGGCACCAGGGACTGGTCGAAGAAGTAGTCGACCGCCTCATAATCGGTGTCGGAGCCCTTGCCCTTCGTCTCGCCGAGTTGGGTCACGACACCTCCGCGTTTTCGAACAGCACCGGAAGCGACGTCGGCGAGCGGAACACCATGCCGCGGATGTGCGGGTCGTCGCCGTCGGGGTCGAGCCGCAGGTTCGGCAGCCGGTCCAGCAGAAGGTTGATCGCAGTACGCATTTCGAGCCGCGCCAAGTGCATGCCGAGACAGACGTGGACCCCGTGTCCCCAGCTGATGGGCACCTTGGCCTGCCGGAAGATGTCGAACCGGTCCGGATCGGGGTACCGGTCTTCCTGCCGGTTGGCCGCGCCGAGCATCGGCATCACCGAAGAGCCTCGTGGAATGGGCACACCCGACAATTCGGTGTCACGCGTCGCGACCCTGGTTATGTTCAACAGCGGCGCATCCCACCGCACTGCCTCCTCGATCGCCTGGGGGATGAGCGACCGGTCGGCGCGAATCGCGTCGAGTTGATCCTGGTTCGTGAGCAACCCGTACAACAGGTTGCCCAGCGACCGGTACGTTGTCTCGATTCCAGCGGGCAGCAGCAGCCGGATGAAGGAATAGATGTCCTCGTCGGCGAGCTTGTCCCCGTCGATCTCAGCCGCCGCAAGGCTGCTGATCAGATCCTCGCGCGGCTCGGCCCGACGAGCCTGCAGGATCGGGTTGAAGTAGTCCACCAGCGCCTGCGACGCGGCCTTTCCGCGTTCTGGGTTGACAGTGAAGCTCAGCATCGAGATCGACCACCGCTGGAACTGCGGGAAGTCCTCCTCCGGTAGGCCAAGCAGCGCGGCGATGATGCGGGTCGGGTACGGAAAGGTGAACGTCTTGACCAAGTCCGCCTTGCCATTTGGGGCGAACTGGTCGATCAGCTCGTTGCCGATGCGCCCGACGATCTCGTCCTCCCAGCGGGCGAGCGCCTTCTGGGTGAACGCCTTCGTCACCAGCGACCGGAGCCTGCCGTGCACCGGCTCGTCCATCCCCAGCATCACTCCGTGGCCGAGCACATCACCGAAGATCTGGATCACGACGTTGGACGAGTAGGTCTCGTTGTCGCGCAACATCTGCTGGATGTCCTCGTGTCGGTACACGATGAATACGGGCTTGCCCTCCTCGCCGGGCATCGCCGACATATCGATCCGCTGGATCGGTGTGTCATGGCGCTGTTTGGCCAATTCCGGGTACGGGTCACGGACGTTGCCCGAGACAACGTCGTCGAAAGCCCCGAAGTCCTCGAGGTCGTCGAACAAATCAGACATGCTGCTCCTTCAGGATTGCGCTGTTCCGCGCACAAGCGCTCGTCATGTCGCCGGGTAGGCGACGGATTTCACTTCCGTGTACTGGCTGAAGCCAACTAGGCCGTTCTGACGCCCGACGCCGCTGTCCTTGTAGCCACCGAAGGGGGTGTCCGCACCGTAACCGGCGGTTCCGTTGAGGCCGATGAAACCGGCGCGTAGTCGACGGGCGACGGCAAGCGAACGGTCCAGCGAGCTCGACATCACGTTCCCGGCGAGGCCGTACACGCTGTCATTGGCGATCCGGACCGCGTGGTCCTCGTCGTCGTAGGGGATCACGACAAGCACGGGTCCGAAGATCTCCTCCTGCGCGATTGTCATCTTGTTGTCGACGTTCGTGAAAAGCGTTGGTGTTACCCAGAACCCCTTGTCGAACTGCTTGGGCGGCTCAGTGCTGCCGACCAGCATCGTGGCACCCTCGTCGACACCCTTCCGGATGTAGCCGAGGATGCGTGACTGCTGCTTGGCCGAGATCACGGGGCCACACAGCGTGCCCGGGTCCTGTGGGTCGGCCGCCGGGATGTTCTCGTAGATGCCCTGCAGAATCGCCACGCCCTCGTCGTACCGAGAACGCGGCAACAACATCCGCGTCGGCGCCGCACAACCCTGGCCGGCATGCATCAGCGGTCCGATGCCGATGAGGCAGGCAGTGTTGAAGTCGGCGTCCTCCAACACGATCGTCGCCGACTTGCCGCCGAGTTCGAGGAACAATCGCTTCATGGTCGCGGCGCCCTTCTCCATGATCCGCTTGCCGACCACGGTCGAGCCGGTGAAGGAGATCATGTCGACCTTCGGCGACAGCGTGAGTTCCTCGCCGACGAAGTGGTCGGACGCGGTGACGACGTTGACGACTCCCGCCGGAATGTCGGTCTTTTCGGCAATGAGCCGGCCAAGGCGAGTGGCGTTGAATGGCGTGTCGGGAGCAGGCTTGAGCACCACCGTGTTGCCGGTCGCCAGTGCCTGCCCGAGCTTGTTGATGGTTACCTCGAACGGGAAGTTCCACGGTGTGATGGCCCCGACGACACCGACGGGTTCGTGCCACACCTTCCGAGTGGTGTTCACGCCGGTGACAGATACGACGGTGTCGCCGAGATCGGTCTCCCATGGGAAGGTCTCGATCAGTCTGGCCGGATATCGGAGACCGTCCTCGAGCGGAGCATCCAACTGCGGGCCGTGGGTCACGGCGCGCGGTGCGCCAACCTCCCGGATGAGCTCCTCGCGCAGCTCTTCCTGCTCGCCCACGATCGCCTCGTGCAGCTGCTCGAGGCACCGCTTGCGGAGTTGGTGGTTGGTGGACCAATCGGTTTCGTCGAACGACCGCCTGGCCGCGTCGATGGCGCGATTCATGTCCGCCTTCGACGCGTCGGCGACCTCGCCCAGCACGTCTTCGTTGGCGGGATTGACGTTGGTGAAGGTTCCGGACTCACCGTCAACGAGTTTGCCGTCGATCATCATTCGCGATTCGAAGCCCACCTTGACGGCGTCAGTCATCTGCACTGCTCCCTTGTGTCGACGTCTCCTTCGCGGCTGCGCGCTGCGCCGCGATCTTGGCCAAGCGCTGCATCACGGGCTGCGGGAGCACCTTGGCGACCAGCACCATGGCCCGCTGCACAGTGGTCAAAGGCCACGCCCCGTCGCGCATGGCGCCGTGTCGGGGAATGCCAAGCACGATTCGCGACATGTGGTGCATCCCTGGGGCCGGCAGCAATCTGTTGGACGCCAACAGCATCGACGCGTCCGGTCCAACGCCGTGACGGCGGAAGGCTCCGCGGTCGTCCAGCGCCTTCACCAGCCCGTCGGCGAACCGTTCCGGTGGCCGGGCAAATTTCATCGCGAACCGGCCGCGGCTGTCCATCGTCTGGTGCAGCCGCGCGTACGGTCCTGCGAAATCCCGGTCGTCGATCGCGCCGGCATCGGTGATGATGTCGGTGTCGTAGGTACCGGTGACCAGAACCGTCACGCCAAGCCCGAACGGGGCGATCTCATTCGCGAGCGATTCGCCCCAGCGCTCCATGGCGCCCTTGCTGGCCGAGTAAGGTCCGGTGGCCGGTTGCCCACGCACCCCGGCCGTGCTGCACACCATCACGACCCGGCCCTCGCCCGCCTCGCGCATGGCGGGCAATAACGCCTTGGTCAGTGCGACCGGGCCCATCACGTGGGTGGCGAACATTTTCTGCCACAACTGCATATCGGTTTCCTCCACCATGCCCGCGGCAGAGATTCCGGCGTTGTGCACGAGCGCGTACGGCGCGCCGACACGCTCCTCGATTGCCTTGGCGGCGGCCGAGATCGACGCGTCGTCCATCAGATCGAGCTGGACGCCGATCAGCCGGTCGTCGCCTTCACTCGCTCCGGTCGCCTCAAGCAGCAGCGGCATGGCGCGTTCGGGTGTACGCACGGCGGCGATCACGCGCCAGCCCTCGCGATAGAGCCGCACCGCCGACGCGAACCCGAGCCCACGGGCCGCGCCGGTGATGACAACCGTCCTGAGGTCACCCATTCGCGTCCTCGGGTGCACACGCCCCCTGGCCGGGCGGCGGCGGCTCGACGTCGGGCCTGCCGTCCGGCAGACCCTGCTGCCAGGTGGCCCACTTCCCCACCGAGAACGGTCCTTCGGCACCGGCCTTCTCGTAGTAGCCCTGCGGGTCGTACACCTTGGCCTCGGGGTACGGCCACGGGCACGCGACCGACGTCGCCATACCGCTCGCCTTGATCGCCCAGAACCATCCGCCGTAGGCGAAGTACGACACGTTGATGATCGCGAACATCACCAAAAACGTGCCGAGCACCGGCTTGGTGGGGAACAGCCTTGCCTTCGCGGCGAGCTTCTCCGCCACCGACTTTCCGGTGTCGTCGCGATAGACGAGGATGGCCGCCGGGATCATCACGAAGGTCACCGACAGCGACTCCCAGATCAGCGGGAACTGAAAGGTGGTGCCAGCGAACAACGTGCCGAACGGGATCGCCTGCGAGTAGATGTACAGCCCCGTGCGCACCAGGCTGATCTCCAGAACGGCGTCGAAGATGAAGCCGATCACCAGCACCAGTGCACCCAGGCTGATCAGTGGATGCCGGGTGACGAACGCTTCCGGACCGCGCTTCGCCTGCACCCTGCGAAGAATCCAGATTGCCGGGAAGTACGGGCCGAAGTAGAACGTCACGTACCCGAACACGATCCAGGGTTCAACGGTCGGCGACATCATGATCAGGGGCCAGGATTCCGGCCAGTGCAACAACATCGGGTTGTACACCGCGTATGGCGACCAGTTCATGATCGGGTCCTGCCATACGATCAGCGTCGTAACCAGGACCATCAGCAGCACCGGGCTGCCGGGGGTCTTCCGCCAGCCACGGATGAAGACGATGGTCAGCACCGCCACCATGATCAAGGCGCCGACCTGCGGGATCACCTGCCAGTGATCGAATCCCGTCAGGAACCCAACGGGTCTGGGCCGCCCCTCGACGTTCGGGTTGGCTACGCGCGGGTCGACGTCCGTCCGCGCGACGGCGGCGAACAATCCGAGGAAGCCGAGCCACGCAATCAGTGAAATCCATCGGCCCCAGTTCGGGCCGGTGCGCGCCGAACCTGGTGAATCGGCCCGTACGTCGGGTGAGGTGGACTGTGTGGTCATCGTCAGCCTTCCTCTCCGAAGCGATCGACCAAGTGCGAGTTGACGCCGTCGGCGTCGAGGGTGCGGGCGACCAGGTATCCGGATCCCATCCACGCCCTCCGAGTCCACTTGCCAAGTGACACACGGGTTCCGGGCGCCCCGGAGGCGGCGGGCATCATCTTGACGCGTTCGAGCGCTTCCTTGACCCCGCGCGGACTCAACGGGTGTGAGTCGGCGAACGCCTGCACCAATGTGGCGGCGACGTCGCGATTGACCACCGGCACGCAGAATTCGGGCCGGCTGCCCTCATACCGCTTCGCATAGCGGTCGAGGAAGTCCTGACCGATCGAGTTGCCCTCGTCGTACTGGTCGACGCCGACCCAGCCCATGAACGCGTTCCACATGATCGGGTTGACCCACGCGTTCTGGAATGCGGTCGTGGTGAAACGCGGCGGATCCCAGTCGACGGCTTCAAGTGCCGGGTTGATGAAGACGATCCCGAAGCCGAACCCGAGGTGCACGATCGCTTCGGCCTTCGCCTCGTGCAGAGTGCGCACGGCATCGTTGATGTCCTGCGCGGTCTGGGCGATGCCTGCCTCCGCGACGATGCTGATCCCCTTGCGGCGACAGGCGGTTCGCAGGTTCTTCACGTAGCTCTCGCCAATGAGGTTCTGCTCTACGAGCACCCCGATCTCGGTCAGACCTCGCTTGGCCAGCAGGTCCGCCAGGAAGATCGGCTCGTCGGTCATCGAGCCCTGGGGGAATGCGAACGTCCATTCGCCGAGCCAGTCGTCGGTGCCGGTGACGCTGATTGCGGGCACTCGGAAGCGCTCCTCTATCGCTTCTCTCGTCGGTACGCAGTTGTCGGTGATGTGCGGACCGAAGACAACCAGACACCCCTCGTCGACCAGTTCTCCGAACGCATCGATCACCGCCTTGACCGAACCCTTGGGCAGTCCCTCCACCTCGCGGTAGATCATCTGCACCGGCCGGTCCATCACGCCCTGCTCGACGGCTTCGGAGAAGATCAGGTCGAAGCACTGGGTGAAGGAGGCCTGCAGATCCTCCGGGAACCCCGGCGGCAAGGTGAAGTCCATCAGGTAGCCGACCTTGATCGGCTCGGCAGTGCTCTCGTAGGACATCTAGCCTCCGTGGAAACGGCTCGTAGGGCGTCGCGCCGATGTAACCTAATATTTGTTCAGACACTAACCGCGACGTTGTCCAGCGTCAATCACCGGAGCCATCCGATGCGCCGAGGTAGACGTCGATCAGGTCTTCGAGCCCGCGGCTCACCGTCGCATCGTCGGTGAGGGGATTGACGATCGCCGCCAGTGCCGCCACGCGTAGCGGCAGTCCCTCGGCGACCAGCCTGCCCGCCGCGATGAGCACCCGCGTCGACGCCACTTCCCGTAGTGCACCGGTCTCCAACCGACGGATGGCCTGGCCGAACCGCACCAGCTCCGCCGCGACCGCGCGATCGACGCCTGCTTCGTGCGTGACGATGCCCTCTTCCACGTCCGGCGCCGGGAAGCCGAATTCGATGGCGACCATTCGCTGCCGGGTGGAGTCCTTGAGGTCCTTGAGGACACTCTGATAACCAGGGTTGTACGACACGACCAGCCCGAATCCGGGCGCCGCATCGAGCGTGACCCCGAGCCGCTCGATGGGCAGTTGGCGACGATAGTCCGCAAGCGGATGCAGCACGACCGTGGTGTCCTGGCGCGCCTCCACTACCTCGTCGAGGTAGCAGATCGCGCCCTCGCGGACAGCTCTCGTCAGTGGTCCGTCGGTCCAAACGGTTTCGTGCACCACGCAGGAGGTATCTGCCGACGAGGTCGGCGGTGGTCAGATCGTCGTGGCAGGCGACCGTGATCAGCGGTCGCTGCAAGTCGTAGGCCATGGCCTCCACGAAGCGTGTCTTGCCGCAACCCGTCGGACCCTTCAGGAGCAGCGAGAGCCCCTGGCGATAAGCGGCTTTGAAGACCACGTCTTCATTTCCGATGGGCTCGTAGAAGGGACGCGTCGGGCCCGTTTGGGCGAGGGCTCCGTTTTGGATGGCGAGTCGTTGCTCATCGGTCGACATCGCTTCCTTCCGGTTCCGCTCCACTGCGATACCTGAGCTTAGCGCGGAACAGATGTTTGTTTCAAGGATACCCGGCGGCGAACCTCCGCCGAGCGCAGCGCCGACCGGAACAGAGGGCCGATGACGCCCACCAGTTGCTCGGGCCGGCCGACGGCCGCATGCGCCGCGTTGCCGAACACCCGTTGCAGCGAGGCGGCGTCGAGTGTTGCGCCGACCGTCAGACAGACGCAGCCGGTCCCCCGCCTGCGCGCCTCCGTGAGTGCGCGACGCGCGTCGGCGGCGCCGTAGCCGCGCTCATACCCGTGGTCATAGGCCAGGCCGTCGGAGATCACGACCAGTAACCGCCGCGATGTGCCGCCCTGACTCTCCAGGACTGCCGAGCCGTGTCGGATGGCCGCCCCCAGCCGGGAGTACGCGGCCGGTTCGAGGCTGTTGAGCCGCTGGAGGACGCGAGCGTCGAGGTGATCGTGGAACCGCTTGACCGGAACCAGGTTGACCGCCCCTCGCCCCTGCGAGTTGTATGCGAACAGGGCCACCCGGTCGCCGAGATCGTGCAGTGCAACCACGAGGTTGGCCGCAGCGACCAACTGCTGCTGGTGGATGGTCCGGCCCACGGTTCCCGGTTCGGCGGCCGAGCCCGACACGTCGAGTAACAAGAGCACCGACAGGTCCCTACGCCGACGCAGGCTATCGAGGTAGACCGACTCGTCGGGCACCGATCCCGCCCTCAACTCGACTCGCGCCTCAACTGCGGCGTCGATGTCGATGTCGTCGCCCTGAGCCTGCCGACGCTGACGGTGAAGTCCCATCCCGAGCCGCGCGAGCGGACGCCGCACGGCGAAGGCGTCGTCGATGACCTGGCTTGCGGAGGCCTTCACCTGGGGCGCGACCTCACGCACTGTGCACCAGTTGGGCCGATAGCGCATTCGGTTGACGTCCCACTCCGGATACGAGGCTCCACCCGTGCCGACGTCGGTGCCGTCCTCGGACTCCAGCGACGCTGTCGACGAGACTGCGTGGGCGCCTCGATTCGCCGAGTTGGTTCGGTGCGTTGGGGAATCCGCGCCGGGTGGCCCACCTCCGCTGCCGGCGGACTGCCGCTGCGACGACAACATCTTCTTCAGCCATTTACCGATGAAGCCGGCACCTCCGACCGGGCTGGTGAACAGGTCTGGGCCGCTGTCGGGATCCGCCACCTCACCGTCGTCGAGTTCCTCGATCTCGCGCCTGCCATCGCGACGTGGCACGTGCCCAACCGTCTCGTGATCGATCTGCTTTGCGGTCCGGTCGACAGCGGCCAACACCTGCTTCGGCCGGATCACCCCGAACGCCGGGGGCGAATCGTCGACCGGGTCATTCCCCGACGCGATGGCCAACGACGCGGCGGGCGAGTCACTGCGCCCAGCGGCGGCGGGTTCCGCGAGCGAGGCCAATACACCGGGGAGGACGCGGGCGTTCGCGACGAGCGCCCGATGCCCTTCGACCGCGAGATACCTTTCGGCCACCCGCGTTCGGCGCAACAGAGCCCGGAGAATGTCGCCGTCGAGGCTGCCCGCCGAAACGAGCGATGCCTGAACGGCGACCGCCTCCAGAAGCGTGCGCCGAGCCGCCGCGGGGTCGATGAAGATGGTCTGTCCGTCCGTCCACGGCGGCTCCCCCGGCTTCAGCGGCGCCAGTGCCATCGATCGACCGGCCAACGCTGACGCCAACGTTGCCAATCGGCTCAGTCGATCACCGTCAACGCCATCGGCCACGGATTACCTCCCTTCGAGTCCTGTCTCGCGAGTCGGGTCACATTGACCAAATATCTGTTCCAAGGCTAGGGTCCGTGCCGAGGCCAGTCAATCGTCCGAAGCCGCATTCGCGAACTCCGTCGACGTGGGTCCAGTCTCTCGAGGAGCAACGCATGATCGATTTCACCGGCCAGGCCGCCGTCGTCACCGGGGCAGGCCGCGGACTTGGTCGGCTATACGCGCTTGAACTGGCCCGGCGCGGGGCAGCGGTGGTCGTCAACGACCTCGGCGGGACCATGCACGGCAACGGCTCCGATCCGAGCGTGGCCGATGAGGTCGTTGCCGAGATCCGGGCGATGGGCGGTTCGGCGGTGGCCTCCCATGATTCGGTCGACACCCCGGAGGGTGGTCAGGCCATCGTCGACACCGCAGTCAACGCCTTCGGACGCGTCGACACCGTAGTGAGCAATGCGGGCATCTTCAACAGCATTCCGTTCGACCAACTCTCGCCCGACGACTGGCGGCGCATGCTCCAGGTTCATTTGGACGGCGGCTTCTACCTCAGCCAGCCTGCCTACAAGGTGATGACACGTCAGAAGTACGGTCGCTTCGTCTTCATCTCGTCGTCGGCGGGTAACTTCGGTCAACCCATGGAAGCGCACTACGCCGCCGCGAAGACGGGGCTCGTCGGTCTGTCGAACGTCATCGCCATCGAGGGTGCGACACACGGCATCCTGTCCAATACGGTGTTGCCCACCGGCTTTTCGCGCATGGTCACCGAGACCGTCGGCGACGAGAAATTTCTCGCCGAATCCGGATTCATGCGCGCCATCCGCGCCGAGCTCGTGGTTCCCCTGGTCGTCTTCCTCGCGAGCCGAGCCTGCGACTTCACCCACCGCAATTACTCGGCATGCGCCGGACGTTATGCACGCGTCTTCGTTGCCCTTGCGCAAGGATGGCTGGCGAACCCGGACAGCCAACCGACCGCCGACGACGTTCACGCACACCTCGACGAGATCTCGGCCACTGATCCATACATCGTGCCCGACACCATCGTCGACGAGGTCCTCGAAGTCTGCCACCGCCTCGGTATCAACCCCATGCCGGACAACGCCGAGATCGCGTTTCCCGAACCCATGAGATAGGCGATATACCGCAGTCGACGACGTGATCCGCATGTGTCGCCAGGCGGCCGGTGGACTCCGTTAGCCCTCGACTGCACGCTTGTTGCACGGAAACGCCGAGTGAGGGCGCCAACAAGCGTGCACTCGGCGCCAAGAAGAGGGTCGGATTCATCGGCGCGGCGTCGCAGTGGTGCACCGACTCGCAGATGCCGGCGAACAAATGTTTGGGAGATCGGCTCGCCGAGGCCAAGGCTTCGTTCAGAAAGTAGCAGCGCTACGGCTCAATTCGACACCGCGTGGAATGGCCGTTAGGTGCGCCGCACCCTATTCGTGTTCCAGGTCGCTAGACTCTGGCTCTGGGACACGACGGGAGGCGACGGTGCGCAGAGGTCATCCGCATGGAAGTCGCACGGGCGCGTGAGCCGGCCCAGGTCCGCGCGAGCGATCGCCGGCGGCGAAGCTTTACCCAGCGAGGCGACCAGGCGCACCGAGATCCTCCAGACCGCCAATTCCGTCATCGCGGCGTCGGGCTTGCGCACCTCCTTGCAACAGATCGCCGACGCCGCGGGGATCCTCGCGGGCAGTCTGTATCACCACTTCGACTCGAAGGAAGCCATCCTCGTCGAGCTGATCCGTCGTTACCACGCGGAACTCGATCGGATCGGCGAAGCCGCGTTGGAGCGACTCGACCAGCCCGACTCCCGACCCGTGTCCGACCAGATCGTCGAATTGGGCCGTGCCATCGCCCGGTGCGCGGTCGAACACCGTGCTGCACTGCAGATGTCCTTCTTCGAGGGTCCCAGTGCCGACCCCGAACTCATGGAGTTGACCAAGCGGCGGCCCGCCGCCATCCAGGCCGCGATGCTGCAACTGCTGCGCGCCGGCCGCTGGAGCGGATACATCCGGTCCGATCTCGAACTCCTCACGCTCGCCGACGGAATGTGTCAGAGCATGCTCCGCGTCGGACTGGACGCCATTCGACACAAGGCATCCCCCGAGCAGGTGGCGACCGTGTTGTGCCGGATCCACCTCGACGGTCTGGCCAGCCGACAACCGACCGACGCCGCACTCAGCGCTTCCGCAGCGTTCACCGCTGCCGATGAAGTCATCCAGACCTGGGGCGGCGGCGACGAGGGCGACGACAAGGCCACCCACGTCCGCGCCGTGGCTCGAGCCGAGTTCGGACGCCGCGGCTACGAGATGACCACGATTCGCGACATCGCCTCGGCAGCTGGACTCGGCACGGGCACGGTGTATCGGGTGATCGGGTCCAAGGACGAGCTGCTCATGTCGATCATGCTGTCGTTCGGACACAAGGTCGGCGGCGCGTGGTCAGACATCCTGCGCTCGAAGTCGAGCCTCGTCGAGAAACTCGACGCACTGAGCTGGCTGAACATCAACGCCCTCGATCGTTTTCCCGACGAGTTCCGCATTCAACTCGCATGGATGCGCCAGACTCCACCCGACATCGCCGAACCAGGGTGGTCGTACTCGACGAGAGTGCGGCAGATGAAGGCACTGCTGTCCGAGGGCATCAAAACCGGCGAGATCCGCATCGACACTCCAACCGTCGACATGCTCGCACGCTGTGTCATTGGCGTGCAATGGATCCCGGAGAACATCCTCCAAGAACTTGGTACCAACCGGGCGCTCGTGCACGCCCGCGACACGGTACTGCGGGGCATCGCCATCCGTACCGATTAGGGCCTCCGGCTCGGTTTCACCGCGGGGTCTTGCGCCGACGCAGGCTTCATCCCTAAGCTGGAACAAATATTTGGGCATCGTTGTGAGTCCATGACACGCGGGAGGTTGGATGTCAGGTCGGCTCGAGGGCAAAGTCGCATTCATCACCGGCGCCGCGCGCGGTCAAGGGCGCGCGCACGCGGTCGCGATGGCGAAGGAGGGCGCCGACATCATCGCGATCGACATCTGCAGGCAGATCGAGTCGAACCCGTATCCGCTGGCCACACCCGACGATCTGGCGGAAACCGAAAGAGCAATAAAGGAACTCGGCCGCCGAGTCGTTGCCCGGATTGCCGACGTCCGTGAGCGTCACGAGCTTCGCGACGCGGTAGAGGCGGGGCTGGCCGATCTCGGCAAGATCGACATCGTCGTCGCGAATGCCGGCATCCTTCCAATGGCCATGGGCAGGCCCCACGACGCGATGTCGTTCGTCGATGCCTCCGACGTCGACCTACTGGGCGTGATGAACACCGTCGCGGTGACCATGCCGCACCTTGCCGACGGCTCGTCGATCATCGTCACGGGTTCTACAGCGGGCATGATTCGCGGCACCACGGACAACCCGAACATGGGCCCCGGCGGCGCGGGCTACGGATGGAGCAAGCGCGTCGTGATGGAGTACGTGGAGGAGATGTGCATGCACCTTGCTCCGCGGATGATCCGGGTGAACGCGATCCATCCGACCAACTGCAACACCCATCTGTTGCAGAACGACGGCATGTACAGCATGTTCCGCCCCGACCTCACCGCAGAGGGCAAGCAGGCCACCCGCGAGGACGCCGAACCGCTGTTCACCATCTTCCAGGCCATGCCCATCCCCTACATCGAGCCAGAGGACAGTGCCAACCTCGGCGTCTTCCTCGCCAGCGACGAGAGCCGTTACATCACCGGACAACAGATCCGCGTGGACGCGGGATCACTTCTGAAGTGGCCGAACGGACCCGGTGGTTGATCCATCACTCAGTCGTGCCGATGAACGAAGCCGTGCAGGGTCGCCTGGGTGAGCTCGTCGACGATCGCCTCCTTCGATGGCTGCTTGGTCCCGAAGTAGGTCGAACGCAACGCGGCCATGCCTGCGATCATCGCCACAGTCGAGTAGGCCGCGAGGTCCGGATGGCCCGACCGCATCCCTCGCAACTGCATGCCCTCGGCGCTGATCTGACCGAGTGCCGTCAGCGCCTGCCGAACGTCGGCGATGCCGGCGTCAGCCATCTCCTCCTCGCTCAGCCCCTCCGAGGCCATGAGCGTCACCACGAGGCCACGGTGTTCGACGAAGACGTCGTACAACTGCGCGACGAAAAGCCGTGCCAGTTGGTCCTCGTCGGTCTCCTCGGGGACGACCGACCGCCACGTCTGGCCGAATTCGTCGACGAAGCTGGTGAAGGGAAGAACGAGGGCTTCGCGGAACAGGGCAGCCTTGGAGCCGAAGTTGCGGAAGAGCAGGTGCTCGGTAACGCCTGCGGCCTCGGCGATCTCACGCGTGGTGGTGCTCCGGTAGTCCTGGCGGGCGAAGAGGGCGCGTGCGGCGTCGAGCAGGAGTCTGCGCGGCTCGCCACGAGGCCGGCGCGTCGCCCGGGCGGGCGCTGCTTTTTTGGTGGAGGGTCGATCAGGCACGGATCTCCAATCCTCCAATCGGCGGTTGACGAATCACACAGAGTATAAGATAGTATCCACTGTCTAAACGTCTTCGGCCCGCATCGAAGGGGGGTGCCGAGGTGGGCGCAGTCATCATGCTGGGCACGCTATTCGGGCTGATCATCCTCATCTTCGGATTGGTGCTCCGATTCGACCCGGAGGCACGTGCTGCTCCGACCCAGGTCCACGACCCGGGGGCGAAGAGTTGACTCCGATAGTGACGGCGGCCATGACCTTCGCCTACATCGGCGGGGTCGCGTTCGTCGCGATCGGCATCTATCTCTCGTACCGCCGTCGCCGTCTCCATCCGCTCTTGCTCCTCTGCATCTCGGCGATCTCATTCTCCTGGATCGAGGCGCCGTACGACTGGGCGATGTACGCGCAGTTCCCGCCCGCGTTGCCGCGCATGCCGTCCTGGTGGCCATTGAACATGACGTGGGGCGGCGGGCTGCCATCGTCGGTGCCCATTGGCTATATCCAGTACTTCGTACTACCTGCCGTGATCGGGGCACCGCTTGGGCGATGGCTCAGTTCGAAGTTCCACTGGCGCAGGCCAATCACTCTCCTAGCAGTCGGCCTCGTCGTCGGGTTCCTGTGGGCCCTGTTCTTCAACGGGTTCGTGGGGGCCCGCCTCGGCGTGTTCTACTACGGTCGGGTGATCCCCGGACTTGCCATCTTCGAAGGGTCGATTCACCAGTACCCGCTATACGACGCCCTCGCCATGGGCGTGCTGATGATGGTGTTCACCTACCTCCTCGGACGAACCGACTCCCAAGGACGCAACGTCATCGATGAGTGGGCGGATACGAAGTCGCAGAGCCGCCTTGGATCCGCGGCCCTGTCCATCATCGCCATCGTGGTCATCGGAAACGTGCTCTACGGCGCGGTCTTCGCACCCCATCTCGCGACGAAGTTGGGAGGGTGGGTGACCTCGGGACCCACCGTCCAGCTGTTCCCAGGCGTGCCGAACCAGCCGCCGTAAGGGCTCGTCTTGGCGCGGTATGCGCAACCCATTCAACGAGATTGAGGAGAGCGACATGGCAACGGGCAAGAGCCGCGTGGTTGTCTGGTCAACGGGTGGCATCGGATCGATCGTCATTCACGCCATCCAGCGGCGCCCGGACATCGATCTGGTCGGCGTGTGGGTGCACTCGCCGGAGAAGGTCGGCAGGGACGCAGGTGAACTCGCGAACGGAGAGCCGATCGGCCTTGCCGCCACCGACGATGCCGACGCTTTGATGGCGCTGGAGCCCAACTGCGTGATCTACGCGGCCAGTGGTCCCGAGCGCGACGCGCTGGCAATCCCCGACTACGTCAAGTTGTTGGAGGCGGGCATCAACGTCGTGACCACGAGCACGACCCACCTGGTGAACCCACATGCATATGAGCCTGCGGAATGGCGCGACCAGTTGGCCGCAGCCGCCAAGCAGGGCCAGGTGTCCCTGTATGCGTCGGGTATCGAACCCGGTTTCGCCGCCGACTACCTACCGCTGGTGTTGAGCACGCAATCGGCGTCGATCGAGAAGATCCACGCCTACGAGATCGGGCTTTACGACGACTACGCGGTGGCCGACATCATGACCAACGGAATGGGGTTCGGCCAGCCACTGGACTTCGAGCCCTTCATCACCATCCCCGGAGCAGTCGCGGGCGAGTGGCAGGGTCAGATCAGAATGATGGCCGAGGCGCTCGGCGTCGAAGTCGACGAGGTCCGGGGCAACGTCGATCGCCAGGTCACCAACCGCGACCTCGACGTCGCGATGGGCACACTCAAGGCGGGCACGTGCGCAGCTGTGCGGATGCAGGCGATCGGCATCGTCGACGGTCGCGAAGCCATCGTCGTCGAGCACGTCACCCGGATGGCGCACGACGTCGCTCCTGATTGGCCGACCGGCATCGGTGACCTCTCCTATCGTGTGGTCATCACGGGAGAACCCGACATCGACTGCACCCTCGCCGCGACGCTGAAGGATCCACGTCGAGCAGGCATCGACGGAATGACGTCGGGGGCGGGAGCGATGGTCGCGACCGCCATGCGAGTCCTCAACGCCGTGCCGTATGTCATTGCGGCCGAACCGGGTTTGGTCAGTTCATTGGATCTGCCGTTGACGGTCCCCAAGAATGCCTTCGTCTCGGCCTGACCTACGCGGACGCGGAGCGTCCCGTCCTCTCGCCCGTCGGAAGGTCGGTGAGTCCACGAAACCGATGCCTTCGGCAATACGTCCCCCACGAGGAGCCAGATGAACCTTCCGCCCGATTCCGTAGGGAGCGGCGCCGCGACGGCCGACATCTACTACGACCCATATGATTTCGAGATCGATGACAATCCGTATCCGGTCTGGAAGCGGCTTCGGGACGAGGCGCCCCTCTACTACAACGAAAAAGTCGACTTCTTCGCGCTGAGTCGCCATGTGGACGTCGCACCGGAGTTGACGAATTGGCAGACCTACCGGTCGGGGAAGGGCACGACCACCGACATCATCATGTCCGGAGTCGAGGTGCCGCCGGGCATCATCCTGTTCGAGGACCCGCCGTTGCACGACCTGCACCGCAAGCTGCTTTCCGGAGTATTCACGCCGAGGAGAATGGCGGCCGTCGAGCCGAAGGCGCGGGAGTTCTGCTCACACGCACTCGACCCTCTGATCGGCTCGGACGGTTTCGACTTCATCGCCCACATCGGCGCATTGATGCCCATGCGCACCATCGGTTACTTGCTGGGCATTCCCCAGCAGGACCAGGCGGCCATCCGGGACGGCACCGACAGCACGATCGCGCTCGCCGACGGCCAACCCGGCGAAGTCGATCCAGACATGTTCGCCAAGACGATCGCGGTCTTCGCCGACTACGTGGAATGGCGCGCCGAGCATCCGTCGGACGACTTGATGACCGACCTGTTGAATGCGGAGGTCGAGGAGTTGGACGGTACCCGTCGCAAGCTGACGCGTATCGAGTTGCTCACGTACATCGGCACCATCGCCGGTGCCGGGAACGAGACCACCACTCGGTTGATCGGATTCATCGGTCAATTGTTGTCCGATCATCCAGACCAGCGCCGAGAACTGGTCGCCGACAAGTCACTGATTCCCGGGGCGATCGAAGAAGTGCTGCGATACGAGGCGCCCTCACCGGTGCAGGCGCGGTACATGGCGCGCGATGCCGAGTACTACGGCACCGTCGTGCCCGAGGGATCGGTCATGCTCCTGCTGAACGGCTCGGCCAATCGCGACGAAGCGCAGTACACCGATCCCGATCGCTTCGACATCCACCGAAATCCACGACACCTGAGCTTCGGGCATGGACTGCACTTCTGCCTTGGCTCCGCCCTGGCGCGAATGGAGGGCCGAGTGGCGCTCGAGGAAGTACTGAAGCGGTTCCCCGACTGGGAAGTCGACTATGCAAACGCCTCGCGGGCCCATACGGCAAGCGTCCGGGGCTGGGCGCGGCTGCCGGTCAAGCTGGCATGATGCAAACTCCAGAAAGTAGATTCGACGAATGTCTAAGCCCCCCAACCGAATCGTGGTCTGGTCGACCGGCGGAATCGGGACCATCGCCGTGCGCGCCGTCGCCGAGAATCCCGACCTCGACCTTGTCGGCGTCTGGGTCCATTCACCGGACAAGGTGGGGCGCGACGCCGGTGACCTAGTTGGGTTGGATCCGATCGGTGTGACGGCCACCGATGATGCGGCTGCGTTGATCGGACTGCGGCCCGACTGCGTCGTGTACGCGGCTAGCGGGCCGGAGCGCGACGGGGCTGCGGTCCCCGACTACGTACGCCTTCTCGCGTCGGGGATCAACGTCGTCACCACCACGGTGAATCGACTCATCCACCCACCGACCTTCCAGCCGGACGTGTGGCGGGACCAGTTGACCGAGGCTGCGGTGTCAGGCGGCGCTTCGCTGTACGCCAGCGGTATCGAACCCGGTTTCGCGGCAGACCATCTCGTGCTGATGCTCGCCACTCAGTCGAAGACCATTCGCTCGATCAAGGCCAGCGAGGTCGCGCTGTACGACGACTACCCAGTCGCCGACACCATGATGAATGGAATGGGCTTCGGCCAGCCATTGGACTTCGTGCCGATGCTGGCCACTCCCGGTGCGATCGGATTTCAATGGGGGCCGGGGCTTTACGTCATCGCCGAAGGCCTCGGAGTCAAGATCGACAAAGTCCGCGAGAGCTTCGACCGGATACCGACCGATCGCGATCTCGACGTCGCCTTCGGCACGGCCAAGGCGGGCACCTGCGGCGCGCTGAGGACTCAGGCCATCGCCGTCGTCGACGGGCGCGAAGCGATCACCATCGAACACGTCAACAAGCTGGCGCTCGACCTCGCACCGGAATGGGGTGACACCACCCCCGACGGAACTCCGGTGTATCGCGTGCGCATCGAGGGCGAGCCGGACATCGCCTGCGACATGACCGCGAGCCTGCTCCACCCCGAGGCCTCCGGTAGCAACATGACGTCCGGGGCAGGCGCCATGGTCTCGACGGCGATGCGCGTGGTCAACGCGATCCCCTACGTGGTGGACGCGAAGCCTGGCCTGCTGTCGGCAATGGACCTCCCGCTCACGCTGCCGCGACACGTATTTCGCTGAATCACGTAGGCCACCGGTAGGCGCCGAAGATCTCGGGGACGACGATGCCGGGCTCAGCACTCAGCACGTAGGGAATTGCCCGAATCGCCGAAATGGCCACCGCGACATAGCCACCTGATGCCCCACCGAATTCGGCGACGGGATCGGTATCAACGCACAGTTCGACGGAGACGTTGGGCACGCCATCGACCCGGACTCGGACGGTGTGGCCATCGAGGGCGAGGTCCCATCCGGGGATGTCCGGTGTGCAGGTCCAATACTCCTCCGCGACGAGGACGGGCTTGCCGTCACGGAGCGCCGCCCAGGACAGGATCTGTCCGATCACCGATCCGCTTGGCAGGGTCGCACAATCGAGCTCGAGATCCGCGGTTGCGACGGCGGTCTTGATCACATGTGTGATCTCGTCGATGCGGACGCCAAGCACGTCCGCGGCAGCGCCCAAGGCTTGTTCGGATTGCGCCGACACCGCACGAAATGTGGCCGACTCGACCGAGATCTCGTCGGGCTGCTTTCCCATCCCCATGAGGTCGACCAGCATCCGTCGCTCAGGCACGTGCGCGCAGTCGACGAATTGCTGGACGGTGATCCTGTCCACTCGCTGCGACAGTGACGTCAGCGAGGTGGCCAGCCGCTCGAACATGAAGCCCGGATGCTCACCCGAAGCATGGAATCGGGTACCGCCCCGCTCACATGCGCCCCTCACCCGCTCATCGACGTCGGCCCCTAGGGTCGGCAGGTGCGCATAGGACGTGACGGTGATGACGGACTTGCCCGACCCGAGGAGGTCGACGATGTCGTCGGTACTGGCGTCCGAACCGTGGGCCTTGCTGGCTGCGTGGATGACCAGATCCGCTTGCAGCGACAGGATTTCGGCCCTGTCGTTGGTGGCGAGCACACCGGTGGGCGGCTTCCCGACGAGCGTCCCGGCGTCGACCCCAACCTTGTCGGGCGAGTAGACGAACACACCGACGAGATCTAGGTCGGGGTGGTCGATGAGCTCGGCGAGCTGGATGGCGCCGACAGGTCCGGTCCCCCATTGCACGACACGTGTCACGCTCAGGTCCCAACCGTCGCGGGGCTGGCCTCCATGCAGTCGACGGCCTGCCGCAGATACGCCCACGCAGTCTCGGGTGGAATCCCGCCACACAGTGGGGCCAACGTCAGCATGCCTCCCGCGCGGACGAACGCCACCGCCTCGTCAGGCGTGAAGATGCGGTGCGTCCTGTTCTCGGCCCGCAGCGCGTCAACGCTGTCCACGTCGGCGATTCCGGCCGACGTCTGATCGGCGGGGTTCCATTCGGCGTAGCCACGCGCATCGTGTAAAAGATGCGGGCCCAACTGATCCCAGGCCCGGTCGACGTCCACGGCGACGAAGGTCACGCTGGGCGTGTCGCGGTCGGGCAGCAGTGTCATGCCCGGCGTATGCCCGTGCTCACGGCAGGCAGCCTCGTAGGCCTCTTGAGACCCGGGTGCGTCGCCGTTCGCCAGGTAGCCAAGCCCGTAGCGGCCCGCGCGCCTTGCCGCCGCCACACTCGCGCCGCCCCACATCAGCATCGGACCGCCAGGCGTGGCGGGCTCCGGGGTCACCTTGATGCGGCGACCGTCCACCTCGACTGACTCACCTCCGATGAGGCGACGGAGCAGACCGAGCTTCTCGTCGGCGATTCGGCCACGGGCCGAGACGGCGAGACCGAACTGCTCGAATTCCTCCGGCCGATAGCCCAGGCCGAACACATAGGACACACGGCCATTGCTGATGATGTCCAGCACGGCGATCTCTTCGGCCAGCCGGACCGGTTCGTACAGCGCGAGCACTACGGTGAGCAATAACGGAAGCCGCCCGGTGCGCGACGCGATGGCCGACGCCAGCATCATCGGGACGGGCAGGTATCCGTCATCGGATCCGTGGTGTTCGCAGAGAATCACGGCCGCGCACCCGCGACTCTCGGCCCACGCCGACATCTCGATGGCAGCGCCGTACAACGCGGGCCCCGGCGCGCCGAAACTCGGTGCACGCATGTCGAACCGCATCGAATACATCGCTAACTCCCCATGCCGGTCATCCCTCACCTCGGGCCCGTGACACGGCGACCGCGGCATGCTCGAGGTACGGCCACGCCACGTCCGGCGGCATGCCTCCACACAGTGGATGAAGCGCGAGCACCACGCCGCTCGCGATCCGGCTGGCGGCGTCGTCGATGGTCACCACTTCGTAAGCGCCCTGCGCATAGCGCAATTCGGCCACCGTATCGGCGCGGGTGATACTGGCCACCGAATCATCACCGTGTCGGTAGGTAGCGGCCATCCGCGCGTCGTGCAGTAGGCATGGACCGATCTCGGCCCACGCTTGGTCCACGTCGTCGGCCACGAATACTGCAGTGGCGCTGCGGCCGTCGGGGAACTGTGCGGGTCCCGGCTCGTGCCCGTGGGCCCGGGATTCGGTCTCGAACGCTTCCCGTAGTTCGGGGGTGTCGACATAGGACACGAACCCGAGACCGTGCCTCCCCGCTCGCCTGGCCGCCGCAGTGCTGCCACCAGCGATCAGAATGCGCGGACCCCCCTTGGTGGCCGGCGCAGGCGTTACGTGTACCTGCCGCCCCGCCATGGTGACGGGTTCGCCGCTGAGCAATTCAAGGAGTAGCGCCACGTTCTCGTCGGCCACCCGGCCACGGCTCCTCCAGTCGACGCCGAGGTGTTCGTATTCCTCTGCCCGGTGGCCGATTCCGAACGCGTAGGTGACCCGGCCGGCGCTGAGGTTGTCGAGCACGCTCATGTCCTCGGCCAGTCGCACCGGGTGATAGAGCGGCAGAGTGGCGGCCGCCACCAGGATGTTGAGCACCTTGGTGCGAGCGGCAATAGCCGCGGCCAAGATCAGCGGCGAGGGCAGATGACCGTCGACCGCGGCGTGGTGCTCGCTGAGCACGACGATCACCGCGCCGTGCGTCTCAGCCCAAGCGCACATCTCCAGCGCAGCCCCGTACAGCGCCGGAGTGGCGACGCCGTCATTCGGAGTGCGCATGTCGAAACGCATCGTGAACATGGGCGGTTACCCGCGCTGTCTCATAGGACCATCGCCGTGGACTCGGTGATGCGGGCGCCATCCATGTCCATGATCGCGTCGATCTTCTCGACGACGTCCTCGGGCGTGAGTGGGGTCTTCGTGATGCCCTGACTGCAGAGCACCGCGATGCGCGCCACCCCGCCCATGCCTGCCAGGAGCACTTCGCCGTTGAGTGGACATGATTCATGGGCCAGGAATGCCGCCGCCGGTGCGCAGAGGTCGGGTGGCATGCTGGCGTTGATCTCGTCTACCACCTCCTTGGGCATGGACATCTCGGCTGCCAACTTCCCTGAATGAGAAGCCGACAGTCGGGTGTACGCACGGGGCGCGATCGCATTGACCCGGATGCCGTGCGTGGGCCCCTCCGTCGCCAGGTTGCGGGTGAGACCGAACACGGCCCCCTTGGCAGCGCCGTAGCTGCTCAGCTCGGCGATCCCCCCGAGCATCGCCTCGGAGACGGTGTTGACCACCCGCCCGTAGCCCGCTCGCACCATGTGAGGCCAGGCCGCTTTGGTAACCAAGACTGTCCCGAGGAAGTGGACGTCGATCATGCCGCGGAACTGGTCGTTCGACAGCTCGCCGAACAAGCCCGGATCGTGGATGCCCGCGTTGTTGACGAGGACGTCGAGGCGGCCAAACGAATCGATCGCTGCCTCGACGATCGCTGCGGCAGAGGGCTCTTCGGCAACCGACGCATAGCAAGCGATGGCTTCGCCGCCAGCTTGTTCGATCTCGAGGACCACGTCATCCGCAGGCACTGGAGAGGATCCGCTCCCGTCGATGGCGCCGCCATGATCGGCCACCACGACGCGCGCGCCCCTCGAGGCCAGGAGAAGCGCATGGCATCGACCGACGCCGCGCCCCGCTCCGGTGACGATCGCGACGCGACCGTCGAACCGCAGCTCTGCCATACCGCCTCCGCGTGAACCAAGGAGTGTTGACTCAGGGGTCGAGTGTTCCCTCGAATCTACGATGGAACAAAAATTTGGTCAAGCTACCTCGGCCGGTCATTTCCGTCGTCGGTGAACCGAAGCTTCCAGAACGAGCGCGAGATCTTCGGCGTCGACGAGTTGCCAGTCACCTGGTCGTCTGGCCTCGAGGCGTGAAGGCCTGACGGGCGCAAGGGCCTTTGCTCAGAACCCCGAGACGATGACCCCGTTGCACTCCGCTGCGCCCTGCCGAATCTTCGCGGCCGCCTGGTAGGCGTCGGAGTAGTACCACGCACGCGCCGCCTCGACGGATTCGAACTCGAGCACGACGGTCTGGCTACCGTGCCACTCGCCTTCGAGCACCGTCGGCTTGGTGTCGACGGACAGAACGGTGGCGCCGTCCATCGCCTTCATGGCCAGCTTGCCGTACTCGGCCATGCCTGTCGGGTCCTTGATCTCCTCGGTGATGATCACGTACCCTTTTGGCCCGTTAGCCACGGTTGAATCTCCTTGTCGGTGAAGTGGATTGAAGTCAAAGCTCGCTGATTGCGCGCTCGGGGCAGTTCTCGATGGCCTCGCGAGCAGCGTCCTCGAAGCCGTCCGGGACCTCCTCCGGATCCGCGACCGCCCAGCCGTCGTCACGTCAGTTCGAAGACCTCGGGACAGAACGTCAGGCACATGCCGTGGCCGCGCGCAGCGGTCCTCGTCGACGGTGACCCTCATCAGGCCCCCGACCGCGCGTCTCGTTGACGTCGAACTCGAGGTGCAGTTCGGTGAGCCCGCGCAGGATGAACGTCGGGATGTACCGGTAATCGCGGTTGTCCAGCCGGACCGTGCTTCTCCTCGGAGATCCTGATGTCGCGAGGTCCGGTCGAGCAGCCGCTCCAGGCCGACGCGCGTCTCGGCGCGGGCCAGCGGCGCACCTGGGCAGCTGTGGATCCCACGGCCGAACGCCAGGTGCTGACGGGCGTTCTTGCGTGTGGGATCGAAGTCGTCGGGCTCCTCGAAGCGGCGCGGATCGCGGTTGGCCGCGCCGTTGAGCACCATGACGGTGGTACCGGCGCCCAGCTCCGTGGTCGCCGACCGTGACCGGGGTGCGTGACAGCCGGAAGTCACCCTTGACCGGGCTCTCGTGGCGCAACGCCTCCTCGATGAAGTTCGGCAGCAGGCTGCGGTCGTCGCGCACCATGCTTCTGGATGTCGGGACGATCACCGAGCACCTTCAACGCCGTGCCGAGCAGCCGGACCGTGGTCTCCTGTCCCGCTGAGAACACGTTGGTGGCGACGCGCGCGACGTCGCCGGGGCTCGGCGTGCGTGCCGTCGGGGAACAGTGCGGTGGCCAACCCGGTCAGGATGTCGTCGCGCGGGTTCTGCCGACGGTCGGCGACGTAGTCCTCGAACTGCCCGTAGAGGAATTCGAGCGGGGAGTGCGACAGCGATCTCCTTGCTGGTGCTACCCACCCCGCCACCGGAATTCGCGGCGATGCCGTCCACGAAGGCGGTGCGGTCCTCCGTCGGGGATGCCGAGCAGGTCGGCGATGACGAGCAGCGTGAACGGGCTCGCGAAGCCCTTGATGAACTCCCCCTTGCCCGGCGCGAGAAAGGTGTCGAGCACCTCGTCGGCGAGCCTCCACATGGCGTCCTCGTTCTCCTTGAGGCGCTTCGGCGTGATCAGCCGCATCATCAGGGAACGATGGTTGGTGTGGACGGGCGGGTCGAGGGTCGGCAATTGATCGCTGAACGGCAGCTCGTCGCGGTGCTTGCTCGATCAGCTCGGTGACGTCTCGTCCCCAACCCTCGAAGGAACGGGGAACCCGGGGAACGGTCCGGTCACCGACAGTGCACGACGAGAACGTCTTCTCGTCGTTGTACACGGCGACCGCCTCCTCCCAGCCGGTCACCATGGTGACGCCGTAGTGGTCCTCGGGCTCGACCGGGCACTTGTCGCGCAGTGCGTTGAAGTACGGGTAGGGGTCGTCGACCAGCCGCGGGTCCCTGAACCAGTCGATGCCGGCGGGGTCGATCGCCATGTACGCGCTCCTATTGGACGTTTCGATCTGTGAGAATGTGATTCTCAGATGTGGGTATTACATTTCCACAGTTGTGCCGGTGCCGTCAACGAGCGGCGCCGGCATCGCAGTGTTCGAGCGTTCGCCCAACTTGCGCGTCAGGCGGACGGCAGCTCACAGTTAGTTTGACTCTGGTCAGCTATGTAACACATGGCAAGTATCGTGCGATATGCCCGAAATTGCGGATGCCAACGACTGCTGACCGTGGTCAGCGTCGGGCCTCGTTCCAGCGAGCGAAGTCGCACGAGACCAAGCGCATGCTGGTCCAGGCCGCGATGGCGCTGTGGCGCACCAAGGGCTACGCCACCACGACCGTCGCCGACATCTGCACGGCGGCGGGCGTCTCCAAGGCGCTGTTCTACTTCTACTTCCCCCGCAAGGAGGACGTGCTCTTCGAGGTCGGGGTCATGTCGACCCAGTCGGCGCACCGCACCATCCACGAACTGCTCGGCAAGCCGTACGAGATCGCGCGCCGTCATCGCCGCCGCGCTGACGACGTTCGAGCAGTCGATGGCGCGCAACCCGAAGGAGCTCGTCATCGAGACCATCCTCGAGGGCTACCGACATCGAGCACCGCATCCTCGCCGAAGGCACTCCCCCCGACGTCGAGGCCGACATGTTCACCGAGCTCTTCACGCGCGCCAAGGCCGACGGCAAGCTCGGGCCGACATGGACGTCGAGACGTCGCGCACCTCGCCGTACCTCGCGTCGACCTTCGTCAGCGAGGGCGCGCAGGCACTGGGCGGCAGGCGCGTTCGGCGACCGATCGTTCGCCGACGTCGTCACCGCCGACATCACCACCCTGATCAACGGATACCGCACGCCGACCCAACGAAACCTGACCCGGCAAGGAGGCCGCATGTGGGATTTCGAGACCGACCCGGAGTACCAGGAACTGCTGGACTGGGCGGATGCATTCGTGCGCGAACGAGGTCGAGCCGCTCGACCTGATCTGGCCGCACCTGCAGTTCACTCCGCTGACCGAGACCAGACGCAAGGTCGTCGACCCGCTCAAGGAGCAGGTGCGCCAGAAGGGCTTGTGGGCAACGCATCTCGGCCCTGAGCTCGGTGGTCAGGGTTACGGCCAGCTGAAGCTCGCACTGCTCAACGAGATCCTCGGCCGATCGTCGTGGGCACCGATCGTCTTCGGCTGCCAGGCCCCCGACACCGGCAACGCCGAGATCATCGCGCACTACGGCACGCCCGAGCAGAAGGAGCGCTACCTGCGTCCGCTGCTCGACGGCGAACTGTTCTCCAGCTACTCGATGACCGAGCCGCAGGGCGGCGCCGACCCCACCCAGTTCACGACCAGCGCCGTGCGCGACGGCGACGACTGGGTGATCAACGGCTGGAAGTACTTCTCGTCCAACGCGAATACCGCCGCATTCCTGATCGTCATGGTGGTGACCAACCCCGACGTCAGTCCCGTATCAGGGCATGTCGATGTTCCTGCTGCCCACCGACACTCCCGGCGTCAACATCGTCCGCAACGTCGGCCTGCACGGCGAACGCGAAGACCAGGGCAGCCACGCGCTGATCCACTACGAGAACGTGCGCGTACCGGACTCGGCGCTGCTCGGCGGCGAGGGCCAGGCGTTCGTCATCGCGCAGACCCGGCTCGGCGGCGGCCGGATCCACCACGCGATGCGCACCATCGGGATGGCGCAGAAGGCGATCGACATGATGTGCGAACGCGTGCTGAGCCGCGAGACCGCGGGCAGCCTGCTGGCCGACAAGCAGACCGTGCAGGGCTACATCGCCGACTCCTACGCCCAGCTCAAGCAGTTCCGGCTGTTCGTGCTCTACACCGCATGGGAGATCGACAAGTACAACGACTACAAGAAGGTGCGCAAGGACATCGCCACGGTCAAGGTCGTGATGCCGACGGTGCTGCACGACATCGCTTGGCGCGCAATGCAAGTCCACGGTGCGCTCGGCGTCACCAACGAGATGCCCTTCCTCGGCATGGTCACCGGCGCGGCGGTGATGGGACTGGCCGACGGCCCCACCGAGGTGCACAAGACACGGTGGCCAAGCAGGTGCTGCGGGACTACAAGGCCAGCGACGACGTGTGGCCCTCGGAGTGGATCCCCCGCAAGCGCGATGCGGCCCGGGCGAGGTTCGCCGAGTACCTCGAGCTCGAGGTGGGCAACCAGTGAGCGAACCGACGATCGACACCGCGCGCCTGGCCGAGTGGATGGACGAGGCCGCCCTGCCCGGCAAGGGCGAGCCGCTGCAGGCGCGGTTCCTGTCCGGCGGCACGCAGAACGTCATCTACGAACTCACCCGCGGCGACGAGCGCTGCGTCATCCGGATGCCACCGCCTGGTGCCCCACCGGACCGCGACAAGGGGATCCTGCGCGAGTGGCGCATCATCGAGGCGCTCGACGGCACCGACGTGCCGCACACCGCGGCCGTCGGCGTGTGCGACGACGCGTCGCGTGCTCGGCCGGCCGTTCTACCTGATGGGCTTCGTCGACGGCTGGTCGCCGATGGACCAGCACGGCAGGTGGCCCGAGCCATTCGACAGTGACCTCGACGCCCGGCCTGGGCTGAGTTATCAACTGGCCGAGGGCATCGCGCTGCTGTCGAAGGTGGACTGGCAAAGCCAAGGGGGCTGCACGATCTCGGCCGTCCGGACGGCTTCCACGAACGTCAGGTCGACCGGTGGATCGGATTCCTCGACCGGATCAAGAACAGGGACCTCGATGGACTCGACGTGGCCACCGACTGGCTGAAGGCCCACAAGCCGCTCGACTTCATCCCTGGCCTGATGCACGGTGACTACCAGTTCGCCAACGTGATGTACCGGCACGGCGCCCCAGCTCGATTGGCGGCCATCGTCGACTGGGAGATGGGCACCGTCGGCGACCCCAAGCTCGACCTGGCGTGGATGGTGCAGAGCTGGCCCGCGGACGCGACGAGCCATGGCGCGAGACCCCGAAGCCGCGGAGATGAGCTACGTCGACATGCGCGGCATGCCGTCGCGTGATCAGGTGGTCGCGCACTATGCCGAGGTGTCGGGCCGCCAGGTCGACGACCTGGACTACTACCTGGTGCTGGCCAAGTGGAAGCTGGCGATCGTGCTGGAGCAGGGCTTCCAGCGCGCGGGTGACGACGAGAAGCTGTTGGCGTTCGGACCCGTCGTCACCGACCTGATGGCGTCGGCGGCCGAACTCGCCGAGTCCACCGACTACGCCGGGCTGAGCGGACGGTGCGTGCCGCGGTCTGCCCGGCCTACGGGCCGCCGGAGGTCGTCCGGGTCGAGGAACGCCCCGAGCCCACGGTCGAGTCCGGCCAGGTCGGGGTGCGGGTGCGAGGCGGCCGCGGTCAACTTTCCCGACGTCCTGCTCATCGCCAACGAATACCAGATCAGCGTGCCGCCACCGTTCGTGCCAGGCAGCGAGTTCGCCGGCGTGGTCGACGAAGTGTCCGCCGACACAACGGGTTTCGCCATCGGCGACCGGGTGACGGGGACGGGACTGTTCGGCGCGTTCGCCGAACGGGTCGCCGTGCCGATCGCCGCCCTGACACGCATTCCAGACGGTGTCGACACCAGAACCGCGGCAGCATTCGGGGTCGCGCACCGCACCGCCTATCACACGCTGCGCTCGATGGCGCGACATCTCCTCCGGCGACGAACTCCTCGTACTCGGCGCAGGCGGCGGCGTCGGGCTGGCGGCGGTGCAACTGGGCGTCGCACTCGGCGCGCGGGTCACCGCGGTGGCGTCGTCAGCTGAAAAGCTGGACGTCGCAGCACGTTACGGTGCGGCGAGCCTGGTCAACCACCGCGACGGCGACCTGCGGACCGCGCTGCGCGCCGCGGTGCCCGACGGCGCCGACGCCGTCATCGACCCGGTCGGTGGCGAGCTCTCCGAACCCGCACTGCGGTCGCTGCGCCGCGGCGGCCGATTCGTGACGGTCGGCTACGCCTCCGGTGTCATTCCCCAGATCCCACTGAACCTGGTTCTGATCAAGGGAATTCGGATCGTCGGCTTCCAGTTTCAGGACGTACCGGCCGACGAGTTCGACCGCAACGACGAAGAACTGCGTGAACTCCTGGTCAGCGGACGGGTGTCACCTCACATCGGGGCGTTGTATCCGCTCGACGAAACAGCAAGCGCCCTACGGCACGTCGCCGACGGGCATGCGATCGGCAAGGTGCTCGTCGACGTCGACGCTGACCTCAGCTGGCCGGGATGAGGTCCGCGGCCACCGAGGGTCGGAGCATGGCTCCGCAGCGGAACGTTTCGCTATCGCCGACGAAGCCCGCGTTCGGGTCGTCGGTCGCGGCGAGCGCCTGTGCCTTGAACGCGCGGGCGGCGGCGCTCAGCTGGTGACGGACGGAGCCGACGGTGTCGTCGAGTTCCTCCGGGCACCGCTCGCCCCACAACGTCACCTCGGTCAGACCCTGGTCGAGCGCGTTGAGCACGCCCCGGCGCACCCGCTCGTCGCTGGCGAACAGGTCAGCGGCCACGGCGACGGTCTGTGGGTGCGGACGATCGGCCCACATCTCGAGTGCCGACTCCAGGCTCGTGGGTCTCGACGCCGAGGATCTCCAGTGGCCTGGTGTCCTCGTCGGCGGAGATCAGCACGGTGACGTCCCAGCCGGCCATCACGCGGTCGACGAGCCAGCCTCCGGCGAACCTCACGACCTCGGAGACGTCGCGGGCGACGACGTCGAGGCGATACCTCATGTCAGCGTTCCTTCCGATGTCGGGTCGGATGTCGGCGCGAAGTCGCGGGCGAGTGCCTCGGCGTACCCCTTGAACACGTCGGCGAGGGGAATCGAAGGATCGAGCAACCATGCGGTCTCCATTCCATTGATGAATGCGAGGATCTCGACGGCCTTGATGGCCGGGTCGAAGTCTGAGCGGTACCGACCGGCGCGTTGACCGTTCTCGATGAGCGCAACGACGATCTTCACGGCGTCGCGCTGCCGGGTGAGCAAACGGTCGTGCAGCGGGGCGTCCGGGGCGATGTTCTCGATGAGCAGCACCGTGAAGGTGCCGACGAGCTCGGGGGCCCGGTTGAAGCGCTCGGCCACCCGGCAGATCTCCGTGATCAGGTCACCGGCTCGATCCGCGTGGCTGTCGTCGTCGGCGTCCCGGGCGTCGAGCACCGCGTTGAGCAGCTGTTCCTTGGATTCGAAGTGGTGCAGCAGCCCGGCCGGGCTGACCCCGGCCTCCTTGGCGATCTGCGCCAGCGACGTGTTGCGCCACCCGTAGCGGACGAGTAGCCGCTCGGCGACCTCGAGAATCCGCTGCTTCCGGTCCTCGCCCTTGGCGAGGAGCGTGGCGTACGGCCTCGGAGATTCCCCCAGCGCAGGCACCGAACTCCTTCGTTCAAACCAACCTAGTGAACACACAGTAGGTAGGTTTGGCCGCTGTGACAAGGGTCTCACTGGACTTTTTTTCCCAGCGATTTCGCTACAGGCCGAGTGACTTGGCGATGATCACCTTCATCACCTCGCTGGTCCCGGCGTAGATCCGCGCCACCCGCGCATCCGTGTACAGCCGGGCGATCGGATACTCCATCATGTAGCCGTAGCCGCCGAAGAGTTGCAGGCAGCGGTCGATGACCCTGGCCTGCATCTCGGTGCAGAACAGCTTCACCCTGGCCGCGTCCGCGGCGGACAGCTCACCATCCACGTGCAGGGAGACGGCGCGGTCCAGCATCGCCTGCGCGGCCTCGACCTCCGTCGAGCAGGCGGCCAGTTCGAACTTGGTGTTCTGAAACGACGCCACCGGTGTGCCGAACGCCTTGCGATTCTTGGTGTAGTCGATCGCCGCGACGATCGCCGACCGCGACTGCGACACCGAGCCGACCGCCACCGTCAGGCGTTCCTGAGGAAGGTTGTGGCCCAGGTAGCCGAACGCCTCGCCCTCCTCCCCCAACACGTTGGCGGCGGGAACGCGCACGTCGACGAAGGACAGCTCGGCCGTGTCCTGCACCTTGCAGCCCATCTTCTCCAGCTCGCGCCCCCGGGTGAACCCCGGCATGCCGTCCTCGACGACCAGTAGGGTCAGCCCCTTGCGGCGGTTGTCCGCATCGGTGGAGGTCCGCGCGACGACGACGACGAGGTCGGCCTGCATGCCACCGGTGATGAAGGTCTTGGCGCCGTTGACGATGAAGTCGTCCCCGTCGCGCACGGCCGTGGTGCGCATGCCCGCCAGGTCGGACCCAGTCCCTGGTTCGGTCATCGCGACGGCGGTCAGCAGAGTGCCCGCGGCGAGGCCGGGAAACCAGCGGGCGCGCTGTTCGTCGTTCGCGTAGTGCAGGAAGTACGGCAGGATCACCTCGAGCTGGGTGCGCACGGTGGACAGCGTGACGAGGGCCTTCGCCGTCTCCTCCTGCAGCACGACGTTGTAGCGGTAGTCGGGCATGCCTGCGCCGCCATACTCCTCGGGGATGGCCATGCCGAGCAGGCCGAGCTCGCCCATCTGCTTGAAGACGTCGCGGGGCATGCGGCCGCCCTTCTCCCACTCGGGATAGTGCGGCACCACTTCCTTCTCGACGAAGTCGTGGGCGAGTTCGCGGAACGCCTCGTGGTCTTCGGTGAACAGGTCTCGGCGCACAGCTCGTCTCCTTCGAGTCCGTTTCGGGCTCTGCTACGCCCCGCTTATTTCACGAGCTCGACAAGCGTCGCGTTGGCAGTGCCACCACCCTCGCACATGGTCTGCAGCCCGTAGCGAATTCCGTTGTCGCGCATGTGGTGAATCATCCGCGTCATCAGCACCGCGCCCGAGGCCCCGAGCGGGTGGCCGAGCGCGATCGCCCCACCCAGCGGATTGAGCCGCGCCTCGTCCGCACCGGTTTCGGCCAGCCAGGCCAACGGCACCGGCGCGAACGCCTCGTTGACCTCGAAGACTCCGATCTCGTCGATGCCGACGCCGGCCTTGTGGAGCACCTTCTCCGTGGCGGGGATGGGACCGGTGAGCATGAGCACCGGATCGGCTCCGGTGACCGAGCCGGCGCGATAGCGCACCAACGGCGTCATACCCAATTGGATCGCGTTCTCGGTGGTCATCACCAACAGCGCGGCCGCGCCGTCGGAGATCTGCGACGAATTGCCCGCGTGGATGACCCCGTCGTCGGTGAAGGCGGGCTTGAGCCCCGCGAGTTTGTCGACGGTGGTCCCGCGTCGGATGCCCTCGTCGGCGGTCAGCACTCCACCGTCTCCGCCTGTCTCGCTCCTCGCGTCCGCGGTGAAGACCGGGACGATCTGGTCGGTGAACGCCCCCGCGTCCTGCGCGGCGGCCGCCCGTTCGTGCGATTGCGCGGAGTACTCGTCGAGCCGGGTCCGCGACAGGTTCCACTTCTTGGCGATCATCTCGGCCGAGATGCCTTGATTGAACGAGAAATCATCATATCGGGCAAGGACTTTCGGCCCGTAGGGCATGCCGGTGGCACGCGCCGAGCCCAGCGGCACACGGCTCATCACCTCCACACCGCCAGCCACGACGACGTCCTGCTGCCCCGACATCACGGCGTGCACCGCGAAGTCGAGCGCCTGCTGGCTCGACCCGCAGGCCCGATTCACCGTGGTGCCGGGGATGTGTTCGGGCCAGCCCGCCGCGAGCACCGCAAAGCGGCCGATGTTGCTCGACTGATCGCCGACTTGCGAAACACAGCCCCACACCACGTCGTCGATCACCTCCGGGTCGACCCCGGTGCGCTCGACGAGCTCGTTGAGCACGATCGCGGAAAGGTCGGCTGCATGCTGGTCGGACAACCCGCCGTTGCGCTTGCCCACTGGCGTGCGCACGGCCCCGACGATGACGGTCTCACGCATGTTTCTGCTCCGATCTGGCGTTCGCGGTCAAGAGTAAGCCGGTCCGATCGCACCCTCGCGCCGCAGGTGAGCGATCTCCTCGACCGTGAGTCCCAATTCGCCGAGCACGGCGTCGGTGTGCTGGCCGAGTCCCGGCACGGCGCCCATCGGTGGTTCGAAGCCGCTGATCACCGGAGGCGGGAGCAGTGCGGGAATCTCCCCCTTCGGACTGTCGAGCTGCCGCCACCGGTCGCGGGCGCTCAGCTGCGGATGCACCACCACTTCGCTGGGCAGGTTGTAACGGGAGTTGCCGATGCCCGCCGCGTCTGCGGTCTTCTGAATGTCTGCGAAATCATGTTGGGCGCACCAGGTTTCGATGGCCTCGTTGAGGAGGTCGCGACGGTCGCAACGATCGGAGTTGGTGCGCAAGCGGGGGTCGTCGGCCAAGTCGGGGCGGACGATGATCTCCCTGGCCAACCGTTGCCACTCCCGGTCATTGGTGGTGCCGAGCACCACCGTCTGTCCGTCCCGGGTGGGAAACGCACCGTACGGCGCAACCGCGGGTGCGCTGACCCCGAGCGGCTGCTGGTCGATGCCCGTGTGCTGGGTGTAGGTCAACTGGTAACCCATGATGTCGGTCATCACGTCGAACAGGCTCAGCTCGACTGCGGGCGCAACGAATTCGGACCGACCGCCCCTGGCAACCAGCAGCGCCAGGATGGAGATCGCCGCGTACAGCCCCGTCGTGAAGTCCGCCATGGCAGGTCCGGGCTTGGCGGGCATGCCAGGACGCCCGGTGACGGCGCATGACCCCGACTCCGCTTGCACCAGAAGGTCATAAGCGCGCTTGTGCGAAATCGGGCCACCCGGGCCGTAACCGTCGATCTCGACGGGGATGACATCGGGGTGACGCACTGCGAGGTCGGCGGCGGCCAACCCGAGGCGCGCGGTGGACCCTGGCGCGAGGTTCGACACGAAGGCGTCGGACCGGTCGAGCAGGCGATGCAGCACGTCCATACCGGCGGGCGACTTGATGTTGAGGGTGACCGACTCCTTGCCCCGGTTGCACCACACGAAGTGCGCGGCAAGGCCGCCTGGGCCGTTGACCACGTCGTCGTAGTCACGGGCGAAGTCGCCGCCGTTGGGGTTCTCCACCTTGATCACGCGGGCACCGAAGTCGGCGAGCACCCGTGTGCACATCGGCGCTGCAACCGCCTGTTCCATGGCCACGATCGTGACACCTGCGAGCGGTGCGTCGTGATTGCCCGGGTTGTCTAGCGCCACGAGCAATCACATAACCATGCCGCCGTCGACGGGCAGCACCTGGCCCGTGACGTACGACGCGGCGTTGGACGCGAGGAAGACGAATGCGCCCGCGATCTCGTCGGGATCTGCCCAGCGCTGCAACGGGATCCGCCGCATCATGTTCGCGGCGAACTTCTCGTTGGTGCGGATGGTCTCGGTCATGCTCGTCGCCGCAAGTGGCGCAAGCGCGTTGACGAGGATGTTCTTGCGCGCCAACTCGCGGGCCAGCGACTTGGTGAAGCCGATGATGCCTGCCTTGGCCATCGAGTAGTTGACCTGGCCGAGCGTGCCGGTGATGCCCGCCGCCGAGGTGACGTTGATGACGCGGCCGGTGCCGTCGGTGGCCAGGTACGGCAACGCCGCCTGGGTGACGCGGAACGCGCCCATGACGTGGATGTCGATCAATCGGTCGACTTTGTCCTCGCTGATGTCGGCGAACATCGCCGGCGCCGTGACCCCGGCGTTGTTGATGACGATGTTGAGCACCCCGTCGGTCATCGCGGCCGCCTGTGCTGCGGCAGCGTCGGCGGCCCCGCGATCGGTGACGTCGAGCGCCGCGCTCTCGGCTCTGCCACCTTCCGTCGAAATACCCTCGGCGACAACGGCTGCCGCGTCCTTGTCGAGGTCGGTGACGAGCACCGCCGCGCCCGCCGTGGCCAGTGCGCGGGCGACTGCCGAGCCGATGCCGCCCGCGGCGCCGGTGACCAGTGCCGAGCGGCCGGTGAGGTCGAAGTAGGCCTGGGCGAGCGAAGCGACGGGACGAGATCAGTCATCAGTAACTCCTCGGCAGGCCGAGCACGTGCGCGCCAAGGAAGTTCAGGATCATCTCCTGGCTGACAGGTGCGATCTTCATCAACCGCGACTCGCGGAAGTACCGAGAGACGTTGTACTCCTCGGAGTAACCCATGCCGCCGTGCGTCTGCAACGCCCGGTCGGCCGCGTCGAATCCGGCGTCGGCGCAGAGATACTTCGCCATGTTCGCTTCGCGCCCACACGGTTTGCCGTTGTCGTAGAGCCAGGTCGCCTTGCGCAGGACCAACTCGGCGGCGTCGAGTCGGGCCAGCGAGTCGGCGAGCGGGAACTGGATGCCCTGGTTCATCCCGATCGGTCGGTCGAACACGACGCGCTCGTTGGCGTACTTCACCGCCCGGTCCAGCGCCACCCGGCCGATGCCGAGCGCCTCGGCGGCGATCAGCATCCGCTCCGGGTTCAGGCCGTGCAGGATGTACCTGAATCCCTTGCCCTCCTCCCCGATGCGGTCCTCGACGGGCACCCGCAGGTCGTCGATGAACAGCTCGTTGGAGCTGACGGCGTTGCGGCCCATCTTCTTGATCGGCCGGATGTCGACGTGGTCGCGGTCGAGGTCGGTGAGGAACAGCGTCATGCCGTCGGTCTTCTTGGTCACCTCGTCGTACGGCGTCGTGCGAGTCAGCAGCAGGATCTTCTCGGACTCGAGCGCCTTGGAGATCCACACCTTGCGGCCGTTGACCACGTAGTGGTCGCCGTCCCGCTTGGCGAACGTCGTGATCCGCGAGGTGTCAAGGCCCGCACCGGGTTCGGTGACGCCGAAGCAGACGTGCAGGTCGCCGTTGACGATCCGCGGCAGGGTGGCCGCCTTCATCTCGTCGGACCCGAGCACACCACGGGCTGCATGCCGAAGATCGACAGGTGGATGGCGCTCGCGCGCGTTCATCGCCGCCGCCCGAGCGCGCCACCTCCTCGGCGAGGATCGTCGCCTCGGTGATGCCGAGGCCGTGGCCGCCGTACTCCTCCGGAATCGTCATGCCGAGCCAGCCGCCGGAGGCGATGGCGTCGTAGAACTCCTGAGGGAACTCGTGCGCCTGGTCCTTCTCCATCCAGTAGTGGTCGTCGAACCTGGCCGCCAGCTCGTGCGACGGACTTGCGGATCAGCTCCTGATCCTCGGTCAGCTCGAAGCTCATCCCTCGGTCATCGCGTACTCCTACACATCGAAAGTCACTTGCACGCAGCCGAGTTCGCCGGTGCGCGCATGACTGCTCCGCACCGGCGTATCGCGGCTGCGCTTACCCGCTCAGTCCTTGTTACCAGTCAGCTCCTTGGCGTTCGCGGCGAAGTCCGCGAAGTTGGCGCCACCGTGATCGTGCTTGCTCAGCGCCTGGATGGTCACGTCGTGGCCCTCGGCCGCCTTGCGCAGCGCACCGACGGTGGCCTGCTCCTTCGGGTGATGTGCGTGAACGGGTCGAAGTGGTACCACCGCATCGCGTTCTCGAACGTCATCTTGTTGATCTCGACGTCGGGCACGTCGTGCTTCTTGAGCACCTCGTCGAGCTGCTCGGGGGCGCCGGGCCACATCGAGTCGCTGTGCGGATAGTCGGCTTCCCAGCAGATGTTGTCGATGCCGATCTGGTTGCGCAGCTCGCACGCCGACGGGATCGGAGATGAAGCACGTCAGGAAGTGCTCGCGGAACACCTCGCTGGCGGCTTCTGCTTGCCGAAGTCCTGACCCGTCCACGTCGAGTGCATCTCGTAGGTGCGGTCGGCGCGCTCGAGGAAGTACGGGAATCCACCCGGTGCCGCCCTCGGACAGCGCGATCTTGAGGTCCGGGTACTTCTTGATCGGCTTGGACCACAACAGATCCGCCGCCGCCTGCACGATGTTCATCGGCTGCAGCGTGATCATCACGTCCATCGGCGCGTCCGGCGCGGTGATGGCCAGCCGGCCCGACGACCCGATGTGCACGTTCAGCACCGTGTCGGTGTCGACCAGCGCCTCCCACAGCGGCGTCCAGTAGTCGTCGTGGAAGCTCGGGTAGCCCATCGCGGAAGGGTTCTCGCTGAAGGTCAGGGAGTGCACGCCCCGCTTGGCGTTGCGCCGCACCTCCGCGCCGCAGGCCTCGGCGTCCCAGATCACCGGCAGCGTCATCGGGATGAAGCGCGCCGGATAGGCCCCGCACCACTCCTCGACGTGCCAGTCGTTGTAGGCCTGCACCAGCGCCAACGAGAACTCCGGGTCCTCGGTGGCGAACAGCCGGCCGGCGAAGCCCGGGAAGGACGGGAAGCACATCGAGCCGAGGATGCCGCCCGCGTTCATGTCCTTCACGCGTTCGTCGACGTCGTAGCAACCCTTACGGATCTCGTCGAGACCCTGCGGCTCGAGGCCGTACTCCTCCTTCGGCCGGCCCGCGACGGCATTGAGCGCGACGTTCGGGATGACGATGTCGCGGAACTGCCAGGTGTCCGAGCCGTCGGGGTTGTGCACCAACCGCGGCGCCTCGTCGACGTACTTCTTCTGGCAGGTGGTTCTTGAACATGTCAGGTGGCTCGACGATGTGGTCGTCCACACTGATCAGGATCATGTCGTCCTTGTTCATAGACGTTCCTTTCGGATCAAACGGTTGACACCCTTGGGAACCACCCTAGTTCCGCCCATGTTCTCTAACTAGGGAAACTATCCTCTCACGATACGAGAATCAACATTCATAGCGCCTTCAAAGAGGCTGAAACCTGCGTCTTTAGGTCGTCCGGCCCCGCCAGGTAGGCCACGCGACGGCCTCCATCCGGACTCTCACATTGACGATTCGACCCAAAAGTGGAAATCTATTGGTCGAATATGAGAATCTGATTCTCACACTCGAGAGGCTACCGTCGTGAGCCGAGCGGAGGACGCGTGAACCTGCCACCGTTGGCGGCCGAGAACTGGGACGACGATGTTCTCCAGGCGCTGCGGATGATCCCGGAGGAGCGCCGGAATCCCGTCGACGCCGGCAATGCCGTCGCCACGTTCGTCCATCACCCGGAGCTGACCAGGGCCTACCTGGGGTTCAGCTTCTACCTCCTGAGGCGATCGACGCTCGAGTCGCGGTTGCGTGAGCTGGCCGTCCTGCGAGTCGCCCACCTCTGCGCGTGCGCGTACGAGTGGGATGAGCACGTCGCGATCGGGCAACGGGCGGGTTTGTCACTGGAGGACATCGACGCGCTCCAACGGGGCGAGGCGGCCGACGACGTTCGGCCGCCTCGTACTCACCGCCGTAGACGAACTCGTCGAGCAGACGAAGATGTCCGACGCGACCTGGGCCGCCCTCGGCCAACACTTGGACAAGCGGCAACTCATGGACTTCGTCTTCACGGTCGGTGGCTACCAGTTGCTGGCGATGGCCCTGAACACTTTCGGCGTTGAACCCAAGAAGGAGAACTGAAACGTGCCCCACTTCCCCAAGCCCGCCGCAGGCAGCTGGACCGAGAACTGGCCTGAACTGGGCACTGCACCAGTCAATTACAACGACTCCATCGACCCGGAGCACTACCGGCTCGAGCAGCAGGCGATCTTCAAGAAGACCTGGCTCAACGTCGGCCGCGTTGAACGGTTGCCCAAGAAGGGAAGCTACTTCACCCGCGAGATGCCGTCGGCCGGACCCGGCACGTCGGTGATAATCGTCAAGGACACCGACGGCGAAGTCCGCTGCTTCTACAACCTGTGCCGCCATCGCGGCAACAAGCTGATGTGGTCCGACTACCCAGGCGAAGAGGTCTCCGGGGTCTGCCGGCAGTTCACCTGCAAGTACCACGCCTGGCGTTACAGCCTCAAGGGCGACCTGACCTTCGTCCAACAGGAAGGCGAGTTCTTCGACCTGGACAAGGGCGACTACGGGCTGGTCCCGGTGCGTTGCGAAGTATGGGAAGGGTTCATCTTCATCAACTTCGACGACGACGCCGGCCCCCTGGGCGACTACCTCGGCGACTTCGCGAAGGGCCTCGAGGGCTATCCGTTTCACGAGATGACCGAGCACTACAGCTACCGCTCGGAGATCAACGCCAACTGGAAGCTGTTCATCGACGCGTTCGTCGAGTTCTACCACGCGCCGATCCTGCACATGAAGCAGGCCGAGAAGGAGGAGGCCGAGAAGCTGGCCAAATTCGGCTTCGAGGCTCTGGCCTACGACATCAAGGGCGACCACTCCATGGTGTCGTCGTGGGGTGGCATGTCGCCGCCGAAGGACCTCAACATGGTCAAGCCGATAGAGCGCATCCTGCACAGCGGCCTGTTCGGACCGTGGGACCGCCCCGACATCAAGGGCATCCTGCCCGACGAGTTGCCGCCCGCCATCAACCCGTCGCGCCAGAAGACTTGGGGCACTGACTCGTTCGAGTTCTTCCCGAACTTCACACTGCTGTTCTGGGCTCCGGGCTGGTATCTGACCTACCACTACTGGCCGACCGGGGTGGACACCCACATCTTCGAGGCCGACCTCTACTTCGTGCCGCCGACGAACCTCCGTCAGCGGCTGTCCCAGGAACTGGCCGCAGTGACGTTCAAGGAGTACGCATTCCAGGACGCCAACACGCTTGAGGCCACCCAGACACAGATCGGCACGCGGGTCGTCACGGACTTCCCGCTCTGCGATCAGGAGATCCTGCTGCGCCACCTGCACAAGACCGCGCATGATTACGTGAACAGGTACAAGGCGTCGCTGACGAAAGGAAACGGGGCCGGGGCGAGCGCAGCGACGGGACAGGGTCCAGCCACGGCCGATTCCGCCGCCAATGAGAAGGACCACGTCAATGTCTAAGTTGCCGGCGGAATTCGCCGATCTCGAGCGGTTCACCGACTGGTGCCTGCCGACCGAGGAGGAGCGCTACGCCAAGCGCCTGAACTCGACGATGGCCGAGATGCAGGAGCTGTACGACGCGGGCATCGCGCGCCTCGAGGACATCATGGTCTACGTCGATGCACGCTTCCCGCTCAAGGGGATGCCGGAGGACGCCAAGGCGCTGGTGCATCTGGGACAGTCGATCGTCATGGTGAGCTTCCCCGTCGAGGTCTGGAAGCAGCCGCGGGTGCTCGACAGCGGCGCCGCATACATCCAACTCGTCAAGGAGCCGGTGGTCTGACGATGGTGTTGACCCTCAAAGCAGCGGGTCTACTCGACATCGACCGCGGTCAGATCATCCGACCGGGCATCGTCAAGATCGAGGGCGACAGGATCGTCGGCATCGGCGGCTCCGCCGACGAAGGCGAGGTGATCGACCTTGGTGACTCGATCCTCCTGCCGGGTCTGATGGACATGGAGGTCAACCTCCTGATGGGCGGTCGCGGGGAGAATCCCGGCCTGTCCCAGGTCCAGGACGATCCCCCGACCCGGGTGCTGCGGGCGGTCGGCAATGCCCGCCGCACGTTGCGTGCCGGGTTCACGACGGTGCGCAACCTCGGCCTGTTCGTCAAGACCGGCGGCTACCTCCTCGATGTCGCGCTCGGCAAGGCCATCGATGCGGGCTGGATCGAGGGACCGCGCATCGTGCCTGCGGGACATGCGATCACGCCGACGGGCGGGCACCTCGACCCCACGATGTTCGCCGGTTTCATGCCGGGCGTACTGGAGTTGACCCTCGAGGAGGGCATCGCCAACGGGGTCGACGAGATCCGCAAGGCGGTGCGCTACCAGATCAAGCACGGCGCTCAGCTGATCAAGGTGTGCTGCTCGGGCGGGGTGATGTCGCTGACGGGTGAGGCTGGCGCACAACACTATTCGGACGAGGAACTGCGCGCCATCGTCGACGAGGCTCACCGGCGCGGGTTGCGTGTCGCCGCCCACACCCATGGCGCCGAAGCGGTCAAGCACGCTGTGGCGTGCGGAATCGACTGCATCGAGCACGGGTTCCTGATGGACGACGAGGCCATCCAGATGCTGGTCGACAATGACCGCTTCCTAGTGACGACCCGCCGGCTCGCCGAGGCGATGGACGTGTCCAAGGCCCCGAAGGAGTTGCAGGACAAGGCCGCCGAGATGTTCCCCAAGGCCCGCACCTCGCTCAAGGCGGCGTACGAGGCCGGGGTCAAGATCGCCGTCGGCACCGACGCGCCCGCGATCCCGCACGGCCGCAACGCCGAGGAGCTCGTCACACTCGTCGAGTGGGGCATGCCTCCGATCGCGGTGCTGCGCGCGGCTACCGTCGTCGGCGCCGAACTGATCAACGTCACCGACCGGGGTCGGCTCGCCGAAGGACAGGTGGCCGACGTCATCGCGGTGCCCGGTGATCCCCTGGCGGATATCAGCGTTACAAAGGACGTATCGTTTGTAATGAAAGGGGGCAAGGTCTTCCGAAATGAGCGCGCCAACGAGAACTGACGACCTGGTCGAGATCCAGCAGCTCCTCGCGAAGTACGCGGTCACCATCACGCAGGGTGACGTCGAGGGGCTCGTCACGGTATTCACCCCCGACGGCACCTACAGCGCATTCGGCTCCACCTACACGCTGGCGCGCTTCCCCGAACTCGTCGAAGCAGCGCCAAAGGGTCTGTTCATGACCGGGACGTCACTGGTGAACCTCGACGGTGACGACCCCGACACCGCCACCGGCACACAGCCCCTGTGCTTCATCGAGCACTCCAAACACGACATGCGCATCGGCTACTACAACGACACCTACGTGCGCACCGACGACGGGTGGCGGCTGAAGACCCGCGCGATGACGTTCATCCGGCGCAACGGCGACCACGACGCGGGTCGTCCGCACGCGATTGGGCGGCCCGAGGCGGGATGAATCTGCCCCTGAGGGAGGTCCCCCTCACGACGGCCGAGTTCCGCACACGACTCGTCGCGTGGCTCGACGAACACGACCTGGCTCCACCACCCGGCGACCATTCGCTCGACGCGCACCACGCCCAACATGCCCGCGTGCTCGGCGCGCTGTACGACGCGGGCTGGATGCGCTGGGGCTGGCCCGAATCGGCGGGCGGACTTGGCGGGCCCATGATCCTGCGCGCGGTCGTCGGCGAGGAGGTCATCGGCCGCGGGCTCGACGATCCAGGCCCCTATTCGATGCTCGAAGTGCTCACCCCGACGATGATCGACTACGCACGTCCCGAACTGGCCGCGGAGATGGTGCCACGCTTGCTGTCGGGTGACGAAACGTGGTGTCAGGGCTTCTCCGAACCCGGTTCCGGCAGCGACCTGGCGTCGTTGACCACCCGCGCCGAACAGCGGGGGGACGACTGGGTCGTCAACGGTCAGAAGGTGTGGACCAGCTTCGCGCAGTACGCAGCCCGCTGCGTACTGCTGACCCGCACAGGGGACCGGACCACTCCAAATCATCAAGCCATCACCGCATTCTTCGTCGACATGGACAGCCCTGGCGTCGACGTCCGACCGCTGCGCACCATGCACGGCGTAGACGAGTTCTGCGAGGTGTACTTCGACGACGTCGTCGTGCCGGCCGACCGCATGCTCGGCAATCCGGGCGACGGGTGGCGGCTCGCGATGGACCTGCTTCCGTACGAACGGTCGACGTGCTTCTGGCAGCGGATCGCCTACCTCTACTCGCGTTTCGACGCGCTCATCGAGGAACTCGGCGGTCGGGACGACGAGGATTCCGCACTCGGAGCTGCCTATCTGGGCCTGCACACGCTGCGGTGCCGGTCGCGCGAGACACAGGTGCGACTCGCCGGCGGCGCGCGATTGGGCGCCGACACGTCGATCGACAAGGTGCTCCTCGCGACCGCCGAGCAAGGGCTGTACGACACCGTCCGCGACGTGCTCGGCGGATCGCTGGAACTCGACGACAACCGTTGGCGCACTGAGTTTCTGTACTCCCGAGCGGCCACCATCTACGGCGGGACGGCGGAGATCCAGCGCAACATCATCGCCCGGCGCCTGCTCGACCTCGGCAAGGAGTGATCGTGAGCGCCGAAGCGCCGGACGCGCAGTCCCTCGACCTGTTGGCGGATGCGCTGCGACAGACCATGGAGTCGGTGTCTGGTGCTGCCCTGGATGCCGCACTGGTGGAGCTCGGCTGGCGCGATATGCTCGACGAAATGCCCTCGGTGGCAATCCCGTTGGTGTTCCGTCTGCTCGGCGAGACCGGTGCGCACGCGACAGTGCTCAACGACGTCGTGCTGCACGCGATGGGCCGCGACACCGGTGGCACCGTCGCGCTGCCGTTCAAGGGCGGCCAGTGGGTGCGCTGGGAACGCGATGACGAGGCCGCCGCATCCAGCACGGCGGTCGATCCCGAACTGCCGCTGCACCGCGTCGACAACGGCGACGCCGTACCGCTGGTCGCCGCGCGTGCCGCCCTGGGATGGTGGCTCGTCGGTAGCTCGCGGACCATGCTCGGACTCGCCCGTCAACACGCACTCGACCGCACTCAATTCGGCAAGCCGATCGCGTCCTTCCAGGCCATCCGGCACCGGCTGGCCGAGACTCTCGTCGCGATCGAAGGCGCCGAAGCGACACTGCAATTCGCGACCGACGATCTCGGCGCACTGCTGGCCAAGGCCGCCGCCGGGCACGCCGCGCTCACCACGGCCCGGCACTGCCAACAGGTGCTCTCCGGAATCGGCTTCACCGCCGAACACGATCTGCACCGGCACGTGAAGCGAATACTCCTGCTCGACGGCCTGCTCGGCAGCTCCCGCGAGCTCACCCGCGAGGCGGGCCGGACGGTGCGGACGAACGGCTCAGCGCCTCGCATCGCCCAGCTTTAGGGGTTCTCCGACGGGGTGGCGGCCGGGTGGAACACGCATTTCTCTCGCAGGGCTTCTGTAATGGCGATTATGAGAATACTATTCTCGCCATGAGAAAGTTACAATCTCAGACACGTTGGCCGGGAGGGGGTCTTGCAGCACAATGCCCAAGCGTTCTCCGGTACAGTTCATCCATGTTCTCCCCAGTCGGCCTGCGTCCGAGCCGCCGGTGACCAGCGTCAGCGAAGAGCCGGCCTGGAAGCAGCGCGCGGTCGAGCGCTCGATCAAGACGGCGAAACTGCGCGCCGCGCAACGCGTGCAGCGCTTCCTCGACGCCGCCCAGGCGATCATCATCGAGAAGGGCAGCACGGACTTCACCGTGCAAGAGGTCGTCGACCGCTCGCGTCAGTCCCTGCGAAGCTTCTACCTGCAGTTCGACGGCAAGCACGAACTGCTCCTCGCCTTGTTCGAGGACGCCCTCAGCCGGTCGGCCGACCAGATCCGAGCCGCTACCGCAGGCCAGACCGACCCGCTCGAACGGCTCAAGATCGCGGTGCAGTTGCTGTTCGAGTCATCGCGCCCCGATCCCGCCGCGAAAAGACCGCTGTTCACCGACTTCGCGCCACGCCTCCTGGTCTCGCATCCGTCCGAGGTGAAGGTGGCGCATGCCCCCCTATTGGTGCTGCTCACCGAGCTGATGGAAGGCGCGTCCGAGGCTGGCAGGCTGCGTCCCGAGATCAACCCGAAGCGCATGGCGGCGATGACCATGCAGACAGTGATGTTCGTCGCACAATCCAGCGGTTCGGACGACATCGCCGTGAAACCGATTTCGGCCGACGAGGTGTGGGACTTCTGCGCCAACGGTTTCGCCGCCAGCTAGCGAGAACTACATTCTCGCCCGGATAGAATCCTGCTTACACTCAGTGAGTGCCCGACCTCTGGTCCGATCTGCTGACGTGCCTGACGTTCGATTCGACGCCGTCTGAAACGCGATTCATCGCCCACAATCAGCACCTCGAATACCACCGGGTGTTCGGTGGGCAACTGCTTGCCCAGTTCATCCGTGCCGCTTCGCTGACGTGTCCGGAGAAGGCCGTCAAGTCGCTGCACGCGGTGTTCCCGCGGGAAGGCCGTGCCGACGAACCGATCGACTACGAGGTGATCCGCCACTACGAGGGCCGATCGTTCGCGACGCTGTCGATCACCGCGACGCAGAGCAAGGGACCGATCGGCACCGCATCGGTGTCCATGCACGTCATGGAGGGCGGACCAGCGCTGCAGACCGTCGACCCGATCGGCCCAGTGCCCGGCCCCGAGGACGAGGTCGCACTCGACATCATCCCGTGGGAGACGCGGGCGGGCACGAACCTCGACGCGACCACGACGGGCCCTCCGGAGTTCGAGCTGTGGACGCGCACCCCACCCGTCGATCCCGAACTGGCACCCGCACTCGCGGCCTACGCCACGGATCTGACGCTCATCGGGACTGCGCTGCGTCCGCTGGATGGGCTCAGCCAGCGCGGCAACGGCTCCCAGTTCACCTCTGCCGTCACCACCCACACCATCTGGTTCCACCGGAGTTTCACCACGGACCAGTGGCTGCTGTTGCGCCAACACAGCCCGGTGCTCGCGCACGGCAGGAGTTTCGGCCGTGGCGACGTCCTCACCGACGACGGCGTACTGGTCGCCTCGTATGGCCAAGAAGCGTTGCTGCGCATACCGACTTGAGGACCCCGCTTCTAAGCGGACAGTACAAACGGCCCGGGTCGGGGTGGGCCGTTGACACAATGGGACCAGCGATGACAGAGTGCTGAGCAAGTGCACAGCACGCTGGCTGTCGAACCAGGAGTCGAGGTCTCACATGGCAGGGCGAGTAGAGGGCAAGGTCGCGTTCATCACCGGTGCGGCCCGCGGCCAGGGCCGTAGTCACGCCGTGCGGTTGGCGCAGGAGGGCGCCGACATCATCGCGATCGACGTCTGCAAGCCCGTGGTCGCCCCTGGTGGCATTCCGCCGTCCACCCCCGAGGACCTCGCCGAGACCGCCGACCTGGTCAAGGGGCACAACCGCCGCATCGTCACCGCCGAGGTCGACGTGCGCGACTACGCGGCGCTCAAGGAGGCAGTGGACAGCGGCGTGGAACAGCTTGGCCGCCTCGACATCATCGTGGCCAACGCAGGCATCGGCAATGGTGGGGAGACACTGGACAAGACCAGTGAAGAAGACTGGAACGACATGATCGACATCAACCTCAGCGGGGTGTGGAAGACGGTGAAAGCAGCCGTCCCCCACATGATCGCGGGAGGCAGGGGCGGGTCGATCGTGCTCACCAGCTCCGTCGGGGGACTCAAGGCCTATCCCCACTGCGGGCACTACGTCGCCGCCAAGCACGGCGTCGTTGGTCTGATGCGCACGTTCGCAGTTGAGTTGGGCCAGCACATGATTCGAGCAAACTCCGTGCATCCGACGCACGTGAGCACCCCGATGATTCACAACGAAGGCACGTACAAGATGTTCCGCCCCGACCTGGAGAACCCGGGGCCCGACGACATGGCGCCGATCTGCCAGATGTTCCACACGCTGCCCATTCCGTGGGTGGACCCGATCGACGTCAGCAACGCGGTGCTGTTCTTCGCCTCCGACGAAGCCCGCTACCTGACCGGCGTCACCATGCCCATCGACGCGGGCAGCTGCCTGAAGTAAGCGATTTCGGCGGGCGGGCGACATCCACGCGAGCAACCGATTCCACGACGGAAGCAGGCAATCCCGATCCGTTGTGGCCGGACATTCCTGGCAGTAGGTTGTGAGGCGCATCACGCGCCATTCAAGGGGGGCCCATGGCCGGGGAAAGCTTCGACTACGTCGTGATCGGATCGGGCAGCGCGGGTGGTGTCGTCGCCGCGCGACTAAGCGAGGATCCGAGCGTATCCGTTCTACTGCTCGAAGCCGGGCCCGAGGACGACGATGCCATGATCCATCTGCCCGTCGGGTGGTCCACGCTGTTCAAGACCAAGTGGGATTGGGGCTACTCGACGACCCCGCAGAAGTATCTCGGTGGCCGTAGTGCCCACTGGCCCCGGATGAAGGCTCTCGGCGGCTGCTCGTCGATGAACGCGATGGTCTACATCCGCGGCAACCGCGCCGACTACGACGAGTGGCGCGACGCCTATGGCGCGACCGGCTGGGGCTACGACGACGTGCTTCCGTACTTCAAGAAGGCCGAGGGCAACACCCGGCTCGACGACCCCTACCACGGCACCGACGGTCCGCTGCACGTCGAGGACCGCCGGTACACCCACGAGCTGAGCCACGCGTTCGTGGAGTCCGCCGTCGCCGCGGGATTCAAGCGCAACGACGACTTCAACGGTGCCGAACAGGAGGGTGCGGGCCTCTACCAGGTCACCTGCAAGAAGGGCCGCCGGTGGTCGGTTGCCGACGCCTACGTCCATCCCGCACGCACGCGGCCCAACTTCACGGTGCGCACCGAAGCGTTCGTGCTGAAGATCGAGATGCAGGGTGCCCGCGCGACGGGAGTGACCTATCGACGCGGCGGCGTCACGACGACGGTGCGGGTCAACGCCGAGATCGTGCTGAGCGCAGGCACCGTCGCCACGCCCCAGCTGCTGATGCTCTCGGGCATCGGCCCCGGGGGCCACCTGCGCGAACACGGCATCGACGTCAAGGCCGACGTCGCGGGCGTCGGCCAGAACCTGCAGGACCACCCGGTCTCTTGGGTGCTGTTCTACACCAAGGACACCACCGACCTGATGGAGCTCCTGTCGCTGGGCAATGTCGTCAAGGCGCAGAAGGCCGGTCGCGGACCGCTCACCTCCAACTGCGCCGAGGCCGGCGCCTTCTTCAAGTCGTGTGGCGACCTGGCGGTGCCCGACCTGCAGTTCCACATGGCGCCGGCCGGTTTCTACGGCGATTTGAACGAGCCCGAGCGGCGTGCGGTCACCATCGGGTCGACACTGGTCCACGTCGAGAGCACGGGCTACGTCAAGTTGCGCTCGGCGGACCCGACGTGGCACCCGGAGATCGATCCGGGGTACTACGCCGACGGCGCCGACCTGGACGCCATGATCGCCGGATATCACAAGGTGTATGACGTGGTTGGCCAACGGCCGATGGCGAAATACATTGCGGAGCCCTGGGATCCCGCGTCGAGCAACCCCACCACGGACGACATCGTGGCGGCGATCACCCGGCGCGGGCAGACGACCTATCACCCGGTCGGCACCTGCTCGATGGGCGCCGTCGAGGGCAGCGTGGTCGACCCCGAGCTCAAAGTTCATGGCGTTGCGGGACTGCGGGTCGCCGATGCCTCGGTCATGCCTCGCATCCCCCGCGGCAACACCAACGCACCCACCGTCATGATCGGCGAAAAATGCGCCGCTCTCATCAAGGAGTCACGATGACCGCCACGATCGAATCACCGTCGCCAGGGGCAGCCTCGCCCGGCGCGACCTTCGAGTCGCTCAACCCCGTCAACGGCGATGTCGTCGGCGTGCACCCCATCGCTACCAAGGCAGACGTAGACGCCGCAGTGGAACGTGCGCGCGACGCGGCCGATTGGTGGAGTGCCCTGTCATTCGGCGAGCGCGCCGAATACCTGCTCACCTGGCGCAGCGTCGTCACTCGTCGCATCGGCCAGCTCTCGGAGTTGGTGCATCGCGAGACCGGCAAACCGACCGGTGACGCGCAACTCGAGATCGCCATGGCCATCGACCACATCGCCTGGGCGGCCAAGCACGCCAGGAAGGTGCTGGGCAGCCGGAAGGTCAAGTCGGGTCTGCTGATGGTCAACCAGACAGCGACCGTCGAATACCAACCGTTCGGCGTCATCGGTGTGATCGGGCCGTGGAACTACCCGGTGTTCACGCCGTGCGGTTCCATCGCCTACGCACTCGCGGCAGGCAACGCCGTGGTGTTCAAGCCCAGCGAGTACGCGCCAGGCGTCGGGGAATGGCTGGCCGACAAGTTCACCGAGGTCGTCGACGGTCGTCAGGTGTTCCAGGTCGTCACCGGTTTCGCCGAGACCGGCAATGCGCTCTGCACGGCGGCCGTCGACAAGGTCGCGTTCACCGGCTCCGGCGCGACAGGCAAGAAGGTCATGGCCGCGTGCGCGGAGAACCTGACACCGGTGCTCATCGAAGCCGGCGGCAAGGACTCGCTCATCGTCGACGAGGACGCCGACCTCACCAAGGCCGCCGAAGCAGCGCTCTGGTGTGGCATGTCCAACGCCGGCCAGACGTGCATCGGCACCGAGCGGGTCTACGTGCACGAGAAGGTCTTCGACTCCTTCATGGATGAAATCACCAGCCAGGCTCAGGAGCTGCACGCCGGCCCCGACGGCAACATCGGCCCCATCACGATGCCGTCGCAATTGGGCATCATCAAGAGCCACATCGCCGACGCCATCGCCAAGGGCGCCACGGCCGTCCTCGGCGGCGTGGATGCGGTCGGCGAGCGCTTCGTCCAACCGACGATCCTCACCCACGTGCCCGAGAATTCGACGGCGATGACCGACGAGACCTTCGGGCCAACGCTGGCGATCAATCCGGTCAAGAACATGGATGAGGCGATCGAACTCACCAACGCCACGAAATATGGACTCGCCGGGGCGGTGTTCGCCAAGAAGAACGGCCTCGACATCGCGCGCCGCGTGCGGTCGGGAATGACGTCGGTCAACTCAGTGGTGTCCTTCGCCGCGGTGCCGGCACTACCGGCCGGAGGTGTCGGCGAGTCTGGTTTCGGACGCATCCACGGCCCCGACGGTCTGAAGGAGTTCACCTTCGCCAAGGCGATCACCCGGCAGAGGTTCAAGCCGATGCTGCTGCTGACATCCTTTGCGCGCGAAGCGAAGACAGACGCCCGGGTCGCGCAGTTGATGATGGTCCTGCATGGCGGCAAGAAGACGCTGAAGTAGGCGTGCTCGACTGCATCAGCGGGCGGCCTTCTTGCGGCCACCCACGGCGGGGGCGGTGCCGATGACTCCGTCGTCCTCGAGGGCGGCGATCTCGTCGTCGGTCAGTCCGAGCTCGCGCAGCAGTTCGTGGTTGTGCTCACCCAGCAGCGGGGCGTGCTCGCGGTGGAAGTGGTCGGGCCCGCCCGCCAAGTTGACTGGCAGCGTGCTGTGCGACGTCGTGGCGTTCAGCGGGTGACCGACCTGTTCGAAGAAGCGTCGATGAGCCAACTGCGGCAATTCGGCCTGCCGGTGCGGCTGCATCACCTTGGCCACCGGAACACCTGCGGGCCAGAGTGTTTCGACGATCGCGTCACTGCTGCGCAGCAGGCACCACGCCGCCAGATGTTCGTCGACGAGGTCGTGGCGCGCCCTGCGGCCGCCGGCGTCCGATAGCTGCGGATCCATCGCCCATGCGGGACGTCCAATGGCGTCGCGCAACGCCTCCCACTGCCCGTCGGTGGCCACCGCGATGGCGACCCAGCAGTCTGCACGGTCGAACTCGTCGACGTCGGCGCTGCGGTAAAGGTTCTGAGGTGCCGCCGCCGGACCCCGATTACCCGCGCGTTGCAGCAGCGCCCCGTACGCAGAGTATTCGATCACCTGCTCGGCCGCGATGTTGAGCGCCGCGTCCACCATCGCCGCCTCGACGAGCACCCCCTCCCCCGTTTGCCGCCGATGCTCGAGGGCAAGAAGCAGTGCGTTGAGCGCGTGCACTCCTGCATTCGGGTCGCCCACGGAGTACGGCTCGAACGGGTTGCGGTCGGAATAGCCGGTGAGCCAACTCAATCCGGATGCGTCCTCGATGATGTAGGCGAACGCGGGGTTGTCGCGCCACGGCCCGTCGAGCCCAAACCCGGGCATCCGCAGCATGATCACGTCCTCGCGCAACTGACGGACCGAGGCGAAGTCCAGGCCGATCTGATCGATCACCCGTGGGGTGAAGTTCTCCACGACGACATCGCACGTGGCGATCAGCCGGCGCAGCAACTGCCGACCACGTTCGGTCTGGAAGTCGAGTGTCAGGCCCATCTTGTTCGTGTTCAGCGCCGAGAAGATCGGCGAGCGCTCCCACCACCGGTCCTCGCTCGCGGGTATGCCCGCGATGAGCCGTGTGCCGTCTGGGCGCGGCGTGGACTCCAGGTGGATCACTTCCGCACCGAGCATGCCAAGCACGTGCGTGCACGACGGTCCCGCCCAGAACGTCGTCATGTCGAGCACCCGAAGTCCGGTGAACGGCATACGATCCCGATCCGGCCCATCCGTCGGGGCCGACCGCGGGGTGAACGCCGACTCGCGAACGGCGCCGGTGTGTTCGCCGAGCCTGGGCGCCGGGGCGGGGGGCCGGAGCCGGACGCCACTGAGCCGGTACGGATGACCTGGCTGGACGAAGCCGTCGCGCGGGTTCGTCGTGAACGCGTCGCGGTCGACGAAGTGGTCCATCGCCGTCACGTTCTCGCCATTGCCCACGGGCGAATTGGGGATGCGGAACGCCGACGCGAGATCGCGAACGTCATCGACCCGCTGGTGGCTCAGCCACTCGTAGAGTTCCTCGGCGTGCAGATTCGCCTGCTCGGTGATCGTCAGCTCGGATTCCTCGTCGATCCATTCGTCGTGACCCGACATCGCGCACAGATCGAACCACTGCTGCGCGGTGCCACAGCCCAGCGCCACTAAACCGTCCTCGGCTCGCGCGACGCCGGGCACGGTGGGCCTGCGTTCGCTGCGCCACGGCCGGTCGAGCATCTCGAAGTATGTCACGGGATAGTAGGTGAGACAGAGGATCTGAGCCTCCAGCATCGACAGGTCGACGAGCTCTCCATGTCCGTCACGCAGCGCTCGGGCCCGGAATGCCAGGGTCATCGCGGCCGCGTAGGCGCCGGCAACCCAGTCCCCCACCTGGCCCCCAACGGACACCGGCGCCCTGTCCTGCGAACCGCGCCCTATCCCAATCGCTCCACCCGACCACGCCTGCAGGGTGAACTCCGTGGCCGGCCGCTCCCGCCACGGTCCGTCGAGTCCGAACGGCGTGATGGCGGTGACGACCAGATGCGGGTGCCGGCGGTGCATCTCGGCGGGCGTCAGCGAATCCAGTTCGGCCACCCGGGATCCCCGCGACCAGACGACCGCGTCGGCCGAGCCCAGCAGGCGCGAGACCAACGCGACGTCGGCGGCGTCGTCCGGATCGGCGACCACCCCCCGCTTGGAACATCCCAGGAAGCCGAACAGCGCACCATCCTCACCGGGCGGGATCATGGCCCCCGACGCCGACCAGCCCCGCAGCGGATCACCGTCCGGCGCCTCGACTTTGACGACGTCGGCACCGCCGTCGGCCAGGATCTTCGTGGCGTACGCACCGGCGATGCCGCTGGACATGTCGACGACGGTGTAACCACTCAGCGGACCGGCGGCGTGCACTCTAATCCTTCTTCGCGCGGTTCTTCTTGCTCAGCCTGAAGTCGGGAGGGAACTTGTCGTCGTTGTCGTTCACCGCCGCCGCCAGGCCACTGTCGATGGCCTCGTGCATGTCGAGATCGTCGGAGCCGTCGTTTTGGACCCCGCTGCCCATCGACTCGAAGAACGCACTCAACAGACTGCCCATGTATTCGCCCTGGTGCTGCTTGTACACCTCGAAGAACATCTTCTGCATGAACACCGTGTCGACCGGACGGTTGCGCGCACAGGCCAGTGCGTACTTCGCGGTCTCCGCCTCCAACTCGTCGCGCGGGACCACCTTGTTGAGGAAGTTGCACTTGTCCATGTCGGCGGCGGTGAACGGCCGCCCGGTGAAGACCATCTCCTGGAACTTCCGCAGCCCCATCATCTGCACCCAGGTCCACATGCGTGGACCCCAGCCGTAGTAGCGGAACGACGGATGACCGAACAGTGCGTCATCGGAGGAGATCACCAGATCGGCATCGGCGCACTGATAGAAGTGCCAGCCGTAGCAGTAACCCTTGGCCTCGACGATGCTGATCTTCTTCAGCTCCTGCAATGGCCGGTTGCCCGCCTGCACGTTGGCGTACCAGCCGCTGATCGTGGCGCCATTGCGGAACGTGCCCTTCGGTGGGTAGTTGACGCCACCGAGGCTGTCGTCGTCAACGCGCAGCTCGCGCAGGCGCTTTGCGGGCTCGTCGACACCCTCCATGAACTCGGGCAGATCGGCGCCGCTGCCGAGGTTGTCGCCGACGCCCCGGATCACGACGACCTTGACGTCGTCGTCGACCGAGGCCGCCCGCACCACGTCGGCGTAGCGCAGCCGGGCGTCCGACGTCGGCGCGTTGAGGTACTCAGGCCTACTGAACGTGATGGTCGCGATCTTGGTCTTGGGGTCCTTCTCGTAGCGGATGATCTCCTCGGCCGAGGGCCGCTTCTTCTTCGACATGCCTTCGCTCTCAGTTGGTTCCGACGGCGGCACTGTGACTGACCGGTGTCATGCTCTTCGCGCGAGCGCTCATCGACGGGCTCGACGTCAGTACCTCTGGCCCGTCATCGGTGATCAGCACCGCGTCGCGAGTGAATACCGCGCCGACGCCGTGCTCCCACACGTAGGCCGTGACGGCCAGCACGGTGCCGGGATCGAGGCGCTCCTCGGCGGACGTCTGCGGCAGGTCGGGCGAGATCACCGGCGGATCGAAGCCAAGCCCCAGTCCGTGGGCGACGGGCATTGGTGGCAGCGGCTCGCCTGCGGTTTCGTAGGCGGTGAGCAGGTCGCTGGCGGGCGCACCGGGGCGGCACGCGTCAACGAGTAGCTCCCACAGGTCATTCGAGCGCCGGTACAGCGCGTCGGCGCCGTTGACGTCGCCGACGGGCCAGGTTCGGCCCACCTCGCCGACATAGCCGTCCGCCAATGCACCGGATGCGAAGGCAACGAGGTCACCGTCCTGGACGCGCACGTCCCGACGGCCCACCCGCCACGAATGGTCGCGTGAGGTGACCCACGCCCCGTCTTGGGTGGCGGACGTGCTGACGCCGCCGGCGGCCATCGCCTCCAGCATCACGCCGGTCAGGGCCTGCTCGGTAGTGCCCGGCGCGAGCTCCGACACCGCCGCCGCGAGCCCAAGCTCGGCAACGGCGAGCGCACCGCGGAGTACGCGGATCTCGTCGGGCGTCTTGGTGCGCCGCGCGGCCCGCATCGCGACCTCGCCGTCCACGAGCTCCGCGTTGGGAAAGGCCAGTGGCAGCAACTGGTCGAATGACGGTGACATGGCGTCGGTTCCGACCCGCCTGGCGGTCGAAGCACCCTCGATGCGTTTGAGCACCTCGATGTTGGTCATTGGATTCCACGCCAGCCCGTAGAGGTGGTCGTGTCCGATCTCCTCGGGGATGCCCTCGTCCCAGCTGCTGTTGAGGTGGATCTCACCGGTGGCACGGACCAGCACGCAGATCGGGGCGAACGGGCGGGTACCCGCCACCCAGAGTTGTGGTGCCCCAGTGACATAGCGGACGTTGGCCTGACGTCCCAGCACGAGGACGTCGAGGTCGTCGGCTTCCATCTGGGCCAGCGCCCGCGCACGCCTTCCGGTGCGCAAGGCCAAGGCGTCGGCCGATATCCGGTCAGCCATCACGACACTCCGTACGGTGCGTATGGGTAGTCGGTGATCGACTGATGCCCATCCTGGGTTATGATCACGATCTCCTCGCTGCGATATCCGCCAGTACCGTCTTCCCAGACGACCGGCTCGAGCACGAGCACCATGCCGGCCGGAAAGACGAAGCCGTCGTCGAACTGCTCGCCGAGATCTGTTCCAATCATCGGCATCTCAGCTGCATTCGTGCCGATGCTGTGGCCAAGGTAGAAGTGCGGCAGCCAGGGTTTCTTGCCGCCGTTGGCGGCGATCGCCGCTCGGGCCAGGTCGCCCGACGTGGCTCCCGCCTTGGTCACGGACAGCACCGCGTCGAGGATCTCGCGCCATTTGGCGAACTGCGCCCGTTGCCGATCGGACGGCTCCTCGCCAACCAACCAGGTGCGGCCGAAGTCCGAGCAGTACCCCTCGTAGGTGATGCTGACGTCGGTCCACAGCACGTCGCCCTTGGCCAGTTCCTTCTCGGTGGTCAGCAGCGGAAGCGCCAGGTCGCCGGTGGTGGTCCAGACCCCGCCACTGTTCCTGGTGGTGGGCATCACCTGCCAGATGGCCTCCAGCATGTTGGCCGTGGCGCCCAGCTCGAACGCGCGCCGCACGAAGGCGGCTGACAGGTCGATCTGCCGCACGCCCGGCGCGAGTGACTTCTGCACGTCGACGACGGCTTCCTCGGTGATGCGGCACGCCTTGCGGATGCACGAGATCTGGTCGACGGTCTTGACCAGCTTGGCCGGGCCTACCACCAAGGCTGCGTCCGACGGCGGGCCCTCGGGGAACAGCCGACCCGCCGCCCGCCGCATCGCGCCGGTCAGCTCGTCGACTGCGACCGCCGCACCCGAGTGCACCAGGCCGGACAGCACTCGGCCGAAATGCTCGACACCCTCGTCGAATTCAAGGTAGAGCGGCCCATGAACGTGGTCGGCGGGTAGTTCGGAATCGAAGGCGCTGCCCTCGCGGAAGGGCATGTAGAGATGCGGATGTTCGTCGTCGGTGAGCACCACGGCCACCGGCCGCTCGACGTGCGACAGCCCTGCATCGAGCAGCGGCCAGCTCGCGCCGGTGGCGTACACGACGTTGCCGTTGCCAAGCAGCACCAGGGCATCGACGCCCTTGTCCTTCATCGAGGCCCGCAGGCGTGCGCCGCATTCGCGGTACATCCGCGCTCGATCGGGCAGTTCCGGGATGTCAAGCAGCGCCGTTCCAGAGGAAGGGGCCGAACCTGGAGACACGACAGTCACGAGATTCCCAGGAAGTTCTTGATGTTGGTGCTCGTGATCTTCACGGCGTCCTCGGGACCGACCGCATCCACGACGGCCGCCAGCGATCTCTCCGAGTAGCCGAAAGTGCTCTCGTTGTGCGGGTAGTCCGACGACCACATCACCCTGTCGACGCCGATCTGGTCGATGAGCCGTAATCCCAGCGGATCCACCATGAACGATGCGCACATATGGTTGTCCCAGTAATGCCGGACGTCGTGGGAGAGTTGGTGGTTGAACATGTGCCGGTACGACGCCAACAGATGGTCGGCGTCCTGCAGTGCCGTTGGTACCCAGGCGATGCCACCTTCGAACCAGCCAATGCGCAACTTCGGATGCCGGTCCAGGATGCCCGAGAACACATACTTTGCGAACTGTTCGCGGAACGAGTCGACGTTTACCATCATGCCGACCACGACGCTGTTGTTCTCACACGGCGTCTTGGGCGGCGTCTCGCCGATGTGATGGGCGACCGGCAGGCCGGCCTCCTCGATCTCGTCCCACACCGCGTCCATCGCGGCACTGCCGTAGTCGTAGATCTTGCCGTCGTCGTCCTTTCCCGGGTTCAACGGCATCAGGAACGTCTTGAGGCCCAACGACTTCATTTCCGCCAGCATGCTCCTGGTGCCCTTCGGATCCCACCAGTTGATCAGCCCGACGCCATGGAAATGGCCGTTGCTCCGCTCCTGCAGCTCGGCGATGTGCTCGTTGTAGATGCGGAAGACCTTCTCGCGCAATGCCTTGTCCGGATAGTGGAAGAGTGCCAGCACGGCGTTCGGGAAGGCCAGCTCCTTGTCGATGCCGTCTTCGCCGAGCTCCTGGATGCGGGCCTCGATGTTGTTGGTCGCGGCCCCCGCAAGATCGTCGTATTGCATGAGCACGCGGCCGAAGTCACCCGCCACGAAGGAGCGGCCGTTGACCCCGACCATGTAGGCGCCGTCCTCGTACCAGATCCTCGGGGCCTGGCCCTTGAGGTCGTCGGGAAAGCGTTCGAAGAAGATGTCCTCGGCCACCGAGATGTGGTTGTCGGCCGAGAAGACCTCGGTCCCGGCAGGCAGTCCGACGGCCACCGCTACCCCCCCTTTGCTCCTCGCGTCCGCAGAAGCGTGACCGTGCCGGTCCTTCGGCGCGCCCCAGCCTTCGGTTGGATAGAGGGTTTGGGCGGGTTTGGTCTGTGGCGATCTGGTTGGGGTTGACATCGGTGGCACTCCAATCGGGCGGTGGTGCGGGACTGTCGAGTGCGGTGGCTACCAGGCCACCGGAAGTTCGTAGACGCCGTAGGCGAGGCGGTCGTGCTTGAAGGGGACCTCGTCGAACGGGATCGCAAGCCGCAGCGTCGGAATGCGCTTCACAAGCGTATGGAACACGATCTGCAGCTCGGCACGGGCGAGCTGCTGCCCGACGCACTGGTGGCGGCCGTAGCCGAAGCCCAGCTGCTGGCCTGCGTCGCGGGCGAGATCTAGCTTGTCGGGGTCGGGAAAGGCCGTCGCATCCCAATTGGCCGGAGCGAGATCGATGATGATTCCCTCGCCGGCCCGGATGGTCTCGCCACCGATCTCGACGTCCTCGATCGCCACCCGGCGCTGCCCATTCTGGATGATCGACAGGTAGCGCATGAGCTCTTCAGCGGCGTTGGCGACGAACTTCGGATCGTCGGAATCACGAAGCAGCGCAGCCTGTTCGGGGTTCTCCAACAGGGCGAGCACGCCGATGCCGATCATGTTGGCGGTGGTCTCGTGTCCGGCGATCAGCAGGCCGGTGCCCAGCTGCGCGGCTTCCTTGACACTGATCTCGCCAGCAGTGACTCGTTCGGCCAGATCGGACACCGCATCCTCTGCGGGGTTGACCATCTTGGCTTCGACGAGGTCGATCAGGTACTTGTGAAGGCTCATCGCCCCCTTTTGCCCCTCCTCGGCGGAGGCGTAGCGGGCCAGCCCGACGTTCGCATGGTGCTGGAAGAACTCGTGGTCTTCGTAAGGGACGCCGAGCATCTCGCTGATCACCTTGGTGGGCACCGGCAGCGCCAGCTTCGCGACGATGTCCGCGGGCTCCGGTCCCGCGAGAATCGCGTCGATGCATTGGTCGGTGACCTCTTGGATGGCGGAACGCAGACCTTCGACACGCTTGAAGGTGAACGGCTTGGACAGCATCCGGCGGAACCGGGTGTGCTCCTCGGCGTCGGAGGTGAACACCGACCGCGGCCGTTTGTTGACCGTGGACAGCATGTGCTCGTTCCAGTGCGGGAAGCCGGCGCGCCGATCGTCGACGCTCACGCGCGAGTCCGCGAACAGCGCGCGCGCCACCTCGTGGCCGGTGATCAGCCACGGCGTGCTGCCGTCCCAGATCCGCACCCGGGACAGTGGCTTGACCTCCCCCATGTCCAGCATCTGCGGCGGTGGGGCGAATGGGCAACGGGCTGCCCGCTCCATTGGGTACTCGGGAACGTCAGCCGAAACCTCGTCCGCGGTAAGCGTTTCTGACACGAATTCTCCGTCACTCCTCGATGTGGATGGCCAGGGCGGGGCAGGCGGCCGCGGCCTTGCGGGTGTCGTCGGCGTACTCGGGACCGGGGCGTTCGATCAGAAGGAGCACGACGCCGTCGTCGTCGCGTTGGTCGAACACGTCGCTGGCGTTGAGCACGCACTGACCCGATGAGACGCACTTGTCCTGGTCCACCGTCAACTTCACGAGGAGTGGTCCTCCGCGGTGACGGGTGCCAGCCACATGCCGACGATTGCGTCGATGAGCCCGGAGCCGGCCCTCTGCCAGGACGAGCCGGCCACCGTCGCTCCCTTGGCGAGCGCGCGTTCGCGGTCGGCGCAGCTGTGCATCAACAGGTTTCGCGCCATGATGTTGCGCTCGAAGCGAACGTCGAGCGGCAGCTCGGGCAGGTGTCGATTGATGCCGTCGACGACCTGAACCAGCGACGGCGAACTCAGCGCGTCCCTGACCACGATGCCGTGATAGGCCGGGTCGGTCATGGCCTGTGCGGCGAACCGGGCGTACCACGTCGGGTTGCCCAGCTCGGCGAGATGGTCGGTCAGCGGGCACACCAGGCAGGAGACCCAGCCCCGCATGTCGGTGGATGCGTCGGTCCTGGCCACCATGCGTTCCCTGAGTCGTTCGACCGGCTCGCGGTGGCGCTGTTCGATGGCGCGGACCAGGTCGGTCTTGGTGCCGAAGTGGTAGCCGACGGCCGCGTTGTTGCCTTGTCCCGCAGCCTCACTGACCTGCCGATTGGATACGGCGAACACGCCGTGCTCGGCGTATAGGCGTTCGGCGGCGGTGAGGATGGCCTCGCGAGTGGTGCTGGCCCGCTCGGTGCGCAGGGGTCTTGCTGCCGTCACGCGGTCCAGTCAACGCCCGTCATCGAATTAAGTCAAGCGATTGATTTAATTCGGTGAAAGGCGGCAAGGACACGTGAATCGCAAGTTCGTGAGCAGCTCATGGGCGCAAGTTCGATCCGGGGCGCCGAACGTGACGCTGCTACGAGTTTCACCGAGATTTTTGGCAGTGCGCTCACGTTCGGCGTGGAGATGTCGGCAACTGACTGCTGCAGAACTACCGACTCACGGCTATGCCAGCACGGTGTGCATCAACATGACGTTGTATGCCGACCACAGCGACAGGTTGTAGTACAGCTCCTTGCCCGTCGACCAGGGATGGAGGAACGGCGCGTAGACGCCGCCAGGTATCTGCATTTGCGGCACGACGACCTGCTCGGGACCCCACGGCCCCTGGGGCGCCGGCGCCGTCCTCATCACGATGTCGTTGGCACCGTTGCCGTACATCGCCAAGTACTGCCTGAGATACGTGTTGTACTGAACCGACATTTCACCGACCTGGCCGGGCATCACCGGCGTCGCGGCAGCCGGATTGGCCGGCACCCAGGTCCCGCTGTCGGAGTTCCAGTACTCGTACTTGGTGAGGTCCGGGATGAACCCCGGTGACACTCGCGCCACGTAGGCCGAACCGCTGCGACCGGACGGTGTCCCGTACGTGTAGATGTACGGATCACCGGGCCCGGGCTTGAGGAATGTCCCCATCTGGAAGTTCTCGTTGCCCGCCCCTGGCGTGCGGATGGTTCCTGGGTAGACGCCCCAGTTCTCGCCGTTGTCGGAAGATACCGCGATCGCAGAGAAGTTCGTCGACCACGAGCCCGGGCTGTCCCAGCTCCTGATGGACATGAAGTTGAGGTACTGGTGTCCGGCGACGGCGATGCCGCTGGTGGGAATGATGCCCGTCTCCTCCGGCGCCTGCCCGATGGTGTTGATGATCTGTTTGGAAATGCCCTGCCGCCACACGGGCGAGCCGGAATACTTGTTGCCCACCGCTCCGTCAGGCACGGCAACCGTTTTCGACAGCGCGCCGTCCTGGCTCCGGAACAGCACGTTGTAGCGCCACTGCTTGCCGGGAATTTGGCAGTAGCCGTTCGTGTCGCCGAACGCCATGAGGACCTGATGGTCGGCGGGATCGCCGTTGTCCCACATGATCCCGAGGTCGGTTCCGACGACGGCGAATCGCTGGATGGTCTGGTTCGGACTGTCCGGTCCGGTCACCCAGCCGACGATCGACGTCCCAGCCGGGCTGGCCGCGACCGGCGGGGCCGCGGCCGCCGGGGCCGGTTGAGCAACGGTCGGGGGCTTCTTCGCCGTGCCTCCCGGATTGGGCACCACCGCCGCTTGCTGTCGGACTGGCGCGGCGGGCGGGGTGAGCGCCTTGATGATCGCCGGCAACAGACCCAGTTTGGGCAGCCCCGCTTGGTCGTTCGAGCCGGCGGGCTTGTGCCCGATCGGGCGGTTGAGTGGCGAGATCCCAGCCGGACTCGGGATCTGGAAGGCCTGAGACGGAAGAGGCTGCGCTGACGAAGCGGGTCCGTCGCAGGCGTCGGCGATCGCGGGTGGCGCGGCGACGCCGATCGCCACGATGAGCCCGAGGGCAGCCGCCGACGCCACAGGTACGGATGCGATTCGAGGACGCGGCGACACATCACACCTTTCCGAGGAAGACGTCGCACCGAGAAACATTGACGTCAACAGTTACTGGTGTGACGATAGTGATCGGTGTGACTGTTGGGATCAGTGATCTACGGATGGGTATCCATTCGTGACCGTGTCGATACCAGTGGCCTTACGCCTCCGTTGATTCGCTGACCGGCTTCGGGCGGCGCGCAATCACCTTGCCTGCCACCGTCCCACCGTCGACGGGCAGCACCGTGCCGGTCACGTACCGCGACCGGTCGGTCGCGAAGTAGAGCACCGCCTCGGCGACGTCGTCGGGTGTGCCTTCCCGTTGCAGAGGACGGTCGTCGCGCATCTGCTGGCGAATCCTCGCCTCGAAGGCCTCGAGTCGCTCGCGGTCCTCGTCGGTCGCCGACTTCTTGAGGATCGCGGTGGGAATGTTGCCTGGCGCGATGCAATTGACTCGAACGTCGTAGCGCGCCAACTCGATTGCCGCCGACTTGGTGAAGTGGATGACGGCGGCCTTCGATGCCCGGTAGGTCGTGACGCCGCCGCCGGGCTGGATGCCACCGATCGACGAGATGTTGATGATGGAGCCGCCACCCGCGCCGGCCATGTGCCGCCCTGCGTCGCGGGTGCCCGCCAGCACGCCGAGCACGTTGATCCGCATGACCGTGTCGAACTCGTCGAAGTCCTCGTCGAACAGACCCTTGCGCAACGGGCTTCCCACGCCTGCGTTGTTGACCATGACGTGCAGGCCACCGAACTTCTCGACCGTGGCGTCGACGAGTTGGCCGACCTGCGCCTGATCGCCGACGTCGGCGTAGTGGAAGATCGCGTTGTCGCCCGCCTCCGCGGCCAGCGCCTCACCGAGGTCCCGTTGGACGTCGGCGATCACCACCTTGGCGCCTTCGGCGATGAACCGTTCGACGATGCCCCTGCCGATCCCGGCTGCGCCGCCGGTGACGATCGCGACCTTGCCTTCCACCTCGTTGGTCATGGGTTGGTACGCCCTTCCAGGAAACCGAGAAGCAATTCGTTGACCGCATCCGGTCGTTCGATCTGTGGGCAGTGCCCGGCTCCCTCGACCACGGCCGAACGTCCGTGCGCGATCTGCGCCGCGATCTCGGCGGCCCAGCCCGGTGGCAGCAACTTGTCACCCGCCCCCTCGATGACCAACGTCGGAACGGTGATGCGCTCATACGCGCGGTCGGTCGACGGTGCCGGCAGCGGCGTCGCACCGGGCCTGCGGAACCGCGCACCGGCGATCGCCTCCCATGCGCCCGGCGCCGTGCTCGACTCGTGGCGTCGGCGCACGTAATCGTCGTCCGCAGCGTAGGCGGGGTCGAAGAACAGCGCAGTCACGATGCGGCGCATGGCTTCAACGCTGGCGTCGTACTCGTACAGCGCATCCGTGTGCTCGCTGCGCTGGATTTCGCCACCGCCGCAGATCAGCACGAGGCTCCGGGCCCGCAGAACCGGGGCCTCCGAGGTAGTGTCGGTCAGGAGGTTGATCGCGCCCATAGAGTTGCCGACGAAGTGCGCCGAGTCGACAGCCATCTCGTCGCAGAACCGGGCGAGGTGCCTGATCCGCATGCCGCGGCCGTCGACGAAGTCGATGACCTTCGCGGAGTGCCCGTAGCCCAACATGTCTGGCGCCAATACCCGGTACCGGTGGGCCAGCGCGCGAATGGTGCGTTCCCAGCCTAGTTCCGCACTGGCCCCGAACTCGCCACCGTGCAACAGGATGACGGGGTCGCCCTCACCCGCCTCGAGATACCCGGTGATCAGTCCGTCCACGACGATGGACCTGCGCTCGAACTCCACGAGTCGACGATACTGGCATTTGCGAAATGGGAGAACTACATTCTCAGAGCGTTCGAATGTCCAAACCGCTTAAACGAATGTGTCGATCGCAGAGGAGAAGTGCTGATGCTGCTGCCAGGAGCACCGTCCGACGATGTCGCGGGCGTGCTCGCCACCGGAGGTGGCGACATCTCCACCGTGTTCGTCTCGATGGCCACGCGCCACCCTGACGGGCACCGATGCCGACTACCTGCGGTGGCACACCCTCGACCACCGACCCGAACAACACCGACTCAGCGCGGTGCGCGCCTCGTTGCGGCTGGTGTCGACGCCCGAATGTCGGGCGGCCCGCGCAGCGACTGCGGCGCCCTTCGACCCCGTCGACCACGTCATGACGTACTTCTTCTCCGACGTCGGGGCGCTGCCGGGGTTCTTCGACCCTAGGCGGCGGCGTTGCGCGGTGCGGGCCGCATGATGCCGCTGCTGCCGCACGTCGAGCGCGGGGTGTACGAGGTGCAGGCCAAGGCGCGCGGCGCCGCGCGTGAAGGTCGGCGCCGACGTGTTGCCGTGGTGGCCCGTCCTCGGCGGGTATCTCCTCGTCGAAAGGGGTGAGGCGCCCGATACGGCCGCGTCGACCGATCTGCTGGAGGTTGACGGGGTGGCCGGCGTCTGGTCGGCGTCGGCGCTCGCAGCGCCGAGGATGTCGACCGCAGAAGTGGGCCAACGCATCACGTACTGCTTTCTCGACGACGACCCGGTCGCCGCGGCCTTGCGCCTACGCCCGGTACTCGAGACGCGTTGGAGTGCATCGGGTATCGAACCCCTCTTCGCCGCGCCGTTCCATTCGGTGGTCCCGCACGAGTGGGGCCGCTATGTGCCGTAGGCGTTGGGTTCCGATGCACGTCATAGAGTCTCCGGCATGACCGGAGAGCTGAACGGCAAGCGGATCCTCGTCACCGGCGGCGCGACGGGCATCGGCGCGGCAGCCGTCACGTGTCCTGCGCGCGGCGGGCGCCCGGGTCGCGGCGACGTTTCACCGCACGCCCGCCACCGGACGGATCGGACGTGACCTGGCTGCAGTGCGACGCCACCGAGCAGGACTCCGTCGACGAGGCCTTCCGCGGCGCCGTCGACGACCTCGGCGGCCTCGACGTCCTAGTGCACGCCGCCGGGACTGTGGCACCCCGGCGTGCCCGGACAGATCGGCGTCGACGACGTCCGCCACGTGATGGCCACCAACTTCACGTCCACGGTGTTGACCAATCAGGCGGCCGCCGCGGCAATGAGCCAGACCGGCGGCCGGATCATCAACTTCGGGTCGAGTGAAGGGGTGATGGGCAGCCCGATGTCGGCCATCTATGCCGCATCCAAGTCAGCCGTCGCGTCGTGGACCCGGTCGGCGGCCAAGACCTGGGCGGGTCAGGGCATCACGGTCAACGCGCTCGCGCCCGCCGTGGAAACACCTGGTGCGCAACGACTCCGCGACTTTCTCGGTCCCGATCTGCTCCCGCTCATCGAGCAGCAGATCGCGGCGTCGATCCCCCTCGGCGGCAAGTTGGGCGACCCCACCGCTGATCTCGGCCCAGTGCTGGTCTTCATGGCAGGCGATGGCGCCAGGTTCGTCACCGGGCAGCTGATCGCCGTCGACGGCGGATTGATGATGCTTGGCGCGTGACGGCACTTTCACGGTTCACCGACAACTGCGACGCCCGCATTCACTATCTGGACTCGGGTGGGGACGATCGAGGCGCGCCCATCGTCTTCGTTCCCGGCATGACCGACATCGCCGACGATTACACGGAAGTGCTACCGCTATTCGGGCGTAGGACGGTCGTCGTGGAAATCAGAGGCCACGGACGAAGCAGCAGCCCGATGAGCGGTTACGACCTGACGACGTTGAGCGAAGACGTCGGTGCGGTAGTCGACGCGGTGACCGACGGGCCGGTTCACGTCGTGACGTTCTCCCGCGGGACGTCCTGCGCGGTCGCTTGGGCGCTCGACCACCCCGACCGCGTCCGATCGCTGGCGATCGGCGATTACGTCCCCGAGGAAAAGGTCGTGCCGACCGACGTCGCGCATCACCTGCTCGGCGGCCGCTGGCGAGGATCCGCCGTGAGCGAGCGCATCGACTTCGACGCCGGGATCAAGACGTTCCAGGCCGCCCGCGGACGGTCGTTCTGGGATGAGCTTGCCCAGCTTGGACTTCCGCTTCTCGTCGTGCGCAGTGGCGACAGCGTCCTTGTCGGCGAAGCGCAGTGGGCCGAATACCAGCGGCTGTTCCCCGACGCTCACCTCGTCGAGTTTCACGATTCGCCCCACGACATCTTCCGTCCCGACCGTGGTCGCTATCCGCGGCTGGTTCAGAAGCACACGGACCGCGCCGACGGGATTCTGGTCACTTGATCGCGATCGGACTGACTGGGGCTCCGACCGCGCCGATCACCTTCAGTGGAGGCGCGATCAGCTGGAATTCGTAGACGCCGTCTTCGGCACAGTCCGCGGCGAGCCCGGTGAGGTCCCAGTACTCGCCGAGCATCAGGCCCATGTCACGCAGACACAGCATGTGCATCGGCAGGAACGTCCCCTCGACGCCGTTGGCCGGATCGGGGTCCTCGACCATGAGGTTGTCGGCGGCCACTGCGGCCACCTCGTGGTCGTGCAGCCAGGACGCGCACGTCCAGTCCAGGCCGGACCCTGGCTCGGCGCCGTCGCCCGTGGACAGGAACCGCGTCCACCATCCGGTGTGCACCACCACGATGTCGCCCCTGCCGATGGTGACACCCTGCTTGGCCGCGATGTCGTCGAGTTCGGCTGGCGTGATGGGCTCTCCCGGCCCACAGAACACGTCGGCACCGCGGTGAGCCACGACGTCGAGCAGCACGCCGCGAGAGGTGATGCCCTTGACGTCGACCTTGTCGATGCCGCAGTGAAAGGCGCCGAAGCTCGTCACCGAGTCGGCCGGGAAGCCGTTGTACAGCTTGTCCTCGTAGTAGACGTGCGACAGGGCGTCCCATTGGGTGGCGGCCTGCAGCGGCATGACGATCATGTCGTCGTTGAACCGGAAGATGTTGTCGGCGAAGAACGAACTTAGCTCCTGAGCAACGGAATTGCGCAACCACTGAGGCGCGTACTCGGCACAGCGTGTTGGCGTCACCGCCGTCGACCGTCATCACGTGCACGGGGTTCTGCCGAAACTGGAACGCGCCCTGCGGCCCCGAGGACCCGAAGTCGCCGCCGAGCGAGATGACCTTGCCCTTCTTGACCAGACCGGCTGCCGCTGCGACCTTCTCGGCGGTGATGAAGTTCAGCGTGCCGACCTCGTCGTCGTCGCCCCACCGACCCCAGTTGCGCACCTCGTCGGCGACGCGCCGAAAGTCATTCATGGTGGCCATGGGAAACCCTTCGTTGTGCGGCAAGCTCCCTGGCCTGCGCCAGGTCACCGTAGGTGTTCTCCGCCACGGTGCCGCCGTCCACCCAGATCACCTGTCCGGTGATGTAACTGGCCGCGGCGCTGTTGAGGAACACCAGCACGCTCGCCTGTTCCTCCGGCCCTGCGACACGACCGAGCGGGGTCCGGAACGCGTCGAGGAATTCCTGGCCGTAGGCGTCCCGCAACTGGTCGAGGATCGGCGTGTCCGTGACGCCCGGTGCCGTGCAGTTGATCCGGATCCCCTTGGCGCCAAGGGTCGCGACGTTCGCCATCCCGTAGAGGATGATGGCCTCCTTCGACAGCCGGTACCCGCCGTCGGCGAGCGCATCGGGATGTTCGATGGCACCATTCGACGCCGTCGGCCATCGACGTGTGTCTCGAGCAGGCCCGCGGTCACCTCGGCGTTGGCCCGGTACTGCGACGCGGCCAGTGACGAGACGCTGGCGATCGACGAACCCGGCGGCATCGCGGCGAGCAACGCCTCGGTCAGATGCCGGGTGCCGAGGAAGTTGATCGTGACCACCAGCAGCGGGTCGCCGATACCCGACGACACCCCTGCGACGTTGAACAGCCAGTCGACCGGCCCGCTGACCGCCGCGACCGCGGCATCGATCGATGCCGGGTCGGACAGGTCGACCTGGTGAAAGTCGTTGACTTCGGATGCCGGTGCACGCACGTCGAGCCCAACGACGTCGGCTCCCGCGCTCGGCCAGCTGACCGACGAGCGCCGCGCCGATGCCCGACGCGCACCCGGTCACCACCACGCGGCGACCGGCGTAGCTCGACTAGATCGGCGAACTCGCCCACGACCCGTTTCCGCTTCCCGCTCAGCCAGCCGCTTCCCGCGGCTGCCTTCTCCAACTGCGCCGCCTGCACCCGGCCCTCGTTGATCTCGGCCATTGCCTCGGGAATCTCACTGGCGGTGAACTTTCCGCCCTGACCGGTCGGCAGCCCGCCGAACGAGTAGTTCTCGTCGAAGTCGGGTGCGATCGACGCCTCGCGGCGCGCTTCGAGCTTCTCCAGCACGGGCTCGAGCCGCTTGGCCTTCGCCGCCACGTGCTTCTCGTCGCGCTCGATGAACTCGGGCAGCACCTCGCTTGCCCATCAGCTCGATGGACTCCATCGTGCCCTCGTGGCTGCGCGGGTTGAGCAGCAGAATGATCTCGTCGACGCCGCTCTCCTCGTAGCCGCGCAGGAACTCGCGAACGGTGTCCGGTGAACCGATGGCGCCGCGGCCAGGGCCGTAGGCCAGCGTCGGGTCGGCCTTCACCTCGTCGAGGTAGCGGTCCCAGACGCCGGTGCGGCCCGGCGTGTGCATGCCGGTCATGTAGTAGTGCATGATGCCGAACGAGAAGAACCCGCCGCCGACGCCCAGCCGCTGGACGGCCTGCTCGTCGGTCTTGGCGACCATCATCGACAGGTCACCGCCGATCGCCAGGATGTTGGGGTTCATCACCGGGCGTGATGGGCGACCCGTTGGCCTCCAGCTCGTGGTAGTAGCCGTCGACGCGGTCCTTCAGCGGGCCGGGCCCGGTGTAGGCGAAACTCAGTGCGCCGATGGCCTTCTGGGCGGCCATCTGCACCGACGACGGCCGGGTGCAGGCCACCCAGACCGGCGGGTGCGGACGCTGCATCGGCTTGGGGATGACGTTGCGCGCGGGCATCTCGATGTGCTGGCCCTTGAATCCGGTGAAGGGCTCCTCGATCATGCAGCGGATGGCGACCTCGAGCGCCTCCTCCCACTGGCGCGCTTGTCGGCCGGGTCGATGTTGAACCCGCCGAGCTCACCCACCGACGACGACTCACCCGTGCCGAACTCGACGCGGCCGTTCGAGATGAGGTCCAGGGTGGAGACCCGCTCCGCGACGCGGGCCGGGTGGTTGACCGCGGGCGGCAGGTGCATGATGCCGAATCCGAGCCGGATGTCCTTGGTGCGCTGGCTGGCGGCGGCCAGGAACATCTCCGGTGCGGTGGAGTGGCAGTACTCCTCGAGGAAGTGGTGCTCGGTCAGCCACACGGTCGAGAAGCCGGCCTTGTCGGCCAGCTCGACCTCGTCGAGCCCGTCCTGACGAACAGCTCGTGCTCGTCACCGTCGGACCACGGCCGTGGCAGGGCGAACTCGTAGAACAGCGAAATCTTCATCGTTACCTCCGATAGGTGTCGAGCGTGGAATCAGTGCTAGGACTGTTGGTTTCATCGACCTTGGCCACGTCGGCGATGTGCTTGGCGGCTACGTAGCCGAACGTCATGGCGGGGCCGATGGTGGCGCCTGCACCCGCGTAGCTGCGGCCCATCACGGCGGCGCGTGGTGTTGCCCGTCGCGTACAGGCCCCCGATCACCGAATCGTCGTCGCGAAGCACGCGGGCGAATTCGTCGGTGCGCAGTCCGCCCGAGGTGCCGAGGTCGCCGAGGATGATCTGGAACGCGTAGTACGGCGGCTCGCCGAGCGGATAAAGGTTCGGGTTGGGCAGCGTCGGGTCGCCGTAATAGTTGTCGTAGGCGCTGTCGCCGCGGTCGAAGTCGTCGTCGTGGCCCGTTGCGGGCCAACCGTTGAACCGCTCCGCGGTCTGGCGCAGCTGGTCGGCGGGCACGCCGATCGCGGCGGCGAGCTCTTCGAAGCTGTTGCCCTCCTTGACCACACCGGACTCCAGCCACGCCTTCGGGACCTTCCTGCCGGTGGGCACCGGCGCGAACGGCACCTTCGGGAATCGGAAGGTGCCCCGCCACCACGTAGCGGTGGAACGACCGGATGTCGGTGACGAGCCAGCACGGGATGTGCGAGACGCCGGTGCGCTGGCCTTCGATCATCGCGTGGGCGAAGTCCATGTAGGGCGCCGCCTCGTTGATGAATCGCTTGCCCGCGCCGTTGACGACGAACTGCGATGGCATCATCCGCTCGTTGAGCATGAACTGCAGCCGGCCGTCGGGCCAGCAGATCGCGGGGAACCACCACGCCTCGTCGAGCAGGTCGGTGGACCCGCCGACCTTCTCCCCGGCCCGGATCCCGTCGCCCATGGCGGCGGGATTGCCGAAGCTCCAGTCCTTCTCGAGTTCGGGCAGATGCTGCCTGCGCCAGGTCATGTCGTGGTCGAACCCGCCGGTGGCCAGGATGACGCCGCGGCGTGCACCGATGCGCCGAGCCGACCCGTCACGTTCGACGACGGCGCCGACGACCTTCCCGTCCACGTCGGTGATCAGCTCGGTCATCGGCGCGTTCAGCCACAGCGGGATGCCCTCGGTCCTTCAATGCCAGCCGCATCCGCGCCATCAGTGACTGACCGATGGCTGCCATCCGGTCGCCGAACACCCTGGCCCGGAACATCCGCCAGATGAGCTTGCACAGCACCGCCTTGCCCCGCCACGTCTGCCGGACCTGATAGAACAGCCGCAGATCCTTGGGCGCGAACCAGATTCCCTTGGGCGCCAGCGCCAACGGAGTGAGCAGATTGCGCTCCTCGTCGCCGAGCTTGCGCAGGTCGATCTCGGGCACGTTGATGGTGCTGCCCCGCTCGGAGCCGCCGGGCAGTTCGGGGTAGTAGTCGGCGTAGCCGGGCTTCCAGACGAACTCGAACCACGGGCTCGACTTCTCCAGGAACTCCATCATCTCCGGTGCCGAATCGACGTACTGCCGCAGGCGCGCGTCGCTGACCAGACCGCGGTGATCCGCTTGAGGTACTCGAAGACGTCGTCGGGCGACGGCGTGTAGCCCGCCCGCCGTTGCGACGGTGCTCCCGGCACCCAGATGCCGCCGCCAGAGAGTGCGGTGGAACCGCCGAACTGAGGCGACTTCTCGACGACCAGTGTGTCGAGGCCGTCGGCGTCGTGCCTTGAGCGCGGCGGTCATGCCGCCGCCGCCGGAGCCGACGACGAGCACGTCGACCTCGTGGTCGAAGTCCGTCATCAGCGGCACCGCCGTCCGGATCGCGAAGCCGGCGATCAACTCGGGCACGGGCCGGTAGTAACGCTGCTTCGTCTCGTACGGGCCCTGGGCGGCCAGCGCGGCGAACGCCGCGATCCAGGTGCGGATTTCGTGGGCCGAATTGCCCCCTTCCGCGGCGATCCACTCGTTCGACCAGCCGTCGACCTCGGCCACCCGGTTGGTGTCGATCAGTTCGAGCAGTGCGTGATCCCAGTCCGGGTTCAGCGGGTGCATCGGGCCTTCGCCGTGTGCGAAGTCCGCGCGCGAAGGCGATCACCGCGGTCTGCCGGGCCGCGCGCTGTTCGCTCGGAGATCGGCTGCGCCGTGCACGATGCGACCGAACGCCGCGGGTGGCGCCGTCGCCAGCGTCGGCACGGGCGGATCGTGCGACAGCCCACCGGATCCGACCACCAGTACGCGCTTGTCGAGCGTCGCCACGAAGTCGCCGACGGCGGCACCGAGCGCACTGGCCCGCTTGATCGGGCCGAGTGGGGTGGCCACCGAGTTGATGAAGATCGGGATCACCGGCACCGAATCAGCCGCGCCGAACAGGATCTCGCAGCGGTTGGACCGTGCCGTGGTCGACGTCCATGCTCGCCGAGATCGCCACGTCGACACCGGCGTCCCACAACGACTCCGCGCACTGCGGTCGCGATGTCGGCGGGGACGTTCAGCGGTCCGGCGTGAGTCCCGTAGTCTCCGACGCCCGATCGCGGCGGTGCCGATGCAGAACGGCGGCATCAGCCGGTAGAAGAACCCGTTGTAGTGGTCTGGCGAGAAGATCACCACGAGTTCGGGATCGAACTCGCGCACGAACTCGCGCGCGTCCGTCAGCGCAGAGTCGATGTCGTCAAGGAGCTCTGGTGACGGTCCCGGCAGATTCAGCAGCGGGCTGTGCGACATGCAGCACAGAGCCATCGGCTTCTCGGGGCTCATGGACAGTCCATCACCTCCCTTCGTCAGACACAGAACGTCGAAGAGTGCGGTGCTCAACTCGGGCGCGAGTTGCGCGATGCACGCGCCTGCGATGCACCGGTCGGGCCGCAGGAACAGCACGGACTCGGCGTGCGCGTCGAACAACGCCTTGAGCGCACCGGTGCGGTCGCCGACGATGACGACCTCGGGGTCGTCGTGCCCGGTCCAGTGCAGCTGCGTCAGCGGCCGGGCGGCGATGAACCTCGCGCCCAACGCCTTCCACCGTGCGAAGGCGACGTCGCCGAGCAGGGCTGCGCGGATCGTTGTTCCAGGCTGAGCACCGCGAACCCTGGCCCGATCACGTCGTCGAGGAGGACGTTCTGGGCGTCGCGGGTGTCGACGCGGGGCTGGATGAACAGCGTGCCCGTCGGCGACGGTGGCCGACCGCGAGCCGCCTCGAGGTGAGCGATGGCGCCCTGGTCGTAGCGCGGCATCGGCTTGAACCGCATCTCCAGCACGTAGCGCTTGAGCGTCGGTACCACCGAGGCGGCCCGAATCACACGGTCGCGCAGCGCCGCAACCCGGCGGTTGGTCGGCGAGATGACCCGTCCGACCATGGTGGACAGGTCGATCATCGCGCGGGCGTGCTTGCGGCGCTCGGCATCGTAGGTGTCGAGCAGACCGTCACCCGCCTGACCCGTGACCACCGCGGCGAGCTTCCACCCGAGGTTGGCCGCGTCGCGAATGCCGCTGTTGTAGCCCTGGCCCTGCCACACCGGCATCAGGTGCGCGGCGTCGCCCGCGAGCAGCACCCGTCCCTTGCGGAACGAGTCCGCGATGCGCGAGTGGTGGGTGTACACCCGGTGGCGGATCACGTCGACGCGCTCGGGATGTGGCACGAACGGCGCGAGCATGCGGGCGATGAACTCCGGCCGCTCGACCTGCTCGTCGGTCTCGTCGGCGTGAATCATGAACTCGAAGCGACGGATTCCGTGTGCGATCGATATCGAGGCGTAAGGCCGGGCCGGGTCGGCACCGACCTCGCTGTTGGGGTGACCGAGCGGATCGGTGGCGAGGTCGATGACGAGCCAGCGCGTCGCGGAGGTGGTGCCCTCGAAGGACACACCGATCAGACGTCGGGTGGCGCTGCGCCCGCCGTCGCAGCCGACGACGTAGCGCGCGGCGACCGTCGATGGCGTACCGGCGATCCCGACCGTCACGCCGTCGGCCGTCTGCTCGCACGATTCCATTCGAGCGTTCCACGAGACGTCGACGCAGTCGAAGCGGTCGAGTCCGCGCAAGCAGCTCGGCGTCGACCATCGGCTGGACGAACCCGTTGCGCTTCGGCCACCCGAAACGCGCATCGGGAGGTGCCATTTCGGCAAGCAACCGGCGATTGCCGTCGATAGAAGCGCAGGATCTGGTTGGGCACGGTGTGCGGAAGCACGTGCTCGACGAGTCCGATCGATTGGAACGTCCGCAGTGCCTCGTCGTCCAGTCCGACACCCGCGTGGATAGTCGATCAAGGTGTCGCGCTCGTCGACCACTAGCGTCCGAACGCCCTGTAGGCCAAGGATGTTGGCCAGCGTCAGCCCGACCGGGCCAGCGCCGACGATCAGGACGTCTACGTCATCCGGCATGTCAGCGCCCTCTGCTCTTCGCGCAAGCGCTCATCGACGCCCCAGCAGGAAGTCGATGTGCAGGCGCGTTGAACGTCTTGGCGTCCTCGTACTGCGGCCAATGCCCGCAGCCCGGCATCACCTCGAACCGGGCACCGGGGATCATCGACGCGATGCGGCTGCCCTCGCTGACGTCGGCAGTGGGGTCGTCGCTGGTCCACAGCACCAGCGTCGGTGCGGTGATCGCGCCGTACTCCTTCGGCCCCGAGCAGGTTTCGGGCGCGGATCTCCGGGTCCTGCAGCGCCATGATGTCGCGCATCGCGGCGACGAATCCCGGCTGGCGATAGATGCGCTGGCGGCTCGCGACGATGTCGTCGTAATCCTTGGTCTTGTCGGCCATCAACCACTTGATCCTGGCCTGCACGGTCTCCCATGACGGGTTCTCGGCGGCGGCCATGGACAGCGTGATGATTCGCTTCATCACCTCGGGGTCGGCCTGCGAGCCACCCGCGGTGTTGAGCACCAGTCGGTCGATGCGGTCGGGATGGTCGGCGGCCGCGCGGGCCGCCACCCAGCCGCCCAGCGATTCACCGGACAGGTGCACGCGCTGGACGCCGATGGTGTCGAACACCGTCAACAGGTGGTCGACGTAGTGCGTCACCTCGAGGGGATGGCCCGGCTTGTCGGTGTAGCCGTGCCCGAGCATGTCGATCGACCACGTCGAGAAGTGCTCGGCGTGCGCGTCGAGATTGCGAACGTAGGCCTCGGCGTGGCCGCCGGACCCGTGCAGCAGCACCAGGTCGGCTTGCTGGTGTCGCCGGCGTGCAGATAGCGCGTTCGCACTCCGCCTGCGTCGAGGTAGCCCTGCGAGAACGGAACGCCTTGGAGGTCACTCCAAACGCTCTCGAACACGTGGGACGCAGGGGCCCCGGAAGACACTGTCATTCGTCCTTGGCTTCTCGACTCGGTGTTGGAAATGCGGTTCTCTTTTACAGCGAGCGATGTGTGCTAATATCGCACACTGATGTGCACTATCCATAGAGCATCACTCTCACGATGACGTCTGTCAAGGAAAACGGCGGCACGCCAGACCCAGCCGACGACCGCCTCGCGGTGGGATCGCAAACCCTCGCGAGGGGTCTGTCCGCGCTGCAAGCGGTGTCCGGCTCACCGTCGGGCATGACCGCACAACAGGTCGCCGACCACGTCGGCGTGCACCGCACCATCGCCTACCGGCTGCTCTCCACGCTGGCGCAGTACCGGTACGTGGTGAAGGGCGAGGATGGCCGCTACCGGCCTGCCGCCGCGCTCGCGGTGCTCGGCGCGTCGTTCGACAACAACCTGCGGGCGCTGTGCGTGCCAACGCTGCGCACCCTGGCCGACGATCTCGGCTCCACGGTGTCGCTGCTCGTCGCCGAGGGTGATCAGCAGGTGGCGGTCGCGGTCATCGTGCCGACGCTGGTCTTCTATCAGCTGTCGTTCCACGAGGGCAGCCGCTATCCGCTCGACCGCGGGGCCGCGGGCATCGCCCTGCTGGCCAGCATGGCGCCCCGCCCGGGCGAACGAGATCTGGTGCCGCGTACTCGAGAACAGGGCTGGGTGATCACGCACGGCGAGATCGAACCCGACACCTATGGGTTGGCGGTGCCGGTACGTCGCAGGCCACCGTCACCGCCGACGTGCATCAACCTCATCTCGCATCGCGAGGACGCACTGCTGCGTGGACGCGAAGCGGTGATGGAGGCCGCCAGACAGCTGTCGAAGATTCTCGGTTGATTTCGGTGGAAGGGATTGCGCTAGTGACCGATTGGGATCACGAGGTCGACGTCGTCGTGCTCGGCACCGGAGGCGCCGGGCTGACCGCGGCGCTGACGGCGGCCGCCGGCGGCGCGTCGGTGGGGGTGTACGAGAAGGCCGACACGGTCGGAGGCACCACCGCCGTGTCGGGCGGCATCGTGTGGATCCCGGCACACCACCGCTCCCCCGACGGCGAACTGACCGTGCGGGACGCGATGCGCTATCTCGAGGCGCAGTCGCTCGGCGCGATGGACACCGCACTCGTCGAGACTTTCGTGCGCACGGGGCCCGAGATGCTGGACTTCGTCGAGAAGCACAGCGATCTGCGATTCGAGATCGCCGAGGGCTTCCCCGATTACAAGCCAGAACTTCCAGGCGGACGCCCATCGGGTGGCCGTTCGCTCAACGCCAAGCCGTTCGACCTCGCCCGACTGGGCGGCTGGGGCGAGCGCATCACCGCGTTCCCCGTGGACTTCAGCAACGTCGGCATCGACGCCGAGACGCGGGCCAGGATTCACGCCTCGGTCGACGAATCCCTGGCCGAGCCCTGCGTCGCGGGCACCGCGTTGGTCGCGGGCCTACTCAAGGGCCTGCTGGACCTCGGGGTGGTCCCCACCACCGGGGCCCGCGCGATGGAACTGATCGCAACCGACGGCACCATCACCGGCGTCCGAATCAGCCTCGACGGCATGGACATCCGCGTGCGCGCCCGCCGTGGTGTGGTGCTCGGCACCGGCGGCTTCGAGTGGGACCCCACGCTCGTCGAGGCCCATCTGCGCGGGCCGATGCACGGTCCCGTATCACCACCGAACAACACCGGCGACGGGCTCCGCATGGCGATGGCCCACGGCGCAGATCTGGCCAACATGGGCGAGGCGTGGTGGGTGCCGATCGTGCAGATCCCCGGCGACACCATCGACGGGCATCAGCGCAGCCGCAGCGTGCGGCTGGAACGAACGCGCCCACGCAGCATCATCGTCAACCGTGCAGGCAGACGATTCCTGAACGAGGCGGGCGAGTACAACTCGATGGCCGGACCGTTCCACCACCTCGATCCGCGCTTCGGCTATCTCAACGACCCGGCGTGGATCGTATTCGACGACCTGCATCTGAAGAAGTACGGCTTCCTCGGCGTCGAGCCAGGGGGCGAGGTGCCCGACTGGTACTGCCGCTCAGCCGATCTCGCCGAGCTCGGGGCCAAGACCGGGATCGACCCCGATGGGCTGGCGCGCACAGTCGACGCGTGGAACCGCAACGTCGCGGCCGAGGTCGACCCCGACTTCGGCCGCGGCTCAAGCGCTTACGACGGGTACTGGGGTGACAACAGCGCCACCACCCCGGCGCTGCAGACCCTCGGCGCGATCGACACCGCGCCGTACTACGCGGTGCCGGTCACGGTCGGCGCGATGGGCACCAAGGGTGGACCACGCACCGACGGCGACGGGCGTGTGCTGCACGTCAGCGGCAAGCCGATCCCAGGGCTCTACGCCGCGGGCAACGCAATGGCCGGCGTGACGGGCAAGGCGTACGGCGGTGCGGGAGGAACGCTGGGCCCCGCGATGGTGTTCGGTTACCGGCGGGCCGGGCAGGCCACGTTCCTGAGCCAGCACTCACGGACTAGTCGTCCGCTCTGACCTTGTCCTTGACGGCGGGCACCACCTTCGGGGCCTCGCGCCAATTCGGCAGCCCGTCAGTCTCGTTGGCGACCGGGAAGCCGCCGCCGTGCATCCACGCCCAGTGGCTGTGGTTGAGCTGGTGCATGGTGAAGCAGGCGTTGAGCGAGTTGTAGAAGCCCTGGTTGTCCTGCGTCTGGTTGACCGATTCCTTGATCAGCAGCGCCGCCATGGTGGGCACCTTCGCGATGCGACGCGCGAACTCGAGCGTCTTGTCGGCCAGTTCGTCGGCGGGGAAGATCTTGGACACCATGCCGAGCGCGTGGGCCTCCTCGACCGACAGCGAGTCGCCGGTGAGCATGAGCTCCTTGGTCTTGCGCGCCCCGAACTCCCATGGATGCGCGAAGTATTCGACACCGCACATGCCCAGCCGGGTCCCGACGACGTCGGCGAACGTGGTGTTGTCCGCGGCCACGATCAGGTCGCACGACCACATCAACATGAGCGCGGCCGCGTAGACGTCGCCGTGCACCTGGGCCACGGTGATCTTGCGCAGGTTGCGCCACCGGCGGGTGTTCTCGAAGAAGTAGTGCCACTCCTGGAGCATGCAGCTTCTCGGCGCCCTCGCGGGTCGCACCGTTCTCCCGGAAGCTGGGATGCTGATCCGGGCCAGGCGTGTACTCCGACATCATCGCCTTGGAACCAAGGTCGTGACCCGACGAGAACATCGGCCCGTTGCCGCCGAGGATCACGACGCGGACGTTGTCGTCGGCCTCCGCCTCGAGGAACGCCTCGTTCAACTCGACGAGCAGACCGCGCTGCTGCGCGTTGCGCTGATCGGGGCGGTTGAGCATGATTCGGGCGATCGTGCCCTCGTCGAGGGTCTCGTACGTCACGTAGCGATAGTCAGCCATGACTCGGACTCTATTCCTATGAGAATGGCGTTACCGCGGGGGCGGTGACCTAGAGCGACAGGATGGTCGCCGACGCGGTGCCTGGCGCGCCGTAGACCTGCGCCAGGCCCACCCGCGGCTCGCCGGGAACCTGTCGCTCGCCCGCCTCGCCGCGCAACTGACGGACCAGTTCGTGCACCTGCCGTAGCCCCGACGCGCCGATCGGCTCGCCGTTGGCGATCAGTCCGCCGTCGGTGTTGATCGGCAGCTGTCCGCCGATCTCGGTGGCGCCGTCGGCGAGCAGCTTCTCCTGGTCGCCGTCGGCGCACAGTCCGGTCTCGGCCATGTGGATCACCTCGGCGCCGGCGTCGGTGTCCTGCAGCTGGGCGATGTCGACGTCCTCGGGTCCGATGCCCGGCGGCCTCGTACGCGGCCTTCGCGGCGTACACCGTCGGCGAGGTGTCCTCGTCCAGCGGTGCCGACGTCGCGTGCACCTCGTAGGCGCCGAAGCGTCCGGGTGCGAATCTCGGTGGCCCGCACGTAAACCGGTTTGTCGGTGTAGCGGTGTGCGATGTCGGCGCGGCACATGATCACGGCCGCCGCACCCTCGTCGGGCGCGCAGAACATGTACTGCGTCAGCGGGTAGTTGAGCACGGTCGAGTTGAGGATCTCGTCCTCGGAGATCGGCTTGCGCCGGAACGCATTCGGGTTCAGCGCCCCGTTGCGGAAGTTCTTCGCGGCCACCCTGGCCAGCGTCTCCTGCGGAGATGTCGTGGTCGTGGATGTACTGGTTGGCCTTCATGCCGAAGAACTTGGTGGTGACGAACTGCCCGTTCTCGGCGTACCACCTGCGGAAGCGCCAAGCTGGAGGGCTCGTCGGTGAAGGCGCCGCGAGGGTGCTTGTCCAGCCCGATCGCGATGCCGATGTCGTACTTGCCGAGCCGGATGGTGTCGGCCGTCTGCTGGATCGCGCTGGCCGCGGTGGCGCAGGCATTGAACACGTTGGTGAACGTGATGCCGGTCAGCCCGACCAGCCGCGTCACCGCGTCGGGGTTGGAGACCTCGTAGCTGCCGCCGAAGCCGAATTGAATGTCGCCCCACTCGACGCCGGCGTCCTTCAGTGCGAGCTGGATGGCGTCGGCGCCCATCTGCATCGCCGTCTTGTCGAACCGGCCGAAGGGATGCAGACCCACGCCGATGATCGCAACGTCATTGCTCATTGATATCTCCCCTAGTCACTGCTCTTCGCGCAAGCGCTCATCGGTCATTGCTCTTCGCGCAAGCGCTCATCGGAAGACCGGCTGGAACGCGAAGGTGACGATCTCGTTGCCGTCGGCATCGGTGGCGAAGGGCACCATGGTCAGCTCGACCTCCATGCCGAACGTCAGCTTCTCCGGATCGTTCTCGGTGAGCCGTCCCTCGACGCGCACCACGTCACCCAGTTGCACGAGACCGACGCCGAACGGCACGAAGTCCTTACCGGTGGGGCCCGCATACGGCGCTCCTGGTGCGAAGCCCTGCGTGGTCCACGCGATCACCGTGCCGCGCCGCGGCAGCAGCACGTCGCTCATGTCGGCCTTGCTGCACTTCGGGCAGTGCGACTGACGCGGGAACACCGTCGCCCCGCACGCGCCACACCCACTGCCGATCAGCTGCGGGTTCTCCTCTGGCCAGGTGGAGATGCTGGGGTCGATCGCCTTCTGCATTTGAGGCTCCATCACTGTAGGAGAATCCAGCCCGAAGAATACGTTCACAAAATCGTACAACATCATTCCACGAAAGTGGAAAGCACATTCTCGTCAGTCTCGATCGCAGTCGGGTTCGCCGCGCTGAGCAGGGCATCCGTTGCCGAGTAGACGTCGAGGGAGCCGTCGGCGACCGATGCGGCGAGCGCGTCGAGGCCGGGATGCATGCGCAGCGCGGTCTGCGCCAACGAGAGGATCTGCGCTCGCGCACGCACCGCGCGGCGAGCCGGGTTGTCCGAGCGGTGATGCGCGTCGATCGCCTCGACGAGTTCGGCGATGCCCTCGTTCTGCGCGGCGATGATCTTCAGGATGGGAGCGTCGGTCTCGGCGTGCAGGTCGCGTGCGGTCTGGTCGGCGCCCTCGCGGTCGGACTTGTTGATGGCGACGATGTCCGCGACTTCGAGCAGGCCCGCCTTTGCAGCCTGAACGGCATCTCCCGCTCCAGGATTGAGGATGACCACGGTCGGGTCGGCGACCGCGGAGATCTCGATCTCGGACTGTCCGACGCCGACGGTCTCGATCAGGATCACGTCGTAGGACAACTCGGCAAGCAGCCGGATGGCGGCGGGCACCGCGGCGGCCAGGCCACCGACGTGCCCGCGGGTGGCCACCGAGCGGATGAGCACGTCGGGGTCGTTGATGTGGGCGGCCATCCGGATCCGGTCGCCGAGCAGGGCGCCGCCGCTGTACGGGGACGACGGGTCGACGGCCAGGACGGCGACCCGCTGGCCCCGCTGCCGGTAGGCCGTCACCAGTACCGCGACCGTGGTCGACTTCCCGGCCCCCGGTGGTCCGGTGATGCCGACGACGCGTGCGGTGCGGTCGCCGATCGCGGCCAGCACCTCGTCGCGGCGCGTGCTCTCGACCAGGCTCAGCAACCGACCGGCCGCCCGGGTGGACCCGGTGCGCGCCGCGGCGACGAGCTCATCGATGGTCATCTACGGCCGACACTATCCCGCTCCTTCAACCTAGTAGGAGAATACTATTCTCATCGTACGAGAGCTGTAATTACGCGAAGGACAACCACGTGCAGGTGGGCCCACTCGACGGGAAGGTCGCGTTCGTCGCGGGCGCGAGCCGCGGCATCGGCGCGACGATCGCAGCCTCGCTTGCGGCGGCGGGCGCGGCGGTCGCCGTCGCCGCGCGCTCCGAACGGCAGGGCAAGCTGCCGGGCACCATCGGATCGGTGGCTCACCGGATCGTCGCCGCGGGCGGCCGGGCGCTGCCCGTGGCGTGCGACGTCACCAACGAGGAGTCGGTGAACGCAGCGGTCGAGGCGACGGTCACCGCGTTCGGTGGCATCGACGTCCTGGTCGCCAATGCGGGCGTATTGTGGCTCGGGCCAATCGAATCCACGCCGCTGAAGCGTTGGCAGCTGTGCCTCGACGTCAACCTGACGGGCGTCTTCCTGGTCACCAAGGCCGTCATCCCCCACGTTCGGGCGCGCGACGGTGGCTCGCTCATCGCCGTCACCACCACGGGCGTGAACATGATCGACCAGGGCGCCAACGCCTACTGGGTGTCCAAGGCCGCCGCCGAGCGGCTCTACGTCGGTCTTGCGGCGGATCTACGGCCCGACAACATCGCCGTCAACTGCCTGAGCCCGTCACGGGTGGTGCTCACCGAAGGCTGGCAGGCAGGCGGCGGTGGCCTCGAGATCCCACCCGAGATGGTCGAGCCACCCGAGGCGATGGGTAACGCCGCCGTGCTCCTGGCAAGCCAGGACGCCAGCGGTATCACCGGCACCGTACAACGCTCCGAGGAGCTGGTCGCGCGCTAGTTGGCGCGGTAGCCGGAGCCGAGGTTGACCATGTTGCAGTAGGCACCCGTGCCAGCGGCTTTGGGGGCATTGTTGGTGTGCGAGACGATCGTCTTGCCGCCGACGGAGACCCGACAGGTCACCGACCCCGGATCTCCCCCCGGATGAATGCCGGTGAACGTCAGCGACGGCGCGCTGCCGTTGTAGTCGTACGCAGCCGACCAGGGCAAGCCCGCGACCACGACGATCGGCTCGTCGTTGGCTCCGAAATACGACACCTGCACGCCATCACCGAAGGTGCCCGTCAACTCGAACACGATCGGCAACGACGCGAACGCCGTTCCCGGCGTTGCGAGAAGCAGTCCCCCACCAAGTGCGACGACAGCAGCCAGCCTGCCCGTCTGCCGTGCCACGAATTCAATCCCCATGCGTGGATTACAGCACCACTCGCGACGCGCTGTCCTCCGATCGGGGGACGGCGGATTCACCCGGCCGCTCCACCGGTCACCCGACATACAACCCGGCCGCGCCGCGACATAGTTGTGTCATCACCGGAACACACCGGGAAGCAAACGAAAAGCCAACTCAGAACGAAGGATTGAAGAAATGACCACCATCACCCGCCTCCTCGCACTGCCCATCCTGTCCGCAGGCATCATCGGCGCCGCCGGACTCGGCTTCGCAGGCATGGCCAATGCCGCCACCCCGACCCAGCCCACCGGACCCGGCTACTCCTACAGCCCCGAGACCAAGGCACATCCCGCCCCGACGGCCACCCCCGGCTGGCGCGCACACCACGGTGCCCACCACATCGCCGACCTGCAGAACCAGATGGGCCGCTAAACCCCAAGCCCGCCAGGCCCTCCCCAATCTCCCGGGGAGGGCCTGGTGTTCGTCACGCACTGCGGGGCGGGTTCAGTCCTTCGCGATCAGCCCGTCCACGATCTTGTTGAAGTCAACCGTGCCGAAGGAGACGTACTCCGCGAGGTTCGCGTAGTCCAGCGACGCCATCACCGAACGTTCCAGCTGGATGTTCATCAGCCGCTTGGTGCTCTCGACCGCCTGCTGGGGCAGTTCCATGATCTTCTTCGCGCACGCGATCGCCTCGGCGAGCGGGTCGGCGACGACATGGTTGGCCAAGCCGAGTTCCACCGCGCGCTGCGCCTTGATCCGCGTACCTGTCAGGGCGAACTCCTTGGCCTGCAACAGGCTGATCTGCGACGGCCAGACCAGCGGTCCACCGTCAGCGGCCACCAAGCCGATCAGGACGTGCGGGTCGGCGAAATGCGCTGTCTCGGCGACGTAGACGATGTCGGACAGCGCGGCCAGGCTGCAGCCCAGCCCGACAGCGGGACCGTTGACCGCGGCGATCACCGGGATGCGGCACCGCAGCATGCCCACGACGACGTCACGGCCGTGCTTGATCGTCTTCTGCCGCAAGGCTTCGTCGCGGCGGAGCTCGTCGAGATAGTTGAAGTCACCGCCGGCCGAGAACGCCCGTCCCGCACCGGTGATCACCGCCGCCCGCGCATCGGCGTCCTCGTTGAGTGCGTCCCAGATCTTGGCCAGCCCAACGTGCAAGGCATCGTTGACCGCGTTGAGCGCGTCGGGCCGATTCAGTGTGATGATGCGCAGGCCGCCGTCGGCCTTGACGTCGATTTCGTCTGGCATGTCATACATTCGAGGCTCCCAACCCGAGTATCCGTTGCGCGATGATGTTCTTCTGAATCTGTGACGTACCGCCCATGACGCTCTGCGCCCGGCTGTACAGGTAGGCACCGAACAGTTCGGCATCGTGGGTGCCGACGGTGGCCAGCGCGGCGTGGCCGACCGACTGCTCCACCCACGTCATGAGCAGCTTGTCCAACGACCCCTGGGGCCCGTGGGTGATGCCGTCGAGCTGTTCGGAGAGACGACGTCGCACATGCAGCCGCAGCATCTCGGTCTGCACCCACGCCCAGGACAGTTCGTCGGGCGTATCGCCATCGACCTGGGTGGCCAACTGGCGCACCAGCTTTCCGTACCTGGCGGAGAAGCCAAGCGTCGACGGTTCGCGTTCGTGGCCGACGACCGTCATCGCGAGTTTCCAGCCGTCGCCGGGTGCGCCAACCATGTTGCCGGCGGGCACCCTCGCCCCGTCGAAGGCGACCTGGCCGAATTCCCTGGTGACGCCGCTGATCATCTTGAGCGGTCGCTGCTCGATCCCCGGCTGGTGCATCGAGATGATGAACGCCGAGATGCCCTTGTGTTTCGGTAAGTGCTTGGCGACGTCCTTGTCGGTCCGCGCCAACAGCAGACACCAGTCGGCGACATCGGAGTAGCTGGTCCAGATCTTGTGCCCGTGGATGACGTACTCGTCACCGTCGGCCGTGGCGGTGGTGGTCAGCGAGGCGAGGTCCGAACCGGCGCCCGGTTCGGAGAAGCCCTGGCACCACCGCTCCGTGCCGTTGATCATTCCGGGCAGGAACCGTTGCCGCAGTGCCTCGTCGCCGTGATGGCTCAACCCGACGACGAGGTAGCCAAGGCCGGGCCGGGCGGGGGCGCCCGCCTTCGCGATCTCCTCGTCGACGATGACGTCGTAGACCGGTGGCAGGTCCTGTCCGCCGTACCGGCTCGGCCACGACGTGCCGAAGAAGCCGGCCCCGTACAGCGCCTGATGCCACTCGCCCTGCTTGGCCCAGTACTCGTCGCCCGAGGTCGGGAACTTCCCCTTCTGATCGGTCAGCCAGCCGCGCAGCCTGTTCCGGAAGGCGGCCTCCTCCGGCGAATCACGAAAGTCCAACGGTGAGCTCCTCCAGCTTCACGGGCCACGACTCGGTGGCGGTCAACACCCTGCGCAGGTACACGTGCGCGAGGCATTCCCAGGTGTTGCCGATGCCGCCGTGCACCTGAATCGACGTCTCGCACACGGTCAGTGCAGCCCGCGCACAGTAGACCTTGGCCACCCGGCCCGCTTCGACGGCCTGCGCGGCGGGTACTTCGTCGACGGCCCACGCGGCATGGCGCAGCACGCTGATCGATCCCTCGATCAGTGCCAGACCCTCGGCGAGCAGGTGTCCGACGGCTTGGTACGACCCGATCGTCGATCCGTACTGCTCGCGCACCTTGGCGTACTCGGTCGCCAGGGCATGGGCGCCGCGTGCGGCACCGACCAGATCGGCGGTCGTCGCGGTCAGCGCGAGCGCGTACCAGCGGCGGGCGTCCTCCTCAGCGAGTTCGTCGAGCTCGGATGGCGACTCGACCACTCCCGCAGCGCTTCTCGTCAGGTCGATCGACTCGGGTTCCGACGTCGGCAGCGCGATCGCGTGTCCGACGCGACGGGCGAGATCGTCGGCCAGCACCGGGCCGAGAAACGGCACGTCGACGAGTCCGCGGGCGAACTCCTCGGCGACGATGGCCACCTCGACACCGGACGCCCCGTCGGTGCGCAGCGACCGCCAGCCGGTCGCTGCGACCGTCTTCTCCAGCCGCGCGACCCGGCCGTCGTCGGACAACTCGGCGACCGAACCGGGTCCGAGGTCGTCGGCCAACTTGGCCGCGGCTTCGCGTAGTTGTCGTTGTTCGGCCGTCAGACGGACGTCCATAACCGCTCCTTTAGCACTCGGCGCAACACCTTTCCCGAAGGGAGACGGGGAATCTCGGGGACGAACACCACGCGGCTTGGCCGCTTGTAGGAGGCCAGCCGGTCGGCGACGAGCGCGCTCAACTCGTCGGCATCGACCGCGCCGCGGCGCAACACCGCGGCGACGATGGCCTCGCCGTCGGCCGCGTCGGGGACGCCGAAGACCGCGCAGTCGACGACCGCGGGGTGGCCGTGCAGCACCGCCTCGATCTCGGCGGGCGCGACCTGGAAGCCGCGTACCTTGATCATTTCCTTTGAGCGGTCGGTGATTCGGAGCCAGCCCTCGGCGTCGAGGTGACCGACGTCGCCGGTGCGGTACCACCCGTCGCTGAACGCGGATGGGGTCTCGTCGTCGGGAAGATAGCCGGCCATCACCGACGGCGAACGCACCTGGATCTCGCCCACCTCGTCGGGGCGGACGGGCTGACCGGTCGTTGGGGACACGATCCGGATCTGCACGCCCGGCACGGCTCGGCCGACGGTGTCCAGCCGCGCACCTTCGAGGGAGTTGCAGGAGATGACCGGCAATTCGCTTGCCCCGTAAGCGGTCATCCAGGACACGCCCGCTCGCTTGGTCACTTGATCGGCGACGCTCTGCGTCACCGGCGTCGCACACCACATCAGGTAGCGCAGCGACGACAGGTCGTAGGACTCCAGCCTGGGATGCGCGGCGAGCGCCAACGCGATGGGCGCCACGGCCATCTCGATGGTGATCCGGTCGCTCTCGATGTGGCTCAGCATCGCGTCGACGTCGAACCGGGGATGCAGCCGAATCCACGCCCCGGCGTCGAATGCGGTCGCGATGTTGAGCAGGCCGAGGATGTGCGTCGGCGGAGTCATGATCTGGAGCCGGTCCGCCGACGACAGGCCGAGCGCGGACCGCCAGTGCGCGACCGCCGCGGCGAAGGCGCCGTGGGTGTGGCGGACCGCCTTTGGCAAACCGGTCGTGCCGGAACTGAACACGAAGAGGGCGTCGGATGCCGGGTCGGGCGCGCCGAACTCGCGCAGGCCGGGTGTGACGGGCTCGTCGAGATGCAGCATCGGCATCAAGTCGGCGAGCACCGGGTTGTCGCCCACCGCGTGCGCGGGCCGGGTCAGCGTCAACGCGTGCTCGACCTCGGCACGCCTCCACGACGAGCTCACCAACACGACCGCGGCGCCGACGCCCCAAATGGCCCGCATTGCGACGACGAATTCGGGGCGGTTCGACGACATCAGTGCGACCCGCTCCCCCGGCTGCACTCCGCGCCGTTCGAGCGAGGTCGCCATGCCGCTGGTCAGCGCGTCGAGTTCGGAGCGGGTGTACTGCCTGTCCCCGAATGCGAGCAGGACGGGCTCGGTCATGTGGCAACCCCTCCTATGATCCGGTTTGAAAATACACTACCGATTATGGAGAATAGTATTCTCACCTAGACAGAATGTCGATGCCAGGAGTGCCGAGGATGACCGCAGACCGCGTACCGACCGCAGAGGCCGGTGGCGGCGGACGCGAGGAGCAATGTGCCGTGAGGTGACGATCCTCCTCGACCGCAAGAAGACCATCGTCCCCAACGTGCCAGGCGAGACGCTGCTGGAGACCGCGCGTCGGGCCGGCCTCACGCCGCCGTTCTCCTGCGAGGCCGGCAACTGCGGTACCTGCATGGCGAAACTGACCGAGGGCAGCGCGACGATGCGCGTGAACGATGCGCTCATGGACGACGAGGTCGAGGAAGGCTACGTGCTGACCTGTCAGGCCGTACCCGACACGGCGAACGTGACGGTCGACTACGAGGAGTGAGCGTCGGTCGAGTACTCGTCCAGTACCGGCGCGGCGCGATACCGTGGCTCGTAGCCCGCGACCTTGATGGGACTGCCGATCAACCGATGATCGCCCGCGGTGACGATCGCCTCCGGCGTGGCCTCCAGCGCCTCCGGTAGCGTGCGCACCGCAGCCGCCGGGATGCCAAGCGGACGCAACCGCGACTCCCAGCCGAGCGCAGTGTCTGAGGCCAACGCCGCCGCCACCACGGCAAGCACTTCGTCGCGGCTGGCGGCACGTTCTGCCATCGTCGGCCATCCCGCGATACCGGCCTCTTCGGAGAACAACCGCCAGAACCCGTCGTGCGTGATGAAGAGCGCCAGGTAACCGTCGGCCGTGGTGAATAGTTGCGCCGGAACGTAATACGAGTGCGCGCCACTGGGGTAGCGCCGCGGCTCCACGCCGTCGTTGAGGTAGGCCGACGCCCGGTAGTTCAACTGCGACAGCATGACATCGCGCAACGACACGTCCACCTGGCCGCCGCGACCCGAGACGATCTGCGCCAGCAGACCGAGCGCGGCCGTCAGCCCGGTGGAGTTGTCGGCCGACGAGTAACCGGGAAGCGTTGGCGGCCCGTCGGGATCGCCCGTCAGGGAGGCAATTCCCGTGGCGGCCTGAATGACGTAGTCGAATGCCGGGTCATCTCCGGCCTCGAGCCCGTATCCCGTCAGCGCGACGCACACGATCTTCTCGTTGTGACGCCGCAACTTTTCATAGGTCAGCCCGAGCTTGTGGATGCCAGACGGCTTCAGATTCACCAGCAGCGCATGGGATTCCGCGACGAGTTCGCCTAGCCGTCGCTGCCCAGCTTCGGTGGCCAACTCCAGACAGACGCTGCGCTTGCCGCGGTTGAGGCTGGCGAAGTAGCTGTCGCCGACCTGGCGCGAGATGTCGCCGCCGGGCGGCTCGATCTTCGTAACCGCGGCGCCGAGGTCCGCCAGCATCATGGTGGCGTAAGGGCCTGCCAGCATGTGGCCGACCTCGAGGATGCGGATCCCCGCAAGCGGACCCTCGGAGGGCAGGAGCGCAGCGACCGGGGAATCGGGCTCGGCGCTCATCGCACGTGCTTGGCGAGCTCGGAGATCATCTCCCGGGTACGGTACTTCGACGCGACGAGTTCGTCGCGGGTTTCGCCGATCGGCAGCAGGCGCACCGACAGGTCGGTGACCCCGGCGTCGGCGAACTGCTTGAACCGCGCCAGGATTGACTCCTCGTCACCGGCCGCACACAGATCGCCGACGTTGCGAGCATCGCCGCGATCCAGCAGCCGCTGATAGTTGGGCGACGTCTCCGCCTCCGACAGGATCCGGTTGGCCCGCTCCTTCGCAGCGTCGATCTCGGAGTTGGCGCACAGACACACCGGGATGCCCGCGACGATCCGCGGCGCGGGCCGTCCGGCGTCGGCCGCCGCCTTGGTGATGCGCGGCGCGATGTGGTCCCCGATCGCGCGCTCGTCGGCCATCCACAACACGGTGCCGTCGGCATGCTCGCCCGCGATCTTGAGCATCACCGGCCCGAGCGCGGCCACCAGCACGGGTAACGGCGAAACCGGTGGCAGGTCAAGCGGATTGTGCACCGTGAAGCTGTCGTTCTCCACGTCGACGTCGCCGGGGTTGGCGAACGCCGCGTGCAGCACCTCCAGGTAGTCGCGGGTGTAGGCGGCCGGCTTCTCGTACGGCAGGCCCAGCATGTCGGACACGATCCAGTGGTGCGACGGTCCGACGCCCAGCGCCAGGCGGCCGCCCGCAACCGCATGGACCGACAGGGCCTGGCGCGCCAGTGCAATCGGATGTTGCGCCTGCAGCGGGACGACGGCCGTGCCCAGCTCGATCGTGCTGGTGTGGCTTGCCATCAGCGCCACCATCGTCAGCGCATCGAAGTCGTTGGGCACCTGCGGCATCCACGCGGTGTCCATGCCCGCGGACTCGGCCCACTCGATGTCGGCGACCAGCTTGGTGACCTTGCGCGCCAGAGTCGCCGCGCTCGGCCCCGATCATCACACCGAGGCGCATCAGACTTCTCCCACCTGTTCACCGGTCAGCGCACGGACGTCGCGCACCAGATCCTCGAGCGGCGTACCCGTCGGGAACACCGCGGCCGCACCCGCCTCGAGCAACTTGGGCACGTCGGCCTGCGGGATGGTGCCGCCCACCACCACCGCGATGTCGCCGGCGTCGGCCGCCCGCAGCGCCTCGACGATCCGGGTGGTCAGTCCGAGGTGGGCGCCGGAGAGAATGGACAAGCCGACCAGACTGACGTCTTCCTGCAGAGCGATCGACACGATGTCCTCGATGCGCTGCCGTATTCCGGTGTAGATGACCTCGAAGCCTGCGTCGCGCAACGTACGCGCGACGATCTTGGCGCCGCGGTCGTGGCCGTCCAGACCGGGCTTGGCCACGAGTACGCGAGTGGCCACTAGAAGACCACCGGTTGTTGGAACTCGCCCCACACCGACTTCAGCGTCGAGACCATCTCGCCGACGGTGCAGTAGGCGTTGGCGCAGTCGATCAGCCTGTGCACGAGGTTGTCGTCGCCCGCGGCCGCCTGCGAGAGCGCGGCCAAGGGCCTCCTTCACCGCCAGGTCACTCCGCTCGGCCTTGACCTTCGCCAGCCGCTTGAGTTGCAGATCGCGCCCCTGCGCGTTGAGCTCGTAGGTGTCGATGTCGGGTGGCGGCTCGTCGGTGACGAACCTGTTGACCCCGACGACGGGCCTGACACCTGATTCGACTTCGTGGTGGATCTTGAATGCTTCGTCGGCGATGAGCCCCTGCAGGTAGCCGTCTTCGATGCAACGCACCATGCCACCGTGCTTGTCGAGGTCGTCCATGATCTCGATGATCTTGGCCTCGGTGGCATCGGTGAGTGCCTCGACGAAGTAGGAGCCGCCCAGTGGATCGGCCACCTTGGTCACGCCGGTCTCGAAGGCGAGGATCTGCTGGGTGCGCAACGCCAGCGTGGCCGACTCCTCGCTGGGCAGCGCGAAGGGCTCGTCCCACGCGGCGGTGAACATCGACTGGACGCCACCAAGTACGGCGGCCAACGACTCGTAGGCGACGCGCACCAGGTTGTTCTGCGCCTGCGGCGCGTACAGCGACGCACCGCCCGCGACACAGCCGAATCGGAACATCGAGGCCTTCTCCGTGGTGGCGCCGTACCGCTCGCGCACGATCGTGGCCCACCGGCGGCGGCCGGCCCGGTACTTCGCGATCTCCTCGAAGAAATCACCGTGGGTGTAGAAGAAGAACGAGATCTGCGGGGCGAACTGATCGATCGTCATCCGACCGCGCTCCACCACGGTGTCGCAGTACGTCACGCCGTCGGCCAACGTGAACGCCATCTCCTGCACCGCGTTGGCTCCCGCGTCGCGAAAGTGCGCACCCGCCACGGAGATCGCGTTGAACCGTGGCACCTCGGCAGCGCAGAACTCGATGGTGTCGGCGATCAGCCGCAGCGACGGCTCCGGCGGCCAGATCCAGGTGCCGCGCGACGCGTACTCCTTGAGGATGTCGTTCTGGATGGTGCCGGTCAGCTTCGCGCGCGGCACGCCCTTCTTCTCGGCGGCAGCGACGTAGAACGCCAGCAGGATCGCGGCGGTGCCGTTGATGGTGAAGCTGGTGCTGATCGCCTCCAGCGGGATGCCGTCGAACAGGATCTCGGCGTCGGCCAGCGTGTCGACCGCGACGCCGACCCGGCCGACCTCCTCGCCGTACTCGGGATCGTCGGAGTCATATCCGCACTGGGTGGGCAGATCCAGCGCCACCGAGAGCCCGGTGCCGCCCTGGTCGAGCAGGTAGCGGTAGCGACGGTTGGACTCCTCCGCGGTGCCGAAGCCCGAATACTGCCGGAAGGTCCAGGTCTTGCCGCGGTATCCGGACGCGAAGTTGCCGCGGGTGAAGGGGTACTCGCCGGGTGGCGGTGGCTCGCCGGTGCGGTCCGCCGGCCCGTAGACGGGCGCCAGCGGTATGCCCGACGGGGTCTGAACGACGTCACTCATCGAGGGATAACGTACTTGCTGAAAATGAGAATGCCAATACCGCGTGGTGGAAACGCAGCGCGGGTTGACGATCTCTTGGCAGGTCATCCGCTAGGCAGACGCGCGGGCCGTTCCCCCTAGCCAGGCCACACGAGGGGCATGCGAGCATGGCACTTGCCAATAATGAGAATGCTCCTACCGCTTGAGGGGACCCATGACCGCCGAGCAGCACTCGCTTGCAGGCCCGACATCATGGCCGACGCGGCCGTCGCGATCTTGACCAAGCCTGCCGCCGAGGCCAACGGCCAGTGCTTCATCGACGCGGACGTGCTCGCCGACGCCGGTGTGACCGACCTGTCGGGCTACGGAGGCGGCGACAATCCGGTGTGGGATATCTTCCTGGATAGACCATGAGTATTTCGTTGTTGTTGGAGATGGCGTCGTCGGTCGATCCAGACCGCACGGCGATAGTGTCGGGCGATCTTCGCCTCTCGTTGGCGGACGTGAGCGCCCTTGCCGACGGCGGGGCAGGCGTGATCGCCGCGTCGGGTGCCCAGCACGTCGTGTACGTCGGCACCGGTGGCGCCATGTTGCCGCTGCTGCTGTTCTCCGCGGCGCGTGCGGCGATCCCCGTGACGCCGCTGAACTACCGGCTCTCCGCCGACGGCCTGCGCGCCCTGATCGATCGCCTGCCTCGACCACTGGTCGTCGTCGACGACGAGTACCGGGACGCGGTCGGCGACGGCTACCAGGTGATCGGCTCCGATGAGTTCGTCGAGCAGGCCCGCGCCGCCGAACCAACGGCCGAATTCGCCGACCCCGACTCGGTCGCCGTCGTGCTGTTCACGTCGGGCACCACGTCACGACCCAAGGCCGTCGAGCTCACCCACAACAACCTGACGAGCTACATCACCGGAACCGTCGAGTTCGACTCAGCGGACCCCGGCGACGCCGCTCTGATCTGCGTGCCGCCGTACCACATCGCGGGTGTCGGAGCCGCGCTGTCGAACCTCTACGCCGGGCGAAAGATGGTGTACCTGCCCCACTTCAACGCGCGTGAGTGGGTGCGACTCGTCGGCGACGAGGGCGTCACCTCGGCCACCGTCGTGCCGACCATGCTCGACCGCATCGTCACCGTCCTCGAGACCGAACCCACGCCCCTGTCGACACTGCGGACGCTGGCCTACGGCGGATCGAAGGTGGCACTCCCCCTGGTGCGCAAGGCCCTCGACCTGCTGCCCGCCGTCGGGTTCGTCAACGCCTACGGCCTCACCGAGACGAGCTCCACCATCGCAGTGCTTGGCCCCGACGACCACCGCGCAGCGCTGGCCTCCGCCGAGGATGCGGTCGCCCGCCGGCTCGGGTCGGTCGGTCAGATCGTCCCAGGGATCGAGGTGCAGATCCGCGCCGACGACGGCACCGTGCTTGGGCCGAACGAAACCGGTGAACTCTTCGTCCGAGGCGAGCAGGTGTCGGGGCGCTACACCGACATCGGCTCGGTGCTCGACGCCGAGGGCTGGTTCCCCACCAAGGACGTCGCATCCCTGGACGAGGACGGCTACCTGTTCATCGGCGGCCGCTCCGACGACACGATCATCCGCGGCGGGGAGAACATCGCCCCCGCCGAGATCGAAGACGTGCTCGTCGAGCACCCGCACGTGCGCGAATGCGCCGTGGTGGGCGCCGACGATCCCGAATGGGGCCAGATCATCGTCGCGGTGGTGGTACTGCAAACCGGCGCCAGCCCCGATCCCGACGCGCTGCGCGAACACGTCCGTGGCCAGCTGCGTGGATCCCGTACCCCCGACCGGGTGGTGTTCCGCGACGAACTGCCCACCAACGCGACCGGCAAGGTGCTGCGCCGCGAACTCGTCGACGAGCTCAACTCATCATCCAAGGAGCCCGCATGATCAAGAACGGCAGCCGCCTGCAAAGCCAGGTCTGCGACACCCAGGTCATCGTGGTGCGCAGCAGCGACAGCCTCGACGACCTCCGCGCCGGCGGCGCCCCCATGGTGCCCATCGGCGACCAGACCGCCACCGACCTCGCCCTCGACCCGGCCCTGGCCGAGGGCAACCTGATGGGCAAGCGCTACGTCGACGACACCGGCGCAGAAGTATTGGTCACCAAGGCGGGCAAGGGAACCCTGAGCGTCGGGACCACACCACTGGCGATCAAGGAAGCCAAGCCACTGCCCGCCAGCGACTGATATGTAGAGAAGTTTGTCAAGAGGGCAAGGGGAGGCGCCGCCGGGGAGCTACCCCGACGGCGCCTCGTTACTTCCTCGCCGAGTCCGTGTGGTGAGCGTGTCGTTGGCGACGCGCGGTCAGACTGATATACGCGGGTTGGCTACCGCAGGACGGTGTTCGGCTGGATCGCATCCGCGTGTCTAGGGTCGAGCGTCGACCCTAGGGTCTGCTCATAGTCGCGTCGCGGGTCGATCCACGCGCTGCCACCACCGCACCCGGGGAGGAAGCGGATCAGGTGGCGGTCAGTCCTCCATCACCGCCAGCGACCAGCACCAGCCGGCAAGCTCGCGGGCGATCGCCACGTTGGCGACTACTGGTCGCTTGCGGCGTTCCAGGAAGCCCACCCACCTACCGTGCAAGCGGCGATTGCCCTCGTCTCCGCGGGCGCGGGCAGCTGCCGGGGCCTGGTCCCACCGCTTACGCATCACCGCACCCACGGTGTAACGGGGCCGGTGATGCCAGGCAGCCTCGACCAGCAACCGACGCACGTGGGTGTTCCCGGTCTTGGTGATCGGGCCTTGCGCCCGCGAGGAACCCGACGAGTACTCCGACGGCGTCAACCCGACGAACGAACCAATCGTGTTGCCGGTGAACCGATTCCAATCACCGATCTCCACCGCCAACGCCAACCCGGTCAAAGTACTCACACCTCGAAGGCACGACACCCGCCGCACGATCGGAGTGAACTCACCGTCGACGGCGATATCTTCGATCGCCGCGTCGAGACGCCCGCGTCGAGCCTGCATGGTCAGCACGTGGTCGTAGTCGGCGTCGAACGCCATCCGCGTCGCAAGTGTCCTCAACTGTGGTGCCGCTACGGTACGCAACCACCGATCATGAGCACCGGTCCACGCCTTGCCGCCGTAGTAGACGATGCCGTAACGCAGCAGCAGCTTGGACAGCCGATGACGCGCTCTCATCAGATCACCGCGACAGTCCTCCCGGGCCCGCACCAGATCCCGGACTGCTTCCTGACTCACGCTCGGGATCGACACCGACGTGACCTCGTCCAGGCGCAACAACCGGGACAGATGCAGAGCATCCCGGGCATCGGTCTTGACCCGGTCTCCGGAGGGTTTCTGCAGTTTCGACGATGCCACGACCTCACATCGGATCCCGGCCTCGGACAAGAATCGATACAGTCCGAAGCCGGTCGGGCCGGCCTCGTAGGCCACCGCCAACGGTCCCGGCAAATCCTTGATCCACGACCGGATGTGCTCGTAGGACGGGGTCAACCGGGTTTGGAACACCTCCCCGGTCACGCCGTCGATTGCTGCCGCCGCCACCGAACGTGCGTGCACGTCCAGTCCAACACTGATCCGAAAATTACGGTGACTTGGCCTCGGTGCGTACCACGTGGATTAGGCCGCGGGAGTGAGCGTGACCGTGTAGCCGAGGGCTTCAAGCTGTCGAATGTGACTGCGCTTCTTGACAGCCGAATCGACGTGTCGCTGGTAATGATCGGCGCCCAGGTCCTGGTAGCGAGCGTCGGGATCTTTCAGCAGGTGCCAGATGATCACCAGGATGGAGCGACCGACCGCGACCACCGCTCGGGGTTGACCACGACGTCTGGCGATGCGCCGATAGCGGGCCGCCAAGAACGTGTTCGTCTTGCTGGTGCCCACGGCGGCCTCGCCCAAGACGCGGGCCAGGTACGGGCTGCCGTGACCCGACGAAGCGCTGCGTTTGGTCTTGCCCGCCGAGGAGTTGATGCCCGGGGCGAACTTCGCCCACGAGCACAGATGCCCGGCGGTCGGGAACCGCGACATGTCGACCCCGATCTCGGCGATGATCGCGGCCGCGGCGACCGGGCCGATGCCGGGGATCTCATCGAGGCGAGCCGCTGCCGCGGCGAAAGGGGCCAGCTGCGCCTCGATCTGGACATCAACCGCGGCGATGTCGGCGTCGAGCGCCTCGATCCGCGACAACATCCGCGAGAGCAAGAACCCGTGATGATCGGCGAAATGCCCGTCGAAGGCCTGCTCGAGCCGATCGATCTTGCCGCGCATCCGCGCCCGTGCCAGCTGGGCCAGCACCTTCGGATCACGTTCGCCAGCGACCAGCGCGCCCAGCATCGCCCGCCCGGACACTCCGAAGATGTCGGAGGCCACCACCGACAGCTTGACGCAGGCATCCTCGAGAAGCTTTTCGACCCGGTTCTTCTCCGCCGTGCGCGCGGACACCAGATCGGTCCGGTAGCGGGTCAGATCCCGCAGCCGCCGGATCGGCCACGGCGGCACGAAACTGGGCCGCAACATCTGGCGCTCAGCAACCTTGCACAACCACACCGCGTCCAGCACATCCGTCTTTGGGCGACCGGGCAAATGCTTGACATCGCGGGCGTTGACCAACCACGGGGCCAGCCCGTGTGCTTCCAGCAGATAGAACACCGGCTTCCAATACGACGACGTCGCCTCCATCACCACCCGCTCGACCCCCATCTCGACGAGACGATTGGCCAGCTCAACGAGCGACCTCGTCATCGTCGAATGCGTCGACACCTCCTGCAACCGCCGTCTGCCGCCTGCTTGTGCCGGCACCCGCACGCAGCACACCAGCTCTGCCTTGCCGATATCCAGGGCTGCCACCCTGGCGATGATCTGTTCCTCATCATGCGATTCGGCCAACATCGCCGTCATCTCCTCACTGACACTCACACCTGTTCATCTCAGGGTGTGGTCGCCTGCGGATATCGCATGGGGACAACGATTCTGATCCTCGTGCTCGACCTAGCGGCAACAGTGAAGGGCCCAAAAGCGGCATCCGACGCCCGGCTCGATACACGGCCTCACAGGACCACAGTGTTGGACGGCGTCGACAGGCGACCACCACACAATTTTCACCCCCCAAGGGCGACCGCCAGGTCAGAATGGCTCGTACGCTCGGTAAACACCGGGGCCTCCCACCACTGTCGGATAGACCGAGCAGGCGCTCCCTACTCGGTAACCCACGAACATGGGTGAGTGGGGCCCCGGCCCGCAACCCCCAACTCAACGCTGGGCGGTCACCCATACCGTCTAGGCCGCCGCGGCTCCCGGCCGCGACCTGGACCGGCGGTTACGCTCGAAGCGTGCGTTCCGCCTCCCCCGACGCCGACGGCCGATTGACGCCCGTTGCGCACAGCCCCGCGCAGCTGCGCGTCCTCAACGCCGCCTACGAGCTATTCGGCCAACACGGGGTAAGCGGGACGTCGCTGCAGATGATCGCCGACGCGGTCGGCGTCACGAAAGCCGCTGTCTACCACCAGTTCAAGAGCAAGGACGACGTCGTCATCGCCGTCACCGCGTCCGAGCTCATCGAACTCCAGGACGCGCTGGACGCCGCCGAGGCCGAACGTGGCTCCCGGGCGCGGGAGGCGCTGCTCGAGCGGGTGGTCGACCTCGCCGTCGGGCGTCGTCACATGGTGAGCCTGCTGCAGTTCGATCCGGTGGTGGTCAAGCTGCTCGCCGACCACGAACCGTTCGTGGGGTTCATCGAGCGCCTGTTCCGGGTGCTGCTCGGCGAGAGCGCCGGCCTCGAGGCCCGGGTCGACGCCGCGATCATGTCCGGAGCGCTGAGCGCCGCCGTCATGCACCCCCTCGTCGAGGACGTCGACGACGAGACCCTGCGGTCGCGGATCCTCTACGTGACGCGGCGCATCCTCGACCTGCCGGGGTAGCGCGCCGGACCCGACGCTGCGCTCGAGTTGTGGCAACACATCAGGGCGCCGGTCTGGCCCGCCAGCTCCGGGCGGGCGTGGCGTTCACGACGTCGTCGGTGAACCGTTCGAGCACCAGCGCCTGCGTGGCGGCGAGGTGCCGGCGGGCGATGCGTTCGTGCTTCGTCGGCACGGCCCGCGGCGATCTCGTCGACCATCCGCCGGTGCGTCCGCACCGCGCCACGTGCCTCGGCCACCGACGGGTACTCCCCCCGCTTGGTGAGCGCCGCGGCCCACTGCTGCTCCTGCGCCGACCAGAGCGCGACGAGGCTGCGCACGACGTAGCGGATGGTGTCGTTGGGCGTGAAGGCGACGACGAGGTCGTGGAACTCGCGCGCGATGCGGGTGAAGGCGACGCCGTCGGACACCGCCTCGGCGGAGGCGTCCACGTTCTCGGTCAGCGCGGGGACCACCGCCGTCATCCGGTCGGGGCGCCGGGCCACCTCGGCGGCGCACAGCGGTTCCAGCTGGAGCAGCGCCTTCGGCGAGGTCGCCGAGCGTGACGCCTGCGCCCTGCAGCACCAGGCCCAGGTGGTAGGCCGCCGACGACTGGTCGGGCCGGTGCACCTCGGCGCCACCGACGCTGCCGCGGCGCACGGTGACCAAGCCCTCGGTCTCCAGGATGCGCAGTGCCTCGCGCACCGACGGATAGCTCACGCCGAACTCGCGGACGAGCTGGTCCTGGGTGGGCAGCTGGTCGCATGGCGGGGCCCACCAGGATGCGCTGGCGCAGTTCGGCGGCGACCGTCTCGGCGATGCGGCGCTGTGGAGTCCGCCGTGCACCGAAGTCACGGTGCCAATACTAGCAATCCTTACAAGGATTGCCCTACGATCGTCGGGTGGACTTCGAGATGAGTCGCGAGGCCACGGCGCTTGCGCCATGAACTTCGCGATCTGGTGACAGCGCACGTGCCAGCGGACTTCCTCGGCGCCTTCACCGCCGATCCGGCCGACCTCGAGGTCGGCGCAGGCGTTCTGCCGCCTGCTCGCCGAACGCGGCCTGCTGTGCATGTCGTGGCCCGAGGAGTTCGGCGGACGCGGATCGTCGGTGTGGGAGCAGACCGTGGTGCGCGAGGAGATGTGGGCGCACCACGAGCCGCGCGGGGCGCAGTACATGGGCGTCAACTGGGTCGGCCCGACGCTGATGCGGCACGGCACCCCCGAACAGCAGCGCACAGCACCTGCCGCCGATCGCGCGCGGCGAGGTGATCTGGTGCCAGGGTTTCAGCGAGCCCGAAGCCGGCTCCGACCTCGCGTCCCTGCGGACCTCGGCCACCCGCGACGGCGACGGCTGGCGCATCAACGGCCAGAAGATCTGGACGTCGTACGCCACGATGGCGCAGTGGTGCTTCCTGCTGGCTCGTACGACCAAGGTCGGCGAGGGCATGAGAGACGGCCCGGCCACGCGAAAACAACAGGGCCTCACGATCTTCCTGGTGCCGATGTCCGATCCGGCGATCACCGTGCGGCCGATCGGCACCATGCTGGGCCCGCATCACCTCAACGAGGTGTTCTTCGACGACCTGCGGGTCACCGAGGCCGACGTCCTCGGCACGGTCGACGAGGGCTGGTCGATCGTGGCCGACGTGCTGTCGTTCGAACGCGTCGGCATCGCCCGCTACGCGAGGTGCGAACGGCTGCTGCAGATGGCGCCATCGGCGCTCGGTGACCGCTGGGACGGAGCTGCCCGCCGAACTGCGCGGCCAGGTGGGCCCGCATGCTGACGCACGCCGCCGCGCGCGACTGCTGGCCTACCGCTTGGTGGCGTTGCAGGGCAGCGGGCAGGTCAAGCCGACGGACGCGGCGGCGTACCGGATCGCGGTCACCAAGCTCGACCAGGACAGCGCGGAGGTGCTGATGGAGATCATCGGGGAGATTCCAGCGGCGGCCGACGATGCGACCGAGGTCTTCCGGTCGGAGGTCGAAGACCACTGGCGCTACTCGCAGGCGTCCACCGTCGCGTCGGGCAGCATCGAGATGCAACGCATCCTGCTGTCGCGATCCCTGTTGGCGACGCGATGATCATCGACCTCAGCGACGAGGCAGCCGAGTACGGCCGCCAGGCCCTTCGCGCGTTCGACGCGGCGGGCGGCGATCAGCTGCTGCAGCGCGCCGAGGCTTCGCCGTCGAGCCGCGACGCGCTCGTCGGCCCGGTGCTCGCCGAACTCGGCGCGTGGGATCTCGAACCGCGCGTCGACCCCGACTCGCTGGAGGCCGCGGCCGCGCTGTGCCGCAGCGCCGGCTACTGGGCGCTCCCCTACCCAGTCGCCGAACGGCTGGCCCGACCGACCGACCTCGACGTCGACGGACTCCTCGTCGTGACCTCCGACCGGCCCTCGGCGGCGATCGCGGGCGTCGACGTCCGTTGGGCTGCCGTCACTTTGGACGGCAGGCGGTCCGACGTGACCGGCACCTCGGCCCCGGGTCCGGCGTTCGTCACGCGGCTGGACTTGTCGCCGACCGACGCCAACGGCGCGGCCGACGTCGCGCTGGCGCTGGTCCTGCCGTGCTGGACACTGCTCGGCATGCTGGACCGAGCATTGGAACTCACCATCGCCCACGTTCAGCTCCGCCAACAGTTCGGTCAGCCGCTGTCGGCGTTCCAGAGCGTGCAGTTCCAGCTGACCGACGGCGAGGTCGAACGAGCGGGGCTCGAGGTACTGGCCAAGTACACGCTGTGGAGCGTCGGCACGCGACGGGACGAGGCGCTCGACGACGCGCTCGCACTGCGGATGGCTGCGCTCGAGGCGGCCGAGGTCGTGTTCCGTGTCACGCACCAGCTGCACGGCGCCGTCGGCTTCTGCGACGAGACCACCCTGTCCTGGCTGTCGCGCTACAGCCAGCCGTTGCGTCGGCTGCCGTTCGGGCTCTCGGCCACCCGCGACCTGCTCACCGCGCGGATCGACCGGCACGGCCTGGTCGGGCTGTTCAGCGCCGAACGGTGACAGTGTCGCGCAATCGACCGACGAGTTCCGCGCACACGTGCGGCAGTGGTGCGACCGAGCACGTCCCCGCCGACTGGCGAGCCGCGCAGACCGGCGCGTCCGACGCCGAGTTCGTCGCGTTCCAGAAGGCGTGGTTCGCCGCAGTTGCACTCGGCCGGTTTCGCCGTGCCGCACTGGCCCGCGCGAGTGGGGCGGCGGCATGTCGGTCGGCGAGCAGATCGTGCTGTATCAGGAGCTGGCCGCCCACGACGCGCCGCGACTGGTGCTGGCGTTCGTGGGGATTCACCACGCGGCGTCCACACTGCTGGTCGCGGGCACCGACGAACAGCGACAACGGCACCTGCCCGCCATCCTCGACGGCGAGATCTGGGTGCAGGGCTTCTCCGAACCCGAGGCGGGCTCCGACCTGGCCAGCCTGCGCACCTCGGCCCGCCGCGACGGCGACACGTTCGTCGTCAACGGCCAGAAGCTGTGGGCCAGCGGCGCGATGCACGCCGACTGGTGCCTGCTGCTGGCCCGCACCGACCCCGACGCGCCGAAGCGCAAGGGCATCTCCTACTTCCTGATGGACATGACGTCCCCGGGCATCGACGTGCGGCCCGATCCGCAACGCCGTCGGCGACTCGCACTTCTGCGAGGTGTTCCTCAACGACGTGGTGATCCCGGCGGACAACCTCGTCGGCGCCGAGAACGCGGGATGGCAAGTGGCGCAGGCGACCTTGGGCGCCGAACGCGGCATGACGATGCTCGAGCTGGCCGAGCGGCTCGGCAACGCCGGCTTCCGATGGCTCGTCGAGGACTGCGCGCGGCCACGCCCCGACGGTGCGCCGCCCGCTCGACGACGACGTCGGTGCGGGACGCGCTGGCCCGGTTCGAGACCGAGATCAGCGGCCTGCGCGGGCTGTGCCGCAACGTGGTCGAGGGTCACGACAGCCGGCGCGGTCGGTCCCGCCGACCCGTCGATCGTCAAGCTGTTCTACAGCGAGCTGCTGCAACGGATGACCGACTTCGGCGCGGAGATCGGCGGGCTGGAGGCGCACACCGTGCTGACCAAGCCGATGTCGAGCGGCTGGGAGTCGGGCGCGTGGGTGCTCGACTTCATCGGGTCGTGGGAGTGGACGATTCCCGGCGGGGCGAGCGAGATTCAGCGCACCATCATCGGCGAACGCGGTCTCGGCCTGCCCCGGGAACCGGCGAGTACGTGATGTCGCGAACTCCCGGAGTTTCACGACGAGCTGCGCGCGGTGGCGCGCGATCTGCTCGGCAAGGCGGCACGACGTCGACTGGCGCCAGATCGTCGACGCCGGTTGGCCGGGGCTGGAGGTGCCCGAGTCGCTCGGCGGCGCGGGAGCGTCGTTCGTCGAGACCGCGATCGTCCTCGAGGAGCTCGGCCGTGCCGCGGCGAGCAACCGGTTACCTCGGCACCACGCTTGCGGTTGGCGCGCTGACGGCGTTGTCGCCCAACGAATCTCGCGACGCGCTGCTGCGACGGGTCGCCGCAGGTGCTGCCGTCGCGTTCGCGTCGGGCTTCACCGCATCTGGCGGTGTGGTGTCGGGCCGGGCCGAGTTCGTACCGGACGCCGAGGGGGCCGAGGTCGTACTGCTGCTCGCCGACGACGACGGCGTACCCGTCGTCGTCACCTCCTCCGGGTTGTCGGTCACCGCGCAACCGGTGCTCGACGAGACCCGCTCGCTGGCGGTCGTGACGGCCGATGGCGCGGCGGTGTCCGAATCCTGGCCGCTGGTGGCGGACCCCGGCGACGTTGCGCGACCGGGCGGCCGTCGCGGTGGCCTGCGACAGCCTCGGATTGGCGAGGCAATGCTCGCCGCGACAGTCGATTACGCCAAGGTGCGCCACCAGTTCGGGCGACCGATCGGATCGTTCCAGGCGGTCAAGCACGCCTGCGCCGACATGCTGGTGCAGATCGTCCGTGGCGCGACAGCTGGTCGAGCGCCGCAGTGTCGCAGGTGGCCGACGGCGCCGACGCAGGCGGTGGCGGCGTCGATGGCCAAGTCCTACGCGTGCGGGGCGGCCGTCGACGTCGTCGGCAAGGCGATGCAGTTGCACGGCGGCATCGGATACACCTGGGAGAGCGGCGTGCACGTCTACCTCAAACGCGCCGCGTTGAACCGGTCGCTGTTCGGCTCCACCGCGTCCCATCGCCAACGGTTGGCGGCGCGGTACCAGTGACGACTAAGGGCTGTGGCTGACGGTCGAGCCAGGACGAATTCCCTGCACGCCGCCACCGCCAGCCCCGTTCTCCGTGAGGCCAAGGCACGTCCCGTAGTGGTGCGAGTTGCACGGGATGCCGTCCACCGTGGGGATGTCGGGTCCGCCCACGCACGATCCCGAGGAGATCCCGGACACCTGGCCCGAGCAGTCGGCGGCGGCGGGTGCCGCGTTGGTCAGCGAACCGAACACGATCACCGCGGCGCACCCTGTGAACAGGACGCCGCGCTTGTTCATCATCACTGCCGCGAACGTACGCCGCGAACCTTGGTACTAGCCGTGGACGACGCTCATTTCGACGCAGTGATCATCGGTTGTCCGGCTCGTACATGCAGCACCGACTGCGCGGGCTAGGGCCGGGACCTTCGTGTTGGAGCGACATCGAGAGCATCGAGCACTCATACAGCTTGTCCAACGATATTCGGCAGGAATCTGAACTTCGTCGGCGTCAACATGCCAGGCAAGAAGTGGATTTCGCGGTGCGGGCGCGGTTCGATGCGCCGGTGGTGGCAGGGTGAACACCGTGGATCTCACCCATGACGCGACGCTGCGCGAGGTCTCGACCGACAAGGGCGTGCTCAGGTATCACGACGCCGGCGAAGGACCGCCCCTGCTGCTCCTGCACGGCTCGGGTCCCGGGGTCACCGGATGGCGCAACTTCGGCGGGAACCTCGGGGTCTTCGCTGAGCACTTCCGTTGCCTGATCCTCGAATTCCCCGGCTTCGGCGTCAGCGACGACTTCGGCGGGCATCCCATGCTCACGGCCCAGAAGTCGCTGGTGAACTTCGTCGACGCCCTCGGCCTGCAGACCGTCGACATCATCGGCAATTCGATGGGCGGCGGGGTAGGAATCAACTTCGCCATCAAGCACCCGAGCCGGATCGGCCGGCTGATCACGATCGGCGGCATCGGCACCAACATCTTCAGCCCCGGGCCCGGCGAAGGCATCAAGCTGCTGCAGGAGTTCACCGAGGAACCCAGCCGGCAACGGTTGATCGACTGGCTCAACTCGATGGTCTACGACCCGGCGCTGGTGACCGAGGAACTGATCGAGGAGCGCTGGAAGCTCGCCACCGACCCGGAAACCCTGGCCGCCGCGCGCCGGATGTACGGCAAGGAGGTCTTCGCGCAGTTCGCGAAGATGGCCGCCGCCTCAGATGCGCCGCCGCCGTGGGCGATGATGCACAAGGTCGCCGCCCCGACCCTGCTCACGTGGGGCCGCGACGACCGGGTCAGCCCGCTGGACATGGCGCTCGTCCCGATGCGGACCATTCCCAACGCCGAGTTTCACGTGTTCCCCAACTGCGGGCACTGGGTGATGATCGAGCAGAAGGCGGCGTTCGAAAGCGTGGCCCTCGGCTTCCTGCTGCGGTGATCCGAAAACCGAGAATTACGTTCCCCTGCCCGGGATGATCGCGTCATGGGCAATCAGGTACTCGACCGGGTGATGGCCGTCGCGGATCAGCTCCGCGACCAGGCAGTGGAGGCCGAGCGCATCGGCCGTCTGCCCGACGAGACCGTCAAGGTGCTGAAGGCCGCAGGCAACATCCGGCTGCTGCAGCCCACCACGTACGGCGGCTACGAGGTTCACCCCCGCGAATTCGCCGAGACCGTGATGGCCACGGCCGCGCTGGATCCGGCCAGCGGCTGGATCAACGGCGTCGTCGGTGTGCATCCCTACCAGCTCGCCTACGCGGATCCCCGTGTACAGGAGGAGGTGTGGGGTACCGACGTCGACACCTGGATGGCCTCGCCCTACGCGCCCCAGGGCATCGCCCGACCGGTCGACGGCGGCTACGTCTTCAACGGGCGCTGGCAGTTCAGCTCTGGCACCGACCACTGCGAGTGGATCTTCCTCGGTGGCATGCTCGGCGACGATGGCGGCAAGCCGGTGATGCCGCCGACCATGTTCCACATGATCCTGCCGCGCTCGGACTACGAGATCGTCGAGGACTCCTGGGACGTGGTCGGCCTGCGGGGAACCGGGTCCAAGGACGTCATCGTCAAGGATGCCTTCATCCCCCACCACCGGGCGATGAACGCCACCGAGGTGATGGACGGTACCGCGCAACGCAATTCGGGCCTCACCCAGACGCTGTACCAGATGCCGTGGTCGACGATGTTCCCGCTGGGGATCACCGCTGCGGTGATCGGCATCGCCGAGGGCGCTCTGGCCGCGCATCTCGACTACCAACGGAACCGGGTCACCGCCGCACGGACCGCGATCAAGGACGACCCCTACGTGCTGTACGCGATCGGTGAGGCGGCCGCCGACATCAACGCGGCACGGCAGGAACTGCTGGCCAACGTCGACCGCATCTACGACATCGTCGACACCGGCGCCGAGGTCCCGTTCGCGGACCGGGCCGCGGGCCGTCGCACCCAGATCCGCGCAGCATGGCGAGCGGTGATGGCCGTCGACCAGATCTTCTCCCGCTCCGGCGGCAACGCGATGCGGATGGACAATCCCCTGCAACGGTACTGGCGCGATGCCCACACCGGCCTCGCACATGCAATTCACGTGCCCGGCACGACCTTTCACGCCTCGGCGCTGAGTTCGTTCGGCGTCGATCCGGTCGGTCCGCTGCGGGCGATGATCTGAGGTGCCGGAAGCCGGCGAATTCGACGAATACACCGACGTGGTGGTCGTCGGCTCCGGCGGCGGCATCGCCGGCGCCTACACCGCTGCCCGGGAGGGCTTGTCCGTCGCATTGGTCGAGGCGACTGACAAGTTCGGCGGCACGACAGCGTTCTCCGGTGGCGGCGGGATGTGGTTCCCGTGCAATCCAGTGCTGCGCCGCAAGGGCAGCGACGACACCATCGAGGAGGCGCTGACCTACTTTCACGCCGTCGTAGGGGACCGGACGCCCGTCGAACTGCAGGACGCCTACGTGCTTGGCGGCGCCCGGCTGATCGAATACCTCGAGGAGGACGACGGTTTCGCGTTCTTGGTCCTGCCGTGGCCGGACTACTTCGGGAACGCACCGGGTGCCCGGCGCGACGGCCTGCGACACATCGTGTCGAAGCCACTGCCCGGCGAAGCGCTCGGCCCGTACGCCGACAAGGTGCGCGGCCCACTGGACAACGAACGCCTCGGTGCGCCCGCGCCGGACCTCCTCACCGGTGGGCGCGCACTGATCGGCCGGTTCCTCGTCGCACTGCGCCGATTCCCCAACGCGACAGTTCATCTCGACTCACCGATGACCGACCTCATCATCGAGGACGGCGCCGTCGTCGGGGTGGAGGTCGAGCGGGACGGCAAGGCGGTGCGGATCGGTGCCCGTCGCGGGGTGCTACTCGCTGCGGGCGGATTCGAACAAAACGCGGCGATGCGCCGCGCGTTCGGCGTCCCGGGGCGCGTCGAGGACACCATGGGCGCGCCGGGCAACACCGGTGCCGCTCACCAGGCCGCCATCCGTGCCGGCGCCGACACCGACCTGATGGACCAGGCGTGGTGGTCGCCGGGCTTCACTCACCCGGATGGCCGGTCGACGTTCTCGCTGTGGTTCACCGGCGGCATCTTCGTCAACTCCGACGGACGGCGGTTCGTCAACGAGTCCGCACCCTACGACCGGATCGGCCGCGTCATCATCGATCAGATGAACACCGGCGCAATGGAACTGCCGTTCTGGATGGTCTACGACGACCGAGAAGGCGAGATCCCGCCGGTGAAGTCGACCAGCGTGTCCCTGGTCGACTCACAACTCTTCCGCGACGCCGGACTGTGGCACACCGCAGACACCGTCGAGGACCTCGCGCGAGTCATCGGCGTGCCGCCGGCGAACCTCGTCGCGACCGTGACCCGCTTCAACGAGTTGGTGGCCGGTGGTGCCGATTCCGACTTCGGCCGCGGCGACGAAGCCTACGACCGCGCGTTCTCCGGCGGCAAGCTCCCGCTGGTGCCGATCGACCGGCCGCCCTTCCACGCCGCGGCGTTCGGGCTGTCGGACCTCGGCACCAAGGGTGGACTGCGCACCGACAGCCATGCCCGCGTGCTCGACGCCGCGGGACACCCGATCCCCGGCCTGTACGCGGCGGGCAACACGATGGCCGCGGTCAGCGGCACTACCTACCCCGGCGGCGGCAACCCGATCGGCGCGTCGATGTTGTTCAGCCATCTCGCCGCCCGCGACATGGCGAGCAGCGCCGCCGATGCTGATCCGGAGACCGGCTGACACCGCCGCCCCGCGTAGAGCATCATCGGCCCATGCGTTCACTTCAGCGTTACACCGACCGCCGCGTCCTGATCACCGGCGGGGGCTCCGGTATAGGGCAGGCCACCGTGCTCCGGATTCTCGACGAGGGCGGCCACGTCGTCGCGGCCGACATCAGCGAAGCCGGGTTGAAGGACACCGTCGCCAAGGCCGACGGGCACGGCGACCAACTAGCGACCGTGCTCGTCGACGTCGGAGACGAGGCCTCGGTCAAGGCGGGCGTGGCCGAAGCCGTCGAGGCGCTGAACGGACTGGACACCCTGGTCAACGCGGCCGGAATCCTGCGGTCGTCCCACTTCGTCGATACCACGCTTGCCGACTTCGAGCAGGTATTGCGGATCAACCTCGTCGGCACGTTCCTGGTCACCCGCGAGGCGATTCCAGCTCTGCGCCAAGGCAACTCCGCCGCCGTGGTGAACTTCAGCTCGACCTCGGCGACCTTCGCCCACCCGTACATGTCCGCCTACGCCGCGTCCAAGGGCGGCATTCAGGCGATGACGCACGCATTGGCCCTGGAATTCAGCAAGGAGCGGATCCGGTTCAACTCCGTTCAGCCCGGGTCCATCTCGTCCGGCATGACCGACGGCGTCGGCGAGTCGAAGCAGAGCATCGGGCCCGGCCTGCCGGACGACATGGACTTCTCGTTGCTCAGCAAGATCATGGCCCCGCTGCCGCTAGAAAGCGGTGCGATGTTCGCCAAGCCCGACGCGGTGGCGTCCGTCGTCGCGTTGCTCGGCTCCCCCGACGCCTACTGGGTCACCGGTACCGAGGTGCGGGTCGACGGCGGCACACACATGTAGTCAGCGCGCGACGTCATCTCGCCGGGCGGCGCGCAGGTTCAGGCGCCGACACGTCAGCAGCACTGCCGCAGGTATGGCCAGCATCGAAACGACTTGCAGCAGATCGCTCACGATCCACTGTCTACCGCCGTCGACGCCCGGCGGGCGGAGTGTCAACGCGATCCTTACGCGTCACGGCCGCATCTTGACGACGTCCATACGGGCGACGGGCCCTGCGTACTGGGATAGGTTGTGCGCACGCCGCTGACCGACGCGGTGCCGGCACGAGAGATCTGGGGACATGCGAGTTGACGGGCGGGACGTCGCCGTTACCGGCAGCCTGCTGCAACCCCTGATCCGGCGGACCAACGACATCGTCCGGGTGGTACTCGCCACCATCTTCCTGGCCACCATCATCACCAGCTCACTGATCACCCGAAATGACTGGGTCGCCCTGGAGCGATCGATCTCCGGGATCGTCGGCGTACTGACGCCCACCCAGTCCAACCTGGTGTACCTGGCCTACGGCATCGCGATCCTGGTGTTGCCGTTCGCGATCCTGATCGGGCTGATCGCGTCCCGGCAGTGGAAACTCCTCGGCGCGTACGCGGCCGCAGGGCTGATCGCCGTCGTCGCCCTGTCGATCAACTCCAACGGGTTCGCCGCGCCACGATGGCACTTCGACCTGACGGACCGGCTGCACAGCATGTTGTCCCAGTTCCTCGACGACCCGCGATGGATCGCGATGCTGGCCGCGGTGCTCACGGTGTCGGGTCCATGGCTGCCTGCCCGGTGGCGCCGGTGGTGGTGGACGCTGCTGCTGGCGTTCGTGCCGATTCACCTCGTCGTCAGCGCCGTCGTGCCCGCCCGCTCGCTGCTCGGCCTGGCGGTCGGCTGGTTCGTCGGCGCATTGACCGTGCTGATCGTCGGTACGCCCGCCCTCGAGGTGCCCCTCGACGGAGCGGTCCGCGCGCTGGCGCGGCGCGGGTTCGTGGTCACCGGCTTGACGGTGCTGCGCCCCGCGGGCCCTGGTCCGCTGGCGTTGTCGGCGACGACCGACCATCCGAACGACGAGGCTCCGGAATCCGGGCCGTCGTCGAGCTGTACGGCCCGAATCAGCGCAGCGGCGGCGCGCTGCGACAGGTCTGGCGCTGGCTGACGCTGCGCAACAGCGAAACCGCGCCGTTGCACGCCTCGATGCGCCGCGCCGTCGAGCATCGCGCCTTGATGGCGATCGCCATCGACGACGCTCGGCGTCGCCAACACCACCACGATGGCGATGGCCGCGCTCGACCGCGGCTGGACGTTGTACGCGCACAGCCCGCCGCGGGGCGTCGCCATCGACGAATCCTCCGCCGACGACGCCTTGGTCGCCCCGGTATGGGAAGGCCTCGGCGTGCTGCACCGGCATCAGATCTCGCACGGCGACCTGCGCGGCAAGGAGATCACCGTCGAGGACGGCACCGCGCTCTTCGGCGGTTTCGGCAACGCCGAGTTCGGCGCGACCGACGTCCACCTGCAGGCCGACATCGCCGCGCTGCTGGTGACGACGACGGCGATCTTCGGCGCCGAACCGGCCGTGCGCGCGGCGATCGATGAGTTCGGCAAGGACGCCGTCCTGACGGCGTCGCAGCGCCTGACGAAATCGGCGATGCCGCAACGACATTCGGGCATCGGTCGAACGACGCCGAGCGCCGTGATGTCGGCCGCCCGCGACGAGGTGAAGCGCCAGACCGGCGCCGATCAGATCAAGACCGAGACGATCACCAGGTTCACCCGCTACCAGGTCATCCAGCTGGTGCTTCTGGTCGCGCTGGTCTACGTCGCCTATCCGTTCATCAGCACGGTGCCTGCGTTCTTCGCCGAACTGCGAACGGCGAACTGGTGGTGGGCGCTGCTGGGGCTGGCCGTCTCGGCGTTGACGTACGTCGGTGCGGCCGCCGCGCTGTGGGCGTGCGCGTCGGCATCGGTGAGCTTCCGCAACCTGGCGATCATGCAGGTGGCCAACACCTTTGCCGCCACCACCACCCCGGCCGGAGTCGGCGGCCTCGCGCTGAGCACCAGGTTCCTGCAGAAGGGCGGTCTCGGCGCGGTGCGCGCCACCGCCGCGGTCGCGCTGCAGCAGATCGGTCCAGGTCATCACCCACGTCGGCTTGCTGATCTTCTTCAGCGTCGTCGCGGGCACGTCGACCAACCTGTCGCACTTCGTGCCGAGCGACCACGGTGCTGTACCTGATCGCGCGGCGTGGCGCTTGGCATCGTCGGCACCTTCATGTTCGTGCCGAAGCTGCGCCGCTGGCTGGGCACGGCGCTGCGGCCCCGGCTGAAGGAGGTCGGCGGCGAACTCGTCGAGCTGGCGCGCGAACCGAAGCGGCTCGCGGTGATCGTCCTCGGCTGTGCCGCAACGACTCTCGGTGCGGCGTTGGCGCTGTGGGCCAGCGTCGAGGCGTTCGGCGGCGGCACGACGTTCGTCACCGTCACCGTCGTGACGATGATCGGCGGCACGCTCGCCTCGGCGGCGCCGACCCCCGGCGGCGTCGGCGCCGTCGAAGCGGCGCTGATCGGTGGCCTGGCGGCCTTCGGGGTGCCCGCCGCGATCGCCGTGCCGTCGGTGCTGCTGTACCGGGTGCTGACCTGCTGGCTGCCGGTGTTCATCGGCTGGCCGGTGATGCGCTGGCTGACGACGAACGACATGATCTGAGCAGTCAGTCGGCTTCGCCGTACTCGTCGAACCAGTAGGCCAGCTTGCCCCGCCGGCTCACCGCACGCAGCCTGCGTTCGGCGGCGGCGCGCGTCTTCGTCGTGGTGACGATCATCAGTTCGTCGCCGGTCTCGATCCGGGTGTCGGGTTGCGGGACGAAGGTGTGGCCGTCGCGGATGATCAGCGAGATCACGCTCGGCTCGGGCAGCCGCAGTTCGAGGACCATGACGTTGTGCAGCCGGGACGCGGGCACCACCGTCATGGTCAGCAGTTCGGCCTCCAAGACGTCCAAGGGGGCCGATTCGACTTGGATCTCGCGGGTGGCGTCGCGACGGATCAGCCCCAACGCCTTGGCGACCGGCCGCAGGCTGGGCCCCTGCACCAGCGTGAACACCACGACTAGGAGGAACACGACGTTGAGCAGGCGGCGGCTGTCCGGGACCCCCGCGACGATCGGAAACGTTGCCAGCACGATCGGCACCGCGCCGCGCAGGCCCGCCCATGACAGGAACGCCTGCTCGCGCCACGGCACGCGAAACCCGATGAGGGAGACCACGACCGAGAGCGGCCGGGCGACCAGCAACAGCACCAGCCCGGTGACGATCGCCGGGATCACCTCGCCGGGCAACTCGCTCGGGTCCACCAGCAAGCCGAGCAGGACGAACAGGCCGATCTGTGCCAGCCAGCCAAGTCCTTCGGCGAAGGACCTGGTGGCCGAGCGGTGCGGCAGCCCCGAGTTCCCCAACACCACCCCCGCCAGGTAGGCCGCGATGAACCCGCTGGCGTGGGCGGCACCCGCGGCCGCGAACGCCACCATGCCCAAGCCGAACGTCGCGATCGGGTAGAGACCCGACGCGGGCAGGGCGATCCTGCGCAATGCCATCGCGCCGAGGTATCCGCATGCCAGCCCGATCGCGACACCCGCGAGGAGCTCGTAGAGCAACATGGCCCCGCCGCTCACCGGCTCGACGATGAAGGGTGTCGCGCTGAACACCAGGACCAGGATGACCGCCGGTGCGTCGTTGAACCCGGACTCGGCCTCGAGCAGCCCGGCCAGCCGACGGGGCAACGGCAGCACCCGCAGGACCGAGAACACCGCCGCAGCATCCGTTGAAGAGACGATGGCGCCGAGCAACAGCGCGAGTTGCCAATCGAGTCCAAGTAGTAGGTGCGCGCCCGCGGCGGTGACCACCATGCTGACGACGATGCCAACCGTCGCGAGAACACCGGCGGGCGCCAACACCTTGCGGATGTCGGTGAACCGCGTGGTCAATCCGCCTTCGACGAGGATGACGGCCAGCGCCGCGATACCCACGTTGCGGGCCAGTTCGGCGTCGTCGAAGTCCAGACCCAGCGCGTCCTCGCCGAGCAGGACACCGACGAGCAGGAACAGCAGCAGGCTGGGAAACCCGACCCGGGTCGCCACGCGCGTACCGACGATGCTGGCCAGCAGCACCAAGCCGCTGACGAGCACCGCTAGGTACAGCTGCTCCAAGCTCATTTCATTCCCGTTCGGTCCACCGTGGTCCACCGGCATCGCCACTGATCAGGCCATTCACAGGTACAGTAGCGACCTCGGAGCCACGCGTGAGGGGAGCCGTTCATGCGGATCGGAATCGCAGGCGCCGGCGCCGTTGGTCGGTCGGTCGCGGCGGAGCTGATCGACAACGGTCACAAGGTCCTGCTGATCGAGCGTGAGATGCGCCGCTACGAACCCCACACCGTTCCCGCCGCGGACTGGATGATCGCCGACGCCTGCGAGCTGACCGCCCTCGAGGAAGCCGGAGTACAGACGTGCGACGTGCTCATCGCCGCCACCGGCGACGACAAGGCCAATCTCGTGGTTTCACTGCTGGCCAAGACGGAGTTCGGCGTGCAGAGGGTGGTCGCGAGGATCAACGACGTCCGCAACGAATGGCTGTTCACCCAGGCGTGGGGCGTCGACGTCGCCGTCTCGGCGCCGGGCGCGTTGGCGGCCGGGGTGGAAGGCGCGATCGACGTGGGGCACCTGATCCGGTTGATGGGGCTGCGCGAGGGCCGGGCCAACCTGGCGAAGCTGACGCTGCCCGAGGACAACCCGCTCGTCGGGCAGAAGGTTGGCGAGCTGGACCTACCCGAGAACGCCGCACTGGTCACCCTGGTGCGTGCCGGACGCATCAGCGTTCCGCAACCGGGTGACGTCCTGGAGGCGGGTGACGAGGTGTTGTTCGTCGCCGATAGCGAGTTCTTCGCGTGGGCCGGGATGGGTGGCGCGCAACTGGATTAGAGCTGCACGACGCCCGCCATGGTGTTGGATGACGGAGTGGCAGACATCCGTCGAAGCCGGACGATATCGGCGCCGCCGACGGCCGTCTGGGATGTCCTGGCCGACTTCGGTTCGCTGAGTTCGTGGGCGGACGGCGTCGCCCACTCGTCCGTGCTGAATCACGGTCCCGGCGGCGGGGACGTGGGCACTACCCGCCGCGTGCAGATGGGCCGCAACGCGGTCGTCGAGCGCATCACCGAGTTCGACCCCGGTGTCGCCTTGGCCTACCGGATCGAGGGACTGCCGACCAAGATGGGCGACGTCTCCAACCGCTGGACGCTGCGACCGTCGGGCACCGCGACCGAGGTGGCGTTGACCAGCACCGTGGAAATCGGTGCCAGCCCGCTATCCAGTGCGGCGGAATGGGTCGCCTGCCGTGTCATGGCCAAGCAGTCCGACTCGATGCTCGCCGGATTGGCCCACCGATTGGAGACCGCCCATGCCTAGGCAGACCCCAGACGTCGTCATCCTCATGACCGACGAGGAGCGCGCCGTGCCGCCGTACGAGTCCGCCGACGTGCTCGCCTGGCGTGACCGGACCCTTTGTGGCCGTCGCTGGTTCGACGAGCACGGCGTCAGCTTCACGCGGCACTACACCGGTTCGCTGGCCTGCGTGCCGAGCCGCCCGACGATCTTCACCGGCCAGTATCCCGATCTGCACGGGGTCACCCAGACCGACGGCATCGGCAAGCGGTTCGACGATTCGCGACTGCGGTGGCTGCGCAAGGGCGAGGTGCCCACGCTGGGCAACTGGTTTCGCGCTGCGGGGTACGACACCCACTACGACGGCAAGTGGCACATCTCCCACGCCGACCTGGAGGATCCGGTTACCGGCGAATCATTGGCCACCAACGACGACGACGGCGTCGTCGACCCGGCAGCGGTGCAGCGCTACCTCGACGCCGACCCCCTCGGCCCGTACGGCTTCTCCGGATGGGTGGGTCCCGAGCCGCATGGGGCGGCCATGTCCAACTGTGGTTATCGCCGCGATCCGCTGTTCGCCGATCGAGTGGTCGCCTGGCTGACGGACCGCTACGCGCGGCGCCGCGCCGGCGACGAGGCCGCGATGCGCCCGTTCCTACTGGTCGCCAGCTTCGTCAATCCCCACGACATCGTGCTGTTCCCCGCCTGGGTGCGACGGAGCCCGCTGCAGCCGTCCCCGCTGGATCCACCACACGTGCCGCCGGCGCCGACCGCCGACGAGGATCTGTCGACCAAGCCCGCCGCGCAGATCGCGTTCCGGGAGGCGTACTACTCCGGATACGGCCTGGCCCGGGTGGTTGGCCGCAGCTACGCGCGCAACGCGCAGCGCTACCGCGACCTCTATTACCGGTTGCACGCCGAGGTGGACGGACCCATCGACCGGGTGCGCCGAGCGGTCACCGAGGGCGGCTCCGAGAACGCCGTGCTGGTACGCACCTCCGATCACGGTGATCTGCTCGGCGCGCACGGCGGGTTGCACCAGAAGTGGTTCAACCTCTACGACGAGGCCACCCGGGTGCCGTTCGTCATCGCCCGCATCGGCGAAGGGGCGACGCAGCCCCGCGTGGTCTCCGCACCGACCTCGCACGTCGACCTCGTACCAACCCTGTTGGGCGCGGCCGGTATCGAAGAAGAAGTCGTGGGATCGGTTCTGGCCGAGTCTTTCTCCGAACTGCACCCACTGCCGGGCCGCGACCTGATGCCCGTCGTCGATGGAGGCCCGGCCGACGACGGCCGGCCCATCTACCTGATGACGCGCGACAACGTGCTGGAAGGCGACACGGGCGCGTCGGCCACGGCCAGGGCGTTGGGCCGCACCGTGAATCCGCCTGCGCCCCTGCGGATCAAGATCCCCTCCTATGTCGCCGCCAACTTCGAGGGATTGGTGGTGCGCGTCGACGAGACGGACGCGCCCGGCGGTGCGGGACATCTCTGGAAGTTGGTCCGCACCTTCGACGATCCGTCGACCTGGACGGAGCCCGGCGTGCGTCACCTTGCGGCGAACGGAATCGGTGGCGAGTCGTATCGGACCGATCCGCTCGACGACCAATGGGAGCTCTACGACCTGACCGACGATTCGATCGAGGCCGACAACCGGTGGGCCGACCCCGACCTGCACGAACTGCGGGCACACCTGCGGATGCAGCTCAAGCAGGCGCGGGCGTCGTCGGTGCCGGAACGCAATCAGCCGTGGCCGTATGCCGATCGCGAGCCGCCCGTCGGCGAACCGGAGGGCATGGTGCGGCGGGTGCTCGGACGCTTCATCAGGTAGGTAGGTTCCTCAGGTCTCCGAACGAGATTCGACCGTAGGGCACGGTGGCCGATGATCCGGATCTCGTGAAACGTTCCCCTCGTCATTCCTCTGGGTGGTCTCTGCCCTCGGCGTAGTCGACCAGCGCGGCGCTGATCCGCTTGTTGAGCTCGGGATCGCGAAAGGCGTTGACGAACATGGCGTTCCACCACAGTCCGTCGGCTGCAAGCCGGGCGATCTGCGCGCGCATCGGGTAACGGTCCACCCCCGGCGCCGGCCACATCCACGTCTCGAACGCTTCAGCGATCGGCCCCTGCATTTCCGGTTCGGTGCTGGCCGCCAGAATGACCGACCACCGGCGCAGCACCCGGTCGGCGTCCGCGGTAGTCAGGTTGTGGCAGGTAGATGCGATGTAGGCGCGGGTGTACGAGCCGGGTTCGCCGTCGTCCCAGCGGGCGTAGTTACTGTTCGTATCGTCGACCAGCCGCTCCACCAGTCCGCGAACCAGTTCGCTCTTGTTCGCGAAGTGATACAGCAGCCCGCCCTTGGACACCCCCGCCTCATCGGCGACTGCCTGCAGGGTCAATGCCTGTGGGCCGCCCCGGGACAACACCTGCTCGGCGGCGTCCAGCAGTTCGTCGCGTCGATCCCCTCGTGGCACGGATCACTCTCATCGTCTGCCTCCTGGGAGGCCTGGATATGCGATGCGTCGCAGTCAAGATTAACCTGCGACGGACACCGTGGGCCTTTCCGTGGAGAACCCACGAACCGGACCGGCCAACCTCGCGACCAGCGGGCTGACCGCCGCGCCAACGGCCAGAGCAGTCGCTATGACGTACGACCCTACTGGGCCCCATGCGTCGTTGAGAACACCCGACAGCGCGGTGCCTGCCGCACCGCCGGCCAGCGCACCGGTGTTGAGCCACCCGAACGCCTCGGCGGCAGCGCTTTCAGCGACACCGCGGGAGACCGCATGGTAGAGAACTGCCATCGCAGGTGCGAAGCCGAATCCAGCGGCGAACAGCGCCACGAACTGCAGCGGACCGGTGACGAGTCCGGTCAGTGCCGTCCCCACCACGACGACCGCCAGCGTCGCGACCAACGCCCCAAGACCGAATCGGCGCTGGCCAATCAGCAGGCCGCCGATCAGCGATCCAAGACTCGACACCGAGATCGCCACACCGGCCATCGAGTGCCCCAGCTGAGCGACCACTCCGACCTCCATCGCCATGAACGCCGCGACGAGAGCGAGATTGGCGACGAAGGCCAGGAGAACCTCTTGGCGGGCCAGTACCCGGCCGAATGACGAAGTCCCACGGGCGATCCGGGGCTGTCGCGGTTGGAGACTCAGCACGAAGGCGATGGATCCAGTGAGCGTGATACCCGCCGCGGCCAGCAGCGGCACCGCGGTGGACATCAATGATGTCAACACAGTCACCACAACCGGTCCGGCAACCCAAATCAGTTCTTGCGCGGTGGTATCGAACGCGAACAACGCCCCTACCGTATCAGCGGGAACCATCCGTGGGTACAGCGCGCGCACTACCGGCATCAACGGTGGGATCGTCGCTCCCACAAGGGTTCCCAGCGCAGCCAGCAAGATTAGATGCGCGGGCGCGAGCGCCAACGCAAGGAAACCGACGCTGTTGATCGTCGCGGCTGCCAGCACGACGGGTGTCACGCCGAATGTCCCGGTGAGCCGGGCGGTCACGGGCATCGCGATCGCCTCGGCAAGACTGACACACGCCACGACGAGACCGGCCTGCCCGTATGACCCGGTCGTCTCCGAGACGTGCATCAGGATCGCCAGCGACAGCATCCCGAGCGGCAGTCGCGCGAACAGCTGAGACGCCGTCACTCGGAACACGCCAGGTGTCCGGAGCAACCGCAAGTAGCTGCCCACGGCGCCTCCTTTGGATGAGCAAAGAGCAGACGCGTTCAGCCCCGTACTTCACGAGCGCCGCGTCCGCACGACCGGCGTTACTGTACCGTCCGGACGGTACAGTAATCAACATTGCCGTCCCCCGCGGATGCTGCTCAAGCAGGCGCGGGCGGCGTCGGTGCCGGAACGCAATCAGCCGTGGCCGTATGCCGACCGCGAGCCGCCGGTCGGCGAGCCGGAGGGCCTGGTGCGGCGGGTGCGGGGGCGCTTCCTGAGGTAGCCGCCACCGCTCGGGCCAACAACGATTCAGACCTTGCGCCATGACGGCATGGTGGGATCGACCAGATGGATGTCGACGGGCCCGAGACCGAAGATGGCTATCACGGCCGGATCTCGTGATCCTGACGGCACCCCGTCGTAATGTGGAGTCCGCGCAGTGCGCTTGACATATCCTCCCCGCGTGACCGGAACAGCGTCGCGCGGGGCGAAGTCCTCACCGCTGTTCACCCACCAAGTTCCGGATATCACGACGCAGATCCGGTCCGTTGCGTAGGTATGCGGCGCACTGAACCAGCCGGCATTCCATCGCATCATCACCAGGTACGGTCCCGGTTTGTCGAGATCGCCATAGAGCGGGGCCATTTCGCCGCTGTGGGGCGGAAGGCTCCCCCAGCCTCCGAACGAGATTCGATCGTAGGGCAATACGAAGGTCTCAGTCGGATCGGGAGGATGTCCGCCGGCAAGCGCCGGCACGTCGGGATTGGTTGGGTGGCTGTTCTTTCCGCAGCCGGCTAGTCCTGCCACCGCGATCAACTGCGACGCGATGAGCAAGGATCGCCGGTCGACATCCATGGGTTAGGACCCCTCGGGATCAATGGTCGTCATCGTCGTCGAAATTGGTTGTGCCCCGAAGAGGATCCGCCACACCATGCGGGTGGCCGACTGATGTCCCAACAGGTACTCCCGGAGGTGGTGGTCGACGCGGTCAAGCAGCCACGTCATGCTGATAACCCTGTTCCTCGGCGACGTCGCCGAGGAGGCCGCGGAGCAGGCGCCTGCCGCGGTGGAGCCTCGAGATCACGGTTCCCACCGGCGTATTCATGAGCTCGGCGATCTCCTTGTAACGGAACCCTTCGACGTCCGCGTAGTAGACCGCCGTTCGGAACTGTTCGGGCAAGGACTGCATCGCGGCCTTGATCCGGCTGTCGGTCAACGCATTCAGCGCCTCATCCTCGGCGGAGTGCAAATCCGCCGGAGAGAACCGGCCGCGGGCCGCCAAGTCCTTGTCGGTGACGTCGTCGGCGGGGAACAGCGCCGGCTGGCGTCGTCTCTTTCGGTAGTCGTTGATGTAGGCGTTGATCAAGATCCGGTAGAGCCACCCCTTGAGGTTGCTGCCCTGCCGGAACTTTGGCCAACCCGCATAGGCTCTCACCAGCATGTCCTGCACCAGATCCTCCGCGTCCGCTCGATTGCCGGTCATGCGCATCGCATGGCGGAACAGCGGCTCCATGAGCGGAATGGCGTCACGTTCGAAATCCGTCGCAGCATCTGGTTCCACTGCGCGGTCATCCGTTTCACTCGGCGCTGCCAACATGGCGTGACCCCTTCCCGTCCTCGGCTCCGATGGGCCCGATCGGCCTGGCTCCTAGGTTTCCGCACCAGCTAAGGCATGTCGTCAGCGCTGCCAGCTATCTGCACCCCCCTGCCAGCCGGAAACCTCGCCCATCCGACATCTGCTTATTGGCCTCTCAGGTTGATCACGGTCGCTGCTCAGAGTGGGTGGACACACTGGTCTTCGGGTTGTGATTACGAGAGGAGGTGACCGAGATGTTGTTGACCGTGTACCTGTGCGGGTGGCTGGTTACGACCATTGGCGCCTTGGTTGCCGTCAACTGGTTCTCCGACCGTCGCACGTCGAGCCCGCTCGCTCATGGATCGCTCGCCGTCCTGGCCGGCGTGCTGTGGCCGGTGCTGGTGGTTGGATTGGCCGAACTCGTCGCCATCGTGATCGTGTGCAGGAGAATGCGGACTACGGTTGCACGCGAGGATGATTGCGCGCCGGCAGGACACGATGCGCCGGCCGCCACGGTACCCCCGGTGAATGGCCAGGCGGCGGGTGTCGTCAGCACTCGCTAGGGATGACCTAGCGCCCAACGGGCTCAGGCACAAATGCCGAAGCACGGGGGGTGCGCCCCAACCGATGACCCATGCCCAAGCCGGGTCCGCCCCGCCGCGATCCCCTCTCACTCGTGACGGTCAGCGGCGGTTGGTGAAGCGGATGTCGAGGCTGCGGAGGTACGTGTGGAGTCCGGCGTCTTGGATGGGAATGAGGTGGGCCGGCGCGCCCGATTCGTTGTAGTGCGCATGCCACATGCCCGGTGGCGTGACGAAGGCACCACCGGCCTGCCAGTCCACTCGAGTGGGGTCGACGATCGCGCCGCGCTCGTCGAGGCGGGTGCCCAGCAAGGTGTAGCAGCCGGGTGCAGCGTCGAGGATCAGGTCGAGGGCGACCGACTGGTGCCGGTGCGGACGCTGTTCCTGGTCGGGCGGCAGCACGCCGAACATGGCCCACAGCACGTGGGTGATGGTCAGGGTCTGCTCTTCTTCGGCGTTGGCGAGCAACACGCTGACGCGGCTCTTCTCGTTGGCACCGGGCCTCGAGGCGATGTCGTCGAGCTTGGCCACGGCGTCGGCACGACGGAACTTGGTGGCCCGAAACTTCGGCTGGCTGGCCTCGGCGCCCAGGTACCGCAGCAGCGGCTCGTCGTGCACCCAGTACAAAGCAGCTTCGGAGTCAGCGTAGAAGACCGAGCGGGCACCGGCGGGCAGGGTGAGGAAGTCACCCTTCTCCCACTTGACCATTCGGCCGTTGACCGCTGAGAAGCCGCGGCCATGGATGACGTAGTACAGCTGCGAAGTCGCGTTGGGGCTGGTATCGATCTGCTCGCCGGCTCGGATGCGCAGGAAACTGGCCAGCAAGCCGGGGCTGGTCGCGTCGCCGGTCTTGATGCCCAGCTCGTCGGACAGATCCAGGGGCACCACACCCGTCGGTCCGTCCTGATAGAGCTCGGGACCGAAGCGCACGACGGGAACCTTCGACGTGTGCCCCGAGCCGATCGGGTTGGCAGCCTTGGAATACTCGAAGTATCGGGCGTCGTCGGCCCAGTCCTCGAACCGGCCTTCGAAGCCGTACTCGGCCACGTTGGTCTCGGGCGCCGGGATCGTCGGGTCGACGAGGATTGTGTCGACGGATGGCACTTCTGAAGTCGCACCGGGCATTTGTTCCATCTCCTATCTGCGGAGCCGCCGACCGCCGAAGCTGATGAGGCGAACGTGTGCGTGCAATCCGAGGACGTAGACGTGGATGTCTCGTGTACCCGGATTCCCGGCATCGGAAGGAGCGGAGGCCGCGACCAACCCGCTTCGCCCTACTGTCGCTGACGTCATCGCCATCCTCTTCTCGCCACGAGTCAGGCCGTGGCGGCTTGCGGGGCTCGGGTCGCCGTGGTGACGCCCGACTTCAACGATGCCGCTTCCACGGCGGAATGTCGCCAGCGCTCACCCCCAAAGGCGCCCCCGACACACCCCAATCGGGGTCTACCGGCTAGCGGTAATGCGGGTCTTCCAGCTACCTGCTACCTACAGATCGGAGCTTTCGCGCCACAGGTCGATACCGGAATCGGCGGCGTAACGATCGATCTCGCTCAGCTCGTCGGGCGTGAAGCTCAGGTTGCGCAGTGCGCCGAGGTTTTCCTCCAGCTGCGCGACGCTCGAGGCGCCCACCAGAGTTGATGCCACCGTCGCGTCACGCAGCACCCACGCAAGCGCCAGCTGCGCCAACGACTGGCCGCGCCGTTCGGCGATGCCTGCGAGTCCCGTCAGCCGTTCGTGCACCTTCTCGGTCACCAGCGTGTCGTCGAAGGTTGGGCGATCGGTGGCACGGGCGATCTCATCGGCGGGCTTGTCCAGATACCGGTTGGTCAGTAGGCCCTGCGCGAGAGCGGTGAACGCGATGGCGCCCATCCCCACGTTGCGGAGCTCGGTGATCAGGTCCCCCTCGACCCAGCGGTTCAACATCGAGTACGACGGCTGATGAATGACCAGTGGCGTGCCGAGCCGTTTCGCGATTGCCGCCGCCTCAGCGGTCTTCGCGGCCGAATAGGACGAGATGCCGACGTATCGGGCCTTGCCGGCCCGCACAGCGGTGTCGAGTGCGCCGATCGTCTCGTCGAGCGGAGTGTGCGCGTCGATGCGGTGCGAGTAGAAGATGTCGACGTAGTCGAGTCCGAGTCGGCCGAGCGACTCGTCGAGGCTCGAGAGCAGGTAGCCGCGGCCGCCGAGCTGACCATAGGGGCCCGGCCACATGTCCCAACCCGCCTTGCTCGAGACGATGAGTTCGTTTCGGTAAGGCTTGAAGTCGCCGCGCAGCATCCGGCCGAAGTTCTCCTCGGCGGAGCCGTAGGGCGGACCGTAGTTGTTCGCGAGGTCGAAGTGGGTGATTCCGTGGTCGAAGGCATACCGCAGCACTTCGCGCTGGGTATCGAATGGCCGGTTGTCGCCGAAGTTGTACCAAAGGCCAAATGAAATCGCTGGTAGCAGAAGGCCGGAGTCGCCGACGCGACGGTAGGGCATCCCGTCGTAGCGCGTGCGCGCGGCGACCCACGGGTCGTGAGTGAACGGAACGTCTGTGACCGCGAATTCGTCGTTCATGCTCATCATCGTAGGTGGTCGTCAGCACCCGACGGCCTGGCCGTCGCCGCGCGGATCACTCGCCGCGAGGGGATGAAACCCTCCTGCTCGATCTCACCGATGTCAATCAGCAGCACTTCTGACACACCTACACCCAATCTGATCCGCCTCTTTTCATGAGCGCCTTCACACCAAGAGTTGGCGTCAATGGCCAGAATTGCCAGGGCAACATTCGGCCGATCCGATGCTCCGCAAGCGGCACGCTGGGCATTTGCAGCTAGCAGGTATCCAAAGATGCCCGTTGGCGGTGCGGGGATCCTGCTGGCACCTACGTCACTCGGCCCGTTGGGCGTCACGCATGTTCTCCGACGAGGGCACTCACGATGGCACGGATGCAGTGCTCTTTGCACGGCCAGCAGTACCAGTCCTGCCAGCTTCTCATCCACTGGAGTGTCCGCGTGGTCGTGCTGCACACGCAGCACCTGGGCCCTTTATCGGGCGCGGGTTTGCTGACGGCGTGCCAGATTCCGTAGACGAGGAGCCCCATGAGGATGAGGACGACGATTCCGGTCATGAACCCGTGATCATGTCGGGCGCCGTCGCGCCACAGCCTCGTGGGCATAGCAGCCTGAGGCCACGCGGTTGGGTGTTCATGCGGCCTCCTGACCTTCTTTTGCGGATGTTGCATAACACGCGAGAGTGCTGGGGACGCGTGGGCCACGTCAGCGTCGGTTCACCCCTTGGCATCGCTCTTCGTTCGGAGTTGTTGCTAAATACCGAATTTCAGGTTGCCGCGTCCGGAGTGGACGCATTCTCGGAGTAACGATTGCATACGATTCAGCAATAATCGTTCCCGCTGGCGCCCATGTGGCATACCTGCTACCTGCAGGACCTCCAGCACTACGCGGCTCCGGCTAGCAGGTAGGCGCGTGTCCGGTGGACGGGAATCACAGATTCCGGCTGCCGTCGATGACACCGTGTCCGCCGACCGCGATTCTCAATGCACTACGAGTCGCATTCAACAAAGGGGTTGAACATGTCGCACCCGCAGATGGAAGAAAGACACCGGTCGGCACTTTTCCACGACGCGCCGAGACGGCGCGGCGCGATGTCGCCGCCGGGACTGTTCGCGGGAGCCGGCACGCTAGTCCGGACAATCGGACGTGCCGGGATGGTGCAGGCATACGAACTGGGGCTGCTGGCGTCGTTGGTCAAGACGTCGTCGATGCACCTGGTCGGCGGCGAGACCGACGCGGCATCCGTTCCACTTCAACGGATCCAGGCCCACTCCGCACCCTCGAAGCGGCCGGTGCTACTCGTGCACGGCTTAGGGGGCACCAAGTCGAGCTGGTACTTCGTCGAGCGAGCCCTAGCTGCCAAAGGCTTGACCGTCGGCGCGATCAGCTACACGTCGTTCGGATCTTCGGTGGAGCGGCTCGCTGACCGAGTCGCCGTCGAGGTCGAGCGGATGTTGTGGCAAACCGGCGCCGACAAGGCGCATCTGATCGGACACAGCCTGGGCGGGGTCGTCATCGCGCAGGCCATCGCAAGCGGTCGGCTCGCCGGGAAGGTCGACACCATCGTCACCCTCGGCGCACCGTTCGGGGGTTCGCCGTGGGCGCATCTCGTGCCATTCGGGGCGATTGTCCGGGCGCTGCGGGGAGGTTCTCCACTCTTGCGCCGACTCGCCTCCGCGCCAGTACCGGAAGGCGTGCGGTGGCTGGCATTCACCGCAACACTCGACGTGGTCGTGCCTGGCGTCCGGTCGGTGCCCGCCCACGCCGACGTGGAGACCATGAAGATCGACGGCGTCGGCCACCTCGGGATGCTAGTGAGCCCGCGGGTGGCCGGAAGTATTGTCGCGGCGTTGGTCGCAAATCACCAACGAACACAACGCATCTGAAGTCAGCGTCGCCGACGAGAGCGTCACGACATGTGTTCGTTGGTCGGTGACCGACAAGGATCGGTGACTATTGCGTCGGTCGTCATTTGGCACCCAGTGGCGGGTATACGCGGTGTTCCGCTGACAGGGGGTGCCGATGGGTGTCAGCGGTGACGACGTGGACCGGCCGAACGGCAAGGATAGACGCATGACACGAGCGGACACCCCAAGCCGGCCAGACCCACTTCGCTGGCTCTGGTACGCGTTTGGTGGTGGCCTCGGCCCCCGCTATCGCGGATGGGTGTTGCACGACGTCACCTCTCCCACCTCCTGGGTGCGACAAGTGGCCAGAGCCATGGTGCAGACTGCAACCGTAGGGACGCTGGCGATGCTCGTACTCGGATTTTGTTGGATCACTTGGGTTTCGCTGATCGGAGGGTTTCTCTTGGCTCTCACGTACCACGTCGCCTTCTTCGGCGCGTTCGTCGAGCATCGCCTCTTCCAGCATGGATACCCGTGGGGCACGGCCCGGCTCATCGCGAACGAGCGCGACAGGCAAACCAGCCAGACCGGATGCGCCGCTGGACTTCAGAACCCGACGGCCTGGCCGTCGCGGCGCGGATCACTCGCCGCGAGGTAACCGTCCTCGAGCCGCCAAATCGCCTGGCAGCTGCCGAACTGGTTGTAGTCGTCGACCGCGACGACCTCATGGCCGCGTTGGCGCAGCCCTTCCAGCGTTGCGGCCGGGAAGCCGTGCTCCACGGCCACCTGCAGACCTTGCACGCACCTGAATCTCGGCCCGTCGCAAGCCGTCTGCGGATTCTGACCGTAATCGGCGATGCGCACCACCACCTGCGTGTGGCCCTGCGGCTGCATCTGGCCACCCATCACGCCAAAGCTCATCACCGGCGCACCGTCCTTTGTCACGAAACCGGGAATGATGGTGTGGAAGGGACGTTTGCCCGGCCCGACCCGGTTGGGGTGGCCCGCCGTCGTGACGAACTGCGAACCTCGGTTCTGCAACGAGATGCCGGTGCCCGGCACCACCACGCCAGAGCCGAAGCCCATGTAGTTGGACTGGATCATCGACACCATCATCCCGGCCGCGTCGGCCGCGGTGAGGTACACGGTGCCGCCGCTGGGCATCCCAGCGGTCGCCGGCTTCGCGTGTTTGGCGTCGATCAGCTTCGCCCTCTCCGCGAGGTATCCCTCGTCGAGGAGTCGCTCCGGACGCAGCGGCATGTGGTCGACGTCGGCGACGTAGGCCTGAGCGTCGGCGAACGCGAGCTTCAGCGCCTCGATCTGCAAGTGCACGCTGTCGGCAGAATCAACTGCGCGCGAACTCATGTCGAAGTGCTCGAGGATGCCGAGGGCGATCAACGCGATGATTCCCTGCCCATTCGGCGGGAGCTCGTGGATCGTGTAGCCGCGGTAGTCGTTGCTGATCGTGTCGACCCAGTCCACGCGGTGGGCCGCAAGGTCGCTGGCGAGCATGGCACCGCCGTTGGCCGTCGAATGCGCCTCGATGGCCGCCGCGAGGTCGCCTCGATAGAACGCGTCACCGTTGGTCGCCGCGATCTTCTCCAGTGTCGCGGCGTGGTCGGGGAGGGTGAAGCGCTCCCCGGCCTTCGGGGCACGCCCGTTTCGCAGGAACGTCTCGGCGAACCCCGGCTGGCCCTCGAACAGCGCCACTTGCTCGGCCCACTGCCCCGCGATGGTCGGCGACACCAGAAACCCGTTGCGTCCGTACTCGATTGCGGCTTCGAAGAGCCGCGTGAACGGAATCCTGCCGAATTTGGCGTGCAGTTCCACCCATGCCGACACCGCACCGGGAACGGTGACGGAGTTCCAGCCGAACGACGGCACTCCGCTACTGCCGAAGTACTCCGGAGTCCACGCCGCGGGCGATCGGCCCGACGCGTTGAGCCCATGTAGTTGGTTGCCGTCCCAGACGATCGCGAAGGCGTCCGAACCGATCCCGTTGGACACCGGTTCCACCACGGTCAGGGTGATCGCGGTGGCCAAGGCTGCGTCGACCGCATTGCCGCCGTCGGCCAGCATCGCGAGCCCGGCCTGCGCGGCCAGCGGCTGCGACGTCGCGACCACGTTGCGAGCCAGCACGGGCTTGCGTGGCCACGCGTACGACTGTTGCCAGGAGAACGGAGCGCTCATCATGCCAATGTAAGCGCCAACGCCTCCGCGGCAATCAATTGACCACCCGCAGAGACCTTCTCCGAGCTGCGCGAGGCGGACTCATCTTGCACCGTCGGTGCCGAGATCACCGTGACGGTGCCGGACCAGTAGTCGCCGACGTACACCCGTTCGCCATCGGAGCTGACCGTGATCGCTTCGGGATGGCCACCGACGGCGACCGCGGTGGTGACGGAGTGGGTGATGGTGTCGACGACCGACACGGTGCGGTCACCGAAATTCGTGATGTAGGCGCGCTTTCCGTCGGGGCTGATCTGCAGCCCTCTCGGTAGGTCACCGGCGGCGATGTCTTGCACGGCGTTCGTGCCGGTTTCGATGACGATTGCCGACATCCGATTCGTCACATAGGCGCGCGCGCCGTCAGGAGTGAACTTCACGTCCACGGGAGCGTCCCCCAATGCAATTGGAGTGACGGTCTCGGTGGTCAGGTCGACCGCTGAAACGGAATGCGTGTCGTGGTGGGTGACGTACAGCCGCGCACCGTCGGGGCTGACCGTCAGCCCGTCGGGAGAGGCGCCGACGGCGAAGGCCGCGGTGGCGGCATGGCTCGAGGTGTCGATGATCGTGAGCCAGCCGGCCAGGTACTGGTGGTAGGGCAGGTGCTCGGACGAGACTACGTATAGGCGCGCGCCGTCGGGGCTGATCGCCAGGGCGGTGACCTCGTTGGCGACCGGCACGGTGGCGACCTCGGTGCCGTCGGCGTCGATCAGCGAGATGCAGCTTTCCGAGCCGTCGGGGGAGGCGTCGGCCGCGCAGAGGTAGACACCGACCGCGCTGACCGCCACGGCTGAAGTCCAGTGTCCGGGGACGGTGTGGACGGTGTGGTCCTCGGTGTTGACGATCGAAACGACCCCGTCGTAGTCGATGGCGAACAGTCGGGTTCCCTCCGCGTCGATCACCAGGTCACGTGGCTGTCCACTGACCGGAATCCTGGCGACGACGTGGTTGCCGCTGCCGATCACGGCGACTGAGTCCGGTTGTGCGACATACACGTGTTCGCCATCGGGGCTGGCCACGACTTCGGTGACCGAACCGCCGAGTTCGATGGTCGCGACCACGTCTTCCGCGGGCGCCCAGTAGTCGTCGGGCTCGTACTCCGCGACGGTGCTGAGCTGCGGCGCAACGCACAGCACCGGGCCACCTCCGAAGCGCCACCGAGCCCGGAAGGAGGTCGCGTCGCAGTTACCAATGTCCACTCTTTGATGAACACAATCGGATCGCCAAACCGTCCGGATTCGCGCATCTGCGAGACCTGGATCACGAACGGGGAGAACGCCACGCGACATCGCCGCGATGTTTGGAAAGAATTGGATGATCCACAGGCCCTTCTCAGCCGGCCGGCGGACGCTTGGGCAGGTAGGAAGGGAGCGTGCAGTGGTTGCAGGCCTGATTGGATTCGTTCTTCTGCTGTTCGAACTCGTGCTGATTGCCCGTGCCGTCGTCGATTGGGCGGGTGTGCTGTCGCCGGTGGGCGGACGCAGCGGGCTCTACCAGGCCCGCCGGATAACCCACGGCATCACCGACCCGGTGATCGACCCGGTGCGCCGGGTGCTGAGACCCGTGCGGGTGGGGTCCGTCTCCATTGATCTGGCGTTCACCGCGGTCTTCTTTGCCGTGATCGTCCTACGGTCCGTCGTGGTGCCCCTGATTCCGTTCTGAGGACGCGTTACCCGAGGGGCGGCCGGCCGATCGGGTGATCCTCCTCGACGTCCGGCACCGTCAGTAGGCTGCGGTCGAGATATTCGGCGACCCACGTCAACAACCAGCCAAGCAACCTACGCATGGATCTTCCCTTCGTCGTCTTGCTGCCACGTAACCCGCTGCAGGTGCTGCCGTCGCGCGACTTGGGTTGCGCGAGTGGCCATACCCTGACGGAGTCCGGGTTTCGTCAGCAGCCGGAGCAGTGCCTGGGCCATCCCTGCCACGTCCCCGGACCGGTAGATCAGTCCCGCACTACTGGGCATCAAGAGGCGCGCGGAGACGGCACTGGCGGGCGCGACCACGGCCCGGCCCATGGCCAGCACTTCCAGCAGGGTCCGCGAATCGGCCTCCGTGCTGGGCACGACGACGTCCGCGGCGGCCAGCAGCTCCGATCGCCGATGCGGAGAGACGCTCTGCTCCAGGTGCACTCGTGTCGACACACCGTGGTTGATCATGTACCGCGCAGTGGTGGTCCGGTACACACCGTTGCCCAGCAACACGAGTTGCACCGGGCACGTCCGCTGCAGCGATGTGACTGCGGCGGCGAGTTGGTAGGCGTGCACGGGATCGTCCCATGGGCCGAGGGCAACGATCGTCGGCAGGTCGGCGAGCCCGGCCAGCGACCGAGCGACGGTCTGGGCCTCTGCCGACAACCGTCGCCGGTGCATCAGTGCGGGTCGAGTCTGCGACGGCATGGCTCCTAGAATCACGGACCTGATCGCCCGTGTCGTCAACGCTGTCATCCATTCGCGATGCCCATCAGCGGTACTTCCGGCCTACCTGCTAGCTGCAATCAGGCGTCGAGGCCAATTACGACGGGCGCACTCCGACGGTGAATGCGAATTCAGCGACGCCGTCGACGCCGCCCGCGACTTCGTCGCCTGGCTGCAGTGGCCCGACCCCGGCGGGGGTGCCGGTGTAGATCAGATCACCGGGTACAAGAGCGACGGCGCGCGACACGTGGCCGATGATCTCCGGGACGTTCCAGATCAGCTCGCTCAGATCACCCGTTTGCTTCGTCGTGCCGTTGACCTGCAGCCAGATTCGGCCGCGATCTGGGTGGCCGACGTCCGCGACCGGGTGAATCGGGGTGCACGGCGCGGACGCATCGAAGCCCTTGGCCCAGTCCCACGGCCTGCTGAGTTTCTTGGCTTCGTCCTGGATGTCGCGGCGGGTCAGGTCGACGCCGACGGCGTAGCCCCAGACGAGCTCCAGCGCGTGTCGAGGCTCGACATCGGTGCCGCCGCCCTTCAACGCGACCACCAGTTCGATCTCGTGGTGCAACGCCGCGGTGAGCGACGGGTAGGGCACCACGCCGCTGGCGTCGACGACGGCGTCGGCCGGCTTCATGAAGAAGAACGGCGGCTCGCGGTCGGGGTCCTTGCCCATTTCGCGGGCATGGGCTGCGTAGTTGCGGCCGACGCAGAACACGCGCCGGAGCGGGAACCGGCCGGAACCGCTGCTCACGGGCAGCGACGGTGGCCGAGGCGGGGTGATCACGAAGTCGGTGTTCAGGTCGACCTCCAGCTTCCTGCGCGGTAAGGGCGTGCTCCCGATCGCCGACCAGCTGCACGTCCGAGAACCGCAAGATCTTAGCGAGCCTCGAGGTAGGCGACGACGGCCAGCACGCGACGGTGGTCGTCGCCGGTCTCCGGCAGCGTCAGTTTGGAAAGGATGCTGCGCACGTGCTTCTCGACGGTGCCCCGGGTGACCCACAGCCGATCGGCGATGCCTGCGTTGGAACGTCCCTCGGCCATCAGCGCCAACACGTCGCGCTCACGCGCACTGAGCTCCGCCAGCGGGTCGTCGCGCCTGCGAGCCGTGACCAGTTCCTGGACCAACACCGGGTCGACGACCGAAGCCCCCTTGGCGACCCGTTCGAGGGTGTCGATGAAGTCGCCGACGTCGGTGACTCTGCTCTTGAGCAGGTAGCCGATCGCATGACCGCCGGCCAGTAACTCCATCGCGTGCTCGACGGCGACGTGCGCGGACAGCAGCAGGATGCCGACGTCGGGGAGCTCCTCGCGGATCACCCGGGCCGCGTCCAGCCCCTCGGTGGTGTGGCTCGGCGGCATCCGGATGTCGGCCACCACCAGCTCGGGCGTCCTGTCACGGACCAGCGTGAGCAGCTGTGCACCGTCCTCGGCCTGTCCCACCACGTCGAAGCCCGAGCGATCGAGCAGGCTCGCCAGCCCCTCGCGGAGCAGCACGTCGTCTTCGGCCACCACGACCCGCAAGGGTCTCTGTTCGTCCCACATGATGTGAATCAGCGCCCCCACTCGGCTATTTGGGCCAGCTCGAAGTCTGGATGTCGACCGTGGCGGGTGGCTTCTGATCCGTTCCAAGCGTGATTTGGGCGGTCCGATCGGCCCCCGAGGCGTCGCGGTAGGTCACGGTGACTAACGCGCCGGGTGCCTTCGATTGGACCGCCGCGACCAACGCGTCGGCGCCGTCGACCACTTGGCCGTCGACGTTGGTGACCACCGCGCCCACGGGCAGGTTGGCCAGCGCCGCGGGCCCACCGCTGGTGACGTCGACGATCCGGGCGCCGTCGCTGCTGACGTCGTCGCCCACCTGCACGCCGAGAGAGGCATGCGATGCCGTTCCGGTGGCGATGAGCTCGTCGGCGATGCGTTTCGCTTGATCGATCGGAATCGCGAAACCGAGGCCGATCGAGCCGCTCTGCGCTGCCGGCGAGTCGCCAAGCGTCGCGCTCGCCGAGTTCACTCCGATCAGCTCGCCGTTCATGTCGACCAGCGCCCCGCCCGAGTTCCCCGGGTTGATCGGAGCGTCGGTTTGGATGGCGTCGAGCGCCGTGGCTTCGTTCGCCGGCCCGACGCCGGTTGGCACCGGACGGTGCAGCGCGCTGACGATGCCGGAGGTGACCGTGCCGTCCAGCCCAAGTGGGGATCCCACCGCCGCGACCCGCTGGCCCACCCGAAGGTTGGCCGAACGGCCGATCCTGATCGGGGTGAGCCCCGAGACACCCTGCGCCCGAATGACTGCGATGTCGGTCGCCGGATCGGTGGCGACCACCGCGAACGGGACGGCACGACCGTCGGAAAAGGTCACCATGGTCGTGGCTGCGCCTGGGCCTGCCTCGGCGGCGCCCGACACGACATGGGCATTGGTGAGGATCAGGCCGTCGGTACTCAAGATGATGCCCGACCCTTCCTCGCCGTCGTTGCCCTGATCGGCCTCCAGCTCGACCACGCTCGGCACGACCTTTGCCGCGACTTGCTCGATCGGGCCGGCGACAGTTCCGACGGGCGGGTTCGCGGCCGCCACGACCGTTGGCGCGGCGCCGGGCACGAAACTGTCGGCTCCTGCGGCCAGCGCGGCGCCTGCACCGATGACCGCGGACACCAGGGCGACTGCCACCCCCGCGGCGACCAGGTCTGCGGCACTATGGGAAGACTCGTGCGGGCTCATCGCGGCACCGGCGTGATCATGGCTTATACGATCGCGTTCTCACCCTCAGATGTCGTTGACGCTGACCGCCGTCACCACTGACCGCTAGCTGCAGGACGGCATACCGGCTAGCTGCAAGCGCCGCCCGTGACGCGTGACCATTTCTGCTCACCGAACCCCCAAAAGCGTGCTGTTCCAATCGTTCTTCTTCGATAGCCAGCGCGGAGGCGAGTCGCCCTGCTACCTGGCTACCTGGAAGCGCGAGTTTGGTGTCAGCGGTGACGACACGAGCCCGCCCAAGCGCGATGGTGGAGGACAAGAACCCGACAGACTCGAAACGAAGGATTGCCGCCGTGCGAACAAGGTATTACCTCACCACGCTGCTGGCAGCGGGGGCCGCGGCAGCCACGATCGGCCCAGCATCGATCGCAGCAGCCAGTCCCGGCGATGGCCACTGCGACGGATATTGCGGGTATGACACCGTCCATCTCGACAGGGCGCCGACGCCGACGCAACACGTCGGAGGGGCGTACTACCCTTCGATGGTTCAGCTTCCTTCGACCTCACACGTATTGCCGGTCGTCGATGTCTCGGGCGTTCCGATTCACCATCCCTAGGGTGGAGGCGGCGTAGGAAGATCGATGAGGCGCCTTTCACCGCGGACACGGCCAAGGAGAGATCATGAGCGACATTCCCGCAATCGAGTTGAACGACGGCAAGCGGATCCCGCAGCTGGGCTTCGGCGTGTTCCAGATCCCGCCCGATGAGACCGCCGCGGCGGTGAAGGCAGCGCTCGACATCGGCTACCGACACATCGACACCGCCGAGATGTACCAAAACGAGAAGGGAGTCGGCCAGGGCGTCCGCGACGCGGGCCTGGACCGTGCCGACGTCTTCATTACGAGCAAGCTCAACAACGGCTTCCACGAGCCGGACGACGCGCGCCGGGCGTTCGACGGAACACTGAGCGCACTCGGATCCGACTACGTCGACCTGTTCCTCATCCACTGGCCACTGCCGACGCTGTATGGCGGCGACTTCGTCTCGACCTGGCGCGTGCTCGAGGAGTTCGCCGCCGATGGACGCGCCCGCAGCATCGGGGTGTCCAACTTTCAGGTTCCGCATCTGGAGCGCCTGGCGAAGGAATCCACCACCGTCCCCTCCGTCAACCAGATCGAGGTCCATCCCTACTTCACCAACGACGCGGTACGCGCCTACGGCACGGCGCACGGCATTGCGACCGAAGCGTGGTCCCCGATCGCTCAGGGCAGGGTGCTCGACGACCCGGTCATCGTGCGGATCGCCGAGGCCGTCGGCAAGTCGACGGCTCAGGTCGTGTTGCGCTGGCACATTCAGCGTGGCGACATCGTGTTCCCGAAGTCGGTGTCGAAGGATCGGATCAGGGAGAACTTCGAGATCTTCGACTTCGAGCTGGGCGGGTCCGACATGGATGCGATCTCGGCTCTCGACAGGGGCGAGTCCGGCAGGACAGGTCCCAACCCGGACCAGTTCGACTACATTCCCGACTAACGTTGACATGTCGCCGAACACCGTTGCGGATCAAGGACATTCAGCGAAGTATCAGGAGTCCACGAGGACTCGGCGGTCATCGCGCGACCTACCCGCTGACCGGTATTCATTGATTCCAGCTGTCGTGCGCGTTGATGGGTGTCAGCCGCGACGACGCGCGCTCGCCGATGCGCGATTCTGGACGTGTACGGAAAGCGCGGTTCGCCTCGGAACTTGATGGTGCAAGACCCCGCGATGAGATGGCAGTCCCCGACTCCGCTGCCAGCGGGGCACGCCGGCGTGGCACTCGTTGTCGCGCCGGCGTTCTCGGGGTCCAACGCTCGCGGCGAAGAACACAGGCGAATGCGAACACGACCAGCCATCGGAGGAGTGCAGACATGCGAATCAAACTGAACTACGTCACAACGCTGTTGGCGGCCGGAGCCGCTGCGGCGGCGATCGCAGGCGCGCCCGTTGCCGTCGCCGCTCCTGCTTCGACTCAATCAACGGCGGGCGCCAGTGCATCGTCGGCTTCGAGTGATCCCGCACCGGCTCAGCAGTGCACCACCTTGGGAGGGACGCAGTCGGTGTGTCAATCGCCCGGCAACGCCCAGGTCTTCGACGCCCCACCCCAAGTTGACTTCTACCCGTACGCAGGTGGCGCCACCTAAATCGTGGCTGCCCGCCTGAGTTAGGCACGGGTGCGCCGGGGAGACACGGCTGGCACCGTACATACCAACAAGGCCGAGTCCGTCGGCGCGATGCCGGCGGCAGGAACCATCCTCGTCTGCCGACGGGCTCTCAGGTATGCAGTAGGTCGCGGATGGCGTCGGGCGACAGGGCGGACTTGGCCAGGAATCCCACAGCTGGGCTCGCCGCGATCAGGTCGGCGAAGTCCTCGGCGGAGTGGGTGGATATCAAGATCATCGGTAGGGACGGCGGTCCCCCAACGTGCTGCAACTGTTCGACGACGTCGAAGCCGCTCTCGGCCCCGAGGTTGACGTCGACCAGCGTCACATCGGGCCGCAGCTCTTCAAAGCAACGAACCGCTTGACTCGCCGTAGCCGCCACGCCCACAACGGTGATGCCGCGGCTCTCCAGTAGGTTGCGCGCGGCATTAACGAACTCTGGGCTGTCATCAACGATTAGGCAGCGCACGTACTTCTCCCAAAACCATACTGTCAGTTTCCCAGTGAAAGTGCCCGCTACACATTCCCGCTACCAGGAAGTCTGCTGGCAAACAGGTGGATGGGCGGCGGCCCGAGCAGCGCAACGGCCGCTCAATCATGCCGACAGCCGAGCGGAGATACCAGCTAGCAGGAATCTGCAATGGGCGTCAGCAGTGCCGACACCGCCTCGCCGTTGGGCGATTCTGGCAAGAGCATCGAAACGGATGAGGAACGACATGCAGACAACGATATTGGGAAGCAGCGGTCCGCAGGTGTCCCGCCTCGCGGGGATCGACTCGATCGTGGCTTCGACCACGCCAGTCCCCAGCTCGTTCCCGAAGAGTGCGTGATGACGATCCCGACGCAACGCATCGCGGTACTGGGCACCGGCACCATGGGTGCACCGATGGCCCGCCGCCTGCTCCACGCGGGATTCGGCGTACGAGTCTGGAATCGCACCCCGGCCAAGGCGGCGGAGTTGGTCGCAGACGGAGCGCGGACTGCGGCCACTCCGGCGGACGCCGTCACGGGCGCCGACGTGGTGATCACCATGCTCACTGGCGGGGCTGCGGTGAAACAGGTGATGACGGGGCCCAGCGGTGCCTTTTCCAGGCTCCCTGCGGGGACCATTTGGGTTCAGATGAGCACCATCGGCGTCGAATGGTCCGACCGGCTCGCAGAGCTGGCGACCCAGCGCGGGATCACCTTCGTCGACGCCCCGGTCTCCGGCAGCTCGCGGCCGGCGGAACTGGGCACGCTGGAGATTCTCGCCTCGGGCGCGGGCCAAGTACGGCCCATGGTAGAGCCCATCTTCGACGTCCTGGGGCGGCGCACCCTCTGGCTTGATCGCGCCGGTGACGGCAGCCGTCTCAAGCTCGCCCTGAACAACTGGTTGGCGATCCTCGTGGAAGGAATGGTCGAGTCCCTCTCCCTGAGCGAAGCGCTCGGTCTCGATCCACATCTGTTCCCGCAAGCGCTCGGCGACGGACCAATGGCATCGGCCTACGCCATCACCAAGGGCGCCGCGATGCTCGACGCCGCGTTCGTCCCCGGCTTCCCCCTACGCCACGCGACGAAGGACGCCGAACTGGCGTTGAGCGCCGCGCACAGGCACGGACTGGAACTACCCATGACGAGCGCGCTGCTGCCCCGCTGGCACCAAGCCATCGCCGAAGGCCACGGCGACGATGACGTCGCGTCGGCGATTACGGCTGGCGCACTGTCCGTCGGCACTACGTGAGGCCCGCGGGGTGCTGCGCTGCAGACCAAGCGACAAGTGGACTACGCCAGCGTGGCGAGAGGCGACGATTACGATGAACCTGGCGTGCCGCTTCAACACGCCTCCATCGATACGAGCTTGCACAATGACGCCGAAACCACCAGATGTACCGGACTGGTCGTCGCACGACGCTGGTGCCAGTGACAGCGGCCGCACTTCAGATCAGGCGGTAGAAAAGCCACCGATGCGTGCGCGGTTGGTGTCGCTGTTGGTGCGCCAGACGGCCCCGCCAGTGTGGCTGGGGCTGGTCGTCGGGGCATGCTTCATTGCGGTGGAGTCGGCCCTGGTGCTCATTCTCAAGCAGATGGCCCCCAGTGACGCCTTCGGCGTGCTCTTCCTGCTCGGAGTCCTCATCACCTCCACCATGTGGGGGTTCGGTGTCGCGGCGATCACGTCGGTGGCCAGTGCCGTGGCCTTCGACTACTGCCGTATGTGGCCTGAAGAATTCGATCCGACGGCCGCCGACAACTGGGTTGTCATCGCGGTCTTCCTCTGTGTGGCACTGGTGGCCAATACCGTTGCCTACCTGGCGCGTACGCGTGCCGCCGAGGCCGATCAGCGTCGTCGCGAAGCCGAAGCGAGTCGTGACGAGCTTCAGGCGCTCGCGGAGCTGCAGGCGTCGTTGCGGCGGGTGGCGACGCTGGTCGCGCGAGGCGTCCCCCCGTCCGAGGTGTTCTCCGCCGTCGCGGTCGAGCTGGCTCGGTGCCTCGGGGAACAGAACGCAGCCGTGCTCCGCTACGAGCCCGACCGTGCGGCCATTCTCGTCGCAGCACGCGACGAACCCGGCTTGCCGAAAATGCCAGTGGGCGAACGTTTCCCGAACGAGGGTGACAACATTGCGGGGATGGTGTTGAACACCGGCAAGGCCGTGCGCATGGACAGCCACGACAACGCTCGCGGCCCGTCCGCCGAGCGCATGCGCCAGCTCGGCCTTCGCGGCGGGGTCGGGGCGCCCATCATCGTGGAGGGCAACGTCTGGGGCGCGGCGATCGTCGGAACGTCGCGTCCCGAGCCCCTGCCCCCTGATACCGAGACGCGGGTGGCCGATTTCGCAGACCTCGTCGCCATCGCGATCGCCAACGCCGCTACTCGCGAAGAACTCACCGCGTCGCGCGCCCGGATCGTCACCGCTGCCGACGACGCCCGCCGCCGTTTCGAACGCGACCTACACGACGGCGCCCAACAGCGGCTCGTCTCACTCGGGCTGAAGCTCCGCCTGTTGGAGGGGTCACTGGGATCCGAACAGCCCGCGGTCAGGGAGCAGATTTCGGATGCCGTCGCCGGCCTGACGGGCATCTCGAGCGACCTACAGGAGATCTCCCGGGGTATTCATCCGGCGATCGTGTCGAAGGGCGGCATCGGCCCGGCGCTGAAGACGTTGGCCCGCCGCTCTACCGTCCCCGTCGTACTCGATCTCGGTGTCGACCGCCGACTGCCCGAGCGTGCGGAAGTTGCAGCGTATTACGTGGTTTCAGAAGCACTCACGAACGTGGCCAAGCACGCGCAGGCATCCGAAGTGAAGGTCAGCGTTCATGCCAACGAAGCGAACCTGGACGTGTCGATTCAAGACGACGGAATCGGCGGAGCGGACCCGCGCAAGGGATCCGGACTCGTCGGTCTGCGAGATCGCGTCGATGCGTTCGGCGGCACATTGAAGATCTCTAGTCCCGCTGGAGGCGGGACCACCCTTCTGGTGACGGTCCCAATCGACTGCTCATAGCAGACCTACCGCTCCGCTGGCCGTTAACGGGGGGTAACGGTTTCCGGCTAATGGGGGCGTTGATGGGTGTCAGCCGTGACGACATGGGTTCGTCGGCGCGCGATCCTGAAATGAGTACGGACACCATCAACTATCAGAGGAACATCATCATGCGAATCAGGCTGAACTACTTGGCACCGCTGCTGGGTGCGGGGGCCGTCGCGGCCGCAATCGCCGCCGCACCAATCGCCGCCGCCGACACCGGAATGTCCTGCGCAGGGAACGTGTGCCAGTCACCCGGCAACGTCCAGATCAATGACAACCCTCCCCCGGTCGGCTTCTATCCCTATGGGGGCGAAGCCTTTCTACTCGGAGGCGGAGGCTTTGGTGGCGGCTTTCACGGCGGCGGCGGACACCGCTAGCGAGCAGGTTGCGTCGGCGTGACACCTTGCGTGTCGCGCCGACGCTTTTGTGTTGGCGCACATCGCCGTCGGCGCACATTGCGGTTACCTGGAAAGTGCGGACTCCTGCTGATGGAGGCATTGATGGGTGTCAGCGGTGGCGACACCAGATCGTCGTCGGGCGATCGTGGAAGTACACACGATAAAAGGAGCACCATCATGCGAATCAAACTCAACTACATGGCACCGCTGTTGGGTGCGGGCGCCGCTGCAGTGGCCATCGTCGCCGCACCCATCGCCGCGGCCGATCCGGGTCCGGCCCAGCAGTGCGTCGGAAGCGGTCAGGGAACTGTCTGCCAGTCGCCGGGCAACGTCCAGATCAACGACGCACCTCCCCCGGTGAGCTTCTATCCGTACGGCGGCGAGGCCTTCCTGCTCTGAGGCAACGGTTCTCACCGCACGCCGTGGGCTGGCGGGTACCCGTCAGTCCACGGCATCTGAAAGCGAATACAAGGCAGGGAGATTGACCACGATCGCCTCCTGGGTACTGCGAGCGATCACGACGACCGCGGGATGGTCCGGGTCGGGATTCTCTTCGCGATGCGGAACGTATGGCGGCACGAAGACGTAATCGCCAGGGGCGGTGACGAGCCGAACTTCCTCGACGCCGTCGTGAAACACGAACTCGGGGTTTCCGCTACGGACGAAGATCGCGGTTTCCGACTCGCCATGGTGGTGATTGCCCGACACCGTCTCCGGCGAGACCTGGGTTTCGCCCATCCAGATCCGTTCGGAGCCAACGGAATCACCGGATAGCGCCGCCCATCTTTGCATGCCTGCGGTCTGGGCGGTATCGGAGCTGAGTTCTGACGCCTTCACGTGGTGCAGACGGGTACGCATGGCGTGACGTAGATCTGCGTCATCGGCGTCCGTCAGATCCGGGTGAAACCCATCGGCGTTGCTGGTCGCCATCTTCGTCCTCCTCGTGTTTGGGCCTCTTCTGGTGGTCCGTTAGGCGGCCGCGGCACCGGCCAGGTGTCCGATCACGAAGACCAGCGACGCGGCGCCTCCCCCGACGAGGAGTTGGCGCATGCCGGAGCGTAGGGCGCCTCGGCCATTGATCACACCGATCGTGGCGCCCACTACGGCCAGGGCCAGGCACGCCGATCCGATGGCAACGACCAGCGCTGCCCGGCCAGAACCGAAGACGTAAGGCAGCACCACCACTATCGCGCCCAGCGTGAACGCAAGCAAGCTCGAGATCGCCGCCGACCACGGAGAGCCGAGCTCGTCGGGATCGAGCCCGAGTTCCTCGCGGGCCATGGTGTTCAGCGCGGCGTCGCGGTCCTTCATGATGGTCGTCGCAATTCGTTCGGACTCCTCGGCGTCCACGCCCTTGGCCCGGTAGATGAGTGCGAGTTCCTCGAGTTCCGCCTCGGGGTCGTCGCGCAATTCCTCGGATTCCAGACTGATCTCACGTTCGTAAGACTCCCGCTGGCTGCGCATGGAGATGTATTCCCCGGCCGACATCGAGAACGCCCCTGCGAGTAGTCCGGCCAGGCCGGCGAACAGGATCGCCGAGCTGGACGCCCCCGAACCGGCGAAGCCCATCACCAGCGACGTATTGGACACCAAGCCGTCGTTGACACCGAAGACCCCTGCGCGCAGGGCCCCGGAGCGGTCACCGCGGTGCCAGCGTTCGCGGCGCTGAATCTCTCGCGGGTGATCCACCTCGCTGGAATCCCGGAGGTGAGTGAGGACGCGGGCATGGGACCGCTCGTCCACGGCCATCGCCGCGGTGGCGTCCGCATCGCCCTGGTAGAGCCCCGCGTCGGCATGCTCGGCACGTTCCAGGTATGGCAGCACCGCGCCGACGGAGAACCGGCCGGCCAACCAGGTGAGGATCCTGCCACGCAGACCCGAGCGAACCGGATCGGGCACTGACTCGCCCAGCTCGGCGAGCTTTCCGGCCCAATGGGCGGCGTGCTTGCGTTCAGCGGCGGCCAACTCGGCCAGGATGTCTCGCTGTTCTCCGTGGGCGGCTTCGGCCAGCCCGGCGTACAGCGCCGCGCTGCGGCGCTCCGATGCCAGCAGGTCGCGGAACCGTCGGGCCTGCCGTCGCTTCGCGATTGGATGACTCCACCCCTGCCAGCGTGGCGTGGATGGCAGCAAAAGTCGGCGGCGCTGGCGTCCATCTGCCATGGGCGCCAGCGGTAACCCGCGCGTGCCCGTCGGCCATAGGAGCCACTACTCGGGCCAGGCGGAGTTCTTGATGACGTCGACGAAGTCCATGCGGCGAAACCCGGGCACGAAGTGTTCCAGCACATCGGCATTGACGGTGCCGAACGTGGTGTCCGGGCGGTCCTTGAACCCGTCGGTGAACGCCTGCAAGATCTCCGACTTGAAGTTCGGACGGGGATGCGCGGTGGTCACAGCCGAGATCTCGGCCGAATCGATGGCGTCAAGCCGGATTCCGAGTACGTCGGTCTCCACCCCCGCGGTGGTCGCCGCGATCACCGGGTCCATCGCGTAGGGCACCTCCGGAGTGGTGTGCAGGGCGATTGCCGTCCAAACCACGTTGGTCTCGGTGCCGGAGAAGCCATGCGAAGTGAGGAAGGCGCGCGCGGTGTCGGCGCTGTCCATCTCGAATCGCTGGGTGGTGCCCCGATACGGGGGCACCAGCCCGGTGTCGTGGAACAACGCTGCGATGTACAGCATTTCGGCGTCAGGGCTGATGTTCAGCTTCCGTGACTGGAGACTGCCGAAAAGGAACACCCGCCGCGAGTGATGAAAGATCAACTCGTTCGTGGTGTCACGGATCATCTCCGTGGCGTCCTTCACCAACACACTGTCCGGGATCTGCACTCCCGCGATGACCTCACTCATGAACCCGTCCTTTCGAAGCGATGTCCCGATCGGCGATGTTGCCCACCGGCTTATTTCACTATCGCCGGAACCGACGTGGTGGCGCCGTGCGGTTGAGGCCATGAGAACCTCAGATGTGGACACCCGCTGACGGCTGACCGGGAGGTGTGATCATGGGCACCGAACCCCATGACGTCGTGGTGATGCTGTACGACGGCGTTCAGATGCTCGACGTCGCCGGCCCCATCGACGCGTTCGCCTCAGCCAACGCGTGCGGTGCCCACTACCGCATCACCCACGCCTCGCTCACGGGCGATGACGTGGTGGCGAGCTCCGGTGCCCGTCACGGCGCCGACGTGAGTATCGGCGATCTACCGCAGCGCATCGGCACGCTGCTCGTGCCGGGATCCCCGAACTGGCAAGCCAGCATCACCGACACCGCACTGGTCGACGCGATTCGCAATCTCGCGCAGGGGAGCCGGCGAACGGTCTCCATCTGTGCAGGCGCGTTTCCGCTGGCAGCGACCGGGCTGCTCGACGGCCGACGCGCAGCGACGCACTGGAAGCTGACCCGTGAACTCGCCGCCCGCTTCCCCAGCGTGACCGTCGACTCCGCGTCCCTGTTCGTGACCGACGGCAACTACGTCACCTCTGCGGGGGTCACGGCAGGCATCGACCTCACCCTGTCGCTCATCGAGCAGGACCATGGGCCCTCCGCTCGCCCGCGACGTCGCCAGGGACTTGGTCGTGTTCATGGCCAGGCCAGGCGATCAGTCCCAATTCAGCGTGCGACTCGAGGCGCTGCCCACCAACCACTCCGTCGTCCGCACCGTGATGGACTCCATCACCAGCGACCCCGCGCGCAACCACACCCTGGCCAGCCTCGCGTCGGCTGCCAGCCTCAGCAGTCGCCACCTGTCGCGGTTGTTCCTCACCGAAACCGGTCACACACCCCAGCACTTCATCGACCGCACCCGCCTCGAAGCTGCGTGCGCGATGCTCACCGGCGGGCAGGCGTCGGTCGATCAGATCGCCGAACGAACGGGCCTGGGGTCCGGCGAATCCCTGCGTCGGCTGTTCCACCGCGAACTGGGCATCACTCCGAGCGCATACCGCAGCCGCTTCAAGAGCGTGAAGGGCGACTTCGGCTGACCAACCGTCGACTCCGGAAAGAGTGCGGGCGGTGGGACTCGAACCCACAAACTCTTTCGAGCACGGGCACCTAAAGCCCGCATGTTTGCCAATTTCATCACGCCCGCAATGGGCCGATCGTACCGGCTGTTGCCCACGGATTTTGTCGGCGGTCGTCTCTACCGTGGCGTGAGGGAGGGGCGCCAATCGTGCGATCTGCGGAGGAGTTCGACGACGTGCGGCGCCTCATTGCCGCCGGGATGAATGACTGCGCGATCGCTCGAACGACGGGCATACCCCGGAAGACGGTTTGGCAGTGGCGCTGTCGACCGGCGGTCCGTAAACCGACTACGGGCGGGTTCTTCGGACTGCGGTGTCGACCACGACTTCGGCGCACTTCCGGCAGCGCCGTACGCATACCTGTTGGGGCTCTACCTCGGCGACGGCTGTATCTCGCGCGGACCCCGGACCTACCGCCTGCGGATCACATGCGACACAAAGTATCCGGCGATTATTGCCAGATGTCGCGAAGCGATAGACGCGTTGTTTCCCCGGCAACACGCGGGACTCGTACGGCGTGCCACACGATGCGCGGATGTTTCGCATTACTCAAACCATTGGCCATGCCTGTTCCCGCAACACGGACCCCGCCGCAAGCACCACCGGCCAATCCACCTGGAACCATGGCAACAGGCACTCGTCGATCAGGCCACCGAGGAGTTCGTCTGCGGTCTGATCCACAGCGACGGCTGCCGCGTCGTCGCCAATGATCGCGGGGTCACGAGCATCCGCTACCACTTTACGAACAGATCCGAGGACATCATCGGGCTGTTCACGGCCGCCCTCGACCGGCTCGACATCCCGTGGACACGGTCGACCAAGTACATCGTCTCGATCTACCGCAAGGCCGCCACTGCCCGTATGGACGAGTTCATTGGACCCAAGGCCATCGCGGTACCGTGGAACGATGTCCACTACACGGCGTAGGAGGCCGGCGCTCATCGCGCTGGTCGTCGTCGCCGCGGCCGGGTGCCTTGCCCTGGCCTGGTGGCAGTGGACGCGCTTCGAATCGACGTCGGGAACCTTCCAGAACCTGGGCTACGCCCTGCAGTGGCCCATGTTCGCCGCCTTCTGCTTCTACGGCTACTACAAGTTCGTCCGCTACGAAGAGACGCCGCCAGAGACGTCGGCGCAGGACGGCGTCACCGAGATCCCAGCCGGACTGTTGCCCGAACGACCGAAACCCGCAGCGCAGTCCGACGACGACCCAGTGCTGCGCGACTACAACGCCTACCTGGCCGAGCTCGCCAAGGCCGACAAAGAAGACAGGACCGCCCAATGAGCAGCCCCAACCCCGAGGCGCCGGACGAAACGGCCCGACTCGCGGAGACAACCCCGAGGGAGACCATTCGCAAGGCGCTCCTTGGCTACCGCGTGATGGCATGGACGACGGGCATCTGGCTGATCGCGCTGTGCTACGAGATGGTGCTGAAGTACATCGTCAAGGTCGACGATCCGCCGAGCTGGATCGGCATCGTGCACGGCTGGGTGTACTTCGTGTACCTGCTCTTCACCGCCAACCTCGCGGTGAAGGTGCGCTGGCCGATCGCCAAGACCATCGGCGTGCTACTGGCGGGCACCATTCCGCTTCTCGGCGTCATCGTCGAGCACTTCCAGACGCGAAACATCAAGGCGCAGTTCGGCTTATAACCCCGCCAGCGCACGCAGCGCAGGCACCAGCAGTGCCAGCGCCCGGCCTCGGTGCGACGCGGCGTCCTTCTCGGCTGGGCTCAGTTCCGCCGCCGACCGATCGGAACCGAGCGGCACGAAGACCGGGTCGTAGCCGAATCCGCCGGCACCGCGTGGTTCCCGCGCGACCACGCCGGGCCACTCCCCCCGCACCACCGTCTCACCCGACTCGGACACCAACGCGCACGCCGACACGAACGCCGCGCCACGCCGCTCGTCGGGCACGTCACCGAGTTGCCCCAACAGCAGCCGGAGATTCGCCAGATCGTCGCCATGGGCGCCCGACCACCGCGCCGACAGCACACCGGGCATCCCGTTCAGGGCGTCGACCGCCAACCCGGAATCGTCGGCGACGGCAGGCCAGCCCCGAAGCGCGAAACGCGTCGCGCGCCTTGGCCAACGCGTTCTCCTCGAACGTCGCTCCCGTCTCCGGCGCCTCGTCGAACGGCGGCGACGTCGTCCAGCGACAGCAGACGTAGGCCAGACACGCCCGCGGCGTCGAGCACCCGGCGCAGTTCGGCCAGCTTCTTGGGGTTGCGGCTGGCCACCAGCAGAGCTTCCCGGTCAGCTTCCGAACGCCTTCTTCGGCGGCGACGACGGCTCGGGCAGCACACCCGGGTACGGCAACTCGAGTGCCGCGCTGCTGAATCGACGAACAGCTGCTCGCACGCGACGAGCGCGGCGTCGAGCATCTTGTCCAGCGTCGAGCGCGGGAACGTCGCGCCCTCACCCGTGCCCTGGATCTCGACCAGGGTCCCGGTGTCGGTGGCGACGACGTTCATGTCGACCTCGGCGCGCGAGTCCTCCGTGTAGGGCAGGTCGACGCGCACCCGGCCGTCGACCACGCCGACGGACACCGCGGCGATCGCGCACGACAGCGGCCGCGGATCGGACAGCCGCTCGGCGGCGGACAGGTAGGTCACCGCGTCGGCCAGCGCCACGTATGCGCCGGTGATGGCCGCGGTGCGCGTGCCGCCGTCGGCCTGCAGCACGTCGCAGTCGATCGCGATGGTGTTCTCCCCCAGCGCGCCGAGGTCGATGCACGCCCGCAGCGACCGTCCGACCAGTCGGCTGATCTCCTGGGTGCGACCGCCGACGCGGCCCTTGACCGACTCGCGGTCGGAGCGTTCGTGGGTGGCGGCGGGCAGCATGGCGTACTCGGCGGTGAGCCAGCCCTGGCCGGATCCCTTGCGCCAGCGGGGCACGCCCTCGGTGACGCTGGCCGCGCACATGACCCGGGTCTGACCGAACTCGACCAGCACCGAGCCGGCCGGATGGGAGGTGAAGCCGCGGGTGATGACTACCGGTCGCAGCTCGTCGTCGAGGCGGCCGTCTTCTCGTCTGGACACCCGCCAACCCTAACGGGCGGGAACGCTCAGTGATGGGTGACGTCGAACGACTCGTCGCACACCACCGCGTGCACCGGGTCCGTCGAACTCCGCCTTCGCCTCGCTGATCACGTCCTCGCGCGACGTCCACGGCGGGATGTGGGTCAAGCAGCAGTTCGCGAACGCCGGCCTTCCTCGCGGCGCGGCCCGCCTCGGTGCCGGACAGGTGCAGTTTCGGCGGCCGGTCCGCGCGCGTGCGTCCACGACGCCTCGCACAGGAAGACGTCGGCGCCGCGCGCCAGTTCGACCAGCGCGTCGCAGTAGCCGGTGTCACCGCTGTAGACGAACGTCGCACCGGACGGATCGGTGAACCGCATGCCGTAGGACTCCGTCGGATGGCACACCAGCCGCGGCACCACGGACAGGGTGCCGATCTGCGACCGGCTGGTTGTCGACCCAGTTGCGGACGTCGAAGATGTCGGAGAAGTCGTCGATCTCGCGGCCCTCGGGCGACGACGCCGCACCCAGCCGTGCCCAGGTGTTCTGCGGGCCCGTACATCAGGGCGCGGCCCTTCGGCGGATTCGGGTGGTAGCGGCGCCAGACGAACAGGCCGGGAAGATCGAGGCAGTGATCGGCGTGCAGGTGCGAGAGCAGCACGTTCACGGTGCCGGGATCGGCGTGACGCTGCAGCGCGCCCAGCACACCGCCGCCGAAGTCGATCACCAGCGGTGGCGTATCGGGTGCGGTCACCAAATATCCCGAAGCTGGCGAATCAGGCCCGACAACGCTGCCGGAGCATCCCAGTACGGTGATTCGCACGCTCACTAGCTTGCCATGCCCGATCTTGCTGTGGCGAAAACATCACAGCATTGGGCGACGAGTTTCATTCTTGGTCACGATGTGACGTGCTCACCAGGTTCGACGTCGCAGTGGCGTCGGACCTCGAATCGACCGAGAATGTGGCGAACGCCTCACTCAGCAAAGTGCGCTCGCGCGCGTCAGTACGAGAGCTGCGGCGCGGTGCCGGCCTTGCGCTTCTCCCGGGCCTTGCGCTCCGGCCCGGACAGCAGGTACGCGGCGATTACGCCGGCGATCGCCGCCGCAGAGGTGGCCCTGCCACGACACCCCGAACGTGCCGGGCAGCGCGCCGAGCAGGACGCCGCCGTAGACGAACAGCACGACGACGCCGACGACGATCTGCCACACCTTGCGGGTGAAGAAGCCGAACACGATCAGGAAGGTCAGCCAGCCGAAGATCAGCCCCGACGCGCCGATGTGGTTGGTCTCCACACCCGGCGGGGCGCCGACGTTGCCGATCAACCAGGTGCCGAAGCCGCCGAGGATCCAGACGATCGCCGTCGCGTAGATGAACCGGGACATGCCCGCCAGCGTGACGAGGAAGCCGAGCACCAGAGCCGGACCGGTGTTGGCGATCAGGTGGTCCCAGTTCGCGTGCAGCAGCGGCGCGCAGATGATGCCCCACAGTCCGTCGGTCTCGAGCGGCCGGATGCCGTCGTCGTCGAAGCCCGGTGGTCCGGACAGGTCGTCCCAGATCTCGATGATGTAGAGCAGCGCGACGAAGCTGACGATGGTGGCCCCGCCGACCATCCACGTCGGTCGCTTCTTCGGCTCCGGTGTCGTCGGCAACCCGCGGTGCCGGTCCTCATGCCCATAGCTGCCCTTCCAATGCGTCCTCCGCATCATCAAGGCTACCGGCGTACGCGCCGGTCGACAGATACTTCCATCCGGCGTCGGCGACCACGAACGCGATGTCGGCGCGCTCGCCTGCCTTGCGTGCCTTGGCGGCCATGCCCAGCGCCGCGTGCAGGATCGCTCCGGTCGAGATGCCTGCGAAGATGCCCTCGACCTGAGACCAGCTCGCGGGTGCGCTTGACGGCGTCGAACGATCCGACGGAGTAGCGCGTGGTGAGGACGTCAGGGTCGTACAGCTCGGGGACGAAGCCCTCGTCGATGTTGCGCAGCGCGTAGACGCCCTCGCCGTAGCGCGGCTCGGCGGCGACGATCTGGACGTCGGGCACCTGCTCGCGCAGGTACCGCCCCGTGCCCATCAGCGTGCCGGTGGTGCCGAGCCCCGCGACGAAGTGGGTGATCTCGGGCAGGTCGGCGAGGATCTCCGGCCCGGTGCCGTAGTAGTGCGCATCGGCGTTGGCCGGGTTGCCGTACTGGTAGAGCATCACCCATTCGGGATGCTCGTCGGCGAGCTGCTTGGCCATCGCCACCGCGGTGTTCGACCCACCCTCGGCGGGCGAGTAGATGATCTTGGCACCGTAGAGCTCGAGCAGCTGGCGCCGCTCGATCGACGTGTTCTCGGGCATCACGCAGATCATTCGGTAGCCCTTGATCAGTGCGGCCATCGCCATCGAGATGCCGGTGTTGCCGCTCGTCGGCTCCATGATCGTCGCCCCGGGCCGCAGCAGGCCGTCGCGCTCGGCCTGCTCGATCATCCGCAGCGCCGGACGGTCCTTGATCGAGCCGGTCGGGTTGCGGTCCTCGAGCTTGGCCCACAGCCGGACGTGCGGCGCCGTCGCCCGTCGTCCCACTGCGGCGACAGCCTGCGCAGCCCGACGAGCGGGGTGTTGCCGAGCGCCTCGAGCAGCGAGTCGTACCGCATGGCCACCTGCTCACCCGCCCGCGACGGCGGGCAGGATCGTCACGGAGTCGCCGTCGGCGATCTCGGTGGCCAGCCCGCCGGAGAACCGCACGTCCTCGTCGTTGACGTAGACGTTGACGAAGCGGTGCAGCTTGTCGCCGTCGACGATGCGCTCGGTGATCCCCGAGTAGTTGGCCTCGAGGTCGGTGATCACCGCCTGCAGCGTGTCGCCGGTGGCGGTGACGCGCTTCTCCCCACCGGTGTGGGTGCGCAGGATGGTCGGGATGGAGACGGTGACGGTCATGGGCTGAGCTCCTTCTCGGCTTAGTACTGCTCGACGATCTTGACGGGTTCCTCGGTGACGACGCCGTCGACGATGCGATAGCTGCGCAGCTCGTGCTCGTCGGGGTCGCGCGTGGAGACCAGCACGTAGTGGGCGTCCGGCTCCGACGCATAGGAGATGTCGGTGCGGCTCGGGTACGCCTCGGTGGCGGTGTGCGAGTGATAGATGACTACCGGAGCCTCGTCGGCATCGTCCATCGCGCGCCACACCTTGAGCTGCTCGCCGGAGTCGAACCGGTAGAACGTCGGCGACCGCTCGGCGTTGTCCATCTTGATGAACCGCTCCGGCCGGTCGGAACCCTCCGGTCCCGCGATGACGCCGCACGCCTCGTCGGGGTGGTCGGCGCGCGCATGGGTGACCATGGCGTCGACCAGGTCGCTGCGAATCACCAGCACGGATCGTCCTCCAGCTCCCGCTTCGTAGCGCGCGAACGCTCCGGGCAACATGTCACGGTAGGTCGGTATTCCGGCGACCGACTCGGCGGCCAGCACTCCGACCATCACGGCGAGGGCCAGACAGTCCGCCGCGGCGGCGCCGACCACCGTCGTCAACTTGGTCTCCGGGCGACATCGCGGCGGGCGTATCGCTGGCCGGCTCGACCTCGACGGCGCCCGTCGCGAGTGCGAAGACGGTGTCGCCGTCCAGCGGGGTGTGTGCCGGGCCGAATGGTCCGGGCCAGCCCGTCCTGCGCGGCGACGGCGACGCGCTTGCATGCGGCCTTGCTCAGCAGGGCGTCGGTGGCGACGACGGCGATCGTGGTGTTCAGCGGCGACAGTTCGGCGTCGCGATCGGCGAAGGCCGTGATCTGCTCGGCCGGCGGCGGGGTCAGGTCCGAGCTCGGCGATCGTGCTCGGCCGGTCCACGGCAGCCCGGTCCTCGGGTCGGCGATGTTGCCCGCCGAGTTGACCGCGACGATGGCGCCGACGGTCACCCCGATGTCGTCGAGCCTGATCGACGCCGTGCCGATGCCACCCTTGAGCACGCCTGCCCGCGCGCCGACGCCTGCACCGACGGTGCCCGTCGCCACGTCGACACCGGCAGCCTCGGCGGCCGCGTAGCCGAACTCGGCGGTCGGCCGGCACTGCCACCCGCCGACCGGCAGATCGAAGATCACCGCGGACGGCACGATCGGCACCAGGCCGCCGTCCATCACCACGCCGCGGTCGTGCTGCTCGAGCCACTGCATGACGCCGTCGGCTGCGGCCAGCCCGTACGCGCTGCCGCCGGTGAGCACGACGGCGTCGACGTAGCGCACGCTGTTGGCCGGGTCGAGCAGGTCGGTCTCGCGGGTGCCCGGAGCGCCGCCGCGGACGTCGACCGCGCCGACGGTGCCAGGCGGGGTCAGCACGACGGTGGTTCCGCACGCCCAGCCCGTGCCGAGCGTGGCGTCGTCGTCGAGTCGGTGGTGGTGGCCGACCAGGATGCCGGCCACGTCGGTGATGGCTCCGCTCAGTACTGCTGTTCTTCGCGCATGCGCTCATCACCGCCGCAGCACGAGGCTCGTCACCAGATACTCCTGCAACACGGTCAGCCACTGGTACACGTCGAGGTGTCCGGCCATCGGATGCTCGGGTGGCAGGTGGTCGGGTCCGTCGGGACCGATCTCGAGCATGGTGCCCAGCGCAAGTCGCACGTCGTTCACCGCAGCCGCCCAGCAGTGCGCGTCGTTCTCGGTGATCTCGAACTTGCCGCCGCCGAGCGGAAGCGTGTCGAGCAGTCGTTGTGCCGGCTTCACGTTTGGCGTCGATGATGTCCGGCTCGTGCAGGCTGCGCAGCGCACTGTTGAGACTCTCGGCGGTACCCGAGCCCGCCGGGTGCTCGGAGGCGGCCCTGAAGAAGTCGGGCAGCAGCCGCTTCATCGTGTCGTCCTCTGGCGGCGTGGAATGCCCCGTCCGCATGCCCGTGAGTTCTTCGAGTTCATCTGTCGGCGAGGAGGATTCGCGACCGTCGAGCATGTCCAGCAGCGACGTCACCAGACTCTGCAGCAACGCCGACTCGTGCGCGGCCAAGGCAGAACGGAAACGCGGGCCGTCCGCGGTGTCAACCCGCTTCCACTTGCGCACGTCGCTTCAGCGGTCCTGCTGCATCGTGGCCCACAGGCCGGCTGCGTGGAGCTTGGACACGTCGACCTCCATGGATTCGCGGCTGCCCGCGGACACCACGGCCTTGCCCTCTTCGTGCACCTGCATCATGAGCTTGGTGGCGTCCGGCTCGCTGTAGCCGAACAGCTTCTGGAAAACGTACGTCACGTACGACATGAGGTTCACCGGGTCGTCCCAGACGATGGTCACCCACGGGGGGTCGGTGGCCTCGACGGTCTTCGACATCCCGTTCCTCGCGAGTCCCCGGACGGGTCCGCGCCGGCGTAACCATGTCGCCAAGGATACCGAGGGCCCAAACCCGATACCGTGGGGCCGGTGACCGCGGCGTTGCTCACCGACAAGTACGAACTGACGATGCTCGCGGCCGCCCTCCGGGACGGCACCGCCCACCGGCGCACCACCTTCGAGGTGTTCGCCCGTCGGCTGCCCGAGGGCCGCCGCTACGGGGTGGTCGCCGGCACCGCCCGCTTCGTGGAAGTCTTGGCGCAGTTCAGGTTCGACGACGACGCGCTGGCAATGCTCGGCAGACTTCCTCGACGAGGCCACCCTGGCGTACCTGTCCGACTACCGGTTCGCGGGTGACGTCGACGGCTACCCCGAGGGCGAGTTGTACTTTCCCGGTTCGCCCGTCCTGTCCGTACACGGCACGTTCGCCGAGTGCGTGATCCTCGAGACGCTGGCTCTGTCGATCTTCAATCACGACACGGCGATCGCCTCGGCCGCCGCCAGGATGGTCAGCGCGGCCCAGGGCCGGCCACTGATCGAGATGGGCTCGCGCCGCACCCACGAACAGGCCGCCGTCGCCGCGGCGCGCGCCGCCTACCTCGCCGGTTTCGCGGGCACGTCGAACCTCGCCGCGCAGCGTCGCTACGGCGTACCGACGATGGGCACCAGTGCCCACGCCTTCACCCTTCTGCACGCGGGAGCGGACGGTCCCGACGAGCCGGCCGCCTTCCGGTCACAGGTCGCCGCGCTCGGTGTCGGCACCACGCTGCTCGTCGACACCTACGACATCACCGCCGGTGTGGCCAACGCCGTCGCCGCGGCGGGCCCCGACCTCGGCGCGGTCCGCATCGACTCCGGTGAGCTCGGCGTGCTGGTCCGGCAGGTCCGCGACCAGCTCGACGGTCTCGGCGCCACCAATACGAAGATCGTCGTGTCCAGCGACCTCGACGAGTTCGCGATCGCCGCCCTGCGCGCCGAGCCCGTCGACAGCTACGGCGTGGGCACGTCGCTGGTGACCGGGTCTGGCGCCCCTACCGCGGGCATGGTCTACAAGCTGGTCGAGGTGGACGGCATCCCCGTCGAGAAACGCAGCAGCCACAAGGAATCCCACGGCGGCCGCAAGCAGGCGCAGCGGCTGGCCAAGCGCATCGGGCACCATCGTCGAGGAGATCGTGCACTTGGCCGGAGAGCCGCCCGCCGAGCAGCCCGGCCTGATCGGCAGGCCGTTGGCGGTGCCGCTGGTGCGGGCCGGCGAACCGGTCGGCGATCCCGGGTTGGCCGCCGCCCGCGAGCGAGTCCAGCGCGGGCTGCACAGCCTGCCATGGGACGGGCTGAAGCTCTCTCGCGGCGAGCCGGCCATCCCCACCCGGATGGTCCCGCCCGCACGCCGGGGGCGTTAGGACCGTGCGAACTTGACCGATAGTCCCGAAGCCACCCGCGTCACCGGACTGCTGGCGGCGGCCGTCACGTCGCTCGGTGGCACCGAACGCAGCGGTCAGATCGAGATGGCCCGGGCGGTCGAGCGCGCCTTCGCGACCGGCGAGCACCTCGCCGTGCAGGCGGGCACCGGGACGGGCAAGTCGCTGGCCTACCTGGTGCCCGCGATCGCGAAGGCGATCGACGCGGCCGAACCGGTGGTGGTGTCGACGGCGACGATCGCGCTGCAACGCCAACTCGTCGACCGCGACCTGCCCCGGCTGGCCGACGCGCTGGCCGCCGAGCTGCCAAGGAAGCCCGAGTTCGCGCTGCTCAAGGGCCGGGGAAACTATCTGTGCCTCAACAAGATCCACAACGGATCGGTCGGCGAGCCGAGCGACGACCGGCCGCAGGAGGAACTGTTCGACGCGGTCGCGACGACCGCCCTTGGCCGTGACGTCAAGCGGCTGACCGAATGGGCCTCCGACACCGAGAGCGGTGACCGCGACGACCTCGTTCCCGGGGTGCCGGACCGGTCGTGGAGCCAGGTCAGCGTCTCGGCACGCGAGTGCATCGGTGCGACGCGCTGCCCGTTCGGCACCGACTGCTTCGCCGAGAAGGCGCGCGCCCGGGCAGGCACCGCCGACGTGATCGTCACCAACCACGCTCTGCTTGCCATCGATGCCATCGCCGAGGCCAACGTGCTGCCCGAGCACGATCTGCTCGTCGTCGACGAGGCCCACGAACTCGTCGACAAGGTGACGAGCGTGGCGACCGCAGAGCTGTCGGCGACGGCGCTCGGCGTGGCTCACCGGCGTGCGGCCCGGCTCGTCGATCCCGAAGTCGCGCAACGGTTCGAGGCCGCGACGGCGACGTTCTCGTCGGCCATTCACGACGCCGAACCGGGGCGGATGGACCGCCTCGACGACGAGCTGGCCACCTACCTGACGGTGGTGCGCGACGCCGCCGACAAGGTCCGCTCCGCCATCGACACCTCCCCCAGCGACCCGAAGGCCGCGGCCGCGCGCACCGAGGCGGTCACGGCGCTGACCGAGATCAGCGACACCGCGTCGCGGATCCTGGCGTCGTTCGGCCCGGCGATCCCCGACCGCACCGACGTGGTGTGGCTCGACCAAGAGGAGAACCGCGCCACGGGAGCGAAGCGCGCGATCCTGCGGGTGGCGCCGCTTTCGGTGGCGAACCTGTTGCGCAACAGGATCTTCGACCAGTCGACGGTGATCCTCACCTCCGCGACGCTGACCGTCGGCGGCACGTTCGACGCGATGGCCAGGTCCTGGGGACTGACCGGTGACGACGAGAAACCCGGCTGGCGTGGCATCGACGTCGGATCACCCTTCTCGCATGCCACGTCGGGCATCCTCTACGTCGCCGGACATCTGCCGCCACCTGGTCGCGACGGCACCGGGTCCACCGAACAGCTCAACGAGATCGAGGGCCTGGTCACCGCCGCCGGCGGCCGCACCCTTGGCCTGTTCTCGTCGATGCGGGCGGCCAAGGCCGCCGCCGAGGCGATGCGGACGCGTCTCGACACTCCGGTGCTGTGTCAGGGCGAGGACACCACGTCGGCGCTGGTGCGCAGATTCGCCGAGGACGAGGCGACATCGCTGTTCGGCACGCTGTCGCTGTGGCAGGGCGTCGACGTGCCCGGCCCGTCGCTGTCGCTGGTGCTGATCGACCGCATCCCCTTCCCCCGGCCGGATGATCCCTTGCTCACGGCCCGCCAGCGTGCGGTGGCAGCACACGGCGGCAACGGTTTCATGGCCGTCGCGGCAAGCCACGCCGCGTTGCTGCTCGCCCAGGGCGCGGGCCGCCTCCTCCGAGGCGTCGACGACCGCGGCGTCGTCGCCGTGCTCGACTCGCGGATGGCCACGGCGCGGTACGCCGGGTTCCTGAGGGCCTCGCTGCCGCCGTTCTGGGCAACGACCGACACCGGCCGCGTCCTCGCCGCGCTGCAGCGCCTGAGATCGACCTGAGATAGCTGCTCAGCACCGGTTTTCCGGCCGTAGCGCGCGGCGTTCACTATCCTGACAGCGAACTTTCAGTGCGGGCCGCCCCGGCCGCGGTCCAACGAAAGGCGGCGGCCATGAGTCGACGGCCCCTCGTAGGCGTCGCGATCGCCGCGTGCGTGGGCCTACTCGTCACGTCGTGCTCGACGACGCTGCAGGGCCACGCGGTCTCGGTGTTCAGCGATCCGTTCAGCGTGGCGGGCATGCCTGCCACCGATGGCCCCACTGGGTTGCGTGACGACGCGGCGGAGCCGTCACGCGACGTCGACGGCACCGACGGCGGCAAGATCGACCAACTCGGCGCCAGCGCCGTCAGCGACATCGAGGACTTCTGGAGGCAGGCCTTCCCGCAGTCGTTCGACGGCGAGTTCAAGCCCGTCGACAAGGTGGTCTCCTGGGATGCGAACGGGCTCGACGGTGAGTTCTGCGACGGCGACACCTTCGGCCTGATCAACGCGGGCTACTGCTTCGACGACAACACCATCGGCTGGGACCGCGGCGAGCTGTTGCCGGGACTGCGGAGGGCCAACGGCGACATGGCGGTGAGCATGGTGCTGGCCCACGAATACGGCCACTCGATCCAGCATCAGGCCGACATCGTCAAGCCGAGCACACCGACGCTGGTATCCGAACAGCAGGCCGACTGCTTCGCCGGTGTGTACATGCGCTGGGTCGCCGAGGGCCACTCCCCGCGGTTCACGCTGAGCACCAGCGACGGGCTGAACAAGCTGCTGGCCGCGATGATCGCCTTCCGCGATCCACTGCTCAACGAGAGCGACTACGAGGTCGGCGTGGACAAACACGGCTCGGCCTTCGAACGGGTGTCGGCGTTCCAGTTCGGCTTCACCGACGGCGCGTCGTCGTGCGCGTCGATCGACAGCAAGGAGATCGACCAGCGCCGCGGCGACCTGCCCGTTCTGCTGCCCGCCAATCAGACCGGTGAGCTGGCCGTCACCGAGGATTCGGTGCGGTCCGTCGCCGACGCCATGAACGTGCTGTTCAAGCCCGCCAACCCGCCGAAGCTGACGTTCGTGTCGGAGGAATGCCGGGACGCCAGGGTGAATCCGCCTGCCGCGTACTGCCCGTCGAGCAACACGATCATCGTCGATCTCCCGGCGCTGGTGAAGATGGGCGCGCCGACCGAGGAGGGCGAAGGCGGCGGGCTGGCCACCGGTGACAACATCGCCTACTCGATCCTGGTGTCTCGTTTCATGCAGGCCCTCCAGCACGAACACGGCGGCGTCGCGCTCGACAACGCCGAGGCCGCGCTGCGCACCGCCTGCCTGACCGGGGTGGCGACCGTGAAGATGACCAAGGAAGTCACCACCCCCGACGGCAACACCATCGCGCTGACGGCGGGCGACGTCGACGAGGCGGTTTCGGGCATCCTCGTCAACGGGTTGGTCGCCAGCGACGTCAACGGGGACTCGGTGCCGTCGGGGTTCTCGCGGATCGACGCGTTCCGCGTCGGCGTGCTCGGCGACCAGGACCGCTGCTTCAAGCGCTTCGACTGACCGCGATTTGTGTCAGGCCGTGGGAAGTCGCAGAACGTATCCCGCCTCGAGCGCCACCCACAGCGCCCCGTCGGATCCGATGGCCAGCCCGTGCGGTTCGCTGCCCGTGGGCAGGTCGATGGTGTCCACTTCACCGTCGGCGCTCACCCGCGCGATCTGGTTGGCGCCCCACAGGCTCACCCACACCCCGCCGGTCGGTTCGGCGATCACCGCATGCGGCTTGCCGGGCAGGTCGAGTTCCTGAATCGCGTCGTCTGCCGGGATACGGCCGAGTTTGTCGGCGAGGATCGCCGTGAACCACACCGCGTCGTCGTGTGTCGCGGCAATGCCGACCGGACCCGCCCCCGGCGTGGGCACCTGCCGCACCCTCAGGTCACCGGAGCGCTCCAGCCGGCCGATCGCGTTGGCCGAATTCAGCGTGAACCACAGCGCGCCGTCCGGCCCGGCGGTGATCATCGACGGCGCGCCACCGGGGCTGGCCACGTCGGTGACCTCGCCGTCGAGACTGATCCGGCCCACCACACCCGAGCCCATCGCGGTGAACCACATCGCTCCGTCCGGGCCCGCGGTGAGGCCGAACGGTGAACTGCCATCGGCCAATTGGAACGCGCTCAACTCACCGTCGGTGGTGATGCGACCGATCCGGTCGTCGCCCGCGCGGCTGAACCACAACGCGCCGTCGGGCCCGGCGGCGATGATCGACGGCTTGCTGTCGGGCGCGACCGGATGCACGTCGAGGCCACCGGCGTCGGTCACGCGCGCGATCTCTCCGCTGTGGACAAGCGTCACCCACATCGCGCCGTCGGACCCAGCGGCGAGCGCATAGGGCCCGCCGTCGATGGGAACCTCCAGGATGCGGCTCACGCCAGCGTGACGAGCCCCAGCTCGTTGTCGGCGGCCAGCAGCGGGTGGTGCGGCAGCACCCGGACGGTGTAGCCCACCGGCCCGGCCACCGGCAGCGGCGTCGTCATCGAGAACACCTCGTTGCCGCCGTCGGCCGTGCCCGTGTGAATCATCGGCACGGTCTCCGGATCGACCAGGGCATCACCGGCGTCCACCCGTCCGACCACGGCCTGTACCACCACCTCGTCGGCGGCCAGCCCGGCCAACTGGACGGTCGCGGTCAGGGTGAGCTCGGACCCGAGCAGCGGGGTGTCCGGTAGCCCGTAGCTGTCCACGTCGGTGATCTGGATCTTCGGCCATGCCTCTTGGGCCCGCAGACGGTAGGCGGCCAGCTGGCGAGCCGCCCCGAATGGCACGCCGTCGACGGCCTCGATGGTCCGGTGCAGCGACTGCGCCGCGGGGGCGTAGTACTTCTCGGTGTAGTCGCGGACCATCCGCGAGGCCAGCACCTTCGGGCCGAGGACCTGCAGCGTGTGCCGCACCATCTCCACCCAGCGGGTCGGGATGCCGTGCTCGTCGCGGTCGTAGAACCGCGGGGCGACCGCGCTCTCCAGCAGGTCGTAGAGTGCGGTGGCCTCCAGGTCGTCGCGGCGCGACTCGTCGGTCAGGCCGTCGGCGGTCGGGATCTCCCAGCCGTTCTCGCCGTCGTACCACTCGTCCCACCAGCCGTCGCGGATCGATAGGTTGAGCCCGCCGTTGAGCGCGCTCTTCATCCCCGACGTGCCGCACGCCTCCAGTGGGCGCAGCGGGTTGTTCAGCCACACGTCGCAGCCCCAGTACAGCAACCGGGCCATCGACATGTCGTAGTCGGGAAGGAACGCGATGCGGTGCCGCACTTCTGGCCGGTCGGCGAACTTCACCACCTGTTGGATCAGCGCCTTGCCGCCGTCGTCGGCCGGATGCGACTTGCCGGCGACGATGAGCTGAAGGGGCCGCTTCTCGTCGAGCAGCAACTTCTCCAGGCGGTCGGGTTCCCGCAGCATCAGGGTAAGCCGCTTGTACGTTGGGACGCGCCTTGCGAATCCGATCGTCAGCGCGTTCGGATCGAACGCCGTTGCGATCCAACCCAATTCGGCGTCCGCGGCGCCGCGCTCCAGCCAGGAGCAGCGCAACCTGGCGCGCACGTCGGCGATGAGCAGCTCACGCAACTGCGACCGGATCCACCACAGATGACCAGGGTCGACCAGCTGCAACCGTTCCCAAGTGTCCGCCTCGCTGAGCGAACCGAGGTCCTCGCTGCCGATGAGCTCGCGGGCCAGCTCCACCCACTGCGGCGCTGCCCAGGTGGGTGCGTGCACGCCGTTGGTGATCGAGCCGATCGGCACTTCGGAGGCGTCGAACCCGGGCCACAGCTCGTTGAACATCTCGCGGCTGACGCGGCCGTGCAGCAGCGACACCCCGTTGGCCCGCTGCGCCAGGCGCAGGCCCATGTGCGCCATGTTGAACTTCGACGGGTCGTCCTCGGCTCCGAACGCAACGATGCGGTCCAGTGGGACGCCGGGAAGCAGCCGCGAGCTGGCACCCGACGGGCTGCCGAGCGGGCTGCCGAAGTAGTGCTTGACCATCTCGACGGGAAACCGGTCGATACCCGCAGGCACCGGCGTGTGAGTGGTGAACACCGTGCTCGACCGCACCACCGTCAACGCGGTGTCGAAGTCGAGGCCGCCGTCGGTGACGAGTTCGCGGATGCGCTCGACGCCGAGGAAGCCGGCGTGCCCCTCGTTCATGTGGAACACCTGCGGTTCGGGTAGCCCTTCGACGGCGGTGAACGCGCGGATCGCACGCACCCCACCGATACCGGCAAGGATCTCCTGTTTGATCCGGTGCTCCTGGTCACCGCCATACAGCCGGTCGGTGACGCTGCGCAGATCGTGCTCGTTCTCGGGGATGTCGGAGTCCAAGAGCAACAATGGAATTCGGCCGACCTGCGCGATCCACACCCTGGCGTTGAGCTCGGCGGAGTCCGGCATCGCCAGTGAAATCAGCACCGGCTCGCCGTCGGCGCGGGTCAGCAGGCGCAGCGGCAGGCCCTGCGGGTCGAGCGACGGGTAGGTCTCGTGTTGCCACCCTTCGGCGGTCAGGGACTGGCGGAAGTACCCCGATCGGTAGTACAGGCCAACGGCGATGAGCGGCAATCCGAGGTCCGAGGCCGACTTCAGGTGGTCACCCGCCAGGATGCCGAGGCCGCCGGAGTAGTTCGGCAGCACTTCGGCGACGCCGAACTCCATCGAGAAGTAGGCGATGCCGGTGGGCCAAGAGGACCCAGCGGCGCCATGCTTCTGCATTTCCTGGTACCACATGGGCCGGGTCAGATAGGTGTCCAGCTCGGAGGCCAGGTGGTCGAGCCGGGGCAGGAACGATCCGTCGACCGCGAGCTCGTCCAGCCGCTTCGGGCTGACCCCACCCAGCAGCGCGACCGGATCGCCGCCGACCTGGTCCCACAGCTCGGGATCGATCGAGGCGAACATGTCCTGCGTTGGCTTGTCCCACGACCACCGCAGGTTGATCGACAGTCGCCCGAGGGCCGCGAGGCGCTCGGGTAGATGCGTGCGGACGGTGAACCGGCGAAGGGCTTTCACGCCGCTTCACCTTACTGACAAATCCCGTCGCCTACCCAGTGAGCGGTTGTCACATCGGTGGCTACATCAGCCCCATGGGGTTGAGCCGGACACTACGGTGGGTATAGGGCGCGACGAGGCTGTAACGGAACAGACGACACAGCGTGGCCACCGGGCTGCGCCGGCGTAAGGAGTTGGGTGGGTGGCCGGTCGTATCGAGATCGATGACGTCGCGCCAGTGGTTTCCAACGGCCGATTCCCGGCCAAGGCCGTGGTCGGTGAGGTGATACCCGTCAAGGCCACGGTGTGGCGGGAGGGCCACGACGCCGTCGCGGCCACACTGGTCGTGCGCTACCACGGCACCGGCTATCCGCGGCTCGCGAAGGCGCCCGTCGGCGCTGCCCCTCAGGTGGTCGCGGTGCCCATCGATGACGTCGTCAGTCCGTCACCGAAGGTGAAGCCGCAACTGTTGCCGATGTCACCCGGTCGAACGCCCGACATCCTCCATGGTCAGTTCACGCCCGACGCCGTCGGCTTGTGGACGTTCCGGGTCGACGGTTGGGGCGATCCGCTCGCGACGTGGCGCAAGAACGTCACCGTCAAGCTGGAAGCGGGTCAAGGCGAGGCGGAGTTGTCCAACGACCTGCTGCATGGCGCGCAACTGCTGGAGCGAGCAGCCACCGGCGTCCCCCGCCAGGACCGCTACCCGCTCATCGAGGCCGCGACAAGACTGCGCGCGCCGGGTGATCCGTTCGGCCGCGCCGGTGCGGCGCTGGCCCCCGAGATCGCCGAACTGCTGGAGAAGTATCCGCTGCGCGAATTGCTCACTCGCGGCGAGCAGTACGGCGTGTGGGTGGACCGGCCACTCGCCCGGTTCAGCGCGTGGTACGAGATGTTCCCACGGTCCACCGGAGGCCGGGACGGCAAGGGCAACGCCGTGCACGGAACGTTTGCCACGGCGAGCAAGGCGCTGCCCCGGATCGCGAAGATGGGCTTCGACATCGTCTATCTGCCACCGATCCACCCGATCGGCAAGGTGCACCGCAAGGGCCGCAACAACAGCGTGACCGCGGCACCCAAGGACGTCGGGTCGCCATGGGCGATCGGCAGCAGCAAGGGTGGCCATGACGCGGTACACCCGAAGCTCGGCACCATCGATGACTTCGACGACTTCGTCGCCGCTGCGCGCGATCAGGGCCTCGAGGTCGCTATCGACCTGGCGCTGCAGTGCGCGCCGGACCACCCGTGGGCCAAGGACCATCCCGAGTGGTTCACCGTGCTGCCCGACGGCACCATTGCCTACGCCGAGAACCCGCCGAAGAAGTACCAGGACATCTATCCGGTCAATTTCGACAACGACCCTGCTGGCATCTACCAGGAGGTGCTGCGCGTCGTCCGGCACTGGATCTCCCACGGCGTCAAGATCTTCCGGGTGGACAATCCGCACACCAAGCCGCCGAACTTCTGGGCGTGGCTGATCGGCGAGGCGAAGAACGACGACCCCGACGTGATGTTCCTGTCCGAGGCGTTCACCCGGCCCGCGCGATTGTTCGGGTTGGCCAAACTCGGGTTCACCCAGTCGTATACGTACTTCACCTGGCGCACCGCCAAGTGGGAGCTCACCGAGTTCGGCGAGCAGATCGCCGAGCACGCCGATTACTCGCGGCAGAACCTGTGGGTCAACACGCCCGACATCCTGCACGAGATCCTGCAATACGGCGGGCCGGGGATGTTCGCGATCCGCGCCGTGATGGCCTCCACGATGAGCTCGGCATGGGGCGTCTACTCCGGCTACGAGTTGTACGAGCACCAGGCAGTCCGCGCGGGCAGCGAGGAGTACCTCGACTCCGAGAAGTACGAGCTGCGGCCCCGCGACTTCGAAGCCGCGCTGGCAGCAGGTGAATCCCTTGAGCCATTCCTGGCACGGCTCAACGAGATTCGCCGGATCCACCCGGCGCTGAGCCAGTTGCGGACCATCAAGTTCCACCACGTCGACAACGACGCGCTGCTGGCCTACAGCAAGTTCGACCCCATCACGGGCGACTGCGTGCTGGTAGTGGTGACGCTCAACGCGTTCGGCCCCGAGGAGGCCACCATCTGGCTCGACATGAGTGCACTCGGGATGGAGGCCTACGACCGGTTCTGGGTACGCGACGAGATCACCGGCGACGAATACCAGTGGGGCCAATCGAATTACATCCGCCTGGACCCGGCGAGGGCCGTCGCCCACATCCTGAACATGCCGCAAATATCCGACGAGAAGCGGCTCAACCTGCTGCGGAGGGAGTGATCGACGTGACCCGCGCCAATGACATCACCAGCCAACACCTGCGTCCGGACGACGCCGAACTGACCCGGCTGTTCGCCGGCGAACATTACGACCCACATTCGATTCTTGGCGCCCACGAGTACGGCGACCACACCGTCATCCGGGCCCTGCGGCCGTGGGCCACCCAAGTCGTCGCGCTCATCGGCGAACAGCGCTTTCCGTTCACCCACGTCGAGTTGGGACTCTTCGCGGTCGCGGTGCCCTTCACCGGTCTGATCGACTATCGACTCGAGGTCAGCTATCCCGGTGGCGACACGCCCATCGTGCACACCACGGCCGACCCCTACCGGTTCCTGCCCACGCTCGGCGAGGTCGATCTGCACCTCTTCTCGGAGGGTCGCCACGAGCGGCTGTGGGAGATCCTCGGTGCGCATCCGCGCAGCTTCACCACCCCCGATGGCGTGGTGGACGGCGTGTCGTTCGCCGTGTGGGCGCCGAATGCCAAGGGCGTCAGCCTGATCGGCGAGTTCAACCACTGGGAGGGCGACGAGGCACCGCTGCGGGTGCTGGGGTCCTCTGGCGTCTGGGAGCTGTTCTGGCCCGGCTTTCCCGTCGGCGGCATGTACAAGTTCCGGGTGCACGGCATCGACGGTTCGGTCACCGATCGCGCCGACCCGATGGCATTCGCCACCGAGGTGCCACCGCAGACCGCATCGAAGGTGACCTCCAGCGACTACACCTGGGGTGACGGCGACTGGATGGGCCGCCGGGCGATCACGAACCCCGTGTTCGAACCGATGAGCACCTACGAGGTGCACCTGATGTCGTGGCGGCCGGGTCTGAGCTATCGCCAGCTTGCCGACGAACTCACCGAATACGTCGTCGAGCAAGGGTTCACCCACGTCGAGTTGCTGCCCGTCGCCGAGCACCCGTTCGGCGGCTCTTGGGGCTATCAGGTCACGTCGTACTACGCGCCGACGTCGCGACTGGGGAACCCCGACGATTTTCGGTACCTGGTCGACTGCCTGCACCAAGCCGGCATCGGTGTGCTCGTGGACTGGGTGCCCGCCCACTTCCCGAAGGACGCCTGGGCGCTCGGCCGGTTCGACGGCACCGCGCTCTACGAGCACTCCGACCCCAAGCGTGGGGAGCAACTCGACTGGGGCACATACGTGTTCGACTTCGGCCGCCCAGAAGTACGCAACTTCCTGGTGGCCAACGCGCTGTACTGGCTGCAGGAGTACCACATCGACGGCCTGCGGGTGGACGCCGTCGCATCGATGCTCTACCTCGACTACTCGCGTCCGGTGGATGGCTGGACGCCGAACAAGGACGGCGGTCGGGAGAATCTCGAGGCCGTCCAGTTCCTGCAGGAGATGAATGCCACCGTGCACAAGATCGCACCTGGCATCGTCACCGTCGCAGAGGAATCCACCTCGTGGCCCGGTGTCACCCGGCCGACGAACCTTGGCGGACTCGGCTTCTCGATGAAGTGGAACATGGGCTGGATGAACGACACGCTGGGGTTCATCAGCCGTGACCCGATTCACCGCAGCTATCACCACCACGAGATGACGTTCTCGATGCTGTACGCGTTCAGTGAGAACTTCGTCCTGCCGATCAGTCACGACGAGGTGGTGCACGGCAAGGGCACGCTGTGGGGCCGGATGCCCGGCAACGACCACGTCAAGGCCGCCGGGCTGCGCAGTCTGCTGGCCTACCAGTGGGCCCACCCCGGCAAGCAGCTGTTGTTCATGGGCCAGGACTTCGGCCAGCGCGCCGAGTGGTCCGAGGAGCGGGGCCTGGATTGGTGGCAGCTGGGCGAGCAGAGCTACTCGACCGGGATCCAGCGGATGGTGCGCGACCTCAACTGCGTCTACCGCGACCGCCGCGCACTGTGGTCGCGCGACAGCAGCCCCGAGGGCTACTCCTGGATCGACGCGAACGACTCGGCCAACAACGTGCTGAGCTTCCTTCGGTACGGCGACGACGGCTCGGTCCTGGCGTGCGTGTTCAACTTCTCCGGCTCCGAGCACAGCCAGTACAAACTGGGCCTGCCCCAAACCGGCACGTGGCGCGAGGTGCTCAACACCGATGCGACGGTCTACAACGGCGCGGGGATTGGCAATTACGGCGCGGTCGAGGCGACCGACGAGCCCTGGCACGGCAGGCCGGCGTCCGCGGTGATGGTGCTACCGCCGCTTGCGGCACTCTGGTTCGAACCGGCCTGATACCGCCCCAGTCTCTGCGCCCGTCCCCCACCCGCGAGCAGACGCAAACGGCCCCCAAACGCGTGGTTTGGGGGCCGTTTGCGTCTGCTCGCGGAGTTCGAGGGTCAGTAGAGCGCGTTGGCGAGGTTCCGCCGGCCCGCGATGACTTCGGGGTCGGCGGGATCGAACAGGTCGAATAGCTCGATGAGCCGCGTCCGCACCGCCGTACGCTCATCGCCTGCGGTGCGCTTGACCAGCGCGGTCAGCCGGCCGAACGCCGCCTCGATGTCCTGCTGCAGGACCTCGACGTCCGCCGCGGCGAACGCCGCGTCGATGTCGCCGGGTGCGGCGTCGGCAACCGCGACCGCATCGGGGCGTTGGGCCGTCGCGCGTTGCAGGAACGCGATCTGATGTACCGCGCCCTTGGCCTCGGCGTGATTGGGCTTGGCATCGAGGATCGCCTGATACCCCGCGAGGGCGGCGTCGAAGTCACCGGCGTCGAGATGATCGCGCGCCTGCGCCAATTCAGGATCGACCTCTTCGGCTTCCTCGGGTCCACCCTCGAGCTTGCCCGCGGTCGCGTCGAGCAGCGAGTTGATCCAGCGCCGCAACTGCTCTGGTGGCTGCGCTCCCTGGAAACTCGACATGGGCTGGCCACCGGCCAATGCGATCACGGTCGGCACGGCCTGCACGCCGAACATCTGCGCCACGCGCGGCACGGTATCGACGTTGACGGTCGCCAGCGACCACTTGCCGCCGTCGGCGCCTGCCAAGCCGGACAGAGTCTCGCCGAGTTGCACGCTTGCGTCGCTGCGAGGCGACCACAGCAGTACGACGACGGGAACCTGACTGGACCGGACCAGCACCTCGGCTTCGAGGTTGGCCTCGGTGACTTCTACGCCGCCGAGCCCGGCCGCAGCTGGCGCGGCACCCTCTCGGGCGGGCGGAGGCTGCTTGAGTGCCGAAAGGTCAACCGCACCGGCCAGGCCGGGGCCCATGGAAGGTCGGGGACGCGTCACGACTCAAGTCTGTCATGTCGTGGCGGAGGTCGACCCAGCCGGTTCGCCGACCGTCCCAGCGCCCAGTCGACCGGTGCGATCCGCCCATATGAGGAAGATCACACTGGCCAATGGCACGATGCTGGCCAGCAAAGCCAGCAGGAACGTCGAGACCGTCCACTTGAACGCGAGTCCGACTAGCAGGCCGATCACTACGAAGGCGATGAAGACCAGGCCGTGGGCCATGCCGAACACCTTCACACCGATCTCCGTGCGCGGACTGCCCAGGTACTTGAAGTACATCCCGACCAGCAGTCCGACCCAGCTGACGGCCTCTGCAAACGCGATGAACCGGAACCAACCGGCGACACTTTGGCCAGAAAACGTGCTCGTCATGGCGCCATTCTGCCTGAGCCTGGCGCTAGCTACTACACAGTGTCGTTTTGGCGGAGTTTTGGGGGTAGTCGTCGTCAGGGTCGCCGAAGGATCAGCGCGTCGCCTTGTCCACCGGCCCCGCAGAGGGCCGCGACGGCGTAGCGAGGCCCTTCCTTCTTCCCGTCGCTTCGCTCGCCCAGGCGTGCCAGCTCAAGGGCAGCATGCAGCGTGATCCTCGCGCCGGACATGCCGATCGGATGGCCGATGGCGATGGCCCCGCCGTCGACGTTGACCTTGGCGCCGTCGAGACCGAGCTCCTTGGTCGAGGCCAGTGCGACGGCGGAGAACGCCTCGTTGATCTCGATCACGTCGAGCTGATCGAGCGAGATGCCCTCCTTGGCGACCGCCTTCTTGATGGCGTTGGCGGGCTGGCTCTGCAGCGTCGAGTCCGGGCCCGCAACCACGCCATGCGCACCGATCTCGACCAGCCAGCTAAGTCCGAGCTCCTCGGCCTTTGCCTTGTTCATGACCACGACGGCGGCCGCGCCGTCGGAGATCTGCGACGCCGATCCGGCGGTGATCGTGCCGTCCTTGCGGAATGCGGGCTTGAGGCCTGCCAGCGACTCCGCGGTGGTGTTGGCGCGGATGCCCTCGTCCTCGGTGAACTCGATCGGGTCGCCCTTGCGCTGCGGGATCTTCACGGGCACAACCTCGTCGGCGTAGACGCCGTCCTTCCACGCCGCGGCGGCGCGCTGGTGCGAGAGGGCGGCGAACTCGTCCTGCTCGACCCTGGTGAACTTGTCGACGTCGTTGCGCTGCTCGGTGAGCGCGCCCATCGGCTGGTCGGTGAAGACGTCGTGCAGGCCGTCGTACGCCATGTGGTCGAGCACGGTGACGTCGCCGTACTTGTACCCCGCCCGGCTGTCCATCAGCAGGTGCGGCGCCTTGGTCATCGACTCCTGGCCACCGGCGACCACCACGTCGAACTCGCCGGCACGGATCAGCTGATCGGCCAGCGCGATGGCATCGATGCCCGACAGGCACATCTTGTTGATGGTCAGTGCGGGCACGTCCCAGCCGATGCCCGCGGCCACGGCCGCCTGGCGGGCGGGCATCTGCCCCGCGCCAGCGGTCAGCACCTGGCCCATGATCACGTACTCGACGGCCGATGCCGGCACGCCTGCCTTCTCCAAGGCGCCGGCGATCGCAATGGCGCCAAGATCACTGCCAGAGAAGTCCTTCAGCGAACCCATCAACTTGCCGACGGGAGTGCGGGCTCCAGCAACAATCACCGACGTCGTCATTTGTTACCTCCAAAGGCTTTTCCGAAGGGCTGTGTGGCCCATCACACATTCCGCAAACGTTCTCGTAAAGGTTACCGTTACGACATGACGACCGAGCAGGTTGATGCACGTCCGGTGCTTGCCAGTGCGCTGGTGACGGCTGTCGACCACGTCGGCATCGCAGTGCCGGACCTCGATGTCGCGATCAAGTGGTACCACGATTACCTCGGCATGATCGTTCTGCACGAAGAGGTCAACGACGACCAAGGTATTCGCGAGGCGATGCTGTCGGTGCGTGGGGCGCCGAAGGGCAGTGCTCAGGTCCAGCTGATGGCACCGCTCGACGAAACCTCGGTAATCGCCAAGTTCCTCGACAAGCGCGGGCCGGGAATTCAGCAGCTCGCTTACCGGGTTAGCGATCTCGACGCGCTCTCGGATCGGCTCCGCGACCAGGGCGTGCGGTTGCTGTATGACGCACCGCGTCGCGGCACGGCAAACTCTCGAATCAACTTCATCCACCCCAAGGACGCGGGCGGCGTGTTGGTCGAACTGGTCGAGCCTGCCCCAGACGCGCACTAGCGCCGACCCTTCAGGACCACTTCCTCGTCGGACCGCGATTGGTGCGGTTGGTCCAGCAGGGCGTGTGCCAGTGCCGCCGTTCGTCGACGGCGGTCTCGCCCACATCGGCGGGCCACACCACCACGTGGGCAGTGCCCGGCCTGATCTCGTGATCGCACCCGGGACAGCGGTAGGTCTTGGTGGCCCGTGCCGCTGTGACGGGCTTTACCTCGTAGTCGTGCCCGTCCGGCCCCACCTCGACGCGACGCGGCATCGGCAGCGGCGGCAACGAACGTTGCCTGCGCGGTGGGATGCGCCGATTGGCCATCACACCAGTCTAGCCGTCAGAACAACCGGAACTCGTTGCTGTCCAGACCGCGCATCTCATCATAATCCAATGTCACACAACGTATTCCGCGATCAACAGCGAGCGTGCGCGCCTGCGGCTTGATCTGCTGGGCGGCGAAGACGCCACTCACCGGTGCCAATACGCTGTCCCGGTTGAGCAGGTCGAGGTAACGGGTGAGTTGCTCGACGCCGTCGATCTCGCCGCGGCGCTTGATCTCCACGGCGACCGAGTGACCTAGCTCGTCGCGGCACAGCAGGTCGACCGGGCCGATCGCCGTCATGTACTCGCGGCGGACCAGGGTGTAGCCGACCCCAAGCAGTTCGACGTGCTCGGCCAGCAGCGCCTGAAGGTGCGCCTCGACCCCGTCCTTGACCAGTCCGGGGTCGACGCCCAACTCATGGCTGGAGTCGTGCTCGACGTCCTCCACGGTGATGCGCAGCTGCTCGCCTGCCTTGTTCGCCACCACCCAGACTGGCGCCGGGCCGTCGTTCTCCTCGGTGAGCCAGCACGGCGGGCTCATCCAGTTCAACGGCTTGTAGGCGCGGTCGTCGGCGTGCACGCTGACCGACCCGTCCGCCTTGAACAACAGCAGCCGCCTTGCGGTCGGAAGATGGGCGGTGAGACGACCGACGTAATCGACGGTGCACTGGGCGATGACGAGCCGCACCGAACCACCTTAAGTGACGGGTCCGAGGTCACTAGGCTGGCGCCACGATGACGGCACAGAAGAGCACAGCGCAGCGGCTCGGCCGGTTGCTCGAGACGGTCACCCAGCAGAGCAGCCGTGTGCCCGCCACACCCGAGTACGGCTCTTGGGTACTCGGGCGGGTTTCTGAGAGCCAGCGCCGCCGTAGGGTGCGCATCCAGATCATCCTCACCGCGTTCGTGATCCTCGTGAACCTCATCGGCGTCGGCGTCACGACGCTGGTGGTCGTGGTCGCCTTCCCGACGCCGAACGTGTTCGAACCGCAGGTTCGGTGGATCACGTTCGGCGCCGTCCCCATCTACATCGCAGGGGCGCTGATCGTCGGAGTGTTCTGGGGCACCCGACGGATGATCAACAACGTGCGCTGGGCCATCGAGGAGCGCACGCCCACCAAGGAAGATCAGCGCAACACGTTCTTGGCGCCGTGGCGCCTGACCCGGGTCGTGTTGATTCTGTGGGGAATCGGCACCGTCGTGCTCACCTCGCTCTACGCATCGGTGGATACCAACTTCATCCCCAAATGGCTTCTCGGCATCAGCTTTCCAGGGATCGTCGTCTCGGCGAGTTGCTATCTGTTCACCGAATTCGCGCTGCGGCCCGTGGCGGCGCAGGCATTGGAGGCCGGCCGTCCACCCCGGCGGTTCGCCGAGGGACTGATGGGCCGCACCATGCTGGTGTGGGCCCTCGGCTCCGGCGTGCCCGTGCTCGGCATCTTCCTATCGGCCGCGATCACGTTGACGCTGCGAAACATCACGCCCACCCAATTCACCATTGCGGTCATGATTCTCGCGTTGTTCGCATTGGTGTTCGGCTTCATCCTGATGTGGATCCTGTCCTGGCTCACGGTCACCCCCGTCCGCGTCGTGCGCGCCGCGCTCAACCGGGTTGAACAGGGCGACCTCGACACCAACCTGGTGGTGTTCGACGGCACCGAACTCGGCCAGCTGCAACGCGGATTCAACTCGATGGTCGCGGGGCTGCGCGATCGGGAGCGAGTCCGCGACCTCTTCGGCCGCCACGTAGGGCGTGAGGTCGCCGCTCTCGCCGAGCAGGAGCGGCCACGGCTCGGCGGCGAAGAACGCCACGCCGCAATAATATTCGTCGACATCATCGGGTCCACGCAACTGGTGACGAGCCGACCCGCGGTGGAAGTCGTCGAGCTGCTGAACCGGTTCTTCGCGGTGATCGTCGACGAGGTGGACCGCCACCACGGGCTGCTGAACAAGTTTGAGGGCGACGCGGCACTGGCCGTTTTCGGCGTGCCGGTGTCACTCGACGATCCCGACGGCGAAGCGCTGGCGGCCGCCCGCGCGATGGCGCAGCGACTGCGCGACGAGGTGCCCGATTGCGAGGCCGGCATCGGCGTAGCGTCCGGTCAGGTCGTGGCGGGGAACGTGGGAGCCAAGGAGCGGTTCGAGTACACCGTGATCGGTGAACCCGTCAACGAGGCGGCCCGGCTGTGCGAGTTGTCCAAGTCGGTCCCCTCACACCTAGTGGCGTCGTCGGAAACGGTGCGGCGCGCGAGCGAGAGCGAAACGGCTCGTTGGACTTTGGGTGAGACGGTGACGTTGCGCGGCCACGACGAGCCGACCCGGCTGGCCACGCCGGTCTAGCGTTCGGAGCCCGCCTTGACCGACTCCTTGGCCGCGGATACGGCGTCGTCCAGGCTGACGTAGCGAACCGCTTCGAGTTCGGGTTCGTTGCGGATCACGATGCCGTCGGGGTCGACGAGGTAACCGTCCTTGCCCTGAGCGCGCAGCGCTGCGCTCATGTCCGACAACAACCGGCGGGCCGCGCCGTCGATGTCGTCGACGCGCGACACGTCCAGGATGGCGACGTCGAAGGCGCCCCGATCGCGGTCCACCGTGCGGACCAGTTGCTCGGCGCCGCAGAACAACAGGTCGCCCTGCGTCTCGTAGACACGAACGTTGTCGCATGGCGCGTACACCGCGCGCAGCGTCGCTCGAGAGTCGCGCGACACGTTGAGAAAGTGCAGGCCGAGCTGTTCGGAGAGGCTGCGGCACAACAGAACTCCCCGCACGCTGTTACCCCTGGCGTCCAGCAGCGGCGAGTAGACGCCAATGCCGAGTTGTCCGGGCAGCACCGCGACGATGCCGCCGCCAACGCCGCTCTTGGCGGGCAGGCCGACGGCGCTGACCCAATCGCCGGCGGCGTCGTACATGCCGCACGTCACCATGACCGACAGCGTGCGCCTCACCACGGCGGCGTTGGTCACCCGGCGCCCGGTCATCGGGTTGACGCCGCCGCGCGCGAGGGTGGTCGCCATGCGGGCCAGGTCGGTTGCCGTCACGTTGAAGGAGCACTGCCGGAAGTAGACGTCGAGCACGTCGTCGGGGTCGTCGGCGAGCACCCCGAAGCTCTGCAGCATGTAGGCGATGGCACGGTTGCGACTGCCCGTGGCCTTCTCGGAGGCGTACACGTCGTGGTCCAATTCGAGCCGCCGGCCTGCGCAGGCCGAGTAGAACTGCTGGATCAGGGCGAACCGCTCGTCGGGTGTAGTTGCCGGGATCAGCGACACCGCGGCGATGGCCCCGGCGTTGATCATCGGGTTCTTCGGCGTCTTGGTGGTCTTGTCGACGCTGATCTCGTTGAACGCCTCGCCCGTCGGTTCGACGCCGATCTTCTCGTCGACGGCGTCCTGGCCGATCCGGTCGAGGGCCAAGGCGTAGGTGAACGGCTTGGAGATCGACTGGATGGTGAATTCGACTCCAGCGTCACCTGATTCGTAGACGAAGCCGTCCGACGACGACAGTGACACACCGAACCGGTCGGGGTCGACGCATGCCAGCTCCGGGATGTAGCACGCGAGGGCGCCGTCGGCCACGTCGGCGTGCTCAGCACGGATCCGGTCCAGGTACCTCTGCACCAGTTCGGCCACGGACCGAAGTCTAGGCTCGGCGAGCCGCGCCCTCGATCAAACCTGCGGGTACGGCGCGAAGCGGCTGTCGAAACCGGCCTTGCGCGCCGCGATCTGCTCCTGTCGCTGCGCCGGCGTGACGTAGACCGTGTTGGCGGGCAGGACGGTGGCCAGTTGATCGAGCCTCACCACCCGCGACGTGACGGTGGGCAGGTGCGTCGGGTCGAGCGGGAGGTCCTGGAACCGGATGGAAATCGTGCCCTGGTTCAAGCCGCCCGTCGACACCCAGTTCGCCACGTCGGGGTCGGTCGGCGAGATCACCAGGGTGTAGACCCCGTCGTCGGGATTCGCCAAGGCCTGCACGTTGTTCAGACTCGTCTGCTGATCCCAATAGTTCTCGGTGATCGTCCAGTCGTTGGTCACCGGGACGACGAAGTATTGGGCGTCACCCGGGTCGATGGTGAGAACGAGTGCCTGGTCATTGGCGAGCTGGAAATACCCCGCACTCTGCAGCTGCGTCGCCAGGAACTGTGCATTGCGGACCGGGGGCGACATCACGTTGGGTTGTGCGGGCTTGCCCGTCGTGGGATCGGTGGTGGCCACCTGGATGTACGTGGACTCCATCTGGAGACCGAGGAGCATCACCACGGCGGTCACCGCACCGCGCAGCAGGGGCGGCGGGTCGGCCAGCGGTGGGATCAACGACACCAGTGTCGTCAACAACGGGTTGCTCGCCACCTGCGGGCCGATCACGGGGATCGCGAATCCGCCCAGCTGGCTGAAGAGGCTGTCGGGCGGGCCACTGATGCGCTGAATCGACAGGCTCATCGGCTCTTGGTTGTTCCAGTCGGACAGCGTGTTCCGAGCCGCGATCAGCGTGGAGTCGGAGGTGAGTTGAATGTGATTGGTCCCCGGCACGCCGGGGCCGGAATCGACGGTGATCGTGAACGAGCCATCGGAGTTGACCACGAGATCGTTGCCGCTCAGGTTGTCCGCGGTTACCCCTGACAATCCGGTCAGGAGGCTGAAGTTCGTGTCGGCGGGAACGCCTCCCGCGAACTTGCCCGTGATCACGTACGACGACGCCGCGTTGACCCCCATGAACCGGTAGATCGTGTCCGGGTTGTCGTAGAGGATTCGCGAGCCGCCCACGTCCTGGCCGTACCAGCTGTGCCCCGGCCACACCTGCGAGACGATCGTCGGGGCGTTGGAGTCGAGCAGCTGTTGCTGGAACGCCGCGCCCATCGCGTACTCGTCGACGGCGTCGCCCAGTTGATCGATGTTCTCCTGGTCGGGGCCACCCGCGAACTGCTGTTGTGCGGTGTTCATCCAGCCCAGTCGGAGAACGAGCTTCATCAGTTGCACCGGAAGGGTGTTGACGGTGGCGGTGGCCGTTTGTTCGGCGGCGAGCTGCTGCGGGGTCCCGAGCGGGCTGGCCGCAGCGGCCGAGACGGTCGGGGCCACCAAGGACCTCGCACCGGTGGCCGTTGCCGTGGCTGCAGCGCCCGCATCGACGACGTCCCCGATCTCGCGCCGCGCCCAGCCAAGCATCGTCCACGGCCCGAGTCCCTGGGGAGGCGTCACCGGGTCGGTGGTCGCCTGGGGGGCGACGACGCGCGTGCCGACTTCGGTTTGCCGAGCGTCTGCCACGACGGGCGTCGCCGGTTCGTCCGCCTCGACGGATGGCGCGGTGGCAGCAAGCTTCGCCTCAACCCGCTGGACCGGCTGGACGTCGGACTCCTCGGCGCCGGCGGTCTCGGGGACGGTGGCCGATGGCTTGACCTTCTTCGGGGCGACGCGAGCGGCGTTGACGACAGGCAATTCGTGGTCGGCGGCCGCCTTGGGCGGCGCTGCATTCGCATCCGAGGCCGCGGCGTCGGCCCGGGAAGCGACCGGCGCCGACTCATGGGCGCGCGTCTTCTCGTTGGGCGTCTTCTCGTCGGATGCTCGCTTTTCGACCGATTTCTCCGCCGACGGAGACTTTTCGACCGACTTCTTCGTCGATGGCGCGTCCTTCTTACCGGCGGATACCGAGGAACCAGAGGACTCCGATGACGAGCCCGAGCCCCCTTCGTCGGCGTGGGCGATCCCCGGGCTGTTGGCGATTGCCACGCCGATCCCGAGTGCCACTGCCAGCGCACCCACCCGGCCGACGTACCTGGCGTAGCCCCTGCCCTGCTGCTTAAGGCGTAGTTCGTTCGGCATCGACATTGACGCTCCACCTTCGTGATGGGGCTAAACACCCGAAACTGGTATAGCAGCGTCGACCGCGCACCGTTGCCAATGTCCAGCAATCCAGGGAGGTTCGCTGGTAGGCGGGTCAGCCGGCGGGAACCGCCTGATGCCCGATCCACGTGCGTCCGGCTTTGGCCGCGCGCACCAAGGCGCCGTACTCACCGAGGTAGTCGGCAACGGCGCCCACCGCAGGCAGCATTCCCAGATAGCGGAAGACGGCGCGCGGGCGTGGCCTCTTGACGAGCTCGTCGCCGATCGCGCGCATTAGCCCGGCCACATGCCAAAGCGCCTTTACGAGAGTCAGCGGCGGGCCACCCGTCGGAGCGGATTCCGTCTGCTGGGGAGGTTCGGCGTCGGCCCGGTCGGCATCGGCACCGAGGTCGCGGTCACACATCACCGCAGCGAGGAGGCGAACCTGCTCGTCGTGGTCGTGGACGTCGCATTCACGCGCCACGGCGCACAACACGATGGCCTGGTTGGCGAACCCGAGGGCGTCCTGAATGGGCAGACGGTCGGCCACCACGCCGAAGACGCCGGGAAATGCCACCAGCACGGTGTCCAGCGCACCGACCCGCCGCACCCACCAGTTCACCCGGCTCTCCAGATCCATCTCCTCCCACGCCTGGGTGCCAGGGACGTCGGCGGTGTTGAGTACCCATGCCACCGCATCGAGCGCCTTGTCGACCGAGCCGTCGGCGACACCGAGGTGGTGGCTGCGCCCCTTGAAGCCGAAGGGATCGGCCCGCGACAGCACGTCGAGCACGGGGTTGATGACCCGCACCGCCCGCCTCAAGGCGCACGCCACGTCGGCGTCGTCGATCACGGCGGTGGGAATGAGACTCATTCGTCGATCATCACCGGTCGTTGCGGCCCGCGTGAACTCGCGGTCGGCGGAACGCGCCATGTGCTTGGCTGACGGAGTGCATGTCGGTCAGCTCGAACCGGTCGAAGAGACTGCGCTGCTGACTCTCTACTGCAGGGCGCTCGACAACCGCCGATCTGATCCGATACTCGGCGACTGGCTCGCCGACGAGGTCGCCGCCACGTTGGACTACGACTTCGCCGGGCTCGGCGTCATGGGGAGCACCGAGCGCTTCGTGGCACTGAGGGCCAAGATGCTCGACACCCGAATTCGCGCGTTCACCGCGACGTATCCCAACGCCGTCGTCGTCGATCTCGGTGCCGGTTTGAGCAGTGCGGTGTTCAGGGTCGACCCGCCGACGACGGTGGATTGGTACAGCGTGGACCTCCCCGCCGTGATCGCACTGCGCGACGCCGTGCTCGCGCGTCGCGACCAGGCGCACTCCGTGGCCGCGTCGCTGACCGAACCCACTTGGGCCGGGGCGATTCCCGCCGATCGGCCAACAATGGTGATGGCCGACGGCCTCTTTGCCTTTCTCAGCGAGCCGACCCTCGTCGCGGTGTTTCGAGGTATCTCCGCGCATTTCGACTCTGGCGTGCTGGCGTTCTACGACTACGGCAGGGTTTCGCGGGTCAGTCGCCTCGTGGGCCGTGCGCTACCGAACAGGAAGCGGATGACTCGGCTCCTGTCCAGCGTGTGGGCGTTCGACGGATTCACGGACGCGCATCACCCCGAGACCTGGAATCCAAGCCTTCAGCTCATCGAGGAGGTCAGCGCGATGCACGAACCCGACCTCGCCGCCTTCCCGCCGATCTGGCGGCTGGCCGCCGGTGCGTCAACCCGCATCCCTGCAATCGCCAGGAAGGCCCGCGTTCTGAGTTACCGGTTCTAGTACCCGGCGCTCAAACGTCCACGAACGTAGATCCCAAAGCCATACATTCCCGACGTGCTCGCGCTAGTTTAGCAACGACGGGGATCAGGGTGACCATATAGTCTTCACGGGGGAAAGTATGGCTACTGCGACGGAGGAAGCCGTTCGGCTACCTCCCGCGCCGCCAATACCCAAGATAATCCAGGGTGTCGGATTCCTCATAGCAAACTCCGGAATGTTTGCCATGATGTCGCGGCGATACGGCGACGCCTTCACCATCGAGATGCCGTTCCTCGGCCGAGCGGTGGTCATCAGCGAACCCTCCTTGATCAAGGAGCTCTTTGCGATGACCCCGGAGCTGGCGCAACGTCCGGCTTCCGGCGCCGGCTCGCTCGGTCAGGCGTTCGGCCCGGGATCGACGTTCAGCCTCGCGGGCGACCCGCTGATCCAACGCCGCAAACTGCTGGTCCCGCCGTTCAACGGCAAACGCATGAGGGCCTACGAGCACATCATCGAAGACGAGGTGATGCGCGAAATCGCGAGCTGGCCGGAGGGTCAGGAGTTCGAAACGCTCGAACCAATGCTCCGCCTCACCCTCGGCTCAATTCTGCGGGCGGTGTTCGGCGCCGAGGGACCGACACTGGAAGAACTCCGCAGCCTGTTGCCACCCCTGGTGGTGCTCGCCGCCCGAGTCGTCGTAGCGCCGCAACTGATGCGGCGCGATCTGGGTCGGTGGAGTCCGGGTGCGCGGTTCCTTTCCTACCGGCGCCGCTTCGACACACTCGTCTTCACTCTGATCGCCGAAGCGCGCGCGGACCCGAGGCTCGAGGAGCGCAGCGATGTGCTCGCGTTGCTTCTCCAAGCCCGTTATGACAACGGTGATCCGATCTCGGACCAGCACATCGCGGACGAGCTGTTGACGCTGGTGGCCTCCGGCCACGAAACCACCGCCTCGTCACTGGCCTGGTCCATCGAACGGCTGCGCCGCCATCCCGAACTCCTCGACCGCCTGACCGAGGAAGTCGATCAAGGCGGATCTGAACTGCGCCATGCCACAATTCGCGAAGTCCAGCGCGTCCGGCCGGTTCTCGACGGCTCCATGCGCCGCACGCAGCAACGAATCCGCCTGGGCGATTGGGTGATTCCCGAGAACACCACCGTGGTCTTCAGTATCCGGCTCGCCCATGAATCAGACGAATGCTTCGAGGACGCCGCGTCATTCAACCCGGACCGATTCATCGACGGAAATGCGGTACCCGCGGGGTGGATACCATTCGGCGGCGGCATCAATCGTTGCATCGGCGCGTCGTTCGCTCACATGGAGATGGACGTGGTGCTACGGACCCTGCTTCGCGAATTCCGGTTCGAATCAACGGATGATCCCGATGAGAGCCATCACTGGCGCGGAGTGGCCACTGCCCCTGGACGTGGCGGCCGAGCCAAAGTCTTCCGACGTTCTCCCCAACTACACGAGGCAAGTTCACCGAATATGACAGCTACCACTCGCAGCCCACGCATCAAGCCCATCGGCACCACGTCGCTGTTCAAGAAATTGATGAGCAGGTACTGGTATCCCTTCCTGAGCCGCAGGTGGGATGCCGAGGATGTGCTGCTCATCAACTACGGCTACGAAGAAGATCCCCCGATGGCATTGCCATTGAACGAATCAGATGAGTCCCACCGATACAGCATCCAGCTCTATCACCGGACGGCGACCCAAGTCGACCTCAAAGGCAAGAAGGTGCTGGAGGTAAGTTGCGGCCATGGCGGCGGATCTTCCTACGTCGTGCGCACATTCGGTCCGGCAGCCTACACAGGACTGGACATCAACGCCGATGGCATCAACTTCTGCCGCAAACGACACGATGTGCCCAACCTGGAGTTCGTACACGGTGACGCCCAAGATCTTCCCTTCGGCAACGCCTCGTTCGATGCGGTGATCAACGTCGAAGCCTCACATGGCTACCCGGACTTCCCCGGCTTCCTCGCCGAGGTGGAACGCGTACTGCGACCGGGTGGGCACTTCCTCTACACCGACTTCCGCGGCCGCGACGAGTTCGCCGAGTGGGACGAGGCGCTGGCTGAGTCAGCTTTGCGGATGGAGTCGAAGGCCGTCATCAATCAGGAGGTGCTTCGCGGCCTAGACGGAAACTCGACCAGGTATCTGGATCTGGTCGATCGCAACCTGCCTGTTGTCTTCCGCCCCTTCGGACGCCTGTTTGCCGGCGTGCCCGGCTCCCTGATGTACCGCGAACTACAAAGCGGTGGCTTGTCCTACCGGACCTACAGCTTCGTCAAGGACTGAAACATGGCCACAGCCACTTCCGAGCCCGTGCGGCTTCCGCCGCTGGTGCGGCTACCGAAGATCGTGCAGGGTGTCGCGTTGGTGGCCGCGATGTGTGAAGTGATTGCTGCCGCAAGCCGACGGTACGGCACGGCGTACACCTTCAACCTGCCGATCTGGGGTCCGACGGTCGTCGTCAGCGATCCCGTCATGGTGAAGGATTTGTTCAGCACCGACAGCGAGCTCGCCGAACGCCCAACCGATCTCGGTGAGGTATTCGGTCCGGGTTCGACGTTCAGCCTCACTGGTTCCGAACAGCTCAAGCGCCGGAAACTCGTGCTCCCGCCGTTCCACGGCAAGCGGGTGATGAACTACGAGCAGATCATCGAAGAAGAAGTACTGCGCGAGATCGAGTCCTGGCCCGAGGGTGAAGAATTCGAAGTCCTCGAGCCCATGAACAGGATCACGCTCAACACGATACTGCGCGCCGTATTCGGCGCCGAAGGACCCGCACTCGACGAGCTGCGCAGGCTGGTGCCGCCCGCCATCACCATCGGCTCCCGCCTGCACTTCCTGCCGAAGGTGGCAGCTCGTGACTTCGGTGAGTGGAGCCCCGGCGCGCGACTGCGGCAAATCCGGCGCAGGATCGACGACGTCATCCACTCACTCATCGCCGAAGCGCGGGCCGACGCGAGCCTCGAAGGCCGCACCGACGTGCTGACGAAACTGTTGGATGCACGCTACGACGACGGCACCCCGATCGACGATCAGGACATCGCCGACGAATTGTTGACCCTGGTGTCCGCCGGTCACGAGACCACGGGCTCGGAACTGGCCTGGGCCATCGAGCGGTTGCGCCGCCATCCGCTGTTCCTGACTCGACTCACCGAGGAAGTCGACGAAGGGGGGTCCGAACTTCGGCAGGCGACAATTCACGAAGTGCTCCGCACGCGGCCGGCGCTGGACGCCACGATGCGTCTGACCAAGAAACGGATCAGATTGCAGGACTGGGTGATACCCGAGAACACTCGTATCATCATCAGCATCCAACTCGCCCACGCCCAAGAGGACGGCTTCCACAACGCGTCGGCCTTCAACCCGGACCGATTCGTCGGCAACGTCCCCAAACCGTACGCGTGGATCCCGTTTGGCGGCGGCCCGCATCGCTGCATTGGTGCCGCGTTGGCGACCGCGGAGATGGATGTCGTCTTGCGGGTCCTGCTGCAAGAGTTCGAATTCGAGCCCTCCACTGCGCGTGACGAGCGGCGCCTGAACCGCGGAGTGGCGATCGTGCCAGGACGCGGCGGGCGAGCCGTGGTGCACCGAAGACGGCCCAAACCTGGCCCCAAAGTCGGCTCGGCAGCGATCGCCGACCACACCCACGGCCTACTGGAGAAACGGTGACCAGCGAACTCAGCCAACGAAATTACGTCAATCGCATCGGCACCACGTCGCTGTTCAAGAAGTTCATGAACGGCTACTGGTATCCACTGCTCACTCGCAAACTCCATGCCGACGACGTCGTCTTCCTCAACTACGGATACGAGGAAGACCCCCCGATGGGCATACCCCTCGTGGCATCCGATGAGCCCAACCGGTACTGGATCCAGCTATATCACAGCACCGCCGCGCAAGTGGATCTCAACGGCAAGCACGTGCTGGAGGTCAGCTGCGGTCACGGAGGTGGTGCTTCGTATCTGATGCGGACGCTCGCTCCGGCCGCCTACACGGGGCTGGACTTCAACGCGGACGGAATCGCGTTCTGCCAGCGGCGGCATCAACTGCCCGGACTCGATTTCGTGCAGGGCGATGCCGAGAAGCTACCCCTGACAGATCAATCCGTCGACGCCGTGATCAATGTCGAGGCCTCACACGCCTACGGCCACCTGCCAGGCTTCCTCACCGAGGTGGCACGGGTGCTGCGACCGGGAGGACATTTCCTGTACACCGACTTCCGCGGCCGCGACGAAATTCCCGGCTGGGAAGCCACTCTCGCCGCCGCTCCGTTGAGGCAGTTGGCGCGACGCGAGATCAATTCCGAAGTGGTGCTCGCGATGGAGAAGAACGCGCAGCGGTCACTGGAACTGATCCGTCGCGTCTTGCCACCGTTCCTGCGTCCCTTTGGACGCCGCTTCGCGGGCGTGCCGGGATCGGGGATCTACCACGACTTCGAGACCCGCAAGATCTCCTACCGGATCTATCAGTTCACCAAGGATTGAGTCGGCTAAGGCCGCAGTCGGCGCGTCACGATCCCATCCCACATCCGATCGGTGAGCAGGCGTCTCGCGAACACCGTTGCGTGGCCGGACGCCCCTACGATGTAGCGGGGTTTGGGGTTTCTCGCATTGATCACCCGGGTTACCACGCGGGCGACGGCATCCGCATCGACGGTAACCAGATGGTTTTCGGCCAACGCACGCGTGGTCTCGTCGTAGCGGCGCTTGAACCCGCGGTAGGGGTCGTCCCCATTGATCGACTCACTTGCGGTGAGCTGAGCGGCCGAGAACCCCGTCCGGACCCCCGTGGGTTCGATGAGCACGACGCGCACGCCGAAGTGCTTGACCTCGGCGCCCAGCGCGAGCGACAGCGCCTCGACGCTGTACTTGCTCATGTGATAGGCGCCAGCCCCCGGCGTGGTGAATCGTCCGCCGGTACTGCCGATGTTGACGATCGTGCCTGTTCCTCGCGCCCGCATGCCGGGAAGAACCGACTGGGCAAGATGCAGCATCGCAAAGACGTTGGTTTCGAAGACGCTCCGGACGTCACTCAACGCGGCCTGCTCCAGCGGACTGGCGAGTCCGAATCCGGCCGAATTGACCAGGGCGTCCACTCCCCCGTGATCGGCGGTGATCTCGTCGATCAGCCGCGTGACGGCTGCCTCATCGGTGACATCGAGTGCACGGGCGCAAAGGCCCTGGGAGGCAAGCAATTGGAGTGCATCGGGATTGCGGCCCGCGGCGAACACCAGGTATCCCCGATCATGAAGCCGACGGGCGGTGGCCTCCCCGATTCCGCCGGTCGCACCCGTCACCAGGGCGACTGGTTTGAGGCTCACCTACAACCCCCGCCCGCTCAGCCAGGCATCGATCCGTTGGGCGACAACGGCCCATCCCCGCTCGAGCATCACGTTGTGACCCAAGTCAGGGAAGAACTCCGCCTCGGTGCCATACGCGCGTGCTGTCGCCAGCACCTCCTTGCGTGAGGTAGCACCGTCGCGCCCAGCACCGAGGACGAGCAGCGGCGCCGAGACCCGCCGTGGACGAGGAAGGTTGATCAGCAGACACTCGAAGCCGGCCCGCGCACTGGCTTCCTGCAGTCGTGGCGCGTATTCGTCGACGATGGCGGCGGGCGTCTCTGGCGAGAAGAATCGCTCGCGCGCAAGCTCAGGCGTGCTGACGTAGGGCAGCGACTTGCCCGTCAGCGAGATCTTGGTGAAATGCCACGGGTGCCGTCTGATCCAGCGCGCCGCCGACCCCAGCGAACCCTGCGGCGGCACGGAGCCCAGCAGCACACCGGCCGGGGCGTCGTGGGACTCCAGATACTTCTGCACGATCAGACCACCGAGCGAGTGCCCGATGATCACCGGCCGCGAGGGCAAGGTGCCAGCCACCGTACCGACGTCCTCCACGAAGTCGTCGATAGAGCAGGCACGCAGTGGCTTTGGAGTCGGACTGCCTCCGTGGCCGCGCAGGCTCAGCGCCACCGCACGGTAACCGCGGTCGGCGAAGAACGAGAGAAAGTGTTCGTCCCAGCACCACGCGGCATGCCAAGCTCCGTGGACGAACAGCAGTGGGACCGGATGCGACTCGCTGGCGGACCCCTTGTCGATCACTTCAAGCATGTCGCACAGACCCCGACCCGTCACGCCAACACGTAGTCGCTCAACGGGAACCGTTCTTGTTCCCTCATCGTTCGACGCGCCGACATCGGCCGGAACAACGGAGCGTCTCCGCTGTGGTTGAACCAATACGACCGTGACCCGGCGCAATCTCCAAGACGGAAGACCGAATCGTCGAGCAACCGGGTCATCCGATCGAGGAAGCGGGCGTTTGCCTCTGCGGTGACCTCGAAGGTGCGAGCCTCGCGCCGCTGCATCTCACAGAAGAGCCGCTCGATGTGCCGCATCTGGTACTCCACCGTGTTGAACCACGACAGACCGACCCAGGCGTAGGGGCTGGCCGAAGTCAGAAAGTTCGGGAACCCCGGAATCGACAATCCTTCGTAGGCCTGGAACCTGTTGTCCCGCCACCATTTCCCCAGGTTTCGACCGTCGCGACCGATCACTTCGATCGCCGGAAGGTTCGCCTCCCACACATCGAAGCCGGTGGCCAAGACCAGCGTGTCGATCACCCGTTTCTGCCCGTCGCGGGTGACGATGCCGTCGCGTTCGATTCTGTCGATCCCGGTGGTCTCCAGGTGCACGTGTGGCTTGCTGAAGGCGCGGTGATACGAATTCGACACGGTCGGCCGCTTGCATCCGTAGTCGTAGTCGGGTGTGAGCTTGCGGCGCAGCGCTTTGTCCCGGATCCACAGGAACTGGTTGAACTTCGCCGCATTGGTCGCCGACCAGCTGACCACCTTGAAGTAGCGGAACTTCCACATCGCAATCAGCATCATGATGTCCATGCCGTTGTCGGTGAACCACCGCACGATGCGCTGAGCGAGCGGAACCGCGGCGAAGAGTCGTTGAATCACCGGCGGAAAGCCGAAGTCGATCTTCGGCAGCACCCACGTCGGGGTGCGTTGATAGACGGTCAGCTCGCGGGCGTCCTTGGCCAGCTCGGGGATGAGCTGCACGCCGGTGGAACCGGTTCCGATGATCGCCGCCCTGCTTCCGTCGAGGGTGTAGCTGTCGTCCCAGTGCGCGGCGTGCAGAACGCGGCCTTCGAATGTGTCGATGCCCGCGAATGTCAGGCATGCGCGGCTGGCACAGGAATCCGGTTGCGGCAATGAGGAACTGCGCGCTCAGCGCCTGGCCACCCGCGATGGCAACCCGCCACAGTTGGGCGTCGTCGTCCCACTGGGCACCTTCGACGCAGGTGTTGAACCGCATGAGACCGCGCAGCCCGTATTTGTCGGCGACGTGTTCGGCGTAGCGCTTGAGTTCGTGGCCCGGCGCGAACACGCGCGACCAGTACGGGTTCGGCTCGAAGCGGTAGGAATACGTGGTCGACGGGACGTCAACCGTCAGACCGGGATAGCGGTTGACGTGCCACGTTCCCCCGAGGTCATCCTCGCGGTCCAAAATGACGATGTTGTCCAGGCCGAGTTCGAGGAGCTGGATGGCGACACCCATCCCACCGAAGCCCGCTCCAATGATGATGGCGTCGAACCGCTCCACGCTCACAACCTCTCGTGCGTCGGGCTGTTTACTCGCCGTTGCCCCCGGACTTGTTGGTATCACCGGACTTATTGGTATCACCGGACTTATTGGTGCCCCCGGACTTGTTGGTGTCACCGGACTTATTGGTGTCACCGGACTTATTGGTGTCACCGGACTTATTGGTGTCACCGGACCTATTGGTGTCACCGGACTTATTGGTGTCCTTATTGCCGTCACGAGACCTGTGGGCGCCGCCAGGCCCGTTGGTGCCGCCAGACCCGTTGGCGCCGCCGGACTCGTTGCCGTTGGACTCGTTGCCGTCCCCGGACGTGTTGCCATCGCCCGGTTTACCGCCGTCGGCCGGCTTGTTGGCATCACCGGGTTTGGAGGTGTCGCCCGTGCCCCCGCCGATCGCCCTGGCGACGGCGTCGTCGAGGCGATCCTGGAAGGAACGCCTCGCGCCGGACGGGGCGCCGGTCGTATCGGGTGTCTGCTTGAGCGTCTGGTCGGCGTCAACAATCGACGTCACACCGGGCGTCAACGACGTGTCGATCGCCGCGCCCGGGTCGGAATCCAGCATGGCATGCCGACCTCGCTGCTGTTGTTGCGACGCCAGCGACGTATCGGTCGACGCGGCCTTCTCGAGTGCGTCCTCCACTTGTGGCTGTCCAGCCGTCTGCTGCGGCGCCACCGACTCCGGGGTGGAGGGAGTCGGGGTGGTACCCGGCGCCCCCTGCGAATTCTGCCAGGCGTGGTTGTCCAACCATGCCTTGAGAAGCTTGTTGCCCGGATCGACCGCGGACAGGGCCCCGAGGATTCCTTCGGGTGTAATCGCTTTCGGCCACTGGCACGAGGGGCACCAGGACATGCCAGGGGTGAACGGGTCGAAGGCCACGACGAGGCTCGCGACGAGGTTCGTCACCGCCCTGGCGATGTCCTGTCCGGTAGGAATCCTGATCGGATTCTGGGCGGGGTCGGCTTGCAAGTGGGCGACGAAGGCGTTCCACGAGTTGTTGGTGAGGTCGGTCAGGTTGACCGTCTGGCCGGCCCACGGCATCAGGTAAGTGCCGTCGGGGCCATCCACCGTTCCGGGCAGGTCATAGTCGGGGCCGAACGGATCCGTCGGGACGTAACCGCCGAAGCTCTGCTGACCAGGCGCGGTGGGATCGAACGTGTAGCCCGTGTAGAGCGCGCTGAGCGCAACGGTGAAGAAGTTGTTGATGATGGGTAAGGGCCTCAAGCCGAGGAGCGCCTCGAACGCGCCTTGGCCGTCCCACGGCACGAAGGGTGAGCAAAGCGTTGTGCCGCACGTCGAGTTCACCGGGATCTCAGCGGTGGCGATGGCCGACAGAATCTGGCCGATGGGCTTGGACAGCCAGGGGTTCGGAAACAACAAACTGGCCGCGCCTATGTACTTCGGCGGATCGCCGGGGTCGGTGCCCCACACGTTGGTCGCGTTGGATACCCACCAGCTGCCCGTGAAGAGGAAGGCCGCCGCCTCGTAGTTCAGGGCCTCGACCTCGTACTGGGGAACGTTGATGATGTCGATCAGGAGGTTGATGGGAATGTTCAGCGGGCTCGACGCCGCGGCGAGCGTCAAGTCCGCTGCCCTGACGTTGTGCGTCGGCGGGGACTTGACCTCGATCTCTGGGGTTCTAGTGACCGACGATGCGGCTGTCACGCTGGCCGCGACCAAGATCGCGGCGCTCGCCGCGACGAACGGATTTGCCGATCTTCCGGCAGCGCGACTAGCCGGGACGCCGTCCGGTCGGCACGCGACAGCGGGCTCGTAGTGCCGCCCGCGATGACGTTCCAGTGCACGCGTGGCACCGCTCTTCCGGTGGCGCCCCCCCTGGCTCCTTGCCCCCATAGCCCACCCCTTCGCAGTCGTGATGCGGAACCGGCCGGGCCAACGTATCAGGAAAAAACGACGCGAGTGTGCGATTATGGCGAAGACCGCAAACTATCTTCGCGCTGTTCACGACCGTTGAAGATCGCTAAGGCAAACTTTGACAGAGCCGAAAGCAAACTCCTTAGATGTGCTCAGTCGCGCAACCAAGGCTGGTTGCCAAAGGCATCCAGGTGCGTCACTTCGACGACCGGTCTTCGCGTCGTCGGGCCGTAGTGGCCGAGCGGCCAACCGAGCGGCACGACTGCGCACGGCGTCACCGAATGGGGCAGCCCCAGAATCCGTCGCGCCGAAGACTTGCTCCACAGCGGCAGCGTGATCAACGAAGCGCCGAGTCCCATCGCCCGCGCGGCCAACAGCAGGTTTTGCACGCTCGGATAGATCGATCCCCAGTAACCCGACAGCGACGCATGCGGCATGAGCCCGAATGGCACGCCGCCTTCCCGCAGCGGCAACCGCAGACACGCCACCACTAGGACGGGTGTCTCGGCGAAGTGATCGACCTGCCACTGCACTGCTCGTACGGTCTTCGCCATCGACTCGTCACGCTTGACCAGTCGGCGAAGTACCGTGGCGTAGTACACCTTCCACGCCTGCCGGTAGCGCCGGGCCAACTTCTCCTTCACGCGACGGTCCTTCACCACGACGAATTCCCAATTCTGACCGTTAGCGCCGGTCGGCGCCCGCAGGGCGAGCTCGATGCACTTCAAGACCACCGCATCGTCGACGGGAACGGGAAGGACGCGTCGGATCGCTCGCTGGGTGAGCATGGCTTCACCGAGCGGCATGTCAAGACGTGCAAGCGCTTCAGTTGAACTCGGCACATCACCGGAGGGACTGGAAGCCGGCACGCCGGTCACGGGTGCGTCCGGTCCGTGGAATGCTCGGCAAGCCAGCCGGTGGTGAACCGCAGAATGTCGGCGATTCCCTCGATCAGCTGGCCGGCGAGATGCCTCTCGATCCTTCCGCCGACGAGCGGCAAACCGAAGTGGACACTTCCGGCAAACGTTAGCCGGGATCCGTCACCCGCGGTTGCGAGCAAAGCCGTGCCGCTGCCGGACAGCGGTACACCGGTCGCGGTCACCTTGATGTCCCCGGCGGCCTTGCGCTCCTCGATCGGAGACCAAGCTTCGTACCGGTGAATGCTGAGTGCCCCGGGATAGACCTTCGCCAGCGGTCCCGGCAACGCCTCGTGGCGAAGGTCCTGGGTGGTAATCACGGTCACCGCGCCATCGGGATCCCTGCGGAACGAGTCGAGCGTGATGCCTGCATCGAACGCGGCGATGCGAGAGAGCCAATAATCCCTGTTGCTGAAGGCGGAGTGGACTTGTTCGACGGTGACTGCCGCTTCGAACGACGCTTCGATTGACCGGGGCATAGCACGCGAGGTTATCGCCCTCGGGCCGTTCCCGACAGGAGAAGCGCCACCAACTCATCGGAGCCTTACTGTCTCCCCCGACTCTTTGCCATCGCTTCACCGGATAACTTATCTAGGAGTTCGCTCGCGAATATTCGAACTTCATCCAGTTGCTGTGGTTGAACGTTCGTGGTCGGAATGCGCATTCCCAGATATCGTCGGCGGTACTCACCGGAGCCCAGATAACTCGTCAGAGATAGCATCGACCGGACCTGGTCACCGGGATAAGTGAAGTGGATTCCGTCAAGGAAACGGCCGCCCTGCGCCGCCCCGAGTTCGCGTACGGTAGCCATGTTCTCGCGCCAATATCGACGGCACACGACGAAAACAGCAAAGTACTTGCCGGACAGTACAGTTTTTGCCTCGTCGGAAGTCAGGAAGGAACGTATGGGCATGCTCGCGTCCCGCCACCACGTCGGCGACCCGATGCAGACGAAGTCGTAGTCGCCGGTCCTCAGCTCAGCCGGTGTGCGGATCTCTCCGCTAAGTCGGCGTCGCTGCGCTGGAAGGACCGAGAACATGTCGCGCCAGACGTGACGCATCGGAAAACGCGCAAACCGTTCGGCGAATCGGCTGTCCGTGAATTCGATACGGGCTTTGTGGACCTCACAACCACGCTCGCGAAAGACCTCCTCAGCCGCCTCGAGCACCTTTAGCGATTGCCCGGTGTATGTGTAGTACACCAGCAGAACTCGCAGGGGCCGACGGCCGTTGCCCTGATCGTTCGGGACGTCTGCCACTTCGACACCTCCATGGCGACCACACTGCTGACCGCAGATCATTGGTCCTCTGCTGTGACGATACGTCGCCATCGGCCTGGACCCACCCCGTTGGCGCAGGGTCGTATCCGCCCAACCGGGCCGACATCCGCGTGCAGCAACCGTCCCCAGCACAGGCGTCGGCGTTGTTCCGACGAAACCCACCGCCGCGCCAGAAGGTGTCAACCCGATGACGCGCCGAGCGGTGCAACGTGGGCGTCAGAACGCGGCGATGGCCCGTTGAACAATTCAGACGAGTTAGCTGAAAACCGATCAAAAACAAACTATTGGGATGTTGCAGGATTCTTCTTCACACGGTTATTCGGTATGTGTAGGTTCGATTTGCTCGGCCCAGAAAAGCGGGCCCGATGAACAAAGGGCAGGCGCAAATGAGTAGTCGAGCCGATGTCGCTGACCGCCGTTGGGGCATTTCCGTTCGCGCTGTCAGAACGGCGAGCATCTTCGCTTCAATCGTGGTTGCTGGAGTGCTCGTGACAGTTTCCGCCACCCAGTCGGCACTAGCCGCCACCGCCCTGTTCGTCGGCGGCGTCGCCGAGCCGATGCTCTACGAACCGATGATGAGCGACGCGCTCGGCGGGATGTTCGACGGTACCGACCCGGCGTCCGACACCCCCTGGGTGCGCAACAGCGTGTCCTGGCCGGCTCAGACGGCACCGTTCTTCGGGTTCACGTCGCTGGGCGACTCCGTGTCGCAAGGCAGGAGCAACCTCATCGCCGACATCGCTGCGGCGCAGGGGAACGGCAACGGCCCGGTGACGGTGGTGGGGGCGTCGGCGGGCTCGCTGGTGGTCGACGAAACGCTGCGCTACTACCTGGAGCACCCCGATCAGGCGCCCGATCCGAAGGACGTCAACTTCATCGTCATCTCCGACGGCAGTCGACAGGACGCCTTCCGGGCCTCGCCGCTGTTCAACACGTTCAGCGGTTACACCTATCAGTCGCCGCCGCAAACGGCCTACCACGTCTCAGTCGTCACCTACCAGTACGACGGTTTCGCCGACTTCCCGGATCGACCGCTGAATCTGCTGGCCGACCTGAACGCCTTGGCGGGCATGCTCCTACTGCACAACGCCACTTATTTCGCCGACATCTCCAACATGACTCCCACCAGTGTGGTCACCGACCCCGTAACCAAAGGAACCACCACCAGGTATCTCATTGCGCCCGGGCAGCTTCCGCTGGTATCGATGCTCCCCTTCCTCGCGCCAATCCAAGATCAGTTGAAGCAGATCATCGATGCCGGCTACAGCCGAAACGACCCCGTGGCCACACCCGCGCCGGTCGCGTTGGCGCGTTCGACGGAGAGCCCAGTCGTCGCGTCGGCCAACGCGGCATCGACCGACGCGCCTACGACGCTGCAAGCTCCGCCAGCCGGCGGCGAGGACATCCAGACTCAGACGGACCAGGCGGTCGCAGACGTCCCGAAGACCGTGCAACAGCCCGTCGCCAAGGCCCGCGACCTCCCGACCGCGACGGCGCCGAAGTCGACCACCGACGAGTCGGCACCGGCCACCTCCGCGCTGAGCAAGCCCGAAGCACCGACGGCAAGCCCCGTCCGCGACGCTGACGAGACCACGGACACGACCACGACCAACATGACGGCCACGAATGCTGCCAACGAAGCCAAGCCGCCTCGGAAGTCGCCGACCGACGGAGTCCGGCCGGGCGCCGACACCGCGGCATCTACAAGCGACACGGGCACCGCCGACTCGGACACCCCGACAAAGCATCGCACCGCCGCAGCCAAGGACGAACGGCCGAACCGGCACACCACGGCCGAATCCGAGCACGACAACCAGCACGGCTCAACCGACTCCGGAGACGAGAAGTAGTCAGGTATCGCGTCCCGGCGCATTAGTCTTTGAGGGGTGACGACGAAGGTTTCCGTCGACCTCAGCGGCGCAGCACAAACCATGCTGACCACGCTGTACCTCAAGGCGTTGGACGCCGACTTCCGGCGGCCGGTGCTCGGCGACACGTACGCCAAGGACGCGATCGACCGTCTCGACTACGACTGGAGCCAGATCGGCATCACCCATAGGTGGGCGCCGTTGATCACGGTGCGCTCCGCCCAATACGACGCCTGGGCCTCGCAATTCCTGGCCGTACACCCGCATTCGACGGTGATCCACCTCGGATGCGGGTTGGACAGCAGGGTGTTTCGGTTGAATCCCGGACCCGAGGTGCAGTGGTACGACGTGGACTATCCCGCCGTAATCGCGTTGCGCGAGAGCATCTATCCGCCACGCCCCGACTACCACCTCATCTCCACCTCGGCCACCGACCCGTCATGGCTCGACCAGATCCCGTCGGACCGCCCTACGCTGCTGCTCGCCGAGGGAATCAGCATGTACCTCACACAGAATGATGGTGTGGCACTGCTGCAGCGCTTCGTCGACCGCTTCCCTTCGGGTGAACTGCAAATCGACTTCTACAACTGGTTCGGCATCAGAACGCAGAAGATGCAAACATTGGTGCGGCGATCGGGCTCGACGCTCTACTGGGCGGTCAACGGTCCCGAGGACGTTCTGGGTCGGGTGCGCGGAATCCGATTGCTGGCCGCCACATCGCTTTTCGACGCCCAGACCTTCGCGCGGGCGTCGCGGACCTTTCAGGTGGCCAAACGGGCGCTTCGGGTGGTGCCACCAGTGCGCAACACGCTGCAGTACCACCGCTACGCGTTCGGGCCAGCCGGGTCGTAGGTCTCAGCTCTGCGGTTGCAGCGCGGCATCACGCAAGATCGACAAGACCAGGTCGACCGACCGCTGTGGCTGTGGCGCGTACGTGTGATGCTCCACGGCCACGTGGCCTCCGAAGATTCCGACGGAATACATATCCACCACCGTCGATGCCCGGAAGATCGTTGTGCGCCAGTCCGTCACACTCAAACCCGGAGGAGTGGGCAACGGCGGGGTGCGACCCAGATTGGTCGACGACACGACATCCGGCAATCCGCGCGGACCGTCATCGTACTGGGGCTTGAAATGCAGCATCGACGTCTGCACCACGCCGTCGGACAGGTCGGTCGCGAGACTGCCTGCAATGTCGCGGGCCAAGCCCACGAGTTCGGTCTTGGAGTCGATGTGTGCGAGGTAGGTGGCCATACCCAGCGGGTCGGTGGCCTCCATCGCGCCCACCGGTGGATCGAGAAGCGTCCGCAGGTCAACGATGTACACGTACGGAATCGGGATGTCCGGTGTGCCGCGCAGCTGCCACTCGGCCAGCAGGACGGCGGCGGAGGTCAGCGGATTGAGAAACAGCCGGTTGGCTCTGCCGAACTCCACCAACGCATTTGTTTCTTCCGTGGTCAGCCGACCTCTGGCAGTCGGTGCGGGCACGGGCCGCGTGGCATTGCCGCGTAATTCGGGGACGCGGGGTGGGGCCAGCTCGTAGGCGAACATCGCAGGCATGAACCGCTCGAGACCAGAACGCCGATTCGTCGCAATGCCGCGCCGGTCGAGGAGGTTCTCAAGCGATACGGGCGCCGGCGCAGCGCTCACCGGGCCGGGCCCACCGGTGCTCACGACATCGGTGTAGCGGGAGAACAGTTCGAACAGCAGCGCCGCCTGGTGATGGCCATCGGCGAGACTGTGGTGGACGTACAACGTCACCTCGGTTCGTCCGTCAACGGGCTTGACGTTCAAATTGATCAGCGAGACGCATGGATCAAGGTTCACCTCAGGAGATCCCGGCGACGCCAGCCATATTCCGGGATGAAGAAGGTCGTCGGTGACGATCTCGTGACGCCCGTCGGAACCCTTCTGCAAATGGCCGGCAAGGACCGGGTGAGATTCCAATAGAGCATCGAAAGCCGTTGACATCGCCGCAGTGTCGAATCGGCCGGTCAAGTCCAGGGTGATCGCGCCGAAGGTCATGCTCTGGGCGTACCACTCCTCGCTGGGTGCGAGCCTCCGAATCACGGACGATGGAAATGCCATCGATCTCCCCTTTCTCGACGGTCTAGTGCCGAGCGATCATCCGCGCTTGCTTGCCCGTCGGTAGCCGATCGCCAGGGGTATCGCGCACAACGCCAGGATGCCGACGGACCACAGCATCAGCTCGGCAAGGGGTCTCGCGACCGGGCCGCCGATCGACAACCCGCGCATCACCTCGATCGCACAGCTGACGGGCTGATGTTCGACGACCGGCCGGATCCAGTCCGGATACTGATCGAGTGGCACGAAACCCGTACTGAAGAACATCAATACGGCCCAGACTCCCTCGCTGAGCTCGACCATGACGGTGTTCGCCGCGTACAGCGACAGCAAGATCACCGCAGCCGTGAACGCCAGGCCCAACACCGTCGGAACGAAAACCCAAGCCAGCGCGGGCAGGACTCCTTGCCGGAACCGGAATCCCAGCGCCATCCCGACTCCCATGACGACCACTGTGGTGACCGTGATGCGCACCGCGTCGGCCGCCAGTCTCGACAGCAGACCGGCAGCCCGGTGCACGGGCAGCACCCAGAACCGGGAGAGTACGCCGTCGGTGCGCTCACGCATGAGAGCAATGCCGCTGACCATGGCCCCGGTCATCGCGCCCACCATCGCCATCAGCGGAACGCTGCCGTAGAGCGCACTCTGGCCGGTCACCAGCTTGATGTTGTCTCCCAGGACAATATCCAGTGTCACCAGCAGGACCACGGGCATGATGAGCGACTCCACCATCGTGGCGGTGTCACGGCCCCAGCGACGAAGTACCCGACCGGTGAGCACGGAGGTATCCGCGATGAGCCGTCGGGGTGAATTCTCCCAATGCCGCTGTAAGCGGTGCCGCCCGGAGGAGCCTGCCGTGTTCGGCCCGCGATCCGGCGGAATCACATCGACCCCGTTGTGGCGCAGTGCCCTTCCGTTCTGCGATAGGACTGCCATCACCGCCGCCTTGCGGAAAGCCTGGCGTGCAGGGGAAGGGATATCGCGATCAGGCCGATGATCCACGCCAGTGCCGGGCCGACCGAGGACCAGGTCACCGACCCGGGCGAGCTGGCACTGTCTCCCGCAAACGCCCGCAGTGCGTCGACGAACTGCGACACCGGTTGATTGCGGACGAAAGGTCGAATCCACTCCGGGAACCGTTCGACCGGTTGCAGACCCACGGACAACAATCCGAAGAACAGCTGCGGGACCAGCATCACCGGGACGGTGGCCTCCGGATTCTCGTTTGCTACACCGATCAGGTCCCCGAGCAACGACAACGCCGCACCGATCGACACCATCAATGCACAGAAGCCCACCGCATGCAGCCACCCGCCATAGAACCGGAAGCCGATGACGTAACCACACGCCAGCGCGGTCACCAGCGCGATCACACAGCGGTACACGCTGGCCGACATGCGCGACGCCAACGGTGTCAACGAGCCGATCGCCATGGCCTTGAACCTCGTGTTGATGCCTTCAACCGAGTCACTGGCCGAGCGGAAGGCCGCCGACACGGCCGCGAACGCGACCGCTTGCAGCGCGATCAACGGCATCAGGTACTGCCCGTAGCTCATGCCGACGACGAAGGCGCCCATGATCTTCTTGAGCGGGATGTAGTAGCCGACCGTGAACATGATCGACGTGGCGATCTGGGTGAATACCTCGCCGTTGCGCAGCGTCGGGGTGATCACCCGCACTGTCAGGACCCACCACTGTGCGATCGCTGACGTCGCAGGTCGATCCCCGCTGGGGATCGCCGTCCCAACGCTCACTGCGGCGGTCACGAGACCGCTTCCACGGCAGCGTGTCTCGGAGTCGAGTTTGCATGTCTCGGGGACGAGTGGCCGTTGTCGCGGCTCGTCAGCGCGAGGAACACCTCATCGAGCGACGGCCGACGCAGCGCGATGTCCGTCAGTTCGATCCTCGCGTCGGTCAGCCGGTGCAGCGCCTGCGCCAAGGTGTCGGCCCCGCGGGGGGCGGGCATCGAGATTCGGTTCGACGTGGTCGTCAGGGCCGCGCGGTTGCGTGCCGGCAAGAGCGGGCCCAGCGCCGCGGCCATCGCGGGCAGGTCCTTGACGTTGCGCGGCACGATCTCGCAGTAGGTCGCTCCCGTGCGCTCCTTCAGTTGATCTGCGGTCCCCTCGGCGATGATGGTGCCGTGATCGATCACCACGATGCGGTCGCTGAGTTCGTCGGCTTCCTCGAGGTACTGGGTAGTCAACAGCGTGGCGATTCCGGCTGCCTGAAAGTCGGAAACCAAATCCCAGATGGCTTGCCTGCTGCGCGGATCCAGTCCGGTAGTCGGTTCGTCCAGGAAGACCACCTGCGGCCGGACCACGAGTCCGCATGCGATGTCGATGCGCCGACGCATGCCTCCCGAGTACGTGCTGACCTTGCGCTTGGCGGCATCGACGAGATCGAACTGCTCGATGAGATACTGGGCCCGCGCTCGGGCCTGGGATTTCTTCAATCCCTGCAGACGCCCGAACATCACCAGATTCTCACGGCCGGTGAGCATGTCGTCGAGGGCCACATGCTGGCCGGTGAGCATGATCGAGCGTCGCACTCCGGCTGGGTCCTCGACGACGTCGTGGCCCGCGACCACCGCCCGCCCTTGGTCTGGCTTGGTGAGCGTCGAGAGGATGTTCACGGTCGTCGTCTTGCCTGCGCCGTTGGGGCCCAGCACGGCGAGCACCTCGCCGCGCGCCACCTCGAAGCTGATACCGCGAACGGCCTCGACGTCGCCGAAGGACTTGCGGATCCCCTCGACGGTGACCGCCGCGGCCCCGCTAAGCATTGAGTTCACTCCCGGCCTCGACTGACGACAAATCGATCAGCTCCAGTTCGTCTCCCGCCGAGTCGATTCCGCCCTCCGTCAAGAGGTCTTCGACCAGATCGGTGAGCTCGCCGGGCAATTGCCGTGCCAGGGACTCCACGACAGCGGACTGGAGCCGGCGGGTGTCGTACCACCAATCCAGGTGCAAGAGACCGCCGGAGCGGTAGGCGCGCAGTTCCAGTGCGTGACCTAGCCCGGGGATCGTCTCGCGCACCGGCATCGCCGCATCGGCGTCGAGTTGCACCGGGGCGTCCTCTGCGACGGGCAGTTCAGGAACCGTGCCAACGTAGGAGAAGAAGACGTCCGCGGGGGGTTCCGCGCCCAGTAGCCGCGAGGTCGGCGCGTGCAGGTACCGCAACAGCCCGTGCCCGATTCCGTAATGCGGCACGGCGCCGAGTGTCTCGCGCACGTCGTCGAGGAGCCGTCGAGCACCAGTTGCGGTCGAACACGGCAGCGCAACCGGGTAGTGGGTGCCGAGGAAGCCGACGGTGCGTCGCACGTCGACGTCGGGTTTGAGGACCGAGCGACCCTGCCCCTCGAGGTCGACGGCGATCGCGCCTTCACCGGCGACACCCGCGATGGTCCGGCCGAGCGCGGCCAACAGGAGGTCGTCCATCGGCACCCGGAGCTCACGGCGGGCGTTCTCGATCTCGCCGGTCTGGGAATCGGTCAGCAGGGAGGCGAACTTCACCAGATCCTGCGGCCCCGGTGGTGACGTCGCTGACTTCGCCACGTGCAGTGTGGCTTTCGACGCGCCGTCCAGCCAGTAGCCGAGGCTCTGCAGCACCGCGGGATGGGTGGCCAGTGCGGCGCACCGCTGCGACCACTGACCCCATGTGGTCGAGACCGGCGACAGCACGATGTCCTGCCCGGCCAGGCGTTGACTGAACGCGGTGAACAGGTCGGCCAGCAGTATTTCGCGGGAAGCGACATCGCCGGACAACCCGTGCAATCCGATCACCAGATAGCCCGCGCCGCCGGTCGCACCATGCACACATGTGGCTGTCAGCGGCGCGTCGGCCAGACCCTGATCCTGGAACATCTCGTCGAGGACGGCCAACAGGGCATCACGTTCTTCGGCGCTGCCTGGGCCAGTGCCGTCGGGCAACGTGCGGGTCGAGAGGTGGTTGAATTCTTCGGCGTCGTCGACGTGCTGCTCCCACGTACCGGCGCGCCGCACGATCCGTGTGCGCAGCGCATCGTGTTGCTTCGTGATGGCGGTCAGCACCGACCGGACATCTTCGAGCTGCACATCCTGGGACAGCTTGAGGATCAAGGGAATTCGCCAGCGGCCCGGCTCATGCAACCCGTGTTCGAGGAACATTGCGACGTTGGGCGGCACAGGTGGATGGCTCGTGTCCTCGGCGGACTGGCGGGACAGGCCACCTGCATAGCGGTCGGTGAGACTCTTGGCGAGTGCGACCACGGTCTGACTCTCGTAGAGGTCCTGCGGAGTGAGATCGAGACCGTCGTTGGCGGCGGCCATCGCCACGCTGATCGCGACGAGGGAGTCACCGCCCAGTTCGAAGAAGTTTGCGTTGCGATCAACGGAGCCAACCCCCAGGCACTGTGCCCAGATGCGCTGCAACGCCACTTCCATCTGCGACGTCCCGTTCGTCGAGGCACCCGACGGCGCCGCGGCGGGAACACCGGCCACCGAATGGCCGTTGGCCGCTGCGGTGTTGCCTCCCCATCCGACGTTCCCGCTGTGTTCGACCCAGTGTTTCTGCCGCTCGAAGGGGTAGCCGGGAAGCGTCACCCGACGCGACCGCCGACCTGCTGAAAGCGGGGTCCAGTCGACAGGGACGTCGGCAGCCCAGAGCTGTCCGAGGGCCAGCAGAAACGCGTCGCGATCGCTCCTGTTCTGCGCGTGGTGCCGCATCAGCCGCACCGCGCGATGATTCGAGGACCACCGAGGTTGACGTGTGGCCGAAGCGGTAAGCGTCCCGCCGGGTCCGACCTCGACCAAGACGCGCGATTCATCGCCGAGAAGCACGTCGAGTTCGGCGGAAAACTGGACCGTGGAACGTATTTGGCTGACCCAGGTAGCCGGATCGGTGGCGTCGCGCGCTGTCATCCACGTGCCGGTGACATTCGACAGCAACGGTATCCGTGGTTCACGCAGCGTCAGGCGCGACAGGTACGCCTTGAACTCCGGCAGCACCCCGTCCATTAGCCGGGAGTGGAATGCGTGTGAGGTTCGGACCCGTCGGGCAACGATCCCCTCCTGGGACAATCGTTCCTGAAACCTACGGATGCTCTCTTCAGTGCCGGCGACGACGCAGCTGCCGGGATCGTTGACCGCGGCCACGTCGACGTCTGACGAAAGGCATTCGGCGATCGCCTCTGGACTTTGCGCGACCGCAACCATCACGCCGCCCGGAGCGGCGTGCATCAGCCGTCCACGCATGGAGACCGCCTTGACCGCGTTCTGAAGATCGAATACTCCGGCGATGGTGGCTGCGACGTATTCGCCGATACTGTGTCCGGCCAGGGCAGCTGGTGGCACACCATAGGATTCGACCAGCCGGGCCAACGCGTACTCGACTGCAAACAATGCGGGTTGGGTGCGGTCGGTGCGGTCCAGATCCGCTGCGGTCCCGTCGAAGACATGGGCACGAAGGTCGATGCCCAACTCCTCGTTGAACCCGGCGACGCACTCGTCGAAGTGTTTGGTGAAGACGGGCTCCGACTCATACAGGCCGCGCGCCATTCCGACGTGTTGAGCGCCCTGGCCGGGAAACACGAAGGCGACCCGGTCCGGGTCCAGCGCGTCGTCGGACAGCCACTCGCCCACGAAGACGTTCTCGTCGTCCGGGCTGGCCAGCACCGCTGCCGCATGGTGCTGGTTGTCGACGACTGCGGCCATCCGCACGGATTGCTTGCGCCGGGTCGCCAGGGTGGCTGCGACGTCCGACGGGTCCAGCGTGTCCCCGGGGTCGAACAGTTCGGTGGCCAAGGCCGCCCGGGACTGCTGCAACGCCTCGGATGTCCGCGCCGTCAGCAGGAGCACCGAAGGCCCCTCGACAACCGCCGGTACAGGTGCCGACGGTGCCTCTTCGAGCACGACGTGCACGTTCGTCCCGCCGACACCGAACGAGCTGACCCCGGCACGCCGGACGCCGTCACATTCCCACGGGCTGTATTCGCCGCGGACGATGAAGGGCCCGCGGTCGAGATGCAGCTCGGGATTCGGGCTGGTGTAGTGCAGTGTTCCCGGCAGGCCCTGGTGCTCGAGGCACAGGATCGCCTTGATGAGTCCGGCTATCCCCGAGGCCACCTCCAGATGCCCGATGTTGGACTTCACTGATCCCAGAACGCATGGGCCCGGCCGGGTCTCGGTGGCGAGCTCGAACGCCTGGCGCAGCCCCTCGATCTCGATGGGGTCGCCGAGCGGTGTTCCCGTACCGTGTGTTTCGACGAAGCCGACGGTGGCCGGATCGCATTCTGCGACCGCGTGCGCCTCGGCGATGACGTCGGCCTGCCCCGCCGCATTCGGCGCGGCGTAGTTCATCTTCGCCGATCCGTCGTTGTTGATCGCCGAGCCCCTGATGACGGCGTGGATGCGATCTCCGTCGTCGAGGGCGGCCTCTAGCGGTTTGAGTACGACGATGGCCACCCCGCTGCCGAAGACCGTGCCGTCGGCTCGCACGTCGAACGGGCGGCAATGTCCGCTCGCCGAAGCCATCGAGCCGGGTTCGTGCCAGTAGCCCACGCGGTGGGGCACCCGGATCGAGGCGGCACCAGCCAGCGCCATCTCGCATTCGCCACTGATCAGGCTCTGGCAGGCGAGGTGAACCGCGACCAGAGACGACGAGCAGGCCGTCTGGATCGAGATCGCGGGTCCACGCAGGTTGAACTGGTGCGACACCCGGGTCGCCAGGTAATCCTTGTCGTTCTGCATCGACAGGTTGATCATGTCGAAGGTGGCGCCCTCGCCGATGATCCGGTTCGGGTCATGGTGCGACATCAGGTTGTGCAGGAGATACCCGCTGGCCGAACTCGTTCCATACACACCAACGGCGCCCTCCAGCTGCGCCGGGTCATAGCCGGCGTCCTCGATGGCATGAAAGGCGCACTGTAGGAAGAGCCTGTGTTGCGGGTCCATCATCCGCGCACCCTGCGGCGTGAAACCGAAGAAGTCTGCATCGAATTCGTCGATTCCGCCCATGAGGGCAGCGCGCTTCACGTAGGCCGGGTTCGCCAAGGCCCGCTCCGAGACGCCCGCCGCGATGAGATCCGCCTCGGGCACCGCAACGATGGACTCCACACCGTCACGCAGGTTGCGCCAGAACGCCGACAGCGAGTCGGCCCCCGGGAATCGACCAGCCATGCCAACCACGGCGATCGCATCGGCGGGGAACGGGTTCGACGCCGATGAAGACGTCGATGCGAAGTTGAAGTCGTTGCTCACGCCGGTCGTCCCGCCTTCCGCCGCACCGCGGCTCGCTGGCGGGCCGCGGCACGCCCGTGCGCTCTGCCGCGCAGATCGTTGGATCGTTGATCCGCAGTGCCTGTCTCGAGCCCGAGCTGTGAGATCAGATCAGCCGAGACGTCGTGTACCGAGGCGCCCTGCAACAGCAGCGCCACTGACGGTTCCACCCCGAAGTCGGCGCGAGCGGCGTTGCGGATACGTACGGCCATCAGCGAATCCATCCCGAGTCCGATCAGCGGCTTGTCCTCCCCGATCGCCGACTGGTCGGGATAGCCCATGATCGCCGAAATGCGTGCCCGCAAGCGCTCGGTCATGACTTGTCCGACATCGGCGGGAGCGAGCTCGCGCAGTGCACTCGGACCCGGCCAATCGGTTCCGGCGTCGAGTGCGTCCAATTCGTCCAGCATGTCCGCGAAGTAGCCGAGGTCGCGGATCTCCGGGAACGCGGCCGCGGCGCGGTCGAGCCGAAGGCGGGCGACGCCGACCTGGCCGACGCCGTCCCCGACCACTGCATCCATGGCCTCCAGTCCCTCGGCGGGGCTGATGGGGTCCATTGCACCGAACGTGAGTGAATGGGCGAGCCCGACGTCGGCCCACTGACCCCAGTTGATCGTCAAACCGGGCAGGCCCGAGGCTCGCCGCCAGGCCACCAAGGCGTCGAGCCACGCATTCGCGCTGGCGTAGGCCGCCTGTCCAGGTGAGCCCAGAAGTGATGCGACAGAAGAAAAGACGATCCACCAGTCCAGCTCTCGGCCTGCCGTGGCCTGGTGCAGGCGTAGCCCGCCGCCCACCTTCGGCGCCCAGACCCGCTGCAGGCTTTCGTCATCGAGGGTGGCGACCAGACCGTCATCGAGAACAGCGGCCGCGTGCATCACGCCGCGCAGTGGCAAGCCGGTGGCTTCGGCGGCGGCGATCAGGCGATCGGCGGTGCCGGGCGCGGCGATATCGCCTGCCAAGAACGCGATCTCGGCGCGGCTCTCGATGTCGGCGAGCTGCTTGGCCTGGTCATCCGAAGGCTCATTGCGACCGTTGAGCACGACGCGGCCCGCTCCCCTGTCGACGAGCCAGCGCGCCACGACGAGGCCCAATCCGCCGAGCCCACCCGTGAGGATGTACGAACCATCTGCGCGAACCCTCTGATCACGTTGCGGTGGGCGGAGAGTTGCGCGAGCCAGTCGCTGGACGTACCGACGCCCGTTGCGCCAAGCGATGACGTCGTCGCGCCCGAACGACTCGAATTCGGCCTGCAAGGCCGCGATGCCGTCGTCCGCCGTGTCGAGATCGATCAGGGTGGCGCGCAGATCCGGATGCTCGTAGGCGACAACCCGAACAAGACCGGTCAGCGCACCGATCGCCGGATCGCCCGGCTCGTCGTCGGCTGCCGCCAGTCCGCGCCTGGTCACCAGCCACAGTCGCGGCGACGTGCCGTGCCAGCCGCCGACGGTCGCCCGCAGCGTCGCCGAAATCGACAAGATCATCGCGCGTGTCCGTTCGAGCGCGTCATCCGGTTTCGTTGCGTCGAACGAGCGAGTCCCGACGAACACGACGACGCCTACGGGCGGCACGTCGGGGTTGGATGCGGTCGTGGCGAACGCTTCGATGACGGCCGATTCATCGGAGAGATCTTCAGTGACCACTCGACGGTTCGGTCCGGCGAAGCCGGCGGCGAATTTGTCGGCGAATGCCTTCGTCTCCGAGCCGTCGGATAGCAGCAGCCAGCTGCCTGCGGCTGCGGCCGACGACTCGGCCCCGGTCTCGGGCGGTGCACCTTCCTGCCACCTGGTGTCGAAGATCTTCTGCTCCAACGGCAATGGCACCGTCCGGCGCTCGACACGGCGAAGATACACACCGGTGATTTCCGCGGTGGGCTGCCCGTCCGGATCCATCAACACGATCCGGCCCAGTTTGCCCGTCCCGTCATCGTCCAGGCTCATCAGCTGGGCGCGGCATCGTGCGCGCCTACCGGTGTCACCGAACACCCTCAGCGTCTCGAAAGACACTGGAAGGTAGGTCACTTCCGCCGGGGCGCTACGAGTATCCGTTGGCATCGCGGCGGCCAGCGTCTGCAGCGCCGCGTCGAGCATGACGGGATGAATGCGGTAGCCACGGTGAGCGGTCGCCTCGTCGGGCAGCGCGATCTCCGACTCTGCCGACGAGTCGCCCGCCGTCCGCCAAACCCGGGTCAAGGCAGCGAAGGCCTGACCGTGGTGCGCGCCAGTCTTTCGCAGTGCCGCATACAGTTCGGCAACCGACACCTCGCTGCCGCTCTCGGCGGGCCGGATGGATGGCAGCGCTGGGGCAGTCTGTTCGGTCGATATGTGCGCGACCGCATGCCTGGACCAAACGTCGCGCGCAGAGCGGCAATGGATCTCTACCCGGACATCGTCGTCAGCGCCACGCGTGAGATGGGTCGTCACCTTGGTCTCGGCGTCCAGCGCAAGCATCTGTTCGACCTCGAGTTGTTTCACCGTGACGCGGTGCGCCGGGAGGCCGAGCGCGTCGCTGCCCGCGGCCAGCGCCATCTCCGCAAAGCCTGCAGCGGGCATCACCGCCCGGCCGTGCACCTCGTGATCCGCCAACCATCCGAGAACGTCGGTGCCAACGTCGGCCTGCCAGACGTGGTCGCGGCCCGACGGCAGCTCGACGTGCAGGCCAAGTAGGGGGTGGGCTCCGGTCAGCGCTCGGTCGAGCGGACGATTCGCAAGCCAGTACCGCCGATGCTGCCAAGGAGTGGGTGGGAGGTCGGCGAGCCGGCCGTCTGACGGCGGGCACCCATCCGACGGTCGCCGCACAATGGACAGTTGCGAATGGAAGGCCAGCGTCTCGTTGTCCTCGCGGTGCAGTGTTCCGGTGACCAGCACGTCTCCGTGCGGCCTGGCGGCCTCGAGGCCGTCGGTGAGCGCGTGCACGAGCAGTGGGTGTGGGCTGATTTCGATGAACGTGGCGTGTCGAGCGGCGGCGTCGGCGACCGCCTGCGCGAATTGCACCGGATTGCGCAGATTGTCGACCCAGTGGTCGGCGTCGAACACCGGCGCGTCGCCTCCTCGCCTCGTGGTGCTCAGCAGCGGGATCTTCGGCGTTGTTGGCACCAAACCCGCAAGCGCCGTCCGCAATTCGGGCAGGATCGGATCGACGGTGGGGTGATGGGAGGCGACGTCGACCTCAACGCGCCGGGCCAGCCGGTTCTGCGCCTCGACCGCGGCGATCACCGCGTCGACCTGGGTCGGCGCCCCTGCGATGACGGTCTGGCGCGGTGATGCGTGGACCGCCAGCGTGACATCCTGGTACTCGGCGATCAGCTTCTCGGTCGCCTGGGCGTCCAGTTCCAGAAGCGCCATTGCACCCTGGCCCGACAGCCGCGCCATCAGCCGCGACCTGGTGGCGATCACCGCCAATCCCTCGGCGGGGGTCAGCGCACCGGCCACCACCGCGGCGGATACCTCCCCCATGGAGTGGCCGATGACCGCATCCGGTGTCACACCGTAGGCCCGCCACAGCTCTGTCAGCGCCAGTTGAATGGCGACCAGCACCGGCTGGATGCGGTCGATGCCCACGATCGGCTCGCCGGACTCCAACGTTTGGCGCAACGAAAACCCGCTCTGCGCAATGAATGCCGGCTCCAGATCGTCCACCGCCGCAGCGAATGCGGGCTCATCGGCGAGCAACCGCCTGCCCATTCCCGCCCATTGCGAGCCTTGACCGGAATAGACGAAGACGACGCCTTGCCCACGCGCACGCTCCGGCAACCGGACCACCCCCGGCGCGGGTCGGCCCGCCCCCAGGGCACGCAATCCCTCGACCGCCTGAACGCGATCGGTAGCAGTCACCGACGCCGAACTCGAATGCCGCGTCCGGCAATGATCGAGGGTGTGGGCCACATCGCTCAGCGGGACCGCCGCACCGGTGCCCTCGATCCAATCGGCGAGCATCCCGGCCGTCGAGGCGAGCCGCTCTGGTGTCTTGCCCGAAACCACGAGTGTCGTCACGCTGTGTTTCGGGGCGTCGATGGGTTTGGTGTCCGGCCCCTGCTCCAGCACCACATGGGCGTTCGTGCCGCCAAGCCCGAACGACGACACCGCGGCGCGGCGCGGTCCGGAGGATTCCGGCCAGTTCGTGGTACGCGTGGGAACGAACAACCGGGTCGATGACGCATCGATGGCCGGATTCCATTGCGTGAAGTTCAAATTCGGCGGGATCTGTGCCCGCTGAATGGACAGCACCGACTTGATGAACCCAGCGATCCCGGCGGCGGCCTCCAAGTGCCCGAAATTGGTCTTGACCGCGCCGAGTGCGCACGGCCCATCGCCTTGCCCGTAGATCGCTGACAGCGCGTCGAATTCGATCGGGTCGCCCAATGAGGTTCCGGTGCCGTGCGTTTCGATGAAGTTCACCGAGCTTGCGGGCACATCGGAGGACCGAAGGGCGCGGGTGATGACGTCCTCCTGGGCGAGGGCGTTGGGGGCCGTCAGACCGTTGGATCGGCCGTCCTGGTTGAGCGCCGAGCCGCGCACCACCGCCAACACCCGGTCGCCGTCGCGCACCGCGTCGGTGAGCCGCTTGAGCACGACCATCCCCGCACCCTCACCGCGGACGAAGCCGTCAGCACCGGCATCGAAGGAGTGACACCGTCCTCGCGGCGAGAGCATCCCCCACTTCGACAGCGCCAGCTGGGTTTCCGGGCGCAAAATGAGGTTCACACCGCCCGCCAGTGCGATGTCGCTCTCCCGCAGCCGCAGACTCTGGCAAGCCAGGTGCACCGACACCAGCGACGATGAGCATGCCGAGTCGACCGCCACCGCGGGACCGCGCAACCCCAACAAGTAGGCGATCCTGCCGACCGCGACACTGTGCGCGTTTCCCGTCGCACTGTAGGCGTCGATGGTGTCTGGATTTGCTCCCGAAACGGCTTGATACTCGGTGTAATAGAGCCCCACCATGACGGCGGCCCGGACCCCGCCCATCTGGTCCGGCGCGAAGCCGGCATGTTCGATTGCTTCCCACGCCACTTCGAGCAACACCCGCTGCTGTGGGTCCATCGCCTCCGCCTCGCGCGGGGAGATCCCGAAGAAGTCCGCGTCGAATCCTGCAATATCGGGCAGGAACGCTCCCCACTTCGACGCCATGCGCCCGGGAGCTGACGGGTCGGGATCGTAGAAGGCGTCGGCGTCCCAGCGGTCCGCGGGCACTTCGCCGATCGCATCGCCACCGTTGGCCAAGAAGTCCCAGTACGCGTCCGGGCCGACGCCGCCGCCGGGGAATCGGCAGCCGATGCCCACCACCGCCACCGGTTCGGCAGCCGCTATGCGAGAAGCCTTTTCGAACCGATCCGTCAGCGCCGTCCTCTGGTCGGCGGTCATCGCCGACACTCTGTCGAAGGTCGTCTTCATCTACAGACCACCACCACTGCCCGCAGGCGCCGACTCGGCGCTGTCGAACAGCGCATCCAAGACGCTGCCCTCGGTTTCCGGCAGCAGATCGGTGTCGTCGCCCGGCTCCTGCTCCTGCACCAACTTCTTGGCCAGATAGGCCGCCAATGACGTGATCGTCGGGTGATTCCACAGCATCGTCGCCGACAACTCGAGGCCGACGAGTTGCTCGGCCTCTCGCCGGACGGACATCGCCATAAGGGAATTCAGGCCCAGCTCCGCAAACGGTCGATCCAGTTCGAGCTCGGTTTCGGGTAGGCGGAGTTCACGGGCGAGGACCGTGTGCAGCTCGATCTTCAACTCGTGCAATACGGCGTCGAACGTCATCTCCGACCATCGTCGTGCCGCGGGAGCGACGTGGTTGTCGACGACCTCGGCAACCGAAGGCGAGGAGCTGTCGGTAGCGGTCAGCGGAGCCATCACCGCTTGCGCGACGTCGTGGCGCTCGACATACTCCCATGCCGCAAACGCTTCGTCCGGGTTGACCGGCCGTGACCCCATCAGTGCCAGCTCAGCCACGACCAGCTGCGCGTCTTTCGCGAACCCAAGTCCATGCCACGCCACCCAGTCCAGGCTCACCGTGTGGCCACCCTGGTGATGACGGGCCCTGGCCAGACAATCCAGATATGCATTCGCGGCGGCGTAGGCGCCCTGCCCGGGAACACCGAAGATTCCCCCGGCCGAGGCGGTCATGTAGAAGAAGTCGACGTCACCTGCCGGGAAGGCCTCGTGCAGAACTCGTGCGCCTGCGATCTTCGGCCACATCGTGCGCCGGGCCCGATCGGCGGAAACCTCCGTCAGGAGTTGACCTTCGGTCACGCCCGCGGCGTGGACGATGCCTCGTATCGGCGGCGCACCTGCGGCGTCGCGCTGTGCGATCAGCGCCGCCACCGCGTCACCGGATCCGACGTCCAGGGCGACCGCGTCAACGGCAACGCCTCTGCGTTCGAGCGCCCGGATCGCCGAGATCTTCCTGCGCTCATCTGCCGACAGGCCCTCCCCGCCCCAGTAACGCCGCGCGGGCAGTGCGTGTCGCCCGGCGAGCACCAGGCGACGCGCACCACGGTCGGCCAGCCAGCCGGCGATCAGCAAACCCAACGCGCCCATGCCGCCGGTGATCAGATACGAGGCGTCGGCGTGACACCGCAAGGGTTCTCGCACCGGCGGGCCGGAAATCGGCGCCAGATTGGGTGCGAGAAACTCGCCGTCGCGCAGGGCCAGAATGGATTTGGCGGCGGTGGGCAGGATCGAAGCCAACGCCTTCGCGTGAGCTCCGGCGTCGTCGTCGTCGGGGATGTCCACCAGACCACCCCACAACTGGGGCTGCTCGGCACCGATGACACCGGCGAGTCCCCACAACGCACTCTGACGCAATGCCGTCTCGGAGTTCGCTTCCCGGACACCGCGGGTAATGATCCACAGCCGTGTCGGGCGATCGTCGCCACGCTCGGTCAAGTCGCGGACCAACTCGGCGACGTCCGTCGTCAACCGGGCGGCGACGTCTAGGTCAGCCTCCGCGATGTCCCCGGGTTCGGCGACGTAGACGGTGTAGCTGGCCTCCCCGGCATCGACGACGGTGTAGCCCTCGCGCGCGAGACCGCCGCGCAGCGCACGGGCGGCCTCGCCGGTGCCGAGCATGGCCACCGTACCCGTCACGGGCTGCTCGCCGGATCCGATCCACGGCCGCCAATCGATGGCATGCGCCAGCGTGCACGGATCGCCACCCGCAGCCGTCTGCGCCGAGTCCACGCTGGCGTATCGCAGCTCGCGAATATCCACGCAGGCGACACCTTCGGCAGACCTGGCGACAACGTCGACGACCAGGTGTTCGCCATCGCCTTCGCGCCGGTACACCTCGACAGTGGCCCGCCCGGAACCGAAGTCGCCGCCGATCCACGCTGCTTTGACCTCGGCCGGGAACATCAGCCGCGGATTGGAGCCGTCGGCCAGACGGGCGAGACTGATCGCCGCGTCGAGCAGGGCGACCGTCGACGTCTCGGGTAATTCGACGTCAGCGCGCAGTCCGCCGGGTACCGAACTGCAGGACAGGATCGACCACTCGTACGGCTGGCCCTCGACACCCCACGCGCGCTGCATCTCGGCGATCGACGAGATGTCGTACTCGGCCGTTTCGCCACCGGTGTCGAATGCAAGTGTCGGCTCTTCGTGCAGCTGCCGGGGTGCGATGCGGGCGCTGACGTGTCGGATCCACCGCCCCACGTCGGTATCCGAGGTAGTCGACGACAGGGTCACCGTTTCGCCGTCGGCGACCACCTGAATGATCCGGGCCGAATCGACCACGATCGGATACTCGAATCGCACGTCGGACAGCTCTGGCGCCGCGCATTCGGCAGCTGCCGTCGAAAGTGTCTGCAGCAGAACCGATGCCGGCACCATCTCAGTGCCCTGGATACGATGCTTGCCCGGGTACGGTTTGGCCTCGGGACGCAGCGTCGCGTGCCACACGTGGGTGGGCGACGAACCGGCGAGGGTGATGTGCTCGCCGAGCAGTGTGCCGCGCCTCGGCGCCGATCCGGTAGCCAGCACCGGCCGCTCTGCGGTGATCCAGTGCTCGGTGTGATGCCACGGCGTGTTGGGAAGCTCGGAATGCGGTCCATTCGGATGCGGAGTCTGCGGGGGGTGAAGCGTGTTGAGGCTCGTGTGGAACGTGAGCGTCTCGTCGGCGTCGCGCTCCATGGTGCTCAGCACCCGGTGGTCCGCGTCGGACAGCGTGTCCGCAATGGCATAGGTCAGCACCGGGTGCGGACTGACCTCGACGAAGTTTGCGTATTGTGCGCCCGCCGCAGCGACGGCCTGGGTGAACCGCACCGGGTTTCGCAGGTTGGCCGTCCAATGGTTGGCATCGAAAGACGGTGTATCGGCGCGGTTTTGATCGTGGGTGGTGACGAACACCGGAATGGCAGGCGTCGTCGGGGTCAGATCGGCGAGCGCGGTGCGTAGTTCCGGCAGGACCGGATCGATGGTCGGATGGTGTGACGCGACGTCGACGTCGATGCGGCGCGCAAGGCGGTCCTTGGCGGCGACCTCGGCGATCACGGCGTCGACCTGCGCGGCGGGCCCTGCTACGGCGGTCTGGCGTGGTGAGGCGTAAACCGCCAGGGTGAGATCGGGATAGTCCGCGATCAGCGCCGACGTCGCCTCTGCGTCGAGTTCCAGCAGCGCCATGGCTCCCTGCCCGGACAGTCGCGACATCAGCCGGGACCGGGTCGCAATCACACGGATGCCGTCGGCGGCGCTCAACGCACCCGCCACCACCGCCGCAGTGACCTCGCCCATCGAATGTCCGATCACCGCATCGGGGGATATGCCGTAGGAACGCCACAAGGCGACCAGTGCGAGCTGGATGCCGACCAGCACGGGCTGGATGCGCTCTATCCCCACCAGCGCTTTGCCGCAGGTGAGCGCCTCTTGAAGTGAAAATCCCGCCTGCTCAACGAAGATCGGCTCGAGGTCGGCGACAGCGGCTGCGAACGCCGGCTCGTCGGCCAGGAGCTGTGTACCCATCCCCTGCCACTGTGAGCCCTGACCGGAGAACACGAACACGGTGCCCGGTTTGGGCGGTCCGCTCTGGGGCCCCGTCACTCCGGTCGCCGGGTGTCCCGCCGCAAGTGCACGCAACCCCGCTATTGCCTGCCCACGATCGCGGGCGGTTACGGTGGCGAACGTGCTGAAGCGGGCACGATGATGGTTGAGCGTGTGCGCCACGTCGGCCACTGCCACACCGCCGCCGTCGGCGGCCATCCAGTCGGCAAGCATCTGCGCGGTAGCGGCGATCCGCGCCGGCGTCTTTCCCGACACGATCAAGGTGCTCACCGCCGGATCGGGCTGCGCAGCAACGGGATCTGGCGACGGCGCCTGTTCCACGACGATGTGCGCGTTGGTTCCACTCACACCGAACGAGGACACCCCGGCGCGGCGAGCGCGCTCGACGGCGGGCCACTGCATCCCCTCCATGGCGATCGAAAGGCGGGAGGCTCCCTCACTGGCGCGCGGGGTCAGCTGCTCGAAGTAGAGATGTTTGGGGATGTACCCGTTGCGCACACTGAGCACCGTCTTGATGAAGCCGGCGATACCGGCAGCCGACTCCAGGTGACCGAGGTTGGTCTTCACCGACCCCAACACCAGTGGTGCGGAACCGTTTCGATCGGAGAAGACCTGGCTGAGCGCCTCGAGTTCGATCGGATCGCCAAGCGCCGTTCCAGTCCCGTGCGCTTCGACATAGTCGATGTCAGAAGGCTCGAGGCGCGACGCCGCCAACGCCTGGCGCATCAGCGCCTGCTGTGCAGGCCCGCTCGGCACGGTCTGACCGCTGCTGGGTCCGTCCTGATTGACCGCCGACCCGCGCACCACCGCCAGCACCCGGTCTCTGTCCTTGACAGCGTCGCCGAGCCGCTTGAGCACGACCACACCGCAGCCCTCACTACGCACGTATCCATCCGCGCCGGCATCGAACGTCTTGCAGCGACCGTCCGGCGACAACATGCCCCATCGCGAACAGGCGATGCTGTTGTCAGGCGTGAGGATCAGGTTCACACCTGCGGCGAGCGCGTGGTCACTCTCCCGTCTGCGCAGGCTCTCGCACGCCAGATGGATCGCCACCAGCGAGGACGAGCATGCGGTGTCGACGACCAGTGCGGGACCGTGCACACCCAGGAAGTACGCCAACCGTCCGGCAGCGAAGTTCGACGCGTTCCCGAACGGAATGTGCGGGTCGATTTCCTCGCGGGGCAGTTTGTTGGCGAAGGTCAGCGTGTAGTCGTTGGTGGTCATCCCGACGAACACCGAGGTCTGTGTCCCGCGGATCGCATCCCGGGTCAAGCCCGCGTTTTCCAATGCCTCCCAGGAGACCTCGAGGAACAGCCGCTGCTGGGGATCCATCGCCGCAGCCTCGCGTGGGGACAGCCCGAAGAATTCGGCGTCGAACTCGGCAGGCTTCCACGAAGTCAGGAAACCGCCGTCTCGAGTGCATATGGTGCCTGGTACGGAATGGTCGTCTGAGAAGTACGCGTCAGCGTCCCAGCGCGACGCCGGAACGCGGACGACACCGCTTCTGCCACTGGTCAACAGCTCCCAGTACTGGGCGGGGCTGTGTACATCGCCGGGAAGCCGACATGCCATCCCCACCACGGCGATCGGTTCGGTCTGGCCTTCCTCTGCAATCTCCACACGCGCGGTCAGCTGATCGATCTTGCGGAGTGCATCGGTGATGATGGCGCGGCGATCCTGCGGAGGGGCCGTCATCGCGCTGACGCCAATCTTTCCGAAAGCTGTTTGAGTAGTTCGTCTTCCGTGAGGTCGTCGTACTCATCGCCGCCGTGGTGACGACCCTCGTCGCTCAGTTCCGGCAGAGTTGCGGCCAAGTGATTGACGAGCGCGTCGACGGTCGGGTAATCGAAGACCACCGAGGTCGGCACCGTGATGCCCAGGCTTGCGGTCAGGGCGCGCTGCAGAGTCACACTCATCAGCGAGTCCATGCCGAAGTGGAAGAACCCGGCGTGCGGGTCCAGCGACTGCGGTGACTCCAACCCCATCACCCCCGCGACCAACTCCGTGACGTGGTCCAGCAGCACCGCACGCCGCCCCTCGGCTTGACAACTGCCGAGCGCCTCGCGGAAGTCCGTCGAGGACGTCGGTGCCGCCGGCACGCCGTGGCCGGCGACATCACCAGTCGCGGGTTCTGCGCCGGCGATCAGGTCGTCGACGATGTGCAGCGCCGCCCGAGTGCGGTACGCAGTTGCGAGCCGGTCCCAGTCGGCGGCCACCACGGTTGCCCGGACCCCGGCGGCCGCGTCGGTGACCGCCGCCAAGGCCTTGATCGCCACCTCGTCGGCCATCGGCACCAACCCGGATTCGATCGTCACCTTGAGCTCTTGCTCACTCTGCTTGTCCGCCAACGACTTCCAGAATCCCCAGTTGACGGTGGTGGCCGCAAGCCCGGCCGCTCTCCTGGCGTGAGCGAACGCGTCCAAGAACGTGGTGGTTGCCGCATAGTGGGCCAGCCAGCGCGAGCCGAGCAAGCCCGAGATCGACGAGAACAACACGAACCGACTCACCGGTTGTGCCAGTGAGAGCTGGTGCACGAGCGACAACACGTCCAGTTTCGGCCGGAACATCGCGGCGACGTCCTGTTCGGTCATGTCCTGCAACGTGACCGGACCGCCGCCAAAGGCGGCGAGGTAGATACCGCCCAGCGGCGGGAGGTCGGCGCCGAAGCGGTCGAAGAGCGCGCCCATCGCCGCCTTGTCCGACGCGTCGGCGGCCACCGTGACCAGTTGGCAGCCCTGCTCCTGCAGGCTGTGCGTCAATTCATCGAGCCCGGCTCCCGGATTTCGTGACACCGCAACGATGGTCGCGGCCCCCATGTCGGCGAGCTGTTTGATCAGAGCGGGCCCGATGTTGCCGGTGGCGCCGATGACCAGATGACAATCGTCCTGCGCGAGTCCGACAGGGGTGGCCGCGGGAGGCCTGACTTTGCAAAGTCGCGGAACGTGCCGCGCCCCGTCTCTGTAGACGATTTGATCTTCTCCGTCACCACTGTGAGCCTCGGCCAGTACGAGTTGGGCGACGTCTTGAGCGGATACCGACTCGTCGACGTCGACAACGGCTCCCCAGATTTCGGGATGCTCCAATGCCAGTGTCCGGCCCAGCCCCCACAGGACGGCTTGCGCTGGGTTGGCCGCTGCAGCTTCGCTCAGCGGCTGGGCGTCGCGCGTCACAAGGAATAGCCTGGGCGGCAACAACATCCTTGTCATTGCGGCCGTCAGCTTCCTGGCCGAATGGAACAACTGATAACCGGATTCGGCGTCGAGACCATTCGACGACACCTCTGGTGCATAGAGCACGTGACTCATTCCGGCGAGCTCGTTCACCAGCGCGGCAGGGTCGGCCTGCCCGGACAGCACCTCCGGCGGCAGAATCGTGACCTGCGTCCCCGAGTCGAGCAGACGGCTGAACTCCGCCCCGATCGCAGGCTCGGCCACCACCAGCCACGAGTCCTTCGGCGAGATGTCGGCTGCGGACAATGCGCGGACCGGCCACGTGAGCTCGCTGTACCAGTCGGCGGGTACGCCACCTGGCGCATTCGCGCGTCTGGGCGTGGCGGCAGCGATCCAGTGGCGGGTGCGATGCCACGGGGTGTTCGGCAGCACCGGATGCGGTTCGGGCGGATGCGGCGTCGGCCGCGGCTCGGCGGGATGCGCGGCGTTGAGGTTGACGTGGAAGGTCAGCGTGTCGTCGCCGTCACGTCGCAAGGTGCCGATGCTGTGGTGATGTGCAGGCACGAGCGTTTCGGTGACGGCCTGAGTCAGCATCGGGTGCGCGCTGATCTCGATGAAGGTGCCGTGGTCGACGCCGGCCGCCATGACGGCGTCGGCGAACCGAACCGGTTGGCGGACATTGGCCAACCAGTAGTCCGCATCCAGCACCGGCACACCGGTCGGCTCGCGTACGGTCGAAAAGAACGGAATACCCGGCGAATTGGGGCTCAGTTCCGAAAGCTCCGCACGCAGCTCGGGAAGAATGCCCTCCATGAGCGCGGTGTGGGACGCGACCTCCATGTTGACGCGCCGGGCGAACCGGTTCTGTCCACTCACGGCGGCGATCACGGCGTCCACCTGATCGGGTAGCCCCGCGACCACTGTCTGGCGCGGTGCCAGATGGCCGGCGATACTCACCTGGGGATAGTCGGCGATCGCGGCCGAGGCGGCGTCGGCGTCGAGTTTGAGAAGCGCTACCGCACCCTGCCCGGCGAGCCGGGACATGAGTCGTGCGCGGTTGGCGACGACCTTGAACCCGTCGGATACCCTCAGCGCGCCGGCCACGACCGCCGCGCTGACTTCGCCCACCGAATGTCCGATCACCGCATCGGGATGGACCCCGTAGGAGCGCCACAGCTCCGTCAGGGCCAGCTGCAGACCGACCAGGACCGGTTGCACCCGGGCGTCGCCGCGCACCGCCTCACCGCCAGCAAGCACTTGCTGCAAGGAGAACCCAACGTGTTCAAGAAATGTCGGCTCCAATTCGGCCACCGCATTGGCGAAAACGGGCTCGTCGGCCAGCAGCTGCCGACCCATCCCGGCCCAGTGCGAGCCCTGGCCGGAATACACGAACACCGTGCCCGCCCGGCACTGTCCATCATGCGGGCCAACCACCGCAGCCGCTGGCTCTGCCGCTGCTAGTGAACGCAGACCCGCGACCGCCTGGGCGCGATCACGGGCACAGACGGTGGCGAACTTGCGGTGGCGATCGCGGTGATGGCCGAGTGTGTGAGCGATGTCGACCAGCGGCACGCCGGCACCGTCGCCGACCATCCAGTCCGCCACCATGGCTGCCGTCGACGCCAACCGCTCGTCGTTCTTGCCCGAGACCAGCAGCGTGGTTACTGCGGGAATGTGCGTCGGCGCAGCAGGTTTGGCAGCGGGAGCCTGTTCGAGCACCACATGGGCATTGGTGCCGCCGAAGCCGAATGACGAGACACCGGCGCGGCGCACGCGTCCCGATGAAGGCCACTGTTGATGCTCGGCGACGACTTTCAACCCCATCTGGTCGAAGGCGATGTGCGGATTCGGGGATTCGAAATGCAGATTGCGCGGAATCGTCGCGCGCTGCACCGCCAAGACCGTCTTGATGAAACCGGCGATGCCGGCTGCCGCCTCCAGATGGCCCAGATTCGACTTGATGGCACCGATCAACAGCGGCGCCTGCGCCGGGCGCCCACGACCCAGCACGGTTCCCAGGGCGCGCGCCTCGATGGGATCCCCCAGGAACGTTCCGGTGCCGTGGGCCTCGACGTAGTCCACCTCGAGCGGCGACACGCCAGCGATGCCGTACGCCCTACGCAACACCGCCATCTGAGCAGACGGATTGGGGGCCATCAAGCCGTTGGATCTGCCGTCCTGATTGACCGCGGAGCTCCGCACGACGGCCATGACGCGATCGCCGTCGCGCAGGGCGTCACCGAGGCGTTTCAGCACCGCGACCCCGCAGCCCTCGCCACGCACGAAACCGTCAGCGGCGGCATCGAATGCGTGGCAAGCTCCCGTCGGCGACAACGCCGCAGCTTGATCGAACCCGCGGAACACTGCAGGCGACATCAGCAGGTTGACGCCGCCGGCAAGCGCCACGTCGGAATCGCCGGTGCGCAGACTCTGACAGGCGAGGTGAATGGCGACCAGCGATGAAGAACAGGCGGTGTCCACGGCAATCGAAGGCCCGTGTAGATCAAGAAAGTACGACAACCGGTTCGCGATGATGCTCAGCGCCCCGCCCGTGTTGTTCCACGCGTCGACCGCCGAAAGGTCCATCGACGCGAGGTAACCGTATTCACTGACGCTGGCACCGACGAAAACGCCCGTCTGGGAGCGCCTTAGCGAGCTCGGCGGGGTGCCGGCCTGCTCGAGCGCCTCCCAGGCGACCTCCAAGAGCAACCGCTGCTGCGGATCCATCTTCGCCGCTTCGCGCGGCAGGATCTCGAAGAACTCCGCGTCGAAGGCATCGACGTCGTCGAGAAACGACCCCCACCTGGTCGTCCCGGACAACAGCTCGGCGCGCTCGGGCGAACCGTCGTCGAACGGTGCCCACCGCTCCACCGGGATCTCGGTGACCGCCGACTGCCCATCGGAGAGGAATTGCCACAGCGACTCTGGTCCGTTGATGCCGCCGGGAAACCGGCAGCCCAAGCCGATCACGGCGATCGGCTCGTCCATCGCCCCCACGCTGCGGCTCGGTGTCGGTTCGGCGGCAGGTTCGCGCTCAGGCGCTACCAGAAACCGCGCCAACGAGTTGACGGTGGGGTGTTCCCAGAACTCCACCGGAGACACCGACCGACCGATCAGCTCCGACAGCTCTCCGGAGAGCACCACGGAATCGCGCGACCCGACGCCGAGATCATTGAACGAGACGTCCGGATCGAGCTCGTCGGGGCTGCAGCCGATGTTGGTGACCAGGTAGTCGCTCAACCAGTTTCGGAGGTCGGCCTCGTCGTGGTCACCAATCATGCGGTGTCGTCCACGCGGGCGAATTCCTTCTGGCCGTACCGCTCGGCACACGCCGCGCGACGCACCTTGCCGCTCGTGGTGATGGGTATCGAGCCGGGTGCGACCAGCACCAGGTCGGTTACCCGCACGCTGTGCACCTTCGAAACGGCGGCGATCACTTCACGTTTGATGCGCTCGAGCCGATTCCGGATCTCGTCATCGGAATCGCCGCGCTTCTTGACCTCGGCGACCACGACCAGCCGCTCGGCTTGTTCGTGTGGCACGGATATCGCCGCGGCACGCCCCCCGGTGAGCTCTTGGATGGTGGCCTCGATGTCGTCGGGGTAGTGGTTTCGCCCGTCCACGATCAGCAGGTCCTTGATCCGCCCGACGATGAACAGTTCACCCTCGGACATGACACCCAGATCCCCGGTCCGCAGCCACGGCCCCTCCGGCGTACTCGGCGCGGGTTCGACGATCCGGCCGCCGAAGGTGCGGGAGGTGGCCTCCGGATTGCGCCAGTAGCCGGCCGCCACGTTGGCGCCGTGCACCCAGATCTCGCCCACCATGCCTGCGGACTTCTCGGCCTGGGTGTGAGGATCGACGATCCGCAACGTGGTGGCGCGTGGTGCGCCGAAGCTGACCAGTTCGGTCCCGCTTCCGGCAGGGGATCGCTCAGCGTGCCCCGCCGACAGTTTCTCGTAGTCGAACCACGCGGTTTCCGGCACCCGGGCGGGCGGAAGGGACGCCACGTACAGCGTCGCCTCCGCCAGTCCGTAGGACGGCAGCAGAGCGCTCTGCGGAAGGTCGAAGGCCGTGAACCGGTCGGTGAACCGTCGCACCGTCGCGGCGTGGATTCGCTCGCTTCCGCTGATGATGCCGAGCACGTCGCCCAGCTGCCGTCCGGCCAGGTCGTCGTCGGTCGTCCGTCGCGCCGCAAGCTCGAATGCGAAATTCGGTGCCGCTGAGAATGTCTTGCTGCTGTCAGCCAGCATCTGGACCCACCGGGCGGGCCGCTGCAGAAAGGCCACCGGCGTGGTGAGTCGTGCGTGCAGGCCACCGGTCACCGGAGCGAAGATGCCCAGCAGCAGACCCATGTCGTGGTAGAAGGGCAACCACGACACCGGAGTGGTATCCGGCGGCGGATAGCCACCGTATTCCTCGAAGTAATCCGAGAACACCTGCTCGAGGTTGGCGATGATGTTGCGGTGCGTCACCATCACGCCCGCAGGACGACGCGTGGAGCCAGACGTGTACTGCAGCAGTGCGACTTTGGACTCGGCGGGAGGAGCCGCGCCGCTCAGTTGCTGGCCATCAAGATCGAGCGCGTCGATCTCGATCACCGTAGCCGCGCGTCTGGCGGAATCGGCAGCAGCGTAGGTGGCCACGTCGGGGGCGACCGCCGTCGTGGTCAGGATCACCACGGGCGCGCAGTCCTCGAGCACCGCCGAGACTCGCTCGTCGTGTGTGCCGACCTGAGGCACTGAGAGCGGGACTGCCACGCGCCCCGCTTGCATGGCCGCGAGGAAGCCGACGATGTAGTCGAGACTCTGCGGCGCCACGATGGCGACGCGGTCGCCAGGCGATCCGTAGGACGCGAGCTCCGCGGCGACCACCTGCACCCGCCCGTACACCTGCGACCACGTCAGCGTCTCGGCGCATCCGCCCGGGTCGAACTCGTAGTCGATGAATGTGAACGCCGGCGATGACGGCCGCCGCTGCGCCTGTTCACGCAAGGCGGCCGGAATGGTTGACGCGATCACGGGCATGTGGATCCCTCCCTCGGCTTCGTCACGCATGGTCTGGGGGCTACCAGACACGCCTGCATCCGACTCCCCGTAGTCGTAGCAAAGAATGAATTAGAAACTAGCACTTAAACTGGGTGTCGTTGGTGCGAGTTCGGAATACTGCTCGGGAGCTCTCGGCTCGTCGCTCGATCGCAAACCACCCGTAGGCACGGCGCGTCGCAGGTGAGAGTTAGCGAATGCCGCTGATCACGCCGCAGCAGGTCTGCCAGTAAAAAGCGTTAGCGCGCTTTCGCCGAGCAAGCGTGTTCGAAATCCTGTTCAGAAACCGGCGCGCGAAGACGAAAGGGCCTCGCGCTCCCGGCACCTCACCAGCGCGCCCGCGTACACCTGGGTCCCGCAGCAATCGGCAAGCAGCGAACCTCGTCACCTGGCGGAACGTCCCAGCTACGTAAGGATTCGTTAAGTCCACCGCAGCAGGCCAGCCTCATCACGAGTGTCGACCCATGAAGTCGGGGGCCAACAGGGGATTTGCTGGCCGAGCCAAAGTTAAAGAGAGTCTGAGGTAGTTACCCAGGCGGGTGCACACGGCCATCGCCGCGAGCGCCGAATTCTCGGAACAGACCGGTTGGGCCGGCGCCGTGTCACGCCTGGGTCCCAACACCCATCGCGAGCCCGGCCGGGCGACGCCCCGGCGCCCCCGCGCCAGCACAGAAGAGCTGTGCGCAACTTTCATTGGTTTGCCAGAAATGTAGTAGCAAACGCAAATACTTGCTCGCCGTTATTTACGTTGCCGTTAACCCGACATGCGCCGACCAGCGGTCCACACCCTGTCTCAGCTACGAGTGAGTGGACGGATCTTTTACATGGCCTTGATCTGATCTTGTGCTCGTTCCGCGTGGTCGCCCACTCGTGAATGACCGAACGGTGAATAGCTAGCAGCCACCGCAGTGCACGAACGCCCAAAACGTCCGCCAGGCGGCCAAGACGGCTAGGCCGACCCAGCGCCGCATGACCACAGCTTCGCCTCGATGTCGTCGACGAGTGCACGAAGGTGATCGGTCAGATAGAAATGATGGCCGCTGAACACCCTCGCCGTGAATTCCGCCGTGGTGCGTTCCGACCAGCCTGCGACCTTCTCCTCGGTGGCGAAATCGTCGGCGTCGCCGAGGAACGCAAAAATGGGACACGACACCGTCACGTCGGGCGCGCACTCGTAGTTCGCAATCGCCTTGAGGCCCCTCAGCGTCGGCAGGACGTGCGCCGCGAAGTCCGCGTCTTGCAAGAAGTCCCGGTTGACGCCCGTGAACTCGGTGACCGCCTCGAGAAGACCCCGGTCGGTATCCGGAATGTGGTCATATCCAACCCGACCCGGCGCGGCACAGGCGGATACGAAGAGCGCGGCGACGGGGTTCCCCGACTGTTCGAAGCGGCGCGCCACCTCGAAGGCCACCAACGCGCCCATGCTGTGACCGAACAAGGCCAGCTCTGCGCCACTCTCCTCGCTCTGCGACAACTTTCCCCAAACCTGGTCAGCGAGTTCGGGAATGCTCGAGAAAGACGCAAGGTCGTGACTGCCGCGTCGCCCCGGATACTTCACGGCGACTCTCTTCACGTCAGTAGTGAACGTCCTCGCGAACGGAACGTAGAACTCTGCCGATCCCCCGGCGTGAGGAAAGATGTACAGCTTGGGCGTGCGTCCTCTCACGTGGCCACCGTACCGCCAGGCCGAGGATGCCGTGAGGAGCATTCAGCTTCGCCCGACTGGAACGTCCGCAGCGACGTCGTGTCACCGACGATGCAACCGATCGTCCGCGACTCGGGTGCACTAACCGCCAACCGAGACGAAGGCCATGCTCAGACCTTCATCCGTTCGTCGCCGGGTCACCGGACACGGGTTAGGGGCACTGGCCGTTGTTCACACATCCGGCGGCGGCAGTCGCCTTCAACGTCGGGGATGCCACCGACACCGCCATCGTGGTCGCCGGCGCCGCCGCGGTGACCGTCGCCCCCATGCTCATGTTCGTCGGATCGACCGACATCGCAGGGACGGTCGGTGACGAGTACGCACCCGTCACCGACGAGTCACCGGACCCTCCCGCGACGTTGGTCGGCGCCGAAACACCAGAGTGTACGAGGCTCACTGTGATCGCAGCCACGACGGCGCTCGCACCAACCAAGCCCGCCAACGATTTTACGCGCTTGACGCCCATCTGTTTCGTCCTCCTCGGTCAACCGGAGACGCCCGTCACAGTTGGCCCCATCCGCGGACGGGGCCACGTGCACAACGAAATTCGTCGTCGTCCTCTCCATTCCTTACTACCGACGCGATGACGATGGGTCAATCGTTCCTAACGCTGTCTACGGAGATACGAAGCCGACTACCAGTAAGATCCTTACAGGAGAAGAGCGTTCAACCTCCGCGCAGGCAACGCCATACTGAATCACAGCTGCTGTTCATGGCATCGTCACAGCCGACGCGCAACGATGATTCTATGGAATTACTTGCAGTGCAGCCCCATCGGCACGGTCGGGACAAGTGGCAGACCGCCCCCATGGCAAAGCGATTGGCCAAGGCGATACTTCTCAGCGCGACAGTGGCGTCCGTGACGGCGATCGGCGTTGGCGCAGGTGTGGCGCAGGCCGCCTCGTCGCCGAATGTCGTCGGGCAGAAGTACTCCGACGCCAGAGGCACACTCAGCGGCGCTGGATTCGCAATAGTGGTGTCGACCACAGTGGGCGATCAGGTTACGTGGCCCGACTGCGTCGTCACACACCAGGAAGACCGAAGCGTGCCGCCACCGGAGAACACCGCCGCCTCGCCGACGAACCAGACCCTACTCTCGCTGAACTGTGACTCCCAAGTAGCCTCGGCGACCGCGCCCGGCAATTCGCTGGCAAGTCCGGAGGGCCGTGCCGCTGCCGCATCCGCGGCCGCATCTGCGGCGTCAGCCACTCCGGCGGCGCCGAAGCCGGGCGGCTAGACCCGTCGCAGTCGAGCTCGACTGCGACGGGTCTAGCCACTGTGGGCGTGCAGGAGCGGAGGTCAATCCGTCTGCACCCCAGACTCTTTCATGATCAGCCACGGTCCACCGCGACGAGGATCTGTCAGTGCGCCAGATCGGCTTTCAACGCGTGGCGCAAGAGCTCCTCGGAGGCATTGAGGAAGCGTTGGGCGTAGGCCGTGTCGAAGCCCCGCGTCGGGAGGATGGCCCGGCCTTTGCTGTTGAACATCACGCCGTCGTGGCCGTCGAGCTCGGGGGTGAACAGCAGTGGCAACATGCGCTTGCCGTAGGTGGTGGCCGACTGGAGGAACAGTCCGATCAGGCCTTCAGTCATCTTGTGCACGGCGCTGCCGTCGCCGAGCAGGTTCGAGCGGATGCCCGTCTTGACCAGACCGGGTGCCAGTCCGAAGTAAGTGGCACCTGGGAATCGACGCTGCCCGGCCACCACGAGTGCTTCGTTTCCGGCGATGGAGTTGCCGTGGGCTTTCGTCGACGTGTAGTCGCCCTGAGTGTTCAGGTCGCTGATGGTGCCCAACTGGCCCCATCCGGGCGAGCCCATGACGAAGATTCGTGGCAGCGCGGTTTGGTCGGCGCGCTGCGTGCCGAGGCGACCGGCGGCTTGGGTCATGATGGCCAGGCGGCTCAGGAAACCGACAGCCATGTCGCGTTCCACGCCTTCTGGTGTCTGCTCGCGGGTCTTGGCGGCGATGATGCCGGTGGTGAACAGCAGCACGTCGCTGTCCTCGACGGGCAACTCCCTGCCGATCCTGATCGCCTCGCGCATGGAGGACAGATCTGCGGGATAGAAGTCCAGCTGCCCCGACGGGTCGTCACGCAAGGTGCGCCCGACAACGCTGACGTGGGCTCCCCGGGCCACGGCCTGCACGGCAATTGCCCGACCTAGACCGTTGGTGCCCCCGACGACCACCAGGTGCCGACCGGATAGATCGAGACGATCCGCGGGTGTCGGGTGCAGCCGGATGGTGTGGTCCCGCTTGGGCCACGACTGCTTCTTGGGCGTCGCGTGCACCGCTGAATCCTGTGTGGACATTGTGTTCATTTCCTTCCGTGGGTATCGAGTTTCGACACCTGCATAAACGGACTTTACCCCGCTTACTATTCCATCGCGGTAAGTTGACGGGGTGGACCGAGCGGTAGTGCCCCTGGGAAAGCCGCGGCCCGAGCGCGCTGACGCGGTGCGCAACCGCGAGGTGCTGCTGCGTACGGCACGCGAGATGCTCACCGAACTCGGGGTCAACAGAGTGACGATGGACGGTCTGGCCGAGCGCGCCGGCCTGGGCAAGGGAACCGTCTTCCGTCGCTTCGGCACGCGCGCCGGGATCTTCCAGGCACTGCTCGACGCCGACGAACGACACTTTCAAGAGCAGGTGCTCCGCGGGCCTCCGCCCCTCGGCCCCGGTGCCGACCCCGTGCAGCGTCTCATCGCCTACGGCCGGGCCCGAATCGCGTTCCTGTTGGATCACCAGGTCATCGCCCGCGCCGCCCTGGACCGAAACCAGCCCGTCCCGGCCGGCGAGGACACCATCTCCCGCGTCCACCTGCGCGCGCTGCTGACCGAGGCCCAGGTCGCCTTCCCCGACCTGGACAGCCTCGCCATACAGCTCACCGGGGCATTGGAGGGCCCAATGCTGCTGTACCTCGCCACCTCGGAGGCCCCGACCGCCGCGCCTCCCGGAGCTGCCGATCGGCTCGCCAATAGCTGGCAAGCACTCGTCGAGCGCGTCGTCTCCAGATAACCAATCGCAACGTCGGCCAGCCGCGGTTGTGGCACTAGCGGGCTGAGCCGTTCAGCGTGTCGTGCAGCGCCGCGTTCGACCGTTCACCGGGGTCGGCTGCGCCCAGCTCGCCAACAATTTGAGCCGTTCCTGTGACACTGATCCTGTCGCGATCGCGAAACGTGGACGTCGGCACGACGACCCCTCGGCGACTAGCCGATCGGTGACGTTCAACTCCCGCAGGACCTTCAGTGTTTTCGCATGGATCGCCGCGGCCCGAGAATTGTTGGCGCCTTCCGCCTGCCTGTCCAGTGCCAGGACATCATGACCCGCTTGGCGCAGCATCGAGGTCAGCACCAGGCCCGTCGGACCGCCACCCACGACAACGACTTCGGCTTCCTTGGGCAGCACCACTTCTCCTTCGAATTGCCGCAGCACTGGTGGTTTTCGGGTGACTCTGCTCAAACAAGCCTCATTCGCTTCGCGCGCGCTCGTATCCGCCTATCGACAGTGCGAAGGGTCAGTCGTCGCCGGCGATCAGGGTGCCGATGCCCACAGCCCGCTCGCCGAGCGCACGAGCACGATCGCGCCAGCGCAGTCCACTCGCGCGGTGTGAGATGCCACCGAAGATTTCAGTAACCCACCGAACGCCGACAGGTCGCCTCGGTGACGGAGTCAAATCGCCAATTAGAGGCCGGGGACCCAACACCGTCAGCTACCGGGACACCCACTCGGCCGCTGTCGAGTTTCACTTGATCTCAGGAAAGCGCCGCAACGTGAGAAGACACGTATCACTGTGAACCGGGCGAATCTGACCGTGAGACACGGGGACTCCCCCAGAACCACAGAACGAACACCAACCAGCATCCCGCGACGCTAGGAGCCCCCGCTGGTCGTCCAGTCGCGGTGACCATTCCAGCTCGGCGCTCGTTTCGCCGTGAACGCCTCGACCGCGTTGCGGAAGTCAGCGGAGCCGTAGACGCGCGAGACGATGTCGGTCATGTCAGCGTCGCGTCCGCTGCGGTGCAGTCTGCGCAGGCCCTCTTTGGATGCCCACATGCTCAAGGGCGCGTGGGCGAGGATGCCTTCGGTGATCGATTCGGTTGCTTTTTCCAGATCCTCCGCCAGCGCCACGAGGAATCCCGCCGAACGGGCCTCCTCGGCGCTCATCAACTCGGCTGTCATCAAGAGCGCGATTGTTCGTGAATGACCGAAGTTCTTGACGAGCAGGTCAAGGGTCGCCACCGAGACACAATTCCCCAGTGTGCGTGCGATCGGCACTCCGAATTTCGCTCGGGGTGTCGCGACACGGAGGTCGACCGCGCAGGCGATGCCGAAACCGCCGCCGACGCAGTAGCCGTCGATCGACGCGACGGTAGGGATCGTCACGGCCTGCAGCCGGTCGAGCACCGCGGTCACCCGGCGCTCGTAGTCGACACCATCCTGACCGGTGGAGAACCGGGCGAACTGGCTGATGTCGGTACCCGCGACGAATGCACGACCGCCGGCGCCGCGCAGCACCATGACTCGGATGTCGCCGTCGGAGTCGGCTCGGTCGCAGGCTTGCTCGAGCGCCTCATACATGGCCCAGGTCATCGCGTTGCGCTGATCCGGCCGGTTGAACGTCACGGTGAGCACGTGGTTTTCGGCGCCGATCTCAACTTCGGAAGAGTTCATCGCTGCTCGTCACCTTTTCTGTTGGCATGGTTGATCTCCGCGAGGACTTTGGCGGTCGAATCGCCCAGAGGCGGTCCGGCATGCGCCCGCCGCACGGGCGTGCGGGAGAAGCGCATCGGAGATCCCAGCTGCTCGACCAGGCCCAGCGTGGGGTGTGGTGCGTCCCAGAAGAAGTCGCGTTGTCGCAACGTCTCGTCGGTGAACACCTGTGAGTAATCGAGGATCGGCGCGCACGGCACCCCCGCCAGCTCGAGGTCGTCCACAATGGACCGCGTAGTCCGGGTTGTGGTGATCTCTTCGATGGTCACCACGAGCTCTTCGCGATGTTGCCCCCTTGTGTAGGCATCGACATATCGCGGGTCCGAGAGCAGGTCGTCGAGGCCCAGCGTGTGGCAGAACGCCGGCCAGGTCTTCGCAGTGGTCGCGCCGATGGTGACGTGTCCGTCAGCAGTCCGCACGGCCTGGTAGGGCGCGTTGTTCTGATGCGCGGATCCGTGCGGGCGCGGGACGGTTCCGTCGGCGAAATACGTACCGGCTTCCCATACCGCGAAGGAGACTCCGGATTCCAGCAGGGAGACATCGATGTGCTGCCCTTCCCCCGACCGGTCGCGCTCGCGCAACGCCGCAGTCACCGCCAAGGAGAGGTACAAGGCGCACACCAGGTCGCAGATCGGGACACCGACCTTGGCCGGCTCGTGATCGGGAAAGCCTGTCACACTGATCAGACCGCTGCGCGCCTGCGCCATGATGTCCAGACCAGGGAGGTGGGCGAGCGGGCCGTCCTGGCCCCACCCGGACGCCGAGGCATAGATCAGCCGCGTGTTCACCTCCCGCAGGGCCGCATAATCGAGTCCCAACCGGCTCATCGCCCCCGGCCGGAGGTTCTCGACCAGGACGTCTGCCGCCCCGACGAGCTCCCGGAATGCGGCATTGTCGCGCTCAGCCTTGAGATCGAGCGTGACCGATTCCTTGTTGCGGTTCAGCCGCACGAACGGGGAGCTTTCCCCGTGGATGAACGGCCCGCTGGCGCGGACCGGATCGCCTCCGTCCGGATTTTCGACCTTGATTACGCGGGCGCCGAGGTCGGCCAGTTGCATCGTCGCGTACGGAGCGGCCATGAACGCGCCGACCTCGAGCACTGTGACGCCGGTCAAGGGTGGGTTCGATCCTGTCGTCAATTTATCCTCCGCCTCCATGGTTGCCGTCGTACGAAGAAGATCTCGGCTCGATCAGCCCCGGTCGGCCACTGTGTTGCGAAGCGTGCCGATACCGGAGATTTCGACCTCGACGGTGTCACCGGCCACCATCGGACCTATCCCGGCAGGACTGCCGGTCAGCAGCACATCCCCAGGTTCGAGCGTGATCCATCGAGTGACGAACGCCAGCAGCTCGCCTATCCCGAACACCATGTCCGAGGTCGATCCTTCTTGGACGACCTGGCCGCCGAGCCGGGTGGTGATCTGCAACGCCGACGGATCGGCTATGTCGGTCTCGATCCACGGACCCATTGGGCAGAAGGTGTCGGCGCTCTTCGCGCGGGTCCACTGTCCGTCGTCACGCCAGTCGTGCGCAGTGACGTCGTTCGCGCAGGTGTAACCCAGCACGAAGTCCGCGGCACGATCGGCCGGGACATCCTGGGCGGTGCGGCCGATGACGACGGCCAACTCGCCCTCGTACTCCAGGCGCCGGACCTCCGACGGCCGCAGTATCGCCGAGTCCGGGCCCGTGATCGCGTTGTGGGACTTGAGGAACAGCGGCGGCCGCTCCGGCCAGGGCCTGCCCTTCTCAGCGATCTGACTGGCGTAGTTGCTGCCGGCACAGACGATCGTTCGGGGATCACATGGGGAGAGCAACCGAAGCTCCGCCAGCCTCCCCACCACCCGGCCCGGCCCGCCATTCCCGCCGGGAAACTCGTGCACCACATCCCCGACCACCACGCCACGCCCGGCGCTCCCGTCAAGCGAGTAGCGAACAAGACGCATGGCGTCTCCTATTCTCGGCCGGGGCCGGCCAGCGCCCCGCGCACCAGCTCGACCGGGTGCCACGCGCTGCGGCCAGCTCCGTGGAAGATCTGCTGCCGGCACGACACACCGGTCGCGGCCACGATCGTTTCCTCCGGCTCCGCCGTGAGGGCCGGGAAAAGCCGGTCCCCGCCGACCGTGATGGACATGTCGTAATGCTCAGACTCGAAACCAAACGAGCCAGCCATCCCACAGCAGCCGGAGTCGATCTCCACGACGTGCGCGCCCGGAATCCGGCGCAACAAGGCCATCGAGGCCGCCGTGCCGACCTCGGCCTTCTGGTGGCAATGACCGTGGAACACGATCCGCCGCCCCGCGAGCCACGAATCCGCACGAAGGGTCAGCCGACCCTCGTCGATCGCTTCGACGAGCAGCTCCTCCACCTGCCTGACCCGGCCCGCGACCGCGTGCACCGACTCCGAGCCGGGCAGAAGTGCGGCGTGCTCGTCCCGCAACATGAACAGGCACGACGGCTCGCAGCCGACGATCGGTGAGCCGGGGTCTGTGTTCGTAGCAAGCGAGCGGACCAACGCCGACGCCTTCTTCCTCGCGTCATCGAGCAACCCTTTGGACATGCTCGACCGACCGCAGCAGCCGCCGCTCGCGAGCTCGACCCGCCAGCCCGAGCGCTCCAGCAGTTCGATGGCCGCAGCGCCGATGTGCGGCTCGGTGAAGGTGGTGAACGAGTCGGCGAGCCAGGTGACGGTGCCAGACGGCGCCTGGACCCGGGGCATGGCCCGCCGGTGGCGGCGGAACCAGCGGAGCAGGCTGTCCCGCTGGAAAACGGGCAGTGGGCGGGCAGCCGTGATGCCGAGCGCACCGTCCATGATCCGGCGTACGAATGCGGACCGGCCGGGCAGGTTCGACAGCGGGGCCGTCGCGGAGCCGATCCTGTTGAGCAGGCGGATCGAGCCGAAGATGCGCGAGCGCAGCGGGATTCCGTGGATCTCGTGGTGATGCGCAAGCGTCTCGGCCTTGAGCGAAGCCATGTCCACACTCATCGGGCACTCGCTCTTGCAGGCCTTGCACATTAGGCACAGGTCGAGGATCTCGTGCAGCCGCTCGCCGCCCAGAGCGGCGTGCGGGTCCGGTTCGGACAGTGCTTTCACCAGCGCGTTGGCCCGGCCGCGGGTGGAGTGCTCCTCGTTGTTGGTCGCGATGTAGGACGGGCACATCACGCCCGGAGTGGACTTCCGGCACAGGCCGATGTTCATGCAGCGGTCCGCGGCGCCACGCATGCCGCCGACGACCTCGAACCGCAGCGCCGTCTTCACGAGCGGGGCGGGCGGCAACGCGTCGCGGTCACGCAGGTTCTCGGTCATCGGTGGCGCGTCGACGATCTTGCCCGGGTTCATGCCGTTACCGGGATCGAAGATGCGTTTGACCGTGCGCATCACCTCGTACAGCTGGTCGCCGAAGATCTCCCGGTTGAACTCGCTGCGGGCAAGGCCGTCTCCGTGTTCGCTGGAGTTCACCCCGCCGTACTCGGCGACGAGATCCTTGACCGCTTCGGCGACCATGCGCATCTTGGCCACCTCGTCCGGTTTGGTCAGGTCGACGAACGGGCGGACGTGCAGGCAGCCGACCGAGCAGTGGCCGTAGAACCCCGCCTCCAGTTGGTGGTCGTCGAGGATCTGCTTGAACCGCTTGGTGTATCCGGCCAGCTGAGCCGGGTCGACGGCGGTGTCCTCCACGAAGGCGAGCGGGCGGCGGGTGCCCTCGCCGGCCGCCATCAGCAGGCCCAGGCTGGACTTGCGGACCTTCAGCAACGCCCCTTGATCGGCGGGATTGACCGCGCGGAGAGTGTGGTAGCCATGCCCGTTCTGCCGCCACAGCCCGTCGAGCCGGTCCAGCTTGGCGATTTGGCTGACTTCGTCGTCACCGGTGAACGAGACGAACAGCAGTGCACCCGGGTCTCCGACGAGGATGTTCCCCAGCTCGGCGTACTCGATCTTCTGCCGGGACAGTTCCAGGATCGTGCGGTCCATCAGTTCGACCTGGTGGGGTTCGCAGCTCAACGCATCCGTGGTGGCCGCGATGGCGCTCGCGGTGTCGGTGAAGTGGCCGACGGCGTAAACCGTGCGCGCGGGCTTGGGCACCAGGTCCACCAGAGCGTGGGTGACGACCACCAGCGTGCCCTCCGCACCCACCACGAACTTGGCCAGATCGAACGGGTTGTCATCCCCGAAGCCCACCAGCCGGTCCAGCCGGTAGCCGCAGGCGCGACGCCAGAAGGCCGGCATCCCGGCCCGGATGATCTCCTCGCTCGCGAGGATCAGCTCCGGGAGCGCCTGGTAGATCCGGCCTTCCAGCGTCTCCGCGGTCGCCCGGCGTCTCCGCTCGGTCTCGTCGACGGGTTCCAGCCGGGCGCGCGAGCCGTCGGAGAGCACCACGTCCAGTGCCCGCACGTGATCGATCGTCATGCCGTACGTCAGCGAGCCGCTTCCTGCGGAGTTGTTGCCGATCATCCCGCCGATCGTGGCCCGGTTGCTGGTCGAGGTGTCCGGGCCGAACATCAGCCCGTGGGCAGCGGCGGCCTGGTTGAGCTGATCCTGCACCACCCCGACCTCCACCAGCGCGGTGCGGGCCACCGGGTCGAGCTCCACGATCCGGTTCAGGTGCCGGGACAGGTCGACCACCAGGCCGGGTCCGACGGTCTGGCCGGCCAGGCTCGTTCCCGCGCCCCGCGCCACGATCGGCACACCGAGCTCACCGGCTATCCTCACCGCCGCCGCGACGTCGTCGGCGTGGCGGGGAAACACGACGCCCAGCGGCATTATCGAGTACATGCTGGCGTCGCGGGAGAAAATGTGGCGGCTGTAGTCGTCGAAGGCGACCTCGCCGTCCATCGCCGCGCGGAGCGCACTCTCTAGGCGCAGGGCCACGCCTGACCGATCAGCCGCGGCTGTATCCGTCGTGGGTAAGGTCATCATGAGTCCTTTCGTGCCGCTGTCATTCGCAACGGGCGCCACCGCGGCGGCCGATCCGCTAGGCGGACCCACCGCCACGGTGGCTTAGTTGAGTCACACGGGGTTCGACGCAGGTTGTTCCTCGTTTGGTACTTTCTCCGTTCCGGCCGGTTCGAGGGTCGTCGCTGCGCGCAGCTGTTTGCGCAACGTCAGGACGAGCAGTGCCGCGATGCCGAACACCCCACCGAAGAACACCTGGGTGAGTGCGTATCCGCCGCCGCTGAGGTCGCTGAGCCATCCGCCGATGTAAGGCCCGAAGAAGCTGCCCAGGTTGCCGACGCCATTGATGAGGCCGATGCCCGCGCCCGCGGCGGCCACGGGGACGAGCTTGGTGACCGTCGCCCAGAACGGCCCGTACCAGGCGATCGACGCCGCCGTGCCGAGGATCATCGCCCCTAGCACAAGCCACTTCTGTTGCGCCGAGATCAGCCCCGCGCCCGCGAGAATCACTGCGGCCGCACCCAGAACCAGCACCATATGGGCGACGTGGCTGCCTCGGCGGTCCGCCGACCGCCCAACCAGGATGATTGCCACACCCGCCGCGATCTGCGGCAGCATCGCGACGAAGCCCACCTGCATGTCGGTGTGAAAGGCCGTCTTGAGCACGCTCGGCAGCCACAACGCGAGGCCGAGCAGGCCCATCTGCGTCAACGTGTAGATGAGGGCGAACCGCCAAACAATCGGGCTCGTGAAGGCGGCCTTGAACGTCCCCCGGTGCTTGAGCGGCTCACCTTCCTCGATGCGAGAACTCTCGATGAAGTTGCGCTCGGTCTCCGACAGCCAACCCGCTTTCGCGGGCGTGTCGCGGATCACCACCAGCCAGGCGATGAGCCCGACGACCAGCGGAGCTCCACCCTGGATGATGAACATCCAACGCCAATCCGCAGTAGGTCAGGATGATGCCGGAGAACGGGGCGGCGACGATCGCCGCGATCGGTGTGTACAACTTGAAGATCGCGTATGCCCTGCTTCGTTCGGCGAACGGGAACCAGGACCGGATGGTGGTCATCAGCGCGGGTTGCACGCCACCCTCGGCCACCCCGAGGAGAAGACGGGCGAGGATGAGTTGGCCGAAGGTGTGGGTGAAGCCGGTGGCCATCGCGGCCACGCTCCACAGCACGATCAGGATCGCGACCCACCGTTTCGCGCTCCATCGTTCGGCCATGTAGCCGCCGGGGATCTGCAGGAGCAGGTAGCCCCAGAAGAAGATGCCGCTCGCGAGGCCCTGCTGGGTCCCGGTGAGATGCATGTCGGTCTTGAGGTGGGGCAGGGCAAAGCTGATGTTCGTTCGGTCTATGTAACAGATGACATAAATGAAGACGATGACCGGCAAGATATAGGTCCATCGCTTCATGTCGGACAGGCGCCGACGGGCACGCTCGATCAACGACCTACCTCCTTGTAGGTGAGTCGGCGCAGTCGGCGCCGGCTTGGGTTGAAGCACTGAGAGTCGAGAGCAGGAGGAGACGCCGGGTTCCAGCGCCGACCTCGCGGACTGCCGTGCGCCCGCAGCGGGCTTACGACGTGATCCACCGAGAAACTGCTATGGCCAGCCGCTCACTTCCTTTCGTTGTCGAAAACCCCGGCACTCGCGGGGGTTTCATTCGGCGCGCAACACCTCCAGCGCGGCCTGGAGGCCGGCGGGGTCGACGTCCACGCCGGCCAGTTCGAGTCCCATCTGCACGCCGGAGAGGGTTCCGGCGAGCGTCAGGTCGTTGAAGTCGCCGAGGTGGCCGATCCGGAACACGCGTCCGGCGAGCTTGCTCAGGCCGGTGCCCAGTGACATGTCGAAGCGTTCCAGGATGATCCGGCGGACCTTGTCCGCATCGTGTTCCTCGCCCAGCAGGACAGCGGTCAGGGAACTGGAGTACTCGCGCTCGTCGGCGCACAGGACCTCGAGGCCCCAGCCCCGGACGGCAGCCCTGGTCGCTTCGGCGTGGCGGTTGTGCCGGGCGAAGACGTTGGGCAGCCCCTCTTCTTCGAGGAGGAGCAACGCTTCCCGAAGGCCGTAGAGCAGGTTGGTGGCCGGCGTGTAGGGGTAAAAGCCGCGCTCGTTGGCGTCGAGGATGGGCGCCCAGTCCCAGTAGGCCTTCGGCAGCCCCGCCTCTCGTTGCGGTCGCGAGCGCCTTCTCGCTGATCGCGTTGAAGCCCAGGCCCGGGGGCAGCATCAGCCCCTTCTGCGAGCAGCTGATCGTCACGTCGACACCCCAGTCGTCATGTCGGTAGTCGATGGACCCCAACGAGGAGATCGTGTCGACCAGCAGCAGCGCGGGATGACTCGCCTCGTCGATGGCTGCCCGGATCTCCGGTATCCGGCTGGCGACTCCGGTCGAGGTCTCGTTGTGCACGACCATCACCGCCGCGATGCTGTGCGCCGTGTCGGCGGCCAGCCGTTCGGCGACGGCCGCCGGCTGGACACCCCGCCGCCAGTCCCCGGGAACGAAGTCGACGACCAGCCCGAGGCGCTCCGCCATTTCACGCCACAGGCTGGCGAAATGACCGGTTTCGAACGCCAGCACGCGATCGCCGGGCGAGAGGGTGTTGACCAGCGCCGCTTCCCATGCCCCGGTGCCGGAAGAGGGATAGATGACGACCGGACCGCTGGTGCCGAACACCGGTTTGACCCGTTGCAACAAGTCGTGGGTGAGCTCGGCGAAGTCAGGTCCGCGGTGGTCGATGGTCGGTTGTGCGATGGCGCGCAGCACCCGGTCGGGGACGTTGGTCGGTCCGGGGATCTGCAGGAAATGCCGTCCACTGTGAGCGGTCACTACACCAAATTCCATTCTATGCCGTGATATGGCACACTGTGCCGTGAAAAGGTTCAGCGATAGTAGATATGAGCCACCGAGGAGTCAAGACATTGCGAAACGTCCTGAACACGCTCCGCGTGTTGGAGGAGGTCGCGTCACGGCAGCCGATCGGCGTCGGCGAGTTAGCTCGTGTACTCGATATGCCCAAGAGTTCGGTGCAGCGTGCGCTGGTCACGCTCCACACAGCTGGGTGGATTCGACCCGCGGCGGGCGAGGTTACCCGGTGGGTGATCACCACCAGGGCGCTCGCGGTCGGCGGTCGAGCCAGCGGCGATCTCGATCTGCGCGGTGCGGCCTTGCCGATCATGGAGGACCTGCGCCGGCATACCGAGGAAACCATTCACCTGACGGTCCCCGAGGACGGCAAGATGGTCCTGATCGAGCGGTTGGAGACGGACAAACCGGTGCGCACCAGCATGGCGCTCGGGCACGCACTACCCCTGCACGCATCCGCCAACGGCAAGGCGGTACTCGCGAACAGCAGTCCCGAAGTCATCGGGCCACTGCTAGCCGACGAGCTGCCGCGTTATACCGACACCACGATCACCGACCCCGACGAGCTGCGCGCCGAGCTGACCGCGATCCGGGAACGGGGGTTCGCCGTCAATCGTGGGGAGTGGAGGTCCGACGTGGGCTCGGTTGCCGCAGCCGTCATGGGAGGTCACGAGAAGCCGATCGCGAGCCTCAGTGTGAACATCCCGATGAGCCGCCTGACCCAGGAATCCGAAGCCGACTTCGGCGCCGCGGTGAAAGAGGCCGCGAGCAGTCTCAGCGCACGGCTTGCCTAGCGTCCGGCCCTGCCAGGACACGCGTCCGATGAGACGGTGACCTAACTCAGCCTGAGGAATGCTGACTGGCGCAGCTATGAACGCATATCAGGCGCCGCGGGCCTCGACAGCGGGCGCTGCCAGCCAGGCGAATGCTCCGAGACGGGGGCGCAGCCAGCTATCGACGCTCCAGGTAGAGCCGGCCGCCGCGAAGAACAGGGCCAGTGACGCGAAGATGTAGCCGACCGAAGGCCCGAGATCTGTCATCCCGGGATGGAAGGGCAGGTGGAACGCCTCGGCGCCCGACCAGATGCCGAACGAGAGGATCGCCGAGCCGATGAACGTGGCATTCGACAGGACTCCGAAGATGAGGGCGAGGGCCGCGAGCGTCTCGATGATCGCGATGACCACCACCGTGACGGGGGGATTGGCCATGCCGATCATGTTTGTCAGCGCTAGCCACTGGTGGATGACGGGCGTGTTGACCTGCGACACCTTGCCGAGTTCGTCGTGCAGGGTCTGCCCGTGGATGAACCCGGGCTGCCATTTCAAGCTCGCGTCGCAGGCCCATAGCGCTCCGAACAGGATGCGCACCACCGCGGCGCCCCGCAGCCAGCTCCGGCCGAAGACGGCGGAACGTGTGGCGCTCAGGGACGAATCTGCAGCAGACGGGGTACCGAGGGTCGTGGACACAGGGCTGCACCTTTTCGCTTGACCGACGCTTAGTCCGATCGAACACGACGTGGCTGGCAAGTTGGTTCACGGTCGCTGTCATCGCGCACGCAGCTGGTACTAGTGCTCACGCCGCGCGGGACGTCGATCCGCAACTGGCCACCTGCGCTGTGCATCGGCGGATCCGAACGTCGCCTTCACAGCCGAAATTGGGGAGTGTCGCTGAGCCACAGCGCATTCGGAGGGGCGGTCGAGGGGGTCGGCGTCCCGATGAGGCGGCGATCGCCGAGGAGAGTAAAGGGACTGGACGATGACAACAGGCGAAACATACGAGGAGCTCGAACCAGACGGTCAGCGCCGCCAACGGCGTTGAGTATGTGTATCGGGATGCAGGCGAGGGTGGCGTTCCGCTGGTCCTTCTCCAGCACTTCGTGGAAAACTCGACAACTGGGATCCGGCGCACTTTGACGAGCTGGCATCGTCTCGCCGCGTTGCGACGTTCGACAAGGTGGGCGTCGGCGGCACCCCCGGAACACGCCCCAACCGCTTCGAGCAGATGGCGCACGACGCCATCGCCTTTCTGAGCGCGATGCCGTTCGACCAGGTCGACATCCTGGTTTCTCCGTCGCCAGCCGCGTCGCCCAGGAAATCGCGCTGCTAAGGCCAGCACTGCTCCGCAAGCTCATCTTGGCGTCTTCGGCGCCCCAGGGCGCGGCGGAATGCACGGCTGGGCTCCCGAGACGTCATTCAAGCCGTCGGCGCGACAGTCATACCCAGAGGGGGTGCTCGATGTGTTCTACGTCCCGTCTGCCTCGAGCCTGCAAGCCCTCTAGCGGATGTTGTCCCGAAGACAGGGCGCGCCTGCGCTCGAGCGGCCAGGTGATGGACGCGGCGGCCCGCGAGCGGCTGGTCTCGAACGTCGTCGGACACCTGCGCAACGGGGTGTCCAAACGGCATGATCTGCATCTTCAGCGTCCAACTCGGGTACTCGCCACGCTTGATCGCGTCGTGCAGATCGCGCTGGTGGTAGTCGCCGCCGATGCATATGTGCCATCGAGGTGACACGACAAAGGAGAGTATGGCCTCGAGGTTGAGACCTTACAAGCACGGACAACCACGGACGCTCGGCCCGCGTCACGTTGATGTCGGTTTTCCGCCAGTTATGTCGGTGCCGACGTGTAATTGTCGAGGCATGCACGAAGATTTCGACCGCTGCTACCGGGCCGTCCAGTCCAAGGACGCCCGGTTCGACGGCTGGTTCGTCACCGCCGTGCTGACCACCAAGATCTATTGCCGGCCCAGCTGCCCGGTGCGGCCGCCGTTCGCCCGCAACATGCGGTTCTATCCGACCGCGGCGGCTGCACAAAAGGCGGGTTTCCGAGCCTGCAAGCGCTGCCGCCCCGATGCCTCCCCGGGCTCGCCGGAGTGGAACGTCCGCGGCGACGTCGTCGCGCGGACCATGCGACTCATCGCCGACGGGACGGTGGACCGGGATGGCGTCACCGGCTTGGCGGCCCGCGTCGGCTACACCACTCGGCAGCTGGAACGGCTGCTGCAGGCCGAGGTCGGCGCCAATCCGCTTGCCCTGGCCCGTGCGCAGCGCACGCAGACTGCGCGAGTGTTGATCGAGACGACTGGACTGCCGTTCGGTGACGTGGCTTTTGCCGCAGGGTTCTCCAGCATCCGACAGTTCAACGACACCGTGCAGTCCACCTACGCGCTCACACCGACCGAGCTACGGGAACGCGCCAGGACGCGATTGGGGCGAGGCGAGGCCAGCGGTACCGGCGTGCTGTCGGTTCGGCTGCCGGTGCGCACGCCCTTCGCGTACGAAGGTTTGTTCGGTCACTTGGCGGCCAGCGCGGTACCCGGCGTCGAGGAGGTCCGCGACGGTGCGTATCGGCGCACGCTACGACTGCCGTCCGGAAACGGCGTCGTGAGCCTGACCCCGCACGTCGACCACGTGCGGTGCGAACTGGTGCTCGACGACTTCCGGGATCTGTCGACGGCCATCGCCAGGTGCCGGCGGCTCCTCGACTTGGACGCCGATCCGGAGGCGGCTGTTGACGTGCTCAGCGCCGACCCGCTGCTGAGTGCTCTGGTCGCGAAGGCGCCCGGACAACGCATCCCGCGTACCGTCGACGAGACCGAACTCGCACTGCGCGTGGTGATCGGGCAGCAGGTGTCGGTGAAGGCCGCGCGGACACACGCCAGCCGCCTCGTCGAGGCCTACGGATCGCCCATCGACGACGCCAACGGTGATCTCACCCATACGTTTCCGTCCGCCGAGCAACTCGCCGACGTCGACCCGGCTCACCTCGCCTTCCCGAAGTCCAGGCAGCGCACCGTCGTCGCACTCATCCAAGCGCTCGCCGACGGGGGCGTCGTCCTTGATCCGGGATGCGACTGGAACCGTGCCCGCGAGCAGCTCCTCGCACTGCCGGGCATCGGGCCGTGGACGGCGGAGGTGATCGCGATGCGTGGGCTCGGCGATCCCGACGCCTTCCCGGCGACCGATCTCGGCGTTCAACTGGCCGCCAAGCAGATTGGCCTGCCGACGGACGTCAAGGCCCTGACCGAACACAGCGCCCGCTGGCGACCGTGGCGCGCGTACGCGGCCCAGCATCTGTGGACCGCGCTCGATCACGAGGTCAACGACTGGCCTCCGAAGGAGAAGTGATGGCAACACTGCAATTTCGCTCTGTGAACAGTCCGGTCGGGAAGTTGACGCTGGCGGGCAAGGACGGGCGACTGATGCACCTGCGCATGGTCGACCAGACCTACGAGCCGAGCCACGAGGGCTGGGAACCCGACGACAAGGCGTTCCCCGAAGCCGTCGATCAGCTCGAGGCGTACTTCGCCGGCGACCTGCTCGAATTCGAACTGGCGCTGGACCTGGTCGGAACGCAGTTCCAGCGCCGGGTGTGGGAGGCGCTGCTGACGATCCCGTACGGCGAGACGCGGTCCTACGGCGAGATCGCCCAGCAGATCGGATCCCCCGGGGCCTTTCGCGCGGTCGGCCTGGCGAATGGCCACAACCCGATCGGCATCATCGTGCCGTGCCACCGCGTAATCGGATCGAACGGCAGCCTCACCGGATACGGCGGGGGACTCGATCGAAAGCGGGCATTGCTGGAATTGGAGAAGAGCCGGACCGAGCCCGCCCTATTCGATTGAACAAATGCAATGAACAAATACATATAGAAATGCCTCTGCCCTCCAATCCGGGGATTGGAGGGCAGAGGTTAATGGGTGTTCGGCGGTGTCCTACTTTTCCACCCGTGTGGGTAGTATCATCGGCGCTGGTAGGCTTAGCTTCCGGGTTCGGGATGGGTCCGGGCGTTTCCCTGCCGCTGTTGCCGCCGTAACTCTATTCACTTTTCAGTGTCCCCACTTTGTGTGGGGGGGTGTTTTTGGTGGTGGGGTGCGGTCTGTGGTTCGTGGTTGCTGGTTGCGGACGCTGTGGTGTTACACGTTCTCTAAACCGTTGTTGGTTTTGTTTGTGTGTAAGTTTTCGGCCGGTTAGTGCCAGTTCCCTGCGACCATTGCTGGGCTTGTAGGTCTGGTCTATCGATCCCGTGGTCTGCGGGGGGCCTTATCCCACTGAAATGGTGAGAAGCCTGGTCTTGGAGGGGGTTTCCCGCTTAGATGCTTTCAGCGGTTATCCTGTCCGAACGTGGCTATCCAGCGGTGCCCCTGGTGGGACAACTGGTAGACCAGAGGTTCGTCCGTCCCGGTCCTCTCGTACTAGGGACAGGTTTCCTCAAGCTTCTGACGCGCGCGGCGGATAGAGACCGAACTGTCTCACGACGTTCTAAACCCAGCTCGCGTGCCGCTTTAATGGGCGAACAGCCCAACCCTTGGGACCTGCTCCAGCCCCAGGATGCGACGAGCCGACATCGAGGTGCCAAACCATCCCGTCGATATGGACTCTTGGGGAAGATCAGCCTGTTATCCCCGGGGTACCTTTTATCCGTTGAGCGACACCCCTTCCACTCGGGGGTGCCGGATCACTAGTCCCGACTTTCGTCCCTGCTCGACATGTACGTCTCGCAGTCAAGCTCCCTTGTGCACTTACACTCAACACCTGATTGCCGTCCAGGTTGAGGGAACCTTTGGGCGCCTCCGTTACATTTTTGGAGGCAACCGCCCCAGTTAAACTACCCACCAGGCACTGTTCCTGAACCGGATATACGGTTCGAGGTTAGAAGCCCAATACGATCAGAGTGGTATTTCAACGATGACTCCACACACACTGGCGTGCGTGCTTCACAGTCTCCCACCTATCCTACACAAACCGCATCGAGCGCCAATACCAAGTTGTAGTGAAGGTCCCGGGGTCTTTTCGTCCTGCCGCGCGTAACGAGCATCTTTACTCGTAGTGCAATTTCGCCGAGTCTATGGTTGAGACAGTTGAGAAGTCGTTACGCCATTCGTGCAGGTCGGAACTTACCCGACAAGGAATTTCGCTACCTTAGGATGGTTATAGTTACCACCGCCGTTTACTGGGGCTTAAATTCTCAGCTTCACCACCGAAGTGATTAACCGGTCCTCTTAACCTTCCAGCACCGGGCAGGCGTCAGTCCGTATACATCGTCTTGCGACTTCGCACGGACCTGTGTTTTTAGTAAACAGTCGCTTCTCACTGGTTTCTGCGACCCCCCACCGCTGCCCACCGCAAGGGTGATGACAGTAAGGGGTCCCCCTTCTCCCGAAGTTACGGGGGTATTTTGCCGAGTTCCTTAACCATAGTTCACTCGTACGCCTTGGTATTCTCTACCTGACCACCTGTGTCGGTTTGGGGTACGGGCCGTGTTAGCACTCGCTAGAGGCTTTTCTTGGCAGCATAGGATCACCGAATTCGCCTCACTCGGCTATGCATCACCTCTCAGGAACTGTGAGACCCGGATTTACCTAGACCTCTCCCTACGGGCTTGCCCCAGTGTTACCACTGACTGGTACGGCTACCTTCCTGCGTCACCCCATCGCTTGACTACTACCAACCCGGGTCCCGCGCAGCCAGCAGCCCTCGCCCACCCGAAGGTGATTGATGGACCACCTTTTGGGCGGTTAGCAGAATTGATTCGTCAGGGACGCGCACACACGGGTACGGGAATATCAACCCGTTGTCCATCGACTACGCCTGTCGGCCTCGCCTTAGGTCCCGACTCACCCTGGGCGGACTGGCCTGGCCCAGGAACCCTTGGTCTTTCGGCGGGCAAGGTTCTCACTTGCCTTATCGCTACTCATGCCTGCATTCTCACTCCCACACCCTCCACAGCTAGATCACTCTGCTGGCTTCACCGGTGTGCAGGACGCTCCCCTACCCATCCTTATCGGATGCCGCGGCTTCGGCGGTGTGCTTGAGCCCCGCTACATTATCGGCGCACAATCACTTGACCAGTGAGCTATTACGCACTCTTTCAAGGGTGGCTGCTTCTAAGCCAACCTCCTGGTTGTCTTCGCGACTGCACATCCTTTTCCACTTAGCACACGCTTAGGGGCCTTAGCCGGCGATCTGGGCTGTTTCCCTCTCGACGCACGGAGCTTATCCCCCGCCGTCTCACTGCCACACTGTTGCCTTACCGGCATTCGGAGTTTGGCTGACGTCAGTAACCTTTTAGGGCCCATCGGCCATCCAGTAGCTCTACCTCCGGCAAGAACCATGTAACGCTGCACCTAAATGCATTTCGGGGAGAACCAGCTATCACGGAGTTTGATTGGCCTTTCACCCCTACCCACAACTCATCCCCTCAGTCTTCAACCTAAGTGGGTTCGGGCCTCCACAACATCTTACTGCTGCTTCACCCTGGCCATGGGTAGATCACTCCGCTTCGGGTCCAGAACACGCCACTACACCAACCCCTCTGGATTGGATACGCCCTATTCAGACTCGCTTTCGCTGCGGCTACCCCACACGGGTTAACCTCGCGACATGTCCCTGACTCGCAGGCTCATTCTTCAAAAGGCACGCCATCACCCCACCACGAAGGAGGGCTCTGACGGATTGTAGGCACACGGTTTCAGGTACTATTTCACTCCCCTCCCGGGGTACTTTTCACCATTCCCTCACGGTACTAATCCGCTATCGGTCATCAGAAGGTATTCAGGCTTACCGGGTGGTCCCGGCAGATTCACAGCAGATTCCACGGGCCCGCTGCTACTCGGGAACACCATCAAGGTAGACGTCGGGTTTTCACGTACCGGGCTCTCACCGTCTACGGCGGGCCATCCCAAGACCACTTCCGCTAACCACGACGTTTTCTCACTACCCTCCAGTCGGATAGAACTGGAAACATGGGTCCCACAACCCCGCACACACAACCCCTACCCGGTATCACATGCATACGGTTTAGCCATCCTCCGCTTTCGCTCGCCACTACTCACGGAATCACTTTTGTTTTCTCTTCCTACGGGTACTGAGATGTTTCACTTCCCCGCGTTACCTCCCGCACCCTATGTATTCAGATACGGGTAACACGACATCACTCGTGCTGGGTTTCCCCATTCGGACATCCTCGGATCAACGCTCGGTTGGCAGCTCCCCGAGGCATATCGCAGCCTCCCACGTCCTTCATCGGCCTCTGATGCCAAGGCATCCACCATGCGCCCTTAAACACTTACAACACAAAAACCAATTGTTTTATAGAAAAAACGAAAATTACACCACAACAACCCACAACGCCTCAGACACCCACCCCAACCACCCCCCGAAGGGAGAGACCAGGCGGGCACGTCACCGCCGCGAGTTGATGCTCGCAACCACTATCCACAAGTCAAACACCACACCCCACCACCAAAGCGGGGCAACAACACGCCTCCCGACCCAACGACCGGGAACAACGGGCCTGTTGTCTCAAAGCCCAATAGTGTGTCCGGTGAATCCTGTCGCGACCGACCCCCCGAAGGGAGGTCTCTCGAGGCCGCGGTTTTCGCTGTTCTATATCTCTATGCACCAGACCCCCACCCACTACAGGTGTGAGGCCATCCAACGAATCGTCTGAGTCTCGGTGATCCGCGATATGCGGGCCGGCCCAGATCTCGTGGTGCTCCTTAGAAAGGAGGTGATCCAGCCGCACCTTCCGGTACGGCTACCTTGTTACGACTTCGTCCCAATCGCCGATCCCACCTTCGACGGCTCCCTCCCACGAGGGGTTAGGCCACCGGCTTCGGGTGTTACCGACTTTCATGACGTGACGGGCGGTGTGTACAAGGCCCGGGAACGTATTCACCGCAGCGTTGCTGATCTGCGATTACTAGCGACTCCGACTTCACGGGGTCGAGTTGCAGACCCCGATCCGAACTGAGACCGGCTTTGAAAGGATTCGCTCCACCTCACGGCATCGCAGCCCTTTGTACCGGCCATTGTAGCATGTGTGAAGCCCTGGACATAAGGGGCATGATGACTTGACGTCATCCCCACCTTCCTCCGAGTTGACCCCGGCAGTCTCTTACGAGTCCCCGCCATAACGCGCTGGCAACATAAGATAGGGGTTGCGCTCGTTGCGGGACTTAACCCAACATCTCACGACACGAGCTGACGACAGCCATGCACCACCTGCACACAGGCCACAAGGGAACTGATATCTCTACCAGCGTCCTGTGCATGTCAAACCCAGGTAAGGTTCTTCGCGTTGCATCGAATTAATCCACATGCTCCGCCGCTTGTGCGGGCCCCCGTCAATTTCTTTGAGTTTTAGCCTTGCGGCCGTACTCCCCAGGCGGGGTACTTAATGCGTTAGCTACGGCACGGATCCCAAGGAAGGAAACCCACACCTAGTACCCACCGTTTACGGCGTGGACTACCAGGGTATCTAATCCTGTTCGCTCCCCACGCTTTCGCTCCTCAGCGTCAGTTACTGCCCAGAGACCCGCCTTCGCCACCGGTGTTCCTCCTGATATCTGCGCATTCCACCGCTACACCAGGAATTCCAGTCTCCCCTGCAGTACTCTAGTCTGCCCGTATCGCTCGCACGCCCACAGTTGAGCTGTGGGTTTTCACGAACAACGTGACAAACCACCTACGAGCTCTTTACGCCCAGTAATTCCGGACAACGCTCGCACCCTACGTATTACCGCGGCTGCTGGCACGTAGTTGGCCGGTGCTTCTTCTGCACATACCGTCACTTGCGCTTCGTCTGTGCTGAAAGGGGTTTACAACCCGAAGGCCGTCATCCCCCACGCGGCGTCGCTGCATCAGGCTTGCGCCCATTGTGCAATATTCCCCACTGCTGCCTCCCGTAGGAGTCTGGGCCGTATCTCAGTCCCAGTGTGGCCGGACACCCTCTCAGGCCGGCTACCCGTCGTCGCCTTGGTAGGCCATCACCCCACCAACAAGCTGATAGGCCGCGGGCCCATCCCACACCGCAAAAGCTTTCCCCCACAGACCATGCAGCCCATGAGGTGTATCCGGTATTAGACCCAGTTTCCCAGGCTTATCCCGAAGTGCAGGGCAGATCACCCACGTGTTACTCACCCGTTCGCCACTCGAGTACCCCGAAGGGCCTTTCCGTTCGACTTGCATGTGTTAAGCACGCCGCCAGCGTTCGTCCTGAGCCAGAATCAAACTCTCCAAACAAAAACAACCCATCCACAGACAGGCAGAATTCGAATCAGAAAAATCCGATCAAGCAACCAGATCAAAACTGGCAAAAAACAATCACACCCCTAAACGAGAAAAAAGAGCGCAACCAAAAACAACAAACAAAAACCACCAAACACACTATTGAGTTCTCAAACAACACACCAGCTCTGACCGCGCAACGACCCCGCGACTAAAAGCCGCGATCCTGTAGTGCGGGCGTAGAAGGAGTCCGACCGAAGTGGCTTCCTCTGGGATGTCGTCGCGCTCTGCGGCTTGACCGCGTCGCGACGACTTGCATTAAGTTACGCGAGGGAAAACTGGGAGTCAAATCGC
>CAVTXO010000001.1:0-502479 GCA_963738695.1 uncultured Actinomycetota bacterium | reverse complement strand
AACACACTGTTCTTTGCGCCCCCGACGGCAACTTCGCCCGATAACCGCGTTCCACCGGTCACCACGAATCGCTCGCTCACGCGGGCAAGTGTAAACAGCGCGATGGTCGGTGTCAGTCTCGTGACCGGTGCGCCGGGTACGGTTTGAGCCATGGCTGTCCACCTGACCCGCATCTATACCCGTACCGGCGACGATGGGACCACCGGACTCAGCGACTTCAGCCGCGTATCGAAGAACGACGCGCGGCTCGAGGCATACGCGGACTGTGACGAGACCAACGCGGCCATTGGTGTTGCCGTGGCGTTGGGACAGCCCACTGAGCAGATCCTCAACGTGCTGCGGCAAATTCAGAACGACCTGTTCGACGCGGGCGCCGACCTGTCGACGCCGGTGGTCGCGAACCCGGAGCATCCGCCGCTGCGGATCACCCAGGCCTACGTCGACCGACTCGAATCATGGTGCGACCAGTTCAACGAGTCACTGCCTGCGTTGAATTCGTTCGTGCTGCCGGGCGGTACGGCACTGTCCGCGCTGCTGCACGTGGCGCGAACCGTGGCACGGCGGGCCGAGCGCTCCGCGTGGCGCGCCATCGACCAGCACGGCGAATCCGTTAGCGTGCTCCCCGCCAAGTACTTGAACAGGCTCTCGGACCTGCTGTTCATCCTGTCGCGGGCCGCCAACCCCGACGGCGACGTGCTCTGGCAGCCCGGCGGGCCCGCGCGTTAGGACGGGCGCCGACGCGCTCGCGGCGACGGCCGCGACTCCACCCAAGAGGTGAATGCCGTCAACGCGCCGCGGTCCAGTGCAATCTCGTAGCTGCGCCGCCGTTCCGGACTGGTGTCGCGCAGCTCCAGCACCACGATCTGATCGGTCATGATGTCGAACTCGTCGCCGCGTGGAGCCCGTCGCGACACGACCTCCAGACCCCGGCGGGGCAGTCGCCGATCAGGCCACCAGCGCAGACTCGACAGCCGGTAGAAGCCCGCTTCCCCACCGCGATAACGCATTACGCCGTGCCGCCAGCCGTGACCACCGACGGCGGGAACGTCACGCAGGATCGCGGCGGTACCACCCACCTGCCGCAGCTTCCACAGTCGGTAGGACAGCGCGAGAACGACGAGCAGGAGCACACCGACCAGCGCGGCCATGATCATCATGGGCGCGCTCATCGGCGATCAGTCGATCTGGCCGAGGGCGCGCAACCGCGCCCTCCCCCACGCCGCGGTCCGCTCGTCATCCGACTCGGAATCTTGTTTGGCGGCGTCGGCGTTGATCTCCGACTCCAACTCCGCGTTCTCCACCAGGATTCGAACGGCCTCATCGGTCACGGACAGGAACCCGCCGTCGACGGCGATGCGAAGGTCGTCCTCGCCCTCCCGCTCGACGCGCACCATCGCGTCGTCGACGAGCTGCGCCACCAAGGGGATGTGCCGAGGCAGGATGCCGATCTCGCCCGCGGTGGTACGGGTGAACACGAACGTCGCGTCACCCGACCACAACTCGCGCTCGACGGCAACGATCTCGACGTGGAGTTCAGCCATGACACACCGCCTTTCGAGTCAACACCAGCACTGCGGTCATCACAATTTGGCGCCGAGGCTCTCGGCCTTCTTGGCAAGGTCGTCCAGGCCGCCGATGAGGAAGAACGCCTGCTCGGGCAGATGGTCGAAGTCGCCCTTGGAGAGCTTGTCGAACGCCTCGACGGTCTCCTTCAACGGCACCGTGGAACCGGGCTGGCCGGTGAACTGCTCGGCCGCCATCATGTTCTGGCTCAGGAAGCGCTCGATGCGGCGGGCCCGGTACACCAGCTGCTTGTCCTCTTCCGACAGTTCGTCGACACCGAGGATGGCGATGATGTCCTGAAGGTCCTTGTACCGCTGCAGGATTCGGATGACTTCCTGCGCGACGCGGTAGTGCTCGTCGCCGACCACGCTGGGGTGCAGGATCGTGGAGCTGGAGGCCAGCGGATCCACCGCGGGGAAGATGCCCTTGGAGAACACCGCACGCGAGAGCTCGGTGGTGGCGTCGAGGTGCGCGAACGTCGTCGCCGGAGCGGGGTCGGTGTAGTCGTCGGCGGGCACGTACACAGCCTGCATGGACGTGATCGAGTGACCGCGGGTCGAGGTGATGCGTTCCTGCAGCTCGCCCATCTCGTCGGCGAGCGTCGGCTGGTAGCCCACGGCTGACGGCATGCGGCCGAGCAGAGTCGACACTTCGGAACCCGCCTGGGTGAACCGGAAGATGTTGTCGATGAACAGCAACACGTCCTGGTTCTGCTCGTCGCGGAAGTACTCCGCCATGGTCAACGCCGACAGCGCGACACGCATACGGGTGCCGGGCGGCTCGTCCATCTGACCGAACACCAGTGCCGTGTCCTTGAGCACGTTGGCGTCGGCGAGCTCGACCCAGAGGTCGTTGCCCTCGCGGGTGCGCTCTCCCACGCCGGCGAATACCGAAGTGCCACCGAAGTTCCGGGCGATGCGGTTGATCATCTCCTGGATGAGCACCGTCTTGCCCACGCCTGCACCGCCGAACAGCGCGATCTTGCCGCCGCGCACGTACGGGGTGAGCAGGTCGACCACTTTCAGGCCGGTCTCCAGCATCTCGGTCCTGGGCTCAAGCTCGGCGAATGGCGGCGGCTTGCGGTGGATCGACCAGTGGTCGAAGTCCTTGCCGTAGCCGGGCTCGTCCAAGCAGTCCCCAAGGGCATTGAAAACGTGCCCCTTGACGCCGTCGCCGACCGGCACCGAGATCGACGCACCGGTGTCGGTCACCTCTACACCGCGGACCAGTCCGTCGGTGGGCTGCATCGAGATGGTGCGCACCAGGTTGTCACCGAGGTGCTGCGCAACCTCGAGGGTTAGGGTCTTCGCCATCTCCTCGTTGGTGATGTCGGCGTGCAGGGCGTTGAACAGCTCCGGCACGGACCCGCGCGGGAACTCGATGTCGACGACGGGGCCCGTGATGCGGACGACCCGGCCTGCGGTCTTCTCTGCGGTTGCAGTCATTTCCTCTTCGCTTCCTGACAGGGGCCTATGTAGTTAATGGGGCTAGCGTGCGTCGGCGAGGGCGTTTGCGCCGCCGACGATCTCGCTGATTTCCTGGGTGATCTGGGCTTGGCGTTCGCGGTTGGCTTCCAACGTCAGCGCCTTGATCAGGTCGTCGGCATTGTCGGTGGCCGACTTCATTGCGCGGCGACGCGACGCGGACTCCGACGCGGCGGCTTCCAGGAGTGCCGAATAGACGCGCGTCGCGATGTAGCGCGGAAGCAGCGCGTCGAAGAGCGCTTCCGGATTGGGTTCGAACGAGAACAGCGTGTGCGGTTCCGCCTCGGCTTCGCCGACGTACTCGACGATCATCGGCGCGATCCGCAGAGCCACCGCCGATTGCGACAACATCGACTTGAACTCGGTGAAGACGATGTGAAGCTCGTCGACACCGAGGATGCCGTCTTCGCCAGGGTCGTCACCGTCGTCGTCGGCGCCCGCCATGAACGCCGTGACGAGAGTGTCCGCGATCTCTCGGGCTTGGTCGTACGTCGGCCGCTCGGAGAAGCCCGTCCACGACTCCTTGACCTCACGCTGGCGGAAACTGTAGTAGCCCAGCGCTTTCCGGCCGACGGCGTAGATCACCGGCTTCTTGCCTTCTTCCCGCAACAGCGAGAAGAGTTCTTCGGACTGGCGCAGGACGTTGGCGTTGTAGGCACCGCAAAGTCCGCGATCCGACGACACCACCAACACGCCGGCGCGCTTGGGCGACTCCCGCTCGACGAGCAGCGGATGGTCGAGCGCGCTGGCGCCCGCCAGCTCGGTGAGCATGTTGGTGATCTCGGTGGAGTAGGGCCGAGCCGCCTGAACTCGGGCCTGCGCCTTGGCGATCCGCGACGTCGCGATCAGCTCCTGGGCCTTGGTGATCTTCTTGATCGACCCGGCGGAGCGGATGCGTCCGCGTAGCTCGCGCAGTGTTGCAGCCATGTGCTTTCCAGACCTCTCCGGTCCTACTTCTTCTTCGGCGCGGGCTTGCGGACCTTGACCGATTCCTTCTCGACGTCCTCTTCGTCCATCGCGGCGGTCTCGGCCTCGTTGACGACCACGGAGCTCCCGTCGGTAGTCCCGAAGACCTTCTTGAAGTCGTTGACCAGCTTGGTCAACTTCTCCTCGGCTTCCTCGGGGAGCTTCTTGGTCTCCCGGATGTCCTTGAGGACGTCGTCGTGGCTGGCCTTGACGTGCTCGAGGAACTCGGCCTCGAAACGCTGAACGTCTTCCGAGGGAACCGAATCCAGGTGGCCCTTGGTACCGAGGAAGATCGCGACGACCTGCTCCTCGACGGCCAGCGGGCTGTACTGCGGCTGCTTGAGCAACTCCACCAGACGCACGCCGCGCTCCAGCTGAGCCTTCGACGTCGGGTCCAGATCCGAGGCGAAGGCCGCGAAGGCCTCCAGCTCGCGGTACTGCGACAGATCCAGGCGGAGACTTCCTGCCACCTCTTTCATCGCCTTGATCTGGGCAGCGCCACCGACGCGGGACACCGACACACCCACGTTGATGGCCGGCCGCACGCCCTGGTTGAACAGGTCGGACTCCAGGAAGCACTGGCCGTCGGTGATCGAGATGACGTTGGTCGGGATGAACGCCGAGATGTCGTTGGCCTTGGTCTCGATGATCGGCAGCCCGGTCATCGAGCCGCCGCCCAGTTCGTCGGACAGCTTCGCGCAGCGCTCCAGCAGACGGGAGTGCAGGTAGAACACATCGCCCGGGAAGGCCTCGCGGCCCGGCGGGCGGCGCAGCAGCAGCGAGATCGCGCGGTAGGCGTCGGCCTGCTTGGAGAGGTCGTCGAAGACGATGAGGACGTGCTTGCCCTCGTACATCCAGTTCTGGCCGATGGCCGAACCCGTGTAGGGGGCAAGCCATTTGAAGCCGGCAGGATCGGATGCCGGCGCCGCGACGATGGTGGTGTACTCCATCGCGCCACCCTCCTCGAGGGCGCGCTTGACGCTGGCGATCGTGGTCCCCTTCTGGCCGATCGCCACGTACACGCAGCGCACCTGCTGCTTGGGATCGCCCGTCTCCCACGCCTCACGTTGGTTGAGGATCGTGTCGACGCAGACCGCGGTCTTGCCGGTCTTGCGGTCGCCGATGATCAGCTGGCGCTGTCCACGGCCGATCGGTGTCATCGCGTCGATGGCCTTGATGCCGGTCTGCAGCGGCTCGGAGACGCCTTGACGCTGGACCACCGACGGCGCCTGGAGCTCCAGCGCACGGCGGGTGTCGGACTCGATGTCGCCCTGGGCGTCCAGGGGCTGACCGAGCGGGTTGACGACGCGCCCGAGGAACGCGTCGCCCACCGGGACGGAGAGGACCTCGCCGGTGCGCTTGACCTGCTGGCCCTGTTCGATCTTCTCGAAGTCGCCGAGGATGACCGCGCCGATGCTGTGCTCGTCGAGGTTCAGTGCGACACCGAGTACGCCGCCGGGGAACTCGAGGAGCTCCTGTGTCATGACCGAGGGCAGGCCCTCGACGTGGGCGATGCCGTCACCGGCGTCGATGACCGTGCCGATCTCTTCGCGTTCAGTGGCGGCGGAAAACGACGATACGTAGTCCTCGATCGCACCTTCGATGTCAGCAGCCGAGATTGTCAACTCTGCCATGATTCTTCGTCTTCCTACCTTTGATAGCCGGGTGATGAGTCGTTGAGTTAGTCCGGCAGCTGAGTCTCTGCTGCGGACAGGCGGGATGCGATGGAGCCGTCGATCACCTCGTCGCCGACGGCGATCGAAAGACCGCCGAGGACTTCGGGATCGACGTCGAGCTGGACGGACACCGGGTGGCCGTAGATCCGGGTCAGCACTTCGGTGAGCCGGGTGTGCTGGGCGTCGGACAGCTCCGCGGGGGCGCTGACGTGCGCAACGATCTCACCCCGACGTGCCACCGCGAGTTCGGCGAGATCGATGACGGCCTCGTCGGCGCGTTCACCGCGAAGGTGGCCGATGGTCTGCCTCAACAGTGCCGCAGCGACGCCGTCGACCTCTGAGCCATCGAGCACCTTGTCCAGCAACGCGATTCGGCCGATCGATCGGCGTAGTGTAGTCACTGAGCAGAGCGGTGAGGCGAGGCTGGCCGTCCAGGACGCGCCCGAAGCGGAACAGCTGTTCCTCGACCTCGTCGACCTTGTCTTCGATCTCGGCCCGCTTCAAGAGCGCCAGACGGGCCAGGTGCTCGATCCCGTCCACCAGATCGGCCTCGGTGGACCACCGCTGCGATGCGGCCGTCTGCAGCAGCGTCACGGTCTTGTCGTCGACCTTGCCCGAGAACAGTCGTTCGACGAGCGCCTTCTTGGCGTCGGCGTCCTCGTTGTGCTCGGTGAGATGCCTGGTGAGCGTGGGTTCTCCGACCAGCAGTGAAACGACGGATCCGAGTTCGTCGGAGAGGGCGGTGAGCCCTGGTGACCTGAGGTTGCCTGCCACATCGTCGAATTCACGAGTGAGCGCGACGCGTGCCGCGCGGCTGGCGGCCCGCAGCCTGACATCGGCACCGGTTTCGATGGCCGCCGACGACGGCGCCATCTCGTCGAGTTCGTCCAGGAAGCGATCGATCGTCGCCGACTGCGCGGCGGGGTCGGCCACGTGAGCGCGGACCAGATCGCCCGCCTTCTGCACGGCATCGTCACCGAGGCCGTGGCGGAGCTGGCGGATCAGCTGCTGACGCATCAATTGAACCTGTTGTGCGCCTTGGGCTTTGATCCGCTCTGCATCTACGCCAGCCTGCTCGGCCAGCTGCGCGACGATCCGCTCCGAGTCGTGCTTGGCCTCTTCGGTGACCTTCGATGACTCGGCCTTGGCGTCGGCGAGCGCCTTGGCGTGCATCGCGTCGGCGTCGGCCAGCTTCTTCTCGGCCTCTGCGCTCTCGGCGAGGGCGGCGCGAATCGCGTCCTGCTGCTTCTCCATCAACGTCCGCACCGGCGGTACCACATACCGCCAGAGGATGAAGACGATGACCGCGAAGCCGATCAGCTGCCCGATGAATGTCGACATCTGCTAGCTCCGTTCCGAATTCACGTCGACGCCAAGGATGCGGTTGGCCAGAGCGGCCGACAGGGGGTCCACCGACGACTCCAGCTCGGACTGTGCCGCCGAACCCTGTTGGGACAGCTCCGCGTCCGCCTCGCGTACGGTCTCGGCCACTTCTCCGCTCGCCTCGGCCCGCTTCTCGTCGACCACGTGGCGACCTGCGGAGCGAGCTTCGTCGCGAATCGACGACGCCTCGGAACGCGCGCCCGCCATTGCCTGGTCGTAGTCCGCCTGCGCGGCGGCGACCTGTTCGGCCGACTTCCGGCTGTCCGCGGCGGTCTTGGCCAACATCGCCTCGCGCTCGGCCAAGACCTTGCTGATCGGTGGCACAACCCATTTCCCGATCACGCCGAGCACGATCAGGAAGATGATCAGCACGACGAAGAAGGTGGCGTTGGGGACCAGGAAGTTGCTCTGACCCCCGCCGCCTTCTTCTTCCGCTGCCTGGCTCGCGGCCAGGATCGTTGCGCTCAGTTCACCCATCGTGTCGGTTTACTAGCCCGAGTAGGCCGGCGTCGCGAAGACGAACAACGCCATGAACGCCAGGTTGATGAAGTAGGCAGCCTCCACCAGACCGACGGTGATGAAGAACGGGGTGAACAGCCGGCCCTGCGCCTCTGGCTGCCGGGCGATGCCGGAGATCAGGGCGTTACCGGCGATACCGTCACCGATGCCGGCGCCGATCGCGCCGCCACCCATGATCAGCCCGCCGCCGATCAGCGCGCCCGCCGTGATGAGGGCGTTTGCATCCATTCCTATTTCCTCCTTGATAGCTGGCGGCGGTGCCACCAGGGCTGTTGGTCATACTGGTCGTGCAGGTCTTCTAGTGGTGCTCTTTCTCGTCTTCGTGGTCCAGTTCCATCGACTGGCTGAAGTACAGGATGGTCAGCAGGGCGAAGATGAACGCCTGGATGAGGCCGACGAAGAGGTCGAAGGTCTTCCAGATGGCGTTCGGCGCCCACTGGATGTACCAGGGGAACAGCGCGATCAGCCCGACCAGGATGCCGCCGGCGAACATGTTGCCGAAGAGTCGCAGGGACAACGAGATCGGCTTGGCGATCTCCTCGACGATGTTGATCGGCGCCATGAACGTCACGTGTCCCTTGACCAACTTCTTGACGTGGCCCCAGGTGCCGCGACGCCAGATGCCCGCGGCGTGATAGGCGAGGAACACGAACAGCGCGAGCGCTAGCACGTAGTTGATGTCCGAGGCCGGCGGCTTGACCAGCTCGGTGGCCACTCCGTCGGCGCCGGCGAACTGCACCGGCAGCACCGACAGCCAGTTGGACACCAGGACGAACACGAAGATCGTGACGGCCAGCGGCAGAACGAACGGTGCGATCTTCATGCCGATCGCGGCCTCGATCTGCTGGCGCATCTGAATGGTGATGGCCTCGAAGAACAATTGCACGCCGCCGGGCACACCGGTAGAGGTCACCTTGGCGCGCAGGAAGAACGCCAACGCGATGACGACGATCGCGGCGATGCTGGTGCCGATGATCGTGTCGAGGTTGAACGTCAGCCCGAGCCAGTGCACCTCTTCGTGGTGCCCGACGTGGATTGCCCCCTCGGCGAGAACGGACTCAGTCATTGCTGTCAGCTCAATCCTTCGATTCCGTGTCGACGACGTCCAGTCCCTCGGTGCGGATCTTCTTCAACACGGGAAGGCTGGTGCTCAGCACCAGCAGTGCCTGGAAGATCGCGAGCCCGAAGAGCACTGCGACGCCGTCATGTGTCTTGAAGACGAACGCGATGGTCAGCCCGATCGCGGTGATGACCAACAACCGCGTCATGGAGTTGAGGGCCATCTTCTTCTTGAGCGGATGGTCCTCGGCCGTGATCGACTCGACGGCCCGGCGAACCAGCAGCGCGTTGAGCAAACCCAGCATCAGACCGACGCCGAAGAAGACTCCGAAGAAGATGTGGCCGGTGTATCCGGCGGCCAAGACTGCGACTGCGGTCAGCGCGACGCAGATGACGAACAGGCGGACCGGCCGAAACGCCACGGACGGAAACACCAACGGCGCATCCTGCGCTGGCGTCGTCACTCGACTTCACCTCAATCCCGTTTTCACGGAAGTCGTCCCCTTTGACGAGCGATGTTCCGGTGCGTGCCCGACGAGCGTATCGAAGGGCGTCGGGCGCGCTGGAATCACCCAAGGGGTAGCTCCCTTTGTCGGTCGTTTATCGGCGCCGATCGGTCTGGTGAAACCGATGGGCCGGGGGCCGGCAACCCGCGAGGTTTTTCGGGTTCTACCAGCACGGTACCACATGGTAGACAGGCCATAAACCGGGTACTACTACTTTTCGTCGTACTGACTAGTCTGAGTGCTCGCTGGGAACGTCTTCGCGCCGCCGCAGCAGCGGAATGAGCGTGATGACGACGGCGACCACAATCGCCGCCAACATGACCCCGCCGGTGTAGCGGGGGTCGAAGAAGATCGTGCTCGCCGCGCCAAGCGCGACGATGCCCACCCACATGTAGATCAGCAGCACCGCCCGCCGATGCGAGTGGCCGATCTGCAGCAGCCGGTGGTGCAGGTGCATCTTGTCCGGGCTGAACGGGCTGCGCCCCGCGCGGGTGCGGCGCACGATCGCCAGCAACATGTCGAGCGCGGGCACGAACATCACCGCAATCACCAGAAGGAACGGCGACAGCAGAGCGAAGACGTCACGCGCGCCGTAGGCGTTCTGCGAGATCGGGCCTGCCGCGGTGGTCGACGCCGCCGCGAGCATCAGCCCGATCAGCATCGAGCCGGAGTCGCCCATGAAGATGCGGGCGCGGTGGAAGTTGTGCGGCAGGAACCCGAGACACGCGCCGGCGAGCACCACCGAGATCACCGCGGGCGGGTAGAACAGCACGTCGCCGCCGTGGTCGCGCAACAGCCCGATCGAGAAGATGCAGATCGCCGCCGCGGTGATCAGGCCGAGTCCGGCGGCGAGCCCGTCGAGGCCGTCGACGAAGTTCATCGCGTTGACGATCGACACCGTCAGCGCCAGCGTCAGCAGGATCGACGTGACCTGGTCGAGCACGATGGTGCCGACGCCGCCGATCGGGATGTAGAGCACGCTCCACGCCACGCCCATGGTGACCAGCACGCTGGCCGCGGTGATCTGACCCGCGAACTTGGTCAGCGCATCCAGCCCCCAGCGGTCGTCGATCAGGCCGATCGCCATGATCAGGCCGCCCGCCACCACGACGGCGGGCATGCCGGACGAGTACACGAAACCCCGCGTCAGCGCGGGCAACTGGGACGCCAGCAGGACCGCGGCCACCACGCCGACGTACATGGCGAGGCCACCCATGCGGGGCGTCGGCTTGGTGTGGACGTCGCGGTCGCGCGGGTAGGCCACCGCACCCAGCCGCGTGGCGAGCACGCGTACCCAGCCGGTGGCGAAGTAGGTGATGATCGCGGCGGTCAGCCCGACGAGGGCAAGCTCGCGCAGCGGGACTCCCGCCCCGCGGTCGGTGAGGGCGAGCAGACTGCCCGCGACCGCTTCGCTTGCCACCCGGTGAACCGTACTTGACCAAGCTGAAACAGCGAAGCTGACAATCGGCTGAAGACGTGCCACGGCGGTCCGCCTGGGTGGCTGCGTTCGCCTTCGGTACGTCCATGGTCAGGCTGCTGCGCTTCTTCACCGAAAGCGTTGGGGTCGGCGGTTTGCCGCCCGCGCGATCACTGCGGTTCTCGGTCTCCCCCGAGTACGTGTTCTCCAGCCTCGGCGTCAGAGCGCGCTGAGGACTCAATCCCGAGTGTCTCGGCCTCGACGCCGAGCACCTCGGCGATGGCCGCCGCGGTGACGGGGCCTTCCCGGAGAATCCTCGGCTGGGCCCCGGTGAGGTCGACGATGGTCGAGGCCGCCTGTTGCGCCGACGGACCCCCTTCGAGGTAGACCTCGACGAGGTCGGCGAGTTGCTCGTGCGCGTCCGCGGCGGTGACGGCGGCGGCCCTGCCCGAGATGTTGGCGCTCGACACCGCCATCGGTCCCACCTCGCGCAGCAGTTCGATTGCGATGGGGTGCAGGGGCATCCGCAGCATGACGGTGCCGTGCGAGTCGCCCAGGTCCCACTGCAGCGACGGCGCCTGCCGCACGACCAGGCTCAACGCGCCCGGCCAGAACGCCTCGATCAGTTCTCTGGCCGAGTGCGGCACGGAGTACACCAGGCCGTCGATGGTCTGCCACGATCCGACCAGCACGGGGACGGGCATGTCGCGGCCGCGGCCCTTGGCGGCCAGCAGCGCCGCAACGGCAGTCCCGTCGAAGGCGTCCGCGCCGATGCCGTAGACGGTGTCGGTGGGCATGACGACCAGGCGACCGCCCTTCAGCGCACTGATCGCGGAGGCAATCCCGGTCGCGCGTTGACCGGCGTCGGAGCAATCGAACACCTCAGTCATGCGCGATCCCGCTCCGCTTCTCGCTCGACGTCATGCGCGATCCCGCTCCGCTTCTCGCTCGCCGTCATGCGCGATCCCGCTCCGCTTCTCGCTCGCTCGTCATGCGCGATCCCGCTCCGCTTCTCGCTCGCCCGTCATGATCTAGCCTCACCCCTTCTTGATCGCGGTGACAAACCGGGGGCGTCCCGCCAGGTCCCGGCGGGACACGACGTCGACGAACGCGCCCGCCCGGTCGAACAGCTTCGTCGTGGCCTCGGCGGTGGTGTCGTCGTGTTCGACGCCGACGCGACCGCCTGGCCGCAACAGCCGGTCCGCCAGTTCCACGATCGGTCCGACGACCCGCATGCCGTCCGGGCCGCCGAACAGCGCGTGCTCGGGATCATGTTGAGCCACTTCGGGTTCCAGCCTGGCGCCGTCGGGAATGTAGGGCGGGTTCGCGACGATCAGATCGACGGAGCCGTCGAGGTCGGCCAAGAGGCCCGCGTCGGTGACGTCGGCATCGACGAGCTCGACCGCGGTTCCCGAGCAGTTGCGTCGCGCGAAGGCCAGCGCCTCGGCCGAGTCGTCCACGGCGATGATCCTCGCACCTGGCCTACCGTGGGCCAGCGCCAGCGCGAGGGCGCCGGATCCCGTGCACAGGTCGATGATCAACGGTTGAGCCGGAAGTGGCTGCGCCAAAGCCCATTCCAGCAGCGACTCGGTCTCCGGGCGTGGAATGAACACCCCTGGGCCGACGCTCACCGTCACCGGCCCGAACGCCGCCGTCGTCGTCAGGTGTTGCAGTGGGATCCGTCGGGCGCGGGCGTCGATCACGTCGCGGTAGCGGCCGAAGAATGGCTCGTCGGGCTCGTGAAAGGTCAGCCGTCCGCGGTCCACCCCGGCGGTGTGCGCCGCCAGCTGCTCGGCGTCGACGCGCGGCGTGTCGATGCCCGCCGCGGCCAGCGTGCCGACCGCATCGTCGATCGCCCGGCGCAGGCGCGTCATGCCTGTTGCAGCCTCGCCTGTTTGTCGGCGGCGGCCAGCGCGTCGAAGAGCGGATCGAGGTCACCGTCGAGGACCTGATCGAGGTTGTGCGCCTTGAAGTTGATCCGGTGATCGGCGATGCGGTTCTCGGGATAGTTGTACGTGCGGATCCGCTCGCTGCGGTCGACGGTGCGGATCTGGCTGGCGCGATCGGCCGACGCATCGGCGGATGCCTGCTCCTCGGCGAGCAACTGCAACCGGGCGGCCAGCACCTCCATCGCACGCGCCTTGTTCTGCAGCTGCGACCGTTCGTTCTGGCAGGTGACGACGATGCCGCTGGGCAGGTGCGTGATGCGGACCGCCGAGTCGGTGGTGTTCACGCCCTGGCCGCCCTTGCCCGACGACCGGTAGACGTCGATGCGCAGGTCGGACTCGTCGATCTGCACCTCGGCCACGTCCTCCGGCTCGGGATAGACCAGCACGCCCGCCGCGGACGTGTGCACGCGTCCCTGCGATTCGGTGACGGGCACGCGTTGCACGCGGTGCACGCCACCCTCGAACTTCAGCCGCGACCAGACGCCGTCTATGGAGTCACCCTTAGCGGCGATCGTCAGCGTGGCGTCCTTGTAGCCACCGAGGTCGGAGAACGTCTCGTCCAGCACTGTGACGTTCCAGCCGTGCCGCTCGGCGTACCGGATGTACATGCGGGCCAGATCGGCGGCGAACAGCGCCGATTCCTCGCCACCCTCGCCGGACTTCACCTCGAGCACCACGTCGTCGGCGTCATGCGGGTCGCGGGGCGCAAGCAGGTCGGCGAGTTGGGTGCTCAGCGCCTCGACGCGTGCCTCGAGGTCGGGGACCTCCGCGGCGAACGACTCGTCGTCGGCGGCCAGTTCCCTGGCGGCCTCGAGATCGCCGCGGGCGGCCTCCAGCTTGCGATGGGTCAGCACGATCGGGGACACCTGCGCGAACCGGCGGCCGACTCTGCGGGCGGCGTTGGCGTCGGCGTGCAGCGAAGGGTCGGAGAGTTGACGCTCGAGGTCGCCGTATTCGGCCAGCAAGCCATCGATGGCGGGCGGTCCGTCAGTCACGAGTCACTCCTTCCGCTTCGGTCCCGTAAACGCAAACCGACGCCCGTTCTGTTCGGATACGACAGATCGGGCGTCGGTCAGGTCGCTACTTGTCGGCGTCAGCCTTGTCCGAGCCGCCCTTCGCCCCGGCGCGCTTGCCGTAGCGCTTCTCGAAGCGTGCCACGCGGCCGCCGCTGTCGAGAATCTTCTGCTTGCCGGTGTAGAAGGGGTGGCACTGTGAGCACACCTCGACCACGATGTGGCCGTTGTCCTTGGTGCTGCGAGTCTGGAAGGTGTTGCCACAGCCGCAGACCACGGTGGTCTCGCCGTAAGCGGGGTGAATACCCGTTTTCATGTTGCGTCCTCTTCGATAGTTGGCCGCCGGGTCGCCCGAGCCGTAGACCTGATGGTCTTCGAGCGTGAACCGGAACCGAGGGTCGGCGGTCCATTATGCCAGGTCAACCGCCAACCTCCTAAACGCGCGCGGAGCGGGGGGTATTCCGCGGGATGGCGTGGAAGCTGCGGCCGTCACGCTGCCACATCAGCCGCCCGCCGGGGTCGGCGCCAAGGGCGATCAAGTCACGCTTGAGGATCTTGTTGGTCGCCGTGCTCGGCAGGTCGTCGGCGATCCACACCAAGCGTGGCCAGGCCTTCGGCGACAGATCACGCTGCGCGGCGAGAAACTCGGCGAACCGTTCGGGACTCACATTCGCGTCGTTGCGCAGCACGATGGCGGCCATCACCTGATCGCCGACGTAGTCGTCGGGTACCGAGTAGACCGCGACGCGGCTGATCTCGGCCAACCTGAGCAGGATCCGCTCGATCGGCGCGCTGGTGAGGTTCTCACCGTCCACCCGCATCCAGTCCGCGGTGCGACCCGCCAGGTAGATCCAGCCGTCGGCGTCGCGGTAGGCCAGGTCGCCGGACCAGTACATGCCGTGGCGCATCCGCTGATCGGTGGCGCCAGGGTCGTTGTAGTACCCGCGGAAGAGCCCGCTGCCCGCGGTGTTGACCAGTTCGCCGGTCGCCGCTTCTGCGTTGACGAGGGCGCCGGCCTCGTCGAAGCGCGCGACCTCGCACTCCGCAACGGTCTCCGGGTCGTAGACGGCGACGCCTGGGAAGCCCTTGCCGATCGACCCGGTCGGGCAATCGTCCGGCCGGGTGATGATGACCGCGGTCTCGGTCGACCCGAAGCCGTCCCACACCATGCAACCGAACCGGCGGCCGAACTCGTCGATGTCAGCGCTCGTTGGCCTCGTTGCCGAACGCGATGCGCAGCGGGTTCTCGGCGTCGTCGGACTGCTCCGGCGTGGCCAGGATGTAGGCCAGCGGCTTGCCGACGTAGTTCATGTACGTCGCGCCGTAGTGGCGGACGTCGGGCAGGAACCTCGACGCCGAGAACGCCGCGGGCGCCATGGCCGCACCCGCCCCGAGCGCGACGCTCCAGCCCGCGTACACGGCGTTGGAGTGAAACAGCGGCATCGCCAGGTAACACACGTCGGTGCCCTCCAGCCCGTACCGCTCGACCAGCGCACTTCCGGCGAACAACACCGTCGCGTGCGGCACCTCGACGGCCTTGGGCTCGCCGCTAGTGCCTGACGTGAAGATCATCATGAAGGTGTCGTCGCCCACGACCTCGCGATGTGGGGCCAGCGCGGGCGCGGTCGCGACACGGTCGGCCCAGGCCGTGGTGGACACGTCGATGACGGTGACGCCCGGCAGGTCCGCGTCGAGGTCGACGTCGTCCAGCAGGTGCCGGTGGTCCGGATCGGTCAGGACCATCTGGCAGTCCACCCGTTTGATGTCGCGGGCCAGGGCGTCGCCGCGGCGGGTGGTGTTGATGCCGCACAGGACGTAACCGCCGAGGCCTGCGGCCGCCAACGCGGTGAGCATGTCGGGGGTGTTGCCCATCAGGACGCCCACGTGCAAGGGCCGCTGCGGGTCGGCGGCGGCGATCAATGCGGCAGCTTGGGCCCCTGCCTCGGCGAGGTGTTCGCGCCACGTCCATGTCCGGTCGCCGTACTTGACCGCGACCCCGTTCTGGTCGGCGCGGTCGCGCAGCAGTTGCTGGAGCGTGTCCGCCATCATTGGCCCCCTCGGGCGGAGTGCGTGAACAGATGTCGAGAAGTGTCTACCATCATCGGCGAGCCACGGAGTAGCGTCTGCGAATCGGCAGAATGGATCCGTCCTACCACCATCTTGCCGCGAAATGATCAGGAGTCGCCGTTGACCAGCACCTCCGTCGCCAAGAATGTCCGCGAACGGCTGATCGACGCGGCCGAGGTGTGCCTGCGCGCCAAGGGCATTCGAGCGACCACCGTGTCCGAGGTCGCCGAGGCAGCCGGAGTGTCGAGGGGATGGCTGTACCGCCATTACCCCGACAAGGTATCGCTGCTGGGTGCCGCCATCGTGCGCCTCAACGACGCGTACTGGTCGGAGGCTCACGCGGTGCTCGAACAGATCGACGGCCTGGATGAACGGATCGCCGCAGGCATCCGTCACGGTCGAACGGCCTACGAGGATCCAGGCGCAATCCTGATGAAGTTGCGTCTCGAGGAACCCGATGAGTTCGCCGCGTGTGCCGGGGCTGGTGTGCAGGGCCTGGTGCCGGACATCGCCGAATTCTGGACGCGCTACCTGGTTTCGGCGCGCGACTCGGGCGAGATCCACCCCGACGTTCACATCGGTGAGGCATCGGAATGGGTTGCCCGCGTCGTTATCTCACTGGCGACGGTGCCCGGCCAGCAACTCGACCCCGGCGATCACGGCGCGTTGCTTACCCACGTGCGCCGCTACGTGATGCCAGGGTTGCGCGCCGACCCCGCCATCGAGAGTGCCCAGCAGACGTAAACGCCCCCGACACGCCGGGCGTGCGGGAGCGTTTGCGTCTGTTCGCGACTAGTCGGAGTCCATGTTGGCAGGCGTGGTCTTGGAAACCTGCACCAGGAACTCGTAGTTCGTCTTGGTCTTGCGCAGCTGGCTCATCAGAAGGTCGATGGCCTGATGCGAGTCGAGACCCGACAACACGCGGCGCAGCTTGTGCACGACGCCGAACTCGTCGGTGGAGAGCAACAGCTCGTCCTTGCGGGTGCCCGACGGGTTGACGTCGACGGCCGGGAACACGCGGCGCTCGGAGATCTTGCGGTCCAGCTTGAGCTCGGCGTTACCGGTGCCCTTGAACTCCTCGAAGATGACCGTGTCACCGGTGGAGCCGGTCTCGACCATGGCCGTGGCGATGATCGTCAACGAACCACCGAACTCGATGTTGCGGGCCGCGCCGAGGAACCGCTTCGGCGGGTACAGCGCGGTGGAGTCCACACCGCCGGACAGGATGCGACCCGATGCAGGCGACGCGTTGTTGTACGCGCGACCAAGGCGGGTGATCGAGTCGAGCAGCACGACGACGTCCTTGCCCTGCTCGACCAGGCGCTTCGCCCGCTCGATGGCGAGTTCGGCGGCCTGGGTGTGATCCGACGGTGGCCGGTCGAAGGTCGACGCAATGACCTCGCCCTTGACCGAGCGCTGCATGTCGGTGACTTCTTCGGGACGCTCGTCGACCAGCACCACCATGAGGTGGCACTCGGGATTGTTGACGGTGATCGCGTTGGCGATGTCCTGCAGGATCGTGGTCTTACCGGCCTTCGGCGGTGACACGATCAGCGCGCGCTGACCCTTGCCGATCGGCATGATCAGGTCGATGACCCGAGTGGTCAGCCGGTCGGGCGTGGTCTCCAGGCGCAGCCGCTGGTTCGGGTACAGCGGGGTGAGCTTGTTGAAGTCCGGGCGGTTCTTGGCGTCCTCCACCGGACCGCCGTTGACGGTGTCCAGGCGCACCAGCGGGTTGAACTTCTGCCGCGGGTTCTGACCGGCGGCACCGCCGCCCTCGCCTTCGCGGGCAACCCGCACCGCACCCGTGACCGCGTCGCCGCGGCGCAGGCCGTTCTTGCGCACCATGTTCATCGACACGTACACGTCGTTGGGTCCGGCGAGGTAGCCGGAAGTCCGCACGAACGCGTAGTTGTCCAGGACGTCGAGGATGCCTGCGACCGGCTGAACGACGTCGTCCTCGCGCAACTCGGTGTCGGTGTTGCCACCCTCGCCACCGGTGCGTTCGCCGCGCCGCCGCCGGTCACGGAACCGGCGACCACGCCTGCCCCCACGGCCGTCGCCGTCGTCGTCGTCGTTGTTCTGGTTGCTGTTGTTGTTCTGGTTGCCGCCGCGCTGGTTGCCGCCGTCGTTGCCCTGGCGCGAGTTGTTGTCCTGGCGCGAGTCGTTGCCCTGGCGGGCGTTGTTGTCCTGGCGGGAGTTCTGGGCGCGCTTATCGTCGCCCCTCTCCTCGGACTTGGGGGCCTTGTCGTCACCGGCGGCCTTGGTCTCGTCGGCCTTGGGCTCGGCGGCCTTGGTCTCGTCGGCCTTGGTCTCGTCGGCGGGCTTCGCCTCGAGATCGGCCTTGGTCTCGGCGTTGGCCTTGGTCTCGGCGTCGGCCTTGGGCTCGGCGTCGGCCTTGGGCTCGGCGTCGGACTTGACCTCGGCGTCGGCGGCGGGTGTGCCGGCCTGACGTGATGCACTGCGACGCTCACGCCGCGCCGGGGCCCGCTGGCCGGAAGGTGCGTCGGCGCTGGCCTCAGCCGGTTGGCCGGCCTCGGCGGCGGGCTTCTCGACGGCAGGCTCGACTGCGACCTCGGGGGCGTGACCGTTGGTCTCGCTGGCCTCGCGGCGCTCACGGATCGCCGCGATCAATTCGCTCTTGCGCATCCCAGATGCGCCCTTGATGCCTATTTGATTGGCGAGCGCACGCAGATCAGGCAGGACCATGCCGGTCAACGAGCCGCTGCGAGCGGCGGGAGCGGACGCGGTGTTTGGCACTGCCACGGGCGCCTGGGCCTCCTGCGGAGCTTCGGGAGCAGCGGCTTCGGCGGGAACCGCCGAAGCCGGCTCGGAGATGTCTGAAGTCACGGGGTCCGGCAGTTCAACGTCGCTGCCGCCAGCCGTGAAGAGGTCCGTATCAGTCACGGATTTCCTTTCTTTCCCTCGCTGATCTTTTTCCGCGAGGGTTCATCGCACTCAGCAAATTCGCTGAACGCCGAGGTACCACCGTCGCCTCTGCAACGGTGATCGCCGGGATTCGCCGCGATACGGCAAACCGTCATCCACGAGAAGAATTGGTGATCGTCCTAGTGTCGGCGCAGGCACAGACGCTGCGATTGCTGGACGAGAGCGAGAATAGCCCGCATCGGGGTGGGAAGCAAGAATCACCCATGATTCGCGTGTGACGGCTGTCAACTACGAATCGAAATACCGACGGTCCAGCGGACACGATCACCAACCGACATCTCTGTGACGGAGAACCCGTTTGCGGTGCCGAACTCCAAGGCCTCGGCCGGCAGTTCCGGCTCGGTGCTGAACGCAATTACTGCAGGTCCAGCCCCAGAAAGCACCGCTGAAACGCCACAACGCCGGAGGATCGCCAGATATTCCGCGGAGGCGGGCATGGCCGCCGCCCGCTGCGGTTGGTGCAGCCGATCCGCGGTGGCAGCCATCAGCAGGTCCGGCCGTTCGGTCAACGCCACCACCAGCAGCGCCGCCCGGCTGAGATTGAACCGGGCGTCGACGTGACTGACCTGGTCGGGTAGGAGGACGCGCGTCTCGGCGGTCGACGAGCGCGCCACCGGGATCCCCGGGAACAGGTGTATGTCGGGGTGCAGCCGCAGGGGCGCCGCCGCGTAGCGGGGCCGGGGGCCGTCGTCGTCGGTCCACGACACCACCGCGCCGCCGAGCACCGCGGCGGACGCGTTGTCGGGATGCCCCTCGAACTCCGACGACAACTGCACCAGCTCGGCATCGGACAACCAGTCTGAATCCGATTGCACGACAAGGCCGTTCGCAACACCCAACCCACCGACCACTGCCGCGGCGGACGAGCCGAGCCCGCGAGAGTGCGGAATGTCGTTGCGGCAAAGCACCTTCAGGCCCGCGGCCCTGACGCCTGCCGCGTCGAGTCCCCGTTCGATGGCCCGCACGACGAGGTGGGTCGAGTCCAGCGGAACCTCCCCCACGCCCTCGCCCTCGACTTCGACCGTCAAACCGGATTCGGTTGTTTCGACCTCGATTTCGTCGTACAGGCTCAATGCAAGCCCGAGGCTGTCGAATCCTGGGCCAAGGTTCGCGCTCGATGCCGCCACCACGGAGCTGGCCCGCAGGCCGGCAGGCAGAATCCGCGTCACCAGCAATCCGCCCGCTAGACCAGTCCGAGCTTGGCGACCACGGCGACCGGGTCGACGGGAACGGCGGTGACGACGGGCATGCCCTTCAGTGCGGTGTCCGGATCCTTGAGGCCGTTGCCGGTCACCGTGCACACCACCGTGGAGCCGCGCTGAACCCAGCCGTCCTCGATCGACTTGAGCAGGCCGGCGATGCTGGCCGCCGACGCGGGCTCGACGAACACGCCCTCGGTGCGCGCGACCAGGTGATACGCCGCGAGGATCTCCTCGTCGGTAGCGGCAAGGAACCGGCCCTTGGACTGCTGCTGCGCTTCGACCGCCGAGTGCCACGACGCGGGCGAACCGATCCGGATGGCGGTGGCGATGGTTTCGGGGTGGCTGACCGGTTCGCCGAGCACCAGCGGCGCGGCGCCCGCGGCCTGGGTGCCCAGCATCCGCGGCAGCCGATCGGTCAGGCCGTCGCGGTGATACTCGGTGTAGCCCTTCCAGTACGCGGTGATGTTGCCTGCGTTCCCGACCGGCAGCGCGTGCACGTCCGGCGCGGTACCGAGGACGTCGACGATCTCGAACGCCGCGGTCTTCTGCCCCTCGATGCGGAACGGGTTGACCGAGTTGACCAGCGAGATGGTCGGGAAGTCCGCGGTCAGCTTGCGGGCCAGTTCGAGGCAGTCGTCGAAGTTACCGTCGATCTGGATGATCTTCGCGCCGTGCATGACGGCCTGGGCCAGCTTGCCCATCGCGATCTTGCCCTGCGGGATGAGCACCGCGCAGGTGATGCCGGCGCGGGCCGCGTACGCGGCGGCGGAGGCCGACGTGTTACCGGTTGACGCACACAGCACCGCCTCCTGCCCACGCGAGACCGCTTCGGTCACCGCCATGGTCATGCCGCGGTCCTTGAACGAACCCGTCGGGTTGAGGCCTTCGACCTTCAAATGAACGGTGCAGCCGGTGAATTCGGACAGCCGCTTGGCGTGGATGAGTGGCGTGCCGCCCTCGAGCAGCGTGATCGGCGTCCAGTCGGCCTCGACCGGCAACCGGTCGCGGTAGGCGGCGATCAGGCCTGGCCACGGTTTGTGTACGGCCGTCGTGCTCATTCGGTGGTTCCTTCCAGGCGCAGCACGCTGTTGATGCTCTGGACGACGTCCAGATCGGCCAGGGCCTCCACCGTCTCCGACAGGGCCGCGTCGGTGGCGCGGTGCGTGACGACGACGATCCGGGCGCCGCACCGTTGGCCGCCCTCGTCGACCATGCCCTCCTGGCGCACCTCGGCGATGCTGACCTCGCGCTTGCCGAATTCGGCTGACACCGAGGACAACACGCCGGGCCGGTCGGCCACGCTCATGCTGACGTAGTACCTGGTGGGGATGAACCCGATCGGTGAGATCGGCAACTGGGCGTACTTCGACTCCCGCGGCCCCCTGCCGCCCTGAACCCGGTTGCGGGCTGCCATCACCAGATCGCCCATCACCGCCGACGCCGTCGGCGCGCCGCCGGCGCCCTGCCCGTAGAACATGAGCCGTCCGGCTGCCTCGGCCTCGACCACGACCGCGTTGAACGCGCCGTTGACCGACGCCAGCGGATGCTCCAGCGGCACCAGCGCCGGATACACCCGGGCCGAAATACGCTGCTGGCCTTCATCGTTGGTGAGACGTTCGCAGATCGCGAGCAGTTTGATGTTGCACCCGAGTGCGCGGGCGGACTCGAAGTCCGCAGAGCTGACCTTGGTGATGCCCTCGCGGTAGACGTCATCGGCGGTGACGCGGGTGTGGAATGCGATGGACGCCAGGATCGCGGCCTTCGCGGCGGCGTCATAGCCTTCGACGTCTGCCGTCGGGTCCGCCTCTGCGTAGCCGAGGGCGCTCGCATCGGCCAGCGCAGTCGCGTAATCGGCGCCGGTGTCGTTCATCGCCGAGAGGATGTAGTTGGTGGTGCCGTTGACGATTCCGGCCACCCGCAGCACGGTGTCCCCCGCCAGCGACTGCGTCAGCGGGCGGATCACGGGGATGGCCCCGGCGACAGCGGCTTCGAAGTAGAGGTCGGCGTGCGCGTGCTCGGCGGCCTGCGCAAGCTCACCCGTGGACTGCGCCATCAGTGCCTTGTTCGCGGTGACCACCGACTTGCCGCGTTCCAGCGCGGCCAGGATGGCCTTGCGCGCCGGTTCCACGGGTCCCATCAGCTCGACCACGATGTCGACGTCGTCACGGGACACCAGCTCGTCGACGTCGTCGGTGAGCAGTTCGATCGGCACGCCACGGTCGGCGGCCACCCGCCGCACGCCGATGCCGCGCAACTCCAGCGGCGCCCCGATGCGGGCGGCGAGGTCGGGCGCACTCTCCTCGATGATGCGCACCACCTGACTACCAACGTTTCCCAGCCCCAGAACCGCTACCCCAACGGCCTTCACGGCGTCACTCATTGACCACTCACCTCCAAGCTCAAAAGATCGTCGACCGTCTCGCGGCGCAGAATCAGACGTGCCGTCCCGTCCCGCACCGCAACCACGGCGGGCCGGCCGAGCAGGTTGTACCGGCTCGACATCGAATAGCAGTACGCGCCGGTCGCGGCGACGCCGATCAGGTCTCCCGGCGCGACGTCGTCGGGCACCCACGTGTCACGGACGACGATGTCGCCACTCTCACAGTGCTTTCCGACGATGCGGGCCAGCGTCGGCGCACGCGTCGCTGACCCGGGACACCAGCCGGGCGTCGTACTCCGCGGCGTAGAGCGAGGTCCGGATGTTGTCGCTCATCCCGCCGTCGACGCTGACGTAGCGGCGGTACCTGTCGGACGTGACGGCCACGTCCTTGACGGTGCCGACCTCGTAGAGCGTGATGGTGCCGGGACCGGCGATGGCGCGGCCCGGCTCGACGACCAGCGTCGGCGCGGGCAGGCCGACGGCCGCCGACTCGCTGCGGACGATGGCGTCGAGCTTGGCGGCGAGCTCGTCCATCGGCGGCGGATCGTCCTGCGGGAGATAGGAAATGCCAAGGCCGCCGCCGAGGTCGACGATGGAGATCTGCGCGGTCTTCTCGACGCCGAACTCGGCGACCACGTCGCGGAGCAGGCCGATCACGCGGTGGGCGGCGAGCTCGAACCCGGCGACGTCGAAGATCTGCGACCCGATGTGGCTGTGCAGGCCGACGAGTCGGAGGTGGTCGGTGGCGAACACGCGGCGCACCGCGTCGATTGCCGCGCCGCTGGCCAGCGACAGCCCGAACTTCTGATCCTCGTGTGCGGTCGAGATGAACTCGTGGGTGTGCGCCTCGACGCCGACGGTGACGCGGACCAGGACGTCCTGCACGACACCGGCCTCACCGGCGATCGCGTCGAGGCGTTCGATCTCGGTCATCGAGTCCAGCACGACGTGGCCGACGCCCGCCTTGACCGCCGTGGTGAGCTCGGCGACCGATTTGTTGTTGCCGTGCAAGGCAATTCGCTCGGGCGGGAATCCCGCGTGCAACGCCACGGCGAGTTCGCCGCCGGTGGAGACGTCGAGCGAGAGGCCCTCCTGGTCGACCCAGCGTGCGACCTCGGAGCAGAGGAACGCCTTGGCGGCGTAGCGCACGTGCTCACCGCCGCCGAAGGCCGCGGCGATGTCGCGGCAGCGGGACCGGAAGTCGTCCTCGTCGATGACGAACAGCGGCGTGCCGTAGTCCTGCGGCCAGGGTGGTCACCGGTACGCCCGCGATGGAGACTGTGCCGTCGTCGCCGCGAACGGTGTTGCGCGGCCACACGTTCGGCGCGAGCGTCAGCATCTCGGCGGCCGACTGTGGGCAGGCGGGGGTGGCGCCGTGGTGGGTCTCCTCAGCGTGCCGCGTCACCGGCGGGGTGCGCGTTCACATCCGCTCCGGTGCGCTGACGCCGAGGATCTGCAACCCGTTGGCGATGACCTGACGGGTGGCCGCGCACAGCGCGAGTCGCGCGGCGTGCAGGTCGCCGGGTGCCTCGTCGCCCTGCGGCAGCACGCGGCAGGAATCGTAGAACCGGTGGTAGTCGCCGGCCAGGTCTTCGAGGTAGCGGCAGACGCGATGCGGTTCCCGAAGGGAGGCAGCGGATTTCAGGACGCGGGGGAACTCGCCGATGGTGCGCATCAACGTGCCCTCGCGGTCGTGGACCAGCAGGTCCAGATGCGAGGTGTCGGCGGCGATCCCGAGTTCGGCGGCGCTGCGCGCCAACGCCGACAACCGGGCATGCGCGTATTGCACGTAGTAGACCGGGTTCTCGCTGGACGCACTCGACCACAGCGCCAGGTCGATGTCGATGGGGGTGTCCACCGAACTGCGGATCAGGACGTACCGGGCGGCGTCGACGCCGATGGCGTCGACCAGGTCGTCGAGCGTGATGACGGTGCCGGCCCGCTTGCTCATCTTGACCGGTTGGCCGTCGCGCACCAGGTTGACCATCTGACCGATGAGCACCTCGACGGTGTCGGGGTCGTCGCCGAGCGCAGCGGCGGCGGCCTTCAGCCGGGCGATGTAGCCGTGGTGATCGGCGCCCAGCATGTAGATGCACAGGTCGAAGCCGCGCTGCCGCTTGTCCAGGAAGTAGGCGAGGTCACCGGCGATGTAGGCCGCGTTGCCGTCGCTCTTGATGACGACGCGGTCCTTGTCGTCCCCGAACTCCGTGGTGCGCAACCACGTTGCGCCGTCCTTCTCGTAGATGCTGCCGGTCTCGCGCAGCTTGGCGATGGCCTCGTCCACCCGGCCACTGGTGTGCATCGAGTCCTCGTGGGTGTACACGTCGAAGTCGGTGCCGAACTCGTGCAGCGACGCCTTGATCTGGGTGAACATCAAGTCGACGCCGATGGAGCGGAACGTCTCCTGCTGCTGATCGGCGGGCTGCTCGAGGGCGTCCGGTGCCTTCGCGAGTACCTGGGCGGCGATGTCGCCGATGTAGCTGCCCGCGTATCCGTCCTCCGGTGTCGGCTCCCCCTTGGCCGCGGCGATCAGCGAGTTGGCGAACCGGTCGATCTGGGCGCCGTGGTCGTTGAAGTAGTACTCGCGGACGACGCCGGCACCCTGCGTGGAGAGCAGCCGGCCCAGCGCGTCGCCGACGGCGGCCCAGCGGGTGCCGCCGATGTGGATCGGCCCGGTGGGGTTAGCGGAGACGAACTCGAGGTTGATCTTCTTGCCCGCGAGGTCGGCGGAGTCGCCGTAGTGGGCACCGGCGGACAGCACGTCGCTGACGACGACGGCCTGGGCGGACGCCTCGATCCGCAGGTTGACGAACCCGGGGCCCGCCACCTCGGCCGCCGCGATTCCCGCCGTCTGTGACAGTGCTTCGGCGAGCCATCCGGCCAGCTCACGGGGGTTGGCGCCGACCTTCTTGCCGACCTGAAGGGCCAGGTTGGTGGCGTAGTCGCCGTGCTCGGGATTGCGGGGCCGCTCGACGGTCACGACGGCCGGCAGGGCGGCCACGTCGAGGTCGTGCTCGGCCAGAACCGCGGCGGCGGTGGTCTTGAGCAGCTCGGCCAGGTCGGCGGGGGTCACGAGGACCCATCCTATGGTCTGGGGTGGTCAGGGCCCGAATCGATATCGACGGGCAGGGGCTGGAGGGCTCGGGGTGTGATTGGTGGGGCCACGATGCGTTAGGCTGTCGGGGCCCAACGGCGCAGCACATCTGTTCTCTGCGCCCCCGTAGCTCAGGGGATAGAGCGTCTGCCTCCGGAGCAGAAGGCCGCAGGTTCGAATCCTGCCGGGGGCACTCACATAACCACAGGTCAGAAGCGGTTTTCGCGAATGTTCCGCGATTCCGTCTGATCCGCGTCGGATTCCTGCGCCTGCGAGCCTGTTTGCTGAGCCACTGTGCGATTCCGGTTCATGCTTGGCATTTCGGTTCCGGTTGCTGCTTTACGGTTCTGGGACGCGGTTCCGGTAGGTGCGCGACAACAGTTCCGGTAGGTGCTTTACACCCTGGTTCGTTGCGGCTGGTCGGGGTGGTCTCTTTCGTAGTCGTGGACTGCGGAAGGGCCTGCATGTTGCGGGAGTTGCGGGTGTCTGGTCCTCGCGTCCGCATGGCTGTCTGCATCAGATGGCGCCCGAGCTGGAGGCGCAGGTGTTGGTGTTGCGTGATGCCAACCCGCGTTGGGGTCCGACGCGGATCGTCTACGAGCTGGGCCGCGAGGGTGTGGTGGCGGTGCCGGGTCGCTCCAGTGTGTATCGGGCGCTGGTGCGCAACGGGCGCATCGACCCGGCGCCGCCGCCGGCGACGGCGCAGGGCGTCACCTACGAGGTCAAGGGCCCCGGGACCGCGTTGACTATCAACATCGAGCCCGGCGGTATCCGGCTCGAGAATGTGCCGTTGCCGGTTCCCAGCGAACCCGGGCAGCTGCTGGAGGTCATCGGCGTCCCCAGCGGGGACCTGACCACCAACCCGGGCTGCCGCATCACGGTCGACGGCGTGGTTCGGGCGGACAAGCCAAACGGCAGTGACGGGCTGTGCGTCGTGACCCAGTAACTCAGATCGATCGATAAGCGCTCGTGCTCCGGTGGGCTCATCGCCACTGGAGCGATCGCCTTCTTCACATCGGCCTGCAAGCGGGATCCGCTCCTGAGTACTACAGCGGAGCCTGAGGACGTGCATCAGCACTGCCTGAACCGCGGGCTGACCACGGTATCGATCGATGGATCGGATTCCAACAGGGTCCTCACTCCCACGGCGCAACCACGTCGAAAAGCACAGTTCGGCTCCTCATCACCGCGCTACTAATGGAAGGTCAAATCCCGATCATGACGAGGACCGGGCCGTAAACTTACGGTGACGGAAAATCGGCGCGGGATCGCGGTCGATCCGGTAGGGGGTTGGGGCGGGCGCAATGAACCGAGAAAGCGCCACCGATTCGGGTGGGATCGTCCGGGGCTTCCCCCGTGGAACACGGCGATCTTACCGCTGGGTCCTCCGATGACGACCCGTTCATCGACTACAGGCCGAGCCGACCAGACAAGCTTCACGGGTAAACGAGACTCGGCTGTCAGGGTTAATCGAGTCGGCGCAACCGGGGACACCGAAGATTGGCGTCAGAACTGGCGCGACACACTCGTTGACTTCTACAGCGACGTCGGCGACATAAAACTGGTCATCGAGGATGCGGGCATTGACTTCAGCCGCGTGCGTCGCGGACAACAAAGTGCCAAAGAGTTGTGGCACGACGCCCTGGTTGAAGCGAACCGGCAGGACAAGCTTGAAAGACTCAGGGAGCGAGTCGTCAAAGATTATTCGACCTTGGGGGACAAACTGCCGCTGTCCATCGTGCGGGACCGTCCGATCGAGCGCGACACCTTCTCCACCCCAAGGGCTCCGGACCTGGTGCCGCGCGAGAGGGCCGAGTCGGCGTCCTTTCGCGGGCCTGCCAACCAACTGAAAATTCTCGACGAGTTGCAGAGCACGGTGCGCGCCGTCCAAGTCCTTGCCGACCGTTACCGAGAAGTGGTCGGCCGGCGGTCGGTTGCCAGCAAGTTCCGAATGCTTACGCAACGATTGTCGGAGACGCCCGCGCAGGGCGATGAGTACCGCCTGTTTCGACAGAAGGAAGCTGCGGCTGTTTTCGACGGTATGAACGACCCGCTGCACGAGTATGTCGCGTCGCAGTTGCCGCACATCAAAGCCAAGATTAAGAAGCACGGACCGCGGCTCAAGAAGGCCGCTGAGGCGGTCTCCGATCTTCGTGCAATGGTTGTCGACGGCAAACAGGCGGACGACGTCGCGAACGAAATAGAGACATTCTGGACAGAGGTGCAGCACGAGCTGCACAACAAGATCACTTGCCAATGCGCAGAACTGGGTCGGCTGGTCGAGCAGATGAAAGGGAACTGACGATGACCGAACCTTCAGATGACATTCCGCCGCCAGCTGCGCCGGTAGTCGTTGACGAAGAGTGGCTGTACGACGGCCTACCGCGTTTGCAGCGCTTCACCACGCCGGACGCGCGCGCCACCGTGCGCGACGTCCTTGAAAGGCTCAGCGGCGAGCCCGTTGATGTGGACACCGCCGACCGGATCATCGACACAATCTTTACGTTGCTCGGTGATCAACCACTCGCCGACTACTTCCTCAACCTTCTGGCTCGTGGCTCACGGGAGCCCGACCTCATTGCCGCCGTTCAGGAAAAGGTCGACGACGAGCTGGCTCAGTGGATCCGGACGATGGTTGCCCTCTACGGCGATTTTCTGTACCGGTCACGCCTTCTTGGCGGCGAGGAGAGCCTGGGTTGGTCTGGCTTGAGTCGCTGGGTCACCTATAATTACGTGAACGGCGAGTATCGAATCAAAATCGAACTGCGGCGTAATGCCGCCGAGACCGTCGATCTCATCGACAGCCCGGCCAATATCTGGGGATTGGCGATCACCCTCGTCGAGACAGTGATGATGCTTCCGCCGGCCGACCGCGCGGCGACATTGGATCCGCAGCGCATCGAGGACCTTCGTGAGCAGTGTGTCGAGGTAGCACAATCGATCCACGACCACCAGGCGAGCCAGGAAGCCACGGAACGTCCAGATGACGGGGAGCCGGCCGGCGTTGTGGTGGGCGCCGACCCGCTCCCGTCAGCCGGTCCAGCCCTGTCCACGTGATCCTTTGATGACCGCACGCCCAATCCTCGGCCCTGTTCGCTCATGAAACTATCAGGCGGACAAGGATATTGGGTGACTTGCAGGGATAGATGTGTAAAGGACATCTCGTCACGGGAACCAGGACGTCGTCTCGACGATCGCGTCGACGACGGCGGAATTTGAAGCGTGTCCGCAAGCGCATCGTCCGCATGTTTCGCCGCAGTTCCGGTGAAAGCAATGGCATAACCTCTCCGAGGTAAGACACACGTTGACGGGCACTTTCGACCTCGCCAATTGCTTTTCGCGCATCGTCGATGACATCACCGCGTTCGTGCTCCGGCAATCGTTCCGCCACCAGCAGCATTGCCGACGCGCTCTCGGCGCGCTCGTTATCGCACGAGCCACCAACGAAGCCCGCACGATTAGCGACTCAGGCAGTTTGGGAACGATCACGCGCACCGCCTCAGCTGATCGGCCGGACGGGTGGCCGCCGCCACGTCCGCCAACACCTCCTCGATGAAGCCCGAGCGCATTCATCCGCCGTAGCGGCGAGGCCGATCAGTATCAGTGCCTTTGGCGTCAGTCCGAAAGTGCTTGCAATCGAGCGGATTTCGTGCCCACAATGTGGTGCGAAGTTGGCGAGCTCGATAAGGTCCGAGCCTGCTCTGGCTCGGAGAGCCGGTGAGCGAATGCCAAAGCCTGCGCCGGGGTCAAATGCCTTGTCCACCAAGGCGACGACCATCGATGACGGGAGGCTGGCTGCGGCGGTGTGACGTTCTCCGTGGCCGCAGCGATAGGGAAGTTCGCGCGCCCTCCAGCGTGCGCAAACTGTTGGCCCACGCGGCGTGTCGCGCAGCAGACACGCACGCTCGCGGACAACCGTTGGAGGCCGAAGCGGCCTTCTGGGGGTTCACCAGCGCTACCGCATCCTCAAACGCCCCATTGCGTCGTCGGCGTAATCAGAAATCGACACCGATTCGAAACCGCCCGGCGATCCTGGCTGAGACTTTGACTCTATTGCGTCCGCTAGTGCGTCTCGTCGATCGACGGCCTGCTGCACCCCCTCCGCGGTCCCGGGATAAAGAAGCTTCAGCGCTCGGATATCCCCGTCCGACAGCTCCTGGCCGTCACCAATCGGCGCGCAGGGGCTCGGCTGGTTTTTGTAGAACAGCGGCGGGAAGCGGTAGAGCATCACCGATCCGGCATCGAATGGTCCGGCCGCGACGGTCAGGTCCGCGTTATTCGTCCGAAGGTTATGGTCGACCTTCGCCCGTGGCCAGTTGTTGGGCGCGCCCGACAGGTACGTGTAGATCCCGGGCCTGTGGCCCTGAGCGTCGGGGATGAAGGTGCCGCGGTTGTCACGGGTGGGCTGATAGCCGGGATCATCGTCCCAGCGAAACGCCAATTCGCAAGGGCCGCGCATGTTCTGGTGCTCGTGCTTGAAGGACAGCGCATGCAGAAACTCATGCCGCGTAGTGCCCTTCCATGTCGGCGGCAATTGGCGGTCAAAGCCGCCGAGGTTGAGGCTGCGCTGGTTCGACCTGCCGCCGACCGGCCCGCCGCCACCGATAACCTGCGACGTGCTATCGGTGCCGACCAGTGAGAAGTAGCCGCCCTGGTCGAAGCTGACGCGGATTTCGGCGGCGTGCTCGGAGTCGTCCTCGGTCCAGATGCGGTAGGCGTTGCCGTCCTTGAATGAGAGTGTGAGGTTGGCGGCGTCGGTAATCGGCTTCGTCGCTTCCTCGATTTTCTCGTAAAGCTCGGTCGAACCGCCGAGGAATGCGACGCGAACGGTCTGGCCCGGCGTCCAGCCCTGCAGATCGCTGACGAGAAACTCGAAACCACCCGGGTCGAACGGCTGGGTTGCCACCCAACGATCGCGGGTTTCCATCGACGCGATGACGTCGTCGGGCAGTGCTTCGAGCAGGATATCTGCGTAATCACTTGCGGGGTTGGGCATCTCGTTTCCTTTCGATGTTCACAGATAAGTACGAAGCTGTGGCTCGATGCCCAAGTACTGCGGCTGGGCGGCGATACTCTCGACAAAGCGGCGCAGCAGCCCGGCGACGGCGAGGGTTTCCAGGAGCTGGCGCCAGAGGAGCATCGCGGCCTGCCCGGGGCTGATAGAACCCGGCCTGAGTCCGACATTCTCGGCTTCCATCAATGCGATATTGGCGTCGATGCTCCTGACGAGAAGTACCTGCAGGTTCTTTGGTTCCGCCAGCGCCCAATCGATCGGCACGCGGTCGACAGTCCAATGCTGAGGTGCGGGACCCGGTAGTTTCGGCTCGGCGGGGGACGCGTCGATGACTCCCCAGCGGTCCAGCCATGATGGCTTTGGGTCCGGTCGGAAAGCGATCAACCCGTCCCACAGCACCGGGTCGCGCGCCAGCTCCCACGGTGGCTGCGCGAACCCGCGCCTTCTCTCTTCACCGTTCAGCGCGTGTGAGTGCAGGCCGATGACGTATCCCGTGCCGAGGTCGACGATGGGGCCGCCGGCCGAACCCTCACTGCTAGCGCAATCATGAGCGAGGACCGGCAGCGGAGGCTCGCCGGGCTCTTGGCAACTGGCTGGAAGTTCGTCGAGGTGTAGCGCCAGCCCCGGCCGGAGTACCAGCTCCCTGCTAGGGGCATATGAAACGAGGGCCACGGGTCGGCCGGACAGATCGGCTGGCACCCGGGCACACAGTTCCAGCCGAGTCACCCCTGCCGGCGTCGGGCCGAGCTCGAGCAGTGCGACGTGGAAGTAGGGGTGGATGAACCTGACGCCGGTCACCGGCACGATGGCGACGGCTGGATCCACCCCTGGCGCGTCGGAGAAGTCAACGCCGGGAGTGTGGCCGTCTTGGATTTTCACGTTTCGCCCACTGCCGGCGGTGAAGGCCTGGGCTACGAACGATGCGGTCAAGGCCAGCCGGTCGCCAATCAGAAACGCGGTGCCGATCCAGCCGGCTGGCGCCGCCCCGTCCGTTACCGCCCCGACCGCGCGCACCGCCGTGTCCACGCGGAACTGGTTCGGCGCGAGGACGTTCCGCCATTCTCCTTGTAGAGCGTCACGCCACTCGGCCGCGCTGACCGCTGGGCGATCGGATGGTATGGGTGCAAGCGTGGGCGCCGGCTGGCTGTCCGGCGTTACCTCCGGACGGGCGGTTGGCAACTCCGTGGCCATCGTCTTGGCGGGGTTGTGTTCGTCGGGGGCGAGGACGGGGGACTCCTGGCCGCTTTTCGAGCTGGCTAACTGTGCGGCTACGACGGTGGCAGGGGCGGCAAGATTCGTCTTCAGGTAGATCCCCGCGTAGTGGATGCCGACCACCTCGCCGGTCGCGATGTCGATCAACGGTGCGCCGCCGCTGCCTACGAGGGTCGACGCGTCGTGGTGAAGGGCGCCGTCCACGTGCTGTCCCGTGACACGGCCGGGCATCAACCGTTTGGAGCCGAGAATTCCTCCGAATATGCGTTGCACCACCGCCGGGTCGTTCCGGGGGTCCGATGCCGGGTAACCGATGACGACGACGCCGCGGTCCGTGAGTTCGTCCGGTGTCAGGGCCGAAATCGTCAACGGTTCGATTCCGTCGGGCAGTGTCAGCTCGAGCAGCAGGCACTCGGCGCCCCCAAAGGTCACCGGGATCCGCCCGGCAACCGGGACACGTTCGCCCTCGTCGAACGCTAGGAATAACGCCCCGGAACCCTCCGGCACCGCAGTCGTGACCGCAAGATTGGGTCCGACCGCAAATGCTGTGCCCAGGAACGGGAATCGCGAGTCGTCGGTCTCGAGCCGTCCTACGCTGGCACCGGCCTTTTCCAGGCGTGCGCGCACCTCGGGAGTGCCGAGCTCTGCCCATGGCGCCCGGGGCGTCTGGAAGGTGCCGTCGACGAGCTGAATTGCCGGCCTGCCGTCGAACAGGACGATTGCCATGTCACGTCAACCCGAGCAAGGCCATTTCTGGCTTGCCGGCGAGCTGTGTGCGCAGGTCATCGCCGATGCGCGCGATCGGAACCCCTTGGTTGAACAACCCACCCGTGCCCTTGCTACCCAGATGATGAAGAGCAACAACGCGGAAATCTCGATTGAAGACGGGAGACCCGGACGAACCGCCTTCCGTATTGGTGTCGTAGCGGACACGGCTGTGCAGGCTGGTGAAGCGCGCGCCGGCAGGGCTGGCGTGTGACAGCTGGATAGGGCCGCCGTTGGGATGCCCGAGGATGAGTAGGGGCTCGGTGGCGTCGAAGTTGTACGGGCCCCAATCAAGCGAATAGAAGCCCCGTTTATCTGCTCCTGCTTGCGACGGGTTGTACCCGATCGCTTGATCGCCCGCAGGTTCAGCGAGCCGGATGATGGCGAAGTCCCACTTTCCTTCGGCCGGACCGTCGGGAAGTAATTCATTCTTTTCGGTGTCGTGCGGGCTGTGCGCCACCTGCCAGTCGGCGGCGAACGTGACGGTCCTGCCGTCGTTGTCGGCCGTATGGTCAAAGCGGGCCAGGCCGCCGTCCACCCCGCCCTCAACGACGTGCCAGTTGGTCAGCAGTATGTCGGGACCGATGAGAAAGCCCGTGCCCTTTGCCTTTCCGCCGATCTCTATCCGAGCCGTCCGAACCTCGGCCTCCGCGATGCATCGGCGGAACTTCGCCGGATCGAGAAAGCCGGCCATGACATTGGTGGTTCTCTCGAAGCCGGTGGGGGGCAGTGGCACCGGTGCCGCGTCGTCTGCGCCCCACGCGTCGATCGTCGGGGGAAGCTGTGCGAGTGTCGAAACTGTGGGCCTGTCGTGAAGCGCCTGACGTCGGACCGCCGCATAGTCACCCTCGTTCAAGCCGCGCAGTTCGGCGTGGATTCCGGCTTTGTCCGGGTCTGAGAGGATGATGTCGAGCAACGCGCGCAGGCGGTCAGCTAGTCTTGCCCGTCCCAACATTTCGCGCACGAGCTGCCGGACAGGGACCATCTGGTTGATCATCGACATGTCCAGCCCGGTGTTCTGACCGAGCATTATCAACTCGGCTGGCGACGAATACGCCCAAACAATCAGACCTTCTGCGGCCCTGGTGTCATCACGGCTCCATACCAGTGGGAGGTCTTCGAACCACGGGGTCACGCCGTGATTTTAGCTGTCTCACCTGCGCAATCGCAGGTCTTCGCACAACTTCGCCGCGACCGCCCGGCCCATTTCGTCGCTACGGGAGAACGTCGGCAACAAGGGACCTCCGGGCAGATGCGGTGTCACCACCCGGAGGTCGTCGTTGGTCGTCGATCAGAGCAAGCCGAGCAGCTCCAGGTCGGTGATGTACTTGACGATCACCGGGGCGGAGACATGCGGGATGTCCTTGTCGGGGCCGATCTTGTTGTCCTGCACAGCTGCCCGGAAGTGATCCGGTGGCGCGAGCGACCCGTTGATCGGGTGTTCGGGCCTCTGGTAGTTGTGCAGCAAGGGCAACAGCGACGCTTGACGCTGCTTGTCGGGGAGGCTGCGCAGCGCGGTTTCGAAGCGCGCCAGCCAGTCCGCGTAATCGGGGACCCGGGTCAGCGGGTAGCCGGCCTCGACAAGCCAGTCGACGTAGATGTCCATGCTGATGCCGTCGTCGTACGGGTTCATCACGTGGTAGGTCTCGTAGCCCGCGACCACGTCGACCCCCAATGTGGAGATGGCGTCAGCGATGAACTCCACCGGCAGCCCGTCGTAGTGCGCCCGTTGCCGATTGCCCTCGGCGTCCAATTCGTAGAACGAGTACGGCGCGATCCCCGTGGCCACCAACGACAGCATCATCCGGGTGAACATGTCGGGCGCGTTGAGCTGTCCACCACAGGTGGTGTCCGCCAGGATCATGTCGCAGCGAAATACCGTGACCGGAAGGCCGCACAGGTCGTGCGCCTCACTTAGGAGCACCTCGCCGCCCCACTTGCTATTGCCGTAGCCGTTGGCGTAGCTGTCGTTGATCTTGCGAGTCGCGCTCATCTGCCGAATGTCGGCTTCCTCGACGAACTTTCCGAACAGCTGGCTATAGGGCAGCACGTGGTTGACGAGCGTGGCGGGGTCCACGATCGCATAGTCCGTGCTGGTGAAGCCGAGCGTTGCCACGCGGTCGCCGGGCCGGACAGGATTGTCGGCCAGGGCGCCGGCGAGGGCCCGGACGCGTTTCCACGCCTCGCGATAGGTCAGGGTGCCGAAATGGGGCTTCAACTCGGCAACGGTGCGTCCGTCTGCGCCTGTGACGAATTCGACGGCGCGCTGGCCGAGTGCGGACCGGTCGGCGTAGCCCTCCATCACCGTGCGGATCGCGTCGGTGAGGAGTACGTCGGAGCCGTCGAGTGCCTCGCTTATGGCTGGATCTGGCTGGGCGGCAGTGAATCCCGCTCCCCGGCGCGCTCCGTCCCGACTCGCTCCCACATCGTTACTGCGCTAAATCAGTTGCAGCACAATAGACTTCGGGTACGGACTCGCGAGGCATCCGATAACGATCCGACAGATCGGCGCCCATTATGCCGTTGAGCAGCAGATATGTGGCTTACCCCGGTAGGTCGAATCCTGCCGGGGCACCAGGTCAAACGACATTTTCGCCCCTATCGGGCAACTAACGGGCAACGTCGACGGACGTTGACCCAGGGCGGCTCTCTACAATCTGCTCTAGGCGGGCAGGGCTGATGGCCCCGGACTGCGCTGAATCGGTGGCTAGCGTGCAAGAGGCCAGCTCCGCCCGCTAAATCTGCAATGGGACTGGCTGGCACGAGCGGTGAATCAGGCTCCAACGTGGCTGTATTACCAACGGAATCGCTAGATAAGTCGCCTGCCGAAGTGCTCGACACGGGCCCGCGGCGGTCGCTACCCACCCCTCTCGACGAACAGCTGCTCCATTTCGGCGGCGTACACATTCAGGCCTTCAAGGATGGCCGGCTCATCCCGATGGGTCTGGCGAGCTCGCTGGAGGTAGGTCACGATTTGTTCGCGCCTGTGCTGGCCATAGTCGCCCGGCGGGGCCCACTTCCGATCATGGGAGTGGAGGTATGCGTCGACGATTGCCAGTTCACGCAGCTGCGCCGCCACGTCGGACAGGTGTTGGTGGTAGATCCCGTGCGCGATCGGATCGCGGGCAAAAACGTCGTCGAACAACGCATCCAATGGCCCGTCAAGAGGTGTCGCCCCCTCCACAATCGCGTCCCAAACCGGCCTGGCAATCAGCGTCAACACAATAGCGTCGCCGTCGAACGACACCCAGGGGTCACCTCCCAGCTGCATTGCGTGCCATACCGTCGTGTTTCGCTCGACGAGCCCAACCAACCCGTCGATGACCGACTGGTATTCAGGCGACGCCGCCGGCCACACCGTCTCATTGATGGTGGTCTCATCCCTCGCGCCGAACCGCCCGGCTTGAAGGTTCTCGGCGAAGAAGCCCACGATGCGATCGGTGTTGAAATTCTCGACAACCCCATCGACCACGCCGCCCCGGTCGTACTCCCCCGCGAGCGGCAAAGTCACCGGTGCGAACCTCCCATCACGCTCCCGAAGCAGAATGCAGACGGTGTCGCCGATCAGGCTCACGCCGGTGAGCATGCATGTGCACTCAAAGAAACCCACAGCCAACGCTCCCTCCGCCTGGCGTCGTCTCGCGGCCTCCAACGGTACGTAAGAGCGGATCGCCAAGGGACTGTTTGCATCGCGGCGTGGGCACCGTCACGATCCGCACCGTCGAACCGGGCGAAGTCGGGGAAAACGGCCAATACGTCATCTGCCGAGTGCACGTCAATCCCCCCGCAAAGATCACCCGGGTTGCGACGATCGTCGGACCACTAGCCGCGGAGCGGATCACCGTCGGAGCGACTCTGCGTTGCCTGATCGACCGCTTTTACCCAGCAGAAACGGCGAAACCAGGACGGCTTACCTATCCACGACCTATTAGCTCATTGGCTGTGCTGCCAAAACGGTTAGCTGGAAGCGCACCGTGGCCTCCACTCATCCCGCTAGTCACAAGGCAAAGTCCCCAAAGACTGAGCTAGTGAAAGGTTTCCCAAGTGTCCCGCGTTTCCGCATCTGAGCAACAGAAATTATCCGTACCGCTTCCCGAATTGCCGAAAGACCGATTTCTTTCCACGGATGTGGTAGCCGAATATCTTCAGAGTCCACAGAAATACCGTCTACAAATACGCCGCACACTTCGCCATCGACAATCGGGACAACCGATGAGCGGCACGAAACCGACAGCGAACAATTTTCGAATCAAAGGCGATGACCTAATCGAACGTCCCTGCGTCGTATCCCATTGCCGGGGACTCAAGTCGTTCTTTGGTCAGCTTCACGGCGTGCTGTTCGATGGCCCGACGCTCGGCAGCGGTCAGGCGTACGACGAGGACGACATTGCCGACGAATAGGTGTTCGATGACGACGACGAACCGGCCAACGCATAACAATCTGTCGAAGTGACCCACAGACGTTTAACGCGGTGGGCTAGGGTGGCGGTCGGATTGATCACCGAACAAAGCGGGTCGTTAAATGAACCATTCAAAAAGGACGGCGATGAAAACACAAGCAGCAGTTTGCGTTTCCACAGTAGCAGTCGGTTTTTGCGCATCAACATTTCTCGCGCCGCCATCCAAAGCTGACACGCAATGCCCATATCCCGGCGTCGGCATCTTAAATGTGAATGTCGGTGGAGTCGGTGGCGGATTTTGCGATTTCCCGACTGAAATCAATGGGGCGCACTGGCACTGCGAGGGCGGCGGTGTCAGCTTGGGACTGGGCGGTACGGGGGTCGCTGTCGGCTCTGGCGGCACTGTCGGCATTGCCGGTGTCGGTCAGGGTGTCAATGGCATATCGTGCAATTGGAAATGCCCTGATAATACCGATGCACCGGCACCCAACCCACCAGGACAGTGGAGAGAATATCTGGTGCCGATGAACACCACGAACTTCTGCAAGGATCATATGGAACCGGCTGGTTTTTGGACCAATCCGGTTCTGCCAACGGAGGGAATTCCACCGGCAGGGGAACCGGCACCGCAACCAGGGGAAACGCTGCCACCACAACCAGTTCCACCACCGCTGCCGACGCAGCCACCATCAGAACCGCAAATAGCGCCGACAGCGCCGGGAGAACCCAATCCGTAATGGCCGCAATGAAGCTTTATCTTGTTAGGATTTCATCGCCAAGATAGCGGTCGGCGCATGAGTCTTGATCTGTACTAACGGAAAGTTGACAACGCACCGTGGCACAAGCGCCGGCCCACACCCCCCGCCCTGTGTCGGTTGGGCTTCGGTTATGAATTGTCCACCCGATTCGCGGCGAGATACCCGATTTTACGGCTCAAGCACGCCGGGGCCGATGGGCATTTTGAGCAGCGGAGACGTGACCTCGCCGCGCAACCTGCTCATGAGCCAGCTTAGGGACGGCTTCGACGTGAGAAACGCCTATAGCTGGCGGTTCCTGAAGTCCGCGTCGGTGGAAAACGTTCGGGCTGTGACGAACTCGATTCTCGCTGGCGAGGATCGCCTGGTGAACGGCCTGGTGATGTACCGGTTGTTCAACAACAAGCCCGAGCACAACAAAGAGGGTTTCACCTGGTATCCGCTCTGGACCGGCAACGACGGCATGACACCACCGCCCTATCCTGCTCCTGCTCGCGACGTCGTGGCGCCGGCGGTACGTCATCAGAAGGGTCCGGTGGAAGGGCGTGGCGGCCAAGGCCACCGATGTCTGCATGAACGACCCCAGCGGCGACATGTCCGTCTGGGGCTAGCCAACGACTGCTCGCTGGCGACCGTGAGTTCCTCCGGCAATACTGACCGGTGTGGTCCGGCACTGGGTGCAACTCATGGAGGAAGCCGGCGTCGGACCTGCGCGGCGCCGACTTCATTTCGCCGTCAGGCTGGCGGCTCTTTTGCTCGCGGCCGTCGCTGTCGCAGTGATCGTCGTCGGCTTCGTCATGGACGGCGCGCTGGTCCGGATCGGGCTCGCGCTGCTGGGTGGCGCCATCCTGCTCCTACTCGCGACGTCGTGGCGCCGGCGGTACCTCATCAGGAAGGTCCGGTGGGCCGATGGCACCGTCACGATCCGCACCGTCGAACCGGGCGAAGTCGGGGAAGACGGCCAATACGTCATCTGCCGAGTGCACGTCAATCCCCCGGCAAAGATCACCCGGGTCGCGACGATCGTCGGACCGCTCGACGCGGAGCGGATCACCGTCGGGGCGACTCTGCGTTGCCTGATCGATCGCGCCGAGGGCTTCAGCGTGCTTCGCGTCTTCCCCTATGCCAAACCCGACGTCCCACTGCCGTCCGGCCGCGTACTGAAGTTCAGCAAGGCGTAGGCGAATCCGCTACGACGTCCCCTCAGCCCGGGGCAGCCCGTCGTAGACCTTCTTGTAGTACGCCGACAGGAACCGTGGACCGATGAACCGCATCGTGGTCACCCCGATCAGCGCGATGAGGTTCTTCGAGGTCTGCTCCCACACCCCGTGGACGACGCTGCCGCCATTGGCTCCAGGCGTCGCCGTCAGGCTCATGAAGCTGCCCGCCTCGAGCGCATCGCTCTCCTTGACCGTCAGCGTCACCGACCCCGGCGTCGACCAGTCGTAATGCCATGTCGCCCATAGCTTCGGGACGTCCTGTCCCTCGCGGACGTCGGCCTCGGTCGCGCCGAGGTGATACACCTCGAAGGCCTTGACCGACGATGCCGGCCAGCGGTGCGGTCGGTTGGGCGAGAAGTCGGTCATCAGCTCGACGACCTGATCGGGCGTCGCCGTCGTCACGAAGTCGAATTCGAACGTGGTGCGCACTGCCCGAACGTACCGCGCCCGCCATCAGGCCGCTTCTTGATCCCGAGGCGCGTCGGCGCCGCTTGAATCCGAAGGGGTCCCGGACGGCTTCGAGCCTGCGCTCGGCGGGTCGGCCTTTGTCGCGTCCGCGCCGTGTTGGTCGGTGGCATCCTCCACCCCGGCATCGACCCGGTCGTCGACTTCGCTCTTGGTGGACGGGTGGGTGTCCTTGACGCTCTTCGTGGACGAGTGGGTGTCCTTGACGACCTTGAGCGACGGACGCCTCTTGGTCGCCACGTGCCGAACAACCGTCTCGGGGTCCTGCGCTGTCGTGGATTCCGACTGGTCTTCGGCCGTCTTGTTGGCGTTCTTGTTGGCGTTCATGGTGGGCCGCGGTGCAGGTTCGACGGCCTTCGCGGCCACTGCATTGGCCGCCTCCGTCGATGAGTGCACATCCTCGACCGCGGCGGCCGATGGAATGTCGTTGACCGACATCTGCTGTACAGCCACATCCGGCGGGTCCGGCGGCGGCCAGTGGAGCTGTCCCCCGGAGAGGATGGGAGCGCGGAACGGGCCTTGGTCGTTGCGTGAATATCCGGTGTCGATGATGGGCCGCAACAGACTGTCGATTGCATTGACGAGGTCCGCGGAAATGCCGAGTTCCCGCAGGGGCTGCGTCAACGGCAGGTGCTCCGCCCGGCCCAGATAGGTCGTGGTGGTCGCACCTTTGGAGTTGGTGGCAATCGTGATGTCCTCGGCTGGGATCGCGTACGGGTTCAAGCTTCCCGTCGCCGCATGCCGGTAGGCAACCCCGAAAAGCGCATTGAGGTCGGCGAGCAGATTCCATGGCCTGTCCGGAAAGTCGGCGATGCCGTCGTACTCGTACGTGAAGACAACCGTGTCGTAGCGGCTCTCCACCGGTCCAAGCACCGTGTAGTCGAGTACCGGAATGTAAGTTCCTGGCCGAAACAACACACTGAACAATCCCCCGCGCTGCTCAGGATCACCATTAAGCAGGAACGACAGCTGACTTCGCAGCGGGGCGTAGGGATCATTCTCCAGTTTGGCTCGTACGGCGTCGGTCGGCAACGACCCCTGGGAGTTGCCAATCACCAAGACCGGCCCACTGGTGTCGTAGATCGCGGTGTCCAGATGGGCTTTTCCCGTCGCCACTGACTGGCCCATTGTTGGTGTTCCGATCCCTGAAAACGGCCCGATCGTCTGAGGATAGGGAACATCGACAAACGTGTACTGAGCAAAGTACTGGGCATTCAAGGGGTAAACCGGTGTACTTATCCACCCACTCAGGTACGACGGGATGGGCGTCCCGCCGAGCATCAGAGCGGTATCCGCGCGTGCCGTCGCGGGCACCAATCCACTTCCGAATGCCGCGGTGACAACGGCGATGAGCGCGCGGATACGCATTTCGTCCCCCCCAACCGGAACACGATCGCCGAAGATGGCTGTCGCAGTACAACTATGAGGGTTGATCGAATGCTTTGGTGTGCAATTGACGCAATCGGCAAAAAGAGGCGGGCGGCGACGTCTGAAATATTCTCGACGCCCGCAGTCTCAGTGACCCCTGCGGCTCGACGGCACCACGAATGGAACGCGTGCTCCATGCATCGCGAGATCGACGAATGTGCGAAGAACACCACCAGCAATTCACCCGCTGTCGCTCAGGCGAACTCCTTGACCACCTCGGCGACGCGACGCAACTGGTCGATGTTGGCGCTCGTCGGGATCAGATGCACCTCGTCGGTGCCGATGTCCTCGAACCGGTGCAACACGTCGAGCAGGTCCTCGTCGTCACCGGCCCATCCGGTGGTCGGCGCCATGGCGTCGACGTACTCGGCGGGGATCCAGTTCATGTACCGGCGCAGGTGGCGGTGCACCTGGGCGCGGGCTTCCTCGCGGTCGCCGATCGCGAACCAAAACGACGTCGCCAGATACGGTTTCGGTCTTCCCGCCTCGGCCCAGGCGGTGCGGGCGACGTCGTACAGCTCGTTCTGCTTGGCCACGTCGAGGTCGAGGGTGGTGCCTGCCAGGCCGTCGGCCCAAGCGGCCGCGCTGCGCATCGTCTTGGGCCCGATGGTGCCGACGAGCAGTTGCGGTCCACCCGCCTGCACGGGCGGCGGACCGACCGGCAGCACGGATTCGGTGATCTTCTCGCCCGCCCAGACCCGCTTCATGATCGCGACGCGATCGGCCATGTCGCTGCATGGTCTCGTCGCCGGGTCCGCGCCGACCGCGTGGTAGTCCTCGTGGCGCCCGCCCACGCCGATGCCGACGGTGAGCCGTCCGCCGCTGAGCATGTCGCCGGTGGCCAGCGCCTTCGCCAGCATCACGGGGTCGTGCAGTTGCGGGACGATCACCGTCGTCACCAGCCGCACCCGGTCGGTCAACGCCGCGAGCGCTCCGAGCAGCGTCAGCGAGTCCGGATTGTCGAACGCGATCCGCTCACCCCAGCCAGCGACGCGAATGGCCCGCCGTCGATGACGCGGGCCCACGACCTCAACGTTGCCGCGTCGAGATTGGGTTCCATGACCGGCATCGTCATTCCGATGTGCACTTCGGTGATTCTGCACGCAGCCGTGACCATGATCGTCGGTGGCCCCGATCACGTAGTCCATTGCCGCCGCTGGCAGCATGGGACCACGTGACGATCAACGCGAATTCAGTGGCACACATCCGACTCACGGTCACCGACATCGCGCGGTCCCGGCGGTTCTACGAGTCCGTCTTCGGCTGGCCGGTCGCGCTCGAGGTGCCGGCAAGCGCCGACGACGCGACCCGCGAACAGTTGAGCTTCCTGTACGACGGCGTGTTGTACGACATCGAGCGACTGCATGATCGGGCTGCGGCCGGTCGCCGACGACCGGTTCGACGAGGACCGAGTGGGTCTGGACCATCTGTGCCTACGGGTACCGTCCGGGCCGACTTGGATTCGGCGGCAGCACATCTCGATGAACTTGGCGTCGTGCACGAGCCGATCAAGGAGATCGGTCACGGCTACATCCTCGAATTCCGCGACCCCGATCACATCGCCCTGGAGCTGAGTTTCGCCGAAGTGACTCAGCGGGTGATGCCCGCGACCTTGAGCAACCCGGGACGACGCAGGACCAGGCCGACCCACATCAACACGCCGAAGTAGACCGCGAACAGCGTTGCGCTGAACAGCGGCGCCTCGACGCGCATGTTGGCGGTGACCGCGCCGCCGAGGTACGCGGTGATGCCGAGCGCACCGAGCACCGCGGTACGCGGAATCGCGTACACCACCAGGCAGACGCTCAAGCACGATGCCCATGACGAGCGCCTGGCTCGCGGGGAACCCGAGCGCCGCGGTGCCGTCCTTGACCTGCTGAATCGCCGGCCAGCTTGCCTGCGGCGTCGAACACCAGGAACGCGCCGATCAGAACGCTGATCGCGATCCCGACCTTCTGCCCTGGCGTTCGCTTCGCGGGGCGTCGACGGCGGTGGTGGGCGCGGAAGGAAGTGGTGGTCATGGTTGCTCCTCGTTGGTAGCGGTGATTTCCGTACCAGGGCAGACCGGGGCCCGCGACGAAACTCATCGCGCGGACCGGGCGGGGGATATCCCCCGCCCGATTATCGGGGAATCGCCGTGTCGGCATTGCGCCGCGAGTCCATAGGTTGAAGGCATGGTTGCAGTCACCGCCCCTATCGACTCGGTCCCCGCGCCGCCGGTCGACCACCGTCAGATCCCCCGCGCACTCGAACCGTCGGCCTGGTGCCCAGCGCCTCGCTGCTCACCGGTGCCGCGTTCAGCGTGGTGTGGTTCTGGATTCCCCTGACGCTCCTGATCATCGCGATCTCGTCGATCCCGTCGCTCATCGGATTCGTGCTCGGCCGGCGTCGTCTTCGTGTATCTGATGCGCGGCGTCGAATGGGTCGAGCGGGTGCGCAGCGAGGCCGTGTTCGGCCTGGGGATCCCCGTACCGCTCCGGAAGATGTCGCCGTACAACGGCTTTCAGCGATGGGCGCATCAACTGTGGCTGGACGTCAGCAGCGCCCGGTTCTGGAAGGGCGGTCGCGCACCACTACCTCCGGATGCTCTACGACATGCTTGCCGCCGGCATCGCGTTGGCCCTGCTGGTGTTCGCCTTCATCGGGCCCGCGGCAGCCATGGCGATCAACGACAGCGACGACGCCGCCGGCCTGTCGTTCATCTCGCCGCCGCTGGCATGGCTACTGGCCGTCGTCGCGCTGACTGCCGCAGTGGCCATCGTGGTGTTCGCCCCGGCCGTCGACGCATCGATCGACCGCTGGCTGTTGTCGGCGTCGGCCACGGCCGCGTTGCAACACCAGGTCAGTGCGCTGAGCGACGCCCGGCAGGGCGCGGTGTCGTCGGCCCAGACCGAGCGGCACCGCATCGAACGCGACCTGCACGACAGCGTCCAACCGCGGCTCGTATCGCTGGCCATGACGATCGGACTCGCACAGACCAAGCTCGACAACGACCTGCCCGAGGCCAAGAAGCTCATCGCCGAGGCGCACGACGACGCCAAGAGCGCGCTGGTCGAATTGCGCAACGTGGTTCGGGGTATCGCACCGACCATCCTGGCCGATCGCGGCCTGGACGCGGCACTGTCCGCGGTGGTGCAACGTACTGAAACCGCCGGTGTGCCAACGACGTTGAACGTCAACCTGCCGTACCGGCTGCCCGACGAAGTCGAATCGGTCGCGTACTTCGTCGTCGCCGAGGCGCTGACCAACGTCGCCAAACACGCGCGGGCCACCCAGGCGGTGGTGACCGTCCGGTTGGACCAGCCGACCAACTGCACTGCACGTCTCGGTGTTCGACGACGGCGTCGGCGGCGCCGACGTCACCGACGGTGACGACGCGACCGGGCTGCGCGGCCTCGAGGAACGCGTCCGCGCGGCCCGCGGCACCTTCAGCGTGTCCAGCCCGGCGACCGGTCCCACCATCGTCTCGGCGGTGCTGCCATGCGCATCGTGATCGCCGAGGACTCCGCACTGCTGCGGGCCGGTATCGAGCGCATCCTCATCGACGCGGGCCACGACGTGGTCGCCGGGGTGTCCGACGCGACCGACCTGTTGCGCATCGTCAACGAACTGCATCCGGACCTCGCCATCCTGGACGTCCGGATGCCGCCGACGTTCACCGACGAGGGGATCAGGGCGGCCGCCCTGCTCCGCAGCCAGAACCCGGAGTCACCCGTACTGGTGCTGTCGCACTACGTCGAGGAGCGCTATGCCGCCGACCTGATCGCCTCGGACACCAGAGGATTCGGCTATCTGCTGAAGGACCGGGTCGCCGACGTGCCCGCCTTCCTCGATGCGGTGACGGTCGTCGGTGGCGGCGGTACGGCCCTCGATCCGGAGGTGGTCTCCCAGATCCTCATCCGATCGCGGCGCCGGTCGGTGCTCGACGAACTCACGCCACGCGAGCGGGAAGTGCTGCAACTGATGGCGGAGGGCAAGACCAACTCCGCCATCGCGGCCGCCCTGCACGTCTCGGTCGGCTCGGCCGAAAAGCACATCGCCTCGATCTTCACCAAGCTCGACCTCGCCCCCGACGACAGCGAGAACCGCCGAGTGTTGGCGGTCCTGCGTTACCTCGAATCCTGAACCACTGAAAGGGCTTTCACCGTGACCACTATCGCTCCCCCGCCGCCGGCACCTGCAGCGGCTCCGCCGCCGCTGTCCCCTGGCGGACGCACCGCGGTGCGCGTGCTGGTCGTGGTGGCCGCCGCGGCACTCGTCGCCGGCTGCGTGCTGTCGCTCGGGACCGTCGCGTGGGGACTGAGTTCGTTCCGCGTCATCGCCGACGCCAAGTCCCTGCCCGCCGGCATGAAGTCGCTGATCATCGACACGGGCGAGATTCCGGCGGCCGTGCGGATCACCGCGGACCGCGATGCACGCGAGCCGCGGGTCACGATGCGCCTGATCAATTCGAACCGGGCCGGTGAGCACAGCCTCGTCGTCACCGACGATGCCGGTGCCACCCGGTTGACCCTCGTCGGCGAACGGTCCTCGCTGCCCGACTTCGGCAGGGCAGGCGAGCTCAACGTCACGCTGCCACCCGATCTGGCCCGCAAGCTGTCGGTGACCACCCAGCAGGAAACCGGCGTTCTGCTGGCGCAGACCGACCTCGACCAGATCGTCGTACACAACACCGACGGCGACGTCGTGCTCAGCGGCGGCGCGCGTCGAATCGAGATCCACACCCAGGACGGCGACGTCGTGGCCAGGGAACCGATCTCGGTTACCGAGGCATTCGTCGCCGAGGTGGTGGACGGCAACGTCACCGTCGACTTCAAGGACGCCGCGCCGCGCACGGTGGACGTGGTCACCCGCGACGGCGACGTCGCGCTGTCGCTGCCGTCCAACGGCCCGTACCTGGTGCACGCGCAGTCGGGTGACTCCACCCGGGTCCGGGTGCCGGAGACCAGCGATCCCGGCCGCGCCATCGCCGAAGTGACGGCGCGGTCGGACGACGGCGCCGTGACGATCTCGACACTTGGCACGCGGTCAAGGCACCGCTGACCTCGACACACGAGTCGGCGCCGGCCCACATGTGAGTCGTCTATGAGTCCAATGAGTAATCGACGCATTTCGGGAGAATGGAACGATGACGACGTCGGAGGTCAGCGGCTCGGTCCCGCGGCAGGCCATCCTCGGCAAGTTGCCGAGGATGTACAGAGCCGATGGATCACCGATCCGGACACTTCTCGTCGACGATGAACGCGCATTGACCAATCTGGTTCGCATGACGCTGCGCTACGAGGGCTGGGACGTCGAGGTCGCTCACGACGCAGCCGAGGCGGTGGCGAAGTACCGGGCCATCCAACCCGACGTGGTGGTGCTCGACATCATGCTCCCCGACATGGACGGCCTCGGCGTGCTGGAGCAACTCCGCGACTCGCCGGGATACACGCCGATCCTGTTGCTCACCGCGCGTGACTCGGTGCACGACCGCGTGACGGGTCTGACGGCGGGCGGCGACGACTACATGACCAAGCCGTTCAATCTCGAAGAACTCGTCGCCCGGCTGCGCGGCCTGTTGCGCCGCTCGGCGTACCTGACCCCCGCCGCCGACGAAGTGCTCAGCGTCGGCGATCTCGAACTCGACGGTGCGAGCCGCAACGTCACGCGCGCCGGGACGTCGATCTCGTTGACCTCCACCGAGTTCGAGCTGTTGCGCTACCTCATGCGCAACCCCCGGCGGGCGGTGGGCCGCCAGGAGATCCTGGACCGGGTGTGGAATTACGACTTCGGTGGCCGATCGAGCATCGTCGACCTCTACGTCTCGTACTTGAGGAAGAAGGTCGACGCGGGGCATCCGCCGATGATTCACACCGTGCGCGGGGTCGGATACATCCTGCGGCCGGACCCATGAGCGCGGCGAGGGCCCGCGGCTGGCGTACCTGGTCGTTGCGCAGGCAGTTGGTGGCCGTGCGGACAAGTCACGGTCACGGCAGACGGGCAACTCGGGGCTGGGGCTGGCGATCACCGCCGCGATCGTCGAGGCACACGAGGGCTCGATACGCGCCGAGTCGGCCGGCGGCCTGACGACGTTCACCACGCTGTTGCCGCTGTCGCCAACGAGCACGTCGAATTCGCGTGCAGCGGTTTTCGAATTAACGAGCAAATAGCGATTAGAAGTTTCGCAGACAATTGAAGACGGGATTACGGCGCATTCTTCTCGCCGCAATCCCGTCTGGATACTTCCATTCTCAGGCGGCTCAGCACGCAACGTCAATGAGCACGGTCTTCGCAATTACCGTCTCGTTCAACGAACTGCCACCCCGCGAGTCGATGGTGGAATGAGTCGGCCCTGGCCGGACGGACGTGACCGTGCACGACGACAGCGGCGCGGCTCCGGTCCGGTTCACGATTACGTCATAACCACTGGCTTCCAGTGTCTTCACCGTGTCCTCCACCCGTGACGGACCGGAGGGCGCCGCGGTGGCGACCCCGTTGAGCCCGAGCACGGCTGCCGCCATTCCACCTGCGGTCAACAATGGGATGAGGTACTTGTTCATTTCGCGGATCTCCTCGGCTTCGTCGGGTCCGATCCGGCCCGAATCAATTCGACACCATCCACGTTAATCGCATTCAGGGCACAGTCGAGATCTTCATATGAAACGCAAACATTTGAACCCTCGACGCGAAGAGCAAATCAAAACGAATTTACGGCTACGCCAATGCGCCCATGATCTCGGCCACCGATCCGGTCTTCGCCTTCTTGAAGCCGGTACCCGCCCAGACGTTGGTGCCGTGCGGATCGCCTGCGCGGACCGACGCGGCGCGCACCGGGCTCGTCATGTAGTGGATCTCGGGATACCCGACCGGCGCGTCGGCATCGTGTTCGTCGATGAAGCGGTTGCGCAGGCCGCGCGCGTAGCGCCCGGAGAAGCACCGGGTGACGACGGTCTCGGTGAACCCCGGATCCTGCAGGGCCGCGCGATGCACCGGGCTGCTGCCCGATTCGTCGGCCAGCAGGAAGGCGGTGCCCAGCTGTGCGGCCACCGCGCCGGAGGCGAGCACGTCGGCGACGTCGACGGCCGTCATCAGCCCACCCGCGGCGATGACCGGCACGTGAAGGCCGACCGTCGTCGCGCGAAGCAGCTGGCTCAGCGGCTGGGTCGCCGGCAACGCCGCCTGGTCGAGCGTGCCGCGGTGCCCGCCCGCCGCGGGGCCCTGCGCGGCCACGACGTCGACGCCGCGGGCGACGGCCATCTCCGCCTCGGCCAGGGTGGTGATCGATGCGACCGTCGTGATGTCCGCGCCGCGAAGCATCGCAACCTCGGAAGCCTCGGGCAGCGCGAACGTGAACGACACGACCTCGGGCTTGAGGTCCATCACCACGTCGAGCTTTGCCGCCCACTGATCGTCGTCGTACCGCGGCTCACCCAGGCTGGTTTCGTAGCGCGCTGCCTCGCTCTCGAGCTTCTGGCCATATCGGTGGATCATCTCGGGCAGAGCCGCACTCGGCTGTGGCACGAACAGGTTCACGCCGAGCGGGCCCGACGTCAGGCCCCGCGCCGTCGTGATCCGCTCGGCCAGCGCGTCCGCGGTGAGGTATCCGGCGGCCACGAAGCCGAGGCCGCCCGCATTGGTGCCCGCCGCCGCCAGGGCCGGGGTCGATGGTCCGCCCGCCATCGGCGCGACGATCACCGGCACCTTCAGCGCCCGCAGGTCCAATCCACTCATCACCGCACCGCCTTCGCGAACAGCAAGCAGTCCCGGGGTTCGGGACCGAGGTTGGGGAACACCGCGTACCGCGCGAGGCGGCCCTCCAGCGTCAGGCCGCAGTGCCGAAGTACGCCAGCCGAACCGGCGTTGTCGACGTGGCAATACGCCGACACCCGGTACACGTGCGGGTCGCGTCGAGCCTCGTCGACCAACACCTGCACCACATCCGACATGATGCCCTGCCCCCACCACCGGCGGCGCAGGCAGTATCCCAATTCGACGGTGTTCGGTCGTGGCCGAAGCCAGCCGCACGTACCGAGCAACTCACCGGTGTCGGTTGATTCGATGAGCCAGGTCGGGTCGTCGCCGACGTTGAACAGTTCGGTGATGACGCGGCGCGTCTCGTCGACGTCGGGGTGCGGCGTCCACGCCAGGTAGCGGGTCACCTCGGGGTCGGACGTCAACCCGGCGAACATCTCCTCGGCGTCATCGATGTGCGGTGCCCGCAGCGTGACCCGCCGACCGGTCAGGGTCGCGGGTCGAACCGGGTCGTTGGCCATGGCTCCATCCTGCAACGATGCGCTCGCCGCACCGAAGGTGGTTGACTGGATGCACATGGCCATCACGTTCAACCACACCATTGTCGCCGCGAAGGACCGGCGCGAGTCTGCGGACTACTTCACCGAGCTCTTCGGCCTTCCGCAGGCGCAGGAGTTCGGGCCCTTCCTCGCGGTGACGCTCAACCACGGCGTCAGCCTCGACTTCGCCCAGGCCTCCGACGACGCGGACATCCATCCACAGCACTACGCGTTCTTGGTCGACGAAGCCGAGTTCGACGCGATCTACGGCCGCATTCTCGAACGCGGCCAGCAGCATTGGGCCGATCCTCGGGGCGCCCATCCCGGCGAGATCAACCACCACGACGGCGGCCGCGGCGTGTACTTCCAAGACCCCGCGGGCCATTACCTGGAGATCATCACCAGGCCGTACGGGTCTGGCGACTGAACACCCGCGACGACAGCACCGCCACCCCGTCCCCGCTCAGCCGTGGCAGCGCCTTCGGTCGGTCGCCCAGCACGGAAACCAGATCGGCGGCGCGGCCAAGTACCACCGGTCCACGTGCCGTGCGCCCAGTCCGTGTCGGTGGCGGTCAGTCGGATGCCGCGGCCGTTGAAGTATGCCGGGACGAACGGATTCGGCAGCGACACTTGCGTGTTCAGTACGGCGGCCAGCGCGTCGGCGGGAATCGTCGGCTCGCGGTCGAGGGCCAGCAGGATGTCGAGTTCGTGGGTGACGTGATCGCCGAGGAGCATCCGACGCGGGAAGTACCGTCCCATCCCGCGCGGCCGATCGACCAGCCGCGCGAAGTCGTCGAGCAGGTCGGCCGGGCTACGGGCGGCCGCCAGCGTGCGGGCTAGCGCGGTGTTCGCGTGGTCGAACGAACCGCGATGGCGACCCATCTCGGTGGCCACCACGCCGAGCCCGGTCCGATAGCCGATGACGAGATGGGCGAGAACGTCATGGTTGGACCACGCGGCGCACAGGCTCGGTGCGGACCATTCGTCGGGTGTCAGCGTCGCCGCGACCGCGAGGAACCGAAGGTCGTTGGAGCGCAACAGCTCACCCGCGGACATCGAGGTGCTCCAAGAGGAAGGCGGTCTGGTCGGCGAGCACCCGACGCACCAGCGGCGGGTGGTAGATGGCGAAGTGATCCGAATCGTAGTGCCGAGCAATCGCTTTCGGTGCCCGCCGGGACTGCGCCAACATCATGTCGTGCGTCGCGCCGAGGCCATGGACCAACACCACCGCCGGGTGCGGGCCCGGCCCCCGGGGAAGCGTCATCCACGCGGCGCACCGCGTGCCGCCGGAGTGGAAGTCAACGCGTTCGGTCGGGATGGCCCCGATATCGCCGAGTGTCATCGGCACCTCCTTGATAAGTACGGTGTACGTATTGAGCAGAGTGCATCAAGTACGCTGTACGCGTCAAGGGCAGGAGGTCGGTTCGGTGCGCGCACGCTTCACCAAGGACGAGATCGCCTCGGCGGCATTGGCAATCGTCGACGAGTCGGGATTGAGCGCGCTCAGCATGCGCTCGTTGGCCGCTGCGCTGGGCACCGGACCGATGACCATGTACAACTACGTCGCCGACAAGGCCGGGCTGGAGGAACTCGTCGTCGCCGCCGTGGTCGCCGACGTCGACGTGCCACCGCCGACGCCGGACTGGCGCCACGACGTCCACGCGATCGCCACCGCCATGTGGCGTGGGGTGCGTGCCCACCCCGCGGCCATCCCGCTGGTGCTGACCCGGCGCATGTCGTCGGCGACGGGTTTCGCGATCGCCGACGGCTTGGTCGGTGCGCTCGGTCGGGCAGGCCTCGCCGACGGGGACCGGCTCTCGGCGTTCCATGCTGTGCTCGGTTTCGTCGTCGGCGCGGCGCAGGCGGAGTTGGCTGGGCCTTTGACACGTGGCGGGACGCCCGGCAGCTCGACCGATGCGCGGGACGCCGCGGCGCGCATCGGCGCCGTCGCAGGCGAGCGGTTCCCGCACGTCGAGGCACTGTCGAAGGTCGCCATGCAGACGTCGGTCGAGGACGACTTCGACGGCGGGCTGCGCATGCTGCTGGACGGCATTGCCCTGCGCGGCCACCGGCGCTAACGGTGCCCGCGCTGCTCCTCCTGATCGCGGTAGGCGCCAGCCAGGCGGTCGACGTGTTCGGGCAACGCGCCCGACGCGACATCGGCGAGGCTGGTCTCCTCCAGGACCGATCGCATGCTGGCGCGCAGGGCACGCCAGACGTCGGTCAGCGCGGCCGTGGGACCGGAGTAAGGGAGGTCGCCGAGCCCGATGTCGCGCACGCTGGCCAGCGGGCCGTCGATGCAGCGCATCACGTCGGCGATGCTGATCTCGGCTGCGGGCCTGGCCAGCGCGTATCCGCCGTCGCGGCCGCGATGGCTGCGGACCAGCCGGTCGGTGCGCAGGTCCGAGAGGATGTCCACGAGGAACTGCGGCGGGATGCCCTGCGCCTTGGCCAGGTCGTCGGTCTTGATCAGTCCGCCGTCGCCGACCGTGGCCAGCTCGACCATGGCACGGATGGCGTACTCCGCCTTCGCCGACATCCGCATGCAGCGAATTGTGCCACCGACGTCGCGGCAAACCCGTGCGGCCACAATCCGCGAGCAGACGATCACCTGGCTGTGGATCGCGCGTTGCGCACCGAAGACGAGCACGACAGGTGACACAGTGTGCTAACTGATCCGGACTAGATCAGAGTTGGGATGTCACCATGGCCCGCTACAACCCGCCGCCGAACTGGCCGAGTCCACCGCAGGGATGGGTGCCGCCGCCCGACTGGAAACCCAATCCGGCCTGGCCTGAACCGCCGCCGGACTGGGAGTTCTGGGTGGACGACTCGCCCGACGCGCCAGCCGAGAAGCAGGCGCCAACCCCCGGCGTCGCTGCTGAGCACGTCGCCTCGCAGAGTCCGCACGAGGTGGCGCCCGACCAGCTGTCAGCAGACCATCTCGGATGCCGCGCCATGGCCAGATGGGACGACGAACGTCGATACAAGATCGGCACCATCACCGACATCGTCGCCGACGCGTCCGAGGTCATCGTTCACTTCGCCGGTGGCGCGTCCGTTTCCTTCGTGCGAGAACAGCCCAAGCGGGGACCGGCGAACCCTCGCCTCTACGTGTGGGGTCCGCCGCGCCTCTGAGCCGGCGTTAGTCGCCGGACGGTGGCACCGTGCCCATCGTGCCCGTCATCGCACGCACCGACTCCGGCAGCGGCGTACCCGGAAGGAGATCGGGGGCGGGCTGCGGCACGCCGTAGTTGACCGTCAGCGGCACCACACCTGCCCAGGCGCCGGCCGCGACGTCCTCGTCCGGGTCTTCGGGCCAGCCCGTGCTGACCTTCAAAGACCAGTTGGCGTCTCCGATGGCCAACCGCAGCGCCATGGTCGCCGCGAGTTCCTTCCGGTTGCTCGCCCGAAGCTCGGCGACCCGACCGGGGATGAACGTGTCGGTCAGCTTCTCCAGGTAGCCGACCTTGTCGGCCTGGGGCACCAGCTCGAAGACGCCGAAGATCGCCGCGCTGCGATAGCGGAACGACGACTCGAACGCGCTGCGCGCCACGACGACCCCATCCAACGTCGTCACCGACACCGCCGCGGGCGCGCCCGCCGCGAGAGCCCGCATCCAGGGCGCACCCGTCGAGCCGTGGATCACCAATTCATCACCGATGCGCGCGAATCCGGTCGGGAAGACCGCCGGATGCCCGTCGCGGACCAGTGCGATGGTCGCCAGCGGCGTGCTGTCCAGAAGCTCGTCGAGACTGGTACGCGACGTCTCCTGCTTCTCGCTGAGCCTGGTGATCCGAGTCGAGGGCTGGGTCATCGGATCAGTTTGTCAGTCGGGAACGCCTGAGCCGCCAGGAACCACGACGGCGAACAGGTCGGCCATCCCGGCCAGGCTCGCCGACTGCATCGCCGCGGCGGACACCGATTCGCCACCGACCCCCGGCAACGACCGCGTCGCGGTAGCCGCCGCGACCACGGTGGGCGCGTAACCGAGATTGAACGCACCACGCGCGGTCGAGTTGACGCACATGTGCGTCATGAACCCCGCGAGAACGAGATTGGACGCGCCGACCGCCTTCAACCGGTCGTCGAGGTCGGTTTGCACGAACGAGTTCGGGTACTGCTTCACGACCACGGGTTCGCCGTCGCGCGGCGCCACCCGGGTGACGATCGCGCCGCTCTCACCCTCGACGTCGTACAGCGAACCCGGACCGTCGGAATGCTGGACGTGGATCACCGGAATGCCGGCGGATCGGGCGCGGTCGAGTAACGCCGCGGCCTCGTCGAGTGCGGCCTGCACACCGTCGAGTTCGAGGACGCCGTAGGTGTAGGTGTTCTGGCAGTCGATCAGGACGAGCGTCGATTCGGCCAGACCGGCGGGCTCGAGCGGTAGTTCGGCCAGGGCGCGCAGCGTGGGATTGCTCATGTCCTCGAGCGTACTGCGACCTCAGTCCGCCCATTCGCGAGCGATGTCCGCGCATGCGTCGAGACCCCGCTGTATCGCCGGTTCACCGCGATAGTCGAGCCGCGCGTTGGCGATGAAGGCGAACGCGTCCTCGGGGGTGTGCTGAACGTAGCTGTGTCTCCAGTACTTCTGTTCTTCTTCACCCGGTGGCGCCCAACGCAGTTCGTGCACGCGGACGAATTCGGAGATGGCAGCGAGCTGACCCAGCTGTTCGGCGACCTCGGGTAGATGCCCGTCGTAGATCTCGCGTGCCGTCGTGCTGTCACCGAATGCGCGGACGAAATCCGCTTCGAGTGTCGGGGCTGCCGGTGCGGGATTGCGTCGCGAAGAAGTCGTACACCAACTCGGTGTTGCGGCCTTCGTCAATCGACCAGATCGTCCCGTAACCGTTGTACTCGCCGCCGATCCCCAACGTCACCGGCTCGTACCCGGCGGCAGTGCGCCGCAGGATGACCGCCGTCGCGCCGACGTGGTCGACGCTGACGCCGGTCAACATGCACGTGCAATCGTAGAACCCCACCACTGAAATTCTGCCACCGCAACGGGGCGGGTCGGTGCGGCAATTCAGCGGGCGGTCACCGCGAGCACGGCATCGGCCAACTCGGGCCTACACACCACCAGGTCCGGTAGCAGCGGATCGGCGCGGTTGTAGACCAGCGGTGACCCGTCGATGCGCGAGCAGTACAGACCGGCCGCGCGCGCGACGGCCACGGGGGCCGCGGAATCCCACTCGTACTGCCCGCCGGCATGGACGTAGACGTCCGCCAGGCCTTGCACCACCGATGCGACTTTGGCTCCCGCCGAACCCATTTCGACCAGGACTCCGTTCAGGGAGTCGCGCACCGCAAGCGCCACCGCGGGTGGCCGGGTGCGCGACACCACGACCCGCGGCGTGGCAGGCGCGACGGGCGGAGCGGCGACGTCGGGCGTCGCCAACGTCAGGCCCTGGGCGGGCAACGCCACGGCGCCGGCCACCAGCTCGCCAGACTGCCACAACGCCACGTGCACCGCCCAGTCGTCGCGACCGAGTTCGGAGAACTCCCGGGTGCCGTCGAGCGGGTCGACGATCCACACGCGCTCGGCGCTCAATCGCACCGGGTCGTCGACGCCTTCCTCCGAGAGGACGGCGTCGTCGGGGCGCTCCGCGGCCAGCACCTCCATCAGGAAGTCGTGGGATCGTTTGTCCCCCGCCGACTTCCGCTCGGCGGCGGTGGCGTCGGCGAGCTCGGTGCGGACGTTGAGCAGTAGTTGACCGGCTTCGGTCGCAAGGCGCCGGGCGACGTCGTGATCACTCATGACCGGGGAGCGCTGATCATGTCGATGACCTGCTGGGCGAGGTCGTCCACCGACTGGTCCGGGGTCAGACGCAGGTCCGGATTCTTCGGCCGCTGATATGGGCTGTCGATTCCGGTGAAGTGCGTGATCTCCCCCGCGCGGGCCTTGGCGTACAGGCCCTTGGGATCGCGGCGTTCGCAGTCCTCGAGCGGGGTGTCGCAGAACACCTCGAAGAAGTCGTAGCCCTGATCGGCGTGGACCTTTCGGGCCAGGGCACGGTGCTCCGCCAGCGGGCTGATGGCAGGTACCAGCACGATCTGTCCGGAGTCGGCCAGCAGGGTCGCGATGTGGGCCAGCCTGCGTAGGTTCTCGGCCCGGTCGGCCATGGAGAAGCCGAGGTCGGCATTCAGCCCGTGGCGCAGGTTGTCGCCGTCGAGAACGTATGCGGGACGGCCGCTTTCGAGCAGCTTCTGCTCGACCAGCATGGCCACCGACGACTTGCCAGAACCGGACAGGCCGGTGAACCACACCGTGCTCCCACGCGACAGCCGGTCCTCGGCGGTGACGAGGTTCTGGTGCCGGACCGCGTTGGGGGTGGCCGTCCTGGTCGCGGCGGGCGTCGTATCGCGGACCATGCCCGCGGCGACCGTGCCGTTGGTGTCGGGATCGATCAGGATGAACGACCCGGTGGCGGCGTTGCGGGAGTACTCGTCGAGCAGCAACGGCACCTGGGTACGCAGTGTGACGCGGCCAAGTTCGTTGAGCTTCAACGCGGTAGCGCTCTTGTCGCGGTGCAGGGTGTTGACGTCGAGTCGGTAGTCCAGCGCCGTGACCCTGGCCCTGGTGGTCCTGGTGGTGTGCTTGATGACGTAGTCACGACCCGGCTCCAACGCCGCGTCGTCGGACATCCAGCACACCGTGGCGTCGAAGTCCTGGGTGGCGTGCGGCTGGTTGTTGGCGCGGGCGATCATGTCGCCGCGCGAGATGTCGATGTCGTCGGCCAGGCTGATCGACACCGCCATCGGTGGAAACGCTTCGGTGACCGGGCCCGTCGGACCCTCGATCTCGGTGATGCGGCTGGTCTTTCCGGTTGGCAGCACCACGATCTCGTCACCGGGACGCATGACACCGCTGGCCACCGTCCCGGCATAGCTTCGGTGGTCGGCATGCGCGACGGTCTGCGGCCGGATCACGTACTGCACCGGGAACCGAACGTCGACCAGGTTCCGGTCGCCGGCGATGTAGACCTCTTCGAGGTGGCTCAGCAGCGCCGGGCCTTCGTACCAGGGCGCCAGTGGCGACTTGGTCACGACGTTGTCGCCGTTGAGCGCGGACAACGGGATCGAGGTCACGTCGTGCACGTCGAGCCGGGCGGCGAATTCGTGGAAGTCGTCGCGGATCTTCTCGAAGGTTGCCCGGTCCCAGTCGACGAGGTCCATCTTGTTGACCGCCAACACGATGTGCTGGATGCCGAGCAGCGACGCCAGGAAGGCGTGCCGCCGCGACTGCTCGAGCAGCCCGTGGCGCGCGTCGACGAGCACGATCGCGAGCTGCGCGGTCGACGTGCCGGTGACCATGTTGCGGGTGTACTGCGTGTGCCCGGGGGTGTCGGCGATGATGAATTTCCGCTTGGGCGTGGCGAAGTAGCGGTACGCGACGTCGATGGTGATGCCCTGTTCGCGCTCTGCGCGCAGGCCGTCGGTGACCAATGCCAAGTCGGTGTAGTCGTGTCCGCGCTCCTTCGACGTGCGCTCGACCGACGCCAGCTGGTCCTCCATGACGGCCTTGGAGTCATACAGCAGCCGCCCGATCAACGTCGACTTGCCGTCGTCGACGGAACCTGCCGTTGCAAGCCGTAATAACGTCGCCATCAACTGTGCCTTCTCTTCTTCGCGCAAGCGCTCATCAGAAATAACCCTCTCGCTTGCGGTCTTCCATGCCTGCTTCGGAGATCCGGTCATCGGCGCGGGTGGCACCGCGTTCGGTCAACCGCGACACCGCGGTCTCGGCGATCACCTCGGACACCGTGCCCGCCAGCGACTCGACGCAACCCGTGCAGGTGACGTCGCCGACGGTGCGGAACCGCACGGTCTTCTCGACGACTTCCTCGTCCTTGCGCGGCTGCAGGTACCTGTGCACGGCGAGGTACATGCCGTCGCGCAGGAAGACCTGGCGCTGGTGCGCGTAGTAGATCGACGGCAGCTTGATCTTCTCGGCGCCGATGTAGGACCAGATGTCGAATTCGGTCCAGTTGGACAGCGGGAACACGCGGATGTGCTCCCCCTTGTGGTGCCGCCCGTTGTAGAGGTTCCACAGTTCGGGCCGCTGCGCCTTCGGATCCCACTGGCCGAACTCGTCGCGGAAGCTGAACACCCGCTCCTTGGCCCTGGCCTTCTCCTCGTCGCGGCGGGCGCCACCAAAGGCTGCGTCGAACTTGTTCTCCCGGATGGCGCGCAACAGCGTGAAGGTCTGCATCGGGTTGCGCGACGGAATGGTCTCGACGACGCGGCCCGCGTCGATGTCGTCCTGCACCTTGGCGACGACGAGCCGCACCCCGCTCTCGGCGACCATCTCGTCGCGGACCTGGAGCACCTCGTCGAAGTTGTGTCCGGTGTCCACGTGCATCACCGGGAACGGCAGCCGGCCCGGCCGGAACGCCTTGAGCGCCAGATGCAGCATGACGATGGAGTCCTTTCCGCCGGAGAACAGCAGCACCGGCCGCTCGAACTCCGCGGCCACCTCGCGGATGATGTGGATGGCTTCGGCCTCCAGCGACCGCAGGTGGCTCAGGTCGTAGCGGGCCGACTGCCGATCGGCGTCGTGCACCGCAGTCATGGCTTCCCTGTTAAGTTGGTAGGCTTGACCAGAATTGCAATCATGCTCAGGAATGTAATCGCCGACCTGGTGTCGTGTCAACGATTCGCTGCTCAGGCGGCCGCGTGCGCAGCTTCGCCTACCCGGCAGGTAGTTGAAACGCTTCCGGAGGACCCGACATCATGAGCGTCATGTCGACTCCCACCGGCGCCGAGGTCATGGCGCAGATGATTCCGCAGTCCCCGTTCGTGGCCAAGCTCGGCATCGTCGCCGAGGTGCTCGACGCCGAGGAGGTCCGGCTGCGGATGCCGTGGGACACCACCAACGTCACGCTCGGCGACATGGTGCACGGCGGCGCCATCGCAACGCTGGCCGACGTCACGGTGATGGCGGCCGCATGGGCAGGTGTCGAGGCCGTCGAATCGCTGCGGGGCGTCACGACGTCGATGGCGGTGCAGTTCCTCGCGCCCGCCCGCGCGACGGACCTGATCGGCGTGGGCCGGGTGCTGCGCCGCGGCAAGACGCTGATCAACTGCGACGTGGACGTCGTCACGCCCGGCGGCGAACTGGTCGCCAAGGCGATCGCCACCTACAAGGTCGGCTGACTTCGGCGAGTGTGCGGCTTTCCGTCGAAATTCGCGGCCCGTCTCTTGGCACTCACGATGCCGAAGCTGCTCGGACACAAGACCCGCGAGATGACGCTGCGCTATGCCACAGGCAACGCCGGCGGCCACGGTTTGCCCGATCACCGTCGCCTGGTGGCTATCGCCGGGCAATGACGGTTGGGCCGTGCGTGGACTGAGTTCCACGTCTCCTGGCGGTTTCAGCAAGCAGCCGACTGGCACAATATGTCCACCATTATAGTTTGCTGCGCAAACTAGCGCGCCACGCAGTTCGCGTTGTCGGATGCGGTGTTTCGCACCGGGTCCCTCATTGCCGAAGACTTGCTTGATAGGTGCTGAATGCTCCCGAAGGAAGTGGAAGGCGGCAGCAGATTCTCGGCCTTTAGCGGCACCGATGCGGCGTGACGAGCGCTCGCCGGCATCGGGTCGGGCCGGTCGGACGATGCTCCGTCACGCGCCGGTAATGGTGTGCACTCAAGCATGTGATATTGACTGTCGCGACAAATCGACGGGGCGAATCTGCTAACAATATGTGGTTGCCAAACGCTTGCACCGGCGCCACCGGAAGAGGGACGATGACGGCACATCGTTATTTGCCAAGTCAAGAATGGGGATCTCGTCATGGCCGCTCACCACGCCACCATCGCCGGACACCGCGCCTGGGTTGGTACCGGCCAGCCCGATCGTCCTGCGCGACGGCCCGGTTCGGCGCCAGCCGTGACCCGCGCAGTGGCTGGGGCGGCGCTGGCCGCCGGGGTGTTGTCGGCCGGGGTCGCCGGATTGTGGTTGGCCGGTGCACCCGCCACGACGGCGCAGAAGGTGGCCACCCCGGTCATCCAGTTGGCCTCGGTGGGCATGCCGCTGGTGCCCGCACCCCAGGCACCGCCCTTGGACCCGACCTGCGGTGAACAGTTCTGCACCGGGTTGTTCGGGCCGGCGGTCTCTGCTCCGACCCCGACCGCGCTGGCCGCGGCCCTGACCCCGGCCGCCAACCCGGCCGGTGGGATCGGCGACGCGATCAGCGGATTGGTCGCGGTGTTCGTCAGTGACGGCACCGCTGCCCATCCCGATGCCGGATTGTTGATCGGCAACGGCTACCAGGGCGCGGCCGGTCAGGCCGGCGGGCGCGGCGGGCTGCTGATCGGCAACGGCGGCGACGGTGGCACCGGGGTCCAAGGCGGTAACGGCGGCAACGGCGGGGCCGGCGGCTTGCTGCTGGGCAACGGTGGCGCCGGGGGTGCTGGGGCCGATGCCACCGCCACCAGCGCGGCCGGCAACGGCGGTAGCGGCGGCAACGGCGGCCTGCTGCGCGGCAACGGCGGCGCGGGCGGCAACGGCGGGGCCGGTATGACCGGCGCCAACGGCGTCAACCCCTCCACCCCCACCAGCACCGCCCCATCCGGCGGCGACGTCGGCATTCTCAACGGCGCCAACTCCGGCAACTCCAACGAAACCGGTGTCAACGCCGGCAATGGCACCGCGGGCGGACCCAACCAAAACGGCGGCAACGGCGGCAACATCAGCGTCAACAACGGCGTGGGTGACAGTGGTGGTGTCGGGCACGGCGGCAACGCGGGTAACGGCGCGGCCGGCGGCGCCGGCGGAGGCACCGGCGGCAGCGGCGGCGGTATCGGCGCCCAAAACGGCTTCGGCATCGACGGCGGCACGGGTAACGGCGGAAATGCCGGCAACGGCGGGCCCGGCGGCACCGGCGGCGGCGCCGGCGGCCCCGGCGGAAGCATCGGCCAAGAAAACGGCCTGGGCGACGGCGGCACCGGCAACGGCGGAAATGCCGGCAACGGCGGGGCCGGGGGCACCGGAACCGCCGGTAGTGCGGGCACTACCGGCGGTAAGGGCGGAGCCGGCGGCAATGGCGGGCTCCTGGGCGGCACCGGAGGCACCGGCGGGGCCGGCGGCACCGGCGGTAATGGCGGTGCGGGCGCCACCGGCGGCACCGGAGGCCACGGCGGCAGCATCGGCAGCGCCAACGGCGTCGGTGACCACGGCGGCACGGGTCACGGCGGCAATGCCGGCACCGGCGGCGACGGCGGCGCGGGTGGCCCTGGCGGGGCAGGCGGTAACGGCGGGGCGGGCGGTAACGGTGGCGCCAGCGGCCTGGGCGGCGGCGGTTCTACCGGTGGTGCGGGCGGCACCAGCGGCACCGGCGGCAAAGGCGGCGACGGCGGTAAGGGCGGCGACGGCGGCACCTTCGGCGCCAACAACGGAGCCTCCATCGCCGGTGGCACCGGCCATCCCGGCGCCACCGGCGCACCGGGCAGCGGCGGCACCGGCGGCAAGGGCGGGGCCGCGGGCTCCCCCGGAACCGGCGGAACCGGCTCCGGCAGTACCGGCAAAACGGGATCCAGCGGCGGCACCGGCACACCCGGCGGCACCGGCACAGCCGGCAAACACGGCTGAGCCCAGAACCCGCCAGTCACGACACACCGCTGACCACCAAAAGCCCGGTCTGACCGTGTGGCCTCACCCCTCAATACAGGCAGAACGCGCGCGCCGTATGCACACGAAGGTAGAGGTGCGGTAGTCGCGTATCGCATTCGGGTGACCGCGGTGTGGCACTCGTCGCAGCTATGTCGTCGGCGTCGACATGCTCGCCACCCAGGTTTTCCACCTGTCCCGCCGTGCCGCCAATGGCGCCACCCGGCACCAGACGCAAGGTCGCCGTACTCCGCCAGCGGCCGCAGGTGAGGACCGGCCATGCTCAATCCGTCACCATGACACTTCACCACGCCCGTGGAGCCATTCGTTAAAGTTAAAGATGTTGTCCCACAACATGTCTACGAGGAACACCGAAGTAATGGTTGTGGCGGCGCGCGGGCGAGGACGAATCGGTCTACTGCCGGCAGCAGCGATCAGAGTAGGTGCTGCAGCACTTATCGGCTCGCCCGCTGAACTCGTAAAGCGCAAGGCATGCCGGGGCGGGGTGCAGAAACGCCGTTTTGTCCCGATTGAGACCACTAGTTGAACAATGTGGGGTTGCTTGTCAATCTTCGTTGCAAAAGTCCAGCTCAGAGGGTCTCAACCGGGTTCTTGTGGACCGGTGCCTTGTAAAAACCACTCCTGGTGACGCAGGTATGCGTGAATCCGTACTCGAGACCACCGTCGTGCCTGGAGCGAGTGGAGTCCGACGGCGCCGCGTTGCTCGGGAATGCGGGGTTTCTGGGTACCGAACGGAGCATGGGGTTGTCGCCCATGCGTGTCGGGGCGACGGTGTGTGGCGCACGGGCCCGACATCTCGGCGCGAGCCGCTGTTCAAGAACCAATCACGTCGTCGCCCCACCCTGGCCGACATGGCCGACGCCAAGAGAGTCTGCTCACCCGTCGCCGCGGCTACGCAGAGATGTCTGACTGGCCGTCTACCATTCCTGCGGCACCCCAGTGCTTGCCGAGTGGATCGCCGGCAGGAGTCCGTGAGTTTCGGTCCTCCCCTACTTGGCCTGGATGGAAGGGACGAGCAGTGAGCTACACCGCCGCCGACATCACCGAGCTCGACGATGTCCAGCACACGCGCCTGCGGCCGGCGGTGAACCTCGGTCTGGACGTACTCAATACCGCGCTGCGCGAGCTGGTGGACAACGCGATCGAAGAGGTCGCCGATCCCGACCACGGTGGATCCGCCGCCACCATCACCTTGCACGCCGACGGCTCGGTCAGCGTGGCCGACGACGGCCGTGGCCTGCCCGTCGACTCGGACACGGTGAACGGGAAGAACGGCATCGTCAAGACGCTGGGTACCGCGCGGGCGGGCGGCAAGTTCTCCGCACACGCCGACGCTGCCAGCACGGGTGCCGGCCTGAACGGAATCGGAGCCGCCGCAGCGGTTTTCATCTCCGCCCGAACCGACGTGACGGTACGCCGAGCTGGGAAGACCTACCTGCAGAGTTTCGGCGGCGGCTACCCGGGCGTGTTCGACGGGAAGGACTTCGACCCGGGCGCCCCGTTCACCCGCGCCGACACACAGAAGCTGCGCGGCTCTGGCAATCGCCAACCGGATGCACACGGCACCACGGTGCGCATCCTGTTCGACAAGGCCGTGGTGCCGGATGCCAGCTTGGACATCAACGAGGTACTGCTGCGGGCGCACGCCGCTGCACGGATGTCTCCAGGTGTGCACCTGATCGTCGTCGACGAAGGCTGGCCCGGCGACGTCGTCCGGCCCGAATTGACCGAACCGTTCAACGGACCCTGGGGCACCGATACCCTCCTGGACCTCATGTGCGCCGCCGCCGGCACTCCCGTGCCAGGAGTGCGCGCGGTGGTGGAGGGCCGCGGCGAGTACACCACCGGCCGCGGCCCGACCCCGTTCCGCTGGTCCTTGACGGCCGGCCCAGCCGAACCGGCCACCGTCGCCGCGTTCTGCAACACCGTGCGCACCCCCGGCGGCGGATCTCACCTGACCGCTGCGGTGAAGGGATTGTCCGAAGCACTGGCCGATCGCGCATCCCGCATCCGCGACCTGGGCCTGGCCAAAGGCGAAGACGGCCCCGAGGCACAGGACTTCGCCGCAGTGACCGCGCTCGCCGTGGACACTCGGGCACCGGATGCGGCATGGGACTCCCAAGCCAAGACCGCGGTGTCCTCGCGGTCACTGAACGTGGCGATGGCCCCGGATGTGGCGCGCAGCGTCACCATCTGGGCCGCCAACCCCGGCAACGGCGACACGGTGTCGCTATGGACCAAGCTGGCGCTGGAGGCCGCCAGGGCGCGACGCAGCGCCGAGGGCGCCAAGGCCCGGTCAAGGGCGGCGTCGAAAGCCAAGGGCCTGGGGACGAACCTGTCCTTGCCGCCGAAGCTGCTGCCCAGCCGGGAGACCGGCCGCGGCTCGGGTGCCGAGTTGTTCCTGTGCGAGGGTGACTCAGCACTGGGCACGATCAAAGCCGCACGCGACGCCACCTTCCAAGCGGCCTTCCCGCTGAAGGGCAAGCCACCCAACGTCTATGGATTCACCCTGAGCAAGGCGCGGGTCAAGGACGAATTCGACTCGATCGAACGCATCCTGGGCTGTGGGGTCCGCGACAACTGCGACCCGGAGTCGTGCCGGTACGACCGGATCTTGTTCGCCTCCGACGCCGACCCCGACGGCGGCAACATCAACTCGAGCCTCATCTCGATGTTCCTGGACTTCTACCGGCCACTCGTCAAGGCCGGGATGGTCTACGTGACGCTGCCACCGCTGTTCGTGGTCAAGGACGGCCAGCAGCGGATCTACTGCCAAGACGAGTCCGAGCGCGACGCCGCCGTGGCCCGGCTGCGTGCCACCTCAAAACGCAAGGTAGAGGTCCAGCGGAACAAGGGCCTCGGCGAAATGGACGCCGACGACTTCTGGAATACCGTGCTGGATCCGCAGCGCCGCACCGTCATTCGAGTGAACCTAGACGACGGTGAAGCGAAGCTGCACCACACTCTGTTCGGCGGGCCGCCGGAGGGCCGGCGCACGTGGATGGCCGACATCGCCTCCCGCGTCGACACCTCTGCTCTCGACCTCGACTAGGAGTACGACGTGACCGCCATCATCGAGCAGAATCCGGATCTGGTGCTCGACCAGAGTGCCGACGACTACTGGAACCACTACCAGCTGACGTTCGCGCTGTACAGCGTCAGCGACCGCGCCATCCCGTCGGCGTTCGACGGGCTCAAGCCGGGCCAGCGCCGCCTGCTGTACCAGATGCACGACTCCAGACTGCTGCCCGGAAACAAGCCGCAGAAGTCGTCCAAGGTCTGCTCGGCGGTCACCGGCAACCTGCATCCACACGGCGGCGCGTCGATGTACGGGGCAGCCGCGTTGATGGCCGCCGAGTTCCAGCGCGTGAAAGTCATTGACGGACAAGGTGCCTTCCCCCGCATCCAGGGTGACATTCCCGCCGCGGACCGCTACACCGAGATGCGGCTGTCGGCACCCGGTGCGGCGTTGACCGCCGAACTCGACGATCACGCAGTGCCGATGGTGCAGACCTTCGACGGTGAATGGACCGAACCCACGGTGCTGCCGGCGCGATGGCCGGTTCTGCTCTGCAACGGCGCGGTCGGCATCGCCGAAGGGTGGGCCACCAAGGTACCGGCACACAATCCGCGCGAGGTCATGGCTGCCTGCCGGGCACTGCTGAAGACCCCGAACATGACCGACGACAGGTTGGTGAAACTCATTCCCGGCCCCGACTGGGGCTGCGGCGCCACCGTGGTCGGCACGGCCGGGCTGCGGGAGTACATGACCACCGGCCGCGGTGCGTTCACCGTGCGTGGCACGGTATCCGTCGACGGGAAGAACGTCGTCATCACCGAGCTGCCGCCCGGTGTCGCGAGTAACACCGTGCAAGAAAGGATCCGAGCACTGGTCGAGTCGGGCGAAATGCCCGGTGTGGCCGACATGTCGGATCTGACCGACCGCCGCAACGGGCTGCGGATCGTGGTCACCGCCAAACGCGGCCACAGTGCCGAGCAGATCCGCGAGCAGCTACTCGCCCTGACGCCGTTGGAGTCGACGTTCGCCGCCAGTTTGGTCGCACTCGACGAGGATCGAGTGCCTCGCTGGTGGTCGGTGCGGGAACTGATCTCAGCATTCCTGCACCTGCGCGATTCGGTGGTGCTGCGCCGCAGCGAGTATCGACTGGAGAAGGTCACCGCGCGGCGCCATCTGGTGTCGGGCCTGATGACCATCCACCTCGACATCGACGCCGCAGTGGCGGTGATTCGTGGATCCGACACCGTCGACGAGGCCCGCCAGGGGCTGCAGGACCAGTTCGCGATCGATACCGAACAAGCCGATTACGTTCTGGCGCTGCAGCTGCGGCGGTTGACCAAGCTCGACGTCATCGAGCTGCAGGCCGAAGCGGAGAAACTGGACGCCGAGTTCCTCGAGCTCACCGAACTAGTGTCTAATCCCGATGCGCGTCGAGCGGTGATCGACAACGAGCTCATTGAGACCGCAAAACTATTCAAAGGTCCCGAATTCGACCGTCGCACCGTGCTGGACTTCGAGGCCACCCCCGTGGCGTCCGGCTCCGACGAGGACGGGCCGCGCGAGCGGAAGGTCAACGCCGGCTGGCGGCTTGACGATCGGGGTGTGTTCTCCGACAGCCACGGCGATCTGCTGACATCGGGACTGGGCTGGGCGGTGTGGACCGACGGACGAATCAAGCTCACCACCGGTAACGGCCTGCCCTACAAGATCCGCGACATCCCGGTAGCGCCGGACATCACCGGGCTGCTGCGGTCTGGAGTACTCGCACCCGGATCGCATCTGGCATTGGTGACGCGACGCGGAAAGGTGCTGCGAATCGACCCCGCCGCCGTGAACCCGCAGGGCGCGGCAGGCAACGGTATCGCCGGGGTGAAGCTAAGCCCGGGTGACCCTATGGACACAGTCATCGCCGCCTTGCCGCTCACGTGTGAGAACGGCGAAGCCATTCTGTCGATTTCCGAGAAGGGCTGGAAGGTAACCGAGGTCGCCGACATCCCGGTGAAGGGCCGTGGTGGCGCCGGTGTCGGATTCCATCCGTTCGCCACCGGCGAGGTTGGCCTGCTGTCGGCAGCGGTCTCTGCGACCGGGTTCGTACGCGGCAAGAGGTCTGTACGGGCCGAGAAGCGCGCCAAGGCATCAGTCAAGGGGTCCGGCGGCGACGTAACACCTGCCACGTAGACGGCAGGCAGGCGGCGGCCAACCGTATCGGCCTACAGCACTTCGAGAAGGCCTTTCAAATTGCTCATGAGCTTTCGCCAAAGCCTCGTCGTTCTCGACAACGAGGTTCATGGAGGACGAATCGTGTCTCAGCGTCCACCTATCGCCGCTCGTTGGCGAGAGCTGCATGAGTCTCACTTTCGTGTCATCACTGACGCCGGGATGACATAGAAACTGGGACGATGACACGAAAGTTTGGGAACCGACCGCCGGCGCCCCGATGCCGACCGAGTCAGCAAAAGCAACAAACAAAAAAACAACGACGTCGAGATGCAGCGAAGATTGGCAGGAATCGCCCGTCTACTTTGACAAGACTTCGGCGTGTCGCGGAAGCTTGTTAATCTTCATTGCAAAAGTCCTGGTCAGCGGCGTTGGCAGTCACTATTCGCCCGCGAAGTGGGTACAGCAAGGCGCAAGCTGTCGTCCTCACGCGTGCCATCTGCGCGCGGTCTCAATCCGTGTCAATTTCCAACGGGTCGAAATGCGCGTGCTGCGCTGCAAGCTAGTCGCGCACAGCCGCCAGTGCGACACACCCGCCGAAGCTTTGCCATTCTGGGACAACACGCTGCGTCACCGGCGCCTTCTACCGAGGTGAAGCGCGAAATATCATCTCGCCCACAGTACTTGGCAGGATCTGCTCCATCTCGGGCGTTTCACTTATTGTCGCTCACCCCCGCGCACAACTCGACCTAAGGCACATGGTGCAACACAAGTCGGACTGACGGCGTTGGCGGGTCGCCAACTATCGCCCCGACGAGGCGGTGCGGCGTTGGTGGTGCAGCGTCATCGCTTCGTTGATGAACAGCATCGCGCCTTGCACGGCGGTGTGGAACCACACGATGTCGAAGGCACCCTTGTTGCCGCGCATGTCGTCCGCCCAGTAGTGCCCGTGCACTGATGCGGAACCTTGGCGCCACAGCTGGATGAAACCCGTGCCCTCGTAGGTAGGAGGACATGTTCGGGCGGGAAATCGACTTTCACCGCCGTTGGACTCATTCAGCGAGAACGCGCGCTCAAACGCCGAAGATGCTAGATCAGCCATGGCTGGCAGTCACCACCCTGTGGCCAGCACAGTCTGGGCCCACAACCTCGACGTCGCGACACTAGTCGAAAACAGCCAGCCCCCAATCTGATTGGCGCTGTGTGACCCCTACGGGTCAACTCTTGTTCGCATGCGATGCCGTCGCCGTCGAGACCGGTGCGGTATCCGGGTTCGCCGGCGTGTAGTGGTGTGACTCCGGCGTGCCTGGCACCTGCGGATTCCGAAATACTCGGCCAGCTAGTGGACTAGATCGTCCTCACCGTTCATTGTGACTTCCGCCACCTCCCTCCGAGGTGATCGTCGTCACCACGAAACGCCCGCACCCACTCCTTGAGGAGTACCGATGGAACCGACCTTCGCCTGCGTAACAGCATGAAAGGGCCGTCGACAGTCAGCGACGCCAGCGTCGTCGTCCCAATGGCGCAGCGTCTGTCGCCTACGCGGGCGATGAGGTCGGGGCAAGCACAGCAGACACAAATGGTTGGCCCGTGCCGACGATTGCTCGGACGTCCGTCTCCTTCCCGGCCGGTGTGGTCAGCCGGTCGGAAGACGAGTTGCGCGGGGACAGAGGCCGACATGGTGCTCTCGCTGATTAGCACGATCAAGCAGGAATACGGGGGCGGTCAGCCCGCCGGATCATCTGGGGTCGGACCCGTTCGGCCGAGCGCTTCGATGCTCCTCGGCCGGGTGCTTGCGCATGAACGACTGCATCGCCGCGGGCGTCGGCGGTACCTAGGTTTCGTCGCCGGCTTCGCCGAGGGGCGATGGCAATCGAGCGATCGTCAGCCCGTATAGCCAGAGTCGGCGGTCACCAGGTGGGCTGTCGACAGCGAACATGTCAACCACGACAGAGGAGCACGATGATCGACAGGCAAACCGCGGAGCTACTGGCAGACGGGTCCGATATCGGCCTCGCGGAGCGGACGCTACACAAGGTTCGCTGGCGAATTCTGCCATTGATGATGGTGCTCTTCGTGATTTGTTACATAGACCGGACCAACGTCGGCTTCGCCAAAGCTGGGCTGGCCAGCGATGTGGGCATCGGCGATGCCGCGTACGGACTGGCTGCCGGGATCTTCTTCATCGGGTATGTGCTCTTCGAGGTGCCCAGCGCTGCTGGCATGGTCCGATTCGGCGCCCGAAAGTGGCTGCCGCTCATCGTGATCAGCTGGGGCGTGTTCGCCACCGCAATGTTCCTGATAACGGATGCGACGTCCTTCAACGTCCTGAGGTTCCTGCTGGGCGCTGCGGAGGCCGGCTTCTTTCCGGCAGTGCTGTTCTATTTCACCCTGTGGTTCCCGGCCGCCCAGCGGATCTTTGTCATCGGGATATTCACGGTCGCGAACCCGGTCGCGAACGCGCTGGGCGCAGTGATATCGGGGCTCATCTTGAACCTCGACGGCGTGGGGGGCCTGCACGGCTGGCAATGGCTGTTCATCGTAGAAGGAATCCCGGCGATCATACTCGGGATTCTTGCCGGTTTCCTGCTCACCAACCGTCCCGCGGACGCCACCTGGTTGCGGCCCGAGGAGCGGGCCTGGCTGGTGCAGACGATGGACGCCGAGCACGCCCAAAAGAGTTCCCCGTCGAAGCATCCGTTTATGGCGGGGTTGAAGAATCGCAGCGCTTGGATCTACGGCGCCATCCTCAGCGGAGTGGGCGCTGGCTTTTTCGGTCTGTTGCTCTGGCTACCCGTCATCGTCAACGCGTTGGGGCACTTCAGCTATACCGAGCTTGGCCTTCTGGTGACGATCCCGCATTTGGTGTCGGTCCCGTATGTCTACTACTGGGCAAAGCGCGCTGAGCGCACCGGCCGGCCGGCCTGGCATTCCAGTGTGAGCCTGGTAGTCGGGGCGGTCGGTTTGCTGGGTGCGGGGCTGCTGCTCCAGGTGAGCCCAGTCTTCGCATTCGTATCGCTGTGTGCGGCCGCGGGCGGGCTGTATGCGTCGATGTCGGTGCTTATTTCCATGCCCGCCGCGCTCTTCGCCGGCGCTGCCGCCGCCGCGAGTCTTACCGTGGTCATCTCGTTGACCAATGTCGGCGGCTTCGTCGCCCCCTACGTCGTCGGCCTGATCACCGAGGCGACCGGCAGCACCCAGGTCGGCCTGTTCTTCCTTGCCGCCTGCGTGGTGGTGACCAGCCTCGCCACTTTTCTCTATGCCCGCCGCCGACCGGAGGGAGACGCTCGCGTTGTCTCCGGTCAGCGAGTCGATCGCCGCCGCATGTTCGAGCGCGCATGACATCGAGGCCGCCCCAGCGTTCGCCAGCCGATTGGCGATGGTTGTGCTCGCGCTTCAAGTCTCCGATGATGGCGGCGCCTCGAACAGAGTGTTCCAGTGGTGCGGTTGAGGCACTCCTTCCGTAGCTGGTTGTTGGATTGTTCGATGTATCCGTTGGTCCATGGCATACCCGGCGGAAAGTAGGACGACCCGACCCTTCCGTCGTAGAACTGTTGCAGCGCTTACGAAACCAACTCGGATCCATTGTCCATCCGCAGCACCTTCGGCGGGCCGCCCGCGGCGGCGAACACGTGCTTCAGCGGATCCTCGCTGAAATCGATGGCTGCGTCGGCAAGTCGTTCATCCGTTCCTACGCCACATTGACGAAGTCGACAGACACTTCAGACGTGGTCCAGTCGTACTACGCACAACCAGATCCGACTAGTGTCCTGCGCCGTAAGTTGTGCGATGAATTGTAGACTGGGTGGGTGGCGCGTAGGGGTAGGCCGGTTGCTGAGTTGGTGTTGACCGATGATGAGTCCGAGACCTTGCGGCGGTGGGCTCGGCGGGCGAAGTCCTCGCAGGCGTTGGCGCAGCGGTGTCGGATCGTATTGGGTTGCGCGGCAGGCAATACCAATAAGCAGGTCGCCGAGGATTTGGGTGTTTCGCCACAGATGGTCTGTAAGTGGCGTCAGCGATTCCTCGACAAGCGCCTCGACGGTCTGGCCGATGAACCGCGCCCGGGTGCGCCACGGCGGATTACCGATGAGGCGGTCGAGGAGGTGGTCGTCGCGACCTTGGAGCGAGAACCCAAGGACGCCACCCACTGGTCGCGAGCTTCCATGGCCGAGGCGACCGGGTTGTCGAAGTCCACGGTCGGTCGGATCTGGAAGGCGTTCGAGCTCAAGCCCCATCAGGTGGACACGTTCAAGATCAGCAATGACCCGCAGTTCATCGACAAGGTGCGCGACGTGGTCGGCCTCTACGTGGACCCGCCCGAGAAGGCATTGGTGCTCTGCGTGGACGAGAAGTCCCAGATCCAAGCATTGGACCGCTCGGCGCCGGTCCTGCCGATGATGCCCGGCATGCCCGAGCGGCGCACCCACGACTACGTGCGCCATGGCATCACGACCCTGTTCGCCGCGTTGAACGTCGCCACCGGCGAGATCACCGGCTCGATTCACCGCCGCCACCGCGCGGTCGAGTTCAAGAAGTTCCTCACCAAGCTCGACAACACCACTCCGGCTGACCTCCAGGTGCACCTGATCTGCGACAACTACGCCACCCACAAAGCCCCAGCCGTGGCCAAGTGGCTCGATGCGCACCCCCGATTCCACATGCACCACACCCCGACCTACTCATCGTGGCTCAACCAAGTCGAACGATGGTTCGGCCTTCTCACCGACAAGCAACTGCGCCGCGGCACACACCGCTCGGTCCAAGCCCTGGAGAAAGACATCCGCGACTGGATCAAGAACTGGAATGAAGACCCAAAGCCATTCGCCTGGACCAAGACCGCCGACGAAATCCTCGAGCGCCTCGCCTCATATCTTCAACGAATTCCCGGGCGCAGGACACTAGAAGCACCCCGAAGAATTGCGCGAGGCGTTGTAGGCCGCTGTCACGACCGAAGCGTCGCCTGACCCATGTTGCACGGGCTGAGTTCCTCGGGCTCCAAGGCATTTCCGAGTTGTCGCCACGGGTGAGCGATGCCCTCCCCGCGGCCCTAGTCACCCGTCTCCGGCCTTTACCAGTTCCTACGGCAGACCACACGGCGACCATCGCTTGTCTTGACCTAAATGCGGACGGTGCCGACGTCGGCGACGGTACCTGTCAATGGACAGCTGAAACTCCCCGCGGGCGGACATGAGAAATGCCGGTAGGTGGCCAATAAGAACTGCCCAGCGGCGGACACGAATCTGCCCATGGGGGTGTGTCCGCCACCGGTCGGTGAGGCCGTTGTCAGCTCAAGGTTGGACTCCTTTCCCGTGCAGAGCTTGGGCCAGGCGCACGGAATCGCCGCTGGTTTGGCACAGGTGCGCGTGGTGCAGCAGCCGGTCGACGGTCGCGGTGGCCAACGTCTTGGGCATCAGCTCATCGAAGCCACTCGGGTGTTGCCCGGCACTGACAATGACGATGACGTCGTCACTCTCGATGAAGACGAAGATGGTGGCGTTGGTCGACAGCTTGACGGGGTGATCGCCGCGGTGACGGCATCGTCGGTACGGTGACGGCCGATCGGCGGTGTGGTGACGCCATGTCGCAAGCAGGGGTCCCCTCGGGGTGGGCTCGATTTTCAGCCGCTGCGGGGTGCAGCGAGGAGCCGGCCGCGGGTGTACATGCCGATCAGCGTCCACAGCGGGTCCTCGAACCCGCAACAGTGGCGATCCCAATGGGCGGCGGCGATGAGCACGGTCAGCGTGTGGCGCAACTGGTTGCCGGCGTAGCGGATCTCAGTGAACGCGTCGGGGGCGAGCTGGATCAGCCGGGTCGTGCCCTGCTGGCATGCCCAGGTCAGGTGTTTGTCGGTGGCGCGGCGCAGCCAGCGACGCACCGTCGATTCGGCCCGGCCCATGCGGGCAGCGATGCGCCGGAACCCGAGGCCGTTCGCCTTGTGCGCCAACGCGGTTCCGATCACCTCGGTGGTGTCGGCGCGGCGCGGCTGCAGCGCGGTCGGCAGCAGAATGTGGGTGGTGGCGCAGTTGTGGCAGCGCACCCGCCGCGGGCGCACGGTCACCGTCGCCGCACCGAGCGCCCGGACGGTGCGTTCGCGTGCGTACCCCCATTTGGCCAGCGCGCCGCCACAGCGTGGGCAGCACATGACGGCGTCGGCGAGCAGGGCCTCGGCGTCCTCGGGTCGGCGGACAACGATCACTACCGCACACTGCGTTCACGGTTCATCAGTGTTGCCTACCGCACCCCGGATTAGGGAAGGGGTCAGTTCGTGTTGGCCGCAACAGCTTTCGGGTCAGCGCCGTCACTCACGGTGACGACGATGCCTGCTCGTCACGATGCCCGCGTCGTTCGGTCCGGCGCTTGCCCGTCACCGGCGGCGCCACCGTACGTCGCCATATTGGTGGTGCCGACGAAAGCCCGCAACCCGAGATCTCGTCGGCATCGGCAGTGACCGAGAGACGCTCCGTGATCGTCATACAGAGGGACGCTCAACACTCGGGTGCAGATTCGACGAAATCGCCACCGAGCGGCGTTCATAGGCGGCCTCAACGATGCGGTAGAGACCTTCAGCGGCATCGGCACCCACCGGGAGTAGTCCAACGTCATCAATGACCACGAGCTCGGCGCGCACGATCTTGGCCACCGCTTTGCCGAGGGAATCATCAGCACGATGCGCCCGCACCAGCACCCCGATCTGCTCGAGGGTGAACCACGCCACCGGCATCCCAGCTTCGATCACTTTCTGCCCCAGCGCTTCAAGGAAGAACGTTTTGCCGGTGCCAGCGGGCCCGCAGATCACCAGATTCTCCCGGCGACCCACCCATTCCAGGGTCTGCAACGCCTGTTGGGTGGGCAGCGGGATCGACGACGCGTTCGGGTCCCACACATCGAAGGTCTTCCCGGTCGGAAAGCCGGCGGCTTTGCGGCGGGCGGCCAGCATGGAGCGGGCTCGTCCGGCGGACTCTTCGGTCAGCAACGCTTTGATGACTTCGGTGGGATCCCAGCGTTGCGCGCGGGCGGTGGCCAGCACGTCGGCGGCGATCGCCCGGGCGTGCGGCAACCGCAGGGAACGCATCAACGACTCCACCTCGGCAGGCAACGGCGCAGCGGCCGTGGTGGTGGTCATGCGATGCCCGCCTCATCGGCGTCGATGACGGTGCGCCCGAACAGGTTCCACCCACCAGTGCCTTGGGCCAGCGAGGTGTCCTCGTCGGCGTCGCGACGGGTCAGGTCCAGGCCTTTGGCGGCCAGGATGGAATCCAGGTCACCGGTGGCGAAGCGGGCGTGCACGGCGGCATGCCCGAGTGCCCAGTCGACGTCGGCGCGACCGGCCAACGCGGACAGTTCCACCGCGTGAGCCATCTTCTGCAGGATGCGTTCGGTACCGACGGCGGCGGCTTCTTTGAGCCATACCGCCGCGCCAGGGCCCAGCGCCAGGAACGTCTGCTCACTGGCAGTGCGGGCCCGGACGCGGTAGTCACCGGGAATCTTGTCCCGGTGCTCGGGGAAATGACTGTCGTCGATGGCGGGGCTGCCCGGGGTGGCACGGCGGTGCCGCGCCACCTCCACGGGGCCGCCGTCATCGAGAGCGCAGATCACCACTTCATCAGTGCCATCGTGATGACGAATCCACACAGATTGTCCCAATAGCGTTGCCGGAAGTGAGTATTGGCAGTGTTCGAAGGTGACCATCGCGGTGTTGTCGGGAACTCGGCGGGTCACCCCCAACGCTGCGGTGTGCGGCAAATCGGGGATGGCGTGCAGGGCGGGGCGTTCTGCGGTGAGCATCTCGACCGGGCGCCGGCCCGTGGTGCGGTGCACGCGGGCGTTGATCTCGGTGACGAACCCCGCGCAGGCGGCCTCCACCTCGGCGAAACTGTTGTATTGGGCCAGCAGGTTGGTCTCGGTGGGCACTTGGAGGCCGGGTCGGCGGGTCCGCAGGTCAGCACTGAGATGCCGTAGTAGCGGCCGAAGGTGACTGCGGCGCGGTTGCGGACCGGGACGCCGGCGATGTGTCCGGTGGTGACGGTCTTTTCGTTGTCGGTCAGTAAGTACGTTGGGGCGCCCCCGACGATGCGGAAGATGCGGTCCAGGCCGGCGAAAACACTGGGTGCGGTACGGTCCCGCAACGCGATCACCACCCGGTACCGGCTCCACGCCAACCACACCACCAACAGCACAACGCGGCGACCGACCACCATCGGGCCCTCGGCGAAGTCGTACTGCAACCACAACCCAGGCTCGGTCATCCAGGGCCGGTGCACGCGTGTATTACCCAGTCGCCATCGCACTTTGGTCTCCGAGAGGGCTCGGCGGGTGGTGCGGTCAGTGCCGGTGTATCCCAACGCGACGAGCTTCTCGTGGGCTTTGTCGCCGCGGATCTTTCCCTTCGAATCGGTGACCCAGGTTTCCAGCAGGTCGCGCCAGTCGTCGATCATCCGGGACCGCCGCGTGGCTGGCGGCAGACCCGCGTTGCAGTCTTCGACCGCTTTCTTCACGGTGTGGTGCGAGCACCCGCACAACTCAGCGGCGGCGCGGTAGGAGCCGGTCAGGTCGTAGGCATTGAGTATGTCCATGAGTTCTACGTCAGACTTCAAGTAGGTCTCTCCTGCGGTTTTCGATTCGACTACGCATCGACATCGAAACCACAGGACAGGCCGCCACGGCGCTAACGCGCCGAGCAGCATCAGGTAGGTCTGGGCAGATTCATGGCCGCCTGCGGGCACTTTCGTGTCCGCCAGTGGGCATTTTTTCATGTCCGCCGACATTGGTCGCTGGCCACGCTGGACTAACCGGCACTTGAGCTTGATCGGAGTCAGCCGGTCGGCGGCGAGGTAGGCGAACTGGATCTGCGTTACAACTATGAGCCACAACAGGATTCCTGGAATGCTGGTGTGACGCCGGTCGCCAGAGAGCAGCCAACCGTTCGCGCCGAATTATCGTCTTGCGGTAGCCAACCCGCGTATATCAGTCTGACACCACCGTCGTTGACCGACGACCGCCGCAGCCCGCGCTGACACCGATCAAACGAAAGCCGCCCCGGCACCAATCCGGGGCGGCTGTCACCTGCCTCTTGATGCGATGAAGGGGCGGGGCCTCCGCTCCTCGAGCGTTCCCGGCGGATGCTGGGGGTGCCACGTTTACTACGACAAGGGAGGCCCCTTATGAGTGAGTATGACGGAAAACAGTTCGTGGGGATCGATCTGCATCGGCAGAGGTCGGTGATTGTCCGCCAGACCGACACTGGTGAGCGGCTCGCGGCGGTGCGGATCGTCAACGACCCGGTGGCGTTGGGTTTACAGCTCGAGAACGCCGGTCAGAACCCGGAGGTGGTGCTCGAGGCGACCTATGGATGGTACTGGGCAGTCGACACCCTGCAGGCAGCCGGAGCGACGGTGCATCTTGCACATCCTTTGGGGGTCAAGGGATTCCGGTACCGGCGGGTGAAGAACGACGTCCGCGACGCGTCAGATCTAGCCGATCTATTGCGGATGAACCGACTGCCCGAGGCCTGGATCGCGCCGCCACCGGTCCGAGAACTACGCGAGCTGATCCGCTACCGAGCGAAGTTGGTGGCGTTGCGATCGGGACTCAAGGCACAGGTGCACGCCGTGCTCGCCAAGGCTGGAGTGCTGATTCCGGTGTCGGACCTGTTCGGCGTCACCGGACGCCAGCGCCTGGCGAAAGTGGGACTCGGCAATGCGTATGCGCAGCGGGTGATCTCTCTGCTGGAGATTATCGACGTTCTCGACACCCATGAGACCCGCTTCACCATGACGATCGCCGACCAGTTGCACACCCACGCCGGGTATCGGGCGATCCAGGAGTTGCCCGGGGTAGGTCCAACACTGGGCGCGATATTCGTCGCCGAGATCGGGGACGTGCACCGGTTCGCGGGACCGGACCGGCTGTGTTCGTGGGCCGGACTGACGCCGCGCCACTACGAATCCGACACCGTGGTGCGGCGCGGGCACATCACCAAACAGGGCAGCAAACTCGTGCGCTGGGCAGCCGTCGAAGCAGTCCAACGACATCCGACCACCGCGAAGATCGCCGCCGACAAGAAACGCATCGAGGACCGCCGCGGCAAGAGCATCGCCAAGATCGCCGCGGCACGAAAACTGCTCACGCTGGTCTACTACGGGCTACGCGACGAACACATTCGCGCACTGTCCCGCGGGCGGGCTGCATGAGCATCTTGGACGCAGCACGCGCGCGGACGCGAATTTGTCTGACCCCCGCACCGGCGTGGTCGCCCGCTTGATCGACCCCGCGTGTTGCCACCGCACCGCTCCATGCCCGCATCAGCCGGGCGAAGGGATGACCGGTAGCCGAGAAAATCGGCCCTGCCCAACCCATACGCATCAGTACTGGAGACGCCGCTCCAACCCCAACAACCACACAATCCGCAACTCGGTTGTCGACTCCGACAAGCTGTGCGCCGGGGCCGAGCCAGCGTCAAGACCGTTCGTCCTCGCTGCGCTGCGGGCGCTCCGTCTTGACCCCCGGCCCTCACCCGACGCTGCCCGCATGGAGGCCGAAACCAACAAAACACCAGTTGACAAACCCCCGCCCCTTCAGGGATGACAAAAGGTGCCTACATATCAGTTGTACAGCGTCGCCGGCGACACTCAGAGTTCGGCGGCGATCTCCTCGCCGGTCTTGCCTTCCGCAGTCAACTCGTCCGCGTGTCGCAGCTTGTGCACGATGTCCTCCGCGGAATGCCGCTTCCGACCAGCCATGTTTTTCATCGTCCCTTCAAGCCCGAGATCGGGCCACAGGACTCTGGTCTCCGGACATGCCGGGGCGGTTCAGACCACCAGAAATCCGACTCAACAGCCCGCACAGCTAACGGCATCGACACCAAAGTCGGAGCGGTTCACTGCACTGTCGTCACCGCTTGGCATTTAGGTAGCGCTCTGTTCGGAAGTTGTTGTAGTCAGAGATGGTATCGATCCTTGTCGGATTATCGGCGTCTAAAGCCTGAGCCCACTTCGCTCGAACGTCCTCAAGAGTGAACGCGTCGGGTGTCGACTGAAACCCAGGTCCTAGACAGGTGATGAGACGTCCGACCCGCGCGGAGCTGGCGTTGATCAGAGCGCCGGTAGTCTCACATTGCTCATGCACCAGCCAAGCTGCCACGGGCGCGACAAGAGCCGGATTGAGATCTATGTCAGGTGAGTCATACGCCGTCAACATCTGTAGCATGGTTGTCATAGCCCCTGGCAACAGCGCATTTACATTTATGCCGAAACCTCTTCCCTCGAACGCAATCTCGCGAGTGAGACCGACGAGCGCTCCTTTCGATGCGCCATATGCGGCGTGCTGGTTCGTTCCAAAGGCGATGCCATTCATGGATGACACCATGAGTATCCGTCCATGTTGCTGAGCACACATGTGCGGCCACGCGGCATGCGCCAATAGCCACGATCCCCGCACGTTCACATCCAACGTCCTGATGAGATCGTCTTCCGTAGACTCCGCAAAGTTTTTCAGGATGAGAAGTCCAGCGTTGTTAATGACGATGTCGACACTGCCAAATTCGGCGATCGCACATCGAACGGCTTCCGAGGCACTGGCGGCGTCGGCGATGTCGCTCTCGATCGGGATCGCATGCCCGCCTGCGGCATTAATCTCCTCAGCGACAACTTGGGCGTGCTCGATGTCATGGACGATGACGTTGGCTCCCCGCCTTCCTAGCAGGAGGGCAAACTCGCGACCGAGGCCGCGGCCAGCGCCCGTCACGATCGCCGTGCGTCCGTCGAAGCGGATTCTTTTGTCCATCATTCTCCATTCGGATGACTAGAATGGCGAGTCGTGTTGGCTCGTCGCGAACTAGATAAATCGAGGCCTGGGTGCAATTTCTAACGGACTCATCACATCAGATTGTGCCGTTTCAGTGTGTATTGATTGTCGGGATATACTCATTACAGCAAGGCCTCTCGTCTGCAACGTCAAGGCACAAGTCGCTCAGTGGGAATCTCCCCAATTGTCAATGTTTAGCTACGGCTCACATTCAACCAACATGACCAATAAGTTGTCAGGCGGCTACTCCATAAAGCAACCGAGATCCCGATACGTCAGATTCCCGCCGGATAGTCTGGATACTCCGGTACGAAGCGGTGGATTCGCATAGCATTGCCAGCCAGAACCTTCCATTGCTCTTCTTCGCTTAGATTTGCAACCTGCTCATGTGCCCGCTTGATAGAATTCGGCCAAGTCGAGTCGCTGTGCGGATAGTCCATCTCGATCAGCATGTTGTCGACAGCGCCGAGCTCCTTCATCGCCTTCACCCCAACGAAGTCCTCAAAGAAGCACGTAAAGATTTGATCCTTGAATATCTCGGTCGGTCCGCGTTCGTCGGCGAATAGCGCCTGCTCTCGCTCTACGATCGCGCCCGCTCCTTTCGCGTGATCTGCCATGGTGCCGCTGTGAATATACTTGCGATTCCAATCCATTTGGATCTTGGTGACATACTCTGCCCTCTCCAATGTCGGTGCCACCCAACCGATCTGAGATTCAGACATACATATCTTCAGACCGGGGAAGCGTCCGAGGTTGCCGCTGTAGATCCAGTCCAATGTCGTAGAGATTGGTAAGACGAAACTGTTGCTTGCGATCGAGACAAGGTGTGGTGCGTCATCCGATGTCTTTTCCATGTTTGACGAAGAGCCGTAGTGCATCAGAAGTGGCAACTCGGTTTCTTGCATCACTGCCCATAACGGATCCCAGTGACGGTCGGCAGCGTGAATTGAAGGCAAATTTTGGCCCTTGTATTGCAACTTCGACGGATTCTCACTGAAGATGATCCCGCGACTGCCGCGCGCTGCGCAGCGCTCGACTTCCGCAACTGACTCCTGGACGCTCCAGAATGGAATGAGCGTTGCCGGTATGAAGCGGCCCGGCGCGGTCGCACACCACTCGTCGAGTAGCCAGTCATTCCAAGCCTTTATGCACAGCAGTCCGAGTTCTGAATCGTCGGCCTCCATGAACGTCTGGCCGGCGAACCGAGGAAAGCTTGGGAAGTTGACGGAAGCGACGACGCCAGCTTGATCCATGTCTTTTAGACGCTCGACTGGGTCGTAACACCCAGGTCGCATATCTTCGTACCGCGCGGCATGTGGGGTGATCTCGTCCGGGCGCTTGCCAGCGACCGCCGCAAGCCCCGGCGTCGGGAAACGCCGGCCTTCGTACTCCCAAAACTCGACGTCGCCGTCGTATGCGATTCGAGGCGCAATGTCTTTGAACCGGGCCGGAATGCGGTCTTGCCAAATCGACGCCGGTTCCAATATGTGATCGTCGACCGAAATCATCCAGTCGAGGCGGTGTTCAGTCATGTTCGTCATCCGTAGCCTTCCCGAAGCGGATTGCGCCGCAAATAGCGAACGCCATGCGGACGCTACCAGACAACTATCTGTTTGGTCTACAGAGGCGTGACTAGCCACCTCGAGCGCGCAAGTACCGGGTTGAAAGGTTCGATGAGCCACGCGCCGTTGACTTCTGGAGACGCTCTCGTACCGCATTGATGTGGAAGAAGTAGGCGCCTCCGCCCCACGGTGGCCGTTTGGTTAATGAACACAATCAAGGTGGCGGTGCTCGCAGTTAGCGACGACTCCAACGCCCCGGCTGGCACAGCTCGCCGTCGACCGCCGGACTGGGGTCGCGCAGTTGGCGCTGGGCCCGCCGGGTCGTGCAGGCACCCTCGGCCGCACCCACCGTCACGGTGGCGTCGCAAGAGCCCACGGTGACGGCACCGAGTCGCATCGCACCCGCTTCACTGGCCCCGACACCATCGGCACGTCCCGTCCCCCGCCGGTACAGACGCCATCGAAACCGCGCGTCAAACACTGCGCTACTGGAGCCACCGTGGCGATTGCCGAGTTCTGCCCGTCGCCCCAAACACCCCCACCGCCCCCACCGACGCACACGCCCTCACCGACGAATTAACCGCACATCGCCGTGCAGGACGGCCCATGTGACCGGACGACGCAGGGTCACTAGAGCGCCCACGAATTCATGGGTGAGAAAGTGTCCCCGCAGACCCACCCCACTAACCGTTAGCGGCTAGCCCTCCGGCTTTGAGCCACAACGATACTGGTGAGCGCGCCGGTGAGCACGCCACACCTGTAGCTTCCGAAATACTCGGACAGGTAGTGGACCTACATCATCCTCACAGGTCATTGTGACTTCGATCACCTCATCGCGAGACGATTGTCGTCGCGACAAGAACTCCCGCAACCAGGCCCTAATGACAAAGGATGGGTCCGCTCGACGGCCGCATCCTGCCTGCACCGGGTGGTGCACGGGCGGGTGATGGGACCAACACGCACGAGGCACGAGGTAGGGATTCGATGAAGCATTCACTTCACGCTGGCGTGTGGACACTTGTGGTCGTCGGCGTAGCGCTCGCCGCGGCGCCATGTGCTACCGCCGATCCTGGTGAATTACCGCCCGCACCACCACTTCCCGAATCCCCGGCGATCGCAACAGCTGAGCACGACATGTCCGCCGCCGAGACTGCCTGCGCGCAGTTCGCCGGTGGTCTGGACCTCGCCGCCAGTAGCTACTCGGATTTCGCTGACGTCACATCCGGGAACCAATGGAGGTATGGCGATCCCGAGGTGGCCAGTGCAAACGTGACCGGTAGGACTGCGTTGCGGGAGGCTGCGGCGGCGGCCGCGCTGCACGCTTCGGCAATCCCTGGTCTACAACCTGAGATCTCCGGTCCAATGCGCCGATGGTCACTTCGAGCGACGAAGCTCATCCTCATCATGGGACTGCGCGGCAACAACGAGATGACTGATGAAGCGGCATCTGAGCTCAATGACGATGCTTACAAGACCCAAACCGCGTGTGCGGATGCCATTACGTAGGGCTGAAGCTAGCCAATCCGGCCGGCCTCCCAGACAAAGAGGAGTTCCGATTGGCGCTGCCCGACGCGAAATCAGTGACCGAAGCATATTACGCACGGATTCCGAACTAACAATCCATTGTTTTCTACCGGCTTGGAGGTGGTTGTTGAAAGTGCGCCATATCGCTTCCTTGGTTGCGGGAATCTGTTTAAACACGCCATTGCGATGGTGACAGCAACACCGCGTCCAACCTCCTGCGGATTTGGGTTTTGAAAGGTAAACACGATGCTGGTTCGAATTGCTGCCATCGCCGCAACGAGTGTGGTTGTGCTGTGTGGGACCGCCACGCATGCTTGGGCGGAGCCGGATATCCCCGAGCCCGTCCCCCCCGCTGCCGCCGAGGGAATCGCGCCACCGCCCCCACCCGACGGCGCGATTCCCTCGGCGGAACCCAGTGTGTTGGCCACCTCGGACGGCTGGAATCTGAAGGCCACCGGGAGCAACGAGACGCTGCTGGCGGTGGCTCCACTGACCACCGCCCTTACCTCACGTGAGTATGTGGCGGGGGGCACCTTCAGCGGGGCGGCCGACTGGATCAAGAACTGGAATGAAGACCCAAAGCCATTCGCCTGGACCAAGACCGCCGACGAAATCCTCGAGCGCCTCGCCTCATATCTTCAACGAATTCCCGGCGCAGGACACCAATGAGGCTTCGCCTCTGACCGCCGAGTGACGGGGCTGGTCAAGCGGTCGTGTCGCGGTCAGGCTGTGTGAATGGTTGCGACAGTCACGGTCAACGATGTACTGGACGGGCATGTAGCGCTGGATATTGAGTGTCTGGATCGCATCTACCTCAACGGGTATGTGCCGAGTCTGCAGACGGGTGGGGCGGTGGTCTCGTTTCTGACCGCGCACCTGGGTTTTGAGATTCCGTCACCTGCCATCTTCGAGAAGATCGGCACCGCGTTTCGCCGCGCGGTGGCCTCGTTCGCCGAGGACAACCACATCCCGGTGGTGCGCTTCGACAAGACCGACCGCAAGATCGATCGGATGCGGCCTTACCTGGCCCGGCAAGCGGCGACCGGACGGTCCGGTGTTGCCGCGATCGGGGTGGCCCAGGAGTTCGCACCGGTGTCCACCGCAACCAAACGCACCGGGCAGACATCCGGCGTGTGGTTTTCCTTCGCGGTGGCCCAGCGGCGGGTGACCTGTTACTACTTCTACGTCTGGGACGACGACTTCGGGGCGGCATTCGTCAAGGTCTGCGCCTACTTCCCGTACCCGATGAAGATCTGGGTCAACGGCCACGAGTGGGCCAAACGTCAGGCAACCAAGGCTGGTATCGAGTTCACCGAGCTATCCAATGGATTCGCCACCTGCGCTGAACCGGCCGCGCTGCAGGCGATCTGTGACCGGCTGGGCCCGGGCGCGATCCAAGTGTTCGCCGAACGCTGGTGGTCGATCCTGCCGCTGCCGCTGACCGAGCACGACCGCGCCGCCGGCTACTGGTGGGAGCTGTCGATGCGCCAAGTCGAGACCTCGCGCACCCTGGTGTTCGACGCACCCCGGCGGGCACGGGTGTTCTTCGAGGCCCTGATCGCCGACAACCTCGACATCGGCCGCCCGGAACTGATCGAGCTGATCTTCAAACGCGGCCAACGCCGCGGCGCCAAAGCAGCGGGGGAATTCAAGACCAAAATCGCCACCTACGGCACCGAGATCCGCATCAACGCCTTCTACCGACACTCGATGATCAAGCAATACCTCAAAGATGGCCGGGCACTGCGTATCGAAACCGTCATCAATTCTCCCGACGACCTCGGCTGCCGGCGCCGGCTGACCCACCTCGACGAGCTGCAGTCAAAGGCTCGTGCCATCAACACCACCCTGCTCGATACTGAACGTGTCGGTCAGGGCTGCGTCCTTGCGAGTCCAGCCTTTGAGCGGATCGCACAGCCCACCCTCACCGAGGATGGCAGGAGGGCCCCGGCCTTACGGTTCGGCGACCCTCGGGTCCAGGCCCTGGCCGGCGCCTTATGCAACAACGTGCTCGCCGTCACCGGCATCACCAACAAGAGCCTGCGCGCCTTGATGCCCGGACTGCTCGGCGCTGCGACCTACTCAATGAACCAGGCCAGCTACGACCTGGCCCGGTTGCGCACCAACCGCCTCATTACCCGCATCCCCGGCAAGAACCGCTACCGGCTCACCGGCGATGGACTGCGGTTTGCGATCTTCTACACCAAAGTCCATGACCGGTTGCTACGACCACTGCTTGCTGCCGACCAGCCATCCGCACCACTCCAATTACGAAATGTGTTGCACACCATAGACATTCACACAACAGAAACCATCAACCGGGCTCGTCTCCTGCCAAACGCAGCCTGAAAACTCAAGACACTTCTCAAAGTTCTAGCCGCCAAGGTTCGCTAGCCGCCAAGGTTCGCTAGTGTCCTGCGCCGTAAGTTGTGCGATGAATTGTAGACTGGGTGGGTGGCGCGTAGGGGTAGGCCGGTTGCTGAGTTGGTGTTGACCGATGATGAGTCCGAGACCTTGCGGCGGTGGGCTCGGCGGGCGAAGTCCTCGCAGGCGTTGGCGCAGCGGTGTCGGATCGTATTGGGTTGCGCGGCAGGCAATACCAATAAGCAGGTCGCCGAGGATTTGGGTGTTTCGCCACAGATGGTCTGTAAGTGGCGTCAGCGATTCCTCGACAAGCGCCTCGACGGTCTGGCCGATGAACCGCGCCCGGGTGCGCCGCGGCGGATCACCGATGAGGCGGTCGAGGAGGTGGTCGTCGCGACCTTGGAGCGAGAACCCAAGGACGCCACCCACTGGTCGCGAGCTTCCATGGCCGAGGCGACCGGGTTGTCGAAGTCCACGGTCGGTCGGATCTGGAAGGCGTTCGAGCTCAAGCCCCATCAGGTGGACACGTTCAAGATCAGCAATGACCCGCAGTTCATCGACAAGGTGCGCGACGTGGTCGGCCTCTACCTGGACCCGCCCGAGAAGGCATTGGTGCTCTGCGTGGACGAGAAGTCCCAGATCCAAGCATTGGACCGCTCGGCGCCGGTCCTGCCGATGATGCCCGGCATGCCCGAGCGGCGCACCCACGACTACGTGCGCCACGGCATCACGACCCTGTTCGCCGCGTTGAACGTCGCCACCGGCGAGATCACCGGCTCGATTCACCGCCGCCACCGCGCGGTCGAGTTCAAGAAGTTCCTCACCAAGCTCGACAACACCACTCCGGCTGACCTCCAGGTGCACCTGATCTGCGACAACTACGCCACCCACAAAGCCCCAGCCGTGGCCAAGTGGCTCGATGCGCACCCCCGATTCCACATGCACCACACCCCGACCTACTCATCGTGGCTCAACCAAGTCGAACGATGGTTCGGCCTTCTCACCGACAAGCAACTGCGCCGCGGCACACACCGCTCGGTCCAAGCCCTGGAGAAAGACATCCGCGACTGGATCAAGAACTGGAATGAAGACCCAAAGCCATTCGCCTGGACCAAGACCGCCGACGAAATCCTCGAGCGCCTCGCCTCATATCTTCAACGAATTCCCGGGCGCAGGACACTAGAAGCACCCCGAAGAATTGCGCGAGGCGTTGAAGGCCGCTGTCACGACCGAAGCGTCGCCTGACCCATGTTGCACGGGCTGAGTTCCTCGGGCTCCAAGGCATTTCCGAGTTGTCGCCACGGGTGAGCGATGCCCTCCCCGCGGCCCTAGTCACCCGTCTCCGGCCTTTACCAGTTCCTACGGCAGACCACACGGCGACCATCGCTTGTCTTGACCTAAATGCGGACGGTGCCGACGTCGGCGACGGTACCCACGTGTATGCCCTCGCACACTTTATCGCCGATCTGGAATTCGACTTGGCTTCCCTTCATCATGGCCATCACCATCCGAAATCACGTCGGGGGACGGCCAACTCGCTGCGGGGATGCCAAGACAGTTGGCCTCTTCCGTTGCGCCAGTAGGCTTTGTACCACATCACGTCAGTGTCGACGATTGTGCCGGCGCGGCGCCTATTGTCAGCCCGTAGCAGCACGGCGTCGCCGATCACTGCATTGCGCGGATTGCGTGCGACAATCATTGGCCACCACCTCCGAATCGATGCCTGATCTCAGCGACGAACAACTGCCCTTGGCTGTCGACGACGTCCCAGGAATAGGGGCAACGCAACTGTGTAGTCCCGAGCGTATGGACGATACGGCGCGCATCCATCTCACAGCGGATATCGGCTACCCGCCGTCCGTCACTAGTCGTGAGCGTCCACATGGCTACACCGACGGGTGGCCGTGCCAGATGTCGTGGTGCGGGGGCGGGCCCAGCGCGGCTGCTGCGCGGTGCCCGAGTTCGGCGGTCCTTTATCGGCGCTCGCTGCTGCGGTCAGCCGGCAGTGGGGCAACGCTGCCATTCGTACCGTCATGGGTCCTCCACGGGTTCGCTGTCCCGGTTGTGCAGAATGCGGCATGTAGATCATGCGTCTCTCGTCGTACAAGTGTGCCAGAGATCACGTTACCAGTCAACTATTTGTTTGGTATAGATCCGATGAAACTCCCGGACAGGGCGGTTGACGGTATCGACTTCTCATGTGGCGCAGACCGACTGAAGAGACTTCATCCACACTAAAGAGAAGATCCAGGCCGGGCTTCTCATGCGACAGACTTGTCCGGTCCGGGTGCCGAGGGGTGCCCCGCAGATACGGCCCTGTTCGATCGCCTGTTCGCAGGCGATCCGCATGAACCGCGATACGGCTCGACTCCGGACAGGGTCTCGGCGACGGCGATGGTCCGCTGTCTGCCGTGAGTTGCACAGCCCACTGAGCAGACCCCGCAACAGGTTTGGCCTCGGACTAGACGAGCCGGGTGACGTTAATGGGCACGTTGCTCATCCGCGGCTGGCCCGTGTACGGATCGAAAATATCGTCGGTCCGGAGAAGCTGGTTCACGCTGCTGCCAAGAATCGCAGCGTCAACTTCGCGTTCCCTCGGTGCGCCGTAGGCGAACATCATGGAGACGAGGCCCCTGCGCAGATGACTGTCCGCGTGGGCGAAGCCTTCTATCTGCCCGGCCGCCGAAGCGATCAGCACGCGCTCCCGTTCACGCAAGCCCGCAGCCGCCATGTCCTCCGGGTTCATATACGTTGGGTTGTAACCGATCCCGTGGTTGGTGGTCTTGAGGTTGTACGACGAGTTGTAGACGTGATTCGCCCGGCGACACAGCAGTCGGAACGGGAATTTACCAGGGGCGATATCGATGGTGGAGCACAATTCCGCTCTCAGGTGTCGAAGCATTTCCTCGCTGCCTATATCGAGTAGGCCGTTATGGCCCTCCTCGCTCGGCTGGACGACTTCGATCACTTCTGGGTATACGTGCCCAGCTGGATGGGACTTGACTATCTCGAGAGGCACGCGGGAGTTGGACGCGAACATCTCAATTAGCTCGTCGGTGGTTGGTTTCGCGGCTATGCATAGCGCGGGCAGGTCGCCGCGCCAACCTATGGGCTTCACCCGCACGGGGAAGCCCATCCGGCACATGAGCTCGTAAAAGAACTCCCACTCCTCCAACAGATCGGACCCCTCGGGTCTGGGTACCACGGCCGGTGTGTACTGCGCGTAGGCTCGGTCCAAGCCATAACCCGTGGCCCTGCCGGTCACAAAGTCCAGCAGCATCGTCGTCGCCGGTACCTCCATGGGTAGCGTCGGTGGGAACACGTAGTCAGCGAGGCGTGCGGACTCCGTGTACCAGGGATCGATCTGAACGAACAGATCGAGGGATTCGAGGGCCCTCACCGTCTTGGCCTGGTCGGGGAACGCGAGCACGGGATTTCCGCCCCAGCTGATCAGCGCACGGACCTGTCCCTCTCCCGGGGTGAGAATCTCCTCGGCAAGGGCGGCAGTGGGCATGCCCGCAGCCGACTTTCTCAGGCCACGGATCCGCAGAGGCTCTTGTGCGAGGTGGTCAACTTGCGGGTCATACGCCTGCGCGTACGCCGGGTAGGTGGGCAGCAGAGCTGGCGTCGCACGGATTGTCTCGCCCGCTCGGAGCCAGCGCCCACACAGCGTGTCGAGGACCAGAACCAAGTACTCGATGATCGTTCCTGCGCCCGACATGTTGGGCCCTGTACCGGCCATGACATAGCCCCGATCGGCGCTGGCGTAACAGCGCGCCGCACCAACCAGGAGGTGCTCGGGGATGTCGATTTTCCGTGCAGCAGCCGACACATCCAGGGATTGGAGGACGTCCGTGAGCGCTGAGAGGCCGCGCGTGTACTTTGCGACGAACTCCTGGTCGTAGAGCCGCTCCCACACAACGATTTTGATCATCGCCGCCAATAGCAGGACATCGGTGCCAGGCGCGACCTGCAGGAACCAATCGGCGCGGCTTGCCACCTCGGTTTCTCTGGGGTCAACGACAATGAGCCGGCAACCTTCGTCCAGGCGGTCAAGCAGCCAGCGCGCCGGCGCCCCATTCGGGAAGCCAGTGACGGTCAACCACGGGTTGATGCCGATGAGCATGATGACCTCGGGTGAGTCGAAGCCCTGCTGAGGGGCTCCCCACCGTCCCAGGTAGGAGGCCGCCGTCTGCTTCCCGCCCTTGTCGATGGTGTTCGGGTCAAAGCGCATGCTCGAACCGATCGAGTCCATGAAGGCGTTGTTGAACGGCAGCGACAGTGGAGCCGTGGGGACCTGCATGGTGCCCGCGTACGTCGCAATGGAGCGGGGCCCCCTCTCCGACAGGATCCGTCCCAGCTTCTCAGCGATCTCATCCAGGGCGCGAGCGCTCGGCACGCTCACGTGATGCCCCGCTGATTGCTTCTTCAGCGGCCGGAGCAGGCGTGATTCGCTTCGCAGCAGAGCGCCTTGGGCTCGTCCCTTGACGCAGGTATAGCCGCGATAGAGTTCGTTGCCGATGTTTCCCTTGATCTCCAGAACGCGATCTTGGTGCCGGACAACGTCGATCGAGCAGAGGTTGAGGCATGCTCGGCAGATTGAGTTTACCGTTTCAGGATTCATCGTTGGACTCAGACCTTCCTGACCGCGAGAACGTCGTCGGCACATCGCATGCGAAAGCACCTGCGATGCTCAAAGCTTCCGCCTTGGTAACCACCTTCGAACGCGGACGTCCCTCAAGTGCTCCTCGGGCTCGTTCGTAGGTGTCAATCGCACGCCATGCATTGCGATCGATGACCATGGGCAGCTCGGCGAGCGCCTGGCGAGCCAGTCCCGGTTGCTCCGCAACAAGCAGACCTCGGCGATGGTCGCTGACGAGGGAGGCCACGGTTTCGCGTGCGCAGTACTTATTGGTACCGATTACGCCGGTCGGGCCACGCTTGATCCAGCCGACAACGTAGGCCCCTGTCCGCAATGAACCCAAGGAGTCCATGACCCTACCTGCGCGATGGGGGATGGTCCCTGTTTGCTCCTCGAAGGGCAGACCCCGGACAGATTCGCCTCGGCTTCCAGTGGCACGGAACACGACGCCGCAATCGATCCCGCCCGGGCCGTTCGTGTGTGGCTCACTGGAGTCTCCGCCCGAACGTCCGAGAGCCACAGACATGCCCGCAACGGCGCTCTCACCCAAAATGGCAGTCGGCGAGCAATTGAATCTGAAGGTTAGGCATCGTCCAGCGTCGTGCTTGGCAACGGTGAGTTCGTCCAGTAGCCGGGCTTTCTCAGCGGCTTCCGGCGTCACCTGGCGATCAAGTCGAGCGAAGAACCCTGGCTCAACGCCTTCGACGGCGACATCGAAGTCAGGCGAGGACAGTAGGCCGAGTAGCTCGGGGAGCGTGAACGAGGCCTCCACGGGACCACGCCGTCCCAAGATGACGACTCGCCTCACATTGCTCGTCAGCAGCCGGGCCAGGGCATGATCGGCGATGTCCGTGCGAGCCAGTCGGTCGACATCAGTGAGAAGCACCCGGGCCACGTCGAGGGCCGCGTTACCGTTGCCCACAACTACCGCTGTCTCGCCCGACAAGTCGAAATCGAACTCAGATGCGGTCGGGTCACCGTTGTACCAACGTATGAAGTCATAGGCCGAGTGAATCCCCGGAAGGTCTTCGCCCGGTATGCCTAGTGACTTGTTGTCTGTTCCGCCCGTCGCGTAGATCACCGCATGGTAGGCCAGGTCTAGAGTGCTCGTGGGGATGTGCACTCCCACTTCGACGTTCAAGTAGAGCCGGAAGTTCTCTGTTGAACACAGTTCCTCGAACTCCCGGACGATTAGCTTCGTCTCCCCGTGGTCCGGGGCGACGCCGTATCGCACCAGCCCCCATGGGCTAGTAGAGCGTTCGTACATGTCGATGTGGACGTCGAGGCCGCTGCGGAACAGGAGTTCACGTGCGGCGAATGACCCGCTCGGACCCGAACCGACGATAGCCACACGGAGCTTATCGGGAGCGGCCGTGCCGGACCCAGGCGCCAATGGCTGGATCGGGGTGGGATCCGTCGCTTCACGTAGTGGATAGTTCCTGCGGCTGGCCTCGCGGAAGTACAGTGAGTTGAGTTGCACGAACTCCGGGTGGGCCTCAGCCCCGACGTAGTCGGTAGTGATCGCATTGACCGGGCACACTGCCACGCAGGCCCCGCAGTCGATGCACGAGCTCGGATCGATGTAGAGCATTTCGGATGATCCGAATTCGGGTTCGTTCGGCGTCGGGTGGATGCAGTTGACTGGACACACCCGAACGCAGCTCGCGTCATTGCAGCAGTGCTGCAGGATCACATGAGGCACGGCTAACAACCCGTCGCTTGTCTGCACCGAACAGAATTCGACATGTGTCCTCCATCGGCCCACTCACCCGGTTCTGCAGAGTGCGGCATGTAGAACATCCGCTGCCGTTCATACAAATGTCCCAGAGATCACGTCGGCGGTCAACTATTTGTTTGGCACATAACGTCACGACATCGAAGCCCCCAGTCTCGGCTTCCGCTGTGGTGCAACGCTACTGACAGGGGACCCTGAGGAGACGTCAATCCTGTGGGATCGCTGCGTTCCAGGTGTTCCGCATGAACCTCGATACGGCTCGACCCTGGACAGGTCTGTACGGCGAGGGTTGCGGCCCATCGCCAGTCTGCCGCGACTTCCAGAGCAGAGCGCTCTCAGCTGGCCCCGCAACAGGTTTGGCCGCGGGCTGGCGGCGACGCGTGATTACTCGATACGCAGCGCCCGCAGCGGGCATGCGTCGACGCCACGCTGCGCGATCTCTTCCTTTCCTGTCGGAACCGCGACACTGTCGCCAATCGCGATGAAGCCGTCGTCGTCCAGATTGAACAGCTCCTCGTCGACCATCGCGCATGCGCCGTGCGCACCACAGATGTCATTGTCAGGGATGATCTTCACCGTTGCTCCTATCTTCAAACCGCTGCAGGGCGCTGCCTTCAATGCCCGTTGGCATCGGCCGACGTAACAAGTGGTCTGAGCGCAACGAATCGGCTCTCGCAAAAAACCAACGCGCGCCCGCGGCCCCGCGCCAAACTCAGCACTCGGCCAATGGCGACTTCGTGATCACCGGCGTCGTGCGCTATCTCCAAACGACATTCAATCCACGCCGCGGCGCCGGCAAGGAGCGGTGCACCCGATGTTCCCGGTTGCCACTCCACACCGATGAACTTGTCCCCACCCGAACGCGCGAACGCGGTGCACAGTGCCGCCTGGGTCTCTTCGAGGACATTCACGCAGAAGGTTCCCGACGCGCGTATTCGTGGCCACGTAGTGGACGTCTTGGCCGGCGACAAGGATACCAATGGCGGATCGAGTGACAACGAGACAAAACTCTGACAGGTGAACCCGACCGGAGCCCCGTCGTGGATCGCAGTGATGACCGCTACTCCGGTGGGAAAACTCCCCATCACGTCCTTGAAGTCTTTGGCATCAAAGTCCGTTCTCACTTCGCAGTGCTCCTCGGGAGATGGCCCGCAGCGGTTGTCTGGCCCGGTGGGGAATGTCGGCTGTGTGCCAACCAAGTATCTGTTTGGTCCATGCGGTTGTCAATTCCAACGGTTGCCTGCTGTCCTCACAATTCTTCCGAGAGCAGATAGCAACAGGGTCAACCCATTCAGCGACGGCTGCTACCGGGCCCCTGACTGCTCATCCAGGGCCTAGGTGGCGTGCGAGCCTTCAAGGTGCAGAATCCTCGCGAGGTTGGCGCCGTAGATGCGGTCGGCAACGGTGGGCTCGAGTTCGCCCACCTGCGCCTGGTACTCCCGCAGCGGATCGTTCAGCCCTTCGGGGTGCGGATAATCACCGCCGTAGGCCGCGTTGTCGGCCAGTTCCGTCATGATCTGGGGGCTCCAGTCAGTGGGGAAACTGCAGACCAACGTGACGGCTCGACGCAAGTATTCGCTCGGCCGGTCAGCCAATTCGGGGTTGAGCGATCTGCCATCGAGCTCATCGTGGATCTTGAGCCAAGAGTCGGCCCGGCGGCACAGCGATGAAAACCATTCCGCGCCAAGTTCAGCGGTCACAACACGCAGCTCCGGATGCCGCTGGAACACTCCATTTCCAGCCATGTCCGTCAACGCCAGTTCGGCCGCCGCCTTCAGATATAGACCAGCGACGAAACGGACCATCCCGGTGTCGTTATCACCCCAGGCCTGGTAGTTGTCGAAGACGGTGGCCATTTGTGAGGTTACATGCCACGCGACGGCGACATCGTTGTCGGTGAAAGCTCGCCACATGTCATCCAGATCGGGATGCGACAGCCGGCGGCCGTCAACCAGCGACGGGTAACACATGGCCATCCGGATGTTGTTCTTCGACAGGAACGCCAGCTGCTGACGCAGCCAACGCGGATCTGAGTCGAGATGGACGTGACCGACTGGGTGCAGCTTGCCCTTACCCTCCTGCGCGACTTCGACCGCGTAGCGATTCCAGGCCTCCATGTTCACGCGTAGGGCGTACAGATCCTTCGCCAGTGGCCACTCCCACTGGAACCCGAACTGCGGGAACAGCACACTGTGGTCGATCCCCCACGTCGTGAGAATATCCCTACGGGCGGACGGATCCCAGTACGTCGCCGGCATCTGATCGTAGGGCGTCTCCTCATTGGGAAGGCCGTCGCGCCACCGTTGCAGCGCTTTGCCCAGTCCGCTGAAATCGGCACCGGCCGTAGGAGACGAAATGTATGCACGCTTTCCGATGGACTGTCCTCGCACCGTCAGCCATGCGTAGCCCAGCTTGTCGTCCTCGATACGGATCGCGACATCGCGGTCGGCAGGGTCGCAGTAGTCCTGCCACATTGTCCGCGGCTCGTACAGATGGCTGTCTCCGTCGATGATCACGCCAAGACTCCTTTCATCGGGCGGCCCGTAGTGCTCACCCATCGGGTTTCACCGTGCGCATGAGACGTCCTCGCCTGGTCGGACCTCTGCGTCGAAACTACCAATAGATCGTCGACCAAACAACGGTTTGTTTTGGTCTACGCTGCTGGGCCAGCGCTCGACAGGGACGAGGTTCCGTCCACGTCGATTGCGCAGTTCGACCGTGACCGGCGATGCCGATGCATCGACGGGCGCAGGACCGCTGTGACGATGAGTGGGGTTCTCTAGCTCTCTGCTAGCAGGCCGCGCAAGTACAGCTCGGAGTACTGTCGAGCCAGGGCGATCGCGCTCGGCCTGCGGGCCTTACCGCGCCGCGAGCGCACTTCTGCGACTATTGCCGCCATCATCGACCGGTAGGTCAGGTCGAGGTCGAGATCCGTTCGGAACACGCCCTCTTTGACGCCTCGCTCGAGCACTTTGCGCCAGATTTTGCGATGCTGATCGGTCATCTCGTCGACGAAGGCGAACGTCTCGACGTCATGAAGATAGGTGTAGTCGTTCTGAACGATCGATGTGACGTCGGGCTGATTGGCGATGAACCTCAGACCGGTCAGGATCAACTCATCGAGGGCGGCGACGGGTTCGAGGTCCTTGTTCTTTATCGCCTCGTATTCGGCGGTGAGGTCACCGAGAATTGATCGCAGTGCCTCCTCGAGTAGTGCGTCCTTGGACTGGAAGTGGTGGTAGAGACTTCCGGCGAGTATTCCTGTCTCATCGGCGATGTCCCGCATGGTCGTGTTGCCCACGCCCTTCTTGGCGAACACGCGTGCTGCCGCCTGCACCAGTTCGACGCGCCGGTCTGTCGTCACGTCCGGTGTCCGGCGGCCGTTGCGCTCGGAAAGCAGCCGCGGATCGTCCTTTCCGCGTGGTTTGGCGGGTCTACCCATCGTTTCGCCGTTCTTTCCCTGGAGGCATTCGTTTCGCCGCGTGCAGCTCAGCGGCCCTGGGGTGTGCGGACCAGAAAGCCGGCCTGCTCGTCGGTGATGCCCGGCCAGACCAGTGTGGTGTATCGGGTGATACGGCCGTATCGGTCAAGGCTCGCGCTGGCGATGAAGAACTTCTGCTCGCCGTCGCCGCGGGGACGGACGATGCCTTCGGCCAGCGACACCTCGCCAGACTGCGCGGAGGCGGTGATGGCGTGGGTGACGGTCGACGGTCCGCGCCCAGAGTAGTACTTGCGTAGGTCAGGCCGGCCCTGCACCGCTTTACCGTCCGTGCCTCCCCTGGTGATCATCACACCGTCTTCGGCGAACAGTTCGACCAGGTCATCGACGCGTCTGTCATCGAGCAGTTCGAAGTACCGACCCAGCACCCCGGCGTCGCCAGCACCCACTGTCATGGCCTCGAATCCCCTTTCGTGATAGCGGCTCGCGCCCGTGTGGCTCGACGAACACGGTGGCACGACCTCACATCTCCCAACACCTTAGCGTGTCCCAAGCAAGTATTTGTATGGGTTTGTCGTGTGTCCCGGACTTGAGGGCACGCACGCATCGACGTGCTTCGGTCAACATGCGTGATTCCGAGGTCAGTGTACCCAACCAATACTCGGTAGGGGGACTGCGTAGTCGGTGAGAGTGTCGGGCACGGCATCCGCGGCTATTGGCCTGCCCACTCCCGCAACGTGTAGCGCTAACTAGGCTGCTGAAGACCATGTCGCCGGGCCGCACCAGCTGCACACGACCCGGCACGAAACGCCGAGTGGTCGGCGGCGATTACGCCACTTTGTTACGGAGCGCCTCTACCGCCTCAGTCACTGACGCGGCGCCCGCGATGAGCCGGCGCCCGAGCGGCAGTGCTTTGGGTATGCCGAGCGCTGCCATCCCCACCAGCGTTCCCTTGCTGCTGTACAGCGAGGCCGCTCGACGTTGCACTGTGTCATAGACAACGATCGTCTCGTCGTCAGCTTGCGCAGGTCGTCCAAGAATCTGGAGCTTGCGGTCGTACTGGTCGCTCCAGACGTAGGGAACAGCGTCATAGCCAATGAACTCCGGCTTCGCGTCGGCCAGCAGGTTGTGCGCGACTACCTGCGATTGTTCGACGGTAGATGTCCAATGTTCAAATCGTTCACTGCGGCCCGTCCGCGAATGGACCTGCCGCGCAACATCACCGATAGCGAAAATCCCGCTGATGCTGGTCTGGTTGTACTCGTCGCACACCACGCCGTCCCGTGTCTCGACGCCGGAGCCAGCAAGCCACTCTACGGCCGGCACAGCTCCGATTGCCACTACTACCAGATCCGCGTCGAGACGTTCACCGGTCGCCAGCTCAACATCGGTGACCCGGTCCTGACCGAGAAGCCGGACGACCTTCGTAGCGAGCTTCACAGTCACGCCGGCTTCCCGATGCATACCGGCGAGCATGTCGGCGGTCGCCCCGCCTTGGGGAAACGCGCGGACGAGCAGCCCGTCAGCGGCCTCGACCACTGTCACGGGCGCCGACGTCGAGAGCGTCGCCGCGATCTCCAGGCCGAGCACCCCGGCGCCCAACACGCAGATGTTGCGCGCGACGATCGCGGCGGCGCGCAGTTTGAGAGCGTCGTCGAGCGATCGCAGGACATGGACACCGCAAAGCGTTTGGCAGCCCGGCAGCACCTTGGGTGAAGCACCGGTGGCGATCACCAGCTTGGTGAATCGGACCGTTGCGCCGTCGTCGAGATGGATACGACGTTCACCGACGTCGAGCCCGACGGCCGGGGTACCGGAATGCCATGTCACCCCCAGGCTGGCCAAGTGTGCGGGATCCGTGAGGTGCACGCTGCCCGGGTCGGCAGTTCCGGCCAGCACGCCCTTCGAAAGCGGAGGCCTGTCGTATGGGGGATGAATCTCGTCGCCGACAAGTGTCATCGGCCCGGTGTAGCCGCCGCGCCTCAACGCCTCGATGGTGCGGATTCCGCCCAAGCCGGCTCCGACAACGGCGATGCCGTCGCCATCACGAGTGGTCACTTCGTTGCCCCTCGGGCCGAACCGACATTTGCTGCGAAACCGTGCCTAGTACGATCACTGTCGCCGATCGCATTTCATTGCCAGTCCTGAGTAATGGCGCCTGCGAGATCGTGCGACGCGAGCCGTCGCAGGTGATGCACACGTCCGCCAAAGAGCGGCTCGGTCGCCTTGGCGCGCTGCGACCACAAATGAAGGTCGGCCTCACGGACGTAGCCCGCGCCTCCGAAGAGCTGATGGGCAGCCAATGTCGTGTTCTTGTAGACACGACTGATCCAGGACTTCGCCACCGACACCTCGCGGCGCGCATCGTGTTTGGCCGAAACTGCCCACACCGCATACCGGCTGGCGACCCGGGCAGCCGCGACCTCGACGGCGACATTGGCGAGTATGTGTTGCACCGCCTGAAATGTGCCGATGGGCCGGCCGAACGCTTCGCGCTGGGCGACGTATGCAGCGGTATCCTCCAGCACCCGCTCGGCTCCGCCGACCATCTCCATGCAAAGCAGGGCGGTCACTTCATCGACAACCACGCCGATGATCTCCTGCCACGCCCGGGTCTCAAGCGGCCCGGCCAGGAGCGAATCGCTTGGGAGTACGACGTTGTCGAAGGTGACCTCCGACTGAGAGTCGTGCCCAAACGTGTCGTACGCGTTCTGTTCGACCCCGCGCGCCTGCCCATCGACGAGGAAAACCCCAAAGCTGTTGCCGGCGGGTGAGGCGGAGTCGACGATACTGGCAGTCACGAGCAGCTTCTCGGCCGAAGCGGCGTTCAGAACGAAGACCTTCCGCCCGTTGAGGATCCAGCTCTCACCGTCGCGCGACGCCACTGTCGGATGGCTGTCGGCAGGTTCGGGTGTCGGGCCGTCGGGTTCAAGATGGGCCACCGTCGCAAGTACGTCGCCCGAGGCGATCTGGTGGTTCAGTTCCCCCGCCGCCGTCGAGTTCGAACAACGCCGCAGCAGCAGTTCGGCGAACACGCAGCTGTACAGCGTCGTCGGGGCGAGGGCCCGTCCCGCTTCCTGGTAGGCGATGCCTAGTTCGACCAGCGTGCCGAACTCGTCATCGCCGGGCGCGGCGGCGGCGATCTGCAGCCAACCCGCTTCGGCGATGCGGTGATGCAGATGGTCGTGGTGTCCAGGGCCGGCGGGCGTCGCGATGTCGCGAACAAGTGCTGTCGACCATTCCCTTTCGAAGAGTCGTCTGCACTCACGTCCGAATGCCGACTGATCATCGGATAGCGCTAGGCGCATGAACTCTCCCTGTAGTCGGTGCGGCGTTGGATGTCAGGACGAAAGTCGACGCGAGGCCCGCGGCAACCCGAGGCCACGCTGAGCGATGATGTCCCGGAGAATTTCGTTTGCTCCCCCGCCGAAGCGATGAATGGGCGCCCATCGGTAAGCTGCCTCGGCCCGACCGCCGAACGGAGCATGCGGGTCTCGCGAATCAAGCTGGCCGGCCATCCCCTGAACCGCCATTGCCGTGTCGGCGATCTTGGCCCGAAGCTCAGAGGTCCACACTTTGACGATGGTGCCGGCGACGGTGGTGTCCTCGCCGGCATCGGCCAGTGAGGCGATCTCAAAGCACATCAGGCGCTGTATCTCGACCTCGACGGACAGTTCGGCAATTGTCACACTCACGTCGGGGTCCTGTGCCAGTGCGATTCCTGCACGGGTCGTCGATTGGCAATAGTCGCTGAAGTCATCAAAGAGCCTGCGAACATCGCCGGAGACACCAATTGCGGCTCGTTCGTTGGAGAGCGCCGCCACTACATACGACCATCCGGCGTTGGCCTCACCGACCAGGTGATTGGCCGGCACCCGGACGTCGTTGAAGAACACCAAGTTCGTTCGCTCATCACCCCATGTCCACAGCGGTTGAACCTCGATGCCGGGTGTGTTCATCGGGACGATGATGATGGAAAGGCCACGGTGTCTGCCCAGAGTCGGGTCCGTTCGGGCGAGCAGCCATTCGTGGGTGGAAACGTGTGCGCGACTGTTCCAGGTTTTCTCGCCGTTGATGATCCATTCATCACCGTGCAGGACCGCGGTGGTCCGTAGATTGGCCAGGTCGCTGCCAGCCTCGGCCTCCGAGTATCCAAGAGCGAAGTTGATTTCTCCCGCCCGGATCTTCGGCAACCACATCTGTTGGTTGGCCGGTGTGCCGTGCTGCATGATGATCGGCGCCAGATTGTGTGCTGCGTACTCGAGGCGGGGAGCGCCGGCGTAGGCCAACTCGTCCATCAGAATGAGGCGGTTCAGCGAGCTCATCGCCAGGCCGCCATGCTCTTTGGGCCAAGTCGTGGCATTCCACCCGCGTTCCGCCATCCTGCGATAGAACTCATGAACCCGTGCGCCCCGTCCGAGTTCGTGTTCGCGGCTATACTCGGCCAGCAACTGATCGTCGACCTCAGTGGCGATGAACTTCCGTACCTCGTCCCGCCACGCGAGCTGAGCTTCTGAAAGCGTGCCGTCGAACGACAGCGACTCCGACATGCATTCTCCAAGGTTCTGTTGCGCCTGTGCGGCGCATCCAACGGGACGCTGGCTGGCGACGCAGGCCACCACAACCAAGTTCACTGACTCGATACCCTTCGCTCCCAACCTAGTATATGTTTGGTTGAAGTCAAGTTCGATCTTCGAGCGCCTTCGCTGTGACGGGATCTGCTCCGGTGCGGCGAACCGTGATCGGCTGACATCAACAACTACAAGCCGTGGTCGCTGAGTTGCGCGAAACGAGCGCGGGAGGCTCGGCGTGCGCCCTACAGATGACCGCGATCGATTCATGAGGTGCCAAATGAAAGACCCCACAACGGTAGTCGACCGCACACCGGAGGCGTTCCGACACGGCGTCGGCGCGATGGTATTCGTCGCGGCGGACCGGTGACGGTGCGATGAGTTCCACCGTGCGATTACGCAGAAGCGACTGTCAGCTGTACATCGCATTCGGTGCGGCTTGGGCACCATATGGTGGCCCCCGCGACGAGGACATCTTCGCCACGTTCGGCGTTGTGCCCCGGGTCTTCTTTGGGCGTCTCCTCAGAATAATGAGCAGTCACGACGCCGCCCAGGAGATCAGCCTCGACGTGCGGACACGGATAGCGCAGTCCTGTGCCAACCGGCTCTGCCCGAACGAGTCCGAAGCCCCCGTCGCCGCCGTTCGATCAGTGGCCAACTCAGCTTCGGCACAGTCGCCGTCCCAGCACGGAGCGCGTCTAGAGCAATGGGAAGTGCATGAGCATCCCGCTGTGGCGCGCCCAGAAGAGTAGTCGCTGCGTGCGCCCGAATGAGGCGACGGGCCTATAGACCAACCAAGTATTTGTCTGGTACCCTTCTCTTCATCAACCGGCAACGAACGTGATACTTCCGACAGCTCAGGTCGGCGCGAATCCTCTGCAGCACTGGTCGAACCGTTGCACTGCGGATCGCGGTAGGCAGCCGCCCACGATTGTGTGAGAGTGATGATGACCCTCCCTGAAACCTTCGATCCGACCCAATGTGCGCTGCTGGTGATGGACTGTCAACCCGCGGTTCTGTCGGCGATCAACAACCGTGACGAGCTGATCGGCAACATCAACCGGGCGACCGCCGTTGTACGGCAGTACGGTGGGCATGTCGTGTTCGTCCGGGTCGCCTTGAATGATCTTGACTACGTTACGATTCCCCCGACCAACAGAGCGTTCTCGGCCGCCACGAAAACGTTGCGGCTCCACACCGATTCGACTGAAACCGCGATCCACCCCGATCTCGATGTCCAGGGTGGCGACACTGTCACGCGGAAGACCCGCATCGGTGCCTTATCGACCACAAACCTCGACGAGCAACTGACCAACCTGGGCGTTTTTACCCTCATCCTTGCCGGGGCCCATACCAGTGGAGTTGTCCTATCGACCGTTTGCGATGCCGCTGACCGCGACTACCAGCTGATCGTCCTTTCGGACTGCATCTCCGACGCCGATCGTGAGGCGCACCGCGTTCTGATGAAGCACGTCCTCCCGCGGCAGGCGGAGATCTCCACTGTGGCCAGCCTGAATAGGTTGCTTGCGTCCACTTCGCGCAAAGTCGGCTGAGCGTGTCGACGTGATCCCACACGTTCGGCAGCCAGGACACCACTTCAAACGGCTGAACGCGATGCTTTCAAAGATGTGAAACCCAAGCACATTTAGCTGAGGCCACCACGCAAAGCGGCAATCTCCGCCTCCCGGCCGTCCTTGCCGGCTTGACTGCGAGCGGCGGGTGGTCCATCCTCTGAATAACCAACTATTTGTTAGGGAGAGTGAGTGGCTCCGCGTAGTACGTTCTCGGCGGACGATCGGCGGTGACCGCGGCGATTCTGCAGCCTTCCCTGCTGGAGGGCTCGGTTGCCGTGGTTACCGGTGGCTCCTCGGGCTTGGGCAAGGCCAGCGCACGAATGCTGTCGCAGATGGGTGCGCACGTGTTGCTCGTGGCCCGCGGTGCGGAGCGTCTCGCGGCGACGGCACAGGAGATCAAGAATGACGGCGCGATGGCGTCCTGGCTCGCCGTCGACGCGTCCAGCCCAGAGGGCTGCGCGCAAGTGGCCGCCCACGCGGCCGAGCTCGGAACTGTCAAAGTGCTGATCAACAGTGCCGGTATCGGTAGCGCAGTCCCAGCCTCACGCGAGACCGCCGCAGAGTTCCGTCAGGTCATCGATGTGAACCTCAACGGCACGTACTGGATGTGCCAGCGAATTGCCAGCGTGATGGTTACCGGTGGCTCAATTATCAATGTTTCCAGCGTGTTGGGTCTTGTCAGCGTCGGCATACCGCAGGCGGCGTACGCCACGTCAAAGGCCGGGTTGCTCGGGCTCACCCGTGACCTCGCCGTCCAATGGGCCACCCGCCGCGGAATTCGCGTGAACGCCATTTGTCCGGGGTACTTCTCCTCGCCGATGCTCGCAGAACTTCGCGACGGCACTCTCGACAAGATCGTCCAACGCGTCCCACTCGGAAGAATCGGTAGCGCCGAGGAAATCGCCAACGTCGTTGGCTTCCTGGCATCAGACCTTTCCAGCTACATCACCGGAGCAACGCTGGTCGTCGACGGCGGGATGACGATCCGGTGACAATCCACGAGCAATCCGCAGGACAAGGCTCATGAGACGCACGATCTTCGAGCCCGAACACGAATCCTACCGCGAGGTGGTTCGTGAGTTTGTCAACCGTCACCTCGCGTCCCAGCTGGAGCGCCACCGCCAAGAGCACTCCATTGACCGGCAGACGTGGCGCCGCGCCGGCGAGTTCGGTCTGCTGGGCTTTTTTGTGCCGGAGCGATACGGGGGCGGCGGGGCTACAGACTTCCGCTTCAACGCAGTCCAAGGCGAGGAGCTGTCACGGCTGAGCTACGGCTACGCCTCGGCGTTCGGAATCAACACTGACATCGTGGCTCCGTACCTGTTGGAACTGACCACTGACGAGCAGAAGCAACGCTGGCTTCCGCCGTTCGCATCCGGCGAAACCATCGCGTCCATCGCGATTACCGAACCGGGTGCCGGATCCGATGTTCTCGGTATCCGCACCACCGCCACTCGCGACGGGGTGGGCTGGATTCTCAATGGCGCCAAGACGTTTATCACCAACGGCTCTTCGGCAGATCTGATCATCGTCGCAGCCAAGAGCGAGCAAGCCAAGCCGAGCAGATCGATCAGCCTTTTCGTCGTCGAAACCGGGTTTTCGCCGGTCGGTCGTGGCCCGTCGCTGGAGAAGGTCGGCCAAACCGAGGTGGAAACCTCGGAATTGTTCTTCGACGAGGTCTATGTCCCCGACGCCAACTTGCTCGGCGAGCCGGGCGCGGGCTTCGGTTACATGGTCGAGCGCCTTGCCCAAGAACGCCTTTCATGCGCGGTCGCGTCGCTCGGCCACGCCCGCACCGCTTTGGACGAGACGATCGAGTATGTCCGTCATCGCTCGGCATTCGGCCAGCCCATCGGCGCCTTCCAGGCAACTCGGTTCCGGCTCGCCGAGTGCCACACCATGCTCGACGTCGCGACAGCCTGGGTCGATAGGTGCATCGAGGCCCACGTTCAGGGCGAACTGACTCCGATCGACGCCGCCAAGGCCAAACTCGCTGCCACCGAGGTGCAGAACAAGGTCATCGACCACTGCCTGCAACTCCACGGCGGCTACGGATACATGCAGGAGTATCGCATTGCACAGGCATGGCAGGACGCCCGCGTGACCCGAATCTTTGGCGGAACCAGCGAAGTCATGCGCGAAATCATCGGCAGGTCCCTGTCACTGCCTACACAGCCATCTCAGAAAGGCGGATGCGATGCCTCGTGACGTGGTGATCGTCGAAGCGGTGCGCACTCCGCTAGGCCGGCGAAACGGCGCATTATCCGGTTGGCATCCGGTAGATCTGACCGCCCACGTTCTAAAAGCGCTCGTCGACAGGGTCGGCCTGGATCCGGTCCTCATCGAGGACGTGATCGTCGGCTGCGTCACTCAGGTCGGCGCACAGAGCAACAACGTGGCGCGAAGCGCCGTCCTCGCCGCCGGCTGGCCGGAGTCCGTTCCGGCTTGCACGGTCGATCGCCAGTGCGGGTCATCGCAGCAGGCGATCCACTTTGCGGCACAAAGCATCGCGGCCGGAGCCAACGACATCGTGGTCGCTGCCGGCGTCGAGTCGATGAGCCAAGTGCCGATGTTCTCGAACATCATCGGTGAAGTCAGCGACCCCTACGGTGAGACGGTCCGGTCGCGCTACGGTGACCGCAACAGCTTCGGCCATCAGGGACTGATCCAGCAGGGCATCGCGGCCGAACTGCTCGCCGACACATGGAAGCTCACCCGTGAACAGCTCGACGAGTTCGCTCTGGCAAGTCACGTCAAGTCCGCGGCGACACGCGATGGAGGCCTGTTCGGCGAGGAGATCGTGCCGATCACACGAAAGATCCGCGGCAGCGAGGACGACGGGGCTGTCGGCGTCACCGCCGACGAAGGCATCCGCGACACGTCGCTGCAGAAGCTAGCCGCTCTGCAACCCGTGTTCCTATCGCCCAACGGCCGTATCACTGCCGGCAACGCCTCACAGATCTCCGACGGCGCCGCAGCCCTGCTGTTGATGGGCGCCGACACCGCCGAAGCGCATGGGTTGCGACCGCTGGCCCGGCTGGCGAACTACTCGGTTCGCGGTGGCGACCCGATCGCCATGCTCGACGTTCCTATCGAGGCCACCCGCGCCGTGCTACGCCGCGCCAAACTCGTCGTCGGCGACATCGACCAATTCGAGATCAACGAGGCGTTCGCCCCGGTGGTGCTGGCTTGGCAGCAGTCGCTGACGGTGGACCCCGACAAGGTCAACGTCTGCGGCGGCGCAATCAGCCTCGGCCATCCCCTTGGCGCATCCGGGGCCCGCCTCATGGTCACACTCGTCCACCAGTTGGTGCGGGCCGGCGGCCGTTTCGGATTGCAATCCATCTGCGAAGCCGGCGGCATGGCCAATGCGACCTTGATCGAAGCGATCCGGTGATGACGCCGGCCCGACGGGTGCGCCGCCATCCCAGCATGCACACCCACCGACCGGCACTGAATCCGAGGAGCCATCCATGATCGACTTCGACGTGCAGGGGCACCTCGCGGTGATCACCCTCAACCGCCCCCAGGCCCGCAACGCCATCGACCCCGATACCACCCGCCAGATCGCCGATGCCTTCGACAGGATCGACGACGACAACGACATCCGAGTGACGATCATCACCGGGGCTCCACCGGTCTTCTGCGCCGGCGCCGACCTGCGGGCCATCGACGCTGGACGGGAACGAGAACTCAGCGACACCAACGGTTTTGCGAGTCTGACCCACCGCCAGCGCTGCAAGCCGCTCATCGCCGCAGTGAACGGTCCCGCGCTGGCGGGCGGAACCGAGATCGTGCTCGCCTGCGACCTGGTGGTCGCCGAGGTGTCTGCATCCTTTGGCATACCGGAGGTCAAACGCGGGCTCATCGCCGCCGCTGGTGGCCTGTACCGGCTGGCGCGGGTCCTGCCGAGGAACGTCGCTCTGGAATGCGGGGTGACGGGTGACCCGTTGTCGGCCCACCGTGCCGCTGAGCTCGGGCTGGTCAATGTCTTAGCCGAACACGGCGAGGTGTTGACGGCGGCGATACGCCTCGCCGAGCGCATCACCGCCAACGCCCCACTTGCGGTGAGCGAGACGCGCCGGCTGATGCTGACCACCCCCTACGAGCCCGACGATGTCGGATATGCCGAGTCGCGGGTGGCGATGAAACGAATCCTCGCAACAAAGGACGCCGCTGAGGGTGTTCGCGCCTTCGTCGAGAAGCGCGCACCGAAGTGGGCCGGCGAGTAGATGGACGAACGAAGGAGCAAAGCCCAACCATGGATCTGACCAACGCCTCGGTGATCGTCACAGGCGGCGCCTCGGGTCTCGGCGAGGCAACCAGCCGACGCCTGGCCGACTCGGGCGCGGCAGTGGTGGTCGCCGACGTCGACGTCGAACGAGGCCCCGAGGTGGCCCGCAGCGTCGGTGGCGTCTTCGCCGAGATGGACGTGCTCGACACCGCCGCCGTGGTGCACGCCGTGGACTCCGCGCTCACACACGCTCCGCTTCGGGCGCTGGTGTGCTGTGCGGGAATATCACGCGCCAAGCGGACTGTTAGCCGCGATGGAAACTACGAAACTGCCCACGGCTTGGACCTTTTCGAGAAGATCGTCTCGGTCAATCTGGTCGGCACCTTCAACTGTATCCGGATCGCCGCGTCGGCGATGAGCACCCAGCCGCCGGTCGCGGACAGCGGACGAGGCGTGATCGTGACCACGGCATCGATTGCCGCGTTCGATGGTCAGCTGGGGCAGGCCGCCTACAGCGCGTCCAAGGCGGGCATTGTCGGCTTGTCGCTTCCGGTCGCCCGCGATCTTGCCGTGTCGGGCATCCGCATCAACGCCATCGTCCCGGGTTTGATCGACACCCCGATCTATGGCAGCGGTGGGGCCGCCGACAAGTGGAAAGCCGAACTTGGTGCGGACGTCCTGTTCCCTCAACGCCTGGGACTCCCCTCGGAGTTCGCCGCCCTGGCCGAACACCTCATCGTCAACGATTACCTCAACGCTGAAGCGATTCGCTTGGATGCCGGGGTCCGGCTGGGGCCGCGAAGTCGATGAGGGCGCGCACGCGCAGCGCCGGCACCGCGATCGCCGGCTTGGGCATCACCGACGTGGGCAAGATATTCGGCCGGTCCGCAACGCATTTCGCGATGGACGCTGTGCGGCAGGCGATAGCTGACGCCGGGCTGACGACGGCGGACATCGATGGGTTGCTGACCTCAGGCGGTATCGCCGGCAACCCGCCGCTGGGCACACTGCAGACGCAGCTGAATCTGCGCGACCTGAAGCTGGCCGCCGAGGTACAGGCGTACGGGTCCAGCGCCATCCAGATGGTCGAACTCGCATCGAGGTCGGTGGCCGCCGGCGAGGCCGGCGTGGTGGTGTGTGTGTGGGCGGATGCACCGCTGCGGGCCGAGCAGCGTTCGGGATCGGTTTATCGGCAGCCGCGCCGCGGCTGGAACGGATTGCTGCACCAGACCGGGGTCTCCTCCCCTACCATCCAGTACGCACTCGCCGCCCGTCGGCACATGCAGCGCTACGGCACCACACATGAACAGTTGGGCGCCATTGCAGTGGCACAACGGGATTGGGCGGTACTCAATCCGCGGGCCCAGATGCGGACGCCGATCACCATTGAGGACTATCTGTCGGCACGCTGGGTGGCTGATCCGCTGCGATTGTTGGACTGTTGCTTGGTGTCCAACGGCGCCGCCGCGGTCGTGGTGACCAGCTGTGAGCGCGCAGCTGACTGCGATCAACCACCAGTGCGTGTGTTGGGTTGGGGCCAAAGCCATCCCGGGATGCGGCTGCGCAGAAATCCTGACTTCGGGCTGGTTTCCGGTGCGGTGCGCAGTGGCGCACAGGCATTGGCGATGGCGGATGTCGGTCTCGACGAGATCGATGTCTTTGAGCTCTACGACTGCTACACCTTCACTGTGCTGCTCACTGTCGAAGACTACGGACTGTGTGCGAAGGGAGAGGGTGGAGCGTTCGTCTCCAGCGGGGCACTGGGCCCCCATGGGAAGGTTGCTCTCAACACTGGCGGAGGGCAGCTGTCCGGGTATTACCTGTGGGGCATGACCCCACTGGCGGAGGCGATCGAACAGCTACGGGGACAGGCCGGCGACCGCCAAGCCACCCACCACGACCTCGCGCTGGTCAGCGGCAACGGGGGCGTTCTCGAACACCATGCGACGTTGGTACTGGCGGCATGACCCTGAAAGCCGTTGCAGCTGAACCGCGTTCGCTAGACGCTTTCGTGCGCCACCTCGATGAGGGCAACTTCATGCTGTGCTACTGCCACGATTGCGGTAGCTTCTCGGTGCCCAACGCCGAGCAGTGCGAAACGTGCGGATCTCTCGTGCCGCAGTGGCGAGCCGCCGCAGGACGAGCCACTCTGGTCAGTTGGGCATACGACAACGTTTCGGGTGCGAGCGAATCGATGATGCTGACGCCCGTCGTTATCGCGCAGTTCAGTGAGGGCCCCTGGTGGTGGGGACGACTGGTGTTGGACCAACCTGTCACGCTCGTAGTCGGCGCCGAGCTCAGCGTGGACGTCGTATCCGACCCTGAGGGCGGCTCGGTTCCGGTGTTCCGTTTGGCGACCTGATTGAGGCATCGTCGGCTACGGGTGTCCTGAATTAGTGGCGCGGTCGTGCGGAGGGCGCAGCATCCCTGTCAAATGGCGTCGGATACCCGACGTGTCGAAAGTCGGACACCGGTCACTTTCCTCCAGCCCGCGCTGAGCTCCAGAGACAATGGCGCTGAATCGTCGCGGCCGCGAGGCGTCTGACCGCACCCACGTCGACGTAGGTGTGGAACTCTTCGTAGTCATCGGAGATTGCGACAGTTGACCGGGGGTACGTGCGATGAAATGCCTTGCTTGAGCAGGGTGCGCGCAGCCCTACGGCCGATCCTGGCGAACTCTTCGTGGCGGGAATGCATGGTCTCGGTCGGGGTGCTGATCGACAACGCGGCAATCACTCGGTGCTCGCGCACGTAGATGCCCACGGCAAGACAGGACTGACCGATGACGGTCTCACCGTGCTCCACGGCGAGATCGTTTTCCCGGGCGCAGGTGAGCTGCTTGCGAAATACACCGATGTCGGATACCGAATTGGCCGTCAACGCGGGCAAGCCATGCGCCTCGATGCGTTCGCGTACCTTCGGCCAGGGGAATTGAGCCATCAGGAACTTCCCCAGCGCCGAGGTGTGACCCGGCAGGCGAGCACCCTCGGCCAGGACAGGTCCGGTCCGGGAGACCGACGCGTGCGCGATGCAGACGACCCCCCGGCCGTCGAACGCCCCGATGGTGACGGCCGCGTTCAGGTGCTGGGCGAGCTCGGCGATGGTGCGTTGCGTTTGGTCGCTGAAGCAGATGGAGTTCATCAGCCGACGTCGGATCACCAGGAGCTGCCACCCGAGACGATACCGGTCGTCGGACGTTTGTTGGAGCAAGCCGATCTCGGCGAGGCTGGCCAAGAGGTCGAAGGTGGTCGACTTGGGCAGGCCCAGGGCCGTCGCGACCTCAGTGCCGCCCCACTCGGGCGTCTCGGCGGTAAAGAGGCCGAGCACCGTCCCGGTTCGAGCGATCGTGTTCAGCAACTCGCCAACCTTCCAGAACGGTCCAGAGCGGACTCCACGGTGACCAGATCCGTTGTGTGAAGCCTGTGGGTCTTCCGCCGGAGCGGTGATTGTGTCCTACATCGCATCGCACTTCTATCGTGACCGACCTCGCTCAATTAGTCAACTATTTGTTTGGTATCGCTGCCAACTATTTGTTTGGGATTTTCACGGACGTGCTGCGCCACAGGCTAATCCGAACGACGCGGCCGTCCGACGAGGCAAGACGGCGGCCTGGCACCGAGGCGGTTGGGTGCGTCGTAGCTGGGTCGACTCAACGACCATCCGTTGCGTAAGTAGCCCTGTATTTGCTTGGAGCGCTGATTGAAAGCGATGCGCACCCCGCCCGTCGTTGATTCTCTTGGCGCGGAAAACCGGTCTGCGTCGTCGCGGTGGTCGACCGACGGACGTGGCCGATGACCATGGGCGAGACGCCGTTCGACGCCGGTGTCACCGACGCCTCGGCGCCATGACGTAATCGATCTCGATCGATTACCAAGTGAACAATTGGGCCAGCCCGACCCACACGCAGCCGTGCAGGTTGGCCCGCACACAGTACACAGCGATGTCGGCGTTTCTGGCGCACACACCCATCAGGGCTGCGCTCGCCGATTCCGATTGCCCCGAAGTCGCTATTCAGAAATGACGATGGCCCGTTCAGGGCAGCTGTTGGCGGCGAGTCTGGCCTGGGACTTCAGCGTTGACGGCACGTCCTCTGACACCACAGAGGCGATCGCGTCGTCGTCGCGGATCGTGAATAGCCCCGGAGCGGTCAGTGCGCACATCGTATGGCCCTGGCACCGTTCGGGGTCGATCGAGACCTTCATCATCTGTGCCCCTTTCCTTCACGTGCCTAGAGGAGACCAGCGCAAGGGCAGGTTGTCGGCGCCCATGACGCCTGCACCGTGGAAGCGAATCTCGACGTCGGGCTGCAGCTCGTAGTCCGGCATCCGGCGGTGAATCTCTTCAAAGGCGGTTTGCAGTTGCAACCGCGCCAAATGCGAACCCAGGCAGCGGTGCACGCCCGCCCCGAAAGCCATGTGTCGCTTGACCGGCCTTTCGAACATGATATCGTCTGGCCGCTCGAACTCGGCGGGGTCGCGCGAGGCCAGTGCGGCCGAGGGCACGATCCGGTCGCCGGCTTTCATGTTGGCGCCGTGGAACTCGATATCGCGAGTGGCGGTGCGGATCGGGTTGACGAATGAGCAGTAGCGCAAAAGCTCCTCAACCGCCATCGGAATGATCCCCTGGTTCGCCACGATTTGGTCGCGGTGCCGGGGGCTACGGGCAAGGTAATAGAACGAGAAGGACAGCGCCTGGGTGACGGTGTCCAGTCCGGCGGCGAAGAGCAGCCAAGCCATGTCGAGCAGTTCGTCTTGGGTGATCGGGCGACCGTCGACTTCGGCCTGCGTCAGTCCACTGAGCATGTCGCCGTCGAGCGGGTCGCGCGTTCGCTTCTGGATGGTTTCGGCCAAATATGACCACAACTCCTGCGCCGAGGCCTTCGCGGCGGATTCCTCGACGGGATGGCGCATGATGTCGTGCTCCCATCCCAGGAACGTCTCCAACTCTTCGACCGGAAAGTTCATGATGTACTGGATGAACACGATCTGCGGGAATCGCCCGGCGAACTCTTCGACGAAGTCACAGTGGCCGCGGTGAACGAACTTGTCCAGCTCTGCCTGGCACACCGCCCGGATACCCTCCTGCAGGCGGCGAGCCGATGCGGGAGTGAAGAACGGCGACAGTAGCTTTCGATACTTGCCGTGGTCGGGCGGATCGAGCTGCTCGGGGATCATCAAACGTGCTTGCTCGGTGTAACCCAGCCCGATGTTGCGGTTGGAGAAGTCCTCTGGGTGCTGGAAACAATCGCGGACGGTGGCGGCGTCGGTCAGCACCCAGAATCCGCCGGAGACGTCCGACCAGAAGGGCTGCTCACCACGGAACTGCAGATAGCCATCGAAGGGCGTTGGCGCAGACTCGATATCGTCGATGTAGTCGAAGTGTCGGAATTGATCCGGCGGCACGTGTGCCGGGCAGCCGACGGGCGCCGCCGCCGCATCCGTCCCCGATGCCATCCCCGTATCCTCCAGTGCCACCGCTAGCCCGCCTTTCTGCATGTTGCTAAGTCCCATCGCACTCCGGAGATCGAGTGCACTTCAGTCAGGCAGTCCATGCCCCAGCGACCGCGCTCCACCCCGATACCGCTGTTCTTTGCACCCCCAAAGGGCAGGGTGGGATCCGCGCCTTTGTGACTGTTGACCCACCCCATGCCCGTCTCCAGTGCAGCGGCCATGCGCGCTCCCCGATCGAAGTCGCGGGTCCATACCGAGCCGCCGAGTCCGTACTCACCGAGGTTGGCCCGCGCGACGGCCTCGTCATCCGTATCGAAGGCAAGGATGGGTATCGCCGGCCCGAACTGCTCCTCAGCCACCAGCGCCACGTCGTCGCGATCCGCAGTCACCACCGTTGGTTCGTAAAAGTAACCCGGGCCGTCGATCACGTGTCCGCCGACCACCAGCTCTGCGCCGGCTACGACGGCATCGTCGACCAGTCCCGCCACGCGAGCTCGCTGCGCCGCTGTGGTCAGCGGACCCATCTCGGTGCCGGGCTCCAGGCCCGGACCCACCCGCACGGCGCGCGCCCGCTGCGCGAGCCCCTCGACGACGGCCTCGAACACCGAGCGGTGAACATAAAGCCGCTTGATCCCGCTACATACCTGCCCGGCGTTGCCAAACACATTCCAGAACAGCGCATCGAGAAGCGCGTCTCCGACCGGAGCGTCGTCGAGCACGATGGCGGGATCGTTGCCACCTAGTTCCAGCACCAGACGTTTGAGGTCGGTGCCCGCTGCGCTGGCGATGCGCCGCCCCGTGGCGATCGATCCGGTGAACGAGACGAGCCGTACCTGCGGGTCGGCTGTCAGCCATGGGCCGGCGTGCTCTTGCCCGGTGATCACGTTGACGACACCGGGGGGATAGACGTCCCTCACCAGTTCGCCGAATCGCAGTGTCGCCAAAGGGGTTTCGGGCGCTGGTTTGACCACCACCGTGTTACCGGCGGCCAACGCAGGCGCAATCTTCATGGCCATCACGTATAGCGCCGCGTTCCACGGCGTGATCGCGGCTACGACTCCGATTGGGCGGCGCTGCACGTGCGCCACATTGATGCCGTCGTCGCGCACCAACTCGCGCTCCGGGCGCACATCTGCCAGGTCGTCGAAGAACTGGGCCACCGCCTGCGCCTCGCCCACCGCGGCCGCCAATGGCTTGCCCTGCTCACGGGTCGTCAGTCGCCCCAGCTCAGCGGCGGCGTCGCGCACCCGTTTGGCGGTTTCACGCAACGCCGCCGTGCGGATGTCGCTATCGGAAGCCCATCCGCGGAAGGCGCGAGCGGCTGCATCTACGGCGTGCTCGACATCGTCGCGGCTGGCGTCGGGCGCAATGCCGACTACCTTCTCAGAGGCCGGATCGATCACCTCGATCTGATCGACCGTGTCTACCGCGTCGCCGTCGATAGTGAGCCCTGCTGGGGGGTGCATCGTGGTCTCCTTCACATCAACACCGTTACAGTGTCAGACATGGCCTGATTGGTCAACTATTTGTTTGGTGCCATGCGATTCTCTATCAGACAAATACTTGCTTGGTACACAGTTGGATGGCAAGGTCAGGGGGTCGAGTCTTACCGAATGACTGCAAAACGGAGACCGCTCGGCGGCCGCACAGAGTGCGCGCGCCGGGCGGCATAGCGTAAGGAGGGATCCAGTGCGGCGAGTTGAGGGCAAGGTGGCACTAATCACCGGTGCGGCGCGTGGCCAGGGCCGCTCTCACGCGGTCCGGCTGGCCGAGGAGGGCGCGGACATCATCGGCCTGGATCTGCCACCGGCCACGGCAGTCAACAGTGCGGCCTACCCCATGGCCGGCGGCGACGACTTCGCCGAGACGGTGCGGCTGGTAGAAGATCGTGGTGGACGCATCATCGCCTGCACCGCCGACGTCCGAGACCACGCGCAAGTTTCGGCTGCGGTAGCGGCTGGCATCGAAGAATTCGGCCGGATTGACATCGTGGCGGCCAACGCCAGCATCCTGGGTTCAGGAGAGTTCGTTTGGGAGATCCCAGACCAGCGCTGGGAGGACACGCTGAACATTAATGTCACCGGGGTATGGAACACGGTGCGGGCCTGCGCACCGCACATGATCGAGGCCGGTCGTGGCGGCGCGATCGTGATCATCAGCTCCACCGCGGGTTTGCGTGGCACAGCTCGCACCGGTGCGTACACAACCTCCAAACACGCCGTCGTCGGGCTGATGAAGACACTGGCCATCGAGCTGGCGCCGCATTCCATCCGGGTCAACACCATTCATCCGACTACGGTTGCCACCGAAATGATCCTCAGCCCGTCCCGGTTCAAGCGCTTCCGGCCCGACCTGGATAACCCCACCCTCGAAGACGTCGCGCAGGCCCTGGCGCCGATGAACCTGCTGCCGGTGCCGTGGCTGCAACCCGAAGACATCAGCAATGCGCTGCTATGGCTGGTCTCCGACGAGGCGCAGTACGTGACCGGAGTGGCTCTGCCGGTAGACGCCGGAGCCGCCATCAAATGACCGATGGCGCAATGGCCAGCCTCCACGAACGAGACGCTGAAACGCATGGACAGTTCAGCCGCGGGTAGGCCCGTTCAGCAGGTCTGGTGTAGCTGCCAAAGGGTGGCAACTTCAATTGGCCGCCAAGCCCGATAGATACAGCCGCGAGTACTGTTTGGCCAGCTTCACAGCATCGGGGCGGCGCGGGTTGTCGCGCCGCCAGCGCACCTCGGAGACAATCGATGCCATCATCGACCGATACGCGAGTTCGAGGTCCAAGTCTGGACGCAGTGCCCCTGTCGCCACACCCCGCTCCAGCACCGCGTGCCAGCTGTGCCAGTGCCGGGCGGTGAGCTCCTCGATGAACCGGAACGCATCGACGCCGTGGAGATAGGTGTAGTCGTTCTGCACGATCGAGGTGACATCGTGATGATCGGTGACGAACTCCAAGCCCACGAGCAGCAGCCGCTCGACCGCGGCTGCCGAGTCGAGGTTGGCTTCGCACACCTCGTCGTAGGCACGCGTGAGATCGGTCAAGACGCCGCGCAGCATCTCTTCGAGAAGGGCTTCCTTGGACTCGAAGTGGTGATAGAGGCTACCCGCGAGAATCCCAGCTTCAGCTGCGATGTCACGCATGGTGGTGGTGCCCACGCCCTTGGTGGCGAAGACCTTGGCCGCAGTCCTCGCAATCTCGTCGCGACGACGCGTTGCCGCAGCCACCCCGCGGTCCGGCTCCAACGCGACCAACACCGCCCCCTCGGTGACAGTGGTCAGTTGCGCCGGCCCCGGCGGCCTGACCTTCGCCGGCCTGCCCATTGTCACGCGACTCGTTCGTGAGTGTGCGCATCGCGATGCGCTGGCAGGTCCATGCAGTGTGAAGAATCCACCGTGGCTCCCCTCGGTTGGTCGTCGGCCACTCAGGCAATATTGCCCATCGCTAACCGTGCCGCCAAACGATACCAACCAAGTATTCGCTTGTGTACAGCGAAGCAGGCGGCGACGGAGAGTCGTGCTTTCTCGGTGTACCCGAGTCCGCAACGACGTCAGGCTACTCTCCCGGCGCCGGTGGGGTGCTGAGCTCACCCTCGTCGGGGACGGCTAGGGCATTCATTAGACCGCTGCACATCCGGTAGTAGCCGACCACCACCAGGCACTCGATGATGTCTGCGATCGACAAGACCGAGGCGGCGCGAGCCCACTGCTCATCGGTGAGGGTGTCGGTCCTGCAGAGCGCGTCCGCGATCTCGAGGAGCCCGCCCTCCCGCGCCGACAATGTGGGGCTTGACAGTCGAGAGTCGTGGTCGAGGGCCTCTACCTCGTGTGACTGTAACTCCCCCGAGGACAGTCCCTGTTGGCGGTGCACCCCGAATTCGTAGCTACAGTGCGTAAGTGCCGCCGTGCGAAGGATCAGGAGCCGTCGTTCACGCGCATTGAGGACCGCCTCGGACCCCCAGTCCAGGAACCGATTGAGGCTGCGACCGGCCGGGGGATGATTGCTGAGTATCTGGTGGGCGTAGAGCGCACGGCCGCTGTCGTAGAACTTGGTGGTGCGCAGGAAGGCCACCATCTCGTCGGTGTAGTGGGCCGGCGGTTGGGCGCGGCGAAACAGCGACTCAGATCCGGTGATGTTGTTCATTGCGTATTCGATTCGAGCATCTGGTTGTAGAGCGCAGTCCGATAACTGTTCCACGCCTCGACAGTATGGACTTCGGCCATTTCATCCGCGGACTGGATCTGCTGCCAATGGGCTCGCACATGCTCGAGGTCGAAGTCGTCAGGATGTCCCTGCCACCCAGCCGCCGGTCGAGTGAAGACCTCGGCCATGCGCCCCGAGCTGCACGAAAACACCCGGCCGGTGGCAGAACACTCCCCGTGGACCAGCCAACATGCTCCGGGGGCGACGACCGCGGGCGAAACGTTAATGGGCGGTGCATAATTCTTACCCTCAACGGCGCCCATCCCGTGGCTCGTCGCCGCACCGGGGAGCAAGGCGTTGACCCGGATCCCGTCAGGAGCTCCTTCGACGGCGAGCTCACGCGTCAGGCCCACCAATGCACCCTTGCAGGTACCGTATGCTGCGTGGTTCGGAACGCCGATGACCACGCCATCGACGGAGGCGACGTTCAGAATTCGCCCGTACCGTTGGCGTTGGAAATGCGGCCACGCTCGGCGGTTCAGGTGAAATGTCCCGCGCACGTGGACATCCAAAAGGCTTTGCAAGTCTTCGTCGGTGAGCTCGGGGAACGGTTTGAAACGACGATTACCTGCGTTGTTGATGACGATATCGATCCGCCCGAAGGTCTCCACAGCCAGGTCGATCACTGAGGCGGCCGAGTCGGGGTCGCTGATGTCGGCATCGCTGGCGATGGCGGTCCACCCCACGTCCACGATCGTTCGTGCCGTTGCTGCCGCGCTGTCGGGCCCTCCGTCGTCTGGCAGCACGTCGTTGATCACGACCTTGGCGCCGCGGGCAGCTAGCAGAATCGCGAATTCCCTACCCATGCCGCGCCCAGCGCCGGTAACGACGGCTACACGCCCGTCATAGCGCACCGTCCCAGCAGTGGTGCTCGTATGTGGTTCGTCGGCTCCGGTTTCGGGGGTCACCGTTGCAACCTACCAATGACTCACCCAAACAACAAATTGTTTTATTCGAGGCACCGCCGCTCGCGCGGAACCGCGCCACGCACTCCGCCGCCGCACTGCTCTGCAGGTGAATCCCGCCGCGGCGGCGGTAGCCCACGGGTGACTCGTCACAGCCGCGAGGCCCGCATCCAAGGCGTCAAGACGGCGTACCCGAGGCATCGGAACGCCGAGCGGAACGGACATCAAACTTCGCTGCAATATCGTCGCGCGGCTTACTTCAGCTCATCCGGTGTGAGCGCGTAGGCCGCTGCGTCATCGAAATCCATTGCGAAACCGTGTCGATGGGCAATCGCGAATTCCTCGTCAGCGAGTGCATCACGAGCGACGCGATCGCACTGCTCGTGGAACATGGCAGGATCCGAAACTACCGCCGGGGGAACTCCGACACTATTGCCAAGCGCCTCAGCGGAGGCCATCAACGAGACGGCGCGTCGCCGCCAGATCGAGTGTCGGCGATGTGTTCACGGGCGCTCAAACCACCTACCTCTGAACGAGTTTCGCGCCTGAGGGTGCTCAGAGAAAGCCGCGGGCGCGAAGTGGGATGACCAGCTGCATCACTTGGCTGACGTGCACGCATGTCAGGGCGTGGCGCACCCCGAACCTGGCGGCCTCCGCGGAGGTCATGACCTCCGCATCGTCGGTGACGAGATCGCCCATGACGGTGGCTTCGGAGACGCCGGTGAGCCGGCACAGGCCCAGGGCGGCTGCGGCTACCGAATCCGGCCGGGCCCGGCACGCGTCGGGCACCCGCATCGGAACCACATGTCCCGGGCGGCGGAAATCCTGCGCGGTGGAGCTGGCGTCGGCAAGCCGCCGAGCGGTGCAGCATCGGTCTGCAGCCGAGATTCCGGTGCCCACACCTTCGATGGCGTCCACACATACCCCCGGAAGTGGCTCGCCCACAAGGCATTCGTCATTGGCGAAGATGGGCAACACTAGCTCGTCACAACGTGTGCTCGGCAAGTACACGCAGATGAAGCCGCTGGTATGGCGAACCAGAAATGCCATGTCCGAGAGCTCGATCCTCTCCGCGGCGACAACCAGTTGCGGTGGCGTCACGCTCAAGCCGGTCGTGAGCAGCACCACCGGCCGACCCGAGGCGAACTCCGCCAACGCCGGGGCAACCCCACTCGCCTCGGCGGCGAAGTCCTCGACCACCAGTGCGGTTGCACCCCTTCCGGCCACGATCAGCTCGGATCGCGGCGGACGAGCAGCTGAGTCGGGCCGGGCAGGAAAGAGTTCTCCCGCCACTGCATCGGTGCCGCCAGGCTCAGGTCGGGTGCCTTGGTCAACAGGGTGCGCAGCCCGATACCAACCTCCATGCGAGCCAGTGCAGCACCCAGGCACATGTGTGGGCCGTGGCCGAAGGTCAGATGGCGGACCGGTGGTCGGTCGAAGTCGATTCGCTCGGGGTCGGGGAAACGCTCGGGGTCGTGGTTGGCCGCGCCGAGGACCACGACGACCGACTCGCCGCGTGAGAGTCGTTTGCCGTCCATCTCCATCGACTCGGTGACCCAGCGCTGACGTTGGCGTTGGACGGGCGAAACCCACCGCAACAGTTCCTCCAGCGCTACGCCCGCGATGGGGGCTGGATCGGCGGCCAGCGCCGGCCACAGTCCTTGATCGAGCATGCCGTAGGTTCCGGTCGCCACGGTGTTGACCGTGGTCTCATGTCCGGCGACGATCAGTTCGATCACCGTAGCCAGAACCTCGGATTCGGTCATGACCTGACCGTCGTCGGTTGAGGCGACCATCATGGCGGTAATCAGGTCGTCTGTCGGCGACTTGCGTCGGATATCGAGCAACTGCTTGAAGTAGTCGAGCATGTAGACCGCCGCGGCGCTGCCGGCGCTGGCGATCTCAACGTCGCCCGGCTTGTCGATCGCCCTTGCGAATTGTGTTGACAACTCCCGGAATTGGTCTCGGTCAGTGGCGGGAACACCCAACATGTCGCCGATGACGGCCATGGGCAGCGGGTACGCGTACTCGCTGACCAGATCGAAGGCTTCGCCGCTGGCCAATGCCGTGTCCACCATGTCCTGAGCGATCGCCTCGACACGCGGAGCCATTTCGCGCATGCGCCGCGGTGTGAAGGTCTTAGCCAGGACTCCCCGGATGCGGCTGTGCTTGGGCGGGTCCAGCGCCCCCAGCCACTCCAGGAACACGTGGGCGATCGGCTCGAACGCCGGTGGCCACACATCGGCCATGCCGACCGACGCCGGATCGCTCTTGAGTCTGGGGTCGGCGAGGGCATCGGAGCAATCCTGGTAGCCGAACGTGTACCACGCGCCCGTCAATTGAGTGTTGGCGGCGCGGCCCCAATGCACCGGGTCGGCGGCGCGGTACCGCGCGTAGATGGGGTACGGGTCGCCGATCAGTTCGGGCCAACCCGGGTCGAACGGCTCGAGCGTTTGCGCACGGTCGACGTGCTCGGTCGATTGGGTCATGATTCCTCCTGGTCTGATTACCGACGGCGACATCGCCACGGCGTTGGGCAGCGGCAGCTCTAGCGCGGGTCGTCTCCCCAGACCACTGGCACTGATGACAGGCCACGCAAGCGAAAGTACGGGTCACGCTGCACTTCACCCGCGAGTCGAAGCCCGGGTAGGCCGAAGAGGTCTCGAATGGCGACGGTGATCTCCGCGCGAGCGAGCGGTGAGCCGATGCAATGGTGCACCCCGTAGCCGAATGCCAGGTGGGTGTGGGCGTTGGGGCGGTGGATGTCATAGCGGTCGGGGTCGGGGAATACACGCGGGTCCCGGTTCGCCGCCGCGTTGAGCGTGATCACGTTCTCTCCTTCGGCGATGCTGACTCCTTCGACCACGGCCGCCTTGCGGGTGACCCGCACCTCGGTCTGCAGGATTCCTCTCAGACGCAGCGCCTCATCGATGGCCTTGGGCATCAATGTCGCATCGGCACGGAGCTGCGCCTGAAGGTCGGGGTGCTCCAACAACGTTCGGATCGTGTTGCCGATCATGTGCACGGTGGTGTGCAGCCCGCCCTGCAGCAACAGGACGAGGATGTAGCGGACCTCTTCGTCGGTGAGCCGGTCGTCGGCCTCGCGGGCGTCGATGAGCCGGCTCACGATGTCGTCACCGCGCACTCGCCGCCGGGCTTCGATGATCTCGCTGAAATACTCGGCCTGTTCGGCGTTGGCGGCCTGGGCGTCGGCGATGATCTCGCGCTGCTGCTCGTCGTCTCGTGCCGTGAAAGGATTCTGGAAGCCGAAGCGTCCCATGCGGTGCAACCAGCCGCGCCAGAGCTCAGCGTCGCTCGGCGGCACGCCGATCATCTTGGCGACGATGCGGGCCGGCAGATGTATCGCGTAGTCGCCGATCACGTCGAACGAGCTCCCGACCTGGCTGAGCAGTTCGGCCGAGGTCGCATCGATATCTGACTGCAGGCCCGCGATCGACTTCGGTGTGAAGGCCTTGCTCACCAGCTTGCGCATGCGGGAGTGCTCTGGCGGGTTGAGCCGGTGAAAGTTCGGCCATGGCGCCAGGTGCTGACCGAACGTCTCGTAGTCCCCCAGCACCTCACGCAGGGTGGTGTACTTCGAGATCACGTAGGCGCCCGAGGGGGCGCGCCACGGCGGCGCGTCGAGAATGCGTTGATACACCGGGAACGGGTCGCTTTCGAAATCAAGCGACGAAACCGCGGCGGCGAGGTCCTCGTGAATGGCTGTCATGGTTGCGGTTCACTTCCTGTCGTGGCCGAATCGGCTGCGGTGGCGTGCGCGGGCGCGCGGTAACGATCGCGGATCACGTGTTTGGCGAGCTTGCCCGTCTCCAGACGAGGCAGCGAATCGACGACGTCTACCGTGCGCGGGCATTTGAACGAGGCGAGGTTGTTGCGGCAATGGGCGATCACCCGTTGCTGGAAGTCCGCAGTTTCGACAACCCCGTTCTTGAGAACGACGACGGCTTTGACCTGCTCGCCGAAGTCGTCGTGCGGGACCCCGATAACCGCCGCGTCATCGATTTCATCGAAGCCCATCAGGGCGTCTTCGACCTCTTGGGGGTAGATGTTGACCCCGCCGGAGACGATCATGAAATCTTTGCGGTCGGTCAGATACAGGTAGCCGTCAGCATCGAGGTAGCCGACGTCGCCGACGGTGCGCCCGTCCGCCGGGCCACCGTCGCGTGCTGGCTTGCCAGCGGCGGCTTGGCCGAAGTAGCTGAAGCGGGAGCCGCCCACAAACCACACCGTTCCGACTTCGCCTGTGGGGCAATCTATGCCGGCGTCGTCGAGGATGCGGATCTCGCCCAGGACAGCGCGGCCGACGGTACCCTGATGCGCCAGCCACTCCTGTGAGGTGCACCGGGTGAAGCCGTAGGACTCGGTCGCTCCGTAGTACTCGTAGATGATCGGGCCCAGCCAGTCGATCATCTTCTGCTTTACCGGAATCGGACACGGCGCTGCCGAATGCACCACGGCCTCAAGGGAACTCACGTCGTGTGCGCTGCGTTCGGCGTCGGGCAGGGCCAACAATCGGGAGAACATGGTCGGCACCATTTGGACGTGGGTGACGCGGTGGCGTTCGATGAGGGCCAGTACCTGCCGCGCATCGAAGCGATCCATCACGACAGCGGTGCCACCCAGTTGCAGGCAGGCCGCGAGGGCTGCGTGCGGAGCAGCGTGGTACAGCGGCGCAGGGATGAGCGTGATCATGCCGTGGCGAAACTTCATCAGGCCCCGGCCCATTCGCACCGCGTCGTCGCTGTCTTCGGGCGCCACCTCCGCAAGCGGCCGAAGAATGCCCTTCGGGCGTCCCGTCGTGCCCGAGGAGTACATCATCGCCGATCCCAGTCGTTCGGGTGAAATGGGCTGCGGTGAAGCATCGTTGCGCGCCTTGGCGTATCCGATGAACGGCGAGGGGGGATCCTCGACATCCACCACATACCAGTGCCCGACGCTGGGGCACAGGGGAACCACGTCGGTCATGACATCCAGAAGCGCCTTGCTGGTTAGCACCACGCGTGCCGCGCTGTCTGCTACGACGTAGCCGATTTCGGGCGCGGTCAGGTGCGAGTTGACCGGCGTGTAGTACAGGCCGGAACGAGCCGCGCCGGCTATGACCTCGGGGAGGTGTGGATTGTTGTCCATCACGAGGGCGATGTGATCGCCGGCGTGCAGGCCGAGAGTCCGGAACAGGTGCGCGACCTGGTTGGACCGTGCCTCGAGTTGTCCGTAGGTGATGGAGCCTTCCGTCGCGGCGTGGATGATCGCGACCCGCTCGGGGTCTTTGATCGCATGGTCACGGAAGTACACGTCAAATCGCCTTACTGTCGCGGCGCAACACCATGAGACCGTCCGCGGCGACCAGGCGGCCCTGCCGGTCGGCGATCAGCGGGTTCACGTCGATCTCGGACACCCATGGTGACAGTGCGCGCACCATATCGGCGAAGTGCAGGACGGTATCGGCGAGATCGGACCGCGATACCGGCGCCGCTCCGCGAAATCCGTTGAGCAACTTTTGACTACGCAGATGGTCGACGGCGTCGAGGACATCGGATCGGGTCATGCTCGGCAACCGTATCTGGATGTCGGGTTCGACTTCGGCACCGACGCCACCGATGCCGATCGTGACCACCGGGCCGAAGGTGGCGTCATCGCTGGCCCCCAGGATCAGCTCGGCGCCGATACTGACCTGCTCTTGCACGACGACGTCGGATTGTGCCAGTCCGAGCTGTTGGGCCAGCGCACGAAGCTCTTCGATCGCGCTGCGGGCCGCGGCCGGATCGCTCAGCCCGAGGCGGACGCCACCGACGTCTGATTTGTGCAGGAGCTCGGGGCTGCGGAGTTTGGCCACGAGCGGGTAACTGAAGTCGGCCGCAAGGTGCGATTCGTCGGTGTGCAGTACTCGTTCGGCCACGGTCGGCACGTCGAAGGCACGCAGGATTGCCTTTGAGTCCACCTCATCTAGCGTGGTGCGACCGTCGGCCTGAGCCTGGGTAATCAGTGCGATGGCGACGTCGGGTGCTTGGCCGTTGCTCGCTCCCTCGCATGGTGTCCATCGCCGTTCGGCTGCACGGCCCGGGGCTCGCCGGGCCACACTGACGGCGCCCAGCGCTGCTTCGATGCTGTCGAAGCTGGCGATGCTGCTTCGGTGCATCGCCGCGGTGAATTCCGTCGACGCGCCCACCCAGGCCAGCAAGACGGGTTTGGCCAGGGTAGATACGATGTCAGTCAGCGCAGCCAACACCTTCTGCTCGCGCTCACGACTACCTCCAAGACACAGCAGGACGACGTCAGTCTGATCATCTTCCGACGCTGTTTCCAACACGCTCCGCAGCAGGCCCATATCGTCTGCCATCACGCCGGAGGTGTCCAGCGGGTTCTGCACGGTGACGTAGTCCGGCAGAGCCTCGCTGAACCGCCCGGTGGTCTCCGCGTTCCAGGCTGGCAGCAGCAGCGACCTGCGAACGATCTCGTCTGTTGCCATCACGGCCAACCCCCCCGAGATCGTCACGACGCCAATCCTCGTGCCAACCCCAGCCGGGCTGGCTGCCAGCAGTCGTCCGGCGTCGATCAGCTCGCGCAACGTGTTGGCTCTGCGCACACCCAGCTGTCGCAGGACGCCCTCGTAGACGACGTCGCGGCCTGCCATGGATGCCGTGTGCGACGCCGAAGCCTCGGCACCCGCGTCGGTGACACCGACCTTGAGGAGCACGATCGGTTTACCGAGCTCCTGAGCCCGCCGTGCAGCTGTGATGAATCCGGCGCCATCGCGCAGGCCCTCGACGTAGGCGAGGATCACCTGCACCGACGGGTCGTCCACCAGCGCACCGAGGAGCTCTTCGAAGCCGACGTCGGCTTCGTTGCCGGTGGAGGCGTAAATGCCGACGGGCAGGCCGGCCGCCAGACAGCCGGTGAAGATGAATGCGCCGATGGCTCCGCTTTGAGTGATGACGGCGACACCGCTGGATGTCAGGGGTGCACGGAGATCTCCGACGGGAGTCATGATGGTGCCGGCGAGCCCGGAGCGTGCGCTGATGATGCCGTTGGAGTTGGGGCCGAGCAGCCGAACTCCGCCTCGGGCGGCCTCGCGAGCGGCTTGCGCCTGCAGTTCGGCTCCCGGCTCACCAAGCTCTGCGAATCCTGACGACACGATGTATGCGACCCGCACGCCTACTTCGGCGCAGCCCCGGATGGCTTCGGGGACGTGGCGCGCGGGGACGGTGATCAGGGCTAAGTCGATCGGCTCGTCGACATCGCGGATGTCGGCGACCGCTACCAGGCCGTCGATGGTGCCGCCCTTCGGGTTGATCGCCACCGTGTCGCCGTGGAATCCGAGGCGCAGCAGGTTGCGCAGTAACCCGCCCTTGGCCGGGTCGGCCGATGCTCCCACCACGGCGACCCGCCGGGGCGACACCAGCGCCTGATACCACGGCGGGGCGGGCTCGCCGAGATTGCCGACCTCGTCGGACACCACGGCATTCACCTCGCCGACATATGGCCCGTGAAGACCGCCGGCCTGCGGTCATTCCACGCCCGGACCGCTTCGGTGCAGTCGGGCATCTGTTGGGAGAGGTGCTCCCAGGCCAGCCCGATGTCGAGGGTGAGGTTCACCATCATCCACAGATACTGATTGACGATGGCTTTAGTGGCCATAGCCGCATACGGCGCCTGGTCGGCGAATTCGTGGGCAAGTGCGAATGCGCGCTTGTGCAGCTGTTCCTTGGGCACCGCTGCATTGACCAGACCAAGCCGTTCGGCGTCGCGCCCGGTGAGCATCCGGCTGGTCATGAGGAATTCCTTGGCCCGATTGGGCCCGACGAGCAGCGGCCAGATCACCGCTCCCCCATCGCCTGCGACCAGCCCGGCCCGGACGTGGGTGTCACCCAGCTGTGCGTCCTCGTCGACGATGGCGGCGTCGAGAAGCAGCGCCAGATTGGCTCCCAGGCCGGTGGCGGCTCCGTTGACCATGGCGACCGTCGGCTTGTCCATACTCAGGACCGCATGGATGATTTCCCGTCCATGTGAATGCACCCACGGACGTCCGACGAGGTCGCCGAGATAGGCACCGCCACGCTGTTGGGCCGCCTTGAGATCACCGCCGGCGCAGAAGGCCCGACCATTACCCGTCACCAGGATGGCCCGTGAAATGGGGTCCCGGTCCACGCGCTGCAGTGTCTCCACGAGCAGATCGTGGGTCGGCAAGTCCAAGGCGTTCATCCGCTCGGGTCGGTTGAACGTGATCACGTGGACATTGCCGTCGCGACTGATCAGGATTGGGCCCTCGGTGACATCGTCAACGAGTTCGCTGCTGGCGCGCCCGCTCACTATCGGGTCTCGTCGAGGTGGTACACGCGCGCCGCGTTCCCGTGGACGATCTTGCGGACGGAGTCGTCCGGCAGGCCGACCAGGCTCTGCTTGACCGCCACCGACGGAACCTCTGCGTTCGACGCCGGTCCGGGCGACAGACTGGTCGGATGTGGGTAGTCGGTCTCGAACATGAGGTTGTCGACCCAGGGCGCGACGTGCTCGGGCACGATCTGTTCGAACCAGAACGTGCCATACACCTGACGCTTGAACACCTCGCTGGGTATCGGGACGCCCGGGTTGTCCTTGGCGATGCCGTCGTTGTACCACTGCCAGTCGAGGGCTTGCAGGAAGTACGGCAGGAATCCGAATCCGCTTTCGACGGAGACGAAGTCCAACCGCGGGAACTTCTCACACACCCCGTTCATGATCACCTCGGCGATGCCGCGGGCATTGCCGATCATGAACAGCGCGAAATCGCGGGCGTGGGTGCGACGGTCGAAGCTGGACTGGTTGCTCAGCGTGTGCTCGAAATCCTCGAGCGACCCCCAGGCGCCGAACCCCACGTGGAAGTTGACGGGCAGCTGCATCCCCTGGGCCTTGTCGAAGATGCGGTCCCAATGGCCACTCGACAGTGAGGGCTCGCCGACCTTCTCGAAGTTCTGCGCGAAGACGATGCCGCGGTGGCCGCGAGCGGCGCACCGATCCATCTCGGCCAGGCACGCATCGACGTCCCAGAACGGCAACACCATCAAGGGGTACAGGCGCTTGGCGTCCGCGCTACAGAAGTCCACCAGAAAGTCGTTGTATGCCCGTACGCATTCGAGCATGAACGCGGGGTCCTTCAGCGCCAGGAAGGCATGCCAGTGAAAGCCAAGGATGTTGGGGTAGATCAGCTGGCCGTGGATCCCGTACTCATCCATTCGCTTCAGCCGCGCGTGTGAATCCCACGAGCCGGGGTCGGTGTCATCCATCCGCGGCGGCTGGGAGGGAACGAAATCCTTCCAGCCCGCCATAGCCCCGGTCCCTACACCGATGAAGGACATATCGCCGACGTGCCAACGCTCTTCGTTCCAGCGGTCGTCCCAACGGACGTACGGAATCTTGTCTCCCCACTTGGCCGACGACATCCGCGACGTCCACAGATCGGGCGGTTCGGTCACATGCGTATCGACGTCGATGATCTCAACGGAGTCGATCACTTCGGACACAGACATTGTGTTGCTCCCTTGCCTTTATTGGCCACGACGTGACCTGAGTGAAGAAATGTTCTGTCTCAGTTGCCTTCAAGGCCCCGCAGGGCCTCGAGAATCTCAGTCGATGCCTGCTCGCCGCCCCAGGCCTTGGCCGGGGCGCTGAAGGTGTATTCGGGATCGACCACACGGGGCCGAGGTGCTCGTGACTGGACTGTTTGGATCACATCAGCTAGACGCGCCTGCTTTTCTGCGCTGGCCTGCTCGTCGCGTTCCACAAAGTCCGGAAGGACCTTGGACCCGATCAATTCGATGGTCTCCATAACCGCGTCGTGCGGCAGCTTTCCGTGATGCACGATCAGCGACAGTTGGTCCACTCCGGCCTTCTCGAAGCGCATGAACACCTCACGAACTTGATCCGGAGTCCCCACCGACGCGCTGGCGCCGAGCTTGCCCGGCCGGCCGGCACCGACGAACCCATCCCACAACGAGGTGACTCCGGGCTTGTGCACGCCGTTCACGCCATAGTGCTTGGCGCCGTATGTGAAGAAGCCGACGTTTTCCTGCGCTCGCGTGACGGCTTCATCACTGGTGCGGGCGCACACCGCGAACGACACGAAACTGATGTTCGCGTTGACGGCCCGCCCGACAGGTACCCCCTTGGTGGCCAGCGTGGAGTAGTAGTCCTCGACCACCACGGAGGCGTTCTCGGGATCGACGAACTGAAATGCCAGCGCACCGACGCCCGACTCGGCCGCCCGGGTTATGGTCTCGCGGCGGCTGCAGGCCAGCCACAGCGGCGGGTGGGGCGTTTGCAAGGGTTTGGGGACGACGTTGCGAGGCGGGGCGATGACGAACTCACCGTCGTAACCGGGAAAGGGCGAGTCGGCCAGTGCCGATATCGCCACGTCGCGCGCTTCGTCGACCATTGCGCGCTTCTTGCCGGGATCAACGTGAAAGCCGCCAAGCTCAGCTTCGGACGACGACTCGCCGTACCCGAAATCGATTCGGCCCCCGGACAAAACGTCCAGCGTCGCGACACGCTCAGCCACCCGCATCGGTTGATTGATACCCGGTGGTATCTGCGCGATCCCGTGACCAAGCCGCATCCTCGACGTGCGCTGCGTCAGCGCGCCAAGCAGCACCTCTGGGCACGACAGATGGCACTTCTCCTCTTGGAAATGATGCTCTGTCAGCCATACCGCATGAAAACCTAGGCCGTCGGCGAGTTCGAGTTCACGAAGCGAATTCTCGTAGAGCTTGAACTCGGAATCAGGTTCCCATGGTCGGGGCAAGCTGAGCTCGTAGAACAGAGAGACTTTCACGGTGGCTCCTCAATACCAAACAAGTAGTTGTTATTCTTAACCTCTGATGCCGCCGGTGTCAAACAACCGCCCGCGCGGAAACAGCGTGATGCACAGCGATCTTCGACTCTAGCCAAACGAATACTTGGTCGTCTAGGGTATGTCCCTGACCAACTTGTCCGACCGCGCCTACGAAGGTCTGGTCGGCGGTCCCGTTGTCGGAGGAGGAGCCATGACGGCAAAGAAATACCAATTCCTACGGGTTCGTCATCGCGGGGGGGTCGTCTTCGCAGAGATGAGCCACCCCAATTACAACCGAGACGAGCGTGACGACTGGCCGAGACTGTTCGACAGCGTCGCCGCCGACGACCAGGCTCGAGTGCTGGTGATCCACGGCTGGGGAAACGCGCTTATCGATCGGCCCAAGGTGTTCGAGGACTTCGTGCCGTTCGAGTATTACTCCCGGGCGGCTCGAGAGCCCGTCCCCATGATGCTGGACTTCCCCAAGCCGGTGGTCACCGCGCTGGACGGCTCTCCCGACGTTCCCACCATTCCGCTGTGCACCGACGTCGTGGTCGCCGAACGGCACGTGGTTTTCGACGATCATCACGTGCCCCTGGGTGTCGTCTCGGCGACCCAGCCGCTGCTATGGCCGCTTTCGGCCGGCCTGATGAAGGCGAAGAAATATATCCTGACCGGCGAGAAGCTCAGCGCAGAGGAAGCCGAGCGAATCGGGCTGATCACTGAGGTGGTCGACACCGGTGAGTCGCTTCGGCGGGCAACCGAGATCGCCGAGCGACTCGCCAGCCTGCGGCCCGAGGCCGTGCAGGCGACCAAGCGGCTGCTCAACCAGTGGTTGAAGACCGCGATGACACCAGTATTCGAGCATGGACTCGCATTGGAATTCATGCTTTTCCCCGAGCATTACGCCAAACCGAGTCCCGAAGTTGACACCGCATGAAGCTCGTCCATCTCTACAGCGGCGACGACGGACAATCCCACTTTGCCGACCGCACGGTCGCGACGACCCCATCAGCCCTCGGCAACACATCAGCCGTGGTGCCCGCCGACGGGGTTTTCATTCGCGACACGACGGGCGGCCCGCAGACGGCCGACTTTCATCCCGCTCCCCGACGGCAGTTGGTGTTTCTGATCCGCGGCCGGGTCGAATACGAATGCGGTGACGGCTCGACGCGTCAGTTTGGGGCAGGTGACGTGCTCTTCGCCGATGATCTGACCGGACAGGGGCACCGCGCGCGGGTCCTCGAATCACCTCGTCTGCAGATCTTTGTCCCGGTACCTGGCGACGTCGATATTTCCGAGTGGGCGCCAAACGAGTCGCCGCAAGGCAGCAACGACGATGGAAAGTGAGGCATGTATGCAGAAGATCCGTGTCGGGTGCCTGGGCCTCGGCAACATGGGTAGCGGGATCGCCGAAAACATCGTGCGCGCAGGATTCGAGGTCACCGTGTTCGATATTCGGCCCGAAGCGCGCAACCGTCTTCAGCAACTCGGCGCAAAGTCAGCCGAGTCGCCGGCGCAGGCGGCGCACGACGCGTTGCTGCTCACGGTCACCGTCTTAGACGATGAGCAGGTTCGTCACGTACTCCTCGGGGAGGACGGCGCCGCGAGCGTGCTACCCCCTGGTGCCGTCGTGATTGTCCACAGCACCGTGAGCCCGCAGACCTGCCAACAGCTCGCGGAAGTGCTCGCAGAGCGGGGTGTGCACTTGATTGACGCTCCGATCAGCGGCGGGGCGTCGGCCGCCGACCGCGGCACCCTGACCCTCATGATCGGAGGTAAGGACGATGCTGTCGCTGCGGCGGCCCCAGTCCTGGAGGCTGTAAGCCGCGAGCGCTTTCACGTCGGCCCGGTCGGCACCGGCCAGATCGCCAAGCTGGTCAACAATCTGATGGGGATCGTCAATCGCGTCGCAGTCGGAGAAGGCCTCGCGCTGGCGCGCGCGGCCGGTCTCCGCGAAGAAGCGATGCTCGGCGTGCTCGGTGCCAGCTCCGGAAACAGTTGGCAGGTCGAGCACTGGCGCGACATGCAGGAGGTAGCTCGCGAGTCCACCACCGGTGCCGCGGGTATGGCGCAGATGGCCAAGAAAGACCTCGCGCTGGCGTACCGCCTCGGTGACGAGCTCGGCGTCGCCATGCCGATGACGACACATGCCTACGAACATGCCGCAGGGCTATTCTCTGCGACGGGCTAAGGCATTCGGGAGCGAGGATGAAAATCGAACTCACCACTGAAGGTGCGAGGCTAGTCGACTGCGACGATTTCGCACACTTCGTCGTTTCGTCCCCTGCGGCATACGACGACGCCCAGATAGCGGCCGTGCTTTACGATTCCGGCGCCGGCTATCTCGCGGCCGGCGGAGCCGCGATCTCTGCAACGTGGGTCCAGGCGCAGGTGGAACCTACGACGGTCTGGTTGGAAGGCTTCCACTCGATGCTGTCGTTCGCTGAATCGCACGGCTGGCTCGCCGACGACGGGCAAGCGATCAGGGCACATATCGAGAGATCGATCAAGAGCTAATCGGCGTGCGAAGGCGCTAGAGGGTGACCTCGTTGAGCTTGCCCGTCGCGACGTCGAAGACGAAGCCGCGCAACGACTCGTGCTTGGTGACGAACGGGCTGGCCTCGATGCGGCGCAACGACTGACGCACGTCCTCGTCGAGATCTTGGAAGGCCTCGGCGGCCCACTCGGGCTTCAGGCCGGTCTCGTCCTGGATCTGCTGCTTGAAGCCGTCGTCGGTGAACGTCATCATCCCGCAGTCGGTGTGGTGGATGAGGATGATCTCCTTGGTGCCGAGCAGTCGCTGGCTGATCGCCAACGAGCGGATCTCATCGTCGGTGACGACGCCGCCCGCGTTGCGGATGACGTGCGCCTCCCCCTCCGCCAGACCGAGGATCCGGTACACGTCCAGTCGCGCATCCATGCAGGCGACCACCGCGACGTGCTTGCTCGGCGGCAACGGCAGGGGGCCGCTGAACCCAGCGGCGTACGCCTCGTTGTTCTTGAGGTACTCGTCGGTCACGGACATTGGGACCTCCTGGCGCTCGCGGGCATACGACGGATGACGCTAGTTGAAAGCTACCCCTTCTCCGACGGAGAGAATCGGGCAGATTCCAACCAGCGTCACCTCTTCGTCATACCTGCGGTTGCAGGTCGTACACGGTGGTACCGCCGACGTCCTTCTTGGCGAAGTGCTGCTCGACCCAGGTGGTGATGTCGTTGGCGGTGCCGGTGCGATGCCCACCCGGTCCGCCATGGCCGCCGCGGTCATCGGCGATGAAGTACCGCACCTGGCCGTCGGCGACGTACTGCTGGAACTGCGCGAGGGTCGGCGACGGATCCCCACCGGTGAAACCACCGATCGTCCATCAGCGACGCTCCCGTCTTGAGCTCCAGATCGCTGACCGTGAACGAGCCGACCGACGCTGCCGCCCAACGATTGTCGGCGTCCTTCACCAGCGCTTGGAGCGCGGCGTTGTCGGCGCCACGGCCGAACGGTCCGCCAGGACCGCCGTGACCGCCGCCCGGTCCACCGCCGAAGCCCGCCTTCGCGGGACCGGAGGTCGCCATCGGGCCGTTGCGCGCGTGCGAGATGTTGTCGATCGAATAGGCCGACGGTCGCACCGAGTCCGAAGACCGCGGCGGCCACCGCGACCACCACGGTGGCGCGGCCCAGCCGGTGTGCACGTAGGCCGATGGCGACTGCGACGACGATCGATCCGACGAGCACGACCCAGCGCAGCGCGGGCAACCAGTCCGGAGTCCGGTTCAGCAGCACGAACGCCCAGACCCCGGTCACCGCGAGCATCGCCGACAGCACCAGCCGCGGCACCAGAGACTCCTTGCGGCGCAGGAGTTCTGCCACCGAGATTCCGACCAGTGCGGCAATCGCCGGTGCAAGCTCGACCGTGTAGTACGGGTGCACGGTGCCGTCCATGAAGCTGAAGACCGCGCCGGTGACCAACAGCCATCCACCCCACAGCAGCAGGCTGGCCCGTACCTTGCCGGTGCGCGCGGTACGCCAGGTCAGCCACAGCCCGGCGACCAGGCCGATGATCGCCGCGGGCAGCAGCCAGGACGCCTCGGTGCCGAACGACGGGCCGAACATGCGGCCGATGCCGGGCTCGCCGCCGAAGAACAGATTCCCGCCGCCGGGGCCGCCGGGGCCGCCACCCGGCCCGTGGCCGCCACCTCCATCGCGGCCGACGATCCGTTCGATTCCGTTGTAGCCCAACGCCAACTGCAGCAGGCTGTTGTCGGTGGAGCCAGCGATGTACGGCCGCGATCGGCGGGCCACAGGCTGACCAGCGCGACGTACCAGCCTGCCGACACGATCATGGTGGCACCGCCGACCAGCCAGCGCGCCGATCCGCTTCCACATGCCGATCGGTGCGGCGACCAGAAAGGCGAGGGCCAGGCCCGGCACGATGAGGAACGCCTGCAGCATCTTGGTGAGGAAGGCGAAGCCGACGACGCACCCCGTCAGCGCCATCCAGCGCACGCCACCGGTTTCGATGGCGCGCACCGTGCAGTACGCCGCGACCACCAGCAGCAGGACCAGCAGGGCGTCGGGGTTGTTGTACCGGAACATCAGCGTCGCGACGGGCGTCAGGGCCAGCACCGCGCCGGCGACGAGGCCGGCGCCCGGGCCGCTGCACCGCTTCACGGTGAAGTACAGCACGGCCACCGCGGCCACTCCCATCAACGCCTGGGGCAGCAGCATGGTGAACGCGTTGAACCCGAACAACCTGCCGGACAACGCCATCACCCACATCGCGGCGGGCGGCTTGTCCACCGTGATCGCATTCCCCGCGTCCAGCGACCCGAACAGCCAGGCCTTCCAGTCCTGCGTACCCGCCTGCGCCGCGGCGGCGTAGTAGCTGTTGGCCCAGCCCGACGAGCCGAGGCCCCACAGGTACAGCACCGCGGTGGCGGCGAGCAGGCCGAGCAGACCGGGTCTGGCCCAGCGGGGGTCCGGCGGGGCCGCCGAGATCGGCGGCGGTGTCCTGCCGGACGTCTGCGGTCATGGTGGTCATCATTCTTCCTTGCCGTTGCGCGGGGTTGAGACAGAGGGTCAGCGTGCGCGTCGCGGGTGAAAGACCCAGCCGCGCAACAGCACGAAGCGCACGGCGGTGGCAACCAGGTTGGCCAGTACCAGCACGGTGATCTCCAGCAGCCGGTGCGGCTGCGCGACCATGCCGTGCAGGACGGCCAGCGACCCGCTGGTGATGGCCAGTGCGACGCCGAAGACGATGAGCGCCCTCGACGTGATGACGCGCGGCACCGCCGCCCCCGGTCACCCCGAAGGTGAACCGCCGATTGGCGGCCGTATTGCCGATCGCGGTGACGAGCAACGCCACCAGGTTCGCGGCCTGCGCGCCGATCCAGCCGTGCAGCAGCACGAACAGCAGCAGGTACGCGGCCGTCGACGCGACGCCGACCGCGCCGAACCGCACGACCTGGCGGAACAGCGAGCCGGGCGCCGCCGACTGTCGCGACGAACCCAGTTGGGCGGCAATCGCGTTCACCGGAATCGAACCGTTGGCGAAGCCGCGCAGCAGGCGGCCGACGCCCTTGAGGTCGGCGGTCGCGGTGGCGACGATGTCGACCCGGCTGTCGGGATCGTCGACCCAGTCGACGGGCACCTCGTGGATGCGCAGGCCGCTGCGCTCGGCGAGCACCAGCAGTTCGGTGTCGAAGAACCAGCCGGTGTCGGCCACGTGCGGCAGCAGCGCACGGGCGACGTCGGCGCGGATGGCCTTGAAGCCGCACTGCGCGTCGGAGAACCGGGCCGACAGCGTCGACTTCAGAATCAAGTTGTAGCAGCGCGAGATGATCTCGCGCTTGGCGCCGCGGACGACGCGCGAACCGCGGCTCAGCCGGGTGCCGATCGCGAGGTCGGAGTGCCCGGAGATCAGCGGTGCGACCAACGGTGCGAGCGCGGCGAGGTCGGTCGACAGGTCGACGTCCATGTAGGCCAGCACCGCGGCGTCGGACTCGGCCCAGACCTGGTGCAGCGCGCGGCCGCGACCCTTCTGCTCCAGACCGGACCGCGCGGACGTCGACGAGCTCGGCGGCGAGTTCCGCGGCGATCCGCGGGGTGTCGTCGACGCTGGCGTTGTCGGCGATGGTGATGCGCACCGGATACGGGAAGGTGTCCCGCAGATGACGGTGCAGCCGGTGCACCGAATCGGCCAGCGCCGCCTCCTCGTTGTAGACCGGGATCACCACGTCGAGCACGGGTACGCCGAGCGCTTCGGCGGCGATCGCGGCGTTGGGCCGGGATTCGAAGCGGCGCAACTGATCGATGGCGAAGGGCGTCGGCGAGAAGCAGGTCTGTCATGAGATCCATGGTCGGCTGGTCCGTTGTGTCGGCCGTTGGGACAAGCTATGCGGTGAGCTATGAGTTCTTCGGCGGCGGCGTGAGGTCGTAGACGACGGTGCGCGTCGACGTTCGTCGGGGCGTAGTGCGACTCGACCCAGTCCGCTATCGCGGCGGCCTCGCGACTACCGCTGCCGTGGCCGGGGAAGGCGGCCAGCATCGATCCGGCCGCGGATGAAGTAGTGGATCCGCCCCGCGGCGACGTCGGCCTGGAACTGTTCCAGCGTCGGCGACGGATCGGTGCCGTTGAAACCGCCGACGGCCATCACGGGTGCGCCGCTGGCCAGCTGGTAGCCGGCGGCGTTGTTGGATCCGACGACGGCCGCCGTCCAGGTGTAGTGGTCGGCGTCGGCGGCCAGCAGGGCCGTCAGCTCCGGCCGGCGGCTCCGGGGAGTCGAGCAACCCGCCGCCAAGCCGCCGAACCCGCCCGGTCCGCGCGCCGGACCGACCGACGGAATGGCGCCGGTGTGCGGTGTCGCCACCGTCGCCAGCGTGTAGGCGGTCGGCGCGGCCAGGCACGCCACGATGGCGAGTCCGGCCGCGGTCACGGCCACCGGTCGCGGCAGCCGCGCCACGACCAGGAGCAGGACCGCGGCGCCGACTCCCCCGACGGCCAGGCTCAGGCGCAGCCAGTCCAGCCAGTCGCCGTGACGGGTCAGCAGGACGGCGGCAAGCACGACGGTGACGACCACGATGGCCGACATCGCCGTCGCCACCCGGACGTCGGAGCGGTTGCGCCACAACAGCATCGCACCGATCCCGATCACCGCCCCGATCGCGGGAGCGAGTGCCACGGTGTAGTACGGGTGCACGATGCCGTTGGCGTAGCTGAACACCGACGGCGGTGACCACCAGCCAGCCGCCCCACAGGATCAGTGCGCCGCGCTGCGGGTCGGTGCGCGGCGCGCGACGGGTCAGCAGCAGACCCGCGACCAGGCACACCAACGCCGCGGGCAGCAGCCAGGCGATGTAGGCGCCCATGCCGCTGCCGATCAGCCGGCCCCAGCCGACGTCGAAGTTCATGTTGCCCAGCCCACCGGGCTCGTTGCCGGTGAGCCGGCCGAAACCGTTGTAGCCCAAGGCCAGTTCGACGATGCTGTTCTGCTGTGAGCCGCCGACGTACGGCCGCGACGACGCCGGCCACAGCTCGACGAGCAGCAGGTACCAGCCGCCCGAGACGACCAGCGCCGCCACGGCGCCCGCCAGCCGCAGCAGCGCGGGCGCGCAGCGGCACGGCGGCGGCGATCAGATAGGCGGCGCCGAAGCCGGGCAGCACCAGGAACGCCTGCAGCATCTTGGCCAGGAACCCGAAGCCCACCGCGGCGCCGGCGCCGACCAGCCACCACCGGCTGGCGTCGCGCTCGCAGGCGCGCTGCACGCAGTACGCGCCCGCGACGAGCATCAGCACCAGCAGCGCGTCGGGGTTGTTGAACCGGAACATCAACGCGGCCACGGGTGTCAGCGCGAAGACCGCGCCCGCGAGCAGCGCCGCGCCCGGTCCCGGCGGCGCGGCGCACCGCGGCGTAGAGCAGCGCGACGGCGGCGACGCCCTCCAGCGCCTGCGGCACCAGCACGCTCCACGAGTTGAGCCCGAACAGCCGCACCGACACGTCCATCACCCACAGCGCGGCGGGGGTCTTGTCGACGGTGATCGCGTTGCTCGCATCGCTGGACCCGAACAGCATCGCCGTCCAGTTCTGCCCGCCCGCCTGCGCCGCCGCGGAGTAGAACGCGTTCGCCCAGCCGCTGGCCGACAGGTTCCACAGGTAGAGCACGGCGGTGACGACCAGCAGCACGCCGAATGCCACGCGCTCGCGGACGTCGAAGCGCGACTGCGTCCGACGGTCGCCGTCGGCGCCGACGGCAAGCGTCGAGGCGCGCGGCAGTACGGCGGTCACCGGTCGATTCTCACGCGACTGGCTAGGCGTCCGATTTGCCCGCGCTGTGGGTCGTCTGTGAACCGTCGGGGAGCCGGACCACGAACTCCGTGCTGCCCGGCCCGCTCGCGACGTCGATCGTGCCGTCGTGGGCCTTGACCACGGCCGCGACGATGGCCAGCCCGAGACCGGTGCTGCCGACCGCGCCGCGACCGCGACGAGTCACCCCGTGCGAACCGTTCGAAGATCTCCGGCCGCAGCGTCGGCGGGGATGCCGGGACCGTCGTCGGCCACCGCGAGCACCACCGCACCGGCGTCGTCGTGCGCCAGCGACGTCGTCACCGTCGTCCCGGCCGGGGTGTGCGTCCTGGCGTTGGCCAGCAGGTTCGCCAGCACCTGGTGCAGCCGCGCCTCGTCGCCGACCACCACCACCGGCTCGTCGGGCAGGTCGAGCGACCACTGCGTGGTCGGGCCCGGCGACGTGTGCGTCGCTGACGGTGTCGACGACCAGCCGCGACAGGTCGACCGGTTCGCGGATCAGCGGACGGCCGGCATCCAGCCGTGCCAGCAGCAGCATGTCCTCGACCAGTTGCGTCATGCGTTCGGTCTCGGACTCGACGCGGCTCATCGCGTGGGCGACGTCGTCGGGCAGTTCGTCGCGCTTGCGCTGTGCCAGCTCGGTGTAGCCGCGGATCGCGGCCAGCGGGGTGCGCAGCTCGTGGCTGGCGTCGGCGACGAACTGACGCACCCTGGTCTCGCTGGCGTGCCGCGCCGACATTGCGCCCGCGATGCGGTCGAGCATCCGGTTCAGCGCCGAGCCGAGCTGGCCGACCTCGGTGTGGGCGCCTGCCGGGTCGACGCGCACGATCGGCTTCGGCAACCGCACCTCGCCCGTGTCGAGCTCGAGGTCGGCCACCTCGCGGGCCGCGGCGGAAACCCTTGACAGCGGCGCGAGTTGGCGACGGATGATCGAGAATGCCCGCGGTGGTGGCGGCGACCAGCGCGATGACGGCGACGACGCAGAACATGCCGAGCACCCACAGCAGGGTGTCGTCGACGACGGCGGTCGGCAGGCCGGTCACGATGGTCTGCCCGCCGTGGCGCGCGTGCAGGCCGATGACGCGGTAGCGGCCGAGACCGTCGAGCGTCGACGGTCTCCGGCCTGCGGTTCGGTGGCACGGCGGCGAGCTGCGCCGTGGCAGCGGCTGCTCACCGCGGATCGGCCGCCGTCGGCGGTGATCACTCCGGCGTCGACCGAACCGTCCTTGCGCGACCACGGCGCCGACGGTCCGGGCGGCCTGGCCCGGCGCGTTGAGGAATCCTGGGCCGGGGCCGGCCTCCGGATCGAGCCGGTCCCGGTAGGGAAAGTGCCGGTGGGAAGTCCGGGAAGCCTGGCGGCGGCCCCGGAAGCTCTGCCTGCGGTCCCGGAGGCTCTCCCGGTCCGGGAACGTGCTGCGGTGGCGGCCCCGGATCGAATGCGGGCGACCCGGGAAGCTGCGACCTCAGGATCATCATCGGCGGCGGCATGTCGAAGATGGCGGTCGAACGCCTGCCTGCCTCGACCAGCTGATTGTCGAGCTGGTGCAACAGGAAGCGTTTCAGCGCGAACTCGGTCGCGACGCCGATGCCGGCGCACACCGTCGCCAGCAGCACCACCTGGGTGACCAGCAGCCGGACCCGCAGCGACCAGGTGCGCGGCGACCAGAACGCGTCCGTGACCGCCCGCCGAATGTTCGGCAGGCCGGCTCAGCGGGCCGGTTTGAGGACATACCCCGCGCCCCGCAGCGTGTGGATCATCGGCTCGCGGCCGCTGTCGATCTTCTTGCGCAGGTACGACACGTACAGCTCGACGATGTTCGACCGGCCGCCGAAGTCGTAACTCCACACCCGGTCCAGGATCTGCGCCTTGCTCAGCACGCGCTTGGAATTGCGCATCATGAACCGCAGCAGTTCGAACTCGGTGGCGGTCAGCGTGATCGGGTTCGCCCGCGCGGGTGACCTCGTGGCTGTCCTCGTCGAGCACCAGGTCACCGACGACGATCTGGGCGCCGCCCGCCTCGTTGGCCACGCCGGTGCGGCGCAGCAGGGCACGCAACCGCAGCACCACCTCTTCGATGCTGAACGGCTTGGTCACGTAGTCGTCGCCGCCCGCGGTCAGCCCGGCGATGCGGTCCTCGACCGAGTCCTTCGCGGTCAGCAGCAGCAGCGGCAACCCTGGGATCTGCTCGCGCAGCCTGTGCAGCACGTCGAGGCCGCTCATGTCGGGCAGCATCACGTCGAGCACGACGACGTCGGGCGGGTTGTCGCGGGCCAGCGAGATCGCCGTCGCGCCGTCCCCGGCGGTGGCGATGTCCCAGCCCTCGTAGCGCAACGCCATCGAGACCAGCTCGGCCAGCACCGGTTCGTCGTCGACGACGAGCACGTTGATCGGCTTGCCGTCGGCCCGGCGCATCACGACGCGGCCGGGATCGTTGTCATGGACTGATCCGTTCGCGGTGGTCACGGTGTCTCATTATTCGCCGCACGCGATAGGCGGGCGCTGTGGCCGATTCTATGTGCGGGCTGTGAAGCCCGGATCGCACATCGTCGCGCAGATGCGGCGCACAGCCGACACACGAGTTGCCGCCGCACAGTTGTCCCCATGAACACCTGGAGCCTGCGTGGCACCGCGGCCGCCGTGGGCGTCGCAGCCGTCATCGCCGGTGTCGGCGGAGCGGCGGTGTACGCCGCGACCGACAGCGGTCCGCGCATGATGGGCATGCACGGCGGCCCTGGACCGGCGCAGGGCGACCGGCCGGCGGCGCTCCGCACGACGACGGCCTCGAGAGCGGCCGGCGCCGGACTCCGCCTCGCTGCACGGCGAGTTCGTGGTGGCCGACGGGTCCGGCGGGTTCACCACGATCATCTCCCAGACCGGACAGGTGACTGCGATCTCCGACGCTCGGTCACCGCCCGCAGCGACGACGGCTACAGTCCAGACCTACGTCATCCCCGCCGGCACCCCGGCGGGGTCCTCGCCGCACCACCCTTCGCCGTCGAACGACGACGTGACGATCCGGGCCACGCGCACCGGAGAGACCGCGTCCGTGACCGGCCATCGAGCTACGCACGGACGAGGGGAGGTCCCGCAGGATCTCCCCCTGCGCCGGAGCACCCGTAGCGGCGGCTTCGACCTACGAAGCCGCTACGGGCGGCAACGGCGCCGGGCCCGTGATCGTTGGTTCGGCGATCGGAAGTCGTGGGCGTCGACGGCGCCGTCGTCGCGGTCACCGTCTCCCCGTCGTCGCTCGACCGGCGTCGTCGGACACCGGCCCTGGGCGGAGCCGGCGTCGGTTCGGCCGAACTGGTCTCGCTGAAGGCGACCGTCAGCGCACCCATGGCGAGGACCGCACCGGCGCCCGCGGTCGCAGTCATCAGCTTCACCTTGGTGGTATTCACGTCTGATCACTCCAATTCGATCTCAAGTCGCAAGTGGAGGGGTCAACGCGACCCCTCCGCTCGACGAGTAACCGAACCGGACGGCGACCAAACGCACATGCAGATACTGCGCAGGCCAACCGGCTTACGGCAGGCCGCTGCTCCGCGGCAGCGGCGCCGGGCCCTTGATCGCCGGCACCGCCTGAGCGACGGCGGGCGCGGTGGCGCGGCGTCGTCTCGGTGCTGGTCGCGCCGACCGTCATCGTGCGTGCTCTTCGCCATGTCCTGGCTTGAGCGTGCTCCTGCCGTGATCGCCGCGCTCATGCGCGCCGATGGTCACGACCGCGCTGCCGCCGATGATCGCGGCGAACACCTTCACGTTTCTGCGATTGATCGAACTCATCTCGATACCTCGAGTCGGCGTGTTGGTCAGACTGAATCTGTGCCTCAGAGTGAACGCCGCCTCGAGCTGTGAGAATGCTGGTCTGTGACGGTGCGAGTTGGCTACGGCGCTCGCCGCGCCCAAAACACCACTTCACAGCCGTCCCGTCACCGATCTCCTACCCTGTGCCCATGCGGAATCCGACGGGCGCGACGTGACGCGTTTCCTGGCCCGTCGGCTGCTCAACTACGTCGTGCTGCTGGCGCTGGCGTCGTTCCTGACGTTCAGCCTGACCTCGCTGACCTTCGAACCGCTCGACAGCCTGCTGCAGCGCAACCCGCGGCCACCGCAATCGGTCGATCGACGCCAAGGCCGCCGAGCTCGATCTCGACAAGCCGATCCCGATGCGGTACGTGAAGTGGGCGTCGGACGCGGTGCACGGCGACTTCGGCACCACGGTGACCGGCCAGCCGGTGTCCGACGAACTGTGGCGCCGCATCGGCGTCAGCCTGCGGCTGGTGGTCATCGGCTCGCTGGTCGGCACCGTTCCTCGGCGTCGTGATCGGCGCCTGGGGCGCGATCCGCCAGTACCGGCTTTCCGATCGCGTCATCACGGCGGCTGTCGCTGCTGGTGCTCAGCACGCCGACGTTCGTCGTCGCCAACCTGCTGATCCTCGGCTGCGCTGACGAGTCAACTCGGTGCTCGGGGTGCAACTGTTCGAGTACACCGGCGAGACGTCGCCCGACGCCGACGGGCGGGGCGTGGAGCCAGTTCGTCGACCGCCTGCAGCATCTGGTGCTGCCGACGTTCACGCTGGCGTTGGTGTCGATCGCCGGCTTCAGCCGCTACCAGCGCAACGCGATGCTCGACGTGCTCGGCCAGGACTTCATCCGCACCGCCCGCGCCAAGGGCCTGACCCGGCGGCAGGCGCTGTTCAAGCACGGGCTGCGCACGGCGCTGATCCCGATGGCGACCCTGTTCGCCTACGGCGTCAGCGGCTGGTCACCGGTGCGGTGTTCACCGAGAAGATCTTCGGCTGGCACGGCATGGGCGAGTGGGTGGTTCAGGGCATCACGACGCAGGACACCAACATCGTCGCCGCCATCACCGTGTTCTCCGGCGCCACGATCCTGCTCGCCGGGTTGCTGTCCGACGTGATCTACGCCGCGCTCGACCCGAGGGTGAGGGTGACGTGACGCGGACGCGAGGAGCACGACCGGATTCCGAACCGTGACCACGGATCGATTCGGCCGCACAGTCCGGCCTCGACGCCGCGGCAGTTCGCGTCGCGCCGCACCCTGGTGCTGCGCACGGTTCCTGCGCAACCGGCTCGCGGTGGCGTCGCTGGTGGTGCTGGTCCTGCTGTTCGTCGGCTGCTACGCGCTGCCGCCGCTACTGCCCTGGAACTACACCGATCTCGACTACCTCGCGCTGCAGCAGCCGCCGACGGCGGACCACTGGTTCGGCACCAACGCCCTCGGTCAGGACCTGCTGGCCCAGACGCTGCGCGGCATGCAGAAGTCGACTGCTGATCGGCGTCTGCGTCGCCTTCATCTCGACGATCATCGCCGCGACGGTCGGCTCGATCGCCGGGTACTTCGGTGGCTGGCGCGACCGCACCTCGATGTGGGTGGTCGACCTGCTGCTGGTGGTGCCGAGCTTCATCCTGATCGCGATCGTCACGCCGACGACCAAGGAGTCCGGCACCGTCTTCTGGCTCATCCTGCTGCTGGCCGGCTTCAGCTGGATGATCAGCTCACGGATCGTCCGCGGGCTGACGATGAGCCTGCGAGAGCGCGAGTTCGTCACGGCCGCAAGGTACATGGGCGTCAGCAACGGGCGAATCATCGTGCGCCACATCATGCCGAACGTCGCATCGATCCTCATCATCGACACCGCGCTCAACGTGGGCGTTGCGATCCTGGCCGAGACCGGGCTCAGCTTCCTCGGTTTCGGCATCCAACCACCCGACGTGTCGCTGGGCACGCTGATCGCCGACGGCACGCCATCGGTGACGACGTTCCCGTGGGTGTTCCTGTTCCCGGCGAGCGTGCTGGTGCTGATCGTGCTGTGCGCCAACCTGGTCGGCGACGGCCTGCGCGATGCGCTCGACCCCGGTGCCGAGAACCGCTTCGGCGGCACAAGTGACCGAGCTTGCTCCAGGTGACCGACCTGGCGGTCACGTTCCCCACCGACACCGAAGAGGTGGCGGCGGTGCGCGGGATGACCTTGCGACGTGCGCCCGCGGCGAGGTCGTCGCGCTCGTCGGCGAATCCGGTGCGGGCAAGTCCGCGACCGCCATGGCGATCATGGGACTGCTGCCCGAGTACGCCGAGGTCTCCGGATCGGTACGGCTGCACGGCGACGAACTGGTCGGCCTGGACGACACGCGGATGTCGCGCATTCGCGGCCGCCTCATCGGCACCGTGTTCCAGGACCCGATGTCGGCGCTGACTCCGGTCTACACCGTCGGCGACCAGATCGCCGAGGCCCTGCGGGTCCACCAACGCGACCTGAGCCGCCAGGCCGCCCGTGCCCGGGCCGTCGAGCTGCTCGAACTCGTCGGCATCGCCCAACCCGACCGCCGGGCCCGCGCGTTCCCGCACGAATTGTCCGGCGGTGAGCGCCAGCGCGTCGTGATCGCGATCGCGATCGCCAACGACCCGGACCTGATCATCTGCGACGAGCCGACGACCGCGCTCGACGTCACCGTGCAGGCGCAGATCCTCGACGTGCTGCGGACCGCGCGCGACGTCACCGGTGCCGGCGTCCTGATCATCACCCACGACCTCGGCGTGGTCGTCCGAGTTCGCCGACCGCGCGCTGGTGATGTACGCGGGGCGCGGCCGTCGAGACCGCCCCGGTCGCCGACCTGACTCGCAGTCGCGTGATGCCCTACACCGTAGGACTTCTCGGCTCGGTGCCGCGCCTGGACGCCCCGCAGGGCGCGCGTCTGGTGCCGATCCCCGGCGCGCCTCCTTCGATGGCGGCGCTGCCGCCCGGCTGCCCGTTCGCGCCGCGCTGCCCGCTGGTGATCGACGACTGCCGCACCGACGAACCGCCGCTGCGCTCCGTGGGCCCCGACCACGAGGCGGCGTGCATCCGCACCGAAGACGTCGCCGGCCGCTCCGCCGCCGACGTGTACGGCGTCTCGACCGAGCCCCCCGAACGCGTAGTCGATCCCGACGCGCCGGTGGTCCTGCGCGTCGAGAACCTCGTCAAGACCTACAAGCTGACCAAGGGCGTGGTGTTCCGGCGGCAGATCGGCGAGGTGCGGGCCGTCGACGACATCAGCTTCGAACTCCGCGCAAGGCCACACGCTGGGCATCGTCGGCGAATCCGGCTCGGGCAAGTCGACGACGCTGCACCAGATCCTGGACCTGACCGCGCCGCAAGGCGGTTCGATCGAGGTGCTCGGCCCCGACGTCGCCACGCTGGACCGCAGTGCACGGCGGGCGCTGCGGGGCGACCTGCAGGTGGTGTTCCAGGATCCCGTCGCCTCCCTCGATCCGCGGCTGCCGGTGTTCGACGTGCTCGCGGAGCCGTTGACCGCCAACGGTTTCGACAAGAAGCGGGTCGACGACCGGGTGGCCGAGCTGCTCGGCGTCGTCGGGCTGCGTCGCGAGGACGCCAGCCGCTACCCGGCCGAGTTCTCCGGCGGGCAGAAGCAGCGCATCGGCATCGCGCGCGCGCTGGCCCTGCAGCCGAAGATCCTCGCGCTCGACGAGCCGGTGTCCGCGCTCGACGTGTCGATCCAGGCCGGCATCATCAACCTGCTGCTCGACCTGCAGCAGCAGCTTCGGCTTGTCGTACCTGTTCGTCTCGCACGACCTGTCGGTGGTCAAGCACCTCGCCCACGACGTGGCGGTGATGTTCAAGGGCTCCGATCGTCGAGTCCGGCGACGCCGACCGGGTGTTCGCCAGTCCACGGCACGAGTACACGCAACGCCTGCTGGCCGCGGTGCCGCAGCCGTCACGTTAGAGTCTGTCCGCATGATCACCCGACGCCTCGCCGTGGCCGCGCTCGCGGTCGGCCTCGTGCTCACCGCCTGTTCGGGCGGTAACCAGCCGCCGCCGTCCGCGGGCGGCGACGCCGAGGTCGGCACGACCACCGACATCAACCCGCAGGACCCCGCCACCCTGCGCGACGGCGGCGATCTGCGGCTGGCGCTGACTGGCTTCCCGCCGAACTTCAACACCCTGCACATCGACGGCAACCTCGGCGAGCTCGGCGGGCTGCTGCGGTGCGACGATGCCCCGCGCGTTCTTCATCGCACCCGACGGCCAGCCGACGGTGAACACCGACTACTTCACCAACGTCGAGCTGACCAGCACCGATCCGCAGGTCGTCACCTACACCATCAACCCGAAGGCGGTGTGGTCGCGACGGCACGCCGATCACCTGGGAGGACATCGCGTCTCAGATCAACGCCACCAAGCGGCAAGGACAAGGCATTCCTCATCGCCTGCACCCAACGGCAGCGAACGGGTGGCGACGGTGACCCGCGGCGTCGACGACCGTCAGGCGGTCATGACGTTCGCCAAGCCCTACGCCGACTGGAAGGGCATGTTCGCGGGTAACGGCATGCTGCTACCCGAAGAGCATGACGGCCACCCCCGAGGCGTTCAACAAGCGCCCAGCTCAACGGACCCGGTCCGTCGGCAGGACCGTTCATCGTCACGAGCGTCGACAAGACGGCGCAGCGCATCACGTTGACGCCGCAACCCGAAATGGTGGGGCGCCACCGCCGAAGCTGGACACCATCACCTACCTGGTGCTCGACGACGCGGCCCTGATTCCCGCGCTGCAGAACAACGCGATCGACGCCATCGGCCTCGCCTCGCTCGACGAGCTGACCATCGCGCGACGCACCCCGGGCATCTCGATTCGGCGGGCGCCCGCGGCGAGCTGGTACCACTTCACCGTTCAACGGTGCGCCGGGGTTCGATCCTGGCCGACCCGGCATTGCGCGCGGCGATCCTCAAGGGCATCGACCGGCAGGCCATCGCGAACGTCAGCCAGCGCGGGCTGGTCGACAACCCGACGCCGCTGAACAACCACATCTACGTGGCGGGCCAGGAGGGCTACCAGGACAACAGCGGTCGTCGCCTTCGACCCGAAGCCGGCCAAGCGGGAACTCGACGCGCTCGGCTGGAAGATGAACGGCCAGTTCCGCGAGAAGGACGGTCGGCAGCTGGTGATCCGCGACGTGTTCTACGACGCGCAGAGCACCCGCCAGATCGCCCAGATCGCGCAGAACACCCTGGCGCAGATCGGGGTCGAACCTGCGAGCTGGACGCCGTCGCGGGCGGCGCGCTGTTCAGCGACTACATCACCGTCGGCAACTTCGACATCGCCCAGTTCGCCTGGGGCGGTCGACGCCTTCCCGCTGTCCAGTCTGACTCAGATCTACGCGTCCAAGGGCGAGAGCAACTTCGGCAAGATCGGCAGCCCCGAGATCGACGCCAAGATCGAGGAGACGCTGTCCGAACTCGACCCGGCCAAGGCGCGGGATCTGGCCAACGAACTCGACAAGATGATCTGGGCCATCGGGTTCAGCCTGCCGCTGTTCCAGTCGCCGGGCAACGTCGCCGTGCGCAGCAACCTGGCCAACTTCGGCCCGGCGGGCATCGGCGACCTGGACTACACCAAGATCGGCTTCATGAAGTAGTGACGTGGCGCACCACGCGCGGCACCGCGGACGGCACCGCCGACTCGGCGATCGCCGCCGCCGCCATCGCCCACACCATCAGGCGAACACCGAGCACGCTCGCTTCGGAGTCCAGTTCGGCTGACCGGCTTGGCAATTCGTGAATCCGCCCGGCATGCACGGCCTTGGCCACCTCGAACGCGGCGCGTTCCCTGGTGTCGATGACGCTGTGCCCGGCGGTCGGCAGCTCGACCAGTACCGATTCGGGGATCAGCGAGGCGATGCGCCGCGCCACCGCGGGCGGTGTGGTGAGGTCACGGCCGCCCGAGATCACCGCGGTCGGCCAGGTGAAGCCCGGCATGGCGGCGACCAGGTCGTAGGGTTCGGCCACGAAATCGACGTCGCCGGTGGCGATCTCGCGGAACGCGACCGCGGGATCGAGCGGCCCGCCGTCGGGCACCGCACCATAGTTGAGCTCGCGGTAGCCGATCCGGCCGACGAGGTCCGGCTCGTGGTGATAGGGCATCTTGCGCTCGAACAGCAGCCTGGTGCCAAGCCCGACGGCGCCCCACAGCCAGTCGTGGCCGGTCAACAGGAGGTCGAGTTGGCGGCGCAGCACGTCGGGGCCCGCCACGCCGTAGAGCCCGGCGGCGAGTTGCGTGGCCGACGGGGGTGAGGACGTCGTCCTCGACCAGACGGCGCACCTTCTTCGCCAACTCCGCCGTTCCCGGTCCGGTCGCCGTCCCAGAGCACGCTGCGAGTGGCTTCCCGGACCGCCTCGATGTCGTCGGCCGACAGCAACGGCGAGTCCAGGATCATCGCGTGCACCCGGCTGGGATGCCGTACGCCGAGGCCCGCGGCCAGGTAGGTGCCGTACGACGTGCCGTACACGACGGCCGACGTCACCTGGGCGTCGTCCAGCACGGCGGCGATGTCGTCGACCGACTGCGTCGATCGTCAGGGCCTCGGGCGGCAGGTCATCGCCTGCGTCGTCGTGCCGCGACATCCCGACACCGCGGTGTTCGACCATGATCACGTCGAGTCCGTCGACCGCCGCCCGCCGCCGCAGCCCCCGGTAGAGCGCCACCGACGCCGCGCCGGGACCGCCGGGCACGATGACCAGCGGATGCTCCGACTTGCGACCAGTACGGGCGTAGTAGAGGTCGAACTGCTCGCCGTTCCCGATGGCCGACGGCGCGAACCGGGCGAACGCCGGCCAGTGCGGCCAACTTGGCGTGGGCCCGGCGACGCTTGGCGTTCATGGTCATCGCATGCCATTCTGCCCTGTCGGGCAACCCCGTTGCCACGGCTTCAGCACGAACGGCCCAGAACACGCCGGAGCTCTTAGGTTCGGGGTGATCCAAAGCCGTGCATCCACCCACGGCGCTTGCGTACAACGGTGACCATGACGACTGTCGAGGACACCACCCGCATCCTGCCCGGCTCACCGGCGTGGTCCGAACTGCTGGCAGGCATCGCCGCCGGAGCCAAGGACCGAGACCTCAACGACGAGAACCCCTTTGACCAGGTAGCCGCGCTCAAGCGGGCCGGCTTCGGCACGCTGCGGTTGCCACCCGAGCTCGGCGGCGCGGGATTGCACCGTGCCACAACTGTTCTCCGCCGTGATCGACGTGGCTCGAGCCGATCCCATTGTCGCGCACATCTTCCGGACGCACTTCTGGTTCACCGAGGAGCGCCTTCGGGTGCCGACGAGGCGGTAGCGCAGCGCTGGCTGCGCAAGGTCGCCGACGGGAAGATCTTCGGCAACGCCTTCAGCGAGAAGGGCTCGCTGGCAGTCGGCAGCCTGGTGTTCAACACCCGGCTGCTGCCCGATCCCGCGCGCGGGCTTCCGGCTGACCGGCGAGAAGTTCTACAGCACGGGCACCCTGTTCTCGGACTATCTGACCGCCACCGCAACCACCGACCACGACTCGGTGGCCATCGTGTTCGTGCCCGTCGACCGGGCCGGTGTGCGGGTGATCGACGACTGGGACGGATTCGGTCAGCGCCGCACCGGCACCGGCACGACGATATTCAGCGACGTCGCGGTATCGGCCGACGAGGTGCTGTCCGACTCCCCGTACGACGCCGACCCGGTGCCGACCGTGCAGTACGCGTCGCTGCAGCTCTACATCCACGCGGTGGTCGCAGGCATCCTGGCTGCCGTCGTCGACGACGGGGTGGCGCTGTTGCGCTCGCGCGACCGCAGTTTCAGCCATGCCCCCACCGAGAAGCCCACCGACGATCCGCTTCTGCAACGCCAGCTCGGCGTGCTGGCCAGCACGGCGTCCGTCGCCAGGGCGGCCGTCCTGGATGCGGCGCAGGCGATCGCGCTGGCCACCGCGTCCGACTCGGGCGCGGGGCCCGACCCGGAACTGGCGGCCGAGGCACAGCTGCGCGTCGCGAAGGTGAAGGTTCACCTCGACGACGTCGCCCCAGAGGCGGCCACCCGGCTGCTCGAGTTGGGCGGGGCCAGCGCGTCGAGCAGGCAGCGCAACCTCGACCGGCACTGGCGCAACATCCGGACCATCACGCTGCACAACCCGGTGGCGTACAAGGCACGCGTGATCGGCCAGAACCTGTTGCACGGCACGCCCGTTCCCGCCAACGCCTACTTCTGACTCACCCATCCTCGGCGAGCAGACGCAAATTGCCCTCAAACTCAGCATTTGAGGGCAATTTGCGTCTGCTCGCGGGAGAAGGGCTAGCCGAGCGGGCCGGTGACCGATTCCGCTGCGGCGACGAGGGCTCCGGTGCGGGCGAGTTCGACGACGGCTTCGATTTCGGGTGCGAGGTAGCGGTCGGCGCCAGGACCCGCGACCCTGGCACGTATGACGTCGATGACCGCGCCGGTGGCGGGCGACGGCCGCAGTGGTGCGCGCATGTCGATTCCCCTTGCCGCGGTGAGGACTTCGATGGCAAGGACCCGGGTGAGTCCGTCGATGGCCTTGCGGAGCTTGCGCGCAGCGGACCAACCCATCGACACGTGATCTTCCTGCATCGCCGACGAGGGGATCGAGTCGACGCTGGCCGGGCTGGCCAGTCGTTTGAGTTCGGAGACGATCGCCGCCTGGGTGTACTGGGCGATCATGTGGCCACTGTCGACGCCGGGGTCGCCCGCGAGGAACGGATTGAGCCCGTGGCTGCGGGCGGCGTCCAGGAATCGGTCGGTGCGTCGCTCGCTGATGCTGGCCAGGTCGGCGACGACGATGGCGAGGAAGTCGAGGACGTATGCGACCGGCGCCCCGTGAAAGTTCCCGTTCGATTCGACGCCGTTGTCGGTGACGACCGGGTTGTCGACGGTGCTGGCCAGTTCCCAGCTCGCGACGTTGCGGGCATGCGCGACAGTGTCACGGCCGGCGCCTGCGACCTGGGGTGCGCACCGTAGCGAGTACGCGTCCTGGACCAGGCTGCAGTCCGGGCCACTGTGGCTCTCCACGATCGGTGACGCGGCGAGGACCCGAGTCATGTTCGCCGCGGCGACGGCCTGGCCGGGCTGGGGCCGCAGTGCATGCAGGTGCGGGGCGAAGACCTTGTCGGAGCCGAGTAGCCCTTCGACGCTCATCGCCGCCGACACGTCGGCAAGGATGAGCAGCCGGTCCAGATCGGTCAACGCCATGACCAGCTGCCCGAGCATCCCGTCGGTGCCGTTGATGAGGGCCAAGCCCTCCTTCTCGGCGAACACGATCGGCTCGAGGCCATGGGCGGCAAGCGCTTCGGCGGTAGGCAAGAGTTCGCCGTCAGCGGACCGCACGTGTCCTTCGCCCATCACCGCGAGGGCAACGTGCGCGAGTGGCGCGAGGTCACCCGAGCAGCCGAGGCTGCCGTACTCGTAGACCACCGGGGTGAGCCCCGCGCTGAGCAGTCCGGCGTATGCCTCGGCGGTTTCGGGGCGTACACCGGTACGGCCGGTGGCCAGGGTCGACAATCTCAGCAGCATCATCGCCCGCACGACTTCGCGTTCGACCTCCGGACCCGATCCCGCCGCATGGGAGCGAATCAGGCTGCGTTGCAGCTGGCTTCGGAGTTCGGGCGGAATGTGGCGGGTCGCCAGGGCGCCGAAACCGGTGGAGACGCCGTACGTCGGGGTCGGGCTGTCGGCGAGTGCTTCGATGCGGGCGCGACTGGCCGCCATCGCGGCCAGCGCGTCCTCCGCGATCGACACCGGCGCGTCGTGGCGTGCGACGCGGACGACCTCGTCGAAGGTGACGGGGCCGATGCCCACCGCAACGGGCGCGACGACGTTCATAGTCGATTCCTCCCAAATTCGAAGAGACCACCTCGCACGACACCGGACACCAGCGGGACCCCGGGGCGGTAGGCCAGGTGAACGTAGCTTGGCGCATCGAGCCGGACGAAGTCGGCCCGTCTGCCGGGGGCCAACACACCGACGTCGTCGCGTCGCAGCGCGGCGGCGCCGCCTGCCGTCGCCGACCACAACGCCTCTGCCGGTGTGAACTTCATGTCCCGTACCGCAACGGCGATGCAGAACGGCGTGCTGGTGGTGTACGAGCTGCCAGGGTTGCAATCGGTGGCGAGCGCGACGGTGACGCCGGCGTCGATCATCCGGCGGGCGTCGGGCCACTGCGCCCTGGTCGAGAACTCGGCCCCCGGCAGCAGGGTCGCCACCGTGTCGCCGGATGCCAAGGCCTCGATGTCCGCGTCGGAGGCATACGTGCAGTGATCGACGGACGCCGCGCCGAGATCGACGGCCAGTTGAATTCCCGCGCCAGGCTCGAGCTGTCCGGCGTGCAGGCGGAGCTGCAGGCCTGCGGCCGCACCGGCGGTCAGGATCACCCGCGACTCGTCGACGTCGAACGCCCCGCGGTCGCAGAACACGTCGATCCATCGGGCAAATGGAGCGCAGGCCGCCAGCATCGGTCCCGTCACCAGTTCGACGTAGTCCTCGCGATCGTCGCGGAACTCGGCGGGCACCACGTGCGCGCCGAGAAACGTGGTTTCGCTGGTGAATTGGCGCGCGACCACCAGCGAGCGAGCTTCGTCCTCGACGGTCAGCCCGTAGCCGCTCTTGGTTTCGAAGGTGGTCACGCCCGCGGCGAGCAGCTCAGCGGCCAGCCGCTTGACCCCTTCGGCCAACTGCGCGTCGTCGGCGGCGCGGGTGGCTGCCACGGTGGTCGCGATTCCGCCTGCGGCGTAGGGCTGCCCGCTCATCCTGGCGGCGAACTCGGCCGACCGGTCGCCTGCGAACACCAGATGGGCGTGGCTGTCCACGAAGCCGGGAATGACACTCGCGCCGACGAAGTCCACCCGATCGTCGGCGGCGGGCGCGTCCCGTCGAGGACCCACCCATGCGATCGTGTCACCGTCGACGACGATGGCACCGTCGGCGACGATGCCCAGCGCGGTGCCGTCGCCCTGGGCCGGATCGTTGGTGACCAGTTCGGCGATGCCCGAATACACGGTGCTCACGACTTGGCCTGCAACGCTTCTCGTGGGACGTCCATGAGTTCGGCGATGGTCGAGGACAATTCGGCTGCCGCGTCGACACGGACGTGCCGGCGATCCGTCACCACGACGCGCCCATCGACCACGACGTCGGTGACGTCGGCGGCGGACGCCGCGAACACCACCGTCTCGACGGTCGCGCCTCCGCCTGCGGTGCGCATGGAGTTCAGGTCGATGGCAACGAAATCCGCGCGCGCTCCGACCCGAAACGATCCGGCATCCGTCCATCCGAGTGCGTGTTGTCCGCCGGTGGTCGCCGCGTCCAGCAGCCGCGCCGCCGCGATGATGCCGCGTTTCTCACGAGCCAGGCGCTCGTCGAGTTCGACGGCCCGCGCCTCCTCGAACAGGTCGATCACCGCGTGGCTGTCGGACCCGAGGCTGAACAACCCGCTCGTGTCGAGCAGCGCCGGTGCCGGCCCGATGCCGTCGCCAAGGTCGCGTTCGGTGGTCGGGCAGAAGCACACGCCGGTCGCCGTGGCGTCGAGGTCGCCTATGTCTTCGGCGGTCAGGTGCGTGGCGTGGACGGCGGTGGTCCGTGATCCGAGCACACCAGCGTCCCGCAGAACGGCCGTCGGGGTACGGCCGTACACGGCGACGCACTGGTCGATCTCGGCCCGCTGCTCGGACGAGTGCACGTGCAACGGGCGCTGGTGGGCGGCGGCCCATTCGACCACTGCAGGCATGTGCTCGACGGGCACCCCGCGCACGGAATGCAGTGCGGCGCCGACGAGTACGTCGGGTCCGGATCGCGTGACGGACTCGGTCTGCTGGTGCATGGCTTCGACCCGTTGCGCCCAGTCGATGCCGCTGCCGTCGCCGAAGCGCCGTTGGGGCCCGTCGTTCAGCGGTGTGCCGTCGGGAGCCGAACTGAGGTAACAGGTGTCGAGCAACGTCAGGCGCACGCCCGCGTCGGCGGCGGCGTCGACGAGGGCGTGCCCCATCGCGTTCGGGTCGGCGTACGGTCGGCCGCCGACGTCGTGGTGCAGGTAGTGGAACTCGCCGACCGACGTGATCCCCGTCAGCGCCATCTCTGCGTAGACGCCGCGGGCCAGCGCTCGGTACCGATCGGGGTCGAGCCGGTTCGCCGCCCGGTACATCAGATCGCGCCAGGTCCAGAACGATCCGCGATCACGCTGGGTACGCGCCCGCAAGGCCCGGTGAAACGCGTGCGAATGGGCGTTGCCCATTCCCGGTATCACCATGCGGTGCAGGCGTTTCGATGCAGCACCGGGTGCGGCGTTGGTGCGGATCGACGTGATACGACCGTCGGCCACCTCGATCAGCACTCCGCGCTCGACGGTGTCCCCACCGAGCCAGGCGTGCTCGCACCACCATGTGCCGGAGCCACCCGTCATCGGGACACCCAGTCGGCCATGACGTCGGCTAGAGCCGTCGCGCCCTCGTTGCAGTCGGCGATCTCGGCGTTCTCCGCCGGTGAATGCGAGACGCCGGTCGGGTTGCGGACGAACAGCATGGCGGTGGGCACCTTGGCCGACAGAATGCCCGCGTCGTGGCCCGCGGCCGTGGGGAGGACCGGGATGTCGCCGAGGCGCCGCAGCGACTCCGTCAGCCGGGCCCGGGGCCCTTCGGGGAATTCGACTATCGGAGTGATCGATTCGGCCGTCACGTCGAGACCGATGGAATCGGCCGCGGCGTGGCGCTGCGCCTCCGCCGAGATCTTGGCCACCAACGACGTCAACGTCTCCTCGTTCGCCGCCCGCGCGTCGAGCCAGGCGCGGATCTCCGACGGGATGGCATTGGCACCGTTGGGTGCGACGATGACCTTGCCGAACGTCGCGACCGCGTCGTGCGCGGTCGCCTCGGCCCGTGCCGCATGCACCGAGGACGCGAACGCGAGCATGGGGTCGCGGCGGTCGACGAGACGCGTTGCGCCTGCGTGATTGGCTTCGCCCTTGAACGTGAACTCCCACCGACCGTGCGGCCAGATCGACGACGCCACGGCGACCGGCTTGTTCACCAGATCCAGCGCACGGCCCTGTTCGACGTGCAGCTCGACGAAGACGCCGACGCGGGCAGCCAGCTCCGGGTCCTCCCCGAGATGCTCGGGGTTGCGACCGGCCCGAACCAGGGCCTCTGCCAACGTGACTCCGTCGTTGTCGCGCAGCCCACGGGCCCGATCCGCGGTGAGCGCGCCCGTCGACAGCTGGGACCCGACACACGCCACCCCGAAGCGGGCACCCTCTTCGTCGGAGAAGGCCGCCACCGCTACGGGAATGGCGGGTACCACGCCCCGCTCGCGCAGGATGTCGATGGCCGCGAACGCCGACACCACGCCGAGCGGCCCGTCGAAGGCGCCGCCATCGGGAACCGAGTCGAGGTGCGAGCCGGTTACGAACGCATCCCGGGGATCTCCGGTCCAGCCGGGCGGCATCCACCATGCCCAGAGGTTGCCGTTGCGGTCGACGTCGGTGTCCATACCGCGCTGCTGCGCAGACCCGATGAACCATTCACGCAGCGTCAGGTCCGCATCCGACCACGCGAACCGGCGATATCCACCGGTGCCCGGGTGCCGACCGACGTCGAGAATGGTGGGCCACAGCGTGTCGAACGCCGTCACGCGTTCTCCTGCATCGGGATACGGACGCCGCGCTCGGCGGCCACCTTCGCCGCGTACTCGTAGCCCGCGTCCACGTGCCGGATGACGCCCATGCCCGGGTCGTTGACGAGGACGCGCAACAGCTTCTCCGCGGCCAGCGCGGTGCCGTCCGCGACACACACCTGGCCGGCGTGGATGGAGCGTCCCATCCCCACTCCGCCGCCATGGTGGATCGACACCCAGGACGCACCGGATGCGGTGTTCAGCATGGCATTGAGCAGGGGCCAGTCCGCAATTGCGTCGGAGCCGTCGAGCATCGATTCGGTTTCGCGATACGGCGAGGCGACCGAACCGGAATCGAGGTGATCCCTGCCGATCACGATGGGCGCGGACAGCTCACCGGAGGCGACCATCTCGTTGAACTTCAGGCCGGCCTTGTGCCGTTCGCCGTACCCGAGCCAGCAGATGCGTGCGGGCAGGCCTTCGAAGGCCACCTTCTCTCCGGCCATGGTGATCCAGCGACGCAGGTGTGCGTTGTCGGGGAACAGCTCCAGGATCGCCTTGTCGGTTGCGGCGATGTCCTTGGGGTCTCCCGAAAGGGCGGCCCAGCGGAACGGCCCGAGCCCCTCCTCGAACTGCGGACGGATGTACGCGGGAACGAAACCTGGGAAGGCGAATGCCCTGTCGTAGCCCGCCTTGCGGGCCTCGTCCCGGATCGAGTTGCCGTAGTCGAAGACCTCGGCGCCGCGGTCCATGAAGCCGACCATGGCCTTGACCTGCCGGGCCATCGACAGCTGAGCCTGCTCGGTGAAGTAGACGGCGTCCTTCTCGGCCATCTTCTTCATGTCCTCGAACTCGATGCCCACCGGCAGATAGGACAGCGGATCGTGCGCCGAGGTCTGATCGGTGACGATGTCCATCGGGGCGTCCCGTTCGAGCAGTTCCTCGAAGATCTCCGCGGCATTGCCGACGAGGCCGATCGACAAGGGTTGCTTGGCATCTCGGGCTTCGGTGGCCATCTTGAGCGCGTCATCGATGCCGGCGGCCTTGGTGTCCAGGTAGCGATGCGCGATGCGCCGGTCGATCCGGCTCTCGTCGCAGTCGACGCAGATGGCCACCCCCTCGTTCATGGTGACGGCAAGCGGCTGCGCTCCGCCCATGCCTCCCATGCCCGCGGTGAGGGTGATGGTGCCGGCCAGCGTGCCGCCGAACTTCTTGCGCGCCACGGCGCCGAACGTTTCGAACGTGCCCTGCAGAATGCCCTGCGTGCCGATGTAGATCCACGACCCCGCGGTCATCTGGCCGTACATCATCAGGCCTTCGGCCTCCAGCTTGCGGAACTGCTCCCAATTGGCCCAGTCGCCAACGAGGTTGGAGTTCGCCAGCAGTACCCGCGGCGCCCAGACGTTGGTCCGGAACACGCCGACGGGCTTACCCGACTGCACCAGCATGGTCTCGTCGTCCTCGAGGGACCGCAGGGTCGCCACGATCGCGTCGAACGCCGGCCAGCTGCGCGCGGCCCTTCCCGTGCCGCCGTATACGACGAGGTCGTCGGGGTGCTCGGCGACCTCGGGGTCGAGATTGTTCATCAGCATGCGAAGGGCGGCCTCCTGCTGCCAACCCTTGCAGGAGATGTCGGAGCCGCGCGCAGCGCGGACGGGACGGGGACCGGCGATCCCGGTAGTCGAAACCATGAGGTGCAAATCCTTTGTGTTGCTTTGAGAATTGGTTACTTGCTGCTGATGCCTGCGCCGGCGAGCCACTTCTTGGCGATGTCGGACAGGTTGGTTCCCGTCGCCGCCTCGGCGTTCATCTTGATGAGGTCGTCAGTGGTGAGCTTCGCCGACACGGCGTCGAGGGTCTTCTTGATCGCGTCGGTCTGCTTGGCCGACTTGATCAGCGGCACGATGTTCTCGGCGGCGAACAGGTGCTTGTCGTCCTCGAGGGCAACGAGGTGGTTGGAGACCAGCCCGGGGTCGGTGCTGAAGAGGTCGCCTGCCTGAATTTGACCGTTGGTCAGCGCCGTCATCGTCAGGGTGCCGCCTGCGTCGAGGCTGACGAAGTCCTTGAAGTTGAGGCCGTAGATGTCGCGCAGGCCGACCACGCCCTGGGTTCGCGTCTTCCATTCCGGGGGTCCACCGAGCACGAGTTCACCCGCGTACGGCTTCAGGTCCGAGACCGTCTTCAGTTTGTACTTGTCGGCCGTGGCCTGCGTGACGGCCACGACGTCCTTGTCCTCCGCGGGCGACGGCGTGAGCATGGAGGTGCCGGACGGCAACTTGGTGGCGAGCTCACCCGACACCGCTTCCTGCGTCGCCGCAGTCGACTTCGGGTCGAGGTAACTCAGCAGCGCGCCCGTGTACTCCGGGACCAGATCGATCGATCCGTCCTTCAGTGCAGCGATGTAGACCTCGCGGCTGCCGATGTTGAACTGTTCCTTGACGCTCACCCCGGCGGCCTGCAGCGCCTGCGAGTAGATGCTGCCGATCAGCTGGCTCTCGGTGAAGTCGGCGGAGCCGATGATGACCTGCGAGCCCTCCGAGCCGCCGGTGTTCCCGCCGCCGGACAGTGGATCGCCGCCACCGCCGCCGCACGCCGACAGCGCGAGCGCCGAGGTGACTGCCAGGGCCGAGAGAATGGTGCGCTTCTTCATGTGTATCTCCTGATGTGGTGGTCGGCGCCAAGGCACCTAGGGGGTGGCCGGCTCGAGAACGGCCGTGGCGAGTGGTGTGCTGGACTTCGATGCGACGCGCCGCAGACCCGGCGACACGATGATCCGACCGAGCCAGGCGAAGCTGAACTCGAGGACGATGGCGAGGACGGCGACGAGGATTGCGCCGCCTGCCATTTCGGCGAAGTCCGCTTGAGCTCTGCCGTCGAGGATGAACCGGCCAAGGCCTTGGAGACCGAGGTACGCGGCGATGGTGGCGGTCGAGACGATCTGCAGGGTTGAGCTCCTGACGCCGGAGATCATCAGGGGCAACGCACACGGAAGTTGGACCCGAAGCAGGATCTGACGCTTCGTGAACCCCATTCCGCGCGCCGCACCCACGGCGTCGGGGTCGGCATTCTGAATGCCGGCATACGTTCCGGTGAGGATCGGTGGAACCGCGAGCAGGACGAGCACGACGATGGTCGGCAGCACGTACACGAGCTGTCCGCTGACCACCGGCGAGATCACCAGGAAGAGCAGAACCAGCAGCCCCAGCGTCGGGAGCGCGCGCAACGCGTTGGCGAACCCGGCCACCACCGCTTCGCCTCTTCCGGTGTAGCCGATGAGGATTCCCAGCGGAACCCCGATCGCCAAGGCGGCCAACAGCGCCATGGCCGAGTACAGCAGGTGGTAGCCGATCTGGGTGACGATGCCGTCCGAACTCGTCCAGTTCGTCGGGTCGGTGAACCAACCGATGATGTTCACGACGTCACCGTCCTTTGCCGCCAAGGGGTTAGGAGCTTGTTCAACCAGATGATCAGGCCGTCGAAGATGACCGCGAGCACGACGCAGAGGACGACACCGGTGATGAGCGGGACGTAGAGTCTGAGCTGGAATCCCTGGGTGAACAGTGAGCCGAGCTGCGGGATGCCCAGCAGCGCAGCCATGGTCACGATGCTGACGTTGGACACCACCGCGACCCGCAGGCCCGCGGCGATCACGGGCACGGCCACCGGCAGTTCCACCAGGACGAGTCGCTGCCAGCTCCGGTACCCCATGGCCTCGGCCGCAGCCACCGTGTCGTGCGGGACCGAGCTCAAGCCGTCGGCGACGACCCGTACCAACAGTGCCAGCGTGTACAGCGTCAGCGCGACGACGATGTTGATCGGATCGAGGATCTTCGTGCCGAGGATGACGGGCAGGATGATGAACAGCGCGAGGGACGGAATCGTGTAGAGCAGGCCCGGCGGTGCCGACGATGGCCGCATAACCGCGGCCCCATCGATGTGCCCACCACCCGAGCGGCAGCGCGAGGGCGAGCCCAACGATGGTCGGTACCAACGTGAGCCACACGTGGCTGATGGTCAGATCGATGATGCGATCGATGTTCGACGAGATCCAGTTCATGCCGGTTCGACTTCCCGGTCGCTTCGCTCCCGCCCACCGGACTCGATTCCCCGGTCGCTTCGCTCCTGCCCGCCGGAAGAGGTTTCCTTCGCGCGCCTGATGGCGTCGATGACGTCGTGGTCAGTGGCCGTGCCGATCAGCGCTCCGGACTCGTCGGTGACGACGCAGCGCCCGCTGGGGCTCGACAGCGCCGAGTTGAGCAGGTCACGCAGCGGATCGCCGCGAGTGGCCGACGTGGCGCTGAGGTTGACGTCGCCGTCCTGGACCCGGTCACCTTCCAGGCTGCCGGTGTCGACCCAGCCGATCGGTGCGTTGTCCGCATCGATCACCAGGATCCAGCGCCCTGGCACCGACGGAATCGACGATACGGCTTGTCCCACAGTGATGGTCGGCTCGTCGTTGAGTTTGAGTAGCTCATCGCAGGCGCGGAAGCCAAGCGCCCGATAGCCCCGCGCCGACCCGACGAAGTCGGCCACGAACGCGTCGTTCGGATCGGAGAGCAGCTCGGCCGGAGTGGCCAGCTGGGCCAGCGTCCCGCCTTCACGAAGCACGGCGACTTGATCGCCGAGCTTGAGGGCTTCGTCGATGTCGTGCGTGACCATCACGATGGTCTTGGAGATGTCGGCCTGTAGGCGCAGAAACTCGTCCTGCAGCTGGTTTCGCACGATGGGGTCGACGGCGCTGAACGGCTCGTCCATGAGCAGGAAGGGCGGATCCGTCGCCAGTGCGCGGGCCACGCCGACTCGCTGCTGTTGACCGCCGGACAGTTGCCACGGATACCGTTTGGCGAACTTCGAGTCCAGCCCGACACGCTCGAGGAGTTCCATTGCCTTGGTTCGTGTTTCCTTCTTGCCGCCGCCGAGTAGTCGTGGCAGGGCGGCCACGTTGTCGACGACGGTGCGGTGTGGGAACAGGCCGGCATTCTGGATGACGTAGCCGATGCGCCGACGCAGTGCGACCCTGTCGAGGGTCTGCGTGTCGACGCCGTCGAGTTCGATGGTGCCCGAACTCGGCTCGATCAGGCGGTTGATCATGCGCATCGAGGTCGTCTTTCCACAGCCCGACGGACCCACCAGGGTGGTGATCTTTCCGTTCGGTGCGGTCAGTGTGAGTTTGTCCACCGCGACGGTGCCGTCGGGATAGACCTTCGACACGTTGTCGAATGTGATCATGACTGTCCTTCTGGGGAGCTGGATTTCGGACGGCTCAGTTGGGCGGATAGGTTCGCTGCGGCTGATGCCAGCATCTGGCCGCACTGCGTCGCTTCCTCCGCGGTGAGGCGGTAGCTCGGAATGACGAGGCTCAGTGCGGCGATGGTTCGCGATTGGGAGTACACCGGGCACGCGATCGCGGTGACGTCGGCCTCGACGCCGCGCTCGACGACGACGTATCCCTCGGCGGGAATCCGGCCACGCAGCGCGCGTCCCGCTGCCGATCGATCGAGGGGAACGGTTCGGCCGACCCAGCTGGTGTGCCGGACGGAGTGCGTTCCCTCGACGATGCTGATGTAGAGCGCCGTGGCCCGGTGACCCTCGACGCTGAGGTAGACGGACTCGCCCGTCTCCTCGACCAACTTCTCCATCACGGGCCTGGCGAGGTCCACCAGCGACTCATTGGACAGGGCTTGGGCGCCGAGTTGGATGATGCGACTGCCTGGCCGGTACGTCCCGAACTCTTCCTTGGTGACCCAACCGGATGTTTCGAGCGTGCGGAGCAGCCGAAGCGCCGTGCTCGGCGCCAGGTCGCAATCCCTGGCGCTGTCGGCGAGATTCGCCCCGCCGCGGTCGCAGATGGTCGCGAGCAGGGCGAGCGCCCGTTCGACGGTTCTGGTCGATGGTTCGGCCACCGTCACCTCCTTCCGTTGGGCGAAATCTACGGCGTGTATGTTTCGCCCAACGCTCTCCTGATTGCCGCTAGGTAAAATTCGATTTCCATCTAGCGGAATTGTTGGATATTCGGCGATAGTAGAGCCTGTTGGCCGTCTGCGATAGAGAACGAGGAGAATTACATGATTGTGCTGAACGGAAACGGCAGAATCGCCGACGTTGTGGCGCTCGCAGACCGCCGTGACCAGGTATCCGTTTCCGAGGAGGTCGTCGAGGCGATTCGTCGTGCCCACCGGGGTGCTGCCGATCTGAGCACGCGATTCCCCACCTATGGACGGACGACCGGTGTCGGGGCGAACCGCGCCACGCCCATTGCGACCGACGATCCGAACTACGGGATGCGGCTGCTTCGCAGCCATGCCGTCGACGCGGGCGACCCACTCGCCGACCGAACGGTCCGCGCGATGATCGCGGCGCGACTCGTCCAGCTCTGCGTCCCCGGAGCCGGCCTCGACGCCACGATTCTCGGCGGCCTCGAGCGGATGCTCAACGACGACGCCCTGCCCGAACTCCTGCAGTACGCGTCGATCGGCACGGGCGACCTGGCAGCGCTTGCCGGCACCGCATTGACCTTGATCGGAGAACGACCCGCCTCGGCTCCCCTGTCTCCGATGCCCCCATGGGGGGCCGACAGCGCGCTGCCCTTCATGAGCAGCAGCGCACTGACCATCGGCCGCAGTTGCCTGTTACTGGACGAGCTCGCACGGCTCGAGAAGGCGTCCAGCGTGATCTACATGCTCAGTTTCGTTGCGCTCGACGGCAATTCGTCGGCGTTCTGCTCGGCCGCGGCCCGCGCGGCGGCCGCACCGTACGTGGAGGGCATGGCCACCCGATTGCAGACGCTGTTCGGCGACGCGGGGCAGGGAGACCGCATCCCGGCCCGCATCCAGGATCCCTACGGGCTGCGGGTGTATCCGGTCGCGCAGGCAAGCGTGGTCGCGTCGCTGCACTCGTTCGCCGAACAGGTCGAGCGCACCCTCAATACGGCGCAGGAGAATCCGCTGTTCGACGTCGAAGGCGATCAGGTCGTCCATCACGGCGCCTTCTACCAGGCGTCGCTGTCCTTGGAGCTGGACGGGACGACGCTGGCGATGGCCCTCACGTCGCCCATCACGCATTCCCGAATCAGAATGCTCAACGATCCGGATACCAACGGCGGCAATGCGTTTCTCGCGGCCGGTCCCGAGGGATCGTCGGGATTGATGATGGTCGAGTACGTCGCCGCCGGCGCGATCGCGGAGATCCGCGCCGCAGCGCAGCCGGCGTCGGTCGGCACGCTGGTGCTGTCGCGGGGCATGGAGGAGGACGCCACCTTCGCATCGCAGGGCGCCCTTCAACTGGAGCGGTCGGTGGCCGCCTACCGTGTCCTGCTCTGCTGCGAATTGGTGGGAGCGGTAAGGCTACTGAGGCAGCGCCGGATGGAGGACCAGTTCACCGGCGTGCTCGGCGCCGCACTCGAACTGGCGGCCGGCCTACCCCGCAACGACGAGGACCGCGACCTCCGCGGCGACATCGCCGCGGCGGAAACGCTTCTGGACGACATCGGGCGGCTGGTGCCGACGACCCCGGTCGCGGGCTAGCGCCCCGTCCGCTACCAGTCAACGCCGAAAGTGCGGTTGCTGTACACGAATCGCGAGATGGCCGCGAAACAACCGTACTTTCGGCGACCCAAACCAACCGCTAGCGCCTCAAGAGCGGATCAGATCGGCGGCCTTCTCGCCGATCAGCACCGACGGGCGCGTGGGTGTGGCCGCGGATGATCGTCGGCATCACCGACGCGTCGGCCACGCGCAGTCCGTCGACGCCACGGACCCGCAGCTGCGGATCCACCACGCTCGCGTCGTCGGTGCCCATCCGGCACGTGCCCACCGGGTGATAGAGGGTGTGCGACAACGTGTTCAGCGCCCGTCTCGAGCGTCTCGTCGGTCAGCTCGCGTCGCGCCGGCGGGCCGGGCGATGCCACCGAGCAATGCCTTGCATCGCGGGTGACTCGGCGATCCTGGCGGTGATCCGCAGACCCTCCATCAAGGCGGCGCGGTCCTCGCCGGCGTCGTCGGACAGGTAGCGCGGATCGATGATCGGCTTGACCTTCGGGTCGGCCGAGGCCAGCGAGATCGTGCCGGTGCTCTTGGGTTTCAACAGGATCGGACCCATGACGACGGCGTGGCCCGGGTACGGCTCGCCGATGGCCTCGTCGAAGAACGGGGCAGGAGCGAAGATCAGCTCGAGATCGGGCAGCGTCCAGATCCGGCCTGCTGCGGACGAACCCGTACGCCTCGCCGACGTTGGACGTGAGCATGCCCCGGCGCCGGGCGAGGTAGTTGATCAGCTGCTTGCGGCTTCTCCGCGGCGACCAGGGTGTCGTCGGGCGACGTCGAAGCCGAGCGGGACCACCAGGTGGTCGAGCAGGTTCGCGCCCACCTCCGGCGACGTGGTGGACCGAATCGATGCCGTGCTCGGCGAGCTGGTCGCGGTCACCGATGCCCGACAGCATCAGCAGCTGCGGCGTGTTGATCGCGCCGGCGCACAGCAGCACCTCGCGTCGCGCCCTGACCACCTGGCGCCTGCCGCCGGTGTCGATTTCGACGCCGACGGCGCGGCTGCCGTCGAACAGCACCCGGGTCACGGTGGCCTCGGTGAGCAACTTCAGGTTCTGCCTGCGCAACGCCGGCTTGAGGTAGGCGTCGGCGGTGCTCCACCGCGCTCCCCTGCGCTGCGTCACCAGCGTCTCGCAGAAGCCCTTCCGGCGACGCCGGATTCGGCGTCTCGACCCGATGACCCTGCGCCTCGACCGCGGCGCAGCCAGGTCGCGGTCGAACTGCGCGGGCTGCGCTGCGGCGACACCACCAGTGGGCCTCTCTCGATCTCGCTTGAAGTACTTCTCGACGCGGGCGAAGGACCAGTCCGGGCCTGCCCGCTCGCCCCACTCGTCGTAGTCGGCGGCGAACCCACGCACCCACATCATGGCGTTCATCGACGACGAGCCGCCGAGCGTCTTGCCGCGTGGCCAGTAGATCTGGCGGCCGTCGAGTTGCTTCTGCGGCTCGGTCAGGTAGTTCCAGTCCACCGCGCTGCGGAACAGCTTGGAGAAGGCGGCCGGGATGTGAATGAACTTGTCCTTGTCGCGCGGCCCGGCCTCCACGACCGCCACCCGCACGCCCGGCATGGCGCTGAGTCGGTTGGCCAGCACCGAGCCGGCCGAGCCGCGTGCCCAACGACGACGTAGTCCGCGTCCACGTCGCGGAGTGTAGGAGCCGCCGGGCCGCTACGCAGTCAATTCGATGTGCAGCGCGTCGCCGACGGCCGCGTAGCGCTCGGGGCTGCACGTGAGCACGATGACCTGGCCGTCGCCTCCGACGGCGTCGAACACCTCGCCCATCCTGGTCAGCCGGTCGGCGTCGGTGAAGCCGAGGGCGTCGTCGATCAGGACGGGCACGCCGTCCTCCTTGGCCACCAGCGCCGCGCCCGCCAACCGCGCCACGATGCCGAGTTGCTCCTTGGCGCCGCCCGACAGCGATTCGTACGGCACGGTGCGTCCCGCGAGGGTGCGGCTGCAGATGCGCAGTTCGGCGTCGATCTCGACCTCGAAGTCGGCGCCGAACACGATGCGGCCCAAGCCGCTCCACCTCGACGCGGAACGGCTCGACGTAGCGCAGCCGTGCGTCGTCGCGGTGCCGCAGCATCACCGAGCGCAACACGCTGCACCGCTCCGGCGCGCCGGCCGCAGCCGGGCGTGCTCGGCGGCGACGTGCTGCGAGTTCGATCTGGGCCGCATCCAGCTGACCCCGTCGACCCTGCGTGCCGTACGCCCGCAGCTGGGCGGTGGTGTCCCGCAGCTGCTCGCCGACCTCCTCGTGCCCGCGCACGACAGGTGTCATGGCAGCGCTTGGCGTCGTCGAGTTCCTCGGCGACGGCGGCGGGCGCGGCGCCTGCGAGCTCGGCCTCGACGGCCTCGGTCGCGGCCGCGAGCTCGCGGGCCGTCTCGGCCTCGGCGTCGCGCCCGCAAGGCCAGCTCGTCGTCGGTGGCCGACTGCCGCTGCGTGGCCAGCAGCTCACCGACCCTGGCGAGCTCCGACTTGGCGGTGTTCAGCTTCTCCCGCAGCACTGTCGCGCGGGTGGTCTGGTCGGATCGCCGCCGCGCCGCCGAGGTGGCCGACTTCGCGACTGACGTCGCACGCGGCCACCGCCGTGCGGTGGTCGACCGTCGGCGGCCTTGAGTTCGGCCCTTGGCGCCGTCGGCGTCACCGGCCACGTCGGTCGGCTGAGCATCGCGCAGTTCGGCGAGGTGCGTCCGCATCGCCGCGACGGAGTCGTCGCCCGTCAGCGCCTCGCGGGTGGCCCGCACCCGATCGCCCGACGCCGAGCAGCTCGCGCCGCCGCTGGTCGAGCGCCCGTGCGGCGTCGAGGTCGGCCACCCCGGCGCGTTCCAGCAGGGCGGCCAGGTGTTGCGCGCGCGGCGTCGAGAATCGCCTGGCTGTCGGCCGCGGGCTCACCGGGCAGCACGCGCACGGTCAGCACTCCTGGCAGTTCGACGTCGGTGGGTTCGCCGTGGCGCTCGCCGACCAACTCTGGCCCGCGGCCAGCCGCACGACCTCGCCGGCGATCCGCAGCTCGACGTCGGTCGCGGCCATCAGCTCCACACGGGCCGAAGCCGATTCGGCGCGTGCGGCGGCCAGTTCGACCGCAGCGGCCGCCGTCTCGAGGCCGCGCATCGAGCCGTCGGCCAGCGCGATCGCCGCGAGCTCGCGGTCGATGCCGAGCAACTCGCGGTCGGCGGCGTCGATCTTCGCTCAGCCTCGCCGTCAGCCTCTGGGCTTCCTCGCGGTGGGCGATCTGCTCGACGGTGCGACGCGCGGCGTCGACCCTGACCTGGCACGCGTCGACGGCGGCCTTGGCCTCGACCAGCGGCGGCATCGGCCGCCAGCTTCCTTCGCGCGGCGCGCTCGCCGTCTCTCGGCGCCGGCCTGCTTCACGGAGCACTCCAGGTCGGTGATGGTGGCGGCGCGCGCGTCGAGGTCGGCGCACAACCGGCGGCGTTCGTCGAGCGCGGCGACGGCCGCGGCGCGCTTCTGGTCGGCCGCATCGGCCAGTGCGCGTGCGCTGGCGAGGCGTTCGGTGAGCTGCCTGACGGTTTCCGCCGCCGCGAGTGCCGCGTCGAGGCGCTTGGCGGCCTTGGCGCGATCGAGCGTCAGACGCGGGCCAGCTGGTCGGTCAGCTCGCCGTGCCTGGCCACCGCGTCGTCGACCTCGGCGACCGCCGCCTCGCATTCGGCCACGCACTGTTCGGCGGCCCGCAACCCGTTGATCGCCGCGCCCCAGTCGCCGGTGGGCCGGCCGGTCGCGGTGAAGTACTGGCGGAACTCGGCGTCGATGCGGTCGACCAGCAGCGGCTCGGCCCCCGACAGCGCAACCGCCTGTCCTGCGGCGACGTCGAGTGCGCGGGACAGCGCGTCGGATCCGGACAGATCGACCGGCGCGGTGGCCGCCGACTGCAGCACCCGCTGGGCCTGCCAGAGGTCGATGTCGACGGTCTCCTTGAGGATCGCCTGCACCCGCTCGTGCGCCTCGTCGCCGGTGAGTTGCTCGCGGCGCGGCTCGGTGACCGTCAGCTCCGTGACGGGCCGCTTGTGGAAGCGCTTGAAGTACTCGAAGCGGTACGGGCCGGTCGAGATCACCGCGGTGATCTCGGCGCCCTCGTCGACGTGCGTTGGCTTGACCTGCTTGACCTCCTTCTTGGACGAGCGGTCCTTGGAGTGCAGCAGCAGGTCGAGCGCCTCGATCATCGACGACTTGCCGATCTCGTTGGCGCCGCTGATCACGACCACGCCGTGGTCGGGAAACTCGATGTCGCGGTGGGCGATTCCGCGGTAGTTGCGCAGGACGAGACGGTGCAGCTTCACGCCGCACCCCGGTCCACCAGGCGCAGCAGCAGCGCCAGCGCGCCGCGGGCGTCGTCGGCCTGCTCGCCGTCGTCGCGCGCGGTGGCCACCAACTCGTCGACGGCCGCGGCGGCGAACCCGCCGATGCCGAGGTCGTCGAACTCGCCGTCGGCGGGCACCACGACGACGTCGGTCTGGCTGTCCCACGACGTCAATGCCGCGAAGAGCCGGGTGTGCTTGTCGATGCAGGCGTCGAGCTCGGCCTTGTCCGTCACGGTCAGCGACCCGGTCAGCGCCAACTGCACCACGGTGCGGTCCTTGTCGGGCATCAGGTCGAGGTTCAGGCCGAGATCGGTGATGTCGCGGCTGGTGTCGACCGTGAACCGCAGCGACACGAACCGCCACCGCCCCACCCGGCGGGCGTCCACCCGCACCGGCCGCTGCCCGTCCTGTTCGTCGACGTCGACGACGAGCACGTGGCCCGGGATCGGACTCGATGTGGTCGTAGTTGGTGACCTCCGGTGCGCCCGAGTACCAGACCCGGCCCGTGGTGCCGACCTCGGTGCGAGAGTGCTTGTCGCCCAAGGCCGACATAGTGCACCGCTCCCCGCGCCAGCGCGGCCTCCACCGCCGCCAGCCGGATCAGCGACGCCTTGTCGCGGTCGGGCTCGAAGACGTCGACGCCGCCGTGGCCGACGACGATGCGGGTGACGCCGTCGGCGGGCAGCCCGTCGAGCACGTCACCGACCAGATCGATGGTCGGCGCCTTGGAACGCCAAGGGGCGGCGACGATCTGCAGACCCGGCCGCACCTCGTGCACGCCCGCGCGGTCGAGCACCGTCACGTTGTCGGGGCACTCGGCCAGGAACAGCGCGCTGGTGTACACCGACGACGCATCGAGCGGATCGTGGTTGCCCGGCAGCAGGTAGACCGGAACGCCGATGGCGCGCATGGCCTCCAGCGACTGGCTGACGACGCGCGGGGCGAGCTGGTTGTGCTCGAACACGTCGCCTGCCACGACGACGAACTCGGCCCCGACCTCGGCGGCCAGCGGACCGAGCGCGGCGACGGCCTCGCGGCGCGCGGCCGAATACCGCGGCTGCGCCTCGCCGTTGAGGAAGTACCGGGTCATGCCGAGCTGCCAGTCGGCGGTGTGCACGAAGCGCATCTCGGCGTCCTCCTCGCTGTGGTCCTGGTGTCGTTGATCGGGCAAGGCGAGTGTAGGTCCGGGCGCCGACAAGTCCGCGGACCTCGATCGGCATGTGCCGCGCGAGCGCGTGCAGCGCGTCCGCGGCTACGTTGGCCGACATGAGCAGGACACTGCTGTTGCTGCGGCACGCGAAGTCGGACTACCCGGCGGGCGTGCCCGACCACGAACGGCCGCTCGCCCCGCGCGGCATCCGCGAGGCGCCGCTGGCCGGTGACTGGATCCGGGCGAACGCGCCCGCCGTCGACGCGGTGCTGTGCTCGACGGCCACGCGCACCCGCCAGACGCTGGCGCGCACCGGGATCGACGCCCCGGTGGAGTACGTCGACCGGCTCTACGACGCCATGCCAGGCACCGTGATCGACGTGATCAACGGGGTGAGCTCACGGTTCGACACCGACGTCGAGACGCTGCTGGTGATCGGCCACGAGCCGACGATGTCGCAGCTGGCCCTCGGCCTGAACAACGAGGGCAACGAGGCCGCGGCCAGGCACATTGCGATGAAGTTCCCCACCTCGGCGATCGCCATGCTCGGCACCGACCGAGCCGTGGGACGCGCTCACCCTGCGCGGGGCGGCGCTGATCGCGTTCCACGTGCCGCGCTAGCGCGCGCGCTACGAGTTGGTGGCGAGCGTCAGCTCCATCAGCTTGATCGCCATGCCGCAGGCGTCGATGCCCGGGGCCTGCGGGTTCACCCACCAGCCGACCACGCCGCCCGCGTCGCTGGCCACGCCGCACGCGCCGTTGGCGTCGTTGGGCTTCATCACGATCGACGACACGCCCGCGATCGGACCGATTCTCGACCTGGTACTTCAGGTTGTCGGCGACCTTCTTCTCGTTGTCGAGGCTGCCCTGCTCGAACCAGAACCGGGTGATGTCGATCAGGCCGGCGGGATTGGCCGCCTGCCAGCGGCAGATCGCGCCGACGAAGGTGCTCTGAATGTCGAGCGGATCGGCACCGACGGTCTTCGCGAGGATGTCCTCGGTCAGCACGTCGCATTCCTTGAGCAGGTTCGGGTACTGCTTCTCCGAGTTCGTCGTTGCGCGGGTTGTCGCCCGCGCCCGCCTTGGCCGCCGTGCCCTCGCACCGTGCGCGCGCAACCCGAGCAGCATCGTCAGGCCGCGAGAATCGGCCACCACGCCCGTCAGCACCCGGCGGGTTCCGACTGCGCCCGGTCACTTCGCGTTCACGATCGACTGGCGGGTGAGTTCCTTGGCGACGTCGCACGGATCGGGGAACGGCTTCTCGGCGAAGCTGATCGACCACTCGATGAAGTCGTCGTCGTACTGGATGCCGATCTCGCACAGGCTGGTGCCAAGGGTCGGGTCGTCACCCATCGCGATGAACCCGTCGTGACCCTCGATGTTGATGTCCTCGACGTTGGCGCGGGACAGTTCCTCGGTCTTGCGTTCGCGGCCGATCGGGCTGCCGCGGTACCAGGAGAACGAGAAGTGCGGCCCGAGGATGCCGCCACCGGCCAGCCACTGGCATCCCACCGAGTTGCGTGGCCGTGTTCACCAGTCCGGTGACCCGGGTCTGCTCGGCGACGTCTGGTCGCTGATCCCGCCGCACTCGGGGAAGAACGGCCCGTGCTTGGCGCCCGCGGCCGCGCGGTGGTCGACGGCACGTCGGGTCCCGTCGGCTGATCCGAATCCGAGCAGGCGGCGATGAGCGGAATCATGGCGGCGGCCATCAGAGCAAACTTGGGGGCCAGCGCTTTCGCGTTGCGCCTGCTTCTCGGTCGCCGCGTCGTCCCATCACGCCCGCAACTGTAGCGGCAGCCGTTGGACCACAACCACCGACATGCCGATTGACCTGGCCTTTTCTCGGCATGTCGAGGGCGCCGCCGAACCGTATCCGCGCGCGGCCGGTGTGCGAGAGTTACGGGATGCTCTGGGCGCTGCTACGGCAGTACGTGCGGCCCTACCGTTGGCTGCTCGCCGTCGTCGCGGTGCTCCAGCTGGTCAGCACACTCGCCTCGCTGTACCTGCCGACGATCAACGCAGCGATCATCGACGACGGGGTCGCCAAGGGTGACACCGAGCGCCATCGTCGAGCTGGGCGGCATCATGCTCGGGGTCACCGCGCTGCAGGTGCTGTGCGCGGTCGGCGCCGTCTACTTCGGCTCGCGGGCAGGCATGGGGTTCGGCCGCGACCTGCGCTCGGCGATCTTCCACCACGTGACGGGATTGTCGGCCGAGGAGACCGCCCGGTTCGGCGCCGCCGACGCTGCTCACCCGCACCACCAACGACGTCCAGCAGATCCAGTTGCTGGTCGCAGATGACGTGCACCATGTTGATCACCGCGCCGATCATGAGCGTCGGCGGCATCGTGATGGCCATCCACCAGAACGCCGGGCTGTCCTGGCTGCTGGTGGTCAGCGTGCCGGTGCTCGGGCTGGCCAACTACTGGATCGTCGTCGCACCTGCTGCCGCTGTTCCGCAGCATGCAGCGCCTGATCGACGGCATCAATCGCGTGACTGCGCGAACAGCTGTCGGGCATCCGGGTGATTCGCGCGTTCGCGCGGGAGCCCGTGGAACGAGCGCGGTTCGCCGAAGCCAGCCAGGCGTTGTCGGACACCGCGCTGACTCGGTCGGCCGGTGGCAGGCCCTGATGCTGCCGGTCACCACGCTGGTCATCAACGTCTCCAGCGTCGCGTTGATCTGGTTCGGCGGCCAGCGGATCGACGACGGCGCAGATGCAGGTGGGCTCGCTCATCGCGTTCCTGTCCTACTTCATGCAGATCCTGATGGCCGTGCTCCTGGTGACGATCATCCTGGTGCTGCTGCCCCGCGCGCGGTGTGCGCCGAACGCATCACCGAGGTGATGTCGACCGTCCCTGCGATCACCAGCCCCGAGCATCCCCTGCGGCCGGCGACGGTGGCCGGCGAGATCAGGATCGAGGCCGCGACGTTCCGACTACCCGGGCGCGGATCGCCCAGTGCTGCAGGATGTTTCGCTGACCGCGCGGCCCGGCACCACCACCGCGGTGGTGGGCTCGACCGGGCTCGGGCAAGTCGACGCTGATCTCGCTGATCTGCCGGTTGTACGACGTGACCGGCGGCGCGGTGATCGTCGACGGCATCGACGTGCGCGACTACGACACCGAGCAGCTGTGGTCGGCGATCGGCCTGGTACCGCAGCGTGGCTACCTGTTCTCCGGGACCGTCGCCGACAACCTGCGCTTCGGCAAGGCCGACGCGACCGACGAGGAGATGTGGGAGGCGCTGCGGGTGGCGGCGGCCGACGGCTTCGTCTCCGCGCACCCCGACGGCCTGGACATGCCCGTCGCGCAGGGCGGCATCAACTTCTCCGGTGGCCAGCGCCAACGGCTGGCCATCGCCCGCGCGGTGATCCGCCGCCCCGCCGTCTACCTGTTCGACGACGCGTTCTCGGCCCTCGACGTGCACACCGACGCCCGGGTTCGTGCCGCCCTGCGCGAGGTGTCGGCCGACGCGACGGTCGTCATCGTCTCGCAACGCATCTCGACCGTCGCCGAAGCCGACCAGGTGGTCGTCATCGACGACGGCGCGGTGGTGGGCACCGGCACGCACGAGTCGCTGCTGCGCGACTGCCCCATCTACGCCGAGTTCGCCGACTCGCAGTCGGTCGCCGGAGCCGCCCCGGCGGCGACATCAGACGGAGCGCAGGAGCGTTGACCGGGCCGATGGGGCGCCCGATCCGCGGCGCCGTGCAGGCGCCGACGGAACGGTCGCGTGACTTCAAGGGCTTCGGCGATCCGGCTGCTGAAACGGCTGACGCCGCAACGCGGAATGACGGCGGCGGTGCTGCTGCTCGGCGTCGCGGGCATCGCGATCGGCGTGATCGGCCCACGCATCCTCGGGCACGCCACCGACCTGTTGTTCAACGGCGTGATCGGCCGTGAGTTGCCCGCGGGGATCACCAAGGAGCAGGCGATCGCAGCCGCAAGGGCCCGCGGCGACAACACGTTCGCCGACCTGCTGTCCGGGATGAACGTCGTGCCCGGGCACGCGGTGTCGACTTCGACGCGGTCGGGCCGCACCCTGCTGCTGGCGCTCGGCCTGTATCTGATTGCCGCGCTGCTGGTTTGGATTCAGGCCCGGCATGCTCAACGTCGTCGTGCAGCGCACCATGGTGCGGCTGCGCTCCGACGTCGAGGACAAGATGCACCGGATGCCGTTGTCCTACTTCGACTCCCGGCAGCGCGGCGAGGTGCTCAGCCGCGTCACCAACGACGTCGACAACATCCAGACCTCGCTGTCGATGACGATCGCGCAACTGCTGACCTCCGTGCTGACGGTCGTCGCGGTGCTGGTGGTGATGCTGACGATCTCGCCGCTGCTGACCCTGATCACCGTGCTGACCGTGCCGCTGTCGCTGCTGGCGACGCGGACGATCGCACGGCGCTCGCAGCGGCTGTTCGTCGCGCAGTGGCGCAACACCGGCAGGCTCAACGCGCACATCGAGGAGACCTACAGCGGCTTCACCGTGGTCAAGACGTTCGGCCACCGCGCAGCTGGCCGAGGAGAAGTTCCGCGACCTCAACGGCGACGTGTATCAGGCCAGCTTCGGGGCGCAGTTCCTCTCCGGCCTGGTCTCGCCCGCCACGACACTTCGTCGGAAACCTCAGCTACGTCGCCGTCGCCGTCGTCGGCGGCCTGCAGGTGGCGACCGGCCAGATCACGCTCGGCAGCATCCAGGCCTTCATCCAGTACGTGCGTCAGTTCAACCAGCCACTCACCCAGGTGGCGGCGATGTACAACACGCTGCAGTCCGGGATCGCCAGCGCCGAGCGGGTATTCGACCTGCTCGACGCCGACGAACAGCCGCCGGACCCACCGACTCCGGTGCCGATCGACCCGCGCGGCCTGGGCCGGGTGGAGTTCGACCACGTCGGACTTCGCCTACCGGCCGGGCACACCCGTCATCGAGGACCTGTCGCTGGTGGCCGAGCCGGGAAGCACCGTCGCGATCGTCGGCCCGACCGGCGCGGGCAAGACCACGCTGGTCAACCTGCTGATGCGGTTCTACGAGGTCGACTCCGGCCGGATCCTCGTCGACGGCGTCGACATCTCGGCGCTGCGCCGCCACGACCTGCGGTCCCGGATCGGCATGGTGTTGCAGGACACCTGGCTGTTCGCGGGCACGATCTACGACAACATCGCCTATGGCAGGCCCGACGCGACCGAGGCCGAGGTGTTCGAGGCCGCCCGCGCCGCGCACGTCGACCGGTTCGTGCACACGCTGCCGAAGGGCTACGACACCGTGGTCAACGACGACGGCGGCAACATCAGCGCCGGCGAGAAGCAGTTGATCACCATCGCCAGGGCGATCCTGGCCCGTCCGCACCTGCTCATCCTCGACGAGGCGACCAGCTCGGTGGACACGCGCACCGAGCTGCTGATTCAGCAGGCCACGGCCGAATTGCGCCGCGACCGAACCAGTTTCATCATCGCGCACCGGCTGTCGACCATCCGAGACGCCGACGTCATCCTGGTGATGGAGGCCGGCCGGATCGTGGAACGGGGCACTCACGCCGAACTGCTCGCCCGACGCGGTGAGTACTGGTCGATGACGCAGGTGTGAATCACTCGCGGCGGCGGCGCGGCACAATCAATCGCAGTCGCAATCTGCTGATCGACGGCGATTTGATCGACCCGCTGTCGCAGACCTCGACTCTGAGTTCGTCCTACGTGGGACTCGAGCGGGTCTGACGTCGCTTTGAAGCGACCCGCCGACCAGTCACGGAGGCGAACGGGAGGAAGCGTCTAGGTAGCGCCAGCGTGAAACCCCGGTGCGCCCACGGATTCCCCCAATCGTCCGCGGGCGCACCGGCGTCAGCCACTGCGTTCGACCCTTCCGGCCAGCGGTATCCCCTCCGCACCGCGCCCGAAAGGCTGACACGGAGAAACCTACCCAGGGGACTGACAGGGAGGAATCGGGGTTTTCCCTTGACTTTCGGAGGTTAGACCTCCGGGCCCTCGGCGCGGAGGTCGTCGACCTTGGACATTGCCTCGCGCAACTTGCCCAACCATTCGTCGGCGTGCTCGCCGACGAGCCGGACCGACCAGGCCAGCGCATCGGACCGCGACCTGGCCACGCCCGCATCGACCAGGGTGTCGAGTACCTGGCGTTCCGGCTGCTTGAGCCGGGTCATCACTGGCACCGCGATGTGGGTGAACAGGATCCGCTCCGGCGCCTCGGCGCTGCCGACCTCGACGCCCCAGGCGACCTTCCGGCCGTAGCGCGCCTCCGCTTCGTCGGCGATGCGCATCCGCTCCGACCGGGTCTCCTCGCGGAACCGGGCGGCACGCCCGGATGCGCGGGCTTCGCTTTCCTCGCCCTCGGGGTCGGGTAGATGGCCGATGACGGTGATCTCTTCGCGGTCGACGACCACGGTCGGGTCGCCCGCGAACCAACCAGCGGGGAGCCGGCCGGCGATCCATTCAGCGGCGTCGCCCGCGTCGGGCTGCTGTGACTGCTGCCAGCCGCCGGAACGTCCGGGACGGCTGTGATGATGATGTTGTCTCATGATTACATGATTACACCGTTACAAAACCGCTTCGGGCGTGCTTTCGCCGGAGGCGAACGAAGGGCTTCCGTCGCCGGAGGCGAACGAAGCGCGTTCGGCTCGCTACCGCTTGAGCACGACGGCGGCCCCGCCGACGAGCACCAGCGCGATCAACAGCACCACGGACAGGGCCGGGCTGACCAACCACCACACCAGGCCCAGCGCGATGATCGCCGGCGACGCGACGAACAGCACCATGCCCGGGTGCTGCTTGATGACCGCGAGGGCGCCTTGCGCACGGACCCGGTCGATTTCCTTTGCCATGCCACAAGAATGCCAGCGAGTGGCCTAGTTTGGTGTCTATGACTGGACCCAATAGCGGAAGCTGGCAGCCGGATCCCGAAGGCCGATACGAGTTCCGCTGGTGGGACGGGCGGAGCTGGACTGATCAGGTCTCACACCAAGGCCAGGTCGGCCGGGCTCCGATGGGCGGCGCGCCAATTCCCGCTGCGCACGAGCAAGCCCCGGGCGGTCCGCCGCAAGCGTCGGCGGTCGGTCAGCCGTCCGGTGACGGATTCGCAGGCATCAGTGGCGATCTGGTCGATGGCCGGTTCAGCGAGAAGGAGGCCAAAGCCATCGCGAACCAGAACTGCGAAGCTGCTGCGGGTGCGCCTCGGCGAACCGTTCATGGCGCGGCAGGGATCGATGGTCGCCTATCAAGGCAACGTGGACTTCGCCTTCGAGGGAGGCGGCGCCGGCGAAGTTCCTCAAGAAGGCGCTGACCGGCGAGGGCCTGCCACTGATGAGGTGCCAGGGGCAGGGCGACGTGTTCCTCGCTGAGCAGGCCCACGACGTGCATCTGCTGAACCTGACCAATTCCGGGCTGTCGATCAGCGGCAAGAACGTGCTCGCCTTCTCCTCGAGCCTCGACTGGAACATCGAGCGGGTGAAGGGCGGCAGCATCGCCACGGGCGGGCTGTTCAACACGACGCTGCGCGGCATCCGGATGGGTCGCGCTGACCACCGACGGGCCGCCGGTGGTGCTCAACGCGGCAGAAGCGCCGACCTTCGCCGACACCAACGCCGTGGTGGCATGGTCGGCGAACCTGCAGACCCAGCTGAAGACGAGCTTCAAGGCGGGCGCGCTGATCGGCCGGGGATCAGGCGAAGCACTGCAGGTGTCGTTCACGGCCAGGGCTTCGTCATCGTCCAGCCCTCCGAGGGCGTTCAGATCCCGACCGCGTGACGCAGGGAACATAACATATACCCCCCGTGGGTATAGACTCGATGACATGAGCATGATCATGGAAGTTCGCGGAATGAGTTGCGGACATTGCGTCTCGGCCATTACGTCGGCCGTGTCGGCGCTGCCCGGGGTGGCCGGAGTCGACGTCGACGTGCGGCGGCGGCACGGTCCGCGTGGACGGCACGCCGGACGCGGCGCAGGTGATCGGCCGCGATCGAGGACGCCGGATACGACGTCGCCTCCGCGGCATGAGCACCGTCACCCTCGCCGTCGGCGGCATGACCTGTGCGTCGTGCGCAGCCCGAATCGAGAAGCGGCTCAACCGGATCGACGGCGTGCAAGCGACCGTCAACTTCGCCACCGAGCAAGCCTCGATCGCCTTCCCCGACACCGTCACCCGCGACGAGTTGGTGGCCGCCGTCGAAGCCACCGGGTACACCGCGTCGTTGCCCGCCGTCGAGCAGCCGGCCGAGGAGTCCTGGCTGCCCCGGCTGCTGGTGTCCGCGGCGCTCGAGCGCGCCGGTGCTCGTGCTGTCGATGGTGTCTGCCCTGCAGTTCGCGGGCTGGCAATGGCTGGCCTTCGCGCTGGCGACGCCGGTGGTGCTGTGGGGCGCGTGGCCGTTTCACCGGGCCGCATGGGCGAACCTGCGGCACGGCGCCGCGACCATGGACACGTTGATCTCGGTTGGCGTGCTCGCGGCCTATCTCTGGTCGACGTGGGCCGTGCTCGGCGGCGACCCTGACGGGCGCCGCAGCACCTCTACCTCGAGGTCGCCGCGGTCGTCACCACCTTCATCCTGGCCGGCCGCTTCTTCGAGGCACGGGCCAAGAAGCAGTCCGGCGCCGCGCTGCGCGCCCTGATGGACATGGGCGCCAAGGACGTCGTCCGTGCTGCGCGATGAATCCGGCGAAATCCGGATTCCCATAGGCGAACTCGCGGTCGGCGACGTCTTCTTGGTGCGACCCGGCGAGAAGGTCGCCACCGATGGCGTCGTGACGAGCGGCGCGTCGGCCGTCGACGTGTCGATGCTCACCGGCGAATCGCTGCCGGTCGAGGTCGGGCCCGGCGAGCGACGTGGTCGGTGCCACCGTGAACGTCGGTGGCCTGCTGCAAGTTCGGGCCACCCGGGTGGGCGCTGACACGCAGCTGGCCCAGATGGCACGGCTCGTCGCCGAGGCGCAGAGCGGCAAGGCCGAGGTGGCCCGGCTTGGCGGATCGGGTGTCGGCGATCTTCGTTCCGATCGTCATCGGGTTGGCGCTGCTGACGTTCGATCGGCTGGCTGGTCGCTGGGCGGCTCCGCCGAGCGCGGCGTTCACCGCTGCCGTCGCGGTGCTGATCATCGCCTGCCCGTGCGCGTTGGGCCTCGCGACGCCGACCGCGCTGCTGGTCGGGACGGGCGCGGGGCGCACAGCTCGGGATTCTGATCAAGGGCCCGCAGGTGCTCGAGTCGACGAGGCGCGTCGACACCGTCGTGCTGGACAAGACCGGCACCGTGACGACCGGACGGATGGCCGTGGTGTCAGTTCACCCCGCCGATGACGAGATCCTGCGGCTGGCTGGTGCATTGGAGAGCGGCTCCGAGCATCCGATCGCGCGGGCGGTCGCGACCCGGGCCGCCGAAGCGGGCCCGGTGCCCGCCGTCATCGACTTCGCCAACCACGGCGGCAAGGGCGTAACGGGTGTGGTGGACGGCCACGAGGTGGCGGCAGGACGGCTGTCGTGGCTGCGCGACGAACGGGGATTCACGGCACCGGCCGATCTGCTCGAGGTGGCCGACGAAGCCGAGGCGGCGGGGCGCACGCCGGTGTGGATCGCGGTCGACGACCGGATCGGGCGGTGATCGTCGTAGCCGACACGGTGAAGGACAGCGCCGCCGAGGCGATCTCGAGACCTGCGTAGCCTCGGGCTGACGCCCATCCTGCTGACAGGAGACAACGAGCGCGCCGCCCGTACGGTGGCCGCCCAGGTGGGCATCGACGACGTGATCGCCGAGGTGCTGCCCGCCGACAAGGTCGATCACGTCAAGCGGTTGCAGGCCGAGGGCAAAGTGGTCGCGATGGTCGGCGACGGCGTCAACGATGCTGCGGCGCTTGCCCAGGCGGATCTCGGACTGGCGATGGGCACGGGGACCGACGTCGCGATCGAAGCCTCTGACCTGACGCTCGTCAGCGGCGATCTGCGGGCCGCACCCGACGCGATCCGCTTGGCCCGCGCCACGTTGCGCACCATCAAGGGCAATCTGTTCTGGGCGTTCGCCTACAACGTCGCGGCGATCCCACTGGCCGCGCTGGGCCTGCTCGATCCGATGATCGCCGGCGCTGCAATGGCTTTCAGCTCGGTGTTCGTGGTCAGCAACAGCCTGCGCCTGCGCCGGTTCACGCCGTCGCGCCAATCGTCCGCGTCCTCGGGGTCGGTGAGCATGCGGTCTGGTGATGGACCGTCACCGTAGGCTGGCGTGCAGTTCCGGCGGAGCACCCAGAGTATCGCGGTAGGAGACCGGGACGCTGCCGTCGAAATCGGTGACTCCCAGGTGTGCGCCCAGTTCCGCGCCTATCAGTGTGCGCCCGGAAAGCGTCATCAGCTCGGGTGACCGGTACAGCGCGGCGATCACCCGTCCGGTGAACTCGGGCGACTCGCGCCGCACGTCACGCGTCTCCGGCGGCAGGGCGTCCGTGTGGGCGCGCACGCGTTCGGTGTCCAGCCCGCCCATCCAGATCGAGACGGCGGCGACGTGGTGCGGGCGCAGTTCCTTGGCCATATCGGCGGCCATCTTGTCGGCTCCCGCCTTCTGCGCCCCGTAGGCGGGACCCTGGTGGTAGGACACCGCGCCGTAGTGGCCGGTGTGCACGATCAGCCCGCGGCCGCCCGCGATCATCAGTGGCGCGGCGTGGAACGCGGCGATGTAGTGGGAGCGCAGCCCGACGGTGAGCAGATCCGCGGCGGCCAGCGGTTCCGTCCAGAACGGGCCGCGGACCATGGTGGCGTTGGCCGCGTTGTTGACCAGGATGTCGAGCTTGCCCTGCTCGCGGCCGACCGTGGCGAACAGCTCTGCGACCGCGTCGTCATCGCCGTGGTCGACGGCCATCGGCACGCCCCGGCCACCGGCTTCGGTGACCAGTGCGGCGGTTTCGTCGACCGTGCCGCCGTAGGGCGAATCGTGCGCGGTCCGGCTGCGGCCGGTCACGTACACCGTCGCGCCGGTCCGGCCCAGCGCCACCGCGATGCCCTTGCCCGCGCCGCGGCTGGCCCCGGTCACCACTGCCACCATCGTCATCGCGTGCCTCCTTGTGTTAGATGCTGATCGAACATACACCACTGTATGATCGTGATCGAACATATGCCAGTGTAAGATCGTCATCGAACAGGGAGGGCGTGGAGTGGCGAGGAACCTGGTGCACGCGAGTCTGGCGACGGTGACCTTGCAGGAGGCGCTCGACGCATTGGCCGATCCGGTACGACGCTCGATCCTGCGGGAACTGTCGGCCGAACCGGATTTCACCCGGCCCTGCGGGTCGTTCGACCTGCCGGTGTCGAAAGCGACCGCAAGCCACCACTTCGCCGTGCTCCGCGCCACCGGGCTGCTGGAGCAGGCCGACCGGGGTCCGCGCCGGTTCAACAGGTTGCGGCGCGAGGAGTTCGAAGCGCGTTTTCCCGGCCTGCTCGCGCTAGTGCTGGCCGAGGCGCCGGCCTGACCCGTCGGCAAAGATCGACGTTTAGCACCGACTTCCCCGTCCTGGAATGTGACACCTGAAATCAGAGTGACACAAGAGTTTTGGAATTTTCCAATCTCAACCCGCTCGGCGACGCGAACGTCGCGATTGGGCGCCGATAGTCTGACGAACCATGCCAAGACTCACGAGCGCCGTCGTCGCCGCCGGGAGCCTCGCCCGGCGGGCTCAGCCCACCCTCGAGGCCGAGCGCTTGGCGTACTGCGACCCCGCGATCCCAACGGTGGCATGACCGCTCCATGGACGAGGACGAAGCGCTCGCCTGGATCGCGGCGTGGCCGGAGCGGTGGCGAGCGGCGCCGGCTGGGCGTCTCGGGCGCAGACGGCGCGCTCGGGCAGATCAGTTTGCGCACAATCAATCTCGACGAAGGCACCGCCGAAGTCTCCTACTGGGTACTCACCGGCGGCGCGGCGTCACACGCATCGCCCAGCGCGCGCTGGAGACCGTGACCGCGTGGTCGTTCGACGACCTGGGACTGCACCGCATCGAACTCAACCACTCCACACAGAACCCAGCCTCGTGCCGGGTCGCCGAACGCGCCGGCTACGTCGCCGAGGGCGTCAAGCGCAGCGAGGCGCTACACACGGATGGCTGGCACGACATGCACGTGCACGCTCGCATCGCGACCGACCCAACCTGAGCTTCCGCGCGCGAAACACCAAGGAGATCAACCTGTTTGGGCGGCTGTTTGTAAACTGTTTCGCGCCAGCTCGGCCTCAACTGTTTCGGTGAGTCGCGTACGGACGGTCTTGATGTGTTCCATCTGTTTCTCGGCTTCGGCATCCTCAGCCTGACGCGCTTCGCTCGATGAGCCGTGCTCGGACGCTGTCGACTCGGACCCATCCATTCGATCCGATTTGAGGCGATGGACCGTATCCGCGTAGTCCCAGATTGCGTTGTTGAGTTCGACGCAGACCTTCGCCGTCTCGCGCGCTCCGATCATTCGAAGGCCATGGACCCCCACGCCGATTCTACGAAGGGCAGTATCAAGCGGCTCCGAGGTGTACTTGGCCTCCGTCTTAGCGATTCGCCAGTACACACCCTGCGCTTCGTTCACGGATTCGACCACCTCAGTAGTGAGCCGAAGTTGATTGTCGCGTTGCCAGGTCCGGAAGTCTCTGTCGTGCGTTGCCTCGATCTCGGCCTTGCTTCGGCTACTTGCGGCCCTATTCGTCCACCACACGGTGATCATCGCACCGACGAAAAGCAGTACCGAGCCGCAGAAGGTCAGCACCGGAGCGAGCCACGTCCACACCGACGCATGGTTGATGACGTCGACGGTCAGCGGTCCGGGTGGGACGGTTGGCGGCACGGCCAGATTGTCCCAACTGCACCAGACGAAATCGCGGTTCGGCGCGCCGGGGCAGCCACGCAGTCGCCGCGAATGCGATTGTGAGGGTGCACAAACTGCCGCTATTCGGCGGCGTGTCGCCGACAAACACGCACGCTCGCGCCGAGGGCGGTTAGCCGAGGGCGGTTAGCCGAGGGCGGTTAGCCGAGGGCGGTTAGCCGAGGGACGTTAGCCCGCAGACGCCTTCCGTGCCCGGAACAGCTTCACGTCATCCCTGATGCCCTTGAGACTTCGCGCGCCGGCGAACGAGAATGCGAACTCGCCAGTCTCGCCGAGAGCGTCACGGGCGGCCTCCGACACCAGGATCGTGCCGGGCCGGGCGACGCCGGTCACCCGGCTCGCGAGATTGACCGGGCTGCCGAACCAGTCACCGGCACGGCTGACCGCCATTCCCGTCGACAGGCCCACCCGCAAACGGGGAAAGCCTTCTTCGAGCTCGGTGGCCTCGACCATTTCCAGCACCGCCCGCAGAAGCGCGGCCGGATCGGGACTGACCAGCATGACCTCGTCGCCGATGCTCTTGATGTAGCGGACGGGCGGCACGGCCACCTCGCGCGCCAGATCGGTCAGGTGGTGCGCCAGCCGCTCCAGGTCCTCGGGCTCCACCACCTCACCAAGGCGGGTGAAACCGACCAGGTCGGCGAAGGCGATCGTGACGAGGCGGGCGCCTGGCAGCGCGATCCCCTCGGCGCGTTCGCTCGTGCTCACCGCCTCGGTCTCCATCTGGTGCAGCAGCTGCAGCCGCAACATGTCCTGGATCATCGGTCCGAGTTGTGGCGCAGCGTCGCGCAGGAGCGCCTCGGACGCCTTTGCGGTATCCAGTTCGGTGGCACCGGGTTTCAATATCGCCGACAGCGCCGCGTAGCGCATGACGTCCGCCGCCCGGGCCAGCCCCTCGGCCATCACCTGCACGATGTGCACGATCTGGTCTGGGGTGAAGCCCAGTTCAACGAACTTCTGCGCGTAGGCGAATGCATCGACGTCCGCGCGTGTGAAGACCGCCGCGTCGGGGTCCTCCACCCTCGGCAGCCCGAGGGCGCGCTGCATGCGCTGCAGCACTTCGAGGTCGGCGCCGGTCTCATCGCTGATCTGGCGCGCCGACACGACCGTCCCGTCGTCGCCGAGCATCCGGCGAGACGCCAGCAGCATCGGTGCGAACGACTCGCGGATCTCGTCGACCGTGAAGCCCTTGACGAGCAGCCAATCGATCAGCTCCGCACGGTCCGCACGTGCCTTGCCCTCCAAACCGTCGAGTAGTCCGGACGCTTCGACGTCGACCTCGTCACCCACCGGGTCAACGTATACCGGACGTTTGAGATCATTCGATCCGATGACCGAACCCATGCGCGTTGGCTTGGCACCCGTCGTCGGTGATGGTGCCCGCGTGCTCGTCCTCGGCTCCTTTCCGAGCGAGCGGTCGCTGGCGGCCGACCAGTACTACGCGAACCGGCGCAATCAGTTCTGGCCGATCATGGCGAACCTGCTGGAGTTCGATGCAGACGCCCCGTACGACGAACGGATCGAGGCGGTGAGCCGGCACGGCGTGGCGTTATGGGACGTCGTGCACAGTTGCCGCCGGGTCGGCAGCATGGATGCGAAGATCGACCGGAAGACCTTGGTGGTGAACGACTTCGGGCCGCTGTTCACGCAGAACCCCGGCATCGACCGGATATTCGTCAACGGGTTGACGGCGATGGAGTTGTTCGAGCGGCACGTCGAGACCGCATTGCCCGTCGTCCGGCTGCCATCAAGCAGCGGCGCGCTGCCGATGTCCTTCGCCGACAAACTGGCCCGCTGGCGCGAGATGATCTAGGGGACCGAATCGGGTTTTGAAGCGTCGTCATTGCGGGTAGACGCGTGCAATGAGGCGCAGAATCGCAAATTCGCTGCTGGCCATCGCGCTGGCGCTCGTCGTAGTCGCCGGCCTGACCGGCATCACGGGTCAAACCGGTACCGCGAATGCATTCTCACGGCCGGGCCTACCCATCGAATACCTCCAAGTCCCGTCGGCGGCCATGGGCCGCAACGTCAAGGTCGAATTCCAGGGTGGCGGCTCCCATGCGGTCTACCTGCTCGACGGCCTGCGGGCGCAGGACGACTTCAACGGATGGGACATCAACACCGCCGCGTTCGAGTGGTTCTACCAATCGGGCCTCTCGGTGGTAATGCCCGTCGGCGGCATGTCGAGCTTCTACACCGACTGGTATCAGCCCGCCGTCGGCAACGGCACCACCCAGACCTACCGGTGGGAGACCTTCCTGACCCAGGAGCTGCCCGCCTGGCTCGCCAAGAACAAGGGTGTCTCGCAGAGCGGCAACGCCGCCGTCGGCCTCTCGATGAGCGGATCGACCGCGCTGATCTACGCGGCGTACCACCCCAACCAGTTCAAGTACGCCGGGTCGCTGTCGGGCTTCCTCAACCTGTCCGACCCGTTCTGGCCGCCGCTGGTCGGCCTCGCGATGAACGACGCAGGCGGCTTCAACTCCGCCGCAATGTGGGGTCCCCCGAGCGACCCCGCGTGGACACGCAACGATCCGACAGTGAACGTGGCGAAGCTCGTCGCCACTGGGGCACGCATCTGGGTCTACTGCGGCAACGGCACCCCCGGTGACCTGGCGAACGCGGAAGCGGGTTTCCCCCAGCAGTTTCTGGAGAACTTCACCCTGAAGTCCAACCAGAACTTCCAGAGTGCCTACGTCGCGGCGGGCGGCAAGAACGCCACGTTCAACTTCCCGCCGACCGGCACCCACAGCTGGGGCTACTGGGGCCAGCAGCTGCAGGCGATGAAGGGCGACATCCAGCGCTCGCTCGGCGCCCGCTCTAGCTGACGGGTGGCCGGCGGTGCGCCCACGGCCGCGCCGACTCGATCTGCGCACCCAGCGACAGCAGCGTCGCCTCGTCGAAGGGTCGACCGACCATCTGAATCGAGGTCGGGATGCCGTCGCCGTCCAGTCCCCACGGCACCACCGCGGCGGGTTGACCCGTCACGTTGAACATGGCCTGGAACGGCACGCGGGCTGCGACCATGGTGAGTGTCGAGATCGCGCCGCGGCGTTGGTAGGCGCCGACGCGTGACGGTCCGGTCGCCGTGCCAGGGGTGATCAGCACGTCGACGTCGTCGAAGATCGCCGTGACGCGGGCGGTGACGTCAGCCTCCGCCGTGCTCATCGCCGTCAACCACCGCTCCGACACCAGTCCGCCGATTCGGGCGAACGCACGCGTGCGGCGCTCCAGCCGCTCGGGCCGCGGCAGCGCCTTGGCGTCGTCGTGGACGCCGCGGAAGTAGCGCGGCAGCGCCTGGTCGTAGACCGCGCTCGGCGGGTAGTCGGGATCGCGTTCGATCACGTGATGTCCAAGTTCGCGGAGCAGCGTGCCCGCATCGGCGACCGCGGCCCGTTGCGCCCGGCCGACCCGGGCGGCCAGAGGCGGCGGCACCTTGGTGCTCAGGGCGATGCGCAGCCGTCCCGGTGTACGGGCCGCCGCGGCCACGAAGCCACCCTCGGGTGCCTCGGCGGCCGTCACGTCGAGAAACAGCGCCGCGTCCTCGACGGTCCTGGCGATCGGGCCGTTGACGCTCAGCCCGCACCACGCCCCGTCGTGCGGCGCCAGCGGGACCCGATCGCGCTGCGGCTTGATGCCGAACAGCCCGCCCCACGTCGACGGGATGCGGATCGACCCCATGCCGTCGGAGCCCAGCGCCAGCGCGGCAAGGCCAGCCGCCATGGCCGCTCCGCTGCCGCCGCTGCTGCCGCCCGGCGCGAAGTCGGTGTTCCACGGGTTGCGCGTCGCCCCGAACGTCACGGTCTCGGTGAACGGCCAGATCAGTAATTCCGGCACACACGTCTTGCCGAGAATGACCGCGCCTGCCGCACGCAGCCGTCGCACCACCTCCGCGTCGTCCGTGGCGGCAGGGCCGTGCGCGCTGGTGCCGTAGGTCGTCACCTCGCCCACGACGTCCGCGTCGTCCTTGATCGCGATCGGCACGCCGAGCAACGGCAGCCGCTCCCCCGCGTCGAGCCGGTCCTGAGCGGCGGCTGCCTCGCGGCGCGCGGAATCAGCGAGTACCACTCGGTAGGAACGTAATTCGGGGTCCAGTCGGGCGATGCGGTCGAGGTAGTTCTCGAGAAGTTCGGGGGCGGTGACCGAGCCCGCTGCGAGCAGTCGGGCTTGTTCGGCAGCGCCGGCGTAGGCGAGATCGCGAGGGTCCACGTGGGTGACACTAGCCACCTACCCGTGTCTGGCGGCGTACTCCCCCGGCGTGCATCCGAGCATCGAGCGGAAGTCGTTGATGAAATGCGACTGGTCGTACCAGCCCAGCCGGACCGCGAGGTCGGCGAAGTCGATCGACGGGTCCGTCTCGATCTCGAGTGCGGCGTGCTGCAGCCGGTAGCGGCACAGCACCCACTTCACCGGGACGCCGACGTAGCGACGGAACACCCGCTGCGTGGTGCGCGCTGCTCCACGGTGAGTGCGTCATGACCTGCTCGACGCGGTGCAACCGGTCGTCGTCGCGGATCCGGTCCACCAGCCCTGTCAACGCCACATAGGTCGGGTCGCGCTCCCCGGTGCCCGTGGCGATGGCGTCGTCGAGGCGGGCCGCTGCCGATTCGACGTCATCGTCGAAAGGTACTCGCGCACTGAACAACTCGTCGTCGACGGGTTGCACCCGCCCGGTCAGTGGGGCGGCGTCGCGGTTGAAGCGTGCCGTGAACCCGCCGGGCCGGAATCGCGCCCCGACGACGGACCCGCGCTGGCTGATGGTGGTATGGAACACCCGCTCGACCACGCCGTGCACCAACGTGTTCGGCAGCGCAAAGCCATGGCGCGGGCCGTCACTGCCCCACTCGTGGGTGAGGTGCAGCGACGGAAACGTGATCACCGTGCTGTCGAACGGCTCCTGGCCGCGCAGGTCCCAGCTGACCGACCAGAAGTGTTCGACGTACTCCGCGGTGGCATCCGACGGCGCCCACCGCGCGAGGTCGAACGCCGACGTCGTGCCCGCGCGGCCGACGAGCCCGCGGATCGGGGCTTCTGTCGTGTTTTTCCAAGCTCCCACCACACCACCCTACGAAGATCGGAAGACATGAGCGTCAAACCAATTCCGGAGGGCTACACGAGCCTGACCCCATTCCTGTGCATCGACGGCGCGGCGGAGGCGATCGATTTCTACGTGGCGGTGTTCGACGCCAAACTCGTCGACCGGATGGACGGCCCGAACGGCATCGTCGCGCGAGCCGACGACTGCGGGCGCGACGATCCGCGAGCCGGCGCAGACCTTCGTCACCGGCGACCGCTTCGCGTCGATCCGCGAGCCGTTCGGTCAACGCTGGACGGTGACGACCCGTGTCGAGGACGTCCCTCCCGAGGAGCGCGACCGTCGCATGGCCGAGTGGGCCAGCGAGAACGTCTGAGGTATTAGCCGAGCCGCGTCACGCGGAAGAGCTTCACCTCGGAGCTGACGCCCTTGAGGCGCCTGGCGCCGATCGGCGTCCAGTCGAAGCCCTGCGCGCTGCCGATGGCGTCGCGGGTGGACTCGGCGACCAGGACGGCACCGGGACGTGCCGCGGCGGTCACGCGGCTCGCCAGGTTGACGGGACTACCGAACCAGTCGCCCGCACGGCTGACCGCGCACCCGGAGGCAACGCCAATCCGCAGGCGGGGCAAGTCGTTTGCCACTGCGGCGTCCGCCAGGTCCAGCGCGGCCTCCAGGAGCGGCACCGGCTCGTAGCAGACGAGCATCACCGCGTCACCGATCGACTTGACGAACCGCACCGGAGTTACCGCCGCCTCGTGCGCGAGTTCGGCGAGCCTGCTGGCGACGTGTTCGAGCTCTTCGGGTGGCAGCGATTCACCCAGCATGGTGAACCCCGCAAGGTCGGCGAAGCACACGGTGACCATTCGTGCACCCGGCAGCCCTCCCGCGGCGCGCTCGGCGGCGTTCACGGCCTCGATCGCAAACGAATGCCGCAGTTGCAGACGGATGAAGTCTTCCATCATCGGCCCGAGCATCGGAGCGGCCCTGCGCGCCAGCTCCTCCGACGCTTGGGCAATGTCGATCTCGGTGGCCCCCGGCCGCAGCAGGGTTTTCAAGGCCGCCTCTCGCATGATCGCGGCGGCATGAGCGAGGCTCTCGGTCATTACGCGCGTGACGGCTACCGCGTCCTCGGCGGGGATACCCAGTTCGAGAAGGAACTTCGCCCCCGTCGCAGCCTCTGCGTCTGCGCGCAGCAGAACGGCCGCGTCGGGATCCTCGATCCTTGGCAGGCCGATGGAGAGGTGCAGACGCTGCAGCAGCTCGAGGTCGATTCCGGCCGTCTCGCAGACCTCGCGCGCAGACACGTAGTCCCCGTCGTCGCCGAGCACTCTGTTGGCCGCCAACATCAGCGGGGCGGCGACCGACCCGCGAATGTGATCGAGGTCGAAGCCCTTGCCGAGCAGCCACCCGATCAGGTCGGCGCGTTCCTGGCGCGCCTGCCCTTCGAGGCCGTCTAGCAGGCCCAACGCTTCGATGTCGACGTCCGCTGCCACACGCTCAATCTATGCCTCAACGGGCGCGGGACCCACCTTCCGCGCGCCGTCGAGGAATACGTCCACCACGGCCTCGACGGCCGCCTCCGGCGTGATCGTGCCGGCCACGGTCAGCCACAGCATGCGCTCCATGAGCGCGCTGAACATCTCGAGCAATACCTCGCCGGGTAGGTCGGCGCGAAGTATCCCGGTGCCGATGCCACGGTTGATGACATCGCGGACCGGCTGGATCACTCGCTCCTTCGTCTCCGGATCGACCTGGGGATGTTCGACCTGACACATCAGAGCGGCGTACTTGCCGCCGGTGCGCAGGAACACGCTGGTGACCCTGGCGATCGCCCGCTCGACGGACAAGTCTTCGAGGTTGGCGGCGTGGATGGCCGCGGTCAGCTCGGAGGTCGCGGCCTCGGCCACGCCCTGCAGCAACGATTCGCGCGTCGGGAAGTGCCGATACAACGTCGCCCGCCCAATGCCTGCCTGGTCGGCGACGTCCGCCATCGCCGCGTCGGCAGACCTGCCGAGCACCCGGGCGGCGGCGTCGAGGATCACCCCACGCGTGCGTTCGGTCGCGGTTTCGAGCTTGGCCACGCCAAGAATCTTAGCGTCTCAGGGCGAGACACAAATGTCTCGACATGATGTATTTTCGTCTCATGACTACTCGCATGGTTACTCGAGAGCTCGGACGCACCGGTATCCACGTGTCACCCATCGGTCTGGGCTGCATGCAGTTCTCGGGTTCGGGCCTGATTTCCGCGTTCTACCCGCCGCTCCCCCAATCGCAGATCGACCCGATCGTCGCCGCCGCCATCGACGGTGGCATCAGCTGGTTCGACACCGCCGAGGTGTACGGGAACGGTCACTCGGAACGACGGCTCAGCAGGGGGCTGATCGACGCCGGGGTCGAACCGGGCGAGGTCACCGTCGCAACCAAGTGGGCCCCGCTGGCACGGACTGCGAAGAGCATCGAACACACCATCGGCGACCGACTGGGGGTTCTCGACCCGTTTCCGGTCGACCTGCACCAGATCAACACGGGCTATGGCAGTTTCTCGACCGTACGCAGCGAGGTAGAGGCAATGGCCCGGCTGGCCAAAGCGGGCAAGATCCGGGCGGTCGGCGTCAGCAACTTCTCGGCCCGGCAGATGGAGATCGCGTATTCAGTGCTTGCCGAGCACGGTTTGTCCTTGGCCACCAACCAGATTCAACTCAACCTGCTGCGCCGCAACATCGAAACCAACGGTGTGCTCGAGACCGCGCGCCGGCTCGGCGTCACGCTCATCGCCTACTCGCCGTTGGCCAACGGACTGCTGACCGGCAAGTTCCACGACGACCGCAGCCTGGTGGCCAACATGCCACGGCTTCGACGACTGATGACCGGGCTCAACCACAAGCGACTGGACCGCACGGCACCGCTGATCGAAGGCCTGCGCGAAGTCGCGGCGGCGCATCAGGCGACGGTGAGCCAGATCGCGCTGGCGTGGCTGATCACGTACTACGGCGACACCGTCGTCGCCATCCCAGGCGCGTCCAAGCCGCATCACGCTGAGCAGTCCGCCGGGGCGCTGAGGATCGAGTTGTCGCCCGAGGAGACGTCGCGGCTGGCCGAACTGTCGGCGGCCGTCACGGGCTGAGCCGCTACGGTGGCAACATGTCATGCGTGTTCTGCGCCGTCATCGCCGGCGACGCACCAGGCGTGCGCATCTACGAGGACGACGACTACCTGGCCATCCTCGACATCCGGCCAATCGTGCGCGGCCACACCCTGGTGATCCCGAAGAAGCACACCGTCGACCTCACCGATACCCCGGCGGACACGATCGCAGGAATGGTGCGGATCGGGCAGCGCATCGCCAAGGCGGCACGCGCCTCGGAGTTGAAGGCCGACGGCAACAACATCGTCATCAACGACGGAAGTGCCGCGTTCCAAAGCGTATTCCACATCCACCTGCACGTGGCACCGCGCAAGTCCGGCGACAAGCTGTCCTTCGCCAAGGGGCTAGTGGTGCGGCGTGATCCCGACCGGGAGGCGACGGGCCGCATCCTGCGCGACGCCTTGACCAACCTCGACGCGGTGAAGGAGTAACACCATGAGCGACTACATGCCAGTGTTGGAGCGCTACCTCGGCAAGCCCCTGCTGGACCTGCATGACGCGATCTACAAGAAGACCGAGGGGCGGATCGGACACCGAATCCCCGTTCCCGGCATGGCGCCGAGCCTGCTGTTGCACACGGTCGGAGCCAAGACCGGCATCCAGCGGACCACCTCGCTGAGCTACGCAAAGGACGGCGGCTCCTACCTGGTCGTTGCGTCCAAGGGCGGTGGCCCGAAGTCACCGGGCTGGTACTTCAACGTGAAGGCCAACCCGGACGTCGAGATCAACGTCGGCCCAAAGCGGTTCGGCGTCACCGCGAAGGGAGTGCTTCCCGACGACCCGGACTACGCACGGCTGTTTGCGATCGTCAACAAGAACAACCACAACGTCTACGAGGGTTACCAGAAGCGCACCACGCGGCCCATTCCCGTCGTCGTGCTGACGCCAAAGCCCTGAGCCAGGTGTCAGCGCCGCTTCGCGCCCGGGTCACTCGTTTCGGAGGACCCGAGGTGCTGCAACTCGAGCAGTTCACGCCACGAGCACCGTCGCGGTGCAAGGTACGGATCGCAGTCACCCATGTGTCGGTCGGGTCCACCGACGGGATGGCGCGCGCCGGAGACTATCTCCTGCAACCGCGTCCGGGCTTCGTGCCCGGCTACGACTTCGTCGGCGTCCTCGAAACCGTCGACGACGCCGCTGCCCGCAGAGGCCTGCAACCGGCCATGCGTGTCGCCGGTTGCCTGCCCCGGATGGGCAGTTACACAACCCAACTCGATGTTCCCGCGGACCGCGTGGTGCCGTTGCCGGATGGGCTCGACTCCGCACGCGCGGCGGCGCTGCCGCTCGACCTGGTGACCGCTGCGCTGGCCATCGACTTCGCCAAACCCGTCGTGCGGACGGCATGGAGCGCTCGGCCGGGACACGGGCGGCTGGACGCGGCCCTCGGCGGGTTCGTCGCGAACCTCCGCCGGTACGCGAAGCCGCGCGAGCGGCTGTGCTCGGTGCCTCTGCTCGTCGCGCTTCAGCCGGCCAAGTACCGACAGATGCTCACCGATCAGCTGAATCGCATCGTCGACGGCAGCTTGGCCGCTCCGACCGTGACGACGGTGCCGTTCGCCGAGGTCGTCGACGCGCACCGCAGGCTCGCCACCGTCGCGCCAGGCCAGAAGCTGGTGCTCGAGATGGATCGGCCCTAGAACAGCTCCTTGGCGAGCAACTCCAGCGTCCGCTCGCGGGCAGGCGCGGTCGCCGGGTCGACGCCGCGGTATGCCGAGGCGACGGGGTTGACCATGACCTCGTCGACTCCGAAGGTCTCGGCAAGCTGGCGCACCTGATCGGCCGCCTCGGTCGGCGAACCGATGATGGCGCGACCAAGACCGGCGTCGACGATCGCCTGCTGCTGGTGGGTCAGTTCGACGTCCCGCGAGTCCTCGACCAAATCGAGCGCGCGCAACCGCTGACCGGTCCGTAGCCAGGCCATCATCTGCAGGTTCGGCAGCATCAGCGCCTCGGCCTCGGCGCGGGTGGGCGCCACCGAGGCGTTGACCGTCATGAACGTGGTGGGTTCGGTGGCCAGATCGCTCGGCCGGAACTCGGCGCGGTAGACGGCCAGCGCCTCCTCGGTGCCCTGACCGGAGAAGTGGTGGGCGAACACGTAGGGCAGTCCCTTGGCGGCGGCGAGGTGCGCCGAGTACAGCGACGAGCCGAGCAGCCACAGCCGCGGCTCGCTGGCCGCCGCCGGCGTCGCCTTCAGAATGTAGTTCTCGTCCAACAGGTTTCGGCCCTTGAAGGAGACCCGGACACCGGAGGAACTCATCAGCGCCGCAACGTCGTCGAGGTACTGCGGGAAGTTCTCGATGTCCGTATCGTCACGGCCCGCGGCGCCGCGCAGCGCCATCGACGTGACGGGGTCCGAGCCGGGCGCCCGGCCGATGCCAAGGTCGACGCGACCGGGTGCCGCGGCCTCCAGCAGCGCGAACTGCTCGGCCACCGCCAAGGGGGCGTGGTTGGGCAGCATGACGCCACCGGAGCCCAGCCGAACGTGGTGGGTCTGCGCGGCCAGGTAGGCGATCAGAACGGGTGGACTGGTGGCCGCCACTGCGGGCATGTTGTGGTGTTCGGCCACCCAGTAACGGGTGTAGCCCAGCGCATCGGCGGTTTGGGCCAACCCGACGGTGGCAGCCAGCGCGTCGGCGGTGGTCTGGTCGCTGCGGACGGGGACGAGGTCGAGTACCGAGAGTCGCACGTCAGAACCAACGCGATCCCGCCTGTGAACGTTCCCCACCCTGCGATTTCACTGGAGGGAGGCGAGGCGGCGGGCGGCGGCGAAGACGTCGTCGAGCATCGCCGGGGTGAGTCGGCCGGTGAACGTGTTCTGCTGGCTGGGGTGATAGCACCCGAGCAGGGTCGACGTCGCCGTGCAGGGAGTTCAGCTGCGCCATCGCGAGGTGCCCGAACTTCGGCTGCGGAACGGGCACGACACCGCCGCCCGCACGGACCATGTCGAGCGCCGCACGCCACGCGAACCCGCCAAGCACGACGATCACCCGCACGTCGGGACCGACCAGCCGCCACTCGGCGTCGAGCCACGGCGCACACGTCGACCGCTCGTCGGGGGTCGGCGCGTTGTCCGGCGGGGCACACCGCACCGCGGCCACCACCCGAGTGTGGTTGAGCACCAACCCGTCTGCGGCGTCCACGCTCAGCGGCGAGGTGGCAAGGCCGGCCCGGTGCAGCGCGGCGAACAGAAAGTCACCGGAACGGTCGCCGGTGAACACGCGCCCGGTGCGGTTCGCGCCGTTGCGCAGCGGGTGCGAGGCCGAGCGACCAGCACCGCAGGGTGCGCCGACCCGAAGCCAGGCACCGGCCTGCCCCAGTACGGCTCGGCGGCGAAGGAGCGGCGTTTCTCCACGGCGACGCGCTCGCGCCACTCCACCAGCCGCGGGCACGCCCGGCACACGCTGACCGCCGCGTCCAGCTCGTCGAGCGACTCGGTGCGCTTGGCGACGGACCGCACCCGCGCGGCCGTCGTCGCCACCGCGGTGTCGGCCGCCGCCGGATCCCCGGGCCAACCGGACCCTGGCGGGCACCGGCGAGTCGAACGGTTCGCCCGTCCGGGGATGCGGCAGTCTCACCCCAACACTGTGCATGCCTGCGCAAAACCTTCCGCGGATCGGGCTCGCCCGCTGTTAGATTCGGCCCCGATATCCCATGACTGACACCAAGCGCGGGCCACGTACTCCTCATCCTGTTCGGCCGCGCTGATGGCGGGCGCCGGCAACGGCATCTCGATGATCGCCTTCCCGTGGCTGGTGCTTCAGCGCAACGGGTCCGCGCTGGACGCATCGATCGTCGCGTTGGCGGGCACCCTGCCGCTGCTGGTGGCCACGGTGATCGCGGGCGCGGCGGTCGACTACGTCGGCCGCACGGCGGATCTCGATGATCTCCGACTTCGCTGTCGGCGCTGTCGGTGATCGCCGTGCCGGTGGTCGCGATGACCTTCGGCGTCGACGCCGTCAACGTCGCGGTGCTCGCCGGGCTGGCCGCGCTCGGTGCGTTCTTCGACCCGGCAGGGATGACGGCGCGCGAATCGATGCTGCCCGAGGCGGCGCAACGGGCCGGCTGGTCGCTCGACCACGCCAACAGCGTCTACGAGGCGATGTTCAACCTGGCCTACATCGTGGGCCCCGGCATCGGCGGTCTGCTGATCACCACACTCGGCGGCGTCAACACCATGTGGGTGACCGCGGGCGCGTTCGGGCTGCTCGATCGTCGCGATCTCGGTGCTGCGCCTCGAGGGCGCGGGCAAGCCCGACCGCGACGCGCTTCCCGAAGGGGTGTGGTCGGGCGTCGTCGAGGGGCTCTCCTTCGTCTGGAACATGAAGGTGCTGCGCACGTTGGCGTTCATCGACCTGGCCGCGACGGGCCTGTACATGCCGATGGAGAGCGTGCTGTTCCCGAAGTACTTCACCGACCGCAACGAGCCCGCGCATCTGGGCTGGGTGCTGATGGCCCTTTCGATCGGTGGCCTGGTCGGTGCGCTGGGGTACGCGGTGATGTCGAAGTTCATGAAGCGACGCACCACGATGCTGATCGCGGTGCTGACGCTCGGCGTGGCGATGACGATCATCGCGTTCCTGCCGCCGCTGCCGGTGATCCTGGTGTTGTGCGCGGTCGTCGGCTTCGTCTACGGGCCGATCGCCCCGATCTACAACTACGTCATGCAAACCCGTGCGCCGCAGCACCTGCGCGGCCGGGTGGTCGGGGTAATGGGGTCACTGGCGTACGCCGCGGGGCCGCTCGGACTAGTGATCGCGGGCCCGCTGGCCGACACTGCCGGACTCAAGACGACGTTCCTGGCCCTTGCTCTGCCGATGGTGGCCCTCGGCCTCGTCGCGCTGGGGATGCCGTCGTTGCGGGACCTCGACCGCGCCCCGGAGCAGACCTGAGCCGGCTAGCGCGTCGGATAGCTGCCGGTCGTCACGTCGTGGTAGCCCGTGGCGACCAGAACCCGCATGTCACAACGGTTTACCAGAACCGGGTCAGCACCAACCACCGTGTTTACAACCGGCGGTGATGTGGGTAGCCCCAAGCGACTGTGATCGACGCCACAATCGAGGTCTCACCATGTACCAGCAAGTTCTCGACCCGATCGCCAATTCGCTCGCCTGGAGTGCCCTGGTAGCAGCGGTGCCACTGCTGTTGCTGTTCGTCCTGCTCGGCGCGCTCAAGATGACTGCGTGGGTGGCGTCGTTGATCTCGCTCGCCGTGTCCCTGGTCGTCGCCATCGCCGTATACGGCATGCCCGTCGGGCAGGCGCTGCTGGCGGGCACCGAAGGCGCGGCGTTCGGCTTCTTCCCCATCCTGTGGATCGTCATCAACGCGATCTGGGTGTACCAGATGACCGTCGAAACGGGACATTTCGACGTGCTGCGGCGCTCCTTTGCCAGCGTGAGCGACGACCAGCGCGTCCAGGCCATCATCATCGCGTTCTCCTTCGGTGCATTGATGGAGGCGCTTGCCGGTTTCGGGACCCCGGTGGCCGTGACGTCGGTGATGTTGATGGCGCTCGGCTTCAAACCGATGAAGGCCGCGGTGCTGGCGCTGACGGCGAACACGGCGCCCGTCGCATTCGGGGCCATGGCCACCCCGATCATCACGCTCGGCAAGGTGACCGAACTGCCCGTCGACACGCTCGGGGCGATGATCGGCCGCCAGACCCCGACTCCTGGCGCTGTTCGTCCCGCTGGCCCTGGTGGCGATCGTCGACGGTCGGCGCGGCATCCGCGAGACGTGGCCGGTCGCGGTGGTGTGCGGCGTCGTGTTCGCGATCGCGCAGTACGCCACGTCGAACTTCGTGTCCGTCCCGCTGGCCGACGTCGTGGCGTCGCTGGTGTCGGCGGCGGCCGTGGTCGCCATGGTGCGGATCTGGCGGCCCAGCACGGCGCACGCCGCGCCGCCCGTCGTCGCGGGCGGGGCCGCAGACGAACCGACTGCGGACTTCACCGAACGGGTCGGCCGTGCACAGGACGACCACGACTCGAGGGCGGACGTGGTCAGGGCATACGCGCCCTACGGGATCATCATCGTCGTGTTCGTCATCTGCCAGATCGGGGCGGTGAAGAGCCTCCTCGACAAGGCGACGTTCGCGTTCAACTGGCCCGGCCTGCACGTCGTCGATGCCGACGGAGATCCGTTGAGCCTGACCAAGTTCACGCTCAACCTGCTCACCACGCCAGGCACCCAGATGCTGGTGGCCGGCGTGCTGACGATGATCGCGCTGCGCCTCTCCGTGCCACGTGCTATCAAGGCCTACGGGGCGACGCTGCATCAGCTGCGCTGGGCCATCCTTACGGTGATGGCGGTGCTGGCGCTGGCCTTCGTGATGAACCTGTCCGGCCAGACGATCACCCTCGGCACCTGGATGGCCGGTGCGGGTGCGGCGTTCGCGCTGCTGTCCCCGATCCTCGGCTGGCTCGGCACGGCGGTCACCGGCTCCGACACATCGGCCAACTCGCTGTTCGGCGCCCTTCAGGTGACCGCGGCGAATCAGGCCGGGCTGTCGGACGTCCTGATGGCCGCGTCGAACAGTTCCGGCGGGGTGCTCGGCAAGATGATCTCGCCGCAGAACCTCGCCATCGCGGCCGCCGCGGTCGGCCTCAACGGCAAGGAAGGCGACATCTTCCGTCGGGTCATCCTCTGGAGTCTGGGCTTCCTGGTCCTGCTGTGCCTGTTGTCCGCGCTGCAGGCCTCGCCGGTGTTGTCGTGGATGGTGCCGTGACTGGCCTCGTAGCATCGATGGGTGAGCGCAGACATGTTGGCTGAACTGATCGCCGAACTTCCCGACGGCACGGTCGTCACCGACCCCGACATCGTGGCGTCCTACCGGCAGGACCGCGCCGCCGACCCGAATGCGGGTACCGCGGTCGCCGTGGTCAGGCCGCGGCGCACCGAGGAGGTCCAGGCCGTGATGCGGTGGGCCACCGCGCACCGGGTGCCGGTCGTGCCCCGCGGCGCGGGCACGGGGCTCTCCGGCGGGGCCACCGCGCTGGACGGCGGCATCGTGCTGTCGACCGAGCGGATGCGTGACATCGCCGTCGACCCGGTGACCCGCACCGCCGTTACGCAGCCTGGCCTGTTCAACGCCGAGGTCAAGAAGGCCGTCGCCGAATACGGGCTGTGGTATCCGCCGGATCCGTCGTCGTTCGAGATCTGCAGCATCGGCGGCAACATCGCCACCAACGCGGGCGGCCTGTGCTGCGTGAAGTACGGCGTGACAACCGACTACGTGCTGGGTCTGCAGGTGGTGCTGGCCGACGGCACCGCGGTGCGGCTGGGCGGCCCGCGGCTGAAAGACGTTGCGGGCCTGAGCTTGACGAAGCTGTTCGTCGGCAGCGAGGGCACGCTCGGCGTGATCACCGAGGTGACGCTGCGACTGCTGCCGCCGCAGCACCGGGGCTGCACGGTGGTCGCGTCGTTCGACTCGGTGGCCGCCGCCGCGGAGGCGGTGGTGACGATCACCGGCAAGATCCGGCCGTCGATGCTCGAGTTCATGGACGCGGTCGCCGTCAACGCGGTCGAGGACAAGCTGAAGATGGGACTCGACCGCAACGCCGCGGCGCTGATGGTCGCCGCGTCCGACGACCGTGGGCCCGCGGGCGCCGAGGACGCCGAATTCATGGCACGGGTGTTCACCGAACACGGTGCGACGGAAGTGTTCACCACCGACGACCCCGACGAGGGCGAGGCCTTCGTGGCAGCGCGCCGGTTCGCGATCCCCGCGGTCGAGGCCAAGGGGTCGCTACTGCTCGAGGACGTCGGCGTGCCGCTGCCCGCGTTGGCCGACCTGGTGTCGGGCGTCGAGAAGATCGCCGAGCAGCACCAGCTGATGATCTCGGTGATCGCGCACGCAGGCGACGGCAACACCCACCCGCTGATCGTCTTCGACCCCTCCGACCACGCGGAGGCCGAGCGCGCCCAGATCGCCTTCGGCGACGATCATGGACCTGGCCGTCGGCCTCGGCGGCACCATCACCGGTGAACACGGCGTGGGCCGACTCAAGCAACCCTGGCTCGCAGGCTACCTGGGGCCAGAGGCGATGGAGCTCAACCGCCGGATCAAGCGGGCGCTCGACCCGGACGGCATCCTCAACCCCGGCGCCGCGATCTAGCGGGCATCCCAAGACACCCACAGCATTTCGGCAGCAACGCATCGTCGCGCAGCCGATAGCGTGCGACGGATGGTTGACTCGAGCCACCGGATCGTCCTAGTGGACAGCGCCACCGCCATCGCACTCGCACAGATCCTGCCGGTGCTCCTTCTGACACTCACGGTGGAACTGCGGCGGACACGACTGCACCGCAAGCTGTCCGTTCTTCGGCTTGGCGCGTTCTTCCTTTCCTTCGGTGTCATCGAGACGGTTCTGGTGCTCTCGATCGACGGGGCGCTGTATCCGTTCCAATGGTTCGACTTGTTCTCGGCGTTGACCATCTTCGGCCTGCTCGCCACGATCTTCGTCCTCGCACTCATCGATCCACCTAAGCCCAAGCCACCGCACGACAGTTGACATCGCTCACCATCTGTCGTATTCATAAGACATGACAGCCACTTTGTCTCACGACTCCTCTGGCGCGGTTCCAGCTCGCCAAGGCAGAGACGTGGCCGAACCCGTGGCCGATGTACCGAGCGCTGCGCGACCACGATCCGGTGCACCACGTCATACCCGCCGACAAGCCCGAGCACGACTACTACGTGCTGTCCCGGCACGCCGACATCTTCACCGCAGCCCGCGACCACCAGACCTTCTCGTCGGCGCAGGGCCTGACCGTCAACTACGGCGAGCTCGAACTGATCGGCCTGGCCGACAACCCGCCGATGGTCATGCAGGACCCGCCGGTGCACACCGAGTTCCGCAAGCTGGTGTCCCGCGGCTTCACCCCGCGGCAGGTCGAGGCGGTCGAGCCGAAGGTCCGCGAGTACGTGATCGAGCGCATCGAGCGCATCCGCGCCAACGGCGGCGGCGACATCGTCACCGAGCTGTTCAAGCCGCTGCCGTCGATGGTCGTCGCGCACTACCTCGGCGTGCCCGAGGCGGACCGCGACCAGTTCGACGGCTGGACCGACGCGATCGTCGCGGCCAACACCGCCGAGGGCGGCATCGGCGGAGCACTCGAGACGCTCGGCGACGCGCTCGGCGGGATGATGGCGTACTTCACCGCGCTCATCGAGCGGCGCCGCGTCGAGCCGGAGGACGACACCGTCTCGCATCTGGTGGCCGCCGGCGTCGGTGCCGACGGCGACATCGCGGGCGTGCTGTCGATCCTGGCCTTCACCTTCACGATGGTCACCGGCGGCAACGACACCACCACCGGGATGCTGGGCGGCTCGGTGCAGCTGCTGCACCAGCGACCCGACCAGCGCAGGCTGCTGGCCGAGAACCCGGAACTGATCAGCGATTCCGTCGACGAGTTCCTGCGGCTGACCTCGCCCGGCCCAGATGCTGGGCCGCACGGTGACCCGCGACGTGACGATCGGCGACACCACCATTCCCGAGGGCCGCCGCGTGATGTTCCTCTACGGGTCGGGCAACCGCGACGAGCGCCAGTACGGCGACGACGCAGGCGAACTCGACGTCACGCGCAAGCCGCGCAACATCCTGACCTTCAGCCACGGCGCACACCACTGCCTCGGCGCGGCGGCCGCTCGCATGCAGTCCCGCGTCGCGCTGACGGAGCTGTTGGCCCGCATCCCCGACTTCGAGGTCGACGAGGACGGAATCGTCTGGGCCGGCGGCAGTTACGTGCGACGGCCGCTGTCGGTGCCGTTCCGGGTTCATCTAGTGGCGGGCGACTGGCTGGCCGAGCGGCGCACCGAGGTGGCCGCCGACCGGATCCTCGACGCCGCGGAGGAACTGTTCACCCGGCAGGACGCCGCCACGGTCGGGATGAACGAGATCGCCAGGGCGGCAGGGTGTTCCCGCGCGACGGTGTACCGCTACTTCGAGAACCGCGACGCGCTGTACACCGCCTACGTGCACCGCGAGACCTACCGGGTGTTCCGCGCGATGGGCAAGCGGATCGCGGGGATCGCCAGATCCACGGGAGCGGCTGCTCGAGGGCATCGTCGCGTCGCTGCGCAGTGTCCGCGAAAGTCCGGCTCTGTCATCGTGGTTCGCGTCCGCACAGCGACCGATCGGCGGCGAGATGGCCGAACGCTCCGAGGTGATCAAGGCGCTGACCGAGGCGTTCCTCGGCTCGCTGGGCATCGACGACCCCCGTCGAGCAGCGGGCCCGCTGGGTGGTGCGCGTGATGATCTCGCTGCTGGTGTTCCCAGGGCGCGACGACGCCGACGAGCGGGCCATGCTCGAGGAGTTCGTGCTGCCGATGGTGATGCCCGTCGCCGAGAGGACGACGGGCAACTGACCCGCGCTACTGTCGGGCCATCGCGATCCGGAAGCGTTCGTCGGCGTCGATGTAGTGGTCGGCGTCCTTGGCGTCCTCACCCAGGTCGATCTGCACCCAGTTGACCGTGCCGCTGAACTTGCTGGTGTGCGCCGTGTAGTCGGGGCTGACGGTGGTGCCGGTCTCGCGGCCGACGTCCGTCGTCTCGTCTGCGGAGAAGACCACGCCCTGGGTGAGGTCGACCCGGCCCGTCCCGACTTCGTTGCCGTCGCAGTAGAGCGTCACGGTGCCGCCCTTGCCCATACCGCCGCCGTCGTAGGCGAACTCCATGCGCACCTGGGTGGTCCCGGTCGGGATCGGCGAGGTGGCATCGATGGCGAACGACTTGATGCCGAGCACGTTGTAGTAGAACTTGGCGCGACCGTCCTTGGCGTACAGACTCCAGCCGCCGAACCGCCCGCCCTGGGCGATGATCACGCCCTCGGCGCCTGCGTCAGGCACCTCCAACTCCGAGGTGACGGCGCACGACTTGTTCTTGATGTCGACGACGCTGTTCTCCGACAGCCGGCCCATGCCGCCGACGAGCAGCTGCGTGTTGCCCTTGATCAGCGTGGGCCGTCCGGCGACGTCGGGGATGAAGCGTTCGACCTGTCGGTCATCGAGCGGAAGCACGTTGTACTTGACCGCCTCGATCAGCCAAAGCCGTTGCAGTTCGTGCAGTTTCTCCGGATTCTCCTTCGACAGGTCGTTGGATTGCGTCCAATCGGTGTTGCCGTCGTAGAGCTCCCAGACGTCGTCGTCGAAGGCGGGCAGCACCGCCCCACTCATCTCCCAGGGCGTGCGGTGCTTGGTCACCGCGCTCCAGCCCTTGTGGTAAATGCCTCTGTTGCAGAACATCTCGAAGTACTGGGTCTGGTGCCGCTCGGGCGCGGAGGCGTCGGTGAAGCTGTACAGCATGCTGGTGCCCTCGTACGGGCTCTGCATCACTCCGTTGACGATCGTCGGCTCCGGAATGCCCGCCGCCTCCAAGACCGTTGGCGCGAAGTCGATGACGTGGCTGAACTGGTTGCGCACCCCGCCCCTGTCCTTGATGCCTGCGGGCCAGGACACGATGGTGCCGTTGCGCGTGCCACCCCAGTGCGAGGCGACCTGCTTGGTCCACTGATACGGCGCATCCATCGCCCACGCCCAGCCCACCGCGTAGTGGCCGTAGGACGCCTCACCGCCGAACTCGTCGAGCTTGGACATCATGAACTCGGGCGTCTCGATGGCGGCCATCCCGTTGAAGTTGGCCATCTCGTTGAATGCGCCCTGCACGGTGCCCTCCGCCGAGGCGCCGTTGTCGCCGATGATCACGTAGACCAGCGTGTTGTCCATGACGGGTTCCAGCGCATCCAACAACCGTCCGACGTGATGGTCGGTGTGCTCCATGAACGCCGCGTAGACCTCCATCTCGCGTTCGAGCACCGGCTTGAGCGCGGGATCCATGTCGTCCCACGCGGGGATCTCCGCGTGACGCGGCGTGAGCACGGCGTCTTGCGGGATGACGCCCGAGTTCCTTCTGGCGTTCGAAGGTGATCTCGCGCTGCGTGTCCCAGCCGTGGGCGAACTTGCCCTTGTACTTCTCGATCCACTCCGGGGGTACGTGGTGGGGGGCGTGGGTGGCACCCGGCGCGAAGTACATGAAGAACGGCTTGTCGGGCAGCAGTGCCTTCTGCTGGCGCGCCCAGTTGATCGCCTTGTCGGTGAGGTCCTCGGTCAGGTGATAGCCCTCCGCGGCCGTCTTCGGGGGCTCGATCGGCGTGGTGCCCTCGTACAGGGCGGGGTCCCACTGGTTGTTCTCCCCGCCGATGAAGCCGTAGAAGTACTCGAAACCGCCACCGCCCGAGGGCCATGCGGTGAAGGGGCCTGCCGGACTGGTCTGCCACACCGGAACCTCGTGGCACTTGCCGAACTGCGCCGTCGCGTAGCCGTTCAGCTTGAGCGTCTGCGCCAGCGGCGCCTTGGTGTTCGGCAGCACGGAGCTGTATCCCGGTGCTGCGGTGGCGATCTCGGTGATGCCGCCCATTCCCACCGAGTGATGGTTGCGGCCGGTGAGCAGCGCCTGGCGGGTCGGCGAGCACAGCGCCGTGGTGTGGAACCGGGTGTACTTCAATCCGCCCGCGGCGAGCTTCTCGAAGTTGGGCGTGTGGCACGGGCCGCCGAAGGCGCTGGTGGCGCCGTAGCCGACGTCGTCGATGAGGATGACCACGCACGTTCGGCGCGCCCTCGGGTGGGCGAACGTCCCTGATCGGTGGATAGCTGGTATCCGGGTCCTTGGCGTCATACGTGGTGAGCCCGACGTGCGCGACGTCCGGAATGGGAAGGATGTCACGCCGGACGGCCGGCGCCTGATCGGGTGAACTCACGTGCGCATCCGCTCGCCGAAGTGATCGCCGCAGACTGGCGATCTCGGACCACTCTGCTGGAGTCCGAGGGCCACAGCGTATGTGCTCTCGTCCGGCGAGGCTGCGCTTTTCGAGGCGGCGTCGCTGGCCATTCCGTGAACGTCCGTCGCCGCCGACGGCAGAGATCCGAGACGGCGGTCAGGCCACCCAGTACGCCTGGGCCTTGATCGACTTGCGCGGAATCCTGTAGTCCTCGCGGAAGATCTTGGCCACCGCGCGGGTGGTCCGGTTGTCGCAGGCGACCCAGCCGAAGTGGTCGGCGGCGTCGAACGCCGACGCGCCGACCGCCTCCACCAGAGCCTCCCCGGCGTTCTTGCGGTCCATCCACGTCACGTCGGCCTTGCCGACCGGCAGCTCGCGGTCGTCGTCGTGCGCGGCCTCGAGGAAGACCTTGGCGGGCGTGTCGCCGATGGCGTCGAGCAGCGAGTTGATCGCGGGCAGCGACGCGGTGTCGCCCGACGATGACGTAACCCGCGGGCGCGGGTTCGGGCAACGTGAAGTTGCTGCCGAGCACCGTCACCTCGAGGGTGTCGCCGGCCTCGGCCTGCGTCGCCCAGCGGGTGGCCAGCCCCTCGTGCATGGCGAAGTCGATGTCCACGGTGCCCGCCGTCGGGATCGGCGTTGACCAGCGTGTAGCCGCGCTGATGGGACTTGGCACCGTCCGGGAACCAGCCGCGCACCCACATCGTCGGATGCAGCGGACGCTCGGTGAGCAGCTCCTTGCCCGCGAAGTGCACGCGCAGGTAGTTCGGCGTGAGCTCGGTGCGGCCCGTCACGGTCAGCTCGTAGTCGCCGCCCCGCCACAACTTGACGAGTGCGCCGGAGAGTCCGCGCGACGGCTTCTGGTCGGACATGTTGCCAGCCCTCTCGAATCGACTTAGGGCAGCATAACCTAATAATATCGCGGCGGCGGGGCGATCGTCTACGATCTGACCCGGTGAAGCGGTGCAGGAGCCACGCCAGCGGAATCGTCACCAGCATCGTCGACCACGAACAACCAGAACATCGACCCGGTGTAGATCGGGAAGCGCAGGACCTCGACCATCACCAATTCCATGGTGACGAGATGGATCAGGAAGATCTCGTAGGAGATCTCGCCGAGGAACACCATCGGCCGGCTCGCCATCAACCGGGCGTACCAACCGTGGTCGCCCAGCGCGAGCGGCGCGACGGCCAGCGTCGGCGATGACCGCGTAGAACGCGGCCTTGACCAAGCCCTCCCGCAGTTCGGCCGGCGACGTGGTCGGCGCGCCGGCGATCGGCGTCGACGCGATGAAGTAGCAGACGAGCGCCAGCGGTATGCACACCACCGCGTAGGCGCGCACCCCCATCTCGCGCAGCGCCGCCAGCATCATGCCGCCGACGAACCAGGCCAGATACGTCGGCAGCCACAGCCGCGCCCCGTCGGGCAGCCAGTCGGTGGTGTGCACCAGCACCAGCCACGCCGGCGTGATGAGCGCCAGCACCGTCAGGCCGACCAGCAAGCAGCGCCGGGCGCCACTGCCTGCGGCACAGCACCACCAGCAGCAGCTAGGCCAGCACCGGCAACGCCACGTAGAACGCGACCTCGACGGCCAGGCTCCACATCTGCGTCAGGCCCTGATGCAGATAGGAGAACAGATAGTGGTCGGTGTAGATCTGGGTGAAGGTGAGGTTGCGGAACAGCCCCATCCAGGTGTGGCCGGGATTCGGTCCCGCCAGTGCGGAAGTGGTAGAGCGACGTAGGCCGCCAGCACCGTGACGACGTAGGCGGGCATGATGCGCCGCACCCGGTGCCATGCGTAGCGCCGCACCGACGGCGCAGCCCTGCCCGCCGCAGCGGCCCGCACCCACGGACCGAACAACAGGAACCCGGACAGCACGAAGAAGATCGGCACCCCGATCTCCATGCGGGAGTACACCAGTCCGACGTAGCCGTGGGTGTACTTGCCGGTGGTGTAGGCCGCGTGCGTCAGCACCACCAGGATCGCCGCGACCGCGCGGATGCCGGTGAGCGAATCCACCCGTCCGGCCGACACCGATTCCAGCCCGCCTTGCTGCGTCGAGTCCCTGGCCGCAGCGTCACTTCGACTTATGGTGCGCCTTGGGCCCCGGTCGGGCTCCAGGTTGATCGAGCACCCCTGAGATACGGGTGTTCTCAAGGGCTTTCAACGTCTCGCTTGGACATCTTCGCAGGCAGCTCGACGAGCGAGTGGTCCGACCTTGATGGTGATGTGGCCGAAGTCGCTGCGGTGCAGGCCGCCCTCGTTGGCGATCGCGCCGACGATGGCGCCGGGACCGACCTTGTGCCGCTTGCCGACCGCGATGCGGTAGGTGGCGAGATCGTCCCGCGCCCTGCTCGCGTTGCTTGCGGGGCGGACCGTCCTCGCGGGACGGTCGGTCGTCGCGCGGCGGTGCTTCTCCGGCGGCGGCTCCGCTCATGAGGAACTCTTCGCCGTCGCGGCTCTGCAGCGCCAGCGCCGCGGCGATGTCGGCCATCGGCACGTCGTTGTCGCGCTCGTAGTCCTCGATCAGCTTGCGGAACAACTCGATTCCCGGCGAGCCAGAGCATCTCGGTGATCGAGTCGCGGAACTTCTCCACGCGCTGGGCGTTGACGTCGTCGACCGACGGCAGCTTGGCCTCGACGAGCTTCTGGCGGGTGACCCGCTCGATCGACGTTGAGCAGGTGACGTTCCCGCGGCGACACGAACAGCAGCGCCGTGCCCGAGCGGCCCGGCCCGCCCGGTGCGTCCGATGCGGTGCACGTAGGACTCGGCGTCGTGCGGGATGTCGTAGTTCACGCACGTGCGAGATGCGCTCGACGTCGAGACCGCGGGCCGCGACGTCGGTGGCGACCAGGATGTCGATGCTGCCGTCCTTGAGCGTCGGCGATGGTCCGCTCGCGCTGGGCCTGCGGCGATGTCACCGTTGATCGCCGCCGCGGAAAACCCACGCGCACGCAGCTTTTCGGCGACTTCCTCGGTGGCCTGCTTGGTGCGGACGAAGACGATCATCGCCTCGAACGGCTCGACCTCGAGCACCCTGGTCAGCGCGTCCATCTTGCGTGGGCCGGCGACCTGGATGTAGCGCTGCGAGATGTTGTCGGCGGTCGCGGTCTTGGACTCGACCTTCACCTGGACGGGGTCGTGCAGATACTTCGTGGTGATCTTGCGGATGGCCGGCGGCATGGTGGCCGAGAAGAGGGCGACCTGCTTGTACTCGGGCGTATCCGACAGGATGCGCTCGACGTCCTCGGCGAAGCCCATCTGCAGCATCTCGTCGGCCTCGTCGAGCACCAGGTAGTCCAGCTTGGACAGATCCAGGGTGCCGCGTTCGAGGTGGTCGATGACGCGGCCAGGGGTTCCGACCACGACGTGGGCACCGCGCTTGAGCCCGGCCAGCTGCACGCCGTAGGCCTGTCCGCCGTAGATCGGCAGGACGTTCACCCCGGCAGATGCGCGCCGTAGCGGCTGAACGCCTCGGCCACCTGCAGCGCCAACTCGCGCGTCGGTGCCAGAACCAGCGCCTGCGTGGTCCGGCTGGACGTGTCGATCTTGGACAGGATCGGGATCGCGAACGCGGCAGTCTTGCCAGTCCCCGTCTGCGCCAACCCGACGACGTCGGAGCCCGCCAACATCGCGGGGATGGTCGCGGCCTGGATGGCCGAGGGGGACTCGTATCCGACGTCGGCAACGCGCCTGCAGCACCGATGGGTGAATCTGCAGGTCGGCGAAGGTGGGGGCGGCGTCGTGCGCGTCGGTGTCGGGCGAGGTCATCGAGGTAGGAGTCTACGGGTAGTCGCGGCGCCATCCGGCCACCGGCGGCGTCAACCGGTACGGTGCCCTCTTGTGAAGTGGGTCGCGATCCGTGGCGGCGGCATTCGCTGGTCGCCGGATGCGGATCGAGTGATTCCACCGTCTCCAAGACACCAGAGGCGTCCGTGACGGCGGCTGACGAGCACCGCCACCGGCGCCCGCGCCGACCGTGGACGTCGGGCCCGACCGCCACCTCCGCGCCTGCCGACCCGTGCGCGGTGAACCTCGCCGCGCCCGAGATCGCCAAGGCGGTGTCCGACCTGCCGCGCGACCCGCGCAGCGACCAGCCGTGGAGTCCCGAGCCGCTGGCGGGCAACTACAACGAGTGCGCGCCGCTGTCGGTGGTGATCGTCAAGGCGAACACCAACGCCGACAACCCCAACACCCGCGCGGTGATGTTCCACCTCGGCAAGTTCATCCCGACCGGGCGTCCCCGACACCTACGGCTTCAACGGCGTCGACGACACGACGACCACCGGCGACACCGTGGCGCTGATGTACGCCAACGCCACGCACGGGCCTGCAAGAGCGTGGTGCGGTTCCACTGGAACGGCAACGGCGTTGAGCTCATCGGCAACACCGGAGGCGAGTCGCGTGGCTCCGTCGGTGGGCTCCCACTACAGTGGCGAACGTGTTCGTCGCACGACGCGCAACGTCATCTACAGCGCATCCGACCTCGCCGCCGCCGCGCGGTGCGAGTACGCATTGCTGCGCTCGTTCGACGCGCAAGCTCGGCCGGGGCCCCGCGGTGTCGGCGGACGACGAACTGCTCGCCAGGACAGCCAAGCTCGGCGGCGAGCACGAGCAACGCCACCTCGACGAGCTGCGCGCCGCGGCCGACGACAACGTGGCCGTCATCGGCAGGCCCAGCTACACCGTCGCCGGGCTGACCGCCGCGGCCGCAGCCACCCGCAGCGCCGTCGAGCGCCGCGTGCCCGCGATCTATCAGGCCGCCATGTTCGACGGCCGGTTCCTCGGCTTCGCGGACTTCCTGGTGCTCGAGAGGCGACCGGTACCGGCTGCGGGACACCAAGCTCGCCCGCTCGGTGAAGGTCGAGGCACTGCTGCAACTCGCGGCGTACGCCGACACCCTGGCCGCCGACGGCGTCCCGGTGGCCGACGAGGTCGAACTCCTGCTCGGCGACGGCGCGGTCGCCGAGCTACCGGGTCGACGAGCTGCTCCCGGTCTACCTGCCGCGCCGGGCCGCGCTGGAGCGGCTGCTGGACCGCCACCTCGCCGGTGACGCACCGGTGTCGTGGGAGGACGCGGAGGTGCGGGCCTGCTTCCGCTGCCCCGAGTGCGACGTCCAGGTCCGCGAGCACGACGACCTGCTGCTGGTGGCGGGCATGCGGGTGAGCCAACGCGCACGCCTGATCGACGCGGGGGTCAGCACGCTGCACGACCTGGCCGGCCACGCAGGCCCGGTACCGGAACTGTCCGCCCGCACGGTGAACGCGCTCACCGCACAGGCCCGGCTTCAGGTCGCAGACCGGCGTCGACGGCAAGCCACCCTACGAAGTGCTCGACGCCCAGCCGCTCATGGTGCTGCCGGATCGCGAACAAGGGTGACCTGTTCTTCGACTTCGAGGGCGACCCGCTGTGGACGGTGGACGGCCGGGAGTGGGGGCTCGAATACCTGTGGGGCGTGCTCACCGCCACCGACGAGTTCACCCCGTATCTGGGCGCACGACCGGGCCAGTGAGCGGCAGGCCCTCGTCGACTTCCTGGCCATGGTGCGCAAGCGGCTCAAGAAGCACCCCGGCATGCACGTCTACCACTACGCGGCGTACGAGAAGAGCACGTTGCTGCGACTGGCCGGCCGGTACGGCGTCGGCGAGCACGATGTCGACGAGCTGCTGCGAAACGGTGTGCTCGTCGACCTGTACCCGTTGGTGCGCAAGAGCATTCGGGTCGGCACCGAGAGCTACAGCATCAAGTACCTCGAACCGCTCTACATGGGCAACGAGCTGCGCAGCGGCGAGGTGACCACGGCGACCGACTCCATCACGCAGTACGCCCGCTTCTGCGCGCTGCGCGACGAAGGACCACGCCGACGAGGCCGCGATCGTGCTCAAGGAGATCGAGGACTACAACCGCTACGACTGCCGGTCCACGCGCAGGCTGCGCGACTGGCTGGTCGCACGGGCCATCGAGTCAGGCGTTCCGCCCCGCGGTCCGCAACCGGTGGCAGACTCAAGCGCACTGGCGGGCTCGCCCGCCGGCGGGAAAGCCGAACCGGCGGACGAACTCGAACGCCGACTGCTCAGTTCGCCGGCGACGGCATCGATGAGCGCACACCCGAGCAGACCGCCGTCGCGATGGTGGCCGCCGCACGCGGATTCCACAAACGCGAGGACAAGCCCTTCTGGTGGGCCCACTTCGACCGGGTCAACAATCCCGTCGACGAATGGGCCGACAACAGCGACGTCTTCATCGCCGACCGAACCGAGATCGTCGCCGACTGGCACCAGCCGCCGCAGGGCACGCAAGCCGCAGCGGCACGTCCGGTTGATCGGTGACATCGCGAACGGCGAGCTCGAGCAGCGAGCATGTACGCGCTGTACGAGCCGCCCGCACCCGCCGGCCTCGCCGACGATCCCGACCGGCGCGCGTTCGGCTCGGTCGAGGTCGCCGAATGCGACAACCCCGAGGCGCCCACCGAGGTCGTCATCGTCGAGAAGCAACCCAAGGACGGCGACGTCTTCGACCAACGCCCGTTCGCCCTGACGCCGGGCCCGCCGATCAACACCAAGCCACTGCAGGAGTCCATCGCGGCCACCGCCGCCGTCGTCGCGGCCGGGCTGCCGAACCTGCCCGCCGACGCCGTCACCGACGTCCTGCTGCGCCGGGCACCCCGCACGATCAGCGGTGGCCCGCTCCCCCGCGGCGACGACGTCGCCGACGACATCACGAGCGGCACTCCTCGACCTCGACTCGTCCTACCTCGCGGTGCACGGGCCGCCAGGCACCGGCAAGACGTTCACCTCGGCCAAGGTCATCGAACGCCTCGTCAACGCGCACGGATGGCGAGTCGGGCGTGGTCGCGCAGTCGCACGCGGTGGTCGAGAACCTCTTCGGCGACGTCGTCGCGGCCGGGCGTCGACCGGAGCGCGGTCGGCAAGAAGAAGTCAACCCCGACGCGCCGTGGCGGGACGTGTCACCGAGCAGGAGTACGCCGGCCTTCATCGCCGACGCACGACGGGCTGCGTCGATCGGCGGCACCGCGTGGGACTTCGCCAACGACAACCGCGTTCCGCGCCTGGCAGCCTCGATCTCCTGGTCGTCGAAGAGGCCGGCCAGTACAGCCTGGCCAACACCATCGCGGTGGCGCCGTCGGCCAGGAATCTGATGCTGCTCGGCGACCCGCAGCAGCTGCCGCAGGTGAGTCAGGGCACCCACCCGGAGCCGGTGAACGAGTCCGCCCTCGGCTGGCTGGTCGAGAACCACCACATCCTGCCGGCCGACCGCGGCTACTTCCTCGACCTGCTCCTACCGCATGCACCCCGCGGTGTGCGGCCCGGTGTCGCGACTGTCCTACGACGGGCAGCTGCACTCCCGCGAGGACGTCAGCGCCGCCCGCCGGCTCGACGGCGTGACGCCGGGGGTGACGCGTGCTGAGCGTCGACCACGACGGCAACTCGACCGACAGCCCCGAGGAGGCCGACGCGATCATCGCGGAGATCGGCCGCACTGCTCGGCACCCCGTGGACCGACGAGACGGGCACCCGGCCGCTTGGTCAGAAGGACGTCCTGATCGTCACGCCGTACAACGCACAGGTGGTGACGCTGCGGCGCAGGCTCGACGCCGCCGATCTGCCCGACGTCGAGGTCGGCACCGTCGACAAGTTCCAGGGCAGGCAGGCGGCGGTCGTGTTCGTCTCGATGACGGCCTCGTCGGCGGACGACGTGCCGCGCGGAATCTCGTTCCTGCTCAACCGCAACCGGCTCAACGTCGCCGTCAGCAGAGCCAAGTACGCGGCGGTGATCGTGCGCTCGACGCTGCTGACCGAGTACCTGCCGTCGACGCCGCAGGGCCTGATCGACCTCGGTGCGTTCCTGGCGCTCACCTCGTGTGATACACCGGCGGAGTGACCGAACCCTGACCGACCGGCTCGCGGCGATCGTCGGAGCCAGCCACGTCAGCACCGATCCCGACGTGCTCGACGGCCGCAGCGTCGACCACACCGGCCGCTACCGGGGCCACGCAGGCGCCCTGGTGCGGCCCGGTTCCGACGACGAGGTCGCCGCGGTGCTGCGGGTCTGCCGTGACGCCGGCGCCTACGTGACGGTGCAGGGCGGCCGGACGTCGCTGGTGGCGGGCACGGTGCCCGAACACGACGACGTGCTGCTGTCCACCGAGCGGCTCGCATGACATCGGTGAGGTCGACATCGTCGAGCGGCGCGTGCACGTCGGCGCCGGGGCCACGCTGGCCGCCGTGCAACGCGCGGCGACCGCCGCGGGCCTGGTGTTCGGCGTCGACCTGGCCGCACGGGATTCGGCGACGGTCGGCGGCATGGCGTCGACCAACGCGGGCGGGCTGCGGACGGTGCGCTACGGCAACATGGGCGAGCAGGTCCTCGGGCTCGACGTCGCGCTGCCCGACGGCTCGCTGGTGCGCAGGCACAGCGAGGTCCGCCGCGACAACACCGGCTACGACCTGGCGTCGCTGTTCGTCGGCGCCGAGGGCACGCTCGGCGTGATCACCGGCCTCGACCTGCGGCTGCATCCCGACACCCGCGCATCGCGTCACCGCCGTCGCCGGCTTCGCCGACCTCGACGCGCTGATCGACGTCGGCCGCGAGTTCCGCGACGCCGACGGCATCGCCGCCCTCGAGCTGATCGACGCGCGGGCCAGCGCGCTGACCGCCGAGCACCTCGGCGTCGGCGCGCCGGTCGACGGCGCCTGGCAGCTGCTGATCGAACTGGCCGGCGACACCGACCAGACCGAGCGGCTGGCCGACGCGCTCGAGCACGCCGAACTGGTCGGCGAGCCCGCGGTCGGCGTCGACGTCAACGCCCAGCAGCGCCTCTGGCAGGTCCGCGAGGCGGTGGCCGAGGTGCTCGGGCGCTACGGTCCGCCGCTGAAGTTCGACGTCTCCCTGCCGCTGGCGAAGATCGAGGGTTTCGCGGCGGCGGCCACCGAACTCGTCGCCGAGCACGCACCGGACGCGATCCCGGTGTTGTTCGGTCACATCGGCGAGGGAAACCTGCACCTGAACCTGGTGCGCTGCACGCTCGACGGCGACCGCGAGAAGCGGCTGTACTCGGCGATGATGGCGCTGATCGCGAACTCCGGTGGCAACGTCAGCTCCGAGCACGGCGTCGGCAGCCGCAAACGCGACTACCTGTCGATGTCACGCACCGACGCCGACATCGCCGCCATGCGAGCGGTGAAGACGGCCTTCGATCCCGGCGGCTACCTCAACCCCGCAGTGCTGTTCGGCGCCGACTAATCGCGCTGCCGGTGAACGTGAAGTCCATCGGTCGTCCCAGCTGCTCGCGCAGGCTGTAGGTGGTGACGGACAAGGTGTTCATGAGCCGAGGCTCCTCAAGTTTGTGAGAGATACTCCTATTTGGAAGTAACTGTGAATATAGATACACTCTCATGAGGTGTCAAGTTTCGATACGCTGGCGCTGTGGGACTCCGGGAGTTGAAGGCAGCGCGGACGCGGGATCACATCGTGGACGTCGCTATCGAGCTGTTCATTGCTCACGGGTACGACCAGACGACGATGGAGCAGATCGCGGAGAAGGCCGAGGTGGCCCCGTCCACGCTCTACCGCTACTTCACGAGCAAGGATCTGCTCATCCTCGATCCGCTGCTGGTGTTCACCGACCTGGGCCCCGCGCTCACATCGCGTCCCGCGGATGAGCCCGTGGGTCAGTCGCTGGCCGTCGCTCTCCGGGATTCGCTTGAGGCCGCCGTCGAAGACCCCCGCCATGCCGCCCTTCGGAAGATCATCGACGAGGCTCCCGCGCCGCGCGCCCGCCTATGGGACATCGCGTCCGAAACACGCACCAGCCTCGAACAAGCTCTAGCCGAACGAATGGCGCTGCCGCGCGACGATCTGCGCGTGACCATGGCTGCGCGCATCACGCTGCAGCTGTTCGAGGTCGCCGCCCAGCGCTGGGGGGACGGCGACCACTCCAAACCCCGGGCAGATGTCCTCAACGAGGTCTTGACGACACTTGCCGAGCACCCGCCCATCCTCCCCACGCCGCTCGATCGCGTGACCCGACGTCCGTCGACGGCCAGAACGAACTAGTCCCGGAACGGCATCGAGTGCCGACCGTAGGTGCCTGCGTCGTCTGCTCGGGAGTGCCTGCCACCGCGTTCGACTGGCGGAGGCGGCACCTGAAACCGCTCTTCGTGGTCGACGTGAAAACCGTTGTGGGCGAAGCCGATCGGTTCGGCCGCGGGCTTGGGGTTCGAGGCGACGTCGCCGATCATGTCGTCGATGATGCTGCGCCACGGTGCGTCGTCCTCCTGCAGGGCGATCGGTGCCGCCGTCGCGACCTCGGGCGGACTCTCGGCATCCTCATCGTCGAGCAGGCTGTGCCAGGACTCGACGGGACCGCTGTGCCACGTCTCGGCGGGCGCGTGCAACGGAGGCTCGACGTGGGCGTGCATTGGTTCGGTGACGCTGTCGTCGGCCCCGAGGTCCGCGATCATGACGTCGGTGACGGCTTCCGCGACGACCTGGCGCCTCGGCGGCGGACGCGGTTCGTCCCAGTCGATCGTGTACTCGACGTACTCGTCGTCGTCTGGGAAGTAGTCCTGTACGGCGGCGGCTCGGAGCGGAGCGACTCGTGCAGGACGGGCGGTCGCCGAATCCGCGCAGGAACAAGGCGGCGACGACGCCGAACAGCGCGACGAACGCGGGCAGCAACAGCGACTGCGACAAGGCAGCCGAGAACGGTTCGTGCAGGAATGCGGGCAACTGCGTGATCGATCCCTCGCCTGCTGCGGGCCCTGCACCGCCGTCGGGCATCTCGGCGCTGATCCGCGCCGTCATGAAGGCGGCCATGCCTGCACTCCCGAGCACGCTCCCCACCTGCCGGGTGGCGTTGTATACGCCTGAGCCCGCGCCTGCGAGCGGCCCCGGCAGGTTCCGGGTCGCGGTGGCCGCCAGCGGCGACCAGATGAACGCCATGCCGACGCCCATCAGCGATGAACGGCAGCACCAGCCGCCAGATCGGCGTCGTCGGCGTCATCTCGACCGACAACCAGGTCAGCGCGATCGCCAGCGCCGAGAAGCCGAACCCGACGATCGGTCGCGGATGAGCCCGGTCGACGATCTTGCCGACGGAACGTGCCAGCGCGCCGGTCGCGATCGCCATCGGCGCCATCAGAAGGGCTGCGCGGGTCGGGGACAACCCGCACACCGCCTGCGCGTAGAACATGACGGGCAGCACCATCGCCGTCACCGCGAAGCCGATGACCGCGATCCCGACGTTCGACAGACTGAAGTCGTTGTCGCGGAAGATCTTCAGCGGAATCAGCGGCTCGCCGGGATTCACCATTTGCCAGTAGACGAAGCCGCGCGATGAAGGCCACACCCGCGGCAATCATGCCCCAGATCCACAACGCCCAGTCGTGCGACTGCCCCTCCTGAAGCGCGAACACGACGAGGAACATGCCGATGCCCGACAGCAGCACGCCGAGCACGTCGAAGCCGTGGTCTTCGGTGTGCAGGACGGGCACCAAGTAGTAGGCCATCACCAATCCGATGACGCCGATCGGCACGTTGACGATGAAGATCCACTGCCAGCCGAGCGCGTCGACCAGAACACCGCCGGCCAGCGGCCCGACGAGCGTCGCCACGCCCGCGGTGGCGCCCCACACGCTCAATGCGACGCCGCGGCGCTCGGGCGGGAAGATCCGGGTGATCGTCGACAGCGTCTGCGGGGTGAGCAGCGCCGCGCCGAGCCCCTGGACGACGCGGGCCGCGATGAGCATCTCGAGGCTGCCCGCAAGGCCACACCACAACGAGGCGGCGGTGAAGACGGCCAGCCCGACGAGATAGAGGTTCTTCGGTCCGAACCGGTCACCGAGCCGGCCGGCCAACAGCAGCGGTACGGCGTACGCCAGCAGGTACGCGCTGGTCACCCAGATGACCCCGTCGTAGTCCGCGCCGAAGTAGTCCATGATCGCCGGATTGGCCACCGAGACGATCGTCGCGTCGACCAGGATCATGAAGAAGCCGACCAACAGGGCCCACAGTGCGTTCCACGGGTTGGTGGTCGTCATCGCGGCGCCCACGGGCACCCGGTGACGGGGCACGACCTGGGCCGTGACCTGCGGGTGAACCAGCTGGGGAAGCACTGTCTGAGAATCTACTCGGCCGTGCGTAACGAAGTTGTCAAACCGACGCTACGGACCCATTGGTGTGCGGACAAGTCGGATGGACGTCCTCAGACGTCGCTCACACCGGGTCGGCGACCATCCCAGCGGCCACGCCGGCCTCGTCGACGGGCTTGGGCAGACCCGTCACTAGCAGCGCGAACAACGCGACCACCACGCCGACCGTCATGACGACGGCCAGGGCGAGTTCGTCGTTGCCGAGCACACCCACCAGCGGAGCCACCGCCGCACCGAGACCGAACTGCGCGGCGCCCAGCAGCGCCGCCGAGGTGCCTGCGGCATCGGGATGACGGGACAGCGCCAACGCGGGCGCGTTGGGGATGACCAGGCCCATCGCGGCGAGGATCGCCCAGATCGGCACCACGAACCCGGCGAGTCCGCCAACGCCCGCGGCGGCGAGCGCGACGAAGACGGCGCCGAACAGCGACGAGGCGACCAGCGCCCACACCACGATCGCCTGCGGGGAGAAGCGCCGCAACAGCACGACGTTGAACTGCGTCGAAGCGATCAATGCCACCGCTCCCGCGCCGAACACCAGCGCGAATGCCTGCTGATCCAGGCCGTAGTGGCCCTGCAGGACGAACGACGCGCCCGCGATGTATGCGAACAGGCCCGACATGCTGAGCGCCGCGACGAGGACCAGGATCACGAAGCGCAGGTCGCGCAGCAGTTCGCCGTAGGTGGCGATGATCCCGCCCACCCGCAGCGGCCGCCGGTGCGCCGGGCGCCAGCGTCTCGGGCAGAGCCAACGCGGCCAGCAGCAGCAACGCGCCGGCCAGCACGACCAATACGGCGAACACCCAATGCCACGACGCCTGCAACAGCACCGCCGCGCCAAGTGACGGCGCGACCACCGGAGCCACGCCGAGCACCAACATCAGCCGGGACATCACCGTCGCGGCCGCGGAATCGGTGAACAGGTCACCGACGATCGCGATCGCCACCACCATGGCGGCGGCCGCACCGACCCCCTGCAGGGTCCTCGCCACGCCGAGCACGGCGATGTTCGGCGCGAACAGGCACATCAGCGAGGCCAGCATGTGCAGCACGATGCCTGCCATCAGCGGGCGACGGCGGCCCAGCGAATCCGACAGCGGACCGACGATCAGCTGGCCCAACGCCAGCCCGGCCAGCGTTCCGGTCAGCGTCAGCTGGGCCACCGACGACGACACGGACAGCTCGTCGGCGATGCCGCGGCAGCGCTGGCAGATACATGTCGATCGTCAACGGGCCGAGGGCGACCAGCAGGCCGAGCACCACGATCATCCGGGTACGGCTGGGCCTCGGAATCGGCTTGCGCCCGGGTATCGATTGCCACGGTTTCGGCGCTCCTGAGGTCCACGGTTGACGATGGTGCCACGAAGATTGTTAGCACCGCATACCAATATTTTCTTCCCGATCCGCGGTTTGCCGCCGACGTGCACGTGACTGATGTCACGACCGGGCACCCCGCGACCACCGGCGATCGTTGACCACGCAGTAGCCTGAGGGCAAGCCGGTATGCACATGGGAGGCCGAAAGCATGAGCGCTCGTTCCAGCGCCAAGAGCCAGTTGCCCGCGACCGTCGACGAACATCCGAGCGTGGCGGCGCGGGCGCTGTCGCAGATCATCGAACGCGGGTCGCGCGTGCAGGCGCCTGCCGTGAAGGCTTACGTCGAGCGGTTGCGACAGCACGAGCCCCGACGCCACTCCCGCGGAGATCGTCGACAAGCTGGAGAAGCACTACCTCGCGGCGGTGATGGCCAGCGGTGCGGCCGTCGGCTCCGCTGCGGCGTTCCCCGGCATCGGCACCCTGGTCGCGATGTCGGCCATCGCCGGAGAGACGGTCGTCTTCCTCGAAGCGACGGCGGTGTTCGTCCTCGCCGTCGCCGAGGTCTATGGCATCCCCGCCGATCACAGGGAGCGTCGTCGCGCGCTGGTGCTCGCCGTGCTGGTCGGTGAGGACAGCAAGCACGCCGTGGCAGACCTCATCGGCCCTGGCCGGACCAGCGGGGCGTGGATGTCCGACGGCGCGGCGTCGCTGCCACTGCCTGCGGTGTCGCAGCTCAACTCGCGGCTGCTGAAGTTCTTCGTGAAGAGGTTACGCGCTGAAGCGCGGGGCCATCGCGTTCGGCAAGATGCTGCCCGTCGGCATCGGTGCGGTCGTCGGTGGCGTCGGCAACAGGGTGATGGGCAAGCAAGATCGTCGGGAACGCCCGGCAGGCGTTCGGCAACCCGCCGCCGCGCTGGCCGTCGACGCTGCACGTGCTGCCCGCGCCCCAAGCATAGGCGGGCAGTGCGGCCCGTCGACGCGAACACAATGACCAGAAGCCCGTTGCCGTGGTCTGCTCGGGTCGCGAGGGATAGCCTTTATTCGGCGCAAGGGCGGGTAACCGCAAAGAAGAGTCGGCGAGCGAACACCACGCTCGCCGGGGTAGAAGGAATCGAGGCGAGAAGCTGCCGTGAGCAGTTCACCTTCACCATTCGGACAGAACGAATGGCTGGTCGAGGAGATGTACCGCAAGTTCCGCGAGGATCCTTCGTCGGTAGATCCCAGTTGGCACGAATTCCTCGTCGACTATTCCCCCGAACCGACAACGGACACAACAGTTTCGGTGGCCTCCAACAGCAACGGACAGCTGGCCGCGCCGCAGTCACCTCCCGTCGCCGCGACGGCGCCCGCCCCGACGCCTACGCCGCGCGCCGGCCAAGCCGGCGGCCGAACCCGCAAAGCCCAAGGCAGCCGACGGACCCGCGCCTGGCGCCGACGACGAGACCCAGGTGCTGCGCGGCGCGTCCGCCGCGGTCGTCAAGAACATGAACGCGTCGCTGGACGTGCCGACGGCCACCAGCGTGCGGGCCATCCCGGCCAAGCTGATGTTCGACAACCGGACCGTCATCAACAACCACCTCAAGCGCACCCGCGGCGGCAAGATCTCGTTCACGCACCTGCTCGGCTTTCGCGATCGTGCAGGCCGTATCAGAAGTTCCCCAACATGAACCGGCACTTCGCCGAGGTCGACGGCAAGCCGAACGTGGTCACACCAGCGCACACCAACCTGGGCCTGGCGATCGATCTGCAGGGCAAGGACGGCAACCGGCAACTGGTCGTCGCCGCGATCAAGCGTTGCGAGACAATGCGTTTCGGCCAGTTCATCGCCGCCTATGAGGACATCGTGCGCCGGGCCCGCGACGGCAAGCTGACCGCCGAGGACTTCGCGGGCGTGACGATCTCGCTGACGAACCCGGGCACCATCGGCACCGTGCACTCCGTGCCGCGACTGATGCGCGGTCAGGGCGCGATCATCGGTGCGGGGGCCATGGAGTACCCGGCCGAGTTCCAGGGCGCCAGCGAGGAGCGCATCGCCGATTTGGGCGTCGGCAAGCTGATGACGCTGACCTCGACCTATGACCACCGCATCATCCAGGGCGCCGAGTCGGGCGACTTCCTGCGCACCATCCATCAGATGCTGCTGAGCGACGAGTTCTTCGACGAGATCTTCCGCGAGCTCGGCATCCCCTACGAGCCGGTGCGGTGGCGCACCGACAATCCGGATCCGATCGTCGACAAGAACGCGCGCATCATCGAGTTGATCGCGGCGTACCGCAACCGCGGCCACCTGATGGCCGACATCGATCCGCTGCGGCTGGACCAGACCCGGTTCCGCGGCCATCCCGACCTCGACGTCCTCACCCACGGCCTGACGCTGTGGGATTTGGACCGGGTGTTCAAGGTCGACGGCTTCGCAGGCGCCGAGTACAAGAAGCTGCGTGACGTCCTTTCGGTGCTCCGCGACGCATACTGCCGCCACGTCGGCGTCGAGTACACCCACATCCTCGAGCCCGAGCAGCAGCGCTGGCTTCAGGAACGCGTCGAGGTGAAGCACGACAAGCCCACCGTCGCGGAACAGAAGTACATCCTCAGCAAGCTCAACGCGGCCGAGGCGTTCGAGACGTTCCTGCAAACGAAGTACGTTGGGCAGAAGCGGTTCTCGCTGGAGGGCGCGGAGACCGTCATTCCGATGATGGACGCCGCGATCGATCAGGCCGCCGAGCATGGCCTCGACGAGGTGGTCATCGGCATGCCGCACCGCGGTCGGCTCAACGTGCTGGCCAACATCGTCGGCAAGCCGTACTCCCAGATCTTCAGCGAGTTCGAGGGCAACCTGAACCCGAGCCAAGCCCACGGTTCCGGCGACGTGAAGTACCACCTCGGCGCCACCGGCAACTACCTGCAGATGTTCGGCGACAACGACATCGAGGTGTCGCTGGTGGCCAACCCGTCGCACCTGGAGGCCGTCGACCCGGTCCTCGAGGGATTGGTCCGGGCCAAGCAGGACCTGCTCGACCACGCCGACGGCGCAGACGGCTCCCCCAAGTTCTCGGTGGTGCCGATGATGATGCACGGCGATGCGGCGTTCGCCGGCCAGGGCGTGGTGGCCGAGACGCTGAACCTCGCCCTGCTGCGCGGGTATCGCACCGGCGGCACCATCCACATCATCGTCAACAACCAGATCGGCTTCACCACCTCGCCGCAGGATTCGCGGTCCTCCGAGTACTGCACCGACGTCGCGAAGATGGTCGGCGCGCCGATCTTCCACGTCAACGGTGACGACCCAGAGGCGGCGGCGTGGGTGGCCCGGTTGGCGATCGACTTCCGTCAGAAGTTCAACAAGGACGTCATCATCGACATGCTGTGCTACCGCAGGCGCGGGCACAACGAGGGCGACGATCCGTCGATGACCCAGCCGAACATGTACGACGTCATCGACACCAAGCGGGGCTCACGCAAGACCTACACCGAAGCGCTGATCGGCCGCGGCGACATCTCCATGAAGGAGGCCGAGGACGCCCTTCGTGACTACCAAGGCCAGCTCGAGCGGGTGTTCAACGAAGTCCGCGACCTCGAGAAGCACGAGATCGAGCCAAGCGAATCGGTCGAGACCGATCAGCTCACGCCGCAAGGCTTGTCCACCGCGGTGGACAAGGCCCTGCTGGCCCGCATCGGCGACGCGCACCTCGCGTTCCCCGAGGACTTCACCGTGCACCCGCGCGTTCAGCCGGTGCTGGACCGGCGGCGCGAAATGGCCTACGAGGGCAAGGTCGACTGGGCGTTCGGCGAGCTGTTGGCGCTCGGCTCACTGGTCTCCGAGGGCGTACTGGTGCGGCTGTCCGGCCAGGACACCAGGCGCGGCACGTTCACGCAGCGGCATTCGGTGATCATCGACCGCAAGACCGGCGCGGAGTTCACCCCGCTTCAGCTGCTGGCCATCAACACCGACGGCACCCCGTCAGGCGGCAGGTTCGAGGTGTACGACTCCGCGCTCAGCGAGTACGCGGCGGTGGGCTTCGAATACGGCTACTCCGTCGGCAACCCGGACGCAATCGTGTTGTGGGAGGCCCAGTTCGGCGACTTCGTCAACGGCGCGCAGTCGATCATCGACGAGTTCATCAGCTCCGGTGAGGCCAAGTGGGGCCAGCTTTCCGACGTGGTACTGCTGCTCCCGCACGGCCACGAAGGCCAGGGCCCGGACCACACGTCGGGCCGTATCGAGCGGTTCCTGCAGGTGTGCGCGGAGGGCTCCATGACCGTCGCGATGCCGTCCACCCCGGCCAACTACTTCCACCTCCTGCGCAGGCACGCCATGGACGGAATCCACCGTCCGCTCATCGTCTTCACGCCGAAGTCGATGCTGCGCAACAAGGCAGCGGTGAGCGATGTCAAGGACTTCACCGAGGTGAAGTTCCGCTCGGTGCTCGAGGAGCCGACCTACGAGGACGGCGTCGGCGACCGCTCGAAGGTGAAGCGAATCCTGTTGACCAGCGGCAAGATCTACTACGAGCTGGTGGCCCGCAAGGCCAAGGACAATCGCGACGACGTCGCGATCGTGCGCATCGAGCAGCTCTACCCGCTGCCGAGGCGGCGGCTGGACGCCACGCTCGACGAGTACCCGAACGCCGATTCGTTCTTCTGGGTGCAGGAGGAGCCGGCCAACCAGGGGGCGTGGCCGACCTTCGGTCTCTCGCTGCCAGACCTGCTGCCCGACAAGTTGACGGGCATCAAGCGGATCTCCCGGCGGGCGATGTCGGCGCCCTCGTCCGGCTCGTCGAAGGTGCACGCCGTCGAACAGCAGGAGATCCTCGACGAGGCCTTCGGCTGAGCCAGAACCCCCTGAACCTGGGACCCGCGGTATCGGCTAACCTTGCACTCACTCAACACGCGTCCAACAGAACGAGGGAGTGTCGATGCAGGGGTTCGCGGGCAAGGTAGCGGTGGTCACGGGCGCCGGCTCGGGCATCGGGCAGGCGCTGGCCATCGAACTCGGGCGCTCCGGTGCCCGTCTCGCGATCAGTGACGTCGACACCGAGGGCCTCGCGGTCACCGAGGAGCGCCTGAAGGCGATCGGCGCCCCGGTCAAGGCCGACCGGCTCGACGTCACCGAGCGCGAAGCGTTCCTGCTGTACGCCGACGGCGTCCAAGCGCACTTCGGCAAGGTCAACCAGATCTACAACAACGCGGGCATCGCCTTCGTCGGCGACGTCGAGGTCTCCGCGTACAAGGACATCGAGCGCGTGATGGACGTCGACTTCTGGGGCGTCGTCAACGGCACCAAGGCGTTCCTGCCGCACCTCATCGCATCCGGCGACGGCCACGTCGTCAACGTGTCGAGCATCTTCGGCCTCTTCTCGGTGCCCGGGCAGGCGGCCTACAACTCGGCGAAGTTCGCCGTACGGGGCTTCACCGAGGCGCTGCGCCAGGAGATGATGGCCAGCGGTCATCCCGTTGCCGTGACGACCGTGCATCCCGGCGGCATCAAGACCGCGATCATGCGCAACGCGACCGCGGTCGAGAATTTCGACACGACGACGCTGACGGAGTTCTTCGACAAGTACCTCACCAGGACCACGCCCGAGCGTGCGGCGACGATCATCCTCGAGGCCGTCCGCAAGAAGCGGGCGCGGGTGCTGGTCGGCGCGGACGCCAAGGCGCTCGACGCCATCGTGCGGCTAACGGGTTCCGGCTACCAGCGGCTGTTCTCGGCCGTGGTCGCCCGCATGCCCGCGGTGCACTAGAGCTCTCTAGTGCCCCAGCGGGTGAGCGTCCAGCCAGGCGCCCGCCACCGCGCCTGGATCGGTGCCGTCGGCGACCTGACGCCGCATGTCGGCCAACGCTCCGGTGTCGAGTTCGCCCGCAATCTGGTTGAGCGCCAACACCTGTTGCTCGTCGAGCTCGTTGCGCAGGTACAGCGGCACGACGTTCTCCGCCCTGATCAGCGAGGTGCGGTCGGTCAGCGGCACGACGTCGTCGGGCAGATTCGGAGCGGCCGTCGACGTCCACGCACCATTGATCTGGCCCGACCGCAGTGCGGCCAAAAGCGTTGCCACATCCGGATATTCGCGGGGCGCCCGCAAGTGGCAGGTACCCAGCGCCTGCGGCGGACGACTCCCCTTGACCGAACCCGCCAGCACGTCGACGCAGTTTCGGACCGCGGCGGTGACGTCGCGTCCACCCCAGGCCCGAGCGGTTGCCTCCGTGACGGCCAGCGCGGGCTTGTCCTGGGCCGACTGGACGTAGTCGCCCGCGGCGATGCCCTCGGGTAGCGCCGAGATCATCGTCCGGTACACCTGCTCGTCGGCCCGCGCCGCGGCGTCGGGATCGAACCGGACGAGGAACTGCCCGGTGAGGCCAGGCACCACCACGACGTCGCCGCCGTCGAGATCGGCCACCGGATTGGCGCTGGGCTCGACGTGCGCGGCACTGCCGTAGTACCGCAGCGCGGCGGCGTACAGCTGGGCCAGCAGAACCGATTCGGGTTCGTTCGTCGCGCCGACCGCGACCGACGGAGCCGGGGACCCGCTCCCACAACCGGCGATCAGCAGCGCGACGAGCGCGACTGCCAGCCGGCGCATCGCCAAGCTCAGACCTTCGACGCAGCCGCCACCGCAGCCGCCACCGCCGGGCCGACCCGCGGGTCCAGTGCGCTCGGCACGATGTGGTCGACGGCGAGGTCGTCGCCGACGACGGAGAAGATCGCCTCTGCGGCAGCCACCTTCATCGCTTCGGTGATGCGGCGAGCACCCGCGTCCAGCGCCCCGCGGAACACCCCGGGGAAGGCCAGCACGTTGTTGATCTGGTTCGGGAAGTCACTACGCCCGGTCGCCACCACCGCCGCGTACTTCCGAGCGACGTCGGGGTGAATCTCCGGGTCGGGGTTGGACATCGCGAACACGATGCTCTTCGGCGCCATCGTCGCGATCAGTTCCTCCGGCACCAAACCCGCTGACACACCCATGAACACGTCGGCACCGACGAGCGCCTCGGCGATGCCACCGGTGAGGCCACGCGGGTTGCTCCTTGTCGCCAGCTCGTCCTTGAACGGGTTGAGGTCGGTGCGACCGGTGTGCACGATGCCCCGTGAGTCCAGCACGGTGATGTCGCTGATCCCCTTGGCCAGCAAGATGTTTGCGCACGCGATACCGGCAGCACCCGCACCGTAGATGACGACGCGCATGGTGTGCATGTCGCGGTCGAGCACCTTGGCCGCACCCAACAGCGCCGCCAGCACCACGATGGCGGTGCCGTGCTGATCGTCGTGCATGACCGGGCAGTCCAGCGCCTCGATGACGCGGCGTTCGATCTCGAAGCAGCGCGGTGCCGAGATGTCCTCGAGGTTCACCGCGCCGAACGTGGGCCGCAGGCGAACGATGGTCTCGACGATCTCGTCGGGGTCGTTGGTGGCGAGCACGATCGGAATGGAGTCCAGCCCGCCGAAGGTCTTGAACAGCGCGCTCTTGCCCTCCATCACCGGTAGCGACGCCGCGGGGCCGATGTCGCCGAGGCCGAGTACCGCGCTGCCGTCACTGATTACGGCAACCAACCGGTTGGCCCACGTGTACTTGGCCGCCAGCGTGTGGTCGCCCGCGATGGCGCGGCTGACCTGGGCTACGCCCGGCGTGTACGCGATCGACAGGGCTCGCTGACTATCCAGTGGCGCCTTGAGCGCAACCGAAAGCTTGCCGCCTTCGTGCGCATCGAAGATCTCGGCGTCATCGACGACGACTTGCGGTGTGCGCACTAATTCAGCCACCGCGTCAGGGTACTTCAGGCCGAACCTCAATCGGCAGAGTTCCCAACTCGTGAGCAGATGGTTGCCAGAGTTTGGGCGTACCATTCCGCTTGTCATTTGGGGGGCCCCGACGTGGGCTAGTCCGCCATTGTGGGAGGTGCGTCCATGCCGTCGTTCCGCGCCCTTCAACCATCCATCTTGCGGCCCGCCGCCCGCCGAACGGAATACGCGGGCGCAGAGTCGATCCACGTTCCAGTCGCCAGGGCCATGGTGGACTGCGGCGTGTACGCCGACGGCAAGCGGCTGCCGGGCAAGTACACCCACGCCGCCGCACTGGCAAAGGTCCATGAGCTCGAACGCGCCGGCACCGAAGCGTTCGTGTGGATCGGCCTGCACGAGCCCGACGAACATCAGATGCAGGCCGTGGCCGACGTCTTCTGCCTGCACGAGCTCACCGTGGAAGACGCCGTGCACGCCCACCAGCGACCCAAGCTCGAGCGCTATGACGACACGCTGTTCCTGGTGCTCAAGACCGTGAACTACGTCGAACACCTATCCGTCGCGCTCGCCCGCGAGATCGTGGAGACCGGCGAGATCATGGTCTTCGTCGGTCGCGACTTCGTGGTCACGGTCCGCCACGGCGAGCACAGCGGGCTGGCTGGGGTGCGCAAGCAACTGGAGGACTCCCCGGCGATCCTCAAACTCGGCCCGTACGCGGTGATGCATGCGATCGCCGACCACGTGGTGGACAGCTACCTCGACGTCACCGACCTGGTGGAAACCGACATCGACACGATGGAAGAAGACATCTTCTCGCCGCTGACGCAGACCAACATCGAGTGCATCTACCTGCTCAAGCGGGAGGTCGTAGAACTTCGCCGCGCGGTCAGCCCGTTGACGCTGGCGCTGCAGCGGCTCCTCACCGACCACGACGACCTGGTCTCGGTCGAGGTTCGGCGCTACATACGCGATGTGCTCGACCACAACATCCAGGCATCGGACCGGATCACCAGCTACGACGAATTGCTCAGCTCGCTGGTGACCGCGGCGCTCGGCAAGGTCGCGATGAACCAGAACGTCGACATGCGCAAGATCTCGGCCTGGGTCGCGATCGCCGCGGTACCAACGGCGATCGCCGGCATCTACGGCATGAACTTCGACCACATGCCCGAACTACATCAGGTATGGGGCTATCCCGCGGTGCTGCTGGTGATGGCGACGGTCTGCACGATCTTGTACACCACCTTCCGCCGCAACAAGTGGTTGTAGTCGCGCCCGATTGTCGGAGGGCCCGAGTAGTGTCGAACACATGTTCGATGAACTGTTGGTCGCCGAGCCGACCACCGATGAATCGGTGCTGGTGGCACGCATCGCGGCCTTCGAGCGGATGAAGTCCGCGGCCGCGGCCGGGCAGGCCCGCGAGACCGCCACACTGGACGCGGTGCGGCGATCCTCAGAGGCCGCGGCCGGGGTGCCGGCCACCAAACGCGGGCGGGGGTTGGCCAGTGAGGTCGCCCTGGCGCGACGGGACTCGCCCAACCGGGGTGGTCGACATCTGGGGTTGGCTCGGGCGTTGGTGCACGAGATGCCCCATACCCTGGCCGCCCTGGCGGCTGGGGTGCTCTCGGAATGGCGGGCCACCCTGATCGTGCGCGAATCCGCCTGCCTCGACGTCGAGGACCGCCGCACCCTGGATGCCGAACTGTGCGCCGAGGTGGCCGGGCTCGAGGGGCTCGGGGATGCCCGGATTGCCGCAGCGGCCAAGACCATCGCCTACCGCCTCGACCCGCACGCGGTGGTGGACCGGGCGGTGCGCGCCGAATCCGAGCGCACCGTGACCATCCGCCCGGCGCCGGACACGATGACCTATCTGACCGCCCTGCTGCCGATGACCCAGGGCGTGGCCGTCTACGCCGCCCTGCGCCGCACCGCCGACACCCGTGGTGACCGGCGCGGCCGCGGCCAAGTCATGGCCGACACTTTGGTCGAGCGGGTCACCGGCCGACCGGCCGAGGTCCCGGTCCCGGTCGCGGTCAACCTGGTGCTCACCGACACCAGCCTGCTGGCCGGCAGCAAGCTCCCGGCCCGGGTCACCGGTTACGGACCGATACCCGCCATGATCGCGCGGCGGCTGATCGGGTCTGCCGTCGGGGATTCCCGCTCGCGGGCCACGCTGCGCCGGCTCTACAAACACCCCGATTCGGGGGCTTTGGTCGCGATGGAGTCCCGCGCCCGCATCTTCCCCAAGGGATTGGCGGACTTCATCGACCTGCGCGATGACACCTGCCGCACCCCCTACTGCGACGCCCCGATCCGCCATCACGACCACGCCACCCCCGACGCCCGCGGCGGTGCCACCACCGCCACCAACGGACTCGGGGAATGCGAAGCCTGCAACTACGCCAAGGAAGCCCCCGGCTGGCAGGTCACCACCACCGTGGACGACACCGGATGCCACCACGCGGAATTCACCACCCCCACCGGCGCCCGCCACCACTCCAAGGCCCCACCACTGCCCAGCATGACCATCGTCGACCTCGGCGAAATGGGCATCCGCATCGGCGTGAAGATCGACAAACACGCCGCATAGCGGGTTCGGCTCAGGTCGGTTTCCCGGCGGGTCGCGCGGGGTTGAGCACGTCCACACCGTCGACCTGCCACGCCTCCCGCATGGCGTCGGCCCCCTTGAGCCGCACCCACGCCGCCTCAGTGGCGGTGATCGGCGTGGCCGACAGGAACGTCACCGGCGATTGCGGCGCGGGCAGCTCGACGGCTTCGATGTCGCTTGGGCCCAACAACATCGCGGTGAACGGTGTGGACGACCATAGTGGCGTCTCGAGATCGACGAGCGCGTCCGGGCTCAGCACCAGTCCTTCGACCACCGGCGCGGCGGCGAGCACCGCGATCGACCGGGCCAGCCCGCTCGGCGTCGGGCCGCGTAGCGAAACCACCACCTCGGCGCGGGGACCGGCGTTCGCGTCGGCCACCATCTCGGTGGGGTCGGTCATCGGATGGCGCGAACAGCCAAGGGAGACATAGTGATAAACGGATTCAAGCTCGGCGCGCAGATCCGGGCCGAAGCGCAGCACCTCGATGGAGTCCGCGCCGAGAAACGTGACACTCGCCGAAACGGGTTCGCCGGTGATACCGCCCGCAGCGAAGTGCTCGGTCGAGCCGGTCGCGGACCTCGGTGAGGACGTCGGTCACTCGGCGGGCGGAATCGACAGGTTGACCCCGGTGTCCGCGTCGAACAGCGTCAGCTTGGAGGTGTCGAAGGCCAATTCCACCGATCTGGCCCGAGGTCACGGCGGACTCGGCGGAAACCCTTGCCACGAACTGGTTTTCGGGGGGCCCGGAGTCGCGGTCAGCTCCGCGAGCTGGGCGGCCTGGGCGCCGGCACCCTCGGTGTGGAAGTGCAGGTACTTGTCGGCGCCCAGCGACTCCACGAAGTCGACGGTGACACCGAAGGTCAGCGCCCTGATCCGCGCGTAGGTGTCGATCAGCGCGACGTCGTCGAGGTGTCTCGGGGCGAACGCCGACGATCACGTTGGTGGGCTTGGGATGTTGCGCCAGCATGTCGTGGACCTCGGTGGTCAGGGTGACGTCGCCGAACGGCAGCCGCACCCCGACGTCGGTCAACGTGGCGGGGAAGAAGTTCATCGCCGGCGACCCGATGAAGCCGGCGACGAACAGGTTGGCCGGGCGGTTGTAGAGCTCGTCGGGCGTGCCGATCTGCTGCGCCACCCCGCCGAGCATGACCACCACGCGGTCGCCGAGCGTCATCGCCTCGGTCTGGTCGTGCGTCACGTAGACGGTCGTGGTGCCCAGCCGGTTCTGCAGGCGGGCGATCTCCGCGCGCATCTGCACGCGCAGCTTGGCGTCGAGGTTGCTCAGCGGCTCGTCCATCAGGAATGCCTTGGGGTTGCGCACGATTGCGCGACCCATCGCCACCCGCTGCCGCTGCCCGCCGGACAGCTGGGCGGGCTTGCGGTCCAGGAGTTCGGTGAGATCGAGGATCTTGGCGGTCTCCTCGACCTTGGTCGGCGATGTCGGCCTTGCTCATCTTGGCCAGGGTCAGCGGGAACGCGATGTTCTGCCGGACGGTCATGTGCGGGTAGAGCGCGTACGACTGGAACACCATCGCGATGTCGCGGTCCTTGGGCGCCTTCTCGTTGACCCGCTCGCCGCCGATGCTCAGACTCCCCGGAGCTGATGTCCTCCAGCCCGGCGATCATGTTGAGGGTGGTCGACTTTCCGCAACCCGACGGCCCGACCAGGATGATGAACTCGCCGTCGGCGATGGTGATGGACAGATCCTTAACGGCCACAGCGCCATTGGCGTAGCTCTTGTTTACGTTGATCCAACACGATTTCGGCCATCGATTACCCCTTCACCGCACCGGACGTCAAACCGGCGACGATCCGTCGTTGGAAGATTAGTACGAAGATGATGATCGGCACGGTGATGACCATCGCGCCCGCGGCGATGGAACCGGTCGGCTCCTCGAATTGCGAACTGCCCGTGAAGTTCGCGATCGCCACCGGCGCCGTGATGGCACGCTGGGTGGCCGTCAGCGACAGGGCCAGCAGCAGGTCGTTCCACGCGAAGATGAACACCAGGATGGCCGCGGTGACGATGCCCGGCGCCGCGAGCGGCGCGATGACCTTGCGGAACGCCTGACCCGGCGTGGCGCCGTCCATCTTCGCCGCCTTCTCCAGATCCCAAGGGATCTCCTTGAAGAACGCCGACATGGTGTAGATCGCCAGCGGCAGCGCGAACGTGATGTACGGAATGATGAGGCCGGGCCAGGTGTCGAACAGACCGATCCTGCGTTCGATGTTGAAGATCGGAGTCACCAACGAGATCTGCGGGAACATCGCGATCAGCAGTGCCACGCCCACCAGCGCGCTTCTTGCCGGGGAACGCCAGCCGGGCGATCGCGTACGCGGCCATCCCGCCGACGACCACCGCGATCACCGTGGTGATCAGGCCGATGCCGATCGAGTTGACCAGGGCCGAGCTGAAGATGTTGCCCTGGAAGATGGCCTTGTAGTTGTCGAACGTCACCTGCGCCGGAATCAGCTTGCCGTCCTTGACCGCTTGACGTCGGCTTCAGCGACAGCGACAGAATCCACAGCACCGGGAACAGCGCGTAGAGGACCACCAGCACGTTGACGACGGTCCAGCCCGTCGCCCGGCTCGCGCGCTCACCCGCTCGCCCATCTAGCGACGCCTCCTCGTCCGAGCCGGGCGCCGACGCGCCGAACACCTTGATGTAGATGAAGGCGATCACGGCGACGGACAGGAAGACCAGCACGCTGATCGCCGACCCGAGCCCGAGGTTGAAGGCCTTGAACAGGTTGTCGTAGCCCAGGATCGACACCGAGCCCGTGTCGTTGGCGCCACCGGTCAGCACGTAGATGTTGTCGAAGATGCGGAACGCGTCGAGCGTGCGGAACAGCAGCGCCACCAGGATGGCCGGCTTGATCAGCGGCAGGATCACCTTGACCAGACGCTTCCACGCGCCCGCCCCGTCGACCTGCGCGGCGTTGAGCAGATCCTGCGGCACCAGCGCGAGCCCGGCCAGCAGCAGCAGCGCCATGAACGGCGTCGTCTTCCACACCTCGGCGAGGACGACGATGGCCAGCGACGGCAGCTGCTCGGTCAGCGGCGCAGCGCCCGCGGGCAGCAGGTTGGCCAGATAGCCGGTGCCCGGTGTCCACGCGTAGTACCAGCTGTACGACGCCGCGACGGTGACGATGCCGTACGGGATCAGGATCGCGGTGCGCACCGCGCCCTTGCCGAAGATCGTCCGGTGCATCACCAGCGCCAGCGCCATGCCGAGCACGAACTCGATGGCCACCGAGACGACGGTGATGGCCAGCGTGACCACGAACGCCGTCCACCAGTACCGGTCGGTGAGGATCGTGCTGGTAGTTGTCGAACCAGACGAACTTCGTGTCGTCGGGCGCGGCCAGGTTGTAGCGCTGCAGGCTGAGCCACACCGCATAGCGCGATGGGGTACGCCGTCACGGCCAGCATGAGCACGACCGCGGGGCTGATCAGCCAGAACGCCAGTCGTCGGTCCGACTGGCGGTCGTCGGTGGCGCCGCCGGCGCCGCCGTCTCCTTCGCGCGGACGCCGTCACGGAATCAGCCCCTTCCCGTCGATGGCCTTCTGCACCTGGTCGGCGAGCTCGTCGGCGGTGCGCTCCGGGTCGATGTCGGTGATCGGCGCCAGCGTCGCCGAGATGCGCGTCGACACCGCCTGGTAGACCGGCGTGGCCGGCCGCACCGCGGCGTTGGTCAGCTGCTCGCGGATGATCGCGTACTGCGGGTACTTGGCCTGGAACGCCGGATCGTCGTACAGCGACGCGCGCACCGCGGGCAGGCCGCCCTCGACCGAGGTGTAGCGCTGGTTCTCGACGCTGCGCAGGCAGCGGATGGCCTCGAACGCCTCCGCCTTGTGCTGGCGTGTTCTTGCCGACCGCGAGTTCAGCCCGCCGATGGTCACCTTGGCCTGCTGTCCGGGCTCCACGCCCGGGTAGGTCGCGAAGCCGAACACCTTCTTGCTGGCGTCGTAGGCCGCCTTGAACTGCTCGTCGTCGGGGGCGAAGGTGCCGACGTCGTTGATGGCGCCGACCAGATCCGGCCGCTCGTTGAGCGGCAGGAAGGAGACGCCGCCCTTGACGGCGTTCTCCAGCATCGAGGGCAGCACGAACGGCCAGTTCACCTCGAGCGCGGCGTTGCCCTGTTCCAGGGCCAGCCGCGCGGTGCCCTCGTCGGTCTGCGTGATCGACGGATCGGCGCCCGGCGCCGTGGCAACCGCCTTGATGATCTGCAGCGCCTTCACCGTCGCGGCGCGGTGCTCGGGGGTGTCGGTCAGCGTCACGGTCTTGCCGTCGTCGGAGAGCACCTGGCCGCCCGCACTCGCCAGCAACGTGTTGAACCACACCACCAGACCCTCGTACTGCTTGGCCTGCAGGGCGATCCAGCTGGGCTTGCCCGCCGCGTGCAGGCGGGTCGCCTCGGCCACCATGCCGATCCCACGTCTGCGGGCGGCTCGTCCATCAAATCGGCTCGGTACCAAAGCAATTGGGTGTTGGTCGTGATCGGGCGCGGCATACAGCTTGTCCTGCCACTCCGCCGTCTTCAGCGGTCCTGGCAAGCGTGTTCTGCGCGGGCGTCGGCCTCGGCCTCGCCCGCCGGATCGTCGGAAAGCGGCAACGCCCAACCGGCTTCGGCGAACTCGGCGGTCCACACCACGTCGAGCGCCATCAGGTCGAGCGTCTTGTCGTTGCCCGGTGAGCCGGCGCGCCAGCTGCAGGCGCTGGTCGTCGGCGCCCTTGGGCAAGCTGATCTGCTTGATGGTGAAGCGTCCGCCGAGCTCGTCGTTGCAGCGCTTCGCCACGGCGGTGAAGGTCGCCATCTCGCTGGCCGGCGTGTAGTAGTTGATGACGATGCCGCCGGCCTGCGAACTGCACGCCGAAACCATCGACGCCGTCGTCAGCGCAGCCAACACCGCAGCCCGCAGCCGCAGAGCGCGCACGCCGCCTCCTGTCCGCGCGAGGTCCTCCCGCGCGCAAACCGTAGAGCGAGTTACGCGTGATATGCAACACTCTCGGCCGCGCGCGTCGCAATCGTGACCTGCGGGCGTACACTCAGCGAACTGACGCGGGGTCTGCGCCAGCGCGATCAGATCGTCAAGCGCGCCAGCAGATCCCGGCCCTGTCTCGGCACTCTGCGGGTCGCACAGCACGTCGTAGCGGCCGGCGACCAGTTGCATCGTCGAGCTGAAATCTCTTGTGCCGCGAGCCATCGCGTACTGCAGCGCCCGACGTGATGAGGCCGAAGAACACGCCCGCGACCAAACCGGCGATCAGCGAACCCCACGGGCTCGGGCTGAAGAAGCCGAGCACCAGGCCGATGAACAGGCCGAGCCACGCACCGGTCAGCGCACCGCCGCCGAGCACCCGCGGCCACGTCAAGCCGTCCCGTGACGCGCTCGACCTGCATCAAGTCGACGCCGACGATGGTCACCTGTTGGACCGGAAACTCTTGGTCGGACAGGTAATCCACCGCTCGCTGCGCCTCGGCGTAGGTCGGGTACGAGCCGATCGGCCACCCCTTCGGCGGCGTCGGCAGCCCGGCGGGCCCGCCGCGGCCCGGGTTCTGTCCAGGTTGTAGCGGACTGGTCATCGATTTCTTCTCCTTCGGCCTTCGGACAGCCAACCAGTCGACGTTCAGACGGACAACGCCCAGGCACCCACAATGGTGCCCCGAATAGCCGACCTCATCACCGGGCTATCGGCGCGTGCGCTAGGTTTGACGCCATGACGAATCCGGGCGGAGACGCAGGCCAGACGCCGTCACCCGAGACGCAACGCGGGTGCGGCCGAGCCATCGGCGGGCGGCTACGAGGCGCCGCCGATCGAGCAGTCCCAGCAACCTCCGGCGAGCACCCTCCGCCGACCTACGACGCCGCCGTCCTCGACGCACCGCCTACGCCGCCGTCCTACGAGCCGCCCACCTACGACAGCCGCCGTCCGTTCGACCAAGCGCGGCCTACCCGCCGCCCGTCCGACGACGCGCAGGCCGTATCCGCCGCCGTCCCGGTGCCGGGCTACGGCTACCCGCCGCCCGCCGATCCGCCGGCCTACCCGCCGCCGGAGCCGGGTACGGGTCTCCGCCGCCGTCTACGGCCGCTCCGCCGCCGGCTACGGCGCTCCGCCCGGCTACGGTGCTCCCCCGGGATACGGCGCCCCACCGCCGCCTGCCGGCGTACAGCGCGTACGGCGCGCCGAGCCAGTCGACCAACAACATGGCGATCGCGTCGATCGTCGCGTCGGTCATCGGGTTCTTCTGCGGGATCGGTTCGATCATCGGCATCGTGCTGGGCATCATCGCGCTCAACCAGGTCAAGGCATCCGGCGCAGAGTGGCCGCGGTCTGGCCATCGCGGGCATCGCCGTCGGTGCCGGTTCGCTGCTGATCAGCTTGATCTGGACCGTCGCGATACTGGGTTCCTGACCGTGACCAGCGGCCCCGAGCAGCCGTCGCCGCTGGGTGGCGCCGAGTACTCGCCGCTGCAGAACTCGCCGCAGCCGTCCGACCCGAACGCGCCCGGTGGACTATCCGACCGAACCCCGGCCTGCCGCCGCCGGTCTACGGGGCCCCGTATCCCGGCCCGCCCGGCTATCCGCCTCCGCCCGGTTATCCACCGCCACCCGGCTACCCGGCCGGTCCTTCCGGCTACCAGCCGTACGCAGGCGGCTACCCTACGGGGCGGATCCCTACGACCCGTACCGGCGATGAAGCCACAGGGCACCAACGGCAAGGCCATCGCGGCACTGGCCACCTCGCTGGCCGGCCTGATGTTCTGCGGCGCTGCCGTCGATCGTCGGCCTCATCCTCGGCGTCATCGCGATGCGCGAGACCAAGCGCACGGGCCAGGAAGGCTACGGCCTGGCACTGGCCGGCGTCATCGTCGGCGCCCTCGTCGCAGTGGGCTGGTTGTGCTCTACTTCCTGCTGATCATCGGCCTCTGCGGCCAGCGGCTGCGTTCGGCCGTCTACGACTACTCCGGCGGCCGGAACGGCTCGCCGCCGCGGGCCATGCCCGCCGCCCGTCCCTTGCCGGCGATCACCAGCGCCATCTTGCGGCTGGCCTCGTCGATCATCTCGTCGCCGAGCATCACCGCACCCCTGGCGCCGCCGGCCCGCGACGTGTGCCAGTCGTAGGCATCGAGGATCAGCTCGGCGTGGTCGTAGTCGGCCTGGCGCGGGCTGAAGATCTCGTTGCCCGCAGCGATCTGATCCGGGTGCAGCACCCACTTGCCGTCGTAGCCGAGCGCGGCCGAGCGGCCGGCGACCCGGCGGAACGCCTCGACGTCGCGCACCTTGAGATACGGCCCGTCGATCGCGTTGACGCCGTGCGTGCGCGCGGCGACGAGGATGCGCATCAGCACGTGGTGGTAGGCGTCGCCGACGTCGTAGCCCTCGGGTTGCTCACCGACCACCAGCGTGCGCATGTTCAGGCTGGCCATCATGTCGGCGGGCCCGAGCACCAGCGCCTGCACCCGCGGAGCGGCCGCGATCGCGTCGACGTTGGTCAGGCCCGGTGGCGTTCTCGATCTGCGCCTCGACGCCGATTCGTCCGACGGGCAGCCCGTGGGTGATCTCGAGTTGGGTCAGCAACAAGTCGAGCGCCTGGACGTGCGACACGTCGGTCACCTTCGGCAGCACCACCAGGTCGAGGTGCTCGCCCGCCGTGGCAACCACCTCGATGACGTCGGCGTGGGTCCACGGCGTGGTCCAGTCGTTGACCCGGACGCCGCGCAACTGGCCGGCCCAGCCCGGCTCCGCGAGGCGCCGCCGCCACCCGAGTGCGGGCCTCTGCCTTGGCATCCGGTGCGACGGCGTCCTCCAGATCGAGGAACACCTCATCGGCGGGTAGCTGTTTGGCCTTCTCAATCATCTTGTCGCTACTGCCTGGAACCGAAAGACACGTCCGGCGGAGCCGGACCAAGCCGTCGTGTCGACGGGGGCGATACGGTTGTCCACGCGATCACTCTCTACCCTTTGAGTCATGGTGGCGGTGAACAGGGTCTACGCGGCCCGACTCTCGGGGATGGTGGTGCTCGGTCCCGACGGCGAGTCCATCGGCCGTGTCCGCGACGTGGTGATCAGCATCAGCGTCGCCCGCCAGCAGCCGCGTGTGCTCGGACTCGTCGTCGAATTGCTCACCCGCAGAAGGATTTTCGTCCCAATTCTGCGAATCACCGCGATCGAACCCAACGCGGTGACGTTGACCACCGCCAACGTGTCGCTGCGACGATTCGCGCAGCGGCCCGGTGAGGTGCTGGTGCTCGGCCAGGTCCTCGACACCCGCGTCCGCGTCACCGATCCCGAGCTGGAGAATCTCGCGGGCATCGACGTCGTCGTCGTCGACATGGCGATCGAGCAGGTGCGCACTCGCGACTGGATGGTCACCAGGATCGCGGTGCGCAGCAACCGCAGGCTCGGCCGCCGCACCACCGTGCACGTGGTCGACTGGCAGAACGTCGTCGGCCTGACCCCGTCGGCACTGGCGCTGCCCGGCCAGGGCGTCGCGCAGCTGCTCGCCGCAGTTCGAGGGGCAGCGGCCCATCGAGGTCGCCGACGCGATCCGCGAGCTGCCCGCCAAGCGGCGCTACGAGGTGGTCAACGCGCTCGACGACGAACGGTTGGCCGACATCCTGCAGGAGCTGCCCGAGAGCGAGCAGGCCGAACTCCTCGAGCAGCTGGACACCGAGCGCGCCGCCGACGTGCTCGAAGAGATGGATCCCGACGACGCCGCCGACCTGCTCGGCGAACTCGACGCCTCGCGTGCCGAGATACTGCTGGCCCGGATGGACCCCGAGGACTCCGAGCCGGTGCGCCGACTGCTCAAGCACTCGCCCGACACCGCCGGCGGCCTGATGACTCCCGAGCCGGTGGTGCTGGCCCCCGACACCACCGTGGCCGAGGCACTGGCGCGGGTGCGCGATCCCGACCTGACACCGGCGCTGGCCTCGCTGGCCTTCGTCGCGCGCCCGCCGACGTGCCACCCCGACCGGCCGCTACCTGGGCTGCGTGCACCTGCAACGGCTGCTGCGAGAGCCACCGGCCGCACTCGTCAGCGGCATCATGGACCGTGACCTGCCCAATCTCTCCCCCGACACCTCGCTCGCCGCGGTGACGCGGTACTTCGCGGCCTACAACCTGGTCTGTGGCCCGGTGGTCGACGAGCAGAACCACCTGCTGGGCGCGGTCACCGTCGACGACGTGCTCGACCACCTGCTGCCACACGACTGGCGCGTCAGTGCCGACGAACCCGAGCTGCCCACCGGTAGCGCCGAGATGGGAGGCGGGTCGTGAGCGACCTGTCGGCTCGGCAGCGTCTCGATACACCGCGCACGTCGCGGCGACGGTTCACGCCGCAATTCGACGTCGAGGCCGCGGGCCGCTTCGGCGAGTCGTTCGCCCGGTTCCTGGGCACCGGCCGGTACCTGGCGATCCAGACCGTCTTCGTGATCGTCTGGATCGCGCTGAACCTGTTTGCGCTCAAACTGCGATGGGATCCGTACCCGTTCATCCTGCTCAACCTGGCGTTCTCCACGCAGGCGGCATACGCGGCGCCGCTCATCCTGCTGGCACAGAACCGTCAGGAGAACCGCGACCGCGTGTCGCTCGAGGAGGACCGGCGCCGCGCCGAGCAGACCAAGGCCGACACCGAGTACCTCGCCCGCGAACTCGCGGCGCTGCGACTGGCCGTCGGCGAAGTGGTCACCCGCGACTACCTCCGGCGCGAGCTCGAGGAGCTGCGCGATCTTCTCAACCAACAGCTGCCGTCCAAGGGCGGCGCGGGGAAGAAGAAACGGGCAAACCAGATGGCCCAGGCAAGCGACCCGCCGGACCCGGCCGAGCCTGCCGAAACCGGCTCGAGCATTGCTGCAACAGAGGAATGACGACTAGGTATGGTGACGTGATCGACAAAGTTGCTCGGCACAGCTAGGACGGTTGGGTGCGCATAGGAGGAGGCCTCGCCTCTGCAGCGTTCGCAAAGGTGCGGCATCGCGCGCAAATCGCCATGCGTACCCCGGCCTTCGGCATCGTCATCATCGCCCCGCTCGTTCTCGCAGGTGCCGTCAGCGCCTCCGCGCCGTCACGTCACACGTCCGTCGACGACAACGGGATCATGCCGCTGGCCTCGGTTGCGCACACCGGCGACGACTCCGGCGCCACCGTGGTCGCGGCCATGAAGATGATCACGCCGGTCCGTTTCGCGACCGCGAACGTCTCTCCCCCGCCGCCCGCGGTCGTGGTGAATTCGCCCGGCAGCCTTCGCATTCCGGCGATGGCGCTGAACGCCTACCAGAATGCCGAGCGGATGATGGCCGCTGCCGTCCCCAGTTGCGGCATCAGCTGGAACCTACTGGCGGGCATCGGCCGGATCGAGTCGATGCACGCCAACGGCGGTGCCACCGACGCGCACGGTACGGCCATCAATCCGATCTACGGGCCCGTACTCGACGGCAGGCTGGCGGGCAACGAGGTCATCGTGCAGAGCGTCCAGGCCGGACGGGTCACGTTCGCACGCGCGATGGGCCCGATGCAGTTCCTGCCTGGAACCTGGGCCCGGTATGCCTCCGACGGCGACGGCGACGGCAAGGCCGACGTGCAGAACCTGTACGACTCCTCGCTTGCGGCCGCCCGTTATCTCTGCAGCGGCGGCCTGAACCTGCGCGACCAGTCCCAGGTGATCACCGCGATCCTGCGCTACAACAACTCGGTTGCCTACGCCCGCAACGTGCTCGGCTGGGCCGCGGCCTACGCGACGGGCGTGGTCCCGGTCAACCTGCCACCGATCGTCGGTCCTGCTCCACCGATCGGCGACGCGCACCTCGACGCCAACCCCGAGGGCCTCGGCCCGGGTTTGCCGCTCAACGCCGCCGGATTGCCTTCCACGGACCCGCTGGCGTTGAACGCACTGCATGCCCGACGTCGCGAGTCGGCTAGCTCCCGGCCCGCTGCCCGGCCCTGGCGCCGCGGCTGGACAGATGCCGCAACAGAACTGCGAGGTGTTCTGCCTCGTCCCGCAGCGCCAGGTGCCGCAGCAGAACTGCCAGGTGTTCTGCCTGGTCTCGCAGCCACCGGCGCTGCCGCCGAGCGAGCTGCCTGCTGCGCCCGAGGCGCTACCCACGCCACTCGCGCCAGTCTCACCGCCGCCGTTCGGCGGGCCGCCCCCGTTCGGCGGGCCGCCCCCGTTCGGCGGGCCGCCCCCGTTCGGCGCCGCCCGTTCCGGCCGCGCGCGCCCCCGGAACCGGTGGCCCCCCTGCCACCGCCCCCGGGGCCACCGCCGCCGGGACCGCTTCCCGGCCCTGCGAACTGACCACTCCGGGGCCGCCAGTCGAGTCGGCCTAGACTCGCTGGTGATGTCATCAACACCCACTGAGCTCGAGTCGGCGGTTCGCGCCGGGCTGGCCAAGGTCATAGACCCCGAGCTGCGCAGGCCGATCACCGAAGTCGGCATGGTCAAGAACGTCACCATTGGCCATGACGGCCAAGAAGGCTCGGTACACGTCGAGATCTACCTGACCACCGCTGCGTGCCCGAAGAAGACCGAGATCAGCGACCGCGTGAGGCAGGCCGTTGCCGACGTCCCCGGTACCGGCGCAGTCAAGGTCAGCCTCGACGTGATGGACGACGAGCAGCGCGCCGAGTTGCGCAAGCTACTGCGCGGCGACTCGCGTGAGCCCGTCATTCCGTTCGCTCAGCCCGGCTCCCTGACCCGCGTCTATGCGGTCGCGTCCGGCAAGGGCGGGGTCGGCAAGTCCAGCGTGACCGTCAACCTGGCGGCAGCCATGGCCGCCCGCGGGCTGTCGGTAGGCGTGCTCGACGCCGACATCTACGGCCACTCCGTGCCGCGGATGATGGGCACCGTGGACCGGCCCACCCAGGTCGAGTCGATGATCCTGCCGCCCATCGCCCACGACGTGCGGGTCATCTCGATCGCCATGTTCACCCAGGGCAACACGCCGGTGGTGTGGCGCGGCCCGATGTTGCACCGCGCGCTGCAGCAATTCCTCGCCGACGTGTACTGGGGCGACCTCGACGTGCTGCTGCTCGACCTGCCGCCCGGCACGGGTGACATCGCGATCTCGGTGTCGCAACTGATCCCCGGCGCCGAGATCCTCGTCGTCACCACCCCGCAGTTGGCCGCCGCCGAGGTCGCCGAGCGCGCGGGGGCGATCGCGCTTCAGACGCACCAGAAGATCGTGGGCGTCGTGGAGAACATGTCCGGCCTGCTGTTGCCCGACGGCACCACCATGCAGCTGTTCGGCGAGGGCGGCGGCAGGCAGGTGGCCGAGCGGCTGTCCATTGCGGTGGGTGCCGACGTGCCGCTGCTTGGTCAGGTACCGCTGGACCCGGCGCTGGTGACTGCGGGCGATTCGGGTGTCCCGCTGGTGCTCAGCGCGCCGGACTCCGCGGCGGGCAAGGAGCTACGCAAGGTCGCCGACGCGCTGTCGTCGCGCAAGCGGGGTTTGGCCGGGATGTCGTTGGGCCTGGATCCGGCGGGACGTTAAGTCGCGTCGCTGTCGAACGGGGTACTCGCAGGAGGCTCCACGGGCTTGACGACGGGCGGCGTCGGCGCCTGTGTCTCCGCGGGCCCGCCCGGTGAAACCGGCTTCTCGAAGTTGCCGGTGAGGAAAGAATCGTCGCCGTCGAGCAGATGTTTGGTCAGCGCCGCCCGCGGCGACATGCCCCGCAGCTTCTGAAGCTCGCTGAGCGGTTGTCGCAGATCCTCGAACTCGGGTCCGAGGTCCTCGCGCAGCTGGCTCGTCGCGCCGCTGAGGTACTCGCGTGCCTGCCGGATGGTGTTCGTCGTCCAACGGATGGCGCCCGGCAGCCGTTCGGGGCCGAGGATGACCAGACCCGCGATCGCGAGCACCAACATCTCGCCCCAGCCGACGTTGGCGAACATGGTTACTGGGCGTTGTCGGGGCCGGGGTTGACGATCAGCGTGACGGGGCGGCCGTCGCGCACGACCTCGATCGGGGCGTCCTGGCCGATCTTGAGCTGCCGTACGGCGACGACGAACTCATCGGCGTCGGCGACCTTCCGGTCACCGACCTTGACCACGACGTCGTTCTCCAGAATGCCCGCCTTGTCGGCCGGACCGCCCGCCTTCACGTTGGCGATCTGAGCGCCGGAGGCCACCGAGTTGCTCACCGACCGCGCCGTCAGGCCGAGGGTCGGATGGTAAATCTTGCCGTCCTTGATCAGCGCCTGGACGGTATTCTTGACCTCGTTGACGGGGATCGCGAAACCGAGGCCGCTTGCGCTGTCCGACAACGACTTTCCGGCAGTGTTGATGCCGATGACCTCGGAGCTCATGTTGATCAGCGGGCCGCCCGAGTTGCCGTGGTTGATCGACGCGTCGGTCTGGACGCCGTCGATCACGGTGTCGGTGTCCGAGCCGTCGCCCGACAGCGGCACCGGCCGGTGCAGGGCGCTGATGATGCCGTGGGTGACGGTGCTGCGCAGGCCCAGCGGTGCACCGGCGGCGATCACTTCCTCGCCGACCCTGCAGCTTCTCGGAGTCGCCGAACTGGGCGACGGTCAGGTTGTCGACGTTGTCGACCTTGAGCACGGCGATGTCGGTCTTGGGGTCGCGGCCGACCAGGTTCGCGGGGACTTCCTTGCCGTCGTTGAACACCACCGAGATCTTGAACGCGCTGGGGTTGTTGGCGGCCTCGGAGATCACGTGGTTGTTGGTGACGATGTAGCCGCGACCGTCGACGACGACGCCGGATCCCTGGGAGCCCTCGGTGTCACTGATGGCCTCGATCGTCACCACCGAGTCGGCGACGGCGGCGGCCACCGTGGCGAACCTGCCGGGCGGCGGCTCCGGGTTGTTGTCGGTCTCCAGCGTGACCTTCGAAGTGGTGAACGCCTCGACGATCTCGGCGGTCTTGCGCCGACCCAGCCGCCGACGATGCCGATCACCAGCGCGATGATCGCCAGCAGGGTCCAGCGCGACCCAGGACACCCTCCCGCCGAACAGCACGTCGCGGACGCCGAGCTTGCCGACCGGGCCGTGGACGACGACGGGCGGAGGCTTCGGCAGTGCCGGGGTGCCCAGCGAAGGGGTGGCAGAGGGGTCGCGCCACGGGTCGGCGGTCGGGTCGTCGCCCAGATTCCCGTCCCGCTCCGCGTCCGAGGGCGCCGGCGTCGGCCGGGTGGCGTTGCAGCGACTCGCCACTGCCGTTCTGACGACCGAACGCCTCGGCCAGCACGGGATCGGGGGCCTGATTGGTGGGCGTGTACTCACCCTGGTCGCGCTGCTGGTCGGCGCCGAGGAAGGAACCCCGGAAACCGTCTGGCCTGCCGAATGCTCGGGTGGCCGCGGGATCGACGGGCGGGCGCGACACTGGGCGCGGCGCCAGACGGTTGCCATTGCCGGACTGGTCCTGATTGGTCACCCGTTTAGTCACTCTCCATTAGAGCGTCCGCCATCGCCGGCGGCACGCGGGTTGCATGACTGCGCATCCAGCCTACCGGCGCTTACGACGGGCACGCATGGTCCCATCAGCAAACTGTTGTCTGTCGTTCATCCGCGGGAGGATCCGGTGGCGGGTGGTGCGGGATCTGGGACAACATCCCCAGCAGGGCACTGGGCACGACGATGGGGCACGAGTCCCGCAATGCACTGCGGGCCTGCCCCTGAGCCTCGACCTCGGCCGCGCACTGCGGACACAGCGACAGGTGGCTCGCGGCGCGGAGGTGCGACTTCATGGTCAGCTCGCCGTCCACGAACGCCGCGACGGCCTCGATCGACAGGTGCTCGGTCGAACCGAACCGGCGTGGTCCGACCGGTGCGTCACTCTGCGAGGCGAACTGGGCGGGCAGCCAAGAGAATGCGCGACGGAACACGTCTCCCGGGTCGACCATCACCCACTCCCCTTCCGGTGCTGCGCATCACTAGACTCAACACTTCTCACTCGAATGTAGCGCGACGACCTGTGACCGACACCAGTGAACGTCAGGCAGATCTGGCCGTGGCGTCGGAATCAGCGTCCTCGTGGCTGGCCAGGTAGTCGCGCAACGCCTGCCGTCCGCGGTGGATGCGGCTGCGCACGGTGCCGAGCTTGACGCCGAGGGTGGCGCCGATCTCCTCGTAGGACAGACCCTCGATGTCGCACAGGACGACTGCGGCACGGAATTCCGGCGGCAGCGAGTCGAGCGCGGCCTGCAGGTCGGGCCCCAGACGGGAGTCGTGGTAGATCTGCTCGGGGTTCGGGTCGTCGGCGGGCACCCGGTCGTAGTCCTCGGGCAGCGCCTCCATCCGGATCCGGCTGCGACGACGAACCATGTCGAGGAACAGGTTCGTGGTGATGCGGTGCAGCCATCCCTCGAACGTGCCCGGCTGATAGTTCTGCACCGAGCGGAAGACCCTGATGAACGTCTCCTGGGTGAGATCCTCGGCGTCGTGCTGGTTGCCGGACAGGCGGTACGCCAGGCGGTAGACCCGGTCGGCGTGCTGGCGCACCAACTCGTCCCACGACGGCATGGTGGCCTTGTCGCCGGTGGCGTCGAACACCGCGGTGCCGCGTCAACTCGTCGGACGGCTCATACCAGTCAGCCTCGCCGCTGGCGCCGGTCTGCTCGAGATGAGCCATGAACACGGGGGCAGGGGTGGTGGTCGTCGGATCCTCCAGATCACTAGTTGTGCCGTCAGCCAGTGACCAACGGCACGACACCCGCGAAAACGGAATCCTCGACATGGTTATTCCCTGGTCGCCGGCTTCCGTCGTATTCCATGCGAGTACCTTTTCCGACCCTGGTGAGGCTGGCATATGAGCAAACTGAACATTTCCTGAGAAAGCTGGCTACCCCGTGACCCAAGCTGGGCAAACCGGCCGATCGCGACCGGATTCTCGCGTCTCGCCGCGGGCGTGTCGCGGGCCTGGGCGATCCCGGTTCGCTCTACGCTGCGGGCATGGCCAGCACCGACGAGAGTCAGGCACGGCCCAGTCGCGCCGAATCGATCGTGACCCACGCCGAGCAGTCGATCACCGAGGACGCGATCACGGCGGCCGCCAGGGAGCGTGCCGACGACAGCGGCGCGGGTGCCGTCACCCCCGCGGTCGGTGCGACTGTTGAGCGTGCTGGCGAAGCTGGCAGGCGCCAAGGCGGTGGTCGAGGTCGGCACCGGCGCGGGCGTCAGCGGGTTGTGGCTGCTGTCGGGGATGCGCGCCGACGGCGTCCTGACCACGATCGACGTCGAGCCCGAGCATCAGCGGCTGGCCAAGCAGGCGTTCGTCGAGGCGGGCATCGGGCCGTCGCGGACGCGGTTGATCGGCGGCCGCGCCCAGGACGTGCTCACCCGCCTGGCCGACGACTCGTATGACCTGGTGTTCATCGACGCCGACCCGGTCGATCAGCCGCAGTTCGTCGTCGAGGGCGTACGGCTGTTGCGGTCGGGTGGCGCGATCGTGGTGCACCGCGCCGCCCTCGGTGGCCGCGCGGGCGACGCCAGTGCCGCCGACAAGGAGGTCAGCGCCGTGCGGGAGGCCGCGCGGCTGATCGCCGAGGACGAGCGGCTGACGCCGGTGCTGGTCCCGCTCGGCGACGGCCTGCTGGCCGCCGCGCGCGACTGACTCTCTGGCTCCGCCTCCGCCCACTTTTCTCCCCGCTTTCTCCCGCGAGCAGACGCAAAGTGCCCTGATTTCCTCCAATTGAGGGCAGTTTGCGTCTGCTCGGCGGGGGAAGCGGCATTTTTATGGATTCTTGACGCGTGTCCCCTTGACCCATCGCTGAACGCGTGTTTAGCGTACTAAACATGCGTTCAGCCCCGGACGATCGAACGGCCACCGCCCGGATCCGCGACGCCGCGATCGAGCAGTGGGGCGAGCAGCGGTTTCGACGTCGGGCTCCGGAGCATCGCCGAGGCCGCGGGCGTATCGGCCGCGCTGGTGATCCATCACTTCGGCTCCAAGGACGGCCTGCGGAAGGCGTGCGACGACTACGTCGCCGAGGACGATCCGCACCGGCAAGTCGGCGTCGTTGCAGACCAAGGACCCGGCGGCCTGGTTCGCGCAGATGGCCGAGATCGAGTCGTTCGCGCCGATGATGGCCTACCTGGTGCGCAGCATGCAGTCGGGCGGCGACCTGGCAAAGATGATGTGGCAGCAGATGATCGACAACGCCGAGGAGTACCTCGACGAGGGCGTGCGAAACGGCACCTCAAGCCGAGCCGCGATCCACGCGCCCGCGCCAAGTATCCTGGCGCATGTCCAGCGGCGGCGGCTTCCTGATGTATCTGCAGATGCACGACAACCCGACCGATCTGCGTGCCGTCCTTCGCGACTACGGCGCAGGAGATGGTGCTGCCCGCGCTCGAGGTCTACACCGAGGGCCTGATGGCCGATTCGACGATGTACGACGCATTCCTCGAGCTCGCGCGAAAAGGGCATTCCCGTTCACCAATCCCGACAGGAAAGGAAGCGGCGATGACGACTCAAACGACCAAGCCCCTGCGGCGAGCTCAGTACCGGCGACCACCTCGCGATCGAGATCCGTGGTCTGTCCAAGTCCTTCGGACGTACCAGGCACTCGACGGTCTGGACCTCACCGTCGCGCCTGGCGACGTGCACCGGCTTCCTCGGGCCGAACGGTGCGGGCAAGTCCACCACCATCCGCGTACTGCTCGGCCTGTTGCACGCCGACGGCGGCGCGGTCCGACTGCTCGGCGGCGATCCCTGGCGCGACGCGGTGGCATTGCACCGCCGGATCGCCTACGTGCCCGGCGACGTGACGTTGTGGCCGAACCTCACCGGCCTGCAGACCATCGACTTCCTGGCCCGCCTGCGCGGCAACGGAGTCGACACCCGCCGCCGCGATCAGCTGATCGAACGGTTCGAACTCGACCCGCACAAGAAGGCCCGCACCTATTCGAAGGGCAACCGGCAGAAGGTGTGCGATCGTTGCCGCGTTCTCCACCAACGCCGAGCTCTACATCCTCGACGAGCCGACCTCGGGCCTGGACCCCTTGATGGAGAAGTCGTTTCAGCACCTGCGTCGAAGAGGTCGCCGCGACCGTGGCGCCGCGGTGCTGCTGTCCAGCCACATCCTCGCCGAGGTGGAGAAGCTCTGTCACAACGTCACCATCATCCGTGCCGGCCGCGCGGTGCGGTCCGGGACGCTCGAGGAACTCCGTCACCTGTTGCGCACCACCATCACGGTCCGCACCCGGGGTGACGCCCTTGGGCTGCAACAGGTTCCGTACGTCCACGACTTCGATGGCCAGGGCGCTTATGTCCGGTTCTCGGCGGATCGCAACGACCTCGACTTCATCATGGAGCATCTCACCGACCTCGGCATCGAGGAGTTGACCGTGACGCCGGCGTCACTCGAGGACATGTTCCTGCGCGAGTATCAGGGGGTGAATCGATGACCACCGCTGCCGTCGCACCCTACGCCGGGCGGCACGAAGTGGCCGAGCCGGGATCGGCGTTCACCGGTGTTCCCAGCCTGCTTCGCCTCGCGCTGCGCCGCGATCGAATCCGGCTGTCCGTGTGGATCTCTGTCCTGACGCTGATGATGGTGTACGCGCCGAACGCGGTCAAACTGGCCTATCCGGAGGAAGCGCAACGGCTGGCCAGGGTCAACCTGCTCAAGACGCCCGCGGGAATGATATTGGGCGGACCGATGTTCGGCGGCAACGAGACCGACCTTGGCGCGATGATGGCCAACGAGCTGATGCTTACGTTGATCATCGCAACCTCGATCCTGGCCATTTCCACCGTCATTCGACACACTCGCGCCGAAGAGGAAAGCGGCGCCGCGGAATTGGTGCTTTCGTCGGTGGTTGGACGGCACGCCCGCACGTGCGCCGCGCTGATCCTGGTCGGCGGCGTCAACGCGACACTGGCCGTCACCATGACCTTGGCGATGGCTTCGACGGGGTTCGCGGTCGTCGACACCGCCGCGATGAGCCTCGGCATCACGGGCGTGGCGATGGTGTTCGGTGCCGTCGCGGCCGTCACCGCTTCGCTGTGGCGCCAGGCGCGCACGGCAAGCGGCGCCGCGATGGCACTGCTGGCGCTGGCCGCCCTTGTGCGCGGAATCGGCGACGTCATCGACAATTCCGGTAGCGCACTGAGCTGGTTCTCCCCCATCGCGTGGGCCCAGCAGATGCGCGCGTTCGTCGACCTGCGGTGGTGGCCGTTCGCTCTCCTCGTCGTGCTCGCGGCGGCGCTGATGCTGCTGGCCATGGTGCTGGACAGCAGGCGGCAGTACGACGACGGCAACCTCCCGTCGTCGGGTGAGAGCCCGAACGCGCGTCCCATCAAGAGCGTTCTTGGCCTGCACCTGACACTGCAGCGCGGCCAGACCATCGGATGGACCGTCGGACTCTTCCTGGCCGGACTGGCATTCGGTTCGATGACCAAGTCGCTTCTCGATGCGGCCAAGGAGAACGAACTGCTCGCCCGGGTACTCGCCGCGCAGGGCAACGACGGAATCTACACGACGATGACGCAATTCCTGGCCGCCGCGGCCACCGCCTACGTCGCCTCGACCGTGCTGCGGGTGTACTCCGACGAGGAGTCGGGTCTAGGCGAAGCGGTGTTGGCCCGCTCGGTATCCCGCTGGCGCTGGCTGATGACCGCGGTCGGCTCTGCAGTGCTCGGGTCGGCGGTGTTGATGTTCTTCGCCGGCCTCGGCAACGGGCTTGGCGCAGGCATCACGGTTGGCGAGCCGCAGCTCATCGTTCGGCTGACCCTGGCGGGGCTGGCCTACGTTCCCGCGATGGCCGTCGTGGCGGGCGTCGCCGCGTTCGCCGTCGCGGTGCGGCGCACGTGGATCGGCTGGCTCGCCGTGACCTTCGTCGTTGTATCGCTGTATCTCGGTGCGCTGCTGCGCCTGCCGCACTGGCTCATCGACCTGTCACCGGTCGGCCGGACCACCGCGCCCAGCGACGTCTCGGTGGTGGCGCTGATCGCAATGATCGCTGCCGCAGCGGCCTTGACGGCCGCCGCCGGGTGGATCTATCGCCATCGCGACGCCGTCTAGAAGGGAAGGGACCATGAAGACCGCCATTCAAGCAGTGGGAGCGTCACTCATCGGGCTGGTGCTGTTCGGCCTGTTGCTATTCCTGCCTGCGGGCACGTTCGATTACTGGCAGGCATGGGTTTTCATCGCCGTATTCGCAATCTCAACGACCGTGCTCACCATCTACCTGCTTCTCACGAATCCCGCGGTCCTCGAGGGCCGCATGCAAGCGGGCCCGGCGGCCGAAACCAGAACGGCGCAGAAGTTCGCCAGCTCCGCCCTGTTCGCGGTCATCGCAGCGGTAATGGTGTTCAGCGCTCTCGACCATCGCTTCGGCTGGTCGGCGGTGCCGACGGTGGTCACCCTGGCCGGCGATGCGCTGGTAGTGATCGGACTTGGCATCGGCAGCCTGGTTGTCCTGCAGAATGGCTACGCAGCGGCCAACATCAAGGTCGAGGCGGACCAGAAAGTCATATCCACCGGTCTCTACGGGCTGGTGCGACACCCGATGTACTTCGGGTCGCTGATCTTCATGGTCGGCATCCCCCTTGCGCTGGACTCCTATTGGGGACTTCTCGGCATCATCCCCGTCGCTGCCGTATTCGCCTTCCGCATCCTCGACGAGGAGAAGATGCTGCGAGAAGAGCTCAACGGCTACAGCGCGTACACCGAGGAAGTGAAGTACCGACTGGTGCCGCACGTGTGGTAACACCCGCCTCGAATAGCCAGCTGCACAAGGTAATACGCGACTAGAAAAGGAGAACACATGAAGATCGCGCTACAGTCAGCAACGACCAGCATCATCGGCAGCGCTGTCTTCCTGCTGATGGTGTTCTGGCCCGCAGGCACCTTCGACTACTGGCAGGGCTGGGCGTTCATCGCGGTGTTCGCGGCCGCGACGATCATCCCCAGCATCTACCTGGCCGCGACCAATCCGGCCGCGCTCAAACGGCGCATGCAGGCCGGGCCTGCGGCCGAGTCGCGGCCACTGCAGAAGGTCATCATCACGATTGCGTTCTTCTCGATAGTGGCGATGATCGTGGTGAGCGCGTTGGACTTTCGCTTCGGCTGGTCGTCGGTGTCCGCGGTGGTCTCGGTGGTCGGCGACGTATTGGTCGGCGTCGGCCTCCTCATCGCGATGATCACGACCATCCAAAACGGATACGCCGCCGCGAACATCAACGTCGAGTCTGACCAGATGGTCGTGTCGACCGGTTTCTACGCCGTCGTCCGCCATCCGATGTACTTCGGCAACGTCATTCTGATGCTCGGCGTACCGCTGGCGCTCGGGTCGTACTGGGGTCTGCTGTTCGTGATCCCGGGGTTGGGGGTGCTCGCCACCCGAATCCTGGACGAGGAGAAGGCTCTGACACTCGAGCTCAGCGGCTACCGCGATTACATCGAGCGGGTGCACTACCGCCTGGTGCCGTACGTCTGGTGAGGAGGAGACGATGAGGCTCTGGATTCACGCCATCGCCGCGAGCCTGTTCGGAGTGATGTTCTTCGGGGTGCTGCTCTTCTGGCCCGCGGGCACGCTCGACTATTGGCAGGCATGGGTTTTCATCGTCGTCTTCACCGTCGCGACAGCCGGTCCCAGCTTGTACTGGGGACTGCGCAAGCCGGAGGTGCTGCAACGCCGGTTGCACGCAGGGCCGACCGCCGAGACCAGAGCCGCGCAAAAGTTCGCGATGGTGGGTACGGTCGCCATGGTGGTCGCGGTGCTGGTCGTCAGCGCTCTGGATCATCGCTTCGGCTGGTCGCAGGTGCCGGTACCGGTGGTCGTGATCGGCGACGTCCTCGTCGCCGTTGGGCTCATCGTGGCCACGGTGGTCGTCAACGAGAACAGTCACGCCGCCGCCACCATCCGCGTCGAGGCGGAACAGACGGTGGTCTCCACGGGTCTGTACGGCATCGTCCGGCACCCGATGTACGCGGGCGCGCTGATCATGATGGTGGGCATGCCCCTCGCCCTGGATTCCTACTGGGGCCTTGTCACCGTCTTGCCCGCCGTGGCCGTACTCGCGTTCCGGATCCGGGACGAGGAGACGATGCTTCGCGAAGAACTCGACGGGTACGACGAGTACGCGGACGAGGTGCACTACCGGCTGGTGCCTGGCGTCTGGTGACGGCGGGCGGCCCACCATACGACGAGGAACACCACGACGACGGTGAAGCGCAACACCGTGTTCGAGATCATCGTGGCGTTGGGCTCCGTTCGCGCCATGTAGACGATGTCGAGGACGCCACTCGCCGCATGCAGCACGACCAGCGTCGTCACGATGAGCCGCAGGGCCGCCCAGTCGGTGATGCCGGTGGCACCGAACGACAGCACCGCGACGGCGAGTTCGGCAGCGGCGACCAGATAGACGAGCAGATAGTCTCCTCGCGCGATCGTGATGCCCACCGCCGATGGGATCAGCGTCGGGAACGCGATCAGCACCGCGCCCCCGGCCAGCGTGATGAGGCCATGCAGCACGAATACCACCCGTAGCGTTCTCATGTCGTCCTCCCGGTCATATCCGTGGTGAGTGAACCGTCATCACGATGACGAGCCGCTCGGGCGGATCATGACCATCAGGAGGTGCACGGATGCGCGCAGAGCAGTTCGAGGAGCACCGGCCGCATCTGCGGGCGGTCGCCTATCGCATGCTCGGGTCGCTCACAGAGGCCGACGACGCCGTGCAGGACGCGTGGTTGCGAATGGACCGCACCGATGTCGGCGACGTCCGCAACCCCCGCGGCTGGCTGACCACCGTCGTCGCGCGCATCTGCCTGGACGTGCTGCGGGCCCGCAGCGCGAGGCCCGAGGAACCGCTCGACGAAGCCCGCACCATCGCCGCGCCCGACGCCGTCGACCCGGAAGCCGAAGCGGTGCTTGCCGATTCCATCGGCGTGGCGTTGCTCGTCATCCTCCAGACACTGTCACCGGCCGAGCGGCTCGCGTTCGTGCTGCACGACATGTTCGACCTTCCGTACGCCGAGATCGCCCCGATCGTCGGCCGCTCGGAGAACACCGCCGCACAGCTCGCCTCGCGGGCACGGCGCCGCGTGCGCGGCAAGACTCCCAACCCCGCAACGGATTTGGTGCGCCAGCGTCGCCTCGTCGATGCATTCCTCGCGGCGGCCCGCGACGGTGACTTCGATGCGCTGCTGGCGGTGCTCGACGCCGACGTGGTGTTGCACGTGGACGCCGCGGCGGCGGGCACCCCGACGACGATCCGCGGCGCCCAGGCAGTGGCCGCCAATGCGCAGGCCTTCTCGGCCAACTCGCGGTTCGCCGAATCCGCGCTGATCGACGGCGCCGTCGGCATCGTCGTCGCCCCCAACGGACGACTGGCGTTGGTGCTGCGCTTCGGCGTCGTCGGCGACAAGATCGCCGAGATCGCCATCGAGGCCGACCCGCGGCGGCTCGAGTCGCCTCAGTTTGGCCGTCCTCGACTGAGGAGCTAACAATTGAGCGCATGACAGCGCGACCCTGCCCCGGCGGCGGCAAGAGTTGGACCGTCGACATCGCCGGAAAGGCGATATGTCCGCGCTGTCGACGCGCGCTCAGCACCGTCGCCGGCAAGGGACGATCGGTTCGCGACACACCCAAGGTCCCACCGCACGACAAGCCCCGGGGCGTCCCCACCAGATAGTCCCTGATCGGACGAATCCAGCCCCATACTGAAGTCGTGGAACTGTTGACCGGCTTCGGGCTGGCCACGGCGGCGGGGCTCAATGCCTACATCCCGCTGCTGGCGCTCGGCTTGTTGTCGCGCTTCACCGACCTGGTCACGCTGCCGCACGGCTGGGCCTGGCTGGAGAACGGCTGGGTCATGACGATCGTGGCCGTGCTGCTGGTCGTCGAGATCGTCGCCGACAAGATCCCCGCGCTGGACAGCATCAACGACGCAATCCAGACCTTCGTCCGGCCGACCGCCGGCGGCATCGTCTTCGGCTCCGGGACCGCCGCGCAGACGGCCGCGGTCACCGACCCAGGAGCATTCGCTCACTCCGGGCAGTGGATTCCCGTCGCCATCGGCGTGGTCACCGCGCTGGTGGTGTCGTTGACGAAGTCGACGGTGCGGCCCGGCGGCCAACGTGGCGACGGCCGGGGTGGCCGCGCCCGTTCTGAGCACGATGGAGGACATCACCAGCGTCGGCTTGGTGTTCGCGGCGATCCTGCTGCCCGTCCTGGTCTTGATCGGCGTGGCCGTTCTGATCGGGGCGGCGGTGGCGCTGCTGCGGCGCAGACGACGACGGGCAGCGGCGAGTTAGATCCAGATGCCCTTGCCGACGGCGACCACGCCGCCCGCGCTGATCGCGAACCGTTCGCGGTCCTTCTCCAGATCGACGCCGACCATCTCGCCGGGGCCGACCACGACGTTCTTGTCCAGGATCGCGTGCCGTACGACGGCGCCGCGGCCGACCCGCACACCGGGCATCAGCACGCTGCCCTCGACGATCGCGCCGTCGTCGATGACGACGTTGGACGACAGCACCGAATTGCGCACCGACGCCGCCGAGACGATGCTGCCCGCGCCGACCACCGACTCCTGCGCGGAGCCGCCGTTGACGAACTTGGCGGGCGCGAGGTTCTCCGGTTCGCCGCGGATCGGCCAGCGCCGGTTGTAGAGATTGAACACGGGATGCACCGACACCAGATCCATGTGCGCGTCGTAGAACGCGTCGAGCGTGCCGACGTCGCGCCAGTAGCCGTGATCGCGCTCCGTGGCACCCGGGCACTTCGTTGTCGTTGAAGTCGTACACCGCCGCCATCCCGTCGGCCACCAGTCGCGGGATGATGTCGCCGCCCATGTCGTGATCGGAGTCGTCGTCGTCGGCGTCGGCGCGGATGGCGTCGACGAGCACCTTGGTGGTGAAGATGTAGTTGCCCATCGACGCGAACGTCTGCTCGGGGTCGTCGGGCGTGCCCGGCGGATCGGCGGGCTTCTCCACGAACTCGCGGATGCGTCCCGAGTCGTCGGCGTCGATGCAGCCGAAGGCCGTGGCCTCGGCCCGCGGCACCCGGATTCCCGCGACCGTCGCCCCCGCACCGCTCTCGATGTGGAACTGGACCATCTGCTCGGGGTCCATCCGGTAGACGTGGTCGGCACCGAACACGACGACGTAGTCGGGGTCCTCGTCGTAGATGAGGTTGAGCGACTGAAGAATCGCGTCGGCCGACCCGGTGTACCAGCGCGGACCGAGGCGCTGCTGCGCGGGCACCGGGGTGATGTACTCCCCGGCAAGCCCGGACAGCCGCCAGTTCTGCGAGATGTGGCGATCCAGCGAATGCGACTTGTATTGCGTCAGAACGCAGATCCGCAGGTATCGGGCGTTGACCAGATTCGACAGCACGAAGTCGATGAGCCGGTAGGCGCCGCCGAAGGGAACCGCCGGCTTGGCTCGATCGGCGGTCAACGGATACAGACGTTTGCCCTCACCGCCGGCCAGGACGATGCCGAGCACGTGTGGCAGTTCCCTCATGTGTCAAACCTATCGGCCGTCACCACCTGCGGCTAGCCATTCGCACCTTTTGATCGGGAGTTCTGTCTGCGACTGTAGGTCAAGACAATTGGTGCGGTGTATCCCCGAGACGGGCACGGTCTACTACCGTCGTAACCATGCGGGTGGCGATGATGACACGGGAGTATCCGCCCGAGGTGTACGGCGGGGCCGGTGTGCACGTCACCGAGCTCGTCGCGCAACTTCGGCAGCTGTGCGAAGTCGACGTGCACTGTATGGGTGCGCCCCGGTCCGGGGTGTTCGTGGCGCAACCCGACCCCGCACTGAACGGGGCCAACCCGGCCCTCGTCACGCTGTCGGCCGATCTGGTGATGGTCAACGCCGCCGGCGTCGGCGACGGTCGTGCACTCGCACACCTGGTACACCGGGCTGGCCGGTCACCTCGCCGCGCTGCTGCACGGCGTTCCCCACGTGCTGACCGCGCATTCGCTGGAGCCGATGCGGCCGTGGAAGGCCGAACAGCTCGGCGGCGGCTACCGGGTGTCGTCGTGGGTGGAGCGCACCGCGGTCGAGGCCGCCGACGCCGTCATCGCGGTCAGCTCCGGCATGCGCGACGACGTGCTAGCCACCTACCCGGCGCTGGACCCCAACCGCGTGCACGTCGTGCGGAACGGGATCGACACCGCAGGTCTGGTACCCGGCCGAGCCGCAGCCGGGCGACTCGGTGCTCGCCGACCTCGGCGTCGACCCGGCCCGGCCGATCGTGGCGTTCGTCGGCAGGATCACCCGGCAGAAGGGCGTCGCTCACCTCGTCGCGGCGGCGCACCGCTTCGCGCCGGACGTTCAGCTGGTGTTGTGCGCGGGCGCGCCGGACACCCCCGAGATCGCGGCCGAGGTGGCGGCGGCGGTGCGAGCAGCTGGCCGCCGTCGCGCACCGGCGTGTTCTGGGTGCGGGAGATGCTGCCGACCGCCAAGATTCGCGAAATACTTTCGGCCTGCAACGGTTTTCGTATGCCCGTCGGTCTACGAGCCGCTGGGCATCGTGAATCTGGAGGCGATGGCGTGCGCGACGGCGGTGGTCGCCTCCGACGTCGGCGGCATTCCCGAGGTGGTGGCCGACGGCACGAACCGGGCTGCTGGTGCACTACGACCCGGCCGACACCGCGGTCCTTCGAGGCCGGGCTGGCCGACGCGGTCAACGCACTTGTCGCCGAACCGGAGCGGGCCCAGCGCTACGGGCGGGCCGGTCGCCAGCGCTGCATCGACGAATTCTCCTGGGCGCACATCGCCGAACAGACGCTGGAGATCTACCGGAAGGTCACCGCGTAGGGAGTCGGCGTTCGCCGGGCCGGCGGCGCGCTCGCGCGCCAACTCGGGCACCCAGCGTGCACGGGACTAGCTGGTGACGCCCTTGAGTTCGTCGCCGAGGGCAGCGGCCTCATCCGGAGTGAGTTCGACGACGAGACGTCCGCCGCCCTCCAGTGGTACCCGCATCACGATGCCTCGCCCCTCCTTGGTTGCTTCCAATGGACCGTCGCCGGTCCGGGGCTTCATCGCCGCCATCGAGTGCTCCCTCCGCACGTGCGGGCCCGCGTGAGCGGATCCATCGAGCCGGGACTGCCCACCCGTCGACAGCTCCCGGCACTGAACTGCAACTGAACTTCCTACATTGTTCCCTATTACCGGCGTTCGATGTGCAAAGACCCGGCGAGGTCCCCACCGGGCGTCTGCCGAGAGCGCGCTCAGGCCTCGTCGAAACCCAGCACGAGGCGACGTGATCGTCGACCATTCCGGTCGCCTGCATCAGCGCGTAGGCCGTCGTCGGGCCGACGAACTTGAACCCGCGACGCTTCAGTTCCTTTGCCATCGCCGTGGACTCGGGGGTGACGGCAGGCGACCTGCCGACATGTCGGCAGGACGGGGCCGCGCCGGAGGAGCGAACGACCACAGCAACTCGCTGAGATCGACGTCGAGGTCGGCGACCGCGCGGGCGTTGGCGATGGTGGCCTCGACCTTGGCGCGGTTGCGGACGATCCCGGCGTCGGCCATCAACCGCTCGACGTCGCGCTCGGTGAACGCGGGCCACCTTCGCGACGTCGAACTGCTCGAAGGCACGCCGGAAGTTCTCCCGCTTGCGCAGGATGATCAGCCACGACAGCCCGCTCTGGAACGCCTCGAGCGACATCCGCTCGAACAGCTCCGTGGCGCCCCGCAGCGGACGGCCCCACTCGTAGTCGTGGTAGTCGCGGTAGAGGACGGAATCGGCGCGCGGCCGAACGTGATCCGGTGAAGTCGGCCCAGCCGCAGCGAATCCGCCCGTCGTCCTCGACGGCGACGCGTCATCAGCTCGGCCGTCCGTCGTCGGGCAGCGCGTGCGCGCCCTGGTGCTCGCCCTGCTCGTCGAGGGTCCCGGCGGTCTCGTCGGGCATCCTCGTCGTCGAGGTCCTGCACGGCGCGCACCGCGGCGAGCTGGCCGCGCAGGAGGTCGAGTTCCTGACCCAACCGGTCGAGCACCCAGTCGACCTCGCTGGTCTTGTAGCCGCGCAGCGTCTGGGTGAACTTGACGGCGTCGACGTCGGCGCCCGTCACCCCCGATGCGGGCAACACCGTGGCGGTGGTGCCCCGTCGGCAGCGGTGGCAACCGCTCGCCGCGGCCGAACAGCACGCTGCCCAGACCGAACAGCACGATGGCCACCAGGATGAGCACGACCAGGTACAGCAGAATCAAGGTCACGACATCGATACTGCCGGAAGGCTCCGCCGCACGCCGAGCACGGTCACCCGGCGGACCAGCGCGGGCCGAAGGGTGATCATCGGCGGCCGGTCGGCCAGCGACACCGACGACGTGCGCGGGGTGTAGTCGTCGCCGTCGGCGAAGAACTGCGTCAGGCCCACCCCGGAGTCGGGGACGCCGCACCGGGACAGCAGCGTGGCGATCACCTGCCTGCTCATCGCGGCGAGCTCGGTCAGCGGCCGGTTGCGGTGGGTGCGCACGCCGAGGTTCACCTGGGCGATCGCGTCGAGGCCGAGCCGGTCGTAGGTGTCGATCAGCAGGCCGATCTCGACGCCGTAGGCGGGCGCGAACGGCACCGACGTCAGCAGCTCGCGGGTGCCCGCGTACTCGCCACCCAGCGGCTGCAACAGGCAGGTCAGCTCCGGGCGCAGCGCGGCCAGCAGCGGCCGCGCGACGAGTTCGGTGACCCGGCCGCCGCCGTTGGCGTCCTCGCTGCCGCTGACCTTCAGCGGACGGCGGTAGAAGCCCTTGACCAGGTGCACGCCGTCGGTCGGTCAGCAGCGGACCGAGCAGCTTGGGCACGAACATCGGATCGGGATCGATGAGGTCGGAGTCGACGAAGACCACCAGGTCGCCGGTGGTCGCGGCGAGCGAACGCCACAGCACCTCGCCCTTGCCGGGCTGCGGCTCGACCTCGGGCAGCGCGGCCTCGCGGCTGATCACCCTGGCGCCCGCGGCGACGGCCCGGATCTCGGTGTCGTCGGTCGAGCCGGAGTCCAGCACGATCAGCTCGTCGACCAGCCCACCGAGCAGCGGCGTGATGGTCTCGACCACCGAGCCGACGGTCTCCTCCTCGTTGAGCGCGGGCAGGACGACGGAGACGGTGCGTCCGGCCTTCGCCGCCTCGAGTTCGGCGATGGTCCACGACGGCCTGCCCCAGCGTGTGATCGGTCAGCCAGCGGTGTCCCGCGACGGCATCGGCTGCGTCGAGTTCAGGTGTCAAGGTCATGCCAGTCCCCTCACGGTCCGCGTCGGTGGACGCACGCCCTGGATCGACGCGACCATTTCCAGTACGCGTCGAGTGGGCCCGACCTCGTGCACGCGGAACATGGCGGCCCCCGCCTCGGCGGCCAGTGCCGTCGCGGCCAGGGTGCCCTCCAGGCGTTCGGTCAAGCCCACACCCAGAGTCTCCCCGACGAAATCCTTGTTGCTGAGCGCCATCAGGACGGGCCATCCGGTATTTACAAGATCTTTTACGTGGCGCAACAAACTAAGACCATGATGAGTGTTCTTACCGAAATCGTGGGTCGGATCGATCAGGATGGCGTCCCGCGCCACCCCGGCGGCCACCGCGCGTTCGGCCGCCGCGGTGACCTCGGCGATCACGTCGTCGACCACACCGCGCTCCGACAGTCCGTAGTTGACCCGGAACGGCCTGGTCCGCGGCGTGGCGCCGCCGGTGTGCGAGCACACCAGGCCCGCCCCGAACTCCGCGGCGACGTCGGCCAACCCCGGATCGGCCCCGGCCCAGGTGTCGTTGATCAGGTCGGCGCCGGCCGCGCAGGCCTGCTTGGCCACCGCGGCGCGCCAGGTGTCGACGCTGATCAGCTGGTCGGGGAAGGTGCCGCGCAGCCACTCGATGAACGGCACGACGCGAGCGATCTCCTCGTCGGCGTCGACGTCGCCGCCCGGGCCCGCCTTGACGCCGCCGACGTCGACCACGTCGGCGCCGTCCTCGACCACCCGGTGGGCGGCGGCCTTGGCCGCCTCGTCGGTGAACGTCGCGCCGCGGTCGTAGAACGAGTCCGGCGTCCGGTTGACGATCGCCATGATCATGGCGCGATCGCCGGCCACCGGGCGGCCCAGAAACGTCGAGTGCACGCTTACCAGGCTACGGGCGTGCGATTTGGCGCGTTTCGCGCTAGCGCGGTTCAACGCGCCGAATCGCTAGGACTTGGGGCGTTTGCCGTCGACGACCTCGGCCGGGTAGCTCGTCGTAGAACGGCGACGTAGCCCTCGTCGCGGCCGGCCAGCACGTACAGCGGGTCGTCGATCCGTCGCTCGGTCGCCTCGCCGCCGTAGCCCTCCTTGCGCAGGTCCACCTTCTGGCTCTTGAACGTCGACGTGTGCGCCAGCGCCTCGGTGATCCGCACGAACAGCGGCACCGCGTAGCCGGGCAGGTGCTCGTAGGCGGCCTTCGCCAGCGCCTTGCCGTCGAACTCCTGGCCGTCCTTGAGCTGGATGGCCACCATGCCCGGCCCTGCCGCCCGCACCGTCCACCTCGACGCCGAACACCGTGCACTCCTCCACCTGCGGGTCGGTCGACACGGCGGCCTCGACCTCGGTGGTGGCGACGTTCTCGCCCTTCCACCGGAACGTGTCGCCGAGCCGGTCGGTGAACGCGGCGTGCCCGAAGCCCTGCGAGCGCATCAGGTCGCCGGTGTTGAACCAGACGTCGCCGTCCTTGAACGCATCGCGGACGAGCTTCTTCTCGGTGGCCTCCTTGTCGGTGTAGCCGTCGAACGGCTGGAAGTTGCTCACCTTGCGACAGCAGCAGGCCCGGCTGGCCGGTCTTGACCTTGCGGACGCGGCCGTCGTCGCCGCGCGCCGGGTCGCCGCGTCTCCGTCGTCGTACTCGACGAACGCGATGGGCGACGGGCAGATGCCCGTGGTCTTGTCGACGTTGAACACGTTGAGGAAGGCGGTGTTGCCCTCACTGGCGGCGTAGAACTCGCAGACCCGCGCGATGCCGAACCGCTTGGTGAACTCGTCCCAGATGGCCGGGCGCAGCCCGTTGCCCGCGATCACCCGGACGTGGTGCTCGCGATCGGTCGGCTTGGGCGGCTGGTTGAGCAGGTAGGCGCAGATCTCGCCGATGTAGACGAAGGCCGTCGCGTCGTAGCGGATCACCTCGTCCCAGAACTTCGACGCCGAGAACGACTTGCCGAGCGCCAGCGTCGAACCCGAGTTGAGCACCGATCCGACAGTGCCACCGTCAACGCGTTGTTGTGGTAGAGCGGCAGGCAGCAGTACAGCGTGTCGTCAGCTGGTCAGCCGCATCCCGAGGCCGCCGAAGCCGGCCAGCGCACGCAGCCAGCGGTAGTGCGTCATCACGCTGGCCTTCGGCATGCCGGTGGTGCCCGAGGTGAAGATGTAGAACGCCTTGTCCTTGGCCAGCACCGCGGCGGTGACCGCCGGATTGGTGGTCGGCGCGGTGGCCGCCAACTGCTGCAGCTCGTCGACGGTCATCAGCCCGTCGGTGTCGGCGCCGCTTTCGCTGATCGGCTCGACGAAGTCGGTCTCGGCCACCACCGCCCTTGCACCGAGCAGATCGATGCTGTGCGCCAACACCTTGCCGCGCTGGTGGTAGTTGAGCATTCCGGCGACGGCCCCGCACTTCACCACCGCGAGCATCAGCAGCACCGAATGCGGCGAGTTGCGCAGCATGACGCCGACGACGTCACCGTGCCCGACGCCGCGCGCGGCGAGCACCGCGGCGTAGCGGTTCACCGTCTCGTTGGCCTCGCGGTAGGTCAGCTGCTCGTCGCCGAACTTGATGAACACCTTGTCGCCGTAGCGGGCCGCGCGCTCCTGGAAGACCTTGCCGATCGACGTCTTGGCCGTCGGGCGCGCCAAGAAGCCGGTGATCGCGCCACGCACGATGACGGGCGCATCCATCAGCAGGCCCGGCAGCTGCGGCGCGATGTCGAGCAGGCCGACACTGCTACGGGTCCCCGATTTCTGGTCGCTCATGGCAAACAACCCTAATGGCCGTGCTCGTGAGCCGGTGACGGGCATCACCCGGCAGGGTGCCGCACGCGAGGAGGCGGAATTGCCTAGCAGGCGGCCATGGCCGCCTCGACGTCGTCGACGACGACGAGGCGATCCAGCGCGGCCGGCGCGACGTAGCCGCTGTCCGAGCCAGTCCGCGCAGCCACGCCAACAGTCCGTCGTAGTGGCCGAGCGGATCGAGCATCACCAACGGCTTGTCGTGCATGCCCAGGTATCCGGCCGTCCACGCCTCGAAGAACTCCTCGAGCGTGCCGATGCCGCCTGGCAGCACGACGAACGCGTCGGCGCGATCCTCCATGACCTGCTTCCGCTCGCGCATGGTGTCGGTGACGACCAGTTCGTCGGCGTCCACGTCGGCGAGTTCGCGGTGCACCAGCGCCTTGGGGATCACCCCGATGGTGTGGCCGTCGTGCGCGCGGGCGGCGGTGGCCAATGCGCCCATCGCCGAGACGTTGCCTCCGCCGGATACCAGCGTCCAACCGCGGTCGGCGATGGCGTGCTCCGACGTTGGTCGCCAGCGCGAGCAACTCGGGATGCCTTGGGCCTGACGCGCAGTAGACGCACACCGCCCATTGGCGGCCGCTCGGTTCGGAGTCTTCTTCTGGCACATCGCAAACCTAGACGAGCGGCGAGTGCGACGATTGGTCGGTCGAACGCACCGCCAACCAAGGGACCGCCGCGCGATGGACGAGTCGAGTCACGGCGACAGCACCGGCGTCGAGTCGCGGGTCCGCGCGCTCGAGTCGCTGCTCACCGAGAAGGGCTACGTCGACCCGGCGGCAATCGACGCCCTCGTCGAGGCCTATGAGACCCGCATCGGCCCGCACAACGGTGCGCAGGTGGTGGCGAAGGCATGGACCGACGCGGAGTATGCCGCCTGGCTACGCGCCGACGCCACCGCCGCGGTCGCCTCACTCGGCTTCCTCGGTACCCAGGGCGAGCACGTCAGAGCCGTCGAGAACACCGAGACCGAACACAACATGGTCGTCTGCACGCTGTGTTCGTGTTACCCGTGGCCGCTACTGGGTCTGCCCCCGGTCTGGTACAAATCGGCGCCATACCGGTCGCGGGCCGTACTCGACCCGCGCAGCGTTCTTACGGACTTCGGGGTCGAGCTCCCGCAGACCACTCGGATCCGGGTCTGGGACTCGACCGCAGAACTGCGCTATCTGGTGATACCCGTGCGGCCCTCGGGCACCGATGGCTGGGGCGCCGAGGAACTGGCCACCCTCGTCACCCGCGACTCGATGATCGGCACCGGGCTCGCGCTGTCGCCGGAACAGGCGGTGCGCCCGTGAACGGCGTGCACGACATGGGCGGCCTGATGAACTTCGGGCCAGTACAAGAGGAATCCGACGAGCCAATCTTCCACGCCGAATGGGAACGGCGGGCGTTCGGGCTCACCATCGCCACCTCGGCGACCGGCGCAGTCAACGTCGACATGGGTCGCCGTGCCCGCGAGTCCATTGCACCCGCCGACTACCTGTCGTCGAGCTATTTCGAGATCTGGCTCAGGGGACTCGAGCGACTGGTGGTCACGTCCGGACTGGTCACCGCCGACGAACTCGCGGCAGGGACCGCACTCGCCCCTGCCATCCCGGTCAAGCGCGTGCTCACTCCCGAAATGGTGCCCGCGCTGATCCGGGCAGGACGCGGCAGCGAGCGCCCGCCGACCTCGGCTGCGCGCTTCGCGGTCGGCGACGCGGTCGTCACCAAGAACATGAACCCCACCGGGCACACCCGGCTGCCGCGCTACACCAGAGGGAAGCGCGGCGTGATCGACCGCGTGATCGGCGTGCACGTCTTTCCCGACTCCAACGCGCACGGCGGGGGCGAGGATCCGCGATGGCTCTACACCGTGCTGTTCACCGGTTCCGAGCTATGGGGCCCGGACGCGGACCCGACGGTGACGTCGTCGATCGACGCCTGGGAGAGCTACCTCGATCCCGCGGTTTGAATCCCGACGACGCCATTCCCGCTCTGGACACGCCGGGCGGGCCATAGGATCCTGCGGTGCCAGTCGACTGGGTGACCGTGCCGGATCAACCGTTGGTCGGCGAACTCGAAGCGGCCGTTCGCATTCGCGCGGGAGCGATGCTGGTCGGACCCGCCGGGACCGGCAAGACGTCGCTGGCCCGCGCGGCCCTCGCGAATCTCGCCGGTGACTTCAGCCGGGTCGCCACGGTCACCGGAACGGTCGCGGGAACGGCGGTGCCGTTCGCCGCGTTCGACGGTCTGATCGACGTTTCCGACACCGGCAAGACGGCGACGGTGCTGCGCGAGGCGCGCGAATCGCTCGGCGAGGGCGTGTTGTTGCTCGTCGACGACGCCCACGCCCTGGACAAGTTGTCGGCCGCGCTGGTCTACCAGCTCGCGGTCTCCCGTGCCGCGCGCGTGCTTCTGACGGTCGACTCCGACCAGTCCAGACCCGAAGGGCTCTCGGCCCTGATTCGCGACGATTTGGTGACCCAGATCGACGTTCTCCCAACCGGATACGATGCGCGTCGGCTCGGCGAGCAGGTCGGTGAGTTCGTCACCGGACTGCCGGAGGCCGCTGCGACGGTGCTGGAGTTCCTGGCCGTGGAGGAGCCGTTGACCCTCGAGGTGCTCGCCGGCCTCGCGGGCGCCGACGCGGTGGCGACGGCGGAGTCATCGGGTGCGGTGGTGGTCGACGGCGATGCGGTGCGGCCTGCCCATCCCCTGTTCACCCGTGCGCTGCGCGATCGGCTGGTCCCGGATCGGGAGCGCTACCTGCGCACCGCACTGGTCGAGAAGCTGCCCGTCGCAACCGACGTCGTCGGCCGGCTGCGCCGCGCGGTGCTGGCGCTCAACTCCGACCGGCCGCTATCGGTGACCGAGCTCGTCGCGGCGGCCGACGAGGCGCTGCGACTCGGCGATCTGGAGCTCAGCGAGCGGTTCGGCCGGGCGGCGCTGGCCGACGACGGCCTCGCGGCCCGGCTGCCGCTGGCATACGCGCTGGCCTGGCAGGGGCGCGGACGCGACGCCGACGCCGTGCTCGCCGACGTGGATCCGTCGACGTTGACGGAGACCGAGCTGATGGCATGGGCGCTGCCGCGGGCGGCCAACCAGTTCTGGATGCTGTCCGAACCGGAACGGGCGACCGCGTTCCTGCAGACCACCCGGAACCGGGTGACGACGCCCGCCGCCCGCACCACGCTGGACGCGCTGTCGGCGACGTTCGCGATGAACGCAGGCAGTCCGAGCCGGGCCATGCAGATTGCCACCGAGGTGCTCGCATCGCCCGACGCCGACGACACCGCGATCGGCTGGGCTTCTGCCGCAGCGGCTTTGAGCTCGGCACGGATGGGCCTGTTCGCCGACGTCGACGCCTTGGCCGAGGGGGCGTTGACCGCGGGGCATCCCGGCCTGCTGCGGTTCACCAGCGGTTTCGGGCAGACGTCGACGCGCCTGATGGCAGGCGAGGTGGATGAGGCCCAGGCGTTGGCGCAGCGGCTCCTCGACTACACCCAGAGCCAGCAGCCGGGCCGGGCGATCGGCGAGGTGCTGGTGGCCGACGTGCTGATCGTCCGCGGTGAGCTGGACGAGGCCGTGACGCTGCTGCGCGGGGCAGCCGCGGCCTTGGCGCCGACCGGCTACTCGTGGGGCCCGTTGGCGTGGACGCTGCTGGCCCTTGCGCTCGGTCAGCAGGGCGAGACCGCGGAGTCGGGTCGCATCCTGGCCAGGGCGGAGGCGCGGCACGGGTTGAAGTCGATGCTGTTCGCCCCCGAGTTGGCGTTGGCAAGGGCGTGGACGTGCGCCTCTCGGCGCGACGGTCACGGCGCGATCGCCGCGGCACGGGACGCGGCCCGCGCCGCCGAGCGCGGCGGCCAGTCCGCGGTTGCGCTGCGCGCGTTGCACGACGCGGTGCGACTCGGCGACGTCCGGGCGGCCGACGGCATCGGGCGCCTCGGCCTGGATTGCGTCGTCGGCCGGCTCGCACTCGATCACGGGCGCGCGCTGGCCGCCGGTGACGCCGCCGCGCTCGATGCGGTATCGGCGGCGTTCGCGGGCATCGGCATGCACGGCGCGGCAGGCGACGCCGCCGAGCAGGCAGCGCGGTGCCGGACGTAACACGTTCGTCCTCAACGGATTCAACGCTCAGGGCAACTGCGGAACCCGGACTTCTTCTGCGCGCAATCGAGAGACGTCCTGGCCAGGCGGGGCACCGAACATCCGCCGGTATTCGCGGCTGAACTGGGTCGGGCTGTCGTAGCCGACGAGGTGCCCGACGCCCGCGACGTCACCAGGGCGGCCGACCAACAACGATCGCGCTTCCTGTAGGCGGATGCACTTCTGAAACTGCAAGGGGCTCATGGCGGTAACTGCGCGGAAGCGACGATGAAACGCCGACGGGCTCATTCCCGCCATGTCGGCGAGGTCGGCGATCCGCATCGGTTCGGCGTAGTTGTCGCGGATCCACCGGATCGCCCGGCTCACGCAAGTCAGGCCGCTGTCGGCGAGGCCGATCTGGCGGATCACGTGGGCGTGCGGACCGGTGAGCAAGCGCCACAGGATCTCCCGCTCGATCAGCGGGGCGAGCACGTGGGCGTCCACCGGATGATCGATCAGCCGCACCAGGCGCGCGACGGCATCCAGAAGCTCCGCACTCGCCGGACCGGTCGCGATCGCGGGCGGATCGGCGGTGGTGCGCGTCCGCCGGTCGATCGGCGCCTCCAGCACGAGTGGCGCAATGGCGGTGGGACGCAGAGTCAGGGCCATCCCGAGCGCCGGGGTCGCAGGGCTGGCGTCGATGAAGTGCCCGGTGACCGGTAGATCGGCGGTGACGAGGAGGCACTCTCCCGCGCGGTACTCGAACACCTCGTCGCCCAGCAGGAGGCGCTTACCCCCCTTGGTCAACACGACCAGCAGCGGTTCGGTCAGCGAGTAGTCCGGCGCCGACGTCGTCACCTTCGACAACAGCAGCCCGTCGATCGGCGTCCGCATGTCGGGTCGGGCCCGCGCGGCGATGAAGTCGCTGATCTCGGTGAGCGTGGTGCGCATGAACCCACGGAAGCATGCCTGCCGCGATCGGGCAAGCCCAATCCGGGCAAGGTCGAGAGGATTGTGCAAGACCCGGCGCGGATCGGTCTACCGCCGACCACTGGCGCCGAGCTTCGATGGACGTACCGATTCACCCACCGTTCGACACCCCGAGGAGCACCAAGAAATGTCACTCGACCACTACGTCACACTCGGCCGGTCCGGCCTGCGGGTCAGCCCGTTCGCGCTTGGCGCCATGACCTTCGGCGAGGACGCTGGCGGCGCGGGCTGCAGCGTCGAGGAGTCCGAGAAGATCCTCGGCACCTACCTTGACCGGGGCGGTAACTTCATCGACACCGCCAACTTCTACACCAACGGGCACTCGGAGAAGATCCTCGGCGACTTCTTCGCCGCGCAGCCGGGGCGCCGCGACCGGGTGGTGCTCGCGTCGAAGTTCTTCACGAACATGTCTCCGGGCGACCCCAACGGCGGGGGCGCGGGCCGCAAGTCGGTCATCGCGCAGCTCGACGAGACCCTCCGCCGCATGCGCACCGACTACCTGGACCTGTATTGGTTGCACAATTGGGACCGCAACACTCCGGTGGAGGAAACCCTGCGCGCCCTCGACGACCTGGTACGCGCCGGCAAGATCCGCTACGTCGGTTTCTCGAACAACCCCGCATGGGTCACCGCCAAGGCCAACACCCTTGCGCTGCTGAACGGGTGGACCCCGCTGATCGCGCTGCAGGTGGAGTACTCACTGCTGGAGCGCACCGTCGAGGGTGAGATCGCGCCGCTGGCACTGGACCAGGGCATGGCGCTGGTTCCGTGGAGTCCGCTGAAGAACGGCTTCCTCTCCGGCAAGCACCAGCGCGGCGTGGGGGCCATCGACTCCGCCCGCGCGGCGTACGTCGGTGGGCCGAGTGAGGGCGAATTCGTCGTCATCGACGCCGTCACCGCGATCGCCGACGAACTCGGGACGACCGCCGCCGCGGTGTCGCTCGCGTGGCTGCGGGCCCGCCAGGGCACCGTGGTGCCGATCCTGGGCGCTCGCCGCCTCGAGCACCTGGAGAACAACCTCGCCGGCCTCGACGTGGTGTTGCGACCCGATCAGCTCCGGGTGCTCGACGAGGTCTCGACGCCTGCTCTGAACTACCCGGCACCCATGCACGGCGAACCGCGCGCCATGCTGCAGTTCGGCGGTACCACCGTCGACGGCGAGGCGTCCACGGTGTACCCGCCGCTGACCCTGCGCGACGTGCGTTACTGACCACCGGCGCTGCCGGGCAACTCGCCCGGCAGCGCCTTCACGGTGTCCGGTAAACCATAGAGCGCCATGGCATTTCCGCGCATGATGCGGTCGCGCTGGTCCTTCGGGAATCGCTTGACGGCCCACTCCGGCGAGTCGTAGCTCCAGTGCGGGTAGTCGGTGGAGAACATGAGGTTGTCGCCGAGGTCCATCATCTCGACGTATTCACGGAAGACGGGGGCTTCGACTTCTTCGATCGGCTGGGTGGTGAACCTGACGTGTTCGCGCACGTAGTCCGACGGCCGCCGCCGCACCTGGGGCAGGTCGGCCTTGCGCGCCTCCCAGATCCGATCCATCCGCCACATCACCGGCATCGCCCAGGTGAAACCACCCTCGACGAAGACGATTCGGAGGTCGGGATGCCGATCGAACGCCCCGTCGAAGACCAGGCTCATCAGATGCGACACGTAGAGCAACGGCCAAGAGGCGAAGAAGTCATGCCAATGGGCCGGATTGCCGACGGGATAGATCGGGATCAGCTCGAACGGCGTCTGCCCCATCAGGTGGGTGGCGACGGGCAGGCCGTTGCGCGACGCCGCTTCGTAGATGGGGTCGAAGTGCGGACTGCCGAACGGGATTCCCCTCGTCTGAGGGGTCATCAGCACCTGCGCGTAGTACCGGTGGCCGGCCCAACGTTCGATCTCGCGGGCGGCCTGCGGCGGCGTCTGCGCGCTGACGCTGATCGACCCACGCCAGCGCCCGTGGCCGTTGTTGTGGTCCAGCCACACGTCGGCGAGCCAGTCGTTGTAGGCCGACTTCAACACGTGCTCGTTGTCCGGTAGCTGTGCGTCACACATCGGTTCGAGGGTGGCGATGCTGACGCCGGCGTCGACGAGCAATTGCCTGGCGGCGAGATCGGGGTCGCTGCCAGGCCCGCCACCGTTGGTCGGCCACGCGTCGACCCGCATCGACATCGTCTTGAACGAGTCGGGTGTGTCGTAGAAGTGGGGACTTGGCGTGACGGCGTTGCCGGTCGGCCAGATCCTGTCGACCCACTCCTTGGGGGCGTACGACTTCAGCACGTCGGCGGACACCGGGATCGGGTGCACGTCGGTGTCGACGATGGTCACCGCTGTTTCGCTGGTGTCGTCGGCGACGTCCACGTCGCGATCGGCCCGTTCGACTGTCGTCATGCCAGTCCCCCTGTCGGCGATACACCCACTGAGATCAATGATCTTGCGCCACATCGCGCGTCGTCAACGATTCCCGCCAACTTGGCCGTGAAACGCTATCTTCGTATTGTTAGCATATACACCGTCCTACGCTGGCACCACGGAGCCATCGGCGACGCCGGACGTGAAGAGGTTCGACATACCGCTATAACTGTTAAAATTGCAATGTCAACACGAGTGCTCGCGGGGCAGCAACGCGTCGCTCTCCACGTTCGCTGCCGGAATCGAATGACCGCGATCGGAATAGGTCCTGAGGCCAGACGGCGCTTGTCCGCGCGCCGAACCGCTGAAATCGTAGCCGAGGAGCTGCGCAGGCAAATTCTCGACGGCGAGCTCGCCGACGGCGATCTCCTTCCCCGCCAAGACATTCTGGTGGACCGCTTCCGGGTTAGCCTGGTATCGCTGCGCGAGGCGTTGCGAATCCTCGAGACGGAGGGTCTGGTCTCCGTGCGGCGCGGCAATCGCGGCGGAGCCGTGGTGCACGCCCCTGCCAAGTCGTCGGCCGCCTACATGCTGGGCCTGGTCCTGCAGAGCGACTCCGTGCCGCTGACCGACCTGGGACTCGCGCTGCAGGAGCTCGAGCCGTCCTGTGCCGCGCTTGCCGCCCAGAGCGCGGATCGCGCCACGACCCTGATTCCCGAACTCAACAAGATCAACGCGCTGGCCGAGGAGCATCTCGACGACGCGTCGCGATTCACCGAGATCGGTCGTCAGTTCCACCACGCGATCGCGGGCGGCTGCGGCAACCACACCATGGCGGTCGTGATGGGCAGCCTGGAAGCGCTGTGGACGAGCCACGAGCGACAGTGGGCGGAGCAGAGCGCGGCCGAAGGCGGCTATCCGTCGCTGGCGGAGCGGCGCGCGGTGCTGGCGTCCCACGTGAAGCTCACCCAGGCCATCGAAGCCGGTGACGCCGAACGCGCACGGCGACTGGCATCGCGACACGTGAGCAACACCCAGGCCTACGTCGTGGCCGACGCTCCCGACCAACGCATTCAGGCCCTTCCCGCACAAGTGATTCAGCGCCGCCGCCGCTAATCGCAGGCGTCACACCAGAACACCGTCCGACCCCGTTCGATGCCGAGCCCACGATGTGATCGAAGGAAAGTTCGTGTCTGAAGTCGAATCAGCACCGCAGCCCGCGCTGGCCGCAGAGGACGGCATCCCGTTCGGCGTGCAACTGCGTCGTCGCGCTCTGGCCGAACCCGACGCCATTGCGTTGACCCTGGTGTCGATCGATGGCACCGAACGCGCGCTGACCATCGACCAGTTGGACCGCGGCGCCAATCAGTGGGGCCGCACCCTGGCCGCCCGGGGTGCCGGTCTTGGCACGCTGGTCGGGATCGCCATTCCGAACTCACTCGACCTGGTGTTCGCGGCGCTTGGCAGCTGGAAGATCGGCGCGGTTCCCGTCCCGATGCGCTGGGACCTACCCGAATGGGAGTTGAATCGGCTGCTGGCGGCGCTCGGTGAGGCATTGGTCATCGACGAGGCGAACCGCGACGAGCTGGCCGCGACGGCGAGCGCCGAAGACGATTCGGCGGTGCCCGACGCACTGTCGCCGATGGTCAACGGAATATGCAGCAGCGGCTCCACCGGGCTTCCCAAGATCATCCTCAACACCAGGCCCGCCGCCTGGACTCCCGAACTCAGCGAACCGTTCGCCGCCCATTGGGCACCGGTGCCGCGCCCGCAGACCATCCTGGTGCCGGCCCCGATGTACCACACCAACGGCTTCAATCCGCTGATGTACGTACTGGCAGGCGATCGGCTCATCGTGCTGGAGAAGTTCAACGCCGCAACGGTTCTCGACGTCGTCGAGAAGCACCGCGTGACCAATTTCACCGCGACGCCCACGATGCTCGCCCGGATCGCCGACGTCCCCGGCATCGACGACCGCGATTTGTCGAGCATCGAATGGATCATGCAGGGAGCCGCGGCCATGCCGCCCGACCTGCTTCGCCGGTGGTTCGGGCTGCTGGGCCCCGAGCGGGTCGTGATGGCCTACGGGATGACCGAGAACCTCGGCCTGGCCTCGCTGCGCGGTGACGAGTGGCTGGCCCATCCCGGCAGCGTCGGACGGGGGTTCCGCGAGACCGAGATCCGGATCCTCGACGAGCACGGCGCCGAGGTGCCCACCGGACAGATCGGCGAGATCTACATGCGGGCCCCGATGAACGACGCCTACAAGTATCTCGGCGGCGCCGTCCCGCCCGAGCCGACGACCGACGGCTTCCGCTCGGCGGGCGACCTCGGCCACCTCGACGAGGATGGCTTTCTCTACGTCGCCGACCGGCGCACCGACATGATCGTCACCGGCGGCGCGAATGTCTTTCCCGCAGAGGTGGAGAACGCGTTGATCTCCCACCCCGACATCGCCGACGTCGTGGTGCTCGGTCTGCCGGATCCGGAGTGGGGCAGACGTGTCCATGCGGTAGTGCAGCTCGCCGGGGGCGCTGAGGGCCCGGCGGCCGTCACCGCCGACGACGTCATCTCCTACGCCAAGGGCCGGCTCGCGCGGTACAAGGTGCCCAAGACCGTAGAGTTCGTCGAGGAGATCCCGCGTAGCGCGGCGACGAAGGTCAGCCGGTCGGCAATGACCGAAGCCAGGGGCGGCTAAAGCTACGCCTCGACGCCCAGACCGTAGAGGTCACTGGCGTTGCGCCACAACACGCGTTCGGCCTGCGCAGCGTCCATCCCGGCGACCACCGACTCCGGCCGCGACGTCGACCAGTGCGGATAGCCCGAGCCATACATCAGCAGATTCGCGGTGTCCATGAACGCCATCCAGCGTGCGGTCTGCCCGGACTCGGTGGGCCCGTCGAATGCCGACGAACAGAACCGAACGTGGTCGGGGAGATACGCACTCGGCAGTCGATCGACCCACGGCGTCTGGTCACGCATCGACATCCAGAACGAATCCAGCCGCCACATCAGCGGGGTGAGGACGTCATAGCCGCCGTCGGCGAAGACGAATCGAAGGTCCGGGTGCCTGCCGAACACTCCCTCGACGATCAGCGTCGCCAGGTGCACGAAGTAGTTCAACGGCATGAAGGCGGCGTAGCCGGGATAGGTGTGTGCGTGCCCGGCGAAGGTGGGCGGATGATCAACGCCGTTGCCGCCGTTGACGTGTACCACGACCGGGAGGCGGTGCGCGGCCGCGGCCTCCCAGATGGGCTCGAACACGGGCTTGCCGAACGGTTCGCGTGACTGCATCGGGACGCCGACCTGCACCATCTTGGGATGCGATGCGAGGCGGGTGATCTCCTCGACCGCACCCTTCGGATCCTCCGGGTTCACCCGGATCGTTCCGCGGAATCGCCCCGTCGGATCCGCGTCGAGCCACTTGTCGAGCAGCCAGTCGTTGATCGCCGCGCAGATTCGGCTGTTGAGGAGGTAGTCGGCGATGTTGCCCCGGGTCAGCGGGTTGAGGATGGCGACGTCGACCCCGGCGTCGTCGAAGAGGTGCTTGGCCACCGTGTCACGATCGGATCCCGGGTAGTGGTCGCCGTACAGGTCCTGGCGGTAGTCCCCGCCCGGCGCCTGGTACCACTGCTGCTCGACGTCGGGGATGGAACGCATCGCGTGGGCGGGCGGCAGGTATCGCCGGATCTCCGCGTTGCTCGAAAAGTGGGGTTGGACATTGGCATCGACGATGCGGGCCGGGCCACTCATTCGGTCACGTAGACCTTCCCGTCGACGACGTCGACGGCGTAGGTGCGGACCCGCTTGTGCGGGCTTGCCAGATTCTGACCGGTGGTGATGTCGAACTCCCATTGATGCCACGGGCAGCGCACGATCCTGCCCTCCATGACGCGCCGAACCATGCCCGGCACGTCGGGGGCGAACTCGTTGGTGCCGCCGACGAGTCCCGCGCACAGCGGAGCGCCCTCGTGCGAGCAGTAGTTCGCGATGGCGTAGAACGACCCGCCGACGTTGTACACACCGACGCCGAACTTTCCAATGGGCACCAATTTCATGGTCCCGGGCGGAAGTTCGTCGACCGGACACACCGCGGTTCGCCGGCTCACCTCAGCGGTAGCCGACCGTCTTGGTTTCCAGGTGTTGCTCGAATCCTTCAACGCCGTTCTGCCTGCCGATGCCGCTGGTCTTGTAGCCGCCGTACGGTGCGTCGGCTCCATAGAAGATACCGCCGTTGACGATCATCGAACCAGCACGAACCTTGCCCGCGAAGGCCAGCCCGCGCTCCCGTGAGGAGGCGAACACCGAGCCGGACAGTCCGTAGCGGCTGTCGTTGGTGATCCGCAGGGCTTCATCCTCGTCGCGGTAGGGCAGCACCACCAGGACCGGGCCGAACACCTCGTTCTGGGCGATCTCGTGCGAGTTGTCCACGCCGGCGATGACAGTGGGCATGACGTAGGTGCCGTTGGCCAGATCCGGGTGAAGGCCGGTCGGGAGCGTGCCCGCCGGTGACGATCGTCGGCACCCGACGCGCGCGCCCGGTCGACGAAGCCGAGGATCCGGTCGCGCTGCTTGGCGTTGATGACCGGCCCGAGGAACGTCTCGGCCAGGGCCGGGTCACCGGGGGTGATCAGTTCGAACAGCGCGGTCACCTTCTCGACGAAGTCGTCGTAGGCGGCGGTCGGGCACCAGCACCCTGGTGTTGATCGGCGCAGCCCTGCCCGGCGTGCATGCAGACCTGCGCGGTATTCGGCAGTGTCTCGTCGATGTCGGCGTCGTCGAGGATCACCATCGCCGACTTGCCACCGAGTTCGAGGAACACCCGCTTGAGCGTGTCGGCGCCACGGCTCGCGATGAGACGTCCGACGTCGGTGGATCCGGTGAACGACACCAGGTCCACCCGCGGGTCGGTGACGAGACGTTCGGCGACCGCGTTGTCCGGGGTGGGCACGACGTTGACGACGCCTGCCGGGAATGTCGGTGTGCTCGGCGATCAGCCTGCCGATGCGCGTCGACGTCCACGGGGTATTCGGATCGGGCTTGAGCACCACGGTGTTCCCCGTGGCCAGGGCCTGACCCAGCTTGTTCAGCACGATCTCGATCGGGTAGTTCCACGGCGCGATCGCCGCGACCACTCCGACGGGCTCCTTGACCACTCTGCGCAGGTTGTCGTCGCCGAAGGCGGTGCCGGGGCCCAGTTCGCGCTCCCAGGTGAAGGTGTCGATCAGTTCGGCGGGATAGGTCAGGGCATCGGAGAGAGGCCAGTCGAGTTGGGCCATGTAGGTGGTCATCATCGGCGCGCCGACCTCGGCGACGAGCTCCTCGCGCAGGTCGCCTGCGTTCGTTCTCCAGCGCCTCCTGAAGCTGCAGCAGGCAGCGCTTGCGCAGCGCCCGGTCGGTCGACCAGGACGTCTCGTCGAAGGCCCGGCGCGCCGCGGCGATGGCCGCGTCCATGTCCTCGGCGGCCGCGGCCGTGGTCGTGCCCAGCACGGCGCCGGTGGCCGGGCTGACGTTGCCGAAGGTCCCGCCGGAACGGCCTGGCGCAGCTCGACCGTCGACGAGCATGCGCGACTCCGCGCGCTGCGCCACTCGTTGGTTGAGCGCCACGCTGCCCTGCTCCAATGCGGCCGCTCCGGCCGGACCCGACGTCGTCGTCATGGTCGCTCCTCTCGCAATGAGCGCCACTATAGCTATTTATATAAAAACAGCAACAGAGCGGTGACGGACGTCGCTACCCCGTGATCAGGGCACCGCTGGTGCTAAAGTCGCACGTCAGTACAACTGTTGGGAGCACATGACCATCCTCGGAATCGGCGCGGAAGCGCACCGTCGACTGTCGTCGCGCAGGACCGCCGAGATCGTCGCGGACGAACTGCGGCAGCAGATCATCGACGGCAGGATCGCCGACGGCGACCTGTTGCCGGGCCAGAAGCAACTCGTCGAACAGCTCAACGTCAGCCTCGTTTCGGTGCGCGAGGCGTTGCGCATCCTCGAGACGGAGGGCCTGGTATCGGTCCGCCGCGGCAACCGTGGTGGCGCCGTCGTGCACGCGCCGGCCAAGGCCAGCGCCGCCTACATGCTGGGGCTGGTGCTGCAGAGCGATTCGGTGCCGGTCGCCGATCTCCGCGCGGCACTTCACGAACTCGAGCCGTCCTGCGCGGCGCTGGCGGCGATGCGGCCGGACCGGGCTGACCACGCTCCTACCCGAACTGATCCAGCAGCAACGAGGCGATGGCCGCCAACATCGGCGACGGCGAGAAGTTCTCCGAGATCGGCCGCGAGTTTCACCACGAGCTCGCGCGCGGCTGCGGCAACCACACCATGGTCGCGGTGATGGGCAGCCTCGAGGCGCTATGGCGCAGCCAGGAGCAGGAATGGTTCGACGCGCGCCGAGGACGAGAACGCCTTCCCGACGCTGGCCAAGCGCCGCGCCGCGCTCAGCGCTCACGTCAAGCTCACCGAGGCGATCGCCGACGGCGACGTGGAGAAGGCCCGCCGGCTGGCGTTACAAGCACGTCGGTGAGGCCCACACCTACGCCCTGCCCGACGCATCGCGATCAGCGGATTCGGGCGATGTCGCCGCAGGCGTTCCAGGTCGCGCTGATCACCAACGGGCAACGTTGCGTTGCCCATCGGTGGTGACCACCACCTCAGAGCCGACCAGCTCCCGTGACTCCGCGTCGACGAGCAACTGCTCGTCGTGCACCCGGGCCAGTGCGCGGCCTTCGGCCGTGTCGAGCACCACTAGGCCCTGCACGGGGGCGCCGTCGCGGCCATGGGCGACGGTGTAGGCACGCACCGTCGCCCGACCGGACCACGTCGTCAAGCAGGGACTCGCGGTGCTGATCGGCGTCGACCTCTGCCTGTAGCGCGACCAGGTCGGGTTCGTTCGAGGAAGCACTCCCGGCGCTCGACCACACCGCGGCAACGTGTTTGGCCATGTGCATGCCGACGCCGGTGAGCAACGCACACCCGGGTTGCGGCACGGAGCCGGTCGAACGGCGCTCGCGATGGCGTGGGTCATGTACCCGCTGGCCGGACCGCCCGCGTAGGGCAGCCCACCGGTCACGGTGAGCCCACGTGGGTCGTCGAGCGCGAGCCCGATTGCGTCGCAGGCCAATCGAACCGACGAGGGGAAACACGAATACAGGTCGAACGCGTCGATCTCGTCGAGGCCGATGCCCGCCGAGGACAGGGCATGCCGACCGGCGACGGCCATCGCAGCCGAACGCGACATGTCGGCGCGTTCGGCGATGCTCGCGGGATCCTCGGCGTAGGCCCAGCCGCTCAGGTACAGCCGCCGATCCTCGGCGACACCGAGCGCATCGGCCTTCTCCGCCGTCGCCAGCAGTAGAGCGGCCGACATGTCGACGTCCATCACCGCGACCTCGTGCTTGGTGTACGGCCAGCCGACGTACCGGTTGTCCGCGGACGCGGTGCCCACCGTCGCGGCGTCCAGCGCCGTCGGGCGCCAGGCGTGCGGATTGTCAGCCGCCACAACGCTCATCGCGGACATCACCCGTGCGGCCTCGGCCGCGTCGGATCCGCAACGTGGCGCCACGTGCAGCACGGCGCGCGGTGTCCCACAGCGGGAACGTCTCCCACGCCTGGTGCACCTCGTGGGTGATCTCCGATTCGTGCGGCGGTTCCCACGGGAACGGCGAGGACTTCCGGTGATTCCACGGCAACCGCTCGCCGGCCTTCTTGGCGACCCGCACGGTGGCCAGCGCCTCGGCACTGCAGATCAGTGCCAGGTCCAGTTCCCCGCGTTGCATCGCCGACGAAGTGCGGTTCACCAGGTCCTGTGGCGTCGTCCCGCCGATCCCCGAATAGTGCCGATGGCGCGGCGACGCGCCGAGTTCGGTGGCGAGCCGCCCGACCGGGTCGTCGTACGGCCAGCTCTGGCAGTACACCACCTGCACCGAGTCGATCTGCGGCAGAGCGTCATTCACCCCCGCCGAGGCGGCCGCCTCGCGAGCGCGCTCCGTCCAACTGACCAGAGGTTGCGGCGCGTTGCCGTCGCGGACGGTGTGTTGGGCAGCCCCGATGACGCAGAGCTGACGAGGATCGCTGCATCTACGCGGCACCAGTGGTGCAGGGCAACCGCTTGATGCCGTGGAAGAACGACGAGCGCAGGCGGTCGGGCCCGGCGGTCACGGCGAGTCCGGGCACGCCTCCGTACAGCTCCTCGAGCATCACCCGCAGTTCGAGGCGGGCCAACTGGGCACCGAGGCAGAAGTGCGTCCCTCCACCACCGAATGCCGCGTGGCCTGCGTCGCTGCGGGTGACGTCGAACTCGTCGGCCCGCTCGAACACGTCCTCGTCCCGGTTGGCGGAGAGATAGTGAATGAGCACCCAGTCCCCCGCCGGAATCTGCCTGCCGCCGATCTCGACGTCGCTCGTCACGGTCCTGCGGAAGTGCATGACGGGGGTGGACCACCGAAGCAGTTCCTCGACCGCCAGCGGGATCGCGTCGGGGTCGCGCGCGAGCAGAGCCCGTTGCTCGGGATGCTCGGAGAGCGCGAGTATTCCGTGGCTGAGCGTATTGCGCGTGGTCTCGTTGCCTGCGATCGCCAGCAGCATGAAGAATTCGTTGAGCTGGTCGCGGTCGAGCTTCTCGCCGTCGACCTCGGCGGCGAGCAGTGCGGACAGGATGTCGTCGGTGAGCCCGTGTTTGCGTCGGTGGGCGACCAATTCACCGCAGTAGGCGAACATTTCGGCGGCGGCCTGCCCAAGCGCCTCCGGCGTCGGCGCGTAGTCGGGGTCTTCGATCCCCAGGCTGCCGATGGCATTGCTCCACCGGAAGACGTCCATGCGGTCTTCGGCGGGCACCCCGAGCACGTCGGCGATCACCTGCAGCGACATCTCGGCGGAGATGTCGGGGACGGCGTCGAACTCGCCCTTCTCGGTGACGTCGGCGACGATGTCGCGGGCGACCTTGCGCATGTGCGGTTCGAGGCGCTTGACGTTGCGGACGGTGAAGCCCTGATTGATGAGCTTGCGGTAGAGCACGTGGCGCGGTGGGTCGATGCCGGGCAGCATGGCCGAGTTGGCGTTCATCTCGACCTCGATGAGCGTGTTGCCCTTCATGCTGCTGAACGTGTCGGTGTCGCGGCTAACGCGGCGTACGTCGGCATGCCGGCTCAGCAGCCACACCCTCGGCAGGCCTGGCAGAACCACGGGGTGCACCGGGGCGGTGGCGCGCAGCCGGGCGAGTGCGTCGAACGGCGCGCCGTCGACATAGGTGTCGGGGTTGAGCACGGCCGCGGCGTCGACGTCGGCGGCGCCCCCCTGGTGCTCGGTCACCAGGGAGCCCAACGGCCCAGGGCTGGATAAGTTCATCGGTCCTCCGCAGCTGCCCGAATTCCGGAAACGATCACTTCCAGTCCCGCGCGAAAGCGCGACGCCGCCTGACGCTTGGTCAACTTCGCCGCCGTCGGCGGGCGGGACTCCTCTAGGCTCACCGAGCCGAGAAGGTAGGTGTACAGCACCGTATGTGCCGGCTCGGCAACGGCTTTGGTCAGACCGGCCTCGGAGACCAGAGCGCGGCTGAGCCCGTCGAGACGACGCGCACAGTCGCCGTCACCGTTGGTCTGCAGCACCCCCGCGATGCCGGAGACACCGAGCAGGACTTCGCGGGCGTTGCAGTACAACTCGATCACGCGCTCGTCCCACGGGCCCGGCCCCGGCTCGGGGATGTCGGCAAGCACCGACTCGGCGAGCAGATCGAGGGCGGCCTGCTTGCCGCGCACGTGGTAGTACACCGAGGGCGTGGCGGCGCCGAGTTCGACGGCGAGCTCGCGCATCGTCACGCGTTGCACCCCGACGCGCCTGGCCAGGTCTCGCAGCGACGCCACCACCTGAGCGCGGTCGAGCTCGCCGTAGGCCCGGCGCGGCGGCGCGGTCACGCGGGCACTCCGTACACGGACTTCATCTCGACGTATTCGTCGAAGGCCTCCGGCCCATACTCGCGGCCGATGCCGCTGGCCTTGAATCCGCCGAAGGGAACCCCGAACTCGGGTGCGAACGAGTTGATGCCGAACATGCCGGTACGAACCCGGCGGGCGATCGCGAGGCCGGCCTGACGATCCTTGGTCCATACCGACCCGCCGAGGCCGTACGGCGAATCGTTGGCGATCCGGACGGCGTCGTCGACGTCGTCGTACGGGATGACGACGACCACGGGGCCGAAGATCTCCTCCCGCGCGATCCGCATCGAGTTGTCCACGTCGCGAAAGACGGTGGGCCGGACGTACTGTCCGCTCGTCAGGCCGTCGATCTCCTCTGACCCGCCCGCGGCAAGGGTCGCCCCCTCTGCGACGCCGACGTCGATGTATCCGCGGACCCGGTCGCGCTGCCGCGCCGAGACCAGTGGGCCGATGTCGGTCGCCGCATCCCTGGGATCACCGACGACGAACCCGTCGGCCGCGTCGGCAAGGGCTTGCGCCACTTCGTCATAACGCGACCGTGGCGCCAGGATCCTGCTCTGCGCGACGCACGCCTGGCCGTTGTTCAGGAACGACGAGAAGCGCAGTCCGGTCACCGTCCGGTCCAGCGCGGCGTCCTCGCAGATGATCGCCGCGGACTTGCCGCCCAACTCCAGGCTGCACCGTGCCAACCGCTGCCCGCAGGTACTGGCGATGGCCCTGCCCACGTCGGCACTGCCGGTGAACGCGATCTTGTCGACGCCGGGGTGTTCGACCAGGCGCCGCCCGGCCGCCGTCGCTCCCGGCAGGATCGTGGCGACGCCCGGCGGCAGATCGGCGTCGGCCAGCAGCCCCGCGAGCAGCATCGCATCCAGCGGGGTCTCGGGTGCAGGCTTGACCACCACCGTGCACCCGGCGATCAGGGCGGGCAGCACCTTGGCGAGCATCGTCACCTGGGGCACGTTCCACGGCGTGATGATGCCGACCACGCCCGTTGGTTCGCGGATCAGCGTGCTGTTGCCCCGGCGCTCGGACCATGCGTACGACTCGGCGAACTGCAGCGTCATCTGCATCAGCACCAGGGGGCCGACCCCGTGGGCGGGTACCGAGAACGACGCGGGCGATCCCATCTCGGAGGTGACCAGGGCGGCGAGCTCGGCGGTGTGCGTCCCGTAGGCGTCGACGAACGGGCGAAGTGCGGCGATGCGCTCCTGCACCGTCAGCCGCGGCCACGGTCCGTCGTCGAAGGCCCGGCGCGCGGCCGTCACGGCCCGGTCGACGTCGGACTCCGACGCAATGGGTGCGGAGCCGACGGGCGTGCCGTCGTGTGGCGACCGGATGTCGAACGCCTCGTCGGTCGCTGGCGCACTCCACTCGCCGTCGACGAAGAACCGTTCGAACGCGTACGCCTTCGCCGTGTCGGCGGACTGGTGCGGGGACATGAAACCGTCGCCTCCTGAAAGATTCGACCAGTGTTCCAATATATTCGAACATTGTTAGAATGTCACCATAATCGGGTCCGACCACCGAAGCGAGGAACCCCCATGACCGAACGCGCCGCCATCCTGCGCGAGATCGGCAAGCCGCTCGAACTCGACGACATCGTGCTCGCCGACATCGCCCCTGACCAGGTGCGGGTGCGCATCGCCGCCAGCGGCGTGTGCCACTCCGATCTGTCCATGGCCACCGGCGCTCTGCCCGCAGGCGCGCCGTGCGTACTCGGCCACGAGGGCGCAGGGGTGATCGAGGCCGTCGGTTCCGAAGTGCACCACGTCGAGCCCGGAGACCACGTCGTGATCGCATGGACCGCCGCGTGCCAACACTGCTGGTTCTGCCAGCACGGCGAGTTCCACCTCTGCCGCAATGCGGTCGCCGACAGCTACGCGATGCCCTACGCGGCGGACGTCCACGGCAACGCGCTCTTCACCTCCATCGGGGTGTCGAGTTTCGCGACCGCGACGAATTGCCTTGGCCGGGCGGTGGTTCCGATCGACCGCGACATCCCACTCGACATCGCCTCGCTGGTCGGTTGCGGCGTCGCCACCGGGGCGGGTGCGGCGTTCAACACCGCACCGGTCGAACACGGCAGCTCGGTCGCGGTGATCGGTCTCGGCGGAGTGGGTCTGGCAGCGCTGATGGCCAGCGTGGTGCGGGGTGCGGCGCGTCATCGTCGCCATCGACCCAGTGGCCGCCCGACGCGAGACGGCCGAATCCCTCGGCGCCACCCACGCGATCGACCCCGCGGACGGGGACGTCGCCAAGCAGATCCGGGCGATCACCGGACGCCGCGGCGCCGACATCGTCTTCGAGGCGGTCGGCCGCAGCGCCACGATCGACACGGCCATCAAGGCCACCCGACGTGGCGGCACCACGTGCGTCGTCGGTGCGGCGATGCCCGGGAGACGACCTGACGCTGTCGGCCTACGACCTGTTCATGAACGCCAAGACCTTGGTGGGCTGCCAGTACGGCTCGGTGGTACCAGGGCGGGACTTCCCGATGCTGCTCGACCTGTGGCGCAGCGGACGGATGCCGCTGGACCGGCTGGTCTCCCGCCGCGTCACGCTCGAAGAGGTCAACGACGCCTTCGACGACCTGACCGCGGGCCGAGGCGTCCGGACGGTCATCGTCAACTGAGCCCCGCGAGCAGTCCGCGAGCAGACGCAAAGTGCCCTGTTTCGGGCTGAAACAGGGCACTTTGCGTCTGCTCGCCTAACGTCCGGACTGCTCGCCTAGCGGCCGGACCACTGCGGTGTGCGCTTCTCCGCGAACGCCCGCGGCCCCTCCTTGGCGTCCTCGGTCGCGAAGACCTCCTTGGAGATCCGCGCTTCGTTCCGGTACGCCTCGCGCATGTCGAGCGTCAGCCCTTCCAGCACGCTGCGTTTGGTGGCCTGGACGGCCAGCGGCGCGTTCTTGGTGATGCGCGCGGCGTACTCGAAGGCCTTGTCCATCAGCTCGTCCTCCGGCACCACGGCGTTGAGCAGACCCATGTCCGCGGCGCGCCGGGCATCGATGCGATCGGCGCACAGCAGGAACTCCATGGCATGGGCGAACGGCACCTGACGGGGCAGCCGCACCGTCGTGCCGCCGCCGGCGAACAGCCCCCGGGCGGGCTCGAGCACGCCGAAGGTGGCGTGTTCGCTGGCCACGCGAATGTCGACTCCACCGAGCATCTCCATGCCGCCAGCCACGCACGGCCCGTTGACCGCCGCGATGATCGGCTTGTAGATCTTGCTGCCCCGCAGCACGGCGTCGGTGCCGTCGGACAGGGAGTAGCCGCCGACGTCGGTGGCGGTGCCGTCGGCGATCTGCTTGGACAGCTTGGTGATCTCGGGGACGTAGGTCTTGAGATCGGCGCCCGACATGAAAGCCCGTCCCGACGCCGGTGAAGATCGCCACCCAGGCGTCGTCGTCGTCGGCGAAGCGCTTCCACGCCTGCGCCAGCTGGTGAAAGTGCTCGAGGTCGCAGGCGTTCTTGGCTCTCCGGCCGATCGAGCGTGATCAGCACGACGTTCGGTGCGTCGGGGCGTGCTCCGAGTTCGTAGTGGACGGGCACCAGATCTCCTGTTCTTCGACGGTCAGTTGTCAGCGGACGGGAAGGCGCCCATCCGGTCGTGGGTCGAGGAACTGCTCGCGCAACGAGTCGCGGTCGGCACTCGTCATCGGCGCATAGGCCGACGATCGGGACGGCCGCCACCAGATCGGGTCGTCGCACAGCCAGGCGTCGCGCCGCAACGGTTTCTTGTCGATCTTGCCGTTGCCGAGGACGGGGATCGCCGAGGTGACGCGGACGAAGCGGGGTGCCCACTTCGTGCCGAGATCCGGTTGCGTGTCCAGGAATTCGGCGAACTCGCCGGGATCGAATCGCCGGTCCGGCAGCAGTTCGATGCACCGCCATCACCTGGTCGCCCGCCACGGGATCGGGCACTCCGACGACGGCCACCGCCGCGGCGGGGTCGTATCGGCCGACGATCCGCTCCACCGGTGACGCCGCGAAGTTCTCGGAGTCCACCCGGAGCCAGTCCCCCACCCGACCCGCGAACCAGAACACGTCGTCGGCGTCGCGGTAGGCCAGGTCACCCGACCAGAACCAGCCACCACGCAAGCGGTCCGACTGGGCCTCGGGGTTGTTCCAGTAGCCCTCGAACGAGCCATCGGCGTTGCGCCGGACCAACTCGCCGATCGCGCGCCCGGAGTTGCGTGAGCCGTCCGTCGGAATCGAACTGCGCGACTTCACATTCCGTGCCCGAGGCGTCGACGACGGCGATGTCGGCACCGGGCGGTGCGGTGCCGAGCGATCCTGGCTTGCGCGACGGGACCAGCACGATGCCGCCCTCGCTCGAGCCGTACCCGCTCAACACGGTGACGCCGAACCGATCGTGGAACTCCGCCATGTCCCGCGGCGATGCCTCGGGCGCCAGCACCGACCTTCAGTCGATGGTCACGGTCGTGGGGGCTTGGCGGGGTCGCGAGGACGTAGCCGAGCGCGCGTCCGACGGTGTTGGTGAACGTCACGCCGTGCGTGCGGACGTCGTCGAGCCACGACGTGGCCGAGAACCGGTCGCGCAGCAGCAATCGTGAGCCCCTGGCCAGAGCGGGAAAGAGCGCCGCACTCAACGCGTTCCCGTGCGAGAGCGGCATCGGGCAGTACAACGTGTCCTTGGCACCGAAGCCGATTCCCGCGCCACCCGCCAGGCGGCCCTGGCTGCGCATCGCTGCCTTGGGAGCCGAGGTGGAACCCGACGTGAGCAGCAGGCACATGAGGGTGGACGGCGGTGGATCAACTTCGGGCAGTGCGGCGCCGGCATGGCCTGCCCACGGCTGCTCCTCGACGCGGACCGGGCCGTCGACGAGTTCGGCGTAGGTGGCGTCGGCGACGACGAACTGGCAGGACGTGTGCTCGATGTCGCGAGCGAGTTCGGCGCCGCGCCTGGTGGCGTTGATCCCGACGATGCATGCCCCGGCGAGCGCCGCCCCGAACATCTGGAAGGCGTACTCCGGCAGGTTGGGCATGAGTAGCCCGACGTGTGGTGGTCGCTCTGGATCGAGCGTCGCGCGCATCCAGGATGCGCGCGCCGCCGCCTCGGCCACGACCTCGCGCCACGTCCATGACCGATCGCCATAGATGAGTCCCGACGTTGTCGTCGTCGGCGCGGGCCCTAACCAGCCCGGCGACCGTGGAGTCGTGCACGAGTCGAGTCTGCCTTCCTCGATGCGGTCGCAGGACCGAACTCCCGGACAGCTCTGGATCCGGCGGCGCGGACCGTAGTAGTTTAATTTTGCGATAATAGCCAAATGGAATCCCCGCGCACTCAACGAGGGCAGGTAGCAGTGACCGACACGACGAGCCAGGACCACGCCCGCACCGCGGAACGAACGGGATCCTGGACGCGCTACCCGTTCGACTTGGTGCCGGGCGACCCCGAGTTCACGTTCCCCGCCGCGGAGGGCGTGCACCCGCACTGCCAGTCCGATACCTGGTTCATCGCAGGCGAATTGACCGCGGCGTCCGGGCGGCGGTTCGCGTTCCTGACGATCTTCAACCAGAACCGCCCCGGCGAAACCGTGGTCGCCGACTTCCACACCATGGCGTTGTTCGACCTCGACAACGGCACTTACGGCACGTTCACCGACTACGACATGCCGCCCAAGTCGATGGAGCCGGGCGCCGTTCCGAAACTGTCCGCGACCACCGGCCATCTGGAGATGACCTTCGACAGCCGGGCGGGCAGGTCGCAGTGGATCGCGCGCCGCTGCGGCGATGGCGATGGCGACGGCGAGTTGCTGCCCTACACCTACGACGTGACCCTGGTGGGCATCGACCCTTCCGGTGCGGAGATGGAGCTCCGGCTCGACGTGTCGCCCACCAGACCGCCGGTGCCGGTCGGTGCCGCCACCTACAACGGGCGGTTCCAATGCCTGGCACAGCCCGAGACGTTCTCGTACTTCCAGACAGGGCTGGCGATGTCCGGAACGCTGAAGTGGGGCGAGAACACCGAAGAGGTATCCGGGTCGTCGGGGCACATCGACCGGCAGTGGTTCCCCTTGCCCGCCGGCGGCGGCGGCACCGGTGGCGATCCGCGGGCGATCTCCTACGAGTGGCGGACCATCCATCTGGACAACGGCGCCGACGTCGTCGTGTGGCGGCAGTTCGACAGGCGCGAGCGCAACGCCCCACGGCCGTTCACCGGCGCTACGGTCGCCTACGCCGCGGCAGGCTCGGACCCGGGGTGCGTCGAAGACGTCGAGGTCCGCACCACGAGTTACGTGCGCTGGCCCGAATCGGTGCGCCAGCTGATGCGTCCACCCGTCGCTGCGCGTTACATGCCCGATCGGCACACGTTGACGTCGAAGGCGCTCGACCTCGAGATCTCCGGTGTGCCATTGGTCGCGGCACCCGCGCACGCGCTGCCCGTCGAGTACATGGAGGGACCGTTCCTGTTCGAGGGCACCATGGGCGGCAAGCCGGTGCGGGGGTTCGGCATCTCCGAGCGATCCCTTGCGCTGTACCGGGATTGGGAACTCGTCGAGGTACTGGCCGCATCCCTAAACCAGGTTCCCGGATCGGACGGCGTCGCTCCGCTCGTCGGCGTCGTGCGGCCGTTGGTCGCTAGACGGTCAAGCGGACCGAGGCGCTGGACTACCTGGTGAGCACCGTTGCGACCGGCAATCGAGTCGGTGCCCGGCGACACGGCCCTGCTACGACAGATCCTGGACGACCTGACAGCGGCGCTGGCCTGACGCCTCGTCAGCAGGTGAGCAGCATGCAGCCGGCGATCGGGCCACCGCCAACGGCTACCGCCGCCGTCTCCGGACGCGTGCCGCAACTGCCTTTCTCCCGCCTGACCGCGCAACTGCAGGCACGCCTCGTGCAGCACCCAGTAGCCGTGCATGCGGCCCGCGGACAGCTGTCCCCCATAGGTATTCAGTGGCAGATCGCCGTCCAGCGCGATCCGCGAGGCACCCTCGACGAACGGTCCGGCCTCGCCGTCCGCGCAGATGCCGAGCGCCTCCAGCCACGCCAAGGTGAGGAAGGTGAAGCCGTCGTAGAGTTCGGCGACGTCCAGGTCGGAGGGAGTGAGGTCGGTCCGCGACCACATCTGGGCCGCCGCATCGACCGACGCCATCTTCGGGAAGTCCTCCCGGTTGAACCAGCCGCCCGAGCCGTACGATCCGCCGATCGCCTCGACCGCCACCGCGGGATTCGGGCAGTCGGCGGCGTACTCCGATCGGGATACGACGAGCGCGATCGACCCGTCAACCGGCACGTCGCAGTCGTACAGTCCGAGTGGGTCCGCTACCGGCCTGGCCGTCAGGTAGTCGGCCATGGTCATCGGGTCCCGGTATGCGGCAAGCGGATTCAATCCCGCGTTGCGACGGCTGTTGATCGCGAGCCAGCCCAGTTGCTCCTTGGTGGTGCCGTAGCGCTCCATGTGGCGCCGACAGTGCATCGCGACCCAGTTCGACGCGGAATAGGCGTGCGCGGCCAGCAGGTAGCCGATGTCGTCGTTCGCACCGATCTTCCGACGATGCCCGGGCACGCGTGGCTCGATCGGAGGCGAGGTCAGCACGTTGTCCGCCTGCGGTCTCGCCGACGTCTGGTTCAGGGAGCCACCGAGCATCGAGACGGTGCGATACACCAGCACGTGGCGCGACCGTCGCCCCGGAGACGGCTTGGAAGGCCGACATCACCGGGCTCATCAACCCCGCGGTGTTGAATCCCGGAGGTCCGGTCGGCCACCTCGATGCCCAGTGCGGCCGCCGTCTCGTCGAACGGCACGTCGCCGAGGGTCGCCATCCCATCGATGTCCGCGAGGGTCAGGCCGGCGTCGGCGATCGCGGCACGGCAGGACTCGAGCGTGAGGTCGGTGTCGGGGATGCCGGTCCTGCGGCCGATGCGCGAGATGCCGATGCCACTGATGATCGCGTCCTTCTCGAAGTACGACACCCGGCTCCCGTCCGCCCGCATCAGGGCTTATTGTTACAAAAATAGATGAGGTAGTTTATCCACATGTCAGGTGAGGTTCAGTCGACGGCCCCCGGTCGCATCATTCCCGCACTCGGAGAACACAACCGGCCGTTCTGGACCGGCGGCGCCGATGGCCGGCTCCACATCGCCCACTGCGAGCACTGCGCCCGGTGGGTGCACCCACCGACGAAGGACTGCCCGGATTGCGGTGGTGAGCTCGTCGCCCGCCCGGTGTCCGGGTTGGGCACCGTCAACACCTTCACCGTCAACCGTCACCCGTTCAATCCGGCGGTGCCGCTGCCCTACGTCGTCGCCCTCGTCGAGCTGGTCGAGCAGGACGGTCTCCGCATCGTGACGAACATCGTTGACTGCGAGCCGGATTCAGTCGACATCGGCATGCCCGTCGAGGTGCGTTTCGAAGAACAGGCAACGGAGCAGGGCACCGTCTTCGTGCCCGTGTTCACGCCGAGGTGACAACCGCCTTAGCCCACGTCTCGTGGCGGTGCTGAAGGCCGGGCTCGTTGCGCCCGAACACCAGCCCGGGCCGCACGCCTGACGCGAGGTTGCGTTGCAGGGCAGCCACCAGCCGGTAGTCCTCGTCGCGCACGGTCGAATGCGCGTACTCGAACACCGCCTTCGCGCCCGCCGCGATGGATTCATCGGACACGTCGAGCGGCGTGCTGTTCTGGTGCACGGTGACCGAGTGACCCGCGGCATCGCCCGGATACACCCGGAAGAGTTCACCGTTGGCGATGGTCACCGAGATGACGATGTTGGGGAACAGCGCGTAGATGACCGTGAGGTTGTGCAGCGGCTGCCACTCGTCTTCGGGGACGTGCTCGAGATCCAGAATGTTGTTGAGCGGGAACACCAGTCGGTGGTGCGGTCCGAAGGCATCGAACACCGTGCAGTTGCTCCTGGCGATGGTGGCGAAGGTGTTCCGGTGCACGGTGGCGAAGTGGTAGTTCTCGGCGAAGGTGTCGATCGCCAGCTTCCAGTCGATCGGGCAGTCCAAGACCTTCTCCCCCAACGGCGTCCACCGTCCGATCCCCCATGCCTCGAGCTCGGCGGCGAGCGGCCCGAGATGCTTGGCGACGTCGAGGCTGGCACTGGCGTCGAGTGACAACCAGAGGAAGCCCGCGAATTCCGTGGCAGGCAACTCGACGAGTTTCGCCGGTTCCCCGACGGTCTGCGGGAACCCCTCCTTGCCCGGCACCCCAACCAGATTGCCCTCCAGGTCGTAGGTCCACGCGTGGTAGGGACACGACAGCCGACGGGCGGTGCCGCAGCCCTCCGGCGATCTGCGACTGGCGGTGCAGGCAGAGGTTCTCGAATGCCCTGACCGAACCGTCCTTGGCCCTCGTCATCAGGATCGAACGCCCCATCACCGTCTTGGTGCAGTACGTGCCCGGTGCCGGCAACTCCGAGACGTAGCCGACCAACTGCGGACTGGCGAGCAGCATCGCCCTGTCGCGTTCGTACCGCTGCGCCGAGGTGTACGAGTCCGCGGCGACGACGTGCTCGGAGGCAGCCATGTCGGTGGTGTTGTCGCGTGCGAGTTTGAGCGCGCGGCGGGTGAGGTCGATGAGCTGATCGCGATCCACTAGGGTTCCCTTCGCCTGCGCTGAAGCACCGATCATCAGTACACACCTTGCGACGGTTGTAAGGTCAAGACCGTGGCTGAGCAGTTGCTGATCGGCGACGTCACCGCCCTCACCGGGATCGCTGCGGGCCGGATCCGCCACTATCAGAAGATCGGCCTGCTGCAGGCCGAGCACCTGAGCAACGGCTACCGCGTGTTCGACGTCGCGCAGGTCCTCGAACTCCTCCGCATCGACCTGCTTCGCAGCCTCGGCATCGGCATCAAGGACATCGGCCGTGTTCTGGACCACGGGCACACCACACTCGCGGACCTCCTCGTGGAGCATCGAGAGCTGTTGGTGCAGCAGCGCGATCGGCTGAACGATCTCATCGCCACGATCGACGTCGCGGCCGACGACGTGGATGAGGGCCTCCTGCAACGCCTGGCGACCTCGCACCGCAACAGCATCGGCGTTTTCGGCCGACTGAGCCGGCCGCTATCACCGGAGGCCGCAGCGGTATTCGCCGACCTCTTCGGCAGCTGGGACCTGCCCGTCCCTCCGCTCTTCGGTCAGATGTTGTTGCCCGCAGGTTTCACGCTGTTGTTGGAGAACCTCGCGGCCACGGCCGGGTGCGCCGAACTCTTCGAGCGATTGCGTGGTCTCGCCGAACGGGTGCTCGACCTCGGCGACGGCGACGGCGCGGGCGCCCGACTCGCCCGCGAGTGGATCGACGAGCAACTCGCCGATCCGCCGCCCGCCGACGTGGTCGAGGTGGTGCGCTCGGTGTCCCCGTCACTAGTCGACGAGCCGGTGCTGGAGCAGGGTTTCCATGCGTGGGCGACGTCGATCCACCCGGCCGCCGCTGAGTTCCTCGACGAGATCTCGCGCGTCGCGGCCGCCCGCGGCGTAGAACACCTCAGCGTCATCGTCCTGCCCACCGCATAGCGCCGGGCTACCCCGACAGCTGGGCCATCGGCCCGCCGAGCAACTCCACCGTGACCCCGTCGGGATCCACCACCGACGCGGCGATCCCGCCAGGAGTCCGCATGATCCGCGGTTCGCCGCCGAGGCCCATCCCGGCGAGCCGGTCCAGCACCTCGGAGACCGGCACGACGAAGGACAGCAGGAACAGCCCGCGGTGCGGCACGCCGGGGTCGGCCGGCTCGTCCGCGACGGCGGGCGGGCCGACGTCCAACAGCTCGAGCGTGCCGCCCTGTGGGCTGTCCGGCGAACCGAGGAACACCGTCCGAACGTGGCTGGTGCGGCGTCCGAGCAGGGGTTCGAGGTCGGCGTCCATGGTGAAGTCGGCCAACACCGTCAGCCCGATGCCGTCTCGGTAGAACCGAAGGGAGGCATCGAGATCCGCCGGACACAGCCCGGTGTGATGCACCATGGTCATCGCGCTACTCCTAAGCTCCGCTTAGACTCTATCTTTATAACATTACAAATTCGGCAGATTTCGTCACGTCCCAGCGACGCGGAGGTAGGAACGTGAGAACCGCACTGATCACCGGTGGCAGTGGCGGCATCGGCAAGGCCTGTGGGCGGAAGCTGGCCGAACTCGGCTATGACGTCGTGCTCACCGCGCGGCGGGAAGCCAACCTGCGTGCCGCGGCCGACGAGATCGGCGCGCGGTACGTCGTCGGCGATGCGGCCGACCCCGAGGCCTTCCCAGCGGTGGTCGCCGCGATCGGCCCGATCGATCTGCTGGTGCACGCCGCGGGCGTGCTCGGCGGAACGTACGCCCGCAAACAGACATTCGCGCAGTGGCGCGAGACGATGACGGCCAATCTCGACTCCTGCTTCGTCGTCACCTCCGCGGCGTTGCCCAAGATGCGGTCCGGCTCACGATTCGTGTTCGTTTCGTCGTCCTCCGCGCACGAGCCGATGCCCGCCAGAACGGCGTATTCGGCGTCGAAGGCAGGCATGAACGCGTTCGCCAGAGCGTTGGCGCTCGAGGTCGACCGCGACGGCATCAACGTCCACATCGTCACGCCGGGACCGGTGGAGACCGAGATGCTGCAGGACGTGCCGTTCGAGATGTACGCGATCCGCGCGTCGGACGTCGCCGACGCCGTGGCGTGGCTGGACACGCTGGATTCCTCGGTCGACCTGCCCGAGATCAGGCTGAACGCGATCACCCGCGGCCCCGCGGCGCGCGCGCCGATCGTGCCGATCGAGGCGGAGCGCCGCCGGACGTCGAACGCGGCCGATTCCCCGAACTAGCGTCCCGGCGCCTCGCTGCGCGGCCTTAGGATCGTCATCGGTCGGGACGGAGCGAGGGGGCGGCGGTCGTGAGCGTGTTGGACGCGTTCCTGTCGACGTGGTCCAAGGCGCGAGCCACGTTCGGCCAAGGCACCCCACAAACCGGTGCTCAGTACGACAACAGCGCGCAGTTGCGCCCTCTTATGACGATGTCATCCGGTAGCGCCCTCGGCTGGGACTGGAAGTTCAGGACTTGTGCAATATTGGTCATCCTTTTGACTTCCGCGTGCAGCGAGTCCGCACCACCCCCTCAACCTTCATCGAGCGTTGTTGAACCAACACCGTTCGTCAACTGGCCACCCGCGTTGAACAACTTCAGGTTTCACTGGAACGCCTCTCCCGGAATCGATATCCATACGGAGCCCCTCGTTGCTGTGCGCGCGTATATGGAGTCGTATCGTTCGGTCAATTTGACTGGCGGCGAATCTTCCGCCGTCTATCCAGGATTCTGGCGTGCGACGCCCGAGAACGGGCGGCGGGCTGAAGACGGGTATCCCTTCGAGCTGGAACGCATTAGGCCCGAAGTGCGCCACGATCAACCTCAAGACTCCAATGATGCCGCCAAGAGCATTTACGGCTATGCACCGTTCTACGTCCTCAGTTTCAGCGAGGTCGGCGACGTTTATAGAGCGATCCTGTGCGAAGGCGAGTACTCAGTTTTTCGCCCGGCTGACGAACATCCAGGCATGTACCATCGATAACCTCGTGGCCACCGCAGGACACCGCCGACAAGGGCATCACGGTATGGCGAGTCGAACTCACCGATAAGGACCCACGCGTCGGCCCGAATCCACCTGCCGCACCAACGAATCCGCAATTGGGGCCCCTGCCAGCTCCGACGGGGGATGTCTTCGGACCCTGGTTCATCACAGGAGCAAGTTCTTCACTGTGGGGCATACCAGGCCCTGAGGCTCAGTACGTCGACACTCCCGAGGTCAAGCAGCAGTGCTCGGAGCACATGCCCGACGATGCTGCCGCCCGAAAGGCGATGTATACCGGCCTGCAGGATCAGCCACCACCTCACGGCGACCCAATACCAGGGTGGCCGGCCAGCTGAGCCGTCAGCTCCGCCGGCCTCGCCGTCCGTCCGGATCGTCGTCACCGGCGTCGGATGTCCAGTCCTTCGCCCAATCGGGTTTCGGTGTTGGCGGCATCGCGCCCTCGGCCTGCCAGAAGTGGCTAGATGATTCCGGCGTCGGGAAGCCGTTGGCACGCGATTTCCGGATGAAGGTCACGATCAGGAAGCCGATGCCGATCACCAAGAAGACCACCAAGGCGATCTTGAAAATGTCGAGCCACATCCCGCCCACCTCGCAATCGTCGCTGTTCCCACCGAAAGTTCCGATGCTTGCCCCTGCTCAGACCCACTAAAATCAATGATCAGCCATCAGTCGCCAGCCTAGGGGGATCCGATCGTGTCCGGTCCGCTGTACGTACAGACCGACGGCGTGCGGTCCTACGCCCAGATCCACGACGAGGTGATAGCTGGGCTGTCGCAGGTGATGGGTTCGGCGGCGCCCGAGGCGCTCGGCGTGCAGGACTCGCACGGTCAGATCGCGACGGCCGTGAGTGCCGCCCTCGGCCAGGTCCTCGGCAGTCGTCAGGGCACGCTGCAAGCCACCTCGACGACCGGTCAGACCATCTCGGAGCTGCTGCAGAAGGCCGCGCAGATGTACGAGCAGGGCGACCAGGCAGGCGCGGACAAGCTCAAGGCCGCGGCGGCGGCGCTGCAGCAGTCCGAAGCTGCCGGAGGCGGCGGGGCTGGCTCACCCGGCGGTGCCGCGGGTAGCGGGCCCGGCGGCGCGGGTGCAGGTGCGGGTGCGGCGGGTAGCGGAGCGGCCGGCGGCGGCGCCGACCAGGCGAGCCAGATGGTCAGCCAGGTCGGGCAGCAGATCGGCCAGATGGCCCAGTCGGCCGCCCAGTCGGTGCAGGGCCTGATGCAAGGGCTGACGCAACTCCCCCAACAGGTGATGCAGGGCGTTCAGGGCATGGTGCAATCGGCCGGCCAGGCGGGCGGATCTGGGGCATCGAAGGCGGACGCGGACAAGGCCGACAAGGCCGACGAAAAGGAATCGGCCAAGCGCGACGAGCCGGGCGAACACCGGGACCCGCAGCACGAACGGCGCGAAGCCGAGCCCGCCCAGCGCGACGAGGCCCAGCCAGGCAGGTCCGCCGAGCAGGGCAGGGCCCCCGAGCCGCCACCGGTGAAGCACGCGGAACCGGCGCAGACCCGCCCGCAGCAGTCGCCGCTCTAACCCAGCCGGCCGTCGGCCAGCAGTAGCCTGCGCTGCACCCCGATCGCATCGAGGAAGCGTCTCGTCGTGGCTGACCACGACGAAGGCGCCGCGATAGGCGTTCAGCGCCGCCTCCAGCTGGCCGACGCTGACCAGGTCGAGGTTGTTGGTCGGCTCGTCGAGCAGCAGCAGTTGCGGTGCGGGCTCGGCGTTGAGCACGCAGACCAGGGTCGCCCGCAGCCGCTCGCCACCCGACAGCGCCGCAACGGGCAGGTGGATGTGATCGCCGCGAAACAGGAACTGCGCCAACAGATGCATGCGGCGGGTGTGGGTCAGGCTCGGCGCGAACGCCGCGAGGCTCTCCGCGACGGTGCGCTGCGGGTCGAGCAGGTCCAGTCGCTGGGACAGGTAGGCGATCCGACCGTCGGCGCGCTGGACGTCCCCTGCCTCCGGCTGCAGGTCGCCGGTGATGATGCGCAGCAGCGTCGACTTGCCGGCACCGTTGGGACCGGTCAGCGCGATCCGTTCCGGCCCGCGGACGTCGAGGTCGATACCGTTGTCCTGGAATAACTTTCGCCCTCCCCGGCTGATCTGCAGACCGCTGCGCGGCCAGGACGGTGCGCCCGACGGGCACGTCGGTGTCGGGCAGGTCGAGCACGATGGCGTCGTCGTCGCGCACCGCACGCTCGGCGTCGTCGAGTCGCGCCCTGGCGTCGTCGACACGCTTGGCGTGCACGTCATCCGAGCGGGCGGCCGACTCCTGGGCATCGCGCTTGAGCTTGCCGGCCACGATCTTGGGCAGGCCCGGCGTCCTTGACGTTGCGCGCGGCGGTGCCCGAACGCCGCGCGGCGCGTTCCCTGGCCTGCTGCATCTGGCGCTTCTCGCGCTTCAGCATCGACTCCGCGTTGCGGACGTCCGACGCGGCGGCACGTTGCGCGGCGTCGACGGCGTTCTCGTAGTCGGTGAAAGTGCCTCCGTAGAAGACGATCTCACCCCGATGCAGTTCGGCGATCCGATCCATCCGGTCGAGCAGCACCCGGTCGTGACTGACCACCAGCAGGGTGCCGCCGAAGTCGTCGAGCGCGGTGTACAGGCGCCGCCGGGCGTCGACGTCGAGGTTGTTGGTCGGCTCGTCGAGCAGCAGCACGTCGGGGCGCCTGAGCAGTTGAGCGGCCAGGCCGACCGACACCACCTCGCCGCCGCTGAGCGACCCCAACGGCCGGTCCAGGGCGAGGGCGGCCAACCCGAGCCGGTCGAGCTGGGCACGCAGCCGTTCCTCGACGTCCCAGTCGTCGCCGATCGCGGCGAAGACCGCCTCGGAGGCGTCGCCGTCGGCGAGCGCGGCGAGCGCGGCGATGACGGGCGCGACGCCGAGCGACGTCGGCGACGGTCCGGTCTGCGTCGAACGGCAACGTCTGCGGTAGGTAACCCAGCGTGCCGTCGACGGTGACGGCACCGGCGGTGGGCCGGTACTCGCCGGCGATGAGCCGCAGCAGCGTGCTCTTGCCGACACCGTTGGGCGCGACGAGCCCGGTGCGGCCTCCTGGCACGGTGAACGACAGGTCGGAGAACAGTGGGGTGTCGTCGGGCCAGGCGAACGACAGGTGTGGAAACGACGATCGAAGACATGGGAGCTCTCTTGATGAGTGCCCCGAAGCAGGGCAGGGAACGACGACTCGACAGATGCTCCGGTTATCCGGAGATGTCGTCTCCCAGCATGTTTGCGGCCCGCCTCTGTCCGACTACGAATACGCCAACCATGTTAGCGGCGTCAGGCAAGCAGATATTTCCGCAGCATCTCGGTGGCCGCGGTGATCTGGTCGACGTCGACGCGTTCGTCGACGCGGTGCGCGAGGTTCGGGTCGCCGGGACCGTAGTTCACCGCGGGGATGCCCAGCGCCGCGAACCGCGCCACGTCGGTCCAGCCGTACTTGGCACGCACCTGTCCGCCTGCGGCTTCGATCAGAGCCGCCGCGGCCGGGTTGGTCAGGCCAGGAAGGGCGCCCGCCGCGGCGTCGGTCTGCTCGATGTCGACGTCGAGCCCCGTCGAGCACGTCACGGACGTGGGCCAGTGCCTGCTCGACGGTGCGGTCCGGCGCGAACCGGAAGTTCACCGTGACGGACGCGGCGTCGGGGATCACGTTGCCCGCGATCCCGCCGTCGATGCGCACGGCCGACAGGCCCTCGCGGTAGGTGCAGCCGTCGATGTCGACACTGCGGGGCTGATACGCCGCAAGCCGGTCGAGCACGGCACCGAGCTTGTGAATGGCGTTGTCGCCCAGCCACGATCGCGCGGAATGCGCCCGTGTGCCCTTGGCGCGGACGACGACGCGGATGGTGCCCTGGCAGCCGGCTTCGATGAATCCGCCCGACGGCTCGCCAAGGATCGCGACGTCGGCGCGCAGCCAGTCGGGCAGCTCGCGTTCGATCCTGCCCAAACCGTTGGCGGTCGATTCGATCTCCTCGCAGTCGTACATCACCAGCGTGACGTCGTGCGCGGGTTCGGCGACGGTGGCCGCTAGGTGCAGGAAGACCGCGTCACCGGACTTCATGTCCGAGGTGCCGCAGCCGTGCAGTTCGCCGTCGACGAGTCGGCTTGGCAGGTTGTCCGCGGCGGGCACGGTGTCGATGTGACCGGCCAGCAGCACGCGCGACGGTCGGCCGAGGTTGGTCCGGGCCAGGACGGCGTCGCCGTTGCGGATCACCTCGTAGCCAGTGGCCTGTTCGCGCAGCGCGGCCTCGATCTCGTCGGCGATGCGCTGCTCGTGGCGCGACTCGCTGGGAATGTCCACCAGCGCCGCCGTCAGCGCAATCGGATCGGTGCGTAAATCCAGGCCCACGCTTTCCAACGGTAGTCCAGTAGCCTCGGACACCGTGACTTCCGCATCAGGCGTCGGCGTGGCCACCATCGCGGCCGACGGAACGGTTCTCGACACGTGGTTCCCCGAACCGGAGCTCACCGGCGACGGTCCCTCCGGCACCAACCGACTCTCGGTGGCCGAGGTGACTGACGCAATGGCAGCGCTGGCCGGCCGCGACGAGGAACGCGACGTCGAGACGGTCATCGTGCGCACCACGATCGCCTCGCTGGACGACAAGCCCGCCGACGCCTTCGACGCCTACCTGCGGCTGCACCTACTGTCGCACCGGTTGATCGCCCCGCACGGCGCCAACATGGACGGCGTCTTCGGCGTGCTGGCCAACGTGGTGTGGACCAACTACGGGCCGTGCGCGGTCGACGGGTTCGAGCTGACACGGGCACGGCTGCGGCGGCGCGGACCGGTCGCCGTGTACGGCATCGACAAGTTCCCCCGCATGGTCGACTACGTCGTGCCGGCAGGCGTCCGGATCGCCGACGCGGACCGGGTGCGGCTCGGCGCGCACCTGGCGGCGGGCACCACGGTGATGCACGAGGGCTTCGTGAACTTCAACGCAGGCACGCTCGGCACGTCGATGGTCGAAGGCCGGATTTCGGCGGGCGTGGTGGTCGACGACGGCTCCGACATCGGTGGCGGTGCGTCGATCATGGGCACGCTGTCCGGCGGGGGCAAGGAAGTGATCTCGGTCGGCAAGCGTTGCCTGCTCGGCGCGAACTCCGGGCTTGGCATCTCGCTCGGCGACGACTGCGTGATCGAGGCCGGTCTCTACGTCACCGGCGGCACCAAGGTGGCCACCTCGGACGGTCAAACCGTGAAGGCGCGCGACCTGTCGGGCGCGAACAACCTACTGTTCCGGCGCAATTCATTGTCCGGGGCGGTCGAGGTGGTCGCCCGCGACGGCAGCGGCATCACGCTCAACGAGGCGCTGCACGCGAACTGACGCGTCACGGGCAGCCAGAGCTCACCCGCAACATGGCGACGCCGTGTGGGGGCACCGTGCGTCCCACGTCTCCCCCGGTGGTCGTGTTGGCGTGCTCCCACAAGTCGCGCACGGCGTAACAGTCGGCGTCGGGCAGACCGATCGCCGTCGCGTTGGTGCCGATCGCGACCGGTGCGGCGTCCGGGTTGAACAGGGCCACCGCGACCGATCCGTCGGCCAATGGCTTCACGATCACTCGCGAATCGGTGGGCAGCGAAAGACCCTGGAGCACCAGCGGATCCTGGTCGACCGCGATCACCTCGCGGTTGGTCAAGATGGTCCTGGTCACCTCGCTCATCGACCGCACGTCGTTGCCGGCCAGCAGTGGAGCGGCCAGCATCGCCCACAACGAGAAGTGTGAACGCTGCTCGACATCGGTCAGGTCTGGTCGCGGCGGGCCCATCGTCATCGTCGGGTGGCGGGTGACGAACTCGGCCCACGGGATGCCGACCACCAGCATGTCCGGGTCGTTCACGTGCGCCGGGCCGTTGTGCGCCGCGAGTGGTCCGGCTTCGCTGAATGCCTGACTGACCCCGGCGAGGCCCTCCGCCCACAAGCTGGCGTCACCCCACGCCGGAACCAGGTCGATGCCGTCACGAGCGACGTCGGCGATGTGTGACCAGTCGTATTCGGACCCGGCGCCCGGATCGCCGGAGCTATTCGGGTTGATGCTGTAAACGATGTGACGGCCGCTGGCGCGCAACGCATCCCGCATCGCCGCGAAGTACTTGACCTGTTCGCTGTGTCCGGCCTCCAGACGGCACCAGTCGTACTTGAGGTAGTCGACGCCCCACGTGGCGAACATGTGCGCGTCGGCCTCTTCGTGACCGGCGCCGCCGATGCGCGGATCCTGACCGCAGCCCTCGTTGAAGGGGCTGTGATAGATGCCGAGATACATGCCGCGGTCGTGGGCGTAGCGGGCCACCTCCGCGATGCCGTGCGGAAACCGGGCGGGGTCGGCGCGCAGATTGCCGTCCGCGTCGCGGGTGGGGGCGGCCCACCCGGCATCGAGATTGACGTAGCGGTACCCGGCGTCGCGCATCCCGGAGGACACCATCGCGTCGATGGTCTGCTCGACGGTCCGTTCGGTCAGGGTGATGCCCGAATTCCACGAGTTCCACCCCATGGGCGGCGTCAGCGCGATCGCCGGTTTCGACGCGGTCGGCGTGCACGCAGCCAGCACGGCGACACACATCACCAGGCTGCATAGTCGACGCACGCGGTCATCTTGACACCACGATCTGGGAGTCGGGATCGAAGCTCCTGTGGGCCCCTGCGCGCCTGGTTTCGGCCGGTATGACGCCTGGACGAGGCCCTGCGGCATTGATGGGGTCGCCTCGTCCACCCAACGTGACGCCACTGCGAAACATCCACCGAAAAGTCGCAGTGGCGTCACGTTCGGCGCGAGCCTGAGTCAGCCCTCCGCGGCGAGGACGCAGAACTCGTTGCCCTCGGGGTCGGCCAGCACCACCCACGACGGGTCGCCCTGACCGATGTCGACGTGGCGGGCACCAAGGCCGATGAGCCGGTCGACCTCCGCCTGCTGGTCGTCGGGGGTGAAGTCGAAGTGGATGCGGTTCTTGACCGCCTTGTCGTCGGGCACCGTCAGGAACAGCCAGTCGGGCCCGGCGCCGTCGGGCGAGCGCAGCAGTACGTCGCCGTCATCGGTGGTCTCCGCGGGCCAGCCCAGGACGCTCGACCACCACTGGCCCAGCGCGTTGATGTCCGCCGCGTCGATGCACACCTCGCTGAACCGCAACGTCATTTCATCAGCTCCTTCTTGAGCACCTTGCCCATCGCGTTGCGGGGCAGGCTGTCGACCACCCGTACCTCACGGGGACGCTTGTGCACCGAAAGCTGTTTGGCGACGTAGTCGATGAGTTCGGCCGACTCGGCGTCACCGACCACGAACGCGACGATTCGCTGGCCGAGGTCGTCGTCGGGAACGCCGACCACCGCCGCCTCGCTGACCCCGGGGTGGCCGAGGAGGGCGGCCTCGATCTCGCCGGCTCCGATCCGGTATCCGCCGGACTTGATCAGGTCGACGGACTCCCGACCGACGATGCGGTGCATGCCAGCCGCGTCGAGTACCGCGACGTCACCCGTCCGGTACCAGCCGTCGTCGTCGAAGACCCCTGCGGTGGCCTCGGGTCGGTTGAGGTAGCCGTCGAAGAGCATCGGCCCCTTGACCTCAAGGCGCCCAACGGTTTCCCCGTCGCTTGGCACCTCGGCGTCGTCCTCGCCCATCAGCCGGGTGGACACTCCCGCCAGCGGCAACCCAACCCACCCCGGCCGGCGCTCACCGTCGGTGAGGGTGCTGAGCGTGATCAGCGACTCGGTGCTGCCGTAGCGTTCGACCGGCGCGTGTCCGGTGAGCCGGACGAGTTCGTCGAACACCGGCACCGGCAACGGCGCGCTGCCCGACACCAGCAGCCGCGCCGACGACAGCGCGCGCGCCGCGTCCCCCTCGCCGACCACCCTGGACCACACCGTGGGCACCCCGAAGTACAGCGAGCCGCGCGCTTCGGCATAACCGGCTGGTGTCGGCTTGCCCGTGTGCACGAGGCGATTTCCGATCCGCAACGACCCGAGCAGCCCCAGCACCAGGCCGTGCACGTGGAACAGCGGCAGGCCGTGCACCAGGGTGTCGTCGGCCGTCCACTGCCACGCCTGCGCGAGCGCATCGATGTCCGCGGCGATCGCCCGCCTGCTGATCAACACGCCCTTGGGCGGACCGGTCGTGCCCGAGGTGTAGACGACCAGCGCGGTCGCGTCCGGCGGCGGCTCTTGGTAGCGGTGCCACGACCGGGCGTGCAGGCGGACGGGAACGTGCGGCAGCCCCTCCGTTTCGGGGGGCACGTCACCCAGCCATGCCTGAGCGCCGGAGTCGGTGAGGATGTGGCGGCGTTCCGCGGCGCCGACGTCGGCGGGCACCGGGACGACGGGAACGCCGGCGATCAGACAGCCGGTGATCGCCAGCACGGTCGTCGCCGTCGGGGTGGCCAGCACCGCAACCCGGTGCGCGCCCCCGACGCGTTCTGCGACGGAGGTCGCGGCGCCGACGAGGTCGCTGCGGCTGAGCACTGCCCCATCGATCCGCACCGCGTCGCCGACGTCGTGTCCAGCGGCGACGGCTGCGGGGTTGAGCGAGGTCAGGAGCACGTCAGCGAGGCTACCCGGCAGGCGTATCGCCAAGAGCTAGTACGTGTAGTAGCGATCGCTACTACACGTGCTTGCAGGCGCGTCGACCGAGCGTTAGCTGAGCTAGCCGATTACGCTGGGGCAACTAGTGAGCGCAGCGTTGACCCGCTGCCCAGGTTCAAAATCCGTTTGAAGGGGGCTTTATGCGTTTGCGGCTGCCAAGTCGGGCGATGATGGGTATGGCGATCGTCTGTGTGGCGCTGCTGGTCAACGGCTGTGAGGCGAAGGTCTGGGGTAGTCCGCCGACCGCTGCAAACACCCCGCAGGCAACGGTCAGCGCCCCAGAGGCCCCGCTTCCCGTGCTGCCCGAAGCCCCACCCGCCCAGTCGGCGGCGCCGTTCGACGGCCTCGACGCCCGCGTCCGTCAAGCCACCGCCGATGCGGCGAAGTCTGGGGCCAACATCGAGACCGTCGTGTTGGACCGCGACACCGGCCAGACCGTCTCCAACGGGGTCACCAAGCCCTTCCCGATCGCGTCCGTGGTGAAGCTATTCATCGCCGACGACCTGCTGCTGCAGGAGTCGAAGGGCGAGACGCAACTATCCGCTGCCGACCGCAAGTCGCTCGACATCATGCTGCGCTCCTCCGACGACGGCGCGGCCCAGAACTTCTGGGACCGCAGCGGCGGAAACGCCATCATCGCGCGCGTCAAGGCTCGTTACGGCTTGCCAGGCACGACGGCACCCTACAACGGACACTGGGACGTGACCACAAGCACCGCAAGCGATCTGGTCCACTACTACGACATGCTGTTGGACGGCACCGGTGGGCTGCCACCGGCACAGGCCAACGTCATCATGAGCGACCTCGCGCAATCCACACCCACGGGAACCGACGGGTATCCGCAGCGGTTCGGAATCCCCGAAGGGCTCTATGCCGAATCGGTTGCGGTCAAGCAGGGCTGGTTCTGCTGCTGGAACGGCGCCAACCAGTTGCACGTGTCCACCGGCGCGATCGGGCCCGAACACCGCTTCGTGATGGCGATCAGCTCCCTCGAACCCGACGACGCCGCCGCCGCCCGCGAGACCGTCACTCAGGCCGTCAAGACGATGTTCCCGGGCGGCAAGATCTAACGCCGCTGGATTCGAACCGCAGGGATTTCTGACGTCTTGCCATCCGTGCTCCGGTGGAATGGTCGCTCCGCCAGCGGCGAGGTCGATGGCCACCTGTTCATCGATGACGAAAGCTGTCATACCAGCACCTTCGCATGGACCGCAGGCGTTCGGCTACCGCGATTGTCTTCGATTTCCGTTACAGCACAGCCACTCTCGGGCCGGACAACGTGCATTGTGACCGACGCCGACTTCGGAGGCCCCCTGGGCCCGGCACCGGCCGTGGCCGTGGAATTGAATGTTTCGGCTTCGCGTCACCTTGATCGCGAACCGGCCACAGCCGGCCTACGCAACACAAACAACACCAGTCACATTGTTAACGTCGCCCGGTGCAGGACTCTTTGGGGACTACCGACCTGCGACCATCGCGCCCGGTTTCCCGGCGCGACGCACTGCGCTACGCCGCCGCTGCGTCGGCGCTGGCCGGCCTGGGTGCGGCAGCGGCAGGTGCCGGCGCGCCCGCGGCGTCGGCCGCCGCTCCCACGCTGATCGACTTCGCCATGCGTCAGATTCCGGCCGCGGATATCCGGGCCGCCGGCCATTCCGGGGTGATCAACTACGTCTCCACGTCGCGCCCCGGCTCGTCCATGGGCGCCAAGCCGATCACGCTGCCCTACGCACAGTCGCTGGCCGCCGCCGGCCTGGCGATCGTCAGCAACTACCAGTACGGCAAGCCAGGAGGGACCGCACCGTCGGACTTCACCCGCGGGTACGCCGGAGGCGTCGCCGACGCTCGTACCGCCTGGCAGCTGCATACCGCCGCGGGTGGAGGCCGGAGTGCACCGGTCTTCTTCAGCGTCGACGACGATGTCGACCGCAACACCTGGAGCAACGTTGTGCTGCCGTGGTTTCGCGGAATCAACTCGGTGATCGGCGTGCAGCGCACCGGCATCTACGGGGGCATCAATCCGTGCCAGTGGGCCACTGCCGACGGAGTGATCGGACGCTCACAATCGCCCGGCCACGTCTGGGCATGGCAGACGCGGTCGTGGTCACGCGGCCAGATCTACCCCGCCGCCGTTCTCTACCAGCGTGTCGTGAGCACCGCGTCGAATCCCGGCCCGGTGGTCGGCGGGCTCGAAGTCGACGTCAGCGACGCCCTGGCTCAAGATGTCGGCCAGTGGAACCTGCATCCGTGAGGTCGTAACCCACCCAGGCTGTTGCAAGCTGACCAAACCGACTAGATATTCGTCCCGCACTACAAGCAGCCATCAGCACGGTGAGTGTGGTGGCAGATGTCTAGATGCAACGAAGATTGACAAGACATGCCTGCCCTGTGGTGCGATCTGCGTTACGTGCCAATGCGATCAAGGACCACACCCACGGGCCAAGGTGGCCACCTGCAGCGGGTGACCTCGGCTGGTGCATCTCGACGGCCAACACCGCGGCCGCTCCGTCCGGTGACGTCCGGGGATACTGGACGGGTGGATCCCATCTCGCGTGTCGCCTCAAGGGAGGTGTACCGGAACCCGTGGATGGTCGTCCGGGAGGACGACGTCCGCAGGCAGGACGGCAGTGCCGGAATCTACGGCGTCATCGACAAGCCGACGTACGCGCTGGTGATCGCCCGCGACGGCGACCACTTCCGGCTCGTCGAGCAGTTCCGCTATCCCATCGGGCTGCGTCGCTGGGAGTTTCCGCAGGGCACGGCGCCAGGAACGCTCGACGGCGATGAGCCGCCTCCCGCCGACCTCGCCGCACGCGAATTGCGCGAGGAGACGGGTCTGAGCGCCGAGTCGATGGTGGCGCTGGGCCAGCTCGACGTCGCGCCGGGCATGAGCAGCCAGCGCGGCTGGGTGTTCCTGGCCACCGGCATCACCGAGGGCGACCACGAACGCGAGCTCGAGGAGCAGGACATGCACAGCGCATGGTTCACCGGGGAGCAGATCGAGTCGATGATCGTCGACGGCATCATCACCGACGCGCAGACCATGGCGGCGTGGACGCTGCTGCGGCTCGCCGAACCGAAGGGGACCCACTCATGAGCACCGCAGACGCCGAAATCCGGACGCTTGTCACCCGATGGGTCGACGCAGTGGCGGCCCGTGATCTCGAAGGGATTTTGCGCCAGCACGATCCGGGCATCGTGATGTTCGACGTGCCGCCGCCGTACGACGGGATTCGTGGCATCGCCGCTTACCGGGACAGCTGGGGTCCGTTCTTCGCGTGGCAACGGGACAACGACGGGACCTTCGAGCTCGTCGAATTGGACGTGACCGCCGGCACAGACGTCGCATTCGCCCGCGCTCTGCTGCGCTGCGGCACGCCTGCGGAATTCGAGGCCAACCCCGACAACAGGCTGCGCATCACCATCGGCCTACACAAGGTGGGCGATCAGTGGGTCGTGCTGCACGAGCACCACTCGTTCCCGATGCTCTGACCCTAAGTCAGTGCCTTCGTTCGGCCAGCGCACGCAGGAAGAACGTCAGATTGGCTGGACGCTCGGCGAGTCGGCGCACGAAGTAGCCGTACCACTGGGTGCCGAATGGCACGTACACCCGAACGTGGTTCCCGGCTTCGGCCAGCCGGCGCTGCTCGGCCTCGCGGATGCCGAAGAGCATCTGATACTCGAAGTCGTCGGTACCGCGGCCGAATTCGCGGGTCAGCGCGGGCACCGCGTCGATGATCGCAGGGTCGTGCGAGGCGACCATCGGATATCCCGACCCGGCCATCAGTACGCGCAGGCAGCGTAGGTAGGAGTCGGTGACGTCGTCGCGGTCGCGGAAGGCCACCGAGGCGGGCTCGTCGTAGGCGCCCTTGCACAACCTGATTCGCGCTCCGGAGGCCGCGAACTCCTCGCAGTCCCCCTGCGTCCGCTTCAGATAGGCCTGCAGCACCGTGCCCAGCCAATCGAAGTCGGTCCGCAGTTCACGCACGATCTTCAACGTGGAGTCGGTGGTGGTGTGGTCCTCGGCGTCGACGGTCACCCACGCGCCGACGTCACGGGCCTTCTCGCAAATGGTGTGCGCGTTCTCGTATGCGATCTTCTCGCCGTCGCGCGGCAGCGCCTGACCGAGTGCGGACAGCTTCAGCGACACCTCCAGCGGCCGGATGCCGTCGCCGCCCTCCCCGCGGCTACCGAACGCGTCGAGCAGGGACAGGTAGGCATGCATCGTGGCTTCGGCCGTCTCGGTGTCGGTGACGTCCTCGCCGAGGTAGTCGACGCTCACCAGACGCCGTGAATCACGCAGCGCCGTAACGGATGTCAGAACGTCGGAGACGGTCTCCCCCGGCACGAAGCGGCGCACCACGTCGCGGGTGACCGGCAGGCGCTCCGCCACGTGACGCAATCCGTCCAGCCTGCTGACCGCCAGGATCGCGGGTCGTGCCACGTGGGAGAAGAACCCGGTCATCACTTCACCCCCATGTGGGGATAGTCGTGGTCGGTCGGCGGCACGAAGGTCTCCTTGATCGACCGGGCCGACGTCCAGCGCAGCAGGTTCAGCGCCGAGCCTGCCTTGTCGTTGGTGCCCGATGCCCGTGACCCGCCGAACGGCTGCTGGCCGACCACGGCGCCGGTGGGCTTGTCGTTGACGTAGAAGTTGCCCGCGGTGTAACGCAACCGGCTCTCCGCCGCCATCACCGCCGATCGGTCGTCGGCGATGACCGCCCCGGTGAGGCCGTACTTGGACCCGTTGTCGACGACGCCGAGAATGTCGTCCCAGCGATCGTCGTCGAACACGTGCACGGCCAGGATCGGTCCGAAGTACTCATTGCGGAACGCCTCGTCGGTCGGGTCGTCGGACAGCAGTACCGTCGGCCGCACGAAATAGCCTTCGCTGTCGTCGTATTCGCCGCCCGCGGCCAGGGTGACGCCGGGTGCGCTCTTGGCTCTTTCGATGGCGGCGACGTTCTTGGCGAACGCGCGGTCGTCGATCAGCGCGCCGCCGTAGTTGGACAGGTCGGTGACGTCGCCGTAGCTCAACGCCTCGGTGGCGCCGAGGAAGTCGTCGCCCATCCGCTGCCACACCGAGCGCGGGACGAAGGCCCGCGACGCCGCGGAACACTTCTGGCCCTGGTAGTCGAAGGCGCCGCGAATCAGGGCGGTGCGCAACACGTCCGGCCGCGCGGAGGAGTGGGCGACCACGAAGTCCTTACCGCCGGTCTCGCCGACCAGCCGCGGGTAGGTGTCGTAGCGGCCGATGTTGGTGCCGACCTCACGCCACAGGTGCTGGAACGTCGCAGTCGACCCGGTGAAGTGGATGCCCGCCAGTCGCCGATCGGCGAGCACCACGTCGGAGACCGCGAAGCCGTCGCCGGTGACCAGGTTGATCACTCCCGGCGGTAGGCCCGCGGCCTCGAGCAGCTGCATCGTCAGATACGCCGAGAATGTCTGTGTCACAGACGGTTTCCACACCACTGTGTTGCCCATCAGCGCGGGCGCAGTCGGCAGGTTGCCCGCGATGGCGGTGAAGTTGAACGGCGTGATGGCGTAGACGAACCCCTCCAGCGGCCGGTAGTCGGTGCGGTTCCAGACGCCGCTGGCGCTGATCGGCTGCTGTGCCATGATCTGACGCGCGAATGCGACGTTGAATCGCCAGAAGTCGATGAGCTCGCACGCCGCGTCGATCTCGGCCTGATACGCGGTCTTGGACTGGCCGAGCATGGTGGCAGCGGCGAGTTTCGCCCGCCACGGCCCCGCCAGTAGGTCGGCGGCGCGGAGGAACACCGCAGCGCGCTCGTCGAACGGGGTCGCCGCCCAGGCGTCCTTGGCCGCGACGGCGGCGTCCACCGCGGCGGTGGCCTCGGCGTGTCCGGCATTGGTCAGGGTGCCCAGCACCGCGCTGTGGCGGTGCGGCTGGACGACGTCGATGCGTTCGCCGGCACCCATGGTGTGGCTGCCGCCGATGACGTGCGGGAGGTCGATCGGGTCGGCGCTCAGCGCGTCGAGGGCGGTGATCAGGCGGTCACGTTCGGCGCTGTCGGGCGCATAGTCGTAGACCCGTTCGTTGGCGGGAACCGGCACGTCGGTGATGGCGGCAAGGGCGTTCATATGGTCAACGATCTCGCACCACGGTTATCAAACCGTTGGCCGATCGGACAAGCTATAGCTGACAGCCTAGTAAGATCAGACAACATGACGAAGTCGGGTGTCAGCCTCGGCCAGCTGATCCTCGCCCTGGACGCGACCATGGTGACGTTGGTCGAGGCGCCACGCGGGATGGATCTGCCGGTGGCGTCGGCGGCACTGATCGACGGCGACGACGTCCGGCTCGGCCTGGCCGCCGGCTCGGGTGCGGCTGACGTGTTCTTTCTGCTGGGGGTCGGTGACGACGAGGCGGTCGCCTGGCTCGACCAGCAAGTCGCCAGACGTTCACCCGCGGCGATCTTCGTCAAGGAGCCGACGGACGCCGTCGTGGCGCGTGCGGTGGCCGGGGGCACGGCCGTGGTGGCCGTCGAACCGCGGGCTCGCTGGGAACGGCTCTATCGCCTGGTCGACCACGTCTTCGACCATCACGGCGACCGCGCCGACCCGCTGTACGACTCGGGCACCGACCTGTTCGGCCTCGCGCAGTCGATCGCCGACCGCACCCACGGCATGGTCAGCATCGAGGACGCCCAGTCGCACGTGCTGGCCTACTCGGCTTCCAACGACGAGGCCGACGAGTTGCGCCGACTGTCGATCCTCGGTCGAGCGGGCCCGCCGGAGCACCTCGCGTGGATCGGCCAGTGGGGCATCTTCGACGCGCTGCGCGCCAGCGCCGACGTCGTCCGCGTCGACGAGCGCCCAGAACTCGGGCTCCGGCCGCGCCGAGCGATCGGCATCCACCAGCCGTCCACCGACCGCAGGCACGCGTCGCGCTTCGCCGGCACCATCTGGGTGCAGCAGGGCTCGCGACCGCTGGCCGACGACGCGGACGAGGTGCTGCGGGGAGCGGCGGTGTTGGCCGCACGAATCATGTCCAGGTTGGCCGCAACACCGTCGACGCACGCGGTGCGGGTTCAGGAGTTATTGGGGCTGCGCGACGGTGACTTCGACGAGGCGGCGATCGCGCGCGAGCTCGGCATCGTCGCCGACGGCCGGGCGGCGCTGATCGGCTTCTCTGGCGTCGACACGTCGGTGCCGGCCGATGTCATCGCGTTGAGCGCCAGCGCCTTTCGGGCCGACGCCCAGGTGGCGTCGACCGGCGAACGGGTCTACGTTCTGCTGCCCAAGACCGGCACGCCTTCGGCGGTGACGTCGTGGGTGCGCGGGGTGGTCACCGCGCTGCGCCGCGAGCTCGGCCTGACGCTGCGCGCCGTGATCGCGGCGCCCGTCGGCGGGCTGGCCGGCGCGGCGACGGCCAGGGCCGACGTGGACCGCGTATTCGACAGCGCCGCACGCCACCCCGGCGCCATCGGGCAGGTCACGTCGCTGGACGAGGCGCGCACCACGGTCCTGCTCGATGAGATCGTGTCGCAGGTGGCAGGCCAGCCACGGCTGGTCGACCCGCGGGTGCGCCGGCTGCGTGAAGAAGATCCGATGCTGGCCGACACACTCCGGGCATACCTCGACGGGTTCGGCGACGTCGCCGAGGTGGCGCAGGGACTGCACGTCCACCCGAACACCGTGCGCTACCGGGTGCGCCGGATCGAGAAACTGCTGTCGACCTCCCTGGATGACCCCGAGGACCGGCTGGTCCTGGCGCTGGGGCTGCGGGCCACCGAACGCTAGCGCCGTCAGCGAGCCTGGAGTTCCAGCGCGCCGTCGGCGAGCTCGTCGAAGCGCTCGATGGCCTCGTCGCCGTCGGCATCGATACCCCGCAGCGGTCCTCTAGGGGCGAGATACCGCTGGGCGTACAGCCGGGCGACCAACGCCTTGCGGTCCGAATCGCGGGTGGCGTGTTCCCACGCCGCCTGCTCGGTGAGCAATGCGCCCGCGTACACGTCCCCCATGAACTGCGTGAGCGGATACAGCCTCGACTCGGCCACTGCGCCTTCGAGTTTCGTCCACGCAACGATCGCCGCTTCGAGGTCGTCGACGCTGCGCGACACCAGGTCGGTCGTCTCGTCGCCGTCGGACGCCGACACCGCGTCGCGCAGGCGAGCCAACAGCGGCTCGTCGGCCTGCGTCTTTTCGATCCCGCGGCGCACGTCGAGACAGAGGATGTTGTCGGGTCCCTCCCAGATCGTGTTCACCTGTGCGTCGCGCAGCAGCCTGGCCACCGGCCAGGTCTCGACATAGCCGTTGCCGCCGTGGATCTCGATCGCGTCCGACGCCATGGTGATGCCGAGCCGACACACCTTGAGCTTGGTGACGGGTACGGCGATGCGCTGTCGGATGCGCCTCGGCTGCCGATGGTTCGCAAAGCCGGTGCCGTCGAACACCAGCGCCTGCGCGGCTTCGGCGTCGACGATCATCTCGGCGAGTTTCCTTCGCATCAACGGCTTGTCGATGAGTGCGTCGCCGAAGGCACGCCGCTTCCTGGCGTAGCACAGCGCTTCGACCAGGGCCCGCCGCGCGTTGCCGAGTGCGAACAGGGCGATGCCGAGCCGGGCGGCGTTGGTCAGCTCCATCATGCGGGCAATGCCCTTGCCGTCGGATGACCCGGCGCCGTCGCCGCTGGGTTCGCCGGAGAGCAGGAACGCCTCGGCGTCGACGAACTCCACCTCACCGGAGGCGACGGAGCGCGTCCCGAGCTTGTCCTTGAGGCGGCGAACGCGGACGCCGTTGCGGGTACCGTCGCGCCGGGTCCGCAGAACCAGGAACGTTGCGACGCCGCGCGTCGAGTCGGGGGCACCGTCCGGTTTGGCCAGGACGACGAACGCCTCGCCGTTGCAGTTCGACGCGAACCATTTGAAGCCGTTGAGCAGCCAGGCGTCGCCAGCGCGGGTCGCGGTGGTTTCGAGGGCACCCAGGTCGGACCCACCGGTGCGTTCCGTCAGCAGTTGCGCGGTTTCCCCCTGCCACTCGCCGGAGGCGAACTTGGCCAGCACGTGGTCGCGCACGTCCTGCGGTGCGTATGCCGCGACGAGCGACTGCACCATGCCCCCGCCGGTGCCAAGGGCGCACCCCATCCCGATGTCCGCCTGGTCGAGCAGATAGTTGGAGGCGAACAGCGTCATCCCCGAACTGATGCCCGCCGCCGCGGCCTCGTCGCGAACCGCGCGCTGGGCGTCGAGGACCGCCCGTTTCGATTCGACGAACGAGGTCGGCATGACCACCTGGCTGACGTCGTGCCCCCACCGGTCGTAACGCTCGAGCCGCGGCGGGTTTCGGTCGGTCTCCTCGGCCCACCGGGCGACGGGGCCGCCCATCAACTCGCCCATGCGGGTCAGGTGCCGGTCGGCGAACGCCAACTCGTCGGGGTCGAGGTAGTAGGCCATCGTGAATTGCAGTGTCGGGTCGGTGCGGTACCAGTTCAGCCCGAGCGCGCCCTGATAGTCCTCGGTGCGGTAGCGGTCGGCCTTCTCCGCGGTGGCGAAGGGGAGCCGATCGGCGGCCTCGATGCCGTAATCGCTCATGCCCCGAGGCTATCGAGAAACGCCCGCACGACGTCGAGGAACTTCGCCTTCTCGGTGACCATGGGCAGGTGGGCGGACTGCTCGAAGATCACCAGTTGCGCGCCGGGGATCGCATCGGCCATGTCGCGCACCACCTCGGGCGTCATCTCGTCGAAACGCCCGCAGGTCACCAGCACGGGCAGCTCGAGGCCTCCCAGTCGGTCGGTGACGTCCCAACCGGCCATGGTGCCGGTGAACGTCAACCCCGTGCCGACCATCGCCGCGTAGATCGCGGGGTTCATGTCGCGCAGCGCGACCAGGACGTGACCGGGGAGGTCGTCGGTGCCCGAGAAGTGCAGCCGGTTGAACAGGCCCACGGCCGCGAGATACTCGGGATCGGTTGTGACGCCCGCCGATTCGCATGCGTTGATGACCGCACCCGCACCGCCGGGCAGCGCCGCCCTCAGGCGCGCCACCCCGCGTTCGAACAGCGGGATGCTCGCGCAGGTGTTGGCCAGATGCAGACTTGCCAGCCCGGCCGGCCTGCGCAGCGCGTACTCGAGGGCGATCCAGCCGCCCGCGGACTGCCCAACCAGGTGGACCCGGTCCAGACCCAGCGCCTCACGCACGGTGTCGATGGAGTCGGCGAAGGCCTCGACCAGTCCAGAGCCCTTGCTCGTCGGGCCGGTCGGATCGGCCGCAGCCGAGCTGGTCGTAGTAGACGACGGGCCGCGCGTCGGCCAACGCGTCGAGGTCGCGCAAGTAGTCGTGCGGCATGCCGGGACCGCCGTGAATCACCAACAGCGGCACGGCATCCGCATCACCGACGATCCGGTAGTAGAGCGAGCCGTGCGGTCCGGCGACGGTGCCCTCGGGCACGCTAGGCGCTCAGTCGTGCGACGGCGGCGTCGATCCGCTCGTCGGTGGCGGTCAGCGCGATCCGCACGTAATTGGCACCGCGCGGCCCGTAGAACTCGCCGGGGGCGACGAGGATGCCGCGCTCCGCCAGCCACGCGACGGTGTCGCGGCACGGTTCGCCGCGCGTCGCCCACAGGTAGAGGCCCGCCTCGGAGTGCTCGACCGTGAAGCCGGCGTCGCGCACCGCGCGCAACAGCGCGCACCCGCCGACGCGCGTAGCGCTCCTTCTGCTCCAGTCTCGTGCGCGTCGTCGTCGAGCGCGGCCACCATCGCGGCCTGCACCGGCGTCGGGACCATCATCCCGGCGTGCTTGCGCACGGCCAGCAACTCGGCCACCACGGCGGGGTCGCCCGCCACGAAGCCCGCGCGGTAACCGGCCAGCGACGACGTCTTCGACAGCGAGTGCACCGCGAGCAGGCCGGTGTGGTCGCCGTCGCAGACCGACGGGTGCAGCACCGAAACCGGTTCGGCATCCCAGCCGAGGCCCAGATAGCACTCGTCGGAGGCGATCAGCGCGCCACGATCGCGCGCCCAGCCGACGACCTTGCGGAGGTGGTCGACGCCGAGCACCGCGCCGGTGGGGTTGCTCGGGCGAGTTCAGGTAGACCAGCTTCGGCGTCTGCGGACCGAGTTGGGTGAGCGAGTCGGCGCGCAGCACCTGCGCGCCCGCGAGCCGGGCGCCGACGTCGTAGGTCGGGTACGCCAGCTCGGGCACCACGACGAGGTCGTCCGGACCGAGCCCGAGCAGCGTCGGCAGCCACGCGATGAGTTCCTTGGTGCCGATGACGGGCAGCACGGCGTCGTCGGCGACGTCGGTGATGCCGTATCGACGCCGCAGCGCGGCCGTCGCCGACGCCCGCAGAGCGGCGGTGCCTGCGGTGGTCGGGTAGCCGGGTGCGCCGCTGGCGTCGGCGAGTGCGTCGCGGATGACGCGGGGCGACCGGATCGACCGGCGTGCCGACCGACAGGTCGACGATGCCGTCGGGATGCGCGCTTGGCGCGTCGCGGTGACGTCGGCCAGCGTGTCCCACGGGAAGACCGGCAGTGACCCCGAGACCGGGCCCGAGAGCGATCTGGCCGTCGTCAGTCCTCGCCCTGCGGCGGCAGGTCCTTGACGGCCTGCGGATCGTTGTCGGTCTGTCCGACCTTGGACGCGCCGCCCGGTGAACCCAGCTCGGCGAAGAAGTCCGCGTTGTGCTGCGTGTAGCCGCCCACTGATCGGGGACGTCATCCTCGTAGTAGATGGCCTCGACCGGGCAGACCGGCTCGCACGCGCCGCAGTCCACGCACTCGTCGGGGTGGATGTACAGCATGCGTGCGCCCTCGTAGATGCAGTCGACGGGGCATTCCTCGATGCATGCCTTGTCTTTGATGTCGACGCAGGGTTCGGCAATCGTGTACGTCACTGATGTCTCTCCTGTCCAGTGGGGCTGCCGGTCAGTGTCTAGTCTGGTTGGGCTCCGCGAGAGCCGTCGCCAGTATGCGGTGCCCATACCTGGACGACTGTCTCAGTGTGCCCTAACTTTGCGCGCCGCCCGTTACGGGTGGCGCGTGGTTACTGATACTAGACGTTGCAGATACAAGTCGCCTAGCCACCACCACGTCTGCCGAGTTCGTCGACCCTGTGCAACTAGTTGCATAGGACCGCCGGTACCGCCTACGCTGCCGGCGTGGCCCTTCCCCACGCGATCCTGGTGTCGCTGTGCGAGCAGGCCGGCTCCGGATACGAGCTGGCCCGCCGGTTCGACCGCTCCATCGGCTACTTCTGGACCGCCACCCACCAGCAGATCTACCGGACGCTGCGCACCATGGAGGACGACGGCTGGGTGCACGTCGACGTCGGTCGAACAGCAGGGCAGGCCGGACAAGAAGGTCTACGACGTCACCGACGAGCGGCCGCGCCGAGCTGGCCCGCTGGATCGCCGAACCGCTGACCGGCCGCGGCAGCGCCGTCACCGACGCCCGCACCCGCGAACTGGCCGTGAAGATCCGCGGCGCCGCGTACGGCGACGCTCGCCGCGGTGCGCACCCAAGTGCTGGCGCTGCGCGCGAGCGAGCCGAGCTGCTGGACACCTACCTGGGATTCGAGAAGCGCCAGTTCCCCGACCCGTCCGCGCTGACCGGTCGCGGCACTGCACCAGTACCTGGTGCTGCGTGGCGGCATCCGCGCCGAGGAGGGCTCGGTGGACTGGCTCGACGAAGTACTGACGGCGCTTCGGAGGGCCGATGCGATCGAGCCGCGCCAACCCGTATCCAAACCTGTTGTCCCCCTTGGACCTCGGCTTCACCACCCTGCGAAACCGGGTGATCATGGGCTCGATGCACACCGGCCTCGAGGACCGCGCCCGCGACATCGACCGCCTGGCAGCGTATTTCGCCGAGCGCGCCCGCGGCGGCGTCGGGCTCATCATCACCGGCGGCTATGCGCCCAACCGGACGGGCTGGCTGCTGCCGTTCGCCGCGCAGATGGTGTCGTCGTCGGAGGCCACGACGGCACCGTCGCATCACGTCCGCCGTGCACGACGAGGGCGGCAAGATCCTGCTGCAGGTGCTGCACGCGGGACGCTATGCCTACCACCCGTTCTCGGTGAGCGCATCGTCGATCAAGGCGCCGATCAACCCGTTCCGGCCACGCGCGCTGCGGGACGTCGAGGGACACCATCGGCGACTTCGTGCGCTGCGCGCTGCTGGCCCGCGAGGCCGGCTACGACGGCGTCGAGATCATGGGCAGCGAGGGCTACCTGCTCAACCAGTTCCTGGCACCGCGCACGAACAAGCGGAAGGACGGATGGGGCGGCACGCCGGAGAAGCGGCGCCGGATGCCCGTCGAGATCGTGCGCCGCACCCGCGAGGCCGTCGGCCGAGACTTCATCATCTGCTACCGCATGTCGATGGCCGACTACGTCGAGGACGGCCAGAGCTGGGACGAGATCGTCGCGCTGGCAACCGAAGTCGAGGCAGCCGGCGCCACCATCATCAACTCCGGCATCGGCTGGCACGAGGCCCGGGTGCCGACCATCGTCACGTCGGTACCCAACAGCGCGTTCGTCGACGTCAGCAACGCGCTGGCCGAGCACGTCGGGATCCCGGTGGTGGCGTCCAACCGGATCAACATGCCGCAGGCCGCCGAGCAGATCCTCGCCGACGGTCACGTTCAGTTGATCTCGATGGCGCGCCCGCTGCTGTCCGACCCGGACTGGGTGCGCAAGGCGGCCGCGGACGCCGCCGACGAGATCAACACCTGCATCGCATGCAACCAGGCCTGCCTCGACCATGCGTTCGTGCACAAGACGGTGTCCTGCCTGCTCAACCCGCGGGCCGGCCACGAGACCACGCTGGTGCTCGGACCGACGCGGCGGGTCAAGCAGGTCGCGGTGGTCGGCGCCGGGCCCGCGGGATTGTCCGCCGCGGTGACGGCCGCCGAGCGTGGCCACCGCGTCACGCTGTTCGAGGCGGGCAAGCGCGATCGGCGGCCAATTCGACTTGGCGCGAAGGATTCCCGGCAAGGAGGAGTTCACCGAGACCATCCGCTACTACACCCGAATGCTCGACAAGCACGACGTCGAGGTGCGGCTGAGCACCCGCGCCACGGTCGACGAGCTGTCCGGTTTCGACGAGGTGGTGCTCGCCACCGGCGTCACCCCGCGCTTGCCCGACATCCCCGGCATCGACCATCCGATGGTGCTGTCCTACGCCGAGGCCATCCTCGGCAAGCCGATCGGCAAGACGGTGGCCGTCGTCGGCGCGGGCGGCATCGGCTTCGACGTCAGCGAATTCCTGGTCGACGGACGACTCGCCGACGCTGAACCTCAAGGAGTGGAAGGCGGAGTGGGGCGTCGTAACCGAGGCCCCGCAGGAGACGCGCGGTGGCCTCGTCACACCCATCCCGTTGCCGCCCGCCCGCGAGGTCTACCTGCTGCAGCGGACGAAGGGGCCGCAGGGCCGCGGGCTCGGCAAGACGTCGGGCTGGGTGCACCGCGCATCGCTGAAGGCCAAGGGCGTGCAACAGCTCTCGGGCGTCAACTACGAGCGCATCGACGACGAGGGCCTGCACATCAGCTTCGGCTCCCAGCGCTCCGACGCTCGCGTGCTCGAGGTCGACAACGTCATCATCTGCGCGGGCCAGGAATCGGTACGCGATCTCGAAGAGGGGTTGCGCCGCAACGGCATCGAGCCGCACGTCATCGGCGGTGCCGACGTCGCCGCGGAGATCGACGCCAAGCGCGCCATCCGGCAAGGCACGGAACTCGCCGCGCGGCTATAGGGCGCGCTTGGCCTTGCGCGTGGCGAGCTGCATCCGAAGCAGGTAGATCGGCGACGGCGGGATCCACCCCAACTGCATCGCCTGGCCGTTGTCGTCTCGGTTGGCCCAGTGCTCGATGATCAGACCGTCGGCGATCCGGAACCAGTGCGTCTGCGTCGCGGCGAAACGCTTCCCCGTTGGCGGGAACACCTGCGACGGCACGCCGTCGGGCCCGTAGACGACGAACGGCCCAACCTGCTTGCCGCTCATCGTCGCGTGCACCACCACCAGATCGCCCTTGGCAACCCACCCTCTGCGCGAGCGTGCGTGTCTGCCCGCCGACACGCCGCAAAACTGCACCGGTCTACGCACGCTCGCGCAGGAGCGAGAGTGCGTTTAGGCCTGCTTGAGTGCCTCGATCGCCAGGGTGATGGTGACCTTGTCGCCGACGACCGCGCCGCCGGTCTCGAGCGGCATGTCGATGTCGATGCCGAAGTCCTTGCGGTTCAACACGACCGACGCCTCGAAGCCGGCGACCTCGCCGTGGCCCATACCGGGGTTGACGCCGTTGAACTCGAGCTTGAGCTCGATCGGCTTGGTGACACCCTTGATGGTGAAGTCACCGTCGAGCACGTAGTCGTCGCCGTCGGCGCGCACACCCGTCGAGACGAACGTCGCGGTCGGGTACTTCTCGGAGTCGAAGAAGTCGGCGGTCTTGAGGTGCCCGTCACGCTGGTCGTTGCCGGTGTGGAGCGAATCGACGGCGATCTCGGCCGTGACGGAAGGGGTGCCGTCCTCGGCGACCACGACCGCGCCGCTGAAGTTCTCGAACGTGCCGCGAACCTTGCTCACCATCAGATGGCGTACCGAGAAGCTGATCGAGGAGTGGACGGGATCGATCGCCCAGGTTCCGGTGCTCAGTTCGGTGGCTGTCACTGTGGTCATGTCTTGGTCTCCTTGGTATGAACGCCGGCCCTCCCGACGCCTCACAAGGCAAAACGGACCGCGGTCCGAATTTGTTCCGGGCTACGGTCCGGATTTAGGGACTGCCGTCGCCGAGCATCGCCGTCAGGCGGTCGATGGGCAGCCGTGGAGAGCGGTGCCCGTCGCGACCGACCATGTCCTCGTTGACCACCAGCGCGTTGAGCACGGCTTCCTCGACCGACTCGACGACGGCGGCGTAGAACGCATCCATCCGCCCCCACGGAATGAAGCGCATCATGCCGAACTCGTCATCGGCAGGCGGGTCGACTGGGAATCCGCTCTGCAAGCCGTCGGCGTCGGCGGTCGAGAAGGCGAGAAAGATGTCGCCAGAGAAATGACTGCCCGTCGTCCCCGTCCGGGCCAAGCCGAGCGGCACTCGGCGGGCCAGCGCCCTGCACTGCCCGGGCAGAAGCGGTGCGTCGGTCGCGATGACGGCGATCACCGAACCCGCGCCCGGAGGCGGACGCAGACCGAGGTCCGCCGCGAACCAGTCGCCGTCGAGCGGGTTGTCGTCGGCGAGCAAGGTACCGACCCTTCGACCGGCGATCGTCAGTTCACTTCGAGAGCCGAAGTTCGCCTGCACGAACGTCGCAACGGTGAAGGCATGGCGGCCGTATCCGACGATCCGCGAAGCCGTTCCGTTCCCGCCCTTGAACTCGTAGCAGTTCATCCCGGTTCCGCCGCCGACCGACCCCTCGGCCACCGGGCCCGACGCAGCCGCGTCGAGCGCGGCCTCCGCGTGTTCCGGCCGCACGTGACCGCCGTTGATGTCGTTGAGGTAGCCGTCCCAGGTCTCCGCGCACACCGGCAACAACCACTGTCGCGCCAGCGCCGGGCGGACGCGGTTCACCCAGCTCACCACCCCGGTGTGGCAGGCGCCGACGGCGTGCGTATTCGACAGCACTATCGGCAGATTGAAGGCTCCCGCTTCTTCGATCCACGTGGTGCCCGTCATCTCGCCGTTGCCGTTGAGCGAGTACCAGCCCGCCGCACACGCCCGTCCCACGCCATCGCGTCCGCGGGGCAGGATGGCAGTGACGCCGGTCCGTACCGGCCCATGCCCGACTTGTAGCGGACCGTCACCGTCGATCAACGTGACGGTCCCGACCTCGACGCCTGGGACGTCGGTGATCGCGTTGAGCGGTCCCGGCTCGCCGGGCAGTGGGATCCCGATCCCGCGAGCCCGCGGTCGTCCATCGGTGGTGTGCGTCTGGGGTGAGGTCACACCCTTGAGTAGCACGCGCGAACGGCTCAGCCGCCGCCCCACACCGCGTGGGCGCCGGAGTCCCCGATTCGCACCACCGTCACGATCGAGGAGACGCCGACGACGAGGGCGACGACGGCGACCACGACGGTCGCCGCCATCCGCGGCTTGTCCGACCGGCCCTCGAGCCAGTGCAGCACCGCCAGCGCCACCGCGACGACCAGCAAGGCAACGGAGAAGTAGATCATCCAGTCACCGCGCTCGGCGTGTTCCTGCAGGATCGGGCTCACGCTGGCCTGCTGATCCTTCAACCACTCGCCCGCGCTCGGTGGTGATCGGCGTGAGCACCAACGTCACGGCGGCGAGTGCGAGCACCAACCACACCAGTCGACGGCGGGCGGCAGGCCAGAACCCGCAGAGGATCTCCAGCAGCGCAGTCAGCGGCGCCAACACGACGATGGCGTGGACCAGCAGGGCGTGGGCGGGCAGCCCCATGATCGTGGTCAAGACGTGCTCCTAGGCTCGGCGGGCGAACGACCGCGACGGTCGCCTTGTTCACGTGCCGAGCCTCTCAGTTGGTTCACCGTCGCGCGAGGATTTGGCGCTTCCAAGGACATCGCCGGGGCGCTCGGGAAGCGATCAAGCTGCCAGTGGCGCGTACGTCGTGGTGCGCTGACGGGCCGGGCGGCCGATGCCCTCGGCGATCGCGACGAGTTCGGCCGCGGTCTTGGCCGACCCGTTCTCCGAACCCGCCATCCGCGAGATGGTCTCCTCCATCAGGGTGCCGCCGAGATCGTTGGCGCCGCCGTTGAGCATCACCTGGGTGCGCTCGACGCCGAGTTTGACCCAGCTGGTCTGGATGTGGTCGATCCTGCCGTGCAACATGATCCGGGCCAGCGCGTGGACGGCGCGGTTGTCGCGATGGGTCGGGCCGGGACGTGCACCGCCTGCCAGATACAGCGGCGAGGACTGGTGCACGAACGGGAGCGGAACGAACTCGGTGAAACCACCCGTGCGGTCCTGAATGTCGCGCAGCACGTTGAGGTGGCCGACCCAGTGCTTGGGCGTGTCGACGTGGCCGTACATCATGGTCGAACTCGACCGCAGGCCCACTTCGTGTGCGGTGGTGACGACCTCGATCCACTCCGACGTCGGCAACTTGCCCTTGGTCAGCACCCAGCGGACTTCGTCGTCGAGGATCTCGGCAGCGGTGCCGGGAATCGAGCCAAGACCCGCCTCGCGCAGGCTGATCAGCCACTCGCGGATCGAGATGCCGCTGCGCGTCACCCCATTGGAGATCTCCATCGGGCTGAACGCGTGCACGTGCATCGACGGCACCCGCGCCTTGACCGCGCGCACCAGGTCGGCGTAGCCGGTGACCGGAAGCTCGGGGTCGATGCCGCCCTGCATGCAGACCTCGGTGGCGCCGGCGACGTGGGCCTCCCAGGCCCGGTCGGCGACCTCCGCCGTCGACAACGAGTACGCATCGGCGTCGCCCTTGCGTTGCGCGAACGCGCAGAACCGGCAGCCGGTGTAGCAGATGTTGGTGAAGTTGATGTTGCGGTTGACCACGAAGGTCACCTCGTCACCCACGACGTCGCGGCGCAGCGAATCGGCCAGTGCCGTAACGGCTTCCAGGGCGGGTCCGTCAGCGGTGGCCAGCGCCAGGTACTCGTCGTCGCTGCAGGCCGCCGGGTCGCGTTCGGCCGAGCGCAGCGCGGCGAGCACGTCGGTGTCGATGCGCTCAGGCGCGCGGGCGGCCAGCTCGTGCACCTTCTCGCGGATCGATTCCCAATCGCCGAACGCACTACCGAGGTCGCTGCGGGTCTCGGTCAGCCTGCCTTCGGAGTCGATCGCGGTGTGCAGATCGGTGCGACCCAACGACTCGGTGGCCTCGTCGGGCTCCTGCCACGGCATCGCCCGACGGGGTTGACGTCAAGGGCCAGACCGGTTTCCGGGTCGGCAAGGGCCGTGACGTGACCGCGCACCCGCGGATCGATCCACGCCGCCCCGGCCTGCACGTACTGCGGCTGAGCGGTCAACCGTTGCACCAGGTCGTAGCCGGCCTCGGCGGTGACGACGGCCAACTCGTCCAGCGCCGGCCATGGCCGCTCCGGGTTGACGTGGTCCGGAGTCAGCGGCGAGACGCCACCCCAGTCGTCGACGCCGGCGCCGATCAAGGCCAGGCACTCTGCGCGCGACACCAGATTCGGCGGCGCCTGGATCCGCATCTTGGGTCCCATCACCAACCGGGTGACCGCGATGGTCGCCACGAAGTCGTCGATGCCCGTATCGGGCACCCCGGCCATCGCGGTGTGCTCCTTGGCCCGGAAGTTCTGCACGATGACTTCCTGAACGTGCCCGAACGCCTTGTGCGAACGCCGAATCGCGTGCATGGTCTCGGCCCGCTCGGTCAACGTCTCGCCGATGCCGACCAGCAGCCCGGTGGTGAACGGGATCGACAGCCGCCCGGCGTCGTCGAGCGTGCGCAGCCGGACCGTCGGATCCTTGTCGGGGCTGCCGTAGTGCGCCAGTCCCTTGGTCTCGAACAGCCGCCGCGACGTGGTCTCCAGCATCATGCCCATCGACGGCGCGACCGGCTTGAGCCGCGACAGCTCCGACCAACTCATCACACCGGGGTTCAGGTGCGGCAGCAGCCCGGTCTCCTCGAGCACCCGGATCGCCATCGCCCGCACGTAGTCCAGGGTCGAGTCGTACCCACGCTCGTCGAGCCACTGCCGGGCCTCGTCCCAGCGCGCCTCCGGCCGGTCACCGAGCGTGAAAAGCGCTTCCTTGCAACCCAACTCGGCGCCGCGCCGCGCGACGTCGAGGATCTCGTCGGGCTCCATGAACATGCCCATGCCCTGCGGCGCGCAGCTTGCCGGGCACCGTCACGAAGGTGCAGTAATGGCAGGTGTCGCGGCACAGATGCGTCACCGGGATGAACACCTTGCGCGAATAGCTGACCGGCAGCCGGCCCGCCGCCCCCCGGCGGCCCGCCGCCTCCAGGCCCGGCGTCGCGGACCCGCGCGGCACTGGCGCACAGATCGGCCAGGTCGTCGCCGCGCGCGGTCATGCGATCGCGGCTTCATCCACGTTGAGCGACACCCCGTCACGGGCGCGCCGCAACACCCGACGCAACGCGGCAGGACCGGCACACCTGGCTTCGGCGGGACCACGGGGCTGGGCAGATCGGAGCCGCGCTGCGGGTTCAGAGCCACTCCCCTGTAACCCCGGCGTCATTGAGAATCATCCGCGCGTCTCACTATCTGAAACAACTGCGCCTGGCATAGGCGTCACAGTAGTCCCAGCGTGACGACACGGGTGGAGCCGACGTCCGATCGAGTCGCCTTACACGGGCGTAAGTTCTGCGTCGTCTGCGCCGAGACAGCACGCGCCGCGAAGAGGGAGCCCTAGATGACCGTTTCCGCCCGTCCGTACCTCACTGCAGGGGTAGCGGCCCTGGCAGCAGGAATGATCGCGGTGCCGACGTCGATCGCGCCACCCGCATCGTCCCCGGCGGTGGTCCACGACACTCGCATCGCGCTTACCGCATCGACGAGGCCCGTCCCCGCACCGGTCGCGCTGCCTGCGGCGTTCGTCGTGGCTCCAGGGCAGCGGGCCGCGGCACCCACCGCGGCAGTTGCGGCGTCCCCCAAGGTGGCGGCCGCCGCGGCCCGCAGGCGCACTGGTGGCGTTCCCCGGCGTCGCCGACGCGATCATCAACGGGTACAACGTGGTGCTCCCGTACGTGAACTACGGCGTGGACCTCGCCCAGTACGCCGTCGGTTGGATTCCCGTGGCGGGCATCTTCGCACCGCAGATTGGCATCTTCTACTACAACCTGATCCAGCCCATCGTCACCAGCGCCGTCTACAACACGGCCTACGTGATCGGCGGCAACATTGGGTTCATCCAGGCCGTGTCCAACGTGATCAACGATTCGATCAACGCGGGCATCGGGTTCGTCAACGCCCAGATCAATTGGGCGCTGAGCTTCCTGCCACCACTACCACCACTACCTCTCGCGGCGACACAGGCCACGACCCTGAAGACTGCGCTGGTCGCGGCCGAGCCCGCGGGGGAGCCAGTCACCGAATCCGCCGCGGCCGGCAAGCCCGACACCACCGTCGCCGCATCCGTCGAGGCCACCTCGAAGGAGGCGCCGGTCGCGGAGAAGGCACCCATGCCCGCCGACCCGGCTTCCACGGAGACGGTCAAGGGTGAACCAGCGGCCGTGCAGGAGCCCGTCACGACGAAGCCGGAAACCGAGCCGGTAGCCCGCGTCGACGACTACGACCTCGTCGTCGGGCGGCGTCGCGGCGCAGGGCGAGGTGCGCGGTGGCACCACCAGCGCCGCGGACCCCAAGGCCGCGGAGGCATCGAAGGACGGTCAACCGTCGGGTCAGAAGCCCGACAAGCTGGCCGACAAGCCCGCCGACAAGCCTGCGGAGAAGCCAGCCGAATCCGGCGCGGGTGCTGACGCGAAGGCCGGCGCCAAGGACTCTGACGCCGGGAAGGGCGGCACCGGCAGCGACGGGGCGAAGAAGGACACCCCGAAGAAGGGCTCGGCGAAGATGGGCTAGGTCGGCGGGTGGAGGTGGCGCCACAGCACGATCGCCGGTGGCGCCGCACCCAAGGCGATGAAGATCAGCGGCGCGAACTGCATGACCCCGGCGCCGCCGAACACGATGTCGCCGCCGGGCCCGCCAAGCGTCAGCCCGGCGACGGTGAGCAGCCACGTCCACAGCGGTGCCGCAGCGATCCGCGGCGCGGAGGTCCACTGCAGCGCCGCCCACACCAAGGCAGCGTTCACCAGACCGCTGAAGAGAGCGCTGATCGGGAAGGGAATCGGGCCGAGATAGAGCGGGAGTAGTAGTGCACCCGCCACTGCGGACAGCACGCCGTCAAAGGCAAGGACCGCCAGGACGACGGGGCGCATCCAATCTGGAGTGAACGGGGTCAGGTCGGCATGCTGTCGAAGAGCGCAACGAGCGAGCCGACCACCCACTGGAAGTTGTCCAAGCGATCCTGCTGGTGCTGCAGGTTGGGATCCAGGTCCGGGTCCATCGCCATCCCTTCATCGCGCATCACGCCGCTCGTCCACGGGAGCTTACCGCGTCCCCGATCGTGCTATCCGACATTGAGCCCGGCCAGCAGGTCGGTCTCCCAGCCGCGACCGTCGCGTTCGCCGGCCACTCCTACGGCAAGGACGTAGTGCTCGCACGCGACGATGGGCAGTGCAACATTGTTGGACAACGCGCAGGCTCGCCCGCCAGGGTCCACGCTGAGCTGCGTCGCGTGCGCCCGCAGCGCAGCGACCTTGGCGGCCCGGCTGTCGGGCGCGTCAACCACGGCGTCGATCTGCTCGTCGGTGAACCCGAACGGTAACTCCGTGGCAGGCACCAGGACCCAGTCCGGTGGGAGGTCGATCTCGGCAAGCTCGTCGATGCCGGCTGCCAACGCGCTGCGGGCCGTGACGGTCCAGTAGAACTTCGGCACCTGCCACGGATCGCCCGGGTAGTCGGGGCCGTGCGCGGCGGCGACTGCGGCGGTGGTCACCTCGTGGGCCTGGATGTGGTCGGGGTGGCCGTAGCCCCCGTTTGGGTCGTAACTGACCACCACGTGCGGGCGCAAGTCCCGGATGATCGCGACGAGCGCGCCGACCGCCTCCTGAGGATCGGCCTCGACGAACCGCCGCGACGCAAGAGGCCGTGCGGACGCCATGCCGGAGTCACGCCAGCGGCCCGCACCGCCAAGGAATGTCGGCTCGGCGAGGCCCAATTCGCGTAGCGCCGCAGTTAATTCGCCGATGCGGTAGCCACCCAGCTGGTCGGCGCGGTCGGCGGCGAGCCCGGCCCAGCGCTCCCCGACCACCTCACCCTCCTCGCCGAGCGTGCACGTCACGACGCGGACCTGCGCACCGCGCGCGACGTAGTGCGCGATCGTGGCACCGGTGCCCAGTGATTCGTCGTCCGGGTGAGCGTGCACGAAGAGAAACCGTGGAACTTCCATCAGCACAAGATAGATTCAGCGCGTGGCGCGCCGCACGGTGGAGTACGCGTGCGCCGTTCTGGTGGTCGGATTGCTCGCCGGGGTCGCGGGCGCCGCGACCACCTATCTGTTGCACGTGATCGAACACCTCACCTATCACTACACGTTCGGCACGCTGCTCACCGGCGTCGGCGGCAGCGGCCCGGTGCGGCGCGCGGTCGGCCCGATGATCGGCGGTGCACTGGCGGGCTTCGGATGGTGGCTGCTGCGGCGGCGGGCGGATATGCCCGAGCTGTCGGCGACGATCGCCGAGCACCGACCGATCCCCCGGCTGCGCATGTCGATCGACGCCGGACTGCAGGTGCTGCTCGTTGGTTCCGGCGCGTCGCTGGGACGCGAAGGTGCACCCCGTCAGCTCGCGGCGGCCCTCGGTGATCTCGGTACGACGCGGCTGTCGCTCACTGCCCGCGACCGCGAGATCCTGCTGGCGTGCGCCGCCGGAGCCGGATTGGGTGCCGTCTACAGCGTGCCGCTGGGTGGCGCGTTCTTCTCTGCGCGAATCATGCTGGGCACCGCGCATCCCCGTGCCGTTGGCACGGCGTTGATCACATCGAGCCTCGCCGTCGCGGTGGCCTCGCCGATCACCCACTTCGAGCACCTGTTGGTGTGGCCGAATTCGCAGCTGTCCTACCTGTTCGTCCTGTTGGCTCTCGCGATCGCGCCGTTGGCCCTGGCCGTCGGCCTCGCGTTCGAAAAGGTGATGACATTGGCCCGGCCGAAGCCGCAGATCCGGTCGTGGACGCTGATCCCCGCCATCGCATTCGCGGGGTTGGCGACCGGGATCTGCTCGATCTGGTGGCCGGAGCTGCCGGGCAACGGCCGCAGCGTTCTGACCGTCAGCCTCAACGCCAGCCTGACGTTGGGCGGAGCGGTGATCATCCTCGTCTTGAAGCCGCTTCTGACCGCGATGTTCCTGCGCGCCGGCGCGGTCGGCGGGATGATCACGCCAGCGATGGCGACCGGTGCGGCTGCCGGCTCGGTGGCCGCCCTCGCCCTGAACCACTTCGCCGGAACCGACGTGAAGGTGGCAGCCGTTTCGCTGACATGCGCGGCCGGCGTGCTGGCGATCACCCAGCGGGCGCCGGCGTTCGCTGCGCTGTTCGTCTGGGAGCTCGCAAGGCCGCCCTACTGGCTGCTGATCGTGTTCCTGATCGCCGCCTTCGCCGCGCACGGACTCCGGTTGCTCCGGGAGCAGCGCCTGCCGGAGCGACGAAAAACCCTTACTTAAGCAAAGGAACGTGATCAGGCGGCGCCGCGAACGTCGCGGTTGCCCGCCCTGTCGGCCCCGGTTTCCCAGCTACCGATTCTTGAATCGCGACGCACGCGCCTACGGGGCGATTCTGGCAAACATCTCGCGGCAGCGACGCTGCTCCGCTGACGTTTCTAGCTACTGATAAGTAAGATGACCGTCCCCGTCACTTTCGGAACGAGTGTTCACTGACCTTCGAAGTCATTTGTTTGCCATTTCTGGCGCAGTAGGAATACGTAACGTTAGTGCAGCTTTTTTCGCGGCAAGTTCCTGTGGACTTCTTGTAATGAATGCAAATCTTGGTATTCCTGGCAATTCCCTCAAAACGCTTTCCCTCCAACCTTACTTGCGAGTAAATTTCCTGCCGTTCACATCACAACTGTGTTAAGGAATGAAATGCAAGTTACAACTCGCCCCCGAGTGAACGCCCCTATCGCACTGGTCGGAGCCAGCGCGGTAGTGGCCGCCACCATCGCCCTCAACCCCGCGGTCCGGCCGGACATCCACGTGCCCGCCCTGCCAATCCACTCATCGGTTCAGCTTGCTGCACTGGTGAACCCACTGGCGGTACTCGGCCAGGTCCTGCAGACGCAGCTCCAGAACATCGGGACCCTGGCCGGCGAGGTCGCGGCCAACCCGGCGCCCATCCTGTCGAACATCATCACCAACGAGTTGTCCAATACCACCCAGTTGGCAGGAATTGGACAGCAATTCCTCTCCAATGTGGTGACGGCGCTCGTCAACGACGTTCCGCAGCAGATTTCGATGGGACTGGGGCAAATTGGACAGGGTCAGATCACCAATGGCCTGAACACACTTGCCGGCGTGATTCTGACTGTGCTCGGCGGCGAGAATTTGTCCAACCTGATTCTGATTCAGCAGCTTCCGACGATCCTCGCCAACCCGGTCCAGAACGTGCTCAACCTCGTCGATCAGTCAGCCAACATCCTGAGTAACGTTGTACTCGCCCCGGTCCAGGTGCTGTCCAACCTGATTGAGGGTGTCGGACCCGCCACTGAAGGCCTGATCAGCGCCGTGACCAGCGGAAACCCGGAGAACGTCTTCAACGCGGTGATCAACGGGATGGCACAGATCACCACGGCGGTGTTGAGCAACGTGACCGACCCGAACGTGGGACTCGTCAGCATCGCGCTCAGCATCCGCAACATGATCGCTGCGACGTTGTCGGCACCGGGTGCGGCCGTTGCCACCCTCGCCAACGCAGCGTCGATCCCCGCGGTCACGGCGAAGACGATCGCGCTGGCGGCGCCAAAGGCTGATCCGACGGCCACCACCGCCACCGCAAGCGACACCAAGTCGACGGCCGCCGGTGCGACCGACCCGACCAAGAGTGCCGCGAGCGGAGCTGCCGACGCCTCGCAGTCGGCGACGGGTTCGACGACTCCGGCCGCGAAGGACGGGACCACCAAGTCCTCGACCGACGCGACGGGCTCGATCGCATCCTCGGCGACGTCGTCCACGGGTGACACCACCACCAAGGGCGACACCGGTACCAAGTCGGGCACTGACACGGGCACCAAGTCCGGCTCCGACACGGGCACCAAGAGCGGTGGCGACACCAAGGGCGGGTCCGACACCAAGGGCGGCAAGCACGCCAAGGGTGACGCGGGCAAGAAGTCGGGTGACACCGGGAGCAAGTCCGGAGCCGACGGCAAGGGCTCGCACAACCACTCAGGAGCCCCGAAGCACGCCGCCAAGTAAAGGGTTCCAGCGCCGTAACCAGTTGGCCCCCTCTTCAGCCAGACGAGGGGGCCGATTGCTGCACCAAACTATTGCGGGGTCTTGACCCAATTGCCCGCGTCACCGCCGAGCCATTTACGCTGGTAAGGCCCGGTTTGCATATCCACCGGCTCGGGCGAGTTCGTCAAGATCGCGCAAGGATATCGGCACAGGTTTCTCAGGTACCGTCGCTCACGGCCGAAAGGTCGCAAAAGGGTGTTTCGAGAAGAAGTCCAAGAATGCAAGGGCGCATCCGTTCCTAACTGGAGGCTGACCTAAGCTGCCCGAACGATCAACACGACGGATTTAGGTAACGGATTGCCACAGGACACAACGCCCACCGGAGCCACCCTGCTGGACCTTCTGCGGCAGCGAGCCGCGGATTATCGAGACAAGGTTGCGTTTAGCTTCTCGTACAACGGCGATGACGAACAAAGAACCCAGCTGACGTATCACGAGCTGGACATCAAGGCGCGAGCAATTGCGTCCAACCTGCAACAACAGGGCGCTGCCGGCGAGCGTGTCCTGGTTCTATGTCGCCCGGGTCTGGACCATGTCGCGGGTTTCTTCGGCTGTATCTACGCGGGCGCTGTCGCTGTGCCGGTGCACGAGCGGCTGGCTCCGCGCCTCTCGTCGGTCGTCCCCAATGCGCAGGCCCGCTTCGCGCTGGCCACAGCGGAGACGCAAGCGAAAATCAGAGCCGCGGTAGACGCCCTAGGCGAGGGACGCCACCTGCAGTGGGGCCTAACGGATGAGGTTGGCGACGCCGAGAGCTGGGTGGCGCCAGACGTCGACCCCAACACAACCGCCATGGTGCAGTACACCTCTGGCTCGACCACGTCGCCAAAGGGCGTCGTGCTGACACACCGCAACCTTCTCCACAACGTGGAGTTCGTCCGTCAGGTCTGGCACGGTGACGACACCGCTACCGGTGTGTTCTGGCTGCCGTCTCATCACGACATGGGTCTCATCGGCGCTATCCTCTCGATGCTCAACATCGGGAGCACCACCCATCTCATGTCGCCGACGGCCTTCATCACGCGTCCAATGAGATGGCTGGAAGCCATCTCCCGACATCGCGCCACCTTCACCGCCGCGCCGAACTTCGCCTACGACCTGTGCGTCGAACACAGCAGCGCGGAGGAGCGTGCGGCACTCGATCTGTCGAGCCTGACCACCGCCATGAATGGTGCGGAGCCGGTGCGTGCCGCGACTTTGCAGAGGTTTGCCGACGCCTTCGCCCCGGCTGGTTTCCGGCCGGAGGCGTTTCTCCCAGTCTACGGACTGGCCGAAGCCACCCTGCTGGTATCCGGTGGATCGGACTCCGCGCTTCCGGTGGTTCACCACATAGATCGCGCTGCCCTAAGCGAGGACCGCGTTGTCGACGCCGAGCCGGAGCATCAATCCGCCGTGGCGTTGATCAGTTGCGGTCAGGCCCGAGGCGGTCAACAGTTGGTCATCGTCGATCCAGCGACGCGCCGCCCGTGCAAGGCGGACGAGGTTGGTGAGATCTGGATCGCGGGGCCCAGCGTTGGACGGGGTTACTGGGAAAGGCCGGACGACACCGAGCAGACATTCTCGGCGTTTCTGTCGGAGACGTCGGAGGGCCCGTTCCTGCGTACCGGTGATCTGGGTTTCCTACGCTCGGGCGAGCTGTTCATCACGGGACGCTGCAAGGACCTCGTCATCATCCGCGGCGCCAACTTCTACCCCAACGACATTGAGCTGACGGTGCAGGACTGCGATCCGGTGCTCGTGTCGGGCCGTGGTGCGGTCTTTGCGATTACGCCGGGGCTGGGTGCACTCGAACAGCTCGTTGTGGTGCAGGAGGTGCACCGCCATCGAGACGGTGCGGTCGAACTCACCGACGTCATAGAGACGATCCGGATTGCGATTGCCGAGCGCTATGGAATCCAGGCGCACTCGGTGGTCTTGGTGGAGCATTCGTCGATTCCGACGACCTCGAGTGGCAAGATTCAGCGAGGCCAGTGCCGAAAGCTGTTCCTCAACGGCGACATTACGGCGGTGGCGCAATGGCAAGCACCGTCGGCGCCCGATGACCTCACCAAAGCCAGGGAACTGGAGGTGGCGGTCACGACGGCCGAGCTCCTGAAAGCATTGGCGCGCCAGCAGCAGCCCTCCGGTCAGAGCTGAAGTTCGCGGAGCCCACACCCACGTCCCTGGACAGCCTGCCACTGCGGATATGAAACTTGGCTCGCGCCGGGCGGCAGTGGGATCGGCGATGGCGGAGCCCGTGGGTGCGTGATGCAGGCCCCGCAGCGGGCGCCGGCGTTCGCTGGGAGGTGCGTCTGGGAGCTCGCCCGATCGCCCTACTGGCTGCGAGTCGTGTTCCTGGTCGCCGCCTTCGCCGCGCACGGCATCCGGTCGCTCCACGAGCAGCATCGAGCCGAGCGATGAGATGTCGTTACTTAAGCAAACAAACCTGATCGGTCGAGGGGATGCGCGCCGGATTGCCGACCCGTGGACGCCGCCGATGACCCACTTGATTCAAACCTCGGCAGGCACGCCACCGGGTTGGCGCCGGCAACCGTGCGGCAGTAGCTGCGCTGCCGCCACGCCATTTCTAGCTACTGACCGGTAAGTTGACCGTCCCTGCCAGTTGCCGACGACCGCTTACTGACGTTCGATGTCGATTGTTTGCCATTCTGAATGAAATTGGATAAACGATGTTAGTGCAGCTATTTTGATGGGAAATTCCTGTGAAATTCTTGAAATGAATGCAAGTGACATTGGTGAAATCATTTCTTCCAAAATGACTTCAACGTTTCTTACTTGCGGGTAAATTTCCGACGTCCAGGTCACAATCTTGCTAAGGAACGAAATGCAGCTTGCCGCTCGGCCCCGCATAACTGCTGGTGCGAAAGAAGTAGCCACCCAACGCTGGATCACCGCCGGCACCGCCGGCGTTGCTGTCGCCGGCCTGATCGCCGTCGCGCCGGGAGTCAACCCGGTACTGCCCCACCTGCAACACGAGTTGCAGGCCAGCGCGGTGCGGCTCACGGCAGGTTGGGATCCCCTTACGGACTTGCAGACCGCGTTCAACACCGCTTTGAGCACCGCGTCAAACCAACGCCTCGACGCTCGCCAATAACTTCATGCTGGCCCCGGGCGTGGGGCTGCAGCAGGCGATCGTCAACCAGGTCGGCTTCCTCAGGGAAGTGCTCAACGACCCGTCGAGCATCGGCACCGTGTTAACGCAGATCGCCACCAACGCGTCTACCGTGGCGACTGGTCTCACGGGGGTAGGCGCGAGCGCCGCCACGAACACGGCGGCACAGGCCCATAGCGTCGATGCCCTCCATGGCGCCTTGCTCAGCTTGCTTCCCACGATGTTACCGCCCAGTATCCCTCCTGCCGTGGCTACCCAGGTCCTGAACGTCTTGGCGTCGCCACTGAGCGGCCTCTTCATGGGCGCGGTGGGCCCCGTCATCAGCCCCGCGGTGGCACTGTTCAACAGCGTTCTGGCCGTTGGGGCCGCGATCCAAGCCAGTGACCCGGCGGCGGCGTTGTCAGCCCTGTTGAGCGCGCCGGTCAACGCCGTCGGCGCCTTCTTCAACGGCGCCGACCTCAACCTCGATGCGCTGGTGCCGCTAATAGCCCAAGCGGGTATTTTACCGGCGAGCACCACGATCACTTCGCTCGACGTCGCCTTCGGCGGGCTACTCTCCGTCGGCAGCGTGTCGCAAGGCACTTACACCCAAAACGGCACCATTACCCCGATAACCACTCCCGGCGGCTCGATCCTGAACAGCATTGGCCTTGGCGTCTCGCTCAACGGCATCGCCCTCCCCATTCCAAGCCACGCGGTCGGCCCGCTTGGGGCTTTGGAGAGCATCTCGCAGACCGTCGGGGTGCTGCTCGGCGATCACTGGGACGGCAAGAAGGCAGTACAGGTTGCCCCGCTGTCCACGCTGACCGACACGGCCGCGACCCCTGCTGCGGTCACAGCAAAGCGCCGACCACTGCTTCGGTGGCGGCGCTGCCGGCCGCGGCCGCCACGGCGGCGTTGGCGACCGCTCCGGCCACCAAGGCCATCGAGGCGGCGGCGCCAAGGACGCGACCGACACGACCGCGGCAGCCAAGGATTCCACCGCAACGGGCACGTCCGCGACGGACACCACGTCCGCGACGGACACCAAGTCCTCGACGTCCTCGACCGACGCCACGGACTCGAGCACATCCTCGGCGGCGTCGTCCACGGGTGACACCACCACCAGGGCGACACCGGCACCAAGTCGGGCACCGACACCGGCACCAAGACGGGCACCGACACCGGCACCAAGTCCGGCTCGGACACCAAGGGCGGCAGGCACGCCAAGGGTGACGGTGGCGCCAAGAAGTCGGGTGACACCGGGAGCAAGTCCGGAGCCGACGGCAAGGGCTCGCATCACCACTCAGGAGCCCCGAAGCACGCCGCTAAGTAGAGAGTTCCAGCGCAGTAACCAGTCGGCCCCCTCTTCAGCCAGAAGAGGGGGCCGATTGCTGCGACTACTGCGGGCCCTTGACCCAGTTACCCGCATCCCCGACGATGCCCACCGGCACCGCACCCGACAGGTCGACATGTTCCACAGCCCGCGGCTCGACGGCATTGAGCACCTCGCCGATGTCCTCACTGCCATCGAGCGCGTTTGTCGATCTTCGGCTGAAGGCTGCGGTCGACTACATGCCAGTGATGAGGTCGTGGCCCTGCCCAAGCAAAGAAGCCCGATCGGTCGAGGGGCCACGCGCCGGATTGCCGACCCTGTGGACGCCGCCGATGATCCACCGATTCAAACCTCGGCACGCACGCCGCCGGGCCGGTTCCGGCAACCGTGCTGCAGTAACTACGCTGCGGTCCCGTCAATTTTAGCTACTGACCGGTAAGTTGACCGCCTCTGCCAGTTGCGGAACAACCGTTTACTGACGTCCGTTGTCGACTGTTTGCCATTCTGAATGGAAATTCGAAAAACGGCGTCGGTTCAGCTATTTTGACGACATGTTCCTGTGAACTTCTTGAAAAGACGCAGGTGAAGTGAGCGAAATCACTTCTGCCCAAATACCTTCCATCTTTCCTTACTTGCGGGTAAATTTCCGGCGTCAATGTCACGATCTTGTTAAGGAACGAAATGCAAGTTGCTTCTCGCCCCCGCCTCAACGCCGGCATCGCACTGGTGGGGGCCAGCGTCATCGCTGTTTGCCCGCTCGCACCGTCGATGCCCCACGACATACACCTCCCGTCGGTGCAATCGGCTGCCGTCGAACTCGCCGCGCTGGCGGCCCCGGTGGCGAACCCCGTCGAGCAGTGGGCGCAAGTCGTCCAGACCGCCATCGCCAATCTGGGGCAACTTGGGCAGCAGTTGGCCGCCGATCCGGCTCCAATCCTCCAGCAGATCATCGCCAACCAGAGCGCCAATGCGGCCATTCTCGGTAATGCAGCCGGAGCTGCATCTACAGCCGTTACGACTGCACTGCAGGCGCTACCCGCCGCCGTCCAAGCCGCCGCGACCCAACTCGGGGCCGGCAACGTCACTGGTGCAGTGACGGCGTTGACCGGACCCGTGCTTCCATTGGTGCTGGGCCTGATTGACGCCGGGTTCACCGGGGCCGACGCCTGGCAAGCCGTGGTAAACACGACGCAGAACTTCGCGAACGCCGTTGCCGCGGTCCCGAAGGTGGTGCTGTCTGGTCTGCTTGCGGTCGCCTCTCCACTGCTATCCGACATAAACGCGAACGCAGCCATTGGGCAAGCCGTCGTAGACGCCGTGCGTGCGGGCAACCTGGAGGGCGTCGTCACTGCGCTGGTCAATGCGCCGGCCGTCCTGACCGGCGCCACCCTCAACGGGTTCGGAACTCTCCCAGGTTTGGGAACTCCGCTGGGGGGGCTCATCAGTGGTCCGGGGTCCATTCCTGGTATCACCGATGGCCTCATCAGCGGACTGTTGAGCCTGCGCGACACCATCGCGGCGGCCTTGGACCCCCAGGCGACGACGGCTGCGGCGGCCTTGGCTGCGAAGTCGCCGGCCACTGCTTCGGTGGCGGCGCTGCCAGCCGCGGCCGCCACGGCGGCGTTGGCGACCGCTCCGGCCACCAAGGCCATCGAGGCGGCGGCGCCCAAGGACGCGACCGACACGACCGCGGCAGCCAAGGATTCCACCGCAACGGGCACGTCCGCGACGGACGCGACCACCAAGTCCTCGACGTCCTCGACCGACGCCACGGACTCGAGCACATCCTCGGCGACGTCGTCCACGGGTGTCACCACCACCAAGGGCGACACCGGCACCAAGACGGGCACCGACACCGGCACCAAGTCCGGCTCCGACACCGGCACCAAGAGTGACACCGGCACCAAGGGTGGCTCCGACACCAAGGGCGGCAGGCACGCCAAGGGTGACGGCGGCGCCAAGAAGTCGGGTGACCACGGAAGCAAGTCCGGATCCAACAGCAAGGGCGGCGGCGGTCGCCACAGGAAGTAACCGCCAAGCAATCGGCCCCCTCTTCAGCCAGAAGAGGGGGCCGATTGCTGCACCGACTACTGCGCGGCCTTGACCCAGTTACCCGCATCGCCGACGATGCCGACCGGCACCGCACCCGACAGGTTGACGTTCTGCACGCTCGGCCCGGAGGCCACGATCGTGGTGTCCTGCAGGATCGGCAGCACCGTCGACATGTTCCACAGCCGCGGCTCGACGGCATTGAGCACCTCGCCGATGTCCTCGCTGCCGTCGAGCGCGTTGTCGATCTTCGGCTGAATGCTGCGGTCGCAGATGCCGGTCAGGTTGCTCGGCGCCTGGACCAACTGACCGGACTCCGGCGCGGGGCTCGGGCTGGTGACCGTCGTCGGGGGTGGCGGAGACGGCGCGGACGTCGTGGCGCCGCGGCGACGACGTCGTGGGCGACGGCGTGCCCGTCGTCGAAACCGCGGTGGCCTCCAGCGCCGGGCAACCGTACCGGGACGCCAGCGCGGTGGCGAGATCCCCGCCGGCCTGATGCCAGCCGACGATCGCGTCGACCCGGTTGGTGTCCAGCGCGTCCCCGTAGAGCACCGGCGGATCCAGCGCGAGGACCGACGCCGTGATGCCGACGCTGCGCAGTTGATCGGCCGCGGTGTTGGCCACGGCGACGGACGTCGGATCGTTGGCCGCGACGCCGAGCACCAGCGTGAGCGGTTGGCCGTCCTTGGTGATGCGGCCGCGGTTGTTGTCGGGAGGCGGTACCCCGGGCGTCGGAGGCGGGCGTCGAGTCCACGGGCTGCACCTGGTAGCCCGTCGCAGCCAGCAGCCCCAGCGCTGCCTCCTTGGTGAGGGCGGGTGGCGCGGTCGGAACGTAACCGGGATCCGACGGCGAGCGCACCTGCGCCTGCGCCAGGGTCACGGTGTTGTCGCTGCCCGCCCCGACCGATGCCAGCAGGTCGACGTCGAGCAGGCCCAGAATCGCCTTGCGCACTTGGGAATCCGCCAGCGCGGGCTGCTGGGCACGCAACGTCAGCTGCATCACCCGCGGCGTCACGATGCGCGCCGTGCGCACGTCGGGGATCGCGCTCAACTGCGCGAAGGCGGCCTGACCGCCGTGCACCTGGGCCACCTGGGTGTCACCGTTGCGGATCGAATCGGCCAGCGCCGCGGGCGCTCCCCCGCGCCGGAACAGAATGAGGTCCGGCTTGGCGGGCACACCCCAGTAGCGGTCGTTGCGCGCCAGCAGGATCTCGTCGCGCTGCGGATCGATGCTCTCCACCCGGAACTGGCCGCCCGTCACGGGCAGTGTCCGCACCAGACCGGCGGCGAATCCACCGGGCACGTCCTTGACGATGTGCGCGGGCAGGATGTCGTTGAACAGCTCACGCCACGCGGGGTACGGCTGCGAGAACGTCACCACCGCCGTCTTGCCACCCTCGATCGACTGCACGCCGGTGATCAGGTCGTAGCCCGCGGGGTCGACGACGCCGGGCTGGCTGACCATCTGCCGCCACAGGTACCAGTAGTCGTCGGCGGCGATCGGGGCGTTGTCGGTCCACGACGCCTCGGGCCTGATCTTGTAGGTGACGGTGAACGGGTTCTCGTTGGTCACGTCTGCAGACACCAGCAACGTGGGGTCGAGTTCCCACCGCGAACCCGTCGGCGACGCCGGATCGGCGACCGGGCGGAACGAGCTGGGCAGCACCAGCGACGAGATCGCCGCGTTCACCGGCGACTGGTCGGACAGCAGGTGGGAGTTGAAGCCGGGGCCGATCGAGTCGATCGCCACGATGATCTGCGTCGCCTTGGCGGGCGGCGGTGGCGTGCTCTCCGAGGTCTCGGTGCTCTGCGGCGCAGGCGGCGGGCTGACGGTGCACGCCGTGACCAGCAGCGTCGAGAGCGCGACGCGATCGCGGTGATCACGCGCAGTCGGCTGGCCGGCACGCCCTTCAGGGTATCGGCCGGGTGATTACGCGGGCGGGGAGCGCGTTCAACCGCGGACCTTGGCCCGTGAACGGCTGCGGGCGCGGGTGGTCGCATCCAGCTCGACCTTGCGGACCCGGACGATCTCCGGTGTGACCTCGACGCACTCGTCCGTCGGCGCAGAACTCCATCGCCTGTTCGAGGTCGAGTTCCAGCGGCCGGGCCAGCGTCTCGAAGACGTCGGCGGTCGAGGACCGCATGTTGGTCAGCTTCTTCTCGCGCGTCACGTTGACGTCGAGGTCCTCGGCGCGCGGGTTGATCCCGACGACCTGGCCCTCGTAGGTGTCGTCACCGGGCTCGACGAAGAACTGGCCGCGGTCGGAGAGCTGGATCATCGCGAACGGCGTGACCGACCCGGTGCGGTCGGAGACCAGCGACCCGGTGTGGCGGGCGCGGATCTCGCCCGCCCACGGCCGGTAGCCGTCGAACACCGCGTTGGCGATGCCGGTGCCGCGGGTCAGCGTCAGGAAGTCGGTGCGGAAGCCGATCAGGCCACGGCTGGGCACGATGAAGTCCATCCGCACCCACCCCGCGGCGTGGTTGGCCATCTCCTCCATGCGGCCCTTGCGGGCGGCCATCAGCTGGGTGACGGCGCCGACGAACTCCTCGGGGCAGTCGATGGTCATCGCCTCGAACGGCTCGTGCAGCTTGCCGTCGATGGTGCGGGTGACCACCTGCGGCTTGCCGACGGTCAGCTCGAAGCCCTCGCGGCGCATCTGCTCGACCAGGACGGCCAGCGCCAGCTCACCGCGGCCCTGCACCTCCCAGGCATCCGGCCGGTCGATGTCGACGACCTTGATCGACACGTTGCCGACCAGTTCGCTGTCCAGGCGGGACTTCACCATGCGCGCGGTCAGCTTGTGCCCGGACACCTTGCCGGCCAGCGGCGAGGTGTTGGTGCCGATGGTCACCGAGATGGCGGGCTCGTCGACGGTGATGCGCGGCAGCGCGTGCGCGTGATCGGGGTCGGCGAGGGTGTCGCCGATCATGATCTCGGGCATGCCGGCGACGGCGACGATGTCGCCGGCGACGGCCTCGTCGGTGGGCGGCCGCTCGACGCCCTCGGTGGCGAGCAGCTCGGTGATCTTGGCGTTGGTGATGACCGGATGGCCGTCGACCTCGCGCATCCAGGCGACCTGCTGGCCCTTGCGGATCCGGCCCTTGTAGATGCGGATCAGCGCCAGCCGGCCGAGGAAGGCCGACGCGTCGAGGTTGGTCACCAGCGCCTGCAGCGGCGCCTCGGGATCGCCCTGCGGCGGCGGAATGTGCTCGAGCAGCACGTCGAACAGCGGGTCGAGGTTCTCGCCGTCGGGGTTCTCGCCGTTGGCCGGCTCGGTGGTGCTGGCGATGCCCGCGCGGCCCGACGCGTACAGCGTCGGCAGTCCGAGCGCCTCCTCGGCGGCCTTCTGCGCCTCCTCGTCGAGATCCGATGCGACGTCGAGCAGCAGGTCGTGGCTGTCCGAGACGACCTCGGCGATGCGGGCGTCGGGCCGGTCGGTCTTGTTGACCACCAGGATCACCGGCAGGTGCGCGGCCAGCGCCTTGCGCAGCACGAAACGGGTCTGCGGCAGCGGGCCCTCGGACGCGTCGACGAGCAGCAGCACGCCGTCGACCATCGACAGCCCGCGTTCCACCTCGCCGCCGAAGTCGGCGTGACCCGGGGTGTCGATGACGTTGATCACCGTCATGCTGCCGTCGGGGTGGTGACGGTGCACGGCGGTGTTCTTCGCCAGGATGGTGATGCCCTTTTCCTTCTCGAGGTCACCGGAGTCCATCAGGCGCTCGATGGCAGTCGTCACCGCGATGGGTGAGGGCGCCGGACTGCCGGAGCATGGCGTCGACCAGGGTCGTCTTGCCGTGGTCGACGTGAGCGACGATGGCGACGTTGCGAAAATCCGGGCGAGAATCCACGTCCGTGATTGTCGCAGCGCGGGTATCCATTCGCGAAAACGACGAAAGGCGGAAGACTGTGAAGTCCAGCAAGTTCGCCGGAATCAAACCGAAGAAGAAGTGCTGCCGCAGCAAGCCCCGGTGCAAACGCTGTCCCGTGGTCCTTCACAAGGTACGCAAGGCCGAGCTACTGGCCTGCGCGGCAAGGAGCTCGAAAAGGTCTTCAAGCGCACGCAGAAAGTCATGACTACCTCGCAGAACATCGGCGTACCGTGAAAACGTCCGTCGATGGTTGGAGGTGTGCGTCATGACGATTTACGAGGTCGGAACCATCGCGCTCGTCGTCGTGCTGGCTACCGCCGCGACCGTGGCGATCTACCTCGGTCTGCTGAACTGGATGGGCGCGTTCTACGTCGTTCGGTGTGCGGCATGTCACCACCTGACTACCTCGTCGGCCAACACGCCACGGGAGTCGTGCCCGCATTGCCGACACCCCGTGCTGCTGCACCCGCTGTACGCCGTGCGGCACCCACGCGAGCTGTCGCGTGTGCGGGTGGTCGGCGACCGGCTCAAGTACTGACGGGCCTCACGGCGTCGAGAGCAGCACCAGAACCAGGCCGTCGTACGACGGCTCGGGAAAGTCGTCGAGGTTGATTCCGTAGTACTTGACGTGGTCGTCGGTGACCTCGTCGATCACCCGCCCCTGCCGTGTGCACCTCGCCGTTCACGGTCTTCTTCATCACGCCGACGAAGTCGGGGACGGACAGCGATTCCGCCAGAAGCAGTGCGTCCCCGCCGGTTTCGAGGTTCACGAGCACGCCCGCATCAGCACGGGTTTCCACGCGATCTCCCACGACAGCCGTCGCCGAGACATCGGACTGTGGTGCGTCTGGGCGTCCAATTGCCCACGCCCGAAACGGAATACGTACCACGCGAGCAGCCGCGCCACCGCCATCAGTCCGACGACGATCAGACCGACGTAGCTGGCGACCTTCCAGTAGAACGTGTTGTCGCCGGTCAGGTACGTGTACTCGACGCGCCACGCCCGATTGCCGCCAAATATGGTCACCGGAGCTCCGCCGAACGGGATGTCGGCCGAGACCATCGAGGTCCACGTCGACGTGACCAGCCTCGGTCGCAGCAGGCTCTTGACGAAGAAGAACCCGCAAACCAGCGAGACCGCCAGTGCGGCCCAGTAGACGCCGTCCAGCGAGCCACCGGTTCCCGGCACTCCGAAGCCACCGCGAATGTCGACGATCTTGGCGATGAAGAAGGCCAGCGGGAGCGCGAAGAACAGCTCGATCAGCGAAATCTGTACCAGTTGCGGGATCCGGGATCCGATCCGATCGAACGCGAGTACACCACTCCAGATGAACCGACGTAGCCCATGATCGGACAGGTGAGCGTTCGACGTCGGAGCGGTGCTCTGTGAGCCGCCGACCAAGATCGACGTCAACGGCAACCGCGTGACGACGGAGAGTTCCGCGACGGCTGGAAGGTCGGCTAACCGACGAGCGCTTGCTTGAGTTCGGCGAGCCAGCCGCGGTCGGCGGGAACCCATGGCAGCCCGTCGAGTTCGTCGGCGGTGACCCAGCGCAGCGCGCGATGGTCGTGGGGCGCCACGCCGCCGCCCGTGCGCGTGACGCGAAAGGCGCGCAGCGTCATGGTGTCGCTCAGCGCGCACGTCGCCTCCGAGCCGGTCGCCGACGGTGACCTCGACGCCGAGTTCCTCGTCGAGTTCGCGTGCCAGGGCGTCGGCTTCGCTCTCCCCCGGCGCCACCTTGCCGCCTGGCAGCTCCCACAGTCCGGCCAGCTCCGGCGGGCGTTCACGCTGAGCCACCAGCAGGAGTCCGTCGGAGATCAGCGCACCCGCGACGACGATCTGGTTCGGCACGCAGCGACCGTATACGGTCGAGTGATGGCTGTGTTAACGGACGAACAAGTAGACGCCGCACTGCCCGATCTCGACGGCTGGGAGCGCTCCGACGGGGCGCTGCGCAGGTCGATCAAGTTTCCGGCGTTCCTCGAGGGGATCGACGCGGTGCGGCGCGTGGGCGAGCACGCCGAGCAGAAGGATCACCATCCCGACATCGACATTCGTTGGCGGACGGTGACTTTCGCGCTCGTCACCCACTCCGAGGGTGGCATCACCGACAAGGACGTGGCGATGGCGCGCGACATCAACTCGATCGTCGGCCAGTAGCGGCGATCCAACCGAGCGTCACGAGGGTCGCGACGACGTACACCAGGCCGGCCCAGGCCAGGTACCAGGGACGGCTGATCACGCCAGATCGTCGGCTGCGCGAAGCTCAGCAGCCACGGCACGCCGATCAGCGTCAGCGCCATCCAGACCCAGCACAGGAACCGGGCTCCGCGTCGGTCTCGCAGCGCGCCGTGCAGGAGCCAGATCATCAACGGGATCAACCACACCCAGTGGTGCGTCCACGAGATCGGGGAGAGGAGCAACCCGAACAGCTGTACGACGACGATCGCTCCGAGGCGATCCTGCGGGCCGACGGCACGCCAGGCCAGGATCGCCACCACGGCGGTGACTGCGATCGCGGCGAGCACCAGCGGCCCGTATCCGGCGTCGTGGCCGAGGATTCGGGAGATGCCGCCCCGCCACGACTGATTGAACGACGTGCCGATGGGCCCGATCCGGCTGGCGTCGCCGAGCAGGTCGGTGAAGTAGTACTTGGCCTGGTCGCCGAGTACCAGCAGTGACAGCCCGACGGTGCCGAAGAACACCACCGCCGAGAACACCACGGCTCCCCATCGCCTCGCGCCGAGGAAGTACAGCCCAGACACCGCGGGCGTGAGCTTGATGCCTGCGGCGAGTCCGACCAGCAGTCCCGACAGCCACCACCGGCTGCTGTACACGGCGCAGAGCACTGCGAGAACCAGGATGACGTTGATCTGGCCGTAGTCGAAGGTGCTGCGCAGCGGTTCGGTCCAGATGCCGATCGCGGTCCACAGCATGGCGAGGCGGTAGTCGGAGCGGCCGAGCAGGCGCAGGCTCAGCCACACCACGCCGTACAGCGCGGCGATGATCCCGATCTGCCAGGCGAAGGCGAGCAGCCCGAACGGCACCATGTGCAGCGGCGCGAAAACGATCGCAGCAAACGGTGGATAGGTGAACGGAAGCGGGAAGTCGGGGGTCTGCTCGGCGTAGACGTAGTCGTAGAGCGACGCGCCGGTGCCGATGGTGGCCGCTCCCCCGACGTACACGTGCAGGTCGACGAAGTTCGCGCCGTTGGGCACCAGGTAGGTCCATGCGAACCGCGCCGCGATGCTCAGCGCGAGGAGCCACGGCGCGATCGCCATCAGGCGGGTCGCAACGGGTCTCGCCGCGGGATGGTCGGGTTGGCCGTCGATGAGCCCGACTCTATCCGTCGGTCACCGTAGGCCGTCGAGTCAGTAACGGTCCCATAAATGCCACACGTGTCACTTGAGTAACTTCAGTAACTCCGTAGCTTCGGTTGCAGACGTGCAGTCAATCGATCGGGAGAACCATGCAACTCGCCAGGAAACTCGTCACCACCAGCATGATCGCAGCCGCTGGCGCGGTCTCCGTCGCCCTGGCGCTCAGCGCTCCCGCGGCGGCCGACCCTGCGCCCGCACCGGCGATCCCCAACGTTCCGGGCATGCCGTTCCTCAACAACGCGCCGCAGATGCTGCAGAGCCTCGCGTCGGCATTCATGGGAGCACAGGCCGCCCCCGCGGCCGCCGCCCCCGCCGCACCGGCGCCCGCCGCCACCGCCTCGGTCACCCTGCCGCAGGTGCCTGCGTCTCCCGCTGCTCCCGCGGCCGCTGCCGCTCCCGTGACCGCCGCCGCTCCCGTGGCCGCTACGGCTCCCGTGGCCGCTGCCGCTCCGCTGACCGCTCCCGCTACACCGCTGGCCGCCGCGGTCCCGGCCGCAGCTGCCGCCCCTGCCGCGGCCGCTCCAGCCGCAGGCCTGGTGCCCACCGCGGAGGTCCAGCTTCCGCAACTGCCGGGTTCCCCGCTGCCGCTGCCGAAGGAGGTCAACTTCCCAGGCGACCTGGCGTCTCTGATGCCCGCGGGCACGCCGCTGGCCAACCTGCTCCCGAAGTCACCGGCGGCCGTGCCGGCTGTACCGGCGGCCGTGCCGGCTGTACCGCGGCCGTGCCGGCTGTACCGGCCGTACCCGCTGCTCCGGCCGTAGCGGCCGCTCCCGCCCTGCCCGCTGCGACGGCCCCCGCCGCACCGCCAGCGACGAGCGCGCTGTCGGGACTGGCGGCGCCGCTGATGTTCCCGACCTCGGCACTGCCCTGAGCATTGCCGCTCTAGACCGCAGTAACCGCTGACAACCACGGGGAGAGTCATGCCATCGATGAGGACGCTGCTGCTCGCGCTCGGCGCGTCGGCCAGTCTGGCGCTGGGCGGCGTTCCGATCGCCAACGCCGAGCCTGCGCCACCGTTGCCATTGCCGATCAGCGGCCTGCAGGCGCCGGGGCTGCCTGCGATGCAGAGCCTCGGGCCCGCGATCCAACAGGCGGCCAGCTGATCCGACGAATGCCGCGTCGATGTTGATGGCCGCTGCCGCGGCGTTCGCGGGCAACAGCGCGGCGCCTACCGACTCGAAGAACGTTGCGGCGGCGGTGAATCAGTTCGTCGCCGATCCTCAGGTGGCACACGTCCCCGCCGTTGGCGTGGTACCGGGTGCGGAGGCTCATCTCCCCTTGGGCGTCGACCCGGCGCACGCCGTCGGCCCCGTGCCGGACGCGGCGCCCGCTGCGGCCCGCAGCAGCCGCGCCGGACGCGATGGCCGCTGCCGCACCAGTGCCCGCGCCTGAGGCCGCACCCGCGCCTGAGGCGGCACCCGCACCTGAAGCGGCACCCGCACCTGAAGCTGCACCCGTGCCGGCCGCCGGACGCGGCACCCGCCCCGGCGCCCGACGCGGCACCCGCCCCGGCACCGGACGGCGCCGCGGTCCCCGCGCCTGCGCCCGCGCCGGCCTTCGGCCCCGACGCCCCGGTCACGCAGGACTTCATGTATCCGTCGATCAGCAACGGGTGCACCAAGGACGGCGGAAACATTCTGGCGACGGCGATTTCGGTGGCAGGCCCGGCGACGATCCCGGCGCCTGGCCCTGGCGCAGGCCAGACGGCGTACGTCTTCACCGCGGTCGGCACCCCCGGCCCCGCCGCGGTACAGAAGCTGCCCCTCAACGTCACCTGGGTCAACCTGACCACGGGCAAGTCGGGCAGCGCCACCCTCAAGCCGCAGTCGGACATCAACCCCGACGGCCCAACGACTCTGACCGTGATCGCCGACACCGGGTCGGGCAGCATCATGTCGACGATCTTCGGTCAGATCACGACCACCGACAAGCAGTGCCAGTTCATGCCCACCATCGGTTCGACGGTGGTGCCGTGACCCTGCCCCGAGGCGGTCAGTAAGCCATGAACAGGATCATGTCCCTGTCGTACTCGCGGCCGGGATGCGCCTCGGAAAGGTGCACCTGAGTCTTCTCGACCAGGTCATCCTCGTCGGTGCCGGTGATTGCCTCGCCGCAGGGACAGTTCAGATGTGTCTTCGCCATGTCTTCACGATCCCACGAGCACGAGCATGATGATGGGCATGGAGCTATACGACGCAATGCGTACCACCGGCGCTGTCCGGCAATTCACCGGCGACCCACTCCCCGACGACGTCCTCGAGCGGATCCTGGACAACGCGCGGTTCGCCCCCAGCGGCGGCAACCGCCAGGGCGTGCGGGTGATCGTGATCCGCGATGCCGCGACGCGCGACGCGCTCGCCGATCTCGTCGGGCCCCGGCGCCCGCCGTTATGCGGCCCAGCTGGCCAACGGTGAATCGCCGTGGAACCCATTGCACCCATGCGGCGTCGACGCGCAGACCATCGCGGCCACCGAGGTGCCCACGCAGATGTCGGCCCCGCTGCGCGAAGCGCCGGTCGTGCTGGTGATCTGCCTCGATCTCGCCGTCGTGGCCGCGACCGACCAGGACCTCGACCGGATCGCCGTGATCCCCGGGGCGTCGGTCTACCCGTTCGTCTGGAACGTCATGCTGGCCGCCCGCAACGAGGGCTACGGCGGTGTCACCAGCACGATGACGGCGCCCGAGGAGCCGCGGGCGAGGGAGCTTCTGCACGTGCCCGACGGGCATGCGATCGCCGCGGTGATCCCGCTCGGGAAGCCGGTGCGTCAGGTCCGCAAGCTCACCCGCAAGCCGGTCGCCGAGTTCGTCACCCGCGAACGCTTCGACGGCGAGGCGTTCTAAGCCTTCGCCTCAATCCATCGCTCAGGCCTTCGCCTTCGCTGCCGCCTTGGCTTGCTTCTTGTACGACCGCACCTTGTCCAGCGAGCCCGCGTCGACCACGTCGGCAACCGACATGTGCGTGCCGGTCTTGCCGTAATCGCCCGCGGCCCCGCGCCATCCCTCGGGCGTCACCCCGTACTGCTTGCCGAGCAGCGCGAGGAAGATCTTGGCCTTCTGCTCGCCGAACCCCGGCAGCGCCTTCAGCCGCCGCAGCACCTCGGGGCCGTCGGGCTCGCCCGCGGTCCACAATGCCGCGGCGTTACCGTCGTAGTCGTCGACGAGTGCCTGCGCCAGGGTCTGCACCCGCTTGCCCATCGACCCCGGAAACCGGTGCACGGCAGGACGTTCCGAGCACAGCGCGATGAACTTGTCGGGGTCGTAGTCGGCGATCTCGCGGGCGTCGAGACCGCCCATCCGGTCGGCGATCTTCTTCGGTCCAGCGAACGCCACTTCCATGGGAATCTGCTGGTCCAAGAGCATACCGACCAGCAGCGCAAAGGGATTCGACTCCAGCAGTGCATCGGCCGCCGGATCTTGAACTAGCTGCAGCTTCGCCATCGGGCCAGTCTATGGGAACCGCCAACCTGTGACCTGGCTCTCAGTATGCTGAGTAACCGCCACAACTACACATCGAGGTCAGGAGTCATTTTGCCCGAGACCGGCCTTCCCAACCGCGAGACGCCAGCCATCAGCGGCGAGCAGTTCCTCGCCACGCAGGCCAGCCCAGAGTTCCAGGAATTGCGAAGTAGGCTGCGCCGCTTCGTCTTTCCGATGACCGCGTTCTTCCTGATCTGGTATGCCACCTACGTGTTACTCGGCGCCTTCGCCCACGACTTCATGGCGACCAAGGTGTTCGGCAACGTCAACGTCGGGCTGCTCATCGGTCTCGGCCAGTTCCTGACCACCTTCGTCATCACCGGCGTCTACGTCCGGTTCGCCAACCGTGAACTCGACCCACGGGCCGCGGCGATCCGCGCCGAGCTGGAAGGCCTCCAGTCATGACCGAGTTCACCGCAGCGGCCACCGTCGGCAACCCGGTCGCCAACATCGGCATCTTCGCGCTGTTCGTCGTCGTCACCCTGTTCGTGGTCATCCGCGTCGGCCGCAACAACAAGACCGCCGACCAGTTCTTCACCGGTGGCCGCTCGTTCTCCGGCCCGCAGAACGGCATCGCGATCGCCGGCGACTACCTGTCGGCCGCCAGCTTCCTCGGTATCGCAGGCGCCATCGCCGTCTACGGCTACGACGGCTTCCTCTACTCGATCGGCTTCCTCGTCGCCTGGCTGGTCGCCCTGCTGCTGGTCGCCGAATTGCTGCGCAACACAGGCAGATTCACGATGGCCGACGTGCTGAGCTTCCGGCTGAAGCAGCGCCCGGTCCGCGTGGCGGCGGCGACGTCGACCTGGCCGTGTCGCTGTTCTACCTGCTGGCGCAGATGGCGGGCGCGGGCGGACTGGTCGCGCTGCTGCTCAACATCAACGAGCCACATCGGGCAGTCGATCGTCATCGCCGTCGTCGGCGTCCTGATGATCGTCTACGTGCTGGTCGGCGGCATGAAGGGCACCACGTGGGTGCAGATCATCAAGGCGGTCCTGCTGATCACCGGCGCCGCGGTCATGACGGTGATGGTGCTGGCCAAGTTCGGGTTGAACTTCTCCGAGATCCTCGGCTCGGCGCAGTCGGCCGATCTCCGGGCGCCACCACCGAAGGCGGTCGCCGCGCGCGACGTGCTGGCGCCGGGCGCCCAGTACGGCGGATCGTTCACCGAATCGCAGATCAACTTCGCTCTCGCTGGCCTGGCACTGGTGCTGGGCACCGCGGGCCTGCCGCACGTGCTGATGCGCTTCTACACCGTGCCGACCGCCAAGGAAGCTCGCCGCTCGGTGGTGTGGGCGATCGCGCTGATCGGCGCCTTCTACCTGTTCACGCTGGTGCTCGGGTTACGGCGCGGCCGCCCTGGTCGGACCCGACCGCATCCTGGCGGCGGCGGGCGGTCAGAACTCGGCGGCTCCGCTGCTGGCGTTCGAGCTCGGCGGGGTGATCCTGCTCGGCATCATCTCGGCGGTGGCGTTCGCGACCATCCTGGCGGTCGTCGCCGGCCTGACCATCACCGCGTCGGCGTCCTTCGCGCACGACATCTACGCCAGCGTGATCAAGCAGGGCAACGTCGACCGAGGACGACCAGGTCCGGGTTTCCCGCATCACCGCCGTCGTGCTCGGCATCGTCGCGATCGGGCTCGGCATCCTGGCCAACGGGCAGAACATCGCGTTCCTGGTGGCGCTGGCCTTCGCGATCGCCGCGGCCGCCAACCTGCCCACCATCGTGTACTCGCTGTACTGGGAGCGGTTCAACACCCGCGGCGCGCTGTGGAGCATGTACGGCGGCCTGATCTCGACGATCGTGCTGATCGTCTTCTCCCCGGCGGTGTCCGGCGCGAAGACGGCGATGATCCCCAGCGTGGACTTCGCCTGGTTCCCGCTGGCCAACCCCGGCATCGTGTCGATTCCGCTGGCGTTCATGCTCGGCATCGTCGGCACGCTGACGTCGTCGGACCGCGGCGATCCGGCGCTCAACGCGGAGATGGAGGTGCGCTCGCTGACCGGCATCGGCGCCGAGAAGGCCGTCGCCCACTGACCGTCGCGGGACGCAGAAACGCGTCATCGGTGTTCCATTAGGACATGGTCCAGACGCAACCCGCGACATCGGTAGCCCGAACCCGCCACTACGGATTCGCCCTGCTCGCCTACGCATTCGCGGCGATCATGGTGGGCACCACGCTGCCGACGCCGATGTATGCGCTCTACGCCGAGCGCATGCACTTCGCGGTGTTCACCACGACCGTGATCTACGCCACGTACGCGGTCGGCGTGCTGGCGGCGCTGCTCGTGTTCGGGCGCTGGTCCGATGCCATCGGCAGACGTCCGGTGTTGCTTGGCGGGACCCTGTTCGCGCTGGCCAGTGCGGTGATCTTCCTGATGGCCGACAGCGTGCCGCTGCTCCTGATCGGGCGACTGCTGTCGGGCCTCTCGGCGGGCGTCTTCACCGGGACGGCCACCGCCGCCGTCGTCGAGGCGGCGCCTCCTGCCGAACGCGACCGCGCGGCCGTGGCAGCGACGCTCGCCAACATGCTCGGCTTGGGCGCGGGACCGGTGCTGGCGGGCTTCCTGGTCCAGTACGCGCCGCACCCGTTGCAGCTGTCGTTCATCGTGCACATCGTGTTGGTCGTGCTGGCCGTCGGCGCCGTGCTGCTGGCCCCCGAGACGTCGGAGCGGACCGGTCGCATCGGATTCCAGCGGCTGTCGATCCCCGCCGAGGTGCGGCAGGTCTTCGTCACCGGCGCCACCGCGGCGTTCGCAGGCTTCGCCGTGACGGGACTGTTCACCGCCGTGGCGCCGTCGTTCGTCGCCGGGGTCATCGGCATCGACAACCACGCGGTCGCGGGTGCGGTGGCCGGTTCCATCTTCGCCGCGTCGGCCGTCGCACAGTTGGCCGCCCGGCGCATGGAGTCGCAGCGTGCCGTCGCGATCGGCTGCGCGATCCTGGTGCTCGGCATGGCGATACTCGCAGCCGCCCTTGCACTTTTCGTCACTGGTGACCCTGCTCGTCGGCGCCGCGGTGGCGGGCGTCGGGCAGGGCATGAGCTTCGGCCGCGGCCTGGCCGCGGTCGCCGAACTCGCACCCGCCGACCGCCGCGCCGAGGTGAGCTCCACCTACTTCGTGGTGGCCTACGTCGCGATCTCGCTGCCGGTCGTCGGCGTCGGGGTCGCCGCGCAGCACTGGGGATTGCGCACCGCCGGAGTCGGTTTCGCGATCGCGATCGCCGTGCTCTCCGCGATCTGCCTGGCCATGATCCTGTATCAGGAATCCGGAAAGCGGCGCCCCGCCGAGATTTGAGTGGTTCTACTCAAGCTCGTCGCGGCAGCGCACGCCTAGATTCGTGGCATGGCGCATACCTTCCCCAGTGCCGCGGAGATCGAGGCGAGCACTCCGGCTGATCGCGATCGGGCCATCGACGTCATCCGGATCGCGTCGCTCGTCGGCGTCGTCGCCGGTCACACCATCATGGCGACCAGCGTCATCGTCGACCACGTTTTCATCTGGGACAACCTGCTCACCACGTCGGTGGTGTTCCAGGCGCTCACGTGGATCTTCCAGATCATGCCGCTGTTCTTCTTCGCAGGCGCGGCGGCGTCGGTCGGCTCGTATCGCGTCGGAGGGCAGGAGCGAAGCGACCGGGGAATCTGTGGGGTAATCAGTTGGGGCGACTGGCTGTTGAGGCGGTGCACCCGCCTGTACCGGCCGGTGTTCTACTACCTGGCGTTCTGGGCGGTCGCCCTCGTCGTGCTGCACCGGGCGCTGCCGATACACGTGTACGAGCCGATTGCCGGGATCAGCATCCAGTTGTTGTGGTTTTTGGGGGCGTACGTCCTGGTGCTGGCCGCAATGCCGCTGCTCACCAGGATCACCACCACGGCGCGCTTCTTCGCGGGTGTCGTCGCGGTGTACGCCCTCGTCGCGGTGGTCGACGTCATCCGGGTCACCGACGCGTCCTGGTCGGCGTTGGGCTACCTCAACCTCGTCGCCTGGCTCATCCCGGGCATGTTCGGCGTGGCGTACCGGCGCCGGCTGCTCAGCGCGCGGACGTCGCTGCGCCTCGGGGCGGCGATGCTCGCGGTCAACCTCGGCCTGCTGTGGTTCGGACCCTACGAGCTGAGCCTGGTCGGGATCGAGTCCCAGCACCTGAAGAACATGACACCCCCGTCACTGCTGCTGGCCGGACACGCGATCATGCTGTGCGCGTTCGCGATTGCCGCTGCCCCCGCAATCGGCACCTGGGCAAGGCGGCCAGGGGTGTGGCGGCTCGCGGTGATCGGCAACACCGGCGCCATGACGCTGTACCTCTGGCACATGCCCGCGCTACTGGGCGTGCACCTGGCCTTCGACGAGCTGGGGCTGCCGCGCCATCCCGGCGAGCCGCACTTCGTGATGCTCAGCGCCGCCCAGCTGGTCGTGGCCGTCGTGCTGGTGGCGGCGATGTTCGTGATGCTGCGGCCATTGGAGAACAGTCCCCTGCCACTGTGGGACGGCGGCCACGTCGCGGGCCCAGGTCCGCGCAGCGCCGCGGTCGGCACCCTGCTGTGCATCGCGGGTGCGGCCACGCTGGCGTCGGTCGGCTGGGGCCTGAAGGACCAGGGGCTCTACTGCGTTGCGATCGTCTTCGCGGCGCTGATCGGCGCGCGGTGGCTGGCCGGCAACAGCCATGCGAACACCGCACCCGGCGCCGTGGCGGCCGTCGGCTAGCCGCTCTTGCGACGGAACTCCCGGCGGTTCTCCACCGGACCGTGTTCGCGCGGCGTCTTGCGCCCGGCGTCCTTGTGGGCGGCGCCACCTGCGGCGTTGGCCTTCTTGCGTTCCAGCGCTTCGCGAAACTTGCGCTTGTTCTCGTCGGAGGATTCGTCGGCCATGATCGAAGGGTAGCGCGCCGAGGGTGGCGCCGTCGCGCGGTTTACCTACGCCCGCGGGTAGTTAGCGCATGCCGGGCGGCAGGCCGTAGAGGTGCGAGATCGGCAGGGTCAGCAGCACCCGCCGGTCGTGGACCATCGCGTGGCGGTACTCGTCCCAATCGGGATGTTCACCGGAGATGTTGCGGTACAACGCAATCAGCGCCTCGACGGTGTCGTCGTGCGGCGTGGCCGCCGGCGGCGTGAGGATCGCGTTGCCCTCGGCAACGGCGTACGCCCAACCGTCGTCGGATCGGACGTGAATCGAGGCGCGCGGGTCGCGGCGCAGGTTTCGCGTCTTGGCCCGCGGCTCGGTGACGGACACCTCGATGGCGACGTTGCGGGGATCGAAATGGTACGAGACGTTCGACAGTTGCGGCCTGCCGTCCCGCTTGATGGTGGCCAGCACCCCTAGCGAATTGCCGTGGATCACGGCCAGCAGTTTGTCGTCGAACACCAGGCGTGTCATGTGCGCCAGCCTACGACCGCGCGACGGGCAGCCAACCAGGTTTGCGCGCGGCTCCCTACGATGAGGCACATGATCACGTTGGAGTGTGGGTGACGCGGTATGCGGTGTTCCTCCGCGGCGTCAACGTCGGCGGGGTGAATCTCAAGATGGCCGAGGTGGCCGACGCGTTGACCGCGGCCGGCTTCACGGCTGTCAAGACCATCCTGGCCAGTGGCAACGTGCTGCTGGACAGCAAGGCCTCGGTGACGACGGTGCGCACGAAAGTCGAAGCGGCGCTGCGTGAGACGTTCGGCTACGACGCGTGGGTGCTGGCCTACGAATTAGAGGCCGTCGCAGTGATCTCCAAGGCCTACCCCTTCGAGCGGGAGGTCGAAGGGCACCACTCCTACGTCACCTTCGTCACCGACGCGGCCGTGCTCGACGAACTGGCTGGCCTGGCGAGCGGTGCGCGGCCCGACGAGCTGATCGAGCGCGGCGACGGGGTGATCTACTGGCAGGTCCCCAAGACGGGCACGCTCGACACGACGATCGGCAAGACCATGGGCAAGAAGCGCTACAAGTCCTCGACCACCACCCGCAATCTGCGCACGGTCGACAAAGTCCTCAAGGCCTGATCTTCGGTAGATTCGCCAGGGTGAGTTCGCAATCCAAGGTCGACGGCACGGCCCTGCGCGGCGTCTCGGAGACCGCTTTGCTGACGCTGAAGGTGCGGGCGACCGAAGCCCGACGCCCCGACGCGATCATCGACGACCCGATGGCGATCGAGCTGGTCGACACCATCGACTACGACTTCGCCAAGTTCGGCTTCACCCGCCGCCAGGACATGGCGCTGCGCGCGCTGGCCTTCGACGACGCCACCCGTGCGTACCTGGCCGACCACCCGTCGGCCACCGTCGTCGCGCTCGCTGAGGGCCTGCAGACCAGCTTCTACCGTATCGCCGCCGGCGGAGCCGGCATCCGGTGAGGCCGGCGGAGCCGGCAATCCGTGAGGCCGGCGGCGTCAGCGACCGGTTCCGTTGGCTCACGGTCGACCTGCCGCCGATGATCGAGCTGCGAAGCAAGCTGCTGCCCGAGTCGGATCGGGTGACGGTGTGCGCTCAGTCCGCGCTCGACTTCGACTGGATGGACGCCGTCGACCCCGCCGACGGCGTGTTCATCACCGCCGAGGGGCTGCTGATGTACCTGCAGCCCGCCGACGCGCTTGGCCTGATCGCCGAATGCGCGCGACGGTTCCCCGGTGGCCGGATGATGTTCGACCTGCCGCCGTCGTGGGCCTCGGGGTTTGCGCGACGCGGCATGCGGACCTCGAGGCGCTACCGGGTTCCGCCGATGCCGTTCACCATGTCGGCCGCCGAGGCGGCGACCCTCGTCGACATCGTGCCGGGCATCCGGTCCGTGCACGACGTGCCGCTGCCCCCGCGGCCGTGGTCGCGTGCTCAACGCCGCGATGTGGACCGTCCAGCGAATCCCGCTGTTCGACCCCGTGCGTCCGGCGCTGACCCTGCTCGAGTTCGGCTAGCTAACCAAACGCCGTGTCCACATAGCGCAGCGCGGCCGCCTTGCCAACCCCAAGGGCCTTCGCCGCAGCCACGTACGTGTGCGCCGCACCTGCCATCGCGGAGTCGGCAGGATCGACTCGTGCGACGAAAGTGCCGAACCTGCCCCGCGTTTCGACCAGGCCAGCAGTCTCCAACTCGCGGTAGGCGCGGGCCACGGTGTTGACCGCCATGTTCATTTCGAACGGCCAACTCCCTGACGGTGGGCAACCTCGTCCCCGGCGAGAGCCTGCCGCTCCTGATTCCCTCTATGATCTGGGTCCGCAACTGATCGAACAGCGGCCTCGCGGCTCGCGGGTCGACGTGAACCCATTCCCCCAAATCGGTCACGTGCTCAGTATCACAAAAACCGGCTAGTTTGGTGGCGTGCAGGTGACCGTGCTCAGCGGTGCCGGGATTTCCGCCGAGAGCGGAGTGCCGACATTTCGCGACGTCGAGACCGGTTTGTGGGCGAAGGTCGACCCGTACGAGATCTCCAGTGCAGACGGCTGGCGCCGCCATCCCGAGAAGGTCTGGGCGTGGTATCTGTGGCGTCATTACATGATGAAGGCGGTCCAACCGAACGACGGCCACCGCGCGGTTGCCGCCTGGCAGGACTACGCCGAGGTGCACGTCGTCACCCAGAACGTCGACGACCTGCACGAGCGGGCGGGCAGCAATCGCGGTCTACCACCTGCACGGCAGCCTCTTCGAATTCCGCTGCGACCGCTGCGGCGAACCCTACCTCGGCGAGCTGCCCGCCATGCCCGAGCCGGTCGAGACCATCGAGCCGCCAAGGTGCGCGTGTGGCGGTCTCATCCGGCCCGAACGTGGTGTGGTTCGGCGAGGCGTTGCCGAGCGAGGCGTGGGAGCGTTCCGTCGACGCCGTCACCACCGCCGACGTGGCGATCGTGGTCGGCACCTCGGCGATCGTCTATCCCGCCGCAGGGCTGCCCGAGCTGGCGTTGGCCAATGGCATCCCGGTGATCGAGGTCAACCCCGAGCGCACGCCGCTGTCGGAACACGCGTCGATCTCGCTGCGCGAGACGGCGGCCACCGCGCTGCCCAGCCTGTTGCAGCGACTGCCCGCGCTGCTGGGCTGATCCGCAGCACTAGGCCGGGCTTGACCGCCCGCCCGATCGCGGTCTCCGAGGCGGGCATCGGCACCCACGCCGGGCAGCACCCACTCGCGCCGGGCGCCGACCACCTCGAACCCGGCGTCGACGATCGACCGCTCGGTGTGCCGGTGCGTGTGGCAGTTGCCCAGCAGCCGCGGCCACACCGTGGCGTCGGCCAGTCGTTGCAGCCGGGCCCGCGATCCCGGTACTCGCGACGTGCTCGAGGTAGCGCAGCTCCCCGCCCGGGCGGAGCATCGAGAACAGTTGCCGCAGAACGCCATCGGGATCCTCGACCGAGCACAGCACCAGCGAGCAGACCACCGCGTCGAAGGGCTCGCCCGACTCGTACCGCTCGACGGTGTCGGTGCTGACGGTGACGGGGACGGGCGCCTTCTCGGCCGCCTGCCGCGCGAGCACCGCGAGGCGCTGCTCGGGCTCGATGGCGACGACCTCGGTGACGGTGGCCGGATAGAACTCGAAGTTGGTGCCGGTGCCCGCACCGACCTCCAGCACCCGACCGGTCAGCCCGGCCAGGTTCTCCCGCCGCAGCCGCCGGATCGACTCGGGTTCGCGGGTGGACAGCGTTCGACCACAACCGTGCGAAGAACGGGTTGTCCACAGCGTATCGGTCGTCAGCCATCGGCCAATCCCTTCATCCGTGCGACGGCCTCCTGCGGTGGCACGTCGGGGCCGATCAGGCCGCATCGCGATCTGCCCGCAGCAGCCGCGCGCAGTACCCGGTCGGCGAACTCCTCGACGTCGCCGAACGGCAGGTACGGCCGCGAGATCAGCATCGCGGCCACCCCGTGCGCGACCGTCCACAGTTCCAGCGCCGCGCACGTCGGAGTCGCCGGGCGGGTAGATGCCCTCCGCCATCAGCGACTCGACAGTGGACCGCATGTGCACGAACGCCGAGCTGTTCAACGTCACGTCGACGTCGCTGCCCGGCCTGCCCTCACCCATCGTGGCGATCCGGTACAGCTCGGGGTCTGCCATCGCGAAGCGCACGTAGGCCAAGCCCTGAGCGCGCAGCCGCTCGATGGTCGACGGTTGGTCGTCGGCCACCTGTTGCATCACCTCGTCGAGTCGCTCGAAGTACCTGGCGCACACCGCATCCAGTAGCGCGTCCTTGTCGGCGAAGTGCAGATAGATCGACGGCGGGGTGACGCCGACGCGTTGTGCCACCGAACGGATGGACACCGCCTTGGCGTGGCCGGTCTCCAGCAGCAGATCGGTGGTGGCGTCGAGGATCTCCTCGCGGAGGTGTTCGCCGGACCCGCGCGGGGCACGGCGACGCTTGAGTGGCTGGACCGTCACGCTATCGAGTGTCCGTCACCGAGACCATGGCTGCGGTCGGAATTCGGCTCCGTCGCGGCTCGTCATCGGCGTCCGGGCCGGACTCGCTGATACCGATGCGCCGATGCAGTCGGACCAACGGCCTTGGCGCCCACCAGTTCCAGCCGCCCATCACGTGCATGAACGGCAGGCACCAGCATCATCCGGATCAGCGTCGCGTCGACCAGCACGGCCAGCGTCAGCCCGACGCCGAACATCCGCATGAACGACACCTGCGCGGCGATCAGCGCGGCGAACGAGATCGACATCACCAGCGCGGCGGCGGTGATCACCCGGCCGGTGCGGGCCAATCCGAGCGCGATCGCCTCGTCGTTGTCGGCGCGGGCGGCGTTGATCGCCTGCAGACCGGACGGCGACGGCGTCGTCACCGGCCCGCAGCTTCAGCCAGTACTCCCGGATCCGCGCGACGAGGAACACCTCGTAGTCCATCGAGAGTCCGAATGCGATGCAGAACAGCAGCACCGGCATGTTGGCCACCAGCGTCCCGGTCGGCGTGGTGCCCAGCGCGCTCGAGATGGCCGTCCTGGAAGATCCACACCAGCGCCCCGAACGCCGCGGTCAACGACAAGACGTTCAGCACAACGGCTTTCAGCGGCAGCACCACGCTGCCGGTCAGCAGGAAGAGCAAGCCGAACGTGATGACGGCGATCACGCCGAGCACCCACGGCAGCCGCGTCGGTGATCGCCTCCACGCTGTCGCGGTTGACCTGCGCGATGCCGGTCATCTGCGACCGACCGCCCGTCGGGCCCGGCACGTCGTGCAAGCGGTCGAGCTGCGCTTCGGAGCGCGTCGGAGAACAGCGGCGCGGTGCTGCCGACGGTGAGGAACGCGCTGCCGTCGGCGCGCACCGGTCGGCGGCGGTGGGCGGCCCGACCTGCGTGCCGCCGACGAACGTGCCCGTCGGCGCCGGACACCGACGAGACGTCGGGCACCCGGGACAGATCGGCGGCGTAGCGCTCGATCTCCGGCGGGCGACAGCCCGTCGGCGTCGGGCACGACGACGGTGACCGCGGTCGACGAGTCGTCGGCTGAAGTCGTTGCGCAACTGGTCGCCGACCTGATGCGCCGAGGCCGACGTGGGCAGCACCCGGTCGTCCGGGAAACCCCACCGCACGCCGAGGAACGGGGCGCCGAGCGCGAGCAGCAGCACGACGACGGCCAGTCCGATGGGGACGGCGCGCCGCATGACGACCTTCGTGGAGCGGTACCAGAACAGCTGCTCGACGGGCTTGGGGGCGGGCTCGGGCCTGCGCAGCACCCGCCGGAACAGTCGCGCGCACGTCGAGCGCATCGAGCCGGTCGCCGAGCAGCCAGATGGCGGCGGGGGTGACGATCACCGCGGCCGCCGCGGCGAACGCCACCGTCGCGATGCCCGCGTAGGCGAACGACTTCAGGAAGTACATCGGGAACATCAGCATCGCGGCCATCGACAGCGCGACGGTGGTCGCCGAGAACAGCACCGTGCGGCCCGCCGTCGACATCGTCCGGATCAGCGCCTTGTCCCGTGGCATGCCATCGGCGAGTTCGTCGCGGTAGCGGCTGATGATCAGCAGCGTGTAGTCGATCGCCAGCGCCAGCCCCAGCGCGGTCGACAGGTTCAGCGCGAAGATCGAGACGTCGGTGCTGAACGTGATGAGCCGCAGCACCGACATCGAGCCGACGATCGCGAGCCCGCCGACGACCATCGGCAGCGCCGCGGCGATCAGTCCGCCGAACACCCACACCAGCACCAGGAAGCTCAGCGGGATCGCGATGGACTCCATCAGCAGCAGGTCGCGTTCGGTCTGCGCGTTGATCTGCGCGTAGACCATCGCGATGCCGCCGGAGCGCACGGTGACGCCAGCCTGATCTTGAGCGGTCGTGCACGCACCTCGTCGGAGAGCGTCTTGGCGTACTTCTGGGCGTCGTTCTCGCCGCCGGTGATGCCCGCGACGATCAGGCCGGACTTGCCGTCCCTGCTGATCAGGTCGGCGGCGGCCTGCGGCGGCACGGTCCAGGCCGAGGTCACGTCGGCGACGTGCGGCGACTGCTTGAGGTGGTCGACGATGTCCGGTGGCGACGGCCGTGGCGTTCGGGGCCGTTGACGCCGTCGGGTGCGGTGACCGTGATGAGCAACTGCATGTCGCCCTGATCGAACTTCTCGGTCAGCAGCTGCGTCGCCTGAGCGGACTCGGAGGTCGGGTCCTGGAAGCCGCCCGCCGACAGGCTCTTGGCCACCGGGATGCCGAACACCGCGGCGGCCACCATCAGCAGGGCCGCGACGGCGAGGATGCGCCGCGGCGCGGCGATCGCAAGCAGGGCGATTCTGTGCAGCACGGTGAGACCTTCCAGACACGACAATACCGGCGATAACTTATCAACGATAACTCAGAGCCGTCAACGCGTACCTCATACCGTAGATCACGGGACCAGGAGCCGTGACGTTCACGTGTCACGAGTCGTTTCCCAGCATCCTCACAGCCATTTAGGCTCGATGCCATGGGATCCACCGACGCGACGAGGACCGGTTACGACTCCCCGACGCGACTCGCTCGCCTCGTTCGGCCTGCTGCGTCCTCCGGTTCGCCACCGGCGCGACGATGCTGCAGGCGGGCCTGATCAAGGCGTTCGACATCGAGCGCGACCGTCGAGTTTCATGGAGGGCGGCGGATGGCGGATGCCGAAGTTCGCCGCCATCCTGGTCACCGTCGACCGAGACCGCGGGCGGAATCGGGCTTCTACTGGGTTTGCTGACGCCGCTCGCTGCGTGCGGCGTGATCGCCGCGATGATCGACGCCTGGGCGGTGAACGTGTCAGGTGGCGCGTTCTGGTCGGAGCCGTTCAACGTGCCGTTCATGATGGCATTGGCGGCAACCGCCCTGCTCTTCACCGGTGCGGGCGCCTTCTCGGTGGACGCCAAGGTGTTCGGTCGCCCTCGCTGGCCCGGTTTCATCAGCGTCGGCCTGTTCCTGGTGGCCGTCGCGGCGGCCGTAGCGACCTGGATCTTGCTGAACGGGACCAACCCGATCCACTTCAGCGTCCCGACGGGCCTAGAACCTACCCGCAGGTAAGAATTGCCATCATTTTCCGAATCGTGACTCAAAGAACTCTTAATGGTGATGGTTACTGTCCAGTACATGTGGATCGACGACACCAGTGCAGATGTCATCAAAGTTGACTTCGAGGCCCTGTACCACGGGGACTTCCTGGTCGAGGGTGACACCTCCGAGCAGTTCCCCGACCTCGCTCAGCGGTCTGACACCGCAGGTCAGCCCGACGTGCGCTCTGACCGACGTGAGCGCCAAGTCAGGCATGCGGCAGCGATAGCTGCATCGTGTGACCCGACAGACAGCCGCCGACGGATACCGTCGGCGGCTTCTTCTATCTGAGGGCACCACGTCGAGATTGCGTTGAGGGTCGTGGTCCGGCTGAACCACGACCCTCAACGCAATCTGAACGTCTCCCGCTACGCCGAAACCGCCACCGACTCCGGGACGTGACCAGGCCGCTCAGGCGCTCGGTGATCAGTTCCTCCGCGCCTCGTCCACGATTCGCGAGATCAGTTCCGCGCACGTCGGGATGTCGTCGATCAGTCCCATGACCGTGCCCACGGTCCAGATGCCCGGCATCGAGATCGCCGTCGTCGAACACCCGCCGCCCGCGTACGCCGGCCACCAGATCCTTGACGTCCTCGAACTGACCGCCCTGCTTGAGGATCTCCACCACCTCGCGGGACACCGTGTTGCTCGCCACCCGCGCCGTGTTGTGCAGCGTGCGGAAGATCAGCTCGGTGCCGCGTTCGTCGCCGGCGACGATGGCTTCCTTGACGTTCTGATGGATGCACGACTCGACGGTGCACATGAACCGCGTGCCCATGTTGATGCCGTCGGCACCCAGCGCCAGGGCGGCCACCAGGCCGCGGGCGTCGCCGAAACCGCCGGAGGCGATCATCGGGATCTCGATCTGGTTGGCGGCGGCCGGAATCAGCACCAGGCCGGGGATGTCGTCCTCGCCGGGATGGCCCGCGCACTCGAAGCCGTCGATGCTGATGCCGTCGACGCCGAGACTCTGCGCCTTCACCCCGTGCCGCACCGACGTGCACTTGTGCAGCACCTTGATGCCGTTGTCGTGGAACATCGGCAGATGCGGCGCCGGGTTGGAGCCCGCGGTCTCGACGATCTTGATGCCCTCGTTGACGATCACCTGGCGGTACTCGTCATACGGCGGCGGGTTGATCGACGGCAGGATCGTCAGGTTCACGCCGAACGGCTTGTCGGTCAGCTCCCGCGTCTTGGCGATCTCGCGGGCCAGGTCGGCCGGCGTCGGCTGAGTCAGCGCGGTGATGAAACCGAGCCCGCCCGCATTGGCCACGGCCGCAACGAGTTCCGCGCGCCCGACCCACTGCATGCCGCCCTGGGCGATCGGGTGCTCGACCCCGAATACCTCGGTGAACTTCGTCGTGATTCGTCATTGCTTACCTGCCCTCTACCTCGGAGCCATGCGGATCGCGCCGTCGAGGCGGATCACCTCGCCGTTGAGCATGGGGTTCTCGACGATGTGCACGGCCAGCGCGCCGTACTCGTCGGGATCGCCGAGCCGGGCCGGGTGCGGCACCTGCTGGCCGAGCGACTTCTGCGCCTCCTCGGGCAGCGAGCCGAGCAGCGGCGTCTTGAACAGGCCCGGCGCGATGGTGCACGACGCGGATCAGGCTCGCGGGACAGGTCGCGGGCGATCGGCAGCGTCATGCCGACGACGCCGCCCTTGGACGCCGAGTAGGCGGCCTGGCCGATCTGGCCCGTCGAACGCCGCGACCGACGCGGTGTTGATGATGACGCCGCGCTCCGCGCCGATCGGGCTTCGGTCTTCGCGATCCGCTCGGCGGACAGCCGCAGCACGTTGAACGTGCCGATCAGGTTGACCTGCGACGACCTTGTTGAACCCGTCGAGCGGGAACGGGCCGTCCTTGCCCAGCGTCTTGATCGCGTTGCCGATGCCCGCGCAGTTGACGTTGATGCGCACCGGACCGAGCGACTCGGCGACGTCGAGCGCCTTGGCCGACGGCGGCCTCGTCGGTGACGTTGGCGGCGACGAACTTCGCGCGGTCGCCGAGTTCGGCGACCACCTCTTCGCCCTTGAGGTCGATGACCACCACGCTCGCGCCGGCGTCCAGCAGGCGCTTGGTGGTGGCCAGGCCGAGGCCGGACGCACCGCCGGTGACGACTGCTACGGCGTCTTTGATCTGCACAGATGCATTCCTTTCGTCTCGGTCGGCGACCCTGCCGACCTACTGGTTGGTTGGGACTATACCCAGTCGCGAAGTACGGCTTCGGTGTCGGCGCCCGGCTCGCCGGGGGGCGTCGGCGTCGGCGGGACGCTGCGGGAGAACCGGGGCGCCGGTGACGGCTCCAGGTTGTCGCCGACGCTCGAAACGTCGTGGAAGAAGGTGCCGCGCTCGGTGATGTGCGGCTCGGTCTCCACCTCGGCGAAGCGACAGCACCGGGCGTCACGCACGCGTCGGTGCCGTCGAACACCTTGGCCCAGTGGTCGCGATCGTGGGCGGCGAACGCCTCGGTGAACGCCGCGCGCAGCTCGGGCCAGCGGCTGACGTCGTTCTGGTCGGGCAGGTCGGCGGCGTCCAGGCCGAGCCCGCCGAGCAGCTGCGGCGTAGAACTGCGGCTCGATGGCGCCGACCGCGACGTAGCGGCCGTCGGCAGTTTCGTAGGTGTCGTAGTAGGGCGCGCCGGTGTCGAGCATGTTGGTGCCGCGCTCGTCGGTCCACATGCCGGTGGCGCGGAAGCCCCACATCATCTGCATCAGCACGCTGGACCCGTCGACCATCGCCGCATCGACCACCTGGCCCTTGCCGGAGGTCTGCCGCTCCCACAGCGCGGCCAGGATGCCGACGATGCAGGAACATCGAGCCGCCGCCGAAGTCGCCGGCCAGGTTCAGCGGCGGGACGGGCCGTTCGCCCTTGCGGCCGACCGCGTGCAGCAGCCCGTTGAGCGAGATGTAGTTGATGTCGTGGCCGGCCTGCAGCGCCCGCGGTCCCGTCTGGCCCCAGCCGGTCATGCGCCCGTAGACCAGCCGCTCGTTGACCTTCGCGCAGTCCTCGGGCCCGAGGCCGAGCCGCTCGGTGACCCCGGGCCGATAGCCCTCGATCAGCACGTCGGCCTTGGCGATCAGCCGCAGCACCAGGTCGCGGCCCTCGTCGCTCTTCAGGTCGGCGGCCACCGACCGCCGGTTGCGCAGCATCGAATCCCGGATGCCGCGCGGCACGCCGCCACCCTTGCCGGGCCGCTCGACGCGCACGACGTCGGCGCCCAGATCGCCGAGGATCATCGCGGCGTGCGGCCCGGGGCCGATGCCGGCCAACTCGACGACTCGCAATCCCTGCAGTGGTCCAGCCATCGCGCAACGCCCTCCACCAGTAGACCTAGTTGACCGCCGACATAGCTTACTTGTATAACCAAGTCGACCCGACCGCGGGCCTCGGGCTCGCCAGACTCGAGGCGAGGCATGACCAACTCCGAAACCACGACTCCGTCCATCTGACGTCCTACCCGGATATCGACGACCTCACCGTGTCGCTCGAGCGACGGCGTGCTGTCGGTGACGCTGAACCGTCCGGACAGTCTCAACTCGCTGACCGCGCGCGATGCTCGAAACCATCGCCGCCACGATGGATCGCGCGGCCACCGACCCCCGGGTCAGGGTCGTCCGCCTCGGTGGCGCGGGCCGCGGTTTCAGTTCCGGCGCGGGCATCGGCGCGGCCGATCAGGCCAATCCCGGCGCCAGCGGCGCCCCGGGCGACGTGCTCGCCGCGGCGAACCACGCCGTCCGGTCGATCGTGGCGCTGCCCAAGCCGGTCGTCTCCGTCGTGCAGGGCCCGGCCGCCGGCGTCGGCGTCTCGCTCGCGATCGCGGCGGACATCATCCTGGCCTCGGAGAAGGCGTACTTCCTGTTGGCGTTCACCAAGATTGGGCTGATGCCCGACGGCGGCGCGTCGGCTTTGGTGGCCGCGTCGATCGGCCGCACCGCGGCGATGCGGATGGCGCTGCTGGCCGAGACGGCTGCCCGCCGCGGACGCGCTGGCGGCGGGTCTGGTGAGCGCGGTGTACCCGGCCGACGACCTCGACGCCGAGGTCGACGAGGTGATCGCGACGCTGAAGTCCGGCCCGGCAGTGGCGCTGCGCAAGACCAAGCAGGCCATCAACGCCGCGACGCTGACCGAGCTGGAGGCCGCGTTCGAGCGGGAGACCGACGGCCAGCTGGCCCTGCTCGTCTCGGCCGACTTCCGCGAGGGCACCAAGGCGTTCCAGCAGCGGCGTCCCCCGACGTTCACCGACGACTGAGCGCCCGCCGCCCCACCGTCGCGAGATCGACACTGACGCAACGAAAGTGCGAGTGCGTTGTCGCGCGACGTCGATCTCGCGGTCGAGCACGGCGGTTCGCTCGACGCGGAAAATCATTCGACTCGGCAAGGGGTCGGTCAGCCACCATCGATGGGTGAGTACGCAATTCGACATCGAGCAGCAGCCGGTGCAGCGCGCCGGCGGCTGGCGCGTGCTCGCACCGTTCCGGTTCCGCGAGTACCGCCTGCTGATCGGCGCGCTGTCGATGTCGATCTTCGCCGAGGGCATGTGGGCCGTCGTGATGGCGCTGCAGGTGATCGCGCTGGACAACGATCCGGCGTCGCTGTCGCTGGTCGCGACGTGCCTTGGCGCCGGCCTGGTGGCGTTCGTGCTGGTCGGTGGCATCGCCGCCGACCGCATCGATCAGCGCAGCATCATCATCGCCGTCGAGACCGTGAACGTGATCGCGGTGTCGACGGTCGGCGGTGCTGAGTTCGATTGGTGCGCTGCGGATCTGGCACATGGCCGTCGCGGCCGGTGCGCTGGGCATCGCGGCGGCGTTCTTCTTTCCCGCCTACAGCGCGATCCTGCCGCGGATCCTGCCCGCCGAACAGCTGCTGGCCGCCAACGGCGTCGAGGGCGTCGTGCGCCCGGTGTTCCAACGGGCGGTCGGTCCCGGCGGTCGCGGGTCTGCTGGTGGGCGCGACGTTCCCCGCCCTCGGCGCGTTCGTGGTGGCCGCGCTGTTCGGCATCGGCCTGATGCTGCTGGTGGCCACCCGGCCCGCCGACCCGTGCTTCGGCAGCAGGGGCAGGAGGGCGAGCGGCCGCACGTGCTGCGCGATCTGCGCGACGGCTTCTCGTTCATGGTGCGCACCCCGTGGCTGCTGTGGACGCTGCTGTTCGCCTGCATGTTCGTGCTGGTGGTGCTCGGTCCGATCGAGGTGCTGCTGCCGTTCATCGCCCAGGACCGCTTCGCCGACGGCGCGCAGGGCGTACGGGTTCATCCTGGCGTTCTTCGGGATCGGCAGCGCACTGGGCGCGCTGGCGGTGTCGTCGCGGCGACTGCCGCGGCGCTACCTGACGGTGATGATGGCGATGTGGAGCCTCGGCTCCGTGCCGCTGGTCGTCGTCGGCGTCACGTCGTCGTTCCCCGCGATGGCAGCGGCGACGTTCGTCATCGGCGTCACCGACGGTGCCGCCAGCGTGATCTGGGGAACGCTGCTGCAGCGGCGGGTGCCGACGGCGATGCTGGGCCGGGTGTCGAGCCTGGACTTCTTCGTGTCGCTGGCGTTCATGCCGGTGTCGTTCGCGATCGTCGGGCCGCTGTCGAAGGTGGTGTCGATGGAGACGATCTTCCTGACCGCGGGCCTGGTGCCGGTGTTGCTCGGCGCCGTCGCCGTGATGGCAGCGCGGATGCCGCGCGACGAGATCGCCAACCCGTTGCGCTAGACGCCGAACATCGGCGGTAGTGCGAGCACCATGACCAAACCCCAGAAGAAGTGGGTGAGCATGGGTGCGAGCACTCCGCCGGTGATTCGGCGTTCGTAGGCGCACACCGCGCCGAGGACGAGTGCCTGCGAAGCCGAGCATCGGGTTACCCGCGGCGGACACCGCGACGATGTAGACGACGGTCGACATGACCTCGGGATGGAACGTGCCCAGCGCGGAGTACAGCGCACCGCGGAAGAACAATCTCCTCGGCGACGCCGTTGATCACGGTGATGAGCGACGACCAGCCACAGCGCCCCGTGAGTTGGCGAACTCGAGCACGTCGACGACGTAGTCGCGGACGGGCCCGATCTCGCGGGCCACCAGACCGCCGACGATGAACACGCCGCCGAGCAGCACGCCGATCGACGGTTCCGGTGATGACGGGACGCGGTTCGGCCGCGGAACTCGCGCGCCGCAGGTGCAGCGGGCCGGAGGCCATGGCGCCGACCGCCCACACCGCGGCCAGAGCAAGTGTCAGCCAGTAGAACGACGCGTCACCGGGCTCGCGGGTCAGCGAAAACCCCAGCAGCGCAGCGCCGATGACGAGCACGACGACGACGACGATGCGGCGGCGCGGACCATCGACGGCGGTCTCGTCGTGCGTGGACGGCCGGGTGCCGACGATCGCGCCGATCTCCGGCCAGGCCCGTCACGCAGCCCTCGGCGCCAGGCCGATCAGCGTGTCGAGTCCGGTGCGCAGCGCGCCCGCGACCGGGCCGGGCATGGCGCCGAGCAGTCCGAGCGCCGGCCGCGCGATCGACGGCGTGACCATGCGCGGCCAGCTGCCGGATGCGCGGGACGTCGCCACCTGCCCAGTCCGGGTCGGTGTCGGCGAGGTGGTGCGGGTCGATCAGCGCGTTGACGGGTCGGCGCCGACGGCTCGACAGCGCGCGGGCGATCGCGTCGTCGACGCCGACCAGTCCCCAGGCGGATCGGGCACCAGCCCGGCGCAGGCCGTCGTCGGATGCCATCATCGGATGGTCAAGGGATTCAACGAGATCCGCGGCGAGCCCACCGGGCACCGGCAACGCCACCGCCGTCATCCGCGAGAGCACGGCGGTCTCCACGCCGCGGCACCGGCAGCCCGGCCCGCCACTTCCCGGACAGCCGCGCGTAGGCGCAGCATCAGGTCGCCGTAGGTGGTGGTCTCGGAGCCGTGGATGTCGTAGGCACCCGCGGGCACGCGCTCCGCGTCCGCGGCCGCGACGAGGTAGTAGAGCACGTCGCTGATCGAGATCGGGTCGATCGGGTTGTGCACCCACTGCGGCATGGGGATCAGCACGAAGCGGTCGGCCACGTAACGCAGCATCTCGAACGACGTCGACCCGGCGCCGATGATCATCGCCGCACCGAGCCACACCACCTCGGGTCCGTCGTCGCAGCGTCAGCGCGTCGCGCGACCTCGGCGCGGCTGGTGAGGTGCTCGGAGAGTTCGTCACCGTCGGGCACGAAGCCGCCGAGGTAGACGATGCGTCGGACGCCGGCGTCGCGTGCGGCCGCGGCGACGTTGGCCGCGGCACGGTTGTCGGCGTCGCGGAAGTCGGGTTGGCCGATGCCGTGGACCAGGTAGTAGACCGACGTCGACCGGGCCCGCCTCGGCGAACGCCTGCTTGGCCGACGCCGCATCGTGGGCGTCCAGCGTGACCGCCGTCACGTCCTCGTACCAGCCGAAGTCGGCCAGCCGGGAGACGTCCCGACTGGTCACGACGACCTCGTGGCCCTCGTTCAACAGGGCGCTGACCAGCCGCGAGCCGACGTAGCCGGTAGCGCCGGTGACAAGGATCCGCACGTTGTTCACCGTAGGCATGTACCCACGATGACGCTATTCGATTGCGCCGCGGTGCAACTCGATCAGGTGCTGGTAGAGCCTGCGCGTTGTTGCGGTTGTTGGCCACCTCGTCGTCGCTGAGTTCGCGGCGGACCTTGCCAGGCACGCCCGCCACCAACGACCCCGGCGGGATCGACGGCGCCCTGTGGCGACGACCGCGCCCGCGGCGACCAGCGACCCCGCGCCGATGCGCGCGCCGTTGAGCACGATCGCACCCATGCCGATCAGGCAGCCGTCCTCGATCGTGCAGCCGTGCAGCACGGCGTTGTGGCCGACGCTGACGCCGGCGCCGATGGTGGCCGGGAACCCGGGATCGACGTGGATCGTGACGCCGTCCTGAATGTTGGAGCCCGCGCCGATCTCGATGGGCTCGAACTTCGGCCCGCAGGGTCGCGCCGTACCAGACGCTGGCCTTGGCGGCGAGCTTGACCTGTCCGATCACGGTGGCGTTCGGGGCGACCCAGGACTCGTCGTGCAGTTCCGGGGCGTGACCGCTGATGGACAGGATCAGCGGCTCAGGCATGGGCGACATCGTAGCCGCGGCCGTCAAGCGCCTTGATAGACCTTGCGATAACTCGACGGCGACATGCCGACGCCGCGGCGAAGGTGGTGACGCAGGTTGCCGCCGGAGCCGAGACCGGAGCGCCGGGCCACCTCGTCGACGGGCAGATCGCGGTGACTCGAGCAGCTCGCGGGCGCGGTCGACGCGGCGGTTGCGGATCCACGTTCCCGGTGCCTGGCCGGTCTCCTCGCGGAATCGGCGGTTGAACGTCCGCGGGCTCATGTGGGCGTGGCGGGCCAGTCGCTCGACGGTCAGCTCCGTCGTCGAGATGGCTGCAGCGCCCACTCGCGGGTGGCGGCGGTCGACGCGTCGTCGGCCGTCGGGCATGTGCCGGTCGATGAACTGCGCCTGCCCGCCCTCGCGCCACGGCGGCACCACGCAGTACCTGGCCACCGCGTTGGCCACCTGCGGCGCCGTGATCGGTGCGAATGATGTGCAGGCACAAGTCGATTCCCGCGGCGAGGCCCGCCGAGGTGAGCACGTCGCCGTCGTCGACGAACAGCACCCGCTCGTCGACTCGCACGTCGGGGTGCAGCCGCCGCAGCGCGTCGGCGAACTTCCAATGGGTGGTCGCGACGCGCCCGTCGAGCAGGCCCGCCGCCGCGAGCACGAACGCGCCGGTGCAGATGGACACCAGCCGCGTGCCTGGCCGGATCGAGTCGAGCGCGGCGCGCGCCTCGGGCGCCAGCGTGCCCTGCTCGCGGGCGGGCGGATAGCGGGTGCCGGGGACGATCACGGTGTCGGCTGTCGGCGAGCGCTTCGGGCCCGGCGGCGGGCACGATGTCGAAGCCGTTGGTGGCCGGCGACGCGGTCCGGCGGTCAGGCCACAGGTCACCACGTCGTAGAGCGGCTTGCCGTCGTCGTCCGCGGCGGCGCCGAACAGCGTCGGCGGCGATCGTCGCGTCGAAGCCGACGACGGGCGGGAGCAGCAGGACGGCGACCAGATGCGGTGCGATGCACGAGCCATTTTGGCATGTTTTTGACGAATAGTGTCATTCATGCCACTGGCGCCGATGGTCCTTCGGCCGCGACAGTGATCCGGTGACGGTCACTGCCACGGGACGACACCGCGCGCCGGCCCCGCCTCCACTGGGCCTGGGTGGTGGCCGCCGTCAGCTTCGTCGCGATCCTCGGTGCCGCGGGCTTCCGCTCGGTGCCCGGCGTGATGATGAACCCGCTGCACCACGAGTTCGGCTGGTCGCACGGCACCGTCGGGCTCGCGATGTCGGTGAACATGACGCTGTTCGGCCTCACGGCACCGTTCGCGGCCGCGCTGATGGACCGGTTCGGCGTGCGCCCGGTGCTGTCGGCGGCGCTGGTGCTGATCGCGTCGGGTTCGGCGCTGTCGGTCTTCATGACGGCGAGTTGGCAGCTGGTGCTGCTGCTGGGGCGTGCTGGTCGGCGTCGGCACGGGCGCGATCTCGATGGGATTCGTCGCGACCGTCTCCACCCGCTGGTTCGAGCAGCGCCGCGGGCTGGTCACCGGCGTGCTGACGGCGGCCAGCGCGACCGGACAGCTGATCTTCCTGCCCGTCGTCGCCGAGGTCACCACCAGGCACGGCTGGCGCTGGGCGTCGCTGATCGTCGCCGCCGCGGCGCTGTCGCGTCGTTCCGCTGGTCCTGGTGTTCATGCGCAACTACCCGCAGGACAAGGGCCTCACGGCCTACGGCGCGACCAGGGTCGAGCCCGCCGAGGTGCCCGACGGACAGCTTCCGCGCGGCCTTCGACGGGCTGCGGATCGGCGCGCGCGTGCCGGCGTTCTGGCTGCTCGCGGGCAGCTTCGCGATCTGCGGGATGACGACCAACGGGCTGATCGGCACGCACTTCATCCCGGCCGCCAACGACCACGGGATGCCGACGACCGTCGCCGCGGGGCTGCTGGCCACCATCGGCGTCCTCGACGTCGCGGGGACGGTGTTCTCCGGCTGGCTGACCGACCGCGTCGACCCGCGGCTGCTGCTCGTCGTCTACTACACGGGCCGCGGCGTCTCGCTGCTTCTGCTGCCGTCGCTGCTCTCCCCGCACGCCGAGCCCAGCACCTGGGTGTTCATCATCTTCTACGGCCTGGACTGGGTCGCCACCGTGCCGCCGACCATCGTGCTGTGCCGCAACTACTTCGGCGTCGCGCTCCCCGGTGGTGTTCGGTTGGGTGTTCGCCTCCCACCAGCTCGGCGCCGCGGTGGCGGCCGCAGGGGCCGGTTGGCTGCGCGACCTGCGGGGCGACTACGACCTCGCGTTCTACCTCGCAGCGGGCCTGTGCGCGGTCGCCGCGCTACTGTGCTTGAACGTGCGAAACGTGCAGGTCAGCAACACGTGACGGGGTGCGTCGAGGCGATCGTGACTTTGCCGATTGGCGATCCGAGCCCTTACGATTCGTCGGGCGTCGCCTTGGGAGTCGGGCTCCAGACGACGCGCTCGAAAAACTTGAGGAGCCGAAACACGTGAAGACTCGCACCAGCCGAGCCATTGGAGTGTCCGCCGCGATCGCCGCGATCGCCGTATCGCTGCCGCTTGCGATCACCGCCCAAGCCGATCCGCCGCCGCCGACCCCCACCATCGACGTGAAGCCGCCGCCGGACCCGCAGGGCAACTGCGACCCCGTCAAGGCGCGAGCTCACCGCGGCGGCACCACGCTCGCCGACCTGGACAAGCTGCCCGTCGGCGCAGGCGCTGGCCAAGATCCCGTCGATCAGCACCTTCACTTCCGCGATCTCGGGCGGGCTCAACCCCGAGGTCAACATCGTCCCGGTGCTCGAGAACGGCCCGTACGTCGTGTTCGCACCGACCAACGACGCGTTCGCCGCGCTGGATCCCGGTCAGCTCGACGCCCTCAAGACCGATCCCGCCGCGCTGTACAAGCTGGACTACTACCACGTGTTCCTCGGCCTGCTCGGCCCCGACGACCTGCAGGGCCAGCGGCCCACCCAGCAGGGCGCCGAGATCAAGGTCACCGGCAAGGATGGCGACATCAAGGTCAACGACAACGTCAAGGTGATCTGCGGCGGCATCCAGGCCAGCAACGCCCGGATCTACATCATCGACAAGGTGCTGGACCCCGCCACGCGCGCCGGAGCCGATCACCCCGACCGCCACGGCCACACGCACGTACGACGACCACGACGCCGACCGACGCACCTCGGCCGCCTAACTCTCCGGCGACTCGGCACGCAGCTCGCGTGACGCGGGCTAGCGCGCCAATTCGCGCGCTACAGACCGAGGTCGCGGCCGATGATCTCCTTCATGATCTCGGTCGTGCCGCCGAAGATGGTCTGGATGCGCACGTCGACGTAGTCGCGGGCCACCTTGTACTCGTTCATGTAGCCGTAGCCACCGTGCAACTGCACGCAGGCGTCGACGACCCGCTTGTTGAGCTCGGTGCACCACCACTTGGCCTTCGACGCCTGCACGGCCGTCAGCTCGCCGTCGACGACGGCACGCAGGCACCGGTCGATGTACTGCTCGCCGATCTCGAGCTCGGTGTCCAGCTCGGCCATCACGAACCGGTTGTGCTGGAAGCTGCCGATCGACTGCCCGAATGCCTTGCGGTCCTTGACGTACTGCAGCGTCTCGGTGAACGTCGCGCGGGCACCGGCGATCGCCGCGATCGCGATGGACAGCCGCTCAGAGGGCAGGTTGGTCATCAGGTGGTAGAAACCCTTGCCCTCCTCGCCCAACAGGTTCGCCCCCGGCACCCGGACGTTCTCGAAGTGCAGTTCGGCGGTGTCGGCGGAGTGCAGACCCATCTTGTCGAGCTTGCGGCCGCGGGTGAAGCCCTCCATGTCGCGCTCGACGACCAGCAGCGAGAAGCCCTTGTGGCCGGCCTCGGGATTGGTGCGGGCCACGACCACGACCAGGTCGGAGTTGATGCCCGCGGAGATGAAGGTCTTGGAGCCGTTGAGGATCCAGTCGTCCCCGTCGCGCACCGCCGAGGTCTTGATGCCCGCGAGGTCGCTGCCCGCGCCGGGCTCGGTCATCGCGACGGCGCCGATCAGCTCACCGGTGATGTAGCCGGGCAGCCACCGCTCCTGCTGCTCCTCGTTGGCGAGGTTGACGAAGTACGGGCCGACGATGTCGTTCTGCAGGCTCAGCCCCGGCGTGGCGGCACCGTACTTGCGCGAACTCCTCGACGATCACCGCGTTGAACCGGAAGTCGTCGACTCCGCCGCCACCGAACTTCTCCGGCAGGTTGAACCCGATCAGGCCGTACTTGCCTGCCGCGACGTAGGATTCGCGGTCGACGAGCCGCTCGCTCTCCCACTTCTCGGCGTTCGGCGCGCACTCCTTCTCCAGGAACTGACGCGCGGTGTCCCGCAACTGCTCGTGCTCGGCTTCGAATACCAGTCTCTTCACGTTTCTCTCCTACTTGGCTTTCCAGACCGGCTGACGCTTCTCCGCGAAGGCCAGCGGTCCTTCCTTGGCGTCCTCGGAGCGCAACAGCGTCCCGATCTCGCGCATGGTCCTCGCCCAGCCGGGCTCGTCGCCGGTGACGACGCCGTCGTCGACGCCGTTGGCCACCCGCTTGCTGGCCCACACCGCCAGCGGCGCGTTGACGGTGATCCGCTCGGCGAGCGCCAGCGCGGCGTCGACCGCAGTGCCGTCGGGCACCACCTGATTGATCAGACCCCACTTCAGGGCGTCGGCCGAGCTGACATCGGCTCGCCGGTGAAGATCAGCTCCATCGCCACCTTGCGCGGCAGGTGGTCGACGATCCGGAACACCCCGCCCGCGGCGGCGATCAGACCGCGCTTGACCTCGGGCAGACCGAACTTCGCCCGTTCCTCGGCGACCACCAGGTCGCTGGCCAGCGCCAGCTCGGTGCCGCCGCCGAGCGCGGTGCCGTTCACGGCGGCGATGGTCGGCTTGTCGATGTAGTGCTGCACGTAGCCGGCGAATCCCCATTCGCCGTGATCGGGGTGGAACAGATTCTCCCGCCGCGAGATCGCCTTGAGATCGGCTCCGGCGCAGAACGATTCACCGGCCCCGGTGATGACGACCGCGCGCACGTCGGGGTCGTCCTGCGCCGCCTGCAGCGCGTCGCCGACCGCGATGCTCACCGCGGCGTTGACCGCGTTGCGCGCCTCGGGGCGGTTGATCGTGATGATCAGGACGTTGCCCCGCCGCTCGGTGAGAGCGGCGGGGGCAGTCGTCGTATCGGTCACAGCAGTTCGAGGATGGTGGCGTTGGCCTGGCCGCCGCCCTCGCACATGGTCTGCAGGCCGTACTGAATTCCCTTGTCCCGCATGTGGTAGAGCATCGTGGTCATGATGCGCGCGCCGGAGCCGCCGAGCGGGTGACCCAGCGCGATCGCGCCGCCGTTGGGGTTCAGCTTCTTCTCGTCGGCGCCGATGTCCTTGAGCCAGGCCAGCGGCACCGGCGCGAACGCCTCGTTGACCTCGAACACGCCGATGTCGTCGATCGACAGACCCGAGCGCTTGAGCGCCTTCTGGGTGGCCGGGATCGGCGCGGTCAGCATGATCACCGGATCGGCGCCCGCCAGCGTCGCGGTGTGCACCCTGGCGATCGGCTTGAGGCCCAACGACTTCGCCTTCTCCGCCGACATGAACAGCAGCGCGGCCGAGCCGTCGGAGATCTGCGAGGAGTTGCCCGCGTGGATCACGCCGTCCTCCTTGAACGCCGGCTTGAGTTGCGCCATCTTCTCGATCGGGGCTGCCGCGACGGATGCCCTCGTCCTTGAGCACCTGATTTTCCGCCGTCCTGATCCTTGATGCCGACGATCTGATCGTCGAAGGCACCGGAATCCTGTGCGGCGGCGGCCTTCTCGTGTGAGCCGAGGGAGAACTGGTCGAGCGCGGTGCGGTCGAAGCCCCACTGCTCGGCGATCATCTCGGCGCCGATGCCCTGGTTCGGGGTCTGGCTGTAGCGGCCGCGGAATGCCTCGGGGTACGGGTGTCCGCCGTTGGCCAGCGATGCGCCCATCGGGGTGCGCGACATCGACTCGACGCCACCGGCGACGACGACGTCGTAGTGGCCCGCCACCACGCCTGCGGCGGCGAAGTGCACCGACTGCTGGCTGGATCCGCACTGCCGGTCCACCGTCACGCCGGGCACCGCTCTCGGGCCAACCCGCGGCCAGCACCGCGGTGCGGGCGATGTCGAGGGCCTGCTCGCCCGCCTGCATGACGCAGCCCCAGATGACGTCGTCGACGATCGCGGGATCGACACCGGCGCGCTCGACCAGACCGTTGAGCACCTGGGCCGACAGCTCGCCGGGATGCACGCCCGACAGACCGCCGTTGCGCTTGCCGACTGGCGACCGGACGGCCTCGACGATGACGGCTTCAGCCATGGCACTTCTCCTTCGAAGTGGATTGCGGTGATGCCTCATCCCGAACGTAGAGGAACAAGGTTTACTAGGTCAACCTACTGGTTGGTAGGGCTGACACCAGGCGTTAGTGCCGGTCCGAGCCCACCCAACATGGTTTACTGAGTTGCATAGCTCGGGGAAACACCGTTTGGGAGATGTCGTGACGCGAAGCACACCGCTGGCGCCGATGATGGGGCCGGATTCGGTCACGCCGCTGGTTGGTGCACCGATCCGCTCGCCGAAGACGGCCGAGCTCGTCGCGGGCACGCTACGCCGCATGGTCGTCGACGGTCAGCTCAAGGACGGCGACTTCCTGCCCAACGAGGCCGAGCTGATGACGCACTTCGGCGTCAGCCGCCCGACCCTGCGCGAGGCGGTCCGCGTCCTCGAGTCCGAGCGCCTGGTCGAGGTGCGTCGCGGCTCGCGCACCGGGGCCCGGGTGCGGGTGCCTGGGCCGGAGATCGTCGCGCGGCCCGCCGGCCTGCTGCTGGAATTGTCGGGCGCCACCATCGCCGACGTCATGGTCGCGCGCGCCGGACATCGAACCGATGGCCGCGCGGCTGCTGGCCGAATCCGGCACGTCGGCGGCGTTCGACGAACTCGACCAGATGCTGGCCGACGACATCCCCTCCGGCTGGAAGTCCGATCGGCTGGCCGAGGTGACGGGCGACTTTCACCGCCGCATGGTGGAGCTGTCGGGCAACGCGACGCTCGCGATCATCGCGGGCATGCTGCACGAGATCACCGTGCGGCACACCGCATTCCTGTTCAAGGAAGGCCGCCCGGTGTCGAAGGCCGACTACGACAAACTGATGCGGTCCTACGGTCGCCTGATGAAGTTGCTTCGCGCGGGCGACGGCGCCGCGGCAGAGGCGCACTGGCGCAAGCACCTCGACGTCGCCCGAGAACTGTCGTTGCAGGGACTCGAGGACGTCAAGGTCCGCGACGTCATGCAATAGACGCTCGCCCTACGGCTGGGTGGATTCGGCGGCCTTCGACCACGTGACCTGGACCGGCACGTCGTCGGCCCAGGGCTGACGGGTCACCATGTCGGCCACCCGCACGAACCCGCGTTCGAACTCGCCGGTGGCGGCGTCGACCAGCCGGTACTCCTGCTGCTGCTTGTGGATCGGCTGCGCGTCGAGCAGCACCACCCGAACCTCGCCGGGCTCGAAGTGACACCGCTCCTGCATCGCGGCGATCAGCTGCTCGTTGTGCATGTGGCCGTCACCGAAGTTCCAGCCGACGGCGGTGCTGCAGAGCCGCTCACCCTCGGTGACGACGTAGTCGTCCTCCTTGCCGTCCGCCATGGCACGGTGCACGAGGGTGAACAGCGCACGGCCGTGGGTGTTCATGGCACGGAACGCGTAACCCGAATGCAGCATGACCAACGCCTGCTCGGCGCTGCCGTAGAACCGCTCCACCTGCGACTGCGGCATGCTCGCGATCGCCACCAGGCCGTCGTTGATCTTCGCCTCGGCCGAGGGCTTCATGCACCACTGGGTGGTGTCCCAGTTGCCCGCGTAGTAGCGCATGCCCGGCAGGAAGGAGATCTTGCGCGGGAACAGGTTTCCGAGCACGACGGTGCCCGCGACGACGACGAACAGCACGATCGGCCACGGGCTGGTGAGATCACCGAGGCCGACGCCGGCGTGCCCGACGAACAGGCTCAAGACGCAGAACATCATGAAGACGTTCCATTCCAGCGGCACGCCCATCGGGATGGCACTGAGGATGCCGAAGTGGAAGATCACCATCACCGTCGCCGCGATCGCGGTGGGCCAGCCGCCGTGGGAGAAGAACAGCGCGAGCGGCACCAAACCCTCCACCGCAGTGGAAAAGTGCGCGACGAAGCGGGACAACCGGCCGGGCCGCAGGTCGTCGGGGAACTTCTCGAAGAACATCCGTTTGAGTGCGCGGGTCCGCACCATCGGACTGTTCGACATCATCGTCGAGATGACGAACGGGAAGTGCTTGTTGAGCTTCGAGGTGGCCGCACCCATCCAGATGACCAGGCACACCAGCTTTGCGGCGATGATCATGTCGACCCCGCCGAACAGGAACGCCACCGTGAGCGCGCCGTATACCTCGCCACGGGCGGCCAGGAAGATGACCTTGTCGCGCAGACCGGCCACGGCCAGCAAGCCCAGAATCGTCCAGATCTGCCACATCGGCAGGACGCCGACGGTCGTGCCGAGTGCCGCGATCGGTCCGGTGCCATCTGAAAAGAGAGCGAACAGCAGCGCTATCAACAGCGCCGCGTAGAGCAGCACGTCGAACGGCGTGCGGGTGGCGCCCTTGGTCAGCGGCACCCGGTTGGGCCACGGTGGCAGCCGAATGGTGTTGGGCCGCAACCAGTACAGGATCGACCCGATCGGTGGGAAGAAGCGGTTGTTCAGCGGCCCGAAGCCGCAGCCGAGGCCGATCACCTCGAACAACATGGTGTAGAGCACGACCTTCTCGAACACGATGGGCTCGGCATACCAGTGCGCCACGTCGGTGAAGCCGTCGATCCCCCGCGTGCTCAGTGCGATCAGCCAGGCGCCGAGGACGTACAGCAGGATCTTGACGACGTAGAACAGATGCAACACGACTGGGGTTCCGAAGCCCACCTCGGCCCAGTGCCGGGTCAGCGGGCGGATCCTCTCGGAGCGCGTGCCCCTGCTCCACTCGGCGAAGTCGACGACGGGCAGGTCGGGCTTGAGAAATCCCATGCGGGCCAGACTAGAACGTGTTCCTGTTCTGCTGTGCCGGTTTCCTCAGCGCGAGCAGACGCAAAGGGCCCTCATCAACGGTGTGTCAGGGCACTTTGCTGGAGCCGCTTGCGGCTGCTCGCGGGAGAAAAATTAGGGCGCCGCGGGCGGTCGGTAGAAGATCGCCAACTGGCCGATGCCGCCGGCCAGGCCCAACACGACGGCGATCAGCAGGCCGCCCCAGCCCTGCACGTAGCACCACAGCGCGCTCCCGTGGAACAGCGCGTAGTCCAGGCTGAGCCTGCCCGCACCCGTACCGGCCAGCGCCACCGCGGCGACGGCCAGGATCAGGTTGTACTCCCAGCCCTCCTTGACGATGAAGAAGCCGTTCTTCCGGTGCACCGTCCAGGCCGCGACGAACATCAGCGCGACGAAGCCCGCCGCCGGGATCGGCGTCAACAGACCGAGCGCCAGGCCGAGCCCCGCCGACATCTCCGTGGTGGCAGCGATCCGGGCGTGGAACATGCCCGGCTTCATGCCCATGCTGTCGAACCAGCCCGCCGTACCCGCCAGGCCGCCGGGTCCGAAGAATTTGTTGTAGCCGTGTGCGGCCATGGTCAGGCCGAGCACGACGCGCAGCAGCAGGATCGCGAAGTCGTAGGCAGTCACGAAACAGAATCTAAGGCGTCCGGCGGGCAGGAGCGACAGCGACCCGGGGATTGGACCGTGTTACGTCGCCGCCCAGCCCCCGTCGACACTGAGCACCGCGCCGTGAACGTTGGCGGCGTCGTCGGAGGCCAGGAAGACCACCGAGGCCGCCACCTCCTCGGGCGTGCTCATCCGCCGCGACGGCAGCCGTGCCAGCATCGGCGCCACGTGGTCGGCGAACTCGAGTGCGCGTTCGGTGGCGATCGGGCCCGGCGCGACCGCGTTCACCCGCACTCCGGACGGCCCGTACTCGTCGGCCCAGGACTTCGTGAAGGAGTGGATGACGGCCTTGTTCGCCGAGTAGACCGCCGAACCGGCGGAACCGCGCAGCCCGGTGATGGAACCGATGTTGACGATGGCGCCGTTGCCCCGCTCGGCCATCGCGGGTGCGATCGCGCCGGTCAGCAGGAGCGGAGCGAAGACGTTGACGCTGAACGCGTCCCGCAGGACTTGTTCGGAAATGTCGGCGGTCGGGGTTGGCACCAGCAGCAGTGCGGCGTTGTTGACCAGGATGTCGAGCCGGCCGTTCGCGGCGGCGGTGGCCTGCTCGGCGAGGGCACGGGTGGCTGCCTGCCCGCCGTCGAGGTCCGCGGCGACGAACGTGGCGGCGCCCCCGGCGGACCCGATGCCCGCGACGACCTCGTCGCCGCGTTCCTTGTTGCGCCCGGAGACGACGACGAACGCGCCCGCCTCGGCGAGCGCAAGAGCGATCGCCACGCCGAGGCCTCCCGTGGAGCCGGTGACCAGTGCAGTGCGGCCCTGCAGCCGCGTATCATTTGGACTCATGAGTCCAAGAATGACAACGTAAAAATGGACCTGCAAGTCCAAAAATTCACCGCGAAGGGTCAGGCCACCCGCCAGCGGATCATCGACGGCGCGGCCGCGGAGATCCGCGTGAACGGTGCGGTGGCCACCACGCTCGACGACGTGATGGCAGCCACCCGGACCTCGAAGAGCCAACTGTTCCACTACTTCCCCGGCGGCAAGGACCAGCTGCTGCTCGCGGTGGCCGAGCAGGAATCCGCGCGCGTGCTCAGCGACCAGCAGCCTCATCTGAGCCAACTGACGTCATGGGCAGCGTGGCAGCGGTGGCGCGACGTCGTCGTCGAGCGCTATCGCAAGCAGGGGCAGCAGTGTCCGCTTGCGACCGTGATGTCCGAGATCGGCCGCACCCCGGGTGCGCTGGCCGTGACCGCGGCGTTGATCGAGCAGTGGCGCGCCGACATCGAGACAGGCGTGCGCGCCATGCAGCGGCAGGAGAAGATCGCCGCGACCGTCGACCCGTCGCGTGCCGCCGCGGCACTACTGGCCGGCATCCAGGGCGGAGTGTCGGTGATGCTCAACACCGGCGACCTCGGCTACCTGGAGGCCGCCCTCGACGTCGGGATACAGAGCCTCCGCCACTGACCGCCGCCCAACTGCACATTGGGCGACGAGCAGGTAAATGCGGCGCAAAACGGCCCACAATCGTTTCACAGACGTCAATACTCAAGGGAGGGAAAGTCGAAGGGGGACGGCATGGCTGACGTTATGGCGCAGATGCGGGCGCGCAACGCCGACATCGACGCTCGAGACCCAGACTTGGCCAGGGAGATACGAGCCCAACGGGCATCGGTGGAATCCGAAGTAGCCTTCGAGACCGAGGGCAAGATCGCCGACCGGGCGATCGTGGAATCTCCTGCGGTGCTGCATGAACAGGGCGCCTTGCAGACCGAGTCGATCATCCTTGCCAAGAAGCGGCCCGTCCTCGACATCAAGCACGACGCCGCCGAACTCGACTTCGAAGACGCGGACAGCGAGGTGTGGCGGGTCCGACTGCAGGATGCCTCGGAACGGTTGGCGAACGCGGCGCGCGCGGTCGGCCGCATCGAGGTCGTTGGTCATGACACGTATTCCTGGGTCGGCACCGGTTGGCTGGTGGACCGCGACGTCGTCGTCACGAACCGCCATGTCGCGCTTGAATTCTCGCGGCGAACCGGAGAAGGCTTCGTGTTCCGGAAGGGTTGGGACAGACCCCAGATGGGCGCCTCGATCGACTTCATCGAGGAGTTCGACAATCCGACCGATCTGACCTTCGTCCTCAAGGAAGTCCTCTACATCGAGGACGAGGCGGGCCCGGATCTGGCGTTCTTCCGCGCCGACGCCGGATCGCGCACCGGCCTGGCCACCCCGATCGCGCTCTCGGCCGCGACCGACCCCGACGACTGGGTGGCCGTCATCGGTTATCCGGCCCGAGACGGCCGGATTCCCGACCCCGCGCAGATGGACAAGATCTTCTCCAACCGCTACGACAAGAAACGGCTCGCGCCGGGGGCCATCCTTGGTGCGGACCAGACGGCGGTGAAGCACGACTGCACCACGCTCGGCGGCAACTCGGGGTCGGCACTGATCGTGCTCGGCACCGGCGAGGCGATCGGACTGCACTTCGGCGGCACCTATCTCACGGAGAACCGGGCGGTCCCGAGCGTGGTCGTTCGCCAACGTCTCGACGATGCCCTCGGAAGGGCGGTCCGGCCGTCACGCCCGACGCCGCCACGGCAAGAGGCGGTTCCGGCTGCCGAGGTGACGGCGCCACGCCCGGCCGCATCGGCGGTGACGTACGTGATCCCACTACGAGTCACGCTCGACCTTGGTGCCCCGCAACTCGAGCCGTCCACGGCGGGCCCGGCGGCTGCGGTCGGGACCCCCGATTCCGACGTGTCAGTCCGACCCGTCGTCGCCGACCAGGCCACGTTCTCATCCGAGATCCCGGCCGAGCAGCTCGCGAACCGCGGCGGCTACGTCGACACGTTCCTCGGCGCGGGCGACCTCACGGTGCCGCTGCCGAGGCTGACCAGAGACAAGGCCGACGTGCTGACCTTCGGCGACAACCAGCACGTCCTGAAGTACGAACACTTCTCGGTGGTGATGAGCAGGAGTCGCAGGCTCTGCCGGTTCAGCGCGGTGAACATCGACGGCACCCAGGAGCAGCTCGGCCTGACGCGGCCGGGCTGGCGGCGCGACAGTCGGATCGATGACGGCGCACAGATCCGCGACGAGTGCTACGGCAACGCACCGAAGTTCGCCCGCGGCCACATGACCCGCCGCGAAGACCCGATCTGGGGCGACAGCGACACCGCGGAACGCGGCAACGCCGACTCGATGCACGTCACCAACGCGTGTCCGCAGATGCAGACGTTCAACGCGGGGACGTGGCTTGCGCTCGAGAGTTACGCGCTGGACAACGCGCGGGACGAGGACATGAAGATCAGCGTGTTCACCGGACCGTTCCTCGAACCGGACGACATCGTTCGCGACGGAGTGCAAATCCCTGCCGAGTTCTGGAAGATCATCGCCTTCATCCACGACGACACCGGGGAATTGTGCGCCACCGGGTACACCCAGTCGCAGAAGGATCACATCGTCGACACCGAGATCGTCTTCGGCCCATTCGAGACATACCAAGCCCGGATCGCCGACATTGCGTCCCGGGCCGGCCTGTCCTTTGGGCGGCTGGCGAAGGTCGACGCCTACGTCCCGCCCGAGGGACTGCGACCGCGACCGATCGGCGGCGCGGAGGACATCGTCTACACCCGCGGGGGCTGACCCTCACGCCGAGGCATCGCGCGTTTACCCGCTCGAAACCGTACGGGCTGCTGTGGATTCACCTCGCGCTGCGCCGCGGTCACGGTACCGGTTTCGCGTTCGGACTTCTGAAAGGGCAAGGGTGACAGGTCATCCTGCGGGCCTGGACTCCGAGCGCAGCGCCGCCTCGAGCCGCACCACGTAGGCGTCCAACCCGTCCGGGCCGCCCACAGCCGACTCGGCGGCGTGCACGCCGATCGTGACCGTCTCGCCGACGCCGACCACGACGTGCGTCAGGCCCATCATCGGCGACAGCCCGGCAAACGCCGCGGCCACCGTCACGGGTGCGCCGCCGAACCCGTAGTCCGCTGCGCCGCAATTGACGCTGGACACCACCGTGTTGCCCGTCACCGCCGCCAGGCGCACCTCGGGGTCGAATTGTGCTACTCCCCAACGTAACAGCGGTGCGGGGGTGGCGGAGAACGCCAGCTCCGACGCGCGCATCGCCGGATGCGCGGCGCGTCGACGGCGCGCGTCGACGTCGGCGGTGATCCGGTCGGCCCGCTCCGCGCGCGCCAACTCCGGGTACAGCCCGACACCCGCCGTACCGAAGTGGTTGTAGGCCCGACGCGGCGCGGGCTTCGCCATCATCAGCTCCGCACCAAGCATCGCGGGATCGTCGCCGAGCGATCGCAGCTGCCCGGCGAGGGCCTCGGAGATCCCGGCCAGGGCTGCGACGGTGACGGTCGGCTGCGACAGCTCGGCACGCGGCCGGACGACGGTTCGAAGCCCCCGCACGCCGGAGGGACGTGCGTTGGTCTGCAACACCGGGCACGGTGGCGCCGGCAGCGGAACGAGACCGGCCTCGGTGTCGGCGACCAGCCGGCGATGGGCGCGGGCGGCTCGAAAGCCGAGCAGCGGCAACAGGACCGGGCCGACGCGAGCGGGCGTGACCTCGGGCATGACACCGCTGCGGCCGAACATCAGCGCCGCCGAGATCGAGGTCCGGCCACCGCCGCCGAGCGCGTGCGAGATCTGCAGCACCGCAACCGCGCCGGGGCCCACCGCGCCGGGCACACCGTCGACGACGGGGAACACGTGCAGTCGCCACGCGCGGACACTCGCATCCAGTTGATCGTCGATCAGTGGGATGATCGCGGCCAGGCAGCCCGACCAGGTGGCGTCCTCGAGCTCGTGGACCACGAACTGCGCCGGGTCGACGTCGCATCGAGTCCAGGCCGGGTATGCCAACCCTCCAGGGTCGTCGACGCGTACGGTCAACTCCGGACATTCGCCCGCCCGCGCCGTGACCTCCGCGATTGCCTGCTCGAGATCGGCCGGTACGCCTGCGAATCCGAAGAGCAGGAACGTGTCGTTCGGAATCTTGGCCGACGTCCAGAACGTCTGCGCATCGATCGGCGTCAGTCGCAGCGGCATGGACACCCGCCAAGGTTAAGCTGCCGGGATGCTTCCAGCGGCGAGTAGCAACGGGACCGTCCTCGTCACCGGCGCGTCATCGGGCATCGGCGAAGAACTCGCGCGGGAGTTCACCCGTCGCGGCAGGCGCGTGGTGTTGGTGGCGCGACGGGCCGACAAGTTGGAAGCGCTCGCCGAATCGCTGGGATCGGTCGCCGACGTGCTGGCCGCAGACCTGTCCAAGGCCGACGACCGAGCCGCCCTGCCCGGCAGGGTGGCCGAACTCGGCCTGGTCGTCGACATTCTGGTCAACAACGCCGGCCTGAGCACGTCGGGGCCGATCGCCGAATCCGATCCAGCCGCCGAACTCAACCTCATCGAGGTCGACGTCGCCGCCGTGGCCGACCTGTGCAGCCGGTTCGTGCCGGGCATGGTGGCACGCGGAGGTGGCGCGGTGCTCAACGTCGCGTCGGTCGGCGCGTTCGGACCGCTGCCGGGTCAGGCCGCCTACGGCGCGGCCAAGGCGTTCGTGCTGTCCTACACCCAAGCGCTCGGCGAGGAACTGCGTGGCACGGGCGTCACCGCGGCGACCGTGTGCCCCGGTCCCGGTCAGCACCGACTTCGGTGAGAAGGCCGGCATCTCCGACGCGGACGCCGAAGCCTCGCTGCCCAAGGTGATGTGGGTCGAAGCCGACGAAGTGGCCAAGACCGCCGTGGACGGACTGGCCTCGGGCAAGACGGTGATCGTGCCCGGTGTGTTCAACAGGATCGGCGCTTCGGCGTATCAGCACCTGCCGCGCCGACTGCTGCTTCCGATCCTGTCGCGCAGCCATCCCGCGTTGAAGAAGCGCTAACGCGGCGAACCCACGAAATCGAGAATGCGGCCGGCGACGGCCTCGGGCTGCTCGAGCGCAATGAAGTGCCCGGCACGCTCGATCACCGCGACGTCGCTTCCATCGGGCAGTACCGCGGGCACGCGATCGGCGAGCTTGACGGTCATGCACCCATCGTCGGCACCGTGCAGATAGAGCGTGGGTTGCACGACTTCGCCATTGGTCCAACGCCGTTGGAAGTCTGCGTACCGTTCGGGAGGCTTGGCGACCGACAACGCCGCGCGGTAGTACCCCAGCGCCGCCCTCCAATTGGCGGGTGAGCCGATGGCCGCGTGAACGTGACGCAGGTCGTCGGCGGCAACGTAGCCGGGCGACCACCGACGCCATAGCAGCGGGAGGATCCACGACGCGGATCGTTCTGGCAGCCAGGGCAATTGGAAGTATGTGATGTACCAGCTGCGGATCAGCTGGGCGGGCAATAGTACGGCCAGCGAGCGGCCGAAGGGCACGCCGCGTCTCGGCAGGAATGCGGGCACCGGCGGCAATGACATGACGACCGTGCTGGAGAACGGGCTATCCGGCAAGGCCGCGATGGCCGCAGCGGTCGCGCCGCCCCAGTCGTGCCCGATGATCACGTCGCGGCCCGTCGGTCCCGCCGCCTCGAGCACGCGCAGAGCGTCGTCCATCAGGGCGCCGACGTGGTAGCTGCCGTCCGACGAAACCGAGGACGGCGCATAGCCGCGCGTGAACGGGGCGACCACCCGCCAGCCGGCATCGGCCAACGCCGGAGCGACCTTGCGCCAGCCGTGCGCGGTGTCAGGAAACCCGTGCAGGCACAACGCGATCGGGCCGTCATTCGGGCCCCACGTCAGGGCCCGCAGCGTCACGTCGGGGGTGACGACCTCGAGCCAGCGCGGTTCTGTCACCCGCGTTCGGTTAGACCGGCTGGAAGTCGGAGATCAGCCACTTGTCTCCTGACTTCTGCAGCGTCACCCGCACGCTGGACGCGGTGTCAGTGGGCGCGTCGGTTCCGACGACCACCGTCTGGTTGACGAAGACGAGCACGACGGCGTGATTCGGGTCGGCGGAAACCGACGCCGCGGCGGGCACCGTCGCCACCGCGGAGATCTGCTTCTGCTTGGCACCGGGGATCACCACGTCGTTGATCAGTGACGTGTACGAGTTCTGGAAGTCGCCGGTGAGCAGACTGCGCGCGTCGTTCAGTTGCTTTTCGACCTTGTCGGGCTGATAGGACAGCAGCGCGACGGTGCTGTCCTTGGCGACCTGCAACGACTCGATGCGGGCGGTGTCGCCGTTGCGCACCGAATTGTCCACGTACTTCAGGAAACCCGCTGTGAGCGCCAACAACAGCGCGAGTCCGGGCAGCACCCCGTAGGCCAGCACCCTGCCCCAGTCGATGTTGCGCCGGCTCTTGGCCTCGTCCTCCTTGGCCTCGTCTGCCTTGGCCTCTTCGGTCTTGGCCTCTTCCGTCTTGGCCTCATCTGCCTTGGCCTCTTCGGTCTTGGCCTCTTCCGTCTTGGCCTCTTCGGTCTTGGCCGCTTCAGTCCCGGCCTCTTCGGTCTTGGATTCGTCGGCCTTGGGCTCGTCGAGCACGGTCGTCTTCTCCTCCTCGGTCACGGCACGAACTCCACGTTGGAAACCTTGGCGTCGTCGTCGCCGACCTTCTGGACCACGATCCGCATTCGCCAGGCGCGCGGCGGCTGGTCTGGCTGGCCTTCGACGGAGGTGTGCACCGCCACCGCGACGAGCACCTGTGCCTCATTGGGCGACTCGGACTCCAGACCGGCCTCAGTCACGGAGCCGACGGACTTCGACTTCACCTGCTTGACCACTTCCGTGAACGGCTGGGAACGCTGCTGGAACTCGTCGTAGAAGTTCCCGGTCGCCGAGTCGAGAATGCGCTTCACGTCCTCGTCGACGTGCGCGAAGTCGATCGTCGTGAGGTTCAGCGCGCCCTGTCGGCCGACCTGGAGGAACAGTTTGCGCTGTGCGTCGACCTGATGCGATTGATACGCACGGAATCCCAGCCAACCCACGAGTCCTCCGAGGGCAACCACCAGGACCAGGCCGACGATGGTGGCCAGCCGGACGTGCGATATCCGCGGCTTGGCTTTGGCCTCTTCGTCCTCGCCGTCGGTCTCGTCGCCGTCGTCTGCCTCGTCCAGGAACTCAGCGGCGCTGTCCTCAGCCGTGTCGGCGGCGGGCAGCTCGTTCGCAGTTTCAGCCGGCTCGACTGCAGGCTTGCTCAACTCCCCGGAGGGGGCAGCAGCATCGTCTGCCATGTTTGCTCCTCGGTGGCGTTACGGGCCAAATTGGATTGTGTGTACACGTGTCCGTCCGGTCCAACGTACGTGCCGCTGGCCGGGTCGTACTCGGCGGCTGCGATTGGTGGCGGCGCAGGACCGGGTGGAGCGGTCGCTTCTGCAGGTAGGACGGCCGGCGGCACGTCCGGAACGGGCTGCCCGGACAGTGTCGCGTTGGGATCGCCCTTCCAGTTGTAGCCGTCGTTGAGCGGCACGTACTGCTCGTTGCTCTCGCACTCCTGCCACGTCGGGGCGCGTTTGCCGGGCACCGTCTCACACGGCAGGTTCCGCGCCCCGCGCACGTTGAACGGCGCGTCCTGCGGCACGCGGCAGTACACGTCGCCCGGCGGCCTGTCGGGATAGTCCTCGAAGGTGGGCACTCGCGTCTGTTGGGCGGGCAGGAAGCCAGTCGTGCACGGCGGCGGCAACCCCTGTGGCGGCAGCGGTATCGGCGCCGGCAGTAAAGGGATCGCGAGGTTCAGGTTGAAGTCCAGGGCATCGCCCTCGTAGTCCTGCTTCGTGTTCCGCTTGTGCACGCCGACGGCCTGCGTGACCGCGGTGCCCTGAGGCAGCAAGACGAGCAACTGTTCGAGACTCGGCTGGTAGACGACGGCCACCTGTCCGACGCTGACCAGGTTGGCCAACACGATCGGCAGGGTGGGCCGCAGCCGGTCGAACAAGGCCCGCACTTCGTCGGCGGCCCCAGGGCCCTTGGCCAGAATTCCCGCCACGGCCGGATCCTGGCGCTGCAGCTGACCGCTGATACTCGCCAGATTCGCCGCCCACGCCTGGATCGAGCCCGCCGTGTCGGTCTGGCTGTCCAGCACTGGCTTGGACTGGTCGATCAGCGTGGTCAGCGAGCTGAGGTTCTTGCGGGCGTCGATGGCGAGGGTGGTGCTGCCGGTGACCAGCCGACGCAGTTCCGGCCCGAGCCCGCCGACCGCGACGTATGCCTCGTCCACGACGGTCTTCAGGTTGTCGCGCGGGATCGCCTCCAGGCCGCGGTTCGTGGCGTCCAGGACCGCGTTGATGTCGGCCGGAACCGTGATGCGATCCATCGGTATCACGTCGCCGTTCTTCAACGCCGGCCCCTCGCCGCTGCGGGGTAGCAGCTGAACGAACTGCTCGCCAACGGCGGACACACTGTGCACCTCGGCTTCGAGGTCGGCGGGAATCTTGACGTCAGAGTTCAGAGACAGCTCCGCCACCACACCGGTGCCGGTCAGGTTGACGCTCTTCACCTCGCCGACCTCTACGCCGCGGTAGGTGACATTGCCCCGTGGGTACAACCCGCCCGTCTCGGGCAACTCCATGGTGACGCGGTACTGGCCGACGCCGAGGAGGGTGGGCAACCGCATGTAACCCAAGACCATGATCGCCAGCGCCGTGGTCGCTATGACGGCGAAGATCGCCATCTGGATGAGGATTTGCCGGGTCATTCGCACGCTACGGCCCCTGATCGAAGCGGTATGGAGCGACCAACGGATTGCCCGCGGTGCCCGGTCCGCCCGCGTTGCACGGGCTGGGAAATTGGCCAATGGTGCGGCCCCACTGCAGCTCCAGCCAGGTGAGATCGCACTCCCACCGCGTTCCGGTGAAGAATCCGGAGTCGATCCGGCTCAACGTCAGGTCGACGATCAACGTCAGGTTGGCGTAGTCACCGCGCATCCAATTGGTCAGCGTCTCCTTGGGAAACGGGAAGGTGGGCAGAAAACTGAGCGCGCGGGTCAGCGCGGGACCGGCATTGGCAAGCTCCTGCAGGACCACGCCCAGGTCTTTGAGCTCCTGTACCAATGCCTCCTTGGTCTGGTTGACCGAGTCGGCGGCCAGCGCGCTGAACTTGCCGAGTTGCGCGAGGGCATCGGCCAGGTTGGCGCGCTGGTCTCTCAGCACTGCCAGCGCGTCCGGAATCGTCCGTAATGCCTTGTCCACCACAGGTTTTTGCGCGGCGAACTTACCGACCAGATTGTTCAGGCTCTCCGTGGCGGCGATGATGTCCTGTTTTTGGTCGTCAAGGTGACCGATCGCGATGTCAAGTTGCTCGATCAGGCTGCGCAGGTCGTTCTCGCGACCGGTGAATGCGGTGCTCAACGCCTCGGTGATGTCTTGAATCTCGCCGATGCCGCCGCCGTTGAGCAGCAGTGCAACGGCGGCCAGCGCCTGCTCGGTGTTCGGAAACGCACGCGATGACGACAATGGAATCCGCGAGCCGTCGTGCAGCTTGCCCTCAGGCGCCACGCCGATCGGCGGCGCCAGCTCGATGTGTAGTGACCCCAACAGGCTGGTCTGACCGAGCGTGGCCGTCGCATTCGCGGGCAGCTCCACGTCACCGTTGAGCTCCATCGTCACCAGCGCATGCCAGCCCTGACGTTCGATCCGGCTGACGTGGCCGACATTCACATCACCCACCCGGACGCGGGAGTTCGGCTCGATATTGTCCACATCCGGCATCTCCGCCTGGATGATGAACGCCCCTCGCCCTACGCCCTCGACGCCCGGCAACGGAAGCGAGTTCAGTCCTCGCCACTCGGAACAGCCGGACAGCACCCCGGCCGACACGACCGCGACGATCACTGCGCGAAAGAACCTGCCCCGCATCACGGCCCAACTCCTGGTGGCGCCATCAGCCCCTGTAGACCGTTCGCCGGGTCCGGTGTGACGGGCGCCTCTGCCGCCAACGGCGGACCCGTGGCCGGCGCCGATGGCTGCACCTCCGCCGGTGGCTGCTGCGGAACAGGTTGCGGCGGAACGTAATCCGGCCGCAACCAATCCTCGCTGTAGGTGAGCTCATTCGGCCGCGTGGTGGCGCCGACGAAGACGTTCTGCGCTACGGGCAGGAAGTTGTACTGGCGGTTCTTCACGATCGGCGCCAGGTACTGCACGCACAGCTTCGCCGACTGCTCGGCGCCCAGCCGTGACGCCGCCTGAATGGCGCCGCACAGAAAGGAGAGGGGATTGGCGAAGTTGTTGAGCATCGGCACGCTGCTCACCGCGCCCTGGGCCGGTTGCCAGATGTTCACGTAGTTCTGCAAGGTGTTGGGCGCTACGTGCAGGAGCTGCTTGATGTCGCCCAGGCTGTCGTTCAACGCCTGGGTCACCCCTGCCAACTTGTCCGACGTGGTGCCCAGCGCTTCGCGGTTCTCGGCCACGAACGACTGGACCTCTCCGGCGACGTCGTTGAGGTCGTGGACCGCGTTGGCCACTTCGTCGGGATCGTTGGCCAGTGAGCCGGTCACGGACGCCAGGTTCTGGTTGAGTTGGCGCATCAAGTTCGTGCTGTCCTGCAGCGCGGAAACCAGGATCGCCAGATTCTTGACGGTGGAGAAGACGTCCGTGCTGTGATCGCCCAGGGCCGAAAAGGCTTGCGACAACTTGATCACGGTGTCCCGGATGTTGGCGCCCTCACCACGCAGGTTGTCCGCCGCGGTGTTGATCACCGAACCCAGCGGGCTCACCCCACCGGGCTCAGTCGGTTGCAGCGTGTCGGACAGCTTCGCCAACTGCCGTCGGACCTCGTCCCATTCCACCGGGACGGCGGTGCGTTCGCGCGGAATGACCGCGTCGTCGGCCATCACGGGTCCCCCGGCGTAGGCCGGGGTGAGCTGAAGGCTGCGCGCCGTCACCAACGTCGGCGACAAGATTGCTGCCTTGGCATCGGCCGGAACCTTGTACTTGCTGTCGTACCAGAACGAGATCTTGACCGACGTGGGCTGCGGTTCGATGGCGTCGATCCTGCCCACGGGCACCCCGACGATGCGAACGTCGTCGCCCGCGTAGATGCCGTTGCTGTTCTCGAAGTAGGCGACGACGTGCGTGCGGTTGATCCGTTCGGTGTTGCGCAACAACACGATCGCGCCGCCCGCCAATATCATCACCAGTGCAGCGGCCAGGAGGTTGCGGGCAGTGCGGGTCATTGTCCGGCCTCCGCGGGAGGCGGCACCTCACCCGGCGCGGGCACCGCGGCGGGGCTGGGCGTCGGTTCGGGCGTGGAATCCAGAGCGGGAGGCGCGTCGGCGGGAGGCCCGGGTGGCGGTCCGCCGGGCGGCGCCGCGGGCGGGGGCTCGCGGTAGGGGTAGCAGCCGGTGGGGCCGGGCAGCGGGAGGCCCGGCGGACCGCAGCCCGGATCGCCGGGGTTTCCGGTGATCGCATCCGGCAGGTTCAGGCGCGGTTCGCCCCCCTGGCCGGTGCGTGGGTAGGGCACCGGCAATGCCGGTGTCCCGGGCTGGCCTACCTGCGGGTCGGTGCGCTCCGACGGCAGCAACACGTTGGGGTCGAGACCGAGGTCGGAGAACGCGGCGTCGACGAACGGCTGCAGGAATTGGCCAGGCAGGAGGTTGGCGACGTAGGTCTTGAAGAACGGCCCCGATGACACCGATTCACCCAACGACATCGAATACTGGCCGAGCAGTTTGATCGATCTCTGCAAGCGTTCCTTGCGGTTGTCGACGATCGTCAGCACGCCGTTGAGCTTGTCCAGAGCAGGTCTCAAGGCGTCCCGGTTCTCGGCGATGAAGCCCAGCAGTTGATTGCTGAGCGCAGAGATGTTGCCGGAGATCTGATCCAGCGCGGCGCTTTGGCTTTCCAGCTCACTCAGCAACGCATTGGTGTTGGCGATCAGGCTCACGATCTTGGTGCTGCGGTCGGCCAGCACCGTCGTGGCCTTGTTGGCGTTGGCCAGGAGGCCCCGCAGGTCTGCGTCGCGCTCGTTGAGCGTTTCGGAGAACCGGGCCACGCCCTCTATCGCGATCTTCAATTGCGGTGGGGTGTCGGCGAACGTCGCGGACAACACCCGCAGCGAATCCGACAGCTGATTGGTGTTCAATCCGCTGATCGTCACCGCCAGCTCGCCGAGCGCGTCGGGCAGTTCATACGGCGACGTGGTGCGCTCGAGCGGAATCGTGTTCTCCTGTTGGCCGTCGCCGCGGGAGGTGACCTCGAGGACTTTGGTGCCCAGCAGCCCGCGGGTCTTGATCGCCGCCTCGGTGCGATCGCCGAGCCGGATGTTCTTGGCGACGGTGAACTTCACCAGCGCTCGCGACCCGTCCAGCTCGATGGACTGGACCTCACCCACCTTGAAGCCCGAAACCTGTACCGCCTCACCGGTTGTCAGTCCGCCCGCCTCCGCGAAGTAGGCCGAGTACTCCCTGCCCTGGAGGAACGGCAGCCTGTTGTAGTTCACGGATCCCAGCACGATGCCCATCGTCAACACCAGTCCGACGACACCGATGACGAGCTGATTCCGTTCGCTGAAGGGCTTCACCTTGGCGCGCACCTCCCGGTGGACTGGCCGGCGACCTTGACGTACACCGGCTGGCCCCCCTTGCCATTGAGCTTCAGCACGATGTCGCACAGATAGAAGGAGAAGAAGTCACCGTAGATGCCTTGCCGGCTCAGCGCCTGATACGCATCCGGCAGCGTGTTCAGCAGGTTGTCGAAGTAGTCATGGTCGGCCACCACGATTCCCGCGGCGCGGTCTGTCTCGTGTATCGCTTTCGCAAAGGGTGGACGGGCCTGCGCCAACAGGTCCGCGATGCTGGCGGCGGCGGCGTTGGTGTAGGCCACGCCGTAGCTGATGTCCACCCTGCGATCCTTGAGGCCCTGCACCAGTTCGGACAGCGCGTCGACTGCCTTGGCGAACTGGTCGCTTTGGTCACCGAGCGATCCCAGAACGACGTTGAGGTTGGAGATCACGTCGCCGATCAGTTGGTCCCGGTCGGCCAGCGTCGTCGTCAGTGCCGCGGTCTGGGAAAGGAACGAGTTGATCGTCCCACCCTGACCTTGCAGGGCCTGAATCAGCTGGCTCGACAACGCATTCACCTGATCGGGATCCAGCGCCTTGAACAGCGGCCGAAAACCACCGATCAGCGCATCGAGGTCCAGCGCCGGCGAGGTGCGGGCGATGGGAATCGTGCCCCCCGGCTTGAGCGTCGCGGTACTGCCGGTACCTTCCTGCAGGGCCAGGTAGCGGCCGCCGATCAGGTCGTCGTAGCGGATGACGGCCCTGGTGCCCTCGGTCAGCACCACCGACTGATCCGCGGTGAACTGGACCAACGCCGTCGTGTCCGGTTGAATCGCAACCTCTTTGACCTGCCCGACCTCCACACCAGCGATCCGGACGAAGTCATCGTTCTCCAACCCGGTCACGTTGGTGAACTCGGCTGTGTAGGTGTTGGTCGCTTCCCCGAAACGCAACTGCCCGAAGACCGCGAACAGTCCGAACACGCCGAGCAGGCATATCACCAAGAACACGGCAAGACGCACCGCGTCATGGCGAATCCTGGTTGTCATGCCGGGCATGCCGGGTTACCTCTCGTGGCGTTCTCGGTGTCGATCATGGGCCCGGCGCGGCCTCCAGCGGCAACGGGATCGGTGGTAGTGGTGTCGGCTGCATCTCTGCAGGCGAGTGGACGATGAACGGCTCGGTGCCCGGCCTCGGGCCGAGATCCTTCGGCGCCATCGGGGGCGGCGCCGGCGGCAGCCCCGGCCACAGCGGGGTGCCGTCCGGCGCGTACAGGTCCGCGCCGTAGGCCGGCGCCCCCGGATACGGGATCGGCCCTGGTGCAGGCCCCCCGAAGAGATTGCGGATGCTGGGCGGTTCGGGCACTCCTCGGGTGGTCGGGAGGTAATTGGCCCACGCCGGGAAGCCGATGCCGGGATTGGGCCGCCAGTCCATCCCGGTGCCAAATCCGGTGTTCGTGACGAGATTTCGCACCGGCCAGTTCTTCGCGACATCGGGCAGCGAACCGCACCCCGGTTTGCCGCCCGGACCGCCCTTGGCGCCGATGACCGGTAGGTTGTCCGGGTAGTGGTACGGGTCGTCCCCGAGCGCCAGTCCGACGTCCAGCACCAGTGTTCGCCCATTTCCGCCGGGCGCTTCATAGCCACCCGTGTCCAGCAGGGTCTTCGCGCCCACCAGCAGGCAGGTGTACTCCGGGCTGTACTTGTACAGCAGGTTCGTGGTCGGCTCGAGCACGTTGATGGCCTTGATGAGGTTGGCCTGGTTCGGTGCGAGCAGGCTGATGCCGCTGTTGGAGAGCCCGATGACGCCCAGCAGCAATGCATCCAGCTGTTGGGCGTGGCTTGTGATGGTAGTGCTGGTCGTGCTGAGCGCGTCGAGTGAGGACAGGATGTCCTGCGCCGCAACGGCGAACGTGTCGTTGAAGTCCTTCAGCGCTCGCAGATCGGCGGTTATCGTCTCGCTGCGTGGATTCAGTTCGAGCAGAACCTGATTCGCGTCAGTGGTCGCCCGACCGATCCGCTCGCCCTGACCGCGGACACCGTCGGCGAGCGCCGACAGCGTGCTGTTGAGCTTGGCTGGGTCGATCTTGTCGAGTACGTCGACCAGGTTCTGGAACACGGTGTTGGCTTCGACGGTGACGTTGCGCGACTTGATCACCTGTCCGGGCGCCAGCCGCTGCTGGCTGGGATCGCTGGGGTAGACGAGATCGACGAACTTGGCGCCGAACACCGTGGTGGCCCGGATCTGGGCCTCGACATTCGCGGGGATGTACTGGATCTTGTCCTTGTCGATCTCCAGTTTCAGCGCGACCGGCTCGCTGCCGCCCTGGATTGCGGCGACGCGCCCGACCTGGACGCCGCGCATCTTGACCCTGGCGTCGGTCTCCATCACCAGGCCTGACCGATCGGAGGTAAGCGTGACCGTCTCGGTCGACTTGAAGGTGCCGAGGAACAACGCATACGTGAGCCAGAGGGCGACGCCGACCAAGACCACGAGGATCAACGTCCACCATGCAGGGTGCAGGCCTTCGTCGTGTTGGTCCATCGTCACCCGGCCAGGTTGAAGTTGCCGGACTTGCCGTACACCGCGAGCGAGAGCATGACCAGGACGAAGGCCGAGACGATCAGCGATGTGCGCACCGCCCGCCCGACGGCCTCCCCCACCCCTGCCGGGCCACCGCGTGCGGTGAAGCCGTAGTAGGTGTGCACGAGCATGATCACCACCGACAGAGCGATGCATTGGCCGAAGGACCACACCAGGTCGGTCGGGTTCAGAAACGTCTTGAAGTAGTGGTCGTAGACACCCGTCGATTGCCCGTAGAGGACGGTGGTGCCAAACCGCGCCGCCCAGAATGCCATCAGCACGCCCACGCAATACAGCGGGATCACCACGAGGAAGCCCGCGATGACCCGGCTCGAGGCGAGGAACGCGATGCTGCGGATGCCCATCACTTCGAGCGCGTCGATCTCCTCGTTGATCCGCATGGCGCCGAGTTGGGCGGTGGCTCCGGCGCCGATGGTGGCGGACAGCGCGATGGCGGTGGTGGCCGGTGCGATCAGGCGCACGTTGAAGTAGGCCGACACGAATCCCGTCAGGGCCTCCACGCCGAGTTCGGAGAAGTCGCTGTAGCCCTGCACCGCCACCAGCGCGCCCGTGGTCACGGTCAAGAAGCCGACGATCGCGACCGTGCCGCCGATGATGATGAGCGCCCCGGCCCCAAGGCCCATCTGAGCGATGATCCGAATCAACTCGACCCGGTAATGGATCACCACGTAATGCATCGAGCGCAGGGTGCGACCGTAGAACTTGGTCTGCATTCCGATGTGGTTCCAGGGGTCGGCCACACTGCGAAACCGCTTCTTCAGCCAGGGGAACTGGGAGTGCGGCCTCGAGATCGTCATTTCACGATCTTGATCGCTACGGCGGTTGCGACGATGTTGATGGCGAACAGCGCCATGAAGGTGAACACCACGGTTTCGTTCACCGCGTTGCCAACACCGGCCGGACCGCCTCGCACGGAAATCCCCTTGTAGCAGGCGATAAGGGCGGCCGAAAGCCCGAACAACGCCGCTTTCACCAGCGCGATCACCACGTCGGTGGCACCGATGATCAGGGTCAGGCCGGCCGCGAAGGCGCCTGGCGACACGTTCTGGATGTAAACGACGAAGAGAAAGGCGCCGCATAGACCGACGAGAATCACCGTGGCAGCCAGCGCCAGCGACACTACGGTGGCGGCCAGCACCCGGGGAACCACAAGCGCCTGAATGGGATTGATACCCATCACCCGCAGCGCATCGAGCTCCTCGCGAATCGTCCGCGCACCGAGATCGGCGCACATGGCCGTGGCCCCAGCTCCAGCGACCACCAGATACCGTCACGATGGGCCCGATCTGCCGCACCGTGCCGAGGGCGGCCCCGGTACCGGAGAAGTCCGCGGCACCGATCTCGCCCAGCAGGATGGTTTCGATGAAGGTCAGCAACACCGTGTACGGAATGGTCAACAACAGCGTCGGCACGATCGACACCCGCGCGACGAACCACGACTGCAGCGATGAACTCACGCCACGCGAAGGGGGGCTGGAACATCGCTACGAACGTGTCGAGCGCCATGGAGAAAAACCCGCCGAAAGCGCGCACCGGCTTGGCCAATGACGTTGGAAGCGACCACTAGTCGGACCTCCCCTGCACTCTCACGTTCGCCATGGGGACAGATCCCTCCGACGAATTGCCTCGCAAGTTGTGAATTGCCTCGTAAGTTGTTGAGTGTGACACGGGAGCAGGTCAGCCGAACCAAATCACCCAATTCCGCGACGAACGGCGACACTGCCGGGGACCAACTTCTCCACGCACCGACTAGCTAGGCGGTCAAATTATCTCGCGCCAGGCCGGCTGCCAGCTATGTACCTTCGACGCCGGACCGGGCGCCCATCACCCTTAACCGACTGCCGCCTCCAGTTCGGCGACCACGATCTTGCGCATGCCGAGCATCGCCGTCGTCGCCGCGGCCGCGCGTGCCGGGTCCGGGTCCTCCAGCAGTTCGTACAGCCGCTCGGGCACGATCTGCCAGCTCAATCCGTAGCGATCCTTGAGCCAGCCGCACTGCGACTCCTCGCCGCCGTCGACGAGCTTGGACCAGTAGTAGTCGACCTCGTCCTGGTCCGCGCAGCGCACTTCGAACGACACCGCCTCGGTGAACCGAAACTCTGGACCGCCGTTGATGCCGAGGAACCGGTGCCCGTCCAGGACGAAGGTGCCGTAGACCACGTCGCCCGGGGTACCAGGACCGGCCTCGGTGTAGCGGAAGAACGGTCCGACGGACGAATTGGGGAAGACCGACGTGTAGAAGGCGGCGGCTTCCTCGAGGTTGCCGTCGAACCAGAGAGAGGGCGTGATGTTGGGCATGTGATGTCGACTCGGCCGAGCCCGGAAACTCATCGGGCGCCCAGTCCCAAGCGCCAGCCCGGGGCCGGTTACGAACAGGCAAACCGCCTGGGTAACGTGAGGTCGAGGACCGGTCGAGAGGATGTCCATGTGAGCATCGCGAACAGCACACCGCAGACCGTGACGTTCCGCGGTGTCGACGACCTCAACCTGGTCGCCGACGAGTGGAACCGCGGCGCCGACGTCGGCCGAGGATCGCCCGACGCATCCTCATGCTGCACGGCGGCGGCCAGAACCGACACTCGTGGAAGAACACCGGCCAGATCCTGGCCGACGCCGGCTTCCACGTCATCGCCCTCGACAGCCGCGGGCACGGCGACAGCGACCGCTCCCCCACCGCGAACTACTCGGTGGAGATCGCTGTGCGCCGACACCCTGCAGGTGCTGTACCAGATCGGCAGGCCGGTGGTGTCTGATCGGCGCGAGCATGGGCGGGCTGACGGGCATCCTCGCCGCACACGAGGCCGGGCCCGAACTGGTCACCAAGCTGGTCCTCGTCGACGTCGTGCCGAGGTTCGAGAAGGACGGCAGCGCCCGCATCCGCGACTTCATGTTCAGCGACGTCGACGGCTTCGACTCGCTCGAGGACGCCGCCGACGCCGTCGCCGCCTACCTGCCGCACCGACCCAAGCCGCGCAGCCCCGAGGGGTTGAAGAAGAACCTGCGGCTGCGCGACGGCCGCTGGTACTGGCACTGGGATCCGGCGTTCCTGACCAAGCCCGCACGACGATCCGTTCGCCCGGATGGACATGCTCGAGCAGGCGGCGATCAACCTGGAGATCCCGATCCTGCTGATCCGCGGCAAGCTGTCGGACGTGGTCAGCGCCGAAGGGCGTCGAGGACTTCCTGGCCAAGGTGCCGCAGCGCCGAGTTCGTCGAACTGTCCGAAGCCGGGCACACCGCGGCCGGTGACGACAACGACGCGTTCAGCGAGGTCGTCGTCCGATTCGTCAACCCGTGACCAGCTGGGTTCAACTTCCTCGAGCAGCCCGAGCTGCCCGCGCCCCAGGTCAGCGAGGCGCAGGCCGAGCACCTGCTGTCGACGCACTACGGCCTCACCGCCCGCGCGGAATCGCTTGGCAGCCAACAGGACAAGAACTTCCTGGTGTTCGATCCGGACGACCGGCCGCTCGGCGGTGCTGAAGATCGCCAACCCGGCGTTCACGGCGGTCGAGCTGGCGGCGCAGGACGCCGCCGCCGAGCTGATCGCCGCCGCGGAGCCGACGCTGCGGGTCGCGGTGCCGCTGCCCAACCTGGCCGGCGAGAAGTGCACGGCGGTAACGGGTCTGCTGGACGGCACCGCCCACGTCCGGCTGCTGCGGTACCTGCCCGGCGGCACGCTGGTCGACGCCGGCCACCTGTCGCCCGAGGTGATCGCGGGCATGGGCGAGCTGGCGGGCCGGGTGAGCCGGGCGCTGGCCGACTTTCGCCATCCCGGCCTCGACCGCGCACTGCAGTGGGACCTGCGCTTCGGCCACGACGTCGTCGACGCCCTCGTCTCCCACGTCGGCGACCCGTCGCAGCGCGACCGCTTGACGGCGGCCGCGGCCGACGCCTGGGCGCGGATCGCGCCGCTGGCCGACGAACTCCCGCGCCAGGCAGTGCATCTCGACCTGACCGACGCCAACGTCGTCGCGACGCGGACGGCGGATGCCGCCCCGCGGCCCGACGGCATCATCGACTTCGGCGACCTCTCGGACACCTGGGCCGTGTCCGAGCTCGCCATCACGCTGTCGTCGGTGCTGGGCCACCCAGGCACCACGCCCACGTCGATCCTGCCCGGCGTCAAGGCATTTCACGCGATCCGGCCGCTGACCGGCCGCCGAGGCCGACGCGCTGTGGCCGCTGCTGGTGCTGCGCACCGCGGTGCTCATCGTCAGCGAGGCGCAGCAGGCCGTGCTCGACCCCGACAACGACTACGTCACCGAGCAGTCCGACGGACGAGTGGCGCATGTTCGAGCAGGCCACCTCGGTGCCGATCGAGGTGATGACGGGGGTGATCCGCGCCGAACTCGGTCTGGCCGCCGCCCCTGCCGTGGTGATCGGGCGGCCCGCTGATCGCCGGCCTCGATCCGGCGTCGGTCACCATCCTCGACCTGTCCCCGACCTCCGATGCGTTCGACGACGCGTTCCGACCCGGCGGATGGCTGCGGCCGGACGTCGAGGACGAATTGGCAAGGGCGGCAGTACGCGACGGCGCGACGCTGGTCGCCACCCGGTTCGGCGAGCCGCGCCTGACCCGGGCGCCCGCGCTGAGCCAGGACAGCCCCGAGGTGATCGCCACCGGCGTCTCGCTGTGGCCGGCGCGGACCACCACGGTGACGGCGCCGTGGCCGGGCGTCGTCGAACCCGTCGGCCGACGGCCTGGTGCTGCGCGGCGACGACTTCGAACTGACGGTCACCGGCGCCGACGTCACCGCCACGCCGGTCGCCGTCGACGCGGGCGCACCGCTGGCGACGGCGGCGAGCGGACCGCTGGCTCGACGCTCGAGTGTGCGTCCGGCGGGCGCCCCGCCCGTGCCTGCGTTCACCACGGCCGAGCTCGCGGCGGGATGGCTCGGCGCTCGCCCGCGACCCGCGCCCGCTGCTCGGGCTGGCCGCGCCGGACTCGACGGTGGCACCGAGACCTGTTGGCGCGCAGGGACGACAGCTTCGCCAAGGTGCAGGAGCACTACTACCGCGAGCCGCCGCAGATCGAGCGCGGCTGGCGCCACTTCCTGATGTCGACGTCGGGCCGGGTGTACCTCGACATGGTCAACAACGTCGCGGTGCTCGGCCACGCCCACCCGCGGGTGGCCGACGCCGCGGCCCGTCAGCTGCGCAGGCTCAACACCAACTCGCGGTTCAACTACGAGGCGGTCGTCGAGTTCAGCGAGCGCCTGGTCGCGACCTTGCCCGACCCGCTGGACACCGTGTTCCTGGTGAACTCCGGTTCGGAGGCAAGCGATCTGGCGTTGCGCCTGGCGATGGCGGCGACCGGTCGCCGCGACGTGATCGCCGTCCGCGAGGCCTACCACGGGTGGACGTACGCCACCGACGCGGTGTCGACGTCGACGGCCGACAACCCGAACGCGCTCACCACGCGACCCGACTGGGTGCACACGGTGGAGTCGCCCAACAGCTTCCGCGGCAAGTACCGCGGCGCCGACGTCACCCGGTACGCCGTCGACGCGGTGCGGCAGATCGAGGAACTGGTCGCCGCGGGCCGGCCGCCCGCGGCGTTCATCTGCGAGACCGTGTACGGCAACGCCGGCGGCATGGCGCTGCCCGACGGCTACCTGCCGCAGGTGTACGCGGCGGTGCGCGCCTGCGGCGGCCTGGCCGTCGCCGACGAGGTTCAGGTCGGGTACGGCCGGCTCGGCGAGTGGTTCTGGGGCTTTCACCAGCAGAACGTGGTGCCCGACATCGTGTCGGTGGCGAAGTCGACGGGCAACGGCTATCCGCTGGGCGCCGTCATCACCAGCCGCGCGATCGCCGAGGCGTTCAGCTCGCAGGGCTACTTCTTCTCGTCGACCGGCGGCAGCCCGCTGTCGTGCGCGATCGGGCTCACCGTGCTCGACGTGCTGCGCGACGAGGACCTGCAGGGCAACGCCGTCCCGCGTCGGCGGCCACCTCAAGGCGCAGGCTGCTCGCGCTGCGCGACAGGCACCCGATCATCGGCACCGTGCACGGCATGGGGCTGTACCTGGGCGTCGAGATGATCCGCGACCCGCAGACGCTGGCACCCGCCACCGCAGGAGACCGCGGCGATCTGCGACCGCATGCTCGACCTCGGCGTGGTGATCCAGCCGACCGGCGACCACCTGAACATCCTGAAGACCAAGCCGCCGTTGTGCATTGACGTCGACGGAGCCGACTTCTACGTCGACGCGCTGGACCGGGTGCTGACCGAGGGCTGGTAGCGCGGTCAGGCCCTGGCCACACCGAGTTCGGAAGCGAAGTACGCCCTGGCGATGTGCTTGATCTCGTCCGAGGGCACGGCCCGAACGACCTTCTGCGCACCGAGGCCGTCGATCATCGTCAGCAGCCGCCGCGCGGCGACGTCGACGTCGGGCACGTGGAACTCCCCCGCCTTGCCGCAGATAAGAAACTTCCACCGAATCCGTGTCGAGCTCACCGACAGCAGGTAAGAGCCACCAAGTTGAGCGGCCCAGGTACGGTATGCGCGCAGCCGGCGGTCCTTGATGGACTTGACCGAAACCGGAAAACTGATCTGTGGCCCGGTGGATGTCGAATGCGCACCGCCCGCACCGGAGGCGGATCACACGAGTATCTGGCGATGTCGCAGTTGCGACCGATGTCGGCACCGTCGTGACGTGGCGTAGCGAGCAGCAGTTCAGGGCCGACCTGCAGGTCTCAGACCGAGGAGTGCACTGGCTGCGGAATTCGCCGCGAGGTGCGCCTGGTAGGACCGCCAACCGCCGAAGTCGGCGATATCAACGACCTTGTCTGCGGGACGAATCCGTGCCGGCTGCAGAATCATTGCGCGGACCGTCGATCCATCGGCCAGGTCGATCGAGCCGATCTCCAACTCGCCGGGCTCCTGTGGGAGCAGGACATCGAAGAGCAGTTCGTCGGACATCTCGTACAGCTCGCCGGCGATGGCTGCTCCGTCAGCGTTGACGTGGAACAGCCCGGGGAACTCGTCTCGGATCGCGAAGAACCTATAGTTGGGCGCCGTGGTGGCCGGGCGGATGAAGCGTGCCAGGCCGGCGATCACGCCGTGGTCCTTTTGCCCGGACATGGCGGTGCCATTGAGAAACATGTGTTGCACGGATGAACCTTTCAGCAATCGGTGGTGGCCGGGTCAGGACAGAGCAGTGTCGGTGCTGGCCCGGTGCGCGTCATCGGCGCTCCGCCGTACGTGTGCCTCGGCGGCTGCTACAGCCCGGCCGACAACACCGGATGACAGCTCGGTGAGTAGATCCTCGTGCTGTTGGACTGCAGGCAGGGCGACAGCCGGATCGCGGTAACTCAATTCGGCCGCCACGTCCAGGCATTGCAGCAGATAGTTGTCCAGGAGCCCGGCGAAGCGGCTGCCGAACGCGATCCGGTATATCGACGTGTGAAAGGCCAGGTGGATCTCACCGAATTCTTCTGACCCGACGCCGAATTCTTCACTAGCGGCGCCCATGGCGGCGATCAGCGACCGGGGTTCAGCCCATTGTTCGGGTTTGGCCCGCTCGCAGGCCAGGCGAGCCGCGAGCTTCTCCAGTTCGGTGCGTACCAGGAACAGGTCCTGGATCTCGTCGGGGTCGATCCCGCGCGACCACAGGCCACCCGCGGTCCCCCGTGCGACGAACCCGTCGCTTTCGAGGCGGCGCAGTGCGTCACGAACGGGCGTTCTGCTCACCCCGAGCTGGGTAGCGAGCTCGGTCTCCACCAGGTGGGTGCCCTCTGGTATTCGGCCGCTGATCAACGCGTGCCGCAACGCGCGGTAGACGTGTTCGTATGTCTTGCGACGTGTTTGGGTCGGCAACGATCGGACGGCCTGCAGGCCATCGTTGTCAGTCATCTCGCGCCCCCGCCTCGTTATAACTGTCCACTGGCATCTCGCGCTAGGTAGCGACCGGCACCAGGCTTGCCTGTTAAGACAGGGTTGTCCACTATCGACCGGCCTGCCGCGACAACCGTCCGCATCGCACCACTGAGTCGCCACCCGCCCGTGCACCCTTGACCAGCAGGCTCACAGTGCACCGACCCAGGCCCGTTGGTCGCCGCTGAAGCGGTCGATGCCCATCGGTTCTCGGCAGCACCGCTGATAGATGTCGCGGATGTACGGTTCAAACACCTTGTTGCGGTCCTCTACTTTGGCGAATCGCTCCAGGTATTCGCCGCCGAGTTCGCGGATCTCGGCCAGGACGGCCTCCTCGTCGATGAACAGGCACCGGCCGTCTCGCACCACAGCTTGACCGTTCACCCACACCTCGGTGATCGAGTCGCCGTTCTCGACGTAAACCAGGTGCTGGGCAATGTCGTTGACGGGGGTGAAGTTCACCGAGAGCAGATCCATCAGCAGGAAGTCCGCCTTGCGTCCCGGTGCGATCGCGCCGACCTGTGAGCCAAGCCGCGCCGAGGTGGCCCCGCCACGGGTGGCGGCCCACAACACTTCGTCCGCAGTCGGCCACGCGGTGTAGTCCGGTTGAGTCACCTTGTGCAGCAGTGCAGCCGATTTCACGACGTCGAACATGCGTGCCGAATCGTTGCTCGACAGCCCGTCAGAACCCAGGCCCAGGTTGACGCCCGCATCAAGTAGCGCGCGCCATGGTGCGATGCCAGAGCCGAGCTTGAGGTTCGACATCGGGTTGTGCGCCACCGAGGCCCCGACCTCGCCGAGGCGCGCGATGTCGCCGTCGGTCAGCCAGATCCCGTGCGCCAGGGTCGCCCGGTCGCTGAGCACGCCGAGTGAGTCGAGGTATTCCACCAGGGTGGATCCGTAGAACTCACGTCCAGTGACGGCCTGCATCTTGGTTTCCAGCACGTGCACGTGGAAGGTGGTGTCGTACTCGCGGGACAGCTCATTGGCGCCGATGAACAGGTCGTCGGTGCACCGCTGCGGGCCACTGGGCGCGATGACGTATCGCAGCCGTCCGGCGCGTCCGTCGTAGCGGGTCAGCGCCTCCTTGCTGGTCGCCAGGTACTCGTCGACGGTGCGAGGGCTCACCGCCCTGGCCTCGGCGAGCAGGTCGGCGGGCAGTACGTCGTCGACGAACGGAATCGAGTCGATGTAGGGCCGGTTGACGATGTTGCCCGAGCAGTTGGCCCGGATGCCGATGTCCTCGTAGCCGCGGAACACCGCGTCAAGCGCCGACAGGCTCTGAGTGGGCATCTCGATGACGTCGTCGAGCAGGCAGGTGGCGCCGTTGCGTAGAGATTCCAGGCCGACCAGCAGGGTGCGCAGATAGATCAGCCGGTCCGACATCGGTTCGACGCCGAGGATCGGATAGGACAACAGCATCCACAGTTCCAGCGGCAGATTGTCGTAGCGGCCCTTGAACAGCGCCTCCCATGAGTGGACATGGGCGTTGACGAGGCCCGGCACGAGTAGTCGGTCGGTGCAGTCCACCACCGATGCGCCTTCGGGCACCGGCAGGTCGCGGCCGACCGCATCGATCAGGTCGTCGACTACGAGCACGTCGGCTCGGAACGGGTCGCTACGGTGCTCGTCGTCCATCGCAACGACCAGTGCGTTGCGGAAAAGCGTTGTCACAAGACCTCCTTGGCAGTGGGAAACAGATCGGCGCGGCGGTGCTCGAAGTAGGGCAGCACCTTTCGGGTGTCGGAGAGGGAACCGAGGTCGAGTTCGGCGAGCAAGAGTCCCGGCCCGGCGTCTCGAGGTCGGCACGCGATGAGCTCGCCGTCAGCTCCCACCACGCACGACTCGCCGAAGTTGTCGATCGGGTGCCCACCTACCCATTCGACGCCGACCTTGTTCGCCGCGATGGCGAACACCCCGTTCTCACGGGCGTGGGTGCGCAGCTCGGCATGGAAGAACTCGACGCTGTCGCCGCCGCTGCCGGCGACGGGGACTGCCACCAGATCGGCGCCGAGCGCTCGCAGTTCGCGCCAGGGTTCGGGAAATCGCCGGTCGTAGCACACCAGCACACCGAGCCGGTATCCGCGCAGCGAATGCACGCCCAGCCAGTCACCCGCGGTGAAGTGCGCTGATTCATCGAACCCCGGAGCTGGGGCGTCGCCAACCGGCAGGTGTAGCTTGCGCGCGACGGGATGCGCCATCCCCGTTCGATCGACTGCTGGTGCGAGGTCGCCATGATCGATGACCGCTGCCGAGTTGTGGAAAGTCTGCGCGGCCGAATCCTTTTCGAACAACGAAAGCACCACGGCTATGCCGACGTCGGCCGCGAGTGCGGCAATCCGGTCGGAATGCGGTCCGGGTACGGATTGCGCCCAGTCCCGGTACGCACCGGCTGGCTCACCCGCGAAGTACGGTGTGGTGGCCAGCTCTGGAAGTACCACGAGATCCGCTCCGGCGGCCGCGGCTTCGGCGATCGCGGCCTCGACCACATCGAGATTTTTCGCGCAATCGTCTTGACATGCAGGCAGTTGGGCCGCGGCGACGACGACCACAGTCACGCGCGGACCCTTTCCTGCTCGGCGAAGGCACGGTCCACCTCGTCGGCCAGCAAGTCGACGAGCTGGTCGTGCAACGCGTGGTATCCCGTCGAGCGGGTATCGCGCGGACGATCCAGGTCGACGTTCACAATGGCCTTGATCCGCCCGGGGCGCGCGGTGAACACGACGATCCGGTCGGCCAGTGCCACCGCTTCGTCGATGCTGTGCGTCACGAAGATCACCGACGCGCCGCTCTCGTCACGCAGTTGCGCGATGTAGTTCTGCAGCTTGGCGCGAGTCTGGACGTCGAGCGCCGCGAATGGCTCGTCCATCAGCAGCACGCGGGGGCGCATCGCAAGTGCCCTGGCGATGGCCGCCCGCTGGCGCATGCCACCGGAGAGGGCATCGGGATGGTAGTCGACGAAATCGCTGAGGCCCATTGTGTGCAGCAGGTCTCGCGCGGTCTCGCGGCGTTCACCCTTGGGGACGCCACGCAACTTCAGCCCGAAGCTGACGTTGTCAGCAACCGAAAGCCACGGATACAACGACGACTGCTGAAAAATCATGCACCGGTCCGGTCCGGGACTGGTTACCGGCTCGCCGTCTGCTTCGATAGCTCCCGACGTCAACGGCTCCAGCCCGGCGATCATCGACAGCAAGGTACTCTTCCCGCACCCGCTGGGCCCGAGTACCACGACGAATTCTCCCGGTGTGACGTCGAGGTTGATGCCGTCCACCGCAAGGACTTCCGGGCTGATGTGGTCGAACCGCTTGGTGACGGCGCGGCAGCTCACCGCGCCGGTTGCCTGTTCGGTCGTCACTTCCCGCCTCCGTTCGTCATTGGTTGCCACCACAGCAGCCGGTTCTGGAGCTGCCGGAACAGGACGTCGAGCAGGTATCCGCTCAACCCGATCACGGTCATTGCGAAGAACACCAGGCTGGCATTGAAGGTGTTGCGCGCCAACATGACTACCTGGCCGAGCCCGGTTCCAACGCCCACTGCTTCGGCGAGCAGGACGACCATCCACGCGGCAAAGAGATTCAACCGCAGGCTCTGCAGGATTCCTGGCAGGATTGACGGCAGGATCACTTGTAGCAGGATCTGCCGCTTGGTGGCCCCCATGGTGCGAGCCACGTTGACATAGGTGGCCGGGACGTCGTTGATGAGGCTGATGGTGGCGAGCGTCATGACGAAGTACACCCCGATGAACACCATGAACACCGCTGGCGCGTTACCGATGCCGAACAGGAAGATCGATACCGGCAGCCACGCGATGGGGGATATCGGGGCCAGCAGCGTGACGCTTGGCAGGACGAGTCCCCGCACCACACGGAACTGGCTGATCAGTACTCCCGTGATAAGGCTGGCGACGAACCCCAGGACCAGGCCAGCGAGCACGCGCAGCACGGTCGCCAGGACCGTGGTCAGCACCGCGACCACCGGGGACACCTGCTGAGCACCGATCCTCGCGTTGTCGAAGAACTTGGCCTGACTACCGAAGTCGCGCAAGAAGATGTGCGGCGGTGGCAGCAGAAGCTCGGGAGCCCAGCCCAAAGCCCAGGCGAGTTCCCAGATTCCGGCGAACACCGCGACCGAGGCTACCCACCAGCCGGCCGCCGTCGCGATCCGGCGATAGCGGCGCGGCCGGGAGCTGTTCGCCTTACTCGAACGCGCCCGTGCGCTCACGCCGACAGCAGTGGTAGTGCTCACGCGCTCTTTGCCTTCAGCGAGTGGTACAGATCCTGGTTCTCGGCGACCACCTGCTCGAGCAACGACCAATCGAAGATCTTCTGGTCGGGCAGCGTTTTCACGTAGCCCAGGTCTTTCATACCAACCGCGCGGTCGAGCATGAACTGTGCCTTGGTGCGCTGGTCGACGATGTTGGGCTGCTTGCTCGAGGCGTCAAGAGCGTCTTCGAAGCTGGTCTTGAAATAGGTTCCCACGGTGTCCTTCACGGCCGCTTCGCGATCCTGCTCGGCCTGCTGCTGGGCGACCAAGAGGCCCTTGATGACGGCTTTGACCGCTGCGGGATTTTCCTTGAGCAGAGGGTTGCGGACGGCAAGCACACAATCGGTGTAATTGGAACCGTAGACGTCTTTGCCATCGGACAGCTTCACAGCGCCGGAGCGTGCATTGAGAGCCTGCGTCGCGTACGGCTCGATGTGACACATACTGTCCACCGATCCGCTGATAAACGCCTGTGCGAGTTCGGGGGAGGTGCCGAAGTACCGCACCTGCACGTCTTTGAAAGACAGGCCGGCCTTCTTCAGGTAGTCGTACGGCAGCATTTCCAGGGTGTCGGCCTGGAACGTTCCCAACGTCTTGCCGGCCAGGTCGGCAGCGGAGTTGATACCCGGCTGCGCGACGATCGAGCAGCCTTCTACGCCGCCGCCCGCGACGATGGTCACGGGTGCGCCGGCGTCGTACAGGGTCATGAACTGGGTGTAGGGCAACAGAGACATGTCGACCTGCCCAGCGCCGAACAGCGTGACGATATCGGCGTTGGTCGGGGTGACGACGAAATCAATTGCGGCACCGTCGGCTTGGGCAAGATTGCGTTCCTTGACAAGATAGATGCCGAGATTGCAGAAGCCAGTGCCATGCGTGGCCTTCATTGTGGTCACGCCCCCGGCGGTAGTGGCAGTGGTCCCCGACCCGGCGTTGGAACAGGCCGATAGCAGCCAGGACGGCACGGCAACGGCCACGCCGGCAACGGCAGCGCTCCGAAAGAAGTTGCGACGGTTCAACGATGGGATGTTCAGCTGGTCGGTCATTTGGCGGTCTCCTTTGCGGTTGCTGCGTTGAGCTCATCGTTGAGCAGGTCGAACATGACGGCGTTCACCGGTGGCATCGCATCCTCGGGCACGAGGTTGAGGGAACGCAGACTGTCCCAGCGCCCGAACACGGCAGGGGTCATATCGCGTATGTCAACCTGGGCGGGCTGACGCCGGGCAGCCGCCACCAGCTCGTCGAGTTCGAATCCGGGGTAGAACTTGGCGGCGTGACGAATCGCTGCGGGAAGGTCGGCCCGGATCAACTCGTTGGCCCGCAGCATGGCCCGGATGGCGGCCCGCACCCGGTCAGGTCGCTCGCGCAGGAACTTCGCCGATACCACCAAAGTGGTGTCGGGGAACGGGTTCCCCCATAGCTCGGTACCGTCGGAAAGCACGTGACCCCCGGCAGCGCGGACTCGGCCTGCGAATGGCTCAGCCAACGACAGTGCGGCAAGTTCCCCTGCGTACCAGGCATCGATAGCGTCGTTGAGCACGTCGAAATAGCGCAGAGCCACATCTGTCATGCGAAGTCCCGCCGCGGCCAGCACGTCGTGCAGGAGCACCTCCATCGGATCGGACCGGAACGTGCCGACGGGTTCGCCGGCCAGCGATGCGGCGTCGACGACCGCTTCCCGGGTAAGGACGGAGATTCCCATCAGGCCGCTTCCGGCCACCATGACGGGCGGATCGGGCCGAAAGGCGTCGATCAGTGGCTGGGTGAACGCGGCCGTCCCGAGATCCGCGACGCCGGTGGCCAAAAGGTCCGCGGTGGAACTGATGTCGTCGAAATATGGCGCTTCGACTCGCAGACCTTCATCGGTGAACAGGCCTTCGCCGACGGCCACGAACAACGGCAGATTCGACAGCGAGCAGCCGTGGGTGAGAACGAGTTGGTCGTCGCTCACGCCGCACATCCCCCATGATGGCGGTCGCTTTCCCGCGCCAGCGGCACCGTCGTGACGTCGGTCCGGACGACATCCCATCCCGGCGACGAGTCCGGTGTACCGGCGGCCACAGCGGTGGTATGGACGATGAGATGTTCGGCTCCGGGAGCCGATAGCAAGGCGACGGCGTCATCGAAGGTGATCGCGATGACCGGTCCGCCCAGGTCTGCGTGCGTTTCAATGCGGATGTCGACGCCCGGCATGGCGATCCAGCCCGAGGCCAGTTCGGGAAAGTCGGTCGAACCAACCGCACGACCAGGGGTAAGCGTGCGAAGGGCGGTACGCACGTGGTCCGGCAGGGTCGGGTCAGCCGGGTCGACGGCGACCAGGTCAATCGTCGCGCCACAGCAGGACCGGCGATTGCCCGCGGAGATATGCAGGCGTCGACTCAGGACCGATTCGAGCAGGTCAAAGGCATGATCGGGAGCTGCGCCTGGCCACTGCAGGACGGAGAGCCGAGCCATTGTGTCCTGTATACAATGCATGCGAGCATTAGAGTGGGACGGCATTTCGAGCGTGTTACCCCCGTTGCGTAGTTGCGTTAACGGTTCGCGAGTGTGATCTTCCACAGTTGGTTCAGCCCGACGACCGCGAATGCTGTTGATGCCACACTGTGCAATCGGCTAGAGCTGCAGTGGCCGGGATCTGGAGGGCCTGACGCCCCGGTTGAAGCGGACGCAGACCACGACCATCACCGCCGCGGTCGCCATCGTGCCGCTGTACGTGGGCGTGTTCGTGTTCGACTCAGTCGAGTCATCACGCCATGGACGGCGATCCTGGCGTTCGGCGCGCTGCGCACCCGAAGCTACGACCCGGACGATCTGCAGGCGTTCGCGCAGGGCCGGCGCCACGAGCGATCCCGGTTCACCGCTTCAGGCCAGCAACGGCACCGTCGGATGCGGTTCCGGCAACAGGATCTCCAACATGGCCCGACGAGACGCGATCAGCTCGATGTCACCGAATGCGCTGTCCCGCAGTCGTATTCGACAGGTTGCCAGCGCGGAGTTGTAGCAGTACTTCGTCTTGCCGGTGGTGTCGTGGTAGGTGAGCCCGATGACGTCGGCCGGCTCGGCGGTGATCTCCCCGTCGATCGTGGCCGCCCCGGCCCGGCCGCCGAACGACCATGTGAACGGCCGGTACTCTCCGTGGGTGCGGCGGGCCGCGAGCACCGAGCGGACGCCGAATTCCCCTCCGCCATGGCGCAGTACGAACAAGGTGGCCGCCGGAAGGGAGACGGGTCCGACGGCCGCGTGTGCCGTGACGATCTCGAGGCTCGAGTCGGGTACCTCGTCGAATCCGCACACCTGGCCGAACGCATAGGCCGGCGTGTGGCGCCTGCCCCAGTTGTGGTTCACACTGCCCGTCCACTGCTGGACGCCCAACGGTGCTCCATCGAGGTCCAGCTGCCCGTCGAACGTCGCGAGCGGATGCCGAACCAGCGTCTTGGCCGTCGGGAACGGCGCCCGGTAGCCACGCTCGGTCAGCAGCTTCACCGGTGGCTCGTCACCGGGATCGATGCGCAGGTCCCACGCCGCCGAGCGGCCGGAGCGGGCGATGACTCCCCGAACGGACTCGTCGTCGATGTGGGCGTCGCCGATTCGTGCGGTCCAGGTGCCCGCGGCGGTCTCGTAGCGGTAGTCGGAGGCGGCGAGCGGGTGGCCGACCTTGAGCGCCCGGTTCCCCGCGCCGTCGGGATCGAAGACCATCACCCACACGTCGGCCACGGGTTCTCCGGCGGTCGGCAGCAGCAGCGTCTCCCGCAGCCAGAGCGCCACGGCCTGCTGGGGATGGTTGGCGCGCACGAAGCGGCTCTCGTAATACGGGGGTTTGACGGGCATCACGGCCTCAGCATCCAATACTTGAGCGGTGACGGGAACCATGATCGCGGTCTACGCCCTTGGCGCACTCGCCGCGATCGAGGCCGTCGCACTCGTCGTCCTATGGGCCCGGCTGACGCGCGGGCAGCGCGAACTCGCCGAGCTTCGCCGTCGCGTCGACGCCCGCGCCAACCTGCTGTCCGGCGGCCGGGAGGCGGTGAAGACCGTGTGGCAGACCGCCAACATCCTGCGCAAGGAGGGGTTCGGCGCCGCGGTTCGATCCAACATCGAGGACCTCGCCGACTGGGCCGAAGTGGAGCGCCCCGATCTGGCCAGGCTCGCCCCCAACGGCCGAGTCGCTCTCCTGTTCTCCGACATCGAGGAGTCGACGGCGCTCAACGAGCGGATCGGCGATCGCGCCTGGGTCAGGCTGATCGACCGGCACGACAAGATGGTCGGCCGCCACGTGAAGCGGCACGCGGGCCACGTCGTCAAGAGCCAGGGCGACGGGTTCATGATCGCGTTCGCGCAACCCGACGAGGCGGTGGCGTGCGGCATCGACATGCAGCGGGAGCTCCTCAAGCGACCCGACGGCATTCGGGTCCGCATCGGCATCCACGTCGGCAAGTCGGTGCGTCGTGGTGACGACCTGTTCGGTCGCAACGTGGCAATGGCCGCCCGGGTCGCGGCCTCGGCCGCAGGCGGCGAGATCCTGGTCAGCGAGTCAGTGCGCGACGCCTGCCAAGTCGGCGCCGCTCACGAACGGCATCGCGTTCGACGACGGCCGCGACGTCGAGCTGAAGGGATTCAGCGGCACTCACCGGCTGTACGCGGTGGCGCTGTAGCAGCCGTTATTCGGCCGACCCCGCCTCGGCCAAGCGCTCGTGCAGCTTCGCCCGGATGTCGTCCGGGGTGTAGGCGTTGCGCTTGCGTTGGTCACGCGCAACCAGCGCGCCGCCAGCCACCACACCGGCGACACCAGCAAGTCCGACCCACTTCCATATGCCTCGCATGGGCTCAGTCTTGCTTAAGCTGCCGTCGTGGACGCGAATACGGTGACCCTTGACCGCGCGCTGGCCGAGACGCGGACGGGGGACATCTGGCTGTTCCGCGGCGACTCCGGACCCGACCGGGCAATTCGGACACTAACCAACGCCCCGGTCAACCACGTCGGCATGACCGTGGCGATCGACGACCTGCCTCCGCTGATGTGGCATGCCGAACTGGGTCAGAAGCTGCAGGACATGTGGACGGGGACCAATCACCGCGGGGTGCAACTCAACGACGCCCGTCAGGCCGTTGAGCAGTGGATGGTGCAGTACGGCCAACGGTGTTGGTTGCGCCAACTCACGCCGTTCGCCACCCGCGAGCAGGAGGACAACCTGCTCAAGGTCATCGCCAGGCTGGACGGCACGCCCTTCCCCACCACCGTCGGCGTGACGGCCCGCTGGTTCCGCGGGCGGGTGCCGACGGCCAACGACTGGACGCGCGGAATTCCGTTCCTGGACAAGAAGGTTCAGGAAGTCACCGAGCGGAGAAAGGCGAAGAAGCGCAGCGTGGGCCTGGAGACCGCCTACTGCGCGGAGACGGTCGCGGTCACCTACGACGAGATGGGCCTGCTCGCCACGGACAAAGAGACGAACTGGTTTGACCCTGGCAAGTTTTGGAGCGGCGACACGTTGCCCATGGCACCTGGCTACCGATTGACCGACGAGATCGCCGTCGTCCTCGGGTGAAGCAACCGCGCCGGGCATAATCCGGCTGACGCATGCGTTCTACTGCATGGATCGGCCCGTCGATATTCCCCCGAGGTCGGCGGGCCGAACCAATCTTCCTCAAGAAAAGCGGTGCCCGACCGGTCGGGCACCGCTTCTTGCATCCAATGGCCTTCGTCCCCGTCCCGAGCGAGTCGGGCCGCGAGGTCAGCTCCCGCCTCGAAGGTAAGTCGGTTCAGATGTGCTGCATCGGCGTCATAGGCTGCAAAGAGGCCGACCAGCCGATGACGCGAAGGGAATCCCATGGCCGAGTACACCCTGCCTGATCTGGAGTACGACTACGCCGCCCTCGAACCACACATCTCTGGTCAGATCAATCAGCTCCACCACGGCAAGCACCACGCCGCGTACGTGACGGGGCTCAACGACGCCATCGCCAAGCTCGACGAGGCGCGCGCCAACGACGACCATGTCGCCATCTTCCTCAACGAGAAGAACCTGGCGTTCCACCTCGGTGGCCACGTCAACCACTCGATCTGGTGGAAGAACCTGTCCCCCAACGGCGGTGACAAACCCATCGGTGACCTTGCCGCCGCGATCGACGACCAGTTCGGATCATTCGACAAGTTCCGCGCACAGTTCACCGCGGCCGCCAACGGCCTGCAAGGCTCGGGCTGGGCGGTACTGGGCTACGAGTCGCTCGGTCGACGCCTGCTCACGTTCCAGCTCTACGATCAGCAGGCCAACGTCCCGCTCGGCATCATCCCGCTCCTGCAGGTCGACATGTGGGAACACGCCTATTACCTGCAGTACAAGAACGTCAAGGCCGACTACGTCGAGGCGTTCTGGAACGTCGTGAACTGGGCCGACGTCCAAGACCGGTTCGCGGCTGCCAGCAAGAAGAGTCAGGGCCTGATCTTCTAGTCCGCCGTCGTGGCAACGCCGATCAGGCGCGGACACACGTTAGCCTCAGCCCGTGCCGTCCCGAAGCCCAAGCCGCGCGGTCAGATACGCGCGCAGACGCCGACGGCGGATGGCTCTCAAGGAGCACGATCTCACCGACTCGCAGTGGACCGCACTGAAGGCGGCCTGGGGCGGCTGCGCCTACTGCAGAGCGACCGGCACACCGCTCCAGAAGGACTGCGTGCTTCCCATCTCGCGCGGCGGGAGCTACGTGCTCGCCAACGTCGTCCCCAGTTGCCGTTCGTGCAATGCCAGCAAGTGCAACGCCGAAGTGACCACCTGGATGCGACGCAAGAAGCTCGACGAGAGGGATTTCCTCATCCGTCAGGCCGAGATCAACCTGATGCTCGCCGCCGACCCGAGTTCGTAGCGCATCGGTTCCTCCGACGCAGCCGATCCGTCGTCGACGTTAGCCCGCTCCATGGGGCGCACGCTAACACCGACCCCGCCACTACCGATCCCAATCTTGAGTTGGCGAGGTCGAAAACGGCTGGGCCAATGGCATCAGCCGGGGCGGAAGTACGGGCGGCTGAGGGCGACTCAGTCGAGGGCCGCGAGAGCGGCGAGGGCGCACGCCTCGTCTTCGGCCGCAGTTGCGCCACTGACGCCGACGCCGCCGACGACACATCCCTCGATGAGGATCGGAACGCCGCCGCCGAAGATGACGAATCGGCCTCCACCGTTGGCGTGAAGGCCGAACAGTTCTCCGCCCGGAGCGGCCAGCGTGGCGAGTTCGGACGTCGCCACGCGATTGGCCACCGCGGTGTACGCCTTGTCGACTGCGAGCACGGGACCGGCGATTTCGGCGCCGTCCATCCTGCCGAACGCGACGAGGTGGCCGCCGGCGTCAACCACGGCCGCGGACACCAGGATCGACCGACGCGCCGCCTCGACGTGCGCGGCAGCGACCATCTTGAGGGCGGTGGCCAGGTCGACGGTCATGCGTTCATCTTCCTCGCGAAGTTTCGCTACCGGTGTCGGTCGTCGAATGCGGCTGCTAGTCGCCGCCACTGGTCCATCGGGAACTTCTCCGTGTCGTTGGTCAGCAAGATGAGAGGGATGTGGTCGGCGCCCGCGTCGAACTGTTGGTCGATACGGCGGATGATGGCGTCTTCATCGCCCCACGCGATGAGTGCATCGACAAGCCGGTCGCTGAGGGTGTCGATGTCGTCGGTGGAGAATCCCGATTGCAGCGCGTTGTTGGCGTAGCTATCAAACTTCAAGTAAAAGCTCAGAGGCTGCCGGCCGATGGTGCGTGCCCTGTCGGCGTCGTCGCTAAGCACCACCATTTGTGCTGGCAGCAGAAGCGGTTCGGCGCCGAGTATCTCGCGAGTGTTGAGGGTGTTGTCCGGGGTGACTAGATAGGGATGTGCGCCTGCGGCGCGCTCAGCCGACAGTCTCAACATCTTCGGGCCGTTCGCCCCGAGCACTCGGTGGTCGGTGGGCACGGGTTCCGGCGCGGCATCGAGGCCGTCGAGGAACGCGCGCATCGCGGCCAAGGGTTTCTGATACCGGCCGGGCTGTTCTAGTAGGTCGTCGACCACCGCAGCTTGGCTCACTCCAATGCCCAGCAGGAAGCGGTCTGAGTATGCCGCGCGCAGCTTCGAGTAGTGGGCGGCAACCTCGGTGGGGTCGTGCATCCAGAGATTGAGAACGCCGGTTGCGACCAGGGTGTGGTCAGTAGCCTTGAGCAGGTTCTCCACCGGTTCGAACACCGCTCCGCCCATATCGGGGAGCCACAGGGCGGTGAAGCCGAGGTCTTCGAGTTCTGCGGCGGCATCGGCAGACTCGGCTGGGTCGTCGAAGCGCAATTGCGGACTGAATACGCCGACACCGCTCGGCCTCAAGTGTGACTGCTTGGTCATGATGTCGTGCCGCCGGTCCGCATGAGGACTCCTCGCATAGTATGTGGAGACTGCCTCCGTTCAATATATGGAGACAGCCTCCACTTGTCCACATCCGTTGTTGAGGAGGGTGACTTGCCCACCGGATCAGGTGTGCGCCCGCTGCGTGCTGATGCGGCGCGGAATCGGCGTGCGGTGATCGACGCTGCCCGCGACGCGTTCACCCGTCGCGGCGTGAGCGCATCGCTCGATGACGTGGCCCGTGCTGCCGGGGTCGGTCCCGCCACCCTGTATCGCAATTTCCCGACACGGGATGACCTTGTCCTGGCGGTGTTGGAAGACAACCTCATTGATCTGCGGAGGCTCGGAACCGAATTACTCGATGGCCCCGACCCATTGGAGGCGGTCATCCAGTGGCTCGATGCCTACGCCGAGCAATGCAATGTCTTCGAAGGGTTGGCCCGGACCATGGCTTGTCCTCCGACCCATGCGGATGAGAAGGGCATCTGCCGTTCGGCACTCGCTGCTGGTGCAGCACTCATCCGGCGGGCCATAGAGACCGACGCATTGCGCTCTGACATTGATGCAGACGAGATCGTGCACCTTGCTGCGGCCATCGCCTGGGTCGTTGAGCAGCCGACACCCGACCCCCAACGGCGGGCGCGGCTAATGCGGGTCATGCTGGACGGAATCCGCCCCCGCTGACAACGGACGCGGGCGCCCCGACACGCATCGCCCTCTGAGACATTGCCCTAGACGTTGAACCGGAACTCCACCACGTCGCCGTCGTTCATCGTCGGCGTGAGCGATGAACGCCCTGAAGCAGACGAACGTGGCCTGCGGAGACAGCCGGGCACATCAGCGAGGGAAGGCAACAATGGTGTCATGAGTGTGGCAGACCAACTTGGACTGGAACACCGACTGGCGACATACGGCACTCTCGCTCCGGGACGCCCGAACGCACATCTGCTTGACGGGCTTGCCGGCACCTGGACGGTGGGGTCGATCAAAGGCCACCTTTATGAACGAGGCTGGGGAGCAGACGACGGTTACCCAGGGATCGTGGTGGACGACTCGGGTCCAGTGGTCCAAGTCCACGTATTCGCCTCCCGGGATCTAGCCGCCCACTGGCAGCGACTCGATGACTTCGAAGGACCGGGTTACTGGCGCGTCCCCGTCTCGGTGAGCATCGATAGCGGCGAGGTAGCCGCGTACGTGTACGCACTGGCTGATGATTCGGAGGAAGGCCCTGCCGAGCCTCCGCTGTGATCGAGTCACAACTCACGCTCATCGAACTAGCCGAGACGTGGTCCCACGTCGCCGTCGGCCATCACGTAGTCCTTGCCCTCCATGCGAACCTTGCCCGCCGCCCTCGCCGCGGCCATCGAGCCGGCCGCGACGAGGTCGTCGTAGGACACGATCTCGGCCTTGCTTCTCGAAGTCGGTGTGGATGACGCCTCGTTGCAAGACCTTCCTTCTCCGTCTGGGTTGAACTCAGGCGAGGCGAACGGTCGCGCCGCCAGAGAACATCGAGTCGTGCACCTCCAGCTCACTTGGCGCCGTGCCCAGTGGCACGTCGAACGCCGCCTTGACCTCAATTGAGTTGCCGGGGTTGATGTCCCCCATCCCACTGTTGGTGTTCATGTACATGTCGGCCTCGCCGCTCGCGCCGTACTGGCGGCCCGATGAGTCGATCAGTTTCTGGTTCTGCCCGAAGTACGACTGCGGCTTGTCGCCGATGTTCTGCACGGACATCGTCACGACGATGAACTCGCCCTGCGCCTTTGTCTGCATGAACTGGTTGCCGTCGGGACTGCCAACCTGAGCCGCCCGCGAGATGTCGAGCACCCGAAACTCGAACTTGCCGTCACGCACCGACGAACCCGCCGAGGCCGCCGTCGGCGCGCTAGAGCCGCTGTGCGAACTGCCCACTGAGAATGTGGCGGCCGACGAGCCAGTCGATGTCGACGGCGCGACGCATCCGGCCGTCGTTGTCGCGAATGCGATGACGCTGGCCGCGACCGCTGCAGCATTGAACTTGGGACGTAACATTGGGGAGCCTTCCTTCAGGGGTTGGTAGGCCGGGTGGCGGGTCAGGGTTCCAATCTGTGATCCCGCCACCCGGTGTCTTAGGTGGGTAACGATTTGCGGTACGCAACGACCACGCTGGACGCAATCGCGCCCACTTGCAGCCCGCCGCCGACGATGGCCAGCGGGATGGTCCAGGCCTGACGCAGCTCTCTGGCACTTCGGCACTCGGCGACGTAATTCGTGTCCTCCGAGTGGTTGCCGCTGACGATGCCGACCATCTCGTTGTCCTGGTCGGCGTGAGGTGCGGTGGTCAGGTGGTCACTCAAAACGTCGCCGCACGTCACGAGCTTGTCGGTGTTGCCGGTCCGCACGGTGCCAAGATCGACCGGGGTCCACATGGTGACCAGCGCGCCGGCCAGGAAGAAGAAGCCGACCACGCCGATGGAGATCCGAGCATTCATCGGAGGGTCAGTCCTTATAGACCTTGACGACCACCGGGTCGTCCGACATCACGACCGTCCCAGGGGCCGGCTCGATACTCACGCAGGTCCAGTTCGACGCCAGCACGACCACGCTGTACTTCGGGTTCGCCGACGACAGGCTCACATCGGTCAGGCCCATCTTCTCTAGCTTCTTGCGGACAATCTCGGCGTTTTGTCCAGATACCTCCGGGATGTTGATCTGCGTCGGCGCGGCACTGGTGGAGGCAGGCTCCGCTACGGCCGAACGTTGCGACGGGGTGACCGTCACGGTCGACGGCGACACGGTGCCCTGACTGGTACAGGCCGCCAGGACGAAAGCGGCAAGCAGCAGCGCAATGAATGAGCGGACGCTCATCTCGTTTTTTGCCTTTCACTGGGTTCGGTAGGTGCCGGGAGCGGGCAGGGTTCCAAGCTGCGATCCCGCTGTCCGGTGTCTGGTTGCGGAGGAATCTTACAAGTACCTGTCGCGATGGCGGAGGCCGATTGATCTTGTCACCGTCGCGCAGGTCGGGTGCCCGGCGCCAAGCTCGGAGACGATCCAGCCATCGCACGATGCGCATGCGCATGGCTCGACTCGTCGGCATTGCGCAAGTCGCAAGCCGCTCTGGCACGGCGGATGCACGCGAGCGGTGCAGCCTCAGGTTCGGGTCGCGCTACGGACCAGACCTACGCCTAGAGCGACGGGATCGCGGAAATGGCTCGGGCCGTTACTCATCCACCGCAAATGGCGAATCGGTGGTCGACGAACGGGAGAGCAGCTGGCGTGAAAGCAGCTGCATTGTGCGCACCTACTCGACCGTTTCGTCGGCCACGTGGCCGACGACGATGGCTCTCGTGATCTTTCCGCGCGATTTGAACCGGCCCGAACCCTGCCCGCCGTGATGGACCACTTCTTCAGGGGTTGGGCAGGCAGGGCCGGGTTCGCACGGCAGGAATCGCGTCGGCCCAACCGAAGCCAGCCGAGCGCAGCACTCCTCGCCGCGGTCTTGAAGGAACGACCCTCGCGCGGAGCGCGGTAGGGCCAGTGCGCCACACACTCGAGGCCGTTCCAGTGTGGGTGGTCTATAACCCGTTGTCGTTCATCCCAATTCCTTTGACGAGGTACTCAGTTGTACTTTTGCAACTGTCGTGACATCACCCAATGTAGCTCCGAATCTCCCCGAATTTCGCTGGGCGGAAATAACCTTCGTCACACCGCGAAATCTCAGCCCCCATCAAGCGAAATGTCAGGGATACAAGAGGATTGGATACTTCAACGCTAGACGTTGAACCGGAACTCGACCACATTCCGTCACGGAACAACTTCACGCCCCACGCCCGAGATACGGCACGGCGGCACATGGAAGCGAACTCCGCCCCGCGACACTCCTCACTTCCGCACCGACCAAACCAAGGAGTGCTGGGATGAGAACGCTCGGCCCTGGCCCTTAAGGACTCAGCGTTCGTGGGCTGGCGACTCTCGCCGAACAGCCTCGACCAACTCGTCGAGTTTTGTGTGAACCGTCTCTCTTCTTCCGAAGGTGCGTTGGGCATCGCGCAGTTGAGTTCCAGTGCGCTTCTCTGCGCACACGTAATCGGTATACGCGGCAGCACTCGAAAGGTAGAAAATGTCGATTAAGTCATTACTGCTCCACTTGGACCTGCTGTCAGTGAATCGGCGCACGAAAAGATCGCATAACAACCCAACCATGGGCGAAACTGAAAGCAAGTCTTCCAACTCGCCATCACTGAACATCGGGAAGTCCACGGAGCGCGTCAGTCGTCGGTAAGGACTCATAAAGAACGCAATGTTCTCGTTCCAGAAACGGCGTCTAGCGAGACGACGGCGCTGATGGCTGGAAACATTCTGCGCGTTTATCTGGAGCGTAATGCGCGCATGGTGGTCGACCCACTGCGTAATCGGATCTTTCGGAATACGCTCGGGGTCGACCAGTGTATCCAGGATGACACAAGGCATCGTCAACATTGCCAAGAATTTGTCCTTGTCAGGCGTCTCGTTACTGATGCCAAACGTCGCATCGCTGCCGAAGAGAGCGCCAGGCTCGGTCACAATGGGATGAAGTACGGCGTCCTGCATGAGTCCGAGATGACTTCGGATTGTCAGTTCGGCCTCATGCTTCCAAACGTCAAGGGGATGTCGAATCTGCCACCCACCCGCCAAACTGACCATCGCCACGCCCACCTCGTAACGACGGTCGCCGTAGAGACCGCTCGTCTCCAACATGTGTCCCATCGATAGCGGAAGAACGATGGCGCCGTCATTGGCAAGCCGGATGAGTTCTTGGGCGGCGCGCCGTTCAGCGGAATCCTTTACTCGATCTGCGTCGTGCAGCGCCTCAGAAACAGTCCGCCAGTGATTCTGGTCGAGATAAATAGACCGTCGGCCTTTGAGTGGTGGTGGGGAGATCGGATTGAACCCCTCAGTGATGATCAGGTCGCCTTTGGTGGTCTTCGACATGACCCACCACTTCTCCCAATCAAAAGTGCAACTGACAATCTGTGAGTCAGCGGTCCTGAACCTGGATTCGAGTTCCTCTTCGAAGAACTGACCATCCTGACAAACAATCCGGATCGTCTCGTTCTGAAAATCGACGTGCCAGTACCGATAAAGCTCGGCCGAGAGCACCAGCGGCTTGTCCACGCGGTCAGGCTACCTACGCGTTACGACACAATCTCAACCTTGTCGTGCATGTGCAGCGATTCTGCCAACCAGGATCACTCACGTAAGGCGCCAGGACTGCATCGCATCAACACAATCATGCCGCCCGAGGTGCGCCGCAACGGCCGAACCGACCGGGTCCCCACCAGGCCACCATGCATCTCGGCACGTGCGCGCTCCACGGACCGTTGGCGTGGCGTACACCGGCACAGCCCTGGGCCTGCGCCCGGTCAAATAGCGATGAAACCCTTACTAGGCAAGATATCTGGCCGATAGACGTTGAACCGGAAGTCGTCTAGACGTTCAAGCGGAACTCCACGACATGACGTCGCCAAACAACGTCACGATTCAACGAATACCCCTATCGAAATTGCGTCCACGGTCGTAGATTCCGACAAATCGCAGCCCTCAGCGCAATCTCGACGAAGGCTCTTGGCTTTCGCCCTACACGTTGAACCGGAACTCCACCACGTCGCCGTCGGCCATCACGTAGTCCTTGCCCTCCATGCGGACCTTGCCCGCCGCCTTGGCCGCGGCCATCGAGCCCGCGTCGACCAGGTCGTCGTAGGACACGATCTCGGCCTTGATGAAGCCCTTCTCGAAGTCGGTGTGGATGACGCCGGCCGCCTTGGGCGCGGTGTCGCCCTGGTGGATCGTCCACGCCCGGGACTCCTTCGGGCCCGCCGTCAGATAGGTCTGCAACTTCAGCGTGTGAAAACCCGCGCGCGCCAACGCATCCAGGCCGCGTCTCGGTCTGCCCGATCGACTCGAGCAGCTCGGCGGCGGACTCGTCGTCGAGCTCGTGCAGCTCGGCCTCGATCTTGGCGTCGAGGAACACCGCGTCGGCCGGCGCCACCATCGCGCGCAGCTCGGTCCTTGCGGGCCTCGTCGGTGAGCACCGACTCGTCGGCGTTGAACACGTACAGGAACGGCTTGGTGGTCATCAGGTTCAGCTCGCGCAGCAGTGCGTAGTCGACGCCTGCGCGCCGCGAACAGCGTCGTGCCGCCGTCGAGGATCGCCTGCGCCGCCACCGCGGCCTCGTGAACCGGCCTTGCGGTCCTTGTTGTTGCGGGCTTCCTTCTCCAGCCGCGGCACCGCCTTCTCCAAGGTCTGCATGTCGGCGAGGATCAGCTCGGTCTCGATGACCTCGATATCGGAGGCGGGGTCGACCTTGCCGTCGACGTGCACGACGTCGTCGTCGGCGAACACCCGCACCACCTGACAGATCGCGTCGCACTCGCGGATGTTGGCCAGGAACTTGTTGCCAAGCCCGGCGCCCTCGGAGGCGCCCTTCACGATGCCCGCGATGTCGACGAACGTCACCGGCGCGGGCACGATCTTCTCCGAGGAGAACATCTCGGCCAGCTTGTTCAGCCGCGGATCGGGCAGCGGCACCACGCCCTCGTTCGGCTCGATCGTCGCGAACGGATAGTTCGCGGCCAGCACGTCGTTGTCGCGTCAACGCGTTGAACAAGGTTGACTTGCCGACGTTCGGCAGCCCGACGATTCCGAGGTTTAGGCTCACGGATTCGACAGTCTAGGCGCCGCGACAGGCGCGCCCGAGCGCGCTGGCAGCGCGTCACCCCTGGATTGCCGGTACGGTCTAAGCGTGTCAGGACAGCGGGCCCGGTCGGCGATGGCGGCCGATCACCGCTCCGCGCTGCCCCGAGTTCCCGGTATCCCCTGGTGGGGCGCGGTGCTGCTGGCCGCGACGGCGACCGCGGTCGGCTTCGCCTACGACGCCGGCTCAGGTGACAAGACTCTCAGCGCGCGTCTTCGCGGTCTGCTACGTCGTGGGCTGCATATTGGCGGTACTCGCGGTGCGTCAGTCCGGCGTGTTCTCCGCGGTCATCCAGCCGCCGCTGATCCTGTTCGTCGCCGTCCCCGCCGGCGTACTTCGTCTTTCACGGCAGCAAGATCACCGGCATCAAGGACACCCTGATCAACTGCGGCTATCCGCTGATCGAACGCTTCCCGCTGATGTTCTTCACCTCGGCGGTCGGTGCTGCTGATCGGGATGGGCCGCTGGTACCTGGCCATGACCGCGCGCAGGGCCGCATCGCGCGACGCCGAAGCCGACGCCCCCGACGCCGCGGAGCGCCGACGAGCGCCGTGGCTGCGACGCGCTGACGGCGACCACGAAGCCGCGCACCCGCCGGAGCCGCGAGCACACCATCGAACGACCCAGCCGCGCAGCCGCGTCCGCGGTGGACGAGGACGCCGCGGCGTCCGGCCCGCAAGCCGAGGACGGCGACGGCCGGAGCGCGCGTCCCGCTCGCGACACGCCCGTCCGCCCGAGACCGAGCTCATCGAGCCCGTCGCCGACCCGTCCCCGCAGGCCGCGGTCCGGCCGGCCCACCCGTCGAACCACCGGCCGAACCGCGACGGCGCACCCGCGCTTCCGCAGCCGCGTGAACCACGCGCACCGCGCGAGTCGCGGCGAAACCTGCCGCCCGTGGAGCGCCGCGGCGCGCCCGAGCCGCACGACGACTACGACCGGTACGACCGCCCGCAGCGCCACGAACGGTCCGACCGCCACGAGCGGGGCGAGCGACCGGAGCGCCGCCGCCGCATGACTCCGACTACGAGCCCCACGAGCCCCGCGAACCGCACGGCGTCAACGGGTCCAGCGGCACGCATCACCCGGTGTCACGGGTGCGCTACCGCGGCATCGACGACGGCGAGTCGCGCACGGAGAATCGCACCCCGCCGCGGCGCACCCGCAACCCGGACGCCGACTCCTGGCAGTACACGGCTGCCCTAGCGCCTGGCAGCCCGGATCTCGCGCGGCAGTGCGAACACCAGCGTCTCGTTGGCGGTCGTGACGGGCTGCACCGTGTCGTAGCCGTAATCGGCCAGCCGCTCCAGCACCCCGCGCACCAGGATCTCGGGCACGGACGCGCCCGAGGTGACGCCGACGGTGGTCACGCCGTCCAGCCAGCTCGGGTCGATGTCCTCGGCGTAGTCCACCAGGTACGACGCGTCGGAGCCGGCGTCCAGCGCCACCTCGACGAGCCGCACCGAGTTCGACGAGTTGCGTGACCCGACGACGATGACCAGCTCGCACTCCGGCGCCATCGCCTTGACCGCGACCTGACGGTTCTGGGTGGCGTAGCAGATGTCGTCGCTCGGCGGGTCCTGCAGCGTCGGGAAGCGCTCGCGCAGCCGCCGCACGGTCTCCATCGTCTCGTCGACGCTCAGCGTGGTCTGCGACAGCCAGATCACCTTGTTCTCGTCGCGGACGGTGACCTTGTCGACCGAGTCGGGCCCGTCGACCAGCTGCACGTGATCGGGCGCCTCACCGGCGGTGCCGACGACCTCCTCGTGGCCCTCGTGGCCGATGAGCAGGATGTCGTAGTCGTCGCGGGCGAACCGCTTGGCCTCGTTGTGCACCTTGGTGACCAGCGGGCACGTCGCGTCGATGACCTTGAGATCACGTTCCGGCGGCGTTCGATGTGCACCGTCGGGGCGACGCCGTGCGCGGAGAACACGACGATGGAGCCCTCGGGCACCTCGTCGGTCTCGTCGACGAAGATCGCGCCCGCCTTGGCCAGCGTCTCGACGACGTGCACGTTGTGCACGATCTCGTGTCGGACGTATACCGGGGCACCGTGCTTCTCGAGCGCGCGTTCCACGGTCTCGACCGCACGGTCGACCCCGGCGCAGTAGCCACGGGGTTCGGCGAGCAGGACCCGCTTACCCGTCGCGGGTTCGACGACCGAGCTGGCGGCACCCGGAATGCCCATGTTGATCGTCGGTGGCATGCCTCAAGGGTACTTACCCACCACCGCGACGCAGCCAGCCGTAGGCTTGCACGCCATGGCTACTGCACCGTACGGGGTCCGTCTGCTGGTAGGTGCGGCGGTGACCGCACTAGAGGAAACCCGCAAGCTGCCGCAGACGATCCTGACCTACCCGATGACGGTGGTCAGCCAGGTCGCGCACCTCGTCATGAAGATGCAGCAGGACGTCGCCGACCTGGTGATCAGGGGTGACGAGACGCTTGAGCAGCTGTTTCCGCCCAAGGACGAGCAGCCGGAGTGGGCGACGTTCGACGAGGACTCGAGGACGGCGACGACGGCGACGGGGCCGGCTCCCCGGCCGCCCGCAGCGACGGCGAGCGCCTGACCGAGGGCCGGTTCGCGCTCTACACGCACGGGCGAACCCGAGACCCCGTGCCCGAGCCGTCGCCGGCCAAGGCGGCCGCATCCGACCGCCCGGCATCGTCGCCGAATTGGACTACGAGTCGCTGACGCTGGCCCAGCTGCGGGCCCGGCTGCCGTCGCTGCGGGTCGCCGATCTCGAGGCGCTGCTGGCCTACGAGGAGCCGACGAAGTCGCGGGCACCGTTCCAGACGCTGCTGGCCAACAGGATCACCCGCGCGACGCGCGAAGTGACGCGAACCCGAACAGGGCAAGTCCCCCGACAACCCCTGGCCGGTGCGTGCGGTCGCCACCCGGGTGGCCAAGTGGATCGACCGCCTCGGCACGGTGTGGGTCGAGGGTCAGCTCGACCCAGATGAACGTCCGCCGGCCACCGACGGTGTTCATCGTGCTGCGCGACCCGCCGCCGACATGTCGCTTGTCGGTGATCTGCCCGCGCGACCTGGTGCGTCAACGCCCCGGTGAAGCTCGCCGAGGGCATCCAGGTCGTCATGCACGGCAAGCCCAACTTCTACACCGGCCGCGGCTCGTTCTCGTTGCGCATCAGCGAGATTCGCGCGGTCGGCCTCGGCGAACTGCTGGCCCGCATCGACCGGCTGCGCAGGCTGCTGGACGCCGAGGGCCTCTTCGACTCCGCGACTGAAGCGGCCAATCCCGTTCCTGCCCAACACCATCGGGCTCATCACCGGGCGGGCATCGGCCGCCGAGCGCGACGTGATGTCGGTCGCGCAGACCCGTTGGCCCGCAGTGCGGTTCGCCGTGCGCAACACGATCGTGCAGGGCCCCAACGCGGTACCGCAGATCGTCGAGGCGCTGCGCGACCTCGACGCCGACCCCGAGGTCGACGTCATCGTGCGTGGCCCGCGGCGGCGGAAGCGTCGAGGACCTGCTGCCGTTCTCCGACGAGACGCTGTGCCGCGAGATCGCCGCGTGCACCACGCCGGTGGTCAGCGCCATCGGCCACGAACCCGACAGCCCGCTGTGCGATCTGGTCGCCGACGTGCGCGCCGCGACACCGACCGACGCGGCCAAGCGCATCGTGCCCGACGCCGTCGCCGAGCAGGCGCTCGTCACCGATCTGCGCCGCCGCAGCGCACGCGCGCTGCGCAACTGGGTGCATCGCGAGCAGCACACGGTGAGCCAGCTGCGCAGCCGGCCGGTGCTGGCGCAGCCGCTGGCCGCACTGACCGCGCGGGCCGAGGAGATCCACCGCGCCCGCGCCACCGCGCGCCGCGACATCACCCGCGCTCATCGCGTCGGAGACCGACCGCATCGGACACCTGTCGGCCCGACTGGCCACACTGGGGCCGGCGGCGACGCTGGCGCGCGGGTACGCCGTCGTGCAGATCGTGTCGGATTCCATGGCCGGTACTGCGGTCCGTCGACGACGCGCCGGCGGGCACCCGGCTGCGAATCCGCGTCGCCGACGGCGCCATCACTACGGTCAGCGAGGGGTCAGATGAAGCCCATTAGTCAATTGGGATACGAACAGGCGCGCGACGAACTGATCGAGGTGGTGCGCACGCTCGAGCAGGGTGGCCTCGACCTCGATGCCTCGCTGAAGCTCTGGGAAAGAGGCGAGGAGCTGGCCAAACGATGCGAGGAGCACCTAGCTGGCGCGCGCGAGAAGGTCGAGAAGGCGCTGGCCTCGCGGGATGACGACGAGAGTTGAGAACGGAACCAGTTTGACCTTGCGGGCTCGAAACTGGAACACGTTTCAGTTACTCTCGTGGTATGGTTCCGCTCCATGGGTGACTCAACGCTGACCACTGACCTCGGCCGCGTCCTGGTGACCGGCGGCTCCGGCTTCGTCGGCGCCAACCTGGTGACCGAGCTGCTCGACCGCGGACACGAGGTCCGCTCGTTCGACCGGGCACCGTCACCGCTGCCCGACCACCCGCGGCTGCAGACCGTCGTCGGCGACATCACCGACGTCGACGACGTCACCAGCGGCCGTCGCAGGGCATCGACACCGTCTTCCACACCGCGGCCATCATCGACCTGATGGGCGGCGGTTCGGCGCCGGCCAGGGAGCGCAGCTTCGCCGTCAACGTCGGCGGCACCGAGAACCTCGTGCACGCCGCCAGGGCCGCGGGCGTCAAGCGGTTCGTCTACACCGCGTCCAACAGCGTGGTGATGGGCGGTCAGGTCATCGCCGGCGGTGACGAAACCCTGCCCTACACCAACGTTTCAACGACCTCTACACCGAGACCAAGGTCGCCGCAGAGAAGTTCGTCCTGTCCCAGAACGGCGTCGAACGGCATGCTCACGTGCTCGATCCGCCCGAGCGGCATCTGGGGCCGCGGCGACCAGACGATGTTCCGCAAGCTGTTCGAGAGCGTGCTCGCCGGCCACGTCAAGGTGCTGGTCGGCAGCAAGAACGTGAAGCTCGACAACTCCTACGTGCACAACCTGATTCACGGTTTCATCCTGGCCGGCGAGCACCTGGTGCCCGGCGGCACGGCGCCCGGTCAGGCGTACTTCATCAACGACGGCGAGCCGATCAACATGTTCGAGTTCTCCCGGCCAGTCGTCGAGGCGTGCGGTCAGAACTGGCCCCGAGTTCCGCGTGCCGGGACGCCTCGTCCACCTCGTGATGTCGGCATGGCAGTGGCTGCACTTCCGGTTCGGCCTGCCCAAGCCGCTGCTGGAACCGCTTGCCGTCGAACGGATCTACCTGGACAACTACTTCTCGGTCGGCAAGGCCGGGCGCGACCTGGGCTACGAGCCGCTGTTCACCACCGAGCAGGCGATGGCCGAGTGCCTGCCGTACTACACCGACCTGTACGCGCGAGATGAAGACAGCCGGGCAGACCGCGCCCGCCCGGCAGTCTAGCGCCCGACCAGCGACAGGGCGTGCGCACGGCGCAGCTTGCCCGACGGCGTCTTCGGGATGACCCCTGGCGCCAGCACCACGACGTTGCGCGGCCGGACGTCGACCTCGGCGAACACCTCGTGCGCCACCGCACGCTGGATGCGACGGACGTCGGCGCGGTCGTCGTACGCGTTCGACTCCACGGCCACCGCGAACGTCTCCCGCGTGCGTCCGGCGTTCAGGCGCACCGCGACCGCGCACCCCGGCCGCACCCCGGCGACCCGCGCGGCCGCCCGCTCGATGTCGGTGGGGTAGACGTTGCGCCCGGCCATGATGATGACGTCCTTGACGCGTCCGCACACCACGATGTGGGCGTTCTCCGTCAGGTAACCAAGATCGCCGGTGTCATACCAGCCCTGCTCGTCCTGCGCCGAGATGAAACCCGCCTGCGTGGTGTACCCGGGCGAGACGGGTTCACCGCGCACCTGGATCACCCCGACTCCCCGCGTCGGCAGCTCGTTGGCGTCCTCGTCGACGATCCGGGCCTCCAGTCCGGCCAGCAGCGGCCCCAGCGTCGCGAGGCGGCGAACGTTGCCCGTCGTCGCGGGCACGGCGCGGTGCAGGACGGCCAGCATGTCGGCGTCCACCTCGTCGATCACCAGCCCGGAGCCGCACTCGGAGAACGACACCGCGACCGTGGTCTCGGCCATGCCGTAGGCAGGCAGAATCGCTTCCCGCCGCAGCCCGAACGGCGCACCGGCCTCGCACAGGTCCTCGACGACGGCGGGCTCGACCTGCTCGGCGCCCGACAGCGCCCACCGCAGCGTGGACAGATCGAACTGACCCGGCTGCTGCTTGCGCAGCCGCTTCGCCAGCACGGCGTACGCGAAGTTGGGCGCCGCGGTCATCGTGCCCTTGTACTTGTCGATCAGCTTGGCCCACAACAGCGTGTCGGTGCAGGAAGTCCATCGGCGTGACCTTGACCAGCTCGGCGCCGAAGTACATCGGCACGATCAGGAATCCCGTCATGCCCATGTCGTGGAACAGCGGCAACCAGCTCACGATGACGTCGGTGTCCAGGTCGTACTCGGCGCCGACGAACATCGCCTCGGCATTGGACGCCAGATTGCGATGGGTGATCCGCACCGCCTTCGGCGGCCCGGTCGAACCCGGAAGTCAACTGCAGCAACGCGATGTCGTCCTCGTCGGCGGTCAACGGGTCGATCGGATCCGATGCCAACAGGTCGGCGACGACGAGCACCATGACGCCCTTGGTCGGCCAGCACCGGCGCAGCGGCCATGAAGGGATCGGACACGATCACCGCTGCGGCGCCGAGTGCGTCGACGACCCTGCCGGTCTCCGTCGGCCCACAACGCGAGATCCGTACGCGGCGTCGGCTGATGCAGCATCGTCAGGCTGGCGCCGCGCATCCAGACCGCCTGTGCGGTCGGTGCGATCTCGACGGGCGCCCCGGCCAGTACCGCGACGGCGTCGCCGTGACCGACCCCCGCGGCGGCGAGTCCGCCTGCGATCCTGCGGGCCCGCTGATGTACCTCGCCCCAGGTGTGGCGGACCGGCTCGCGCGGGTTCGCCCGTCACCATGCCCCTAGTGCTGGTACCGGCGTTTGCGTACATCACGTCACAGAACCTGCTCACCGAGGACCCTTTCCGCGTCGTTGTCGACGCCTTGGCGCCGATTGGGCCGGCGACGCGGAGGCGTCCCAGCCGCGGCTCCCAGGGGTCTGGGGGAACCTGGCCCTGCTTCGAGTCCATCACCGGGCGGGTTGCCCGTCGCTGGCTGCAAAGTGTCCGAGCAAGTGTCGCAGCACGTAGGCGTTCATCGGGCCCGCTCGCATCGGAGACGGCGGCGAGAACGCTGATCCACGACAGCGACGGCGCACGACGGCGGAAGCGACGTAGAGCACCGCGTCGCGCGAGTGCGTGCCGATCAGGTAGATCGTCTCGCTGGTCACCAACGTGTACGGATCGACGGAGATCGCGACGCCGCCTGCTGATGATTCGCGACGGTGTCGGCGGCCAGATGCTGGGGTCGTAGACCACCCGACGGACCTCACCGATCCTCGACCCGAGACACGGACACCAGGTCGGGCAGTTCGGCGCCCAGGTTGGTGCTGCTGGGCCACCACGCGCCGTCCACACTGCCGCGCGCCGTCGACCTGGTGCAGAACGCCAAACGCGGCGCATTCGTACGAGGAGAGGAAATTGGCACCATGGAGGTGCTCCCGTCCGCTATTCGAGCAATCGCAGACGGTAACCGAGTTGGTCGGGCACGCGAGGAACCTACGATCCGCTGACCCTAACCCACGGCCCCGACTTGACGCGTTCACTGCCGCCGGGTAGCGGGCGACGGGTCCGCATCGTTCGATGTCGTATTGGTCAGGCTGCGCGTGCAATTGATTGCGATATCGGCTGCACCGCGTTTCGAGTGACGCGGACTCTGCCAAACGCCCCATGACGAGGGCGTCCGCAGGCTCCTAGCATCGAATCGTGACGCCAACCGGAAGGAGTCCACCGTGCCGAACGGCAAGCCCAACATCCTCGTCATCTGGGGTGACGACATCGGCATCTCGCAACCTGAGTTGCTACAGCGACGGCATGATGGGCTACCGCACGCCCGAACATCGACCGCATCGCCAACGAGGGCATGCGCTTCACCGACTCCTACGGTGAGCAAAGCTGCACCGCCGGCCGTGCGGCGTTCATCAGTGGGCAAAGCGTCTACCGCACCGGAATGAGCAAGGTCGGCGTGCCCGGCGTCGACATCGGCTGGGCTGCCGAGGATCCCGACCATCGCCGAGCTGCTCAAGCCGCTCGGCTACGCCACCGGGCAATTCGGCAAGAACCACTTCGGCGACCTGAACAAGTACCTGCCGACCGTGCACGGCTTCGACGAGTTCTACGGCAACCTGTACCACCTCAACGCCGAAGAGGAACCCGAGCAGTTCGACTACCCGCACAAGGACCAGTTCCCCCGGCTGTACGAACTGGCGCTGCCGCGCGGCGTGCTCGACTGCAAGGCCACCGACGAGGTGTCGACCGAACCCGACGACCCGAAGTTCGGCCCGGTCGGCAAGCAGACCATCGAGGACACCGGTCCGCTGACCGCCAAGCGCATGGAGACCATCGACGACGACATCGCCGACCGCACCGTCGACTACATCAAGCGCCAGCACGACGGCGGGCAACCCGTTCTTCGTGTGGTGCAACTTCACCCACATGCACGCTTTACACCCACACCAAGCCCGAGAGCGTCGGGCAGGCCGGGCATGTGGCAGTCGAAGTACCACGACACGATGATCGACCACGACAAGAACGTCGGCACGGTGCTCGACGTGCTCGACGAGCTCGGCATCGCCGACGACACCATCGTCATCTACTCCACCGACAACGGCCCGCACCGCAACAGCTGGCCCGACGCGGGCACCACGCCGTTCCGCAGCGAGAAGAACACCAACTGGGAGGGCGCCTACCGGGTGCCGGAACTGATCCGCTGGCCCGGAAAGATCAAGGCGGGCAGCGTATCCAACGACATCATCCAGCACCACGACTGGCTGCCCACGCTGCTGGCCGCCGCGGGCGATCCCGACGTCAGCGACAAGCTGAAGAAGGGCTTCAAGGCCGGCGCCGACGGTGAGACCGAGTACAAGGTGCACATCGACGGGTTCAACCTGATGCCGTACCTGATGGGCGAGGCCGAACACAGCCCGCGGCGCGGCTTCTTCTACTTCAACGACGACGCCGAACTGGTCGCGATGCGGTTCGAGAACTGGAAGATCGTGTTCGCCGAGCAGCGCTGCCAGGGCACGCTGCGCATCTGGGCCGAGCCGTTCACGCGCGCTGCGGGTGCCCAAGCTGTTCAACCTGCGCACCGACCCGTTCGAGTACGCCGACATCACCTCGAACACGTACTACGACTGGTTCCTGCGGCGCGACTTCTTCGTCTTCTACGCGACGGCGATGGCGTCGGCGTTCCTCGACACGTTCAAGGAGTTCCCGCCACGGCACCCACCGGCCAGCTTCAGCATCGATCAGATCGTCAAGAAGCTCGAAGAGTTCCTGGCGGCCGACTAGATGCTGGAGTCCTGGAACGACGGGCCGACGAAGTCGGCGATCGTCGACTTCGTGCGGACTGGTCACCACCGAAGCCTCGCGCCGCGACGGACCGCGTCGCGGTCTTCGACAACGACGGCACGCTGTGGTGCGAGAAGCCGATCTACATCCAGCTCGACTTCCTGCTGCGCCACTGGCCGGAGCAGGCCGCCGCGGACCCGTCACTGGCTGCGCGACCGCAGCCGTACGCGGCGGCGTACATCGGGTGATCTGACAGTGGTTCGGCGACGCCGTCACCAAGCACTACCAGGGCGACGACACCGACCTCAAAGAGCTTGTGGCGGCGATCCTTTCGGCACAGCACGGCGATCACCGTCGAGGAGCATGCCGCGCGCGTCGCCGACTTCTTCGCCGAGCGCAGCACCCGACGCTGGGCCGGCCGTACACCGCATGCGGTTATGCGCCGATGGTCGAGCTGCTGCACTACCTGGAGGCCAACGGCTTCACCTGCTACATCGTCTCCGGTGGTGGACGCGACTTCATGCGGCCGATCACCGCCGACATGTACGGCATTCCGCCGGAGCGCGTGGTCGGCAGCTCGGTGGGTCTCATCTTCACGCGACGGCGACCTCGTACACGACGGGAGTCACCGAGTTCCTCGACGACGGCCCGATCAAACCGGTTCGCATCTGGGAGCAGAATCGGGCGTCGCCCGATCTTCGCGGCGGGCAACTCCAACGGCGACATCGAGATGCTGGAGTTCACGCGCATCGGCATGCGGTTGCTGGTGCCGCCACGACGACGCCGCACGCGAATTCGATTACGTCGCAGGCGCGGAGAAGGCGCTGGAGCTGGCCGCGACGTCGACGGCTGGACGGTCGTCAGCATGAAGGACGACTGGACGACCGTCTTTGCCTGACAACCTCGTTGAGACTGCACTGAGGGCGCACGGCCACTCGCACTTTCTTGCCCTCACCGCAGTCTCAACGACGATGAATGACGGGTTCGCCTGGATTCCGCCGCAGACCGACGGCGCTGGGGTCCGACGCGCACTACGCCGAGGAGGCGCCTACCCGCGAGGTCACCGTCGACGGCTTCTGGATGCAGACCCATCAGGTCACCAACGCCGCAGTTCGCCGAATTCGTCGACGCCACCGGCTATGTCACCGTCGCCGAGCGGCCACTGAACCCCGACGACTACCCCGGCGCGCCACCGGAGAACCTGCAGCCCGGATCGATGGTGTTTCGCCGCACCGCCGGGCCCGGTCGACCTGCGACACCTCAACCAGTGGTGGACGTGGACGCCGGGCGCCTGCTGGAACCACCCGCGCGGCCCGCGGTCGTCGCTGACGCGGCCGCGAACACCACCCCGTCGTGCACGTCGCATTCGAGGACGCGGCGGCGTACGCGGACTGGGCGGGCATGGAGCTGCCGACCGAGGCGCAGTGGGAGGTGGCCGCCCGCGGTGGGCTGCCCGGGGCGGCCTTCACCTGGGGCGACGAACCCGAGCGGCCCGGTCAGCGACTGGCCAACTACTGGCACGGCGAGTTCCCGTACCTGCCCGACACCGGCTACGGCACCACCACGCCGGTCGGCAGCTTCCGCGCCGAACGGCTACGGCCTGTACGACATGGCCGGCAACGTGTGGGAGTGGACCACCGACTGGTGGGCCGACACCCGGGCGATCGAATCCTGCTGCGCCGCTGACAGTTACGACCCCGCCCAGCCGCAGTTCCCGATCGGCCGCAAGGTGATCAAGGGTGGCTCGTTCCTGTGCGCCGACAGCTACTGCCTGCGCTACCGGCCCGCCGCGCGTCGTCCGCAGGTGGTCGACACCGGGATGAGCCACATCGGGTTTCGCTGCGTCGCGCATGGCGCGACCCCCCTGGTGCACGAACTCGCGTCTACGCAATGATGCCTGGAACACGTTCTAATTTCTGAGGAGCCACATGGCGGACGCGGTACTGGTGACGGGCGCCTTCGGGCTGGTCGGATCGGCGACGGTGAAACGCCTCGCCGCCGACGGCCGCCGAGTGGTCGCCACCGACCTCGACATCCCGGCCAACCGCAAGGCCGCCGACAAGCTGCCCGCCGGGCGTCGAGGTGCGCTACGCCGACCTCACCGACCCCGCCGCGGTCGACGCGCTGATGGCCGACGTCGCACCGAGCGCCATCATCCACCTGGCCGCGATCATCCCGCCGTTCATCTACATGCGTCGCGGATCTGGCCGAGAAGGTCAACGTCGGCGGCACGGCCGTCGCTGATCGCGGCCGCCGAGAAGCAGCCGAGCCGCCCCGGTTCGTGCTCGCCTCCAGCATCGCGGTCTACGGCTCGCGCAACCCGCACGAGCATGCACCGACGTGCTGACCGCCGACACCCCCGTCAACCCGGCCGACGTGTACGGCGCGCACAAGGTGGAGGCCGAGAAGCTGGTCCGCGCATCGTCGCTGGACTGGGTGATCCTGCGCCTCGGCGGCGTGCTGACCGTCGAGATCGGCTCGTACATGAAGCTCGACAACCTCTACTTCGAGGGAGCTGCTGCCGATCGACGGCCGGCATCCAGACCGTCGACGTGCGCGACGTGGCCCGGGCGTTCGCGGCCGCCACCACCGCCGACGCGGTCGGCGAGACGCTGCTGATCGGCGGGGACGACACGCACCGGTTGGTCAGGGCGACGTCGCGCCCGCGATGGCCGCCGCGATGGGGCTGGTCGGCGGCATGCCCACCGGCCTGAAGGGCGACCCCGATAGCGACGACGACTGGTTCAACACCGACTGGATGGACACCACGCGCGCGCAGGAAGTGCTTGGCCACCAACATCATTCCTGGCCGGACATGCTGATCGAGACCGCCGACAAGGCCGGCTTGAAGCGTCCCCTGCTGCGGGCCGTCGCGCCGCTGACCAAGGAGATCTTCACGCGTCGCGCCGGCTACTACGGCCGCACCGAGCCCTACGCCGACCCGTGGGGTGCGATCGCCGCCAAGTGGGCCGACCCGCGGCCCGAAGGGAGCACGAAGTGAAGCACCGCGATCGTCGTCGGCGGCGCATCCGGCATCGGCTGGGCGTCCGCGCAGGCGCTTGGCCGCCGACGGCTACCGGGTGGTGGTCGCCGACCGCAACCGTCGACGGTGCCGAGGCCAGGGCCGCCGAACTCGGCGCACCGCACACCGCGGCGTTCGTCGACGTCGAGCGACGAGGACTCCGTCGCAAGCGCTCTTCGAGCAGACCGGACCGGTCGACGCCGTGGTCAGCTGCGCCGGTTTCAGCAACGTCGGGCTCATCGTCGACATGCCGGTCGACGACGTTCCGGTCGGTGGTCGACGTCTGCCTCACCGGCGCGTTCATCGTCGCCAAGTACGCGGGCCGGCACCTGTCGGACGGCGGCTCGCTGGTGTCGATCAGCTCGCTCAACGCCCGCCAACCCGCCATCGGCATGAGCGCCTACTGCTCCGCGAAGGCAGGGCTCTCGATGCTGACCCAGGTCGCCGCCCTCGAACTGGCGCCGCGTGGCATCCGGGTCAACGCCGTCGCGCCCGGATTCGTCCACACCCCGCTCACCGAGGGCGCCGCCGCGGTTCCCGGCGTCGTCGAGGAGTACGTGGAGAACACGCCGCTCGGCCGGGCGGGCACGCCGGAGGACATCGCCGAGGCCGTGCTGTTCCTGACCAAGGCGGCGTGGCTGACCGGCGAGGTGCTCGACCTCAACGGCGGCGCCCACATGAAGCGCTACCCCGACGTCATGGCGCACGTCAACAGGCTGATGGCGCCGTGACGTTCGCGGGCAAGCAGGCGATCGTCACCGGTGCCGGTTCGGGCATCGGGGCGGCGCTGTGCCGGGCGCTGGCCGCCGCCGGCGCCGACGTGGTCTGCACCGACGTCGACGGAGACGCCGCCGAACGCACCGCAACAGTCCGCTGGGCGCCAGGTCCGCTCGGCTCGACGTCACCGACGCCGCCGCGGTGCAGGCGCGCCGTCGACGACGTCGTCGACCGCGCTGGCCGACTCGACCTGATGTTCAACAACGCGGGCATCGCGTGGGGCGGTGACACCGAACTGCTGACCCTCGACCAGTGGAACGCCATCATCGACGTCAACATCCGCGGCGTCGTGCACGGCGTCGCCGCCGCCTATCCGCAGATGATCCAGCCAAGGCCACGGCCACATCGTCAACACCGCGTCCATGGGCGGACTGACCGCGGCCGGTCAGATCACCAGCTACGTGATGACCAAGCACGCGCGTCGTCGGGCTGTCGCTGGCGCTGCGATCGAGGCCGCCGCCCACGGCGTCGGCGTCCTGGCGATCTGTCCCGCCGCGGTGGAGACGCCGCTGCTCGACAAGGGCGCGGTGGGTGGTTTCGTCGGCCGCGACTACTACCTCAAGGGTCAGGGCGTCAAGACCGCGTACGACGCCGACCGGCTGGCCCGCGACACCCTGCGTGCGATCGAACGCAACAAGGCCCTGCTGGTGAAACCGCGCCGTGCGCACGCCACGTGGCTGTTCGCGCGACTGGCCCCGGGGCTGATGCAACGAATGTCCGATGCGGTTTCATCGCCGGTCAACGCGACATGCAAAGCCGGGCATCGGTCGACCTTTCCTGACAGGATCACCCCGTGGCCATGGACACCGAGTTCACCGCGTCGCAGAAGCGCGCGCTGGCCGTCGCCACCGTCATCGCCCTCGCTGTTCGGCGCCTACTTCCTGCGCAGCTACTTCATCCTGATCGTCGTGGCCGCCGTCGCCGCCTACCTGTTCACCCCGCTGTATCGACCGGCTGCGACAGGCGTTTCGGCACCGGGCCTGTCGGCGACGCTCACCCTGCTCGCGGCGCTCGGCACCGTCATCATCCCGCTGAGCCTGCTGGTCGCTCCTCGCGGTCGTCCAGATCAGCAGCATGGTCCGAAGCGTCTCCGACTGGGTGGCCAAGACCGACCTCAGCGCACTCGGCGACAAGGCGCTGCGAGCTCGTCAACGAGCCTGCTGGCGCGGGTGCCGTTCCTGCACGACGTCAACGTGACGCCAGAACTGTTGCGCGAGCGGATGAGCACCGTCGCCCAGAACGTCGGCGAGTATCTGCTCGGGCTTCCTGCAGGGCGCGGCGGGCGGGCTGATCGGCGGCGTGACCGCGGCGGTTCTCTTCCTCTACGTGTTCATCTCGCTGCTGACCAACCGCGACGCAGGTGCGACCCTGATCCGCCAGCTCAACCCGCTGGGTGAAGAGGTCACCGACCTCTACCTGGCAGAAGATGGGCGCGATGGTGACGGGCACCGTCCGCGGCCAGTTCGTCATCGCGCTGGCGCAGGGCATCGCCGGGCGCCGCGTCGATCTACATCGCCGGCTTCCACGACGGCTTCTTCATCTTCGCGATCCTGCTGACCGCGCTGTCGGTCATCCCGCTGGGCGGCGGCATCGTGAGCATCCCGTTCGGCATCGGAATGATCCTGTTCGGCAACGTGTTCGGCGGCATCTTCGTCATCGTCGTTCCACCTCGTCGTGGTGACGAACATCGACAACGTCCTGCGCCCGATCCTGGTGCCCCGCGAGGCCCGCCTCGACTCGGCGCTGATGCTGCTCGCCGTCTTCGCCGGGCATCACGATGTTCGGCTTCTGGGGCATCGTCATCGGCCCGGTGCTGATGATCGTCATCGTCACGACGATCAGCGTCTACCTCGCCGTGTACAAGGGCGTTCCGCTCGACAACCCCGATGACGACGACGCCGAAGAAGCCGGGCCGGCTGCGGCGTGCTGCTGGCGAGGGCGCGCAAGCGGGCGGCGGTCGAGGACGCCAAGGAAGTCGCAGCACGCGCCCAAGCCGAGACCGAAGAGGCTAAGCCGCCGTCAGCCGCTCCGTGAGGAACTCGACGACGCGCTTGCGCGCCTCGTAGGCCGGGTGGCCGTCGACCTCGCGGACCTCCAGGGTCAGCACCGAGTGGGCCATCTTGCCGAACCCGTGCTCGTTGCCCTTCTTCGAGTTGATCTCGATGACCTCGAACGCGTCACCGAGCCGGTCCTTGAGCGTCTTGAAGCGTGCGCCCGGCGACAGCGGATCCTCGCTGAACCGCAGCCCCAGCGCGCACAACCCCTCGTCGGCGACGCGCTGCTCGATGACCTTCAGCTCGGCTTCGGACAGGCCGGGGTCGCGTCTGCTGCTTCGCCGTCAGCCCGATCGGCAGCGACGGCTGGCTCAGCACCGGGGCGAGCACGCTGTCGTCGACGGCGGCCGCCAGCGCGAAGCCGCCGCTCCAGCACTCCCCGATCACGCCGACGCCCTTGCCGGGCGTCTTCTCGTTGAGGTCACGGGCCAGCGCCCGCAGGTAGTGCGCGATCGGCCGGTCGGCGTTGGTCGCGAAAGCCGCGAATTCCTTTGCCACACAACCGCGCAGCATCACCGGCACCGCACCCGGCCGGATGCCCGGCGCGCCCGGCGTGCCGTACAGCGACGGGCAGGCGACGGTGAATCCGTTGTCCACCAGGTGATTTCCCAACGCGAGCACGCCGGGATGTATGCCGGGCATCTCGGGGATCAGCACGACGCCGGGACCTTCGCCCTTGCGGTAGACGTCGTAGGTGTATCCGGCGGCGGTGAACGGCTCGGCAGTCCATCCGGTCAGATCGGCTTCCGGTCCGGGCATCGACGCTCCTAGCTGACGGGCAGTGGCGGCTGCGTCTGCGTCGCCGCGGCCAGCGTACGGTACTCATCCGTACCGGCGCGCTCCGGTCATGGCGAGCTGCGCTGGGCCGGTCGGGCCGCTCAGCCGGGTGGTCCACACCGGCCGCCCGCTCCGTCGCCGCCCTCGTAGACGATCCACTTCACCCCGTCGACGTCCTGCGTGCCGGTCGGCGCCAGTCCCGTGTCGAGCGAGGCGACGAGCTTCTCCTCGTCGGCGTCGCTCTGGGTCAGGCTGAGGTACATGCCGCTCGGCGTCAGATAGCCGACCCGGGACGATCACGGCGCGAGCAGGCTGACCCGACTGCGTCGGTGCGCCCGCCGTCGATGCTGCCGCGGCGACCCGAGTTGGCGTGCCAGCCGTCGGGCAGCTTGGGCAGCCGGATCGGGATCTTCAGCGCGTCGGCGTCGGCCTTCAGCGCGGCCGGTGCGTCATAGGGCGGCGCGGGCCCCTCGCCAGGGCCGTTCGGCGCGAACGAGCACATGCCGAGCACGCCTGCGAGCACGATGCAGGCCAGCACCAGCGGCGCCATCGACCAGAACATGTCGCGGCCGTCCTGCAGCAGCCGGGGCTTCGCGGGCCTGAGGTCCCGGAGTCGGCTGCGGCTGCAGCTGCGGCGAGGTCACGACGGCCAGTATCCCAGCTCCCAAAGTCCGACCCCGCTAATGGGACAATCTGGCGCATGACGCCTCGCGACGCGAAGCCCCCGACCGCAACCTCGCCCTCGAACTGGTGCGGGTCACCGAGGCGGGCGCGATGGCCGCCGGTCGCTGGGTCGGCCGCGGCGACAAGGAGGGCGGCGACGGTGCCGCCGTCGACGCCATGCGCGAGCTGGTCAACTCGGTGTCGATGCGCGGCGTCGTGGTGATCGGCGAGGGCGAGAAGGACAACGCCCCGATGCTCTACAACGGCGAAGAGGTCGGCAACGGCGACGGCCCGGACTGCGACTTCGCCGTCGACCCGGTCGACGGCACCACGCTGATGAGCAAGGGCATGCCCAACGCCATCTCGGTGCTCGCCGTCGCCGAGCGCGGCGCGATGTTCGACCCGTCGGCGGTGTTCTACATGAACAAGATCGCGGTCGGCCCCGACGCCGTCGACGTCATCGACATCACCGCGCCGATCGGCGAGAACATCCGGCGGGTCGCCAAGGTGAAGAACTCCAGCGTCGCCGACCTCACGGTGTGCGTGCTGGACCGGCCGCGCCACGCCCAGCTGATCGACGACGTGCGCGACGCGGGCGCCCGCATCCGGCTGATCTCCGACGGCGACGTCGCGGGCGCCATCGCGGCGTGCAGGCCGAATTCGGGCACCGACATGCTGGCCGGCATCGGCGGCACCCCCGAGGGCATCATCACCGCGGCGGCGATCCGCTGCATGGGCGGCGCCATCCAGGCCGTGCTGGCCCCCACCGACGACGCCGAGCGTCAGAAGGCCATCGACGCGGGCCACGACCTCGACAAGGTGCTGCATCACCGAGGATCTGGTGTCCGGTGAGAACGTCTTCTTCTCCGCCACCGGCGTCACCGACGGCGACCTGCTCCAGGGTGTCCGCTACTCCGGCGGCGGATGCACCACGCAGTCGATCGTCATGCGGTCGAAGTCCGGCACCGTCCGGATGATCGAGGCCTACCACCGGCTGTCCAAGCTGAACGAGTACTCCGCGGTCGACTTCACGGGTGACAAGACCGCCGCCTATCCCCTGCCGTAGAACAACACCGATCACCACACGAACAGGGAGCACATGACCGCCGACAGCGCAGTCGAACGAGCGGCGAGTACCGCATCGAGCACGACACCATGGGTGAAGTGCGGGTGCCCATCAACGCGCTGTGGCGCGCGCAGACCCAGCGCGCGGTGGAGAACTTCCCGATCTCGTTCCGGCCGCTCGAGCGCACCCAGATCCGCGCGCTCGGCCTGCTCAAGGGCGCCTGCGCGCAGGTGAACAAGGACCTCGGCCTGCTCGACGCCGGAGAAGGCCGACGCCATCATCGCCGCCGCCGCCGAGATCGCCGACGGCCTGCACGACGACCAGTTCCCCATCGACGTGTTCCAGACCGGCTCGGGCACCAGCTCGAACATGAACGCCAACGAGGTCATCGCGTCGATCGCCGCGGCCAACGGCGTGACCGTGCACCCGAACGACCACGTCAACATGTCGCAGAGCTCCAACGACACCTTCCCCACCGCCACCCACATCGCGGCGACGGAAGCCGCTGTGCGCCATCTGATTCCGGCACTCGAGGTGCTGCACGAATCGCTGGCGGACAAGGCCCGGCAGTGGCGCACCGTCGTCAAGTCCGGCCGCACCCACCTGATGGACGCGGTGCCGGTGACGCTCGGCCAGGAGTTCGGCGGCTACGCCCGCCAGATCGAGGCCGGCATCGAACGGGTCAAGGCCACGCTGCCCCGGCTCGGTGAACTGGCCATCGGCGGCACCGCGGTCGGCACCGGACTCAACGCGCCCGACGGGTTCGGCGCCAAGGTCGTCGACGGTGCTGGTCGAACGACGACCGGCATCGCCGAACTGCGCACGGCCGACGACTCACTTCGAGGCGCAGGCCGCCCGCGACGGACTGGTCGAGGCGTCCGGTGCGCTGAAGACCATCGCGGTGTCACTCACCAAGATCGCCAACGACATTCGCTGGATGGGCTCGGGCCCGCTGACCGGCCTCGGCGAGATTCAGCTGCCCGACCTGCAGCCGGGCAGCTCGATCATGCCGGGCAAGGTCAATCCGGTTCTGCCCGAGGCGGTTACGCAGGTGGCCGCGCAGGTCATCGGCAACGACGCCGCGGTCACCGTCGGCGGCGCTGTCGGGCGCGTTCGAGCTCAACGTCTACATCCCGATGATGGCGCGCAACGTGCTCGAGTCGTTCACGCTGCTGTCCAACGTGTCGAAGTTGTTCGCCGCCAAGTGCATCGACGGCCTGATCGCCAACGAGGAGCACCTGCGCGACCTCGCCGAGTCGTCGCCGTCGATCGTGACGCCGCTGAACTCGGCGATCGGCTACGAGGAGGCCGCCAAGGTCGCCAAGGAAGCGCTCAAGGAGCGCAAGACGATTCGCCAGACGGTCATCGACCGCGGGCTGATCGGCGACAAGCTCTCCGAAGAGGAACTCGACAAGCGCCTCGACGTGCTGGCGATGGCGAAGGTCAAGGACGGCGACTAGGCCCAGCAGGTGAAGCCGCCGAAAGTGAACGTGACGACGTTTTCGGCCGAATCTCGTCGTCACATTCACACTCGGCGAGGGTTTGAGCGGTCGCGGGCGCGCCATGAACGCTGACTCCGAGGTTCACCGCGCCATCCGCGTCGGCGTCACGCATCTGCTGACCAGCTACCAGTACCTGGGTGACACGGGCAAGCTCGACCGGCTGGCGCAGTTGTTCGCCCCCGATGGCGTGCTGCAGATCGGCGACGACCGCTACGTCGGTGTCGATGGCGTCTTGGCGTTGTTCCGTTCCACCAGTGGCCAATTCGCCGATGTCGGTTTCCTGCCCGCCCGCCATCACATCAGTTCGATCTACGTCGAGCCGCAGCCCGACGGCAGCGCGAAGACGCTACGCGTGCTTCCAGTTCATCGGCACTCGCGGGCTCGATCACTGGGGCACCTACCGCGACGTAGCCGTCCCGGCAGAGCGACGGTGACGGCTGGCGGTTCGCGCACCGGCAGGGTGATCACGGAGGGCTTTGCGCCGGGATCGCATCTGGCGCCGCCGCCAACCACCTGATCCCCGGCCACGCCGTGAGGCTGTGCACCACCAGGCTCAGCGTCACCGTGACGGCCACCACCTGGGTGATCAGCGACTCCTGCTCGAATCTCGCCGCGCTCGACCACGAGCACACCCAGCACCAGCGTGCCGATGCCGCGAGGGCCGAACCATCCGATGAAGAGTCGGTTGCGCACCGACAGGTCGCTGCGGATCAGCGCCAGCCACACCGCAACCAAGCGCACCGCGAACAGCGCCACCACCGCGAAGACCACCACCCGCCAGTCGGCGTCGCGCCAACCGACGATGACCGCGTAGCTGCCGAACATCGCGAACACCATCAGCTCCAGCAGCTGACCGGTGGCGTCGGACACCTGCATCTCCGGTGGGACGCCGATGCGCCGCGCCATGAACGCGAACGCGAGGCCGCCGGCGAACGCGGCGACGAAACCGCTGCCGTGCATCCGCTCCGCCACCTGGAAGCACACCAACGCGACGGCGAGCGTGGCCAGCTGCGCCCAGGTGTCGCTCATCCAATCACGCTTGCGCGACCGCGCGATCACCAGCCCGCCGAGCGACGCCGACGACCAGGCCGACGACCACCGACACCACCTCGGTGCGGACGAGGAACAACGCCCAGCGGCTCGCGTCGGGATCGGCGTGCTCGGATGCCAGCGCCAACGCCGCGAGCATGGCCGCAAGCGCGAACCCGTCGTAGAAGCCGCTCTCGGTGGACATCGCGTGCCGGACCCGTTCCGGGATCCGCTTGTCGTCGAGCAGCGCGTCGATGAGCGCCACCTCGGTCGGTGCGACGATCGCGGCCAGGCACACCGCCTCCCACAGCGGCATCACCGGCAGCACCAGCAGCGCGGTCAGGGTGCCGAGCCCCAGCGCCAGCGGGATGCCGATCACCAGCAGCCGGAACGTGACCTCGCGGCGCCGCACCACCGCGGACAGATCCAGTTCGGCGGCCTGGTTGAACAGGATCACCGTCAGCGCCAACTGCGCGACGACGGTGAAGCTGGCGGCGTCCGTGCCGACGTCGATCACGCCGAAGCCCGAACGGCCCCAACACGATTCCGAACAGCACGAAGATCAGGGCGGGCGCCAGCGTACCAGCGTTTGACCAGACCGGAGACCACGGCGTAGCACAGCACCAGAAGGGTCAGGACGAACGCGGTGTTGGTGTGCATTCCGTCGTCAGGCGCCGTTGTTGGAGCCGCCGGAGTTCGCGCCGGGGATGTCGGTGATCGGGATGTTCGGCATCGGCGCGGGCGACGGCGTGTTCGGCAGCGACGGGATCTCCGCAGGCGGGATGTCGAGCAGATCGTTGACGGGCGGGCCGTTGTCCCGGCTGCCGTAGCTGGCTGCCGGGCGCGCGCGGCCCGAGCATCTGGCTGACGGTGACCATGTGGTAGCCGTTGGCCTTGAGCACGGGGATGAACTGGTACACCAGGTCGACGGTCGACGAGTACGTGTCGTGGAACAGCACCACCGAGTTCGGCTTGATCTGGCTCATCAGCATGAAGCGGGTGGCGCCGGTGTTGGCGTCGTTGGCCCAGTCGAACGGGATGACGTCCCAGTTGATGTCGGCCAGCCCCTGCTTCTTGGCCTCGGCGAGCACCTGGTCGTTGATCAGGCCACCGGCCGTGCGGACCAGCTTGGGCCGCTGACCCGTCGCCGCCTCGATCGCGTCACTGGCCTTGCTGAACTGCGCGGGGATGTCCTCGGGCGGAATGGTGGTCATGTTGGGGTGTTCCCAGGTGTGGCTGCCGAGTTCCATGCCCGCGTCGACGACGCGCTTGGCGCCCTCCGGGTTGGCGGCCACCTTGTTGCCGATCTGGAAGAACGTCGCCTTGGCGTCGTTGTCCTTGCAGGATCTGCAGCAGCCGGTCGGTGTAGGGGCTCGGCCCGTCGTCGAACGTCAGCGCGATGCACTTGACCTGTGCGCAGTCGACGTCGTCGGCCTTGGCCACCTTCGACGTGGCCGGTGAACCCGCCGATGACCACGACGGCGACGCCTGCGCACACGCCGATGACCATGCGCCAGTACGACCAGGACGACGACGTCGGGCCGCTTACGCACGGTGGCAGCCTACCGACCGACCCTGGCGACTCGTGCACGCTCGCCCGCGCTCACCGCGGGTCCGCGTGCACGAACCGCAGTGGATCACGGCAGGGCGCCGGGGCTGAACTCCTCGAGCATCTCGGTGACCAGCGCCGCGATCGGCGAGCGCTCACTGCGCAGCAGCGTGATGTGGGCGAACAGCGGGTGACCCTTGAGCTTCTCGATGACCGCCGCGACGCCGTCGTGGCGGCCGACCCGCAGGTTGTCGCGCTGGGCGACGTCGTGGGTGAGCACCACCCGCGATCCGGCGCCCAGCCGCGACAGCACGGTCAGCAGGACGTTGCGTTCCAGCGACTGCGCCTCGTCGACGATGACGAACGAGTCGTGCAGCGAGCGGCCGCGGATGTGCGTCAGCGGCAGCACCTCGAGCATGCCGCGCGAGAGCACCTCCTCGAGCACCGCCGGGCTGGCGAGCCCTTCGAGGGTGTCGAAGACGGCCTGCGCCCACGGCCCCATCTTCTCGCTCTCGCTGCCGGGCAGGTAGCCGAGATCCTGGCCGCCGACCGCGTACAGCGGCCGGAAGACGACGACCTTGCGCTGCGTGCGCCGCTCCAGCACCGCCTCGAGGCCCGCGCACAGCGCGAGCGCCGACTTGCCGGTGCCCGCCTTGCCGCCGAGCGAGACGATGCCGACCGACTCGTCGAGCAGCAGATCCAGTGCCACCCGCTGCTCGGCTGAGCGGCCACGCAGCCCGAACACCTCGCGATCGCCGCGGACCAGCTGCACCGCTTCTCGGCGTTCACCCGGCCGAGCGCGTGCGAGTTGCCACCCAGCAGCCGAATTCCGGTGTGGCACGGCAGGTCCCGCGCGTCGTCCAGATCGATCTCACCGTCGGCGAACAGCGTGTCGATCTCCTCGGCCGACGACGTCGACCTCGGCCATGCCGGTCCAGCCCGACGTGACGACGTCCTGTGCGTGGTACTCGTCGGCCGCCAGACCGACCGCGCCGGCCTTGACCCGCAGCGGAATGTCCTTGCTGACCAACGTCACTCGCTTGCCCTCGGCGGCGAGGTTGGCCGCACAGGTGAGGATGCGCGCGTCGTTGGTGTCGGTCCGGAAGCCGAGCGGGCAGCACCGTCGGGTCGCTGTGGTTCAGCTCGACCTGCAGCGTACCGCCTTGCGTCGCCAACGGGAATCGGCTGATCCAGCCGTCCGTGCTCGAGCCGCAGATCGTCGAACATCCGCAGAGCCTGCCGGGCGAACCAGCCCAGTTCGTGGTGGTGGCGTTTGGCCTCCAGCTCGCTGATGACCACCAGCGGAACGATGACTTCGTGTTCGGCGAACCGGGTGCACGCCCAGGGATCGGACAGCAGCACGGAGGTGTCGAGCACATAGGTCCGAACGGACGAATCAGTCACGTGGCGCTCCTCGGCCCGTGCGGCCCCGCGACGAGCGTCTCGGCGGACACTGCGGTACCAGGACCGGGGCCGGTCCCGTTCTTGTCGAAACGACGGGTACCGCCCGGACAGCAGAGCAAGTCGCTAGCCATCGACTTCGACGCTACCCCGCTCGCGGCGTGTCCGCCGGGCAGGCGCGCCGTGACCCGATCGTGACTACTGCGTGACGAACTGCGCGAAGGTCGGGATGCTCGGCGAGACCCCATGCGGTGACGCGGTCGGAGACGACCTTCTTGCAGCGCGGCGTCGTCGAAGATGCCCGCTTCGGCGACCTCGCGAACCTTGTCCTGATAGGCCTCGATGTCGCGCCGATCGGCTCGAAGCCGGCGGCGCGCAGGGCGATCGCGGCGACCGTCTCGTCGCGGGCGTAGGTCAGGCAGTGCGCGACCAGGTTCGCGAAGAACTCCTCGTGGCGCTCCTCGTCCTTGGCGATCCGGCCGACCAGGCTCTTCAGCACCGGCTCGTCGATCTGCGCCTCCAGATTGCGGCAGAACACCGCGTGGGCGCGCTCGAGGAAGGCCATGAACACCAGCGTCTCGATCTGGCTGTAGGTGTCGGCGCGGTAGCCCTTCATCACGTGCTCGACGCGGACGTCCTCGTTGGCGGCGGGATCGATCTCGCGGGTGACCACCAGGTAGTTGCGCAGCGCGACGGCGTGCAGGTGCTCCTCGGCGGTCCAGCGACCGAGCCAGCGGCCCCACTTCTCGTCGAGGATGAAGTGCTCGACGAGTTCGCGGTGGTATCCGGCGAGGTTGTCCTTGGTGATGAGCAGGATCTCGAGGGCGTCGGTGACGGGCTTGGGCAGCGTCACCGACGACGGATCCCAGTCCTTGCCGCCGAGGAAGGCGAAGTTCTCGCCCTGCTCGAACGGCACGTAGTCGTGCGCGTACCAGAGTTCCTCGGTCGCGAGGTGGCGGGACAGGTTTTCCTGCACGACCGGCTCGAGCTCGAGGGTCAGCGCGTTGGCTACCGGCTTCTCTGCCATGAAAGTAACTGTAACCCGTGGACACACGTTCTCCGAAATCGGGTCGCGCGCGTGTCGACGTGCGACTTATCAGCGTCAGCCCCGGATACAGCGGGTTTGCGTTCAGCAGCTCGGCCGACGCCGCGTGCACCCGCTCGGCCGTTCCGTCGGCGAGCGTGTACTTGGCCTTCGAGACTGCCGTCGCGGCTCGGTGTTCTTCAGCACGTCGACGACGAGCTCGGCGACCCGGTCGAAGTCGGCGGCGCCGAAGCCACGGGTGGTCAGCGCGGGGGTGCCGAACCGGATGCCGCTGGAGTACCAGGCGCCGTTGGGGTCGGCGGGGATCGAGTTGCGGTTGGTGACGACGCCGGCGTCCAGCAGCGCCGACTCGGCCTGGCGGCCGGTCAGCCCGAACGACGTGACGTCGAGCAGCACGATGTGGTTGTCGGTGCCGCCGGTGACGAGCCGGGCGCCACGCTTGAGGAAGCCCGTCGGCCAGCGCCTTGGCGTTGTCGGCGATGCGCTGGGCGTACTCCTGGAACGACGGCTGACGCGCCTCGGCCAGCGCGACGGCCTTGGCGGCCATCACGTGGGACAGCGGGCCGCCGAGCACCATCGGGCAGCCCTTGTCGACGGCGCCGGAGTACTCCTCGGTGGCCAGCACCAGGCCGCCGCGCGGGCCGCGCAGCGACTTGTGCGTCGTCGTGGTGGTGACGTGCGCGTGGGGCACCGGATCCTCGTCGCCGGTGAACACCTTGCCCGCGACCAGACCGGCGAAGTGCGCCATGTCGACCATCAGCGTGGCGCCGACCTCGTCGGCGATCTCGCGCATCTTGGCGAAGTTCACCCGGCGCGGGTAGGCCGAGTAGCCGGCCACCAGGACCAGCGGCTTGAACTCGCGCGCGGCGGCGGCGACGGCGGCGTAGTCGAGCAGCCCGGTCTCGGGGTCGGTGCCGTAGCTGCGCTGGTAGAACATCTTGCCGGAGATGTTCGGCCGGAAGCCGTGGGTGAGGTGGCCGCCCGCATCGAGCGACATCCCGAGCAACCGCTGGTTGCCGAGCTTGGCGCGCAGGCTCTCCCAGTCCGCCTCCGACAGGTCGTTGACGTTCTTGGCGCCGAGCTCGGCCAGGCCGGGTGCCTCGATGCGGGTGGCCAGGATGGCCCAGTACGCGACGAGGTTGGCGTCGATGCCCGAGTGCGGCTGGGCGTAGGCGTAGGGCGCCCCGAACAGCTCGCGGGCGTGTTCGGCGGCGAGGGCCTCGACGGTGTCGACGTTCTGGCAGCCCGCGTAGAAGCGGTGCCCGATGGTGCCCTCGGCGTACTTGTCGGAGAACCAGGTGCCCATGGTCAGCAGCACCGCGGGCGACGCGTAGTTCTCGCTGGCGATCAGCTTGAGCGAATCACGTTGGTCGGCAAGCTCTTTGCGCGTCGCCGCGGCGATCCGCGGTTCGACGGACTCGATGACCTCGAGCGCGGCTCGGTACGCGGCGCTCGCGGTGTCGGCGTACTCGGCGCCGGGCGCGGCGGAGGAGGTCACGGCGGGTCAGCGGTCATGGCCCAGCCTAATCGGTGCACGACCGTCGAAGCGCCGTATTCGCCATCGGCGTCAACGTCGCGTCGAATCAGGCCCGCAAACTCGACGGGATCAGCGGCTCGTCGAGCAGCCGGCCGAACCGCTCCCCCAGCGTCACGTCCGCGGGCCGCGCGTCCAGCCAGCCGCGCAGCAGCCGGTAGCCCTCGACGTAGGTGCTGGTGTAGGCCCGCCACAGCGGCGACGACAGGAACCGCAGCGCCTGCCGCGCCCTGGCCTCGTTGACCAGCAGCCAGCGCTGCAGGAAGGCGACGACGTCGTCGACGTCGCGGTGCTCGTCGTGCAGCATCAGCGCGGCGTCCTGGCGGACGTCGGCCAGCGCCGCGGACGCCTCCGAGATCGCCTCGGCGCGCTCGCCGTCGAAGCGCAGGCCGAGGTCGGCGTAGATCTCGGCGGCCCACGGCCCCCAGTTCGGTCCGATCGCGGCGTACAGCGCGAGGTCGGCCAGGCCCTCGGCCATCAGGCACTGCGGGGTGTTGACCAGGAAGATCGTCTGCTCGGCCTGACCTTGCCCGGCGACTAGCCCGGCTTCCTTGCGGCAGTGCTCGGTGTGGTGGCCCGGGTAGGACTCGTGGGCGACCAGCCGCGGCAGGTTGGACATCTGCTGCTTGAGGTCGGCGTTGACGGCGACGGTGGACCGGTAGTCGCCCTCGTAGTAGTTGAAACCCGACCACGGCTTGTCGGTGACGATCTCGTAGATGATCGTCTCGGTGTCGGGCAGCGGGTACTCGGCGCGGACCCGGTCGCGCAGCGCGCTGGAGAACGCGTGGATGCACTCCTCGAGCCGCTCGGGCGGGATCTCCTCGCCGTGCGGTGGGCCTGCATCCGATCGGCGAGCGGGCCGCTGCCGCCGAGCGCCTCGTCGAGCTTGCGGTGCGCCTCGCGGTACCGCTCGGGGTCGCCCTTGGCGATGTCGACGTCGAAGTAGTCGCGCACCTCCTCGACGAACCCGACGTCCTGGCCGGCGAACTTGCGGCCCGCGCACGCCAACGCCTTGAGGTGCGCGGCGAGGTAGTCGGCGCGCTGGGCGTCGAGGCCGTCGGCGTCGGGCACCTCGGCCAGCAGGCGTTGGGCGTCGCGGGCCAGCGCCGGCGGGGTCGGGCGCGGGTTCGGACGCCACTGCGCGGCGCAGCGCGGGTCCCCGGTGAACGAGTCGACGTAGCCCTCCTCGATCCGGTCGAATCTCAGACCGAGCAGCAGATACTCGCGGATCAGGGTGGTTGCGTCCATGCCTTCAGACATACCCGAGTCCATGCCCACCACCGTAAATGCAAGACTGACGCATGGCGCGGACGAGCGAGCCGAGTCCATACGTCGAGTTCGACCGGAGTCAATGGCGTGCGCTGCGCATGTCGACGCCGCTGAAGCTCAACGAGAACGAACTCCTGGGCCTGCGCGGCCTCGGTGAGCAACTGGACCTGCTCGAGGTCGAAGAGGTCTACCTGCCGCTGGCCCGGTTGATCCACCTGCAGGTCGCCGCGCGGCAGCGGCTGTTCGCGGCGACGGCGGAGTTCCTCGGCGAGCCGCAGCAGAACCCCGACCGCCCGGTGCCGTTCGTGATCGGCGTCGCAGGCAGCGTCGCGGTCGGCAAGTCCACCACGGCCCGCGTGCTGCAGGCGCTGCTGGCGCGCTGGGAACACCACCCCCGCGTCGACCTGGTCACCACCGACGGCTTCCTGTACCCGAATGCCGAACTGGCTGCGACGAAACCTGATGCACCGCAAGGGTTTTCCCGAGAGCTACGACCGTCGCGGGCTGATGCGATTCGTCACGGCGGTGAAGTCGGGCGCCGATCAGGCGTGCGCCCCGGTGTACTCACACCTGCTCTACGACATCGTGCCCGGCGAGAAGATGTTGATCCGGCATCCGGACATCCTGATCCTCGAGGGCCTCAACGTGCTGCAGACCGGGCCCGCGCTGATGGTGTCGGACCTGTTCGACTTCTCCGTCTACGTCGACGCCCGCATCGAGGACATCGAGGGCTGGTACGTCTCGCGGTTCCTGGCGATGCGCGCCGGGCGCCTTCGCCGACCCGCAGTCGCACTTCCACCACTACTCCACGCTGACCGACGAGCAGGCCGTGTTCGCCGCCCGCGACATCTGGCATTCGATCAACCGGCCCAACCTGATCGAGAACATCCTGCCGACCCGGCCGCGCGCGACCCTGGTGCTGCGCAAGGACGCCGACCACGCGATCAACCGGCTGCGGCTCCGCAAGCTCTAGACCTTCCTCCGCGAGCAGACGCAAACGGCCGCTGAAACTGCGCGGTTTCAGGGCCTTTGTGCCGAGCTCGCGGGGAGATCTAGGCCCGCAGGCGGCGCAGGCCGAGGTACTGCAGGTCGGCCATCACCAGCGTGTAGACACCGCTGGCCAGCGTGAGCACGACGCCCGCGGTGGTCAGCGGCCAGACACCGGCCAGCACGGCGACGACGACCGCCACGGCGTGTAGACGAGGTTGCCGACGACCACGCCGATGCCCAGCCTGCGCACCGACGTGCAGCCGAGCGACAGGGCGAACACCGCGACGCCGTAGGCGACGAAGAAGGCGCCCATCGAGTACTCGAACGCGGGTGGTGGTGCCGGACAGCTCGGCGATCTGGGCGGCCGAACGCGACGCCGACGATGCCCATCAGGCCGCTGACGCACGGCGTCGAGGCGCATGCGCGAAGCGGAGGAACGAGTCGCTTGGGCGGTGGTGCGTGGGGAGGCGGTGATGGCGGTCATGGAACTTCCCTTCAGTTGTTGGGTGGTCGATGGAGCAGGGAGGCCGGTGCGGGCCGCACGCCGTAACCTCTTGCGGCGGGCGGCCGCGCACCGGTTCGGCAGGGAGTCACGCCAGACGGCGCACTCCGAGGTACTGGAGCGTAGGCGAAGCCGAGCGTGGCCGCGACGGTCGCGAGCATCATGGCGACGCCTGCGCCGGTCAGCGGCAGCACGCCCGCCGCCAGGACCGCGAGCGCGACGATGGCGAACACCACGTTGGCGACGACGATGCCGACGCCGATCCTGCGGACGACCGGGCGCCGCCGCGAGCACGTAGAGCGCGACGCCGTAGAGCGACCAGCGCGGCGCCGGCGATCCACTCGGATACGGCCGACAGCCCCGACAGCCGGGACAGCGGGTCGGCGGCGAAGGCGATCGAGCAGGCCGGTGCCGGCGCACAGCGTGGCGTCGGCGCGCATCGCGAAGCGGAGCAGGGAATCGGAGCTGTCGGAGCAGGGGTCGGGTGGTGATGGGTGGCGGTCATCGTGGGCTCCTCGGCGTTGAGGCTGTGCTGGTGTGGCTGACACCACGAACACTGCTCACGAAGCCACTGCCAGATCGACGCAGAACGCTGCCAATCACTGCCAGCCGCAGGTCAGAGGCGTTACGAGGTAGCGGACACCGGCGTGCCGCGCAGATCCGCGGCGATGACGCGCGCTGCGGCGTTCTGCCAGTTGTGCAGCGAGCGCTGCGGCACCTCGGTGACGAACCACTGCCACGCCTGCCGCGCGACGGGGTCGAGCCCGGCGGCCGTCGCGTTCTGCGCGTACGCCCGCACGCCGACGACGTAGGGGAAGTACAGCGAGTTGTAGTGCCGCCACTGCTCGGTGGTGCCGAAGTCGCCGCCGTCGCGCGGCTTGAGCGCCGCGATGCGATCGGCGAGCAGCGCCTTGAGTTCGTTGGCCCGCTCCAGCGGCTGATCGGGCGCGCCGCGGCGCGCCAGCCGCTCGTCGATGACGGGCAGCGCCGTCAGCGGGCTCGCGACGAGCTTGGACAGGTCGCCGTAGTGTCCGAGCGCGCGGCGCGTCAGCCGGACGAAGGTGTCGTCGTCGACGTCGTCGAGCGGGTTGCTCGACCGCAGCGGCAGCGCCGCCTCGGTGCGACGCAACGTCGGCGCGGTCGGCGCGCAGCGCCGGTGAGCGGGAGAACGCCAGCCGGTCGAGCACCCCGGCCAGCGGGTCGGCGAGCACGTTGATCGACGATGGCGATCGCCAGGCTGGTGAACAGCAGCACGGTCAGCGCGGTGTGTTCGTCGGTGACCGCCATGCCGATCAGCGCCTGCCCGCCGAAGAGCGCGGCGACGACGACGCTGCCCACGAACGACCGGCGCATGTCGGCGCGCAGCGCCTGCCCCTCGTCGAACGCATCCCACAGCGCGACCGCGACGCCGAGCAGTCAGCACGTCGAACCCCGGTGGACGCCAACGCCAGCCAGCTCGGCACCAATCCCAGCGGGATCACCAGGATCGCGTTGCCCAGCGCGAAGAACAGCGTCGCGACGACCGCGACGCCGATCACCCGCCGCGGCCGGCTCTGGCGTCGTACCGCGACGACCATCGCACCCAGCGTGGAGACCGAGATGACCCCGAACATCACCCAATGCCCAAGGCGCAGTGGCCCGTTCACGCCGCCCGCCAGCGTCGCCCCGGCCAGGGCGAGTGCGGCGACGACGGCGACCGCGACCAGCTCGCCGGCGCGGCTGCGCCAGGTGTCGCCTGGCCGGGAGAGCTCGAGCAGCACCGCGAACCAGGCCACGCCGGGCACCACGACGAGGTACACCTCGATGCGGCTGAGCAGCGTCGGTGTGCGGGCCGCCGGTGACGCGGACCGCGTCGAGCGCGACGACGACGGCGAAGCTGGTCAGGCCGATCGCGGCGAGCACCAGGACGGGCTTGCGCGGGTCGCGGGCCAGCAGGTACAGCCCGAGCCACCAGCTCAGGCCGAACACCACTGCGGACATCGCAGCCATGGGTTCAGTCTGGCACGTGCGACCACGTAGCCTGGGCGATCTACATCGCCGTATCGCCGGTGCCGACGCGTGTAGTCGCGCAGCGCACGCAGGAAGTCGACCCGGCGGAAGGCCGGCCAGTGCGCCTCGGTGAACCACATCTCCGAATAGGCGCTCTGCCACAACAGGAATCCCGACAGCCGCTGCTCCCCCGACGTCCTGATGACCAGATCGGGATCGGGCTGCCCGGACGTGTAGAGGTTCTCGGAGATGGCCGTCGACGGTGACCGATTCGATGAGTTGCTCGGCCGTCGCGCCGTTGGCGAGTTCCTTGCTCAGCAGCGCGCGCACGGCGTCGGCGATCTCCTGGCGTCCGCCGTAGCCGACGGCGACGTTGACGTGAAAGCCGCCGTTGTTCGTGGTCGCTATCGACGGCCTCGCGCAGCCGGCGGGCGGGTTCCTCGCCGAGCAGTTCGAGGTCGCCGACGGTGCGCACGCTCCACTGGTTGGCGGGTGCACAGATCTCCTCGACGACGTCGGTGATGATCTCGATGAGCGACGCCAGCTCGGCCGGATCGCGTTGCAGGTTCTCGGTCGAGAGCAGGTAGACCGTCGCCAGTCTCGACGCCGGCCTCCTGGCACCAGCGCAGCATCTCGGCGATCTTGTCGGCGCCGACCCGGTAGCCGTAACTGACGTCGTCGTGACCCTCGTCACGGGCCCAGCGCCGGTTGCCGTCGCACAACACTGCGATGTGCCGAGGCAGTTCGGACTCGGGACCGCGCCAACTCCTGGCGCAGCCGCATCTCGTAGATCCGGTAGGCCGGTTCCTTGAGCCGCGGGGGAATGAGATCCACGAAGATCCAGACTACTGTGGCGTCGGGTAATCCCATGCCAGTTAGTGGAGGTGACATGGCCACTTCGATCGACACCACCGACTCACGATCCGCCGGGAACGCACGCGCGGGAGGCCGAGGATCTTCCGGAGGCCGTTGCCGACGGCGTCGCGCAGTTCCTCGGCAAGCCCCGCGCCCGCGGCTGGATTCACCTCTACTCGGCGATCGTCGCCTTCATCGCCGGCGCCGCGCTGGTGTCGGTGTCGTGGGCACTCGAGGGCACCCGCGCCGGCCTCGCCACGCTGCTCTACACGTTCACCATCGTGGCGATGTTCGCGGTCAGCGCCACCTACCACCGGGTGACTGGAAGTCGCCGACCGAGCGCAAGTGGATGAAGCGACTCGACCACTCGATGATCTTCGTCTTCATCGCGGGCAGCTACACGCCGTTCGCCCTGCTGGCACTGCCGTCGGACCAGGGCATGGTGCTGTTCTGGATCGTCTGGAGCGGGGCGATCGCGGGCGTCCTGCTCAAGATGTTCTGGCCGTCGGCGCCCGCCTGGGTCGGCGTCCCGCTGTACCTGCTGCTGGGTTGGGTGGCGGCGTTCTTCATCGTGCCGATCATGCACGGCGCGGGCGTCGCGGCGCTGGTGCTGCTGATCGTCGGCGGCGCGCTCTACAGCATCGGCGGCGTGCTCTACGGGCTGAAGTGGCCGAACCCGTGGCCGACGACGTTCGGTCACCACGAGTTCTTCCACGCCTGCACGGCGGTCGCGGCGATCTGCCACTACATCGCGATGTGGTTCGCCGTCTTCTGATCGCCTGCAACATTCGGCAGGGTAGGAGCTAGCGACTGAGAGCTACAGCTGGGTGATGTTCGTCCGGGCCCCAGTAGGCCTTCATCGACGTGATCTTCGCCGTCGTCGTCGAAGCGTCATGACGCTGATGATCTCGATGCGCATCTTGCCGCCCTCGCCGAGGTCGACGGTCAGTCGCCCAGAAGAACGCCGCCTCGTGGCCGAGCGCCCGCAGCGTGACGACCTCGGTTTCGCTCTTCGCGCCGAGGCAGGTCGGCGTAGAAGCCGTGGATCGCCTCGCGCCCGATGTGCACCTCGCCGCCGACCGGGATCCTCGACGGTGGCGTCGTCGGCGTACAGGTCGACGACGTCGTCGACGGCGCCCTTGGCGACGAGTTCGAGGTAGCGGTTGACGGTCTCGGTGATCTGCTCGGGCAGTCGCTCGGCATGTGCCGCACGCTACACGGAGACACCGCAGTGCGGCAGCGAGTTCCGCCGCGGTGGTGACGGGCAGGTCGCACACCCGGCCGCGGCACACGTAGGCGGCGTCGCGGCCGCCGACTCGGTCGCGTCCGGCGAGCAGTTCCGAGGAGTCCACCGCTCCGCCGACGACGACGGCGCCGCCCGGCGCCAGCGTCCGTGCCGCGGCCAACAGTTCCGAGTCGCGCGGGGTCGCAGGCCACCGCGATCTGGATCGGCCCGCGCACCGCCGCCTCGGCGACCGCCAGCCAGTGACCGCCCGACCGCGGCAGCTTGGCCAGGATCGGCGTGGCCGCCGACAGCGGCGGCCGACGCCGCCGCGGCGTACCGGTCGGCGCGCCGGGCGGGGCGAGATGCGCGGCGAGCTGCAGCGCCTCGGCGATCAGCGACGCCCCTGACGGCGTCGCGCCGTCGATCGGGATCGGACGGGCGCACCATCAACTGCTCGGCGTCGTCGGCGGTGTCGAACCAGCGGCCGTCGCGGTCCGGGATCGGCGAAGTGGTCGAGCGCGACGTCCAGCAGCGCCGCAGCGCCGTGTCCAGCCACTGCCCGTCGCCGGTGATCTGGAACAGCGTCAGCAGCGCGGTCGCCAACGCGGCGTGATCCTCGAGGATGGCGGCACTGTCACCGACCCGGCCGCCGAGGCTGGCCCGTCGCAGCCGGCCGTCGACGACGTGCAGCTCGACGATCGCGCGGGCACATGCCGTTGCGGCGTCGCAGCAATTCGGGCTCGCCCAGCGCCACCGAAGCCTCGGCCAGCGCGGTGATCGCGAAGCCGTTCCACGCCGTGACCACCTTGTCGTCGCGGCCGGCTGCGGCCGGGTCGGCGCGCGGCGGTCGACAGCGCAGCGCGAACCCGCTCGAACCGATCGGCGTCGTCGGGATCGACCGGCAGCTGCAGCACCGAGCTGCCATGCTCGAAGGTGCCCGTCGTCGGTGACCGCGAAAAGCTCTGCGGCCCAACGTCCGTCGTCGTCGCCGAGCACGTCGCGCAGCTGCGCGGGCGTCCAGACGTAGGTCAGGCCCTCCACGCCCGTCGGTGTCGGCGTCCAGCGACGAGGTGAACATGCCGCCCGCGCCGAGCCCGTCGATGATGAACCGCGCGGTCTCGCCGGCCACCTTGCGCGCCAACGGGTTTCCGGTGCGACGCGCCCAGTGCGCGTACACCCGCAGCAGCAGCGCGTTGTCGTAGAGCATCTTCTCGAAGTGCGGCACCACCCAGGACGCGTCGACGCTGTAGCGCGCGAAGCCGCCTGCGAGCTGGTCGTAGATGCCGCCGCGGGCCATCGCCGTGCACGTCCGCTCCGACGGCCGCCAGCGTGTCGTCGTCGCCGGTCCGCTCGTAGCTGCGCAGCAGCGCCTCGAGCAGCGCCGACGGCGGGAACTTCGGGGCGCCGCCGAACCCGCCACGCGGCGACGTCCTCGTCGCCGAGCACGCCCGCGACGGCGTGGTCGCACAGTTCGGGCGCCAGCGCGGGGCCGCCGCCGGGCAAGCCCGGACGCCATCGACCGCAGTTCGCCCGCGATCTGGTCGGAGGCCTGCTCCACCTCGGCGCGACGGTTGCGCCACGTGTCGTCGCACCGCGGCGAGCAGCTGCAGGAACCCGGCCTTCGGGTAGTACGTGCCGCAGAAGAACGGCCTGCCGTCGGGCGTCAGGAAGCACGTCATCGGCCAGCCGCCCTGACCGGTCAGCGCGACCGTGGCGTTCATGTACACGGCGTCGAGGTCGGGCCGCTCCTCGCGGTCGACCTTGATGCAGACGAAGCCCGCGTTCATCGCCGCGGCGACCTCGTCGTCGTCGAACGACTCGTGCGCCATCACGTGACACCAGTGGCACGCCGCGTACCCGATCGACAACAGGATCGGCACGTCGCGCGCGGCCGCCTCGGCGAGCGCGTCGGCGGACCACTCCTGCCAGTGCACCGGGTTGTCGGCGTGCTGGCGCAGGTAGGGGCTGGTGGCCGCCCCGAGGGCGTTAGCCCCCGGCTCAGTCGGACCGCCCGGCCTGGTCGTCGGTCACCGGCGTCGCCGGGCAGAGTCGACCGTGCCGTCGTCGAGCGGCCTGGTCGGGTTCGGGGTGCTCGCGGTCGAACGACTCCGGCAGCTTCTTGAGGTGCCGGTTCATCGACCACACCAGCAGGAACGTGCAGATCAGCAGGATCACCACGACGACGAGGCCGAACGGGCTGGCCTTGCCGAAGTCCGGCCCGGTGTCGCGGGGCGCTTCGTCGGCCAGCAGACCGGCGATCAGCATCAGCGTGTCGGTCACGGGTCGATCCCCGCGAACAGGTCGTCCTCGGGCAGCGTCGACGGGTACCCGGGACCGGGCCAGCTCGTACTCCTCGGTGGGCCACAGCCGCTGCTGCCACTCCATGGGCGTGGTGAAGAAGAAGCTCTTCGGGTCGATCTGGGTGGCGTGCGCGCGCAGGGCGTCGTCGCGCTGCGGCGAAGTACTTCGAGCACTCGATGCTGGTGGTGATCCGGTGCGCGAGGACGTCGAGCTCCGGGTCCCAGTCCTTGAGCCACTTCTCGAACGGACCCACCTGGCCGTGCTTGGCGAACTCGTCCTGGAACAACTGCATCCGCTTCCGCAGGAACCCGTGGTTGTAGTACAGCTTCGACACGCTCCACGGCTCGCCCGCGTCCGGGAACAGCCGGTAGTCGGCGGCGGCCTCGTACGCGGCCATCGACACCTCGTGGCAGCGGATGTGGTCGGGGTGCGGGTAGCCGCCGTTCTCGTCGTAGGTGGTCAGCACGTGCGGCTTGAACTCGCGGATGAGCCGGACCAGCGCGCTCCGTCGACTCGCTCGAGCGGCACCAGCGCGAAGCAGCCCTCCGGCAGCGGCGGCAGCGGGTCGCCCTCGGGCAGTCCGGAGTCGACGAACCCCAGCCAGCGCGTGCTCGACGCCGAGGATCTCGGCGGCCTTGGCCATCTCGTCGCGGCGGATCTCGTGGATCCGGCCGTGCACGTCGGGCAGGTCCATCGCCGGGTTGAGGATGTCGCCGCGCTCGCCGCCGGTCAGCGTCACCACCATGACGCGCGCGCCCTCGTCGGCGTAACGGGCCATCGTCGCAGCGCCCTTGCTGGACTCGTCGTCCGGGTGGGCGTGCACCGCCATCAACCGCAGTTCGCTCACTCGTGCCTACCTGATCGCTTCGTTCGTCGGGACTCGTACGGACCGGTTCCAACAGTCTCGGGTAGTCCTATAGTTCCAGTCCTAGTACGACCGATCCGAACTCAGACCCATGCCGAGAGCCGGCGCTCGCACCTAAGGGGACCACACCTCTCATGATCGAGCGTCCCGCCGCCCGTTACGGGCGACAGCGGCTGTCGCGCCGATCCCGCCGCCGACTGGCGATCGGCCTGTTCGTCGCTCATCGTCGTCGTCGGGCGTGGTGATCGCGCTCGTCGGTTTCCAGCGGCTCGGCACGGGCGACGTCAAGGGCGAACTTGGGCGGCTACCGATTGGTCGACGATCGGCACCGTCGAGGTGACCATCTCGCGTCACCCGCAAGGACCCGTCCCGCCCGGTGGTGTGCATCGTGCGGGCACGCTCGCTCGACGGCAGCGAGACCGGCCGCCGCGAGGTGCTGGTGCCGCCGTCGTCGCAGGCAACGGTGCAGGTCACGACCATCGTCAAGACCAGCAAGCCGGCCCGTCGATGGGCGACGTCTACGGCTGCGGAACCGACGTTCCGGCCTACCTGGTGGCGCCCTGAGCAACGCAAGCGTCAGGCGACCGCCGGACGAACATCGAACAGCGAATACGTAAAAATCCGCTGACCCGGCGGTGGTACCATGGTCGGGTACACGGTTCCTGACTGGAGCCGTGTATTGCTGCTTTAACGCGCGTGTATGCGCTTGCGATCGCGGCAATAGACGTGAACTTTCTTACGCCAACGAGCGCGAGACGACGACGACAGGAGCGCGACGACATGACCGACACTCAGGTCACCTGGCTGACCCAGGAAGCACACGACCGGCTGAAGACCGAGCTCGACCAGCTGATCGCCAATCGACCCGTCATCGCCGCGGAGATCAACGACCGCCGCGAAGAGGGCGACCTCCGCGAGAACGGCGGCTACCACGCGGCACGCGAGGAGCAGGGCCAGCAGGAGGCCCGCATCCGCCAGCTGCAGGAGCTGCTGAACAACGCCAAGGTCGGCGAGGCACCGAAGCAGTCCGGCGTCGCGCTGCCCGGCTCGGTCGTCACGGTCAAGTACGACGACGGCGACACCGAGACGTTCCTGATCGCCACCCGCCAGGAGGGCGTCAGCGACGGCAAGCTCGAGGTCTACTCGCCCAACTCCCCGCTCGGCGGCGCGCTGATCGACGCCAAGGTCGGCGAGACCCGCGAGTACACCGTGCCCAACGGCAACACCGTCAAGGTCACGCTGGTCAAGGCGGAGCCGTACCACTCCTGAGTTCGCGGCATCCGCCGCCGGCTGATCTACGGTCCGTTTCATGGCGCAGATCGCCGAGGACCTCTTCCTGCTGCTTGCTCGACAACGCGTCGGCGCAGCCCGCGCTGGAACGTGACCGTCGTGAACGGGTGCTCGCGGCCGCGGTGCTGCTGGACCTGGCCTACGCATGCCGGATCCGGCCCGCCGTCGCCGGGTGACCCCGCCGAGGCGGGCCGGCTGCTGGCGCTCGCCGGCGGCGGGCCCGTCGACCCCGTCGTCGAGCCGGCGTTCCAGCTGCTTCAGCGGCGCCGTTGCGGCCCGACGCGCGCGGTGTCGAAGTTGCGCAAGGACACCCAGGAGCAGCGTGGCGCTGCACCTGGAGCGACTCGGCCAGGTCCGTCGGGTCCGCTTGCCGTCCAAGCGATTCCGCACGCCGTACGCCTGGCCGTTGACCAACCGCGACCGGGTGGGCCGGGCGCGGGCCGCAGCTGCTGTCGGCGTTGTTCGACCGTCGACCGCCGACGCCGTCGACGGCGGCGCATCGTCTCGCTGCTGCACGCCGCCGACGGACTCGGGCGCGCTGCTGAGCCTCAACGACCGCGGCTGGCGCTGGGTGCACGCCCGGGCCAGCGAGATCGCCAGCGGCAGTTGGGTCAACGAGTACCCGACGGCGATGCCCGAGATGAACCTGGCGGTCACCGCGTCGGCGGTGCGGTCAGCCCTTTCGTAAGCGCCTGCTCGAGATCGCCGAGCAGGTCGCCGATCTCCTCGATGCCCACCGACAGCCGCACCAGGTCGTCGGGCACCTCGAGCTGCGAACCCGCGGTGGACGCGTGCGTCATCGCGCCGGGATGCTCGATCAGCGACTCGACGCCGCCGAGCGACTCGGCGAGGATGAAGATCTCGGTGCGCGCGCACAGTTGGCGGGCGGCCTCGCGGCCACCGCGCAGCCGCACCGACACCATGCCGCCGAAGCCCGACATCTGCCGCGCGGCGACCTCGTGGTTGGGGTGGCTGGGCAGGCCCGGGTACAGCACGCGTCTCGATGGCGGGATGCCCGTCGAGGAACTCGGCGACCAGCGCGGCGTTCTCGCTGTGCCGCTGCATCCGCAGCGCGCAGCGTCTTGAGCCCGCGCATCGTCAGGTACGCGTCGAACGGGCCCGGCACCGCACCCGCGCCGTTCTGCAGGAACGCGAACGCGTCGTCGAGTTCCTCGTCGTTGGTCACCAGCGCGCCGCCGACCACGTCGGAGTGCCCGCCGATGTACTTCGTCGTCGAGTGCAGCACGATGTCGGCGCCCAGCGCCAACGGCTGCTGCAGCGCGGGTGAGGCGAAGGTGTTGTCCACCAACACCTTCGCCCCCGCCGCCGACGCCAGCTGCGCGATCGCCGGCGATGTCGGCGATCGACAGCAGCGGGTTGGTCGGCGTCTCGACCCAGATCAGCTTGGTCTTCGGCCGTCATCGCCGCGCGGACGGCGTCGAGGTCGGACAGCGCCGCCGGCGTGTGGTCGATCCCCCACTTCGTGAAGACCTTGTCGATGAGCCGGAACGTGCCGCCGTAGGCGTCGTCGGGGATGACGACGTGATCGCCGGGCCGCAGCATGGCCCGCAGCGCACAGTCGGTGGCCGCCATCCCCGAGGCGAAGGCGCGACCGAACGTGCCGCCCTCGACCGCGGCCAGCGACGCCTCGAGCGCCGCCCGGGTGGGGTTGCCGGTGCGCGCGTACTCGAAGCCGCCGCGCAGCCCGCCGACGCCGTCCTGCGCGAACGTCGAGCTGGCGTAGATCGGCGCGTTGACCGCGCCGGTGGCCGGATCGGGCCGGTAACCGGCGTGGATGGCCCTGGTCGCCGGACCGTAGGCGCGGTACGCGTCTGCCTTGACTGCTGCTCGCTCATGTCGATCAGGGTAACGGTGCCGGACCAGCGTAACGGTGTAGAAATTCGAGCATGGCCACCACGATCGAAACCTGCTCGACCTCGACTCGCTGCTGACCGCCGAGGACATCGAGCTGCGCACCATGGTCCGGCAGTTCGGCGAGCAGCGGCTGCGCCCGTACGTCGCGGAGTGGTTCGAATCGGGCGAGGTGCCGGTCCGCGAGCTCGCCGTCGAGATCGGCAAGCTGGGCCTGCTCGGCATGCACCTCGACCGGGTACGGCTGCGGCGGCTCGACGGCCACCGCGTACGGCCTGGTGTGCCAGGAGCTGGAGGCCGTCGACAGCGGCCTGCGCAGCCTGGTCTCGGTGCAGGGCTCGCTGGCGATGTTCGCGATCCACCACTGGGGCAGCGAGGAGCAGCGCGAGCAGTGGCTGCCGGGCATGGCCGCCGGCGAGCTGATCGGCTGCTTCGGGCTGACCGAACCGGACTTCGGCTCCAACCCCGGCGGCATGCGCACGACGGCCCGCCGCGACGGCTCGGACTGGGTGCTCAACGGCTCGAAGATGTGGATCACCAACGCGTCGGTCGCCGACGTCGCGATCGTGTGGGCGCGCGAGGCGACGAGCGAGAGAGCATCATCGGGTTCGCGGTGCCCACGTCGACACCAGGCTTCAGCGCCCGCGAGATGACGCACAAGCTGTCGCTGCGGGCGTCGGTCACCTCCGAGTTCAGCCTCGACGACGTCCGGCTGCCCGACGACGCGAAACTGCCAGGCGCCCGCGGGTTGTCGGGTCCGCTGGCCTGCCTGTCGGAGGCCCGGTTCGGCATCGTGTTCGGAGCCGTCGGCGCGGCGCGCGACTGCCTGCAGACGACGCTGGACTACGTCGGCACCCGCGAGGTGTTCGACAAGCCGCTGGCCGGCTACCAGCTGACGCAGGCCAAGATCGCCGACATGGCCGTCGAACTCGGCAAGGCCCAGCTGCTGGCGCTGCACCTCGGCAGGCTCAAGGACGAGGGCCGGATCAAGCCGGAGCAGGTCAGCGTCGGCAAGCTCAACAACGTCCGCGAAGCCATCAAGATCGCCCGGCAATGCCGGACCCTGTTGGGCGCCAACGGAATCACCCTCGAGTACCCGGTGATCCGGCACGCCAACAACCTCGAGTCGGTGCTGACCTACGAGGGCACGTCCGAGGTGCACCAGATGGTCATCGGTGAGGCGCTGACCGGCGTCAGTGCGTTCCGCTGACGCATATGGTCGACATCAGCTTGTCGGCGAACGTCTGGCCCTTCGGGTCCCACAGTGGCCATAGGTAGCCGACGCCGAGGCTGAGCACGTCGACGGCGTGGGCAAACTGCCGGATCACCGAGCGCCAGAACCCGATCGGTTCGAGCGAGTCGACGTCGACCACTCGTAACCCCAGCACGGACTTGCCGATGCTCGAGCCCGTCCTGCCCTGCCGAAGGCCGAAGTTCCACACCCCGTAGCCGATCATCGCCAACCACGCGACGACGAAGCCGATCACGCCGAACGGGCTGACACCCGATCCGCACTGCGCACCAAGGTCAAGTGCCGAAGTGTCGCCGTCGCACATGCGAATCCTGGTGGCCCACATCAGGATGAGGGCCAACATCGCCAAACCAACGACGGGCAGTGCGTCGAGCACCAACGCCAGTGCCCGGCGCGGCCACGTTGAGTACGTCAATCAGCTAGATCGGTATGCAGACCGTAGTCATGATCTTGTCGGCAAGGGTCTGCCGCTTGGGGTCCCACAACGGGAACAGGTACCCGATGTAGCAGATGATCGCGTCCACGAAGTGGGCGATCTGACGCACGATCGACATGCCGAAACCGATGGGCTGCCAGGTCTTCTCGCTGACGACCTTGAACTTCATGATGCCCTTGCCGATGCTGGAGCCCGTGGTGCCCTGCTTGTAGCCGTAGTTCCAGACGACATAGACCAGTGCGGCAAGGCTCGCCAGACCCGACACCAGCACGCCGATGATCGACGGGCTCGACGTGCAGTACGCGCTGTAACCGCCGTAACTGCTGGTGGTGCAATGACTCTCGCCCGTGAGTGCGGCGATGCCCTGCCCGATGCCGACGACGATGAAGACCGGCACCGTGTCGATCAGCCAGGCCAGCACGCGGGTGAACCATGGGGTGTACGAGTCCTGCGGCAGCGCAGGAGCCGGTCCTTGCCCGCCAGCAGGCGGATAGCCCTGCCCGGCCGCGCCCGGGGGTGGGCCGTAGCCGCCACCGGCGGAGGCGGAGGGGGTGGGTAGCCGCCACCGGGAGGCGGCGGAGGCGGATAACCGCCGGGAGGCTGATAGCCCCCACCCGGGGGCGGGCCGTAGCCGCCACCGCGGAGGCGGCGGCGGTGGATAACCGCCTGGCGGAGGCGGCGGGTAGCTCCCTGGTGGTGGGGGCGGTTGATCGGTCATTTCGCCTTCTCCTGAAAGTGTCCGTGCTGTTTGGGTAAACACGCCGACCCGCGGCTGTGATGTCCGAGGCCGGCGTATGAAGTCCTACGTCAGAGGGGCAACGCGATGGTCTTGATGATCTTGTCGACCAGCGTCTGGCGCTTCGGATCCCAGAGCGGAAACAGAACCGCGACAAGCCAAACGATGCCGCAGAGGGCACTGAACACGATATAGACCAGTTCGCGCACGACTGACATCCCGAAACCGATTGGTTGCCCGGTGCTTCGCCTACGATCTTGAACTTCAGGATGCCCTTGCCGATGCTCGACCCCGTGGTGCCCTGCTGGTACCCGAGATTCCACGCCAGGTATGCGAACGCGATCACGACCGAGATCAGCAAAGCGGCAACGCCGAGTGTGGAGTTGCCCGTTCCGCAGAAGTCACCGAGGTTGTATCCGGAGGTGTCCGTAACGCACACCGTCTCCTGCGTGGCCGCCTCGATGCCGTAGCCGATGCCGACGATGATGAGGTACGGGATGTAATCGATGAGATACGCCCACACGCGGGTCAACCACGGCGTATACGACTCCGTCGGCAGCGCCGCTCCCGGTGCACCTGCCTGCTGCAGCGGCGGGTAGCCAAAACCTTGCGGCGGGGGCGGAGGTGGATAGCCACCACCACTCGGCGGCGGAGGCGGCGGGAACCCACCCGACGGCGGGGGCGGGGGCGGATAGTTCCCGGGGGGAGGTGGCGGTTGATCGGTCATGGACCCTTCCAATGATGAATTAGCTGGGAACGAGCGATGTAACCCTACCTGAGAACTACCTCTTAAAGACGCTCATAATCTGAACTTCTCACCGTCCGGGTGGGCGCGCGAACTTCGGGATCCTTGCCCTGGCTAACGGAATTCGGAGGGGTCCACCCAGTCCGATGCAGTGCCTTGCGGACCGTCTACCGGCGCAGACTGCCGTCCGACAGAAATCCCAGCAGGTCGTGGCGGGTCAGCACGCCAACTGGTTTGCCCTCCTCGACCACCATCACCGCGTCGCATTCGCGCAGAGCTCTTGGCGGCCGTCCCGACCAGTTCTCCGGCGCCGATGAGCGGCAGCGGCGGGCTCATGTGCTGCGAGACGGCGTCGGCAAGATTTGCCCGGCCCTCGAATACGGCCGAAAGCAGCTCGCGTTCGGAGACGCTGCCAGCCACCTCGCCGGCCATCACCGGAGGCTCCGCGCCGACCACCGGCATCTGCGACACCCCGTACTCGCGCAGGATGCCGATGGCGTCGCGCACGGTCTCCGACGGATGGGTGTGCACCAGGTCGGGCAGCGCACCGGACTTGCCCCGCAACACGTCTCCGACCGTCGGCTGCTCGATCGACCCGTCGAGCCTGCCACGCAGGAAGCCGTACGACGACATCCACGCGTCGTTGAAAACCTTTGAGAGATAACCACGTCCGCCGTCGGGCAGCAGCACCACCACCAGCGCGTCGGGCCCGGCGCGTTCGGCCACCTTGATCGCGGCCACCGCGGCCATGCCGCAGGAGCCGCCGACCAGCAGCGCCTCCTCGCGTGCCAGACGCCGCGTCATCTCGAACGAATCGGCGTCGGAGACCGCGATGATCTCGTCGGGCACCGTCGGGTCGTACGCCGACGGCCAGAAGTCCTCACCGACGCCTTCGACCAGGTAGGGCCTGCCCGTCCCGCCCGAGTACACCGAACCCTCGGGGTCGACGCCGATGATCTTCACCGTTCCGCCGGACACCTCCTTGAGGTAGCGCCCGGTGCCGGTGATCGTCCCGCCGGTACCCACGCCGGCCACGAAGTGCGTCACCTTGCCGTCGGTGTCGGCCCAGATCTCGGGCCCGTCGTCTCGTAGTGGCTCGCCGGCCCCATCGGGTTCGAGTACTGGTCGGGCTTCCAGGCGCCGTCGATCTCCTCGACCAGCCGGTTGGACACGCTGTAATAGCTGTCCGGGTGATCGGGCGGTACTGCCGTCGGACACACCACGACGTCGGCGCCGTACGCGCGCAACACGTTCTGCTTGTCCTCGCTGACCTTGTCGGGGCAGACGAAGATGCACTTGTAGCCGCGCTGCTGGGCGACCAGCGCCAACCCCACGCCGGTATTGCCCGACGTCGGCTCCACGATGGTGCCGCCGGGCTTGCAGCTCGCCGCTGGCCTCGGCGGCGTCGATCATCTTGACCGCGATGCGGTCCTTGGCGCTGCCGCCCGGGTTGAGGTACTCGATCTTGGCCGCGACGATGCCTGCCCCTTCGGGCACAACGGAGTTCAGCCGTACCAGGGGGGTGTTGCCGATGAGCTCACTGACATGACGCGCGATCCGCATGGGTCCATCGTGTCAGGCCCCGCCGTGGCGGTACAGGCGGGCTTACCAGGTGGCCTCTCGGATGTAGTCGCCGATCTGCCGCAGCGAGCGCGTCGCCTCCTTCACCGCGGGCGCGCCAAGCTGGAACACGTGCATCTGGCCGGGCCAGACCCGTACCTCCACCGGCACCCCGGCGGCGGCGAGCATGTGCGCGGCCTTCCGCGCGTCGTTGAGCAGAACCTCCGAGCCCGACACGTGGATGAGGGTGCGAGGCAGCCCCGGCTCGATGTGATCGAGCGGCTCGTACACCTCCTCGGGTGCACCGTCGACGACGTGCCGCTTGGCAGCCTCGTCGATCAGGTCGACGAGGGCGTGGAACGCCTTCGGCGGGAACATCGCGTCCGAGCCCGATGTTCGGGTGCTGGGCGCGGCCCTCGTTGTCGATCTCGAACAGCGGCGACATGGTCACCACCGCCGCGGGCAGTTCGCCCTCGAGTTGCAGCTTCTCGGCCAACGCGAGCGACAGGTACCCGCCTGCGGAGTCACCGGCTAGCACGATCTGCTCGGGCTCGTATCCCTTGAGCCGCAACCACTTGTAGGCGTCCTGGCAGTCCTCCATGGCCTGCCCGATCGAGTGCTTCGGGAATCATCCGGTAGTTCACGACGAGCACCGGGCTGTCGGCGTACTTCGACAGCGCCGTCACCAGCCGGCCGTGCGTGTTCGCCCCGCACGTCAGGAACGCGCCGCCGTGCATGTAGAGAACAACGCTGCGCTTGCCGTCGGCGGGCAGCACGCCGTCTGCGCGCACCAGCTGCGCCGTGCAGTTGGGCAGCCCGATGGTGGCGCGCACGGTTCCGGGGGCCGGCCGCAGGACACGCGCGGCGAAGTCGACCAGCCCCCACGGCCACGGCAGGCGCGGAGCGTAGCTACCGATGGTCAGAGTTGGCCTGATCGTCAACATCGCGGCCAGAGCAAACAACCGGCCGGCAATGCTCGCGCCGTCCTCCACGACCTCTACCGGCGCACCGTCGCTGACCGGAAATCGACGCGGTTTATGCGCTCTAGCTGCGCTGATACCAACGCCAGCGCCTCTCGATACCTTGCTCGGTGCGGTCATCGCCACCACTCCTACGCCGTTGTAGTGCCCGGTTTGAAACTGTCTCCAGCCAACTCGGGTAACTTAGCTTGACACCCTACCTAGTGTTCAACAATCAAAGAATCTAATTTCGTACCGCACTTGATACCGCACCGTGACCGCGTACCGCACCTCGCCACGCTGACAACGGGCGAATCTCGCCCCTAAAATGGACCCGTGGGCATCCGTGCACCGCGTCGGTCGACCATCGCCCTCGCGGCTGCGGCCGCGGTGGCATCGACGGGATCGGCCTACGTCGGAGCTCGCAACCTGCTGAGCGGCCAGGCCGACAAGGCCCGCCAGGTCATTCCCAAGTCCTGGGACGTCCCGCCGCGCGCCGACGGCGTCTACACGCGCGGCGGCGGCCCCGTCGAGAAGTGGCACCGCGGGGTGCCGTTCGACCTGCATCTGATGATCTTCGGCGACTCGACCGCCACCGGTTACGGCTGCGTCGTCGCCGACGAGGTACCCGGCGTGCTCATCGCGCGCGGACTCGCCGAGGAGTCCGGCAAGCGGATCAGGTTGAGCACCAAGGCCATCGTCGGCGCCACCTCGAAGGGTCTGTCGGGTCAGATCGACGCCATGTTCGTGACGGGTCCACCGCCGGACGCCGCGGTGGTCATGATCGGCGCCAACGACATCACCGCGGATCAACGGCATCGTGCCGTCGGCGCGCCGGCTGGGCGCCGCGGTGCGACGGCTGCGCGGACAGCGGCGCGGTCGTCGTCGTCGGGACGTGCCCGGACTTCGGCGTCATCACCGCGATCCCGCAGCCGCTGCGCTGGGTGGCCCGCACCCTCGGGCTGCGGCTGGCGCGCTCGCAGGCGGGCGCCGTCCGCGCCGCGGGCGGCGTACCCGGTGCCGTTCTCCGACCTGCTGGCACCGGAGTTCCTCAAGGCGCCCGACGTGCTGTTCTCGCCCGACATGTTCCATCCGTCCGCGGCCGGCTACGCGCTGGCCGCCAGCCAGCTGCTGCCCGCGCTGTGTAATGCGTTGGGAGAGTGGACGACTCGACGCCACGACCGAACCGCCGCTGGAGTCGCGGTCGGGCGACGCGGGCAACGCTGATGGCCAGGGTCGGCGGCGTCACCCGGCTGTGGCGCCGCACGACGGGCGTACCCGCACCGATCGTCGCAGCCGCGACGAGCTAGGTTCGCTCTAGGGTCGTCAGCAACTCGACCTAGGGAGCCGTCATGCCCGAAGCCGTCATCGTCGCCACCGCCCGCTCGCCGATCGGCCGCGCGGTCAAGGGGTCGCTGGCCACCATCCGTCCGGACGACCTGGCCGCCCAGATGGTGCGCGCGGCGCTGGACAAGGTGCCCGTCGCTGGACCCCAAGGACATCGACGACCTGATGATGGGCTGCGCCCAGCCCGCCGGCGAGGCCGGCTACAACATCGGCCCGCGCCGTCGCCGTCGAACTCGGCTACGACTTCCTGCCCGGCACCACCGTCAACCGGTACTGCTCGTCGTCGCTGCAGACCACCCGGATGGCGTTCCACGCGATCAAGGCCGGCGAGGGCGACGTGTTCATCTCCGCGGGCGTCGAGACGGTGTCGCGCTTCGGCGTCGGCGCTGCCGACGGCGGCGCCGAACAGCAAGAACGCCATGTTCGACGAGGCGCAGGAGCGCACCGTCGCACAGTCCGCCGGCGCCGACGAGTGGCACGACCCGCGCGAGGACGGCAAGATCCCCGACGTCTACATCGCGATGGGCCAGACCGCCGAGAACGTCGCGCTGTTCACCGGCATCAGCCGCGAGGACCAGGACCACTGGGGCGTGCGCAGCCAGAACCGCGCCGAGGACGCCATCAAGAGCGGCTTCTTCGAGCGCGAGATCGTGCCGGTGACGCTGCCCGACGGCACCATCGTCTCGACCGACGACGGCCCCCGCGCCGGCACCACCTACGAGACGTATCAGCCAGCTCAAGCCGGTGTTCCGCCCGAACGGCACCATCACCGCGGGCAACGCGTGCCCGCTGAACGACGGCGCCGCCGCCGTGGTCATCATGAGCGACACCAAGGCCAAGGAGCTGGGCCTGACGCCGTTGGCGCGCATCGTGTCGACGGGTGTCAGCGGGCTGTCGCCGGAGATCATGGGCCTCGGCCCCATCGAGGCCATCAAGAAGGCGCTCGCCAAGGCGGGCAAGAAGATCTCCGACATCGACCTCGTCGAGATCAACGAGGCCTTCGCCGTCCAGGTGCTCGGCTCGGCGCGCGAACTCGGCATCGACGAGGACAAGCTGAACGTGTCCGGCGGTGCGATCGCGCTTGGCCACCCGTTCGGCATGACCGGCGCGCGCATCACCGCCACGCTGCTGAACAACCTCGCGACCTACGACAAGACGTTCGGCATCGAGTCGATGTGCGTCGGCGGCGGCCAGGGCATGGCGATGGTCGTCGAGCGCCTCAGCTAGGTCCTTTCCCGCCCTCTGCGAAACTGCGGTCGACAGATCGTCGTCTGACGCGATTTCGCGATCTCACCGCAGTCTCGAATCCCAGGCGCGGTGCAAACGCGCGACGATGTCGGCTTCGGTGTTGTCCGGCGACCACCCGCACGACGATCCACCCGAGGTCGTGCACTGTCTTCCGAGCGAATGATGTCGTTGGCATATTCGCGGGCGATCGACGCGATGCTGGTCTCCGTCGTACTCGACCGCGATCATCACGTCCTCCCACCCCATGTCGAGGTGGTACAGCGGATAGCCGTCGGGGCCGGCACCGGTATCTGCGCGGCTGGCCGCGGCGCAGCCACGTTCCGCGAGCGCCGACGTCAAGGTCGAGCGCGCACGGCGCAGACCACGACGTCGCCCGCTCGACGTCTCGCCGAACACGCATGCCAGTCGAGGCGAGCGACGGCGTCGTCGAGACGGCCACGCCGACCGAGATCGAAGGCGGTGCGTCCAGGCGTCGTGACACGCTACGACTCCACACTCGGCCCAAACCGCCGCCGAGACTGCTCACAGATCGCATTTTGTGGACGAAACACGATCTGTGAGCAGTTTCGGGGCGGCTAGACAAACGAAAGCCCGGCACGACGACGTGCCGGGCTTTCGGGGGATCGCTGCTAGTCGCTAGAGAAATAACTAAGCAGCTGAAGGATCTCGATGTACAGCCAGACCAGCGTGACGGTCAGGCCAAGGGCGATGCCCCACGCGGCCTTCTCCGGCGCACCGGCGCGGATCATCTGGTCGGCGGAGTCGAAGTCGAGCAGGAAGCTGAACGCCGCGAGGCCGATGCAGACCAGCGAGAAGATGATCGCGATCGGGCCGCCGCTTCGCAGGCCCATGCCCTCACCGCCGCCGACGCCGAACATCGCCAGCACGAAGTTGCCGAGCATCAGCACCAGCACGCCGAACATGCCGGCGACCAGCATCCTGGTGAACTTCGGCGTGACGCGGATGGCGCCGGTCTTGTAGACGACCAGCATGCCGAAGAACACGCCGAGCGTGCCGAGGATCGCCTGGAAGATCAACGTTCCCGCGCTCGCACCCGACACGTAGACGTTGGCGAGGATGAACGAGAACGCGCCGAGGAACAGGCCCTCCAGCGCGGCGTAGGTCAGCACGATCGCCGGGTTGTCCTGCTTGCGGCCGAAGGTCGCGATCAGCACCAGTGCCAGGCCACCGAGCGCGCCAACGAGCACGAACGGCATGGCCAGCGCCAGGTTCTGCGGCCACCAGGAAGTAGGAGACGACGGCGACTGCGGTCAGCACGGCCAGCGTGATGCCGGTCTTGGTGACGACGTCGTCGATGGTCAGCGGACGCGAAACGCCCGTCTGCTGCTGATCGGGGTACTGCGTCGACATAGGGGTCGGCGTGTACCTGCTGGGCACCGTAGCCAGCGGCTCCGGTACCAAACTGCGCGTATCCGCCCTGCGTCTTGGGCAGCGAACGGAATACCGGGTTGCTGCTCTCGCGCACCGTCGGATCCTCTCCTGTGCTGTTGGTTCGCCTGATGACGAACACTACTCTCAACGTGCGGCGACGGGGGTTGGTTCCCGCCTCACCGCCGAACCTGTGAACTTCCTTGGAAAGGTTACCCGTCGCGCGGGCCGCGCGGGCGACGATCTAGATTGCTAACCCGTGGCCGCAGAAAACGAGGACATCCTAGTAAGCGTCGACAATGGCGTCGGCCTCGTGACGCTGAACCGGCCAAAGGCCATCAACTCGCTCACCCACGACATGGTGACCGGCCTCGCCAAGACGCTGGACGACTGGGAGGACGACGACTCCGTTCACACCGTGCTGCTGACGGGTGCGGGCGAGCGTGGACTGTGCGCAGGCGGCGACGTCATCGCGATCTATCACAGCGCCCTCGGCGGACGGCACCGAGGCGCGCGCGTTCTGGCACGACGAGTACCTGCTCAACGCCCAGATCGCGCGCTACCCCAAGCCGTACGTGGCGGTGATGGACGGCATCGTGATGGGCGGCGGCGTCGGTGTCAGCGCGCACGCCGGCATCCGCGTCGTCACCGACACCACGAAGATGGGCATGCCCGAGGTGGGCATCGGCTTCATCCCCGACGTCGGCGGCACGCTACCTGCTGTCGCGCGCACCCGGGCCGCCTTGGCCTGCACGCCGCGCTGACAGGTGCCCCGTTCTCCGGCGCCGACGCCATCGCGATGGGTTTCGCCGACCACTTCGTCCCGCACGACGCCCTCGCCGCCTTCAAGGCTGCGGTGGTGGCCGACGGCGTCGACGCCGCCCTGGCCGCGCACGCGACGGAGCCGCCCGCCAGTCCCCTTCTGGCCCAACGGCACTGGATCGACGAGTGCTTCGCCGGCGAGACGGTCCCCGACATCATCGCCGAACTGCGCGGCCGCGACGCCGGGCCCGGCCAACGACGCGGCCAACCTGATCGCGACCCGCTCCCCGATCGCGCTGGCCGTCGCCCTGGCCGCCATCCGCCGCGCGGCCGACCTGGATACGCTGGAAGACGTTCTGCGCCAGGAGTTCCGGACGTCGTGCGCAGCGCTGCGCTCCCACGACCTCGTCGAGGGCATCCGCGCGCTGCTCATCGACAAGGACCGCAACCCCAAGTGGTCACCGTCGACGCTGGCGCTGTGCGCGCCCGCTGACGTCGAGGCCTACTTCGCCCCCGCCGATCCCGACCTGACCTTCCCGGAATAGGAGCCAACCGTGAGCATGACATACGAGACCATCCTGGTGACCCGCGACGACCGCGTCGGCACCATCACGCTGAACCGACCCAAGGCGCTCAACGCGCTCAACAGTCAGGTGATGGCCGAAGTCACCACGGCCGCAGCGGAATTCGACGCCGATCCCGGCATCGGCGCGATCATCGTCACGGGCAACGAGAAGGCCTTCGCCGCGGGCGCGGACATCAAGGAGATGGCCGACCTGTCGTTCGCCGACGTGTTCGCCGCCGACTTCTTCGCGCCGTGGTCGAAGTTCGCCGCGACCCGCACCCCGACCATCGCCGCCGTCGCCGGCTACGCGCTGGGCGGCGGCTGCGAGCTGGCGATGATGTGCGACGTGCTGATCGCCGCGGACACCGCCAAGTTCGGCCAGCCCGAGATCAAGCTCGGCGTGCTGCCCGGCATGGGCGGCTCGCAGCGACTGACCCGTGCCATCGGCAAGGCCAAGGCGATGGACCTGATCCTGACCGGGCGCACCATCGACGCCGACGAGGCCGACCGCAGCGGCCTGGTGTCGCGCGTCGTGCCCGCGGACACGCTGCTCGACGAGGCCAACGCCGTCGCCGCCACCATCGCGGGCATGTCGCTGTCGGCGTCCCGGATGGCCAAGGAGGCCGTCAACCGCGCCTTCGAGTCCACCCTCGCCGAGGGCCTGCTCTACGAGCGGCGGCTGTTCCACTCCGCGTTCGCCACCGACGATCAGACCGAGGGCATGGCCGCGTTCACCGAGAAGCGCCCACCGAAGTTCACGCACCGCTAAAGTTCGCGTTCGTGACCGACACGGACACCAATGACCGACGCGGCCGGGCCGGAACCCACCAATACCGACGCGGCCGAGCCGGAACCCGCTCAGGCCGAGCCGAAGCCAGACTGGTGGCTGCGGCACTACACGTTCTTCGGCACCGCCGTCGGGCCTGGTGTTCATCTGGCTGTCGATGACGCCGTCGCTGCTGCCGCGCGGCCCGCTGTTCCAGGGCCTGGTCAGCGGCGCCGCGGGCGCGATCGGCTACGGCATCGGCGTGTTCGGCGTCTGGCTGGTCCGCTACATGCGGTCGAAGGACACCAGCCCGCCCGCGCCGCGGCGGGCCTGGCTGGCCCTGCTCGTCGTCGGCATCATCGGCCAGGTCCTGGCGATCATCTGGTTCCACGTCTGGCAGGACGACGTCCGGGACTTCATGGGCGTGCCGCGGCTGACCTTCTGGGACCACCCGCTGACCGGCGGTGCTGTCGATCGTCTTCCTGTTCGCGTTCGTCGAAATCGGCCAGCTGGTCGGCAAGATTGGTGCGTTACCTGGTTCGCCAGCTGGATCGCATTGCACCACCGAGGGTTTCGGCGGTGGTCGTGGTCGCGCTGCTGCTGGCTCTGACCATCGCGCTGCTCAACGGCGTGGTGGTCCGCGTCGGCGATGAGCGCGCTCAACAACACGTTCGAGTCGGTCAACGACGAAGAGGATCCCGACAATCGCCGCGCCGACGACGCCGCTGCGGTCGGGCGGGCCGGAGTCGCTGGTCAGCTGGTAGTCGTTGGGCCACCAGGGCCGCATCTTCATGTCGCGGCGGTCCGACCGTCGAGCAGCTCAACGAGTTCAACGGCGCGCAACGGCCCGGCCATCGAGCCGATCCGCGCATACGCCGGGCTGAACTCCGCCGACGGCATCAAGGCCACCGCCGAGCTGGCCGCCAGGGAACTCCAGCGCACCGGCGGGCTGAACCGCAAGGTGGTCGCCGTCGCCACCACGACGGGCACCGGCTGGATCAACGAGGCCGAGGCCTCGGCGCTGGAGTACATGTACAACGGCGACACCGCGATCGTGTCGATGCAGTACTCGTTCCTGCCCAGCTGGCTGTCGTTCCTCGTCGACAAGGAGAACGCCCGGCAGGCCGGCCAGGCGCTGTTCGAGGCGGTCGACGCGCTGGTCCGCGAGATGCCCGAGAATCAGCGCCCCAAGCTGGTGGTGTTCGGCGAGAGCCTCGGCTCCTTCGGCGGTGAGGCCCCGTTCCTGGCGCTGAACAACCTCGTCGCGCGCACCGACGGCGCGCTGTTCTCCGGCCCGACGTTCAACAACACCATCTGGACCGACCTGACCCGCAACCGCGACGCGGGTTCACCGGAGTGGCTGCCCATCTTCGACAAGGGCGAGAACGTCCGGTTCGTGGCCAAGTCCGACAACCTCGACCGGCCCGCCGATCCGTGGGGCTCGCCGCGGGTCGTGTACCTGCAGCACGCGTCGGATCCCATCGCCTGGTGGAACCCCGACCTGCTGTTCGCCAAGCCGGACTGGCTGCGCGAACCGCGCGGCTACGACGTGTCGGCGCGCATGGAGTGGATTCCGGTCGTCACGTTCCTGCAGGTGTCGGCCGACATGGCGGTCGCCGTCGACGTGCCCGACGGGCACGGCCACGTCTACGTCCGCGACGTGGCCAACGCGTGGGCGGCGATCCTGCAGCCACCGGGATGGACGGCGGCAGAAGACGGAGCGAGCTGCGGCCGCTGTTGCGCTCGAACGACCTTCCTTGAGCGACGTCAGTTGAGCGCGGGCAGCACGCCGGCCGCCTTCAGCGCGCTGGTAGCCGCCGATCACGTCGGTGGCGCGGTGCAGGCCGAGGTCGATCAGCGCCGCCGCGGCCAGGCTCGACGTGTAGCCCTCCGAGCACAGCACGATCCATTCGACGTCGTCACCGACGGCCTCGGGCAGCCGCGCGTCGCTGGTGGGGTCGCAGCGCCACTCGAGCACGTTGCGTTCGATGACCAGTGCGGCGGCGACGTCGCCCTCGCGCGCCCGTTGCGCGGCGGGCCGGATGTCGACGAGCAGGGCGCCCCGGCTCAGCGCGGCGGGCACGTCGCGCGCCTCGATGCGCGACAGCTTGGCGCGCGCGGACTCCAGCACGGCGTCAATACGACTCAGCGTGCGGCTCATCAATCCCCCTCCGGCTTGTCGGTCAGCTCGGTCCGGTCGCGACGCAGCGTGTTCCGGTCGGTGACCTCGTAGTACGACATCGCGGTCAGCGGCGGCGAGTAGGCGTGCACGCTCAGGGTGGGCCCGGCGCATCGGCTGCCGGATCCGGCGCCCACACCACGTCGTGCACCCAGCCGAGCGGGAAGCCGGCCTGATCGCCTGCGGTCAACCGTCGGCGCCGCAGAGCCGTCACCATCCCAGCGGGTCTCGGCCAGCGATCCGGACACCACGGTCAGCGCGCCGAGCGACCCGCCGTGGTCGTGGAGTTCGGTGGACCGGTCCGGCACCCAGCTGATCAGCCAGACGTCGAGTTCGTCGTCGCCGTGCAGCCGGGTGAACCACCGCTCGTCGGTGGGCGGGCCGCCGGCGGGCAACAGGTGGTCGTAGCGGCCGGACAGCACGTCGTCGGCGGCGCGATCGGTGGTGTGCAAGAGGTCGGGCAGACGCAGGCGGGTCGGCGCGACGATCGAAGGGGACGCGAGTGACATGGCGACACGAACTCCAGGGAGATGGACGGGACAGGGGGTGGGCATCAAGCCCGACAACACTCCTGAGACGTGGTCCGCTCCATCACGCTGGCGAGTGTTGCATAGATTGGCGGCATGCGCAGCTACCCGATCCTCGCCGTGACCGCCGCGACCGTGCTGTGCTCCGTCGTCCTCGCCGGCTGCTCGTCCGGGTCCGACGGCGGCAAGTCCTCACCTTCGTCGTCGACTCCCGCGGTGTCGTCCGCGGCGCCCACCACGTCGACGACCAATCGAGACGCACACTGCCGCACCGGGCGCCGTCGGCGTCTCACCGGGCGGCGTCACCACCGCGGTGGGCGCCCCGCCGAGTCGACCGAGGACGAGTACTTCCAGGCCTGTCACGCCGCGAAGGTGTGGATGGCGCGAGCAGGGCGGCGACCAGAAGGCTCAGTTCGAGCCGTACCTGGCTGACTTGCAGTCGTCCGACTCCGCAGGCCTGGCACCTTCAACACCCCGTGGTCGAAGCTCACGCCCGCGCCGTCAGGCGGCCGTCATCGTCGCCGCCGAAGCCGCCGCCGACGACCTCTGCGGCTGATCGCTCGCTCCTTAAAAATCACGGTCGCACGAAAAGTCAGTCCGACGACGTGGTGGATCGGCCCGCGATCCACCGCTCGCCGCGTGCGACGGCCTCGTCGAGCGCACCGAATACCCGGGCGGTGGCAGGCACGACACCGTCAGTGCCCAGCACTTCGGTCAAGCCGCCACGGTCGAGCACCTTCGCCGTGGCGGGGCTGACGCCCGCGAGGAACAACCGACCACCGTTGGCCTCGAGGTCGGTGGCCCACTTGCGCACGGCGCGGATCACCTTCGACGACGGCACGTCGGGCAGTGCGCGCATGCTGAGCACCACGACCGCGTTGGCGGTGTCAGTGACTCTCGGCCAGTCCTCGTCGATGCGGGGCACCTCGGCGAACAGCCCGACACCGAAGTAGTGCAGCACGGTGACCTCGTTGCTCGGGCACGCCTCGGGCACGTCGGCCAGCTCCCAGTCGCCGTCGCCGGTGGGCACCAGCGCGACGAGGCGCGCCGATTGCGATGCCTTGACGCAGTAGAGCACCAGGGACGTGACCGCCCCGATGACGATCGCCTGGTGCAGGGGCAGTTCGGTGGTGGCGACGAAGGTGATCACCATGGCGACCGCCGACAGCGGGGCGGTCCGCAGCACCAGCGTGATGTCGGACCACCGGCCTGCGACGAGCTCGGCGCCGATGACGAGGATGAGCCCACCGATGACGGCCATCGGGATCACCTCGGCGAGGGATCCGGCGAGCACCACGAGCAGGGTCAGCCAGGCCCCGGCGAAGATGCCCGCCCAGCGGGTCTGCGCGCCCGCCGAAACCGCCACCCCCGTGCGCGACAGCGATCCGCCGGTGGGCAGCGCGCCGAGCAATCCGCCGGCCAGGTTCGCCGCGCCCTGCGCGACGAAGTCGCGTGACGTGTTGGATCGGCTGCCGTCCGGATTCGGGACGGCGGCCGCGATGCCCGCCGCCTGCGCGAGCCCGACCAGCGCAACCGCAAGCCCGCCGCCCAGCAGCCCTGGAATCGCCTCGAAGTTCGGTAATACGAAGGGCGGCAACGCATTCGGAATCGACGAGATGTCGCCGACGTCATCGACGTCGACGTGCAGGACGACGACGGCGGCCGTCACCACGACCAGGGAGATCGAGCGTCGCAAACGCTCGCAGGGGCCTGATGAAGTGGAACACGGCCCACACCGCCACCGTCGCCAGCGCCACCAGGCACGGCGCCGACTGCCACGACCCGACGTTGGCGAACGCTTCGACGAACTTGCGAATCGTGTTGTGGCTCTCCGGCCGGTAGCCGGTGGCGTCGCTGATCACCCCGGCGATGATCTGCACCGCGATCCCCGTGGTGAATCCCGTCATGACGGCGTTGGAGACGAAGTTCATGATCGAGCCGAACCGCAGCAGCCCGAACAGAAGCATCACGGCGCCGACCACGAGTACCAGCGCGGCGACGTTCCTCGGGTCGGCGGGATCGAGGCCCGCGGCGGTCAGCACGCTGCGCGAGGACAGCGCCAGCGCGCTCGTCAGCGTGGTCACCATCAACACGGTCCTGGCAAAGACCGAGCCGACGATCGTGGAGAGCATGCCGGAGTAGAGCCCCGCCACGGGGTTGAAACCGCCGATGCTGGCGTACGCCATGCCCTCGGGTATCGAGAACAATCCGATGACGAGGCCTGCGACGACGTCGCGGAACCTCGGTCGGCCGAGACCGCCGAGAAGTGCGGGCCGGTTCGTCACGCGCCACAACACTGCCACGGCGACGTCGGCGTGGGCCGGTTTTCTGGAACTCCTTGGCGACCAAGCAATTAGCGCATCTACATGTAGTGGTGCGCATCACATTTGTGGTTACAATGTGTTCCTCATCACTTCGCGAGGGGATGTTCGAATGGCCGCACCACACGACGGCCGCTGGGGCAACCCAGATCGCTTCCGCACGCAGCCGGTGGATCGATCAACGGCATGCGGGTCCTGATGGGCATCATCCTGTTGGTCATCCTCGTCGGCGCGATCTCCGGCGTCGTGCTGGCCCTCTCGGCAGGGCAACCGACCGTGGCAATCATCATCGGTCTGCTCGCCGCTGCGTTCTTCACCGGGTGGGCTGCTAGCCCGCGGGTTACCCAGAGCCCCAACACCCTTCACTCCGTCTTTGCGTGGGTTGACGATTCCGCGCTGGATCGACGCGCGAAGATGGATCGATGCGAGTAGCGCTTTGTCTCGGTAGCGGCGGCGCGCGCGGATACGCCCACATCGGCGTGATCAACGAATTGCGCGACCGCGGCCACGAGATCGTCGGCATCGCCGGATCGTCGATGGGCGCGCTCGTCGGCGGGCTCGAGGCCGCGGGCAAGCTCGACGAGTACGCCGCCTGGGCCAGCTCGCTGACGCAGGGCGCGGTGCTGCGGCTGCTCGACCCGTCGCTCACCGTCGGCCGGCGTGTTGCGAGCCGAGAAGATCCTCGACGCCGTCCGCGAGATCCTCGGCGAGGCCGTGATCGAGGAGCTGCCGATCCCCTACACGGCGGTCAGCACCGATCTCATCGCGGGCAAGTCGGTGTGGCTGCAGCGCGGGCCGGTCGACGCGGCCATCCGCGCGTCCATCGCGATACCGGGGTGATCAAACCCGCACGTGCTCGACGGCCGTCTGCTCGCCGACGGCGGCATTCTCGACCCGCTTCCGATGGCACCCGCTCGCGGCGGTCAACGCCGACATGACGATCGCCGTCAGCCTCAGCGGCGACGACCCGACCCGTGCCGAATCCGCTCCAGGGCCGCGGCCGACGGTCGAGCTGCTCAACCGAATGTGGCGCAGCACAACGGCATTGCTCGACACCAACACGGCACGAACGCTGCTCGACACGCCGGCGGCGCGATCGGTTCTCGACCGGTTCACCAACGACGGGATCGACACCGACGACCACGACCACGACGGCGTGCCGGTTCCCAGGCTGGGCAGCTTCGAGGTGATGAACCGCACCATCGACATCGCGCAGGCCGCGCTGATGCGGCACACCATGGCCGCCTACCCGCCCGACCTGCTCATCGAGGTGCCCCGCAGCACGTGCCGCAGCCTGGAGTTCTACCGCGCCGACGAGGTCATCGACATCGGCCAGGAACTCGCGGCCGCGGCGCTCGACGCCCTCGGCGGCGCCGGCTCAAACGCCGTAGGAACCGCGCGACGCGATCGCGCCTCGCGGCGGCCCTGTTCGCGCCCGGCGTGGGCGGACGGAATCCGGCAGGCCGGGTCGAGTGGATTGCGGCCGAACGCGACCAGCGACGCGTCGTCGGCGAACACGGTCAGGGTCGCACCTGGGAAACTCCGCGATCTCGGCGTCCGCACCCGCTTCCGAACGGCGACGGCGAGTTCTCCCCCGACGGCACCAGGACGACGACGGCGCCGCAGTCACGCGGCCACGACCATGTTCACGGTGCTGCCGACGCCACCGTCGATGTAGCGGCGGTCGCCGATCGTGACCGGCGGCCATGCGCCCGGCACCGCGCAACTGGCGGCCACCGCGTCGACCAGGTCGACACCGGAATCGCCGTCGAAGACCACCAGTTCACCGGTGGCGACGTCGATGGCCGTCACGCGCAAGCACCCGTTGCGGGCCAGTTGATGCGACGGCAACCGGTGCGCGATCACCTCGCGGCGGACCGGCTCGGCGACGGTGTCGGTGGCCAGCGCGATGGCGCCGATGCGTTGCAGCTTCTGCTCCTTGGTGGTGCCCGGCGTCTGCATCGCGGTGACGAACAGCTGCGGCTGATGTCGTCGATGTCGACACCGGAGTCGATCTCGTGGGACTCCTCGGCGACCTGACGGGCGAACAGTTCGTCGAGACTGGCGCCGCTGCCGAGCTGAGCCGCCACCGTCGAGCCTGCCGACGTGCCGACCAGCACGTCGGCGGCCAGCAGCGCGCTGCGCCACCGCGGGTGCCTCGTCGGCGATGCCACACAGGATGCCCGTCTCCCAGGCGATGCCCGCCAGTCCGCCGCCGGCAAGCACCAGTCCACGTTTCGTCACGGCGTTCGAGTGTGCCAGGTGGCGCAGACCACAGAAGATTCGACGTGCGAAATACCCGCGATTCTCCTGTGCTCCGCATAGCGCCACGGTGTATCCGTGTGCGCCCGAATGGTTTTGGCAGGGCGAGACAGATCGAACGGGTAGGCCGGTTGGCGGGCATCGCGACCGGTCCGGTTCGTCGTGCGCCGCCCAGGAGCGGATCCACGCTCCCGTCGAACAGGAGGACGCCGTGATCACCGGGTTGCGCAGACTGTTGGGTGCCGTCGCCATCGCGGTGGCGCTGCCCGGCCTCGTCGCCGTCGTGGGCGGGGCGGCGACGGCACGGCGTGTTCAACTTCCCGTCATCTGGCGTGCACGACTGGGCCTATTGGGGCCAGCAGCTGCAGCAGATGAAGCCAGACCTGCAGCGGGTAGTGGGAGCCAAGTCCGAGTAGCTACCGCACCAGTTGGTTCGACAACTCCTCGAGCGACTGGCGCGCGTACCCAGCCAGAGCCTGCCGAACACCGGCAGCACCGGGGCGGTGAACGCGGAGCGCGGATGGATGGTCCAGCGCCACGTCACCTTGGTGCCGGTGCCGACGGGCTCGAACGACCACAGACCCTCGACGTGATCCACCAGTGGGGCCATCGGACCCTTGACCTCGGACAGGGTGTAGCCGAACGACCTCGGCTCGTCGTAGGAAGTGAGCTGCTCGCGCATGCTGCCGCCGCCGCGTCAGCACGACGGTGCGGCTCTTCCCGACGGCGTCCCAGTCCCCCGTCTGGTCCCGCACCGCCTTGATCGGTGGGATGGGCCCGTACCAGCGGTGGAACAGCGTGGGCAGTGGCATCGGCACCATGTCGTCGGAAGCAGCTGCTCCTGAGCCGACCGGTATCGCCCGTGATTGCTCGACCACCAACGGCTGCGCCATGATGGCGAGCGTACCGCCGGTCCGGCGGCGCGACGAAGGAGCGACGATGGCCGAGACCATGAGGGCCCAGCGGTTCTACGCGGATTCCAAAACGATTGCGGTGGAGGATGTTCCGATACCGGAACCGGGTCCGGGCGAAGTCCTGGTCAAGGTCGCGTTCTGCGGCATCTGCCATTCCGACCTGAGCCTGATCAACGGCACCTTCCCGTCACAGCTGCCGGTCGTCACCCAGGGCCACGAGGCGTCGGGCACCGTCGCCAAGCTCGGACCCGGGGTCACCGGGTGGGCCGAGGGCGATCGGGTGGTGGTGGCCGCGGGCCGGCCGTGCCTGGAGTGCGTGAACTGCCGTCGTGGCGACGTGTCGAACTGCCTGCGCATCCGGTTGATGGCGTTCGCCTACGACGGCGCGTGGGCGGAGTACACCGTGGCGCAGGCCTTCGGCCTCACCAGGATTCCCGACAACGTGCCGCTGGAGCAGGCCGCGATCCTGGCCGACGCGGTGTCGACGCCGTTCGGCGCGGTCGTCCGGACGGCCAACGTCGGCATCGGTGAGTCCGTCGGCGTGTGGGGCGTCGGCGGCCTCGGCACCCACATGATCCAGTTGGCCCGACTCGTCGGCGCCGCCCCGATCATCGCGGTCGACATCAAGCCGGCCATTCTCGACCGGGCGCTCGCCGTCGGCGCGGACTACGCGTTCGACGCCCGCGACGCCGACCTGGCCGCCAAGATCGCGCGAGGCCACCGGCGGCCGCAATCTCGACGTCGCGTTCGACGCCGTCGGACTGAAGTCGACGTTCGAGCAGGCGCTGAACAGCCTGACGGTCGGCGGCCGCCTGGTCGGCGTCGGCATGAGCGCCGACGCCCCCACCATCGGGCCGACGTCGATCTTCAACCTGTTCAAGCGACAGGTGCTGGGTCACCTCGGCTACCAGAACGCCGACATCGGCACGCTGGCCAACCTGGTCTCGCGCGGACGGCTGGACCTGTCGCGCTCGATCAGCGCCGTCGTGCCGCTCGAGGACGTCGCGCTGGGCATCGAGAAGCTCGACACGGCCGACGGCGACCCGATCCGGATCCTGGTGCAGCCGTGACGGATCTGGCGGGCCGCGTCGCGCTGCTCACCGGAGCCTCCGGCGGCATCGGGAAGGCCATCGGCCGGCGGCTGGCCGACGAGGGCGTGCGACGTCTGCCTGGCCTACGGCCGCCACGGCGACGACGCGGAAGAGGTGGCCGCCTATGCCCGTGGGCTCGGGCCGGCGGGCCGTCACGGTGTCCGCCGACATGTCGGATCCGCAGGCGGCCTGCGGACCTCGTCGCGCGTGCCGACCCGCGAGCTCGGTGACGTCGACGTCCTGGTCGCCAATGCGGGCACCGCCGACATAAGGGGTTGGCAGAACATCGATCTCGCGTCCTGGAACGCCACGCTGGCGGTGAACCTGACCGCGCCGTTCCTGCTTGGCCCAGCAGGTGCTGCCCGGCATGATCGAGCGCCGGTTCGGCCGGATCCTGTTCATCTCGTCGGTCGCCGCATTCAGCGGCGGCGTGGTCGGCGCGCACTACGCGGCGAGCAAGGCGGGCCTGCACGGGCTGATGCACCACCTCGCGCCGCGGGTCGCGGCCGACGGCGTCACGGTCAACTGCCTGGCACCCGCACTGGTCGGCGAGACCAAGATGTTTCCCGCCGACCTGGAGACCGGAACGCCGCCGGTGCCGATCCCGGTCGGGCGGATCGGGCGGCCCGACGAGATGGCGGACATGGCGATGACCATGCTGCGCAACGGCTATCTCACCAACAAGGTGATCACCGTCGACGGCGGCCTGGTGCCCCGCTAGGTGCGGGTCAACCCCCCTGCGCGAGCAGACGCAAAAGCCCCTCATTCACGGCGATTGAGGGGCTTTTGCGTCTGCTCGCGGGGATCTAACGCAGGTGCGGTGCCGCCTTGCCACTGATCAGCGGCAGGTCGAGGTAGGTGGCGATGCCCGGTTCGGCGCCGCGCAGACCGCGGGGACCGAGTTCACGCAATGCGCGGCGGTGGCGACGATGCCGGACTCCGGGGGTTCGTCGCCGAACTCGGACTGGAATCCCTTGACGCTCACCGTGACGTCGGGATTGCCCTTCACCTCCATCTCGTAGCGCTGCCCCTCGGGGCCGAATGTCCATGCGGGATCGAGGTTCTCCTCCCCCATGAACCAGTTCACCGTGACCCGGACGACGACCTCGTCGCCGACGAGGGCCTCCCAGTGGAACTTTCGGGCCGCAACCTGGCCGGGTTCGATGGCGCCCATGGGCGAGTCGATCGGCGCCGTGGCGACCGCGATCTCCTGGGTCGCGCGGATCTTCGGGTCGGCGTTGAAGCCCATCTCGTCGACGATCATCTTCACGGACTGGATGAACCCGCCGTCGAGCAGCTTCTGCATCGGGCCGGTCAGCGCCTTCTCCGGGGTGTCGCCGAAGCCCATCACGTACCGCAGCACGTCGGGTGCCTCGTAGGTGCGCAGATCGGAGAACTCCTCGGCGCGAACGAATGTCACGCCGGTGGACATGATCGACATCATCAGCGGGAACTTGTCGCTGATGCCGCCGGGCGCGATGCCGGTGCCGTGCAGCGTCACGTCGCCCTCGACCGCGGCCGCGCGTAGCGGTGCCGGCCTCCTTCTCGCCGGGGTAGAACCACCCGACCGGGGTCACGACGTTCTTGCCGGACCGCAGCAGCGCGGCCACCTCGTCGGGATTGGGCATCAGCGGCGCGTAGATCACCGCATCGGCGTCCAGCGCGAGGATCGCGTCGACGTCGTTGGTGGCGGTGACGCCAAGGGGTTCGACCGCCGGATCTCCAAGATCTCGCCGACGTCCTTGCCGCTCTTGGCCTCCGAGTGCACCCAGCAGCCGGCCAGCTCGAGATCGGGATGCTCGAGCACGCCCTTGATCGCGGCGATGCCGACCCCGCCCGTCGCCCACTGCACGACCCGCAACGCCATGTCGTCATTCCTCTCGAAGAATCAAAACTAGAACACGTTCTACTCAGATCTACACCACGCACGCCCCGCGAGACGGCACAATCAGCGTTGATGAATGGATGACGGGACTGGACTTCGGCGTGCTCGGGCCGTTGCAGATGAGCGTCGACGGCGCACCGGTGCCGTTGGGCACGCCCAAGCAGCGGGCCGTCCTGGCGATGCTGGTGATGAGCCGCAATCGTCCGGTGAGCAGCGACGTCGCTGGTCACACGCGGCCTGGGAGCAGTTCCCGCCGACCGGAGCCCAAGGCCAGCCTGCACTCCTACATCTCCAACCTGCGCAGGCTGGTGTCCAGTGCCGGGCACGACCCGAGCACGGTGCTGGCCAGCGCACCGCCGGGTTACCGGCTGACGGTCACCGACGCCGACTGCGACATCGGTCGCTTCGTCGCGCACAAGACCGCGGGCGTGCAGGCGGCCGCCGCGGGCCAGTTCGAGCAGGCCAGCGGGCACCTGCAGAACGCGCTGGCCGAATGGCGCGGCCCCGTCCTCGACGACCTCCGCGACTTCGAGTTCGTCGACTCCCTTCGCCACCGCGCTGGTCGAGGACAAGGTCGTCACGCACACCGCGCGCGCGGAGGCCGAGATCGCCTGCAACCGTGGCTACGCGGTCATCGGGGAGCTTGGAGACCCTGGTCGCCGAACACCCGTACCGCGAGCCGCTGTGGACCCAGCTGATCACCGCCTACTACCTGGCCGAACGCCAGTCCGACGCGCTGGATGCCTACCAGCGACTGAAGTCCACGCTGGCCGACGACCTCGGCATCGATCCGGGTCCGTCGGTGCGCGCCCTGCACGAGCGGATGCTGCGCCAGGAGCCGCTGAACGTCAAGAAGGCCGCCCAGACCACCGCCGTGCACAAGAGCAACAACATCGACATGCGCACCGCGGTCGGCACCCAGACCGCGGTGGCCATCTGCGCGCCGTGTCCGGGCCCACCACGGGCCGCAGTCATCCGCTGCTGGCGGGGGCCACCAGAATCGGGCGGCTGTCCGACAACGACATCGTGCTCGACGACGCCAACGTCAGCCGCCACCACGCGGTCATCATCGACACCGGCACCAGCTACGTGATCACCGACCTGCGTTCGGCCAACGGCGTCGACGTCGGTGGCGAGCGGATTCGCGGCACGGCGACGCTCGCCGACGGCGACCGCGTCCGCATCTGCGACCACGAGTTCGTCTTCGAGATGCGCACGCCGCCGCCGCTCGTGACCGGCGGGTTTTCTCCGCATACGCTCACAGCCACCACTAGGGTGGCTAGCTGGCGCGCCACGCAGGTGCCTACGTTCGCCGTGGTTCGAGGAGGCGGCACATGAGCGAGCCGAGGTCGCGGGAGGGCACCCAGTTCGGGCCCTACCGCCTGCTGCGGCTGATCGGCAAGGGCGGGATGGGCGAGGTCTACGAGGCCGAGGACACCGTCAAGGATCGCGTCGTCGCGCTGAAGCTGCTGCCGGAGGGCGTCTCCCACGACCCGGTGTTCCGCAAGCGGCTACAACGCGAGGCGCACTCGGCCGGACGACTGCAGGAACCACACGTCGTGCCGATCCACGACTACGGCGAGATCGACGGCGTGCTGTTCGTCGACATGCGCATGATCAACGGCTCCGACCTCCGCAAGATCCTGAAGAACTTCGGGCCGATGACGCCGGCGCGGGCGGTGGCCATCGTGCGTCAGGTCGCCTCGGCGCTCGACGCCGCGCACGAGGGCGGCGTCATGCATCGCGACGTCAAGCCCGAGAACATCCTGATCAACCGCGACGACTTCGCGTACCTGGTGGACTTCGGCATCGCCAACGCGGCCAGCGACGAGAAGCTGACCGAACTGGGCACCGCGGTGGGCACTTACGCCTACATGGCCCCGGAGCGGTTCACCAACGACGAGGTGACCTACCGCGCCGACATCTACGCGCTGGCGTGCGTGCTGCACGAATGCCTGACGGGGTCGCAGCCCTACGCCGGCGACAGCGTCAGCGTGGTCATCACCGCGCATCTGATGCAGCCGATTCCTCGCCCGAGCGTCGAGCGGCCCGGCATCCCGGCGGCGTTCGACGAGGTGATCGCCAAGGGCATGGCCAAGAAGCCCGAGGACCGCTACGCCTCCGCGGGCGACCTGGCGATGGCGGCCACCGAGGCGCTGACCGCCCGCGATCAGGATCAGGCGGAGACCATCCTGCAGCGCAGTGACGGCCGCCACGTTGCCGAGCCTGCACGTCGATCCGGCCACGGTCGCAGCGCTCGGCGCCACCCGCACCCCCCACGCCGCCACCCGGCGCCACCCCGCCGCCGATGCCCTACGGCACGACGCCCCCACCGCCGCCCTACGGCACGACGCCCCCACCGCCGCCCTACGGCGGGACCCCGGCGCCCTTCCCGGCGGCGACGCCCGGGTCGTTCCCGACCACCCCGCCGCCACCGCCGCCGTCGCACCAGTTCGGGTTCACCGGTCCGCCGTCGCCTCCGCCCACGGGACCGGGTGGCGGGCTCGTCCTGGACCCCGCCACCTCCGCCCGGCTCTGGTCCGCAGGGCGGCAAGAAGGTGCCGTGGATTCCGATCGCCGCGGTGGGCGGCGTGTTCCTGCTGGTGCTCGCCGCGGTCGGCATCTTCTTCCTGGTCAAGCCCGACGACAAGGCGTCAGGCCCGACGACGCCCGACGATGTCGACGGCGACCACGTCGGAGCGGTCGACGTCGTCGCGGACCAGAACCAGCACCCCGCCGCCGTCGGAGGACCCGGATTCGTTCGAGGCCAAGCTGATGGCGCTGATTCCGCCCGGCTACCCGACGAGCGTGTGCGAGAGCGGCAGCCCGCCGTCGACCGGCGCGCTGGTCACCGTCGACTGCCGCAAGTCCACCCAGCCCGGCGGGCCGGACGCGGCGCGGTACTCGCTCTTCGCCGACAAGGACCAGCTGATCGCTGCACTTCAACGAGTCGCTCAAGGAGAACGACGAGGTGCTGCGCTGCCCCGGCGCCGACTGCCGACTCGCCGATCGACTGGAACTACAAGGCCGAACCCGACGTGGTGGCCGGGTCAGGTCGCGTGCGGCACCTACCAGGGCAATGCCGACGTCATGTGGTCCCAGAACAAGGAACTGATGCTGGCCGACGTGCAGAGCACCAACCTGGACGACCTGCACGACTGGTGGCTGAACTACAGCTGAGCACCGCCGTATGTCGCAACGCCATCGACGGAGCCGCACGCGCTATGTTCAGGAAACCGCAGCGTAGCGAAGGGACCATGCCGACCGCCAGCAAGAACCGAGTCTTCGTCGTCGGGGTCGGGATGACGAAGTTCGAGAAGCCGGGCCGCCGCGAGGGCTGGGACTACCCGCAGATGGCCAAGGAGTCGGGCACCAAGGCGCTCGAGGACGCCGGCATCGACTACACGCGAGGTCGAGCAGGGCTACGTCGGCTACGTGCTCCGGCGACTCGACGTCGGGGCAGCGGGCGCTCTACGAGCTCGGCATGACCGGCATCCCGATCGTCAACGTCAACAACAACTGCTCGACCGGGTTCGACGGCGCTCTACCTGGCGGCGCAGGCGATCCGCGGCGGGCTGGCCGACTGCGTGATCGCGCTGGGCTTCGAGAAGATGCAGCCGGGCTCGCTGGCCGTCGGCTCCGACGACCGCGAGTCACCGCTGGGCAACCACGTCAAGGCGCTCGCCGAGATCGACGAGTTCGCGTTTCCCGGTGGCGCCGTGGATGTTCGGCGCCGCGGGGCGCGAGCACATGAAGAAGTACGGCACCACGGCCGAGCACTTCGCGAAGATCGGCTACAAGAACCACAAGCACTCGGTGAACAACCCGTACGCCCAGTTCCAGGACGAGTACACGCTCGACGACATCCTGGCGTCCCGGATGATCTCCGATCCGCTGACCAAGCTGCAGTGCTCGCCCACCTCCGACGGCTCGGGCGCGGCGATCGTGGTCAGCGAGGACGTACGTCGACAAGCACGGGCTGGCCGGCCAGGCCGTCGAGATCGTCGGGCAGGCGATGACCACCGACTTCGCCAGCACCTTCGACGGCAGCGCCGCGCAACATCATCGGCTACGACATGAACGTCCAAGCCGCGCAACAGGTTTACGACCAGTCGGGCCTCGGGCCGGAGGACTTCCAGGTCATCGAGCTGCACGACTGCTTCTCGGCCAACGAGCTGCTGCTCTACGAGGCGCTCGGCCTGTGCGGCGAGGGCGAGGCGCCCAAGCTGATCGACGACGGCGACACCACCTACGGCGGTCGCTGGGTGGTCAACCCGTCGGGCGGCCTGATCTCGAAGGGCCATCCGCTCGGCGCCACCGGGCTGGCCCAGTGCGCCGAGCTGACCTGGCAGCTGCGCGGCACCGCCGACAAGCGTCAGGTCGACGGCGTCAACGCCGCACTGCAGCACAACATCGGCCTCGGCGGTGCGGCCGTCGTGACGGCCTACCAGCGCGCCGAACGCTAGTCACCCTGCCTCGCGAGCAGACGTAAATGCCGCTGCAATCCCCCGAATTGAGGGCATTTTACGTCTGCTCGCGGAGGTGAAGTGAACGCTAGTCGCGGTACTCGACCACCTCGTACTCGCCGTCGGCGTGCCGCGCGCGGATGGTCTTCTTGTCGTACTTGCCGACGCTGGTGCGCGGAACCTGATCGACGAACGTCCAGCGTTCGGGCAGCCACCAGCGAACGACCTTGTCCGCCAGGAACTCCCGCAGCTGCAGCGGGAGTGGCGTCGGCACCGTCGTTGAGCACGACGGCGGCCAGCGGCCGCTCCTGCCAGCGTTCGTCGGGCACACCGACCACGGCGGCCTCCAGCACCGCGGGATGCGCGATCAGGTGGTTCTCCAGCTCGACCGACGAGATCCACTCGCCGCCGGACTTGATGACGTCCTTGGCACGGTCGGTCAGCGTGACGTAGCCGAGCGGGTCGATGCGGCCGACGTCGCCCGTGCGCAGCCACCCACTGTCGAACTTCTCGGCGTCGCGGTTCAGGTAGTAGGAGCCGGTGATCCACGGACCGCGCACCTCGACCTCGCCAACGGCCTTGCCATCGTTGGGAAGCGGGTCGCCTGCGTCGTCGACGATGCGCACCTCGACACCACACATCGCCCGCCCCTGCGTGGCGCGCAGCGCCCAGTGCTCCTCCTCCGACGCCCCGGGCGGGGGCCATGCCATGGTGGCCACCGGCGACGTCTCGGTCATCCCCCACAGTTGGCGGATCTGGACGCCGAACTTCTCCTCGAACGCCTGCATCAGCGACACCGGTACGGCCGATCCGCCGCACGACACCAGCCGCAGCGACGAGATGTCGCGGCCGGGTGACGATTCCAGGCAGTGCATCACGTCGTTCCAGATGGTCGGCACCGCACCGGCCACGGTCGGGCGCTGGGTCTCGATGACGTCGATGATCGACTTCGCGTCCAGGAACCGGTCGGTGAGCACGAGGTCGGCACCAGCCATCAGCGCGGCGTACGGCAGCCCCCAGGCGTTGGCGTGGAACATCGGCACGATCGGCAGCACCGAGTCCTCGGCACCGATGCCCAACGTGTTCGCGGTGCACGTGCTCATCGCGTGCAGATAGCTCGAACGGTGGCTGTAGACAACACCTTTCGGGATTGCCGGTGGTGCCACTGGTGTAACACATGGCGGCCGCGCTGGTTTCGTCGATGTCGGGCCAGTCGAACTCAGGTGACTGGTCGGCCAGCACCTCGTCGTAGCGCAGCACGGTCTTGCCCGACGCCATCAAGCGGTGCGAGGTCGCCGTCGCCGACGACGATCACGGTGTGCACGGTGTCCAGCAGCGGGAGCACCGGGGCGAGCTGGCTCGGTCAACGACACGTCGGCGACGATCACCTTGTCCTCGGCCTCGTTGGCGATGAACGCGATCTGCTCCGGCGACAACCGGATGTTCAGCGTGTGCAGCACCGCACCCATCGACGGTGCGGCCAGGTACGCCGCCAGGTGCTCGGCGTTGTTCCACATGAACGTGGCGACGCGGTCGTCGCCGGTGACGCCGATCCCGCGCAGCGCATTCGCCAACCGGCCGACCTGCTCGCCGAGTTCGCGGTAGGTGCTGGTGCGGTAGCGGCCCTCGCCCATCGCGGTCGTGACGGTGCGGTCACCGTTGATCCCGCAGGCGTGACGCAGGATCGTGGTGACGGTCAACGGGACGTCCTGCATCGTGCTGCGCATGTCGAATCGCCTCTGCTGTGCTAGCTGTACGGCCGGATGGCCGCGATGCTAGTCGCGGGTGCGACCGGTGTCGGCGTATCCATCAACGCCACTGCGTGCAGCGGTGCAACGAATCGGCCACCACCGGCGATGTACATGGCGAAGCAATTCCATGGAACAGATTGGGGGCGCGCCATGCGTCCACCGTTGATTTTCGCCACTTTCATCACCTCGGTCGCAGCCGCGTGTGCCATCGTCGTCGCTCCGGCCGGGATCGCGAACGCCGAGCAGAGCGCGCAGGAGACGATCGGCCTTCTCGAGGCCGAGGGATACGACGTCAACGTGGACCGTGTCGGCAGTGGCACGATCGACCAGTGCGTGGTGACCAGCGTCCGCAACCCGCAGACCCAGTACCGCACCATCCGCGTCTACCGGGGCAGGGACAGCAAGGGCAACCGCGACTACGACCTGGTTCAGGTCGTGTCGAGCCGGTCCATCTCGGTGTCGCTCGACTGCAGCCGCTGACCTGCGCGGAAGCAATCCGCTACGCGCGGCGCTGTATGTAGTGGATGATTGACAGCGGAATGACAGGAGGCGCGTTCGTGCGCACGAAATGGACACTCATCGCTGCGGTGGTGGGTGCATGTGCCGCCATCGCCGCACCGGCAGGATTCGCCTCGGCGGAGACAGCTGTGCAAACCATCAACCGGCTTCAATCCGAGGGCTACACCGTCAACATCGACAAGATCGGCAGCGCACCGCTGGACAAGTGCACGGTCACCAACGTCCGCAATCCGCAGACCGTCACCCAGTTGGTGCCGTACATCGGTCCGGGGCGCGGCAACGATCGCACGGCCCTGGTCCCCGCGATCGTCAGCCAGACGATTTCGGTGTCGCTGGACTGCTCACGCTGAGCAGGTCGGCGTACCCGATCCGCTGGTAGAACCATTGACGGATGCGGTCGCCGACACGAAAGACGTCCTCGGCACCGTCGTCGACCGGGTCCACGTAGATCCGGAACGGGCGCTTCCCGCGTGGCGTGTCGACCACCCGGGCGATCTGCCGGCGACCTCTCCGGCGTCCCCGTCGGCCGGCGCCATCTGGGCGAGCTTGCGACCGACGTCGTCCATCAGCCCGACGTAGCGCTACTCGTAGGCCGCGGCCACCGCTTCGTCTGCCGCGTGGTCCGCGTGCGCGAAGTGGTTGGTGCCCGAGGTGAACGAACCCGGGATCACGATGGTGGCGGTTGTCGAGATGCAATGAAGATTGACAAGACGCGCCTACCTACTTTGACAGAACGTCGGAGTGTCGCGACGGTCTGTCAATCTTCGCTGCATAAGCCCAGGTCAGATTTGAGACAAGGCTCTCATCGCGCCGCGGTGAGCCTCGGCTTCGATCTCAATTGGTGCATTCTGCGGCAAATTCCTGACCTCGACGATCGGGCGCGCCCGTTATCGCGTGGCGGGACGCTGTAAACCGGGCGGATCTGGCGGCGTTCTCCTCACCCATGCCCAGAAGGAATGCAACGACCGTAGGTCTCGGCAGCGTGCACCGACAGACGGCGGGCAACTTACTCGATCCGGCGGAGCTCGTGTGCTGATGCTGTAAGGGAGGGCGCCGTGAACACAAGGTGCATAAGATCGACCCACGGTCAAGAGTGTGACCCAGGTCTCATTCCGATCCGGCCTCGTAGCCGACGAAGGAGCTGCCATGACCACGTCTGTCGCCAGTTCAGATCGAAGCGGGCGGTCGCGCCGCCGCACGCCACGCTGGGCCCTCGCCGGGGTGGCCGCCCTGGCCGTCACCAACCTCGCCGCCTGCGGTGGGGGAGCCTCCGAACCCGCGGCGTACCCGGAGAAGGAGATCACCTTCGTGGTGCCCTTCGCGGCCGGTGGGCCGACCGACACCGTCACCCGGCTGATCGCGGAGCCCATGAGCGAGAAGCTCGGCCAGCAGATCGTTGTCAAGAATGTCGTGGGCGCCGGTGGCACTGTCGCCGCTGGACAGGTGGCCGACGCCGAGGCCGACGGCTACGAGGTGCTCGTCCACCACATCGGCATGTCGACCGCCCCCGCGCTCTACCCCGACCTGCCGTATGCGCCGCTGACGGACTTCAAGACGATCGGCCTGGTCACCGACGTACCGATGACGATCGTCGCCCGCAAGGACTTCGAGCCGCAGACGCTCCAGGAACTGGTCACCTACGTCAAGGGCAACGCTGACAAGGTCACGCTGGCCAACGCCGGGGTCGGTGCGGCCTCCCACCTGTGCGGGCTGCTGATCGAGCAGGCGATGGGCGTCGACCTGACTGAGGTCCCATATGACGGCACCGGGCCCGCGCTCACCGATCTGGTCGGTGGTCAGGTCGACTTCATGTGCGACCAGACGACCAACACCGCGGCGCAGATCAAGTCCGGCGACATCAAGGGCTATGCGGTGACCACCCCGGAGCCGGTCGAGGCGCTCCCGGATTTGCCGACCACGGCCGACGCGGGTCTTCCGGACGTCGAGGTCGGCGTCTGGCACGGGCTCTACGTGCCGGCCGACACCCCCGACGAGGTCGTCGGGAAGCTCACCGAAGCCCTGCAGGTGGCCCTCGCGGACCAGACCGTCATCGACAAGATGGCCGACCTCGGCACCACCCCGGTGGCCAAGGACCAGGCGACCCCGGACGCCCACACGGTCAAGCTCGATGAGCAGATCCAGCTGTGGACGCCGATTATCGAGGCCGCCGGGGTCAAAGGCGGATGAGCGACCAGCCGGCACCGTCAGGAAATACGGGTCGCCGGCCGGCCGGCCCCGACCTGATGGCCGGCGGCACCTTCATCGCACTCGGCCTAGCCTTCGCCCTCGGGGGCAGCACATACGACATGGGGTCGGCGCTGAAGATGGGTCCCGGCTACGTGCCGGTCGTCCTTGGGGGCATTCTTGCCCTCCTGGGCGCGGTCATCGCCGTGCAGGCCTTCCGCGGCGGTGACCCGCACGTCCGCGAGACAGACGACGAACGCGGACCGGTACCCTGGGTGCGCGGCGGCCTGCTGGTGGCCGCGATCGTCTTCTTCGGCGCCACCATCGAGGGACTCGGACTCGCGCCGACGCTGTTCGTAACGACGTTCATCGCCGCGCTGGCAGGCAAACGCACCGGTCCGCTGAAGGCCCTGGCCATCTCGGTCGGCCTGACAGCGCTCAGCCTCGGCATCTTTGTCGGATTGCTGCAGCTGCGCTTGCCGCTGTTCGGCGACTGGCTGGGCGGCTGAGTCGTGGATCTCTCCGGACTGGTCCTGGGGCTCGAGACGGCCCTCCAGCCGAGCAACATCCTGATCTGTCTGCTCGGCGTCACGCTCGGCACCATGGTGGGCGTGCTCCCGGGCATCGGGCCGACCGCCACCGTCGCGCTGCTGCTCCCGATCACCTTCAACTTCGACCCGATCGCGTCGCTGATCATGCTGGCCGGCATTTACTACGGCGCGCAGTACGGCGGCTCGACCACCGCGATCCTCATCAACCTCCCTGGCGAGTCCTCCGCCGCGGTCACCGCGCTGGACGGCCACCAGATGGCGCGACAGGGCAGAGCCGGACCGGCGCTCGCCACTGCGGCGCTGGGCTCCTTCTTCGCCGGGACCGTCGCGACGGCCATCGTCGCGCTGTTCGCTCCGCCGATGGCCTCCGTGGCGCTCGAGTTCGGCCCGGCTGACTACTTCTCTCTCGTCGTCCTCGGCCTGGTCATCTCCATCGCACTCGCCAGCGGCTCGACGGTGAAGGCGCTGGCGATGATCGTGCTGGGGCTACTGCTCGGCACCGTCGGCCAGGACCTCTTCTCCACCGGAGTCCCCCGGTTCACCTTCGGCATCCGCGAGCTCTACCAGGGCCTCGACTTCGTCTCGATCGCGGTCGGCCTGTTCGGCCTGGCCGAGATCATCCGCAACCTGGAGCACCGGCAGACCCAGAGCGTGGTGACGAAGAAGGTGCAGGGGCTGTGGCTCAGCCGCGACGACTTCCGCCGGATCCGGATGCCGGTGCTCCGTGGCACCGCGATCGGCTCCGCGCTCGGCGTCCTGCCCGGCGGCGGGCACGTCCTGGCGGCGTTCACGTCGTACTCGGTGGAGAAGCGGGTGTCGAAGCACCCCGAGAAGTTCGGACGGGGTGCCATCGAGGGCGTTGCCTCGCCCGAGTCGGCGAACAACGCCGCGGCGCAGACCTCCTTCATCCCGCTGCTCACGATGGGCCTGCCGGCGCACCCGGTGATGGCGCTGCTCGTCGGCGCGTTCATCATCCAGGGAATCACGCCCGGACCCAATGTCATCAACGACGAGCCCGAGCTGTTCTGGGGCCTGATCGCGTCGTTCTGGGTGGGCAACCTGCTGCTGGTGCTGCTCAACCTCCCACTCATCGGCATCTGGGTACGGATGATTTCGGTGCCCTACGAGGTGCTGTTCCCGGCGATCATCGCGTTCGCCGCGATCGGCTGCTTCTCCCTCGGCCTGAACCCCTGGGACGTCTACGTGATCGCGATCATCGGCGTGCTCGGCTACTTTCTCATCCGCTGGGGATGCGAGCCCGTGCCGCTGCTGTTCGGCTTCGTCCTCGCCCCGTTGCTGGAGGAGAACCTGCGGCGGGCGATGATCATCTCCCGGGGCGACCCGAGCGTGTTCGTGACGCGGCCGATCTCGGCCGTGTTGCTGTCCCTCGCCCTGGTCGCGCTGGTCATCGCGATCCTCCCGGCCGTACGACGTAAGCGCGAGGCCGTCTTCAGCGAGGAGGAGTGACCGGGTCCGCGTCCCCAGGAACCACCGCAGCAGTGGTTGTCGAGATGCCGAACCTGCTGAGCTCGGCCGCATAGCTGACGGCGAGGGCGTCCTCAGTGGCCTTCGCGGCGAAGTACGGGCCGAGGTACGGCGGCGTGCCGCCGCGTGAACTCGACGAGCCGACCCACACCACCAGACCGTCGCCCCGGGCCCGCAGGTGCGGCAGCACGGCGCGGTTGACCCGTTGCGTGGAAAGCACATTCGTGTCGTACACCTCCACCACTTGCTCGGGCGTTAACGCTTACGCCGGCCCGAGCACCATGTGGCCGGCATTGTGGATCAGCACGTCGATGCGGCCCGCCTCAGCCAACACCGCGGCAACCGCCCGATCCACGGAGCCCTGATCGGACACGTCCATCTCGACCGGTCGCAACGTGCCTCCGTGTTCGGCGGCGTACGCACGCGCCGCGGCGGACGACTCTCGGTTTCGCCCCGCTGTTCCTCCCCCGTTGCTTCGCTCGCCCCGGATGTCCCGCATGCCCGCGTGGACAACGTGTTTGGCGTCGGCGAGCATGCGGACCGTGAGCGCGCCGAAGCCGCTCGAGGCGCCGGTGACGAGAACGACCCTTGACTCGGACATCAGATGACTCCTCCGTTGACGTAGATGATTTGGCCGTTGACCCAGCGGGCCGGTCCGGCGAGGACGGCAACCGCTTCGGCGATGTCGACGGGCTCACCGAGCCGTTCCAGCGGCGACATCTTCCGCAAGCCGTCGACCACTTCGGCGGGCTTGCCGTCCAGGAACAGCGGGGTGGCGGTCGGTCCGGGAGCGACGGCGTTGACGGTGACGTCGCGGCCGCGCATCTCCTTGGCCAGGATCAGCGTCATCGCGTCGACGGCGCCCTTGGTCGCGGCGTAAGCGGTGTAAGTGGGCAACGCGAGCTTGACCACCGAGGTGGAGAAGTTGATGATCGCCCCGCCGGTGCGGACCCGACGAGCGGCCTGCTGGCCGACCACGAACGTGCCGCGCACGTTTCGCCGACACGAAAGACGTCCTCGGCACCGTCGTCGGCCGGGTCCACGTAGATCCGGAACGGGCGCTGCCCGCGTGGCGTGTCGATCAGGACTCCGAACGGATGAGCGGTCGCATTTCTTGGTCGAGCACGAAATTCCTGCGCCGTAGGCTGACCCTACTGGCACGTACCGGGGCGATGGCCGGACCTCGACGAGGCAGGCATCAGCCGGCGATCTGCGCCTGCGAGCCGCGCCGGACGTGCGCCCGGGCGGCCTCGGCTGCCGACGTCGTGTCGGCCGCCTCGATGGCGTCCACGATGCTGGCGTGCTCGTCCCAGGAATCACGGGCCGGACGGCGCACTGCCGTGGCGTACACCCAGTCGACCTTGTAACGTAGCTGCACGATCAAGGCGGCCAGGCTGTCGTTGCCCGCGGCCCTGGCCAGCGCCCGGTGGAATTCTCCATGCAGCGCAGACGAATCCGCCGTCCGCGACTCCGCCGCTGCCGCCGCGCCGCGGGCGATCAGAGCGCGCAGTTCGGCGATGTCGCGGTCGTTGCGTCGGGCGGCAGCCAGCACGGCGGCCAGCGACTCCAGCCCGCCCTGTACCTCCAGCAGGTCCGATGCCTCCTTCGCCGAGAGCTTCGCGACGAAGGCCCCGAAGTAGGGCCGGATGTCGACGAAGCCCTCCGCGTTGAGCACCCGTAGTGCCTCTCGGACGGAGCTGCGCGAGGCACCCAGATCGGCGGCGATCGCCTCTTCGGTGATCCGCTGCCCGCCCTTGTGATGGCCGGTGACGATCTGCTGGCGCAGGGTCGCGGTGACCCTGTCGGCCGCCGGCATCGCGCTCGGATCGTCGTCGGGCAGCGACTGCCCAGTCGGCTTCCCGCGTCTGCTCGCCACACCTAGAGACTATCGGTTCCGGCGACCGGTCTGCGGCGCGGCGACCCGGGATCTTGACCCCTGTGAAATATGTTGGAAATAGTTGCAGACAATCGTGAGCGGCATGCCACTCGCCCCGAAGCGCCGCCGAATCCTCGGCCCGGGCGCCCTTCTCACCGTCGTCGCTGTGCTGGCCACCGCCTGCGGTTCGCACTCCTCCAGCCCCTCGGCGGCGAACCCGTCGGTACTACGGATCGCGTTCTCCGATGACATGGGCGTGCCTGATCCGGACACGTTCTACGCCAGCGAGGGCCTGATGGTGACCAACTCGGTCTACGAGGGTCTGCTGCAGTACGCGGACAACTCCACGAAGGTCGTCGCCGACGTCGCGGAGCTGCCTGCCGTCTCCCCGGACGGACTCGCCTACACCTTCCAGCTGCATCCCAACATCATGTTCCACGACGGGACGCCGCTGGACTCCGCTGCCGTGGCAGCCAGCTTCGCCAGACGCACGGCGATCAACCAGGGCCCGGCATACATGCTGGCGCAGGTGAAGTCCGTGGCGACGCCCAGCCCCACGACGGTGGTCGTCACGCTCAAGCACCCGGTGAGCGCATTCCTGGATTACCTCGCCTCACCCTTCGGCCCGAAGATGATCAGCCCAACCGCGATCAAGGCACACGACGTGGGCGGCGACCAGGGGCAGAAGTGGCTGGCCACCCACGACGAGGGCAGTGGTCCGTACCAGATCACCAGCTTCGTCCCGAACCAGAAGTACGTACTGACGCGGTACGCCAACTACTGGGGCGCTAAACCGTTCTTCCCCGAGGTGGACATCACCATCCAGCCCAGTATCACCACCCAGGAGCTGCAGCTGCAGAAGGGCCAGCTCGACATGATCACCCACGGGCTGCCCAGCCAGGACGTCGCCTCACTGGCGACGAATTCCGCTCTCGCCGTGCACCAGTACCCGGCTCTACTGAAGTCGTTGCTGTTCATCAACTCCCACAACGGCGCGTTCACCAGCCAACAGTCCCGGAAGGCCCTCGAGCAGGCGCTGGACAAGGCCGCGCTCACCAAACAGGTCTTCGGCAGCGCAGGGGCAGCCTCGACGCAGATCTATCCGGCCGGTGAGTTGCCCGCTTCGGTCACCACCTCGGTGGTCGACTACAACCCGTCCGTGCTGAAGGGACTGGTTCCGTCGCTGTCCACCAAGACCGTCGACATCGGTTACGACTCCACCGATCCGCGTAACCAGCAGATGGCCGAGTTCGTCCAACTGGCGTTGGAGAACGTGGGCCTCGCCGCGTCCACCAGGGCGATCCCGATTGCCCAGATCTTCTCGCTCTCCCAACATCTGGACCAGGCGCCCGCCATCGTGATTCAGACGACCAACCCGGACGCCGCTCACCCCGACACCTGGGCGCGCATCTACATGGGCTCCGCAGGCGGTGCGAACCTGCTGCAGTGCGCCAGCCCGGAGGTGGACAAGGCGCTGGACGCGGGACTGGCCGCCACCACCCCCGAGACGGTGAACGCCGCCTACGGCGACGCGGGCAACTCGATCGTCGACAGCGGCTGCTTCGTCGACGTCGCCGACGTCGAGGACACCATCGTGACCAGGAAGGGACTCGGCGGTCTCTACCACGTGCCGTCGATGCCCTGGGGCTTCAACCTCGACAAGATCACCGGTTAGCGTCGTGCCGGAATTGAACATCCCGGCCGTGCACCAGGAGGTGACCGACTGTTTCCAGGCATACGACCGAGCCCTTCTGAGCAACGACGTCGACGCCCTCGAGTCCTGGTTCCACCGGGGGCCCGAGTCGGTGCGCTTCGGCATCGCCGAGGAGTTGCATGGCCACCAGGCGATCGCGGCCTTCCGGCGTAACGGTCCCGGCGTCGTGCGGCTGCCCTTCCGACGGGTGGACGTCGTCACGATCGGCACCGAAACAGCCGTGGTGACCGCCGAATTCGACGAACCGAACGGCGCGATCGGGCGGCAGAGCCAGACCTGGATTCGCACCGGGGCTGGCTGGCGGGTCATCGCAGGACACGTCTCGATCAGAAGTACCCACCCCAATAGCACCCATCCGCCCTTAGGAGCACAGTGAGCAGCGCAGTTAGCCGGATCGTCCCATTGACCTTCGGCTGGGAGGACCTGCCCGAGACGATCTCCATCCACGGCGGGGACCCGACCGTGCGCTACCGCGAGCCGGTTCCCGGTGTGCTGCTTCAGATCGACGACGGCTGGCTACTGCTTGATACCGGCTTCAACGTGCCGTTGGCCCGGGATCCCTTCCTGCACAGGCGCTTCCATGGCCGCAACAACGACATCCGCTGCGAGCTCCTCGACGACCCGCGTGATTCGCTCGAAGTCGCCTTCGAGCTGGTCGGTATCGACCCGGCCGACGTTTCGCTGGTCGGGCTGAGCCATCTGCACAACGACCACTCCGGCGGGCTGCGCTGGTTCACCGAGCGCTGCCCGGTGCACCTGCAGCGGCGCGAGCTGGAGTACGGCCTGTCATTGGGCGCACCCGGCGACGGCCCGGAGAACCACGGCTTCTTCCGAATCGACTACGACGACTCGCGCATCGACTGGCAACTCACCGATGGCGACACCGAGATCGCGCCAGGCGTCCTCTCGGTCTGGACGCCGGGGCACACCCCGGGGCATCAGAGCTTCGTGATCACCCTGGACGCCGCGGCGGCGGATGCCTACGGCGTGCCCGGCTTCGTGCTTGCCTTCGACGCCGCGGACCTGCAGCGCAATCTGGACGAGGAACTGGCCCCTGGTGGCCTGATCAACCACACCCCGGCCGAGGCGATCGAGTCGATCCGCAGGCTGAAGTCGATCGCCGGCCAGCGCGGTTACCAGCTGGTCCCGGGCCACGACCCGCACGCCTGGCCGGCGTTCACCGAACAGGTCGGCGTGGCCGGACCATGACCATCCCCTGCACTGACGAGCCCACCACCTGCACGGGCAAGAGGGACTGACGCCATGGCCGTCGTCGAGGCGTCCGTCGCGATGCGCACCGCGCTGACCCCGGCCACCCGGGCAGGGCGCACTAGGGCGGACCGTCCGTCGGTCAGACTGCTCGACCGGGTCGCGATCGGTCTCGGCATCGTGCTCACCCTCGTGGTGCTGCTGGCCCCACTGCTCGCACCGCACTCCATCACGGTCCCGACCGGGATGCCGTTCGCGCCGCCGAGCACACACGACTGGTTCGGCACTGACGAGGTGGGCCGCGACATCTTCAGTCGGGTACTGCTCGGCGCGCGCTCCTCCTGGTTCGCGGCGCTGGCCGTGGTCGCGTTCGGGGTCGTGGTGGGCGGGCTGATCGGGCTGACGGCAGGCAGCGTCGGTGGGTGGGTGGACGGGCTGTTGATGCGTGCCACGGATGCCTTCCTCGCGTTGCCAGGGCCGGTGCTTGCCATCGCCGTGGTAGCCGCACTCGGGCCGTCGCTGTGGCACACGCTGATCGCCGTCTCGATCGTCTGGTGGCCGTTCTATGCGCGGATCGTGCGGGGCGAGATCCGCGCGCTGGCCGTCCGCCCGCACGTGGAGGCCGCCCGGTTGGCCGGCGCGGGGCGGGTACGAATAGCGCTGCGGCACTTGCTTCCCGGTGCCATCGCGCCGACGATGGTGGCCGCGAGCCTGGACGTCGGCAACCTGGTGCTCACGCTGGCGGCGCTGTCCTTTCTCGGCCTCGGCGCGCCCTCCCCGGCCCCCGAGCTCGGCGCGATGTCGGCGCGCGGGCTGCCCTATCTGCTCGCCGAATGGTGGGTGCCGGTAATTCCCGGAATAGCGGTGATGGTGCTGGCCCTCATCGCCAATATTGCGGGCGACGGCCTGCGCGATCTGTTGGGAGCACGCTCGTGACCACTCTGATCACCCGGCGGCTTGGCGCGATGGTGCTGGTGCTCATCCTGCTCACCGCGACCGTCTTCATGCTGCAGCACAACACCCCGACCGACCCGGTGCACGCCTTCCTCGGCGCCAACGCCAGCCCCGAGGCAATCACGGCCGCGACGCACGCTCTTGGCTACGACCGTCCGATTCTGGTGCAGTACGCGAGTTACCTGGCCGGGCTGGCGCACGGCGACTTCGCCACGTCGCTGCGCACCCGCAACCCCGTTGCCGCCGATCTGGGAGAGTACCTGCCCGCTACCGCCGAGCTGGCGATCTTCGGGTTGCTGCTGGCACTGTTGCTCGGCGGCCTGCTCGGGATGGCCACCGCGCTTCGGGTGCGCGGCTCCGGTCCGCTGCGGGTGCTGATGACGGCGTCGGCGTCCACCCCGCCGTTCCTGCTTGCCCTCGGCGGGCTGCTGTTCTTCTACAGCCGGCTGGGCTGGCTGCCCGCCAACGGACGCACCGACATGGCCGACCCGCCGACGGGCCCCACCGGCTTCCTGACCGTCGACACCCTGCTGCAGGGCGATCTCGGGGGTTTCGCCGACGCGGCGGCGCACCTGATACTGCCCGGGGTCTGCATTGCGCTGTTGCCTGCGGTCTCGATCGGGCGGGTGCTGCGCTCCAGCCTGGTGGACGCGCTGAGTACCGAATACGCCAGGACGGCCCGGGCCAAGGGCCTGTCCGAGGCGCGGGTCGTCGCGCATCATGCGGTGCGCAACAGCATCGGCCCGGCGCTGTCGATGACCGGACTCCAGGTGGGCGGCATGTTCGCAGGAGTGGTGGTGATCGAGACGGTGTTCGGCTGGCCCGGTATCGGGCTCTACACCACACAGTCCATCTCGCACAGCGACTTTCCCGCCATCGCCGGGGTGACCGTCGTACTCGGGATCGGCTACGTGCTGGTGAACACGCTGGTGGACATCCTGCAGCGGATGGCCGACCACAGGATCGCACTGTGAGCGCACCGCGGGTGATCGTGGCGGGCAACGTCACGGTCGACGACGTGATCTACCCGGACGGCCGGGTGGCGATGGGACAGCTCGGCGGCAATGCCGTGTATGCCTCGGTCGGATGCCGGCTCACCGGCGCACCGACGGAGATCACCAGCCGCTACGGCACTGACACCCCGGACGGGTTGCTCACCGACCTGGCCGCGCTGGGCATCTCGCTGGCCGCGCTGCGTGCCCACGACGGGCCGACGACGCGCGCCTGGCTGGTCTACGGCCCCGACGGGCAGCGGCGCTTCGTCCCCCGCTCGACGGGGCCGACGCTGAGTGTCGCCGATCTTCCGTCGCTGCACGGATCTCCTGTGGTACTGCTCTGCGCGCTGCCGCTGCCGGTCGCGGCGTCTCTGGTGGCGGCGGTGCGCGCTACCGCGCCGTCCGCGCGGATCGTGTTGGACAGCCACGAGAGCTGGGGCTCCGACCTCGCTGCGGTGTTGGAGGTGGCCCGCCGGGTGGATGTCTTCGCGCCCAGCCAGGACGAATTGGCCGCGCTGACGGGCTTCGACGCCCCGGAAAGATCGCTGGCCGAGCTGCACGCCGCGGGCGTCCCCGCCGTGGTCGTCAAGCTCGGCGCGCGCGGCGCCCTGCTCGCCGACGGTTTGGTGGCCGCGCCGCGGGTAGAGCAGGTGGACCCGACGGGCGCGGGCGATACGTTCTGCGGCGCGTTGGCCGGTGGGCTGGCGCTTGGCGCGACGTTGCGACAGTCGGTGACCACGGCCTGCTTGATCGCGGCCGAGTCCGTCCGTCGGGTGGGTTCGACCGCTCTGGCGATGCCATGACTGCCGCCACGACCGTCGCAGTGGTCGGCTCGGCCCGCCTGGAGGCGCCGGATCCACGCTGGCAGCAAGCCTTCGACCTCGGCGAAGGCATCGCCGCCCGCGGCTGGACGCTACTGACGGGTGGCTATGGCGGCCTGATGGGCGCGGCCAGCGCGGGGGCCGGACGCTCCGGCGCACCGGTGATCGGCCTGCCCATGCGCGGCTGGACTGAGCTGGCCCCTTCGCCCTTCGCCACCGAATTGCGCTGGTGCGAAAGCTACGCCGAGCGGGTCGCCGAGCTGATGCGCGCGGATGCGATCGTCGCGGCGGCGGGCGGGATCGGCACGCTCGCCGAGATCACCGGCGCCTGGGCAGCCCTGCAGACGGAGCCACGCACACCCGGGCTCGTGCTGCTGGGCGAGCCGTGGCGCCAGGTGCTTGCCACGATCGGCGAGCAGCTGGTGGTCGGAAGCGACGACCTCGGGTTGCCGCTGCTCGCGACGACGGTGCCCGAGGCGTTGGACGCGGTCGAGATCGCCTTGGCCGATCGGGGCCGCCGAGCAGTCCCCCGCGGGTGAGCCGGACTGGTAGCGCGCTGATCACGGCTCGTATGTCGCAAACGGTATGACGGCGCAAGCGGCGAGCTTCGTGGCCGGCCGACTGTAGCCGCTCCGTCCCACAGATACCGACCAGGAGATTGCCGAGGGCTCGTAGCGATTGGTGGTGCAGTCGAGCGCTAGCTGTCATCACCGTCCACGCGACCCGGCGCGCACTGTTTTCCGCCAAGTGAAGGCCACCAGTGAGTTCGGCGCGTCTCGGCAATCGGTGCTCGCAAGACGAGGCGGACCGCTGGCTCCCGGACGGCGCCGTCGCGGGAAGCGCGCCATGGCATGCGGACCCGGAGACCACGGCGCTGTTGTTCGCCCAGGACTATTGGGCTTCGCCGAGATCCGGTTCTCGGCGGTGACGGATACTCGACTGTGATGGGGGCCCGCGGTTTCTGCGTGTCTCACCGCCGCTTCAAATTTGAAGTTCTCGGGCGCGGGCCGGGCCGGATCAATCGGATCTTGGCCCTGAACTGCGCCGCTATCGGCTGTCTCAAGCGATGTCCACACTAGGTAGTCTCATTTTCGTGGCCACTCCTTGAATGGCGCATATTCAGGCCGCGTGGGGCGCTCGGTTCGGATGAGCCGCTTGGGCAAGTGCTTTCGTCACGTGACACGGAGTTTCGACCGAGCGCGAGAGGCGTACACCGTCGCTGGCATCGGCGCTACACACCGTCGTCAGTCCGGAGAGTCTGGCCTGTGCCATCGCGCACACCTGACACGTGACGCGGATCGCGCGGCAGGCTGAGCACGAACAGGGCTATCGCCCCCACTGCGCCGAAGCCGAGTACCCCGACCAAGAGGTTCGCTTCGCCGGTTGAAGCGTGGGACGCGAAATGGGAACGGTATTGGAGGTGGATCAGGAAATGAGCGGTCGCCCACAACGCATACGATCCTGAGACGCTGCGGAGAAGGACTGGGCTCGGGGCTGCCGCTGCCGCTGCAGCCGCGAGCGGTACGGCGGCCGCCAAAGTCATGGCGCCGTAGTCGAGGAGAAGGTGGGGGTTGTAGGCCATGCCCATGTTGACCCAAGACCAACTGTAAAACCCTTTCGGCGAAATAAGAATGTATCCGCCGAGCAAAGCGGAGACGACGGCGAAGAAGGCCATCCCTCCTCGGACAATGCTTATTCGCGCACCCTTCATCTCGCGCCCCCGGCGAGTTGCGCCATCACGAATTCCTCGAAGGTTAGCTTCCCGAATGCGTTGTCGGGGGCCAGATTCGCCCCGGAAGTGAATCCGCGCAATATCCTGCCCGGCGTCGGTAGCGAAACGATGCGGCGTCGGCGACCATTCACTGCGTCGAAGGTCATCGCCAGGTCTTGCATGGTGCGCACCTGAGGCCCGCCGATGTCGGGTGCTCTGCCAGTCGGCGCACCGCGAGCGAGATCGGTCAACCGGTCCGCGACCTCGCCGACATCGATCGGCTGGAATCGCAACCCATTGAGGGTCAGCATGAACGGCATCAACCGCTGCCGCGAGAAGAAACTCGCCACCAAATCGTGGAACTGTGTAGCGCGCTGGATCGTCCACGGCAGTCCAGAGGCCCTCACCATCCGCTCCGCGGCCACCTTCGCTCGGTAGTAGGCGACCGGAATGGCATCGGCGCCGACGATCGAGACGAAGACGAGGTGTGGTTCACGCCCGGCGCGTCCCGCAGACTCGATGAGGTGACGAACGGCGGCGACATCACCCTTGCCATAGGTGGTGGCGCAGTGAACGATGACGCTTGCTCCACTGACAGCATCATCGAGCCCTTCGGCGGTTCAGCAGGTCGCCGACCACAGGCTGTGCCGCCATCGCAGCCCCGGACCCCGGGGCGCGCCGAGTGAGTACTTTTACCTCACACCCCAAGTTGTCCAGGCGGTCGACCACAGCCCGCCCCAGCCTTCCAGTTCCGCCAGTCACCAGCACCGACTGCATGAGTTCTCCTCCCACATCCTTAGCGAGTCACCGTGCTGTGTGCTGGGCTCAGTTCGCGACGGCGGCGGTCGTGACCGCGGCTCCGGTCACCCCATGACGTCGCGAACTTTAATGTCCTGTTGGCCCCTCAACATCATCTCGCGGGTGGTGTCCATGTGCCGACGCCAGTGTGCCTCGGCTGCCGCGCCGTTGCCGGCTCGGGCGAGTTCGATCAGTCGACCATAAGACCGCAGCAGGCTGTCGTACTGCGCTTGCGGGACCTGCCGTCGCTCGTTGATGCTCGCCGCTATACGCCGTTCAGTTTTCAGAACACAGTGGTGGGCCGCGGATTGCCGGTGGGTCATCGGCGCGAGAATCCGAGCGGGAGTCATTCCGCGCCCGTACGAGGATGTGCTACCGCCAAACCACAATTCACAGCGACAGCTGATACGCGGGGTGCCGTCGGCCTGTCTGCCGTTCCCGCCGACATCGCTTGAATCCAAGCCGATCACGTCAGCCGTGACCGCAAAACGGGCACCCCAGGGCCAGTCAGATCGTCAAGTGCCACGGTGCGTCCGCATACCGCCAACATCACCGCTACGCCCGATCCATGAATCAATTTGCCGTCGCCCCAGGCTTGCCCGGTGTCCTCATCATGAAGTGCGATACCGCGGAGGCGACGTCGCGGGAAGAAACCAAGCTGTGTCGGGCCCGTCAGGAAGTCGATGACACGGGCCACACGCTGAGGATCTGGTCGATGCGGAATCCCCAGAGGTATCCGCATGTCGGCACCGTGCACCAACACGTCGGTGAGACCGGACAATGGCCCGGTCACTGGCGGACTGAGCCGGTGATCGGCTTCCCGACGCAAGGTTTCGGCAATCTCGGCGGCTGAGGCATGTGCCCGGCGACGGGCCAGCGCGTCGATCCCGCGATTGATGCTGCCGTGGCGAACCCCGCTGGCCAGGAACCCCCAGAAGCCGTCGGCGAAATCGCTGATCAGATGCGCAGCAACGGTTTTGATGTCCCAGCCGACGCACAAACTCCCCGTGGCCAACTGTTGGGGGTCAAGGCCATCGATGAGCGCTGCGATCGACCTCCGCTCGTCAGCCACCGCCAGAAATACCCGCTCGCGTTCATCCGGGGTGAGGCGCACGATTGCAGAATATCCAGATTTCAGGTGACACGCCGCGGTCCGGTGAACCGAGATTCCGGCTCTGAACAGCGCTTTTGCGTTCAGAAAGTGAGGACGGCTAACGATGTTGTCAAACCATGAGTGCGCTCTTGTCAATCTTCATTGCATCTCGACAGTGGTGGCAGCGGCATTCACCCTCGCTCGTTGATGAACGCGTTCGATCGCCCTAGCTCGGTCAGCCTCCGACGATCACGTAGGTCTTCCGGATGGTCTTCGTGACGAACCACGTGCCACGCCAACCCTTCGGCAGGACCAGCAGCGAGCCGGGCCCGATGTCGGCGCGGACTCCGTCGTCGCCGACCACGGTGCCCGAACCCGCGATGATGAGGCACACCTCGGTCTCGTTCGACCGGTCCGCGGTGAACTCGCCGGGTCCGCACTCCCACACGCCCGCGTTCGTAGAGTCGCCCGACCACAGGTTGAGCGTGGCCTCCGTCTGGCTGCTGCGGCTGGTCGGTTTCGGCTGCGGCGGCGGCAGTTCCGCCGTGGCCGCGTTGCTGTGACGCAGGTGTGCATCCGCGGGTCGTGAGGTCATTGCGTTCCCAATTCGTCGTGGTTCGACCGGCATGCGCTCAACGTCCGGTGATCTTGTTGGCCAACCGCGCGAGACCGCTCGTCTTGGTCAATCCGTGCGTGACCTCGCGCCGGTCCGCCGCCCGGTACAGCGCGTACATGGCTTGAACGCCGAGCCAGCGCAAAGGTTCCGGTTCCCACTTGCGGACCCGCCTGCCCACCCATGGCAGTCGGGCGAGTTCGGTGTCTCGTCCGAGGACGAGGTCGGCGAGGGTGCGGCCGGCCAGGTTGGTCGTGGTGAGGCCACTTCCGACGTAACCGCCCGCGGTGCCGAGTCCACTCGTACCGTCGAAGTCGACGGTGGCCGTCCAGTCGCGGGGCACTCCGAGGACGCCGCACCAGGCGTGGCTGATCGGCACCTCGCGTGTCGCAGGAAACATGTCGCGCACCAACGCCGTCAGCGCGTCCACGGTCCACTGCTGGGTGCACCCGCGGTTGTCCAGCGTCGACCCATACCGGTAGGGGATTCCGCGGCCGCCCAACGCGATTCGGTTGTCCGCGGTGCGTTGGGCGTACATGTACCCATGGGCGAAGTCGCCGAGCAGTTCCGCACCGTTCCAGCCGACGTCGGCGCGCACCGACTCCGACAGTGGTTCCGTGACCACCATCGACGAGTTCATCGGAAGCCACTCGCGGCGCTGGCCGGGCATGGTGGCGGTGAATCCCTCCAGACAGCGGAGTATCACTGGTGCCCGCACCGCGCCGCGGTCGGTCACCGCGCGACGGTGCTCGATGCCCGTGACCGCCGTCTGCTCGTAGATCGTGACGCCCATGCCCTCGACGACGCGGGCCAGGCCCTGCACGAGCTTGGCGGGTTGCACGCGGGCGCAGTGCGGGCTGTACAGCGCGCCCACCGCGTTCTGGACCCGGATGCGGGCGTTGGACTCGTCACCGGTCAGGACGACGAAGTCCTCCTGACCTGCGCCCCAATGCCTCTCGTAGTCGAGCGATTCGCGGAGCCGACCCATCTGCGCAGAGTTTCGCGCCACGTGCAACACGCCGTCCTTCACGATGTCGGCGTCGATGCCCTCGGTCTCGGTGACCTCGATGACCTCATCGACGGCGCCGCGCATCGCACGCATCAGCGTGACGACGCCGTCGTGACCGTGCGTCGAGGCGTAGGCGTCACGTGAGCCGGCCAATTCCGCGGACAGCCACCCGCCATTACGGCCCGACGCTCCGAACCCCGCGAACTCCTTCTCCAGGATCGCGATTCGCAGATCGGGCTGTTCACGCTTGAGGTAGTAGGCCGACCATAGCCCCGTCAGGCCTGCGCCGACGATGCAGACGTCCGCGTCCAGGGACCCCGGCAGCGCGGGCCTCGACTCCGGCCATCCCGCGGCGCGGTACCAGAACGACACACTGCCGTTGACGAAGTCATTCGCAAGTCCGCGTGACGTGCGACCAACGGGTGACATCCTCTTCGTGCTCCTGTACTCGGTAGTGGGTTTCATGCGGGCAGGATCGCCGCATTGTCGGGATCGAACGTCAGCCAGATGCGTTGCCCTGGTTCGGTCGGCGTGATACTGCCCGCGCTCTCGCGGACCAGCACCATCGTGTCGTCGGAGAGTCGAACCTCGACCTTGCGCGCGTTCCCAAGGTAGATCTCCTGAATCACCCTGCCCGGCACGGCGTTCACAGCGGCGGGCTCGGATTCGCCTGCCACGATCCGGATCCGCTCCGGACGCACGACGACCGCAACGGTGTCACCGCGCACGAAATCCCCACGCCCGGCGACGATCCGGCGACCACCGACGTCCACGGTGCGCCCGTCGGTGACCGTTCCGCCAAAGAGGGACGACTCGCCGAGGAAGCGCGCGACGAAGACGCTCTCGGGACGTTCGTAGAGTTCGGTCGGCGTGCCGACCTGCTCGATGCGCGCGTCGTTGAACACCGCGATGCGATCCGACAGCACCAGCGCCTCGTCCTGGTCGTGCGTCACGTAGACGAACGTCGTCCCGAGCTCGCCATGGATGCGCTTGATCTCGAGTTGCAGGGAGTCGCGCAGCTTCTTGTCCAACGCGCCGAGCGGCTCGTCCATCAGCAGGACCCGGGGCTCATACACTATGGCCCGCGCGAGCGCGACGCGCTGCTGCTGGCCGCCCGACAGCGCCTTCGGCATGCGCCTGCCGAAGTCCTCGAGGCCGACGGTCTGCAGGGCGGCCGCCACCTTCTCCCTGCGTTCGGCCTTCGCGAACTTGCGCTGTCGCAATGGGTATTCGACGTTATGGGTCACCGTCATGTGCGGGAACAGCGCGTACTCCTGGAACACCATGCCGATGTTGCGACGATAGGGCGGCAGATCCCCCACCGGTTTGCCGTCGATCTGCAACTCACCCTCGGTCACGTCGACGAATCCGGCGATCATGTTGAGCGTCGTCGTCTTACCGGAACCGCTGGGCCCCAACAGGGTGAGGAACTCTCCCGGCCGGGCCTCGAGGTCGATGGCGTTGACCGCAGTGACCGAGTCGTATCGCTTGGTCAGACCCCGCATCGTGATGGATGCGCCGCGGGGCGCATGGTCAATGGACACGGCTTCTCCTGATCGTGATGATGCTTGCAAGGACCGTCAGCGCCGTCGTGAGAGCCAGGATCACAGTGGCGGCCGCTGCGATCGTCGGGATCGGTGTCGCGGGTGACCGACGAATACATCCGGACCGGCAGCGTCTGCAGATACGGACTCTGGATGAAGAGCGACAGAATGACCTCGTCGAAACTTGTGGCGAACGCGAACAATGCACCCGACAGGACCCCCGGGGCCACCAACGGCAGCGTGACGGTACGGAACGTCGTCCAGCGTCGCGCGCCGCAGATGGCCGCAGCGTCCTCGAGCCGGCGATCGAAACCCTGCAGGCTGGCGAGCACCGGGACGATGACGAACGGCAGGGCGAGCACGCTGTGCGCGACGACGAAACCCAGTGTGGTACCAAGCAGATTCAGTCGTAGGTAGATGGCGTAGATGCCGATCGCCACCACGATGACCGGAACGATCATCGGCGCGAGCAGCAGTGCCCGCAGGCCCTGGTCACCGAAGAAGCGCGTCCGACTGAACGCCACCGCGGCCGCGGTGCCGCATACCGTGGCGACGATGGCGACCAGCACGCCGACGCGGAGGCTGGCCTCCAGCGACCAGAGCCACGACGGATCGGTGAAGAAGTTGGTGTACCACTGCGCGGACCACCCGTTGGGCGGGAAGTTGAACGATGCCCGGTCGGTGAAGCTGAGCGGCACGACGATCAGCGACGGAGCGACCAGCCATACCGCGACAACGGCGCAGAACACCAGGAGCAGTGCGCGCCAGACGGTCGTGCTGCGCCTGATCACGACGGTTGCTTCTGCCGAGAGGCACGACGCAACGCCAGCATCAGCACCGCGAGGACGACGAACGTCAGCAGGAGCAGGACGACACCCATCGCCGCGCCTCTGCCCCACTGCAACAGACTGTTGACCTGCACGTAGATCTGCTGACTGATCAGCGCGTTGTCCGGCGAGCCGAGAAGGGCAGGCGTCACGTAGAAGCCGAGGCTGCTGATGAACACCATCAGAGCACCGGCACCCACTCCCGGCATCGTCAGCGGAGCCCAGATGCGGATGAAGGACGTCAGCGGGCGCGCGCCCAGGCTCGACGACGCCAACACCAGTTTTCGGTCGATGCCCGCCATCACCGCGTACAGCGGTAACACCATGAACGGCAGCAGGATCTGACTCATTCCGATCACCACGCCGAGATTGGTGCGGATGAGTTGGACGTCGCCGAGCCCGATGAAGCTCAGGATGGTGTGTACGGGACCGTTGTCCTGCAACAGAATTACCCACGCGAAAGTGCGCACCATCAGGCTTGTCCAGAAGGGGACCAGCACCAACAAGGTGAGCATGGCACGAACCTTCGGTCCGAATGCCACCATCGCGTACGCGTAGGGATATCCGAGGACGAGGCAGATCACGGTGACTTCCAGGCCAGTCGTGAAGGTGCGCAGCAGGACCCGGCGTTGCACCTCGTCTCCCATGTACCAGGTGAAGTTGCCGAATCCTGCGACGGGATCGGTGAAGGACCGCCACAGCATGAGCGCCAGCGGCACCACGAACACGCCGATCACCAGGATGACCGCAGGGGTGAGCAGAGCGTAGGCGCCCCGGCGCCTACGCCTGGCTCCTTCGGTCTCGGTCCGGGATTGGGGCGGCGCCACTCCCCCCGAGAAGACGTCGATGACGGTCATCGGTCCGCAATCTCCTTACTTGGCAAGCCAATCCGCGTACGCCGTGTTCATGGCGTCGTTGTTCTTGGCCCACCATGCGACGTCGAGCGGGAAGCGGTCCTTGTCACGCTCCGGTGTGGTGGTCAGATAGGTCTTCGCCAGATCGTCGAGCTGTGGCTTCGCATCCACGTTGATGGGACTGTACGACGTCAACTCGGAGAGCTTGGCCTGCTGATCGGCGCCCAGGTAGTAGTTGATCAGGGCCATGGACGCCTTGGGGTTCTTCGCGCCCTTGGGCACGGTGATCGTGTCGGCCTCCGGCATCCACCGGTCCCACATCGGGGCGAACGGCGCGCCGTTCTTCACCGCGGAGTAGGCGCGTCCGCTCCAGAGCAGCGCCATGTCGACCTGACCGCCCTCGACGAGCTGTTGGGCGTGCGCTCCGCTGTTCCAGAACACGATGTCGCCCCGGATGGAGGACAGCTTGCGCAGCGCGCGCGGTGCATCGATGGGGTAGACCTGTTCCGGCGCAACACCGTCGGCCAGGAGAGCGCCCTCGAGCACGCCCGGATCGAGTTCGCCGGCGATGCCCTCGATCGCGCGCTTGCCGGGGAACTTGGCGGTGTCGTAGAAGTCGGCCCACGTCTTGGGCGGGTTGGCGCCGTACTTCTTTGTGTTGTAGACGACGATGAGCCCGTATCCCATGGCAGGCACCGAACAGTCGTCGGTTTTGGAGCCCGCCGGAAGCTTGCTGATGTCGACGATGCTGGTGTCGATCGGCATGAAGAGGTCGCCGCAGTGTTGCGCGGTGATGACGTTTGTCGAGTCGATCACGTCCCAGGTGACGTTGCCGGATTCGACCTGCGTCTTGATCTTTGCGGTCTCGGTCGGACCATCCTGCAGCACACGGGCACCGGATGCCTTGGCGAACGGGTCTACCGCAGCCTGCGTCTGGCCGTCCTGGTAGATGCCACCGTAGGAGACGAAGGTCAGCGTCATACCCTTGAGCGCGTCGGCCTTGACCGTGCCCGCCTTCGGTGGACCACTTCCGAGGTCGACGTTCGCGCCTGGCGCGGGTCCCGACGAGCAGGCGGTCGTCGCGAGCATGCACGCGGCGAGCACAACGGGCAGTCGCCTCGCGAAAGTTGAAGTGGCCATTCGAATCTCCTTTGAACTAGCGATCGCGGCGGTATTCAGTTGGTCGGGGGACTGACGATCCAGAACAATTCGGCGTACGCGTCACCGTGGTTGTGAACGGTGTGTGGGACCGAGGTGCGGTATTCCGCGCTGTCACCGACCTCGAGGACGTATTTCGTCCCGTCGAGATCCAGCGTCGGACTGCCTGCGGTGACGACTAGGATCTCCTGCGCGTCGCCGTGCACGTAAGCCTCTCCCGCGGTTGCCCCCGGAGCGAGCTCGCCGACGTACACCTCCAGGTTGCGCAACGGCTTCTGCGACAACAGGTACTTAGCGCTGAGGTCGGACACCTCGATGACCGGACGGTCGGCCTTGCGGAGAATGCGCACGTCACCGACTTGGTCGTCGGTGAAGAGGTCAGGCAGCGTGATGCCCAATTCCTCGGACAACCGACGAAGCGTGCTCACGCTCGCGTTGACCTGTCCGCGTTCGACCTGGCTGAGGAAGCCCGGCGACATGCGTGCGAGATCGGCGAGTTGCCGCAGCGTCAGCTTGCGCGCGACACGGAACTGGCGAATGCGCGCGCCCACGGGGGGATCCGCTGAGGCGGTTGGATTCGCACCAGGCTCCGCGGTCGAACCCATCGTGAGGAAACCTCCGTTCGCCGTTACCAAACACCTTGAACTTTGTGAACGAACATTCAGTTCGTTCCATCGTCGACGTTAGGCTCCGGCCACCCAGCACACAAGGCTTAGATCACACTCGGCATGAAAAGTGACCCGGCCCCACCGACGCCCACGACCGCATCGACCCCGCCGACCCGCAAACCAGGCTGACACAACCTCAATCCGAGGGCTACACCGTCAACATCGACAAGATCGGCAGCGCACCCCTGGACAAGTGCACGGTCACCAACGTCCGCAATCCGCAGACCGTCACCCAGTTGGTGCCGTACATCGGTCCGGGGCGCGGCGGCGGCCCTGACGACACCCGCGAGCAGTCGATTCAGGCCGGTACCGGTAACCCATCCCAGTCGACCAGAGTCCAACCCTGCGCGGGACTTCCGCTCACCACGACGTGCGCCGTATTGCGCAACGCCGTGTGCTCCGGACGGAAAGCGGGGTTGGGTTCTTGACGTTCATCAGCACCCAGTATTGGATCGCCAGGCCGTGGGAGAACACCACCGAGTTCGTCTCACCGCTGCGGTAGATCGTGTTCATCGCGTCGTTGAACCGCGCCTCGAACTCGTTGCCGGTGATCGCTCCCGGGATGCGGGCACTCCAGTTACCGTCAAGCCACACTCCCGGAGCGGGATTCACCGGCGCGGTGTCGACGGGTGATCCCTCATTGGTGCCGGCATCGATCTCCCGCAGCCCCGGCAACACCGAAATCGGCTCGTTGAGTGTCTGCGACATCGGGCCGGCTGTCTCGTGGGTGCGCACCACGGTCGACGCCCAGACGCCGTCATAGTGGTTGACGCTCAAGTCGTCAGCCACCCGCTGTGCCTGCCCCTGACCCATCGCGGTCAGGTCGGGACCGGGCACCGAGGTGTCGATGATGCCGGCCGCATGGCCGCCGACTGGCCGTGCCGGATGAACGTCACGATCATGGTGTGCCCGGCGGCACGCGCCGCCAGGCCTGCCGCCACCGACGCGACGATCAACACGACGGCCACCAGAACGGCCTTCACTCGTTGCCCAGCGATCGACACTTGGCCTCCCCTGACCCAGCGGCGTTCTGTCACCGCTGAAAACGCACATACCGGTCCACCACGGCGGCGTCTGCGGCCGAATAGGTGACGCTGTCGACCTGATTGGTCTGGTCGTCCTGCAGGATCAGATTGCCACCGTTGTTGCCCAGCTGCACACCGCTGCCGTCGAGGGTCACGATAGCCGAGGCGCCGGCCGGTATGTCGGCATCCAGTTTGGTGATGTGGCCGTTGCGGTCCAGGAGTTGCCATCCGTGCACCGATTGGGCTGTGGTGGCACAGTTTCCGAGCACAACAGCCTCTCGCGCCGGGTCGCTGCCCGCCGGGTTGATCAGGGCACGCTCCAGATAGACGGCGGACGTGACCACCACCGGCGGATGTGGTTGGCCCGAGATGATCTGCGACAGCGGTTGCGCACCCCGCTCTGGCTTCCCATTCGCGTCGGTGGGCTTGCGCTGGGTCTGAAACGCCAGGAATAGGCCCATGACCCGATTAGAGAATGACAACAACAGACCGCCATCGTGAAAGACACCGTTGTCGCCGGCGTGGTCGCCGATATTGCCCTGATTCATATGGATGTCGTGCACGCCGTGCAGACCATCGGTGTTGCCGAAATCGATGTCAATCCGCTTGTGCTGGTTCTGGGTAAACTTCGCACCGAATGCGTAGAGCTCCCCACCCGGCGGCCTTGCACTGATCCAGGTACAGGGTCAGTAGGTCCTGCAGGTCGTCGGCGTTGGCGCTGCCACTGGGCGGCAACGCGCGGCCGAACGCGAAGTCGAACAGCGGCGCTTTGACGTAGTCGAGCGCCGCCGCCGAGGTGGCGGCGGCGGTGCTGAACCCCGACGGCAGGACGGCGAGCGAACCCAGGATCGGGTGCCCTACGAGCGGATCCACGACCCAGTACACCACCTCGCTGCCATCGTCGGACTGCACGTTCACCGCCACCCGCCACGGCTGACCCGTCGCGTCAAGAGCCCTGATATTCAGGTGCGGCGTGGACACCCCGTCTTCACGCTTGGCCAGATCGGCCGGGCCCGCAGAACTCCGTACTTGATCGCCATGACCGTCCTCCCCCATTCACGTTGCGTTCCATTGCAGTTCGCCGTCCAGTGTCTGTTCTGGGACAACGGCGAATCAGTTCACGAGCCGACCATATTTCCTTGGGCGGCCCGCCGCGTGAGTAGCGCACTACTCGAACGAGCGCCCCTCAGGTCAAAGCAATCAATCCAGGCCGGCGAGCGTTTCATGACTCGATCGGTCTTGGGATCCTTGCTCTGGTCGAACTCAAGGTTGCGGTGCCCAGAACGCGCACACCACCACACTCGCGATGAACGTGCTCGCCCAAGACGCGAAACTGCTGGTACGCACACGCCACAATCCTACCGGGTGCGTCGCGCCGAGCAAGGCCAACGGTGGCACGAGTGTCGCAGCGCCGTGGTTGTTGGCCTGGATGGGGAATCTTGGTGGCACCTTTTGCGTTCGTCCTGGGCATGGGTAGCTCGAAAAGTTTTGGGAGGCTTTATGTCCGGTAAGGATGATGCTGAGGCATACGAGTGGGCGCCAGCTGACCTCAGTCAGCTTGAAGTGTCTGCCGTGGGGGGTTCACCGACATTGGCGGCCATCAATGACGACGTTGTTCAGCAATTTCGAACCAACAACGGGACCATCGTCAAGGGGTTGTTCGCGGGTATGCGTGGGTTGCTGCTGCACACGGTCGGGGCGAAATCAGGAGCGCCTCGACTTACACCTCTCTATAGGTTCGATTTCCAGGGTCGGTGGTATGTGATTGGTGCGGATGGGGGAAGCGCGACAACGCCTGCCTGGGTGCATAACCTGAGGGCGGTGTCGCAGGCTAGCGTCGAGGTCGGCTCACACACAGGGACCGGGACGGTCGCTTATCAAGTGATGATACGCGAGTTGTCCGAGCCGGAGCACGGCCACGTATGGGGCGAACTACGGCGTGAGATTCCTCATATCGACGGTTTCCAGGCCAAGACCGGTCGAGTCATCCCGATATTTGAGCTATCCAAACACGATGAAACCGAACCCGGTCCCACTGTTTGATCTTGGTCCGATCGAGAACTCGTCGTCCATGTCACGAACGAAGATGCAGCTCGATCCGGCGTCATCGGGACCTTCGACGAACGCGTGCCACGGTCCTTCGACCGCAGCGTCGGCGCGCCGTTGCATTTCGTCGAGTTCCGCGTCGCTGATCGGGTCGTTGTTGGTCACGCGGTCAATGTAGTTGCGCTGCAATGTAAACGAAACACCCCCCGCCCTTGGGCCGGGGTGTCTACGTAGGAGTGCTCTTAGCGCGCGTGGCCGCGATGGTGGCCGTGGTCTTCTTCCTCGGCCAGGCTTCTCCACAACAGCGGTCTCGGTCGTGCACGATTACAGGCCTTGCGTGCCCTAATCGCTGTAGAGTCGTCGCGCTCTGTGCGCTCCAGATTCGTTATCCGCGGCAGGCTATCCGTCGGTGACTGGTTTCCCGAGCCATTCGGCTCAAGATCTCGCGATGACGTGCCCGCCATCACTGGCCCGCGCGATCACGGGTCAACTCCACAGCACTGTTCTCTGTCACATCGACGAACTCAGCGTTTCAACGAGCAAGCGCCGACACTGGTTCCGTCTGATACTGACGCCCGCAAGCAACGAGGACCGCGCCGACGGCATCCTCTCCCGGGTGGATACCACCGTGGCACAGCCGATTGCGGTACCGTCAGCATCGAACTGGATGCGCGATCGCGCACCGGTTCCGCGGCGGGTTCTCGCATCCGGGTGCTGATCGCCGGTGGATCGCATCCGTGGTTAGCCAGGAATCTT